>CAVWBG010000005.1:0-865753 GCA_963753175.1 uncultured Alphaproteobacteria bacterium | reverse complement strand
CCGAATGCGATGATCAGAGATGCTACGATCGAGACAAAGCGCAATGCCATAGATCACTCCCTTCGCTTTGCGTGGTTGCTATCACTCCTTGGGCGGCGCCGCGTCCCAAGCCTTGGTGGCGTCGGTGACCATCTTGTCGTAGCTGCCGTCGGTCGTCAGCACGGTGATCTGTTGCCCGAACTTTTCCGCCAAGGAGCGGCAGGGCGATTTCTTGGAAAAGGCGACGAACATCTCCTGGGAGAGGAGCGCCTGGTCTAGCGCCACGATCTTGTCCTTGATCCCCGCTCTGGCCGCTTCGGCATGACCCGGATAATAACCGGCAATCAAATAGTCGGCCTTTCCATCGAGCAGGTCTTTGAATGCGTCGTCGATGCCGTCGGTGCGCGCCACGTCGAGCTTGTCCTTCATGAAGGCATCGAACTCGGTGCCGTAGCTTTCGCCTTGGTTGGTGACGCCCTTCTTGCCGATCAGGTCGCTCTTGTCCTTGAAAGGAAACTCCTTGCCTTTGACGACGAACACGGCCACGTCGTCATAGGTGAAGGCCGGCTGGACATAATCGAGATAGGTGGCCCGCTCGTCGTTGTAGTAGATGCCGAAAATCATGTCGGCCTTGCCGTCACGCGCCGCGGCCTGGGCAGCCTCCCATGTCCCCATATATTTCGACTCGACCGGAACGTTGATCGCCTTTCCGATCGCCTCGACCAGCGAAGGCGCCGCGCCGACGATGTTGTCGCCGTCCTTGTAGGCGATCACCGGATATTGCGGGTGGCCCGTCGCAATGATCTTGGCGCACTCATCTGCGGCGAAGGTGGCATTGCCCGTCAGCGCCAGAGCCACAAACACGCTAAGGCCGAGAAGTCTTTTCATGATCAAGGATTCCTTGTTCCTATCGGAGTGGGTAAGGGCAGGGAGAACGTCCGTTCGGCGCCGGCCGATTCAGGTCGCTCTATTGTCCACTTTCATCTGTGCTTTGACCTTATCCACGTCGGCTTGCGAAACCTTTCCGGCCGCCACCAGCGCCTTCACGCAGGCCGGCGACAGGCTCGGGCCCGCCTTCTTCATGCAGAGATTCGAGCGCGGCGGTTTGCAGTCCGTAGTCGCCGCAGAACTTCTTGTAGTCGTTGACGCAATAGTTCTGCATGTCCTTGCTGATGGTCCCGGCTTGCGCCCAAACCAGTGTGGGCGCCGAAGCGACACAGCCAAGTATGAGAACAAGAGCGCCGATGGACAGAACTGCGCGGCGAAGCGTCATCGCAAATCCCCCTAAACTTTTTGGAGCCCGCTTCTAACACGGTTCGGACGGCATGTCCGAATTGATGGTGAGCCCGCCGGATATGCCCTAACTCAATAATTCCAGCCTTCGTTGGCTAACCGGGACATTCTGGGTCTCGAATATCCAAAGCGTCTTTCAATTGGTGGCAAACCGTATGGTACACTATCGGTTGGGCCAGCGTCGCCCGCAACCAGCGGCAACCCGTAATCAGCAAGGGGTGATCCCATGGTAGATGTTCCTGCAAATACCTCCACGACCGAAGCTTTTGAAACCGACATTGTAGGAAATATCGGAAGCTATTCCGGCCGCCTCGAGACAGTCGGTGACCACGACTGGCTCCGCATCACGCTCGAAGCGGGCTTCAACTACCGTTTCTTCCTGAGCCTCCAGGAGACCGGCGTGCGTTCCGGGGATTTCGACCCTCACGATACGCGATGCCAACGGCGTTGAAGTCGCGTTTGTCGATGACGGCGGGGCCGGCCAGAACTCCTTTCTGATTTTCCCGGAGCAGACCGGCACGTTCTACGTGGACATTGGGGAGAGCGGCAATGACGCTCGCGGGCGCCTACAGCATCCTGTTCGACCGAACCTTCTTCGGCCAAATTCCCACGTTCCTGACCGCCGGCCCCGACAGCGTTTCTCCGGTCGCCAACGAGGAAGTCGGCGGCGGTAGCCGGGAACGACGGTATCAGCCTCGAAGTAAACGGCGGCTTCGGCGCGCTCGGTGAGCAGGGCGACGATGTACTCAGCGGCAGTGACGGCGAGTTCAACCTCCTCGCCGGTGGTCTCGGCAACGACACCGCCTTCGGCTTTGGCGGCGATGATGTTATCTTTGGCGACGCCGGCGACGACCGTTGCTCGGCGGCGATGGCACAGACCAGCTCTTCGGAGGCGACGGGTTCGACGATCTCGACGGCGGGGCCGACAACGATTTCCTGAAGGGAGGGGCTGATGACGACTTCCTCGACGGCGGCCTTGGCGACGATACCCTGGAAGGCGGCACCGGTGACGATATCCTGCTCGGCAACGCCGGCGCCGATCTTTTGGTCGGCGGCACCGGCCGCGACTTTCTGACGGGTGGCGCTGACCCCGACTATTTTGTCTTCCATTCGAAAAGCGTAACCGGCAAGACAGCCGCGACGCGTGACGTCATCATGGATTTCGCCCCCGGCGTGGACGACATCGGTGTCAGTTCTATCGACGCCATTGTGGGGAAGGCGGCAACCAGAAGTTCAAGTTCATCGCCAAGCAGCCCTTTCACGACAAGGCCGGCGAGCTGCACTACAAGTTCGCGGGAGCTTCGACGACCATCGTCGAAGGCGACATCAACGGCGACGGTAAGGCCGATTTCCAAATCGAGCTCGCCGGCCACTTAGTGCTGTCGGCTGGGGATTTTGTTTTGTAATGCGTAGCCTTGTTCGTCATAAGCACGAGGCTTGATAACGAAAGTGGTGAGCCCGCCGGGATTCGAACCCGGGACCCCTTGATTAAAAGTCAAGTGCTCTACCGGCTGAGCTACGGGCTCCTCAGGCCGGACCATATGGGCGGGTGTGAGCCGAGGTCAACCGAAGACCGTCATTTGCGGCTCACGATTTTTCGCTGTTTCCCGGACAAATTTTCAGGATCGCGCTGAAGCGCTCGTTTCAGTAAGCTCCCGCGCCAATGACAGGCGCGGGAAAAGCGCCGGCGAGGGGGGAGTAATGGCGAAGAAGCCTGCATCGAAACCCAATTGGTTGCAGCACTGGCCGCGCGCACTGCTCGCGATCCCCTTCGTCGCGGCCCTCTGGGTGCCGTCCTATAACCGGGTCGAGCCTGCACTCGGCGGCGTGCCGTTTTTCTATTGGTATCAGCTCGCTTGGATTCTGCTCGGCGCGGCCATCGTGATCATCGTGTATTGGATCGAGACCAAGTTCACGCGCGTCGCCGAGACGGCGCGAGCGCCGCTCAATGCTGACGGCACGCCCGGAGACATCCTGTGACCTTGAACGTCACGGCAGCGATCGTCTTCGTCGCGCTCTTCGTGCTCGTGACTTGGATCGGCTTCGTCGCCGCGCGTTGGCGCAAAGCCGATCTCAATGTCCTGCATGAATGGGGGTTGGGCGGCCGCCGGTTCGGCACTGTCGTGACCTGGTTCCTGCTCGGCGGCGACCTCTACACCGCCTACACCTTCATTGCGGTGCCGGCGCTGGTCTACGGCAAGGGCGCCATGGGCTTTCTTCGCGGTGCCTTACACCATCCTGATCTATCCCATTCTCTTTCTCGTCTTTCCCAAGCTCTGGGCAATCGCGCATGCGAAGGGCCACGTCACGGCGGCGGATTTTGTCGGCGATCGTTTCGGCAGCCGCTATCTCGGGCTCGCGGTCGCCGTCACCGGCATTGTCGCGACGATGCCCTATATCGCGCTGCAGCTGGTCGGCATGGAAGTCGTGATCGGCGCGCTCGGCTTTCCCACGCAAGGTTTCGCCGGACATCTGCCCTTGATCATCGCCTTCATCATCCTCGCCGCCTTCACCTACACCAGCGGTTTGCGAGCGCCGGCCCTGATTGCCGTCGTCAAGGACGCGCTGATTTTCATCACCATCATCGCCGCCATCATCATCATCCCGGCGAAGCTCGGCGGCTATGGCGCGATCTTCGCAAGCGTGCCGCCGGAGAAACTCCTGCTCACGCCACCCTCCGGCGACAGTCTCGGTGCCTATAGCGCCTATGCGACGCTGGCCCTTGGATCTGCGCTCGCTCTGTTTCTTTACCCGCATTCGATGACCGGCATTTTGAGCTCATCGAGCGGGGCCGTCGTCAAACGCAACGCGGCGATGCTTTCCGCCTATTCCTTCGTGCTCGGATTGATTGCGCTGCTCGGCTACATGGCGCTTGCGAGCGGAGTTGATAAGAACCCGGACCATGCCGGGGGCTTCGCCCAATACGGTCCCAACTACGCCGTGCCGGCGCTATTTCTCGATCAATTCTCCTCCTGGTTTGTCGGCGTTGCGTTTGCCGCCATCGCCATCGGCGCGCTGGTTCCGGCTGCGATCATGTCGATCGCCTGCGCCAATCTGTTCACGCGCAATCTCTATAAGACCTTCATGCGGCCCGACTGCTCCGACGCCGATGAGGCGCGGGTGGCCAAGATCGTGTCGCTGGTGGTGAAAGTGGGCGCCGTGGTGTTCATCCTGGCGCTGCCGCAAGCCTATGCCATCCAGCTGCAGTTGCTCGGCGGCATCTGGATCATCCAGCTGCTGCCGGCCGTGCTGCTCGGTCTCTATACAAAATCGTTCAATGCGCCTTCGCTGCTGGCGGGCTGGGCGGTCGGCACCGCGATCGGCACGTACATGGCGGCCACGCAAAGCTTCGCGACCTCGGTCTATCCGCTCGCAATTTTCGGCGTCACCCTGCCGGGCTATGCCGCGCTCTATTCCGTGGTGGTGAACCTTTTGGTGGTTTTCGCGTTGAGCCCGGTGTTCGGGGCGCTCAGCCGTGCGTCTGCTACGGAAATAGCGAAATGACATGTCGAAGACGGCAAGAGCGCTCTCGACCCACAGCCTATTCCTCGTTAGGATTCCGCAGTTTTTAGCCTAGGCGATTCGCGACCGGGAGATTTTCATGGCGAACGGCGAACAGGGCAGCAGGACATTTCTTGCCATCGTATTGGGCGGCATCGTGCTCGCCCTGATTATTGCGGCCTTTCTGCTTTATGGACAAAAGGCCGACACCGAACTCCCGCCGCCGCCGGCCGCTGAAGAGCCTGCGCCGGCACCTGAGACGGCACCTCCACCTGCTGCCGAATCTGTCCCTCCGCCGGCGGCCGAACCGGCCCCGGCCCCTGAAGCGGCACCGCCGGCGCCAGCTCCCGAGCCGGCCCCCGCACCTGAGGCAGCACCTCCTGAGGCGGCGCCCGCCCCAGAGGCACCCGCCCCAGAAGCCGCACCTGCCCCAGAGGCTCCGGCACCTGAGGCGGCACCCGCACCAGAAGCCGCACCTGCACCGGATGCAGCACCTGCCGAAGGGCCTGAAGGCGAGCCAGATTAGAGAGATTGAAGAGGGGGCGGTCCGCTTTGGATCGCCCCACGCGGCCTAGCGGCGGCTGATTGAGGCGCAAAAAAGAAGAGCCCCGGCGCGGGGATTGCCAGGGCTCGTACGCAATACACAGAACGCACTAAACACCCAAACTCGGTACAACTGGGCAAGGGGAGCATGCCCCCGGCGTATGGCAGTATTTTGACAAATCCTTGTCGATTGCCCCTTTGGCAACAAGCATTTGCAAGCCCAGCCTAGAGCAATCTGGGCGAAGTTGCGTCCAACGCGAACTGCTCGCCTACTACACGTCTTGTGCTTGGCAATGGCGCATGCAGAATGGCCTCGAAAGGCTGGCTCTGAGGTAGGCAAATGCGGTGGCGTGGCGAAAGACAGAGCGAGAATATCGAAGACCGGCGGGATGAGGGCGGCGGCTTCGGCTTCCCAGGTGGCGGCGTTCGTTTCCCGAGCGGCGGAGGCGGCGGTGGTGGTGGAGGCGGCATTGGTATTGTCGGCCTCCTGATCATCCTCGGCCTCATGTTCTTCTTCGGCGTCGATCCCTCCGTGATCCTGCAAGGCGGCGGACCGGACGATGGCAGCATTCCGAATATCCAACTGCCGCGACAGCGCCCCGATGAGACCGGATTCCCCATACCGCGGCAGCAAGGGCCGCAAGTCCAACACCCGCAGACCGCGAGCGAGGACGACCTCAAGCAATTCGTCTCGGTCGTGCTGGCCGACACCGAAGACGTCTGGAACAGTCTGTTTCAGCAATATGGCGAACGCTACAGCGATCCCACTCTCGTATTGTACAGCGGTGGCATCCGCTCCGCTTGCGGCACCGGCATCGCGGCGATGGGGCCGTTTTATTGTCCGAACGACGAGAAGGTCTATATCGACCTGTCCTTCTACGAGGAGCTGAAGAACCGCTTCCGCGCGCCGGGCGATTTTGCCCAAGCCTATGTGATCGCGCATGAGATCGGCCATCACGTGCAGAAGCTGCTCGGCATCATGGATCAGGTCGAGTCGCGTCAGGCAGCGCATGAGCGAGCGGCAGGCCAACGCGCTCCAGGTCCGCGTCGAGTTGCAGGCCGACTGCTTCGCCGGCGTCTGGGCCAACCACGCGCAAGAGATGAAGAACATCATTGAGCCCGGTGACATCGAGAGCGCGATGAACGCCGCCGCCGCGATCGGCGACGACAAGATCCAAAAGCAGACGCAAGGTTATGTCGTGCGCGATTCCTTCACGCATGGATCGTCCGAACAGCGCGTGCGCTGGTTCACCCGCGGCTATCAGAGCGGTAAGCTCGAAACTTGCGATACGTTCAACGCGCAGCAATTGTAGGCGGATCATCTGCGGTTGCGACCTCACCGTGAACCCAACGGCCAAAGGGGACGGTCGAGGGCCGCGCGGCAGCAACCCGTTGAGGATTCACGCGCTTGCCGATTGGACGCCGAGAGTCTGAATCAGTTATGGTTTTCGCGACTCGAGGCAACGGGGCGGGGTGGAGTGATGCGGCGTGCGGGATCTTGGCTGATTTGTGCAAGCCTTGGCCTGCTGTTTGCCTCGCAAACTGTTCCGGCTGAAGCCGGCGACGTCATCACGCTTGGCGCCGCGGTCTCGATGACCGGCAAATACGCCCAGAACGGCGCCAACACCCGCAACGGCTACGATCTCGCCGTCAAGGCGATCAATGGCCAGGGCGGCGTCACGGTCGGCAACAAACCCTATCAGCTCGTCATTCGTTACTACGACGATGAATCGACGCCCGCGCGCGGCACCGAACTTGCCGAGCGGCTGATCAGGCAAGACAAAGTGAAATTCATGCTCGGGCCGTACAGCTCCGGCCTGACCAAAGCCATTCTGCCGATCGTCGAAAAATATGGCGTGCCCATGGTCGAGGGCAACGGCGCTGCGCGCGAGCTCTTCACCAAGGGCTATCGCTACATCTTCGCCGTGCTGTCCACCTCCGACCAATATCTCACCGGCGCGATCGAGCTTGCCGCTGAGAACGCGCACAAGCTGGGCAAGAAGCCGGACCAGATCAGAATTGCGCTGGCGATGGAGAACGATCCCTTCGCGCAAGACGTTCGCGCCGGCGTTCTCGATGACGCTACGCGTTACGGCATGAGGATCGTGATCGACGATCAGCTGCCGCCCGAGCTCAACGACATGGCGGTGACGCTCACCAAGATCAAAGCCTTGAAGCCGGACATGCTCGTGGTCTCCGGACAGGAGAAAGGCGCGATCACCGCCGTCACCCAGATCAAGGCGATGAAAGTCCGCGTGCCGATCGTCGCCATGACCCATTGCGACTCGGCGGAGCTCGCCGAAAAATTCGCCGAAGCCAGCGAGCATACGCTCTGCGCTGGGCAGTGGCATTCCGAGCTCGACTACGAGGACGAGCTGTTCGGCACCGCATCCGACTTCGCCAAATCGTTCAAGGCGGCCTACGGCTATGAAGCGCCGTACCAGGCCGCGCAATCGGCAGCCTCGGTTCAAGTCTTTGCCGATGCCATCGCCCGCGCCCAATCGCTTGAGCCTGCCAAGGTTCGTGATGCGCTGGCCGCGACCGAGCTCCAGACCTTCTTCGGCAAGGTCAAGTTCGACGAATCCGGGCGGAATATCGCCAAGCCCATGGTCTTGTGCCAGATCCGCGGCGGGAAATATGTGATCGTTGCGCCAAAAGACTGGAAGAAGGGCGAGGCGGTGATCCCGCGTCCCGCCGATTAAGGTGCCCGCCTTCGCGGGCACGACAAGCTAAAGATTAGAACGCGTCGCCTGCGAACACCGTTGCCTCGCAAGGCAGGTTCGCCTTCTTGAACAATCCGCAAGCTTGCGTCGCTTCGTCAACATTGGCGAAGGGACCGGCGACCAGCCGCCACTTCTTGTCAGGCGCGAGCACGCGCTTGGCCTGAAGGCCTGCGACCAGCGCCGCGTGATTGCTGATCAGATCCTTCCACAGCGGCCGGAGGCCGTCTTGCTTGTCGGCGCCGCCGATCTCGATGCCGAAGCGTGTGGTTCCGGGCGGGATCGGGATGGCGCTCGCGCTCACGCTCGCCGTCTCGGTTGGAGCCGGTGCTGTGGGGGCCGAACTGGCCGCATCGCCGCTTGAATCTGTGGGGGCGGGGGCCGAGGTCGACGGCGTGCCAGTTCCGCCTGAAGTCTGGTCGGCTGATGCCACTTGAGTTGAGGGAGGCGTCGTTGCGTCGGAGGGTGTCGAGGCGACCGGTGGCGTTGCCGGCTCTGCCTTCTTCTCAGCCGCTTTGGCAGCTTCCTGCTTGGCAGCTTCTTGCTTCGCAGCCTCTTGCTTGGCAGCTTCCTGCTTCGCAGCTTCCTGTTTGGCAGCTTCCTGCTTTGCTGCCTCTTGCTTCGCAGCTTCCTGCTTGGCGGCTTCTTGCTTCGCAGCCTCCTTCTTGGCGGCTTCTTCCTTCGCGGCAGCCTCTTTCTTCGCAGCCTCTTCTTTCGCGGCAGCCTCTTTCTTAGCAGCCTCTTCCTTCTTGGCGGCCTCTTTCTTAGCAGCCTCCTCCTTCGCGAGCTCTTGCTTGGAAAGTTTGGCCGCGGGCTTCGCGGGTTCCGGCGCTGGCGCGGCAAGAGTCTCTGCATCCGGGTTCGGCGGCGAGGTCGTGACCGCGCCGCCGCTCGGCAATGCCGCGACAGGGCCGAGAACCTTCTCCAGCGGCTGCAGCCGCGTATTCAGCTCGGTCATCTGCTGCGACAGCGAGCCGACCTGAGTTCTGAGCTCGGCGATTTCCCGATCTTTGGCCTCGTTGCTGCTGATCAGCGCTGCGGCCTGCTCGACCGAGAGCGGCGGAGGCGTCTGCACCTGTGCCGTCGCCGCCGGCTCGGCTTGCGCCGTCTCTTTGTTGGCATGCGGCTCGGTGACGATCCGGAACAGATAAGCGCCCGAAAACGCGGCAAGCAGGATCCAGAACGTCGCGAAAATGCCGGGGACCCAGCTTCGCATGCTGCCTTGGCGGTCGTTCATGGTTCGAAAATGCCTCCCCCGAGCCCGTTAGCTTGGCCCATAAAGCCGCCAGCAATATGGCTGGTTGCTCGCGGGGAGATTACTCCCTCTGCCAATAGCGTCAATTATGAGTGGCCCGGTGGCCCTTGCCAAGCCCTTCGGCTAAAAGCTGTTTTGCGAGCCGAGGCGATTCGGACGGGTCGAAGCGGGTCCCGCTTTTAACCTTCTTTGTGCTAAGGACCATCGCTTGAGGCCAGCGCCCGGGCCGTCTATTTAGGGCGCGATCATTACGTTAAGCGGCATAGAGGCATGACGCAAAGTACGGCGCTCGCCATCATCTTAGCGGCGGGCAAGGGCACCCGCATGAAGTCCGATCTGCCCAAGGTCCTGCACAATGTTGCGGGGGCGCCGATGCTCGCCCATGTGCTTGCGGCGTCGAAAGACGCTGCAATCGAGCGAACTGCGCTGGTGATCGGCCCCTCGATGGAGAAGGTGGGCGACGATGCGTGGAAACTCGACTCCCAACTCACGGTCTTCGTGCAAGCCAAGCAGCAAGGCACCGCCGACGCGGTGAAAGCGGCGCGTCCCGTGCTCGAAGAGTTTCAGGGCCAAGTGCTTATTCTCTACGGCGACACGCCGCTGATCCGCGCCGAGACCCTTACCAAGGTGAGGAATGCGCTCGACGGCGGCGCCGATCTCGTCGTGATCGGCTTCGAGGCCGAGGACCCGACCGGCTATGGACGGCTGCTCCTCAACAAGAAGGGCAAGCTGGTCGGTATTCGCGAGGAGAAGGACGCGAGCGAGGAGGAGCGGGCGCTGAACCTCTGCAATTCCGGCATCATGGGATTTCGCTCAGGGAAGACCCTGCTCGAGCTCTTGAGCCGTATCGGCAACGACAACGCCAAGAAAGAATTCTACCTGACGGATGCGGTCGCTCTCGCCAGCGAGGCCGGACTCGAATCACGCATCGTCAGCGCCGATGGCGCTGAGGTGCTGGGCGTCAACTCTCGCGCCGAGCTTGCCGCGGCGGAAGCCGCACTTCAGCAGCGCCTGCGCAGCCAGGATCATGGACGAGGGCGCGACGCTTATATCTCCCGGCACCGTCTTCTTCAGTCACGACACAAAGGTCGGCAAGGACGTCACCATCGAGCCGAATGTCGTGATCGGTCCCAACGTGTCCATCGGCGACAACGTCACCATCAGAGCCTTCTCTCATATCGAGGGTGCGAAGATCGGCAAAGGCGCGATCGTCGGTCCGTTCGCGCGGCTTCGGCCCGGTGCGCAACTCAGCGAGAACGCGCATATCGGCAATTTCGTCGAGATCAAACAGTCTGAGATCGGCGAGGGCGCCAAGGTCAACCATCTCACCTATATCGGAGACGCGAGCGTCGGCGCCCGCGCCAATGTCGGCGCCGGAACCATCACCTGCAACTACGATGGTGTGGCCAAGCATCGCACCGAGATCGGCGAAGATTCCTTCATCGGCTCGAACAGCGCTTTGGTCGCACCCGTCAAGATTGGTGCTGGCGCCTATATTGGCTCCGGCAGTGTAATCTCGAAGGACGTAGAGCCGGACGCGCTCGCTCTGACCAGAGTGCCGCAAGAGACCCGTCCAGGCTGGGCCAAGCGTTTCCGCGAGCGGCTGAAGCGGGCCAAGCCAACCGGAAATAAAGAGACATAGAGTATGAATTGCGCTGCGACCATTGCGCCGATTAGTCAGAACTCCGACAAGAACGAAGAGTGGAGTAGGGGACGATGTGCGGCATTGTTGGCGTCCTCGGCAAAGGCCCCGTTGCGGGCCAGCTTGTCGACGCACTGAAGCGGCTTGAATATCGCGGCTATGACTCCGCGGGCGTGGCCACGATCGAGAACGGCACGCTCGGCCGGCGTCGCGCCGAAGGCAAGTTGCGCAATCTCGAAGCGCGCCTTGCCGGCGAGCCGCTGCTCGGCGAGACCGGCATCGGCCACACCCGCTGGGCGACCCACGGCAAACCCACCGAGGCCAACGCGCATCCGCATATGACCGAGGACGTCTCGGTCGTGCATAACGGCATCATCGAGAATTTCCGCGATCTGAAGGAGGAGCTGCAGAAGAGCGGCGCCGACTTCACCAGCGATACCGATACCGAAGTCATCGCGCATCTGATCAGCCGCGAGATGAAATCCGGCTCCGATCCCGTGCGCGCCACCTTCAACACGCTGAAGCGGCTGCAAGGCGCGTTTGCCATCGCCATGATCTTCCGCGGCTACGACGATCTGATGATCGTGGCGCGCCAGGGCAGCCCGCTCGCCATCGGCATCGGCAAGGGCGAAATGTTCGTCGGCTCCGACGCCATCGCGCTCGCGCCCTTCACCGACGAGATCGTCTATCTCGAGGACGGCGATTGGGCCGTGCTCACCCGCGAAGGCATTGCCATTCGCGACCGCGACGGCAATGCGGTCGAGCGTCCGGCGAGCCGCTCGCAAGCCACTGCGCTCCTGGTCGACAAAGGCAATCACCGCCATTTCATGGCGAAGGAGATGCACGAGCAGCCGGAAGTCGTCGGCCATACGCTCGCGGCTTACGTCGATCTCGCCACCAGCGCGGTCGAGCTGCCGAAGCTCCCATTCGATTTCGCCAAGCTCAGCCGTCTCACCATCTCGGCCTGCGGCACCGCCTATTATGCCGGCCTCGTCGCCAAATATTGGTTCGAGCGCTGGGCGAGACTTCCCGTCGATGTCGATATCGCGTCCGAGTTCCGTTACCGCGAATGCCCACTCGATCCCGGCGGTGCCGCACTCTTCGTCTCCCAGTCCGGTGAAACGGCCGACACGCTCGCGTCGTTGCGTTATTGCCGCGAGCAGGGCCAGCACATCGCGGCCATCGTCAACAATCGCGAATCCACCATCGCCCGCGAATCCGACGTCATCCTGCCGACGCTTGCCGGACCTGAGATCGGCGTCGCCTCCACCAAGGCCTTCACCTGTCAGCTCACCGTGCTGGCCTGCATGGCCATCGCCGCGGGGAGGGCGCGCGGCCAGATCGGCCGTGTGCTCGAGAGCGAGCTGGTCGAAGCCTTAAGCGGTCTGCCCCGCCACATGGCGACAATTCTGCACGACGAGAGCCCGTACGAGCAGCTTGCGCACAGCCTGTCGAAGAAGCACGACGTGCTCTATCTCGGCCGCGGCTCGAACTACCCGATCGCGCTCGAAGGCGCGCTCAAGCTGAAAGAGATTTCCTACATCCATGCCGAAGGCTATGCCGCCGGCGAGCTGAAGCATGGGCCGATCGCGCTGATCGACGAGAACATGCCGGTGATCGTCATCGCGCCGCGCGACGACCATTACGACAAGACCGTCTCCAACATGCAGGAGGTCGCGGCTCGCGGCGGCGATATCATGCTGATCAGCGATGCCGATCCATTGAGCGCGGCCTGTCCAATTGCCGCCTATCTGCCGGTGCCCGCAGGTGCACCGCTTCGTTACGCCGCTGCTCTATGCGCTTCCCGTCCAGCTCATCGCCTATCACACGGCCGTCTTGATGGGGACCGACGTGGACCAGCCGCGGAACCTGGCGAAATCCGTGACAGTGGAATAGATAAAGCCTCGGATTTGCCTGATTTTCTTGTTTGACCGGGACCGATGGCGACACAATTCGAGCGCTTTAACCCTAAGGCCGTGCGCGCCTGCGTCTGGGCCGTCCTGGGCCTGCTCTGCCTCGCCGCCACATTTCCGGCGAAGGCCCAGGAGGGCGGAGCGCTTGCCGGCGGTGTCGCTGCGCTCAATTCCGGAAAATACGACAGCGCCGTCCGCCAACTCTCGACCGCCATCGCCTCCAGCAGCATCTCGCCGGGCGAAGCCGCCAAGGCGCTTTTTCTGCGTGGCCTCGCCTATCGCAAGATGAACCAGCCCGCGCGCTCGATCTCCGACCTTGGCGCCGCGATCTGGCTCGGCCTGCCGCCGTCCGATCGTCTGAAGGCGCAAGTCAATCGCGGGCTTGCCTATCGTGCCGCCGGCCTCAATGAGCAGGGCGAGGCCGAACTCGCCGCGGCGAAGAAAGCGAACAGCGAGGAGGTCGCGCGTCTGATCGCCGAGGATGGCGGCGCCACCTCCAACAATACGGCGATCGCCGCCTTCTCCACCGAGGTTCGCGCCGCCGATGGCGGATCCTCTTCAAGCCCGGCTTCGAATGATTCAGGTCCAGGCTTCGCCAGCACCGTGACGGCACCCCCGCCGCCGAGCCGAACTGCCGACGCTTCGCCGAATTGGTCAACCTCTGTCTCGAGCGGTCCGAGCACATCGGCGCCTCCGCCGCCGCGGGAGGAGAAGGCGCCTGCCGCCGGCTCCTGGAGCACGACGACGACCGATGCCGCTGCCGACGATTCTTCCAGCGGCAGCAGCCGCGTTGGCCGCTGGATCAATTCCTGGAAAGGCGATTCAAGTTCTGATGCGCCGCCGCCGCAAGCCGAGAGCGCGCCTCCGCCCCGCGCCGCTGAACCTGCACCGCGTGCGCAGGCCGCCCCAAGTTCCGGCTGGGACGCTCAAACTCAGATCGTCACCGCGGACGCAAGGCCCGCGGGCGACGTGGCGGGCGGCTCCTATACGTTGCAGCTCGCGGCGAGCCGCTCGCAAGGCGAGGCGGAAGCCCTCTATAAGCAAGTGGCGAAGCAGAACCCGGCGCTTGCCAGCAAGCAGCCCGACATCCAAAAGACCGATCTTGGCGGTCTCGGCACGTTTTACCGTCTCCAGATCGGCCCCTTCCCGGATAAGGCGGAAAGCCTTAAGCTCTGCAACGCGCTGAAGCGTGGCGGTGTCGATTGCTTTCTCGTAGCGCGCTAGCCTTTGGCCGCTTTGACAGTCTCCCCAACCGCCTGATTGGCGAAAAAATAGGCGCGGCATTTGATGCCGCAACATCTCTGGTTCCATGGCCACCAAAGACAAGTCGCAACCAACGAAAACCGGCGCTGCTGCCGAGACAAATGCGGATGGTCTGGCGATCATCGCCAATGCTGGGGAGGAGCCGCCATCGTCGCATCTGATGGCGCGGCTGCGCGGCTATTTCCTCACCGGCCTGATCATCTCGGGCCCGATCGCCATCACCGTCTATGTCGTGTGGTGGTTCGTCAACTTGGTCGATGCCTGGGTGAAGCCGCTCATCCCGGCGGACTATCTGCCCGACACTTATCTTCCTTTTCGCGTCCCTGGCGTCGGACTGATCGTCGGCATTTTCGGGCTGATGGTGATCGGCGCGCTCGCCGCCAATCTGTTCGGGCGGACCATCGTCGCCTATGGCGAGATGATGCTCGACCGCATGCCGGTCGTGCGCGGCGTCTATCGCCTGATCAAGCAGATCTTCACCACCGTGTTCTCCAAGAGCGGCACCTCCTTCAAGCGCGTCGGCCTGATCGAGTTTCCCCGCCGCGGACTCTATTGCATTGTCTTTCTTGCCGGAGATCCCCCGCAGGAGATCGAGGATAAGCTCGGCAACGGCAATCCGATGATCACGGTGTTCATGCCGAACGGCCCGAACCCCACCACCGGGTTCATCGTCTTCATGCCGGCAAGCGAGGTGATCGCGCTCGACATGGCGGTGGAAGACGCGGCCAAGCTGGTGGTCTCGGCGGGCCTGGTCGGTCCCGACCAGGAGCATCTGCGCAAGCTCGCCGCGAGCAAGGGCCTGAAGCCGATCCCCGAGGAAGAGCCGGTCGTCTGAGTTACCCCGCGCGGATCAGTTTGATCGCGTCGTCGCGCTCGAACAGATAGAGCAGCAATCTGAGCTGCTCGGCGCGCTCGGCCTTCAGGTCAGGATCGCGTGACAATACGAGGCGCGCCTCGTCCCGCGCGGCTTGCAGCAACTCGGCATCCTCGGGCAGACGCGCGATGCGGAACTCCGGCAAGCCGCTCTGTCGCGTGCCGAGCACTTCGCCGCCGCCGCGAAGCCGCAAATCCTCCTCCGCGATGACGAAGCCGTCCTCGGTGCGGCGCATCACTTCCAAGCCGCTCCCGCGCGGTCTCCGACAGAGGCTGCTTGTAGACGAGAATGCAGGAGGAGCTGGCGGTCCCGCGCCCGACCCGGCCGCGCAGCTGATGCAACTGCGCCAGACCGAAGCGCTCGGCATGCTCGATGATCATGATGGAGGCATTGGGCACGTCGACGCCGACCTCGATCACCGTGGTCGAGACCAGCACGGAGATCTCGCCGGCGGCGAACGCTTCCATCACCCGATCCTTCTCCTTGGCCGGCAATTTGCCGTGGATCAGCCCGGCCTTGTCGCCGAACCGCGCCTTCAATTCCACGAAGCGCTCCTCGGCGGCGGCAATATCGAGGATCTCCGATTCCGCGACGAGCGGGCAGACCCAATAGATTTGCGCGCCGGCCTCGATCGCGCGGCCGACTCCCTCGATCACCTCGTCGAGCCGCTCAGCTCGGCACGATGCGCGTCGCGATCGGCTTCCGCCCGGCCGGCTTCTCGTCCAGACGCGAGACGTCCATGTCGCCATAGCTTGTCAGCAGCAGCGTGCGGGGGATCGGTGTCGCCGTCATCACCAGGAGCTCGGCGCCTCTGCCGATGCCCTTGGCCTGCAGCGCGAGCCGCTGATGCACGCCGAAGCGATGCTGTTCGTCGATCACGGCGAGCGCCAGATCGCGGAATTGAATCGGCTCCTGGAACAGAGCATGGGTCCCGATCAGAATGTCGATCTCGCCCAGCTCCAGCCGCTTCAATAACTCCTCGCGCTCGCGGCCGCGCTCGCGACCCGTCAGCAACGCCACGCGCAAACCTGAAGACTCGGTCGAGGCTCGTGATGGTCTTCAGATGCTGGCGCGCCAGAAGCTCGGTCGGCGCCATCAATGCGGCCTGTGCGCCGGTCTCGACCGCGCTCGCCATCGCGAGCAGCGCGACCACGGTCTTGCCGCTGCCGACATCGCCTTGCAGCAGACGTAGCATTCGATTGGGACTGGCGAGATCGGCGTCGATTTCGGCAAGCGTGCGAGTTTGCGCGCCCGTGAGCTTGAAGGGAAGGGCGCCGAGAATGGCCGCGCGCAATTTGCCGGAGGCGCGATCCTCCGCCCCGCGCTCTTGCGCATGCGTTGCCGGATCGCCGCAAGCGCGAGCTGGTTGGCGAACAGCTCGTCATAGGCGAGCCGCTTGCGCGACGCCGAAGGTCCGAGATCGGCCTCCGCCTCAGGCGCATGCAGGCGGCGAAGCGCGGGCGTGAAGCCGGGCCATTGCTGGTGCGCGAGCCAATCCTTGTCGATCCATTCCGGCATCTCCGGCAGCCGGTCCAAGGCCTGAGCGACGATCTTCCGCAACATCGAGTTGGAGAGCCCGGCGGTGAGCGGATAAACCGGCTCGATCGTCGGCAGGCTGCCCTTTTCCGCATCCATCACATGGTCTGGATGCGGCATTTGCAGCAAGCCATCGTAAGCTTCGAGCCTGCCGGAGATGATGCGGCGGCTGCCTTGTGGCAGCAGTCGCTTGAGATAGGCCGGATCGGCATTGAAATAGACGAGCTCGAGTGCGCTCGCCTCGTCTTCCACCAGCACGCGATAAGGCGCGCGGGCGCCCCGGCGCGGTCCGCCCGGCCTATGCTCGACCACCGTGACTTCGAGCGTTACCAGCTCGCCGATCCGCCCCTCGGCAATGCTGGCAATGAGCTTCCGGTCGATCACGCCGACGGGCAGATGAAAGAGGAGATCGATCACCCGGGCCGCAGCAGGGGCGGCAATGCCGAACAGTCTGTTGAGCAGCGCCTCGACCCTGGGCCCCACGCCCTTCAGGCTTCGGGCAGGCGCGAAAAGTGGATTGAGCAGAGGAGGCCGCGTTGGATGTGTCACAGCTCGAACCTGACCTCGCCCTTGACAGCAAGAGACCCGCTCGCTGTAACCGATTGCAACAACACTTGGAAAGTAGCTTGATGCCGGCCAATGACTTTGAGGCGAGGCGCCGCCGCGCCCTCTACCGGGCGACGCATCGCGGCTCGAAGGAACTCGACTTTCTGCTCGGCCGTTTTGCCCAAGAAGAGATCGCCTCGATGTCGGATGACGAGATCGAGACGCTCGAACGGCTGATTGACGCCCCCGATCCCGATATTGCGGCGTCGTTCTATGAGGGAAATGAGTTCGGCGACACTGCGCTTGATGCGTTGATCGAGCGCTTGCGCCACTTCCACGGCTACAAGATCACGAAGGCCTGATGTCCGACACCAAACTCAATTTGCCGGTCGATCGCTTGCTCGGGGCCAAGCGCGCCATCGCCAGCGGCGTGCCGGAGGGCTTCGATGCCCTTCTGATCGCGCTGCTGTCGCAAGGCGCCCGCGGCGGCGATAAGCGCGCGCCGATCCTGCACATCGCCCGCGACGGCCAGCGGCTAACCGAGATCGAAGATGCGCTGCATTTCTTCGCGCCGGACGTGAAGCGCTTGAGCTTTCCCGCCTGGGACAGCGTGCCTTACGACCGGGTCGCGCCCAATGCCGAGATCGTCGCCGAGCGAATTGCCACGCTCGCCGAGCTCGCCAACCGGAAGGACGGCGACAAGACACCGTTGATCGTGCTGACCACGGTCAATGCCGTGCTGCAGCGAGTCCCGCCGCGCGACTTCCTCGCCGCATCGAGCCTCAGACTTGCGCCCGGCAACAACGTGAACATGGCAAGCCTGGTGGAGCGGCTTGAGGCGTCCGGCTATGTCCGCTCCGGCACCGTGACCGATCCCGGGCAATATGCCGTCCGCGGCGGCATCCTCGATCTGTTTCCGCCGGGCCGCGATCCCGTTCGCCTCGATTTCTTCGGCGACACGCTGGAATCGATCCGGGCCTTCGATCCGGACAGCCAGCGCACCCTGCGCGCGGATCGAGTCATTTCATCTGCTGCCCATGAGCGAGACCGCGCTCGACGCCGATGTGCGCAGCAGCTTCCGCACGCGTTATGTCGAGCTGTTCGGTCCGGCGAGCGCCGACGACCAGCTCTATGAGTTGGTTTCGGCCGGGCGCCAGCATCAGGGCATGGAGCATTGGCTGCCGCTGTTCCATGAGCGGCTCGAAACGCTGTTCGATTATCTCCCCGACGCCGTCGTCACCCTCGATCCGCTCGATGACGATGCGCGCGCCAAGCGGTTCGAGCAGATCGCCGACCATTACGAGGCGAGGGTCCAGGCGCTGGAGCGCAAAGCCTTCGGCGCGCCGCCTTATCATCCCGTCGCAACACACACGATGTTTCTCGACGAGAAGGACTGGCAGAAGGCGCTGGCCGACCGGACCGTGATTGCCTTCACCCCGTTCGAGCGGCCGGAAGCGGCAATGGCGGAGATCGTGTCGTTCGGCGTGCGCCAAGGCCGCTCCTTCGCGCCCGAGCGGCAGACCGAAGGCACCAATGTCTTCGATGCGGTCGTCGCCCATGTCGGCAAATTGAAAGGCGACGGCAAGCGCGTCGCCATTGCCTGTTGGAGCAATGGCGCGCGCGAGCGGCTGGCAACGCTGCTCGCCGAGCATGGCGTCGGCGAAACCAAGAGCGTGGACTCTCTCGCCGCGTTGCTGGCGCTGCCGCCCTCCGCCACGGCCTTTGCCGTGCTGCCGCTCGAGACCGGCTTCGATGCGCCGGGCCTCGCGGTCATCGGCGAACAGGACATTCTCGGCGACAGGTTGGTGCGGCGGACCAGAGCCAAGCGCGCCAGCGACGTGCTGACCGAAGCCTCAAGCCTGACCGAGGGCGATCTCGTCGTCCATGCCGATCACGGCATCGGCCGTTTCGTCGGCCTTGCCACCATCGAGGCTGACGGCAAGCCGCATGACTGCCTGGAGCTGGTCTATCAAGGCGGCGACAAGCTCTATCTGCCGGTCGAGAACATCGAGCTCCTGAGCCGCTATGGCTCCGACGAATCCGGCGTTCAGCTCGACAAGCTTGGCGGCGTGGCCTGGCAATCGCGCAAAGCCCGACTGAAGAAGCGCATCCGCGACATCGCCGAGAAGCTGATCAAGGTCGCCGCCATGCGCGCGCTGCATCAGGCCCCGGTGCTGACCCCGCCCGACGGCGTCTACGACGAATTCGCGGCGCGCTTTCCCTACGAGGAAACCGAGGACCAGCAGACCAGCATCAACGCCGTGTTCGACGATCTCGCCAGCGGCAAGCCGATGGACCGGCTGATCTGCGGCGATGTCGGCTTCGGCAAGACGGAAGTGGCGCTTCGCGCCAGCCTGCTTGCCGTGCTCGCCGGGCAAGCAGGTCGCGGTCGTGGTGCCGACCACGCTGCTCGCGCGCCAGCACACCAAGACCTTCACCGAGCGCTTTCGCGGGCTCCCGGTGAAGATCGCGCAAGCCTCGCGCCTGATCGGCCCGAAGGAGCTTGCCGAGGTCAAAGCCGGGATCAAGAGCGGCGACATCAACATCGTCGTCGGCACCCACGCGCTGCTCGGCAAGGCCATCGAGTTCGCCGATCTCGGCCTCTTGATCGTCGACGAGGAGCAGCATTTCGGCGTGCAGCACAAAGAGCGGCTGAAGCAGCTCCGCCAGGACGTCCATGTCCTGACGCTGACCGCGACGCCGATCCCGCGCACGCTGCAGCTCGCTCTGTCAGGCGTGCGCGAGATGTCGGTGATCGCCACGCCGCCGCTCGACCGGCTCGCGGTCCGCACCTATGTCACGCCATTCGATCCCGTGATCTTGCGCGAGGCGCTGCTTCGCGAGCGCTTCCGCGGCGGCCAGACCTTCTATGTCGTGCCGCGCATCGCCGATCTCGATGACGCGGCGGCCTTCCTCAAAGAGCACGTGCCTGAGCTGAAAGTCGGCCGCGCTCACGGCCAGATGGGCGCCCGCGAGCTGGAATCGGTGATGAACGCCTTCTACGACCGGCAATATGACGTGCTGCTCTCGACCTCGATCGTCGAGTCTGGGCTCGACATTCCCTCCGCCAACACGCTGATCGTGCATCGCGCCGACATGTTCGGCCTGGCGCAGCTCTATCAATTGCGCGGCCGCGTCGGACGCTCGAAGCTGCGCGCCTATGCCTATTTCACCATCCCCGCCGATGCGCGGCTTTCGCCGGCCGCCGAGAAGCGGCTGAAGGTGCTGCAAACCCTGGATACGCTCGGCGCCGGTTTCATCCTCGCCAGCCACGATCTCGATATCAGAGGCGCCGGCAATCTTCTCGGCGAGGAGCAGTCCGGTCATATCCGCGAGGTCGGCTTCGAACTCTATCAATCGATGCTGGAAGAGGCCGTGGCGGCGCTCAAGGGCGGCGAGGGGGCGATGATCGAGGATCAATGGTCGCCCAGGATCAATCTCGGTACCTCGGTCTTGATTCCCGAAGCCTATGTGCCGGACCTGCAAGTGCGGCTCGGCCTCTATCGGCGCCTGTCGGCCGCCGAAAGTCACGAGGCCATCGAGAGCTTCGCCGCCGAGCTGATCGACCGCTTCGGCCCATTGCCGGAAGAGGTGCGGCATCTGCTCGACATCGTCGAGATCAAGGGACTTTGCCGCCAGGCCGGCGTGGCGCAGATCGATGCGGGACCGAAGGGTGCGATCCTCGCCTTCCGCAACAATCATTTCGCCAACCCCGAAGGGCTGATCGCCTTCATCCAGAAGGAAGGCTCTGGCGTGAAGCTCAGGCCCGATCACAAGCTCGTCTATTACGCCGAGTGGGACACGCCGGAGGAGCGGCTGCACGGCGCGCGCGATCTCTTGAGAGAGCTCGGCGCCATCGCCGCCAAGGTCAAGCAGGCGGCGTGAGTCGTCAGATTTGCGCGAGGATTTGCTCGCGAAGCACGCGGTCGGACGCGTCGCGCGGGATGTCGCGCACCACGACGATCTGGTCGGGGAATTTGTAAGGCGCGACGTCGAGCCCGTGCAGATAGGCGTGCAGCGCCTCGAGCGACACCGGCTCGTCCGGCTCCGGCACCACGGCGGCGAAGATGCGGTCGCCGATGATGGGATCGAACAGCGCGAAACAGGCGGCATCGAGATAATAGGGGAAGCTGCGATAGAGCGTATCGAGCTCGACGCCGCGATGGTGAAGCCGCCATGATGCAGAAGCTCGGGATCGCAAGTGATCTTGAACGCCCCGGAATCGTCTGTCGCGCGCAAACCGGTTCCGACAGAGCCGCCCTCGCGCGCGCCGAGCGGCCCATCCGGCAGTGCCATGAGGAATGGCTGGACCCCGGAGACATAGCTCGTTCGATTCGTCGATCCTGGTCTCGACGAACAGCTCGTCATCGTCGAATTGCATCTTGCCGTGAGCGAGCGGCGAATTGTTGCGGACGACGCTCACCAGATCGCCGAGCGGATAGACATCGAACAGAGGAAGCTTGCCGCAGTCGAGGTCCTGCTGAGCTCGGCAAGCTCCGGCATCGACCACACCCGGGCGGCCGCCCGCAAATGACAGGCAGGATCGGCGAACACGCCGTCATCGTGAAGCGCCGCCAAGACCGGCGAGGGGGCCGCGATGATCGTCGCCTCCTGCTCTTTGAGCTGGCGGACATAGGTGCCGTATTCGAACGGCTGATGCTGGACCAGCGTGGCGCCGCTGACGAGCCACGGCATGAGGCCGAGCCCGAGCCCGACCGCGCCGCTCAACGGATAGGGATTGAGAATAACGTCATAGGACTGAAGTCCGAGAGCGGAGCGCGGTCATCCGCCCTTGCGCGATCAGCGTGTCCTCGTCGCGGAACAGCGGCGCAAGCGGCGCGCCAACCCGCGCGGTGAAGCTCACGAGCGAAGGCGTCTCGCGTGGGCCAGCCTGCACCGGCGGCCGGTCAGTGGCCTGAAGCAATTCGTCGAGCGAGGTGACGCCGTCGGCGAGATTGTCACCGAAACCGAGCACATAGCGGATCGAGAGCTGGGTGACGGCGACGTCGCACAGCATCTCGCTCATATATCCGCCCGCGAATTGCCCCACGCCGAGCAGCGCTTTCGGCTCGAGCAGATCCGCGGCGATGCCGATCTCGCGGCGCCGCCACAGCATGGGCAGCATCACCGCACTGAGCCCGGCGCGCCAGGCGGCGAGCAGGCTCAACACCTGCTCGGCGATATTGGGGAGTTGGATGGCGATCCTGTCGCCTGGCTTCAGCCCGAGATCGATGAAGCAACGCAGCCAGCGCGTCGATCGCGACATCTGCCTCGCCGAACCGGTAGCGCCGCGAGGGCCCAAGCCCCAGCGCCGCGCGATTCAGCGGGTCGGCAAGAGCCAGCGCATAGGGACGGGTGCCGACATGCCGGCGAAATAGCGCGTCGGCGGTGAGCCTCGTTGCCGCCTGCTCGTCACTACTATGCTCAAAGGCAAGGATGCTCATCGCCATCCCTCAAGGCGCCGTGCCCGTCTTGGTATCGTGTTCCGGCGCCGACCACCAGCCTTCGATCTGGTAGCCATAGAGCGGCGTCTGCTCCGGCCGCTGGATGTTGCGCCAATGCGCGACCCATTGCTTCGGCAGATAGAATAGCGGGATCATATAGTCCCCCGACAGCAGCACCCGGTCGAGCGCGCGCACGGCGGAGACGAAATCGTCGCGAGATTTGGCCGCAAGCAGCGCCGCGATCATGGCGTCGGCGGCTTTGCTTTTGACCCCCGGATAATTGAGCGTGCCGTCAATGTCCGCGGCGTCGCTCCCCCAGCGAAACGACTGCTCATTGCCGGGCGACAGCGACGACGGCCAGTAATATTGGATCATGTCGAAATCGTAGGTCTGCTTGCGGCGCTGATATTGCGCGCTGTCGACCTGCCGGATCTTCGCCTCGATGCCCAATTGCTTCAAGGCCCGAGCGTAAGTGAGCAGCAGCCGCTCCTGGCCGCGGGTGACCGCCAGAATCTCGAAGCTGAAAGGCTCGCCGGTCGTCTGGTGGACAAGTCGGCCATCTTTGAGCCGGTATCCGGCTTGTTCGAGCAGTTGCAGCGCATCTTCCCGGCCGATGCGGTTCTCGCCGGTGCCGTCGCTCTCCGGAAGCGAGAAGCTGCCGTCCAGGATTTCGGGCCTCACCGCATCGGGGAACGGCCGCAGCAATTCAATCTCGCGAAAATCGGCGCGCCGGTGAAACGAGCTGAGCTCGGAGCGGTCGAAATAGCTTTCGGTCCGCGCATATTGACTGTGAAACAGCGTGCGGTTGACCCACTCGAAATCGAACAATTTGATCAGCGCCTGGCGCACCCGCTGATCGGCGAAGATCGGCTTTCGCGTATTGAACACCAGCGCGGACATGCCGGCCGGAGTCTCGATCGGCAGCTCCTCCTTCACCACGCGGCCGTCTTTCAGGGCGGGGAAGTTGTAGCCTTCGGTCCAGCGCGTGGGATCCTCCTCCTTGCGCAAGCCGATCAATCCGGACTTGAACGCCTCGAACATGCCGCCGGCATCGCGATAATAGTCGTAGCGAAGCTCGTCGAAATTATTGAGCCCGCGATTGACGGGAAGATCGCGGCCCCAATAGTTCGGATCGCGCGCGTAAGAGATGCTCTTTCCCGGCTCGACCTTGGCAATTGTGTAGGGACCGCTGCCGATCGGAGCGGTGAGACTCGTCTTCTCGAAACTGTCGGGGTCGATCAGGTGACGCGGCAGCACCGGCATCAATCCCATGATCAGCGGCATCTCGCGGTCGCCGCTGCCGTCGAAGGTGAAGCGCACGCGGTTGTCGCCGAGCTTCTCCGCCTTCGTCACCTTCTTGTAGTAGGAGCGGTAATTGGGACGTCCGTGATCGCGCAACAATTCATGCGAGAAGATCACATCGTCGACGGTGACCTTCTTGCCGTCGGAAAATTTCGCCTCCGGCCGCAAGGTAAACGTCACTTCGTTGCGATCTGGCGACGTCTCCACGCTCTCCGCGATCAGGCCATAGAGCGAGAAGGGCTCGTCATAGCTCCGCGCCATCAGGCTCTCATAAACATATTCGCGGACCCCCTCGGCGGAGGTGCCCTTCACGATCAGCGGATTGAGGCTGTCGAAGGTGCCCAGCCAGCCGAACGCGATGCGGCCGCCTTTGGGCGCATCCGGATTGACGTAGGGAAAATGGGAGAAATCGGGGGGCAGGGCCGGCGCCCCGTGCATGGCGATTCCAGCCGCCGGCTCGGCATGCAATTTGCCCGGCATGCCCGCCAAAAGGGCGAAAAGAATAAGCGAAATAGGGGCTTTCAACGGCGGGCGCCTGTGGCTATAGATGCCTTCGCATTGCAACAATGGCGCAAAGGTAACACGCCTCGCGAGGTAGTCGAGCCTCGTGCTGTGGCGGCTTTGCCATAACGTGGATGCCTAAATTGCGCCTTGGGTTCTCAAGGTGTGGCTTTCGAGACGCTTTTGCTAGTATGTGTCAGCCACGCCCACGCCGTATTTCGGGTATTCACGGGTAGCGAACGAAACGAGGGAGAGCGGCAGCGCCGATCGTTGATTTGATCGGCTTTCGGTCCGCCAAAAAGAGGAAAGCAATCGATGGTCTGGTCGTTGGATCGAGGAAACGCGCTTCGCCGCGCAGCTGCCAAGGGCATTCTGGTCATAGGCCTTGGCGCCTTGGGAACGGGCATTCTCATCTCGAATGCTTCCGCCCAGGATGATGCGGCCCCTGCGCCAGCGCCGGCCCCGCAACAGATCCAACCCAAATCGACCAAGCCCGCGCAAGCCCCCGCCGCCGCACCAGCGCCTGCGGCAGCCGGTGCTCCCGCCGCAGCTGGTGCCCCCGCCGCCGGTGCAGCCGGCGAGCAGGCGGACGCGTCCTGGGTCAAGCTGTGCGAGAAGAGCGCGCAGACCGAGAACAAAGAAATCTGCCTGACCCATCACGAGCGCCTGGACGGCAATACTGGCATGGTGCTGGTTGCGGCCGCGGTGCGCACGGTCGAAGGCGACGACAAGAAGCAGCTTCTGGTGCGCCTGCCGACCGCGATCGCGCTTGCCATCCCGGCGGGCGTGCAGATCAGGGTCGACGAGGGCGAGCCGGTCGCGCTGAAATACACGCTATGCTACGGCACGAGCTGCCAGGCTGAGACCGAGCTCACCAAGGAACTGTACGACAGCTTGCGCAACGGCAAGCAATTGGTGGTCGCCGCGGTCAATCTGCAGAAAAAGGCGATCGGGTTTCCAGTGCCTCTCCAGGGCCTCGCCAAAGCCTTTGACGGTCCTCCGATCGACAACGCGAAATATCAGGAAGCGCGTAAGCAGCTGATGGAGATGATCCGCAAACGTCAGATCGAACTCGCCAACAAGGCAGCCGAAGCGGAGAAGAACAAGGGCCCAGGCGGTCAGCCTGCAGCAGGCGGCCAGGCGCAAGCCGGTGCCGGCCAACCTGCGGCAGCCCCAAAGCCGCCGGCACAGAAGAAGCCGGCTCCCGCGCCGGCGCCAGCACCCCTTGCTGCGCCCGAATAGGCGTTGAAGGCTGCTTCAGAGTCACAAAGGCCGCGCCTCGAGCGCGGCCTTTTTTGTTGGCTCACCGTGTGAAGCGGGCTCAGTGCTCTTGCACGTAGCGGAAACGGAACACGCCGTTCTTCAGATCCTCGAACAGCTCGGACACTTGCGGGTGACGCAACGGCTCATCGGAGCTGTCGGGGATGAGATTCTGCTCCGAGACGTAAGCGACATACTCGGTCTCCGCATTCTCGGCGAGCAGATGATAGAAGGGCTGATCCTTCTCCGGGCGCACCTCTTGCGGGATCGAGCGATACCATTCCTCGGTGTTGCTGAAGGTGGGATCGACGTCGAAAATCACACCGCGGAACGGATAGACCTTGTGGCGGACCACCTGGCCGACCTGAAACTTGGCGCTGCGGACGACCGACATGGTCTTAGACCTTTACCTCCCGCGACTCTTCGTAACTATAAGACTGGAGCCTTGAGACGCTGTCAACGACCGTAAATGTCGCGGAAAACCTCAAAACCAGCGCCGATTCGACCACATGAACTGCTCGGGATTCTCCCGGATCCAGACCTCGAAATGGCGCTGGATGGCGGCCGTGATGGAGCGGATATCCTCGGCCTGATTTTGCGTCCGCGGGATGCGGAGCTCGTTGACGTTGACATCGAAGCAGGCGCGCCTGCCGATGCGCACGCATCTCCCGATCCAAATGCGCGCGCCGACCCGCCGCGCGATCATCGCCGCAATGGGCATGCTCTTGGCAGGGTAGCCGAAGAACGGCACCTCGATGCCGTTCGCATCGTAGAGATCGGAGATGAAACCGAGCCTGCCGCCCCGGCGCACATAGTCCATGATCAGACGCGCGGTCTTTTGCGTCTCGTCCTGGCCCGCGGCGCGTCCGCGCCCGAACAAGCCTCCGGGATAGAGACCTTCCCGCTGCGCACGGAGATAACGGTCGACGTAAGGATTCTTCACTTGGCGGTAGACGCCTGCCGGATTGACGCCGGCGAGCGTCACCGGCCACATGCCGACCTCCCAATTGCCCATATGCATGGTGACGATCAAGACCGGCCCCATCTTCTCCTTGTAGCGCGTGATCCAGTGGCCGTTGGTGACGTGCAGCCGGTCCGGCTCTTTCAGGATGCGGTCGATGTTCATGGTCTCGGTCATGACGCGGCCGAGATTCTCCCACATCGCGAGCGCGATCTTCTCGCGCTCTTCAGGCGTCTTTTCCGGGAAGGCGCGTTCGAGATTGGCGAGCGCGCGCTTGTGCCTGCGATTGATACGGGGCCACGAGGCGCCAGATCTTGGCCGAGATCGAGCCCGCCACATCGATCGGGAACAGCCGCACGATTCCGACCAGAAACCGCAACACGACATATTCCAGCCGATAACGGAGATCGCGAAGGAAACCGATGTCTGAGGCTTGAGCCAAGGATCTCTAGCTTTGCTGACTGGGGTGTGGGGGAGGTTCTGAGCGACCGTCGTGGCAAATCGAGCACGGAGCGTCAAGCCCCACGGATCGCTCAGGAAATTGGCCTCAACCCGCTTGCCGGCCGCATCAGGCTCGGCAGCTCGGTTGGCGGCACCATGCCGACCTGCATGACGAAGCGGCGGAGCGGCGGCAGAGCGGCGAGGCCGCGCACGGCAAGGCTCCGGGCGATCTTCAGCGGCACGAACCCGGTGAGCAGAGACCGATTGAGGAAGTCGACCCCGACCGCGCGCGACAACACGTCGAGCTTCCGCGAATCGGCATAGGCCTCGAGTGTCCGGCGCGCCGCCGGGATCGCGATTATTCTTCATCGCCTCGGCAACGCAATCGGCGAGCGCCGCCGCATCGCGAAAGCCGAGATTGAGACCTTGCGCGCCGATCGGCGGCAGCACGTGCGCGGCCTCTCCGATCAACGCGGTGCGGGCGCGTGCCATGCTGTCGGCGGTCAGCCCCGCAACGGGAAAGGCTGCGCGTGGGCCGACCTCGTCGATCGTGCCGAGAACCCCGCCGAGCCTCGAAGCGAGCTCCGTCGCAAACGATGCTTCGCTGAGACGCATCAGGGCATCGATCTCATTCGTCGTGCCGACCCAAATCAAGCTCGATGCGTGAGAGTCGGTGAGGGGCACACTGGTCACCGATCCCGCTTTGCGATGCAGTTCCGTCGAGATGTTGTCGTGGGCGCGCGCATGGGTGAAGCTGGTGGCGATCGCCTTTTGCTCGTAAGCCCACTCCTTGGTCCCGATCTTTGCAGCATCGCGGCAGATCGACCGTCTGCCGTCGGCGCCGGCAATCAGCCGCGCGGAAATCGAATTCCCGTCGCTGAGCTGCAACGACGCGTCATCGGCACCGATCTCGATCTTGGAAACTGTGCTGGGCGTTACCGTTGGTAGAATCTCGGCCGCGCGCTGATAAAGAACGCCGGCAAGCGTGTCGTTGGCGATATTGTAGCCGAACGCCTCCAGTCCAAGTTCTCTTGCCTCGAACTGGATGTCCGGCGACCGGAACCAGTCGCTTGAAGCATCCACGATGCGGATCGCCTTGAGCGGCGCGGCATGCGGCGCCACCGCCTGCCAAACGCCGAGCGCTTTCAAGAAATCCACCGAGCTCGCAAGCAGGGCCGCCGTTCGCGTGTCGCCCTTTCCGTTTGCGGCTTGCGGCGGGGGCGGTCCGATCAGCGCAGTCGGTGCGCCCACATGGTGCAAGGCGAGAGCTGCGGCAAGCCCTGCGGGCCCGGCGCCGACCACGGCGGCATCGATTTGGTCTTTGTTTGTCATGGCCTGGGAAACACCTCCTGGTCGTCAGTTTAGAGGCCATGCTTAGGCCGATCCAGCGAGTCGAGTTAAGCCCTCCTGGGCTCATGCGCGCCGGCTCTCAACCGGTTTCATCCAGGATCAGGGGCCATTCAGAAACAACGTTCTAGCGACCCCCCAAAGAAAGAAATCCGGCCATATTGAGTAACACTACTGAATCAGTAGAGTTAACCCCAATGAGGCGCATGCCTCAAATAACAGGGGGACTTAAATATGGTTCGGGGATCCACAGTCAAATTGCACTTTCTCATAGCCGCTAGCGCCGCCGCACTCATTGGTGCAGTGAACGCGCCGCTACCGGCAAGGGCCGCCGATCTTGGCGGCGATTGCTGCGCCGACCTCGAGGAGCGCGTCGCCGAGCTCGAGGCGACCACCGTCCGCAAGGGCAACAAGAAAGTCACCATCGAGCTCTATGGCAATGTGAACAAGGCTGTCGTCACCTGGGACGACGGCGTCGAGCAGAACACCTATGTCGAGGACAACGGCTACAAGACCACACGCTTCGGCTTCCGCGGCAAGGCCAAGATCACCGGCGATTGGAGCGGCGGCTACCGGATTGAGGTCGAGACGCGTATTGCGCGCTCTCGCAATCTCGATCAGCTCGACGACGACAACACAGACAACTCGGTCGGCAGCCTCGCTACTAGGCACTCCTACATTTACCTCGCCAATAAGGAGTACGGTGAGCTCCGCTGGGGTCTGACCTCGACTCCGAAAGACGATATCACCAAGGACACGCACGTCGCCGGCACCAGTGTCATCGATACGATGCACTCCGACTTCTTCTTCAACAACAACTTCTTCCTGCGCAGCGAGCTCGTTCCGGACGGACAGAGTTTGTCGAACATACGCTGGCAGGATCTCGAGCGTTGCTACAGCTCATCGAGCGCCGTGTTCGACTGCTCGACCCGCCGCAACATGGTCGTCGGGCAAACCAAGAAATGCTTCGATACCGGCGTGAAGGACACCGGCCTCTGGTTCGCCTGGGGCTGGGGCGAGGACGACATCTGGTCCGGGTCCGCACGCTACAAGGGCGAGTGGGACAATTGGAAACTCGGCGCCGGTGTCGCTTACGAGAATTTCAGCGATGAGCGCGTGAACAATGCCGGCGGCGGTATCGCCGGCTTCCAGCAGGATCTGCATGAGTGGGGCGGCGAGGCTTCGCTGTTGCACAAACCGACCGGTCTTTGGGCGAACTTCTCCTTGGACCACCTCCGAGAACGACTCGACGAATGCGGTTCGGCGTATTCACCGGCAGATCGCTCCCGAAGGAGGTCGCCTGGGATGTCTCCGGCGGCATCCAGAAGAAATGGTGGGATCTCGGCAAGAGCACCCTGTGGGGCGGCTATACCAAAGTCGACGGTGTGGTCGGCTTCGATCTACAGTTCGCCGGCGCCGTCGGTCTGGTCGCTGCCGGCCGCTTCCCCGGCATTGGCTTCGACACGCAGGTCAACCAACTCCGAAGTCTCCAAATGGTATATCGCCTTCGATCAAGAGCTCGAGTTGGCGGCGATGGACATCTATATCGGCTACCAGCACATTAGCGGCGACCTCGATCTGGTCGATTCGGCCCTCAATCCGATCGCCGCGCCGTTCTACGACTTCGACGTCGTGTTCTCTGGTGCACGGATCTACTTCTAGGGAAATCCCTTTCCACGAACCCTGTCCTAGAAGAGCTAAGGCCGCCCCCGGGGCGGCCTTTTTTTCGCCTGCTTTGTGGCTTTGGGCCTCATCCAGCTTCTTGGGACAACCCTCACTGCGTTGCTGGAAAGCAACAGTATTCCGGAAAGTCGACTTGTCATCGGACTGTCATCAACCCGTCATTGCTCCAAGAATAGAACGGCATACGGTTAATTGGCCGGAAACGGTCAGTTTGTCTGAGAACGCGAGCGAAATGAGAAGAATGGCCCAAAGTGCGGGACCATTCTCGACCATGCAGGCGTCAACAAAGTGGAGAGGGGTCTATGACCGGGGGATTGAAGAAGACAGCCAGCCATCTGGCGATCGCTGCCATGTTCTGCGTAATGGGCACGGCGGTCTTCGGAGCAAAATCTGCTCAAGCTGCCGATCTCGGCGGCGATTGCTGCGCCGATCTCGAAGAGCGCGTCGCCGAGCTCGAGGCGACAACCGTCCGCAAGGGCAACAAGAAAGTCTCGGTGCAGCTTTACGGTAAAGTGAACCGCTTCGTCGCCTTCTGGGACGATGGCGCCGAGCAGAACGTCTATGTCGACAATAACTCCTACAGCTCGACTCGTTTCGGCCTCCGCGGCAGCGCCAAGATTACCGGCGATTGGTCGGGTGGCTATCGCTTGGAGGTTGAGGATCGGACCGCGCTGTCGAAGGACACCAACCAATTCGTGCCGGGCGATGATCCGGACTTCGGCGAGATTCGCACCCGCCATTCCTACATGTATGTCGCCAATAAGGAGATCGGTGAGCTCCGCTGGGGTCTGACCTCGAGCCCGAAAGACGACATCACCAAGGATACCCATGTCGGCGGCGAGATCATCGACACCATGGCTTCGGACTTTTATCTGAACCGCGCCTTCTTCCTGCGGCCGAAGGGCTTCAACACCGAGTCCGGTCTCTCTGTTTTCGACTGGAGCGACATCCAGCGTTGCTACAGCTCCTCGAGCGCCGTGTTCGATTGCTCAACACGCCGCAACATGGTCGTCGTCCAATCCAAGAAGTTTTTCGAAACTGCCAAGGGCACTGGCCTCTGGTTCAATTGGGGCTGGGGCGAGGACGATATCTGGTCTGCTTCCGCGCGCTATAAGGGCGAGTGGGACAATTGGAAACTCGGCGGCGGCATTGCCTACGAAGACTTCGCCGACGAGCGCGTAAATGCTGGCGGCGGCGGTCTCGCTGGCTTCAAGCGCGAACATCAAGGAATGGGGTGCTTCTGCGGGCATCAAGCACAAGCCGACCGGCCTCTTCGTTTTCGGTGCCTGGGCTTCGTCCGAGGACGACGACTCCAACACCATTAACGCGGGCGTCTTCACCGGAACGAGCATGCCGACGATGGAAGCCTGGGACGTCTGAGATCGGTATCCAGAAAGAATTCATCGCGCTCGGCGACTCGACCCTTTGGGGCGGCTACACGCAAGCCGACGACGGTATTGGCGGCTTCGGATCGACCAGGTCGATTGCGCCGGGTGCTATTCCCAGCGTTCTCGTCCCGACGGAGATCACCGGGTCGCATACCGACAAATGGTATGTCGCATTTGATCAGGAACTCGAGGCGGCTGCGATGAGCCTTTACATCGTCTACCAGCACATCGAAGGCGATCTCGACCTCGTCGACTCCGCGCTCAATCCGGTCAACGCGCCGATCGATGGCTTCGACGTCATCTACTCCGGCGGACGTATCTACTTCTAAACTGAAACCTTCTTCCTGAGCCTGATCGGGGCCGCCCTCTTGGCGGCCCTTTTCTTTGGCGCCACGAACTGCCGGAGTTCCGCCTCTTAGCCCGCCGTTAACTGCGCAGAGCCAGGGTTGGCATCGCCGCAGCCGATTCTATCGTCAGGCTCGGAGAGTGATGATGAACCGGATAGCGTTCAGTGCAATTGGCGTCTGTGCCGCGATCCTTGCGGCGAGCGCTCCCGCTTTGGCGTTTCAGGAAGTACCCGAGGCCCCGGCACCGGAGGTGAGCTATGGGTCGCCTGAGCCGTCCGCTCCATCCGCCGCCCTCCAGAGTCCAGGAGGCGGTGCGCAGACCTCTGAGCAGAAGGGCGTCCTGAATTTTGGCATTCTACCGAAGCTCGATATCGGTCTCGAATTGCTTTATGGGAACAACCAGGACGCTGAAGCCCAGGACCCGATGGCGGATGATAGCGGCGACGTCACCGTGCTCGGCAAGGTCAAGCGGCGCTTCTAGCTCTCTGCTGCCCCGCTCGGGCCTCCCGCGATGATCGCACGCATTCCCGCAAGCTTGGTCCATGTCCTCACCGCGAGCGGTGCTGCGCTGGCCTTGATGGCGCTGCTCGCCGCCGCAGACGGCAACTGGCAGCAGATGTTCATCTGGCTTGGGCTCGCACTCATCGTCGACGGCATTGACGGTCCGCTTGCGCGCGCCGCCCAGGTCGACCAAGTGCTCCCGCGCTTCAGCGGCGTTCGCCTCGATCTGATTGTCGATTATCTCACCTATGTCGCCGTCCCGGCCTTCGCTCTCAGTCGCGCGGAGCTTTTGCCGGAAGCGTTCCGGCTGCCGGCCGCGATCGCCATCCTGCTTTCGAGTCTGTTCCACGTTGCCGATCGCGAGAGCAAGACCGAGGACGGCTATTTCGTCGGCTTCCCGGCCATTTGGAACGTGGTGTGCCTCTATCTTTTCGCCTTCATGCCGCCGCCATGCCGTGGCACTTGGGCGTCATCGTCGTGCTTGTCGCCGCCACGTTCGTTCCCATCCATTATGTGCACCCTTTGCGCGTGGCGCGCTTGCGTCTCGTCACGCTGATCGTCACCGCGTTGTGGACCATGGGCGCCATCGGCGCGGTGCTAAATCCATTCCCGTCACCCCTTTGGGTTGAGCTGTTGCTGGCATCAACTGCCCTTTATTTCATCTTCATCGGCGCCATGCGGTCTCATCGCGCCGGGAAATGATGCCAAGCTTGGCCATGGACCTAGAGAAATTGCTGCGCTATTAGCGGAGCGCAAAACGCTGCGGGGACTGGGCTTTATCACCATGATCGACTGGCTCGCCGATCCGAATGTCTGGGCAAGCTTCCTCGCCTTGAGTGCGATGGAGATCGTGCTCGGCATCGACAACCTCGTCTTCCTCGGGGTGATGGTGGCGAAGATGCCGGCGCGCCAGAGGCTGATGGCGCGGCGCATCGGCTTGTCGCTCGCATTGATCTTCCGCGTCATCATGCTTGGCGGCATCGCCTGGGTGATTCATCTCACCACCCCGATCTTCACGCGTCTGGGATTATGACTTTTCCTGGCGCGACCTCGTTCTCATCGCCGGCGGATTGTTCCTGCTCGTCAAGGGAACGCGCGAGATCCACGACGACATCGAAGGCGAAGAGGAATTGACCGCAGGCGCCGCCGCGGCCAACTCGATGACCTCGGCGATCATCCAGATCGCGGTGATCGATCTCGTGTTTTCCGTCAATTCGATCATTACCGCCGTCGGCATGGCCGATCATATCGAGGTGATGATTGCGGCCGTCGCTGTGGCGATCCTTGTCATGTATTTCGCCTCCGACCCCGTGTCTCACTTTATCGAGCGGCACCCGACCACCAAGATGTTGGCGCTGTCCTTCCTGTTGCTCATCGGCGCGGCGCTGATCGCCGACGGCTTCCACTTCCATATCCCGCGCGGCTACATCTACTTCGCCATGGCGTTCTCCGCGGCGGTCGAAGTGGTGAACGTGCTTGCGCTCCGCACACGGCGGCGAAGGGCCGAAACTGCAAAGTCCCGCAAGAAATAGATCGCGTTAACGCATCGCGTTAACGAGAGGTTTCCGGCGCGTCTTAACTTTGTCAAAGAATTCCCTAGGCTTAGCCGCAAATTGACCGCTTTTGGGCGGCGATATCCGTCCCACGTCAGTCTCAAATCAAAAGCAAGAGGGGAAGCGATGAAAATCGGAACCTGTATTTGCGCGGCGGCGATCGCTCTCACCGTCCTTCCGGCCTTGGCCGAGCCAGTTCATCTCGCCGGCGACGAGCTCCGCAGCGCCGTCAGCGGCAAGACGGTCTATCTCAATGTTTCGGGCTTCGAGCTGCCCATTCGCTACAACGCGAACGGCCGCATGAGCGGCAAGATGGGTGCAGTCACGGCGAGCTTCAGCCGCGGCGACGGCGCCTCCGACAGCGGCAAATGGTGGGTCGACAACGACCAGCTCTGTCAGAAATGGACGAGCTGGATGGACGGCAAATCCTATTGCTACAAACTTACCCAGAACGGCGCGAGCGTGCAGTGGGTGCGCGACGACGGCCGCTCCGGGACCGCGCGCATCGGCGGCTAGGCCGACGATACTGAGGGGATGGAGGAGCCGCCGCTTTGGCGGCTCTTTTCTTTTTGTCGTGATCAGGCGAGCGTCATCAGCCACGAGATCAAATATTTCGGGTTGTCGGGCGCCGGCGTGAGCTCAAAGCTGAGATGACGCGTCTCACCGCGCGCTGCTTGCATCGGCTCCGCGATCAGGGCCTCGCCAAGCGTAAGCGCCCAATCCAGTCCTCCGCGCTGCAGCGCCGACGCGGGCGCCCCCAGTGAAATCGCGCCAGACAGTTGGTGTTGGGAGCAGGGGCCTCGCCAATCGTGACAGCCCGTATAGAGGGTCGCTGACCGCGAGCGGTCTGCGAGGCGCTCCAGCACGAAGAGATCGCTCTGAAGCGTGAGGCCGGCAAGCTTCAGGCCGCCATGTCGCAATCTCGGCTCGATGTCACCGAACCACAACGTCCCGATATCAGAGCCGATCTCCAGAACGTCGCCGCCCGCCCGCGCGATCGCGTTGGCAAAGCGCACGCTGTCGCTATAGCGCCGATCGGCGATCGCGAAGAGCGGCGGCTCGTTGGTCTTGGCGCTTGGCGAGAATGCAAGCGAGGCCTGCGGCGCCAGCAGCGCCGCGCACGAAACCCCGAATGTCACAAATTCTCTCCGGTTCATTTCGCGTCGCCGCCTTTGCCGGCTTCCCGCAACCGCTTCGGCCAGATGCCCTGCTTGCCGGGGGACAGAATCCCCTCAGGATCCAGACAATCTTTCAGCTGTTCATTCACGCGCATGCCCGCGTGATCGTTGAAATCGAATTGTCTTGCGATCAGGTCCATCTCCGAGATGTGGCCGCGATAACCGCCGAGACCCATCGCCTTGGCATCTTCGATGAGCGCAGCGCCGAGCTCGCGTGCATGCTTGCATTGCTCTTGATCGTTACGGTCGAAAATGATCGAGCCCGTGTTGATGAAGGAGCGCGGGCTCGTCGTCGTCAGTCCGCAATAATGATCGAAGCCATGGGTGTTGAAGAGATCGGTGCGGCGCCGATAGATCTCGAGAACCTCTTTCCCCACCATCGGCACCACCGGAGGGCACTCGATATGTGCGCCGGCGCCGCCGAGCCAATTCAGCGGCATCAGCTCGACGCTTGGGATGCCGGCGAGCGAGCGGTGCTCGGGGCGAATGGTTTCGCCTTTGCGGTAGGTGGTGATGGCGAAATCGACATGCTCGATCTTGGAGAAGGCCTTCTGCACCGCCTTGAGGTTCTCTGCCACGACCTTGGGTCGTCCGTAGAGGCCGAAGCGCATGTTCCAATGGCCGATTCCCATCTCGGCGATGAGCTTCTCGATCGCCTCGCGCGGCATCGCGCCTTTGCCGTCATGCCACTCCGCGCGCGTGGTGTTCGCAGCCGCGATGCGCATCCAATTCGCGATGGTTGCCGTCGACACCGTGCCGTCGAGCCGCAAAGGGCGAAGCGCATCGACCGCGCCCACGATATCGTCCTCGCGCGGGAAGGTGAGTTCGACCACGGAGAAGGACTCTGGCTCCGGCATCAGCCAAATGCCTGCTCTTGTAACGACGCCGAAATTCGATTGCAGGAAGAGTCCGTCGAGCGAAGGACCGAACGCGCCTTTATAGAGCGGCCAGGTCCGGCTCGCTTCCACGCCTCCCATGCCGGTACGGATCACTTCGCCATTGGCGAGCATCACTTCTAGGCCGCAGAGCTGTGCCGCGTGGTCGCCGAAGGGTGTGTAGCCGACGCCGCGCTCGAGCGCATTGCCGAGCACGCTGCCCCAGCCTGGATCGGTACAATCGAGCCAAAGCTTCAATTTGTTGTCCTGAAGGTATTTGTAGAGCGAAACATAAGTCACGCCGGGCTCGACAAACGCATAAGCAAGCTCTTCATTGACTTCGATGGCTTGCATCCGGCTCAAGTCGAGGATCATCGAGCCCGAGAGGCAGGGCGCCGCGCCGCCATAGGCATAGTTACGCCCGATCGAGATGCTCCAAACCGGCACACGATATTGCGTCACTGTCTCAAGAACGGACTTGAGCTCATCGACGTTTGCGGGCGAGACCGCGCCGCTCGGCAGGAAATCGTTACTGAGACCGGGCGAATAGGGATCGTCATAGGTGGAAAGCCGGTCCTCTGCCGTGACCACCCAAGCCTCTCCCACGATCTTGCGCAGCGCGGCGCAGGCAGAGTCGAAATTGGCCTGATCTAGTCCTGCCGGCAGCCTCAAAGAACGATCTCCTTAAGAGCTTGGGCCACGGCGTCCGGCGGGGGTTTTAACGACATGTCGCAATTCTATACTATTTGTAATTCTTGCATGAAATCGGCTCGATTCCGCCAAAAACCATGGCCCCTGTAATGTTTGTTAAGGCTAGGGTCTGGAAAAGCCCCTTGTAACGCACCATCTGGGGCTTTATCGCCAAGTTAACGGCATCGTCGGATAGTGCCTTATCTTGGTGGTCTTTCTGCGGGTGGCATGAAAGTCGCTTAAATAGACGGGCAGAGGCACCTCGATGAGCGGTTCGTGGACCGTGTTCAAGGGTGCGGGCGAGATGGTTGCAGGCTATGCGATATCCACAATCGAGCAGGGTGGTGAGTGGTGAGCTCTAGTCAAGCCGCACGCAATAGGTCCGAACTTGCCGAGGCGTTATCGCAATGCCGCGGCGCTTTTGGCTCTGTCATGGCGTTCAGCGCGCTGATCAACGTGCTGATGCTGACCGGCCCGCTCTTCATGCTGCAGATCTACGACCGCGTGCTGCCGAGCCGCAGCGTGCCCACGCTGATCGGTCTCGGCATCCTCATGGCTGCTCTCTATTCATTCCAGGCTCTGCTCGAGGCGATCAGGAGCAGGGTGCTGGTGCGCGTCGGCTCTTATCTCGATGAGTTGCTCGCGCCGCGCATCTACGACGTCGTCGTCCGTTTGCCGCTGCGGATGCGTGGCGGTGGCGACGGCACGCAGCCTTTGCGCGATCTCGATCACATCCGTTCGTTTCTTGCGAGCGGCGGACCTTCGGCGCTCGCCGATCTTCCCTGGGCGCCGTTCTATCTCGCCATCTGCTTCATGTTCCATCCGCTGATCGGCATCAGCGCCATCATCGGCGGTGTTATTCTCACCATCATCACGCTTTGCGCCGAGATCTTCTCGCGCGGACCCATCAAGGCGGCGTCCACGCATCAAGCAACGCGCAATACGCTTCTCGAAGCCAGCCGCCGCAATGCCGAGGTCGTTCGCGCCATGGGCATGGCGCAAAAGCTCGGTAGCCGCTGGAGCAAAGCCAATACCGAACACCTCAAGAGCCAAAGACTTGCCTCCGATGTCTCTGGCGGCCTCGGCTCGCTGTCGAAGGCGTTGCGCATGCTGCTGCAATCTTTCGTGCTCGGCTTGGGCGCCTGGCTCGTGATTCAACAGGAAGCGAGTCCCGGCGTCATTATTGCGAGTTCGATCCTGGTTTCGCGCGCTCTCGCTCCCGTCGAATTGGCGATCGCCAACTGGAAGGGCTTCATCTCTGCGCGCCAGGGCTGGCGGCGTCTGACCAATATGCTGACGATGCTGCCGGTCGAAGAAGCCCCGCTGGAACTGCCGGCGCCGCAGGGTGCGTTGGTGGTCGAGGGGATCGCCGCGGTGCCGCCAAGCGAGCGGCGTGTCGTGCTGAACGATATCAGTTTCGATCTGAAGGCGGGCGCAGGGCTCGGCGTTATCGGGCCGAGTGCTTCGGGCAAGTCCTCGCTCGCTCGCGTTCTCGTCGGCGTATGGCCGGCGGCCCGCGGCAAGGTCCGTCTCGATGGCGCGGCCCTCGAACAGTGGTCGCCGGAATTGCTTGGCACCCATATCGGTTATTTGCCGCAAGACGTTGAGCTGTTCGACGGAACCGTGGCCGAGAACATTGGACGCTTCGACCATCAGCCGGATGCCGAGAAGGTCATCGCCGCTGCCAAGTCCGCAGGCGCTCACGATCTGATCCTCTCGCTTCCCAATGGGTATGACACCCCGATCGGCGAAGGCGGCACCTCGCTGTCGGCCGGTCAGCGCCAGCGCGTAGCCCTTGCCCGTGCGATGTATGGCGATCCTTTCCTCGTGGTTCTGGATGAGCCGAACTCGAACCTCGACGACGAGGGCGATCGCGCTCTGACCGGCGCCATCGCCAATGTGCGCCGGCGTGGCGGCATTGTGATCGTGATCGCACACCGGCCGAGCGCGCTCGCGGCAGTGGATCAGGTTCTCGTGCTGGCCAACGGCCAGAAAGTGAAGATGGGTCCGAAGGAAGAGGTTTTGCGCGCCGTCCTCAGGCCGTCGGCCGCCCCCGTCGCCGCCGAGTAGGTAGACCATGGCATCGACGCCGCACCAGGCACCCGAAGTGCAGAAATCCATCCGCCGTCATCTGCGGATCGGCCTCGCGGCGCTCATCATCGTCGGCGGCGGTCTCGGCGCCTGGGCTGCGATTGCCAAGCTTGCCGGGCGCCGTCGTTGCCAGCGGCACCCTCGTCGTCGAATCGAGCGTCAAGAAGATCCAGCATCCGACAGGCGGCGTGGTCGGCGAGTTGCTCGTCAAGGAAGGCGCTCGCGTCGAGGCCGGCGAAATCGTCATCAAGCTCGACGAGACCCAGACCAAGGCCAACCTTCAAGTCGTCGCCAACGGCATCGACGAGCTCTTGGCGCGCGAAGCCCGGCTCGACGCCGAGCGGAATGGCGCCACCAAGGTCGAATTTCCGGAACAACTCCTGTCGCGCATCAGCGAGCCCAATGTCGAGAAAGCGGTCACCGGCGAGCAGAGGCACTTCCAGTTTCGCCTCGAATCTCGTGAGGGACAGAAGAAGCAGCTGCGCGAGCGGATCGACCAGCTGAAGCAGCAAATCCAGGGCTATACCGAGCAGACCGAGGCCAAGAAGAAGGAGATCGCGCTCGTCAAGCGGGAGCTCGTGGGCGTGCGGACGCTCTACGACAAGCAATTGGTGCCTGAGACCAGGATCAATGCGCTGGAGCGCGAGGCGGCGAGGCTCGAGGGCGAGAGCGGGCAGTTGATCGCAGCCATCGCCGAGGCCAAGGGCAAGATTTCCGAAGTCGAGCTGCAAATGATTCAGATCGATCAGGACATGCGCAGCCAAGACGCCCAGGAGATCGCCGATGTCAGGGCCAAACTCTCCGAGCTCACGGAACGGAAGGTCGCGGCTGAGGATCAGCTGAAGCGTGTCGACATTCGCGCGCCGCTAGCCGGTACCGTGCATCAGCTTTCTATGCACACGGTCGGCGGTGTGATCGGCCCCGGCGAGCAGATCATGCTGATCGTACCGGACTTCTGACGCGCTTACGATCGAAGCGAAAGTCAGCCCGGCCGATATCGATCAGTTGCAGATCGGCCAGGTCGCCGCGCTTCGTTTTAGCGCCTTCAATCAACAGACGACGCCTGAACTCTTTGGCAAGATCACCCGCATCGCCGCAGACTTGACCGAGGATCAACGCAGCGGCGCGAGCTATTACGTTGTCCGCATCGGCATCGATGCGGATTCGCTCAGGCAGCTTCAGGGTCTCAAGCTCGTCGCTGGCATGCCAGTCGAGGTCTTCATTCAGACCGGCTCGCGCAACGTCTTGTCCTATTTGATCAAGCCGTTGGAGGACCAGGCAGCGCGCGCCTTCAAAGAAGAATAGGGCCCGCTGGCGACTTGTCTGAAATCCGCCTCAACTTTTCCCAATCTTGTCCCGATCCGAGGCGCTAATTGGTTAGCGGGAACCGTAGGCTGAGCGCGTCCTTGGTGGACGTGAGCTTGCTACAGCCCCTAAATTCCTAAAGACCGGACACGATCTTCTCTGGAGAGTTTGATGGCGGCCAATTCCGAGACCCAACCGCACACCTTCGTACGCCAGAATTGATGGCCTACTGTCCGGCGTGAAGTGGGACGTGCTGAATTTGTCCTACAGCTTTCCGGACGGCCGGGAAGACTACGAGATCAATTACTCGGATCGTGCGGCCAACAAGGCGCATATGCTCAACGCCGCCAGCGCGCCGCCATCAATGACATTCTCACCGAGATCTCGGGCTTCACCAATCTGACCTTTACCGAATTGACCGACGCCGCGGTTTCCGACGCGGATATGCGCTTCGCCCTGTCTAGGGTCGCGAACCCGGCCTTCGCCTACTATCCCGCGGACCACGCGACATTTCCCGAGGGCGGCGACAGTTTTTTTCACGGCGGCCGCGACTTCAAAAACCTGAAGCTGGGTAGCTATGGCTTCTCCACGTTCCTGCATGAGACCGGGCATGCGCTCGGCCTAAAGCATGGACACGAGCGAGACGGTGGCTTTGCCGCTCTGCCGCGAAAGTACGACTTTCTCGAATTTTCGGTCATGACCTACCGCGCTTACGTTGGCGGTTCGATCAACGGGCCCTTCGATAACGAGAAGTTCGGCTTTCCCCAGAGCTACATGATGCTCGACATCGCCGCGCTACAAGAAATGTACGGCGCCGACTACACCCACAATGACGGCGACACTGTCTATACGTTCGGTAAGCTGACCGGTGAGATGTTTATCAATGACGTCGGGCAGGGACGTTCCGGCGCCAATCGCCTCTTCCTCACGATCTGGGACGGCGACGGCGAGGACACCTACGATTTTTCCAATTATCACAGCAACCTCGTCATCAGGCTCGATCCCGGCAGTTGGAGCCTGACCAGCAAAGCTCAGCTTGCGCTGCTCGATCGAGGCACGCTTCATTATGCGCGCGCCAATGTCTTCAACGCGCTGCTGCACGACGACGACGCAGCGCTCGCCTGATCGAGAATGCGATTGGTGGCAGCGGCCGCGACCGACTGATCGGCAACCAGGCCGACAACGAGCTGACCGGAAACGGCGGTGGCGACAAGCTAGTAGGCGGCGTCGGCGCCGATCATCTGTTTGGGGGCTGCCGGCTTTGATGTGCTGTGGGGAGGCATCGATGCCGACGTGTTTGTCTTTACCGCCCTGTTTGAGAGCCGGGTGGGCAAGTACCGCGATGTGATCAAGGACTTCAACTCGTCGGAGGGCGACAAGATCGACCTCACTGGGCTTGAAGCCGCCACCGGTCAGTCATTTCATTTCGAGGGCGCCGGGGCGTTTGCCGGCACGCTCGGCGAGCTCCGCTACAACAAGGGTATCTTGGCGCTCGACGTCGACGGAAATAGCGTCGCCGATTTTCAGATTAAAGTCGCCGGCATCCTCACGGCCGGCGACTTCAACCTGTAACCGCCTTTGCTCACTGCCGCTTCACGCTCACCGCCACTGCGCGCGTCAGTTCCACCACGACCTTGTCACCGGGCTTGATGGCATTTAGTCCGGGCACGGATGGGTCGACCCTCACCACATGCACGTCGCCTTTCGGGCCGACAATGGTGACGATGCGATTGGCGTAATCGATCTTCGTCACCGGGGCGGTCATTTCGATCAGATCAAGCTCCGCAACGCCCGACGGCGTGGCCTGGTCAAAGGTTTGCTCGGCCTCGGTCGCCGGATTCATGTCCATGCCGGCCTCTTCTTCGCTCGCGATGGCATTGTCCTTGTTGACCGGGGGTCCCTGATATTTCCTGAGCGCCATCGCCACCTGGTCGGAATAGCTGATGGTAATCTTCTCGTTGATTTTGATCGTGCCGATCACTTCCGGAGGAGTTTGGATTTGCACGATATTGCCGAGCGGCCCGACCACGTCGATCACCTTGTTCTCGACGTCGATGGCCTGCACGGTCGCATTCATGGTGACGACGCCGGCATCGCTCTCAATATTTGTCTGAGCTTGGATTGGAGACGCCGCGAAGGCGACAACACTTGCGAACAAAACCGCTAATCTTTGCATGAACTCCTCCCGTAACAGTCTTTTATACTGGACTACCATCAACGCCCAGCATCGGAAGTCAACCCGGAAAGTTGAGGGAGGCAGGAACGGCATTGAGTGTCGAAAGTTGCGTCTGAATTGGCTACGTTGGCTCAGCCAAACCATTCCAGAGGGGTTCCATGTCCAATCCTCCGCCGCAGTTTCGCGAAGAGCTCGATATCATCGCTACTGATCCTCTGGCCTTGGAGCGGCAGCGGGCCCGCTACGCGAACCGCGGCATTACTTTTCTGGCTTTATTGAATGGCGTTGCGGCTCTCATCCTGCTTGCCAGCCTTACTCAGCTCAGCACGCAGGTGGAGGACGCGAGCAAAGTCGTTGGCGCAATGCTGGTCTTTGGTTCGGGCGCCCTCGCTTCCTTGGGAAGCACATTCTTTGCCTATCTCCGCCGCATGGCTCGGATGCAGGCGCCAGACCGTATCCCCGTCAAAAGCGGCTTATGGTGGCTCTCGCTGCTTGGCGTTATCGCGGGCGCCACGTGTTTCTTGATTGGACTTAACATGGCGGGGAGGGCGGTTACCCCTGAACTGGAGACAAAGGCGACGCTTTCGTCAGAGCCGTCACAAACCACAGTGAGGCAGCGGAAGGCCGATAAGGCGTTCATCCGGTCGCTCCAGCAACGACTGAAAGATCGGAACGCAAGCGAAAAGTCAAAGAAACGGCAAGACCGAAAGAGCCCCAGCGAAGAGCCCGCGACCAAGGACAGCGGCGCTGCGGCGCCCGCGCCGACCGCACCGTCATCGCCTCCACCGGAAGCCACCACCACCGCGCCGCAAGAGGGTGGAACCGCCACGCCGCCCGCGCCGGAAACCGCCGCACCGCCGGAGGCCGAACCCGCGACTCCGCCTGCGGCTGAAACGACAGCTCCGCCGGCAGCTGAAAGCACCGTTCCGGAGACTCCCGTGGCACCTCCGGCGGAGGAGAATTCAAGCGTTGAAGCGGAGCCGCAAGCATTGACGCGAGACAAGTGTGAAAATTGGAATGAAAGCGCCAATGTATGCGACTAGTGTGGCGGCGCCATTTCCTGAATCGCCGAGAGTGGCGCCCCGGACAGCAATAGATGCGCACACGAAAGCGCGCCGATGGCGGAGGGGGAGGGATTCGAACCCTCGAGACGCTTGCGCGCCTGCCGGTTTTCAAGACCGGTGCCTTCAACCACTCGGCCACCCCTCCGGGAGTTTCGGCGCCGCCGGGGCAGGGCGTGCCGTCATTGTTCTAATAGACTTGGTATTGGAGAGTTGTAAAGGTCAGCTCGATCCTACGCGTGACGGCTTTCTGCAGAAATGACGGACCGCGACGCCGAGCGTGACCACGAGCAACGCGCCGACAATGGCGCCCGCATAATGCAGTTTGTGCGCGAGCGCAGGTTCGAACAGGCCGGCGATCAGAGGATCCTTCACGATCACCTCGCCGGCGATCCAGCCGAGCAGGGCAGCGCCCGCCCATACCACGATGGGGAACCGCTCCAGGAGCGCCATGACCAAAGCGGCGCCGGCCATGATCAGCGGAATGCTGAACGCCAAGCCGAACATCAGCAGCGCATAGCTGCCCTTCGCGGCGGCGGCGATGGCGATGACGTTGTCGAGGCTCATAACGACGTCGGCGATGGCGATGATCCGAACCGCGCGCCAAAGACTATCGACCGGCTCGATATGATCGGTCTTGCAGTTCTCGTCTTGCGCGACGAGTTTGATCGCAATCCAGAGCAACAGCACGCCGCCCACGAGCATGACGTAGGGCACCGTCATCAGCGTGGTCACGACTCCGGTAAAGAAGACGCGCAAGCTGATGGCGACAAGCGTGCCGAGCACGATGCCCCACATGCGTTGGGTGGGCGGGAGCTTACGGCAAGCAAGAGCGATGACGACCGCGTTGTCGCCGGACAAAAGCACGTCGATCCAAATGATCTGTAAGACGGCGAGCCAGAATCCTGGTTGATCCATATCCATTGAACTGGCTATCCCCCGCCATCATGCCCAAAACTGCCCGGCAAACCGCGCATCGTGGGGCGTATCCCTTGCCGCTAAAAGCGGCAAGGACAAGACGGATATATGCCTTCCAGGTCAAGTTTTAAGGTGGGGAGGGCACTTTTCTGCAACTGTGGCCTATTGTCATTCCGTCACGACAACCGTCCACGGATCGATTATGCTCCCGCCCCGTCAAGAATTGCCTATTGGGGGCAGAGATCGCCTATTTGAGGGGGGAAGCCATGACTTTGGATGTTGGCACTTTGAGCCCGGCCGTCGCCTTGATCGCGGGAATCCTTATTCTACTCATGCCCCGCTTGTTGAATTATGTCATTGCCATCTATTTGATCGTGATTGGCCTGCTTGGCCTCATGCATCACGTGCAATAGGCGGCTTTCGGCGAGTTTGGGCTCCGTTGGGTGCTGGAGACCGGCTGGAACCGGATCGGCCGATGGCCTATAGTGCCGCGCTCCACGCTCAAGATTGACGGAGAGTAGCGCTCGCCGGAACGATTGAGCTCCAACCTCTTTGTTATGGCGTCCATCCATCGAAGGAATGGCAGGGTTGGCCCACGCGCGCGAAAAATTCTCATTCGACCCTCGCAAGAGCCAGCGGGGAACCGTCTGGGCTTGGATGCGAATCGGGCTCCGCTCGATTGTGCTGACCGGCATGCTCTGTTCGGCCGTTGCCATCGATGCGATCCGCGAGACGGTCACGGTTATGGCCGAGCCCGCGATCGGCGGTGCCAAGGCTGCAGAGCCGAAAGCGAAACGACAGGGTTACGTTTGGTCGGCGACACGTTCGGGTTCGGACATTCGCTTGCGCGGCATGGTGCCCTCCGAGGATGTGCGCAGCACCGTGCTCGGCATGGTCAAGGCGAATTTTCCCGATCTTGAAGTCGAGGACAGGATGCGGGTGGCTGCGGGCGCGCCTGCGGTCGATCAATGGCTCGGCGCCGTCAGCTTCGGCTTGCAGCAATTGTCTCATCTGAAACATGGATCGGTCCGGCTTCTTAACGTGGGTCTCCGCATCGAGGGCGAGGCCGGCGGTGCGGAAGACTTCGCCGAGCTGCAAAAATCTCTCGGCGGCGCACTCCCGACCGGTCTCAATGTCATCGCCAACGATGTGCGGCCGCCCAGGGTCGAGCCCTTTGTGTTCGTCGCAAGCTTGAGTCCCGATACGCTGGCGCTGACCGGCAGCGTGCCGAACGAACGCATGCGAAAGCGCCTTCGCGATTTGTCACGGCAATTGTTCGAGCGGCCGACTCTTGACGACAGGTTGGAGCTCGCATCCGGCGCTCCCAAGAATTGGAACGACGCCGTCATCGCATTGTTGAAGGCATTAAGCCGGCTGGAGTCGGGAAAGGTCTCGGTCACGGGGCTCGCGGTCACCATCGAAGGCATCGCGCCCGACAAAGGCACGGCCGCCTCCATATCCTCCCAGCTCCGTCACGATTTGCCTTCGATGTTCTCGCCGTCGGAAAAAATCATCTGGAAAGAGGCGAGCCTCATTCGCTGATCTGAGTCGTATCGCTCAAGCCGGCGGGTCGTTCGACGCGAGGAAACTGGCAATCGTCTCGACCGTCTCCCGATCGCGCAACAGCGGCGCGTGACCCTGACGCTCCACGGTCAGCTCGCGCAAATTGGGGTGGCGCTCCACCATTGCATTCACCGTTTCTGGCTTCAGCAAATCGGAATTGGCGCCGCGCAACACCAGCACAGGGAATTGCGCCAGCCCCGCGAATTGCGGCCAGAGATCCGGAGCAGGGCGGCTCAAATCGATCCGGCCGAAGGCGCGCGCCAGCTTCTTGTCATAGGATTGTGCCGGACGCCCTTTCCGTTCGTTGAAAATGTCGTGAGCGATCTCTTCCCATTGCGTGAGGTTGATTCCGGGAAAGGCGCGCTCGTTCATATCGCGGAGCAGCATGCCGGCATCCTCCCAGGTTTTCGGCACCGGCATGCGCCCGACATAGCCCATGATGCGCGTCAAGCCTCTCGTCTCGATGATGGGTCCGACATCATTGAGGACGACCACCGCCATATTGGTCGGCCTGACCGCCGCCATCATCATGGCGATGATCCCTCCGCGCGACGTACCGATGATGGCCGCCTGATGCAGCCCTGCGATGGTCATGAAATCGAGCGTATCGAGCAGCTCGATATAGGGCGTGTAGTTCTCCCAGTGGCGGTCATATTGCGAGAGGCCGCGGCCCCGATAATCAAGCGCGTAGACCTCGCGCGGCCGTTGTTTGTGATTGGCGAGAGCGAGCGCCAGATAATGGAAATCCTTGGCGTTTCGCGTCAGTCCCGGCAGGCAAAGCACGGGCCGGCCTTTCGGCTCCGCAACCGGGTAGTGGCGCGCATGCAGCTTAAGATCGTCGAACGACGCGTAGTAGATGTCTTGCCACTCGGCGCTGTTGCGAGGTTCGAGCATGTGGCGGGAAGGGCCTTGGGGTCAGTCGCTGCACCTGGGAGGCCAGTCGGCTGGCCGCTAGAACCCAGTGTTGTGCAAACTCGCAACCCGGGCAAGCCCAAGGGTAAGTTTGGCAGACTTTGTTGCGCCTTGAGAGCTTATTCGGACTTGGCTTGCACTTCGACCGGTCGAGCCGGAACCGAAGGCGCTGCTCTGCGACCGCGGTTCAGATCCTGAACCAGTTGCAGCGCCTGCTTCGGTCCGGCCAGCCGCGACCGGTAGAGCTGAGCCGTTTCCATGATTTTCACGACATATTCGCGCGTCTCGGTGAAGGGGATGCGCTCGATCCAGTCAATGGGATCGACGTCAGGCTGGCGCGGGTCGCCAAAGGCTTTCATCCACTCCTGCACGCGGCCGCCGCCGGCATTGTAGGCCGCGAGCGCGAGGAAATAAGAGCCCGAATAGCTGTCGATCAGATCGCCGAGATGGGCCTCGCCGAGCTGCATGTTGTAGGTGGCATTGGTCAGCTGTCCGGCCTGGAACTGCACCTTGTACGCCCTGGCGACCGCCTTGGCCGTGCGAGGCATCAATTGCATCAAGCCACTGGCACCGACCGGGCTCTTGGCGCCGGCGTTGAACTCGCTCTCCTGACGCGACAGCGCGTGGACGAGAGCGGGATCGACACGCTCGTCCAGCCGCAAGCTCTTGATCTCGGGTAGCACCCCGATCGGAAGGGCGTAATCGCCAACCGGCAAGTCGCGATTAAAGGCGATCTTGGACAATCTGAGACTGATCTGCGGATTGCCGGCGAGCCTCGCCAGTTCCGCGAGCAGCACCACCTCGGCGGGGTTTGTCAGCTTTCGCGATAGCGCCAGGAAGAATTGCGGTGTCACCCCCTCCATGTCGGAGGCAAGCGCGATCCCGACCGCCCGGACCGCGTCATTGGCCATGAAACTATCGATGTCCGCCTGAGTCGGCAGCTTGGTCGCGGTGACTTCAAGCGAGGCCGGCTTTACATCGAGCGCCTGTCGTCCGAGCTGCCCGTAATAATATTGCGGATATTTTGCCGCCGCGTGGAAATGCAAGATGGCATTGCCGCGATCGCCGAGTGCAAGCGCGGTACGCCCAAGCCAATATTCCGCGAGTGCAATCTGCTTGGAGGACTTCGCCGCTCCGCGCAGCGCAATGAAGTGAACGAGCGCGTCTTTCGGTTCGGACAGGAAGCGGAGCGCGATCCAGCCGGCGAGGAACTCGGCTTCGACAAGCGCATCGCCCTTCAGCGGGCCATGCTCCATCGCGATCTCGTAAGCCACGCGCGGCTGTCCGGCATTCAAGGCCGCACGGCAGTTCATGCGGCGCTCAATCCACCAATTTTCCAGGTCGAGCAGCTTGTCCGGCTCGTTCGGCACGTCGAGCAAGATCTTCCAGGCTTCTTCGTCGCGATCTTTGCGGCGGAGCCATTGGATGCGGTTATAGAGCAGGCCGACATCGCCTTGGGTGGCGCTTGCCGGCAATGCGTCAAGCAACTTGCCGGCATTGGAGCCACGCTTCAGTATGGCGATGCGCGCGGCAACCTTCTTCTGCTCGGCGGCAGGAAGCAATTTCGAGACGCGGAGCGCTGCCTCGGCAGAGCTTTGATTATCCCCATAGAGCAGTCTGTCGACTCTGGCCTGATAATCCACTGCGGTGAGAAAATCGCCGAAGCGGGCGAGGATCTTCTTCTCGACGGTGGCATTCAGCTGGTAGTCGCGCCAAGCGGAAACGACGAGCGCGCGGCCTTCCGCTTCGTTGTCTTTCAGCTTCGCACCGCCGAGCGCAGCCTTGCCTGCGCCCGTGGTGGGTTCTTTATCCTTGAAGAATGCCTTCACCTCGTCGGCAGGCGCATCGTCGAGCAGGAGCGCCGCCTCGGCGCGTTCGCGCAGCTCGTCCTGTCCAGGCCATTGCGGATTGTCGAGCCGGAATTGTTCGATCGCTTCCGCCGAGATGTTGAGCCCGCTCGCTTTATAGGCGTACCAGGTCGCGAGCTTGCGCGCGGCGTCGTCTTTGATCTTCGCCATCAGCGCTTGCGATGAGCCGTCGCCCTTATAGGCGAGGCGGATGGCTTCCTTGAGATTGGACTCGTCCGAAGCGCTGATCTCGTAATCGAGCAGCGGCTTGAGGACAGTGGCAAAGTCCATCGCCGGCGCTTGCGACGGAATGCCGATCGAGCCGGGTTTGGCCAGGGGCGCCAGCGCCGCTCGCGATATTGAGGACGGGCGGCGCGGATTGAGATCCGGCAGCGGCATGGCCGGGTCGGCGACGGCCGCTTGGGTGGGCTGTGGCGCGGGTGAAGCGGGACTTGCGGTATCCTCTGATGGAGATTGCTGCGGCGACGCCGGCGCTGCGTTCTCGGTCTGCGGCTCAGGATTGGCTGGGGCCGCTTGCGGGTTTGGATTTCGATCGGGCAGGGGAACGCTCTTGGCGATGGTCGAACTCTTCGCCTTCGAGGCGACGCTCTTCTTCTTCCCGGTCTTCGCCTTGGCATGCTTTGAAGCGGACTTCGCGGCCGTGCTGGCGTTCATACCAGCAGGCTCCGCCGTTGCACCGGTGCCCATGCAAAGGCAGGCGATGCACGCCAGCAACGGAAGAGTATTGGCGCAAAAGCGTCTCATTCGTCGGCCGGTACCGGTTTTGCGATCCTGTTTCAGACTAATCAGGATGCCCCCCACTGACCCAAGGGCTCCCGCGACGATGCTAGCGATTTTAGTCGGCCTGTCTCTAACAATGTCGCAAAGAATCCGGCGGAAAAATGACTTCTGGACTTGCTTGTGGCCTGGAAACTGCTGAGCCTATTCCTGAACCGGGACTTTTAACGTGCGGAATGTTATCGAATTTCATCAGCTTGTCTGACGTGTGGAGCCGTCCGTGTTGCCGATCCCAGATTGGAACATTGCTTGGCTTGCTCCGCTAACCCTGAAACCCTATTGTCCGCGCTTCATTGCTGCCCTCAACCTCAAGACTTTCAGGAGCCTAAGCCGTGCCTATGCCGCCATTCCAGGGCTCGATCACGGCCCTGATCACGCCTTTCAAGAATGGCGCGCTCGACGAATTGGCCTATCAGCGGTTTGTCGAGTGGCAGATCAGCCAGGGTAGCCACGGGCTCGTGCCATGTGGCACCACGGGCGAATCACCGACCCTCACTCATGACGAGCATAATCGTGTCGTCGAGCTTTGCATCGAGGCTGCGGGACATCGTGTGCCCGTCATCGCCGGCACCGGTTCGAACTCGACCGCCGAGGCCGTCGCGCTGACGCGTCATGCCAAGAAGGCCGGCGCCGATGGCGCGCTCGTGGTCACGCCCTATTACAACAAGCCGACGCAAGAGGGCCTCTATCTTCATTTTAAGGCCGTCAACGACTGCGCCGACATCCCGATCATCATCTACAACATCCCCGGCCGGAGCATCGTCGACATGTCGGTCGAGACCATGGCGCGGCTGGCGAAGCTGTCCAACATTGTCGGCGTCAAGGATGCGACGGCGAACATGGCGCGCGCGAGTCAGCAGCGTGCCGCGATTGGCTCCGACTTTATCCAGCTCTCCGGCGAGGATGCGACAGCGCTCGGCTTTATGGCGCATGGCGGGCAGGGCTGTATCTCGGTGACGGCCAATGTCGCGCCGGCGCTCTGCTCGGAGTTTCAGCTTGCGTGCCTCGGTGGCAATTTCAAACGTGCGCTCGAATTGCAGGATCAGTTGATGCCGTTGCACGATGCGCTGTTCGTCGAATCCAATCCCGGGCCGGTGAAATACGCCGCCGAGAAACTCGGCCTCTGTTCGAGCGAGACGAGGTTGCCACTGGCGCCGCTGACACCGAATTCGAAAGCCAAGGTCGATGACGCCCTCGCCAAAGTCGGCTTGTTTCTCGTCTAACTCATAAGGCAAGAGCTATGGCGGCCAAGCCAGACCGGGGCAAGCTTGTCGCCGAGAATTGCAAAGCCCGCTTCAATTACGAAATCGGAGACACGGTCGAAGCCGGCATCGCGCTGACCGGCTCCGAAGTGAAGTCGCTGCGTTCCGGCAAAGCCAACATTGCCAACTCTTACGCGTCGGAGGAGGGCGGCGAACTTTATCTGATCAACGCTCACATCGCCGAGTACACGCAAGCCGGCCGCGCCAATCACTCGCCGACGCGGCCGCGCAAATTGCTGCTGCATCGCAAAGAGATCGGAAAGCTCGCCGGCGCCATTCAGCGTGAAGGCATGACGGTCGTGCCGCTGAAGCTCTATTTCAATCAGCGTGGCATTGCCAAAGTGCTGCTCGGCTTGGCCAAGGGCAAGAAGCTCCACGACAAGCGCGACACCGAGAAGCGTCGCGATTGGGACCGGCAAAAAGGCCGCCTGATGCGCGAGAAGGGGTGAGCGTCGGCATGGCGGCGTTGTCATCATGACCGACACTGTCGATCACCTGCGGCCCGGCTTGTCCCTTCCGGGCGTGAGCCTACCGGCGACGGATGGAACCGAGATTTTGCTCACGGCGCTTCCAGGCCGAAGTCTCGTTATTGTCTATCCTTGGACTGGACGCCCGGGTGAGCCTAATCCGCCAAATTGGGACGACATTCAAGGTGCGCACGGCTCGACGCCGGAACTCGAGGGTTTCCGCGACCTTGCGGCGGATTTTGCCGAGTTCGGCGTCGCGCTCTATGCGTTGAGCACGCAGACAACGGACTATCAGCGCGAGATGGCGCAACGTTTGCGGCTGCCATTTCCAGTCCTGAGCGACTCGGAGTGGCGTTTCTCTCGCGCACTCCGCCTGCCGAGCTTTGCCACTGGCGGCGAGAATTATCTGGTGCGGCTCACGCTACTCATCGAGGAGAGGCGTATCGCGCATCTGTTTTATCCCGTGCCTGAACCCGCACTTCATGCCGAGCATCTGCTGTCTTGGTTTAGGGCGCGGGGTTAAAGCAGATCTTCTTCGGCGTCTTCGACCGAATAGCCGAGCTTCTCCAGACCCTCTTCGAGATAGTCGGCGAGCATGGGAATGCCGAGGAGATAATCGGCGGTCGGATTGACCCGCTCGGCGCGCGCCGTCTCAAGCGCCTCATCGAGCTCGTCGGGCCCGTAAGAGCCTCTGCCGATCCACACCAGCGCCACCAGGCTCACTTGCTCATCCACGTTCAGTGTGGAGATGAAGCCCTTGAGCTCGGCCCGCGTGGGATCGTCGCCAAAATCCTCGAGGATGGAATCGGAATCGCGCTCGGTGCTGTCGCCTTCGTCCCAGGCGCCGACCTTGGCGTCATATTCGCGCGCCTTGATGATCACGTGCCCGACCTTCTCGGGAGAGATGTCTAGGGAGGCCATGCGATACAGCCCTTCCGATGGTTGGGAGCGAGGGTGGAGCATGCCTGAGTTGATAGACGGCTTCAAGCGGGCTCAGCGCTTGCGCCGGCTGCCATGCAAACTTGCCGCAGCCTGTTTCATGACAGCTTCGAACATGGGCGTGGTGAGCCGTCCGGTATTCGTGTTCTGCCGCGAGCAATGATAGCTGTCGAACAGGACAAGACCTGACGGCAATTCGTGTCTCGCCCCATGGGTGAACGGATAGGCGGCTCGCTTCAGCTTGAGCGCATCGAGGATGCCTTCATGGGCGACGCGGCCGATCGCCAGCAACGATCGTAGCTTTGGCAGCGCTGCCATGCGGCCGATCAGAAACTGCCGGCAATTGGCAATCTCGCTTCCGATGGGCTTGTTCGCCGGCGGCACGCAGCGGACCGTGTTAGTGATCATGCAATTGACGAGCTTGAGGGCCTCGGGCGAGGCGACGTCATGCCGGCCCCGCGCCAGGCCGACTTTCAGCAGCGTGCGATAGAGCAGCTCTCCGGCATAGTCGCCGAGAAAGGGGCGCCCCGTGCGATTGGCGCCTTTGAGGCCGGGCGCCAATCCGACGATCAGGAGGCGCGCATCCTCGGCTCCGAACGATGGCACGGCGCCATTGAACCAATCCGGGTGTGCGCGTCTGTTGTCGGCACGGAAGGCGACGAGCCGCGGGCAAAGCGGGCAGTCTGGAGGAGGCTCGGCTGAATGCACATGCGCCATGGCGCATGACTAGACTGAAATTCGCTTCAGCCCAAACCTAAGTCTCGACACTATCCCCAGGCTCGAACTCCTCGATCATGCCGGAGTCCGGGCGCCGCTTCGGCTCGCGTTGCGCGCGCTCCGACGGATCGCGGCCGATCTCATCTTGCAGGTAAGCAAGGTCGATGAACTGGTCGGCCTGCCGCCTGAGCTCGTCCGCCACCATCGGTGGCGTCGTCGTCAGCGTGGACACCACACTCACGCGCTTCCCCTTATGTTGCAGCGCCTCGACCAGCGAGCGGAAATCGCCGTCGCCGGAGAACAGCACGATGTGGTCGAGATGCTCCGAGAGCTCCATGGCATCGACGGCAAGCTCGATATCCATATTGCCTTTGAGCTTGCGCCGCCCGGTGGCGTCGGTGAACTCCTTGGTGGGTTTGGTCACCATCGTATAGCCGTTATAGTCGAGCCAATCGATCAACGGCCGGATCGAGGAATATTCTTGATCTTCCACCAGCGCCGTATAGTAGAGCGCCCGCACCAGCTGTCCGTGACCACGGAAATGTACGAGCAGGCGCTTATAGTCGATGTCGAAGCCGAGAGCCTTCGCCGTTGCATAGAGATTGGCGCCGTCGATAAAGAGCGCGACGCGCTCATTGGGATAGAAATCCATTTGCGCACCTATGAAACGAATATGAGTATCTGATCAGACAGCAGCCGCTTCAAAATTGGAGATGGCCGCTCTACGAACATAGGTACGGGAAGGGTGGTCCGCAATTGCCAGCAAGAGGCAACGTTCTCATCGGCCTTGGTTCCAATTTTCCCGGTCCTTGGGGGAAGCCGCGGAAAACCCTGAAGCACGCGCTGAAGGAACTCGACGGCGGAAATATCTCCGTCCGCGCGGTCTCTGAGTTTTACGAGACCGAAGCGATCGGCCAGACACGGCAACCCGCCTATCGCAATGCTGTCGCGCTGATCGAAACCAGCCTGCCCGCGCCGGCACTCTTGCGGCGCCTGAAACAGATCGAACGCGAGGCAGGCAGGCGCGGTGGTCGCCCCTGGGGGGCGCGCACTCTCGATCTCGATATCCTCGACTATAAGGGCCTTATGGTGAACTGGCCCAAGGGGCCAAATCGCCAAAGGGCAATGCCCGGTTCCTTGGGGCTACCCCATGCGTCTCTGCATGAGCGGCCCTTTGTCTTGCGGCCCCTGCTGGACGTGGCCCCGAATTGGCGCCATCCGGCCCTGAAGGTGAGTGCCAAGGCTCTATGGGCTCGGCTCGCCAATCTTAGAGAAGGACGGGTGTTAAAACGCCTGTCCTGACAATAAGTCGCGAAGCTTTTCGGTTGCTTTACCTTGCCAGGCTAGACCGAACCGCCTAAATAGAGGTCAATCTCCTCCTTCCCAACAAGGATTCGAACAAGATGGCTCGCGTTACCGTCGAGGATTGCATCGATAAGGTTCCCAATCGCTTCGAGCTCGTTCTGCTCTCCGCGCATCGCGCCCGTACCATCGCCGCCGGCGCGCAGATCGTGGTTGATCGCGACAACGACAAGAACCCGGTCGTTGCTTTGCGCGAGATCGCCGACAAGAAGATCATCGCCGACGACCTTAGGGAAGACTTCATCCATTCCATGCAGAAATACGTGGAAGTCGATGAGCCCGAGGCAGAGGCCGTACCTATGCTCTCGGCGGACACCAGAATGCCGATCCTTGGCCAGGACGATCAGTCGAGCGATTCCCAGATCGACAAGATGACCGAGGAGGAGCTGTTGCGTAGGATGGCGACGCAAGCGCCGTCAGATGGCTCCAATGCGGGACCCCGCGCGCGCTGAGATAGCTTCGATCCTGACCTGCCGTGTCGGCAGTAACGGCCATGCGCTGACAAAACTCGTTGGCGCGAGTAGGCTCGACTTATGACCAGGCAATACGAGCTGGTCGAGCGTGTCAGAAGCTACGACCCCCATGCCGACGAGGCGCTGCTGAACCGCGCCTATGTCTACGCCATGAAGGCGCATGGCCATCAGAAGCGTGCGTCCGGCGCGCCGTTCTTTTCCCATCCCCTCGAAGTCGCCGCCATCCTCGCCGAGATGCGTCTCGACGATGCGACCATCGCCACTGCGCTGCTCCACGACACCATCGAAGACACCGGCGCCACGCGGAGCGAGATCGACGCGATGTTCGGGCCCGAGATCGGGTCGCTGGTCGACGGTCTCACCAAGATCAAGAAGCTCGACCTCGTCACCAAGAAGGCGGAGCAGGCGGAGAATTTCCGGAAGCTTCTCGTCGCTATTTCCAGCGACATTCGCGTGCTCCTCGTCAAGCTCGCCGACCGTTTGCACAACATGCGCACCCTCGGTCACGTCAAGCCCGCCAAGCGGCGCGTGATCGCCGAGGAGACCATGGACATCTATGCGCCGCTCGCCGGCCGCATGGGGATGCAATGGCTGCGCGAGGAGTTGGAGGATCATGCCTTCCGCTGGCTGAACCCGGAAGCCTATGCCGCCGTGGTGGAGCGGCTCACCACGATACGCGATCGGAACCAAGGCTTGATCGGAGAGATCGAAGCCGCGCTCACCACCAAGCTCGAAGAGGCCCATGTCGAGGCGCTCGTCGCCAACCGCGAGAAGAAGCCTTACGCCATCTGGAGCAAGATGGAGCGGAAGCAGATCTCGCTCGAGCAGCTGTCCGACATCTATGCGTTCCGCATCATCGTCGAGCGGCTCGAGGATTGCTACCGCGCGCTCGGTGTCGTGCATACGACCTGGCAGGCCGTGCCCGGCCGCTTCAAGGACTATATTTCGAGCCCCAAGCAGAACGACTATCAGTCGATCCACACCACCATCGTCGGCCCGCGGCATCAGCGCGCCGAACTGCAAATCAGAACCCAACGCATGCACTCCGTCGCCGAATACGGTGTCGCCGCGCACGCGCTCTACAAGGATACCAACGGCGGCAGCGTCCCGATTGGCCTCGTGCCGTCGCAAGACAGCAATGCCTATCGCTGGCTGCGCCAACTCGTCGGCATGCTGCTCGACGGCGACAACCCGGAAGAATTCCTCGAGCACACCAAGCTCGAGCTGTTCCAGGATCAGGTGTTCTGCTTCACGCCCAAGGGCAGGCTGATCGCGTTGCCGCGCGGCGCCAATCCGATCGACTTCGCCTATGCGGTGCACACCGATGTCGGCAACACCTGCGTCGGCTGCAAGATCAACGGCCGCTCAATGCCGCTCGTGACCGAGCTTAGAAACGGCGACGAGGTTGAGATCGTCTGTTCCGAGGTCAAGGCGCCGCCTTCGGCGTGGCAAAGTCTGGCCGTCACCGGCAAAGCCCGCTCCGCCATCCGCCGCGCCACACGCGACGCCGTGCGTGCCCAATATGGCAAGCTCGGCCGCGAAATTCTGCAGCGCGCCTTCCAGCGCCGCGGCAAGACCTACAGCGACGAAGCGATCGGGCTTGCGCTGAAGCGCCTATCGCAGAAGACCACCGAAGATGTCGTGGCCGCCGTCGGCCGTGGCGAGCTCGCGTCAGGCGATGTGTTCCGCGCCGTGTTCCCCGACGACGCCAGCGAAGCGCCGAAGCGGCGGCGCAAAGTGAAGCGCACCGAGGAAGGCTGGTTCGGTCTGGGCAAGATGGGGCTCAAGTTCCGCTGGCCGGGCGCCAGCGACAAGACGCGCGACAGCGGCGCGAACAGTATTCCGATCCGAGGTCTGGGCGGCGACTTGCCCGTCAATTACGCCGATGGCGGCGCCGTTCCGGGCGATCGCATCGTCGGCATTCTCAATCCGGGGCAGGGCATCACCATCTATCCGATCCACGCCGAAGCCTTGAAGGAATTCGACGAGCAGCCCGAGCGCTGGATCGACGTCACCTGGGACATCGACGAGGACAACGCCCAGCGCTTTCCGGCACGGATCGCCGTCACCTGCATCAATGAACCCGGCAGCCTCGCCCAGATCGCGGCGGTGATCGGCGAGGCGGACGGCAATATCGAAAACGTCAAGATGACGAACCGTGTGGCCGACTATACCGAGATGCTGATCGATCTTGAAGTTTGGGACCTCAAACATCTGAACGACATCCTGGCCGGCCTCAAGGCCAAGGCCGCCGTTAGCGGGGCCTCCAGGGTAAGCGCCTGATTTCGGACGCTCCCTTGCCCTTCCGTCGGCGGGAAATTAACCCCAATATGCGATCATGCCGTCACGCAATCTTCATTGGCTACGAAGGCGGTCTGGTCTCAAGAGGGCGTAATGCTGTTTAAGCGTAGAGACACGGAGAGCTTCTGGACGCGGCTGCGGGTGCATGCCTGGCCGCGCACCAGCTGGAGCCGCTCCAGCCGCTATGTCGTCTATCGTTTGCGCCGCTTGAGCGCCACGCCGCACGCGGTCGCGCTTGGTTTCGCCGCCGGCGCATTTTCGGCCGTCACCCCGTTCCTCGGCACCCATCTGATGATGGCGCTCGCGCTCGCCTGGATCATCGGGGGCAGCCTCGTCGCCGCCGTGCTCGGAACCTTCCTCGGCAACCCGCTGACTTATCCTGTGCTCTGGTACGCCACCTATGTCGTCGGCAATGCGATGCTGGGGAACGAAGGCCAGTCGAAAGAGATCGATCTCTCCGAAGGCATCTTCCGCTCTTCGCTCGATCACCTTTGGCCGATCCTGAAGCCGATGTCGCTCGGCTGCATCCCGGTTGGGCTTGCGGTCGCCGCCCTCAGCTACGTCCTCGTCAAGCCTGCGGTCAGTGCCTATCAGCACCGGCGCCGCAGCGAGCTGGGTCCCAGACAGAACCGCGGGACGGTTGGCGCTTGAGGGACCTGTCGTGACGAGAAGCGCGAAGCAGACCGCGGCGGCACCGCCCATCAAACTCGGTATCAACATCGACCATGTCGCGACGCTCAGGAATGCGCGCGGCGAATTCCATCCTGATCCGTTGCGCGCCGCGTTCAATCGCCATCGACGCCGGCGCCGACAACATCACCGCGCATCTTCGCGAGGACCGCAGGCACATTCGCGACGAGGATATGGAAAGGCTCGCATCGAACTTGCGCGTTCCGCTCAACATGGAGATGGCGGTCACGCCGGAGATGCTGAAGATCGCGCTTCGCTTGCATCCGCATGCCTGCTGTCTCGTGCCGGAGCGGCGTCAGGAGATCACCACCGAAGGCGGTCTCGACGTGACGTCGCAAGTGAAATCGCTGAAGCCCTTCGTCGCCGAGCTCCAGAGCAATGAGATCCAGGTCTCGCTGTTCATCGATCCAGACCCGGAACAGATCGAAGCCGCGGCAAGAGTCGAGGCCAAAGCCATCGAGCTTCATACCGGTTCCTATTGCCGCGCTTTTCTCGAAGGCGATCGTGCGAACGCCGAACGCGAGCTCGACCGCTTGGTCGAGGGCGCGAGACTGGCGGCAAGCCAGGGGCTGGAGGTTCATGCCGGCCACGGCCTCAATTATGAGAATGTCGGCCCCGTTGCCGCGATCCCGGAGATCGTCGAGCTCAATATCGGGCACCACCTCGTCGGCGAGGCGATCTTTGTCGGCCTCTTCGACAGCGTGAAACGCATGCGCGAGACGATCGATGCGGCGCGATTGAGCCTGACCAGCACCAGGGCGGCGCGCGCGTGATGATCCTCGGTCTCGGCAACGACATCATCGATATCAGGCGCATCGAGCAGACCATCGAGCGCTATGGCGATCGCTTTCTGGATCGCGTCTTCACCGAGATCGAGCGTCGGAAATCCGATGCCAGGGCGGCTCGGGCGGCGTCTTATGCCAAGCGTTTTGCCGCCAAGGAGGCTTGCGCCAAGGCGCTCGGCACCGGCTTTCGGCAGGGGGTATTCTGGCGGGACATGGGGGTGGTGAACCTTGCCTCAGGCCGGCCAACTTTGGCCCTTACGGGAGGGGCTGCGCTCGCCCTTGAGCGTCTCACGCCTGACGGGCATGAGGTTCGGATTGATCTCACCATTACTGATGATTTTCCCATGGCGCAGGCTATCGTGATTATCTCGGCCTTTCGCGTATCGGTGCGGGATTGACGCATTTGCCTCTGTCTAAGGGAGAGGCTATAGGGGCGGGTCCCGGGCCGAAGCCGGAAATCTCAGGAGAAAAGGCGCATGAGCGTGGAGACAAACGACGCTGAGGCCGAAGGCAGCCTAAAGGACTCCATCAAAGATATCGTCAAGGTTGTCATCCAGGCCCTGGTCCTGGCCTTCTTCGTGCGGGTCTTTCTCTTTCAGCCCTTCAACATTCCGTCCGGCTCGATGATCCCGACACTGCTCGTCGGCGACTATTTGTTCGTCTCCAAATACGCCTACGGCTATAGCCGCTATTCGTTTCCCTTCGGGCCGAATATCTTCTCGGGCCGCGTCTGGGCCGCGGAGCCAACTCGCGGCGACGTCGTCGTGTTCAAGCTCCCGCGCGACAACGAGACCGACTACATCAAGCGCGTGATCGGGCTTCCCGGCGACGAGATCCAGATGATCCACGGCGTGCTGCACATCAACGGCGAGGCGATCAAGAAGGAAAAGATCGAAGACGTCGCGCTGGAGGACCCGTCGGGACGCATGCGGACGGTGGTGCGCTATCGCGAGACGTTGCCGAACGGCGTGACCTATCCCGTGCTCGATCTCATCCAAGAAGGCATCGGCGACAACACTGAAGTCTATAAAGTTCCGGAGAACCATTTTTTCATGATGGGCGACAACCGGGACAATTCGACCGATAGCCGATTCCTGTCCGAGGTCGGCTACGTGCCGTTCGAGAATCTGGTCGGCCGCGCTGAAATCATCTTCTTCTCGATCCGCGAGGACTCCAGTTTCTGGGAAGTCTGGCGTTGGCCCGGCAGCGTGCGCTGGTCGCGGATGCTGCAAGTGGTGCATTGAGCCTTGGCCAAGAGGCCGAAAAGCAATTTCGCTGAGCTTTCGCAACGACTCGGTTACGCCTTCAAGAACGAGGGCTTGCTGAAGGTCGCACTCACCCATTCGAGCGCCCGCACCGGCACCAAGCCCGGCGAGGATAACGAGCTTCTGGAATTTCTTGGCGACCGCGTGTTGGGCCTTGCCGTCGCCGAGCTCCTGATCGGCCGCTTCCCCGATGTGCACGAGGGCGAGCTCGCCCGCTGGTATAATCATCTGGTCCGCGCGGAGACCTGCGCCGTCATCGCGCAAGATTGGGACCTCGGCCGCTACCTCATGATGAGCGGCGGCGAGGCGGACAGTGGCGGCCGCAAGAAGAAGACCATCCTCGCCAATGCCTGCGAGGCGTTGCTCGGTGCCATCTTCACCGATCGCGGCTACGAGCCGGCGCGCGATATCGTGCATCGCTTCTGGGAGCGGCTCTTGGGCGAGTTGGAGATCGCGGCTCCCGACGCCAAATCCGTGCTGCAAGAATGGGCACAAGGTCGGAAGCTCGCTCTGCCGCGCTATCTCGAAATCGCCCGCGAAGGTCCCGATCACGCCCCGCGTTTCACCACCGAGGTGCAGATCGAAGGGATCGAGCCGGAGCGCGGGCAGGGGGCGAACAAGCGCGCCGCCGAGCAGGCTGCCGCCTACCGCATGTTGCTGCGCGAAGGCGTCTGGACGGAACCCGACAATGCCTGATCAGACGACGCAATCCGACACACGCTGCGGCTTTGTCGCCCTGATCGGCGCGCCGAATAGCGGCAAGTCGACACTCACCAACGCGCTTGTTGGCGCCAAAGTCACCATCGTCACCCACAAGGCGCAAACCACGCGCGGGCCGGTGCGCGGCATATTGCTCGATGGGAAAAGTCAGGTGATCTTGGTCGACACGCCGGGAATCTTCCAGCCGAAGCGCCGTCTCGACCGCGCCATGTTCGCCACCGCCTGGGAGCGCGCGAGCGACGCCGATATCGTGGCGCTGGTGATCGACGCGAAGCGTGGCATCGACGACGGCCTTGCGACCATTCTTTCGCGCCTGCCCGAGGTCAGACGTCCCAAGATCGCCGTGCTCAACAAGATCGATGTCGTCGACAAGCCGGACCTGCTTCGTCTGGCGTCGGAGCTATCCGCGGGCAAGCATTTCGACCAGTTGTTCATGATCTCGGCGCTGACCGGCGACGGCGTCACCGATCTCAAGACCTATCTTGCGCAAAACGTGCCGCCCGGGCCTTGGCTCTATCCCGAAGATCAGCTCACCGACGCTTCGCTTCGCCAAACCGCTTCGGAGATCACGCGCGAGAAGCTGTTCATGCAGGCTGCATGACGAGCTTCCTTACAGCCTGACCGTCGAGACCACGCAATGGAAGGAGCTGAGCGACGGCAGCATCCGCGTCGAGCAGACCATCTATGTCCAGCGCGACAGCCAGAAGAAGATCGTGATCGGCGCTCATGGCGAGACCATCAAGCGCATCTCCATGGAGGCGCGAGAGGACATCGCGGGCGTCGCCGGCGTGCCCGTGCATCTCTTTCTGTTCGTCAAGGTTCGCGAACGCTGGGGCGAGGATCCTGAGCGTTACCGCGAGATGGGGCTCGACTATCCCAAGGAGATGAGGGGTACAGCCGGGAGCATGGATTTCACCGACGAAGGCATTCTGATTTCGACGCGGCCGCTCGGCGAGGCGAACGCGATCGCCGAGTTCCTGACGCGCGACCATGGCCGCCATCTGGGCCTGGTGCGCGGAGGGCGCTCGCGCCGCTTGCGCCCGCTGCTGCAGCCAGGGAACGTGCTGTCGCTGACCTGGCGAGCACGCCTCGAAGACCACCTCGGTGCCTTCAATGTCGAGATGATCGACCCTTGCGCTGCCCGCGCGCTCGACGACCAAGCGGCCCTTGCCGCGATCAGTTCGATGGCGAGCCTCTCCAAGCTTCTGCCCGAGCGTGACGCACATACCGAGCTTTATGGAGAGGCGCTCGGCGTGTTGGCTGCGCTGGACGATGCGTCGCGATGGCCGGCCCTGCTGGTTCATTGGGAATTGTTGCTGTTGCAGGATCTCGGTTTCGGGCTCGATCTGTCCGAATGCGCGGCAACCGGCAGCGATGCCGATCTCATCTATGTCAGCCCGCGCTCGGGCCGCGCCGTCTCGCGCGAGGCGGGCGAACCCTACGGCAACAAGCTTCTGGTGCTGCCGCGCTTCCTGCTCGACGATCAATGCGTCAACCGATCCTGCCGACATCCTCGCCGGCTTCGCGCTGACCGGTTATTTCCTCGAACGCTACGTGCTCTCTGCCGCACGATCTCACCATGCCGCAATCGAGAGAGCGGCTGATCGGTCTCTTGGCCCGACCGGCCAAGGCCGCGCGCCTAGCATGAAGAGGAATCTGCTCACTCTGATGCTCGGCGTCGTTGGCGCTCTACAGGCGACTGAAGGCGCTGATGCGCAACAATTCGTCGTGCCGGCGAGCGCCAAGGCCGAGATCATCGATCAGACCAATGCGTACCGAAAAGCGAAAGGCCTCCCGCCTTTGCGCGAGAGTGAAAGCGCGAGCCGCGTAGCACAAGCCTATGCGCACTACCTGGCCGAGGCCAATAAGACCGGCCACCGCGCCGATGGCCGCGATCCGGTGCAGCGGCTGCGCGCCGCCAGAGTGAGTTTCTGCAAATTCCAGGGTGAGAACTGGCATGCGTCCTGGACCAGGCGCGATAAGGCCTCTCCCGGCACGGCCATGGCGTCAGCCATGCGCTTCTGGAAGAAATCTCCAGGCCATGAGCGGGCGCTGCGCTCGGCAGCGACGGAGATCGGTGTTGGCATTGCCGGCTGGAAGCATGGCGATCAATGGTACTACCAAGAGGTCCAGCTGTTCATCGATACCTCGTGCTTAAAAGGCGCGCAGTCCCTCGCAAAAGCGCCTCCCATCCCGGACCGGAATCCTGAAAGAGTGCAGACGCCTTGAGCCTGCCTTCCCGATGCGTTAAGCGCATGCTCCATGGGAAAACGAGCAGCACCCCCTGATTCGCAAGGGCCGATCGAACCGGTCAACTTGCGCGAAGCGCTGGAGCAGCGTTATCTCGCCTACGCGCTCTCGACCATCATGCATCGCGCGCTCCCCGATGTGCGCGACGGCTTGAAGCCCGTGCACCGGCGCATCCTCTATGCCATGCAGCAACTCCGTCTCGCGCCGCAAGGCGAGTTCCGCAAGAGCGCCAAGATCGTCGGCGACACGATGGGTAATTTCCATCCCCACGGCAATCAGGCGATCTACGATGCGCTGGCGCGTCTCGCCCAGGACTTTTCCGTCCGCTATCCGCTGGTCGACGGCCAAGGCAATTTCGGCAATATCGACGGCGATAACCCCGCCGCCGAACGCTACACCGAAGCGCGGCTGACGGAAGTCGCCGCGCGCCTGCTCGACGGCATCGACGAGGACACTGTCGATTTCCGTCCGAACTACGATGGCCGCGAGCAGGAGCCTTCGGTGCTTCCTGCCAATTTCCCCAATCTCCTCGCCAACGGCGCCTCGGGCATCGCGGTGGGCATGGCGACCAACATCCCGCCGCATAATGTCGGCGAGCTCTGCGACGCGGCTCTGCATCTGATCAAATTCCCCAACGCGACCGCCGCGAAGCTCATGGAATTTGTACCGGGTCCTGATCTCCCGACCGGCGGCGTCATCGTCGAGCCGCCAGCCTCGATCTTGGAGGCCTACAAGACCGGCCGCGGCTGCTTCCGCTTGCGCGCACGCTGGGAGCGTCGAGGATACCGGGCGCGGCACCTATCAGATCATCGTCACCGAAATTCCGTATCAGATCCCGAAAGCGCGGCTCGTCGCCCGCATCGCCGAGCTTCTGTTACAGAAGAAGCTGCCGCTGCTGGCCGACGTGCGTGACGAATCCGCCGAGGATGTCCGCATGGTGCTCGAGCCCCGCAGCCGAACGATCGATCCCACTCTCTTGATGGAGTCGCTGTTCAAGCTGACCGAGCTCGAGACCAGAGTGCAGCTCAATATGAATGTGTTGAGCCGGGGCCTCGTGCCCAATGTCGTGAGCTTGCGCCAGGCTCTGCGCGAATGGCTCGACCACCGCAAAATCGTGCTGGTCCGCCGCTCGAAATTCCGCCTCGCCAAGATCGACCATCGCATCGAAGTGCTCGACGGCTATCTGATCGTCTATCTCAACATCGATAAGGTGATCAAAATCATCCGCGAGAAGGAGGAGCCGAAGCCCGCGCTGATGAAGGCCTTCAAGCTCACCGAGGTGCAAGCCGAAGCCATCCTCAATATGCGGCTCCGCTCGCTGCGGAAGCTCGAGGAGATGGAGATCAAGCGCGAGCACGATAGCCTGACCAAGGAGCGGAAAGAGCTGAAGGCGCTGCTCGGCTCCGACGACAAGCAGTGGAAGCGGATCGGCGACGAGATCAAATCGATCAAGGACGAGTTCGGACAGAAGACGGAGATCGGCCGACGCCGCACCACCTTCGCCGAAGCGCCGGAAGGCGCTGAGGCCGAGCTCGCCGAAGCCATGATCGAGAAGGAGCCGATCACGGTCGTGCTCAGCGACAAAGGCTGGCTCAGGGCGATCAAAGGCCATCAAACCGAGCTTGGCAGCCTTTCCTTCAAGGAGGGCGACCGGCTGAAGCGCGCCGTGCACGCGCAGACCACCGACACGCTGCTGCTGTTCGCCACCAATGGCCGGTTCTATTCGCTGTCCGGGGATAAGCTTCCCGGCGGCAGGGGTCATGGCGAGCCGTTCCGCCTCATGGTCGACATCGAGGAGAACACCGACGCCGTCGAGCTGATGGTGCACGTGCCCGGCCGCAAGCTTCTCGTCGCCTCGAGCAGCGGCCATGGCTTCATCGTGCCCGAGGACGAGGTCGTCGCCATGACGCGAAAGGGCAAGCAGGTGCTGAATGTCGGCGCCGGAGACGAGGCGATCGTCGTTGCGCCAGTCGATGGCGATAGCATCGCGGTGATCGGCGACAATCGAAAGCTGTTGCTGTTCCCGCTGAATGAGCTGCCCGAGATGACGCGCGGCAAGGGCGTGCGCCTGCAGCGCTACAAGGACGGCGGCCTCGCAGATGCCAAGACCTTCAAGAAGAAAGAAGGGCTCCCCTATATCGACTCCGCCGGCCGCAGTTTCATTCTGGATGATTTGCGCGATTGGTGGGGGACGCGCGCCCAGGCCGGCCGCCTGCCGCCGAAGGGCTTCCCGAAATCAGGAAAATTCGGCGAGAAGTTCTGAGCTACTTGCCGGTCTCTTCGGACGAGGTGCGGATCCAGCCCTTCGAGGTGAGCTGCTCTTGCGGCTGGAAGCGGTTCTTGTACCGCATCTTGCGCGAGCCCTCGATCCAATAGCCGAGATAGACGTAAGGGATGCCGTGCTTCCGCGCATACTCGACCTGCTCGAGGATCATATAGGTGCCGAGACTGCGCGCGGGCACATCCGGGTCGTAGAAGCTGTACACCAACGAGATGCCGTCGCTGAGCCGGTCGCTGAGCGAGACCGCCATCAGCGGTGACTCGCCGTCCTCATTCGGCTTGAGGCGATATTCGGTGACGCAAGTCTCGACCACGCTGTCCTCGACCATCAGCGAGTAATCGAGCACGCTCATCTCCGCCATGCCGCCGTCGCCGTGGCGGGCGTCGATATAAGCGCGGAACAGCGAATATTGCTCGGAGCTCGGCGAGGGACGGGTCCGTGTCGCCACCAGATCATTGTTGGCGCGGGCGATTCGTCGGAGCGAGCGTCTCGGCTCGAACTCGCCCACCACGATCCTGACCGGCACGCAGGCCGAGCAGGCGTCGCAATAAGGCATATAGGCAATGTTCTGGCTGCGGCGGAACCCACCCTTCAGCAGGTTGTCGATCAGGAAATTCGACTTGTCCTTGGTGAGGTGGGTAAACAGCTTCCGTTCGAGCTTGCCCGGAATGTAGGGGCAAGGCTGCGGGGCGGTTATATAGAACTCCGGAAAATTGCTCTTATGCTCGCTCATGCCGTTGCCCGGAATCCCATCCCGCTTGCCCCGAGAAGCCTATTGGATCAGAGCAAGCCGGCAAAAATCAAGCGCCAAGTCGTAGCTTCAGGCGGAGAGCCCACTAAACACGGTTGATCACAACCACGCCGGCCAGAATGTCGTGCAGGCAGCGTTTCCGCGAATCGAACAAGGGCCAGAGCAGAATGGGGAAGAAAATCGTCAGCGACAGCCAAAACAGCAGCGCGTGGAAGGCCGCGACGATGGGGGTAACCTTGCCGCCGAACCACATCCGGACCTCGAGCCCCATCAGGCGCTGGCCGATCGTGGCCGAGTTGGGACCGCCGATTGTGACGGCGTTATAGCCGAGCCCGACAATGGCAAAGATGGCGCCGAACAGGAGCCAAGCCAGGCCTAGCGTGAGCACGCCGAGGACGAACACGGCGATGCCGGCAACGACCCAAAGCAGGGCGATGATCACCGCGTCCACCAGAAAGGCCAAGAAGCGCTTGCCGAGCACGCCGTCGAATAGCCGGCGCTGCGCGACCGGATCGTAGGCGTGAGGCATGTCGGCATAGCCGGAACGCGGCGGAAGGGTCTGCTGCGCTCATCTTTGGCTCCGTCGGTGATCAACTGTCATGGATGAAGGACATGGTGTTTTTCTCACCGGATGCAAGCGTCTTTGCATCCCGCGTCACAAGCCAAGGTTGCCGACATTCCTGGTTGGCGTTAAGGATGGGAGCGAGGATGCGTTGGGGCCGGCTGATGGGAGAGCCATCCATGTTCAGACAATTGGGGTTTGTCGCGTGCGCGTTTCTCGTGCTCGCCGCGGCACCTGTTCGCGCGCTTGGCTGCGAGGGCAGTGAGGTCATTTTCGAGGACCGGTTCAGCGATGACGCCGGGGGCTGGGCCATCAACAATGCCGTCGAGGTCAAAGACGGGACATTCGCGCTGAAGCTTGCCCCTGACGACCTCGAGACCAACCTCAACATCACCTTCACCGTCGCAGACGCCGATATCTGCTCCGAAGTGGTCTGGCCCGAGGGCGATCCGGTCACGCTCGGTGCCGGTCTTCTGTTCTGGGGCTTGGACAACAAGGACTATTTCCAGTTCGGCATCCTCAACAGCGGCAAATATTGGATCGCGCGGAAGCTGGACGGCAGATGGCACACCATCGTCGAGAATATCGATTCCTCGGCGATCAATACCGCGCCGGGCGCTACCAACACGCTTCGCGTCAAGGCAAGCGGCAACACCGCGTCCTTCTATATCAACGGCACCAAAGTGAGAGATCTTCGCGGCCAGGCGCCCAAATCCGGATGGCGCTTTGGCCTCTCCGGCGACAATTTCGACAAGGAGAAAGAGACGCGCCTGGTCTTCAAGAGCGTGAAGGTCACGAATTGACGGTTCGCGCCTCGGGGGCGCAAAATCCTTCTTTGCTTAGGAGCGGCGAAGCCGCCGCTCGGAGATCGAGCCCGAGGCGAATCGAAGAGAGAGGCAGCGAAATGGCTGTACTCCGTAGGCCACTCACTATAGCGGGGATGATCGCAGTGGTGATTCCGTTAGGATCCTCGGCGTCGGCGATGTGTTTGGCCGAGCTAAACAAGGCAGCGATCGAAGCAAGGGTACAGGCGTTGATCCCTGTGGGGACTCGTCAGCGAATGTCTGAGCAGAGATGCCGCAAAGCCTGCGAGAAGCAAACGACATGTTACAGCGAGTGCTACCTCTTCTTTGAGGACCTAGAGTGCGGCCCTGAGACCTGTTTCACAGGGAAAGCCTGTCAAAACACCTGCAACTAGCGACGCGAAACTACTCTCTCAGCAGCTTCGCCGTCTCGAGGGCGAAATAGGTGAGGATGGCGTCGGCGCCGGCGCGCTTGCAGGCGATCAGGCTCTCGATGGTCAGCCGCTCACGATCGATCCAGCCTCGCTCTGCCGCCGCCATGATCATCGAATATTCGCCCGAGGTTTGATAGACGAAAGTCGGCACGCCGAACGCGTCCTTCACCTTGCGCACGATGTCGAGATAAGCGAGCCCCGGCTTCACCATCACCATGTCGGCGCCTTCGGCGATATCGAGCGCGACTTCGCGCAACGCCTCGTCGGCATTGGCGGGATCCATCTGGTAGGAGCGCTTGTCGCCTTTGAGCGTGGCGGAGCTGCCGACCGCATCGCGGAACGGCCCGTAGAAGGCCGAGGCATATTTCGCGGCATAGCTCAGCAATTGCGTCTTGATGAAGCCATTGGTCTCGAGCGCGGCACGGATCGCGCCGATCCTGCCATCCATCATGTCGGAGGGCGCGAGAATATCGGCGCCAGCCTCGGCCTGGATCAGCGCTTGGGCAACCAGCACGTCGATGGTCCGGTCGTTGTCGATCTCGTCGCCGATCTTGAGCCCGTCATGTCCGTGGCTGGTATAGGGATCGAGCGCCACATCGGTGATGATGCCGATCTCTGGCACGTCCGACTTGATGGCGCGCACGGCGCGGCAGACGAGATTGGCTGGGTTCAGCGCCTCGCTCGCAGTCTCGTCCCGAAGCGAAGGATCGGTATAGGGGAAGAGCGCGATCGCCGGGATGCCGAGATTGGCGGCCTCGGCGGCAGCCTTGACCGCAAGATCGATCGAGAGCCGCTCCACGCCCGGCATCGCCGCAATCGGACGAGCTCGACTTCTTTCCTTCGACGAGGAAGATCGGCCAGATCAGATCGTCGACCGTGAGCGTGGTCTCCCGCACCAGCCGGCGCGACCAATCCGTCTTCCGGTTTCGCCGCGGCCGCACCGCCGGGAAGCCCTGGTTAAGCGGAGCGGGCGGTTTCGCGGTGACGCGTTTGATCCGCTCCTTCCGGAGCGCAATAGTTTTATCTTTGGTCGGGGCCATCGGACTCTATCTATTCACGCCACAAGTGGAGGGCAAGTTAGCACCGCGCTCGCCCCTCTGCCAATTGCGCCATTGTCTCATGGTTGCCTAGTCATTGGCAGAAGCCACTCCGCCGCCTCACCTTCATATCGAGATGGAAATGCGTCTTGTGCGCCGCATCGGCGTCTGGGCCGAGCACCGTACCGAAGGCCGTGCAGGCATCGCCATGGACTTTGCGCACGAAGCTCGACGTGGGATCCGGCTTCGGCTCTTCGGCGACCGGAGGCGGCGTGGGCGGCGCCTCGGCCGGAGCCTTGGCCTTGGTCACCTCGCTCGAATTGGCCCCTGAAGGCTTCGACGTCGAGGACGTGGCAGCGGTCTCGCTGTTGGCGTCCTTCTCTGGGGGCTTCGGAGTGGGAAGCGGGGGAGTTGCGACTTTCGGCCAAGCCTCGGTGACCGTGATGCGCAAGCCTGACGCAAACACGAACTCGGAAACGTCGAGAGCGTTGGCGAGGGCGTGCTCACTCAACAGTCCAACAGCGGCGCCATTCCGGTTCCGGCAGGTGTAGGAGGCGGCGTTGTGCATTCCGATCACCGGTGAACCGAATCTTGCTTTGGCTTCCGGCTGCACGGACTTCTCGAGCCAAGCAGCAAGTCCATGGGCGACCGAGCAGGTCACTGTCGCTGCCGGAACAATCGTGACTTTCGGATCGCTGCCGATCGACTTGACCAGGATCGGCGCAGGGGCGCCGCACATTCCTTGCTTGATCGGCTCGAGTTCCTCGTATTCCAATGCGACGCCTTTCAGCGCCGTCTCGCATGCCGCCTTCGCCGCCGCGATCTCCTCCGTAGTCCAGGGCACGGTCGGCAGCTCGCCCGGCAGCGGCGGCTTTTCGACCTTGGGCTGAGGCACGCGCATCGGGTTCCGATCCGGCAGTGGCGGCGCGTCCTCGGCCGATGCGGGCGTGCAAAGCGCAAGGAACCCAAGGGCGAGAGCGAATATCGGCCCCCATGCCAGCTTGTGGTTTCGGCCATGGGATGCTAGCTGCCCCAGACCCTTGATTTCATGGATTTCCGCAGGGAAAGGCTTGGGCGTTTGAGCGACCAACTCGGCATCGTGTTCGAAGAGAAAGACCGCGCGGGCGTCATCACGCTCAACCGGCCCTCGCGGCTGAACGCGCTCACCCGCGAGATGTTCGATGCCTTGAGCGAGCATTACCGGCGTTGGGCCGCCAACCCGCATATCTATGGCGTCGTCATGCAATCGGCGCATCCTACGGTCTTTTGCAGCGGCGGCGATCTCAAAGTTCTGAACCAATGGGTCGAGCAAGGGGCAACCGACTCGATCCGCGAATTTTACCGCGCCGCTTATTCCCATGTCTGGGTGCTCGAGAAATTCATTAGGCCCAACGTGCCGCTGATCGACGGTCTCCTTCTCGGCGGCGGCATCGGTATCACGCTTTACGGCACCCATTGTGTCGCCGGCGAGAATTTCCGCATGGCCATGCCGCAAGTCGGCATCGGCTTCTTGCCGGACATTGGCGGCACCTATTTCCTGTCGCGGCTCCCGAACAGGATCGGACTCTATCTCGCTCTGACCGGTCGCAGTATGGGCCGGGCGGATGCGCATTGGTGTAGGCTCGTTAGTCATTGCATTCCGGCCGCGCATTTTCCCGTCATCAAAGATGCCATTGCCGACAACCATCCCATCGATCGCTTGCTCGACGGTCTGCACAAAGATCCCGGCGAAGGCGAGCTGGCCAAACTGATTCCGACCATCGACCGCATCTTTGCCGCGGACTCCGTCGCCGGAATTCTCGAAGGCCTCGACGCCGAGCGCGGCGAGCACGCGGTCTGGGCACATGACACCGCAGTGGAGGTGCGGAAGAAATCCCCCACCTCGCTGAAAGTTGCATTTCGCCAGATGCAAATCGGCCGCTCCCTCGATCTCGCCGAGGCGTTGCGGCTCGAGTTTCGCCTCATGTCCAATCTGATTGCTAGCCCGGACTACCGCGAGGGCATTGCCGACGAGAATCGCCGGCAAGGGCAGGGCGGCAGTTTGGACTCCGGCAAAATTGGATATGGTGAACGACGATCTAATAAAGTCTTGGTTTTCGTTACCAGTCTCTGAAGAACTTAACCTTGAGCTAAACGGCAAAACCGTTGAATAGCCTCAAAGCTTCGTTGAAATCACCAATAGTTAAACATTGTATTTCATGCAATCTTAAGCGTTCCGCTTAAGCGTATCTTAGCTCGCGCTCGTTATATTGCCCTAAAAGCTGGGGTAACACCACTAACGAGGGTAGGCGATGAATGTAGCTTTGGACATGACAGCCCGGACGGGCGTCGAGGCAACGGATGATCTCAAGGGCCGCTATCTGGTCTCCTTGAAACTCATCGAGCGGTTGCACCGCTTGCTGCTGGACGTCATCAAGGACGAGTTCGAGCGCTTGGGCCGCACCGACGTGAACAGCGTGCAGGCTCTGTTGCTCTACAATATCGGCGATGCCGAACTGACCGCCGGCGAGCTTACGAGCCGCGGCTATTATCTCGGCTCCAACGTCTCTTACAACCTGAAGAAGCTGGTCGATGCCGGTTATATCAACCACCAGCGTTCGACCACCGACCGCCGTTCGGTTCGCGTCAGGCTGACGCAAAAGGGCCAGGACATCTGCAAGGTGGTGAGCGGGCTCTATGAGCGGCAGTTGAAGTCGCTGCAGCAGGTTGGCGGCGTCGACATGAACGATCTCGAGGCGCTCAACAAATCGTTGATCCGTCTGGAGCGCTTCTGGACCGACCAGATCCGTTACCAGCTCTAAGAAGCTGCATTTCCTCATTCAATCGCCCTGGCGGGGACCTCCTCGCCGGGGCGATTTGCTATGCAAGTGCCCAACAATGTGGCACGCCAAAATTTGCCCGAATCTCCCCGTAAACCCTTGAAGTATCGGCTTTGCCGCAACAACTCTTGGTGATCGGGACGGCGCGTTTCTTTGTGTTTTTTCCTCAATCGCTGAACTCTTTCGTGTATGCTTGAGTTCAGCAAGACGGGATGCTTCACGCCTTCGAATGAAGCTTAGGGATGCAGCGCCTGAAATCGGGTTGGGCGCATGCCGCAATGTGATGGGAGCGGCGCTAATGTCGATATCGAATCGTCTGATCGGCTTGAGCATGGCGTGCGCCGTTTTGGCGCTGGTTGCTGTCGCTCTGCCCATCGAGCCTGCAAGCGCGGGTTTTCTGAAGAACATATTCGGGGGTAACCCTCAAAATAGCGGCAGCGGGCTCGGATCGTCCGATGAGCCGCAACCGCAACAGAACTCCGGACGCGGCGGGATCTTCGGCGGCAACGGTCCGTTTTCGGGCGGCTCAGCCCGGCGCGATCCCGACCAACCCACTTCGGGCGCCTTTCACGGCGACGATCTTCCGCCGCAAGAAGGCACCGAGGCCACGCGCGCTTGGATCACCAACCCGGAGCTCGGCACCCCGACGCTCTCCACTAACAACATCCAATCGACCAAGGCCGCGATTGCGCGCTACGAGCAGATCGTGGCGCAAGGCGGCTGGCCGGTGCTGCCCGCCGTCGCCATGAAGCCGGGCACGACTGGCCCGCAGGTCGAATTGCTGCATCGCCGCCTCGAGATCAGCGGCGATCTCGTCGGCCAAAGCATCCCCAATGAATATGATGCCGCCGTCGTCGCCGCGGTGAAGAAATTCCAGGGACGGCATGGACTGCCCCCGACCGGCGTCATCGACAACAGGGTGACGGTCGAGGCGCTCAACGTGCCGGCGGCCGTCAGGCTCAGCCAGTTGAAGGCCAATCTCGCGCGTCTCCAGGCGCTTGCGCCATCAGCGGCGCCCACCTATGTCGCGGTGAACATTCCGGCCGCGCAAGTCGAAGCCGTGAGCGGCGGCCAGGTCGTCTCCCGCCATGCCGCCGTCGTCGGCAAGCCGGAACGCCCGACGCCCGAGCTTTCCAGCAAAGTCCAAGAGGTGAACTTCAATCCCTATTGGTATGTGCCGAGGAGCATCATCTACAAGGACCTGGTGCCCAAGGGACAGGAGTTTGCGCGCAAAGGCCAGGACATGATGGCTGCCTATCACATGGAAGCGTTTGACGCAGCCGGCAATCCGATCCCGGCGAACGCGATCAATTGGTCGGACCCGGCAGTCTACAATTACAATTTCCGCCAGCTTCCCTGGGCAGAGAACTCGCTCGGCTTCATCAAGATCAACTTCCCGAACAAGGACGCGGTGTACATGCATGACACGCCGCTGAAGAGTCTGTTCGGCCGTAACGTGCGTTTTGAAAGCTCAGGCTGCGTGCGCGTGCACAATGTCGAGGGCCTCGCTGCGTGGATCTTGACCGGCACCGGCTGGGATTTGCAGCGCATCGCCGCAGTGAAGCAGAGCGGGGAGCAGATTGACGTCAAAGTGCCGAAGCCGCTTCCGGTGTATTTCACCTATATCAGCGCCTGGGCCACTCCCGACGGTACGGTCAACTTCCGTCCCGACATTTACGGCCACGACGCCGGCTCGGAGACCGCCTCGGTCAACTGACCTCTGCGGTTCCGCGCCGAGCGATCTCAAGCGACGAGCTTCACCGGGATCTTGAGATATTGCACGCCGTTGACGTCCGCCGGCGGAAGCTTGCCAGCGCGCATGTTCACCTGAATCGATGGCATCAACAGATGCGGGGCGGCCAGTGTGGCGTCACGAGCCTCACGCATCGCCACGAAGTCATCTTCGCTGACGCCTTCACGCACATGGACGTTGTGAGCACGCTCTTCGCCGACTGTGGTCTCCCATGCGTAATGATCGCGGCCGGGCGCCTTGTAGTCATGGCACATGAAAAGTCGCGTTGCATCGGGCAGGGCGAGAAGCCTCTTCACCGAGCGGAACAGGGAACGCGCGTTGCCACCGGGAAAATCTGCGCGAGCCGTGCCGTAGTCCGGCATGAACAAAGTGTCGCCGACGAACACGGCATCGCCGATCGTATAAGCGACATCGGCCGGAGTGTGACCGGGGACATGCAGCACTTCGACTTCTAACGCGCCGAGCGGAAAGCGTTCTCCGTCTTTGAACAGACGGTCGAACTCGCTCCCGTCACCCTTGATGTCGGTAGCATTGAACACGGGCCGGAAAATCTTCTGCACGTCGCGAATATGCTCGCCGATGCCCACCTTGGCGCCCGTCTTCAGCTTGATATAGGGCGCGCCGGACAAATGGTCCGCATGCGCATGGGTCTCCAACACCCAATCGATGCGAACGCCCTCTGCGTTGGCCACGGCGAGAATCGCATCGGCAGACTTGGTCGAGGCTTTGCCTGAGGCATGATCGTAGTCGAGGACGGGATCGACGATGGCGGCGGCTTTGGTCTTCGGATCGGTGACGAGATAGCTGATCGTGTTGGTCGGCTCGTCGAAGAAAGCACGGACGGACGGTCTGGTCATGATGACGCTCCTCAATTTGGAAGTTCGTGAACTCTGGCTTGACATATATATTAGCAGTCACTAAATTAGCAAGTGCTAATAGAGAGAGACGCCAAAATGACGCGCACTACCGATCTCGCGACCTTCGAAGCCAATGCGACCAAAGTCGCCGATATTCTCCGCGCCCTCGCCAACGAGCGGCGGCTGATGGTGTTGTGCAAATTGGTGGAATGGGGAGAGGCAAATGTCGGCTCTCTCGCCGAAGCCGTCGGTCTGTCTCAATCAGCGCTCTCGCAGCATCTCGCGAAAATGCGGGACGAGGGTCTCGTCGACTTCCGGCGTGAAGGGCAGACGCTCTGGTACCGCGTTGCCGAACCTCGCGTCGAGTTGCTGCTCGCCTATCTCCAGAAGCTCTATTGCAAATAGTTGAGTCACAGCGCTGCCGAAGGATACCGATATGAGTTCTTGCCTCCATAAAAGCTACCGATGCCAAGCGCCTGATCGAGCAGGGCGCGATCCTCGTCGACATTCGCGACGCCGACGAACATGCGCGGCAACGCATCGATGGTGCACGCCACCATCCGCTCAATGCGCTCACGACGCTCGATGGCATCTCTGCGCCAATCATCTTTCATTGCCGTGCCGGCAGGCGGACAGCCGACAATGCCGCACGGCTCCGAGCCGCGACTGAGAACGAGGCCTACATCCTCGAAGGCGGCATCGAAGCATGGAAGCATGCAGGCCTCCCGGTCGTTGAGGATCGGAGCCAGCCGTTGGAGATGGGACGTCAGGTTCAAATCGCCGCGGGGTCTCTTATCCTCCTCGGCGTGCTTCTCGGCAGCGGTGTCGCGCCCCAGTTTTATGGTCTCTCCGGATTGGTTGGTGCAGGACTCATCTTCGCAGGGCTATCGGGCTGGTGCGGCATGGCCCGGCTCCTCGAGCTCATGCCCTGGAATCAGCGGGAAGCGGTGTAGGGGATGGCGCTAACACTCTCGCCAATCCTACTGCTGCTGGGTTCGGGCGCACTCGTGGGTGCGACTCTCGGGCTGATTGGTGGCGGCGGTTCCGTTCTGGCCGTGCCGCTCCTGATCTATCTCGTCGGCGTTCCATCAGCCCATGTCGCAATCGGGACGTCTTCCGTCGCCGTCGCTCTCAACGGAGCAACGGGGCTTTTCTCACATGCGAGACTGGGCACGGTGAAATGGCCCTGCGCGCTCGTGTTCACGGCGAGCGGTGTCGCCGGCGCTTTGGTCGGCGCTCATTTCGGCCAACAGCTCGGCGGCAACCAGCTGCTGGCGCTGTTCGGCACCTTCATGATCGCTGTCGGTCTCTATATGTTGGCAGTCCGTCCCAAAGCCGGGGGCGAAGATGTGCGTCTGACGGCACACACCGCTGCTTATCTTCTTCCAAGGCTCGTCCTGATTGGCGGCGCTGTCGGATTGCTCTCGGGATTCTTCGGCATCGGCGGTGGCTTCTTGATCGTCCCCGGCCTCATCCTGGCAACGGGGATGGCGCTTCGGAATGCAATCGCCACGTCGCTCTTGGCCGTGACCGCATTTGGCCTCGCGACGGCGACAAGCTACATGGCGGCAGGTCTGGTCGATTGGCGTCTGGCGGCACTTATCATTGCTGGTGGGATCCTCGGGACTTTGCTCGGCACCCGCGCCAATGTCGCCCTGGCTCGTCATAAAGCGGCGCTGTCATACACGTTTGCCGGCGCCGTCATTGGGGTCGGGACCTATATTGTCGCGGCCGGTCTCTAAGGCCCGAGAGCAGCGCTAAAATCCCGATTCTGGAGCAAGGATACTGCTAGACTAGCCATTGCTGGGGTCTTGCTGGCGCCTCGTCCCGACATGTGGTAATCGAGCCAAATGCTCAAATGTGGGGCAGGCTCATCAGGCCTCGCCGAGACGACTGGGCAGGGCCTTCTCTAGCTTGAGGAATTTCTAGCGATGACGATGAGTGATGCAAGGCGCGTTGCGGCGCAGGATTCAGGTTTTTTCACCAAGCCGCTTTCTGAGGCCGATCCGGAAATCTATGCCGCGATCGAGCAGGAGCATGAGCGCCAGCAAGACGAGATCGAGCTGATCGCCTCGGAGAATATCGTCTCCAAGGCCGTGCTCGATGCCGCCGGCACGCTCCTCACCAACAAATATGCCGAAGGCTATCCGGGAAAACGCTATTACGGCGGCTGCCAGTACGTGGATATCGTCGAGCAGCTCGCCATCGACCGCGCCAAGCGTCTGTTCAATTGCAACTTCGCCAACGTGCAGCCCCATTCCGGCAGCCAGGCCAACCAGTCGGTGATGCTGGCGCTGGTCAAGCCGGGCGACACGGTCATGGGTCTTGGGCTTGCCTCTGGCGGCCATCTCACTCACGGCGCGCCGCCGAACCTCTCGGGCAAATGGTTCAACGCCGTGCAGTACGGCGTGAAGCCCGACGACCATCGCATCGACTATGACGAGGTCGAGCGGCTGGCCAAGGAGCACAAGCCCGCGCTGATCATTACCGGCGGCTCGGCGTACCCGCGCCAGATCGACTTTGTGCGCTTCCGCAAGATCGCCGATAGCGTCGGCGCGTACTTCTTGGTCGACATGGCGCATTTCGCCGGCCTGGTCGCTGCGGGGCTGCATCCGAGCCCGCTGCCGCACGCCCATGTCGTCACCACGACCACGCACAAGACCTTGCGCGGTCCTCGTGCCGGCCTCGTGCTCTCCAATGACGAAGACATCGGCAAGAAGATCAACTCGGCGGTGTTCCCTGGACTGCAAGGCGGTCCGTTGATGCACATCATCGCCGCCAAGGCCGTCGCCTTCAGGGAAGCGCTGCAGCCGTCCTACAAGATCTACATCCAGAACGTCATCGACAACGCCAAGGCACTCGGCGAGACGCTGGTGCAAGGTGGCCTCGCGCTCGTCTCCGGCGGCACCGATACGCATGTGATGCTGGTCGATCTGCGGCCGAAGAAGCTCACCGGCAAGGTCGCTGAAATCGCCTTGGGCCGCGCGAATATCACCTGCAACAAGAACGGCGTTCCCTTCGATCCCGAGAAGCCGATGATCACCTCCGGCATTCGCTTGGGCTCGCCTGCGGGCACCACGCGCGGCTTCGGCGTCGCCGAGTTCCAGCAGATCGGCAACATGATCATCGAGGTTCTCGACGGCGTCGCGGCCAAGGGTGAAGGCGGCGATGCTGCTGTCGAGGCCAAGGTGAAGGAGCGCGCGCTCGAACTTTGCCGGAGCTATCCCATCTACCCGTAATCGGGGGAGCGGTCGCCCATGCGGTGCCCCTATTGCGGCAGCACCAACACGCAAGTGAAGGACTCGCGTCCGAGCGAGGACCACACCACGATTAGGCGCCGGCGTGTCTGCGCCGATTGCGGCGGCCGTTACACCACGTTCGAACGGGTCCAGCTCCGCGAGCTGACCGTGGTCAAGCGGAGCGGACGCCGCACGCCGTTCGACCGCGACAAGCTGATGCGCTCGGTGCAGATCGCGCTGCGCAAGCGCCCCGTCGATCCCGAGCGGGTCGAACGCATGGTGAGCGGCATCGTTCGCCGGCTCGAAAACATGGGCGAGAGCGATATCAAATCGGAAACCATCGGGCGGCTAGTCATGGAAGCCCTGAAAGCGCTCGATGATGTGGCCTATGTCCGTTTCGCTTCCGTTTATAAGAACTTCCGCGAAGCCAAGGATTTCGAGGCTTTGCTCGGCGAACTTGCTGGCGGCGAGGGGACTGAGGGCGCAGAGGCCTCCGTTGAGGACTGATCTCCGCTCGCGGACGCAGCCATGAGCGCCTCCGATCTTCATCATATGGCGCAAGCTTTGATGCTGGCGCGGCGCGGCCTTGGCCAGACCTGGCCCAATCCATCCGTGGGTACCGTGATCGTGAGTCCCAACGGCGACATTGTCGGCCGCGGGCAGACCGCGCCGGGGGGACGTCCCCATGCCGAAGCGGTTGCGCTCGAGCGTGCCGGCAAGCGAACCAAAGGCGCCACGCTCTACGTCACGCTCGAACCCTGCGCGCATGTCGGGCGCGGCGCTCCGTGTGCCGACGCGATCGCAAGCGCCAAGCCTGCGCGTGTCGTCGCCGCCATGGGCGATCCGGACCCCCGCACCTCAGGCGATGGCTTCGCGCGCCTCCGGGACGCAGGCATCGAAGTAATTGAAGGCGTTCTCGAAGACGAAGCCTTTGCCATCAATCTCGGCCACGTGCTTCGCGTCACTGAAGGACGGCCAGCCGTGACCTTGAAGCTCGCGCTTGGCAGCGATGGGCTCGTACCGAGAGGACAAGCCGGCGCACCGACCTGGGTCACGGGCGAGAGCGCCCGCGCACACGCGCATCTGTTACGCGCCCGCGCCGATGCCATCCTGGTGGGGCGCGGCACCATCGTCGCCGACAATCCGAGTCTCACCTGCCGGCTGCCCGGCATGGAGTGCCGCTCGCCCGTGCGCGTGGTGCTGGACCGGTGCTTGCGCACGCCGCTCGACGCACGCCTGTTCGAAGACGAGATGGTGCCGGTCTGGTTCATCTGCGCCGGAGACGAGGAGCTGCCGAATGCCGAGGCGTTTCAGGAGCGCGGTGCGGAGATCATTCCGGTCGATATCGACGCCGATGGCCTGCCGCTGATCAAAGATGCCCTGGAGCAGCTGGCGATGCGGGGCATCACGCGAGTGCTGGTCGAGGGCGGCCCATCGGTGGCGCAAGTGTTTCTTGCCACCGATCTGGTCGACGAGGCGATCATCTATCAGGGGGCGAGACCCGCAGGCGACGACGGCCTTTTGCCATTCGTCAGCGAAGGGCTTGATCGGTTGAGCGAAGGCGGTCATTTCACTCTGGTGGAGGCCCGGCAATTCGGGCCCGACCGAATGACCAAATGGCGGCGGAAGCGAGCATGTTCACCGGCATCGTCAGCGACGTAGGAACGCTAGCCGCCCGTGACGGGGCGCGGCTGTCCATTGCCTGCGCTTATGACCCGTCGAGCCTCGTGCCAGGCGCCTCGATGGCCTGCGATGGCTGTTGCCTCACCATCGTGAACGCAAAACCGGGGAAGGGCGGCGGTGCCGTCTTCGAGGTCGATGTCTCCAACGAGACCTTCTCGCGCACCACGCTTGGCAACTGGCAGGTGGGACGCCGCATCAATCTGGAACGACCGCTTGTCGCTCGGGGACGAGCTCGGCGGACATCTCGTCACAGGACATATTGACGGGCTCGCTAAGATCACCGGGCGGGCGCAAGATGGCGACAGCGTCCGGTTTACGCTGGAAAGTCCGGCAAGCCTCGGCAGATATATCGCGGCAAAAGGCGCCATCGCGCTCGACGGCGTTTCGCTCACTGTTAACGAGGTGGACGGTAAGAGTTTCGGCGTAAATATCATTCCCTACACCTTGGCGCACACCACATGGCGAGACCGCAAGGCCGGCGATCTGGTAAACCTTGAGGTGGATATGCTGGCGCGCTACGTCGAGCGCATTGCAGCCATGAAAGCGAACGAGACGTGAGTCTACCAAGCCGGGCCCATCACATTCAGGCGCTGTCCTCCATCGAGGACGTGGTCGAGGACGCGCGGAACGGCCGCATGTTCATCCTCGTCGACGCCGAGGAGCGCGAGAACGAGGGCGACCTCGTCATCCCGGCGCAAATGGCCACCCCCGACGCCATCAATTTCATGGCCAAGCACGGCAGGGGCCTCGTCTGCCTCGCGCTGACGCCGGATCGCGCCAAGCAGCTCCATCTCGAATTGATGTCGCGGTCCAACCGCTCCCGCCACAGCTCCGCCTTCACCGTTTCCATCGAGGCGCGGGAAGGGGTCTCGACCGGCATTTCGGCGCATGACCGCGCCCACACGATTTCCGTGGCGATCGATCCGACCAAGGACTATCGCGACATCACCACGCCGGGCCATGTGTTTCCGCTGGTCGCCAAGGATGGCGGCGTGCTGGTACGCGCCGGCCACACCGAAGCCGCCGTCGATCTTGCACGCCTCGCCGGACTTTATCCCGCCGGCGTCATTTGCGAGATCATGAACGACGACGGCACCATGGCGCGGCTGCCGGACCTGGTGGCATTTGCCCAGCGGCACGGTCTCAAGATCGCGACCATCGCCGATCTGATCGCCTACCGGCTCCGTTACGATCATCTGGTGAAAACCGTGGCCGAGACCGCGATCCAGAGCCCCTATGGCGGCGACTTCAAGGTCAAAGTCTATGCCACGACGGTCGATCCTTCGGAGCATGTGGCGCTGGTAAAGGGCGATGTCTCGAGCGGCGGACCGGTTCTCGTCAGGGTGCACGCCATGAACACCATCGACGATGTGTTCGGGACCAGTCCGCGTCGCGAGACGCTGGTGCACAAAGCGATGGAGATTATCGGCAAGGAGGGCCGTGGCGTGATCGTGCTGATCCGCGAGTCGCGCCCCGACGCCATCTCGTCTCGGCTCGCCCGCGACCAGGGAACGCCGGAAGCCGGCCAGCAGCGCCTGATTGAATACGGCATCGGCGCGCAGATCCTGCTCGATCTCGGCGTCCATGAGATGGTGCTGTTGAGCAATTCGCCGGCGCGCAAGATCGTCGGCCTCGAAGGCTATGGCTTGAGCGTCGTCGGCCACCGGACCATGGAGTAGGGGACGATGAGCCGCAAAGGTCCACGCTCGGTCCTGATCATTGAGGCGCGCTTCTACGAGGACATCTCCGATGAGCTCGCCCGCGGCGCCATCAAGACTCTGGAAGCGAGCAATGTGAGTTTCGAGCTGCTGTCCGTACCCGGAGCGTTGGAAATTCCATTGGCCTTGAGTCTCGCGCTTGCCAATGGCTTCGTCGGCAAGGCAGGGCGGCATCGCGGCTGTGTCGCCCTTGGCTGCGTCATTCGCGGTGAGACCACCCATTACGAGATCGTGGCCCGTGAGTCTGCGGCCGGATTGCATCAACTCGCCGTGGAGCATGCCGTCCCCATCGGCAACGGCATCATCACGTGCGAGAACCGCGAACAGGCCTGGGCGCGCGCCAGCGTCGAGGGGCGCAACAAGGGTGCGCACGCGGCTGAAGCCTGTCTCTCGCTGATGGATCTCGAGCGGCATTTTTCCAGCGCGAGCCGGCGTTGAGCGCGCCATGACCCAACCCGCCAAACGAGCCAACCGCGCGCTGTCGCGAAGTGCGGCGCGTCTCGCCGCCGTGCAGGCGCTCTATCAGATGGACATGACCGGCATCGACCTCAACCAGGTGATCCAGGAGTTTCAATCCCATCGCCTCGGCAAGGATATCGAGGGGTCGGAGCTTTGCGAGGCCGAAGCCGAATTCTTCCGCGATCTGATTGAGGGCGTGGTGCGCGAGCAGCGCCGCATCGATCCCTTGGTCGACCGGCATTTGGCCGAGGGCTGGCGGCTCAATCGCGTGGATTCGATCCTCCGCGCCATTCTTCGCGCCGGCGCTTACGAAGTGCTGATGCGCCCCGACGTGCCCTCCCGTGTCGTCATCACCGAATATCTCGATCTCGCCCACGCCTTCTTCGAAGGCGAGGAGCCGAAAGTCGTAAACGGCATTCTCGACAAGCTCGCGCGCGAGGAACGTCCGGCAGAATTCGCCGGCAAAGGCTAGAGTCCATGGCTGAGGATAAGAAGCGGGAAGGGCGGCTCGACGAGTTCTCCCTGATCGCGCGCTATTTCGCGCCTCTCGCAACCGCGCCTGAAGCGCTTGGGCTCCGTGACGACGCTGCCGTCATCGCGCTACCTGCGGGGCACGAGCTCGTCATCAGTTGCGATACGATCATCGAGGGCGTGCATTTCCTGAAGGAGGATCCGCCGGAAACCATCGCCCACAAGGCGCTTGCCGTGAATTTGTCCGACCTCGCCGCCAAGGGCGCGCGTCCTTACGCCTATCTGTTGGCGCTGACGCTGCCCAATGAACCTTCTGCACAATGGCTCGAGAGCTTCACCTCCGGCCTTCGTGCGCTTCAAGAGGAGGCCGGGATCATGCTGGTCGGCGGCGACACGACCCGCACCTCAGGTCCCTTAAGTCTCACCATCACCGTGCTTGGCCTCGTGCCGCAGGGCACGTCCGTGCCGAGGAGGGGCGCCAACGCAAGCGACCGGGTTTATGTGACCGGAACGATAGGCGATTCCTACCTCGGGCTTCGCCTGCTGCAGCAACCGGACCTCGTCAATGCCTGGGCGCTGGACAAAGAGGATGTCGCCTTCCTTATCCGCCGCTATCGGAAGCCAGAACCTCGCAGCGCGCTAACGACCGTCATTCGGAACTGTGCCGAAAGCGCCATCGACGTCTCTGACGGCTTGGTCGGCGACATCGAAAAACTCTGCCACGTCTCGCACGTCAATGCCGAGATTGAGCTGGAGCTTGTGCCGCTCTCCGCGCCTGCACGAAAAGCGATCGAGAAAGACCGGGAACTTCTCCAACGCTTGATCGTGGCGGGGGACGATTATGAGATCGCAGCGGCGGTTCCCGAGGTTCGTGGCGCCAAGTTCGAGGCCGAGGCGGCACGTGCCGGCGTCGGGGTCGCCGCCATCGGCGTGATCCGGTCCGGGGCGGGGGAAGTGACGGTTCTGGACCGCGACGGCCGCCCGATCGCGCTTTCAAGCAAGGGTTTCTCGCATTTTTGAGCCCTAAACCGGGCCCATGCGGCAAATGTTTCATAAATCTCGCCAATCAGTTGCGTACCAGCCGTAACTTTGGCATTTTCCGCGCGAAGTCGAAGCCTGGGGCGGGGGCCGCGTTACGGGAGTAAATCTCCCGGCGCCCATCCAACCATTTCCGATCATTCTCAACCGAACGCACGGGGTCTTATCCGTCATGACGACAGTTCTTTATTTGATCATTGCCTGCGGGGCGCTCTCGATCGTCTACGGCGTCCTGACCGCGCGTCAGGTGCTCGAGGCCAGTCCCGGCTCCAAGAAGATGCAGGAGATCGCGGCCGCCATCCAAGAAGGCGCGCAAGCCTATCTCGCCCGCCAGTACACCACAGTGGCGGTCGTCGGCGCCGTGATCTTCGTGATCGGCCTGTTTCTACTCGGACTTCCTCAGGCGATCGGCTTCGCCATCGGCGCGCTGCTGTCCGGCGCTGCCGGCTATATCGGCATGAATGTCTCGGTCCGCGCCAATGTGCGCACCGCGCAAGCTTCGACCAAAAGCCTCGCCGACGGGTTGAGCCTCGCCTTCCGCGCCGGCGCCATCACCGGCCTCCTGGTCGCCGGTCTCGCGCTGCTCGGCGTCTCCGTCTATTTCTTCATCCTGACCCATGTTTTGGGGCACGATCCGGCCTCGCGTGAGGTCATTGACGCTCTTGTGTCGCTCGGCTTCGGCGCCTCGCTGATTTCCATCTTCGCTCGTCTCGGCGGCGGCATCTTCACCAAAGGTGCCGATGTCGGCGGCGATCTCGTCGGCAAGGTCGAGGCCGGCATCCCCGAGGACGACCCGCGCAACCCGGCCACCATCGCCGACAACGTTGGCGACAATGTCGGCGACTGCGCCGGCATGGCGGCCGATCTGTTCGAGACCTATGCCGTGACCATCGTCGCTACCATGGTGCTCGCCTCGATCTATTTCGCCGGCAGCGACAAAGTCATGGCGATGATGCTCTACCCGCTCGCCATCGGCGGCATGTGCGTCATCACCTCGATCATCGGCACGTTTTTCGTGCGGCTCGGTGCCAACAAGTCGATCATGGGCGCCCTCTATAAGGGTGTGATCGCAACCGGCATTCTGTCGCTGATCGGGCTTTGGCCGCTGACCGCGTGGCTCGTCGGCATGGATGATGTCATGACCGTCGGTTCGGTAAGCTTCACCGGCAAGGCGTTGTTCCTCTGTGGCGTCGTCGGCCTGGCCATTACCGCGCTGATCGTCGTCATCACGGAGTACTATACGGGCACCAATTATCGCCCAGTGCATTCGATCGCGAAGGCCTCGCTCACTGGCCACGGCACCAACGTGATTCAGGGCCTTGCCGTCTCGCTCGAATCCACAGCGCTGCCCGCGCTCGTGATCATGGCGGGCATTCTCGTGACCTATGAACTCGCCGGCCTGTTCGGCATCGCCATCGCGGTAACGACGATGCTTGCGCTCGCAGGTCTGATCGTCGCGCTCGACGCCTTCGGACCGGTCACCGACAATGCCGGCGGCATCGCCGAAATGTCGGGCATGCCCAAGAGCGTGCGTAAAACCACGGACGCGCTCGATGCGGTGGGCAACACCACCAAAGCCGTGACCAAGGGTTATGCCATCGGTTCTGCCGGCTTGGGCGCGCTCGTGCTGTTCGCCGCCTATACCGAGGACCTGAAATATTTCGCCGCCAACGCCGACAAGTTTCCTTATTTCAAGGATGTCGCTCCTAGCTTCAGCCTGTCCGATCCCTACGTCGTGGTCGGCCTCTTCCTCGGCGGCTTGCTGCCCTATCTTTTTGGCGGCATCGCCATGACGGCGGTGGGACGTGCGGCAGGCTCGATCGTTGAAGAGGTGCGCCGCCAGTTCAAGGAGAAGCCCGGCATCATGAAGGGCACGGCTCGGCCTGACTATGGTCGCGCCGTCGATATCCTGACCCGCGCGGCGATCAAGGAGATGATCGTGCCGTCATTGCTGCCGGTGTTGACCCCGATCGTGCTCTACTTCGTCGTCTATGCCATCGCCGGCAAGAGTGCGGCGTTCTCCGCGCTTGGCGCCATGCTGCTCGGCGTGATCGTCACCGGCCTGTTCGTCGCCATCTCGATGACGGCGGGCGGTGGTGCCTGGGACAACGCCAAGAAGTATATCGAGGACGGTCATTACGGCGGCAAAGGCTCGGAGGCGCATAAGGCCGCCGTGACCGGCGACACCGTCGGTGATCCCTATAAGGACACCGCCGGTCCCGCCGTGAATCCGATGATCAAGATTACCAATATCGTAGCGCTGCTATTGCTGGCGGTTCTCGCCCACTGAGGCGCACCACGCGTACGTCAGAGACCAGGCCCGGGCACACCACCGCTCTGGGTCTGGTCTTTGAACAGCTTACGCTGCGAGACGTTGCCCAGGATCTGCTCGACGATGGTCATGTCCTTGCCGCGCGCGGGCGTCTCGCCGCTGGCAAAGTTGACGACAATGCCATCCTGCATGCCGTAATGGGCGACCTGCTGGACCGATGCCTTCTGATCGAAATAGACCGCGACCACCTGACGGTTGATCTCCCAGGGCTTGAAGAACGCGTAAGTCTTCTGCGTCGTCGAAATGTAGTAGAAGGCGTCGCTGCCGCCGATGGTGCTCGTCGTATCCGGTGAGCCAAATGCCTGCTGCACTTGCTCCTTCGACATGCCGGGCTGGACTTGCTGCATATCGACATCCATGAAGACGTGGCCGTGATGGTCGATTTGCGCGCCACAGCCGCCGAGCGGCGCAAGCAGAAGGAGCCCCGCGAGGCCGATCAGCCTCGACGCGCTCAACCGCCAATATGCTGGCGTTCTCCTCGTCACCTGGCATGCCCCCGCTAGAACCTGTACGCGCAACCGGCCGAAGGGTAGAGCAAATGGGCTCCCCGTTGAACCCTCGACTCAGGCCTAATTCCCCGATTTGGGTGACCCGAAACCTGCCAATTTCTATGGCGCGATTATGGCCTTGGCACGGCTTTGGCCCTTTGTGTCACGGGACCGGCATCCTATCTAAGGGCGATGAACACTAACGACATTGAAGTCATTCCGGCGATTTCGCCCCATACGCTCCGGATCGACGAGATCCGAGACGGCGACGAAGGGTCTATCGAGGCCTCCGCCAAGGAGCGCGCGGCCGTCGCCGAACTGCTCGATCTGAGTGAGCTGAGCAGGCTCGGCCTGACCTATCGCCTGCAACGGCTCGGCCAGGGCCGGCTCGGCTTGAAGGGACGCCTGACCGCAAAGCTCACCCAGACTTGCGTGGTCTCGCTCGAACCGCTGCCCCAAGAGCTGGACGTTCCCGTGGAGGTCGCGTTCTGGCCCCGCTCGCAAATCCGCGACATGGAGAAGGCCGCCGCCGAGGATCCGGCTAGCCAAGGAATTCTCGATTGGCCGGAGCAGATTATCGACGGCAAGATCGATCTCGGGCCGGTGCTTTACGAGGGTTTGGCCACCGCCCTCGACCCTTACCCTCGCGCGAAAGGCGTTGAGTTCGCCTGGACCGATCCGGCAGGTGCGGCCGAGGAAGCTCCCGCCGTCGGACCATTTGCCGCGCTAAAGCAGCTAAAGCAGCCCTAGAGCTTTCGGACTTGAGCCAAAATTGCCAAGGGGCGCTTGGCCTTGCGCCAGAATGCGGTTGTCTTGGACGCCAGTTTCCGTCTATTCGGAGGGGCCCTTGTGAGGGCTCAAGCGGCGTTGCCGCCGGGTTAAACTCTTCCGGAATGGTTGGGGGAACATGGGTGCGTCAGTCACCATAGCGCTTGACGCCATGGGCGGCGACCACGGCCCGAGTGTCGTGGTGCCGGGAGCCGCGATCACGCTCGAGCGGCACCCCGATGCGCGCTTCCTGTTCGTCGGCGACCGCGCCCAGATCGAACCCGAACTGAACAATTACCCGGCACTCGCCGCCAAATCGACCATCGTTCACACCGAAGTCGCCATCGCCATGGATGCCAAACCGAGCCAGGCCTTACGCAAAGGCCGCTACCATTCGAGCATGTGGCTCAGCCTCGAGGCTGTGCGCGACGGCCATGCCGGCGCCGCCGTCTCCGCCGGCAACACCGGCGCGCTGATGGTCATGGCGAAATTCTGCCTGAAGACCATGGCCGGCGTCGACCGCCCCGCCATCGCCGCCATTTGGCCGACGGTGGAAAGCGAATGCATCGTGCTGGATGTCGGCGCCAATGTCGGTGCGGACTCCCGCCAGCTGGTTGAGTTCGCGCTGATGGGGGCAGCGCTCGCGCGTGCCCTGTTCGGTTTCGAACGCCCCACGGTCGGTCTTCTGAATATCGGGGTCGAGGAGATTAAAGGCCTCGAGAACATCAGGCAGGCCGCCTCAATTCTGAAGGAATCGCAATTACCCATCACCTTCCGCGGCTTCGTCGAGGGCGACGATATCGGCCACGGCGCCGCCGATGTCATTGTGACCGACGGCTACACCGGCAACATCGCCTTGAAGACGGCGGAGGGAACCGCTAAGCAAATTGGCGAGTATCTGCGGGCCGCCATGCGGCGATCGCTTCTCGCGCGCGCGGGAGCCATATTGGCGCAAGGCGCCTTCCGCGCTCTGAAAGAGAAGATGGATCCGCGTCAATTGAACGGCGGCATCTTTCTTGGCCTGAATGGAATTGTTGTGAAAAGCCATGGCGGCACTGACGCCACCGGCTTCGCCAGCGCCCTCGATCTCGCCTACGACCTGGCGTCGAGCGGCGTCGTCACTCGTCTTGCCGACGACATCACACGCTTCCATGCCGCACTCGAGTTGGAGGGTGAGCGGCCAAGTGTTGGGAGTTTGACGGCGTGACTGTACTGCGGAGCGTCATCAGGGGCTGCGGCGGGTACCTGCCGAAGCGGGTCCTGTCCAACCGGGACCTGGCGCAGGTCGTCGACACCTCCGACGATTGGATTAGGACGCGGACCGGCATCCAGCAACGCCATATCGTTGCCGATGGCGAGCTGACCTCGACCATGGGAACCATGGCGGCGAGGCGGGCCCTCGATCACGCGGGGCTGAAACCCGAAGACATCGACCTGATCATTCTCGCAACATCGACGCCGGACCAGACCTTCCCTGCGACCGCCGTCACCATCCAAGCCGAGCTCGGCATCAACCACGGTGCCGCCTTCGATGTTCAAGCGGTCTGCTCCGGCTTCGTCTTCGCGCTTGCGACCGCCGACAACTATCTCAAAAGCGGGCAGTTCAAGCGCGCTCTCGTGATCGGCGCGGAAGCCTTCTCTCGCATTCTCGACTGGGACGACCGCTCGACCTGCGTGCTGTTCGGTGACGGCGCCGGTGCCGTGGTCGTCGAAGCGCAGAAATTGAACGGCGCCGCAACGGATCGGGGCATTATCGCCAGTTGCCTTCGTTCCGATGGTCGCTATCGCGACAAGCTTTACGTCGATGGCGGACCGTCATCGACCGGCACGGTCGGCCATGTCCGCATGGATGGTCCTGAAGTGTTTCGTCACGCCGTGACCAATATCAGCGCAATCATCGACGACATCTTGAAGGCGGCTGGATACAAGGCCTCGGATGTCGATTGGTTCGTGCCCCATCAGGCCAACAAGCGAATCCTGGACGGCGCGGCCCGGAAACTCGGCCTGGCGCCGGAACGCATCATTGTGACAGTCGACAAGCACGCCAACACCTCGGCCGCTTCAATTCCGTTAGCCTTAAGCACTGGTTGCGAGGATGGCCGCATCAAAACGGGAGATTTGGTGCTGATCGAAGCGATGGGCGGGGGCTTTACCTGGGGCGCGGTTCTGGTCCGGTGGTAATTTCACAAGTAGTGCCGCGCGAATGTCACACTTTTCTGGAAAATGATGCAATATCAGGAATTTGATCGCCGCGGCGATTGACCGCCGCGTCACCCCTCGATTAGCATCCTATCAGTCCCGCGACTGGGGGAGTTTCGGTGATATGAGCGGGAAAACGCTGACACGCGCGGACCTCGCGGAAGCGGTGTTTCAAAAGGTGGGTTTGCCGCGGAACGAATCCGCGGAGCTCGTCGAGCTTGTGCTGCGCGAAATCGTGGCCAGTCTCGAGCGTGGGGAGACGGTGAAGCTGTCGTCCTTCGGCTCGTTTGGAATCCGCGACAAGGGACAACGCATCGGCAGGAACCCAAAGACGGGCCAAGAAGTTCCGATCACGCCGAGGCGAGTGCTCGTCTTCCGCGCGAGCAATATTATGAAACAGCGCATCAACGAAGCGCTGGCCCGGCGACGGGCTGCAGAATAGGGCCGCCGGGCTTGAGGGCAGTCCGGCAAGGTTCAGAAGCTGGGGAGGAGCGGCTTGGATAAGGCGCCGGAAGCCTTTCGCACCATCAGCGAAGTTGCTGACGAACTCGATGTGCCGAAGCACGTCCTGCGTTTCTGGGAAGCGAAATTTGCGCAGTTGAAGCCGATGAAACGCGGTGGCGGCCGGCGCTATTATCGCCCCGAGGACGTCGCGCTTCTCAGAGGCATCCGCGTTCTCCTCTATAATGACGGCTACACCATCCGCGGCGTGCAGAAACTTTTGCGTGAGCAGGGCCCTCGCTTCGTGATGGACTATCGCCATCGCCTTGAGGAGGCCGAGGAGGAGGGTGCCGAGCCTCACGCCATTCCCGATATTGCCGCCGAGGCCGCGCAAAGCCGCATCTCTGGACGGTCTCATGACATTGGCGTCAATGCAGGCCGGCCCGATTCCGAGGCGCTCGGCCAAGTGCTTGAAGAGATCGAGGCTTGCCGCGCCATCCTGAGCGCCGCCAAGCAATAACCAAAGCCGGGCTTGCCACGCCTTGTCTCGTTCGCCTGAGCGTGTATATCCAACTGGCCGAAAGGCGAGCGTCGGAGCGTAGCGCAGCTCGGTTAGCGCACCGGTCTGGGGGACCGGGGGTCGAGAGTTCAAATCTCTCCGCTCCGACCATTTCTTCCAAATTGTGAGATTAGGGCTCCCTGACGAAACGCTCTCGGGCTTGCGCAGCCAGCGCCATGCCCCAGACCACCGCCATCAGCAGAAAGAAATGGCGCCAGTGATCGGTGTCGATCACGATGCCTTCGAAGGCCATGGCGATGAACGAGGCTGCCACCACGGCGCTGACCCCATCGCCGCCGCGATCGGCGACGACCGATCGCAAGCCAAGCCCGATCGTCAGCAGCACCAGCACCAGATAGGCCATGCCGCCGATCCAGCCTGCATTGAGGAACATGCTGAGATAAACCTCGTGCACGTCCTCATGGTGATAATGCTCGTGGAATTCGAGAGCGCCGAGCCCGAGCGGGTGGGAAAGGATGAGCCCGATCGCCTTGAGCTGACCGCCGAACCGTCCCTCGGGTCCGACATCGTAGGATTGCTCGAACGAAGCTGCGCTCGCCCATCAGGTCCGCCACTTCCGGAATGCTGTTGGCGGCGGCGAGCACGCCAAGGCCAAGACAGGCGGCAAGCACGATCGCAAGTCATGAGCTTGAGCCGCTGCCGGTTGGTGCCGGCGGTGCCGAACGTGAAGAAGGCATAGAGCGTGAGCGCCACGACGAGATTGATCCAGGCGCCGCGCGAGAAGGTCAGCAGCGTCGCGAACAGCAAGAGCGGCATGGCGAGGAGCGCCGGCCAAGCGCGCAAGGTGCCTCGGGTCATCACCGAATTGAAGGCATAGAGCACCGCCGGAACGAGAAACGCGCCGAGCACGTTCGCGTCCTTGAACGTGCCGCGCGCGCGACCGAACTCCGTGAAGAGATCATAGGCGCCAGGCGCCAGGCTGAAATAACCGATCAGCGCGGCAATCGCGGCGATCGTCGCCGAGAACAGATAGGCGGACATGATGAGCCGCGTATTGCGCCTCGGGCCGATCCGCAACGAAGGCCGCGATCACCACCGAAGAGAGCGCGAGATAGAGCGTGATGGCCATGTGGCTCAAGGGATTGCCGATCACCACGGCCTGGGTCGAGGCGATGAAGCCGAAGGCGATGACGATCGTCCATAACAGCAGGTAGAGCGCGAGCCCTCGCGGAAACACCACGAGCCCGGCGACGGGAAGCACGAAGATCGCGCCGAGGATCAGCGCGTCGTAAGGCGCTGGATCCGAAATCACGATGGCGATCGAGGCAACGGTGATCCAGAGATAGACGAGGGCGAGCCGCTTGATGCCGGCGCTGATCTGGCGCGGCCGCGCTTCGTATCGTCCTTGGGCGATGGCGCCTGACGCTGACATGAGACGACCCGAACGCTCCGTCTAATAAGCGTTCTCGCCCTTGAGCAGGGCGAATGGCGTCATCAGCAGGATATAGAGGTCGAGCATCACCGACCAATTGTCGATGTAATAGAGGTCATGCTCGACGCGCCGCTGGATCTTCTCCTCGGTATCGGTTTCGCCGCGCCAGCCATGGATTTGCGCCCAGCCGGTGACGCCGGGCTTCACCCGATGGCGCGCGAAATAGCCGTCGACGACGCTCCGAATAGAGCTTCTCCTCGGCCTTGGCCTTCAGCGCATGCGGGCGCGGGCCCGACCAGCGAAAGATCGCCCTTCAGCACGTTGAAGAATTGCGGCAGCTCGTCGAGGCTCGTCTTGCGAAAGAAGCGGCCGACGCGGGTCACGCGCGGATCGCCCTTGGTGACGAGTTTCGCGGCGTCGGCGTCAGACTGATCGACATACATCGAACGGAATTTCAGCACCTCGATCAGCTCGTTGTTGAAGCCTTGGCGCTTCTGCCGGAACAGCACCGGGCCTTTGGAGTCGAGCTTGATCGCGATCGCGATCGCCGCCATCACCGGGGCGAGCAGGATCACGGCGATCGTCGCCATCACCTTGTCGAACATCCATTTACAGACACGGTCCCATTCGGCGATCGGCCTGTCGGCGAGGTCGATGAACGGCACGTTGCCGATATAGGAATAGGTGTGCGGCCTGAACCTGAGCTTGTTGTTGTGCGCCGAAAGCTTGATATCGAGCGGCAGCACCCAGAGCTTCTTCAGGAGCGCGAGCACTCGATTCTCCGCCGTTGACGGCAGCGAGACGATGAGAAGATCGATGCGCGAGTTCCGCGCGAACTCGACCAGTTGATCGATATTGCCGAGCTTGGGATAGCCCGCGACCATCGGCGACACCCGGTCCGCGCCGCGATCGTCGAAAATGCCGACGATGCGGATATCGGTATTGTGCGAGGCCTCGAGCGCCTTGATCAGCTCCACGGCTTCGGTGCCGCCACCGACAATGACCGCACGGCGACTGAGCCGTCCCTCGCGCATCCAGCGCCGCACCAGCAAGGACAGTCCAAGCCGCTCGGTGAACAAAGCGGCGAGCGTCGCGGCGTACCAGCTCGCGATCCAAAAGCGCGAGAAATCGGCGCCGACCTTGCACGAAGAAGGCGAGCGACATCATGCCGGCGATGACCAAAGACCAGATCACCGCGATCCTGGCGCCGCTCGAGATGAACGCCTTGAACGCGGGAATGTTGTAAAGCTTGGCGGCTTGCAGCAGCGCCGTGTTGGCGGCGGCGGCGATCAGCACCGCGCCGAGATAGATCACATGCGCGTCCGCGCCCTCGCGCTCGACATAAGCGAGATAGATGGCGAAGCCGAAGCAGGCGACAATGAGAAACTCGGCGATGCGCGCAGCGCCAATCATCATGCTGGGCGGCAGCAGATCGAGCTCCGCGCCGCGCCGGATCTCGGCAAGCTTCGGCCGTGCCGCTTTTCTCCGCTCCTTGAACGGCGTTTTACCGTGCCGTGGCGCTGCCGCACCCGACGAGATGGCTTCGTTGTCTTCGCTGCGTGAAACGTCGCGTTCCATGTTCATCCGTTGTCTTGTTGGCCGGTCTCACCCGCGCCGGTTTCGACGCAGCTGACGTGCCGAATTAGGCATGCGGGGACAGGCGCTTATGCGCACCCTACGCTGGCACAAATTGGCTTTGGGATGGATGAAAGGAAGGCGCGAGCGAAGCTCAGGCTTGAACTATAGTTAAGCTGCCGTTGCGGGAAGCTGGAAACGCTTGGCGCGCGCGGCCTCGATCTCGGTAAGGTAAAAATCGACGATCGACTTTGTCATGTTCTGAACCGTGAAGCGCTGCGCGACATGGGCCTGCAACTCGGCCGCACGGGTGAGGAAGGGATGCGGGTCTGCAAGGAACGCGCGCATTTGCGCCGCGATCGCCTCCGCATCGCCGGGGGGCACCAGCGGCGTGGCGCTGCCGGCCACAATCTCCGGGATGCCACCGACATTGGTCGCAATGAGCGGCATGCGTGCAGCGGCGGCTTCGAGCACGATATAGGGGAACGATTCCGCGCGTGACGGCACCACCACGCAGCGCGCCCGCGAGAAGGCGTTGCGCGCGGGGGACGAGCCAACGAACTGTACCTTGCCGCCCGAGGCCAAGGCTGCGCGCTTGCCGCTTGAACTTCTCTTCATCGGGACCGCTGCCGACGATGATGCGCGCGGGCAGGGTAGGTGGTCGCCTGTGCCGCGAGTGCGTTGAGCAGGAGATCGACTCCTTTCAGCTCTCGGAGTTCGCCCACATAGACGAAGTCGACCGCATCGTCCGCAACCACCGGCTCGTAGAACTCATGCGGGTAGAGTCCGTTCGGCACGACGCGCACCGGACAGCTGGGATGACCGATCAGCTCGCTATAACGGCGGGCGGCGAACACGCTCTCGAAGATCAGACCGTCGGTCAGCGGAGCAAGCCGACGCTCGGCCTCGATATAGACGCGTCCCATCAGCGTCGATGGCGAATAATGCAGGCTGCCGCCATGCGGCGTGTAGAAGGCGTAGGTCTCTTTCCGTTTGCGCTTCAGGCTGCGGCCGGCGAGCCTTGCATAGGCGCCGCCTTTGGCGCCATGGCCGTGCAGCACGTCGACGCCATGGTCCGCGGCAAGCTTGGTCACGGCGCGGTAGTTTTGCCAGTCGCTGAGGCCGATAGCGCGACCCATCTTGAGCCGGGTCACGCCAAGCGCGCAGGAATCGGCGAGCCGGCTCAGCGCAGCCTTGGCCTGCTCGCCGCCGGTTGCCGCATCGCAGACGATGCCGACCTCGAGTCCGAGCTCGGCCTGCCCACGCGCGAGGTCGTGCACGTGGCGAAACAGGCCTCCGATCGGCGCTCTCAGGCAATGCAGGATGCGTATCGCTCAAACTCCCCGGGGCACGGGGCCGCAACTGGCCTCGAACAGAGCTTGCCGATGTTTAGAAGAAGCGTTCGAGCACGTAAATAGTATCGCCGGGCTGCACCGGATAATCCGTCGGCACCATCACGGTCGAGAGCACGCCGCCAAAGCGTCTGGTCAGCCGCACTTTCCGTTCGTTGGCGCGCTCGGTATAGCCTTCGGCGATGGCCACCGCCGTCTCCACCGTCATGGCGTTGACATAGGGGAACTGCCCCGGCCGTTTCACCTCGCCGAGAATAAAGAACGGGCGATAGGCCTCGACCTCGACCGTCACTTTCGGATCTTTGACGTATTTCTGCCTGAGCAGGTCGGCGATGTGCCGGGCAAGCTCCACGGTTGTGCAGTTCCGCGCCGCCACCGGTCCGATCAGAGGCAGCGAAACGTAGCCGCTCGTGTCCACGCTATAGACCCTGGAAAGATTGTCCTGGCCGAACACGATGACCCGGACCTTATCGCCGCTATCGAGCAGATATTGCGGGTAGGTGACCACTGGCGCGCCCGGGATGGCCGCGCCGCGGGCGCTGACCGGAGTGATGACCATGGGCGGGGGCAGGGGCGCCGGCGTATTCAGGGCCAGCCGGGGCGTATTCAGGCCCGGGATGGCATTTGCGGTGCAGCCCCCGAGCGCAGCCGCGGCCAAGCCCATGAGCACGAAGGCCCAGCGCAGCAAACCGACTCTGATACGAACCCGTCCCATTCCTCCGATTTAGGGGTGGTTTGGTTAACGAAAGCTCACCGGACGTGCCGGAGCGAGGCGGAGCTTAAGAATTTGGTTACGGCAAAAGGCTCTAATGGCTCCCACGAGTTGAGGAGTTCAGTCAGTCAATGCAGCCGACGTCACGAGACGCCAAGCCTGAGGATATCGACGTGGCCGCCCTTGGTCGCGCGCTTTGGCGCGCCAAGGCGTGGATCATCAGCCTTTCGATCCTGGCCGGTCTCGTCACCTTCGTTGGCCTGTCGATGGTGCGGCCGCTTTATACGTCCGAAGCGCGCGTCCTCATCGAGAACGACACCTCGCCCTTTACCCGCACCGCGACGGATCAAGGCCGCGACCAGCTACAAGTCCTCGACGAGCAGGCGGTGCAAAGTCAGGTCCAGGTCATCACCTCGCGCGACCTCGTCCTCGAAGTGGTCCGCTCGCTCGACCTGACCAACAATCCGGAATTCGCCAAGGACGCCGGCGTCAGCTACCTCCAGCGTCTCCTCAACCGTTTCGGCCTTGGCCGCGGCTCGCCCAAATCCGAACAGGAGAAGGCGGCCGACGCCTTCCTCGAACATCTTTCCGTCTATGCGCTGAACAAATCGAGCGTGATCGCGATCGACTACACCTCCGGCGACAGCGATCTCGCAGCCAAAGCCGCCAACAGGCTCGCCGATGTCTACATCGAATGGCAGCGCACCGCCAAAGTCGATGAGACCAAGGACGCCACACTCTGGCTCAACAATCAGATCGAGGATCTGCGGAAGAAGACGGCGGAGTCGGAGACCGCGGTCGAGCAGTTCCGGACCTCTCAAGGTCTGTTTGAAGGGTCCAACAAAGTCACGCTCGGCGCCCAACAGCTCTCCGAGCTCAATAGTCAGCTCATCCTTGCCAAGGCGCAGCAATCGGAAGCCGAAGCGCGCGCGCGGCTGATCAAGCAGATGCTGGAAGCCAAGGGCGATATCGACGCGACGCCCGAAGTGCTGAAATCGGAATTGATCAGCCGCCTGATCGAACAGCGCGTCCAAGTGCAACGCCAGATCGCCGAGCTGTCAGCGACCTTGATGCCGTCGCATCCGCGCATGAAGCAGCTCAATGCCGAACTTGCCGACGTGCGCACGCAGATCCGCGCCGAAGTCAGCAAGGTCGTGAAGGGGCTAGAGAACGAAGCCCAGGTGGCGGGCGCGCGCGAGACCTCTTTGCGCAACAGCCTCAACGAAGCCAAGTCGCAGAGCGCAGGGCAGGGCGATGCCGAGATCAAGCTCCGCGCGCTGGAGCGCGAAGCCAAGGCCAACCGCGATCTGCTCGAATCCTATCTCGCGCGCTATCAAGACGCGAGCGCCCGCCACGAGATGGGTTCGGTCCCCGCCAATGCCACCATCGTCTCTCGGGCGCATGCCTCCACCACGCCGTCGTTCCCGAAACGAGTCCAGATGACGTTGTTGGTGATGGCGGCGATGGCTTTATTGGCTTTGGCTTATGTGCTTGCCCGAGAGTTGATCGGCGGCACCAGCACGAGGCCAGTGCAATCGAAGCCGGCCTACAAGCCTTCTGGCGAAGTCTCTGAGCCCGATGCGATCACTATTCGTTCGACGCGGCCGACGCCTGAGCGCGAGGCTCCCGCCGCCACTTATCGCCGGCGCCGTCGCGCAACCGATCCGGCCGCGGCTGCCGATATCATGACCGACGAAGGACCCATCAAGCCTCCGGAACAGCGCCGCGCCGGCGACAAACCAACCGAACATAGACCTGAGGACTCACCCATGCGTGATATTCGTCAAATCGCTCGTTCTCTCACCTCGACGACTCCTGAGCTGCCGCAGGACAATTTCATCGAGAGGCTTCGCCGCATCCAGCTTTCGACACCGAACACGCCGCCTTTGCAGTCTAAGCCGGTAGAGACCAGCCCCGCCGAAACGGTCGCCACGACGCCGGTGCCGGCGCCTGCGCCAGCGCCTCGCGAGGAGGTCGCCATCGCCGGTCAACCGAACGATCTTCGCCGCTACTTGCAGCAGCGCGCATCCAAACCCAAACCGGATGTCAAGGACCTGCCGCCGCGTCCGTTGGCATCGCGAGAGCCCACACGAGGCGGCCGCGTGGCGCCCGTGGTAAAATCGCTCGACGCGCTCGTGAATCAGATCTTCGCCGAGCATGACTGCAACAAGCAACGCCTGGTCCTGATCGCTGCCGCCTCGCCCAAGACCAATGCCGCGCCGACTGCCATCGCGCTCGCGCGTCTATTGGCGGCGGATGCCGAGCGCGCCGTGCTGGTCGATCTCACGCCTGCATCGACCGCGATTTCAGGTCCGCTTGGCCTAGCTCGCGCGCCGGGCTTTGCCGATCTTCTCGCCGGCAGCGCCGGCTTCGAAGATGTAGTGTGCCTTGACGGCAAATCGTCTCTGCAGGTGATCGTTGCCGGAAACGCTCTCAAATCTGATGACAAGAACCCAGAACGGATGGCCCGAATTTTCTCCGCTCTGGCGCAGGCCTACGACCTTGTTGTCCTCTATGGCGACACAGAGAGCGCAGCAAAATTCCAGACCTCGCTTCAGGGGCGACTCGCCATGGTCATAGCCGTGCTCGCCGGAGGAGGCGACCCCACCGTGGCGATGACAGCGATCTCGGAGCTGACCAATTTCGGCGCGCCGGTATTTCCCTATGACAAGTCGGCGGCCGACGATCGGCCCGGGATTTTCGGCCGCACCGCTGCGCTTTGAGCCGCTATTGCTTGGACTTCCGCGCGAACAGCCTCTGGCGAACGCGGAGCGCGATGGGCCAGAGACGCGGGCTTGCCTTGATCGCGCCTTTGAGGCGCGTGAGCGCCGCGCTGGGTAGGGTCACCAAATAGCCTTGCGGCTTGAAGGCGAGGAAGCTGTCGAACAGAGGCTGCTCGACATCGGACCACTCATCTTTGTGTCGCGCTGCACCGACCCCGATGTCGTAGAAGGCAAGGCCCTTGCCGCACGCCTCTCTGATCTGATGTCTCAGACAGCAGCGCGCCGGGCGATTGCTTCTGCATTGGGCCCTCGGCCATCGAGGAAAAGCAGACGCTCAATCGATTGTGCAGAATTGAGCCGCAGAACATCGCTGCCACGTCATCGCCAGCCTTCAAGTAACCGAGACGGAGGCGGCTCGGACTATCGTCGGGCAGAAGCGCAAGCTCGCGATAGAGCGCGCGACCCTTTTCGTCGAGAATGTCGCCAACGCCCAATTCGGCATATTGGCGCGAGCGTTGCGCAAACAAAGTTTCGGCGAGCGCAAGCCGTTCGGTCTCCGTTTCCGCCCAGCCATAGTCGAGCGGACCGATCTCGGCGAGCTTCCGCTCTTTTCGATCGAAATTCCGCCGCGACTGCTTTCCAAAGCGCTCGTGCCACATTTTATCGAAGTCACCGAGCGTGACTGCGAAGCCGTTGCTCGCTGCCTTCTGATGCGGAAGCTGCGCAAAAGGATTGGCGACGCCCTCCCACGAATAGGGTTGGGAGTAGAGGATGGCGGCATCCGCGCTTGAAGCCGAAGCGATCGCCGCCAAAATCGCGCGAACATCCGCAGCCGTCAGGCCTGCGGCCAATTCAGGTTCGAACAGGCCCATATTGTAGTTGGCGTGCGCTTGCCCCATCCAACCGAGGACAGTCACGCCGAATTTCTGACGTTTATCGAACGGCAAGAGAAATAGGATGCGGCCGTTGGCATCGTGGCCGGTGACAATAACGACTTCACCACCCTCGGGCCGGACCAGGTGCCGAACCCAGGCGCGGGCCCAGGCATAAGTCTGTGGCGGCGTGCAAGGTGCGCGAAGCTGGAGATCCTCCCACACCGAGGCGAGGCTCTGAATATCGTCCGTGAGCTGAAGTTTGATCTTGCCAATACTGGTCTCGACCGTGATCGGACCGTTTCGCTCTAGATCCCGTCGCTCGCTGCCCACCGCAGCGCGCGCCAATGCCGTCGAACTCATACGCATTAACCCATTCTTATGGCTACACCTTGCCTTGCAACCAAAGCGGCCTGACCACAACTCTTGGCAAGTATTTCGCAAGGATCGCAGGCGACAATGCGCCGACGATGGCAGAGGCCGGTTAACGGTTGATGCTCGAGAAGGACCTAATGCGATGGCTGGTGTGAAAACCACCGTGATGAAGGCGGTCATGTCGGGACTTTACCATTCCGGCGCGCATCGCCTGATCGCGCCCTATTCCCAAGGCGCCGGCATGATCTTCACCCTGCACAGCGTTAAGCCTTATCGCGATAAGGCATTTGCGCCTAATCGCATCCTCGAAGTCTCGCCGGATTTCTTGAACGCCGTGCTGGACCAAGTCGAGGAGTCGGGCCTCGATGTTGTCTCGATGGATGAGGCGGTGCGCAGATTACGCGAAGACGACGACAGGCGCTTCGTCTCTTTCACCTTCGACGACGGCTATCGAGACAATCGCAATTACGCCTATCCGCTGTTCAAGGCGCGAAACTTCCCGATGACGATCTATATCCCGACGGATTATCCAGACGGGAGGGGCGAGCTCTGGTGGCTCGCGCTCGAGGAGATCATCGAGCGCACCAACGAGATCGAGCTTTGCCGGAATGGCGACCTCTGGCGCCTACCGGCCGAGACGCCGCAAGACAAGACCAAGAGCTTCGAGCAGATCTATTGGTGGTTGCGCGGAATTGACGAGGCGACCCAGCGCCAGGTGGTTCGCGTTCTTGCCGAACGCTACGAGGTCGATATGGAGCAGATGTGCCGCGACCTGATCATGAACTGGGATGAGATCAGGCGGTTAGCGGCAGACCCGCTCGTCACCATCGGCGCGCACACTAAATCGCATTATGCCATTGCCAAGATCTCGCCTGCGCGTGCCGTCGACGAGATGGTTGGTAGCGCCGACCGCATCGAACAAGAACTGGGCATACGTCCAGCCCATTTCGCCTTTCCTTACGGCGACCCCGGAAGTGCAGGTCCTGCGGATTTCGCCCTGGCGCGCGAGCTCGGCTTCACGACGGCGGTGACGACGCGAAAAGGAATGGTGTTTCCCAAACACAAAGACCATCTCACCGCGCTGCCGCGCGTCTCGCTCAATGGCGATTATCAGTCGCTGACCTATACGGCGCTCTATCTCTCGGGCGCGCCGTTCGCGCTCTATAACGGCTTTCGCGAAGTCGACGCGGCCTGATCCGGGCGCAGCATCCACCGGATCAACAGTCCCGCCGGCAAGACCCAGGCGAGACCTGCAATCAGAAAATAGAGAAACTGCGCGGCAGGGGACGCATCCATGATGCGGCCGGCGCTGAATGCCATGATCACCAAGGCATAGACGGCGAGGAAGAGGAGGAGGACAACTGTCCCGATCAGCTTGCGTTGGCGCTGCTGCATAGGTGCATCTCCTCTGTCTCGCGGCATCAATACAAGGGCGCTGACGCTGCGGCAATCTTGCCTTCGGCGCGCCATTGAGTTCCGGCGAGGCGCCCGCTATCAGACCTCATGTCTTCGACGGCGACATCGACTGCGGAGCCGCAAAATTGACCGCCTCTAGCCAGGCAGGGCACACGCGCGCGCTTCGGATTTGGCTCGGCACGGTCGCTCTTCTGATCATCGCCATGATCCTGGTCGGCGGGGCCACGCGGCTCACGGATTCCGGTCTTTCCATCACCGAATGGAAGCCGATCATGGGGGCCATCCCGCCGCTCTCGGACTCCGATTGGCAGCAGGCCTTCGACGCCTACCGGCAAATTCCGGAATATGCGCAAGTCAACCCGACCATGGATCTGGCGGCCTTCAAGACCATTTATTGGTGGGAGTGGACGCATCGTTTCCTTGGGCGGCTGATTGGCGTCGTCTTCCTCGTACCGTTCCTATTCTTTTGGTGGGCCGGATATATTTCGCGCGGCCTGTGGCCAAAGCTCGCCGGGCTTTTTGCGCTGGGCGGCCTGCAGGGCGCTGTCGGCTGGTACATGGTGAAAAGCGGGCTCGTCGACCGGATCGATGTCAGCCAGTACCGGCTCACGGTGCATTTCGGCATCGCCGTGCTGATCTTGGGCGTCACGCTGTGGCTCTGGCTGGGACTTGGCGTTGGACCGAAGGACAGCGTTCTCCACGCCCGCATTTTGCGCTCGGTGTCGCCGTTGTCGTGCTCGTCCTGGTCTATTTGCAGATGCTTGCCGGAGCGCTCGTCGCCGGCCTCGACGCCGGGCTTCGGCTTCAACACCTGGCCGCTGATCAACGGCGCCTTCGTGCCCGACGGGCTGGCGGAAGCGACGCCATGGTACCTGAACCTGTTCGAAAATCCGCTCACCGTTCAGTTCGACCATCGCATGTTGGGCTACGTCGTGCTCGCCGCGACCTTGGCGCAAGCAGTCTGGCTTGCGCTCAAGGGCAACGCGCCGACGCTCACGGTGAGCGCCCTGGCGGTGGCGTGTATCGCTCTATTGCAGGCGACGCTCGGAGTGTGGACGCTTGCTCCTTGCCGTGCCGATCGAGCTTGGTCTCGCCCATCAAGCCGGAGCCATCGCGCTCTTCATCGCCGCTCTATACCATTTCTGGCTGATCAGCGAGACGTCGCCCAAGCCTCAGACCGCAGCGAGCGCCTGATCGAGATCGGCAATCAGATCGGCCACGTCTTCGAGACCGATTGAGAGCCTGACGACGTCGGGCCCGGCGCCCGCACGAACGCGCGCCTCGTCGCCGAGCTGCCGATGCGTGGTCGAGGCCGGATGAATGATCAGGCTGCGCGTGTCGCCGATATTGGCAAGGTGGCTGAACAGCTTCACGTTGCTGACGAGCTTGATGCCGGCGTCGTATCCGCCCTTCAGCCCAAATGTGAACACCGCGCCTGCGCCCTTCGGGCAATAACGCTTGGCGAGCGCGTGATATTTGTTGTCCGGTAGCCCGGCATAATTCACCCAATCCACTTTGTCCTGACGCGACAGCCACTCCGCGACTTTGAGCGCGTTGTCGCAATGACGCTGCATGCGAAGCGGCAGGGTTTCGATGCCGGTCAGAATCAGAAAGGCGTTGAAGGGTGAGATCGCCGGCCCGAGATCGCGCAACGCCAACACGCGGCATGCAATGGCAAAGGAAAAATTGCCGAAGGTCTCGGCCAACGTGATGCCGTGGTAACTGGCGCATGGGGTAGACAGTGTGGGATAGCGCCCTGACTTGAGCCAGTCGAACGTGCCGCAATCGACGATGGCGCCGCCAAGCGAGTTGCCATGGCCACCCAGAAACTTCGTCAACGAATGCACGATGATATCGGCGCCATGCTCGATCGGCCGCATCAAATAGGGCGTGGCGAGCGTGTTATCGACAATCAGCGGAACGCCGGCTTCCTTGGCGATCGCGGAGATGGCGGCAATGTCAGTAATAATGCCGCCGGGATTGGCGATCGACTCGACGAAGATCGCCTTGACCTTCGGCGTGAGCGCGGCGCGAAACGACTCCGCGTCGGTCGTATCGGCAAACCGCACCGTCCAGCCGCATTTCTTGAAGGAGTGTGTGAACTGGTTGATCGATCCGCCATAGAGCTGCCGCGCCGCGATGAACTCATCCCCTGGCTCAAGCAGCGTGTGGAAAATCAACATCTGCGCGGCGTGACCGGATGCGACCGCCAGGCCGCCGTCCCGCCCTCAAGCGCCGCAACCCGCTCCTCGAGCACGGCCTGGGTGGGGTTGTTGATGCGGGTATAGATGTTGCCGAAGGTCTCGAGGTTGAACAGAGCCGCGGCGTGATCGACGTCGTCGAACACGAAGGCGGTGGTCTGATAGATCGGCGTCACCCGCGCGCCGGTGGCGGGGTCAGGCTGCGCGCCGGCATGAATGGCAAGCGTGTTGAAGCCAGGTTTCCGGTCTGTCGCCATTTCAAGTCCCTCTTTCTGCTCGTCAGCAACTATAGCAAACGAACGCCTGCGGAGTTTAGTCGCTGTTGTTGATGGTGATGATTTCGAACTTAAGACCCTCGAAGGAGCGGCCGCGTCATTCGCCAGGCGCCTTCAACACACGATGCTGCACGCCCTTAGCTGCCAGCAGCGGACGCTTGCTGGAAAGCATCCGAGAGTTCACCCCCGCCCAGCTGAGCTCGCCCGAAAGCCGCCCATATTCAATCTTCGGGCAGCGGTTCATCACCACCTTAAGTCCGGCTGCTTCCGCGAGCTTGGCGGCCTCGTCGTTGCGAACGCCAAGCTGCATCCACACCACTTTCGCGCCGATCGCAATCGCGTCGCGGGTGATCGGCAGCGCGGCTTCCGAATTGCGAAAGATGTCGACGATATCGACGGGGCCGGGGATGTCGGCCAGCGTCGCGTAAACGGTCTGCCCGAGGATTTCCTTGCCTCCGTGGCCGGGGTTCACAGGAATGACCTGGAAGCCTTTGGCCATCAGATATTTCATCGCGAAATAGCTTGGACGCGACGCATTCGGGCTGGCCCCCACCATGGCAATGGTGCGGCAGCGCGAAAGAATGTCGGCGATATAGGCGTCGCTATAGCTGTCGTGGTTCATCCCGCTGGCGCGATTAGCCAAAAATTCTGTGTCGCGCAATGAACGCGGGCGGCAATTGGCGAAACGATGCCGCGCCGGTTAGCGTTCCGGCGCGGCATCGAAGTGTTATTTCTCGCCAGGAACTTCGGGTTCGGCCTGCGGCGCGCTCTCGGTCGGGCCGGCAGGAGCGGCACCCTCGGCAGGAGCGGCACCCTCGGCAGGAGCTGCACCAGCTGCGGGAGCGGCACCCTCGGCCGGAGCTGCGGCTCCGTCCTTGGCCTTCTTGCCCTTACCCTTACCTTCGCCTTTGCCCTTCTTCGGCTTATCGAACAGGGCCTTGCAGGCGTCGCTCAATTCGTCCTTGTGCTCCAACAGGCATTCGCGCGGCTTTTTGCCGGTCGTCTTGATGTCTTTGCAGAACTTCTTGCGGTCTTCCCTGCAGACGGCGCCAGGCTTCGCAGGGTCGGCGGCGGCGGCCAGGGTCGGCACGCCCATAACGGCAATCATGGTCAACAGGACGAGGTGCTTCATAGTTGTGAACTCCAGGGCTCCAAGAATAGGTGGTGCATAGTCAAACCCGCGATTGGGCAACAAGCGCCGCAAATGAACAAAAGCAGGCTGCCAAGGCGCGCGGACTCTATAGAGGATAGGAGGAGGAGAAACTAGGCTAATTCAGGGCAAAACTGCCGAACGTCAGTCCGGCCAATTCGGGCGTCGCTTATCCAGAAAGGCGCCAATGCCCTCCTTGGCCTCCTCATCGAGCATGTTCTCGACCATGACGCCGGCCGCATAACGATAGGCCTCATCCAACGGCATCTCGAGCTGCCGGTAGAAGGCCTCCTTGCCGATCTTGAGCGTGTGCTTCGGCTTCTCCGCGATCCTGCGTCCAAGCTCGACCGCCTCATTCACGACATGGGTGGGCTCGACCACGAAATTCACCAGGCCAAGTTCCTTGGCTTCGATCGCGCTCACGAGCTCGCCGAGCAGCAACATCTCCATGGCCGCCTTCCGCGACAGATTGCGGCTGAGCGCGACCATGGGCGTCGAACAGAACAGGCCGATATTCACCCCGGGCGTCGCAAAGCGCGCGTCCTGGCTTGCCACCGCGAGGTCGCAACTGGCGACAAGTTGGCAGCCCGCCGCTGTGGCGATGCCGTTGACCGCCGCAATGACGGGCTTCGGCGAGCGCACGACAGCGAGCATGAGGTCGGAGCAGGCATTCATGGTCTTGGCAAAGAACTCGCGCCCGCGATCGGAATCGTTTCGATGCGAGGTCAGCTCTTTCAGATCGTGTCCCGATGAGAACGCCGTCCCGGCGCCGGTGATGACGATGGCGCGGATGGCGTCGTCGCCGCCGAGCTCGGTGATGGTTCGATGCAGAGATTCGATCAGCTCCAGCGACAGAGGATTGCGCGCCTCGGGCCGGTTGAGCGTGACCACGGCAACGGCCCCACGATCGTCCCGCAAGAGCAGGGGCGTCTCCGCCATAGTCTGTGCTTCCATTGCCGCCATAAGCTTCGCCGCCGCTTGAATCACTGATCGCTATTGCACTACGCGAAATTGTTCAATTGCGCGACCTTGTCCTGCTGGGTCTGCATCAGAAAGCGTGGGGTAACAAAATACCACATTTATAACAGTCAGATATTCAATGCTTTTTTCCTATGCACTTGACGCGATGTCGAACGGCGGCTAGAAGCGCCGATCTTTTCAACGGATCAGAGCCATGAAGACCTATTCCGCCAAAGCCAGCGAGATCGAGAAGTCCTGGGTGTTGATCGACGCCGCAGGCCTCGTCGTCGGCAGACTTGCTTCTTTGATCGCCATGCGGCTCCGCGGCAAGCATAAGCCGAGCTACACGCCCCATATGGATTGCGGCGACAATATCGTCGTCATCAACGCGGCCAAGGTGGTGTTCACCGGCAATAAGCGCGCCGACAAGGTCTATCACTGGCATACCGGCTATCCGGGCGGCATCAAGGACCGCAGCGCCGAGAAGATTCTCGACGGCAAGCACCCTGAGCGCGTGTTGCAGAAGGCGGTCGAACGCATGGTTCCGCGCGGACCGCTTGGCCGTCAGCAGATGCGCAATCTTCGCGTCTATGCCGGACCGGAACATCCCCACGAGGCGCAGGAGCCGAAGAAGCTCGATGTCGCCGCGCTGAATACCAAGAACGCGAGGAGCGCCTAATGTCGAATACGGAGATCAGGTCGCTCGAGGAGCTTGGTGCGGTAAGCGGCGAAAGCGTGAGCGTTGCTCAGCCCATCCGCGTCTACGAGAAGAAGGTCGATGCTCAGGGCCGCTCCTATGCCACCGGCAAGCGCAAAGACGCTGTCGCCCGCGTTTGGGTCAAGCAGGGCCCCGGCAAGATCACGGTCAATGGCAAGGATCACGTCGCCTATTTCGCGCGTCCCGTTCTCCAGATGATCGTGAAGCAGCCTCTCGTGAGCTCGAAGCGCGAGGGCCAGTTCGACGTGATCTGCACGGTGAGCGGCGGCGGCCTTTCAGGCCAAGCCGGCGCGGTGCGTCATGGTCTTGCTCTGGCGCTGACCCGCTTCGAGCCGGAGCTTCGCCCCGTGTTGAAGAAGGGCGGCTTCCTGACCCGCGACGCGCGAACCGTCGAGCGCAAGAAATACGGCCGCGCCAAGGCCCGAAAGAGCTTCCAGTTCTCCAAGCGCTAGTCCGTCGGCAACCCGTAATATCGTTGCACGTTTGACGGCGTCATTCCCGCGAAGGCGGGAATCTCGTAATCACTACCGGATCGTTATTGGGCAAGAGCGTCCTCGCTTACTGGATGCCCGCCTTCGCGGGCATGACAGTAGGCGACGAGTGTCAAGGCCATGAACACGAAACAGATCATCAGAACGGCCATTCTCGGCGCCTCGGGCTATACCGGCGCCGATGTGATCAGGCTCGCCGCAAGGCATCCCAATATCAAGATCACCACGCTGATTGCCAAAGGCCATGCCGGGCAGACGCTCGGCCAAGTGTTCCCGCATCTCGCGAGTCTCAATCTACCGAAGCTCGTCACCTCGGACGAGGTGGATTGGGGCGCGATCGACCTCGTCTTTTGCGGGCTGCCTCATGGCACAGCTCACCAAGAGATCGCCAAACTGCCCGAGCGGATCAAGGTGATCGACATGTCGGCGGATTTCCGCCTGAACGACCTCGATGTCTATGCCGAATGGTACGGCGGCAAGCACGGCGCCCCAGAGCTCGCGAAGGAAGCCGTCTATGGACTGACCGAGCATTATGGAGCCCAGATCAAGGGAGCACGGATTGTGGCCTGCCCAGGCTGTTATCCCACGGGTGTCCTGCTCGCGCTTCTGCCGCTCGTGAAGCAGAAGCTGATCTCCACCGACGACATCATCATCGATGCCAAGTCCGGCGTCTCCGGCGCCGGACGCACGCTGAAGCAGAACATTCTCTTCTCGGAAGCCGGCGAGGGGGTCTCTCCCTACGGCATCGCCAGTCATCGCCATGTGCCGGAGATCGAGCAGGAGCTGGCGTCCGCGGCAAAGATGCCCGTCGCCATCAACTTCACGCCGCATCTCGTGCCGATGTCGCGCGGCGAGCTCTGCACCTGCTATGTCAGGCTCGCCGGCAAGACGACCGCGAACGATCTTCGGGCGGCGCTTGCCAAGGCTTATTCCAAGAGCCCCTTCGTGCGCATCGTCGAGGACGGGGTCGTGCCGGCCACGCAACATGTGCGCGGCTCAAACGAATGCCATATCGGCGTCTTCGCCGACCGCATTCCCGGCCGTGCCATCGTCATCTCGGCGATCGACAATTTAGTCAAAGGCTCCGCCGGCCAGGCCTTGCAGAATTTCAATCTGATGTATGGCTTCGAGGAGACGCTCGGGCTCGAGCAGCTGCCGCTGTTTCCTTAAGCGGCCGTTATTCGGCTCGCAGCCACCAGCGTCGGAGCGCGACAAGAGCCCAGACCGCTTCGACCACGCCGAACGGCCACGCGCCTTGCAAGAAACCATAGATCGAACCGAGTGCGCAGGCTGCGGCGAAGGCGAGGATGAACCACGGGCTCTTGTCCTCGAAGGCGTAGCACACGAGCATCGCGGTGACCGCGAATAGCCCGAACAGCGTCAGCCCATCGAGCGCCATCGGAACCTGTTAGTTGTGGCTGCGGACGAACGACCCCGGCGCATCCTCGATCGGTTTCAGCGGCCCGGACGATGGATCGCGGGCAGGGACCTTGGAGCCCGATAGCGTCGCGAGCCATGCTGCCCAATCCGGCCACCAGGAACCCGCTTCTTCCTGCGCGTTCGCGATCCACTCTTGCAGAGAGGCCGCCGGGGGACCCGACCAGAACTGATATTTCTTCCTTGCCGGCGGATTGACGACGCCGGCGATATGCCCCGATCCGGCAAGCACGAAGCGGATCGGACCTCCGAACAATTTCGACCCCAAGAACACCGAGTCCGCCGGCGCGATGTGATCTTCCTTGGTCGCGAGCTCGTAGATCGGGATGGTCATCTTGGAGAGGTCGAGCTTGATGCCGCCGAGCGTCATCTCGCCCTTGGCGAGGCGGTTCAGATGATAGAACTCGCGCAGATAGAACGCGTGATTGGCGGCAGGCAGCCTCGTCGAATCCGAATTCCAGAACAGGAGATCGAACGGGAACGGTTTCTTGCCCAGCAGATAATTGTTCACGACATAGGGCCAGATCAAATCGCGTGGGCGAAGCATGTTGAACACCGCCGCCATGCGCGAGCCGTCGAGATAGCCTTGCTCGGCCATCATCTCTTCGAGCGACTTCAGCTGCGCATCGTCGATAAAGACCAGGAGATCGCCGGCTTTGCTGAAATCGACCTGCGCGGTGAGGAAGCTCGCCGACGCGATCCTGTGGTCGTCCGTCGCCGCCATATAGGCGAGCGTCGAGGCGAGCAGCGTTCCGCCGACGCAATAACCGAGCGCATTGATCCAGGGTTGCCCGGTCTGTTTGATCACGGCATCGGTCGCGGCAAGAATGCCTTCGCGCATATAATCTTCGAACGTCTTCTGCGAGAGCCGCCCATCGGGGTTGACCCACGACACCATGAACACGGTGAAGCCTTGGTCGACCGCTTCCTTCACGAAGGATTTCTCCGGCACGAGATCGAGGATGTAATATTTGTTGATCCATGGCGGCACGATCAGGAGCGGCCGCTCATAGACTTCCGCCGTCGTCGGCGAATATTGAATGAGCTGGATGATGTCGTTCTGAAACACGACCTTGCCCGGCGTCACCGCGAGGTTGCGTCCCACCTCGAAGGCCGAGAGATCGGTCTGGCTGATGCGGAGCAGATCCTTCGACTGTTCCAGATCCTTGACCAGATGCACCATGCCCTGAACGAGATTCTCGGCGTTGGTGGCGATCGTGGCGCGCATCACTTCCGGATTGGTCAGCGCGAAATTCGACGGTGAGATCGCGGCCAGCAGCTGCTCGAGATAGAACAAGGCGCGGGCGCGCGTCTTGTCGTCCACGCCCTCGGTCGAGCGGGTGACGTCTTCCGCCCAGCGCGAGGTGATGAGGTAGGCTTGCTTCCAGAAGTCGAAATATTGCGTGTTCGACCAGTCCGGATCCTTGAAGCGGTTGTCGCCGGGTTCCGGTTTGATCACCGGCTCCACCTCTTCGCCGAGAAAGCGGCGGACCGAGCGGCCCCAGAGTTCGGCGTAGCCTTTGAAGAGTTCGTTCTGCGCGGTGGCCAGTTTTCCAGGATCCTTCACCCAATGGCGGGCAATTTCACCTAACGACTTGGCGGCCTCGCCGGCTTCGGCGGCCATACTGTAGGGACCGGACCCGTTCTGGCTGCGTTCTGCGAGCGCGCCGAGGGCCTTGGCACCCTCGTCGAAGAGCCGGACCATGTTCCGCGCCAAGACATCGAACTGCCGAGGCTCCTCGCTCTCCGCACTATCCCCGCTTTCTTCATTCAACTTCTGCATGGCTATTTCGCCTTATTTTACCCCCAGTTAACCTCGAACATCGATGCTGGATCGAGGATCGGGCTAACAACCCAATCTATCTTTGGGCATTTCATTGTGCTATGCAATATAGCACTCGGGGGGCAATGCCAATCGCCTGTGGGAAAACGAGAATTGGCGTTCGGCTCAATTTTGCACATGCTGCTAAGACTAACCGCATTGACCTTAACGGTCCTTTCCGTCCTGCCGCTTGCAGGCTGTGCGGAGGGTGTCGCCACGGGCGAGTCTAATCGGCCCTTCACCGAACTGATGAAGCCCTACGACAAGACCCTGACCAAAGAGCAGCAGAAGGCCACGATTTCCGAACTGCAAAGCGCTCAAGCCAAACGTGACGAAAACGGCGCGGCCGAAGGCGAGGCGACCGGAACGGCCTCAAGCACAAACTGAGCATTGACGAGCGGCTGGCGGCTGCTTGCCCCAAGGACGGTTTCCATGGTTCAACTCGGCGTCTTTGGCGAGGGGACCCAAAAGCATTAGGGCGTTACTGGCGTGACTGAGTTCCACAGGATCAAGAGGCTTCCGCCTTACGTCTTCGAGCAAGTCAACAAGCTCAAGGCGCAAGCGCGCGCGCGGGGCGACGACATCATCGATTTCGGCATGGGCAATCCCGACATGCCGACGCCCGAGCACATCACGCAGAAGCTGATCGAGACCTTGCGCGATCCGCGCACCAACCGTTATTCGGCGTCCCGCGGCATTCAAGGTTTGCGCAAGGCCCAAGCGGCCTATTACGCCCGCCGCTTCAACGTGAAGCTCAATCCCGACACGCAAGTCGTCGCCACGCTAGGCTCCAAGGAAGGCTTCGCCAACATGGCGCAAGCCATTACCGCGCCTGGCGACGTCATTCTGGTGCCGAACCCGACCTATCCGATCCACGAATTCGGCTTCATCATGTCTGGCGGTGTCATCCGGCATCTTCCGGCGCGCACCGATTCAGCCTTCATGACCTCGCTCGACAAGGCGGTGAAGCATTCCGTTCCGAAGCCGTCTGCGCTGGTGCTGAACTACCCCGCAAATCCCACGGCTGTGGTCGCCGATCTCGATTTCTACCGCGAGGTCGTCGCCTTCGCGCGGAAGCACGAGCTGATCGTGCTGTCGGATCTTGCTTATGCCGAGATCTATTTCGATGGACCGCCGCCGCCCTCGATCCTCGAAGTGCCGGGCGCCATGGATATCGCGGTCGAGTTCACCACGCTGTCCAAGACCTACGCCATGCCCGGCTGGCGCATGGGCTTCGCCGTCGGCAATGAGCGGCTGATCGGCGCGCTGATCCGGGTGAAATCCTATCTCGATTATGGCGCCTTCACCCCGATCCAGGTCGCTTGCGCCGCCGCGCTCAACGGCCCGCAAGACTGCGTCGACGAGATCAGGCAGATTTATCGCCGCAGGCGCGACTGCGTCGTGGATTCGCTCACCCGGGCCGGCTGGCCGATCCCGTCGCCCCCCGCCACGATGTTCGCCTGGGCACCGATCCCGGAAATCTTCTCGCATCTGGGCTCGCTCGAATTCTCCAAGCTCTTGCTGGAGCGGGCCGGCGTTGCCGTGTCGCCCGGCGTCGGCTTTGGCGAGTACGGTGAAGGCTTTGTCCGCATCGCGCTGGTCGAGAATGAGCAGCGCATCCGCCAGGCGGCGCGCAATATCCGCAAATTCCTCTCTGAAGCGGAGAGGGACCTGCATAACGTCATTCCGCTTGCGTCCAAGGCGAATAGGACGCTCTGATCCCCCGCCATGACGGATTCTCTGAAACTCGGGCTAGCCGGGCTTGGGACGGTCGGGGGCGGGACTTTGCGCCTGCTCGCCGCGCGCGGGAAAGAGCTTGCCGCACGTGCCGGGCGAAACATCGAAGTGGTCGCGGTCTCGGCTCGAGACCATAACAAGCGCCGCGACGCCGATATTTCCGGCTTTCGTTTTGTCGCCGATCCTGTAGCGCTCGCCAAAGATCCCGAGATCGACGTCTTCGTCGAGCTGATCGGCGGCGAGGAGGGCGTGGCCAAGGAGGCCGTCGAGGCGGCGCTCGCAGCCGGCAAGCATGTCGTCACTGCCAACAAGGCGCTGCTCGCCCTTCACGGTCCGCTTCTTGCCGCGCTCGCCGAGAAGCATGGCGTGGCGCTGAACTTCGAGGCCGCGGTCGCCGGCGGCATCCCCGTGGTCAAGGTGATGCGCGAGAGCCTGCAAGGCAACGACATCTCCCGCGTCTACGGCATCCTCAACGGCACCTGCAACTACATCCTCACCAAGATGCTGCAAGAGGGCCGCAGCTTCGACGATGTGCTGAAGGAGGCGCAAAGCCAAGGCTATGCCGAGGCCGACCCCACCTTCGACATCGGTGGTTTCGACACCGCGCACAAATTGGCGATATTGACGAGCCTCGCCTTCGGCACCGAGCCGAGCTTCGAGTCGATCTATATCGAAGGCATCGAGACCATCACGCCTGCCGACATCGAGGCGGCCGACGATCTCGGCTACCGCATCAAGTTGTTGGGCGTGGGCGTCCGCACCGAGAGCGGCATCGAGCAGCGCGTGCACCCGACCATGGTGCCGAAGCACACCGCGATTGCCGAAGTGGACGGCGTCTCCAATTGCGTGGCGATCGACGGCGACTTTGTCGGCGATGTCATGCTGATCGGCCCTGGCGCCGGAGCGGGTCCCACGGCCTCGTCGGTCGTGTCAGACCTGATCGATATCGCGCGCGGTCACATCATTCCGCCCTTCGCCGTCAAGGCCAAGGACTTGAAGCCTTACAAGAAGGCGCAGATCGCCGCTCATGAAGGCGGCTACTACATCCGGCTTTCGGTCTATGACCGCACCGGCGCGTTCGCCGCGATTGCCACCCGCATGGCCGAGCACGGCATCTCGCTCGAGAGCATCGTGCAGCGCCGCCCCGGTTCGGGCCTGCCCGGGCTGAAGCGTCAGGATTCCAGCACGCCGGCCGCCGTGGTGATGATCACCCACCGCACCACGGAAGCGGCCATCCGCAAGGCTTTGGCGGCCATCGAGCGTGACGGCCATGTCGATGCGACCCCGCAGATGATCCGCATCGAAAAACTGTGATAAGCAAGAGGTAGACTGGCTCGATTAGTCGGAGGAGGGGGCATGTCGAAGGCTTCGGCGAAAGCCGCGCTCGAACTCATTCCGGCATTCGATATTGTCAGGATCACCGAGGCCGCGGCGGTCGCGGCAGCCAGGCTCCGCGGACGCGGCGACGAGGCGGCGGCGGACGAAGCGGCAGCCCTTGCCATGTATCGCGAGCTGCTGCAGCTCCCCTTTGCCGGCACCGTCGTGGTCGGCGAAGGCGAGGAGGGCGAGATCCCGCATCTCTATATCGGCGAAACCATCGGCGCCCGTGGCGCGTCCGCGCCGGTCGAACTTGCCGTCGATCCGATCGAAGGCTCGACGCTCTGCGCCAAGGCCTTGCCGAATGCGCTCGCCGTGATCGCCGTCGCCGAACCCGGCAGTTTCTTGAAAGTGCCGGACATCTATATGGACAAGATCGCGATCGGTCCGGGCTTCGAAGAGGGGCTCGTCGATCTCGATGCGAGCCCTAAGGAAAATCTGGAGCGCCTCGCCAAGGCGAAAGGCGTGAAATTGAGTGAGATTACCGCCTGCATTCTCGACCGGCCGCGCCATGGCAGGCTGATCGAAGCGGTGCGCAAAGCCGGCGCCGCCATCCGGCTGATCGGCGACGGCGACATTGCCGGCGTCATCCACACCACGGAGCCGCAAGACACCGGCATCGACATCTATATGGGTGTCGGCGGCGCGCCGGAAGGCGTGCTTGCTGCCGCCGCGCTCTGCTGCATTGGCGGGCAGATGCAAGGACGCTTGATGGCCGCCAACGAGGAGCAACGCGAGCGCGCGGCTGCCGCCGGGATCAAGGATTTCGAACGCAAATATTCCATTCCGGACATGGTCTCCGGCGAGGTGAAATTTGCCGCGACCGGCATCACCGACGGCTCGCTGCTGGAAGGCGTTCGCTTCACCAACGGCATGATTTCGACCCATACCGTGACGATGCGAAGCCAGCCCCGCAGGACGCGCTGGATCCACACCGAGCACCGCGACATGAGCAAATTCGCTTGACGGGATAGCGGGGACAGCCGCCGAAGGGCGGTTCCGAATCAGTTTAGAATAGGCCTCCAAGTTGAGCGTGGAGGTATTGAGCGTGACAGCTTCGCTACGAATGCTCTCGGCGGAGGACGAAATTCCGTCCTTTCTCGGCGTTGAACGCTCGGCGCGCGGCTTCCGCTGGACCGAGCGTCTCGATCCGTCCCGCGCCATGATCGCGACCGCGATTGCGCAGAGCCATGGCCTCCCCGAACTGCTCGGCCGCGTGCTCGCCTCCCGCGGCGCCGACACGAATACGGTCACCCAGTTCCTCGACCCCTCGCTCCGCAATCTGCTGCCCGACCCTCACACGCTCCAAGACATGGGGAAGGCCGCGGAGCGTTTCGCCGATGCGATCGTGAGCGGCGAGAAGATTGCGGTGTTCGGCGACTACGACGTCGACGGCGCGTCATCCGTCGCTCTGATCCAGCGTTATCTGCGCGCCCATGGACGCGAAGCATCGGCCTATATTCCCGACCGCCTCACCGAAGGCTACGGCCCGTCGCCCTCAGCGCTGACCCAGCTCGTGGGCGAGGGGGCAACTCTCATTCTGACCGTGGATTGCGGCACCACCGGCGAGGCCGCCATCGACGCCGCCAATAGAGCAGGCGGCGAAGTCATCGTCATCGATCACCACCAGGCCGATGAGGCATTGCCGCCGGCGCTCGCGGTGATCAACCCCAACCGGCAGGACGATCTCTCCGGCCAAGGTCATCTCGCCGCCGCGGGCGTGGTCTTCTTGTTCTTGATCGCGGTGACGCGCGTGCTCCGCCGCCGCGGCTTCTATGCCAATCGGCCCGAGCCCGATCTTCTCGGCCTGCTCGATCTCGTGGCGCTCGCGACCGTCTGCGATGTGGTGCCGCTGAAGGGGCTCAACCGCGCTCTTGTCGCGCAAGGGCTGAAAGTGCTGCGCTTCCGGCAGAATGCGGGCTTGCGCGCGCTGACCGATGCTGCCCGGCTCGACGAGGCGCCCTCGCGCTATTCGCTCGGCTTCATCCTCGGCCCCCGCATCAATGCCGGCGGCCGCGTCGGCGCGTCCGATCTCGGCGCAAGGCTCCTTGCCTGCGACGACGACATCGAGGCGCGCATCATCGCCGGCAAGCTGGAGCAGCTGAATGCGGAACGGAAAGCAATCGAAGCGCGCATGCTCGAAGAGGCTTATGCCTTCGCCGAGAGCTCTCTCGATCAATTGCCGACGCGTCCCTTCCTTTGTCTCGGCACGGAAGATTGGCACAAGGGCTCTGATCGGTCTCATCGCAGGCCGCGTGACAGAGCGCTACCGCCTGCCGTCCTTCGCCATCGCCTGGGATGCGGACGGCACCGGCACGGGCTCTGCGCGCTCGATCGCCGATGTCGATCTCGGTGAGACGATCCGCCATGCCGTTCATGGCGACCTTCTGCTGAAAGGCGGCGGCCACGCCATGGCTGCGGGTTTCCGAATCGAACGAGCAAAGCTCGATGCCTTCCTCGCCTTCCTCGCCGAGCGCCTCGAAGCTCCGGTCGCCGCCGCCAATTCAATGCGGACGCTGAAGCTCGACGGTGCGCTGTCGAGCGCCGGCGCCACGCTCGATCTCCTCGCGCTGCTCGACCGCGCCGGACCTTACGGACCAGGTCATCCGGAGCCGCGCTTTGCCTTTCCGGCGCACCGTCTGTCGCGCGTGAAGACCATCAACGAGGCTCATATTCGCTGCACGTTGCAGGCTCAGGACGGCTCGCGGCTCGAGGCGTGTGCCTTCCGCGCCTCGAACACGCCGCTTGGTGATCTGCTGGTAGAGGCCGAGGGGCGCAACCTCCATATTGTCGGGCATCTCGGCGGAATAGCTGGCAGGGCCGCGACAGCGTCGAGCTTCAGATCGAGGATGCGGCCCTTCCGTAAGCCTGCATAACCGCCGTCTTGCGAGCCGGCGCAAAGCTTTCTATATCAGCCTCTCTGACTGAAGCCCCCTTCGTCTAATGGTTAGGACGTCAGGTTTTCAACCTGAAAACAGGAGTTCAATTCTCCTAGGGGGTACCAGCTGCCGCAGCGATTGGCCCTTCGGTTGGTTGACCGTTGCCTTCCACCGATGCGATCCAATACGATCCCTCTTCAATCACCAACCTCAATATCCGGAGACGTCACGGCGGCATGAAACACGCAAATTGGACCGTGCTGGTTGCCTTCATCCTCTCGGTTAGCCTCGCCTTTCAAACAGTAGCCGCCACCAATGAAGATGCGTTCGCCGCATATAAGGCGGGCAACTACGAACAGGCTCTGAAAATCTGGCGCCCCCTTGCCGAACAAGGCGATGCGGTCGCTCAACTCAGGCTGTCGGTCATGTACGCCGAGGGAGAAGGTGTCGCGAAGGACGATGCGGAGTCCCTCAAATGGGGCCAACTCGCCGCCGAAAACGGCAACGTCACGGCCCAGCTCATCATGGGCGCTCGATATAATGAGGGTCGGGGTGTGCCCAAAGACCGCAAGGAGGCCGTGGCCTGGTTCGAGAAGGCTGCGAACAAGGGCGCAGCGTTTGGCCAGTTCAACTTGGGCCTCATCTACGCCGGTGGTTCAGGCATCCCGGAAGACAAGGTGCAATCGTTCAAGTGGTTCACGCTGGCGGCGGCAGTTTTTCCCGCATCATCGAAGGAACGCGACCAAGCCATTTATAACGCCAATCAGGTCGCGGCGAAGATGACACCGGCAGAGATCGCCGAGGCTCAGCGTCTGGCTAAGGAATGGAAGCCAGAATGATCGCGCGGCTTGGAGTTCAATTCTCCGAGCGGTGCCAGTTTTGTTTTGCCCGCGTGCTAAGCGGGCTTTTTGGCCAAAGCCGACTTGACGGGTTGGTAGGCGTTGCGGGCCAAGCCAACATACATCTCGCCGAGCTTCGAGACCTCGGCCGTGTAAGCGTCATATGCTCGCTTCACGTATTGAGATTGGATCTCGATCGCCTGCTCGACCGACTTGGCGCCGGCCAACTGCTCGAAAGTCCGCGTGCCGTCCTCCAGCGCCCGCTTTGAGTAGCCAGTGACCTCTGCGGCGATGGCCTGGAAGCCCTTGTTGACCTCGCCAAAGGAACGAACGGCGACATCAAACCCGTCCTTACCCACTTTCTGAAATTCTTCGAATGGTTGGTCCATCTGAAACCTCCTCTCGCTGGTTACAAAACTGTGAGGAACCGATGGCTAGCGACCACGGACGAGATACCAACCACCGCACCTATCGGATCAACATCGATTTGGAGGATTAGTTCCCCGGGGGCCCAGACTGGGGCCGCTCAATGCTTCGGGCGGGTGCCGGTGATGTCGAAATCGGCTTCTTGCAAATGATATTTCTGCATGATGCTCGAGGTCGCCGTCAGCGCCCGCTGACAGGCTTCATGGGCCAGGCGCTTGTCCTCGTCGCTCACCTCTCTCCCGTCGTCGATCCGGCCCGCCACGACCAGACAAAGATCGGCATCCTGCGCGAACGCGGGGGAGGCCAACAGGCCGAGACAGAGCGCAATCAGGCCGAGCAGATTTCGGATTAGCATCGGAGTACCCGCTACCACTTGCCTGTATTCGGCATCGACGCCCAAGGCTCCTGCTTCGGCAGCGGCTTCCCTTTTTGCAGGAACTCGATCGAGATATTGTCGGGTGAGCGGATGAAGGCCATATAGCCGTCGCGCGGCGGGCGGTTGATGGTCACGCCATTCTTCATCAGCCGGTCGCAAAGGGCATAGATGTCCTCGACCTGAAACGCGAGGTGGCCAAAATTTCGGCCCTCGCCATAGACTTCCGGGTCCCAATTATACGTTAGCTCGACTTCCGCATGTTCATCCTCGGGCGCGGCGAGGTAGACCAGCGTGAAACGGCCTTGCGAATTGTCCATGCGCCGGACCTCTTTCAAACCGAGCTTGTTCACGTAGAAGTCGAGCGATTTGTCGAGGTCGCTCACGCGCACCATGGTGTGTAGATATTTCATCGTTCACCTCAACTGACACATCCGCGAACTGCTCCGCGTCTGCTGTAGCGCGAGGCGCTGGCGCATGGCAAGGCGGTCGGAAGCGGCGGTTACGATGCAGATTGATGCCCCATTGTTGCACATCGCCCACAGTGCTGCATCGTCAAAGCCACAATATCTCGTGGAGTGAAATTTTTCTCGATGGCAGAGACGCTTGCATGGTTCTTGGGCAGTGACTCGCGACAAACGCGATGCGCGCGGATTCTTCTCCGTCACGCGCAAGATTTTCTTTCCGATCAGCCCGTTGCACAAACGGACGCGCAAAGCTGACGAACAAACGTCCGCGCTGTGGAGAATGAGGAAACGCAAGGAAATTTCCGCTAGCCTCGTAAGACTCCGATGCTATGTTCGCAGCGAGTGTACTTCGGCTGATTCGTGAGGCGTCGCGTCGGCTTGAGTGCTTTTAAGTTAAGCGGGGGGGAACGCGGCATGGGGGCGAAAGAACCGCCACATCTAGAAGAGGGCCTTACCCAACGCGACGATGAAGCCACAGTTGATGTCTTTGAGGTCTCAGGATCGATCAAGTGGTTCGACGCGTCCAAGGGTTATGGGTTTATCGTACCGGACGAAGACAATCTTACCGATATTCTACTGCATGTGACCTGTCTCAGGCGGGACGGCTATCAAACCGCTTACGAAGGCGCACGCGTTGTCTGCGAAGTCTTGCGCCGCCCGAAAGGCCTGCAAGCCTTCCGCATCCGTTCGATGGACGATTCCACGGCGGTACATCCTTCGGAGCTGCCGCAGCGCACCCATGTCTCGGTCATTCCCGAGAGCGATTGGGAGCGGGCGATGGTGAAATGGTTCAACCGCCTGCGCGGCTTTGGCTTCCTGACGCGGGGCCCGCAGACCCTCGACATCTTCGTGCATATGGAGACGCTCCGGCGCTTCGGTTTCGCCGAGCTACGGCCCGGCCAGACCCTCTACGTGCGCTATGGCAGGGGATCCAAAGGCCTGATGGCCGCGGAGCTGAAACCGGACGGCTCGCCCGGTCCGTCCTCGCACTGAGCCGAGCGACCAATCTTTTCGAGCACAGGTGGCTAGCGTCGCGTCTTGCGACGCTTGCCTGCCTTGCGCTGCTTTGGCTCACGCCCGCTCTTGCGGACGCCGTCACCAAGGCAACGCTCACGCTCGAAACCGCGTCCGGCGCGCACCCATTCAACGTCGAAGTCGCCACCACGCCACAGGAGCGGGAGCAGGGTCTGATGTTCCGCACCGCGCTGCCCGAAGATGGCGGCATGCTGTTCCTCTACGAGACGCCGCAACCGATCGCCATGTGGATGAAGAACACCATCATTCCGCTCGATATGATTTTCATCGATGACTGGGGGAAGGTGAACCGGATCGAGAGCAACACCGAGCCTTTCTCCTTGGACCCGATCCCCTCCGACGGCGATGTCGTCGGCATTCTCGAGGTTAATGCCGGCGTGGCCGAGAAGATCGGGCTGAAAGTGGGCGACAAGGTCGTCTATCCGGGCCTTGGCGAGCCTCGTTAGGCCTCTGGCTTGTCCTGTTCACACAAACTATGTATCTGCTGGTCTATTCGAAAGAACGCCCGAGCGGCCGATCGGGGCATAGCGCAGTCTGGTAGCGCACCTGCTTTGGGAGCAGGGGGTCGCAAGTTCGAATCTTGCTGCCCCGACCACCGCCGCTTCGGAAACCGGGAATAGTCATGAGCGCGCGCATCTACAAGCCTGCCAAATCCGCCATGCAGTCCGGCCAGGCGCCGCGCGAATGGGTGCTGGACTTCGCCCCGGCTCGGCCCCGCGAGATCGAGCCTTTGATGGGTTGGACCAGCGGCAGCGACACGCGCGCGCAAGTTCGCATCAGCTTCAACACGCTCGGAGAGGCGGTCGCCTACGCGACACGGAACGGGATTCCCTTCCGCATCGAGGACCCGAGAGAGACCGAGATCAAGCCGAAATCCTACGCCGATAACTTCAAATTCGGCCGCCCAGACCGCTGGACGCATTGAGACGAAATCTTTTTACCGGCGTGATAATATTTGGTCTGGTCCCAAAATGGTCCCGTAGCTCAAGGGATAGAGCATCTGCCTTCTAAGCAGAGGGTTGAAGGTTCGAATCCTTCCGGGACCGCCATTGTGAAATTTAAGTTGGAGGAAGCGAACCATGCACACCCGTTTCTGGACTAGAACCACGGCAGCCTTTGCCGCAATTGCATTCGCCATCGCCCTGACCAGCGCTGCGGGTTTCGCCGCAAGCGGATTCGTCGGCAAGTGGAAGACCACGGACACCGAAGGAAAAGCCTTCACCATCTGGCTTTCCGATGACGGCGTCGCCAAAGGCGACCGCGCCAACGAGGGCCTGGCCGGCACGTGGAAAGAAGAGGGCAGCGCCGCAGTGATCACCTGGGACTCGAGCTGGGTCACCAAGATCACCAAAGACGGCGACAGTTACAAAAAGAGTGCGGAGAAGGATGGCAAGCCTGTCGGTAGCCCCTCGGACATTGAAAAGGTCGAGTAGCGCCTTAGTCGGCTCAAGACCGACAGCAGCCGCGCTTTGACGAGGCGCGGCTGCGATGCCGTCTGTTCGTTAAACGATCCTACACGTCGCCGGACGCGTTGCTCTCGCGCTGGACCTACGTCTTAGCGTGATGCCGACTTCTTAACGTGATGCCGACGATGAGTAGGTGCCACGGGTTGCTGAACACAGTAAAGCGCGTCAAGACTGCCCGGCTCGGCAATACAGCGGTTATGATGCATGACCTGCGGATTGTAGATCCCTGTGGCAGCCAAGAACGGCACAAGAAAAAATACCGACATCCGACCCTCCCCCGTTAATGGGCATGCGCCCGAGCCCACAGACTACTACTAGCGTTCAGCCTTGTCCCATGCGTTTCGCTTAGCGAGTGTCCCGTTGTGCACAGGCCTTGAGCAGGCTCAACGGCGACCTACCGCCTCACCATCGACCGCCGCGGCTGAACAGCCTGAGGATCAGCAGCAACAGCACGGCGCCGATCGTGGCGGCGACGATTGACGAGACGAGCCCGCTGCCGATATGCACGCCGAGCTGCGGGAACAGCCAGCTCCCGATCAGCGCGCCCACGATGCCGATGGCGATATCGGCGATCAGGCCGAAGCCCGTGCCTTGCACGATCAGCCCGGCGAGCCATCCCGCGACGAGACCGACCAAGAGAATAATAAGTAGACCGTCAGCCGACATGTGTAATCCCCCCGTTTCGGTTGTCCAATGCTGGAATTTCCGGGTTTCCCGGTACGCAACCGTCATTCGTCGAACGCCCGCGTTGAGGGACGTCCGGTCCAGCAGTTTAGCATCTCAAGAATTGCTCTTGAGACCCGATCTCAAAGTCCTGAACAGCTATTCTGAGGTGGTTTTCCGCTAGGTCACCGCCCGGACCACGCCGCCATCGACCCGGAGCGCGGCACCGGTCGTGGCGCTTGCCGGCTCGCCGCAGAGATAGACGACGAGATTGGCGACTTCCTCGGAACTGGCCATGCGCTTCAGCAGCGAGGAGGGCCGTAAGGTCTTCAAGAGCTCCGTCTCCATCTCCTTGACGTTCAAACCCCGCTGGCTGCGCGATCTTCTCAAGAAACATCGACAACACCCTCCGAGCGCGTCGGCCCCGGCAGCACGGCGTTCACGGTGACGCCCGTGCCGGGAACGGTCTCGGCGATGCCGCGGCTGATCGCGAGCTGCGCCGTCTTGGTCATGCCGTAATGCACCATCTCCGGCGGAGTCTGGATCCCGGACTCGCTCGAGATGAAGACGATGCGGCCCCATTTCTGTTGCAGCATATGCGGCAGCAGCGCGCGGGACAGCCGCACCCCGCTCATCACATTCACTTCGAAATAGCGGAACCACTCCGCGTCATCGATCTCCAGGAACGGCTTCGGCTCGAAGATGCCGGCGTTGTTGACGAGGATATCGACGGCGCCGAGCTCACCGAGCAGCTTGGCCACGCCCTTTTCCGTGCCGACATCGGCGGCAATTCCGCTGACGGATGCCTTCGTCGATGCCGCGATCCTCTCGATCGCCGCTTCGACCTTGGCGTTGGCTCCGACCATTGACCACGACATCGGCGCCTTCGCGCGCAAGACCTTCGGCGATGGCAAAGCCGATGCCTTGCGTGGAGCCCGTGATCAGCGCACGCTTGCCTCTGAGCTTGAGGTCCATCTTGTACCCTAGCTACTTATGAGCGTTGAGCCGCGCAAAGCCCGCTTCGAGATCCGCCTTCAGATCTTCAATGTCTTCGAGCCCTGCATGGATCCTGAGCGCAGGCCCTTCCGCCTTCCATTCCGTCGCCGTGCGATACTCGCTCGGGTCGAACGGGAGGATCAGACTTTCGAAGCCGCCCCAACTATAGCCCATGCCGAACAATTTGAGGTCATCGAGCATGGCGGCCAAAGCTTTGTGCGGCGCAGGCTTCAGCACGAACGCGAATAAGCCGGAAGCACCGCTGAAGTCGCGCTTCCAGATCGCATGGCAAGGATCGTCTGGGAGGCCAGGGTGAATCACGCGTTCGACTTCCGGACGCGCTTTCAGCCAGTTGGCGAGCTCGAGACCCGTGCGCTGATGACGCTCCAATCGGACGCTCAGTGTGCGTAACCCGCGCAACGCGAGATACACGTCCTCAGGTCCGGTACAGAGACCGAGATCCTCATGGGTCCGGCGCACATGCGGCCACGCGGTCTCGCTCGCGGTGATGACGCCGAGCATCGCATCGGCATGACCGGCGATGTATTTCGTTGCGGCCTGGACCGAGACATCGACGTCATGGAGAAAGGGCTTGAAAAAAAGCGGCGTCGCCCAAGTATTGTCGAGCACGAGCACCGCGCCCTTGTCATGGGCGACTTTGGCGATGGCGGGAACGTCTTGCACCTCGAAAGTCTGCGAGCCGGGCGATTCGGCGAAGATCACCCGCGTGTTCTTCTGCATCAGCTTCGCGATACCGGCGCCGACCAGCGGGTCGTAATAGGTCGTCGTCACGCCGAGCCGCTTCAGCACCCCATCGCAGAACCGCCGCGTCGGCCGGTAGACCGCATCGGTGACCAGCAAATGGTCGCCGGCGGAAAGAAACGCGAGCAGCGTGGTGGCGATGGCCGAAAGCCCCGATGGGGCGAGCAGCGTCGCATGTCCGCCCTCGAGTTCCGAGATGGCCTCCTCGAGAGCGCGCACCGTCGGCGTGCCGAGCCTGCCATAGGTGAACGCCTGGTCGTTGGCTTCGAGCGCTGCGACGGTCGGAAACAGGATCGTCGAGCCGCGGTAGATCGGCGTATTGACGAAGCCATGAAAGCGCGACGGCTCACGGCCCGCATGCACGAGCTTGGTGTCGTCCTTTTGGCCGCGCGAATTCTTACGCATGTTGAGTGTCGCGCATGACTAACCTAGCTCGTCTCGATCGGAAGGCTTGGGTCGGAGCCCCACTCCGCCCAGGAGCCGTCATACACCGATGTCTTGAGATGGCCTGACGACGCGAGCGCGAGTGCGAGCACGGATGCACTGACGCCCGACCCGCAAGAGGCAACGATCGGCCGCGAAAGATCGACGCCTGCCGCCTTGAACACTTTCTCGATCTCGGCTGGCGATTTCAGCGTCCCGTCTTTGGTAAGCATGCTGCCGTAGGGCACGTTATGCGCGCCGGGGATATGGCCGGCGCGCAAACCCGGCCGAGGCTCCGGCGCCTTGCCTGCGAACCGCTCCGCCGAGCGGGCATCGACAATCGTCGCGGAATGATCGTGCACGATCGCTTTCATATCGGAGAGATCGCGGACCAGGTCCGCGTGCCGCCGCGAGGTGAAATGCCGTGGCGTGCGGGCGAGCGGCTCGCCGCTTTCGAGCGGGCGCCCCTCGCGCTTCCATTTCGGCAAACCGCCATTGAGCACGCTCACGTCCTCGACGCCCATGACGCGGAACATCCACCACACCCTTGCCGCGCTGAAAATGCCCTGGCCGTCGTAGACCACGATGCGCGAGCCGTCGCCGATGCCCATGCTCCGCATGCGCGAGGAGAATTTCTCCGGCGGCGGCAGCATATGCGGGTAGGGGCTCTTGGTATCGGCGACCTCGTCGATATCGAAAAAGATCGCGCCCGGAATGTGCTCGGCGAGATAGTCGTCGCGGCCCTTCCTCGCCTCGGTCGGCAGATGCCAGGAGGCATCGATGATGATCAAGTCCGGCGCTTCGAGCTCGCGCTCGAGCTCGTCGGTTTCGGTCAGCCATGTCTTGGATAAATCGGTCATTCCCAATCCTAGTTTAGACGAACACTTTTGCTGGTGGGGCTGCAGGGGTTTCCAGCCATTGCGGCACCGGAAGGCCCTTTTCGCGCAAGAAATCCGGATTGAAAAGGCGGCTCTGATAGCGGGTGCCGTAATCGCAAAGCACGGTCACAATGGTATGGCCGGGACCCATGTCGCGAGCAAGGCGGATGGCGCCTGCGACATTGATGCCGCTCGACCCGCCAAGACAGAGGCCTTCCTCGCTCAACAGGTTGAACACCACAGGCAGCGCCTCTTCATCCGGGATTTGATAGGCCTGGTCGACCACCGCCCCCTCGAGATTGGCGGTAATGCGTCCCTGGCCGATGCCTTCGGTGATCGAGCTGCCTTCGGATTTGAGTTCGCCGTGCTTATAATAATTGAAGAGCGCGGCCCCCATCGGGTCGGCGATGCCGATGGTGATGTCTTTGTTCTTGGACTTCAGTCCCATCGAGACACCTGCCAGCGTGCCGCCAGTGCCGACCGCGCAGATGAAGCCGTCGACCTTGCCTTGCGTATCAGTCCAGATCTCTTGCGACGTCGTCTCGATATGGCCTTGGCGATTGGCGACGTTGTCGAATTGATTGGCCCAGATCGCACCGTGCGGCTCGGTCTTCGCCAGCGCCTCGGCGAGACGGCCGGAATATTTCACGTAGTTGTTGGGGTCCTTGTAAGGGACCGCAGGCACCTCGATCAGCTCCGCGCCCGCCAGCCGCAACATTTGTTTCTTCTCGTCGGACTGCGTCTCTGGAATGACGATGACGGTCTTCAGGCCGAGTGCGTTGCCGACCAGCGCCAAGCCAATGCCGGTATTGCCGGCAGTGCCTTCAACCACGGTGCCGCCGGGCTGAAGCTTTCCAGATGCAAGCGCATCGCGGATGATAAAGAGCGCGGCGCGGTCCTTGACCGACTGTCCCGGATTCATGAATTCGGCCTTGCCGAGAATCGTGCAGCCGGTCTCTTCGGACGCGCGTTTGAGCTTGATCAGCGGCGTATTGCCGATCGCCTCGGTGATGCCGTTGCTGATACGCAAAAGGAGAGGCCTTCCGGGAGGGATTCGCATCGGCAACCTACAGGAGGCGCGCGCTTGACTGCAAGCCGAGAGCCGAACCCCCTGGGGAACGCTATCCTAACCTTTTCAAAAAATGGAGAAATTACGGCCCGCTAACGGCTTGCGCCTGGGACCGGATCAACTCGCATTGCTCGGCAAGCTGTTTGATCTCGAGACCCCTGACATAGCGTGCGACGAAGCTCGCTTTGAGCCGATCCACGCGCCCGCAATCCTCGACGGCGCGTTTCAGCTTCTCGGCGTTCTCTTCAGTCGTCCCTTTGCTCAAATCATCAACTGACGGCAGGCTCGCGCCAAGCTCAGTCACATCGGTGCGAACCGCGTGATACGTCCAATCGAACCACGCGCCGAGGGCCACGATGATGAGCGCGATAATCAGACCAGCCCTTTTCATTCTTGTTCTCCCTGTCGTTAATCGTCGCCGCGCTCTCGCTCATCAGTGCAGCGCAACGGACTCGATCGCCCGCGCAATTTTCTCCGCACCCCACGCTTTCGGCTCGCCCGGAGCATCGAGCGGCGAGGGGATATCGGTGCCCTGACCCGGTGTAAGTGTCACGCTGCCGGCCTGGTTGGAAACGATGACCTCCCCAGTAAGCAGCAAGATGCCGTATTTCGCATCGATCGGACCGCCCCAGAACTCGGTGCCGCGAATGCCGATATCGGCGACCGGCGTCGAGACCGCGATCTTCTTTTCCTTCAGCTCTTTCAGTCTTCCGGTGACAAAGCGGAACGCACCCCGCGTCGCCTGTAGCACCGCCTCGCCGGTGCTCTTGTCCGGATCGTAGACATAGCTGTCGACCACGACGCTCGCATTCTCGCCGAGCGTGAGCACGGTATTGTCGCGGAACGTTACCTGGAGCCGCGCATTGGGTCCGGTGCGAAGCTCGTCTTTCATGTTCACGGCAGTGCCGATCACGGCCTTGAGCGTACCGGTGGCCGACACGATCTCTGCGTCATTCTCGACAGCGTTGACGAAACCGGCGCTCGACAGATCTTCCGCCTCGGCGCACGCGGCAAGGGGCGCGGTGAAGAGAAAGACCGCCAATGAGGATGCGTAAGAGACGTGCTAAAGCCAGCATTCCAGCCCTTCCTGCCGCTCCCGGCCCCGGCGGTGCATAGCACAGCTTACGCCAAGCCAAGAACTGGAACTGGGGAGATAATGTGGCCGCTGGGCTAGCAGCTTTGGATTTCGCTGTGATATAGACCCCCCAACGTTTCCGGGACAGGCAGCGTTCTATTCCTCGATGCGGGCGTGGTGGAACTGGTAGACACGCCAGATTTAGGTTCTGGTGGCTTCGGCCGTGGGGGTTCAAGTCCCTCCGCCCGCACCAAATAGGGCGCCCGTCTCGGAAAGCAGCGTTGGACGAATTTCCTGGATGAGTCACGGCCGCTCACAATGTTGAGCCGCCAAAAGCACGGATCGATTGAGCATGAATGTCACGGTTACCAGCGCGGAAGGTTTGCGCCGCGAATTGAAAGTCGTCATCGGCGCCGATGAGCTCGAGCGCCGCCTCGAAGCGCGTCTCGATGAATTGAAGGACCGCGCCCGGATCAAAGGCTTCAGGCCTGGTCACGTGCCGAAGCAGCATTTGCGCAAAGTCTATGGCCGCTCGGTCATGGCCGAGGTGGTGCAAGAGGCCGTCAATGAGACGAGCCGCGAGGCCATCAGTCAGCGCGAGGAGCAGCCCGCCTTTCAGCCCAAGATCGCGCTCCCCGAGGACGAAGCCGAGATCAACAAGATCTTCGACGGATCGAGCGACCTCGCCTACACCATGTCGTTCGAGGTGCTGCCGAAATTCCAACTCATGGATCTGAAGACGCTGAAGCTCGAACGTCCCGTCTCCGACGTCGCCGACGATGACATCACCAAATCTCTCGAGCGTCTGGCCGCGGCCAATCTCCGCTACACCACCAAAGACGGCGCAGCTCAATCCGGTGACCGCGTCACCATCGACTTCGTCGGCAAGATCGACGACGAGCCGTTCGAAGGCGGCACCGCCGAAGGCGCGCAAGTCGTGCTCGGCTCGAGCCGGTTCATTCCCGGCTTCGAGGAAGGGCTGACCGGCGTCAAGGCCGGCGATGAGCGCGCCATCGATGCGAATTTTCCGGACGATTATCCTGAGGCGCGGCTCGCCGGCAAGAAGGCGCGCTTCGAGGTGAAGGTGATGGAAGTCGCGTCGCCTGAAACGCCCGCGATCGACGACGAGTTTGCCAAAGCTGTCGGCATTGAATCGCTGGAGCAATTGCGTGCCGCGGTGAAGACGCGTCTGGAACAGGACCGCGCCGTCGCATCACGGACGAAGCTGAAACGCGGCTTGCTCGATGCGCTGAACCAAGGTCACGATTTCGAATTGCCGCCGACGCTGGTCGAAAATGAGTTCAACGCAATTTGGAGCCAGTTCACCCACGATCTCGAGCATCACAAGCGGAGCTTCGAGGACGAGGGCACGACCGAGGAAAAAGCCCGCGCCGAATATCGCGACATTGCCTCGCGGCGCGTGAGACTCGGTCTCGTGCTTTCGGAGATCGGTCAGAGTCAAAAAATTGAGGTGACCGACGACGAGGTCAACCGCGCGCTGATGGAGCGCATCCGTCAATTCCCGGGACAGGAGCGCAAGGTCTACGACTTCTATCGCAACAATCCGCGCATGCTGGCCGAGCTCAGGGCGCCGATCTACGAGGACAAGGTGGTGGACTACATCACCGAGCTCGCCAAGGTCACCGATAAGAAGGTGAGCGCCGAGGAGCTCTACGCCGATCCGGATGGTGATCATCATCACCATCACGGGCACGATCATGATCACCCCCATGACCACGATCATAACCATGACCACCCTCATGAGCATGATCACGACCATGATCATGCTCACCATGATCATAAGCATCGCTGATCATAGGATTTAGAGAATTTCCCTCTGAGATTGGAGCCACCGCTGGTGGCTCTTTTGTGAGGGGCGTCAAGCTGTTCTCGGCCGCCGATCCTCACCCAAGCCGGTAAGGATGCGACCCCCTTCCGCTTGACCCCTTGATCACATATGTAAGGGTCTAAGCCTGACAACCGAATCGAGGGGGAGGGCCTGGCGGAGCCGTCCTCGCGCCTGCCCCAGCCTGATAAGGACAGCATGAAGAACCCGGCCGATATCTCACATGAACACCCTCATTCCCATGGTGGTCGAGCAGACCAACCGCGGCGAGCGGGCCTACGACATTTATTCGCGTCTCTTGAAGGAGCGGATCGTCTTCGTGACCGGGCCGATCGAGGACTATATGGCCTCGGTCATCACCGCCCAGCTTCTGTTTCTCGAGGCCGAGAACCCGAAGAAAGAGATCTCCATGTATATCAACTCCCCGGGTGGCGTCGTCACCTCGGGGATGGCGATCTACGACACCATGCAGTTCATCCGCCCCCCCATAGCGACGCTTTGCATCGGCCAGGCGGCCTCCATGGCCTCGCTTCTGCTTTGTGCCGGTGAGAAGGGGATGCGCTATTCGCTTCCCAATGCCCGCATCATGCTGCACCAGCCCTCCGGCGGTTTCCAAGGCCAGGCCAGCGATATCGAGCGCCACGCCGAGGACATCATCAAGATGAAGCGGCGGCTCAACGAGATTTACGAGCGCCATACCGGGCAGGATTACGCGACGATTGAAAAGACCCTCGACCGTGATTACTTCATGACTGCCGACGATTCCCGGAAGTTCGGGATTATCGATGAGGTGATTACCAAGCGGCAGGCGGTTGAAGAGAAGATCGAAAAGCTGACGCCGGTCAGTTAAGACCGCCAAGAGGCACTGAACTCTCGACCATTAGTCCTAACTCGCGAATTGCGAGCCGCCCAGATGCCGCTCTGGCAAGACGGCATGACGTCTGCAGCGCCTGCGGCGTCACCGCTCAAGGGCCGGATTAATCAATCCTTGATAGTGGCACCATAGCATGCTGAGATTGGCCTTTCGGTAGCCAAACGTCGAGAATGGGGCTCAACTGGAAGAACCAAAAAAAGCCACGCCCATGGGCGACTTAACGTCGTAGGGTGACAAAAAAGAGCTGGATGAACGAATGAGCAAAGTTAGCGGGACTGATTCGAAAAACACGCTGTACTGCTCTTTCTGCGGGAAGAGTCAGCACGAAGTGCGCAAGCTCATCGCAGGTCCGACCGTGTTCATCTGCGATGAATGCGTCGAACTCTGCATGGACATCATCCGCGAGGAGAACAAATCGAGCCTGGTGAAGTCGCGCGACGGCGTGCCGACCCCCATGGAGATTTGCGCTGTCCTCGACGATTACGTGATTGGCCAGGACTACGCCAAACGCGTGCTCTCCGTCGCCGTCCACAACCATTACAAGCGGCTCAATCATTCGGGCAAGAACTCCGACGTCGAGCTCGCCAAGTCGAACATCCTGCTGATCGGCCCGACCGGTTGCGGCAAGACGCTGCTCGCGCAGACGCTCGCCCGCATCCTCGACGTGCCCTTCACCATGGCTGACGCCACCACGCTCACGGAAGCCGGCTATGTCGGCGAGGACGTCGAGAACATCATCCTGAAGCTGCTCCAGGCTGCCGACTATAATGTCGAGCGGGCCCAGCGCGGCATCGTCTATATCGACGAGGTCGACAAGATCAGCCGGAAATCCGACAACCCCTCGATCACCCGCGACGTTTCGGGCGAGGGCGTGCAGCAGGCCTTGCTCAAGATCATGGAAGGCACGGTTGCCTCCGTACCGCCGCAAGGTGGCCGCAAGCACCCGCAGCAGGAATTCCTGCAGGTCGACACCACCAATATCCTCTTCATCTGCGGCGGCGCCTTTGCCGGCCTGGAGAAGATCATCAACGCGCGCGGCCGCTCGACCTCGATCGGCTTCGGCGCCAAGGTCGAAGCCGCCGACGAGCGGCGCACCGGCGACGTGTTGAAGGGCGTCGAGCCCGAGGATCTGTTGAGATTCGGACTGATCCCAGAGTTCATTGGTCGTGTGCCGGTCATCGCCACGCTCGATGATCTCGACGAGGAAGCCTTGATGCGCATCCTGACCGAGCCGAAAAACGCGCTGGTCAGGCAGTATCAGCGGCTGTTCGAGATGGAGGATGTCCAGCTCAGCTTCGCCGACGAGGCGATGCGCACGATTTCCAAGAAGGCTATCGAGCGCAAGACGGGTGCCCGCGGACTTCGGTCCATCATGGAGAGCATTCTTCTCGACACCATGTTCGAGCTTCCGAGCTTGCGCGGCGTCGAAGAGATTGTGATCAGTGCCGAGGTGGTCGAGGGCAAGGCTAGGCCCTTGCGCATCTACTCCGAACGGCATGAGGAATTGGGCACAAGCGCATAACTCGCGCTTGCCGTCCTTTCCCGCTTGCCGCATCCCACGAATCCCGGTCAAAATGCCCGGGAAATAAGGCAACGGCGAAAGCCGAATGCCATCTTGACGTCGATGGCCGCGGTAGCCACTTACCCAAGCCGGGCCGGCAATATGCCTCAGGGCAAAACCCGGCCTTTGCCTGGATAATCTTCCGGCCAAATGTAGCTTCTGGGGAGGGGCGTACTAAGACCGTAGCGGCGCGTGCAAGCGCGCCGCGCACTCGAACAGCGACGGACCATCAATGACCGAATCCAAGCCGCAAAGCGTCAAAGTCCCCGGCCCGGAGCTTTATCCGGTACTGCCGCTGCGCGACATTGTCGTGTTCCCCTACATGATCGTGCCGCTCTTTGTCGGTCGCGAGAAATCGATTGCGGCGCTCGAGGAAGTGATGCGCACCGACAAGCAGATCCTGCTTGTCGCGCAGAAGAACGCCAGCGACGACGAGCCGCTGACCGACGGCATCTACACCATGGGCACGCTCGCCTCCGTGCTGCAGCTGCTCAAATTGCCCGACGGCACCGTCAAAGTGCTGGTCGAAGGCACCGTGCGCGCCTCGGTGAAGCGCTATACCGACAACGAGAACTATTTCGAAGCCGAGGTCGAGCGCGTGCCCGAGACGCTCGGCGCCGAGGACGAGATCGAGGCGCTGTCTCGCTCGGTCGTGACCCAGTTCGAGAGCTACGTGAAGCTCAACAAGAAAATCTCGCCCGAGGTGCTCGGCACCACGGCGCAGATCGACGACTATTCCAAGCTCGCCGATACCATCGCCTCGCATCTCGCCATCAAGATCGCCGAGAAGCAGCAGATCCTCGAGATCACCACGATCTCCGAGCGGCTCGAGCGCGTGTTCACGCTGATGGAGAGCGAAATCTCCGTGCTTCAGGTCGAGAAGAAGATCCGGAGCCGCGTCAAGCGTCAGATGGAGAAGACGCAGCGCGAGTACTATCTGAACGAGCAGATGAAGGCGATCCAGAAGGAGCTCGGCGACGGCGAAGAGGGCCGCGACGATCTGGCTGAGATCGAGCAGAAGATCGAGAAGACCAAGCTTTCGAAAGAGGCTCGGGAAAAGGCGCTCGGCGAGCTGAAGAAGCTTCGCCAGATGAGCCCGATGTCTGCCGAGGCGACCGTTGTCCGCAACTATCTCGACTGGCTGTTGACGATCCCGTGGGGCGTCAAGGGCAAGGTCAAGCGCGACCTGGACGAGGCGCAAGTGATCCTCGACGAGGATCATTATGGGCTGGAGAAGGTCAAGGACCGGATCGTTGAATATCTCGCGGTCCAGAACCGTACCAATCAGCTGAAGGGTCCGATCCTCTGCCTGGTCGGGCCTCCCGGCGTCGGCAAGACCTCGCTCGGCAAGTCGATCGCGCGCGCCACGGGCCGCGAGTTCGTGCGCATGAGCTTGGGCGGCGTCCGCGACGAGGCCGAGATCAGGGGCCATCGCCGCACCTATATCGGCTCGATGCCCGGCAAGGTCATCCAGTCGATGCGGAAGGCAAAGAAGACCAACCCGCTCTTCCTGTTGGACGAGATCGACAAGATGGGTGCGGACTTCCGCGGCGACCCGGCGTCGGCGCTGCTGGAAGTGCTCGACCCTGAGCAGAACCACACCTTCAACGACCATTACCTGGAAGTCGATTACGACCTCTCCAACGTGATGTTCGTCACCACCGCGAATACGCTGAACATTCCGCCGGCTCTGATGGACCGCATGGAGATCATTCGCATCGCGGGCTACACCGAACTCGAGAAAATCGAGATCGCAAGGCGGCATCTCATTCCCTCGCAGACCAAGGCGCATGGTCTAGAGCCGGAGGAATGGGTGCTCGAGGCCGATGCTCTGAAGGAGATCATCCGCCGCTACACCCGTGAAGCGGGTGTGCGGAGCCTTGAGCGCGAGTTCGCCAAGCTTGCCCGGAAATCGGTGAAAGAGCTTCTCACCACCAAGAAGAAGAACATCACGATCACGCTCAAGAACCTCGAAGATTATCTCGGTGTGCCGAAATATCGCTATGGCGAGGCCGAGCTCGAGGACCAGGTCGGCGTCGTGACGGGCCTCGCTTGGACCGAAGTCGGCGGCGAGATCCTGACCGTCGAAGGCGTGATGATGCCGGGCAAAGGCAAGATGACCGTCACCGGCAATTTGCGCGACGTGATGAAGGAATCGATCCAGGCCGCCAACGCCTATGTGCGCTCGCGGTCGGTCGAATTCGGCATCGAGCCGCCTTTATTCGAGAAGCGGGACATTCACGTTCACGTGCCTGAAGGCGCCACGCCGAAGGATGGACCCTCCGCCGGCGTTGCCATGGTTACCGCCATCATTTCCTTAATGACCGGTGTTCCGGTCAGGCGTGAGGTTGCCATGACGGGTGAAATCACCCTCCGTGGGCGGGTTCTGCCGATCGGCGGCCTCAAGGAGAAGCTCCTGGCAGCGCTTCGGGCCGGCATCAAGACCGTGATCATTCCGGACGAAAATGCTAAGGATCTCACGGAGATACCGGACGAGCTTAAGAATGCGCTGGATATCCGGACGGTGTCCCGCATGGACGAGGTGGTGAAAATCGCCTTCACCCGGCCGCTCCAGCCCATCGTTTGGGAAGACGACAGCAAGGCCCGCGAGATCGCGGCGCCGAAGGACGAGACCCCGGCTGGCGTCACCGCTCATTGAGCTTGAGGGGCCAATTGCCCTTGTTTAGCCTTAATTGAATGGTCCGGCTCTCCTCGGAGAGTCGGGCCATTTTTGTTGATTTTCCTAGCTTCTTGGGTCAGTCATATACCAGTTGTTTGCGATTCGAGCCGTACCTACTCCAACGCGGCCCCGCGATACAGACTGAACAGTCAGGGCCCGAGCGAAAGGAAAGACCCGTGAACAAAGCCGAGCTGGTCGCCCAAGTGGCGAAAGACTCCGACCTGTCGAAAGATTCGGCCGAGAAGGCCGTCGACGCAATTTTTAGCAACATTGAAAAAGCGCTTCGCGGCGGTGACGTCGTGCGCATCGTGGGCTTTGGCAATTTCCAGGTCGCACAGCGCAAGGCCTCCGAGGGCCGCAATCCGCGCACCGGCGAGAAGGTCCATATTCCGGCATCGAAAGTGCCGAAATTCCGCGCCGGCAAGGCTCTCAAAGAGGCCTGCAACAGCTAGTAGCTGAAAGCGCGAAACAGATTTATTCAGGCGAAGCCTCGCGCGCCGTGGGGCTTCGCCTTATTGTTTCTGACAACGTTTCCGGACACGTTGCGAGCGACGGGCGGTTAGCTCAGCTGGTAGAGCGCCACGTTTACACCGTGGATGTCGGGAGTTCGAGCCTCTCACCGCCCACCATCCTGCTTCGCGCTCCGCGCTTCGCAGGATTTACTCCGAGACCAATTACGAAGCAGGATGCCCTCCGAAGCCTTGGCGGAGGAGGGCTGCCCCAATGCGCTACGTCTATCTGCTACAAAGCGAATTGTTTGATGAACAGCGATATGTTGGGGTGACATCCGACCTGAAGCAGCGGCTGGCCGAACACAATGCCGGAAAGTCCTCGCATACATCCAAATACGCTCCTTGGAAAATCGTGACCTATATCGCATTCTCTGATGAGCAAAAGGCCGAGACCTTTGAGCGGTATTTGAAGTCAGGTTCGGGTCATGCATTCGCGAGGAAAAGGTTGTGGTAGGCTCGAATTGTATTCGGATGGGCCCTTTGCATATTTACGCCACCGCAACACCTCTCAATCAGAGTGTAACTTGGAGGCGCGCAAACACCGCACGGCGCCTTACCTTGACTTGGCGAATCCAAGGCCGTACATGCGGGAAGGATCGCCTCTGGCCGCCGAACGGGCCCGTTAGGGGGTGTAGCTCAGTTGGTTAGAGCGTCGGCCTGTCACGCCGAAGGTCGCGGGTTCGAGTCCCGTCACTCCCGCCATTTTGATCCTTCTCCAAATTGCCCTTGCGAGGCGGCAAAATCATGAGCCCGTTGCTTCAAACCTATCTACCACTCGTCATCTTTGTCGGAATCGCGTTTTTCATCGGCGCCGTGCTGCTCGCCGCGCCTTTCTTCATCGCACCGAACAATCCGGATCCCGAGAAAGTCTCGGCCTATGAATGCGGCTTCGAGGCCTTTGATGACGCCCGCATGAAATTCGACGTGCGCTTCTATCTCGTGTCGCTTTTGTTCATTATCTTCGACCTTGAAGTTGCTTTCCTTTTTCCTTGGGCCGTGGCCTTCGAAAGGGTGGGCGCTTTTGGCTTCTGGTCGATGATGGTTTTCCTCGCCATTCTGACCATTGGATTCGTCTATGAATGGCGGAAGGGCGCGCTTGAATGGGATTGATCCCAAAACCCGTCTTCGAGTTACCGAAGGAAGGTGCAGGCTCTGGCCTGATCGCCGCGCGTTCCGGATTCGGCGAATTTTCCGATCAGCTCGCCGATAAAGGCTTCCTGCTCACCACCGCCGACGACCTCATCAACTGGGCCCGGACCGGCTCGTTGATGTGGATGACCTTCGGTCTTGCCTGCTGCGCGGTCGAGATGATGCAAGCCTCGATGCCGCGTTACGATCTCGAGCGGTTCGGCTTCGCGCCACGCGCGAGCCCTCGACAATCCGACGTGATGATCGTCGCCGGGACCTTGTGCAACAAAATGGCGCCAGCCTTGCGCAAGGTCTACGACCAGATGCCCGAGCCCCGCTATGTGATCTCGATGGGCTCGTGCGCCAATGGCGGCGGCTACTACCATTATTCCTATTCCGTGGTTCGCGGCTGCGACCGCATCGTGCCCGTCGACATCTATGTCCCGGGCTGTCCGCCGACGGCCGAGGCCTTGGTCTATGGCGTGCTCCTTTTGCAGAAGAAGATCCGGCGGACCGGCACGATCGAACGTTGATCGGTCCAATTCAGTCTGGACGTTTTATGGATGAGTCTTTGAACGGACTGGGCGCGTACCTGGCGGAGCAGCTAGGGCCGAAGCTGTTTGGCTTTGAGGTCGCCCATGGCGAGCTCTCCATCGGGGTCGCGCGTGAGGACATCGTCGAGATCCTCACTTTCTTGCGCGACGATCCGAAGTGCCGCTTCGGCTGTCTCATCGACATTTGCGGCGTCGATTACCCGGAGCGCGAGGAGCGCTTCGATGTCGTCTATCATCTGCTCAGCCCCTGGCTGAACCACCGCATCCGCGTGCGCGTCTTGCGACGAGTGCCGAGACTCCGGTGGACAGTGTCGTCGGCGTCTTTCCCGCCGCCAATTGGTTCGAGCGCGAGGCTTACGACCTCTACGGCATTCTCTTCGAAGGCCATCCGGATCTCCGCCGGCTCCTCACCGATTACGGCTTTGAGGGTCATCCCTTGCGCAAAGACTTCCCGCTCACCGGCTTCGTCGAGCTTCGCTACGACGATCAACAGAAGCGCGTGGTCTACGAGCCGGTGAAGCTGATGCAGGATTATCGGAGTTTCGACTTCTTGAGTCCCTGGGAGGGCATGGACACCGCCATCCCGGGCGACGAGAAGGCCGGCGAAGCCAAGCGCGAGGAGAAGCCATGAAGCCTTCTCTCAAGCCCGGGCTCACGCACAAATTCTCCTATACCGTGCCGGTGACCAAGACCGTGCCGCATCTTTATGACGAGGCGCCCGAGCTCCAAACCATGCCGGAAGTCTTCGCCACCGGCTTCATGGTCGGTCTTCTCGAATGGACTTGCGTGCAATTGCTGAAGCCCCATCTCGACGAGGGCGAGGGCAGTCTCGGCATCCATATCGACGTGAACCACAAATCCGCGACGCCTCCCGGCCTCGTCGTCACCGTCGAAGCGGAATGTATCGAGGTGAGGGGACCGCGCGCCAAGTTCAAGCTTCGCGCCCATGATGGGTTCGACGAGATCAGCACCGGCACGCATGAGCGCTTCATCGTGTCGTGGGACCGTTTCAGCCGCGGCATCGCCGGTAAATTGCAGAAGGCGGCAGAACTGGCGGGCGCATCATGACGGACATGGAGAAACCTCAAGTCGCGCCCGAAGACCGCAAGTTCACCATCAATTTCGGGCCGCAGCACCCGGCGGCCCACGGCGTGCTTCGTCTCGTGCTCGAGCTCGACGGCGAGGTGGTGGACCGGATCGATCCGCATATCGGCCTCTTGCATCGCGGCACCGAGAAGCTGATCGAGCACAAGACCTATCTCCAGGCCGTGCCCTATTTCGACCGGCTCGATTACGTGGCGCCGATGAATCAGGAGCATGCCTTCGCGCTCGCCGTCGAAAAGCTGGTCGACGTGACGGTGCCGATCCGCGGTCAATTGATCCGCGTGCTCTATTCCGAGATCGGCCGTCTTCTGTCGCATCTCCTCAACATCACCACCCAAGCCATGGATGTGGGCGCGCTGACGCCGCCGCTCTGGGGCTTCGAGGAACGCGAGAAGCTGATGGTGTTCTACGAGCGCGCCAGCGGCAGCCGCATGCATGCGGCCTATATCCGTCCCGGTGGCGTGCATCAGGATCTGCCACCGCAACTCGTCGCCGACATCTACGCCTTCTGCGATCCGTTCCTCAAGGTCTGCGACGACATCGAGGTCCTGCTCACCGACAACCGGATCTTCAAGCAGCGCAATGTCGATATCGGTGTCGTCACGCTGGATGAAGCCTGGGCGCTCGGCTTCTCCGGCGTCATGGTGCGGGCCTCCGGCGCAGCCTGGGATTTGCGCAAATCGCAACCTTACGAATGCTATGCGGAGCTCGACTTCGACATTCCCGTCGGCAAGCACGGCGACTGCTATGACCGCTATCTCGTCCGCATGGAGGAGATGCGCCAATCTGCTCGCATCATGAAGCAATGCTGCGAGCGGCTCACCACAGAGCTCGGGCCCATCAATGTCGAGAACCACAAAATGGTGCCGCCGAAGCGCGCCGTGATGAAGAGCTCGATGGAAGCCTTGATCCATCACTTCAAGCTCTACACCGAAGGCTATCACGTGCCGAAAGGCGAGGTTTACGCCGCCGTCGAGGCGCCAAAGGGCGAGTTCGGCGTCTATCTCGTCTCCGACGGCACCAATAGGCCCTATCGCTGCAAGATCAGGGCCCCGAGTTTCGTCAATCTCGCGGCCATGGATTTCTTGTGCCGCGGCCATATGCTTGCCGACGTCTCTGCCGTGCTAGGCTCGATCGACATCGTCTTTGGCGAGATCGATCGATGAAAAGCCGTCCAATATCAGGAGGGGAGTGATGAGAGTTTCGATTGCTGCGATCTTAAGTGCCTTCGCGTTGCTGTGCCTGGCCCCGACGGCCTTCGCCCAAGACGCCGACAAGGATGATGCAAAGCCCGCCGCCGAAAAATCTGACTCCGATAAGGCCGACCGACGAGGACAAGCTTCCCGAAGGCGCGACCGAAGTCCCTGATGATGCCGACAAGGGCAAGGACGAAAAGCCTGACGACGCCAAGGAGACCGAGGAAAAGTCGCCGGAGGGCGCGGCCGAGGTCAAAGAAGGCGAGCCCGAGAAGTCCGCCGCCGCGCAGGGTTCGGCAAGCCCTTCAAAAAGAAGACCTGCCGAAGCGCCGGCAGAAGGCGCTGCGGCAAGGCAATGCCACCGGCGAATCCAAATCCGGCGCCAGCCTCAAGGACCTGGTCAATGACGGTTTCGTCATCAGGACCACGGTGTTCATCCCCGCCGAAGCCGTGACGCGGCAATTGGGCAAGGTCTCCGGCGACGCCGTTGTGGTAACCCTGCAGAAGCAGTTCTCGACCGCGATTTGCTATTACAGCTTCAAGGCCTATGTGGGCGCGGGGCTGACCAAGATCGGCTCCTGCACCGTGCATCAATAGCGGGCCACACGGTCGGATCGAGCCGAAACAGAAAGTAGATAGAACGACTATGAGCGTCCGCCGTCTCGCCGCCGATCAGCCCGAAGACTTTGCCTTTAGCCCGGAAAATCTGCAATGGGCGAAGGGGCAAATCGCGAAGTTTCCCGAAGGGCGACAAGCCTCCGCCGTGCTGGCGCTGCTGTGGCGCGCGCAAGAGCAATGCGGCGGCTGGCTGCCGGAACCGGCGCTCCGTTACATCGCCGACATGTTGGGCATGGCCTATATCCGCGTCTACGAGATCGCGACCTTCTACACCATGTTCAATCTTGCGCCGGTCGGCAAATTCTACGTGCAGCTTTGCGGCACGACGCCGTGCTGGCTCAGAGACGCCGAGGCGCTCAAATCCGTCTGCCGGCGGATGATCGGCGCGCCAGGACACGTCACCGAGGACGGCATGTTCTCCTGGAGCGAGGTCGAATGCTTGGGCGCTTGCGTCAACGCGCCCGTCGTCCAGATCAACAAGGACTATTACGAAGACCTGACGCCGGAGAGTTTCGAGCGCGTGCTGAACGATCTGCGTGAGGGCAAGACGGTCAAGCCCGGTCCGCAAGACGGCCGCCATTCCTCCGAGCCGATGGGCTTCAGGGCCGCGCACCCAGACTCGATCCTTGTCTCCGAAACGAAAGGGACAAGGGCGCTGATGCTTGAAGATAAAGACCGTATCTTCACCAATCTCTACGGCTTCCACGACTGGAGGCTGAAGGCCGCGCGTGCCCGCGGCGCCTGGGACGGCACCAAGCAATTCTCGAACGCGGGCATGAGGCTATCATCGAGGAGGTGAAAGCCTCTGGGCTACGTGGCCGCGGCGGCGCCGGCTTCCCGACCGGCTTGAAATGGTCGTTCATGCCGAAGCAATCGGACGGACGTCCGAACTACGTCGTGATCAATGCCGATGAATCCGAGCCCGGCACCTGCAAGGACCGGGACATCATGCGGCACGACCCGCATCTCCTGATCGAGGGCGCGCTGATCGCCTCCTTCGCCATGCGGGCGCATGCCTGCTACATCTATATCCGCGGCGAGTTCATCGCCGAACGCGAAGTGCTGCAGGCCGCGATCGACGAAGCCTATGACGCCAAGCTGATCGGCAACAACAACATCAATGGCTGGGATTTCGAACTTTATCTCTGCCACGGGGCAGGGGCCTATATTTGCGGCGAAGAAACCGCGCTGCTCGAAAGCCTCGAAGGCAAGAAGGGCATGCCGCGGCTGAAGCCGCCGTTCCCGGCGAATGTCGGGCTCTATGGCGCGCCGACCACCGTCAACAATGTCGAGTTGATCGCGGTCGTCCCCGACATCATGCGCCGCGGCGCCGCCTGGTTCGCTTCGCTCGGCAAGCCGAACAATACCGGCACCAAGCTGTTCTGCATCTCCGGTCACGTCAACGAGCCCTGCAACGTCGAAGAGGAAATGGGCATTCCGTTGCGCGAGCTGATCGACAAACACGCCGGCGGCGTTCGCGGCGGCTGGGACAATCTGCTCGCCGTCATTCCCGGTGGTTCGTCAGTGCCGTGCATTCCGGCAAGCGAGTGCAGCGATTTGCCGATGGACTTCGACAGCCTGAAGGCCCTCAAGACAGGACTTGGCACCGCTGCTGTGATTGTCATGGACAAGTCGACCGACATCATCCGCGCCATCGCGCGCCTCTCATATTTCTACAAGCATGAATCCTGCGGTCAGTGCACGCCCTGCCGCGAGGGCACTGGCTGGATGTGGCGCGTGCTCGAGCGCATGGCGAAGGGCGAGGCGGAGAAGGCCGAGATCGATATGCTGCTGTCCGTCAGCTATCAGATCGAGGGCCACACCATTTGCGCGCTTGGCGACGCCGCGGCCTGGCCGGTGCAAGGTCTGATCCGGCATTTCCGCCATGTCATCGAGGCAGCGCATCGATGCTCGCGCCACGAAGCCGATCGCGGCGTCCGTCCCCGTGGCTGCGGAATAGGAGCGGGCATGAATTGGCTTTGGGACAATGCGGAAAAGATCGGAACGCTGCTGACCGCCGCGTCTGCCGTCGCCGCCCTGGTCTACGCCCATCTCGCCATCACGGAATCTCGCAGAGCCGAACGTCACGCCAATGCCCATGAGCTCTGGCGCGACTATCTTCGTTTGGCGTTCGATCATCCGAGGCTCGCCGACCCCAGCCTGCATTTGGCGGAGTTCGACTATCACAAGCTCACCATCGATGGCAGCGCCGAGCTGTTCCAGAAATATGAATGGTTCGTCGGCACGCTGCTCGACGCTTGCGTCGAAATCTTGGACTTCATGCCGACCAAGGAGTGGCGGGCAACGCTGCGTAGCCAGCTTCAGCTCCACCGCGACTATTTGCGGTCACCGCATTTCCTGAACTCGGAATTCTCCGTGCAATACAATCCCCGCTTTCAGAAATTCATCGCCTCGGCCGTTGCGGAGCCATCCAAAGCCTCTGTCAGTATCGTCCGGCGCATGAAGACGACGACCAAACGCAAAGCCAAAGAAGATGCGTAAGCTGATCATCGACGGCAAAGAGATCGAGGTGCCCGCCGGCATCACGCTGATCCAAGCGTGCGAGCAGGCCGGCGTCGAGGTGCCGCGCTTCTGTTATCATGAGCGCCTGTCGATCGCCGGCAATTGCCGCATGTGCCTGGTCGAAGTGGTGGGCATGCCGAAGCCCATCGCCTCTTGCGCCATGAGCGTCAACGATCTTAGGCCTGCGCGCGACGGCACGCTGCCCACCATTATCACCTCATCGGAGACGGTAAAGAAGGCGCGCGAGGGCGTGCTCGAATTCCTACTGATCAATCATCCGCTCGATTGCCCGATCTGCGACCAGGGCGGCGAATGCGATCTGCAAGACCAGACCATGGCCTATGGCTTCGACGCCGGACGTTTCCAAGACAATAAGCGCGCGGTCGAAGAGAAATATCTCGGGCCTCTGATCGGCACCTATATGACGCGATGCATCCACTGCACGCGCTGCATTCGCTTCATGACCGAGGTCGCCGGCGTCGAGGAGCTTGGCGCCATCGGCCGCGGCGAGGACATGGAGATCACCACCTATCTCGAGCACGGCATGATGTCGGAGCTGTCGGGCAATGTTGTCGATCTCTGCCCGGTCGGCGCGCTCACCTCGAAGCCTTACGCCTTCGTCGCGCGGCCTTGGGAGCTCTCCAAGACGCCGTCGGTCGATGTCATGGATGCGGTCGGCTCAAATATCCGCGTCGATGCGCGCGGCAAAGAAGTGCTGCGCATCCTGCCGCGCATCAACGAAGCCATCAACGAAGAATGGATCTCCGACAAGACGCGGCACGTTTGGGATGGATTGCGCACGCAGCGCCTCGACCGTCCTTATATCCGGAAGAAGGGAAGGCTCGAGCCCGCGACCTGGGACGAAGCCTTTCATGCCATCGCCTCGAAGCTCAAGGGCCTCGACGGCGCACGCTTTGCCGCGATTGCCGGCGATCTCGCCGGCGCCGAGGAAATCTTCGCGCTCAAGCTTCTGGCCGAAGGGCTCGGCTCGCCCAATATCGATTGCCGCCAGGATGGCGCCAAGCTCGACCCCGCACTCGGCCGCGCCACCTATCTCTTCAATTCCACCATCGAAGGCATCGATCAGGCCGATGCCATTCTCCTGATCGGCACCAACCCACGGATCGAAGCTTCGGTGCTCAATGCCCGCATCCGCAAGCGCTACCGTGAGGGCCAGGGACGCATTCCGATCGGCCTGATCGGCGAAGAAGTCGATCTGACCTATCCTTACGATTATCTCGGTGCCGGCCCCGAGACGCTCGCCAAGATCGCCGATGGCTCGCACGACTTTGCCAAGAAAGTCAGTGGCGCCGAGCGGCCCCTCGTGATCGTCGGACAGGCTGCGCTTGCAAGGCCCGACGGCGACGGCGTGCTCGCCCTTGCGGCTCAGGCGGCAAAGACATTGGGCGCGCTCAATCCCAAGCTTGGCTGGAACGGCTTCAATGTCCTTCACAATGCTGCTGGCCGCGTCGGCGGTCTCGATCTCGGCTTCGTGCCGGGGAAGGGCGGTCGCGATGTGGAGTCCATCCTCGATGGCGCCGAGAAGGGCGACATCGAGGTCGTTTACCTGCTCGGCGCCGACGAGATCGAAATGGAGCGATCTGGGTCGAGCGTTCGTGATCTACCAGGGCAGCCACGGCGATCGTGGCGCGCATCGCGCCGATGTCGTGCTTCCCGGTGCTGCCTATACCGAGAAGGACGCGATCTACGTCAATACCGAAGGCCGCCCGCAAATGACGAGCCGCGCCGTCTTTCCTCCGGGCGATGCCCGCGAGGATTGGACCATCCTGCGTGCGCTGTCCGGCGTGCTGAAACGCCCGCTGCCCTTCGACACCTTGAACGAACTTCGTTCCAAGATGTTCGAGTCTTGCCCGCATCTGGCGCGTCTCGATGCGATCGCGCCCTCGGACCCAAGCGCCATCGAGAAACTCGCCAAGAGCAAAGCCAAGACGGGCAAGGCGCGCTTCGAGTCGAAATTCGATGACTTCTATCTCACCAATCCCATCGCCCGCGCTTCCGAGCTGATGGCGAGCTTGAGCGCGCTCCATGCCAACGGGGCCAAGAAAGCGACCGGCACCGATGGCTGAGCTCTGGTCGAGTTATGGCTGGCCGCTCGCGCTGATCGTGGCGCAGAGCCTCGCGATCCTGGTCACGCTGCTCGTGATCGTGGCGTTCTTGCTCTATGCCGACCGCAAAGTCTGGGCGGCGGTGCAGATGCGCCGCGGGCCGAATGTCGTCGGCCCCTTCGGCTTGCTCCAATCCTTCGCCGATCTCCTGAAATTCGTGTTCAAGGAGCCGATCATCCCGGCCGGCGCCAATAAGGGTCTGTTTCTTCTGGCGCCGCTCGTCACCGCAGGGCTTGCGCTCTCGGCCTGGGCGGTGCTGCCCGTGGCCAAGGGCTGGGCCGTCGCCGATCTCAATGTCGGCGTGCTCTATATTTTCGCCATCTCGAGCTTGATGGTCTACGGCGTGATCATGGCCGGCTGGGCGTCGAACTCGAAATACGCCTTCCTCGCCGCGCTCCGCTCAGCAGCGCAGATGGTCTCCTACGAAGTTTCGATCGGCTTCGTCATCGTCACCGTGCTGCTCTGCGCGGGCTCGCTCAATCTAAGTGAGATCGTCGCCGCACAGGACGGCCGCTTCGGCCTGTTCAATTGGTATTGGCTGCCGCTGTTTCCGATGTTCGTCGTGTTCTTCATCTCGGCGCTTGCCGAGACCAATCGGCCGCCCTTCGATCTGCTCGAAGCCGAGTCCGAGCTCGTCGCCGGCTTCATGGTCGAATATTCCTCCACGCCCTATATGCTGTTCATGCTCGGCGAATATGTCGCCATCGTTCTGATGTGCGGGCTGGGCACCATCCTCTTCTTGGGCGGATGGCTGCCGCTCTTCCCGGTGCCGCCCTTTACGTGGATTCCGGGGGTATTTTGGTTTGTCGGCAAGGTTTGCTTCCTGTTTTTCCTCATCGCCATGGTCAAGGCCTTCGTGCCGCGCTATCGCTACGACCAGCTGATGCGGCTTGGCTGGAAAGTGTTCCTGCCGCTGTCGCTCGCCATGGTCGTGATCGTGGCGGCGGTGCTGAAACTCTGGCAGCAAGTGTGAGGAGAAGGTACGCGTGAGACGCTTCAGCGACACCGCCAAGTCTCTGCTGCTGACCGAGTTCGTCTCGGCCTTTTGGCTCGCCATGAAATATTTCGTCGCGCCCAAAGCCACCATCAACTACCCCTATGAGCGCGGGCCGCTCTCGCCGCGCTTCAGAGGCGAGCATGCGCTCCGGCGCTATCCCAATGGCGAGGAGCGCTGCATCGCCTGCAAGCTCTGCGAGGCGATCTGCCCGGCGCAAGCCATCACCATCGAAGCCGGTCCGCGCCGCAATGACGGCACGCGCCGCACCACCCGCTACGACATCGACATGGTGAAGTGCATCTATTGCGGCTTCTGCCAGGAGGCCTGCCCGGTGGACGCCATCGTCGAGGGACCGAATTTCGAGTTCGCCACCGAGACGCGCGAGGAGCTTTACTACGACAAGGATAAGCTGCTCGCGAACGGCGATCGCTGGGAACGCGAGATCGCCACGAACCTCGCGCTCGACGCGCCGTATCGGTAAGGGGAGGGCAATGTTTCTCTCCGCACTCTTCTTTTATCTCTTCGCGATCGTCTGCGTCGGCGCGGCCTTCATGGTGATCTCCGCCAAGAATCCGGTGCATGCCGTGCTGTTTCCTGATCCTCGCCTTCTTCAACGCCTCGGGCCTCTTCATCCTGCTCGGCGCCGAGTTCCTGGCGATGATTCTGGTCGTCGTCTATGTCGGCGCGGTGATGGTGCTGTTCCTCTTCGTGGTGATGATGCTCGATGTCGACTTCGCCGAGCTTCGTGCCGGCTTCAGCAAATATTTGCCGGTGGGCGCCACGGTCGGTCTCTTGCTCCTCGTCGAGTTGATTTTTGTGTTCGGCGCCTGGGCGGTCTCGCCGGCATCGTCGCCGCAAGCACCCGTAAGCCAGGGCATGAGCAATACGGCCGCGCTCGGCGAGATTCTCTATACGAAATATGTCTATCTGTTCGAGGCCGCCGGCCTGATCCTGCTCGTCGCCATGATCGGCGCCATCGTGCTGACGCTGCACCATAAAGAAGGCGTCCGGCGCCAATCCATTTCAGCGCAAGTCAGACGCAAGAGCTCGGTCGAGCTGGTCAAGGTGCAGTCGGGAAGGGGCCTGCTATGATCATCGGCCTCTCGCATTACCTCACCGTCGCCGCTTCCCTGTTCACGCTCGGCATGTTCGGCATCTTTCTCAACCGCAAGAACGTCATCGTCATTCTGATGTCGATCGAGCTGATGCTGCTTGCGGTGAACCTCAACCTCGTCGCCTTTTCCAGCTTCCACGCCGATCTGGTCGGCCAGGTCTTCGCGCTGATCGTGCTCACGGTCGCAGCCGCTGAGGCCGCCATCGGCTCGGCAATCGTCGTCACCTATTTCCGCAACCGGCGCACCATCGACGTCGCCGAAATCGATCTGTTGAAGGGCTAGGGCGCGACTGCATGTACCAGGCCATTCTCTTCCTGCCCTTGATCGGGGCGATCTTCGGCGGCCTATTTGGGCGGCTCGCCGGCACGCGCGCCTGCGAGACCATCACCACGACGCTGGTTCTGGTCTCGTGTCTGCTCTCCTGGTTCGCGTTTTATCAGGTCGCGCTTCAAGGCCATGAGGTCCGCATCGAGCTCGCGAACTGGATCGTCTCCGGTGACTCTGAAATCCATCTGGTCGCTCCGCATCGACACGCTGACCGCGGTGATGCTCGTGGTCGTCACCACCGTCTCCGGCCTCGTGCACCTCTATTCCATCGGCTACATGGACGAAGATCCGCACCGGCCGCGCTTCTTCGCCTATCTCTCGCTCTTCACCTTCGCCATGCTGGCGCTGGTCACGGCGAACGACTTCCTCCAGCTCTTTTTCGGTTGGGAGGGCGTTGGACTGATGAGCTACCTGCTCATCGGCTTCTGGTATCACAAGCCATCAGCCAATGCGGCCGCCATCAAGGCCTTCGTCGTCAACCGCGTCGGCGATTTCGGCTTCGCGCTCGGCATCTTCGCCATCTTCACGGTGTTCGACACCATTCAATATGACGCGGTGTTTGCCTCTGCGCCCGGCGTTGCCGGCAAGACCATGCCGTTTCTCGGCATGGAGGTCGACACGCTGACCTTGATCTGCCTCTTGCTCTTCATGGGTGCCATGGGCAAGTCGGCGCAGTTCCTGCTGCACACCTGGCTGCCGGACGCCATGGAAGGCCCGACGCCTGTCTCAGCCCTGATCCATGCCGCGACCATGGTCACGGCCGGCGTGTTCATGGTGGCGCGGCTGTCGCCACTGTTCGAGCTCGCACCGATCGCTCTCAATGTCGTCGCCGTGGTCGGCGCCATTACGGCATTCTTCGCCGCGACGGTGGGCCTGGTGCAGACCGACATAAAGCGCGTCGTCGCCTATTCGACCTGCTCGCAGCTCGGCTACATGTTCGTGGCCGAGGGCCTCGGCGCCTACGGCACCGGCATCTTCCATCTCTTCACCCATGCCTTCTTCAAGGCGCTGCTGTTCTTAGGTGCTGGCGCCGTGATCCATGCGCTGCATCACGAGCAGGACATGCGCCGCATGGGTGCGTTGCGCAAAGCGCTGCCTTTCACCTGGGCCATGATGCTGATCGGAACGTTGTCGCTGACCGGCTTCCCCTTCACCTCGGGCTTCGTCTCCAAGGACGCCATCATCGAGACGGCCTACGCCTCGCACGGTGCGGTCGGGCTGTTTGCCTTCATCGCCACGCTGGTCGCGGCGCTGCTCACCTCGTTCTATTCCTGGCGGCTGATGTTCCTGGTCTTCGAGGGCAAGCCCCGCGAACCTAAAGACGTGCTCGAGCACGCGCACGAGCCGCCTTGGACCATGGGGCTGCCGCTCATCGTTCTCTCTGTCGGCTCGCTGTTGGCCGGCGCGGCCTTTGCCAATCTCTTCATCGGCAGCGAGCAGACCGAATTCTGGCGCGGCTCGCTGGTGACGCATGAAGGAGCGGAGCATCACGTTCCGATCCTGGTCATGCTCGCGCCGACTCTCGCCATGGCGGCAGGCTTTGCCGTCGCCTGGTACTTCTACATCCGCAATCCGCTGGTGCCGTTCGGCCTCTCGAAGCGGTTCCGCGGCGCCCATCAATTCCTGCTCAATGCCTGGTATTTCGATGCGCTCTATGACGCGATCTTTGTGCGGCCCGCGAAGAAGCTTGGACACTTCCTCTGGAAGACCGGCGACGGCGCCATCATCGACGGCTTCGGTCCCGACGGCGTCGCCGCTCGCGTCATCGACGTCACCAACCGCGTGGTGAGGCTGCAGACCGGCTATATCTATCACTACGCCTTCGTCATGCTGATCGGCGTCGCGCTGATCGTCACCTATTTCCTGTTCTGGAGCGGAGGGCTGCCGCGATGAGCTGGCCGATCCTCTCCACCATCACCTTCCTGCCGCTGCTCGGCGCGCTCCTGATCGTTCTCCTGCGTGGCAACGACGAGAGCGTCACGCGGAACGCGCGCTACATCGCGCTGTGGACCACGCTTGTGACGTTCGGCCTGTCGCTTCTCTTATGGCGAGCCTTCGATTCCACCACGGCGGAGTTCCAATTCCTCGAAGAGCAGGAGTGGCTTGGGACCATCAAATACCGCATGGGCGTCGACGGCATCTCCATGCCCTTCGTCGTGCTCACCGCCTTCCTCATGCCGCTCTGCATTCTGGCGAGTTGGCAGTCGATCGCGACGCGCGTGAAGGAATATATGATCGCCTTCCTGGTGCTGGAGACGCTGATGCTCGGCGTCTTCACCAGCCTCGATCTCGTGCTGTTCTACCTGTTCTTCGAAGGCGGCCTGATCCCGATGTTTCTCATCATCGGGGTCTGGGGCGGACCGCGCCGCGTCTATGCCAGCTTCAAATTCTTCCTCTACACGCTGGCAGGCTCGCTGCTGATGCTGCTCGCCATCATGGCGATCTATTGGGAGGCGGGGACCACCGACATCCCGACGCTGCTCACCCACACCTTCCCGCCCGAAATGCAAGAATGGCTGTGGTTCGCCTTCCTCGCATCCTTCGCCGTCAAGCTGCCGATGTGGCCGGTGCATACCTGGTTGCCTGATGCCCATGTCGAGGCGCCGACCGCGGGCTCGGTGATCCTCGCCGGCATTCTCCTGAAGATGGGCGGCTATGGTTTCTTGCGCTTCTCGATCCCGATGTTCCCGCTGGCCTCCGCCGACTTCGCGCCGTTGATCTTCGCGCTCTCCGTCGTCGCCATCATCTACACCTCGCTGGTCGCGCTCGCCCAAGAAGACATGAAGAAGCTCATCGCCTATTCCTCCGTCGCCCATATGGGCTTCGTCACCATCGGCATTTTCACCCTCACCATGCAGGGGCTGCAGGGCGGCATCTTCCAGATGCTCTCCCACGGCATCGTCTCCGGCGCGCTCTTCCTCTCCGTCGGAATCATCTATGACCGCATGCATACCCGCGAGATCGCGGCCTATGGCGGGCTCGCCGACCGCATGCCGCTCTACGCCTTCTGCTTCATGGTGTTCACGCTCGCCAATGTCGGGCTTCCCGGCACCAGCGGCTTCGTCGGCGAATTCTTGAGCCTGACCGGCGCCTTCCGCGTCAACTCCTGGGTCGCGGTGCTGGCCACGACCGGCATCATTCTATCGGCTGCCTACGCGCTTTGGCTCTATCGCCGCCTGATCTTCGGCAAGCTGGAGAAGCCGAGCCTCAAATTCATCCAGGATCTTACCTGGCGCGAGATCGCGGTGATGACGCCGCTGATCCTGCTCACCATCTTCTTCGGCTTCTACCCTGCGCCTATCCTCGATGCGAGCGCGGTGTCGGTCGATGCCTTGATCAAGAACTACCATACGGCGCTTGCCGCTGCCGAACAGGCGCGGCTCGCGCTCGCGCCATAGGGAACACCGCTTTGGACTTCAATCTCGCCACCATCCTGCCGGAACTCATTCTGGCCTGCGGCGCCATGGCGCTTCTCATGCTCGGAGTCTTTTTGCGCAAGGAGCAGCGGCGAGCTCGTGCTCGGTCTCGCCATTCTCGTCATCATCGTCGCCGGCGTGTTCGTGGCGAAGGGGCAGGGCACCGAGACCGCGTTCCAGGGTAGCTTCATCGTCGATTCCTTCGCCCGCGTGATGAAGCTCCTGACGCTGACCGGCGCCGGTGCGGCGCTGCTGATGTCGCTCGATTATTGGCGAGGGGAAGGGCGGCTTGAAATTCGAGTTTCCGGTGCTCGTGCTGCTCGCCACCACCGGCATGATGATGATGATCTCGGCCAACGATCTCATCTCGCTCTATGTCGGTCTCGAGCTGCAAAGCTTGGCGCTCTACGTGATCGCGGCCTTCGACCGCGATAGCGCCAAATCGAGCGAGGCTGGGCTCAAATATTTCGTGCTCGGGGCGCTGTCGTCGGGAATGCTGCTCTATGGCGCCTCGTTGATCTACGGGTTCACCGGCTCGACCGCGTTTGCGACCATCGCGGAATCCGTGCAGCCCTCCGGCGCCAATCTCGGTCTGATCTTCGGCCTCGTGTTCCTGATGGCGGGCTTCGCCTTCAAGATCTCCGCCGTGCCCTTCCATATGTGGACGCCCGACGTCTATGAAGGCGCGCCGACCCCCGTCACCGCCTTCTTTGCCGCCGCGCCGAAGCTCGCCGCTTTTGCACTCACCGTGCGCGCGCTGGTCGCGGCCTTTCCTTCCGTCACCGTCGAATGGCAGCAGATCGTGACCTTCCTCGCCATCGCCTCGATGGGTCTCGGCGCCTTCGCCGCCATCGGTCAAACCAATATCAAGCGGCTGATGGCCTATAGCTCGATCGGCCATATGGGCTTCGCCCTGGTAGGGCTCGCCGCCGGAACTTCGGAGGGCGTGGAAGGCGTGATCGTCTATCTCGCCATTTATCTTGCCATGACGCTCGGCACGTTTGCCTGCATCCTCGCCATGCGTCGAAATGGCCGCATTGGTCGAAGATATCGACGCGCTGTCAGGCCTCTCGCGCACCAACCCGCTGATGGCCTTCACTCTCGCCATGCTGCTGTTCTCGCTCGCGGGCATCCCGCCTCTGGCGGGGTTCTTCGCCAAGTTCTATGTGTTCCTGGCCGCGATTCACGCAGGGCTCTATCCGCTCGCCGTGATCGGTGTTCTCTTGAGCGCGGTTGCCGCCTATTATTATCTCCGCATCGTCAAAATCATGTATTTCGACGCGCCCGCAGAGCGCTTCGATCCGATGCCGGCGGCGCTCGCGAGTGTGCTGACCGTAACCGGGCTATTCACGCTGCTCTTTTTCGTTTATCCATCGCCGCTTGTTTCCATCGCCGAGGCCGCCTCTAAGTCATTGTTCTAATGTCCCTATCGCCACTGCCAAAACTTCCAGCCGGGTATCGTCTGCTCAGACTTGAAACCGCGGACTCAACCAATGCCGAGGCCATGCGGCGCGCCAATGCCGGCGAGCCTGGCCCGCTATGGGTCTGGTCGGCGCGGCAATCCTCGGGCCGCGGGCGGCAAGGCCGCGAATGGCATTCGCAAGCCGGCAATTTGTTCGCGAGCCTCTTGATCGGCGTCGCCTGTCCCTTGCGCACGGCCTCTCAGCTCGCGCTTGTCGCAGGCGTTGTCGCTTACGACACCATCGACAAATTGATGGGCGAGGCAAACCATCCTGAAATCCTTCTCAAATGGCCGAACGACGTCATGCTGGAGGAAGCCAAGGTCGCGGGCATGTTGCTTGAAAGCGCGGAGCGGAAGGTTTCCAACCGCACGATCGTCGTCATCGGCACGGGCATCAATATCGCGCACCATCCGGAAGGTTTGACCGTGCCGGCGACGAGCCTCGCCGCCCATGGCATCGACGTCACGGCCGCTGATGCTCTCGGGGCGCTCGCCGAGCTTACGGATTATTGGCTCGGGCGCTGGGACAATGGCGCCATGTTCGGCCTGATCAGGCGCGCTTGGCTTGATCGCGCCGGTCCCACGGGGAGGCCGTTGCGCGTTCGTATCAAGGACGAGCCGGAGACCGAAGGTGTCTTTGCCGGGCTCGATTCCGAAGGCGCGCTTCGTCTCCTCATGAGCGACGGCGCCGAGCGCCGCGTTGCCGCCGGCGACGTGTTCTTCGGCACGCGCTGAATGTCGCGACGCTCCGAAGCGCGTAAACCTGAATTCGTCTTCGTCCCTCTTGGCGGCGTGGGCGAGATCGGCATAAATCTCTATGTCTATGGCTACGGACCGGAGATTGACCGCCAATGGCTCATTGTCGATATGGGCATCGCCTTCGGCGGCGAATACGAGCCCGGCATCGAAGTCATTCTGCCCGACATCACCTTTCTCGAAACCGAGCGTCCGAATCTCCTGGGGCTGGTTCTCACTCACGCCCATGAAGACCATTTCGGCGCTGTCGCCGACCTCTGGCCGCGGCTCGGCAATATCCCCGTCTACGCCACGCCCTTTACCGCTGCGATGCTGAAATCGAAGCTCGCCGATAACGGCTTCGGCCAGGACTTTCCGTTGCGCATTATTCCGCTCGGCGACCGCCGCAAGATCGGGCCCTTCGATATCGAGCTGGTCAACATGTCGCATTCGATCCCAGAGCCTTCGGCAATCGTGCTCAAGACCGAGCTCGGCACCGTGATCCATTCCGGCGACTGGAAGCTCGACGAAACACCGCTGACGAGTGCCCCGACCGACAAAGAGCGTCTGATCCAGCTCGGAAACGAAGGCGTGGCTGCATTGATCTGCAACTCTACCAATGCCATGCGCCAGGGCGTCTCGGCTTCCGAGGCCGATGTCGCCGTGACCCTCGAGAGACTGATCCGCGAGGCGCCACGCCGCGTTGCCGTGACGACCTTCGCCTCCAATGTCGCCCGCATCCGGTCTGTCGCTGCCGCCACGCGCGCCGCGGGCCGCAAGCTCGTCGTCGTCGGCCGCGCCATGAACCGTGTCATCGAGGCGGCGCAAGAAACGGGGTACCTCGATCGCGATCTCGATTACGCGCAAGAGACCGAGTTCGAGACCATCGCCCCCGGCAAAGTGGTGGCGCTCTGCACCGGCAGCCAAGGTGAGGCTCGCGCCGCCATGTCCCGCATCGCGCAAGACGAGCATCCCAATGTCAGTCTCGACCCAGGCGATCGCGTGATCTTTTCCTCGCGCACCATCCCCGGCAACGAGAAGGCGGTGTCGCGCGTGCAGAACGGGCTTGCCGATATGGGCGTCGAGGTGATCACCGACAACGACGCGCAAGTTCATGTCTCCGGCCATCCCCGCCGTGGCGAGCTGGAACAGCTTTATGCCTGGACCAAGCCCAAGATCGCCGTTCCCATGCACGGCGAAGGCATGCATTTGGAGGCGCATGCGCGGCTCGCCGAGTCTCTCGGCGTCGAAGAGGTGGTGCGGGTCAGAAACGGAGACATGCTGCGCCTGCTGCCGCTTCCGCCCAAAATCGTCGACGAGGTGCCGGTCGGCCGGCTTTATCGCGACGGCGCCATCATCACCCGCGCCGATGACGGCCAGGTGCGCGAACGGCGCAAGCTCAGTTTCGCCGGCTCGGTCACTGTCTCCCTCGTCATGTCGGATAAGGGCGTCCTTCTTGCCGATCCCGAGATCGCGCTGCAAGGCATGCCCGGGACCGACCGCGAGGGCACGCCTCTTGAAGATCTCGCGCGCGACGCCGTTCGCGGCACCTTGCAAAGCATTCCGAAGCCGCGCCGCAAAGATCACGCCATGGTCAGCGAGGCGGTCAAACGCGCGGTCCGCTCGGCCATCAATCAAGCCTGGGGCAAGAAGCCTGTGTGCTCGGTATTGCTAACGGTGCTATAGCGCTCAACTTGGCGCGAAGGCGCGGACTAGCGCATTAAATAATGCAGCTACCTGAAGATGAAGCTCGTAAGGGAAAGGTCGCAATGATCGGACGCTTGAATCACGTTGCCATCGTCGTGCCGGACTTAAAGGCCGCGTCGGACGTCTATCGCAACATGCTTGGCGCCAAAGTCTCGGAGATGGTTGATCAGCCCGAGCATGGCGTGACCACGGTCTTCATCGAGCTGCCGAATACCAAGATCGAGCTGCTGGGGCTGCTCGGCGACAAATCTCCCGTGGCCGGGTTTCTCGCCAAGAATCCCTCGGGCGGCATCCATCACCTCTGCTACGAGGTCGACGATATCGTCAAAGCCCGCGACAAGCTGATCGCCGAAGGCGCGCGTGTGCTCGGAGATGGTGAGCTCAAGATCGGCGCCCACGGCAAGCCCGTGCTGTTCCTGCACCCGAAAGATTTTTGCGGCACGCTCGTCGAGCTCGAGCAGGCCTAGGCATGACGCTCGCCTTCGCCATTTCGATGTATCTCGTGATCTGGTGGATCGTGCTGTTCGCCATTCTGCCGATTGGCGTCCACACCCAGTCGGACGACGGCAATATCACCCCCGGCACCGCGGAAAGCGCGCCGCACAACCCGCATCTCTTGCCGAAGCTGCTTGGGACGACCCTGGTCGCCAGCATCGTCTTCGCGGCACTCTACGTGATCATCGTGCACCATGTGATCACGCTCGACGACATTCCCTTCCTGCCGCGCTACGAGTCCGTGCAATAGGGCGGGGGTCTGCCTCAAAGAGCTGGAGGCGAAAAAAAAGCAAGGTCGAGACGACCTTGCTTCAGTATCGTTGCTCCTTGTCTCCTAAAGACGCAGCAAAGCCGACGGTCAGTCGACAATCGAGTTTGCTGATTTAAGAGCGGCGCGATCCGTACTGGGACGCGCCTGGAGCTACTTCCTCCCAAGACTTGGACCTGGTCCAATCTCAACGCGTGAACTCCGAGATCGATACCGGTCCCGAACTCTCCTCACGTTGTAGAATGGAGCCTAGCAAGGCCGCGCCAAATTGTCACCATGATTGTGACGAAGCCGAGCATCTTTTCCGCTTGACTCGAACTTTGGGATCATATCCAGGCCTCGCGAGGTCAAAAGCCCCCCGCGGATTCGCTTGCTTTGGCCCTATGCTTCCCCTCAACTCAAAGTGAGCGCGGCTACCCGATCGCCTGCATTGCTTAGTCTCGCCAAATTACGCTATTAGCGCGAGACATTCCGCCCGTTGGACCCTCCGGCGAGCGACGCATAACCAAGGCGGCTGGCCACGCCACCGCCCAATAATCGACATGGGCCCCAATGCGCCTCAGCCGCTATTTCCTGCCGCTCTTGCGCGACGATCCGAAGGAAGCCGAGATCGTCTCGCACCGGCTAATGCTCCGGGCCGGCATGATTCGGCAATCCAGCGCCGGCATCTATAGCTGGTTGCCGCTCGGCTACCGCGTGCTCCGTAAGATCGAACAGATCGTCCGTGAGGAGCAGGACCGGGCCGGCGCCATCGAGCTGCTGATGCCCACGATCCAGCCCGCGGAAATCTGGCGCGAAAGCGGACGCTACGACGTTTACGGCAAGGAGATGCTCCGCATCGCCGACCGGCATGAGCGCGACATGCTCTACGGCCCGACCAACGAGGAGATGATCACCGCCATCTTCCGCGACGGGGTGAAATCCTACAAGGAATTGCCGCGCATCCTCTATCACATCCAATGGAAGTTCCGGGACGAGATCAGGCCGCGTTTCGGTGTGATGCGGGGCCGCGAATTTCTGATGAAGGATTCCTATTCCTTCGACCTCACCGTCGACGACGCGCGGAAATCCTACAACCGGATGTTTGTCTCTTACCTGCGCACCTTCTCGCGCATGGGTCTGAAATCGATTCCGATGGCGGCGGAGACGGGTCCGATCGGCGGCGATCTCAGCCACGAATTCATCATTCTGGCCGAGACCGGCGAGAGCGAGGTCTATTGCCACAAGGATCTCGTCGAGATGAGCCCGCCCGGTGCGGACCTCGACTATGACGTCTGATCTCACGCCGCTGATCCGCGCCTGGACCGGCAAATATGCCGCAACTTCAGAAAAGCACGATGCTTCACGCTTCGAAACCGAAGTGCCCGAGGCGAAGCGGGTGAAGGCACGCGGCATCGAGATCGGACATATCTTCTTTTTCGGCACGAAATATTCGGCGCCGATGAACTGCAAGGTGCAAGGCCCGGACGGCAGCGTCGTGCCGGTGGAGATGGGCTCTTACGGCATCGGCGTGTCGCGCCTGCCGGCCGCCATCATCGAAGCCTCGCATGACGATGCCGGCATCATCTGGCCGAAATCGGTGGCGCCGTTCGACGTCGGCCTCATCAATGTCAAAGTCGGCGACGCTGCGACCGACAAAGTTTGCGAGGATCTCTACGCCAAGCTTCAGAACGCAGGACTCGACGTGCTCTACGACGACCGTGACGAGCGGGCAGGGGCCAAATTCGCGGCCTTCGATTTGATCGGCCTGCCCTGGCAGCTCATCGTCGGACCGAAAGGCCTGCAATCCGGCGAAGTCGAATTGAAAGAGCGCGCGACCGGCACTCGCGAGACGTTGCCGATCGACGCCGCGCTAAACCGTCTTGTCACCGCTTCGAATGAAGCGAGGAAGGTGGCCGCATGAAAAACACCTCCAGCGCCTCCAGTCCGGGACCCTTCTCACCCTTCGAATGGCTTGTCGCGTTCCGTTATCTCAGGGCGCGGCGGAAAGAGGGCCTGATCTCGGTCTTCGCCGGTTTTTCCTTCCTCGGTATCGCGCTCGGTGTCGCCACCTTGATCATCGTCATGGCGGTGATGAACGGCTTCCGCCAGGAGCTGTTCGACAAGATGCTCGGCCTCAACGGCCATATCATCGTGCACAGCATGGAAGGCCGCTTCACCGATTACGACCCTGTCGCCTCTCGCATTCAGGGCGTACCGGGCGTCAAATACGCGCTTCCCTTGATCGAAGGGCCAGGTGCTGCTGTCCGCGCCGCCAAACTCGACCGGCGCGCTGGTGCGGGGCTTGCGCGAAGAGGACCTCAAAAAGCTGAAAGCGATCGCCGACAATATCAAGTTTGGCACGCTGGACGGTTGGGACACGGTTCCCGGCGTTGCCGTCGGTTCGCGGCTTGCCAACGAGATGAATCTGAAGCTCGGCGACGACGTGACGATGCTGTCGCCGAATGGCGCGCGAACCGCGCTCGGCACTGTGCCCCGCGTGAAGCGCTATCCGATCGTCGCCATCTTCGAGATCGGCATGGCGGAGTACGATTCCAGCATCCTGTTCATGCCGCTGAAGGAGGCACAGGCCTATTTCAATCAGCCCGACGCCGTCACCGTGCTCGAAGTGGCGCTGGATTCGCCGGACAAGGTCAACGAGCTTGCCCCCAAAGTCATCGAGGCCGGCGGCCCCACCATCTATATCAGCGACTGGCGGCAGCGGAACGCGACCTTCTTCACCGCGCTCGAGGTTGAGCGCAATGTCATGTTCCTGATCCTCACCCTGATCGTGCTCGTCGCGGCGCTGAACATCATCTCCGGCATGCGCATGCTGGTGAAGGACAAGGTGCGCGACATCGCCATCCTGCGCACCATGGGCGCGACCCGCCATGCGGTGATGCGCATCTTCTGCATCACCGGCGCCACGATCGGCATTTCCGGCACGCTCGCTGGCCTCGCGCTCGGCGTCATTGTCTGCTGGAATATCGAGACCTTGCGCAAGGCGATCGCCTGGATCACCGACACCGAGCTGTTCTCGCCGGAACTCTACTACCTCACGCAGATGCCGGCCCAGATGGACACCGGCGAGACGGTCACTGTCGTGATCATGGCGCTGACGCTGTCGATCATCGCAACGCTCTACCCGTCATGGAGCGCGTCTCGCCTCGATCCCGTCGAAGCTTTACGCAACGAGTAGGGGCGCGTGGTGGATACTCTGCAAACTGCCCCAGTGCTTCGCCTCGAAGGCTTGGTCCACGCCTATGCCCAAGGCGACAAGAAGATCGAGATCTTGCGCGGCGCATCCGCATCGTTGCGCGCCGGCGAGGCGGTGGGACTGCTCGGTCCCTCCGGCGCCGGCAAATCGACCTTGCTGCACATTGCTGGCCTGCTCGAACGGCCCGATGGCGGCGCGGTCTTCATCGATGGGGTCAATTGCGTGAAGCTGAGCGACGCCGAGCGGACCACCAAACGCCGCTCCGACATTGGCTTCGTATTTCAGTTCCATCATCTCCTGCGAGATTTCAGCGCCCTTGAAAACGTCGTGCTGCCGCAAACCATTCTCGGCCTGTCGAGATCGGAAGCCGAGGAGCGCGGAAGAGAGCTGCTGCAATCGCTGGGCCTCGGCAACCGCGCCGATCACAGGCCAGGCGAACTCTCAGGCGGCGAGCAGCAGCGCGTGGCCATTGCCCGTGCCGTCGCCAATGGGCCGCACGTCCTCCTCGCCGATGAGCCCACCGGCAATCTCGATCCTCCAACCGCCGAGCGCGTGTTCGATCAGCTCTTGAGCCTGGTGCGCCAGTCTGGCGTTGCCGCGCTGATCGCGACCCACAATCTGGAGCTTGCCGCTCGCATGGACCGTGTGCTCCGCCTGACGGACGGTCACCTGATCGAGGAAGAGGTGGTCGTGGCGGAGATCCGCGAAGTCTAACGGCGATCTTGCCTTTAGAACAAAGAGCGAACATAATTGCGTGAAGACCGGGGATATGTGCCTCGCTGAGGTGGTTTCGGACGGCCGAATCCCGAGGTAATGGCCCATGAATGAAATCACACGAACCGAGCCTGGCCTGGTGACCGCGACCACCAAACCCTTCGTGCATCTCAAGGTGCATTCCGCCTATTCGCTGCTCGAGGGCGCGCTCACCATTCCCAAGCTGGTGGCGCTGGCCCGCGCCGACCGGATGCCGGCGTTGGCGCTCACCGACACCAACAATCTGTTTGGCGCGCTCGAATTCTCGGCCGGCCTCGCCGAAGCCGGCATCCAGCCGATCATCGGCTGCACGCTCTCGCTCAGTTTTGGGAACAACGACTCCCCAACTGCGCTCGGCGAGACGAGGGGCCCGCGCAGCGAAGGCCGCATCGCGCTGCTGGCCAAGGATGCGGAAGGCTACGCCAATCTGATGCGGCTCTCGACCGAGGCCTATCTCACCGCGTCAGTGACAGGAGAGGCGATCGCGAGCCTCGGCTCGCTCGAAGCGCACAGCAAAGGTCTCATCGCACTGACTGGAGGCCCTGACGGCGTCATCGACCAGGCGCTCGCCGCCGGCAATCCCGATCTCGCCCGCGCCCGTCTCGGCGCGCTCCACACACTCTTCGGCGATCGCCTCTATGTCGAATTGCAGCGTCATGGATTGCCGCAGGAGAGGGCGGTCGAGCCGGTTCTGCTCGATCTTGCTTACGCCGCGTCATTGCCCGTGGTCGCCACCAACGAAGCCTATTTCGCATCCGCCGATGATTTCGAAGCGCATGACGCGCTGATCTGCATCGCCGAAGGAAGCTACGTCACCGTCGATCAGCGCCGGCGCCTGAGCCCAGAGCACTCGTTCAAGACGCAAAGAGAGATGGTGCAGGCCTTCGCCGATCTGCCTGAGGCGATCGAGAACACGCTCGAGATCGCGCAGCGCTGTGCCTATCGCCCGGTCGAGCGCGCGCCGATCCTGCCGCAATTCGTGGCCGGCGGCAGCGTCTCAAGCGCGCAAGGCGCCGCCGAAGCCGAGGAGCTTCAAGCGCCAATCCGAGGCCGGGCTTGCGATGCGGCTCGCGGTGGCTGGGGTGGCACCGGGCTTTGAAGCCAAGGCTTACGCCGAGCGGCTCGCCTATGAGCTCGATGTCATCACGCGGATGAACTACCAGGGCTACTTCCTCATCGTCGCCGACTTCATCAAATGGGCGAAATCGCAGAACATTCCCGTCGGCCCTGGCCGCGGCTCAGGCGCAGGCTCGCTCGTCGCCTACGCGCTCACCATCACCGACCTCGATCCGATCCGCTTCGGGCTTCTGTTCGAGCGCTTCCTCAATCCGGAACGCGTCTCGATGCCCGACTTCGACATCGATTTCTGCCAGGACCGCCGCGACGAGGTGATCGCCTATGTGCGCGAGCGCTATGGCGCCGACCGCGTCGCCCATATCATCACCTTCGGTAAGCTCCAGGCCCGCGCCGTGCTCCGCGACGTCGGCCGCGTGCTGCAGATGCCCTATGGGCAAGTCGACCGGCTCTGCAAGCTGGTGCCGTATAATCCCGCGAACCCGGTGACGTTGCCGCAAGCCATCGCCGCCGAGCCCCGCCTGCAAGAAGCCCGCGACAACGAACCGATCGTCGGCAAATTGCTCGATATCGGGCAGCGGCTCGAAGGTCTCTACCGCCATGCCTCGACCCATGCCGCCGGCGTCGTCATCGCCGACCGGCCCCTGATCGAGCTTGTCCCGCTCTATCGCGACGCGCGCGCGCAGCTTCCCGCCACGCAATTCAACATGAAATGGGCGGAAGCCGCCGGCCTGGTGAAATTCGACTTTTTCGGGCTGAAAACGCTGACCGTGATCGAGACGGCGCGGTCTTTGCTTCGCCGCCGCGATATCGAGCTCGATCTGGCAACGCTGCCGCTTGACGATCCCGCCACCTATCAGCTGCTCCAGCATGGCGAGACGTTCGGCGTGTTCCAGCTCGAAGGTCAGGGCATGCGCGATGCGTTGCGCAAGCTGAAACCCGACCGCTTCGAGGACATCATCGCCATCGTCGCCCTCTATCGGCCGGGCCCGATGGACAATATCGAACTCTTACGTCAATCGGAAGCACGGGCGCGAGCAGCCTGACTATCTGCATCCCTTGATCGAGCCGATCCTGAAGGAGACCTACGGCGTCATCATCTACCAGGAGCAGGTGATGCAGATCGCGCAAGTCCTGTCCGGCTTCTCGCTCGGCGAGGCGGATCTGCTCCGTCGCGCCATGGGCAAGAAGATCAAGAAGGAGATGGACAAGCAGCGCGCGCGCTTCGTCGAAGGTGCGGTCGCCAACAATGTGGACCGCGCCCGCGCCGAGTATATTTTCGAGCTGGTGGCCAAATTCGCGGGCTACGGCTTCAACAAATCGCACGCCGCAGCCTATGCGCTGATCGCCTACCAGACCGCCTATTTCAAGGCCAACTTTCCCGTCGAGTTCATGGCGGCCTCGATGACGCTCGACATGGGCAATACCGACAAGCTGAACGGCTATGTGCAGGAAGCCCGCCGCATGGGCATTGCGCTCGAGCCGCCTTCGGTCAATCGCTCCGAGACGGGATTTCTTCCTTCGAACGGCGCGGTTCGCTATTCGCTCGCGGCGCTCAAGAATGTCGGCCAGCAAGCGGTCGAGCATCTCTGCGCCGAGCGGGAGGCGAACGGTCTCTTCCGCGACATTTCCGATTTCGCACGCCGCACCAATCCGCGTGTCGTCAACAAGCGCGCGCTGGAGACGCTCGCCGCCGCCGGCGCGCTCGACGAGCTCGGCGTCGATCGCGCCACGGGTTTCGCCAATGTCGATCGCATCATGGAGGCGGGCGCACGCTCGCTCGAGGCAAGCAGCGAAGGTCAAAATGATCTCTTCTCCGGTGGCACGAATAGTCCGCCGCCGATTGCCCTGAAGCCTGCCGCGCCTTGGGTGCCGACCGATCGCTTGAGCAAGGAGTTCGAGGCCGTCGGCTTCTTCCTCACCGGCCATCCGCTCGACGACTATCAGGATATTCTCTCCGATCTCGGCGCGGAGACTTGGATAGCCTTTGCCGCGAAGGCGCGCACCCGACGTGTCGTCGGCACGCTCGCCGCCACCGTGCTGGACGCGCGCGAGCGGAAGGGCAAGACCGGCAATGCCTTCGCCTTCGCCGCCTTCTCCGATCCAACCGGCCAATTCGAGGCCGTGTTGTTCTCCGAAGTGCTTGCCGCCTCGCGGCCGCTCCTCGAACCTGGCACGGCCGTGCTGCTGGAGGTCGAGGCCGAAACCGACGGCGAAACCATCAAGACCCGCGTGCATCGCTTGACCTCGCTCGATGCCGCCGCGGCAAAGCGTCAAGCCGGCATGCGAATTCATTTAAGCGATGCGCGCGCGCTGAAACCGCTCGCCGAGCAGGTGGGGCAGGGATCCGGCCAGGGCCAGTTCCGCATCGTGCTCCGCCTCGACGATATCGGCCGCGAGGTCGAGTTCGTGCTGCCCCGTGGCATCGACTCGACCCCCAAACAGAGAAGCGCCTTGAAGCTCGTTGGCGGCGTAACCGCCGTAAATGCCCTCTAGAGCATGATCCCGAAAAGTTGCAGACTTTTCGGACGAGATCATGCGTCAAAGACAAGGACCTAGAGCGAAAGCTCTAGGGCTCGATTTTGAGGCCCAGAGCGGGCTTGGCGGCCTTGCCAAAGCCTGCCCCAATCCCTATAAACCGCCTCATCTCACACGCGGGATTCCAAGCGTCGCAAGGCCTTTAGCCTCACCTTCGCTCCGGTGACCGGGCTAGACCGGTCTCTTCATCCCGCGGCGGCAGAACCGGAAAAAGGAGAAGCAGGCCGATGGCACTGCCTAATGTATCTATGCGCCAGCTCTTGGAAGCCGGCGTGCATTTTGGTCACCAGACCCACCGCTGGAACCCGAAAATGGCCTCGTATATTTACGGGTCCCGCAACAACATCCATATCATCGATCTCACCCAGACCGTCCCGCTCCTGCATCAGGCGCTGGTCACGGTGGCCGATGTCGTCGCCAAAGGCGGCCGCGTGCTGTTCGTCGGCACCAAGCGGCAGGCCTCTGAAGCGGTCGCTGCCGCAGCCAAATCCTGCGCGCAGTACTACGTGAACCATCGCTGGCTCGGCGGCACGCTGACCAATTGGCGGACCATCTCGAACTCGATCAAGCGGCTGAAGTCGCTCGAGGAGCTGCTCGGCGGCGAGACCCACGGTCTCACCAAGAAAGAGCTTCTCAACCTCACCCGCGAGAAGGACAAGCTCGAGCGCGCGCTGGGCGGCATCAAGGACATGGGCGCATTGCCCGATCTGATGTTCGTCATCGACACCAATAAAGAAGCGATCGCCATCGCCGAGGCGCGCAAGCTCCATATGCCGGTCGTGGCCATCGTCGATTCCAATTGCGATCCGGACGGCATCAGCCATCCGATCCCCGGCAATGACGACGCCGGCCGCGCCATCACGCTCTATTGCGATCTCATCGCGCGCGCCGCGATCGACGGCATCGAGCGCGCTCAAAGCGGCGCCGGTGTCGACCTTGGCGCTACCGACGCGCCTCGGGGCGAAGCCGGTCTCGACGAAGGCGAAGAGGGCGCAGGCGAGCGCAGGAACCGCAGGCGTCCGCCGCGAAGCGACAGCCAAGGACGCGGGCAGCGGCCGGCCGCGCGGCGATGCTCGGCGCGGACCCAGGAAGCCGCGCCCAGGTGGCGGCGGCGGCGACAGCAAACCCGCAGCAACAGAGACCAACGGCTAGCGCCGTCACGAATGCCCGGCCAACAGAGGCCACGACGTTAGAGGCGAGACATGGCGATTACCGCGAACATGGTGAAGGACCTGCGCGAGAAGACCGGCGCAGGCATGATGGACTGTAAGGCAGCGCTCAACGAGAACGCCGGTGACATGGAAGCCGCCGTCGATTGGCTGCGCGCCAAAGGCCTGGCCAAGGCCGCCAAGAAGGCCGGCCGCGTCGCCGCCGAAGGTCTGATCGGACTCGGCGCCGAAGCCAAGGACGCGGCGCTGGTCGAGGTCAATTCCGAGACCGACTTCGTCGCTCGCAATCAAGCCTTCCAGGACATGGCCCGCGCGATCTCGGAAGCCGCCCTCAAAGCCAAGGGCGATCTCGATGCCCTGGGCGCCGCCAAATTTCCGGGCGGCAGCGGCACCGTCGCCGATACCATCAAGGAGATGATCGGCTCGATCGGCGAGAACATGTCGCTTCGCCGCACGGCGTACCTTTCCGTCAAGGACGGCGCCGTGGCGAACTACATGCACAACACCATCGCTCCCGGTCTCGGCAAGATCGGCGTGATCGTTGCGCTCGAATCGAAGGGTGACGTGGAGAAGGTGAAGGCCTTCGGCAAGCAGGTCGCGATGCACATCGCCGCCGCCAACCCGCAAGCCATCGATGCCGACAGTCTCGATAAGGCGCTGGTCGATCGCGAGCGCGCCGTGCTGACCGAGCAGGCGAAGGAGTCCGGCAAGCCGGCCCCCGTCGTCGAGAAGATGGTCGAGGGGCGATTGCGGAAGTTCTTCGAGGAGGTCGTGCTGCTGTCTCAGGCCTTCGTGCACGATCCGGAGACGACGGTATCCAAGGCGCTTGCCGAAGCCGCAAAAGAGGCTGGCGCGCCGATCAAGATCACCGGGTTCTATCGCTTCGCGCTCGGCGAGGGGATCGATCGGCCTGACAGCGATTTCGCCGCGGAAGTTGCGGCGGCGGCGTCAGGCTCGTAGGGTCATTGCGTCACGAGGCGCTGTCAGCGCCTCGGCATTTCGCCTTCGCCCGCGTCGGATCACCCGATTGCGGGCATTTTCGGGATGTAGGGTCATGGCTCAATCGCGCAAGCTGCTCTACAGCCGCCCGCTGGTAAAGCTCTCGGGCGAGGCCCTGATGGGCAAGGCCGGCTACGGCATCGATAATTCGGTCCTTGCCCGCATTGCCGGCGACCTCGCCGCGGCGCTCGACCTCGGGGCAAAAGTCTCCGTGGTGGTCGGGGGCGGCAATATTTATCGCGGTCTCGCCGGCGCGGCCAACGGCATGGACCGGGTCAGCGGCGACTATATGGGCATGCTGGCCACGGTGATGAACGGGCTCGCCCTCGGTGCCGCTCTGGAAGCGCTGGGACGGCCGGCCCGCGTGATGTCGGCCATTCCGATGCCGACGATCTGCGAGCCCTTGATCCGTCCCCGCGCGCTCGACCATCTCGCCAAGGGCAGGGTGGTGATCCTGACCGGAGGCACCGGCAACCCGTTCTTCACCACCGATACGGCTGCCGCGCTGCGGGCTGCCGAGATGGATTGCGATAGCCTGCTGAAGGCAACCCAGGTCGACGGCGTCTATAGCGCCGACCCGGCAACCACGCCAAACGCGACCCGTTACGACCAGCTGACCTATGACGACGTGCTGCGCCAGGACTTGCGGATCATGGACGGCGCCGCGATCGCCCTTGCGAGAGACAATCGGATTCCGATAATTGTGTTCTCGATCAAGGCGAAAGGCGGCTTGGCCGACGTTTTGCAGGGGCGGGGTGCCTCGACCAAGGTCGCGGCAAAGGCTTGAGCGCCGGCAGCCTGGCGAGGCCGAAGCAAGTGCTTAGCCCAAGGGGCGCGGGCAAAACCCACGCCGAAAGGGAGGCGAGATGACGAACTTCGACCTGAAAGAGACCGAGCGGCGCATGCGCGGCGCGCTCACCGTCTTGCAGCACGAATTTGGCGGCTTGCGCACCGGCCGCGCCAGCGCCGCTCTGCTCGATCCCATCATGGTGAACGCCTATGGCGGCGCCCCGATGCCGCTGAACCAGCTCGCCACCATCAACGTTCCCGAGCCCCGTATGATCACGGTCCAGGTCTGGGACCGCAGCCAGGTCGGCGCCGTCGAGCGTGCCATCCGCGAATCCGATCTCGGCCTCAATCCGGTGGGTGAAGGCCAGCTTCTCCGCCTGCCGATCCCTGAGCTTAACCAAGAGCGCCGTCAGGAGATTGCCAAGGTCGCGCATAAATACACCGAGCAGGCTCGCATCGCGGTCCGCAATGTGCGTCGCGACGCCATGGAGCATCTGAAGAAGATGGAGAAGGACGGTGACATCGGTAAGGACGACCACCATTCGCTGTCGACGAAGGTGCAAGAATTGACCGACAAGGTGATCCGGGAAATCGACGAGGCGCTTGCCGCCAAAGAAGCCGAGATCATACATGTCTAGTCGGCGCAGAAGCATTGTTGGACTGGTTCAGATGGAGCGCGCGATTTGACGCTCACCGCCGATAAGCTCGCCTGGGGCTCCGAGGGGCCGGCGCCGCGCCATATCGCCATCATCATGGATGGCAATGGGCGCTGGGCCGCCGAGCGTGGGCTGCCCCGAACCGAAGGCCACCGCCAGGGTGTGGAGAGCGTGCGCCGCACGGTCAGGGCCGCGATCGATCTCGGCATCACCCATCTGACCTTGTTCAGCTTCTCGTCGGAGAATTGGACGCGACCCCCGCAAGAGATCCACTATCTGTTCGGTCTGCTTCGCCGCTTCGTCCGCCGCGATCTCGCCGACCTTCACAAGAACGGCGTCAAGATCAACATCATCGGCGCGCGCGAAGGTCTCGACAAAGACGTGCTCAAGATGATCGACGATGCCGTCGAGCTCACCAAGGACAACACCGCGCTCGAACTCACCATCGCCTTCAATTACGGCGCCCGTGACGAGATCGCGCGCGCTGCGCGCCGCATCGCCGAAGATGTGAGCGGCGGCAAGCTCGAAGCGAGCGAAATCACTGTCGAGCGCTTCGCCTCCTATCTCGATACCGCAGGGAAGCCGGATCCGGATCTCCTGATCCGCACCAGTGGCGAGCTTCGCTTGAGCAATTTCCTGCTGTGGCAACTCGCTTACAGCGAGTTCGTCTTCGTCGACACCTATTGGCCGGATTTCTCCAAGGAGACGCTCGAAGCCGCGATCGCCGAGTATCAGCGGCGCAGCCGCCGCTTCGGTGGCCTTGCCGCAAGGTCGACCGCGTGAGGGCGCTTCCCGCTTCTCAGCGCAAATCCATGCCGGGAACTGCTCCCCAACACGAGATCGCCAAGCGCGTCGCGTCTGCGGTGGTGCTGGCTATTGTCGCGCTCGGCGCAGTGATCGCCAGTCCCTGGAGCTTCGCAGTCCTCGTCATTGTCGCAGGGTGCATCGTCGCCTGGGAATGGGGCAAGCTCGTTCGCGGCACCGGCACCGACCTGATCGCATTGGTTGGAGTCCTCACGGTCGCTGCCATCGCGGTCCTCGTCACGATGGGCAGGATTGACGCGGCCCTCATCTCGATCCCGATTGCCCTCGTTGCGGTCTGGGCTCTCAGCCTCGGTTCGCGCAATGCGGCTTGGTCTGTCCTCGGCATCGCCTACGCCGCGCTTCCGGCCTTCGCGCTGGTGTGGCTCCGCAGCGACGCAACGCTCGGCCTCGCGGCGATGCTCTATCTGCTCGCCGTGTCCTGGACGACCGATACGGCGTCTTATGCCGCCGGCCGGCTCATTGGTGGACCTAAGCTCGCGCCCGCTATCTCGCCGAAGAAAACCTGGTCGGGGCTGATTGTCGGCACAATTGCACCCGCAATCGTCGGTTATGCTACCTCCTTATTGCTCAAGGACACGTCAGGGCTTCGGCTCGCTCTTGTGAGCATTGCCATTGCCGCTTTCTGCCAGCTTGGCGATCTGAGCGAGAGCGCGGTGAAACGAAAGTTCGGAACCAAGGATATGAGCCACCTGATTCCGGGCCATGGCGGCCTGCTCGACCGGATCGATGGCCTCTTGTTTGCAAGCCTCGCGGCTGCTCTGATTGCCTTGCGCGACCCCTCGAGCCCGGGCCGCGGCCTGTTGATGTGGTGAAGTCATGAGCGTGTTGTCTTATCCAAAGCCGCGCGAGGCGGTCCCGAGGCCGAAGGCGCCGAAACGCGTCACGATTTTGGGCGCCACCGGCTCGATCGGCGAGAACACGCTCGATCTCATCGGCCGCAATCACGCGGACTACGAGGTCGTGGCACTCACCGGCGGCAAAAACGTTTCGCGTCTCGCCGCACTTGCCCGCACCCATCGCGCCAAGCGGGCCGTCATTGCCGATCAATCTTGTTACGCCGAGCTTCGCGACGCGCTCTCCGGCAGCGGCATTGAAGCCGCCGCTGGCTCCGACGCCGTGGCCGAGGCAGCGTCGCTCCCCGCCGATTGGGTCATGGGCGCCATTGTCGGAGTCGCCGGACTTAGACCCACGCTCGAAGCCGTGCGTCAAGGCACCTGCACGGCAATCGCCAACAAGGAATGTCTCGTTGCCGCCGGCGAGCTCTTCATGTCGGAGGTGGCGCGCCATCGCACGCGGCTTCTGCCGGTCGACTTCAGAGCACTCGGCTGTGTACCAGGTCCTCGCTGACTTCGACGTTGCGAGCATCGACAAGATCTATCTGACCGCCTCGGGCGGACCGTTCCGCTCGCTTGCGCGGGACGACATGGCGCGCGTCACGCCGGAACAGGCTCTTATTCATCCCAATTGGTCGATGGGCCCGAAGGTCACTATCGATTCCGCGACCCTGATGAACAAAGGTCTCGAGCTGATCGAGGCCTATCATTTGTTCGGTCTGCGTACCGATCAGCTCGATGTCCTGATCCATCCGCAATCCGTCGTGCATTGCCTGCTCTATCACCGCGATGGCTCGGTGCTGGCGCAAATGAGCCAGCCTGATATGCGCACGCCGATCGCCTATAGCCTTGCCTGGCCGGAGCGAATGCACGCGCCCGTCGCCCGCCTCGATCTTGCCAAGCTCGGCGCGCTCTATTTCGAAGCGCCGGACATGATGCGATTCCCTGCGCTTCGCATCGCTTTGGAGGCATTGGCGACGGGAGGAAGTGCCACGACCGTGCTCAATGCTGCCAATGAGGTCGCGGTCCAAGCTTTCCTCGCCAAGCGGATAGGCTTCCTTGCCATTGCAGGACTGGTCGAGGCGACGTTGGAGGCCGCCGCGAGCCTTACCACGACGGCGCCGGCAAGTGTCGAAGAGGTCCTCGGCATCGATCAAGAGGCTAGGGGATATGCGGAGACGCTTCTGCAACGATTTGCATAACCGAGCCCTGCAGGCTACAAAGGTTCAACAGCCGGGATAGATATTTCAATGGAAACGATTACTCAGATTTTTGGCTCCAGCGCCGCCTGGCTTCTTACTCCGCTCGGCTTTCTCTTCGTTTTGACCATCGTGGTCTTCTTCCATGAGCTTGGCCATTTCGTGGTGGCCCGCTGGTGCGGCGTGACCGTCAAAGCCTTTTCCATTGGCTTCGGTCCAGAGATCTTCGGTTTCACCGACAGCAAGGGCACGCGTTGGCGCCTTTGTTGGATCCCGCTCGGCGGCTATGTGAAGTTTATCGACGATGACAATGCGGCCAGCACCAGCGGCAAGACGCTAAAGCGCCTGACCGCCGAAGAGCGCGAGGGTAGCTTCCGAGATAAGTCGGTCGGCGCGCGTGCCGCCGTGGTGGCTGCGGGGCCAATCGCCAATTTTCTTTTGGCCATCGCGATTTTCACCCTCATCTTCAGCGTATTCGGTCAGCAGATCACCCAGGCCAAGGTCGATTTGATCAGCCCCGGCAGCGCTGCGGAGCGCGCTGGCTTCCAGCCCGGCGATCTCATTCTCAGCATCGATGGCACCCCGATCGAAAGCTTCAGCGACATGCAGCGCATCGTGAGCGCCAGTCCCAACCAGCAGCTCAACTTCGTCGTCAAGCGAGGCGATCAAACCGTCAATCTGGTGGCGACCCCGGAATTCAAGGAGTTCAAGGACAATTTCGGCAACAAGATGCGCATCGGGCTGTTGGGGATCCAGCGGAGTGCCGCGCCCGACGAGTGGACGGTCAAACGCCACAATCCGATTGAGGCGTTCGTTGCCGGCGTCAAAGAGTGCTATTTCATCGTCACGCGGTCGATCGGCTACCTCGCTGGGATCGCCTCCGGACGCGAAGCCGCAGACCAGCTCGGCGGCCCGATCCGAATCGCCCAGCTTTCCGGACAAGTCGCGACAGTGGGATTTATTCCACTGCTCAACTTTGCCGCTATCATTTCCGTAAGTATTGGCCTGCTAAATCTGTTCCCCATTCCAATGTTGGATGGCGGACATCTTCTGTTCTACGGTATTGAGGCGATTAGGGGGAAACCGTTGAGTGAGTACACCCAGGAGATCGGTTTCCGCATTGGCCTCGCCTTCGTTCTTATGCTAATGATCTTCGCGACCTGGAATGATCTGATTCATATGATGTTTTCGTAATTTTGGGGGTCTGCAGCAACGCCGCCATCAGGGGCATAAGAGGCGCGCTGCAGCCAGTGGTGGGAACCAAAAATAGCCACAAAACGGTGGCCAGTTTCGATCCTTAGTATCGCGTCCTGAGGGGGATCGGCGTGAGGGGACAACACCAGTAATGGTGCGGCAAGTCTTGGCCCGAGGGCTGTTCGCAGCCCTCCTTGTGTTATCTGCTGTCCCGCTTTCGCTGATTGCCAGCGTGAGTGTGGGCGGGTCGCCCGCCTATGCTCAGGACTCCGGCGCCATCAAGAGCATTCGCGTCGAAGGCAATAAGCGCGTCGAGCCGGAGACGGTTCGCTCTTATCTGACCTTCTCCTCGGGCGACCCCTACGATCCCGCCAAAGTCGACGATTCGTTGAAGGCCCTGTTTGCCACCGGCCTGTTCCAGGACGTTCGCATGCGCAAAGAGGGGTCCACCCTCGTTGTCACCCTGGTGGAAAACCCAATCGTCAATCGCGTCGCCTTCGAGGGCAACAGCGAGGTCGAGGACGACACCCTGGTTTCGGAGGTCCAGCTCAAGCCCCGCGCGGTCTATACGCGGGCCCGGGTGCAGGCCGACGTCCAACGCATCCTCAACGTCTATCGGCGCCAGGGCCTTTATGCCGCGCAGGTGGAACCCAAGATCATCAATCTCGACAATAACCGCATCGATGTGGTGTTCGAGATCAATGAGGGCCCAACCACCAAGGTTCGGGCCATCAATTTCATCGGCAACTCGGCCTTCAGCGACTTGCAGCTGCGTTTCATCATCACGACGACGCAGACAAACATCCTGAGTTTCCTCAAGAGCACCAATATCTACGACCCCGATCGGCTCAATCTAGATCGGGAGTTGTTGCGGCAATTCTACATGAAGAACGGCTACGCCGACGCGCGCATCATTTCGGCCACCGCCGATCTCGACCGCGACGGTCGCGGCTTCTTCATTACTTTCACCATCGAGGAGGGGGAGCGCTACCGCTTCGGCACCATCGACATCGAATCCAACCTTACCTCCCTCAATGTCGATGCCATTGACGGCAACATCCTCACCCGCACCGGCAGGGTCTATAACGCCGACAAGGTTGAAAAGACCGTCGAGGCCCTGACCATCGCGGTGTCGCAACAGGGCTATGCCTTCGGCCAGGTTAAGCCTCGCTACGACCGCGACGAGGTGAACCACGTCATGAACATCACCTACGTGATCAACGAGGGCCCGCGCATCTACATCGAGCGCATCAATATCGTCGGCAACTTCCGCACGCATGACGACGTCATTCGCCGCGAATTCCGCGTGGCGGAGGGCGACGCCTTCAATCGCTTGCTGGTCGAGGCGGCGCGGAAGCGGTTGCGCGCACTCGGCTTCTTCAAGAGCGTCGACATCGAGACCGAGCCAGGCAGTTCGCCCGACCGCGTGGTTCTCGTCGTGAGACTTGTGGAGCAGCCGACAGGCGAACTCTCCTTCGGGGCCGGCTATTCAACCAGCGAAGGTGTGATCGGCGATATCAGCCTCACCGAGCGCAATTTGATGGGCAAGGGACAGTATGTCCGGCTTGGCTTCTCGGGCAGCCTTGAGCGCGCCCAGGTCGATTTCAGCTTCACCGAACCGCATTTCCTCGACCGCAATCTCGCGGCTGGCTTCGACCTGTTCTACAAAGAGGTCGATTTCACCAGCGTCGCGTCGTTCAAGGAGCGCGACGCCGGCGGCGACATCCGGTTCGGCTTCCCCATCGCCGACGACACGCAGCTTGGTATGCGTTACAAGTTCGAACGCGAGACGATTTATGACGTGCAGGACGATGCATCGCTTGCCGTGCAAACGGCGGAAGGCACCGCGAACGTCTCCAGCATCGGCTACACAGTCGCGTATGACACGCGCAACATTCCCAATTCTCCGACCAGCGGTGCCTTCGTCTCGTTGTCGCAAGATTTGGCCGGCGTCGGCGGCGACGTGCGCTATCTCCGCTCAGTCGCTGATGCTCGCGCCTACTACCCGGTCACCAACAAGATTACGCTGGTCGGCCGGGCGCAAGGCGGCGTGATCGAAGGCTGGGGCGGCGACGACGTTCGCTTGACCGATCTGTTCTTCAAGGGCGGCGAGACCGTGCGCGGTTTCGAGCGCGCTGGCTTTGGTCCTCGTGATGCTTGCGAAGATCCTGTGACCCATCAGCAGGTCGGCCATTGTACGCGTGACGCTCTCGGCGGTCAGGTCTATTGGGCGACAACTGCAGAGCTCCGCTTTCCCTTCCCCTTCATTCCCGACAGTCTCGGTATGCAGGGCGCATTCTTCGTCGATGCCGGTTCCTTGTTCGACCCCAGTCAAATTGCGCTGCAAGCCGTTGAAGGCGGCAATCTCGACGATTGCAGTAAGAAAGCCAAAAATTGCGTGAGACCGAGTTTCATCAACGACAGCAGCCAGCCGCGCGTGTCGGCGGGTTTCAGCATCATTTGGCAATCGCCCTTGGGGCCGTTGCGCGCCGATATTGCCGAGGCCTTGCTCAAGGCTGAATTTGATCGCACGGAACTCTTCCGGTTCGGCGCCTCGACCAATTTCTAGAGCATGATCCCGAAAAGTTGCAGACTTTTCGGACACGATCATGCGTCAAAGACAAAGCCCCTAGAGCGAATCCCGTCCCACCGGATTTCGCTCTAGGGGCTTGCCTCTAAGCCCTGTTTGGCGTCATGCCTCTCTGTCAAACGTCGTTGGTGAATTCAGATGGAACATCCGGGCTTTTTCGAGCGTGCTGGCCCATTTCCCTTGCGCACCTTGAGCGAGGTGGCGGGAGCCACGCTCGCGAATGGTGCTGATCCCGACGCCGCGATCCGCGACGTGAGACCGCTTGATGTCGCCAAGCCAGGCGACATCTCCTTCCTCGATAATCCGAAATATCTCACTTTGTTTACCACGACTGAGGCCACCGCCTGTTTGGTGGCGCCAAAGTTCGCGGCTCAGGCGCCCTCCAACATGGCCTGTTTGGTCACGCGCGAGCCCTACCATGGCTTCGCCAAGGTGCTGGCCATGTTCTACCCGGATGCACTAAAGCCGATGAAGGCGGTTCGGGTCGGAATCACCACCGACCAGCCTATCGATCCGAGCGCCGTGCTGGAGGAGGGCGTGATCGTCGAGCCTGGGGCTGTGATCGGGCCCGAGGCTTCCATCGGTGCAGGGACCATTATCGCTGCCGGCACCATCATCGGCTATCGCGTGCATGTGGGCCGGGATTGCTATGTCGGGCCGAATGCCACAATTACCAACGCACTGGTGGGCAATCGCGTGATTGTCCACGCCGGGGTCTCGATCGGGCAGGATGGGTTCGGCTTCGCCATGGGGCCCAGAGGCCATCTCAAGGTGCCGCAAATCGGCCGCGTAGTCATTCAGGACGACGTCGAGATCGGCGCCAATACCTCAATCGACCGGGGTGCCTTGCGCGACACCATCGTTGGAGAGGGCACGAAAATTGATAATCTCGTGCAAATCGGGCACAACGTTGTAATTGGAAGGCATTGCGTTATCGTGGCTCAAACAGGTATTTCAGGGAGTTCTGAACTCGGCGATTTCGTTGTCCTTGGCGGTCAGGCGGCGGTGGTCGGCCACGTCAAGATCGGTGCCGGAGCGCAGATTGCGGCGACCAGCAAGGTCAATAGCGACGTGCCCGCCGGGGCGCGTTGGGGCGGAACCCCGGCCAAGCCCATACGGCTATGGTTCAGAGAGATGACGTTGTTGCGCCGCCTCGCCGAACGCAAGGATATTGGTGGCGGCCACAGCGACGAGGAGAATTAGGAATTGGGAGCGGCCTTTGCATGAATGATCGCGGAGCAAAATCGAAGCTGAAGACGGTGGATATCGCCACCATCCTCAAGCTCATGCCGCATCGCTATCCGTTCCTCCTGATCGATCGCATCATCGAGATGGACGGCGACCGCTCGGCCATAGGTGTCAAGAACGTCACCGCGAACGAGCCGTATTTCCAGGGGCACTTTCCGGGGAATCCGGTCATGCCCGGGGTGCTGTTGATCGAAGGCATGGCGCAAACCGCAGGCGCGCTCTGCATGAGTCACCGCGAGGATCTCGCGGAACCGCCGCTCGTCTATTTCATGGCCATCGACAAGGCCCGTTTCCGACGCCCCGTGATACCCGGCGATACCGTGCACTATCACGTCGAGAAAATGCGCAATCGCGGTCGCGTTTGGCGGTTCCGCGCCCAGGCTCTTGTTGACGGCACCTGCGTCGCCGAGGCCGAGGTCAGCGCCATCATCGTCGACACTTAGGCGCGACTGGTATGGCCAACATCCATGCGACCGCCCTGGTCGATAAGGGCGCGAGTTCTGCCGCTGACGTCAGTGTCGGTCCGTTTTGCGTCATCGGCCCCGAGGTCAAGATCGGCGCCGGCACCGTGCTGCACTCTCATGTCGTGGTGACCGGGAAGTCGACCATTGGCAGCGCCTGTCTGATCTTTCCCTTCGCCTCGATCGGTCACATTCCGCAAGATCTGAAATATCACGGCGAGGACACGCGGCTCGAAATCGGCGATCACACCGTCGTTCGCGAATACGTCACCATCAATCCCGGTACCGAGGGCGGGGGTGGCGTCACGCGGGTTGGCTCCCACTGTCTGTTGATGGTCGGCGCGCATATCGCCCATGACTGCCAGCTCGCCGACCATGTCATCATGGTCAACAATGCGACGCTCGCGGGACATGTAACGGTTGGTGAGCATGCGATTCTCGGAGGCCTTTGCGCCGTTCATCAATTCGTTCGCATCGGCGCGCATTCTTTTGTCGGCGGCATGTCGGGGGTCGAAAACGATCTCATCCCCTACGGCATGGCGCTCGGCAATCGTGCCGCCTTGGCCGGCCTCAATATCGTGGGACTGAAACGTCACGGATTTCCGCGCGAGCAGATCCACGAGCTCAGACAGGCCTATCGCATGCTGTTCGCGAGCGAAGGCACGTTGCTGGAGCGTCTGGAGGACGTCGACAAGATGTTCCCGTCCAACACTCTTGTGCAGAGTATCGTGAGTTTCATCCGCGCCCAATCAGACCGCTCTCTGTGCGTTCCCCGCAATGGCACAGCGCCAGCATAGGCGGCGCCCGCGCGCTCCATCTCGTATCGCACCAGATCCCGCGCGGCAAAGGCCGCTGGCGATCCTTGCCGGCGGCGGCTCCATGCCGATTCACGTGGCTGAGGCGGCCGTGGCGGACGGGCGAGCCGTCCATATCGTGGCCTTGAAGGGCTCGGCCTCGGAGGCCGTGAAGGCCTTTCCTCACACCTGGGTCAATATCGGCCAAGTCGGCAGGATCTTAAGCGCGTTCAAGCAAAGCGGCTGCAAGGAACTCGTCATCATCGGTTCGGTGCGGCGCCCCAATTTCGGCGAGCTGCGGGTCGACTGGGGCACGGTCGTCAATCTCAAAGGTTTGCTCAAGCTACGAACCGCCGGCGGCGACAGCTCGCTCTTGGGTCGCATCACCACCTTCTTCGAGGCAAAGGGGATGCATGTCAGCGGTGCGCATGAGATCGCACCCGACCTTCTTGCAGCGCGCGGCCCTCTCGGCCGTCTGAAACCCAATCAGGCAACCGGAGCGGATATCGAACTCGGACGGAAGGCCGTTGCCACGCTCGGTCCGCTCGACGTGGGACAGGCCGTGGTCGTGGCGAGAGGTCACATCATCGCCGTAGAGGCCGCGGAGGGCACCGACGCCGTGGTCGAGCGCTGCAAGGACTTAAAAAAATGGAGCTTGGGCCGCGGTAGCCCGCGTGTCGGCGTGCTGGTGAAATGTGCAAAGCCCGGACAGGATCGACGGATCGATCTTCCGTCCATTGGGCCTGAAACGGTGCGCCGTGTGGCCGAGGCAAGACTGACCGGGATCGCGGTCGCGGCCGGCGATGTCCTGATTGCGGAGCGCGAGGAGGTCATCCGCCTCGCCAACCGGCTCGGCATTTTCATCGTCGGCATCACACCTCCAACTTCAGGCGCGAAGGGACGCACCAAAAGGAGGCCCTCTTGAACGCGGGCCCGATTAAGATCTTCCTGATCGCCGGCGAGCATTCCGGCGATGCTCTCGGCGGCAAGCTGATCGAGGCGCTGCGCGCGCAATCCAAGCGCCCGCTCGAATTGAAGGGCGTCGGCGGCGAGTTTATGGAGGCGCAAGGTCTCCATTCGATGTTTCCATTGACTGAGCTCGCTGTGATGAGTCCGCTCGATATCCTGCCGCGGCTCAGGCATATTCTACGACGCATCAGGGAAAGCGCCGCCGCGGTGATCGATTTCGATCCCGACGTGCTCGTCATTCTCGACAGCCCAGAATTCACCCATCGAGTTGCCAAGCGCGTACGCCGTAAGGCGCCGCAGATCCCGATTGTCGATTATGTCTCGCCGAGCATCTGGGCGTGGCGCCCATGGCGGGCCAAGAGCATGCGCCGCTACGTGGACCACATCCTCGGCATTTTGCCGTTCGAGCCCGAGGCGCATCGGAGGCTCGGAGGTCCCCCTTGCAGCTATGTCGGCCATCCACTGACCGAGAAGCTCGATTGGATTGCCGCGCGGGATTCAGACGCCTTGCGCAAGCGGCTCGGCATTGCAGACGACGCCCCGGTCCTCGTGGTCTTGCCGGGAAGCCGGTCGAGCGAAGTGAAGCGGCTGATGGCTCCCTACGGCGAGGCGATGCGTTGCTTACGGGAGCGCATTCCAAACCTCGAGGTCATCCTGCCGGTGGTGAAAAGCGTGCGCGGGCTGGTCGAGGAGGGGCTAAAAACCTGGCCGTTCGGGCCGCATCTTATCACCGGCGAGGAGGACAAATTTGCAAGCTTCAAGCTTGCCCGCGCGGCGCTTGCGGCCTCAGGCACCGTGACGCTCGAACTCGCTCTTTCTGGCACCCCGATGGTCGTCGCCTATATCGCCGACGCGCTTGCCGTCAGGATCCGGTTTATGCTGATCGCGCACTCCGTGGTGCTGCCCAACCTCGTGCTCGGAGAGAATGTCTTCCCCGAAGTGCTGCAAGAGGATTGCGTGGGCGAGAAGCTCAGCGCGGCGCTTCTGCCGCTGATTGAGGGTGGTCCAGAGCGCGACCGTCAGCTTGCGGGCCTAGCGCGCGTCACAGAACTGATGCGCGAGACGGACGAGGCACCGAGCGAGAAAGCGGCGAAGATCGTGCTCGATTATCTGCGCCCGCGCGACTAACGCGCGGTGATCGGGACGTAGGCGCGCTCCGCGTGCCCCGTATAGAGCTGGCGCGGCCTGCCGATGCGCTGCGCGGGATCGCCGATCATTTCTTTCCACTGTGCGATCCAGCCGACGGTGCGGGCGATTGCGAACAGCACCGTGAACATATCGGTCGGGAACCCAAGCGCCTTCAGCGTAATGCCGGAATAGAAGTCGATATTGGGATAGAGCTTCTTCGAGACGAAATAATCGTCATTGAGCGCAATCCGCTCCAGCTCCATCGCCACCTGCAGAATGGGATCGTCCTTGTGTCCAACCGCCTCCAGCACCTCGTGGCAGGTCTTCTGCATGATCTTCGCGCGCGGATCGTAGTTCTTGTAAACTCGATGGCCGAATCCCATCAGCCTGAAGGAATCATTCTTGTCTTTCGCACGCTTGATAAATTCGGGAATGCGGTCGACGGCGCCGATCTCCTGCAACATCTCCAGCGCCGCCTCGTTGGCACCGCCATGTGCCGGACCCCAGAGACAGGCGATGCCGGCCGAGATGCAGGCAAAGGGATTGGCGCCGGAGGATCCCGCGAGCCTCACCGTGGAAGTTGACGCGTTCTGCTCGTGATCGGCATGCAGGATAAAGATGCGGCGCATGGCCCGCGCCAGGATCGGGTTGACCTTGTACTCTTCAGCACGGCACCGCGAAGCACATGTGCAAAAAGTTGGCGGAGTAATCGAGCTCGTTCTTCGGATAGATGAACGGCTGGCCGATCGAATATTTGTACGCCATAGCGGCGATGGTCGGCATCTTCGCGATCATGCGCACGCTCGCCATCTCGCGCTGCGCCTCATCCTTGATGTCGATCGAGTCGTGATAGAAGGCCGAGAGCGCGCCGACCACCCCGACCATGACCGCCATCGGATGCGCGTCCCGGCGGAAGCCGGTGTAGAACCGCGTCATCTGCTCATGCACCATGGTGTGGCGCGTGATCCGTTTGCAGAACTCGTCGTACTGCGTCCGGCGTCGGCAACTCGCCGTAGAGCAGGAGATAGCACGTCTCCATGAAGGTGCCGTGCTCGGCGAGCTGGTCGATCGGATAGCCGCGATAGAGCAGCACGCCCTTGTCGCCGTCGATGAAGGTGATCTTGGATTCGCACGACGCTGTGGAGGTGAAACCGGGGTCATAGGTGAAGCATCCGGTCTCTGCGTAAAGCGTGCTGATATCGATGACGTCCGGGCCGAGCGTCCCTTTCAGCACGGGGAAATCGCGCTGAATGCCGTCGACGCTGATCGTGGCGTCCGTCGGCTCTGGCTTGGTGGCGATGCTTTCTGCAACGCTCATTGGGAGGCTCCTATGACCATCGTGGAGGAATTGAGGTGTACATTGTGGCCCCGACCCCGCTCACGAGAATTAATTTTTGCAGTGCCGCATATTCGCGCCAATTCTACCGCAGCGCAACATTGATGCATGCCGAAATATTAAGCAGATTCGTTAAGCAATCTGATCGCGGATTCGCGCAATTGATTCATCTCGGCCTAGCACCTCCAAGACGTCGAAAATCCCCGGCGAGGTGGTTTTGCCCGTGAGGGCGGCTCGAAGCGGCTGCGCCACTTTGCCGAGCTTCCGCCCTGTCTCCTCGGCGAACGCCCGGACGCAGCCCTCAACTCGCTCAGCCATCCAAGGTTCCACAGCTTCCAGAGACGGCAGCAGATCGGCGAGCGTGGCACGCCCAGGCGCGTCGAGTAGCTTCGCCGCCTGGTCGTCGATTGGCAGCGGCCTCGTCGCAAACAGATAGCCGGCGCTGTCGAGCAGCTCGACCAGGGTCTTGGCGCGCTCCTTCAATCCCGGCATCGCACGCTCAAGTTTGGTCCAGCCGTCAGATCCAATTCTTCTCGCAAGCTCCGCGCCATTTGGAAGCTCAGGGACGAGGGCCTTGAGACGCTCGACAATCTCTTGGTCAGGGGTTTCGCGGAGATAATGTCCGTTCAGATTTTCGAGCTTGGCGAAATCGAACCGCGCGGCGGAGCGGCCGATCGCGCCCAAGTCGAACCATTCGACCATCTGTGCGGTCGACATGATCTCGTCGTCGCCATGACTCCAACCGAGCCTGACCAGATAGTTTCTTAAGGCCGCCGGCAAATAACCCATGGCCCGATACGCATCGACCCCGAGCGCACCATGACGCTTTGAGAGCTTGGCGCCATCGGGCCCGTGGATCAGCGGCACGTGCGAGAAGATCGGCGTGCTCCAACCCATGGCCTTGTAGATTTGTGTCTGCCGCGCGGCGTTGGTCAGATGATCGTCGCCGCGAATGACGTGCGTGATGCCCATGTCATGATCGTCAACCACGACGGAGAGATTGTACGTGGGCGTCCCATCGCTCCTCAGGATCACGAGGTCGTCGAGATCCTTGTTGGCGAATGTCACCTGGCCCTGGACCTGATCGTCAATGATGGTCTCGCCATCGCGCGGCGCCTTGAAGCGGATCGCGGGCGGCACGCCGGGCGGCGCTTCTTGGTGATCGCGATCCCGCCAGGTGCCGTCGTAACCCGGAGAGCGTCCTTCGGCGCGCGCCGTCTCGCGCATCGCCTCAAGCTCTTGCGGGCTCGCATAGCAGCGATAGGCTTTGCCCTTGGCGAGAAGCTCGAGTGCGACCTCGCGGTGCCGCTCGGCGCGCGCGAGCTGGTAAACCGGCTCGCCGTCCCAGTCGAGCTCGAGCCAGCGCAAACCATCGAGAATGGCGAGGATGGCGCCCTCGGTCGACCGCGCCTGGTCCGTATCCTCGATGCGAAGCAGCATCTTGCCCCCCTTGGCCCGCGCATAGAGCCAATTGAAGAGCGCAGTCCGCGCGCCACCGATATGGAGATAGCCGGTGGGCGAGGGCGCGAAGCGGGTGATGACGGGTTGGGTCATGGGGGCCGGAATTGATAGAGAAGGCAGGCTGGGTCATGTAGCATAGGGGTCTTACGGGGGTAAGGGCAGGGAGGAGCGCCTCCGCTCTGCCAGTCAGTCGGAATCGAGCATGCCGCGTCGGGGCAAGCATGCGTGGCAGCACGGCGAAAACTCAGCGAGTTCGCCGGATGGGTGGTTTGCGCGGCTGATTGCGGCTTCTGCCAGAGCCCTGACGACTGAATCCGACCGCTGGTTCCTGTGGCTGCCGGTCCTTTTCGCCGGCGGCATCCTCACCTATTTCGCGCAAAGCTCGGAGCCCGATGCCAGGCTTCCAATCGCGCTGCTCATCGGGGCGATCGGCCTCCTGTTAGCGCTAAGAGAAACCCCGCTCGGTATCGCCGTCGCGGGCGCTCTGCTGACATTGGCCTTAGGCTTTGCGACCGCCAAGCTTCACACCGAGCTCGCCCGCGCCCCGGTCCTCGCCAAGGAATTGCGTTATGTCGAGGTCAAGGCCTGGCTCGAGGCGCTCGATGGCCAGGAGAACGGGCGGACGCGCGCGACCTTGCGCGTGATCTCGATTGACCGGCTGAGCCCCGAGGCCACGCCCTATCGTGTCCGCGTCACCGGCGGCGCCGAGATGGGTCAGAATGTAAAGACGGGCGACGGCGTCCGCCTCAAAGCCGTGCTGATGCCGCCTCCCGAACCGGTGGAGCCCGGTGCCTTCGATTTCGGCCGGACTGCCTGGTTCTCTCGGCTCGGCGCCGTGGGCTACGCCACGACCGATCTAGAGCGGCTGGACGATCAGACGAGCCCACCGTTGGGACTTGCGCTCTGGGCCGAGATCGACCGCTTGCGCGATCCCATCAATGCGCGCGTGCGAGCGGCGCTGCCGGGCCAGACCGGCGACATCGCGGCGGCGCTCATCACCGGTGCCCGCGGCGGCATCCCCAAGGATGTGAACCAGGCGATGCGCGATTCCGGCCTCGCGCACATCCTTTCGATCTCCGGCCTGCACATGGTGATCATGGCCGGCACCATGTTCTGGCTCGTGCGTGCGCTGCTCGCATCGTTTCCTTATCTCGCGCTGAGCTTTCCGATCCGGAAATGGGCGGCGGCGGCGGCCTTGTTCAGCGCCACGTTCTACCTTCTGTTGTCTGGCGCCGCAGTGCCGACGGTCCGTTCCTGGATCATGATGAGCATCGTCCTCATTGCAGTGATGCTCGACCGGCCCGCGCTCACCATGCGGAACGTCGCCATCGCGGCGCTCGCAGTTCTTTTGATCATGCCGCAATCGCTCTTCGACCCGAGTTTCGAAATGTCATTTGCTGCGGTGGTGGGTCTCGTCGCCCTGTTCGAGTATCTGTCGCAGCGCGAACGCGACGGCCAAGGTGACGTGAGCCCGGTCTGGCATGGCTTGCGGAGAGCCGCCATCATCTCATCCAGCGCCGCGCTGACCACGCTGGTGGCGAGCCTCGCCATCGCGCCCTTCGCCATCTATCACTTTCACCGCATGACGCATTATGGGCTCGCGGCGAATTTGATCGTGACGCCCATCGTCAGCCTGCTGATCATGCCGATGGCGCTTCTAGCGCTGCTCACCATGCCGCTCGGCCTCGAATACTGGCCGCTCCAGGCCATGGGCTACGGCATCGAGCTGATGGTCGCGACCGGTGAATGGGTCGCCTCCTGGCCTGGCGCCGTGTCCGTGCTGCCGTCGATCTCAGGCTACGCACTTCTTCTGATGGTGCTTGGCGGCTTGTGGCTTTGCCTCTGGCAGACGCGGATGCGCGCGCTCGGCCTCGTCATCGCGGCATTCGGTCTGGCGCTGGCGCCGGCCGGCACCCGCCCCGACATTCTCATCGATCGCGACGGCAAGACCGTGGCGCTGCGCGACGAAGGAAACAGTCTCGCGCTTCCGCCCGCGACGCGCACCGATTACAGCACCGAGAACTGGCTGCTTGCCGATGGCGACGATCGCGACGTTGCAGCAGCCGCATCGGCAAATGTCTTTCGCTGCGACAATGCGGGATGCATCGGCAAGGTGAAAGGCAAGACCATCGCGCTCGTGCGCCATCCCTCCGCGCTGGAGGAAGACTGCCGCCTCGCCGACATCGTCGTGGCGCCCTTCACCGTGACCAAAGCCTGTCGCGCGGCAAGGGTCGTGGTCGACCGGAAGATGCTCAAGGAGCATGGCGCCTACGCGCTCTATATCGAGGGCCTGTCGATCCGTGCGGAGTCGGTCGCCGAGGCGAGGGGGTCGCGGCCCTGGGTGCCGGAACGTCCGCCGCCCACACCGGCGCCGGATCTCAGCGTCGGCCACGCCTTCGCGCGTGGTGACTCAAGCGAGAGTGACGTTGAGAACGAGCACCCCGAAGCCAAGCCTTGAGGAAACTTAGTACCGCCGGATCAGACCGACCAGCCGTCCCTGCACGCGCACCCGGTCAGGACCAAAGATGCGAGTCTCATAAGAGGGATTGGCGGCTTCGAGCGCGATCGAGTCGCCGCGGCGGCGAATGCGCTTCAGCGTGGCCTCTTCTTCGTCGACCAGCGCCACGACGATGTCGCCATTATTGGCGTCGTCGCATTTCTTCACGACGATGGTGTCGCCTTCGAGGATGCCGGCATCGATCATCGAATCGCCTTTGACCTCGAGCGCGTAATGCTCACCCTTGGAGAGCAGCTCCGGCGGCACTTCCATCGTCGCAAGCCGGGTCTGGATCGCTTCGATCGGAACGCCGGCGGCGATGCGGCCCATCACCGGGATGCTGACGCTTTGCGGCATGCTCTCGCCTTCGGCCAATTGCGGCACCCGGCCCAAGCTTCCCTCGATCACGCTGGGCGAGAAGCCGCGGGAGCGCGACGCAGCGCCTTGCGGCATCGAATCTGGCAGCTTGACGATCTCCATCGCGCGGGCCCGATGCGGCAGCCTGCGCACGAATCCCCGCTCTTCGAGGGCAGTAATCAGCCGGTGGATGCCCGATTTGGACTTGAGGTCCAAGGCCTCCTTCATCTCATCGAAGGAGGGCGGCACGCCCGATTCCTTCAACCGCTCATGGATGAACATGAGAAGCTCTTTTTGCTTCGAAGTGAGCATCAGGTCCCCTTAAGGCCGCCTACCAGCCTGTACAAATCATGAACAGCTTACATGTTCTATTTGTGTTCCGCAAGGACTAACGACACAACATGTCGTCGCTGCCATGCGTCCGACGAAGGGTGTCGGCGATTCGAGTTGCCGAGGCCTTAATGGCTAGTCGTCGAGGGGCAGGATTTTGACGCGGGATCCTTTAGGGGCCGCTGGCGCATCGACAGGCCGCACGATCAGACAATCGGCTCTGGCGAGGTCTGCCACCAGCGAGCTGTCTTGAGAGGCGAGGGGGCGACGACCCGTTCGCCGGTCGGGGTCCAGTCCGAAACCGCCCGCATGTAATGCTCGCGCGGACCGTTGGCCTCGATAGCGTCCCCGAGCACCGCGTCCTGTGTCGGCTGCTCGGCGGCAAGACCCAATAGGCGCCGCAACATCGGCACCAGGAACACGCGTGCGCAGACGATCGCCGAGACGGGATTGCCCGGAAGCCCGAGCACGCGCTGATGTCCCATCCGGCCATAGAGCATGGGCTTGCCCGGACGCATGGCGATCTTCCAGAATTCGAGCTCGAGCCCTTCGCCGCGAAGCGCGCTCGCAACGAGATCCCGCTCGCCGACCGAAGCGCCGCCAATGGTGACGAGAATGTCGGCGGCGCTGCCCGAGCGGGCGAGCGTCACCAAGCTCTCGACATCGTCCTTGGCGATGCCGAGGCTCATGGCTTCGCCGCCTTCCGCTTCGACCAACGCCGCCACGCCATAGGGCACCGACGAGACGATCTGATCGGCCGTCAATTTTGAGCCCGGCGGCACCACTTCATCGCCCGTCGCCAGGATCGCGACCTTCGGCTTCCGGCGCACCGGAAGCTCCGCATGGTTCATGGCGGCAGCAAGCATCAGCGAGCGGCCATTGAGTTTCGTGTTGGCGGAAAGCAGGAGGTCGCCCTTCTTGAAATCTTGTCCGCGCGGGCGAATGTGCCGGCCCGGAGCACCAGCCTTGACCAGCACCTTGGTGCCGTCTTGCTCGGTGTCCTCCTGGATGACGATACTGTCGGCGCCTTTCGGCACCGGCGCTCCGGTGAAGATGCGCACGGCTTCGCCCGATCCGACGCTTCCGCTGAAGCCGCTGCCAGCGAGCGACTCCCCGATCAGCTTGAGTGTGGCGGGAAGCTTGGCGAGGTCGGCGCCGCGCACCGCATAACCGTCCATGGCGGATGCATCGAAGGGCGGCTGGGTGAGCGTCGCTGCCAGATCCTCCGCGAGCACGCGGCCGCTCGCGTCGGCAAGCGCGACCGACTCCGCTTCAAGCGGCGCGAGCCCTTGCGTCACACGGGCGAGAGCTTCGGCGACGCTGAGCAGAGCCATGGGAGATCAACGCTTGCCGGAAAACGGCGCGGCCTTGAACGCGCCGGATCGGCCGCCCGTCTTCTCGACGAGGCGAATGCCGGAGAAGGACATCCCGCGGTCGACCGCCTTGCACATATCGTAAAGCGTGAGGCAGGCGATCGAGACGGCCGTCAGCGCCTCCATCTCCACGCCGGTCTTGCCCTCGACCTTCGCCATCGCTTCGACGCGGATGCCGGAAGGGTGGCGTGAGGGCTCGAAATCGACCGTGACTTGCGTCAAGGGGAGGCGGATGGCAGAGCGGGATCAGCTCATGCGTCCGCTTCGCCGCCATGATGCCGGCGATGCGGGCCGTCGCCAGCACGTCGCCCTTTTTGGCCTTGCCTTCGAGGATCAGATCGAGCGTGGCCGGCGCCATGGCGACAAAACCCTCGGCGGTGGCGCGGCGCGTCGTCACTTGCTTACCGCCGACATCGACCATGCGGGCTTCGCCTTTCTCATTGAGATGGCTGAGGCGGGAGCTCATTGCGCGGCCTCGCTTAACTGTTCGCCCGTGAGCAGCGCATTCGCGTGGCCGCCGCCACATCGGCCTGCCGCATCAGACTTTCGCCGACGAGAAAGGCCTTCACGCCGGACTCGGCAAGCCTGAGCACGTCGTCATGGGTGAAGATGCCGCTCTCGCCGATCACGATGCGATCGGCGGGCACGCGCGGGGCGAGCCGCTCGGTGACCTCGAGACTTGTGACGAAGGTCTTGAGGTCGCGATTGTTGATGCCGATCAGCTTGGTGTCGAGCCGAAGCGCGCGGTCGAGCTCGGCCTCGTCATGCACCTCGGCGAGCACGTCCATGCCGAGCTCGGTGGCAGCTTCGGTCAACGCCTTGGCGGTTGCGTCATCGACTGCCGCAAGAATGATGAGAATGCAATCCGCGCCGATCGCCCGCGCTTCCAGCACCTGGTAGGGATCGAGCATGAAATCCTTGCGGAGCACTGGCAGCTTGGTCGCCGCGCGGGCTTGCACCAGATAATCGGGATGGCCCTGAAACGAAGGCGTGTCGGTGAGAACGGAAAGACAAGCAGCGCCTCCCGCCTCATAGGCACGCGCGAGCGCGGGCGGATCGAAATCGGCGCGGATCAGGCCCTTCGACGGGACTCGCCTTCTTGATCTCGGCGATCAGCGCGAAATCCGATGCGTCGATGCGGTTCCGCAGCGCGCCCGCAAAGGGGCGCACCGGCGGCGCCTGTTCGGCACGCAAGCGTAGCGCGGAAAGCGGGACGGCGGCCTTGGCGGCCTCCACCTCTTTCCGCTTATAGGCCATGATCTTGTCGAGCACGTCCGCCATGGCTCAGACCTTATCATTGCTGAGGCGGATCAGCGCCTCCAGCACGCCCATAGCCTTACCGCTTTCGATCGACTGCTCGGCGAGCGCCACGCCGTCGCGGAGCGACTCTGCCTTGCCGGCGACGAGCAGGGCGGCTGCGGCATTCAGCAGGACGATATCCCGGAATGGCCCAAGATTTCCTTGCAACACGGCGCGAATATGAGCGGCGTTCTCCGCGGCGTCGCCGCCGACCAAGTCGTCGGGCCTAGCCTCCTTTAGCCCTGCATTTTTTGGCGAGACCTTGAAGGTCGAGATCCTGCCGCCATCGATCACCGCGACATGGCTAATGCCGGTCGTGGTCAACTCATCCATTCCGTCGCTGCCATGCACCACCCAGGCACGCTCGACCCCAAGCAGCCCCAGCACGTTGGCGATTTTCTCCACCCATTCCTCGGCGAAGACGCCAACGAGCTGGTATTTGGTGTCGGCGGGATTGGCGAGAGGGCCCAGCAGATTGAAGATCGTGCGCGTGCCGAGTTCCGCCCTCGCTTTAGCCACATGGCTCATCGCCGCGTGATGCGCCGGCGCGAACATAAACCCGAGCCCGCAAGTTTCGATGCAACGCTCGATCTTGTCGGGAGCGAGCTCGATATTGACGCCGAGCGCCTTCAGCACATCGGCAGAGCCCGAGCGCGACGAGATCGATTTGTTGCCGTGCTTGGCGACCGGAACGCCGGCGCCGGCGACCACAAACGCCGCGCAAGTCGAAATGTTGAACGTGCCCTTGGCATCGCCGCCAGTGCCGCATGTGTCGATGGCGCCCTTGGGTGCCTTGACCTTGACCGCCTTGGCGCGCATCGCGCGGGCAGCGCCAGCGATCTCGTCGATACTCTCGCCGCGTACCCGCATGCCCATCAGCAGCGCGCCGATCTGTGCTTCGGTCGCGGCGCCAGACATCATCAACGTGAAAGCGTCGGCCGCTTCGTCTTGCGTCAGCGTTTCGCCGGACGCGATTTTGCGGATGGCGCCGCGAAGATCCGCGATCTCAGCGCTGCCTTGCACCATCGGATTAGAGGGCACCGACTGCGTCTCGTGTTTCCATGCCGCGGGTGCGCCGGTCGACCCTGGCCAGGTCGAGGAAATTTGCCAGCAATTGATGGCCATGCTCCGAGGCGATGCTCTCGGGATGGAATTGAACGCCGTGTACGGGATAGCTCTTGTGCCGCACGCCCATGATGACCCCGTCGCTGGGTCGTCGCGGTGATTTCGAGCTCCGCCGGCAGGCTCGCCCGGTCGATGATCAGCGAATGGTATCGTGTCGCCGAGAAATCCTGCGCGATCCCCTCGAACACGCCCTGGCCGGTATGATGCACCTTGGAGAGCTTGCCATGCATCAGGATCGGCGCCCGCACGATCCGGCCGCCATAGACTTGCCCGATGGCTTGATGGCCGAGACAGACGCCCAGGATCGGCACCTCTGGTCCGGCACGCTTGATCAGATCGAGACAGATGCCGGCCCGGTCCGGATCGCAAGGGCCCGGGGACAGCACGATCGCCGACGGCTTCTCCGCCATGACCTCATCGACGCTGATCTTGTCGTTCCGGTAGACGCGCGCGGTCGCGCCCAATTCCCCGAGGAAATGCACGAGGTTATAGGTAAAGCTGTCGTAATTATCGATGAGCGTCAGCATCAGGGGGTGTTACGCCCGCGGACCGTCGGCCCGTCAAGCTCGGCGCTTCCCGAAACGCCTTCATTTCAGCCGCCGGCGAGGATTTTCGGCGTGAGGAACAGCTTGAGCTCGCCGCTATTCACCGTCACCTGGTCCCAGGACTGAAACGGGAAGCTGATGACCACGAAGCCCGTGGTCGGCAGCTTTTCCAAGAGGCGCATCTTCAGACTTTGCGGGCCCTTGCCGATCAGATCGAGCGCCAGCGCGTGGATCTCCGGATTATGGCCGACCAGCATGACGGAATTGATGTCCGTGCTGACGCCGCGGAGCGTCCGCAGCATTTCGCTCGCGGTCGCATGATAGAGCGCATCGTCGTAGATCACGCGCGGCTCGACTTTCAATTCCGGCAAGACCAGCGCCAGCGTGTCACGCGTGCGCCGCGCCGAGGAGCAGAGCACGAGGCTCGGATCGATGCCGTGCTTGGCTATGGCGCGTCCCATCACCGGGGCATCGGCAACGCCGCGCGTGTTGAGCGGCCGATCCTGATCGGGAAGCGACGGGCTGATCCAGCTCGATTTGGCGTGACGGAGCAGGCTGAGCGTGAGCATGAACTCACTGGCCTTGCTTGGCGCGGGCGGCAAAACGCACCGCTTCTTCCGCAGCCTTGAACAGAGCGCGCGCTTTGTTCACGCATTCGGCCTGCTCGCGCTCCGGCACGGAGTCGGCAACGATACCCGCACCCGCCTGCACATACATCTTGCCGTCTTTCACCACCGAGGTACGCAGCACGATGCAGGAATCCATGTCGCCATTGGCGGAGAAATATCCGACGCAGCCTGCGTAGAGACCGCGCCGCTCGTCTTCGAGCTCATCGATGATCTCCATGGCGCGAACCTTTGGCGCGCCGGACACGGTGCCGGCAGGGAATCCCGCCATCAACGCATCGATCGCATCGCAACGGGAATCGAGACGACCCTCCACATTGGAGACGATATGCATCACCTGGCTATAATATTCGAGGAAGAAACTGTCGGTGACGCGCACGCTGCCGATCTCGGCCACGCGGCCCACATCGTTCCGCCCGAGATCGAGCAACATCAGATGCTCGGCGCGCTCTTTCGCATCGGCAAGCAGCTCTTCGGCGAGCGCCTTGTCTTCCTCAGGCGTCGCGCCACGCGGCCGCGTGCCGGCGATGGGGCGGATGGTGACGCCGCCGTCGCGGACCCTGACCAGAATCTCCGGGCTGGACCCGACCACGGCGAACCCACCGAAATTCAAATAATAGAGATAGGGCGAGGGATTGACCCGCCGCAGCGCCCGGTAAAGCGCGAAGGACGGCAGCGTGAACGGCGCCTCGAAACGCTGGCTGAGCACGACCTGGAAGATATCGCCGGCCGCGATGTAGTCCTTCGCCTTGATGACTTTCTTCATGAAGGCGTCGGGCTTGGTCGCGCTTCTCGGCTCCGGATGCGCAGCGCTGAGATCGTGCTCGCCGCCATGCGGCAGAGGCTGATCGAGACGCTCCAGCACGATATTGAGCCGGTCGGCGGCGCGCGCGTAGGCCGCCTTGGCGGACACGCCGGGCGCAGGCCTGACCGGCGTCACCACCGTCATCTCGTCTTTCACCGTATCGAAAATGACGACGAGCGTCGGCCGCACCAGGATGCTGTCGGGAAGTCCGAGCGGATCCGGTTTGGTCGAGGGCAAATCCTCGATCAATCGGACCGTGTCGTAGCCCATATAGCCGAAGATGCCGGCCGACATCGGCGGCAGAGCTGCCGGCAACTCGATGGCCGATTCCGCGAGCAGCGCGCGGAGCGACTGCAAGGGCGGTAGCGGCGAGGGGGCGAAGGCCTCGGCATCAGACTGAGGCGCGCGGTTGACTTCGGCCTTGTTGCCGTTCGCCCTCCAGATCACATCGGGTTCGCAACCGATGATGGAATAGCGTCCGCGCGTGGCGCCGCCTTCCACCGACTCTAGAAGAAAACTGTTCGGCCGTTCGTTTGCCAGCTTCAGCATCGCCGAGACCGGCGTCTCCAAATCGGCGACGAGCCGCGTCCACACCACTTGCGGCTTGCCCTCGTCGTATCGACGCGCAAAGTCCGAGAACTCAGGCTCGACAGCAGCCGCTCCAGCAGGCTCGGGCTGTGGCGTCATCGCTGCGGCCGGCCTTTGCCTCATTGTTGTTGTTCGCCGCCCGCGAGCTTGTTGAGCGCCGCCTCGTTGACGCTGACGCCGTAGCGTTTCTCCAGCGCCGAGAAATATTCCCCGATAATGTCGTCGCTGACGAGAACGTCGAGCTGGCGCTTGATGCCGGCGGCGGCCGGCGCTTCGAGCTCTTTGGGCGGCACGATGGTATCGACCTGGAACACGACGCGCTTGTCGTCGGTGCCGGATGGCGCCGTCCCATAGCCGCCCTTCGGCAGCAAGAAAGCCTGCGTCATCGCCGCCGGCATGATGTTGACCGCGAGATCGCCACGCTTGAGCGGCTCCGTCGTCAGGATTTCGGTGTTCAGCTCCTTGGCGAGATCGTCGAGCGACTTGCCGCCGTTCAAGGACGTGAGCAGCTCCTGCGAATATTTCGCCAGGCGGTTCCGTTCCTCGTCCTGACGCCAGGCCTTGGTCACGTCGTCTTTCACCTGATCGAACGGCTTGAGTTGCTCCGGCGTTTCGCCGAGCACCTCGTACCAGATGATGCCGGCATCCTTGGGCTCGATCGGGTCGTTCTCCACGCCCGTGTCGGTGGCGAAGGCCGCCTCGAGAAGCTCGGTCTGGGCCGGCAGCGTGACGGCGGAGCCGTCCGGTGCCTGGCCCTTGCGGTCGACGGCGTCCACGGTCTGATAGGTGAGCTTGAGCTTGTCGGCGACTTCCGAAAGCTTGGAGCCGGAGGCGCGTTCGTCCTCGATCTTGTCGCGAAGGTCGAGGATCAGACGCTCGGCACGATCTTTGAGAATGGCTTTCTCGAGATTGGGCTTTGCCTGTTCGAAGGTGACGACCTCGCCGGGCTCGATCTCGGTGACGCGAAGCAACACGACCTTGCCGAGCTTTCCGGTGACTGGAGAGCTGACTTTGTCCTTCTCGAGCTTGAAGGCTTCCTCGGCGATCGTCGCATCGGCCATTTCATCGCGCTTCAGCGTGCCGAGATCGAAATCCGCATCGCCCAAGCCTTGCTCCTTGGCGATCGCGGCGAAATCGGTGCCCGACTGAATCTTCTGAGACGCAGCCTCCGCGGCGGCTTGGTCGGGGAAAGTGATCTGCTGCACGTGGCGCCGCTCCGGCTTGCCGAGCTTGTCCTTATCCTTTTCAAACGCGGCCTTGAGATCGTCCTCGGTGATCGTGACTTGATCCTTGACGGTCTCCGGCGTCACCGCCATCACGCCGATCTTCCGGTATTCCGGTTGCGTGAACCTGGCGTGATGGTTGTCGTAAAATGCTTTGAGCTCTTCTTCGGTCGGCTCCTTCGCCGTGCCAGCGGCGCTGAGTGGCACCAGCACGTAACGTAAGCTGCGACGCTCGTCGTTGTAGCGCACCAGCGCGTCGAGCAAGACTTGCGGTGCAGGTGCGGTATCGCCGACCGTGCCGATCAGCTGACGGCGCAAATCGCGCTCGCGCGTCTCGGAGATGTACCCTTGCTCGGTCATATTGAGCGATCGCAAGATTGATGCGAGCACAAGCGGACTGAAATTTCCGGTCGGGTCCTGAAACGCCGGGTCCTTCTTGATCTGTTCGAGCACGGCCTCCTGCGACATGCCGAGACCGAGATCTTGCGCGTGATTGTCGACCGCCGCGCCGCCAATCAACCGTTCCAAGATCCGATTCTCGAGGCCCATCTTCATGGCCTCTTGCTTCGAGAGGTTGCGGCCCGCATCAGCGCTCATCGCGCGCAAGGCCTCACGCTCCGCGCGCGAGTAATCTTGCAAATTGATCTCGATATCGCCGACCCTGATCAGGGATTTTTCGCCATAGCCGCGGAAAACATCCGCAACGCCCCAAATCGCGAAGCTGAAAACCAACAGTCCCATCAGGATCATGCCGAACATTCGGCCTGCTCCTTTGCGTAATGTATCGAGTGCCACGCGATTGACCTTCCGTTTCACTAATTGCAAACCCCGCGCCGGCGGCCCAATCTTGGGCCATGACCGCGGGGCGGCGCATCATAGGTAGCTAGCACGAGGGGGGCAAGGTGAAGGCACCGAGGCCGTTAGTGGCCGGAAACTGGAAAATGAACGGCACGGGGGCCTCTTTGGCCGAGATCGGATCGCTGATCGATCGGCTGCAATCGAGCCCGGTACCCCGTGCGGACGTGCTGGTGTGCCCTCCGGTAACCCTGCTTTTCCTCGCCCGCGAGTTCATGCGCGATAGCGGTATCGCTCTCGGCGCCCAGGACTGCCATGTCGCGGCCTCTGGCGCCCATACCGGCGATATCTCAGCCGAGATGCTCGCCGACGCCGGCGCGACCTATGTGATTGTCGGACATTCCGAGCGCCGCGCCGATCATGGCGAGACCAGCGCGCTTGTTCGTGCCAAGGCCGAGGCCGCGCATCGTGCCGGCCTCGTCTCCATCATCTGCATCGGCGAGACCGAGGCTGAGCGACGGGCCGGACGCACGCTCGAAATCGTGGGAGCGCAGCTCCAAGCATCGCTGCCGTCCGGTGCCAATGCGGCCAACACGGTCATTGCCTATGAGCCGGTCTGGGCCATCGGCTCAGGTCTCACGCCGAGCGATGCGGACATCGCCGAGGTCCATGGTTTCATCCGCAACGGCTTGGCGCAGCGCCTCGGCGAGGCGGAAGGTGCCCAGGCCCGGATCCTTTATGGCGGCTCGGTAAAGCCGGCAAATGCCGCCACAATTCTGGCAATTCCGAATGTGAACGGCGCACTTGTCGGCGGAGCAAGCCTGACGGCGAAGGATTTCTTCGCTATTATATCGGCTTACGCCTGAAGAATCGGGCGCAAGGGTTACAGCCGTTTGGCGCGAGAGAGTTGGCAAAATCGCCAATCTTCGTCATTCTGGCGCTGGGGTACTGACGCGGGGTCTCGATGTCGTTGGCGAGCTCTATTGGCATTGGCCTATTTTGCGGGGCGACGCTGCTTGGCTGGACGGCGTCGCTCGCCGAGCCGCTCGACAAAGAGAGTTGCGCCAACCTTCAGGTCGAACGCAAGCAATTGCTCAATCGTGAGATGCAAGCCGCGCTCGACCAGGGGCCCGATTGGGTCAAGAGCCATCTCAGCGAGCCGGAGATCGAGCGCGTGCGGAAATTCCTCGCCATCGAAGAGCAGATTGAGTTTCGCTGCCGTGGCGGCGGGATAACCAAGGCAAAGGTTACGCCTCCGGGCGAGGTGCCTCTGCCGGATCGTAAGCCCACCCCGCCTTCGACCGACGCCCAAACCAATGCTAGCCAAGCCCTGGCTGATTCGGATAAGACGGCGCCTTCGAAACCGAAGGCTACGAGATGAACGCCGTTCTGCTTGTTATCCATATGATGGTTGCCGCCGCCCTGGTCGGCACGATTTTGTTGCAGCGTTCCGAAGGCGGCGCGCTCGGCATTGGTGGGGGAGGCGGCGGATTCATGTCCGGCCGCTCTGCCGGCAATGCCTTAACCAAGACCACGGCTGCGCTGGCAGCGATGTTTTTTGCAACCAGCCTCGCGCTCACCCTTTTGGCCAGCCATACCGGGCCTGCCAAGTCCGTGCTGACGCCTGCCGGTAGCTCTGGCGATAGCAGCCTTCCTGGCCTCCAGCTTCCCGTAGGCCCGCCCACCGTGCCTTCGGGTCCGCCTGCAGCCCCAGCCGCACCGCCTGCGCCACCGCCGCAATAGCGGCACCGCAAACGCCAATCCACAGTCCCCCGTAGCCGCCTATTGTTTCGGCTACGAATCGATAGTGTTTCGGTATATGGTCGAGGCCCATGACGCGGTACGTCTTCATTACCGGCGGCGTGGTTTCCTCTCTCGGCAAGGGGCTCGCTTCGGCCGCACTCGGCGCGCTGTTACAGGCGCGTGGCTATTCGGTGCGTCTCGCGGAAGCTCGATCCCTATCTCAATGTCGATCCGGGGACCATGAGCCCCTATCAGCACGGCGAGGTCTTCGTCACTGACGACGGCGCCGAGACCGATCTCGATCTCGGACATTACGAGCGCTTCACCGGGCGGCCGGCGAGCCAAGCCGACAACATCACCACGGGCCGCATCTATCAGCAGATCATCGCTCACGAGCGGAAGGGCGATTATCTCGGCTCCACCGTGCAGGTGATCCCGCACGTCACCGACGCCATCAAGAATTTCATCACCTCCGGCAATGAAGGGGTCGATTTCGTGCTGTGCGAAATTGGCGGCACGGTCGGTGACATCGAGGGGCTTCCGTTCTTCGAGGCCATCCGCCAACTCGGCAACGAGTTGCCGCGAGGCTCGACCGCGTTCATCCATCTCACGCTCGTTCCCTTCATCCCGAGCGCCGGCGAGCTCAAGACCAAGCCCACGCAACATTCGGTGAAGGAACTGCGCTCGATCGGCATCCAGCCGGACGTTCTCTTGTGCCGTACCGACCGCGAGTTGCCCAGGGACGAGCGGCGCAAGATCGCGCTGTTCTGCAATGTGCGCCCCGAAGCCGTGATCCAGGCGCTCGACGTCCCGAGCATCTACGACGTTCCAGGTGCCTATCACGCCGAGGGCCTCGACCGCGAAGTTCTCGCCGCCTTCGGCATCACCAATGCGCCGGAGCCGGACCTTGAGCGCTGGCGCACGATCTCGGACACCATCGCCAATCCAGACGGCGAGGTGACCGTGGCGGTGGTCGGCAAATATACCGGGCTGAAGGACGCCTATAAGTCGCTCAACGAGGCGCTGGTTCATGGCGGCATCGCCAATCGCGTCCGGGTCAATCTGCAGTGGATTCCGTCGGAGACCTTCGAGCAGGAAGACGCCGCCGCCTATCTCGAGGAGGTGAACGGCATCCTCGTGCCCGGCGGCTTCGGCGAGCGCGGTTCCGAAGGCAAGATCAGCGCGGCGAGATTCGCTCGGTTGCGCAGCGTGCCCTATTTTGGAATTTGCTTCGGCATGCAGATGGCGGTGATCGAGGCCGCGCGCGAGGCCGGCATCGAAGGCGCAAGCTCCACCGAATTCGGCCCCACCGAAGAGCCGGTGGTTGGCCTGATGACAGAGTGGATGAAGGGCAACGAGCTCGAGCGGCGTCAGGCCAACGGCAATCTCGGCGGCTCGATGCGTCTCGGCGCCTACGAGGCGGTGCTCGCCAAAGGCAGCAAGGTCGCCGAGATCTATGGCACGACGCGCATCTCGGAGCGGCATCGACACCGTTATGAGGTGAACACGCGCTATCGGAATATTCTCGAAGGGGCGGGCTTGCGCTTCTCCGGACTGTCGCCGGACGGGCTTCTGCCCGAGATCGTCGAGCGCCCGGATCATCCTTGGTTCATCGGCGTGCAGTTTCACCCCGAACTCAAGTCGCGGCCGTTCGAGCCGCACCCGCTGTTCGCCTCCTTCATCGGCGCTGCTGTCGAACAATCGAGACTAGTGTAGACTTCTCAGTACAACCTGGGGAGGACGCCTATGTCGGAATCCTTACCGCCATTCGACGGGCCGGGCGCGCCTTCGGCGGCCAAGTCGGAGATGCTTCAGCTCCGCAAGATGCTTGATCAAAAAATTCCCCCGAAGCGCGACGGGGTTCGCAATCTCCTCATAGCAACCTGGAATCTGAAGGCGTTTGCGTCTCTTGCACCAACCTGGTTTGCCGGTCCCAAACAATCGCCAAAGCGGGATTGGCGTGCCCTCTGGGCAATTACCGAGATCGTTTCTCGCTTCGATGTCATCGCTATTCAAGAGGCGAAAGGCGATTTAGGCGCGTTGCGTACGATGCTCAAGACTCTCGGCCCTGATTGGCAATTCCTGATGACGGATGTCACTCGCGGGAAAGAGGGCAACTTCGAACGGCTCGCCTTCTTCTTCGATGCAAGGCGCATCAGCCTGTCTGGTCTGGCCTGCGAACTCGTAGTGCCTGAGGATCGTTTGCAGTCAATTCAGAAGGACGCACTGCACAAGCAATTTGCAAGAACGCCTTATGCTGTCGGCTTTCGCAGTGACGGCAATCACGTTTGTGTTGGTCACCTTGCATGTCATCTATGGCGAGAAGCCTGAGGAGCGCTCCCCGGAGCTCAAGGCCATCGCTGAATGGATGGCTGATTGGGCTGCCCAGATGAGCGATTGGGAACAGAACCTCATGGTGCTCGGCGACTTCAATATTGACCGCCACGACTCACCTATTTGGCGCGCCTTCGTCAGCAGCGGTTTGACCGTGCCCGAGGTTCTTGATCTCGTTCCCCGGTCAATTTTCTCCGAGGAAGCCGACCGGCACGACAAATATTACGACCAGATCGCGTGGTTCGAGCGGGTAGCGAACGTCGCCTCAACCTCGAATGTACCGGCGGCGGAAGCATCGATTTCGTTCCCCACCTCTATCTCGACGTCGGCATGAAACCGAAGGAGATGCAGTATCGGGTCTCGGATCACTACCCCTTATGGGTCGAATTTGTCGCCCGGAAGTGATGAACCTTAGTCGGCAGCCAGGACGGTTGACGCCTGCGCCTGGTACGCCCATGGTCCGCCCATGAATGAGGCGTTGAGACCCGTTGCCAATCCGATTGTGGCCGTCGGCGCCGCGCGCTTCGGCAACGATCTGCCGCTTGCCTTGATCGCGGGGCCATGCGCGCTTGAATCCCGCGCGCATGCGCTAGAGACAGCTTCGGCGCTGAAAGAGATCGCCTCAAGGCTCAAGCTCGGGCTGGTCTATAAATCCTCCTTCGACAAGGCGAACCGCACCAGCGTGGGAAGCGCGCGCGGCATGGGATTGAAAGCTGCGCTGCCGATCTTTGCCGAAGTGAGGGAGAGCGTCGGCCTTCCCGTCATCACCGACGTGCACGAGCCCGACCAATGCGCGGCCGTCGCCGAAGCCGTCGATGTGTTGCAGATCCCGGCCTTCCTCTGCCGTCAGACCGATCTGCTTCTCGCCGCCGCGGCGACCGGCAAACCGGTCAACGTCAAGAAGGGTCAGTTCCTCGCGCCGTGGGACATGAAGAACGTGGTGGCCAAGCTCGTCGGCGCCGGCAATCCGAATGTGCTCGTCACCGAGCGCGGCGTCTCCTTCGGCTACAACACGCTTGTCTCGGACATGCGCGCGCTACCGATCCTCGCCGAGACCGGCGCGCCTGTGATCTTCGATGCGACCCATTCGGTGCAGCAACCTGGAGGGCAGGGGGCGACAAGCGGAGGCGAACGGCGCTTCGTGCCGGTGCTCGCGCGCGCTGCTGTCGCGGTCGGCGTCGCGGGCGTCTTCATCGAGACGCATCAAGATCCGGATCGTGCGCCCTCCGACGGTCCCAACATGGTGCCGCTGAAAGAGCTCGAACCCTTGCTCACGGAGCTGATCGCGATCGATGCGCTGGTGAAGCGGCGTTAGCGGCCGCGATAGGGCGAGACGCCCTGGTCGGGAAGCCACATGCCCTCAGGCACGGTCCCATATTGCCAGAACACGTCGATGGGAATGCCGCCGCGCGGATACCAATAGCCGCCGATCCGCAAATAATGCGGCTTGATCAGCTCGACCACGCGCTTGCCGATGCCGACGGTCGCGTCCTCATGGAAGGCGCCGACATTGCGATAGCTCGCGAGATAGAGCTTCAGCGATTTGGATTCGAGCAAGAAGCCGTCCGGCACATAGTCGATGACGAGATGGGCGAAGTCCGGCTGGCCGGTCACCGGGCAAAGGCAGGTGAATTCCGGGCAGGTGAAGCGCGCGGCATAGACCGTGTCCGGGTGCGGATTGGCAACGCGCTCGAGCACCGCCTCAGCTCGGCGATTTCGGCAGCGGCGACTTGGCGCCGAGCTGCTTCAGACCGCTGATCTTCTTCGCCATGACTATTCCGCCGCGCGCATCAAGGGCGACGGCCCGCGATAGACGCAGCCCTCATGACAGGAATCCCGCGCGATCTCGATCTCGGCAAGACCGGGCAGGCGATTATGCAGGCGATCCCACAGCCACATGGCGATGCGCTCCAGCGTCGGCGCTTCCAGTCCTTCGACCTCGTTCAGCATGCGATGATCGAGCGCGTCGCGCGCCTCCGCCGACCGCCGCCTCGAGCTCATCGAAATGCAGCACGATTCCCGTCTTGGCGGACGGCTCGCCATCGATCGTCACCCGCGCGCGAAAAGAGTGTCCGTGCACCCGCGAATTCGGGTGCCCCGGCGGCGCCGAGGGCAGGAAATGGGCGGCTTCGAACAGGAATTCTTTGTAGATACGCATGGGTGCTGTTTAGGGGATTTTGCCGGTCGGTGCTAGCGGCCGCGACAGCCTTAACGAAGGCCGAGCAGCTTGTGCGTCTGCACGCTCAACCGCCATTTGGGGTGGGCCAGGCAATAATCAACGGCCGAAACCGTGTTGGCTTCCTGAGCCGGGCCGTCCATGGGCTGCAGCAGGAAATGCCGGAAGTCGAGATCGCCCAAATCCTCGGGTTCAAGCCCCACTTGTGGATGGACCAGTTTCAGCTCGTCGCCGCTCCGCTGCACCAGCTTCGCGCCTTCCTTCGGGCTCACGCAGATCCAGTCGATGCTGCGCGGCACAGGCAGCGTGCCGTTGGTCTCGATCGCAATCTCGAAGCCTGCGGCGTGGAGTGCGTCGATCAGCGGTTCGTCGACTTGCAGCATCGGCTCGCCGCCGGTGAGCACGACGAAGGGCGGCGTTCCGGAATTGCCTTTCCAGGTGGAGCGGCAGGCACGCGCGAGCTCTTCCGCCGTCGCAAACTTGCCGCCGTCAGGTCCATCGGTGCCGACGAAGTCGGTGTCGCAGAACTTGCAAGTCGCATCCGCGCGATCCTCCTCGCGGCCGCTCCACAGATTGCAGCCGGCGAAGCGGCAGAACACCGCGGGCCTCCCGGCCTGCGCGCCTTCGCCTTGCAGCGTGTAGTAAATTTCCTTGACCGAATACATGAGCGGAACTTGGCGCTTAGGGCCCTGCGACGCAAGCTCTCAGGGCTTTAATTTCTGCCACTCGGCAAAGCCGCGCGCGCGGAGCTCGCAAGCAGGGCAGGCGCCACAGCCATAGCCCCAGTCATGCCGCGTTCCGCGCATCCCTTTGTAGCAGGTGTGCGTCTCCTCGATGATGAGATCGACGAAGGCCTCTCCGCCGAGCTTTTCCGCGAGCGCCCAGGTCTCGGCCTTCGACAACCACATCAGCGGCGTCTCGATGGTGAAGGGGATCTCTGTGCCGAGCCTGATCGCCTCTTGCAGCGATTTCAGCGTGGCGTCGCGGCAATCCGGATAGCCGGAATAATCGGTCTCGCACATGCCGCCGACCAGATTGTGGAGTCCGCGCCGATAGCCGAGCGCCGCGGCATAGACGAAGAACATCAAATTGCGTCCCGGCACGAAGGTGCTGGGCAGGCCCGATGCCAGCATGGTGATTTCCGATTCAGAGGTGAGCGAGGTCTCGCCGATGGCGCCGAAGCTCGAAACATCGAGCATATGGTCATCCCCGAGCCGATCGGCCCATTGCGGATTGAGCCGGACGATCTCCTCTCGCACACGCTGCCGGCACTCAAGCTCAACACCGTGTCGCTGTCCGTAGTTGAAACCGACAGTCTCGACCCTGGAGTAGGTGCTCAACGCGTGCCCGAGGCAGACGGTCGAATCCTGCCCGCCCGAGAAGAGGACCAGCGCCCCAATTCACTCCCCATAGCTGAATTGCTCCATCATCTGACCTATTCCGGACCCATCGGAAGCTAACAAATGCGGGCTTTCCTGTGGGCCTGATTCCCCCAAAGCCAGATTCCTCTTAAGATTGCAGTTCTAATGCTGTACTACTTGGGAGGGAAACGGGTTGGGGGAACGTCAGATGGGACGCCTATTCTTCGCGTCTTGCGGCACCGCTTTCATGTTGCTCGGTGGGTGCTCGACGATTGTGAAAGGCACCTCGCAGCAAATCGCCGTAACCACCCCCGGCGCGCAAGGTGCCATGTGCGAACTGTCCTCGCCTGCGATCGGCACCCAAACCGTGCAAGCACCAGCGACCGTAACGCTCAAGAAGAGCAAGCACAACGTAGCGGTGCGATGTGTCGCCCAATGCTACGCCGACGGCATCGGGATCCTAGCCTCGCATACCGAGGTCATGACCGCCGGGAATGTCTTGGTTGGGGGCGTGATCGGCCTGGGCGTGGATGCCGCATCCGGCGCCATGAACACATACGAGCCTTCGGTCTCGATCCCCATGAGTCCGATCCCGAATTGCGGACGCCCGGGCAAGACCAAGGGAAGACCAATGGCGGCAAATCCGATCCCGACAAAACCGCGGACCTAACCGCAGCTTCCACTTCCGGCTTTCGTTCAGCGGCCTCTTCCGCTAAGAGGGCGCGACACAACTTTGCCGATTGCCTCTCACCAACCGCACAAATCCATGACCGCAATCAGTGCCATCGTCGGCCGCGAAATCCTCGACAGTCGCGGCAATCCGACCGTCGAGGTCGATGTCGTGCTGGAGGACGGTCATTTCGGCCGCGCCGCGGTGCCATCAGGCGCCTCGACCGGCGCGCATGAGGCGCACGAGCTTCGCGACGGCGGCAAGCGTTACGGCGGCAAGGGCGTAAGGAAAGCCGTCGAGGCCGTGAACGGCGAGATCGCGCGCGCGCTTGAGGGCTTTGACGTCGAGGATCAACGCGGGCTCGACCAGACCTTGCGCGATCTCGATGGCACCCCCAACAAGAAGCGCCTTGGCGCCAACGCACTTCTCGGCGTGTCGCTCGCGGCCGCCAAAGCCGGCGCTGCCTCGCACGAGCAACCGCTTTATCGCTATCTCGGCGGGCCGGAAGCGAACCTGCTGCCCGTGCCGATGATGAACATCTTGAACGGCGGCGTGCATGCCGACAATCCGATCGACTTTCAGGAGTTCATGGTTGCACCGGTCGGCGCTTCCAGCATCGCGGAAGCCGTGCGCATGGGCGCGGAAATCTTCCACGCCCTGAAACATGCGCTGAAAGCCGCAGGCCTCAACACCAATGTCGGCGACGAAGGCGGCTTTGCTCCCAATCTCGCCTCGACACAAGCAAGCGCTCGATTTCGTCATGGATGTCGATCGAAGACAGCAGGCTTCAAGCCTGGCAAAGAGATCTATATCGCGCTCGACGTCGCCGGCGACCGAACTCTATCGCGACGGGCTTTACGTGTTGGAAGGCGAGGGCCGCAAGCTCGCAGCCAAGGACATGGCGGCCTATTACGCCGAGCTCGTGTCGAACTATCCGATCTACTCCATCGAAGACGGCATGTCGGAGGACGACTGGGACGGCTGGCGCGTGCTCACCGATAGCGATCGGCAATCGCTGCCAGTTGGTCGGCGACGATCTCTTCGTCACCAATGTCACCCGGCTGGAAGAGGGCATCGAAAAGGGCATCGCCAATGCCATCCTCGTCAAGGTCAACCAGATCGGAACCCTGAGCGAGACCCTCGATGCTGTCGGCATGGCGCAGGAAGCCGGCTACGCCGCGGTGATGTCACACCGTTCCGGCGAGACCGAGGACTCGACCATCGCCGATCTCGCGGTCGCCACCAATTGCGGGCAGATCAAGACCGGTTCGCTCGCGAGGTCGGATCGCGTCGCCAAATATAATCAGCTGATCCGCATCGAGGAGGATCTCGGCGATGCCGCTCGTTATGCCGGCATCTCGGTGATCCGCCGCTAACCTCTGGTTAACCGTCTGGGCGCGATGCTCCCCGTTCGCCTAAGGGGCGAGGGGGTCGTTGGGGATGCGCATTCAGGCCATTCTATTTCCGCTGCTCGCCTGCGCGCTTGGCGGCTATTTCTTCTATCATCTCGAGATCGGCGATCACGGGCTGAAGGCTCGCGCCAGTCTTGAGCAACGCAAGGAAGCGTTGCAGGGCGAACTTGCGGGCCTCAAAGAGGTGAGGGAGCGTATCGAGCGCGACGTAGCCCTCTTACGGCCCGAAAGCCTCGATCCCGACATGCTTGACGAACGGGCACGCGCCATCCTCAATCTGGCCCGGCCCGACGATGTCGTCATGCTGAAACGCCGAACCGTTTCAGATGGGGCGCCGGTCGAGAAGCCTTGAGGCGCGATGTCAGACGAGAAAATGAGCTGGAAGCCGGGCGGCTGCCATTGCGGCGCCGTGCGTTACGAGGTTCTGGCGCCTGACGCGGTCGAGGCGACTGAGTGCACCTGCTCGATCTGCCGCATGACCGGGTATCTCCATCTCATCGTACCGAAGGAACGGTTCCGCCTGCTGCAAGGCGAGGACAAGCTCACCACCTACAGCTTCAACACCGGCACCGCGAAGCATCGATTTTGCTCATTGTGCGGCATCAAGAGCTTTTATGTCCCGCGCTCACACCCTGACGGGTTCAGCGTCAATATCCGCTGTCTCGACGAGGGCGCCGTGCACGTGACGAAGATCACCGATCTTCGACGGCGCCCATTGGGAAGACAATATCGACGGGCTCCAGACCGATGTTCAGGAATAAATATGTTCGCCTGGTCCTCGCGCTGCTCGCTTCCGGCGTTTTGTCTTTCGCCGTTGGTGTCGCCATCGGCTCGGTGACCTCGATGCTCCATTGCGAGGGCGAGCGGCTTGCCTGCAATATCGACCTTGCCGTCGGCGCCTATGCCACGATGATCCTGGCCGCGGTCGGCCCCTTGATCTTCGGCGTGACACTTGCCGTCGCCACGAACCAAAAGGCGCTTCTTGGCGCCACACTGGTACTGCTCGCTCCCCTCATAACCGCGTATTTGTTGGCCGAATCCGAGGGCTGGCGCTATGTCGGCTTCTACCCTTATCCCGCCTTGCGGACCTTCCTGGTGTTGTTCGTTCCACCAGTCGCGACCATCCTGACGCAATGGTTCGTTCTCAGGACCGCGATGCGTCGGGGAATTCTAACCTAGCCGCGCGTCCGCGCCCGGCTTTCGCATCTTCCCCCTTACCCTGTTGTCAGCGATGATAGGCGAATCGGTACCAGGCTCTGCCGCTTTCAGCGGGCGGAGCGAATAAGGCGTCGAAACAACAGGGAGAACAACACCATGAGCTTGATCTATTTTCTAATCGTAGGCCTGATCGCCGGCGTCATCGCCTCCTACGTGATGGGGCGCCAGCAAGACCTTCTGGTCAATCTTCTGATCGGCGTCGTCGGCGCCGTGGTCGGCGGCTTCCTGGCCGGACTTCTCGGCATCGGCGCCTATGGCCTGTTGGGCGAGATCGTGATCGCCACGCTCGGCGCCATACTCTGCATCTATATCTGGATCAGAATGCGCTGACGGTTTCACCGCTTTCATTGCCGTCGAGAACGCCTATATTAGCGCGCGTCCGCTTTAGCTCCGGCTGAACGCGGACGCCGCAATCAACCCGGAGGTCCCGATGGAAGCTCAAGGTCTCTTAGGTATGCCTGGCGTCGGCTTTTTCGGCATGCTCATCATCGGCATTCTTGCCGGCTGGATCGCCGAGAAGGTCACCGCCAGCGATCATGGTCTTTTGACCAATCTGCTTGTCGGCATCGCCGGTTCGTTCGTCGGCGGCACGCTTGCCAATCTCTTCAAGATCGAGTTCTACGGCTGGCTCGGTAGCCTGATCGTCGCCTCGATCGGCGCGATCGTGGTGCTTTGGATCTGGCGGCGCTTCCGCGACACCGCGTGAGGGCAGCATCCTTTTGCCAATCGAGTTCGAAAGCGGACCAAGCGCGGAGCCTGAGCTAGGGAGCTCCGTCACGCTGCCTTTGGCCAAGCCGGACTGGCTTCGCGTCAGGGCGCCGAATGCAGGTGCTTTCGACGCAACACACGCAATCCTCCGCAAACACCGTCTCAACACCGTCTGCGCGGAGGCCGCCTGTCCCAATATCGGCTGAGTGCTGGGCGAAGCGGCACGCCACCATCATGATCATGGGCGACACCTGCACCAGGGCTTGCGCCTTCTGCAACGTCAAGACCGGTCGTCCCAACCATCTCGATCCGACTGAGCCGGCGAGGGTGGGGGCCGCCGTGGCAGAACTTGGCCTCAAACATGTCGTGGTGACCTCGGTCGATCGCGACGATCTGGAAGACGGCGGCGCCTCGCATTTTGCTGCGACCATAAAGTCCATCCGCGCGGCCGCGCCTCATGCCAGTATCGAGGTCCTGACGCCGGATTTCTTGCGGAAAGACGGTGCGCTCGAAATCGTGCTCGCTGCGAGGCCAGACGTGTTCAACCACAATATCGAAACGGTTCCATCGCTCTATCGGCGCATCCGACCCGGCGCGCGCTATGCGCAATCGCTGTCCTTGCTCGCCCGCGCCAAGGCGCTCGACCCAAGGCTGTTCACCAAGTCCGGCATTATGCTGGGGCTCGGCGAGCGTGAGGACGAAGTCCTTGCCGTGATGGACGACCTTCGCGCAGCCGATGTCGACTTCCTCACCATCGGCCAATATCTCCGGCCGACACCCGATCATGCTCCCGTTGCGCGTTATGTGCCACCGGACGAGTTTGGATCGTATCGGGAGAGGGGGCTCGCCAAAGGATTCCTTCTCGTCGCCGCAAGTCCGCTGACGCGCTCCTCCTATCATGCCAGCGACGATTTCGCCGCGCTGCAAGCTGCCCAGCAAGCTGCGCTCCGGCATTAGCTCCATGCACATCTTTGAGACGAAGCACCGTGTGGGGCATTCCGCCGATGAGATGTTTGCTCTCGTCGCCGATGTCGAGGCCTATCCGCAATTCTTGCCGCTCTGTGAGGCGCTACAAGTGAGAGGCCGCGAATTCGCCGAGGGAAAGGAAACGCTGATCGCCACCATGACCGTAGGGTATCGGCTGATCCGCGAAAGCTTCACCACCGAAGTGATTCTCGACAAAGCCGCGCGCACCATCTTTGTCTCTTATCTGGATGGGCCGTTCGCACATCTGGAAAATCGTTGGCACTTCGAACCGGTCGATGCCAACACCTCTGAGATCGATTTTTACATTGCCTATAGCTTCCGCTCGAAGCTGCTCGAACATTTGATGGGCGGCCTGTTTGCGAAAGCCGTGCGCAAATACACCGAAGCCTTCGAGGCCCGCGCGGACGCGATCTATGGCGTTCGCACCAATGAAGCGAGAAGCGTCAGCGCATAGGCGACCGCATCTCGCCGGATCCGGCTGCGACCGAGATCCCCAAACAACACGCGCACATGGCTGATCTCGGTATCGCGCCGGCCGGCGGCGAAATGCACCAGCCCAACCGGCTTTTCCGCGGTGCCTCCACCGGGACCCGCCACGCCGGTCACGGCAATTGCAATCGTGGCGCGTGAGTGGGTAAGCGCCCCTCCCGCCATGGCCCTGGCAACATCTTCGCTCACCGCGCCATGACGTTCGATCAGCCAGACCGGAACGCCGAGCAATTCGCTCTTGCTCGCATTTGAATAGGTCACAAATCCCCGCTCGAACACGTCCGAGGAACCCGGCACCGCCGTGATCGTGGCCGCAAGCAAGACCACCCGTGCAGGACTCTGCGGTGGCGATGGTGATGCCACGCTCGCGAGCTGCGGTCAGAAGCTCCTGCGGCTTGCGCGATCAGGACTTCGTCGATGTCGAGGCCATCGCTCATGGCAGCAGCACGGTCGCCGTCGCCATGGCCGCGATCCCTTCGCCCCGGCCGATAAAGCCGAGACCCTCGTTCGTCGTCGCCTTGACGCTGACTTGGGCGAGCTCGAGCCCAAGCACGTCCGCGACATTGGCCCGCATCGCATCGCGATAGGGCCCGATGCGCGGGGCTTCGCAGATCAAGTGTGATATCCGCGTGCACGATCCTGCCGCCCCGCGCCTTCACGCGCGATCCCGCCTCTTTCAGGAACAGGCTCGAGGCTTGGCCGCGCCAGCGTTCATCGGAGGGCGGGAAATGCGCGCCGATATCGCCGTCCGCGATGACGCCGAGCAGCGCATCGGTCAGCGCATGCAGCGCCACATCGGCGTCGCTGTGACCTGAGAGTTTCTTTCCGTGCGGAATGCGCACGCCACACAAGATGACAGCGTCGCCTGGCGCGAACGCATGCACATCGTAGCCAGACGCGACCCGCATGGTCCCACTTGGGCCTTGCGTCGATCGCAGGGCTTCGTCCGCGCTCCGTAAATCTTCCGCCGAGGTCAGTTTTCGATTGGCCTCCGAGCCTTCCACCAGCCCGACATCGAGACCGAACCATTCGGCGACGGCGCTGTCGTCGGTGAAGTCATTGCGGCCTGCTTCCGCTGCCTTCCGATGCGCGGCGAGGATCGCATCGAACTTGAATCCTTGCGGCGTCTGCGCCCGCCAAAGTCCTTCGCGCTTCAATGTCTCCGTCACATGTCCGTCGTTGGCGCGTTTGATCGTGTCAGTAACGGGGAGCGAGGGCAGCGCCGCGTCGTGTGTCGCAAGACAACCGATCACGCGATCGATCAGGGAAGCATCGACGAACGGTCGCGCCGCATCGTGGATCAGCACCTTGGTTGGCTTCGCCGCGACGAGAGCTTCGAGGCCGGCCCGAACCGAGTCTTGCCGCATCGCTCCGCCTAGCACCGGCGCGCGCAAGCGCGTGGCATAAGGCGCGGCAGCCTCTTGGTAGAGTCTGGTGTCAGTCGCCGTGAACGACCACGAGAATTTCGTCGACGCTTGGGTGCTCCGCGAAGGCGCCAATCGAACGCGTGAGCATTGGGACGCCGCCGAGGGGCCAATATTGCTTCGGCACCGCAGCTTCACCGCCCGCCCTCGAGCCCCGACCAGCCGCCACGATCAGCGCTGCGACTGTCATAAAATTATTCCTTTCCAATGGCTTACAAGAACATATGCAAAAATATTGCACTGCGGCAATTGTGGGGTTGAACCTGCTCGAAATCCCCCGTATTGTGCACAATAATAGATCAGCGAGGGGCCTTGCATAATTTTTGTGCACTCACAATTTGACGGCTCCTTAGGGTATACAGCTTTGAGCGCTCCCACCAAAAAGCAAGCTGCGCGCCGCGCTGCTCCTGTATCGGCAGTTCCGACCGAAGCGCTTCTGAACGCCCTTCCGCATCCGCTCTTGGTGATCGGGGAGGGGCTCAAGATTCACTACGTCAACGCCGCCGCCGAAGACTTTTTTCAGATGAGCGCGAGCGTGTTGTGCCGCCGCGCTCTCACCGATGTCGTCGCTTTCGGCAGTCCGCTCATTGCTCTCGTCGAACAAGTGCAGCGTCACGGCACCACGGTCAACGAATATGGCGTCGATCTCGGCTCGTTTCGCTTTGAAGCGCCGAAGCTCGTCGACCTCTATGGCGGTCCGCTGCCGGAGGCGCAAGGAAGCGTCCTCATCATGCTGCAGCAACGCAGCATGGCGCAGATGATCGAGCGTCAACTGACGCATCGCGGCGCCGCGCGTTCCGTTTCTGGCCTCGCCGCCGTTCTCGCGCATGAAATCAAGAATCCGCTCTCCGGCATCAGGGGCGCCGCACAGCTCCTTGAAAGCGATCGCACCGACGGCGACCGCACGCTGACGCAGCTGATCTGCGCGGAGTCCGATCGCATCTGCAAGCTTGTCGACCGCATGGAGATTTTCGGCGACGAGCGTCCTCTGCAACGAGAGCCGGTCAACATCCATGACGTTCTCGACCATGTGAAGCAGATCGCCCTCAACGGCTTTGCCCGCCACATCAAGATCGTCGAGAATTACGATCCGTCGCTGCCGCCAGTGCCAGGTAGCCGCGATAAGTTGATTCAGGTCTTTCTCAACCTGGTGAAGAACGCGGCCGAAGCCATCGGCGAAGAACGGTCGGACGGTCAGATCGCGCTGTCGACCGCCTTCCGTCCGGGCGTCCGTCTGTCGGTCCCCGGAAGCCAGGCCCGTGTCAGCCTGCCGCTCGAAATTGCGGTCGAGGATAACGGCGGGGGCGTTGCCGGCGATCTCATGCCGCACCTGTTCGATCCCTTCGTCACCACCAAGCCCTCCGGCACCGGCCTCGGGCTGGCGCTGGTTGCCAAGATTGTTGGCGATCACGGCGGCATCATCGAATGTGATTCTCGTCCCCGGCAGACTGTGTTCCGCGCGTTGATGCCGATGTCCGAAACCGAAACTCCACACACGCGGACGCATTAGCTATATGGCCAAGGGCAACATTCTCATCGCCGACGACGACGCCGCGATCCGGACCGTGCTGAATCAGGCCTTGGCGCGCGCAGGCTACGCGCCCCGCGCCACCGGCAATGCCGCCACGCTGTGGCGCTGGATCAGCCAGGGCGAGGGCGATCTCGTCATCACCGACGTGCTGATGCCCGACGAGAACGCCTTCGATCTCATTCCGCGCGTGAAGAAGCTCCGCCCCGATCTGCCGATCATCGTGATGAGCGCGCAGAACACCTTCATGACCGCGATCACGGCGGCGGAGCGCGGCGCTTACGAATATCTGCCGAAGCCATTCGATCTGAACGAGCTCGTCTCCGTTGTCGGCCGCGCGCTCGCCGAGCCGCGCCGTAAAGCTCAACGTCTCGCCGCCGAGACCCATGAGGGTCTGCCGCTGATCGGCCGCTGCACGGCGATGCAGGAAATTTATCGCGTGCTGGCGCGTCTCACCCAGACCGACCTGACCGTGATGATCACGGGAGAGTCCGGCACCGGCAAGGAACTCATTGCGCGCGCGCTGCACGAATACGGCAAGCGCCGCAACGGCCCCTTCGTCGCGATCAACATGGCTGCGATCCCGCGCGAGCTGATCGAGTCCGAGCTGTTCGGACATGAGAAGGGCGCCTTCACCGGCGCGCAGAATCGTCATGTCGGCCGCTTCGAGCAGGCCGAAAGCGGCACGCTGTTTCTCGACGAGATCGGCGACATGCCGATGGAAGCGCAGACGCGATTGCTTCGCGTGTTGCAAGAGGGCGAGTACACCACGGTCGGCGGACGCACCCCGATCCGCACCAATGTCAGGATCATCGCGGCCACCAACCGCGATCTTCAGCATCAGATCGATCAAGGTCTGTTCCGCGAGGATCTGTTCTATCGCTTGAACGTCGTGCCGCTGCGCTTGCCGCCGCTCCGCGAACGTCTCGAGGACATTCCCGATCTCGTGCGCCACTTCCTCGGCATCGCCGAGAAGGACGGACTTCCCGCCAAGAGTTTCGAGCCGGCTGCGATCGAGCGCCTGAAGCGTTACCATTGGCCGGGAAATGTGCGCGAGCTCGAGAATCTCGTGCGCCGACTCTCGGCGATCTACGCGCAAGACACCGTCACCGGCGAGATGGTCGAGAACGAGCTTGCCAGTGTCGCCAAGGCGTCCTTCCCGGATACTGCCGATCAGAGCGGCGATCTTTCCGACAGCGTCGAACGATTCCTCGCCGAATATTTCCAGAGCTTCGGGCAGGATCTGCCACCCGCCGGCTTGTACGGTCGCGTGTTGCGGAAGATCGAGTTTCCACTGATCACCGCAGCGCTCGGCGCAACACGCGGCAATCAAATCCGTGCTGCCGATCTTCTCGGGCTCAACCGGAATACGCTGCGGAAAAAAATCCGCGACCTCGGCATCAAGGTGATGCGGACGCCTGGTCTCTGACCGAAGGCTCCAACCGCCATTCCTGCTCGCGCTGGGTAACATCCTGATTTGGCTGCTTTCTGGTGCAGCTCTGACGGCGCGTTTCCCGATTAACCATCACAAGATTTCTTTGCAGAAAGTCTGTCGCCAAAGCGCCACATTGTGATTTTATTGCACCAGAAGCGGACACTCACGGGACACTAGCCGAACAAGAACACCCGGCAGACGAGGGGGAGCGCGCTTGCGTAGCTTGTTGCAAGCTCAGCCATCAAGACGGAGAGGCCTCACTCGCGTTTGCTCCATACGGCGTAGGCGACATGACTAACTCAACAGCCATCCCAATGCCGGCGACATCTTCGGGAGCAGTGCGTCCCGCCGAGCAGAAGCGCGATGCGGCGAAACCGCGCCGGCGCCTCACCTTCGTCCTTGGCTTCATCATCGTCGTGTTGTCGCTGTGCTCGGGCTTTGCGACCTACGTCATCCTGACCGGACTATCTCCCGTCATCCCGACGCGAACCGTCGTCAACGGGGTGCTTCTCATCAACCTCGTTCTCGTGCTCGCGATGCTCGGCATCATCGCCTGGCAAGTCACCGGACTATGGCTCGCGCGGCGAAGACAGGCGGCCGGCGCGCAACTGCATATTCGCATCGTCAGCCTGTTCAGCGTCATCGCCATCGTGCCTGCGATCCTGCTTGCGGTCTTTGCCAGCGACTCTCTGGCGCGCGGCCTCGACCATTGGTTCTCGGTCCGCACCAAATCGATCATTCAATCTTCGATCGACGTCGCCTCGGCCTATCTGCAGGAACATGGCCAGGTCATTCGCGCCGACACTGTCGGCATGGCGAAGGATATCGACGAGGCGGCAAACCTCGTGAAAGCGAGACCGGAAGAATTCGGCAATTTCCTCACCGCTCAAGCCGCGATCCGTGCGATCCCCGTTGCCTATCTGATCGACGGCAGCGGCAAACTTCTGGCGTCAGCTGCCACGTTGCAGGACACGCCGTATCAGGCCCCACCGGCCAAGGCGATGGAGCTCGCCAAGAAGGGCGAAGCGATTGTGATCGCGCCCGGTCAGACCAGCATGGTCGGCGCCATCAAGAGCCTCGACAATTTCGCCGACACCTATCTCTACGTGATCCGTCCGGTGAACGCGAAAGTGCTGCAATATCTTCGCGAGACCAAAGCCAACGCCGACGAGTACAAGCGGCTCGAGGAGCGCCGCACCGGCGTGCAGGTCGCCTTCTATCTGATGTTCACCGCCATCGCGCTGACCTTCGTCACCTCCGCGATCTGGATCGGCATGTGGTTCGCCAATCGTCTGGTCGCCCCGATCCGCCAGCTGATGGGCGCGGCGAAACAGATCTCCGGCGGCAATCTCGATGTCGGTGTCGATGTGCGCCCCTCGGACGGCGACCTCGCCGTGCTGGGCTCGACCTTCAACACCATGACCTCGGAGCTGAAGACGCAGCGCGACGAATTGGTGGGCGCCAACACCACGCTGGATGAGCGCCGGCGTTTCATGGAGGCCGTGCTGTCCGGCGTCACCGCCGGCGTCGTCGGCGTGGACGCCGATGGCACCATCACCCTCGTCAACCGCTCTGCCGACACGCTGCTCGGGGCCAAGGATCTGTCAGGAAAGCCGCTGGCGAAGGCGATCCCGGAGTTCGGCCCGCTGCTCAAGCGCGCACAGAAACAGGGCCGCCGCCTCGTCACCGATCAGATTGCGCTGCATCGCCTGGGCACCGACCGCAACTTCGCCGTCCGTGTCACCAGCGAAGGCTCCGAGCCTGAAGCTGAAGGCTACGTCATTACCTTCGACGACATCACCGAGCTTGTCAGCGCGCAACGCTCAAGCGCCTGGGCCGACATCGCGCGGCGTATCGCCCATGAGATCAAGAACCCGCTCACGCCCGATCCAACTCTCGGCCGAGCGCATCCGCCGCAAATATGGCGATAGCATCACCAAGGACCGTGAGATTTTCGATCAATGCACCGACACCATCATTCGCCAGGTCGCCGATATCGGCCGCATGGTGGACGAGTTCTCGGCCTTCGCGCGCATGCCGAAGCCGGTCATGGAGTTGCACGATGTGCGTGAGATCGTGCGCGAGGCCGTGTTCCTGTTCCAAGTGAGCCGGCCCGAGATCGCTTTCGAGCTCGACCTTCCCGAGAAGCCCGTGGTGACTCTGTCGGATCAGCGCCTGATGACGCAAGCCGTCACCAACCTGGTCAAGAACGCGAGCGAGGCGATCGACACGGCGCTCGAAGCCGATAAGGACCGCAAGGACAAGGGTCAGATCACCGCCAAGGTCCGCGTCAAAGGTGACAGAATCCAGATTACCGTCATCGACAATGGCTGCGGCCTGCCGGCCGAAAACCGGCAGCGGCTGGTCGAGCCTTATATGACCACGCGCACCAAGGGCACCGGACTTGGGCTCGCCATCGTGCAGCGCATCACCGAGCAACACGGTGGCACTTTGCACCTGGCAGACGCGCCGAAGCGGAACGGCAAGGTGCAGGGTGCGGCCGTACGCATCGACCTACCAATTTGGGAAACGCAAGAGGCACGAAACGATGGCGATGCGGGCGAAACCGCATCGGAGACCGCGAGCCCGGAGGGCGAGCGGGAGGAGGAGGGAGTGATTCATGGCGTCTGATATTCTGGTCGTCGACGACGAAGCCGACATCCGAGAACTGATCTCGGGCATCCTCGAAGATGAAGGGCATCGCACCCGGACCGCGAAGGATAGCGACGAGACGCTCGCCGCGATCGAGGAGCGGCGTCCGTCTCTGGTGATCCTCGACATCTGGCTACAAGGTTCGAAGCTCGACGGCCTCGATCTGCTCGATCGCATCAAGAAGGCGCATCCGGATCTGCCCGTGGTCATCATCAGCGGCCACGGCAATATCGAGACGGCGGTGGCAGCCATCAAGCGTGGCGCCTACGACTATATCGAGAAGCCTTTCAAGGCGGATCGGCTCGTGTTGATCGCCACGCGCGCGCTCGAAGCGTCGCGACTGAAGCGCGAGAACCGCGAACTCCGCGAGCGCAGCACCTATTCGTTTGAGATGATCGGCCGCTCGAGCGCCATCAATCAACTGCGCCAAGCCATCGACAAGGTCGCGCCGACCAATAGCCGCGTGCTGATCACCGGCCCATCCGGCAGCGGCAAGGAGCTCGCCGCCCGCGTGATGCAGGCGAAATCGGCGCGCGCCGACGGACCCTTCGTCGTGCTCAACGCCGCCGCCATGGTGCCTGACCGCGTCGAGCTTGAATTGTTCGGCGTGGAGGAGGGGACCTCCTCAGGTCCCCGCAAAGTCGGCGCGCTCGAGGAAGCCCATAACGGCACGCTCTATATCGACGAGATCGGCGATATGCCGCTCGAGACGCAAGGCAAGATCCTGCGCGTGCTCGTCGAGCAGCGCTTCCAGCGGCTCGGCGGCGGTCCAAAGGTGCATGTCGACGTCCGCATCGTCACCTCCACCAGCCGCGACCTGCAGAAGGAAATGTCCTCCGGGCGCTTGCGCGAGGACCTCTATCATCGTCTCAACGTGGTGCCGATCAGAGTGCCGGCGCTGTCCGAACGGCGAGAGGACATTCCGGAGCTCGTCCGCCATTTCGTGCAATCCGTCTCCATGGCGTCGGGCCTGACGCCGCGGCGCATCGGCGAGGACGCCATGGCCGTGCTGCAATCGCATGATTGGCCGGGCAATGTCCGCCAGCTCCGCAACAATATCGAACGGCTGATGATCTTGGTTGGCGGCGACGCCGATACCATCATCACCGCCGACATGTTGCCCGAGGAGATCGTCTCGCCGGTCCCATTGTCGCCGAACGGGTCGGGGGGAGAGCACCTGATGTCGCTGCCTTTGCGCGACGCCCGTGAGATTTTCGAGCGTGAGTATCTGCTGGCTCAAGTCAATCGCTTCGGCGGAAACATTTCCCGCACGGCAGAATTTGTCGGCATGGAACGCTCGGCACTTCACCGCAAACTCAGGGCGCTGGGCGTCAACTCAACGGAGCGCGGCACAGCAATTCGATAGTATCGATCCCAGCCGGAGCAAGCTTTTGTGCCATTCGAAGCATTATCTTGGCAGGGGAGGGGTGCATCAGAACACTTGCGGTCTTGCCATGCAATCGCGTCTAATACGGAGACGTCGGCCGTATTTCGATAACCTCGCGTAAGCGTCCACCAAAGGGACAAGGAAGCCCATGGCAACAGAACGCGCGCCTAATCTGCAAGATACGTTTCTCAACCACGTCCGCAAGACCAAGACACCGCTCACGATCTTTCTGGTGAACGGCGTGAAGCTTCAGGGCGTCGTCACTTGGTTCGATAATTTCTGTGTTCTCTTGCGCCGCGATGGCCATTCACAGCTGGTCTACAAACACGCCATCTCGACCATCATGCCCGGCTCGCCAATTCATCTTGCCGATTTCACCGATGCTGAAGGCGCCGCAGACTAATTGCGACCGAACGAACCGAGAGCGTTAAGACAGCAAAAGCGTACCGCCAAGGATGCGCGCGAGCCTATTGCGCGTAGAAAGCCTGCGCGCGCTGTCGTTCTTGCGCCGGTCATCGACGTCGACGGCCGGAAGCGATCGCAAGCTCAAAAAGCCGAAGAGCGCAGCCCGGCTGCGCGTCTCGCCGAAGCTGTCGGCCTCGCCGCCGCCATCGATCTCGATGTCCGCGCCAGCGGCGTCATCCCGGTGAAGAAGCCTCAGCCGGCGACGTTGTTCGGTTCCGGCAAAGTCGAGGAACTTGCCGGGCTGATCCGCGCCGAGGAGGCCGAGCTCGTCATCGTCGATCACAAGCTGACGCCGGTGCAGCAGCGCAATCTGGAAACCGCTTGGGGCGCGAAAGTGCTCGATCGCACCGGACTGATCCTCGAAATTTTTGGCCGGCGCGCGCGAACGCGGGAAGGGCGCTTGCAAGTCGAGCTCGCCCATCTCTCTTATCAGAAAAGCCGCCTGGTCCGATCCTGGACGCATTTGGAGCGGCAGCGCGGCGGCTTCGGCTTTCTCGGCGGCCCCGGCGAAACCCAGATCGAGTCCGATCGCCGCATCATCGGCGAGCGCATCGACAATATCCGCAAAGAGCTCGAGCAGGTGAAGCGCACGCGTGCGCTGCATCGGAAATCCCGCGAGCGGGTGCCCTATCCGTCGGTGGCGCTGGTCGGCTACACCAATGCCGGCAAGTCGACTCTGTTCAACGCGCTGACCGGTGCGAGCGTGCTTGCCGAGGACATTCTCTTCGCCACGCTCGATCCAACCATTCGCGCTCTGCCTCTGCCCGGGCGGCTCGAAAGCAGTGCTGTCAGACACGGTGGGATTCATCTCCGATCTTCCCACCGACCTTGATCGCGGCGTTTCGTGCCACGCTGGAAGAGGTGCTCGAAGCTGATCTGATCCTGCATGTCCGCGATATTGCCGACCCATCGACTGCGAGCCAGCGTCAGGACGTCATTGGCGTGCTGGCGGAGCTCGGCATCGACGTGGAGAGCGAGCCGGATCGCGTGCTCGAAGTCTGGAACAAGGCGGATCTGCTCGACGAAAACGAGCGCAAGCGGCTTGAGAAGGAGGCGGCTCGCGCGACCTGAAGCCTGTCTTGGTCTCGGCGATGTCCGGTATCGGGACTCGACAAATTGCGCGGCGAGATCGAGCAGCGGCTCAATCGCGCGCGCTTCGCCGTCGATATCGAGATCGGTCCCCAAGACGGCGCGCTGGCCAATTGGATCTACGAGCATTGCGAAGTGATCGCGCGTCGACGATCTGGGCGAGGGCGCCACCTCGCTCCGCATTCGTGTCGCGCCCGATCAGCGCGAACGCTTAAGCCGCCTTGCCGGCTCGCGTGTCAAACCCGCCGCAGAGTAGCGCTACCGCTTCCGTTCGGCGTCCTTGGCCTGATCCCAGAGCGCGTCCATCTCTTCGAGTGTGGAGTCTTGCGGTGCGCGGCCATCCTTGCGAAGCGCGTTCTCGATGCTGCCGAAGCGCCGCACGAATTTCGCATTTGCGTTACGCAGAGCATCTTCCGGATCGATGCCGAGATGCCGCGCCACATTCGCCATGACGAAGAGCAGGTCGCCGAATTCCTCCGCGACCTTGGCTGAGGAGGCGCCCGCACCTTCGCTCGCGATCGCCGCTTTCAGCTCGCCGATCTCTTCCTCGATCTTCGCAAGGACCGGCTCGAGGCTCGGCCAATCGAATCCAACCCGCGCCGCACGCGACTGTAGCTTCACCGCGCGCGTCAGCGCCGGCAACGCCAGCTGGCACATCATCCAGGATCGAGCCTCCGGTTCCTCCGCCACGCTCCGCCTTCTCCTCGGCCTTGATGCGCTCCCACACGCCGGAGCTCTCGAAGCTCTCCCTGAGCGAAGCGTCCTCAAAGATATGCGGATGCCTACGGATCATCTTCGCTGTGATGGCGTCGACGACGTCGCCGAATGCAAACCGATCATCTTCGCGCGCCATCTGCGCGTGATAGACGACTTGCAACAACAGGTCGCCGAGCTCGTCTTTCAGACCGTCGAGATCGTCGCGCGCAATCGCGTCCGCGACCTCGTAAGCTTCCTCGATGGTGTAGGGCGCGATGCGTCGCGAAGCTCTGTTTCAGGTCCCACGGACATCCAGTCTCGGGATCGCGCAAGCGTGCCATCACGGCGAGAAGGTCGTCGATGCCGTAGCGCTGTCTGCCCTCGCTACTCATCTCGAACCGGAGATTTGGGGGCGCGGAGACGGCCCGTGCCAGGCTGGAATTGTCGTGCAAACCCAATAAGATAGCTAAAATTTGCGCTTTCTCGCCCGATATCCCTGATTCGCATAAGGTATATTATGGAAAATTTCTGTTTGGGCGGTTTGGTGGTGCCGCGCAACGTCGATGCCCTCTTAGTGCTTCTCGTAATGATCGCGCAGGAAGCGGTCGAGCAGCCGCACGCCGAAGCCAGAACCCCAGCTGCGATTGATCTCGCTGTCGACCGACGACATCGCGGTGCCGGCGATGTCGAGATGCGCCCACGGCGTTCCGTCTTTGATGAAGCGCTGCAGGAACTGCGCTGCCGAGATCGAGCCCCCCCACTTGCCGCCGGTGTTCTTCATGTCGGCGACTTTGGAGTCGATCATCTTGTCGTATTTCGGTCCGAGCGGCAGACGCCAGAGTCGCTCGCCGGTGATGTCGCCGGCCGCCGTCAGGCGTTGCGCGAGTTCGTCGTTGTTGCTGAACAGGCCTGCATGCTCCTTGCCGAGCGCCACCATGACCGCGCCGGTGAGCGTGGCGAGATTGACGATCGCTTTCGGCTTGAACTTCTCTTGCCCGTACCAAAGACAATCGCCGAGCACCATTCGTCCTTCGGCGTCGGTGTTAAGAACTTCGATCGTCTGTCCCGACATCGAGGTGACGACGTCGCCCGGCCGCTGCGCGCCGCCGCCAGGCATGTTCTCGACGAGACCGATAATGCCGACGACATTCACCTTCGCCTTGCGCTCGGCGAGCTCGTGCATCAAGCCGACGACGCAAGCGGCGCCCGCCATGTCGCCCTTCATGTCTTCCATGCCGGCCGCAGGCTTCAGCGAGATGCCGCCGGTGTCGAACGTCACGCCCTTGCCGACGATCACGACGGGATCGCCTGTCGCGCCCTTCCACTGCATGATCACCGCGTGACTTGGGCGATCGCTGCCCTGCCCGACGGCAAGCAGTGCATGCATGCCGAGCCTCTTCAGCGCAGCCTCGTTCAGAACCTCGACTTTCACCCCGAGCTTGGTCAGCGCTTTCGTCTGATGTGCAAACTCGGCGGGCCCCAGCACGTTCGCGGGCTCATTGACGAGATCGCGCGCGATCGTGACGCCGTTGGCGAGCGCGCGCGCCGCGGCGAACGCCTTCGTCGCGCCCTTTGGGTCTGCGCAATGGATCACGATCCGCCTCAGCGAACGATCCTTGCCGTCGGCCGAACCGTCCTTCTTCTTCGCCTTGGATTTGTATTTTTGGAATTTGTAGCCGCGGAGCTGCGCGCCGAGAGCGAAGTTCGCAACATCCTCGGGCGACGCGACACGCGGAGCCACATCGAGGATGATATGGACCGTGTCGCCCTCCCTCCCCGTGAATTGCGCCCGCACGCTGCCGCCGAGATTGAGCCAGTCCTCCTCGCGATAACTGGACGGCTTGTCCATGCCGACGAGAACGAGACGAGCGAATTTCAATCCGGACGGCGCGATGAGGTCGAGGACGCTATCCTTCTTGCCCTTGAAGCCGCTGATCTCCGCGGCGCGTGACAGCAATCCCTTCGATGACTTGTCGATCGTCTTGGCAATCGGAGTGAGCTTGGGCCCCTCCTCCGCAAACAGCGCAACGATGCCGTCCGTGGGCGGATCGAGTGGAACGAAGGAAATTGTGGCTTGATCGCTCACGTGCGGCTCCTCAGAGTTGGCCTCGGGCTGTCAGGCAAGATTGAGCAAAGCACGCCAAGCGAAATTGGCTGGTCGCGCTTACTGATGCAATTTTGCAACAGCGGCAGGATTAAGTTTGACCTACGTAATTGCTGACGCGATGGAAAGCAAGCGGACTGAAAGAGCCGAAATTCCGCCACTTTAGACTGGGAAAAACTGATTTGGCAGCTGGGGAAACGGACGGTCGAAAGCGATCTGCCGAGCGCCAAACCGGGGGACCACAGACACGGCCATGACGCTATTCGGCCGATACGTGCTGCGGCAGGTGACGAACGCATTTCTCGTCATCCTGCTCACGCTGACTTCTGTCGTCTGGCTCGCTACAGCCTTGAAGGAGCTTGATCTTATCACCTCCCAGGGCCAGGGCGTGTTCCTGTTCCTGCACATGACCATGCTCAGCCTGCCGAGCCTCATGGCGCTGATTGCCCCGAACGCGGCCCTGATGTCGTGCCTCTACACGCTGGACCGCCTGAATGGCGACAGCGAGCTGATCGTCATGACCGCCGCTGGCGCGCCGATTTGGCGGATTGGCGCTTCCTTCGTGCTGCTCGCCTCCCTCGTTTCCATCGGCATCCTGATCGCCAATCTCTGGATCATGCCGGCAAGCATGCGCTCTTTGCGTAGTCTGGTCACCCAAGTGCGTACCGATCTGATCTCGCAAGTGCTTCAGCCAGGCCGGTTTTCCAGCCCCGAGGCCGGCCTTTCCTTCCACATCCGCGATCGCTCCATGACCGGCGATCTGCTCGGTCTCCTCGTCCATGACGAACGCGACCCGAAGCAAATCATGACCTACCTCGCCGACCGTGGCCGCATCGTCAGTAACGATGAAGGTTCCTACCTCGTCATGTTGGACGGCAACGTCCATCGTTTCAACAAGGAAGAAGAAAGCAAGGGCGTACAAATAATCGTCTTCGATCAATACATGCTGGATCTTTCCGGACTCGGCGGCCAGGGCAACAAGAACAAGGAGCTCAATCCAAGGGAGCGTTATCTCGGCGAACTGATCAGTCCGGACCCTAAAGATTCCATCGCCAAACGTGGCGCTGGACAGCTTCGATCCGAGCTCCATGACCGCTTGTCGACGCCCCTTTACCCGATCGTTTTTGCCCTCATTGCGGTGGCCTTACTCGGCCATGCGCGCACCACGCGAGAGAACCGCTGGGGGCAGATTTTCCTCGCCTTTGGCATCGCCGTAGGGCTTCGGGTTGCAGGCCTCGCTGCCGGCAACCTGGTCACCCTAAGCTCGTCGGCTGTGGCCCTTGTGTATGCTATACCGATAGGGGCGATTCTCGTTGCGACGTGGGCAGCGCACGTTAGAATGTCGCCAGAACTGCGGTCCAAGCTGAGCTTTGAGCTTAAACTCAAGCCAGTAATGAGAAATCTCTGGGCCCGAAGAGGGGTACGAGGACAGTGAGAGCGCAGATGCAGGGCATCAGTGCAGCGGGCACGCTTGCGCGCTATTTTTCGTTGCGATTCCTCATCGCAATGATCGCGATGTTTGTTCTCTGTTGCGTGCTGATCTTCTTCGTCGACTTCATCGAAATGCTTCGCCGCGCGGGCAACTACCAAGAGGATGTTCCCGGCATCCTGCTCGCCTGGATGACGCTGCTTCGTTTGCCGTCCTTCTCCGAGCTCACGCTTCCCTTCGCCGTGCTGATCGGCGCGATCGGTGTGTTCCTGATGTTGAGCCGTTCCTCCGAGCTCATCGTGGTGCGCGCCGCGGGAATTTCGGTTTGGCAATTCATCCTCCCCGGATTGATCGTCGCCTTCCTGCTCGGTATCGCGTTCGTGCTTGCCTACAATCCGATCGCTGCCGTCGCTCGCGGCGAAGCGGAACGGCTCTACGCCCGCGCCTTCGATCGCGATGACTCGCTGCTCAAGACGAAAAATGCTGGCGCATGGTTGCGTGAGGACGGCGCCGACGGTCCCTCGGTGATCCACGCAGTGCAGGCTCTCAATCAGGGCCTCGAGCTCTCCGGCGTGACGGTGTTCCAGTACAATCGCGAGCAGCAAATTACCGAACGCGTTGAAGCCCAACGTGCCATGTTGAAAGAGGGCCGCTGGGAGCTTGAGAACGCCCGCGTCAGCATCGCCGGCGAGGAGCCTGAGTTCTACGAGCACTACATCGTGCCCACCTATCTGACGCCCACCCAGGTGCGCGACAGTCTCGGGACCGTGTTCTCGATTTCGTTCTGGGATCTGCCGAATTTCATCCAGATCGCCGAGAAAGCCGGCCTCCCCGCAACGCAATATCGCGTGCAGTACCAGCTGTTGCTGTCCCGGCCATTCCTGCTGATGACCATGGTGCTGATCGCGGCAACCTGTTCGCTCAAGGGCTTCCGCTTCGGCAATATTCAGATCAGCGCCCTGGCAGGCCTCTCGGCCGGCTTCGGCTTTTTCGTCCTGTCCGAAGTCTCGCGCAATTTCGCCATGGCGGGCCTGACCTCCGCCGCCGCCGCCGCATGGGTTCCCGTGATCATCGCGGCAAGTCTCGCACTCACCGTGCTCCTGTATCGAGAGGACGGGTGATGGCGAACCTCTTTGCACGGATGATGGGACAGTGCCGGGGCCTCCCCGGCTTTGCCGCGTCTAACGCCGGCGCAAAATTGCTGCGCCTATGCGTGGTCGCTCTCGCATTTTCCGGCCTTTGCACCGTCATCGACTCCGACCCCGCGAACGCTGCTCCAGCCGGCGCCCGCAAGTTGAGCCAACCGAGCTTCGTCCGGCAGAAGACCGACGCGCTCGGCAATCTGCTGCAGCCGCCTTCGGTGCAGTCAAGCGAGCCCATGCTGCTGCAAGCCGATGAGATGATCTACGACAACGAGAACAACCGCGTCACCGCGAAGGGCAATGTCGAGATCTACTACGGCAACTACACCCTGCTCGCCGATCAGGTGATCTACGATCGCGGCTCCAACACGCTGAGCGCTCAGGGCAATGTTCGCATCAAGGATCCCGAAGGCGCCGTCATCACCTCGAACCAGATGACCCTGACCGACGACTTCCGCGACGGTTTCATCGATGCCTTGCGGCTGGTGACCAAGGACGACACCCGCATTGTTGCCGAGACGGCTTCACGCGAAGCCGGCAACATCACCGTGTTCAAGAATGGCTGGTTCACGCCTTGTAAGCCTTGCGAAGAAAAACCCGAGAAGGCCCCCACCTGGCGCATCCGCGCGACCAAGATCATTCACCGCAAGGATGAAGCGACGATCACCTACCGCAACGCCTTCTTCGACCTGTGGGGCGTGCCGATCCTCTACGTGCCCTACTTCCAGAGCGCGGATCCGACCGTGAAGCGGAAGTCCGGTTTCCTCATGCCGACCTACGGCAATTCCAACACGCTCGGTAACACCGTCGCCGTGCCGTACTACTTCGCACTCTCCGATCATTTCGATTTTACCTTCGCCCCGGAATACACCGAGAAGGCCGGCGTGCTGTTCCAAGGCTTTTGGCGTCAGCGGCTCGCGAGCGGCGGCTACAACATCGATCTCGCCGGCGTGTGGGACAAGGGCAGTTTCGATAGCCCGACCGACGGCGACTTCCGCGGCAGCATCATTTCCAAGGGCAAATTTGCCCTCGACCCGTATTATGCCTGGGGTTGGGACATTACCGCCGAGACCGACGAGACCTTCCGGCGCTTTTACGACCTCGACAGCAAGCTGAAAACGGATCGCGTCTCGCAAGTCTATCTCGAGGGCTTGCACGACCGGAACTATCTCGCCACGCGTTTCTATAACACCGGGAGCTTGCTCCTGAACAACGCGCCCAACTCCAATGCGACCGTGTTGCCGAACATCGACTACGACTACATCGTCAATCGTCCGATCATCGGCGGCGAGCTGAGCTTCAACTCCAACGTCATGAGCCTGACCAGCAATGACGGTCCCGATTCATCGAGGCTGATCACCGAGGCCAATTGGCGGCGGCAAATGATCGATGGCGTGGGTCAGGTCTACACGCCCTTCGCCGAATTGCGCGGCGACGTTTACGACGTCAACGATTTTACCGACAAGGACGGCAACCCCGAAGATGGCGGCACGGTTCGCGGCAACGCCGTGGGCGGCATCGAATATCGCTATCCGTTCGTTGCCACCACCGGAAGCGTGACCCATGTGGTCGAGCCGATCGGACAGATCATCGGCAGGCCCAACTCTCTCGGCGACCAGGAGGAGATCCCGAACGAGGATGCGCGCAGCCTCGTCTTCGACGACACCATCCTGTTCGAGATCGACAAGTTCTCCGGCTATGACCGTATCGAGACCGGCACCCGCGCCAATGTCGGCGCGCGCTACACTGCGCAGCTTTATAACGGCGCTTATGCGCGCGCCGTGTTCGGTGAGAGCTACCAGCTCGCGGGCAAGAACGAATTCTCGGAGCAGACCGGTCTCTCCACCGATGCGTCAGACTACGTGAGCGGTCTCTACTTGCAGGCATCATCGAGCCTCGCCTTCTCGGCACAAACTCGCTTCGACGAGGATACGCTCGAGATCGAGCGTACCGATCTCGGCTCTTGGTCGAGATACGGGCCCGTCGAGCTGATCGTGAATTACGCCGACGTGACCGCGCAACCTGGGATCGATCAGAACGAAGAGCGTGAGGAAATCTTGAGCACCGGCGCGCTCGCCATTACCGACCTCTGGGCCCTGCTCGGCAATGTCCGCTACGATATCCAGGACGACAGAACGATCTCCGACGGCGTCGGCTTACGCTATCAGGACGATTGCTTCATGTTCGCCCTCACCTACCAGCAGACTTTCATTCGCGATCGCGACATCGAGCCTGAAAAGCGCTTCCTGGTGAACTTTGCTCTGAAATATCTCGGCACCTACGCCTTCTCCTCCGACGCCAACGGATTGGGTGGCCCTGCCAATTCGCTGGATTCGACTCAGTAGGTCTCTGACGATGACGCACTTGAGCAAGATCATTCGCCGAAGCCCCGCACCGGGCCTGTACCGGGGTTGGGGTTGGGCCGCTCTGGCCATGCTTGCTGCGTTCGCGATTCTGCTCACGTTGCCCGATCGCACCATCGCTCAAGTCGAGCAGTCGATCGTGGTTCTCGTCAACGACGATCCCATTTCCGCCTACGATATCGAGCAGCGTGAGCGCTTCCTCGCCGTCACCGCTCACGAACAGCCAGGTCCGGCTTTGAAGAAGAAAGCCACCGACATGCTCATCGACGAGCGTCTGCAACTTCAACAAGGCAAGAAGCTTGGCATCACCTCCGACGATGCCGACGTGAACAAGATTCTCGGTGACATGGCTCAGAAAAACAATCTGACTACGGAGGGTCTGGGCTCCGCACTCGGTCAGATGGGCGTGAACATGCGCACGCTAAAGGACCGTGTCCGCGCCCAATTGGTCTGGCAGGACGTGGTGCGCCGCAAGTTTCGCCATGAGGTCAATGTCGGCGACATCGATGTCGACAGAGCGATTGCGAGCGGCGGTGGCGCCGAGGCAAGCGCGACGCCGACGGAAGCGACCGCACTCCAGCTCCGCCAGATCAAGTTCGAGCTTTCCGGCAATGCCGACCAGCGCACGCTCGCGAGTCGCCTCGCCGAGGCCGAAGCGCTCCGCGCGCGGTTTGAATCTCTGCTCGAATGTCGCAGAGCTGGCCAAGGGCATCAAAGGCGCAAGCGTGAAGGTGCTTGCCGATCAGCAGCCAGGCGCGCTCGCCCAACCGGCGCGGCTTCTGGTGATGAACGCGAAAGTCGGGCAGATGACCCCGCCTACCATCTCGGCATCTTCCATCGAGCTTTACGCGGTCTGCGGCAAGCGCTCGATCAAGGGCGATCCGCAACAACGCGTGCAGACCGAGCACAAACTGATGCAGCAAGAAATGGAGATTCGCGCGGAGCGCCTGTTGCGCGATCTGCGCCAAGACGCCTTCATTGAGTATCGTTCTTAAAGCATAATCCCGAAAACTGCAGACTTTCGGACAGGATTATGCATCAAATTAGTTTACTCTCTTTCCCGGTCTAAGTTCACCGCCGCATCTTCGGCCATCGGCGCCAAATCATGCACCGACCCGACCTTCCGCTTGCGCTCACCCTCGGCGACCCCGCCGGGATCGGGCCAGACCTTGCGCTCGCCGCATGGTGGGCACGCGATGTCGAATATATTCCGCTGTTCGTTTTCCTCGGCGACCCGGATCTCCTGGCGGCGCGCGCAGAGCAACTCGGCGTATCTATCCCGATTGCCGTCATCGAGAAGCTGTCCGAGGCCGAGCGCCGATTTGCCGATGCCCTGCCTGTATTGCCGATCACGGTCGCCGGGAAAGTCGTCCCCGGTCGCTCCGACAAGGCGGCAATGCCGGCCGTGATCCAATCGATCGAGCGTGCCGTGGAACTGGTGCAGCAGGGCGAGGCGAGCGCGGTCGTAACCAACCCGGTGAACAAGGCCGCGCTCTATCGCTCCGGCTTCGCCTTTCCCGGGCACACCGAATTCCTCGCTGCCCTGGGGCGCCGCGAAGCACCGGTTGCGCCGGTCATGATGCTGGTCGCCAAGGATCTTCGAGTCGTGCCAACCACCATTCATATTCCGTTGAAACATGTGCCGATCGCCCTCACCCAGGACCTGATCCTCTCGACGATCATGACGACGGCCGCTGGTCTCAAGAAATATTTCGCGCTGGCCAACCCGCATATCGCCGTGACCGGCCTCAATCCCCATGCCGGCGAGGAAGGCAACATGGGTCGAGAGGAGATCGACATTATCGTGCCCGCCATCGAGAGAGCACGGCGCAAAGGCATCACTGTAACCGGACCTCACCCCGCCGATACGCTCTTCCATGCCGAGGCACGAAAGGCCTATAACGCCGTGGTCGCCATGTATCACGATCAAGCTCTTATCCCCGTCAAGACGATTGGCTTCGACGAGGGTGTCAACGTCACGCTCGGACTACCGTTCGTGCGGACCTCGCCCGATCACGGCACCGCCTTCCAACTCGCCGGGACCGGCAATGCGAGCCCCCGCAGTCTGATCGAAGCTCTGCGCCTCGCCGACAAGATGTGGCAAACAGCCAGGACCCGGCGTTGAGCACGCCAGACGGATTGCCGCCGCTCCGCGATGTCATTCGCCGTCTCGACCTTTCCGCACGTCGCAGCCTCGGCCAGAATTTCCTCCTCGATTTCAATCTGACCCGCCGCATCGCTAGAGCCGGCGGTCCGCTCGAGAGTGCGACCATTGTCGAAATCGGGCCGGGACCCGGCGGCCTGACCCGGGCCCTTCTCCTTGAAGGCGCCGCCCGCGTCGTCGCCATCGAAAAGGACCGGCGCTGCCTCCCTGCCCTTGCCGACATCGCGGTCGCCTATCCCGGGAGGCTCGAGATCGTCGAGGCCGATGCGCTCGAAATCGACTATGCGAAACTCAACCTGGCGCCGCCCTGCCGCATCGTCGCCAATCTTCCCTATAGCGTCGCCACGCCGCTCCTGATCGGATGGCTCAAGACCTCGCCCTGGCCGCCCTGGTTCGATCGCCTCGTGCTCATGTTTCAGCGCGAAGTCGCCGAACGCATCGTGGCCAAGCCTGGACGTAAGGATTACGGGCGGCTCTCGGTGATCGCGCAATGGCGCGCGGAAAGCCGCATTCTGTTCGGCGTTCCAGCCCGCGCCTTCACGCCGGTGCCGAAGGTCGATTCCAGTCTGGTGGAGCTGGTGCCGAAGGCCGATCCTGCGCCTCCTTGCGATATCGCGGTGCTCGAGAAGGTCACGGCCGCGGCGTTCGGCCAGAGGCGGAAAATGTTGCGCTCGTCGCTTCGGCAGATCACGCCCGACGCCGAGGCTCTGCTGAATTCGCTCGGTATCGCGCCGACAGCGCGGGCCGAGGAGCTTGAAGTTGCCGATTTTGCCAGGCTGGCCAATGCGTTAGGGCGCTGAGCCCGAACCGCCTAGAGCTCCGCCAGGAGGCCTTGCACGAAATCTTTGAGCCCGGTCTGCCGCGACTGCTTCAGCCGCTCCGCCGCCAGGATGGCGCGCACCGAGGCCAGCGCCTGGTCGATATTGTGATTGATGATGACGTAGTCATACTGGTCCCAATGCTGGATTTCGTTGCTCGCCCCGCGCATGCGCCGCTGCACGACGTCGGGTTCGTCTTCCGCCCGCACATTGAGCCTCTGTTCCAGCGCCGAAGCTGACGGCGGCAGAACGAACACGGTGACGACGTCCTCGGGCGCACTCCCCCGCAGCTTGTCGGCGCCCTGCCAATCGACATCGAACAATACATCGCGGCCCGCAGCTAAAGCCTGCTCGACCGGCTTCCGCGTGGTGCCATAATAATTGTCGAACACCACCGCCCACTCCAGAAACTCATCTTGCTCGCGCATTTTGGTGAAGGCGTCATGATCGACGAAATGATAGTCGCGCCCGGCCACCTCACCGGGCCGTTTCTTGCGCGTCGTATGCGAGACCGACATCTCGATGCCGGGCTCCTCTTCGAGCAGCCGCCGCGCCAGCGTGGTCTTGCCGGCACCTGACGGCGACGACAAAACCAGCATCAATCCTCTGCGCGCCGCGTTCATCTCTCCCTCATTCGATGTTTTGCACCTGCTCGCGCAATTGATCGACCACGGTCTTGAGCTCCATTCCGGCGCGGCTGATCTCGATATCGGCGGCCTTGGAGCAGATCGTGTTGGCTTCGCGATTGAATTCCTGCGCCAGGAAATCGAACTTCCGCCCGACCGGCTGATCCTGCGCCAGCAAATCTCTTGCGGCCCCGATATGCGCACGCAAACGGTCGAGCTCTTCTTGAATGTCCGCCTTGGTGGCGATCAGCAGCGCCTCCTGATGCAGCCGCTCCGCGTCGAGGCCGGCGCCAGTTTCTGCAATGCGGCGGAGCTGCTCTGCGAGCTTCGCCCGTACCGCCTCCGGCGCCCTCGCCTCCGCATTGGCCGCTCGCTCGGTCAATCTCGCGATCTGATCGAGTTGGCCCGCAATGACCTCGGCAAGCCGCGCGCCTTCGGCGCGCCGCGCCGCCACAAGCTCGTCGAGCGCAGTCTTGAGTCCAATGAGCAAAGCTTCGGCGAGTTCTCGCTTGCGCCTCTTCATTGTCCTCACCCTCGACGGCCTCGACCACGCCGCGCATGCCGAGCAACGTATCGAGCCTCGCATGTTTCAGCTCGGCGATTTCACGTGCGCGTTCGGCGATGGCCATGGCCTGGCGCAGCGCCGCCTCGTTGAGCTTGAGCTCGAACTGCCCAGTCTCGCGCTTGATGGTGAGATTGATGGTGCAATTGCCCCGGTTGAGCTTCTCCTGACAGAGCGCCCGCGCTTTGATTTCAAGGCCTTCAAAACCCGGCGGCAGCCTTAAACGAAGCTCGAGCCCGCGCCCGTTGACACTCCGCGCCTCCCAGTGAAACCGGGTCTCGCCGCACACCCCGTCCGAGCGGGCAAAGCCTGTCATGCTCTTGATTGTCATCGATAATCCTGCTCAGGCACGCGCGCCTCGGAAACGCCCATGAGGGTTATAAGCCGAGTTGGGAGCGTTGCGGGGAGAGAACAAATCCGACAGCCAGGCCGGCCCTAGCGGTTCGGGTTGCGGCGCGGCAGCGGCGGCTCGGCTCCAGCAGGCGCAGCGGCTCCGGCGCTCGCGGCGGCCGGCGCTTCGGCGGGAGGAGTCCGGATAATCTCGAGCGGCTTCGGCGTGGCGCCGGTCTGGCCAACGACGTCGGCATGGTGGTGCAGCCTCCGACGTTCCACCCGGAAGGGTCGCATCGGGCGGAACGACGCCTGCAGCCTTGGCCGCTTCGGCGGCCGCAGCCGCTTCTGCCGCTTCTCTGGCGCGGATCTCGCGTTCGACCACCCGCCACTTCTGCACGTTCTTATTATGGTCATCGAGGCTCGGCGCGAAGGCATGCCCGCCCTTCCCGTCGGCGACGAAATAGAGATCTTTGGTCTTCGCCGGCTTCAGCACGGCTTCGATCGCGGCGCGTCCCGGATTGGCGATCGGACCCGGAGGCAACCCATCGATCTTATAAGTGTTGTACGGCGTCTCGCGATCGAGCTCGTCCTGCTGGATTGGATGATCGAGCGCGCCTTGGCCGGCGACCAGTCCATAGATAATGGTCGGATCGGATTGCAGCCGCATCTTCTTCTTCAGCCTATTGGAGAATACCGCCGCGATGCGTGGCCGCTCATCGGCGCGGCCGGTTTCCTTCTCCACGATCGAGGCGAGGACAATCGCTTCCTCCGGTGTCTTGACCACCACATCGGGATCGCGCTCCTCCCACATCTTGGCGAGGAATTTCTGCTGCCCGACTTGCATGCGCTCGATGATATCGGACCGCGTGTCACCGGTTTGGAAACGATAGGTGTCCGGCAGCAGCGTGCCTTCCGCAGGGACCTGCGCGATCTCGCCTTCAAGGTCGGGATTGGCATTGAGCCGTTGAACGATCTGCAAGCTGGTCAGGCCTTCCGCGACCGTCACCTTGTGGTCGATCGACTTGCCCTCGACCAACGTGTCGAGCACTTGCCGCATGCTGGCATTCTTGTGGAAGACGTACTCGCCGGCCTTGATGCTCGCATTGCCCTTCACGTGGGAGAAATACCGCGCGTAGAGCAAGAACAAGGTGCGTCTGTCGGCAATGACTCCATCGCGGACCAGCGTGTCGGCAATATCGCCGACCGATTGGCCCTTGGGCACGACCACAACGGTCGAGGTCGCGAGAGGTCCCGGCTGATCGAACTGAATCTTGAGGAAATAATAGAAGGCCGCGATCGCAATCGCGACCACGAGCAGAAACCGCAACATCCCGTTGAAAAAACCGAGCACCGGATGGTCGCGGCTCTCGGGCGTCTCCCGCTCCGGCGGGACCGGCGGCCGCGTTGGCTCAAGCGCTTCGGCAGGGCTGCGGGGAAGCAAGGTAGGTTCCCGCCGGAACCCGCCCGCACTGTCGTTGTCGTTAGCCTTCGACGGTTGATCGTTGGTCAAAGACATGGTCCGGCAAATCCCCGCGCGCCGATAGGGCTATGACTTGACTTTGAAATATGGCGAAAGGGAGGTTCGGCTGGCAAGCCTGCGCTTACGCCGCATAGCGCCGCAGGATCAGCGAGGCATTGGTGCCGCCAAACCCGAAAGAGTTGGAGAGCACGGTATCGATCGTCCGCTTCTTGGCGCGATGCGGCACGAGATCGATGGCCGTCGTCACCGATGGATTATCGAGGTTAAGCGTGGGCGGCGCCACCTGATCGCGAATCGCAAGCGCCGAGAAGATGGCCTCGACGGCCCCCGCCGCTCCGAGCAAATGCCCGATCGCCGACTTGGTCGAGGACATGGAAACTTTGCCCGCAGCGTTGCCGAACAGGCGCTCGACCGCGGCAAGCTCGATCTCGTCCCCCATCGGGGTCGAGGTCCCGTGAGCATTAATATAGTCAATGTCGGCTGGCTCGATGCCGGCGCGCTTCACCGCGGCAACCATGCAGCGATAGGCGCCGTCGCCGTCTTCGGCTGGTGCCGTGATATGGTAGGCATCGCCGGACAATCCGTAGCCGATGATTTCCGCATAGATTGTCGCGCCGCGCGCCTTGGCATGCTCGAGCTCTTCGAGGACGACCATGCCGGCCCCCTCACCCATGACGAAGCCATCGCGGTCGCGGTCGTAGGGACGCGAAGCCTTCTCAGGCTGATCGTTGAAATTGGTGGACAGCGCACGGCAAGCAGCGAAGCCGGCAATCGCCAGCCGGCACACGGGAGACTCGGCACCGCCGGCCACCATGACATCGGCATCGCCAAGCGCCACGAGGCGCGAGGCATCGCCGATCGCATGCGCGCCGGTCGAGCACGCCGTAACCACCGAATGGTTCGGACCTTTCAGCCCGTGTTCAATTGAGACATAGCCGGATGCGAGATTGATCAGGCGCCCGGGAATAAAGAACGGGCTCACGCGCCGCGGGCCCTTCTCGGCGAAAAGCAGCGAGGTCTTCTCAATGCCTTGTAAGCCGCCAATGCCCGAGCCGATCAGAACGCCGGAACGGATTTGGTCTTCATAGGCCGTTGGCTTCCACCCGGCATGGGTGAGAGCCTGCGTCGCCGCGCACATCGCATAGATAATAAAGTCGTCGACCTTCCGTTGCTCTTTCGGCTCCATCCAATCGTTCGGATTGTAGGTTCCGTTCGAGCCGTCGCCGCGAGGGATCTGGCAAGCGACCTGACAGGACAGGTCCGAGACATCAAAACTCTCGACACGCTTCGTGGCCGTCTGCCCGGCGAGCAGCCGTTCCCATGTGGTCTCAGCGCCGCAGCCAAGCGGCGAAACCATCCCCAAGCCGGTGATGACGACACGACGCATCGTTTGCTTTCGTCGAGTTGTTTCGGAAACCTAATGCCGAGCCTCTGATGCGCTTCAACCGGCGCAAACAGATGGCCCAGCGTGGCCGCGCGAAAATTGCGTCACGCGGCGGTATTCTTCTCCAGGAACTTAATCGCGTCACCGACAGTCAAAATCGTCTCGGCCGCATCGTCGGGGATCTCGCAGCCAAACTCCTCCTCGAAAGCCATAACCAGCTCGACCGTGTCGAGACTGTCGGCCCCAAGGTCGTCAATGAAGCTTGCGTTGTCGGTAACCTTGTCGGCCTCGACACCGAGATGCTCCACCACGATCTTCTTTACGCGCTCCGAGATATCGCTCATCTCCGCCTCACCGTCCCTTTGTCATATTTAGCCACATAACACGTCCCCCCGAGCCTGCGGCTTTAAGGCCTCATGCGTCCCCGAGCGGTTGGTCCGGGGTTTGATCGCGGATGGGGTTGTCCTTTGTCAAGCCCCCTCAGGACGTTGTTCTTACCACCCGACCCGGGCGCCAGTTTGCGCCCAAGGCCCAGAACCCCCGGAGGGCTTAGGAAACTGGGTCAAGCTGCGACCCCAAGTCCCTGTCCCACAACCGATCAGACCATGACCATGCCGCCATTGATATGCATGGTTTCCCCAGTCACATAGCCAGATTCCTGGCTCGCCAGGAACACGACGGCAGAAGCAATATCCTCCGGCTTGCCAAATTTCTGCGCCGGGATCGCCGCTGCGATCATTTCCACCTGTTTTGGCGTCAAAGCGTCCGTCATCGGCGTGGAGATGAAGCCTGGCGCAATCGCATTGGCGGTGATGCCCCGGCTCGCAACCTCCCGCGCCAGCGATTTGGTCATGCCCACCAGCCCAGCCTTGGAGGCGGCGTAATTGGCCTGACCCGGATTGCCGAACACGCCCGAGATCGAAGCAATATTGACGATGCGGCCGTAGCGCCGTCGCATCATGCCGCGCAAGATTCCGCGCGTCAGCACGAACACCGAATTGAGATTGACGTTGATGACGTCGTCCCACTCCTCGTCCTTCATCCGCATGAAGAGATTGTCGTGGGTGATGCCGGCATTGTTGACGAGAATATCGACCTGGCCGACTGCCTTCTCCGCCTCTTCGGCAAGCTTCACCACCGCGGCCCGGTCGCGGAGATCGCAAGGCAGCACATGCACCCGATCGCCGAGCTCCTTGGCCAGCGCATCGAGCTTTTCCTTCCGCGTGCCGGAGATCGCGACATTGGCGCCTTGTGCATGCAGCGCCTTGGCGACAGCCGCACCAATTCCGCCGCTCGCTCCGGTGACGAGTGCGCCCTTCCCTGTCAGATCGAACATCGAGGCTCTCCTCTTATATCTAGCCGGCAAGCGTCGCCGCCGCCGCCTCAAGCTCTTCGGGCGTGCCGACATTTGCCGCTTGCAGTCCTTCGAAACGCCGCGCGATTCCCGAAAGCACCTTGCCGGCGCCGACCTCATAAACATTGGTCACGCCTTGCGCCTGCAAATACATCATCGACTCGCGCCAGCGCACCATGCCGGTCACCTGCTCGATCAAACGGCTCCTGATCTCCACAGGATTGCTGATCGCCGACGCCAACACATTGGCGACGAGCGGCACGGCAGGCTCATTGATCTCGACCTTGTTCAACGCCTCGCGCATCGCGTCGGCCGCGGGCTGCATCAGGGCGCAATGGAACGGCGCGCTCACCGGGAGCAACACCACGCGTCGCGCCCCGAATTGCGGGCCGAGCTTCACGGCGCGCTCGATTGCTGCCCGCGCCCCGCTGATCACGACCTGGCCCGGCGCATTGTCGTTCGCGGCTTCGCAGACTTGACCTTCGGCTGCCGCCGCGGCAAGCGCCTTGGCCTGATCGAGATCTGCGCCGAGCAGCGCCGCCATCGCGCCTTCGCCGACCGGCACCGCCTCCTGCATGGCCTTGCCTCTGATCTTGAGCAGCCGCGCCGTGTCGGCGACGCTGAGAACTCTCGGCAGCGGCGAGCGCGGAATATTCCCCGAGCGAATGGCCGGCAACGAAGGCAATTTTGTCGCGAAGCTTGATGCCCTTCTCTTCGGCAAGCACGCGCATGGCGGCGAGCGAGACGGCCATCAGAGCGGGCTGCGCATTCTCGGTCAGCACCAGCTCATTCTCAGGCCCCTCCCACATCAGCTTGGAGAGATTCTGGGAGAGCGCGTCGTCGACTTCGGCGAACACGGCGCGCGCGGCCGGATAGGTCGTGGCGAGGCTTGCGCCCATACCGACGGCTTGGCTTCCTTGGCCGGGAAAAACGAAAGCGATGCTCATAGTGGCAGAAAATTCGGCGTGGTTGATTGGGGAGGCCATAGACACCGTGTCCGGCGGCGTCTGTCAAGCGAGCCCGGAAAATCCGGTATTTGATCGCCACAATCGGGGACCGAAAGGTGAAGCAACTCGTTAACCGCGCATGGTAGAAAGAGATCAAGGACGCCACGTTCTCAACAGGAGAAAATAATGAACCGGACAATCTTTTTTGGCGCTATGGCCGCCGTGGTGTTGATCAGCGCGAGCGTTCTTGCCGCCGACACGCTTCCGTGGCCCTGGGCGTCGAAAACCACCCCCGACCCTGCGCTCGCCGCACTGACGGAAGTCGGCGACGTCACGGCGTCGATTGAGAAATCCGACAAGCCTGTCGTCTCCATTACCGCCAACGCCACCGCGCCAACGCCGGATTATTCCGACTTGCAGCTCGTCCCGCGGATGGGCGATCCGAAAGATCTCATCTTTGCCTTCGACGCCAAGGGCCGCCCGCCGCAAGACGTGAACGACAAGGCTCCGACGCAGGTCACGATCAGCGCAAAATATAGCGACGCCCCCATTGCCAAGGTCGGCGTCATCGAGGTTTACGGCCAGAAGAACTGCAAGGCCTTTTCCATCACCGATAATAAGGCGGTGGAATGCACCTCGAAATCGATGCCGCAGCAATAAAACGGGCGCTAGAGCGTTAATTGGATGCCCTTGCAAAACTGGGGCAAACCCGTATAAAGCGCGAATTATCAGCACTTCCCGGTCGGAGGCTGAACGGAGGGCCGCTTCCTTGAAGCGGTAGGCTAAAAGCCGGTCTCCCGTGTCTCCGCTCCCAAGGGTCATCTACTTGGGCCTTTCCTTCTTGAAGGCCCATGTGAGGCTTTGCACCGGGGTTATGAGAAGGAAAGGCACATGCCGCTCTACGAGCATGTTTTTTTGGCGCGCCAAGATATCTCGGCGCAGCAAGTTGAAGGCTTGGTCGACAGCTTCCGCTCAATCATCGAGCAGAATGGCGGTTCGATCGGCAAGACGGAATATTGGGGCGTCAGGTCCCTCACCTTCCGCATCAAGAAAAATCGCAAAGCTCATTTCGAGCTCATCAACATCGATGCGCCGCCGGCGGCAGTCGCCGAGCTCGAGCGTCAGATGCGTCTGTCCACCGATGTCATTCGCTTCCTCACCGTGCGCGTCGACGAGCACGAGGCCGGACCTTCGGCGATGATGCGTCGTTCCGAACGTGACGACCGGGATGGCCGCGGCGACCGCGGTGACCGTGGCGATCGTGGTGACCGCTTCGATCGGGATGGCAGGCGTGGACCCCCGCGTCGCGATCGTGACGACCACCGGCCCGCGCCCCGGGCCGAGGTCGAGCCGGTAGCTTTCGAGGCCGTCGAGAGCGACGAGGAGGCCGTATAAATGAGCATGACCCAGACACAGACCCGTCGCCCCTTCTACCGGCGCCGCAAGACCTGTCCCTTCACCGGCGATAAGGCACCCAAGATCGATTACAAGGATGTGCGCCTGTTGCAGCGCTACGTATCGGAGCGCGGCAAGATCGTGCCGAGCCGGATCACGGCAGTATCCGCCAAGAAGCAACGCGAGCTGGCTCGCGCCATCAAACGCGCGCGCTTTCTCGGACTGTTGCCTTATCTGATCCAGTAGACGAGGTTAGAGTAGCCAAGGCTTGAATGCCTAGTTGGGGCCGGAGCGATCCGCCCCCTAACCGCTCCGAGGAGCCGGGACAGCGACAAATGCCGATAGCGTTCATCATTGGTGCAGGTTCAGGGTTGGTCTCCGCGGCGCTCTTCGCGTCGGCGGTGACCTCGACGGCGATTGCCGCGATCCTGTTCTATCTGGCACCGCTGCCTCTTGGCCTGGCAGGGCTCGGCTGGGGCGCCTCTGCCGCCGCGATCGCTGGCCTTGTCGCGACCTTGCTCATTGCCTTGGTGCTCGGGCCAGATCCTGCCGGCGCTTTTGCGATGTCAGCCGGCATGCCGATCGCTCTCCTCACTTATTTGGCGCTGCTGTCGCGACCCATCGCGGTTCAGGCGGACGGGACTAAAGCCGGCATCGAATTTTATCCGCCGGGGCGGCTACTTGGCTGGGCTTCGATCCTCGCCGGTGTGCTCGCGGCAGCGATGATCCTTTATCTCGGCCCAGACGCAGAAACTTATAAGTCAGAGGTCGGCAAACTGGTCGACGCGAGCGCGCTGAAGCAAGTCGACCCCGAAGGCAAGATCTTCAATGCGGAAGTGATCTCCCGCGCGCTGCCCGCTGCCTTTGCCATCATCTGGCTGAGCGTCACCCTGTTCAATTTCTGGCTGGCGGGGGTGATCGTCAATGCATCGGGTCATGCAATGCGTCCTTGGCCGAGGCTCGACAGGCTCGACCTCCCCAACGCCTTCTTCATTGTCTTCACCGTCGCGCTGATCGGCTCCTTCTTGCCTGGCATGGTCGGACTGATGGCGACCGGCCTCTCCGGCGCGCTCCTCTTTGCTTATGTGCTGCAGGGCCTCGCCGTGCTTCACGCTTACACACGCGGGTTCGCCTACCGCTCACTGCTGCTCGGCGGCCTCTATCTCGGAATTGTCTTGATCGGATGGGTGGCGATCGCGGTCGCCATTCTCGGCCTCGCCGAGCCGATGCTTCGCTTGCGCGAACGCGCCACGCTCGGCGGCCTTCCACCCGGCACGGAATAACTAACAACGAAACCTAGGAGACTCTCATGCAAGTCATACTTTTGGAGCGCATCGGCCGGCTTGGCCAGATGGGTGATGTCGTCAACGTCAAGGACGGCTTCGCCCGGAACTTTCTGCTGCCGCAGGGCAAGGCGCTCCGTGCCACCAAATCGAACCTCGAGCGCTTCGAGCGCGAACGTTCCCAGCTCGAGGCCCGCAATCTGGAACTCAAGTCTGAAGCCTCAAGCGTGTCGTCGAAGCTCGACAAGCAGAGCTTCATCATCATCCGGCAAGCCGGCGATTCCGGTCAGCTCTACGGTTCGGTGTCCACGCGCGACATCGCCGATGTCGTCACTGCAGGCGGCTTCTCCATTGAGCGGCGCCAAGTGATGCTCGACAAGCCGATCAAGGCGCTCGGCTTGCATGAGATCCGCGTCTCGCTCCATGCCGAGGTCGAGCCGCATATCACCATCAACGTCGCCCGCTCGCCGGACGAAGCCGCGCGCCAGGCAAGAGGCGAGGATGTCTCCGCCAAGGCGATGAGTGATGCCGAGGACGACGCGCTGAATGCACGGATGGCCGCCACGGCTCTGTTCGAGGAGGGCGTCGAGGCACCGGTCGTCGCCGAGGGCGAAGCCTCCGAGCAGCCCGAGGCATAAAGGAGAGCCCTGCCCCTTGCTCGTGCCCATTTTGCGGGCAAGGGGCGTATCCCTCCAGGCCAATTGTGGCGGCCTTTTTTCAGCTGTTAGCGTCTGGAACTCCTCCACGATCTCCACAGCCCCGGCACCTTAGCCCTGCCACGCTGATCTGCTAGGTCATAGACATGACCAACGCCCTGATTCGCCACATTCCGGCGGCGCCGGAAACGCCCGCTTTTCGCTCGCCGCCCCATAATATCGAGGCCGAACAGGCGCTGCTCGGGGCCATCCTCGTCAACAACGAGGCGATCGACCGGGTCTCCTCTTTCCTCAAGCCGGGCCATTTCTTCGAGCCTCTTCACGGCCGCATCTACGAGACGGCCTCGAAACTCGTGTTTGGCGGCAAGCGGGCGACCCCGATCACGCTCAAGACCTATTTCCAGAATGACGAGCCCTATGGCGAGCTTCCGATCCCGCAATATCTGGGACGCCTCGCCGCCAATGCGACGACGATCATCAATGCCGAGGATTACGGCCACACCATCTACGATCTCGCCATTCGCCGCCAGCTGATCGACATTGGCGAGACGATGGTCAACACGGCCTTCGACTCCCCGATCGATGCACCGCCTTCGACGCAGATCGAAGAGGCCGAGCAGCTTCTCTACGAACTCGCGGAGACCGGCAAATACGGTTCCGGCTTCGAGCCGTTCTCCTCCGCGCTCACCGACGCCATCGACATGGCGGCGAATGCCTATCGCCGCGATGGCGGCCTGTCCGGCCTCGCCACTGGGTTCACCGATCTCGACGGGCGCATGGGCGGCTTGCAGGCCTCGGACCTGATCATCGTCGCCGGCCGTCCCTCGATGGGAAAGACCGCGCTCGCCACCAACATCGCCTATCACGTGGCGCGGAACTATCGCCCGGACCCCGAATTCAGAGAATGCGCTCGACGGCGCCGTGGTCGGCTTCTTCTCGCTCGAAATGTCGGCCGAGCAGCTCGCCACCCGCATCATCTCGGAGCAGGCCTATATTCCCTCCGAGCGCATCCGCCGCGGCCGCATCGAATCCGAAGAGTTCGACCGCATCGTCGAAGTGAGCCAGGAGCTCCAGAAGTCTGCCTCTTTATATCGACCAGACCGGCGGCATCACCGTGGCGCAGCTTGCAGCGCGCGCGCGGCGGCTGAAGCGGCAGCGGAATGTCGGCCTCATCGTCATCGACTATCTCCAGCTTCTGTCCGGCTCCTCGAAGCGCGCCGCCGAAGGCCGCGTGCAGGAGGTCTCGGAGATCACGACCGGGCTGAAAGCGCTGGCCAAGGAACTGCACGTTCCGATCCTCGCTCTCTCCCAGTTGTCCCGTCAGGTCGAGAACCGCGAGGACAAGCGGCCGCAATTGGCGGATTTGCGCGAATCCGGCTCGATCGAGCAGGACGCCGACGTGGTGTTATTCGTGTTCCGCGAGGAATATTATGTGGAGCGCCGGCAACCTCGCGAGAATACCGAAGAGCATGTGAAGTGGCAGACAGAGATGGAAATGGTCACCGGCAAGGCCGATCTGATCATCGGCAAGCAGCGTCACGGCCCGACCGGCACGGTGACGCTGCAATTCACGCCGGAATACACCAGGTTCGGCAATCTCGCCTCTGGGGAGCGGCTCCCCGAGCGGCGGGAGTGACGCAAACCTCACCGACGACGAAGCTTCCGCCTCCGCGATCCTGACCATCGACTTGAGCGCTCTCGCCGCCAATTGGCGCACGCTTGCGCGAGATGAGCCATAACGCCGAATGCGCCGCCGTCGTGAAGGCGGACGCCTACGGGCTCGGCATGGAACAGGCGGCCTCGGCGCTGTCCCGCGCGGGCTGCCGGACCTTCTTCGTTGCGACCATCGCCGAAGCGGTGAGCTTGCGCGGCATTCTTCCCGACGCGACGATCTATGTGCTTGGAGGCCTGCTTGCGGACACCGCCCCTCTCTTCCAGCGGTACAATTTGCGCCCCGTCCTGAATAGCGAGGCGGAGGTGAGAGAGTGGGCCGAGTATTGCGCGGCAAGCGGTGAGACGCTTCCCGCGGCGATCCACATCGACAGCGGCATGAACCGGCTCGGCCTGTCGGCCCCGGAGGTCGAAGCCATCGCCTCTCTATCGTCACTATGGAAGATGTTCGAGCTCTCGCTGATCATGAGCCATCTCGCCTGCTCCGACGAAGCCGGCCATCCCAAGAATGAGCGCCAGCGAAAGATCTTCGACGCGCTTCGCGGCAAATTGCCGAGCGCGCCGGCGAGCCTCGCCAACTCCGCAGGCATCCTGTTGGGACGACAGCATCATTACGACATGGTTCGACCCGGCATCGCGATCTATGGCGGAAGCCCCCAACAAACCGGCGACAATCCATTCCGACCTGCGATCACGCTGTTCGGCCGCATCCTGCAAGTGCGCGACGTCGTGACCGGCGAGACCGTTGGCTACGGCGCCACGCGCACGCTGAAACGCCCCACCCGCATCGCCGTCGTCGCCGTGGGCTATGCCGACGGCATCTTTCGCGCGCTGTCGACGCGGGATGACAAGGAAGGCATGTCGGTCTTCATCGGTGGCCACGCCGCACCGATCCTTGGCCGAGTCTCGATGGATCTCATCACCGTGGATGTGACGGCCATTCCAGCTTCCGTTGCGCGCCGCGGGGAATGGGTCGAGCTGATCGGACCCAATGTGAGCGCGCAAGCCATGGCCCACCACGCCGGCACCATCGACTACGAAATTCTCACCAATCTCGGCACGCGCGCGCTAAGGCGCTATATCGGCGGCTGAAGCTGAAATCGATTCGATGGCCAAGACCTCCAGAGCGTTTGTTTGCCAGTCCTGCGGAGCGGTCGCGCCGCGTTGGGCGGGCCAATGCACGTCTTGCGGCGCCTGGAACAGCATCGTCGAAGAGGCCTCACCGCCGGGCTCTCCCTCACTCGTTGCCATCAAAGGCGGCAAAGGCAGGCCGGTCGCCTTCGAGACCTTGCAGGCCCAAAGCGAGGACGCGCCCCGCGCCCGGACCGGGCTTGGCGAATTCGACCGTGTGACCGGCGGCGGCCTCGTGCCCGGCTCGGCCATCCTTGTCGGTGGCGATCCCGGCATCGGCAAATCCACGCTGCTGCTACAAGCGGCTGCGCGTCTCGCCAATACCGGCGCGCCTGTCGTCTATCTTTCCGGCGAGGAGGCCCCGGCGCAAGTTCGCATGCGGGCCGAGCGGCTCGGGCTGAGACAGGCGCCGGTCGCGCTCGGCACCGAGACCAATCTCGCCAACATCATCGCCACGCTTCAGCGCTCCGATCCCCCTTGCCTCATCGTGATCGATTCGGTGCAGACGCTCTGGTCGGAAGGGATCGATGCCGCGCCGGGCACCATCTCCCAGCTTCGCAGCTGTTCATCGGCGTTGGTGAGCCACGCCAAGCAGAGCGGCTCGACGCTTGTTCTCGTCGGCCATGTCACCAAGGACGGACAGATCGCAGGACCTAAGGTGATCGAGCACATGGTGGACACCGTGCTCTATTTCGAAGGCCATAGCGGCCACCAATTCCGCATCTTGCGCGCGGTGAAGAACCGCTTCGGCCCGACCGACGAGATCGGCGTGTTCGAGATGCGTCATGACGGGTTGCAGGAGGTGGAGAACCCCTCGGCCCTCTTCCTCAGCGACCGCGAAACGCAATCTCCTGGGACCGCCGTCTTCGCCGGCATGGAGGGAACGCGGCCGATCCTGGTCGAGATGCAGGCGCTTGTAGCGCCCTCGCCCCTCGGCACGCCGCGCCGCGCCGTGGTCGGCTGGGACCCGAGCCGGCTCTCGATGCTGATCGCGGTGCTCGAGGCGCGCTGCGGCATCCGATTCTCCGGCCACGACGTCTATCTCAATGTCGCAGGCGGCTTGAGGCTCGGCGATCCCGCCGCAGACCTCGCGGCAGCTGCGGCACTGCTCTCCGCCTTCGCCCATCGGGCCGTGCCGGAGGACACCGTCTATTTCGGCGAGGTGAGCCTCACCGGCGCCGTCCGCGCCGTCGGCCACATGGACCAGCGCTTGAAGGAAGCCGCCAAGCTCGGCTTCACCTCGGCCATCGTGCCAAGTGCTTGCGAGCGCGACTATCAGGGCCCGGATATTAGGCTTCTGCCCCTCTCCCGGCTCGACGAGCTGGTGGCCTGGTTCGGCCTGCCACAATAAAGGCCTTGTTACCCCCGAGAAGTGCCTGCGACACGGCGCCAAATGGCCACTGATACATTGCCCAGGCGTGCCATTTGTGCTTCATGCCCGGGAATCATGGTAATTATGCGCGAAGCTGCAGGAGGCCCCTAGCAGATGCCCGTTTCTTGGCTCGATATCATCCTCGTTGTCATCATGTTGCTCTCTGGCTTCCTGGCCATGGTCAGAGGCTTTACCCGCGAGGTTCTGTCGATCTTCTCCTGGGCGGTCGCGGCGGTCGCTGCCCTCTATCTCACCCCCAAATATTGGACGCTGGTCGAGAGCTACTTCCCCTCTCCCGGCTTCGCCCAGATCGCCTTCGCCGCCGGCGTGTTCATCATCTTCCTGATCGTGGTGAGCCTCATCACCTTGAGGATCTCCGACACCGTGCTCGATAGCCGGGTCGGCGCGCTCGATCGCACGCTTGGGCTTCCTGTTCGGTCTGGCGCGCGGCTTCCTGCTCGTCGCCATCGTCTTTATTCTGTTCAGCGCCCTTGCCCGGGTTCAGCCGGAATGGGTGAGCAGCGCGCGCTCCTACCCGATCCTGCAGCAGACGCAAGTCGCCATCGAATTGCTGCTGCCGATGAACCCCGAGCAATATCTTCCTGGAAGTTTGAAGCCTGGGGAGCAGCCGGGAGAGCAGCCTCCTGGTGCGCAACCAGAGACGCAAGGGGAAGCGGCGCCTGCACCAGCCCCGGACGACGCGCCTGCCGCGCCTGCACCTGCGGCACCCGCGCCGGCTCAGCAATCCGATGTAGAAAAGCCTGCAGATGCGGCGACAACGCCCGCCGAAACTGATACGCAGCGTTGAAGTTGGGTTTACCGCACTTATCTAAGCTATGGAGGTGAGAACGCCGGTGACAGAGCTTCTTAACCCAACGGAAACCTCGTTGCGCTGGCTCGAAGAGGACCGGCTACACGAGGAGTGCGGCGTTTTCGGCATCTTTAACCATCCCGATGCCGCGGCCCTCACCGCCCTTGGGCTGCACGCCCTCCAGCATCGCGGCCAGGAAGCGGCAGGCATCGTCAGCTTCGACGGCCATCATTTCCATACCGAGCGCCGGCTCGGCCTCGTCGGCGATCATTTCACCTCACGGCCCGTGATCGAGAAGCTCAAAGGCGACGTGGCAATCGGTCACGTCCGTTACTCGACCTGCGGCGATCCCGTGTTGCGCAACGTGCAGCCGCTCTTCGTCGATCTCGATTCAGGCGGCTTTGCGCTGGGCCATAACGGCAATCTTACCAACGCGCTCACCTTGCGCGAAAGTCTCATCAAAAAAGGCGCCATCTGTCAGTCGACCACCGACACCGAGGTGATCCTGCATCTCGTGGCCCGCAGCGAGAAACATCATTTCGTCGAGAAATATATCGAGGCGCTGCTCCAGGTCGAAGGCGCTTACGCGTTCGTCGGCCTCACCAACAAGAAGCTGATCGGCGCCCGCGACCCCCACGGCATCCGGCCGCTGGTGCTGGGCAAGCTCGGCGAGTCGTGGGTGCTCGCGTCCGAGACCTGCGCGCTCGACATCATCGGCGCGGAATTCGTGCGCGAGGTGGAGAATGGCGAGGTGGTGGTGATCACTCGCGAGGGAATCGAGAGCCACAGATTCGTTCCGAAGTTTCCCGCGCGCCTCTGCATCTTCGAATATATTTATTTCTCGCGCCCCGACTCCATCGTCGGCGGCCGCTCGGTCTACGACGTGCGGAAAGAGATGGGCCGACAGCTCGCGCGCGAAGCTCCCGCCAATGCCGACATCGTCGTGCCGATTCCCGATTCCGGCGTTCCCGCCGCGATCGGTTATGCGCAAGAATCCGGCATTCCGTTCGAATTCGGCATCATCCGCAATCACTATGTCGGCCGCACCTTCATCGAGCCCGAGCAGCGCATCCGCCAACTTGGCGTGAAGCTGAAGCACAGCGCCAATGAAGGCGAGGTCAAAGGTAAGAGCATCGTGCTCATTGACGATAGCGTGGTGCGCGGCACCACCTCGGTGAAAATCGTGCAGATGATGCGCGATGCCGGTGCCCGCGAAGTGCATATGCGGATTTCGAGCCCGCCGATCACCCATCCCGATTTCTACGGCATCGACACGCCCGACCAGGAGAAACTCCTCGCCGCCACCAAGAGCCTGGAGGAAATGCAGGAATTCATCGGGGCCGACTCGCTTCAATTCCTCTCCGTCGACGGCATCTATAAGGCCATGGGCTATGAGGGCCGCGACAACGCCCATCCCCAATTCACCGACCATTGCTTCACCGGCGAATATCCGACGCGGCTCCGCGATCGCGAAGGACCGCCCGCGCAAAAGCAACTCTCCTTCCTCGCCGAGGTGGGTTAGCAAGCAAGCCTCGTGTCCTCCGGGAGACTCAAAGACCGCATCGCGCTCATTACCGGCGCATCGCGCGGCATCGGCCGCGCCGTGGCAATCCGCTTCGCGCAAGAAGGCGCGCATGTGCTGTTGTTGGCGCGGAAGCTCAAAGCCCTCGAAGCCGTCGACGACGCGATCAAAGCCGCGGGCGGCAAGGCGACCCTGATCCCGCTCGACCTCACTGACGGCAAGGCGATCGATGCACTCGGCCCCTCGCTCTATGAGCGCTTCGGCAGGCTCGATGTGTTGGTCGGCAATGCCGCCATTCTCGGCGGCCTGTCGCCGCTGCCCCATATCCCCGTCGGAGCAATGGGAGCGGACTTTCGCCATCAATGTCACCGCCAATTGGCGGCTGATCCGCACCCTCGATCCTCTGCTCCGCGCTTCCGATGCCGGCCGGGTGATCTTCGTCACTTCGAGCGTGGCGCGCTCGGCACGCGCCTATTGGGCGCCCTACTCCGTCTCCAAGGCCGCGCTCGAATGTCTGGCCAAGACCTACGCCAACGAGACGGCCGACAGCCGCGATCAAGGTCAACCTTCTCGATCCTGGCGCCATCGCCACCTCGCATGCGCGCCGAGGCCTATCCCGGCGAGGATCCGGCGACGTTGCGCACGCCGGAAGATGTGGCCGAGGCCTTCGTGCTGCTTGCCATGGCAAGCTGTGACAAGACCGGCCAGATCGTCGAAGCCTGAGCAACCTCAACCCTCCGTCGTCAGCACCATGCCGTCATAGGCCGGCTCGACATTCTGCGGCAGTCTTCTGCTTCAGTTCCTCATAGTCGAGATCGACATGCATATGGGTGAGGATCGCGCGTTTCGGCCGCACGCATTCGATCCAGGACAGCGCCTGATCGACGCTTAAATGACTTGGATGCGTGGTGTAGCGCAGCGCGTCGATGATCCACACATCGAGGTCGCGCAAAGATCGCAGCGTCTCCTCCGGAAGGTCGCTCATGTCCGGCGAGTAGGCGATACCGCCGAAGCGGAAGCCGAGCGTCTCGCCGGAGCCGTGAATTTGCCGGAACGGCAGCGCCTCGATCACCCCGCCGGCGACCTTCGATCTTGACCGCGACACCTGGAGTCAGCTCATGGTCGTTCAGGATCGGCGGATAGTCGCTGCCGGGAAGCGTCTCGAAGCAATAGGCGAAGCGCGAGCGGAGCTGATTGCCGGTCGTCTCGTCGAAATAGACCTCGACCCGGCGGTGCCCGTTGTAAGCGATCATGCGCAGATCATCGATGCCGTGCGTGTGGTCGGCATGGTCGTGGGTATAGAGCACGCCGTCGATCCACCCGACGCCGAGATCGAGAAGCTGCTCGCGCAAATCGGGCGGCGTATCGACCAGAACGCGCGTCGCGCCGGCCTCGCCAATCTTCTCCACCAGGACCGAGCATCGCCGGCGCCGGTTCTTGGGGTTGTTGGGATCGCAAGCGCCCCAATGATTGCCGATGCGCGGCACGCCGCCGGAGGTGCCGCAGCCGAGAATCGTGAGCTTTCAAAGCTCATGCGGCGCTCGCACGCGCCCGCAGCGCCGAGCGCGGGACCTTGCTGAACAATCTGAAGAAATTTTCCGTCGTCGCTGACGCGATCTCGTCCGCGCTCAAGCCCCGCGTTGCGGCGAGCTTCGCCGCCGTATGCACGACGTAAGACGGCTCGTTGGTCCGCCCCCGCAAAGGCTCTGGCGCCAGATAGGGCGCATCGGTCTCGACCAGAATCCGGTCGAGCGGCGCCTCTTTGGCGATGGCCCGCAAATTCTCCGCGCTCTTGAAGGTCAGCACGCCGGAGAAAGAGAGATAACCGCCGAGCGCCAATCCCCGCTTGGCAAGATCGGGTCCGCCGGTGAAGCAATGCAGCACGAAGGGAAACGCTCCCTTCGCCGTCTCTTCTTCCAGAATGCGGGCGATGTCGTCATCCGCTTCGCGGGCATGGATCACGAGCGGCAACCCCGTCTCGCGCGCCGCCGCGATATGGGTGCGAAAGCCCTTCTCCTGCAGATCGCGCGGGCTGTTGTCGTAATGATAGTCGAGCCCCGCCTCGCCGATCGCCACCACTTTCTTGTGCTGCGCCAGCCGGATCAGATCCTCCGCCGTGACATCCGGCTCCTCGGCGGCATTATGCGGATGGGTGCCGACCGAGCAGAAGACATTGTCGTGCGCTTCCGCAATTCCGAGCACCTCGTCGAAGCGGCGGACCCGTGGTCGAGATCGTCACCATCAGCCCGACATCGGCGGCTCGCGCCCGCGCCAGCAGGCCCTCGCGCTCGGGCTTGAGGTCCGGAAAATCGAGATGGCAGTGGCTATCGATCAGCATCAGAGTGCAGGCGCCTCGGCCTCGATATAACGCGGGAACACAGGCGATGGCGGCGGCAGGACAGTCCCCGGCGTGAGCCTGGCCTTCGGTCCAAGCTTCGCGAAGTCGCGCGCATCCTTCGATACGCCGAGCTGATCGAGCAGTTTGCCGGCGCTCTCCGGCATGATCGGCTGCACCAGGATCCCAATCTGCCGCAGCACCTCCGCGGTGACATAGAGGATCGTGTTCATCCGCTCCGGGTTCGTCTTCTTGTGCGCCCAAGGCTCCTCGCCGGCAAAATAGCGATTGGCGTCGGCGACGACACCCCACAGCACTTCCAGCGCGCGATGGATGGCGAACGCATCGATCGCCTGCTCGACCTTCGCCAAGGCGCCGTCGGCGGCCGCCAGGATCGTCTTGTCGGCCTCGCTCAAGGCGCCAGGCTTCGGCACCTTGCCATCGCAATTCTTGGCGATCATCGACAGCGAGCGCTGCGCCAGATTGCCGAGATCGTTGGCGAGATCGGCATTGATCCGCTGCACGATGCCCTCGCGGCTATAATTGCCGTCCTGGCCGAACGGCACCTCGCGCAACAGAGAAGTAGCGGATCTGGTCGACGCCATAGTCGTTGGCGAGCGTGAACGGGTCGACGACATTGCCGACCGATTTCGACATCTTCTCTCCGCGATTATAGAGAAAGCCGTGGCCATAGACGCGGCGAGGCAACGCCACGCCGGCCGACATCAGAAAGGCCGGCCAATACACCGCGTGAAACCGGATGATGTCCTTGCCGATGATGTGCACATCGGCAGGCCAATAGCGTTTGAAGCTGTCTGACTTCTCATCGGGGAAGCCGACCCCGGTCAGATAGTTCGTCAGCGCATCGACCCACACATACATAATGTGTTTCGGATTGCCGGGCACCTTGATGCCCCAGTCGAACGTGGTGCGCGAGATCGACAGATCCTGCAAGCCGCCTTTGACGAAGCTGATCACTTCGTTCGCTCGCGTCTCAGGCCCGATGAAGTCTGGATTGGCCGCGTAATGCGCGAGCAGCTTCTCGGCATAGTTCGAGAGCCTGAAGAAATAGCTCTCCTCCTCGACCCATTCGACCGGCGTTCCTTGCGGCGAGAGTTTGGTGCCGTCTGCCGCTTCCTTCAGCTCGCTCTCGTCGTAATAGGCCTCGTCGCGGACCGAGTACCAGCCGGCATATTTGTCGAGATAGATGTCGCCCTTGGCTTCCATCCGCTTCCACAGCTCGACGCAAGCCTTCGCGTGCCGTGGCTCGCGCGTGCTGATGAAATCGTCGTTGGAGCAATTGAAGGTCTCGACCATCTCCTTGAAGCGCGGCGTATTGCGGTCGGCGAGCTCGGCCGGGCTGATGCCCTGCTTCTTCGCCGTCTGCAGCATCTTGATGCCGTGCTCGTCGGTGCCGGTGAGGAAGAACACGTCGCGCCCCTGCAAGCGCCGGAAGCGCGCGAACGCGTCGGTGGCGATCGCCTCATAAGCGTGCCCGATATGGGGCACGTCATTCGGATAGGAGATCGCGGTGGTGATGTAATAAGACTGCTTGTCCGCCATGGCGCTGAGGAATAACCAAGGGAAGCTCCCCCGGCAAGCATAAGCCCGGATGCGCCTTAACGCATTCCTTCTTGGGCGAGCGTCTTGAGGCGGAGAAACGTCTCGAACAGCAGGAGCGAGCGATCGAGATTGAGGCCAAGCGCCTCGTCTTTTGCCTTCGTGATCGAGGCCCAAGCTTCGGCCCAGGCGGCAAGATCGGCGTTGCCGAGCAATTTCCGCCCCAGCGAAGCCTCCTCCTCCGTCACGCTCTCTCCCGTCGCGGCAAACCGGATCAGCCGCTCCAGCAGTCCGAGCAACAGCGAATAGAACAGCTCGAGCCGCTCGGTTTCGCCTTGGGCTGAGAGTTTCTCCGCAAGCTTCTGCACCCTCGCGCCGTCGAGGTCAGGCAGCGTGCCGAGGAGAGCGAGCGCTTCTCGATAGAGCCCGATGCCGTCACCGGTCGCGAGCTCGAGCGCGCGGCGCACGCTGCCTTCACTCAAAGCAAGGGCGATATCTAGCGCGTCGTCCTCCACCTCATGCCCATCGCGCTGAAGCGCGGTCCGCACCGCCTTGGCGAGATCGTCCGGCTCGAGCGGCGACAAGCGCAACGTCCTGCAACGCGAGCGGATGGTGACCGGGATTTTGCCCTCCGCGCCCGCGATCAGGAGAAACAGAGTCTCCGGCGGCGGCTCCTCGAGCACCTTGAGCAAGGCGTTGGCGGCGTTCTGATTGAGCTCGTCGGCGCGATCCACAATCACGACGCGGAAGCCCGCTTCTCCTGCGGTATTGCCAAGAAAGGCGCGCAACCGCCGCACCTCGTCGACGCCGATCCATTGCCCGAAGCGCTTGGTTCTTTCGTTCCAGGGGCGCCTGATCAGCAGGAGATTGGGATGCGCGAGGCCTGCGACTTTGCGGTACACGCTGTCGCCCAATCCGACATGCGGAAGATCGCCTCCGGCATGATGCGAGGCGAGCACCGATCGCGCGAAATGATAAGCGAGCGTCGCTTTGCCGATGCCTTCGGGACCCGCGATCAGCCAGGCATGATGCAGCCTGCCGCTGCGAAACGCATCTTCGAGCTCGGCAAGTGCCGCATCGTGGCCGATCGGCCGCTCCACCTCTCTCGGCGCGGCGAAGCCCTCGAGCCGATCCGGCTCATCGGCGAGCGAAGCAAGGACTTCCGCCTGCATGCTCATGGGCTCAAGCGTTCGGTGACCGCCTCCCAAACGTCTTCGGCAACGACTGCTTCCGGCTGATTGGCGTCGATCACCACGCAGCGATCCGGTTCCTCTTCCGCGATGTCGAGGAAGGCCTGCCGGATGCGCTCATGCATGATGAGCTCCTGCGACCTCGAACCGGTCCGGCGTCTCGTCGCCTAGCCGCGCATTGGCCCGGGCGAGACCTGCCTTCGGCGGAATATCGAGAATGAGGGTGAGGTCGGGCGTGAGGCCGCCCGTGGTCAACCGCTCCAACGCGCCGATCACCGGCTTGGAGACGCCGGACGTGGCGCCCTGATAGGCACGGGTCGAGTCGATGAAGCGATCGCAGACCACCCATTTCCCCTGCTCGAGAGCCTCGGCGATCGCATAGTCGATATGATCGGCACGGGCGACCGCGAACAGCACGGCTTCGGCGACCGGACCGAGTTGCCAGATCCGCCCCGACAACAGCGCCTCGCGAATGTCCTCGGCGAGCGGCGAGCCCCCCGGCTCCCTGGTCGCGATCACGCGTCGTCCGGCGCGTAAGAGCCGATTGACGAGGATGGTGCTTTGCGTGGATTTGCCGGCGCCCTCGCCGCCCTCGAGGGTGATGAACTTGCCCGACTCGATTTTTTCATGCCGCATGTCGGTTCTGGTGCCGGAAGGCGCCCCGCCTTCAGAGCGCCCAGCCAAAGGCGAGGAACATCAAAGAGCCGAGGCCGCGCATGGCGAAATTGCCGGTCTCGATATCGGTCGCGGCGTAGAGTGGAATATCGTTGGTCGCGGGCGTGTCGGTCGAGCTGATCCGGAGCGTCGCCACCTGATCGCCTTTCCGGATCGGCGCCTTGATCGGGCCCATATACCGGATTTGCGCCGTCACCTGTCCGGTCGAGGTCACCGGCAAGATGATGTTGATATTGCCTTTGCCCACCAGCGGCACTTTGCGTTGCGTTCCGCCCCACACCAGTGCATCGCTGACCAATTCGCCGTCATCGAACAGCCGGAACGGCTTGAAGTTCTTGAAGCCCCACTCGATCAGCTTGCGCGGCTCTTCCTCGCGTTCCTTCTTGGTATTGAGGCCGTTGACGACGATGATCACACGTTGATCGTCACGCTTGGCGCTGGCGACCAAGCCGTAGCCCGCCTCCTCGATGAAACCGGTCTTCAAGCCATCGACACCGAGATCGGCGAAGATCAGGGGATTGCGATTGGTGAAGGTGTATTTGGTGAACTTGAAATCCTTCTGCCCGAAATAATGGTAGTACTCCGGGTAGGCCGTGATCAAATAATGCGCCAGGATGGCAAGCTCACGCGCCGTCATCACATGGCCTTCGGCCGGAAGCCCGGTCGAATTGACGAAATGCGATTTGGTGAGGCCGATCTCCTTCGCATACTCATTCATTTTCTTGGCGAAGGCTTCTTCCGAGCCTGCGATGCCCTCGGCCAGGATGATGCAGGAATCGTTGCCCGACTGAACGGTGATGCCTTGGATCAGGTCGGCGACGGACACCATGCTGTTCAGCGGCGCAAACATCGCCGAGGAGCCCGATGGCGCACCGCCGGTGCGCCAGGCATGCTCGCTGACCTTGAATTGATCTTCGAGCTTGAGCCGCCCCGCCTTCAATTCGCGGAACACAAGGGCAAGCGTCATCAGTTTGCTCATGCTCGCCGGCGGCATCAGCGTGTCGGCATCTTTCTCGAACAGGACGAGATTGGCGTCGGCGTCCATGAGAATGGCGTGCTTGGCCTTGGTCTCGAAGCCGCCTGAAGCCGGTGCGGGAGCCGAAAGCGAATAAGCCGATGCACCCACCGCGCCGATCAGCACGGCGCAAGCAAACGCAAGCATAGAATATTGGCGGCGCAAGGCGGACACGGCGGACAGACTCTAACAGAATGGATCGACGGCCGGCGCCCCCTCAGTGCCGGCCTCTCGCCACTATCGAACCAGCCGCGACAAAAATCAACCGGGAGTCAGAAGGGCTTAGTTTGAAACGATCTTGGCGCCGGAATAGCCGGCCTCATTTGCCCTTGCGAGCGCCGATTGCGCGTCGGCGTCCGTGCTGAAGGGACCGATGCGGACGCGGAAATAGGTGTCGGCGCCGACCGCGATCGGGGTTACGTCGACCGGCGCGATCGCTGCCAGCTGGGAACGCGCTTTGTCGGCATTGTCCTTGCTTTTGAACGAGCCGGCCTGGATCAGAATCCGTCCCTCGGGCGTGGCAACCTCAGCAGCCTTCAAGGCTGGCGGGTCGTTTCGGGCCGCGGTTTTGCGCGGCTTGGTCTCTGTCTTCCAGCCGGAATTTTTGCGCGACAGCCTGCTTGGGCAGGCTTCCGACCGAGATTGGGTCTTGCCTGATTCTTGCCGACGTCTTTGCCGGCATAATTCATCCAGCTTTGATTGGCGAGATAGCGCCGCTCGTAGCTGTCGTCGCCGTTGAGTGGCGCCCGCGACAGAAACTGCACCCGCACCTGCGCCGTCCCCTTGTTCCGATAGCCGAGCAGTTCCGCCGAGCGCCGCGACAGATCGATGATCCGGTCATTGGCGTAAGGGCCCCGATCGTTGATGCGAACGATGATCGAGCGACTGTTCTGGAGATTGGTGACGCGGGCATAGACCGGAAGCGGCAGGGTCGGATGCGCGGCGGATAGCCGATCCATGTCGTAGATCTCGCCGTTCGCGGTGCGGCGACCATGGAACAACTCGCCATACCAGGACGCGGTGCCGACCCGATCGTAACTCGGGTCTTCTTTTGGCTGATACCAAACACCCGCGATCTGGTACGCCGAGCCGACCCGATAGGCCCCGCCCCCCTTTGGTACGGGCTGGCCAAATGGCACCACGCGCTCGCCGAGTTTCTCGCCATTGCCGGAACCGCACGCTGTTAGCGCTGCGGCCAAGCTTGAGACCACGATCAGGGAAACCGCCAGGCGAACGGTCGCCGCACGAGCCGAAACCCGACCCGCGCGCACAAAGCTGGGCTCGAACCGACGCACCCCACCCACGCTTCGACCCCAACGCATACAAAGGCGGTCAGAGAAGGCGCCCCAACGCCTCCGGAGCAGCAACTCTCAGGGTAAATCGGTTAGCAAAAGGTGAATCGCGAGGGGTTTTAGCCGGCCGGTCCGAGGCGGAGCTGCCAAGTCCTTGGTTCCTGCTCGCCGATTTTTGCGAGGCAGGCCCGGATCACTTGTTCCAACGGCTTGCCCGCATCGATCACGGCGAAGTTCTGCTTGCCGAGATCGTAGGCGAGTTGCCGGTCGACAATCTCGGGCGTTGCGTCCGAGACGTCGCCCTTTCGCACACTCACGCGCTGCCGCAACGTCGCGCGCGGCGCTTCGAGCCAGATCCCGGTAAAGGCGACGCCCATCTTAGCGGCAAGCGCGGCGAGCGCCTCGCGTTCCTCCTCTTTCGCCTGAACTGCATCGATGATCGCGGTCTGCCCGCCTTCGAGCGCTAACGCGGCGCGTTTCCGGCAGGCCGCATAGACCAGCTCCGTGACCTCGAGCGAATAGGCAGAAGGCGGCAGCTTCGCCTCGAACGGAACGCCGAACATTCGCTTGCGCTCGACATCGCTCCTGATATGCACCGCGCCCGGAAACGATCCGATCCTTGGCGCAAGCATCCGCGCCACGGTCGACTTGCCGCTTCCCGACAAACCCCCGATCGCGATCAGCCGCGGTGCGCGCACCTCCAGATAGTCGCGCGCCAGGAGACAATAGCCATGCGCACGGGCCCGCGCCTCGTCACGATTTTCCTTCGGCCCTTGTTCCGAGCGCAACAACTCCACCTTTGCCCTGATCATGGCCCGCATCGACAGAAACAGCGGCAGAGCCCGCAAGCCGATCAGATTGGCGGTGTCGCCTGAAGCTTCGAGATAGGAATTGAGCACGGCGTTGGCGTGATCGATAAGCCCGCGCGCACCGAGATCCATCAGCAGAAAGGCGAGGTCGTAGAGGACGTCGATGGTGGCGAGGCGATCGTCGAATTCGAGCGCATCGAACAGAACCGGCTCGCCTTCGATCTCGACGATATTCCGAAGATGCAGGTCGCCGTGACACTGGCGGACGAAGCCGCCTCTCGCTCTTGCCTCCAGCAACGGGGCGAGAGCGGCGAGCGCGTTACGGCTTCCCTCACGAAGCTGCGCCTGGACATCGGCCGGAACGATCTCGTCCTTGCCGGCAAAGGCCGCCAGATTGTCCTCGATGATATGCCCGAGCGGCAGCACCGCCTGCTCAGGCGTGAGCGTCCGATCGGCGCCACGATGCAACGCTGCGATCTTCCCGCCAGATTCGGCATGGCCGCCAAAGGCAGCCGGCCCTCCGCCGCCATGCGATCGTAAAGCCTGTCCTGGTCGAATCGGCGCATGCAAAGCGCCCATTCGATGATCTTTCCTGTACCCCCCAGGCGGACATCGCCACCCTCGGTTGAAGTTATGGGGATTAAATCGAGGTAGATTTGCGGAGCGGTCCGGCGATTGAGCCTAAGTTCATTGACCAGCGCCAGCCGCCTCTTCTCAAGATTTGAGAAGTCTAAGAACGGGTATTTGACCTCTTTTTTGATCTTGTAGGCCTTGTCACCCGCCAAAAAGACAACTGAAGCATGGGTATCGATGCGCTCTATTGTTTGGTTTGCAAGTCCGTAGGTCGTCGGTGACCCCATGACTTGCAATATTGCGGCCTGTTGCGATGTCGTCTTTACCATGCTGTCACCTGAGCAACACCAACCGCGTGATGGATCAGCCACATAGTCATTGAAATGACTTGAGAAAACCGTTTTCCGCGCTTGCCCGCATCCTTGCCATTCGTTAGTTTTCAAGGGCCGAGAGGCGCTTGCCAAGGGTAACCTTAGCAAGACGCCATCAAGAAAGGCTGGACGGTCGGGTCATGAGGGATTGGACGAACTTGGTAACTGCGCTCGCAGTTGCCGCGGTTCTCGTCGTGGGCGCGACTGCGCCCGCACATGCGACCGATTCCAGCTCCAGCGTTCAGCGACTGAGCGCCGATCAATTGGAGGCGCGGCGCCACGTCATCCTCCAGCAGATGATGGCGAACCCCGGCGATCTCGACCTCGCTTTCCAATATGCGGAACTCTCCGCGCAAGCCGGCGACTATGAAGGCGCCATCTCCACGCTCGAGCGCATGCTGATCTACGCGCCGAATACGCCGCGCCTCCAGCTTGAACTCGGCATCCTCTATTACAAGATCGGCAGCTACGACGTGGCGCGGAGCTATTTCGCGACCGTCCTTGCCAATCCGAATGTCCCGCCGTCGATCGCCTCGCAGGTGCGCGTCTATATCCAGCAGGTCGCCGTCGAGGCCGAGCCGCCGCCCTTCTCGGGCAGCTGGTACACCGGCATTCGCTGGGAAAGTGACGCCAACTCCGCGCCGGCCAATACGACCGTCACGCTGAACGGCATCGACTTCACGCTGGACGACACGGCGGTGGCGGCTTCGGACTGGAGCGTGCTGAATATCGGCACGCTGCATTATTCCTACGACTTGAAGAACCAAGGCGACCGCATCGAGTTCGATGTGCTCGGCTATAACGCCACTTACTTCGACCTCACCGACATTAATCTCACCTTTGTCGAGGCCACGCTCGGCCCCTCCTTCAACATGAAGCGCTGGGGCATGGATAAGAGCCGGCTCTTCCTTTACGGCATTGGCGACGAGACGCTGCTCGGCGACGCCCAATATTTCGGCGCCGGCGGCGCCGGTGCGCGCGTGTTGAGCTTCGCCGCCGAGCGCAGCATTCTCGATGTCCGCGTGGAGACGCGCATCCGCGAGTTCAACAATACCGACATTCGCCCGACCTCGACCTTGCGCGACGGCGCGCAGACCAGGCTCGGCGGCTCGTACAGCTATCTGATCGCGCCGGGCCTCATCCTGATTGTCGAGGGTTATGACCAGCGCGAAGATGCCGACGCGGGCTTCTACGCCAATTGGGAGTTCGGCGGCTCGGCCGGCGTCGCCTGGACGTTCGCCAACCCGATCCGGGCCGAAGCGCGCTTCCCCTGGACGCTGCAAGCCGGCGCCGGCGGCATCCGCCGCAAATATGACGACCCCGATCCCACCATCAATCCAAATGAACGCGAGGTCGACACGACGTTCTGGAGCCGCGTGGCGCTTGTGCTGCCCGTGGCCGAGACCTGGGCCATGATCCCCCAGGTTGAAATTCGCGATCAGCAATCTAACTATGAGACTTCCGAGTTCGACGATTTCTCGGCAACTCTCGGACTGCAAAAGAGGTTCTGATGACGTCACGCAAGCAAAAGCGCTGGCTCTCGATCCTCTTGGCGGTCGGCGCCCTTGCCGTCGGTCTCGGCCCGATCCTGCTCGCAAACCCGTCGGAAGCCGGCCAGGTCGGCGTCGCCGCCGCCGTCAAGCCCGACGCCTTCAGCGGCGGCTCCGAGATCAAGATCGGCGACTCGGTCTTCTACAATCAGCGCATCAATACCTCGGGCAGGGCCTGGTGCAGGTGCTGCTCGTCGACGGCTCGACCTTCACCGTCGGTCCGGCTCGGACCTCGTCATCGACAAATTCGTCTACGACCCCGAGAAGAACCAAGGCGAGGTCGTCGCCAGCCTCGGCAAGGGCGTGCTCCGTTTTGTCGGCGGCAAGATTTCCAAGAACGAAGGCGGCGTCACCGTGAAGACGCCGATCGGCGCGCTCGCCATTCGCGGCGGCATGTTCCAGGGCAAAGTCGGTGGCGGACCGAGCCTGTTCTCCTTCCTGTTACGGCGTCGAGATGAAGTTCACCGGCAAGAACGGCCAGGTGAGCCGCGTCTATCAGCCGGGCTACACGCTCGACCTGACCGGCGGCATTCCGCACATTCGGCTGACGACCGCCGAGGATACGCAATATTTCATGCGGGCCCTCGCCGGCGGCAGCAAAGTTGCTCTCGCCACGAAGCTCCAGAGGCGCGCCGACGGCAAGCTCTTCAATACTGGCGTCGACATCGCCGAAATCGAAGAGGAAGGCACGCAAGACGTCATTCGGGGTCAGCTTCTATTCCAGCAGAACCACCAAAAGCACGTCCATGTGCCGCTGCCTCCCTTGACGCCGCACCATCCGCCGCATGAGCCGCCCGACGACGACGACGTACCCCCGATCATTGTCACCGGCCCGAGCCTAAACCCGAACGACGCTCGCATTCAGCATCAGCACCTACCCGGACTCCAAAAGAGGTTCTAAAATGTCAGGCACATCACACGCCGGCTTACAGTCCTCTGTCTAGGGAGCGCCGCCCTCGCGGGCCTCGCCCTCATCGTCCCCGCAAACCCGGTCAAGGCGGAGAAGGTCGGCGTCGCCGCCGCCGTCAAGCCCGACGCTTTCAGCGAAGGCAAGGAAGTCAAGATCGGCAACTCGGTGTTCTACAATCAGCGCATCAACACCACCGGCGAAGGCCTGGTGCAGGTGCTGCTCGTCGACGGCTCGACCTTCACCGTCGGCCCCGGCTCCGATCTCGTCATCGACAAATTCGTCTACGACCCGAGCAAGGGCAAAGGCGAAGTCGTCGCCAGCTTCAGCAAGGGCGTCATGCGCTTTGTCGGCGGCAAGATCTCCAAGAACGAAGGCGGCGTCACCGTGAATACGCCGTCAGGCGCGCTCGCCATTCGCGGCGGCATGTTCCAGGGCACTCCGAGCCTGTTTTCTTTCCTGTTCGGCGTCGAGATGAAGTTCACCGGCAGGAACGGGGTCGTGAACCGCGTCTATCAGCCCGGCTACACGCTGGACCTCAAGGGCGGCGTTCCAACGGTCCGGCCGACAACGGCTGACGACACTGCGTTCTTCATGAAGGCTCTGGCCGGCGGCGGCAAAGTCGTGGTTGGCGGCGCCAAGACCGACAACCCGAATCCCGGCTCGCTGTTCAAGAAGAAGGTCGACACCGCCGAGATCACCCAGGAAGGCACGCAGAACGTCATCATCGGCCAGCTCGATAAAGAAGAGGAGCACGTCGATAATCCGCCGCCTCCCCCACCGCCCGCGGGAGGCAATGAAGAAGAAGCGGAAGTGCGTGTCGTCCAGGCGCCGACGCACTACACAGCATCTCGGCAACGAAGCGAAGTGCCCTTGGACAATCCCGGCGCCCATGGCGTGCTCGGCGGCAGCGACGATGAGGACGAAACCGCCGACGACTTCAACATGACCGTCAACCGCGACGGCGACCGGTTGGTCGGCGTTTTCGAAGTCGTCACGCGGCAACGATGACGGCGAGAGCAGATCAGCGGACGCTGGATTTGCCCGCGGAATTCGATCAGGGCGACTGCACCGATTTCGGTGCCTGCATCGTCACGCTCGACCAGACAATCCGGGCCACATCACTGTCGGCGACGATGAGCCGATCGCACTTGAAGGGCTCCGCCGTTGTCGTCGGCGACGGCTTCGTCGCCTATCAACTGTTCTATCCGCACATCGATCAGGATCAGACGACGGCCATCGAATCGCGATGATGGTCCGCCGTACGAATGCTAGCTGACCTTCGAATTCTTACTGTGAGCGGCTTGACTTCGGTCGATCTCAACGGCAGGACGGCCTTCGCCAGTTTCTGCGTGAGCTGTTATGGTCGCTGCTGCCGATGCCGATCTCGAACGATCCGCTGCTCGATCTTCGCCGGCAAGAAATTCAACATGAACACGCCCGGCGAAGTTCGGGACTTCTTGCTCTTCACCGATCCACGCCAAAGCCGTCAGCTAAACGAGGTTCGAGAATTTTGTCGTGCCCTTCGCAACCATGGAGGCCTCTCCATTCTTCGCCAATGCCGACGACGCCTCGGTCTCGAACCTTGTCGGTTCTGCAGAAAGATGCCGGCGATCCTCAGAGCCGGTCGGTCTGGCTCCAGACCAGCCTGCTGCTCAAACACGAAGACGCAGAAGTCTCACTTGGCGAGCAAGAGTCCATTGTCGTGGTCGCCCTCGGCGAGATGAGCAACAACACAGGCTTGACCGGCAACCGTCGCGGCGGTTCGTCGCTCAACGTCTATCATGTCGATCGACTATTATGATGATAACGACGATAGACGTCACGCATACCACTGAGCCCGTCGCCTTCACCGGCGGCATCTCGACGCTCGCCGGCTCAAACGGCGCCCATTTCATGGGCGACAAGACGCCGAACATCGTTATCGGCGCCGATTCGACCGGCGAAGGCCACAACGTTTTCTACGACAAACCGCTCTCGCAACACTCCCGACGATGGGCTTGGCCAGCGCGACCTATCATGTCGGCATCGGCTCGCCCAACACCAAGAAACGCCAGACTCAGACCGGCGGCACCTTCAACGGCTACGCCGCCGGAATGTATCAGCAGACCACGGACAATCTCACGGTAACGATGACGAGCCCGTCGGCATGTTGATGAGCAACTCTTCCAGACGACGTCGTGATCACCTTCAACAAGCGGAGCAACACGCTCTCCGCGACGTTGATCACCAACGTTCGAGCGACGATCCGGACGACGATGCGGCGGCTTGAGCTGGCGCTCGGCGATACCGCGGCGAACCCGCGGCCGCTCGGCCTATATCGACGACAGCCACTATGCCGCGATCGAAACGCACCGGCACGACCGTGTGCGGAATTGATGGGCGATGGCGAAGACTGTCGATGCCCATTGATCGGCGTCCGACCGGCTACCTGGTGAGTGGTCGATCAGCTCGGCGTGACCAAGTTCTTCCAGGACACCTTTGGCCAGAACGGAACCCGGCGAAGGCACCGGCAAGCCTTCTGCGCCGATTGCGCGTTCATCAAATGGGGCGCCTGGGGCGCCAACGCTGCAACTTCAAGGACGGAGCCAGCGAAGCGCCAGATGTTGCCGCCAACGTCCATCTCGGCTGGTGGGTCGCCGGCAATGTCACCGACGCGAAGCGATCTTGCCAAGACGGGCGGTGCCGACTACGACGGCAACGCCATCGGCACGGTCGCCAACAATCTCGACGGCAACGGCTGGAAGACCTATACCGCCGCCGGCGACATGGACATGCATTGGAACTTCGCGAACGCACGAAGCAGCACCTCAATATCACCAATTTCGATCAAGCGGCACATTGACTGGGGGCGCTCGATCTTCCACGACGCCGTGATCGCTCCCGGCGTTGTGGGTCCGACCACAATTTCAGCGGCAACTTGACCGGCAGCTGCCTGACCTTCCAGCCTACTCGTGACATCACCGGCTTCGCCACGGGATCATTCGTTAAGGGGCCAACGGCATAGGCACAGATCGATGTGACCAAAGGCGTGATCGGCAATTGGAACGTCGGCAGCAACAACTATGGCGCCACCGGCATCTTTGCAGGTGGCAAGCAGAGCCCACTAGCCCTTGTTCCCACGCCATCGGGCAACCGATATATAGCGTCCGCGGGGTTTCGCCTGACTCTGCATCAGGCGTTATGCTGGCGTTAGGAACGGCCACAATATCTAAGTTCAATGCGTGATCCCAAAGACCTGATGTGGGCGCAAGCTTGCGCGCTGCTCGACAAGGCAGAGCGGCTGCAGCGCCAGTTTTTCGAGCCTTCGAAGGAAGGCGCGCGCACCGCCCGCTGGGAGCCGCCGATCGACATTTTCGAGACGGCGCGCGAGCTATACATCATCGCCGCCCTGCCCGGCGTGCCGCCGGAGGCGGTTCGCATCGACATGCAAGGCGAGGTGCTCGTCATTGTCGGCCACCGGCCCCTACCCTCCAAGGACCGGCATGCCAATATTGTCAGGTTGGAGATTCCGTACGGCCATTTCGAGCGGCGCATCACGCTTCGGACCAACCGCCTGAAGCTCGCCGCACGCGAACTCTCCAATGGCTGTCTCGTCCTCACTTTCGCCAAGCTCGACTGAGCTCAAAGGTAACGCGTCTCAAGTCTTGCTCATGAACGACACCACAAACTCACAGCCCCTGCCCTCCGAGGCTCCGGAAATCCCGGCGCTCCCCGAAGGCGCGCTGCCGATTCTGCCGTTGCGCAATGCCGTGCTGTTCCCCGGCATCGTCGCACCGCTCAATCTTGGGCGTCCGCAATCGATTGCGGCCGCGCAAGCCGCCGCGCGCGCCGACCGCCCGATCGGCGTCGTGCTGCAGAAAGATGCGACCGTCGACGAGCCGAAGCCGGAGCATCTGCATCAGATCGGCACCGTCGCCGAGATCCTGCGCTATGTGACCGCGCCTGACGGCACCCATCACATCGTCTCGCGAGGGACACGGCGCTTCCGCGTGCTCGAATATCTCCCCGGCTATCCTTTCCTTGTCGCCCGCGTCGACGAGATCGGCGAGGCGGAAGTCTATTCGACCGAAATCGCCGCGCGCATGCATCAGCTTCGCGAGCGCGCCCGCGAGGCGATCTCGCTGTTGCCGAACGTGCCGGTGGAGATCGGCAACGTCATCGAGCAAACCAAGTCGCCTTCGACGCTTGCCGATTTCATCGCCAACGTCTCCGACCTGACGCCGACCGAGAAGCAGGACATTCTGGAAACCCTCGACGTCAGCGAGCGCCTGGACAAGGTGCTGCGCTACCTTGCCCAGCAGATCGAAGTGTTGCGCCTCTCCAAGCAGATCGGCGAGCAGACGCAAGAATCTGCTTGCCGGCCGCCAGCGCGAGCACATTCTTGCGCGAGCAGCTTCGCCAGATTCAGAAGGAGCTTGGCGAGGGCGATGAAGGCAAGGCCGAGATCGCCGAGCTTCGCGAGGCGATCGACAAAGCCGGCATGTCCGAGGAAGCCGAGAAACAGGCGAAGAAGGAATTGCGCCGGCTCGAGCGCATGCCCGAGGCAAGCGCCGAGCACGGCATGGTTCGCAGCTACCTCGACTGGCTGATCGAACTGCCTTGGTCGAAGCTCTCCGAGGAGCGCATCGACATCGCCGAAGCGCGCCGCATCCTCGACGAGGACCATTACGGTCTGCCCAAGATCAAGCAGCGCATCCTCGAATTTCTCGCCGTGCGGAAGCTGAAGCCGGACGGCAAGAGTCCGATTCTTGTGCTTCGTCGGCCCTCCGGGCGTCGGCAAGACCTCGCTTGGACAATCCATCGCCCGCGCCACTGGCCGCAAATTCCAGCGCATCAGTCTCGGCGGCGTGCATGACGAGGCCGAGATCAGGGGCCATCGCCGCACCTATATCGGCGCGCTTCCCGGCAACGTCATTCAAGCCATCCGCAAAGCCGAGACGCGGAACCCCGTCATCATGCTCGACGAGATGGACAAGCTTGGGGCAAGCTTCCACGGCGATCCGTCCTCGGCGTTGCTCGAAGTGCTTGATCCACAACAGAATTCCACGTTCCGCGACAATTACCTCGCGGTTCCCTTCGACCTGTCGAGCGTGATGTTCGTCGGCACTGCCAATGTGATGGACTCCATCCCCGGGCCGTTGCGCGACCGCATGGAGATCATCGAGCTCGCCGGCTACACCGAAGAGGAGAAGCTCGAGATCGCCAAGCGCTACCTCTTGCAGCGGCAGCGTGAAGCGACCGGGCTTGAGCCGACACAGATCGAGATCACCGAGGACGCGCTAAAATCGATCATCCGCGACTACACGCGGGAGGCCGGCGTGCGCAATCTCGAGCGTGAGATCGGTTCCATCCACCAAAAGGCCGCGATGCAAATTGCCGAAGGCACGATGTCGCACCTCAAGGTCGACGCCAAGGACCTTCCCGCTCTTCTCGGTCCGCGCCGCTTCGAAGGTGAAGTCGCGATGCGCGTGAGCGTGCCCGGCGTCGCCACCGGTCTCGCCTGGACGCCCGTCGGCGGGGAAATCCTGTTCGTCGAATGCACGCGCATTCCCGGCAGCGGCAGGTTGATCCTGACCGGCCAGCTTGGCGACGTGATGAAGGAGAGCGCGCAAGCGGCGCTCAGCCTCGTCAAGGCGCGGAGCGCTTCGCTCGGCATCGACGCCGAGATCTTCGAGAAGTCGGACATCCACCTGCACGTTCCGGCAGGCGCCATCCCCAAGGACGGCCCGAGCGCCGGCGTCGCCATGTTCATCGCGCTGGTCTCGCTCCTCACCGGCCAAACCGTGAAGAGCGACCTCGCCATGACCGGCGAGATTTCGCTCCGCGGCCTCGTGCTCCCGGTTGGCGGCATCAAGAACAAGGTGCTTGCCGCGCTTCGCGCCGGCATCACCACCGTGATGCTGCCCGAGCGCAACAAGAAGGACTACGAGGACATCCCGGAAGCGGCGCGGAATGCCATGAATTTCGTTTGGCTCGCGACCGCCGACGACGCGATCAAGGCCGCCTTCGAGCCGCGCGAGGCGCCAGCCACCGCCTACGCCTCCGATGAAGCCCGCCGTCTTGCCAGCGGCTGTAATCCCGCAGAGACAACAGCCCCGGAAAGATGCGAGCTGCATGCCATCACATGGGTGATGGCGTTCGACGGCCTCGACGCAATTTGTCCCGGCGAAGCGTCTACGATGTCGGCGAGATGCACGCACCCGCATGGCTGTCCTAAGGGCCGATCGATGCCACGCGGCGCGATGGCCAATCGCGAGCCTTCATCGCCACGAATCGCCCCGGTCAATTTCCGGAGAGCTAAGTGCTTCCGGGCGCAATCGCTCGCCTGGGCCGTGCCGGTCCGAAGGTTGCACGGCCCTCCTTCGATGCGCGCACATCCCGCGCTCATGGTCGGCTCGGCCGAGATCGGCGAGATCCTGATGCGCGCCTACATCCTGCGCCGCGTCGGCTTGCTCGAGGAAGCGGCGCCGCTCCATTCTGGTCGGACCCCGGGCACGCCCGATCTCTGCGGCTGGAAAACTTCCTCCGCCGCAACGGCTATCCATACACTGTGTTCGACTCCGCCAAGCGAAGACGGACGCTGCGTCGTCGAACGCTTCGGCGTGCTTCCGCAGGAGCTTCCGATCATGCTTTGCCCGAACGGAACTTTGCTGAAGAATCCACGAAATCAAGCGGCGTTGCCTCGGCATGACGCCGAGATCGACGCCGATAAGGTCTATGACGTCGCCGTGGTCGGCGCCGGCCCTGCCGGACCTGCGGCTGCGGTTTACGCGGCGTCTGAGGGTCTTTCGGTGCTGGTCTTCGATCAGCGCGCCTTTGGCGGACAGGCCGGCGCGTCATCGCGCGATCGAGAATTATTTCGGCTTCCCGACCGGCATCGAGGCATGAAGCTGACCGCACGCGGCTTCAACCAGGCGCTCAAGTTCGGTGCCGAGGTGGCCATTCCGCTCGAGGTGGCGAAACTCGATTGCGCTGATGCAGTAACCCGGCGAGCCGCTGCGCCTGGAGCTTACCGATGGGCAGACGACCCGCGCTCGCACCGTCGTGATCGCTTCCGGCGCGCGCTATCGGCGGCCGCCCATCGACAATCTCCCGGTGTTCGAGGGCACGGCGTTTCCTACTGGGCATCGGCGGTCGAGCAGCTCTGCGAGGGGAAGAAGTCGCCCTCGTCGGCGGCGGCAATTCAGCTGGCCAGGCGTGGTGTTCTTGCGCCGAAGGTGAAGCACTGCATCTCGTGGTGCGGGCCAAGGCTGGAAGCACCATGTCTCGCTATCTCATCGATCGCATCGCGCGCTTCCGAATGTTGAATTGCACACGGAACGGAGATCGTGGGCCTGGAAGGCGATGCCGCCGTAGGACTGACTGGCGCGTTTCCGCGACCGGAAACCGGACCACGCATTCTTGTCCGCTGCATCATCTCTTCCTTTTCATCGGTGCCGACCCGAATGCAGACTGGCTCGACGGCTGCGTCACGGTCGACGCAAGGGATCGTGATCACGGTGCATCGATAGACCGGTCCGATCGTCAGCGCTCCGTGCTGCCGCGGAGACAGTCGAGCTGGTGTTTTCGCCACGCACGTAAGCTCTGGTCTCGCCAAGCGCGTCGCGCGCCATCGGCGAAGGTCTGCAGTAGTGCGCAAGTTCTCAGCGTGCTGAGCACTAGCGGTCTGACAGATCGCTGGGCCAACTAACGAGACCAAGGGGATTGATCGAATGAACGAGCGAGACGGCTGATGCGAAAACTCCTGCTCTCCACGCTTGCCTCCGGCCTCGCAAGCCTGAGCCTTGTCATCGTCGCGCATGCGGCCCCGCTCTCCGTCGAGAAACCAGTGACGGCCACTCTATGGATACACACCGGGTCGGGAGGCGGCATCGTGGCGGCGTCGGCGCCGGTGTTGGCGCTCCCGGTGCGCCGGCTTTCGCCGGCGGAGTTCGGGGGCACGTTCGGAGGTGGAATTGGCGCTCCAGGGGCCAAGGGCGTAGCTCCCGGTCCCGGATCGAGGATGAATCCCTACTCGCGCCCGAGCGTCATCTGGTATCCGCCGGAATATTCCGCCAAGAACGCAGTCGCGCAGATCAGAGCTGCCAATGGCTCTACCAGAAAGCCAAAGCGACCGGCACACATTACTGGCGTAGCCGTTACAACAAGCATCATAGCCATTCGCGATGCGATAGTCGTGTAGCTCGCGCGAATAGTCCTCGAGGCTGACGAGCCCGACGCAAGCATAGGCGCCGCGGGCCATCTCTTCTCCCCGCGCCAAATTGCGCGCGAGCAGAATCGCCGGCACGCACGGGATCTGTGGCCCATCTCCGCCCTTCGCCACGATGAACCAGCGCCGCTCCTGCGGAGCGCCATCGTTGCCGCGTCCGCGCAAGATCATGTGCATGCCGCCATCGGCGCTGCCGAAACCGTTGAACAGATTGCTGAGCTTCAACATCGAGGCCGGCATGGCGCGGCAGATCGAGCGGAACTCCGAGCCGCACCAGCCAGCCGAGCCCCCAGAGTCCGAGATGCAGCGGGCTCAATTCGAGTCCGGCGGAGAAGCGGATCGATTTGATGCCGTAACGCGGCGGCAGGAGATCGAGATCGGGAATGTCGCAATTCGCCATCCAGCGCCGCCCGAGTTCAGGATAGTCCTGCCGGTAGAGATCTTGCCAGCCATAGACGGGAGACTTGACGCCGGCGAAGGGGCGCAAGCGCTTCCCCACATAAGTGAGGATGCCTTGCGTCGTCGCCAACCCGCGCTCGGCCTTCTGCCCGGGGCTGATGCCGTAGACGAGCTCGTCGATCTCGGCGAACTCACCCGCATAATGTTCGATCACCGCAGAAGAAAGGCCGGGAACCGTGCTCGCGCCGGCAATCACGCTGACCCCTGCCCGCTTCGCGTCTTCGTTCAGCGCCACGATGCCGGTGACGAAATCGCGCCCGTCCGCCAGATCGACATAGTGCACGCCGTGAGCGATGGAAGCGCGCGCCACGCGATAATCGCTGGTTTGGAACGGACCGACTGTGTTGACAACGACCAGCGGTCGCAAGGCTTGGAGTTGCGTGCCTAAATCCTGCATCGCATCAAACGCCGCCGCCTTGGCGAGCTTGCTATTCAGAGCCCGGACTTCCGCCTCCGCCTTGTCGAGGCTTCGACCTGCAACAATCACAGGCACATCGTATTGGATCAGCCGGGCGGCGATGCGCTTGCCGAAATTGCCGTAGCCGCCAAGGACAAGCACGCTGCCGGTCACGACGCTCTCCGTTTCCAGGGCGCTCGCAAACACCACGAGATCTGCATTCTTTACTTTGGGAAGAGGGAAAAGTCTGCTCTGGCGCCTAGGCCTTGTGCCGCTTCGGCAAGTCTATTCCGACCTATCGCTCTGCTCTGTCGGCAGATCGACACAGGTCGTTAGCGCTTCGACCAGCGCTCGCATGGTCTGATTCTGAAGAGATTTGCCCCCGGTCGCGATCGCCATTTCGACCTCTTCGGGCTGCAGGGAGAGGCTTATCACCAGCGGCACCGCCGGCGGCACCACGTCGAACTCATAGTGCTTGGCTCGTTTCATCGCTGGAACCTCCCAAAATACACTAGGTCGGGGCTCGTGAAGCGTTCCTTTCTAAAATTGCCTCACCCTTCAGGAGTTCGTGGGAACCGCCATAAACGTTAACGAAATATAATGCGGGGGGTTGGGGCCGAGCTCTCAAAATTGCCCAAAAACAACAGCAATTTGTCTGCGTGACCGTCACTTGGTGACGTGCTTAAATACGCGTCAGATGGACGGGGAGAGCTATGGACATCACAGCGCCGATTAGCGCGCCTGGGAAAAAACCCCGGAAGCGGCGTAGTCTGATCATTCGTTTCGTCGGCCTCGTCTTCGCCGCGGTGATGATCGTCTTCGTCGTCGGACTTGGCGGCGCCGGCTTCTTCTTGTGGAAGGTCTCCGCAGATCTTCCGGATTACGAGGTGCTCGCCAGATACGAGCCGCCGGTGATGACGCGCATCCATGCCGATGACGGCAGCCTGATCGCCGAGTTCTCCCGCGAGCGGCGCATCTACGTGCCGTTCTCTGCGATCCCGCCCAGAGTCGTCCAGGCGTTCCTCTCGGCTGAGGACAAATCCTTCTATCAACATGGCGGTCTGGATATTCAGGGTATCGTTCGTGCCATCGTCACCAATCTGGCGCATTCCGGCGACCACAAAGTCGGCGCATCCACCATCACCCAACAGGTGGCGAAGAACTTCCTGCTCTCCACCGACCAAACCATGGAGCGGAAGCTGAAAGAGGTGCTTCTCTCCGTTCGCATTGAGCGCGCCTTCACCAAGGACCAGATCCTCGAGCTTTACCTCAACGAGATCTATCTCGGCGCCGGCGCTTACGGCGTCGCCGCCGCGGCCGATACCTATTGGGACAAATCGCTGAACGAGCTCAGCATTGCCGATGTCGCCTATCTCGCCACGCTGCCAAAGGCGCCCTCGAATTACGATCCGTTCAAGTACCCCGAGCGCGCCATTGAGCGCCGCAACTGGGTCATCGACCGCATGGTCGACAACGGCTACGTGACCAAGGATCAGGCTGCCGCCGCCAAGGCCGAGCCTCTGAACGTGAGGAAGCGTACCTCCGGCCCGAAGATCGCCGCCTCTGAATATTTTTCCGAGGAGGTGCGTCGCAGCATCATCGACCTGTTCGGCGAGGACAAGCTCTATGGCGGCGGCCTATCGGTGCGCACCTCGCTTGACCCGACCATGCAGCGCATGGCGCGCAAGGCTCTGATCGATGCCTTCGTCGCCTATGATCACCGTCACGGCTGGCGCGGCGTGGTGAAGAAGATCGACATCGCCGGCGACTGGGGCAAGACTCTCGCCGCGGAAAAAGTCTGGTCTGACATCGAGCCTTGGCGGCTCGCCGTCGTGCTCGAAGTCGCCAAGGACAAAGCCGTCGTAGGCTTCCGTCCGACCCGCGATGCCAAGGGTCAGCTGGTGGCCGAGCGCGAAACCGGCGACGTTCCCTTCTCCACCATGCAATGGGCGCGGCCGCAGATCGGCAAGCGCGGCATGGGTGCATCGCCTGGAAGCCCCAGCGCCGTCGTCAAGGTCGGCGACGTGATCTACGTCTCGCCGCGCGAGCCCAAGGATGAGCAGGACAACGTTCAGGGCCAATGGGCCCTACAGCAAATCCCTGCAGTCAGGGGTGCGCTTGTGGCGATGGATCCGCATAGCGGCCGGGTCTATGCCGTGGTCGGCGGATTCAGCTTCGGCGAGAGCCAGTTCGATCGCGCCGTGCAGGCGCGGCGTCAGCCCGGCTCTACCTTAAAGCCGCTGATCTACGCCACCGCGATCGACAACGGCTATACGCCGGCGAGCATTATCGTCGACGGCCCGGTTTGCCTCGATCAAGGCAAGGGCATGCCGAAATGGTGCCCCAAGAACTATGAGGCCGGCTCCGCGGCGGGTCCCTCCACCTTGCGCTTCGGCATCGAGAAATCGCGCAACCTGATGACGGTGCGCCTCGCCAGCGAAATGGGCATGCCGATCATCTGTGAATATACCCGCCGCTTTGGCGCCTACGACAATCTGCTGCCCGCCTTCTCGATGGCGCTCGGCGCCGGCGAGACGACCCTTCTCCGCATGGTCGCGTCCTATTCCGCCATTGCCAATGGCGGCAAGCAGGTGACGCCCACTTTCATCAACCGCATTCAAGATCGTTATGGCCGCACGCTTTGGCGCCACGACACCAGCGATTGCAAAGGCTGCGATGCACGCGAATGGACCAATCAAGCCGAGCCCGAGGTGATCGACACCCGCAAGCAGATCCTCAATCCGCTGACCTCCTATCAGATGGTCAGCATCATGGAAGGCGTCGTGCAACGCGGCACGGCGCAGAAGCTCAAAGTGCTCGGGCGACCCCTCGCCGGCAAGACCGGAACCACCAACGATGAAAAGGACGGCTGGTTCATCGGCTTCACGCCAGATCTCGCCGTCGGCGCCTATCTCGGTTTCGATACGCCGCAGCCGATGGGCCATGGCGAAACCGGCGGCAATGTCGCCGCTCCCGCCGTTCGGGACTTCTTGAAGATGGCGCTTGCCGACCAGCCGCCGATCGCGTTCCGCGAGCCGGAGGGCATCAAGCTCGTGCGCATCAACCTGAAGACCGGACAGCCGACCAGCGCCAGCGATCCGCGCGCGTTCATGGAAGCCTTCAAGCCGAACGAAGGTCCGGCCCCTGACGGCGTGGTCGAGGGATCGCCCGAGGGCGACGCCGTCGACGTCAGCACGGCCGATCCGGCAGGCGTCGACACGCAGCCGACGGCGGCAGTGCCGCCCGGACCGGGCCCCTCGCCCGTCAAGCCCAAGCCGGTAAAACCGAAGCCGCCTGGTCAGGCCGCCGTCGCCCCCGCAACCGCAGCGCCAGCTCCGGCCCCGCGCAATTGCGGGCCGTTCGGCGGCATTTTCGGTTGCTAGGACTGCTGAGGCGCCAAGAACTCGCGAATATTGGGCTTGGGCGCTGCCGAATTGGCTGCCTTATTTTAGATGTGGTGCCGGGCTAGAGGCCGGTCAGCCCCCTTGAACGCCACATGAATGGTCGGTTCAGCACCGGGTTCAGTGCGTCTCCACTACAAGGGCCGGAGATGCTCCTGAAGCCAAGGAGCCGAACCAAGAGGAATCTGCATGACCAAGGCCCTTCGCAATTCACTGACGGCCATTGCAGCTTTTGCTCTCGCCGCCACGATCGTCACCGCCTCAAGCTTCGCGGCCGAATTTACCGTCCACCAGGGAAACCGATACCGCGCGACCCTCGCCCTTAAACCGGTCGAGCAGTTGGCTGACAACGCGCTGATCGCGCAGAAATTTCGCGACCTGGGATTCTCTCGTGTGCGCGTTTCAGGTTCCGGAGCGACGCGTCGGGTCGAAGGAGTTTGGCCAGGCAAGGACACCAGCGCAACCATGCCTCCTCAAATCGTTGCAGTTGCTAAATTGTGAAAGAGAAAGCCGCTCGACTTGAAAAAGAACTTGGCTCAAGACGACGAGCCTAAGGGGCGGTAGAGGCTCAGGTGCTGACGCTGGAAGCGAGAGTGTCGATGTCAGCACAGCCGATCCGGCGAATGTCGATACGTCGCGCCCTTACACGCCCCCGACCCACTTACGGCCTTCCCACACGGCCTTCAGTGAGGTGAGATTCCGTCTGTCGGCAATATGTTTGGCGGCTTTCCGAAACTTGCCACGTCGCAGCGCCTGCCAGGCATCGCTGGCATTGATGGCGACGAACTGAAGCACGCTGGGGTCGCGATAGCAGTCGATCATGCAGCGCGTGCAACCGTCTCGGATCACTTTCGACTGGTCGAACTCGTAGATATTGCAGATCGGCGTTTCCCAGAAATGGCAACGATAGAGGTCGAGATTCCAATCCAGGTAGAAATATTTGTGCCCGCCCAGGCAACCGAACCTCTCCGGTTCGCCCTTTAAGTGCCGCTGCATATCGCGGAGCGATTCCATCGGGTTCATGATGGGAAATGCGCTGTTCTGCTTCACCTGCTTGATCTTGTCGAACACCTCGAGCAGCTCATCGGTCTTGTAGCTCACCAAATTCGAGTCGCTGAAACTCAGATAGCTCGAAGCGAGGCTGGTCAGCGGATAGCTGAAGGTGCAGCTGGTGAAACCGAGCTCGGTCAAGAACGCCGGCAGTTTCTCGTAATCGTCGACCAGCTTGCTGACCGTCACGCTGGCCGTGGTTTGCACGCCGAGCTGCTGGAACACTTCATTGGCCCGCTGGATCTTGCGGCAGAGATCCGGCAGTCCCCGGTTCTTCTCGTGCTTGGCGACGTCATGGGCGTCGATCGACATGATGACACTGGTCAGGCCGTCACTGGCCAGATTGCGCATGTCGGTTTCGGTCCAGAGCGAACCATTGGTGCAGATCATCGGCCGGATGCCGCGCATCGCGGCATAGCGCGTCATGGCACGGAGATCTTTGTGCACCAGCGGCTCGCCGCCGACGAACAGCAAATAGCCGATATGATTCTTGACGCAAATATCGATGACGTCGCGCGCCTCCTGCAGCGTGACGCTCTTGCGCTTGGCTTTGTCGAACCGGTCCACGGCGAAATTGCAGAAATCGCATTTCGCGTTGCAGATATTGGTGATGGCGAATTGGAGATAGCCAGGCCCGCCATGATCGAGCACGTCACGGACGAGCTTCAGCGGGGAGGTCCTGGGGCTGACGACAGGCCGGGAGCTCTCGTCGGCTCCATCCGAGGCCGGCACGCGAAATCGCCCTGATACGGGAAGGTCCATGGTGGAAGCCTCGCACAGCTTGAAGCTGGTGTGAACCGGCCCCCTTGGCGTTTCGGATCAGACGGTTGTACGGATCGATCGAGGGAATGGCGGAGACGGAGGGATTCGAACCCTCGATACGGCTTTAGACCGTATAACGGTTTAGCAAACCGCCGCCTTCAGCCTCTCGGCCACGTCTCCTAGTGGTGCCAGTCCTAACGAGGCAAGCGCGCTGGCGCAAGCGCCCTGCTTTCCCCTTGGCAAAGGCCAAGAAACTCCTTTGCCGGTCTTGCTTCGTTCTGTGCTAATCTAAGCACCTGATAACCGGGGGATAAGTCTCGTGCCTGGTCCGGGGCGTCAATTTGCGATGCTCGCCGTTTTTGCGGGTGCGGCGGCCTGCCTGGCTCTCTCCGTGAGCCCCGCCACGGCCGGCGAGGTCTCCTATTGCGTCACCTGCAAAGGGCCCGACCAGACCTATCTCTGCAAGGTGGTTGGCGAGGGCTCCCGCCCCAACGATGCGCTGAAACTCTATTGCATCATCCGCACCGCCAAGGAAGGCAACCATGCCTCCTGCAAGGCGAAACGCGATCTCGAAGGCTGCGTCGGTGAGCCCAAGGTCTACAGTTACGAAGGGCCGACCATTCCTGAAGACATCGCGAGCGATCCTCGCGCCAAGAAAATTATGGGCAAGCTCGCGCGCGAGCAGCAGAAATTCGACAAGCCGAAGGGCGAGACGCTGGTCGGCTTGACTAGCCGGGCCGTGAAATCGTCTCGGAAAGGCTTGCGCAACGCGCGCGAGGCCATTAGCGGCTCGTCGGGCGAGGCTGAAGTTTCTAACGAGACGACCGCATCGACAGCGCCGCCCTCGCCCCAAGTTCCAGCGCCCGCTCCGCAAGCTTCTGCGCCGGCTCCGGAAACTCCAGCACCGCACCCTCAAGAATCCGCCGCATTGCCCGAGCCATTGCCGGCAACCGCGGCACCCGCCGCAGAGAAGCCGTCCTCGCCAAGCCGGATGAAGCGCGCCAGCTCTGCCGTCGCAGCTTCGCGCGCAAATCCTACAATTGCATGTGGTCGCTGTTCCGCAATTGCAGCGGTGAGACCGAGAAAAGCGCTGAGTGAAACCCGCGCTCAAGTAGCGAAGCGGTAGCGCGAACAAACAAGCGCTCAAGCAGCGACCTTGCTTCGCCCGCCGAAGCTTCGCGAAGGCGGGAGCGGTAGCGCAAACAAACAACCGCCTAGTGCGTAGTCAACCACTCACGTGCGGCCCTCTGCGCCTCGGCGATCTGATCAGCAGACATTTCGCGCGCTAGCTCGACGCGGTGCTGCAGCGCTTCTCTGTTGCCGCGGAGTGCTGCGAGATTGAACCATTTATGCGCCACGACAAGATCGGCTTCGATATCTTTGCCCGTCGCGTAGAGCATGCCCAACTCGAAGAGCGCATCTGGAGCGCCGGTCTGTGCCGCTGCCTCCACCGTCTCCGTCGACATTTCCATCCGTGCCATCTGAAACCCCCTGCTTGAACTCTGGTTCGACCCTCGAACTGGCGAGGATGATCGGGGGAGATCACTCAACAACGTCTGAATTGGTGTACTTAACGCAACATCACTGAAAGCATAACACCAAGTAATCTTCGTTTATAGTGGCACGGCGTTGCTGGGCCAATTGGTTAAGAACGCGACGATCTCAACTCATTCTTGACCATTGCCGCTCATGTGCCGCTAACCATCAGCAAAAATCGCGGTGCGGAATTTCGAGAGTCTCTGGCCGCTGAATTAGTGCGCAGCGGCTCCGAGATCGGCGACCAGCACCGCCCACGACCAGCTCCGCTCTGGCGCAGATTGGGGCCAAGGCTGCCAAGGCACGGTCACCATTTCCGGTGGTTCCGACAGGGTCGCACCCAGCGCTTTCGCCTTCCTGAGTGCATCATGCACATATCTCGGCCGTGACTTTGCGTTGAGAACCAGCGCGACCTGGCCGCTCGCCTTCTCGCGAAGCGGCGGCGCGTAGCGCGGACTCTCCAGGCAAACGATGCGGCTTTGCGGGAAATAGCGCCGGAGATTGCCGGCGTCGTGCCGGGTCTGCGCGATGATGGTGCCCGAATGAAAGCCGCGCGTCGCCAGCGCCTTGGCGAGACCATCATACGGAATGGCCACCCGGCATTTGCGGCAGTGAGGACCCATGGCATGGAGATCGTCGTAGAACCGGAGCGGCAGCACCGCGACGGTCACGGCGATGAGCACGGCGCCGAAAATGAGAGCCCTTCGCGAAGACGGTCCGATGCGCTCCACCATGGCCAACAGCCAGAGCGGCGTCAGCAGAAAGAAGGGATGCATATAGCGCTCGAGGTAATGCGTGGCGCCCGTGAGCAGCGCACCGAGCATGAGGATGACAAATCCCGCGATGGTCATATGCAGGATCAGCCGCTCCCAATTCACTTCGCCCGCCGACTGAGGCGAGAACGCAGCTTTGATCGAGATCGCGGCCTGGCGCGTCATGCGCGGGAACAGCACGAGCAGAATCACATCGAGCGGAAACAGAAAAGCGAGCGGCGCGAACAGCGATAGCCCGAGCCCGATCAAGGTCGCCTTGATGCGGCTCTCAGAAGCCATCGGCGCGACGGCCTGCCCATAGACCGAAGCGAGATCTTGCTGGCCCGCCACGACCCAATAGATCGCCGGCGATGCCACGATGACGGAGGCGGCGACACTCAACAGGATGCGCCAATTGAAAATTGTTTGGCGTAAGAGAGGCTGCAGCATGGAGCTGCTCAGGAGCGCCATGACGAACGCGGCGAAGCTCCATTTGCTGATCATGCCAAGGCCGACAAAGCACACCGAACAGAATGTAGTCCGGCACGCGGCCCCGCTCGACCACGCGGATGAACGCCCAGAACGACGCGGCGACGGCGCACATCATCACCATCGTATGCGTCACGCCCTCATGCAGATTCCAGCCGATCTGGAACAGTAGGAGCGGTGACAACGCCCCGAGCACCGCCCACTTCCGCTCGGTGAAGATGCGAAGTCCGATCAGATAGAGAAATCCGAGCGTCGCCGTCAGCAGCGCATATTTGAGGAAGAGGAAGCTCGGCAGCGTCGGGCCCGTCACGCGCTGCACGGTCCAGAGCAGCCATTCGTAGAGCGGCGGCTGCCGGGGCAGATAGCCAGGCTCCAGCGTCTGCGCCAGAATGTTTGCGGTGACATCGTCCTGCGGCAGATTGGTGGACAGCGCGAGCCTAAGCACCGCATGCAACAGGCCGTAGAGCAGGCCGGCCGAGAGCACGACCCAGAGCCCGGCGCGCCAAGGTTCGGCCTTGGAGCCCCAAGGGGCATAGAAGACGGTTGCGGCTTGGCTCTGCAACGATTCCTCCCCAATACCGGCGGCTTTAGGCCCGGAAATCGTGGCTTAAACCCCACTCATGACGGTTTTGCGTCGGGATTTGGGACAGGTCGACGCGACGGATTGGCTCAGGGAATGAGCAGCGTCGAGCCGGTCGTCGTCCTCGCCTCAAGCTCGCGATGGGCACGTGCCGCCTCGGCGAGCGGATAGGTCTGATGCACCGCGATCTTCACCTTGCCGCTCTTCACCACATCGAACAGATCGTTGGCGGACGCGATCAGCTCCTCTCGCGTCGCCGTGTAATTGGCGAACGAAGGACGCGTCGCGAACAATGATCCCTTCTGCGACAAAAGCGTGATCTTGAACTCGGGCACCGGACCAGACGCCTGACCGAAACTCACCCACAGCCCTAGCGGCCTCAAGCAATCGAGCGAGCCCGGGAACGTATCCTTGCCGATGGAATCGTAGACGACATCGACGCCTTTGCCCTTGGTCAGCTCTTTCACCCGCGCGACGAAATCCTCCTCGCGATAATTGATGACGTGGGTGCAGCCATGCTCGAGGGCGAGCTTCGCCTTGTCCGCCGAGCCTACGGTCCCGATCACAATGGCGCCGAGCGAGCGCGCCCATTGGCAGGCGATCAGGCCCACACCGCCAGCCGCCGCATGAAACAGCAACGTCGTCTCCGGGCCGACCCGATAGGTCCGGCGCAGCAGATATTCCGCGGTCATGCCTTGAAGCATGATGGCGGCCGCTTCCGAAGGATCGATGCCGGGAGGAATCTTCACGACGCGGTCGGCGGCGATCAGCCGCTCTTGAGCGTAGGCCCCGATCGGTCCGGCATAGGCGACACGATCACCGACGGCAAACTCGGTGACGCCGCTGCCCACCGCCGTGACGATGCCAGCGCCTTCCATGCCCGGAATAAACGGAAGCGACGGCTGCGGATAGAATCCGGTTCGCACATAGACGTCGATATAATTGAGCCCGACGGCCGTTTGCTTGAGCCGCACTTGGCCCGGGCCTGGCACGCCGACCTCGACCTCTTCCCATTTCAGGACTTCGGGTCCGCCATAGGCGTGGACGTCGGATCGCGTGGGTCATGGCGGCCTGGCGCTACTCGATCCCGAGCTTCTTCTTGAGGAGATCGTTGACGGCTTGCGGGCTCGCTTTGCCGCCGGTCGCCTTCATCACCTGGCCGACGAACCAGCCGGCAAGCGCGGGCTTCAGCTTCGCCTGCTCGGCCTTCTCCGGATTGGCGGCGATCACCTCGTCCACCGCCTTCTCGATGGCGCCCATGTCGGTGACCTGGGTGAGGCCCCTCGCCTCGACGATCTTGCGGGGCTCGCCGCCTTCGCTCCACACGATGTCGAACACATCCTTGGCGATCTTGCCGGAGATGGTGCCCTCCTTGATCAGATCGAGAACCTCGCCGAGCTGATCGGCGCTCACGGGGCTGTCGACGATGCTCCTGCCTTCCTTGTTGAGACGGCCGAACAACTCGTTGATCACCCAATTCGCCGCCTGCTTGGCGTCCCTGCCCTTGGCGACGGCCTCGAAATAATCGGCGGATTCCCGCTCCGTCACCAGCACGTCGGAATCGTATGGCGACAGGCCGAAATCCGAGATGAACCGCGCGCGCTTGGCGTCGGGGAGTTCGGGCAAATCGCTTGGCCAGCCCATCGACATAGGCTTGCGTCAGCTCGAGCGGCAGCAGGTCCGGATCGGGGAAATAGCGGTAATCGTGCGCCTCTTCCTTCGAGCGCATCGAGCGCGTCTCGCCGGTCTTGGCATCGAACAGCCGCGTCTCCTGGTGGATGACGCCGCCCTCCTCGATGATCTCGATCTGCCGGCGCGCCTCATGCTCGATGGCCTGGCCGATGAAGCGGATCGAGTTCACATTCTTGATCTCGCAGCGCGTGCCGAGCGTCTCGCCTGGGCGCCGCACCGAAACATTGACGTCGGCGCGGAGCGAGCCTTCCTCCATATTGCCGTCGCAGGTGCCGAGATAGCGCATGATGGTGCGGAGCTTGCTGACATAGGCCTTGGCCTGCTCGGACGAACGCAGATCCGGCTTCGACACGATCTCCATCAGCGCCACGCCGGACCGGTTCAGATCGACATAGGAGAATTTCGGATGCTGGTCGTGCAGGCTCTTGCCCGCGTCCTGCTCCAGATGCAGCCGCTCGATGCCGACGATCACGCGCTCGCCGCTCAAGAGATCGACGATCACCTCGCCCTCGCCCACGATCGGGCTCTTATACTGGCTGATCTGATAGCCCTGCGGCAGATCGGGATAGAAATAGTTCTTGCGGTCGAACACCGAGCGCAAATTGATCTGCGCCTTCAGCCCGAGCCCGGTGCGGATCGCTTGCGCGATGCACTCTTCGTTGATCACGGGAAGCATGCCGGGCATGGCAGCATCGACCAGGCTCACATGGTTGTTCGGCTCGCCGCCAAATTCGGTCGAGGCGCCGGAGAACAGCTTCGACTTCGAGGTGACTTGCGCATGCACCTCCATGCCGATCACCACTTCCCATGGCCCGGTCTCGCCTTCGATCAGGTTCGATTTTTCGGTTCTTTGATCCATGACGCCACGGCGACACCTCTCCCATGTCAGGGAAAGCGCGCTACTTCTTCTCCTCGCCCTGCAGTCTCTCTTCTTCGTACTGGATGAACCAGCCGATCATCTGCCGCCACAGCGCCTCGACCAGCTCGGGCGGCAAGTTCCTCTCTGTCGCGCGCTCTTTCACCTTGTCGATGACCTGCTGAATGCGCCAAGGCACCCGCGCCTCGGCCGGCGATTTCTTGAATTGCCAGGCACGATCGACAAAGGTGAAGCGCTCGCCGATCAGATCGACCAGCGCCGCATCGATGCGGTCGATCTCGGTTCGCACCTCTTCCATATTCTTGCAGTCTTTCGCCGCGCGTGGCGCCATCGCTAGCCTCCTAATCCCCGATCACGGCATCCGCCTCGATCTCGACCAGCCAATCCGGATTGATGAAACGCGAGACTTGCAGAATGCTCGAAGCCGGCCTGATCGCGCCGAAGAACTCGCCATGCACTTTGCCGGCCGCCTCCCAATGCGCAATGTCGGTGAGATAGATCCGCGTGCGGATCACGTCCTTCAGGCTTGCGCCCGCGTCTTCCAGCGCCTTGGCGATGATCTCCATGATCGCGCGTGTCTGCGCCGCAGGATCGCCGATCGCGACCGGCTTGCCGCCGGAGCCGGCCGTGGTGCCGCCCACGGCCACGATCTTGCCGATGCGCACCGCCCGGCTGAAACCGATGATCGGCTCATACGGGCTTCCCGACGTCACATTCAGCCGTCCGCCCTTGGTCGCACTATCGTTCATGCAGCTTTACTCCACCAATCTTGCGGGCGAGCCAATGGCCCCGCCGCTTCCTCGATCGCCCGCCCCACCCGGAACAGCGTCTCCTCGTCGAACGGCTTGCCGATGAGCTGAAGCCCAGCGGCGTGCCCTCGCTCGACAGCCCCGCCGGAACGCTCATGCCCGGCAGTCCCGCCATATTCACCGTCACGGTGAAGATGTCGTTGAGATACATCTCCAGTGGATCGCCGGTCTTCTCGCCGAGCGCAAAAGCCGGCGACGGCGTGGTCGGCGTCAGGATCGCATCGACCTCTGTGAACGCCTCGTCGAAATCCCGCTTGATCAAGGTGCGGAGCTTCTGCGCCTTCAGATAATAGGCGTCATAATAGCCATGCGACAGCACATAGGTGCCGATCAGGATGCGCCGCTTGACCTCCGCCCCGAAGCCTGCCGAGCGCGTATTCTCGTACATCGAGGTCACGTCGCTTCCCTGTTCGCGCAAGCCATAGCGCACCCCGTCATAGCGCGCGAGATTGGACGAGGCCTCGGCCGGCGCGACAATATAATAAGACGGCAGCGCATATTTGGTGTGCTTCAGGCTCACCTCTTTGATCTTGGCGCCTTGCGCCTTCAGCCATTCGACGCCCTGCTGCCATAGCGCCTCGATCTCCGGCGCCATGCCATCGACGCGATATTCCTTTGGGATGCCGATGGTGAGCCCCTTCACGCCTTTGCCGACCGCAGCCTCATAGTCCGGCACCGGCGCATCGACACTGGTCGTGTCCTTTGGATCGTGGCTTGCCATCGCCTTCAGCAGGATCGCGGCATCACGCACATCGCGCGCAATCGGCCCCGCCTGATCGAGCGAGGAGGCGAACGCCACGATGCCCCAGCGCGAACAACGCCCATAAGTCGGCTTGATGCCGACCGTGCCGGTTACCGCAGCGGGCTGCCGGATTGAGCCGCCAGTGTCGGTCGCCGTCGCCCCCATGCAGAGCCGCGCCGCGACGGCCGCCGATGAACCACCCGAGGAACCGCCAGGGATCAGCTTGGCGTCGGAGCCCTTGCGCCGCCACGGACTGACGACCGGACCGTAATGACTCGTCTCGTTCGACGACCCCATGGCGAACTCGTCATTGTTGAGTTTGCCGAGCATCACCGCGCCTTCCCGCCAGAGATTGGCGGTGACGGTCGACTCGTAAGTCGGCGTGAAGCCGTCGAGAATGTGCGAGCAGGCCGTGGTGCGAAACCCTTTGGTCGCGAACAGATCCTTGATGCCGAGCGGAATGCCTTCCAGCGCGCCGGCCTCGCCTCTGCTTCAGCCGCGCATCGCTTGCCTTCGCCATCTCGAGCGCGCGCTCCGGCGTCACCAGAATGAACGCGTTCAACGCCGCGTTCGCGGCCTCGATCGCGTCGAGATGCGCTTGCGCAAGCTCGGTCGCGGAGAATTGCTTCTTGTTCAGCCCCTCGCGCGCTTCGGCGAGGGTGAGATCGGTGAGTTTCGCCATACCCTCTACTCCACGATCTTCGGCACGACGAAATAACCGTCATCGGCCGACGGCGCGTTCTTGAGGATCTCTTCGGCGCAATTGCCGTCGGTCACCTCATCCTTACGCTGCTTCATGGTCATGGCGACGATTCGGGTCATCGGCTCGACGTCTTTGGTGTCGATCTCGTCGAGCTGCGCCACCCAGTCGAGGATGCCGGACAGCTCCTTCTCCAGCCGCCCGGCCTCTTCCTCGGTGATCGCGATACGGGCGAGCTTGGCGATGCGGTGGACTGTGGCGCGGTCTACGGACATGGGTGATTTTCTGGGGCTAAGGCTTGTATGGCGAGAGGAGTAGCACCCGGCTACGCCAGCTTCAACTAAGGCCTAAACCTCGAAACCAACCCCGACTTTCGGCACCACCACATTCTGCCCCTGCATTTCGGCGACGAATTTATCCGCCGTCTGATCGATGATCGGGAAGGTTCCGTAGTGGCACGGCACGATGGTCTCGAACTGGAAGAATTTCTTGCAGGCGAGCGACGCGGTCTTCGCCCCCATGGTGAAGCGGTCGCCGATCGGGACGAAGCCGACTTGCGGCCGGTAGATCTCGTTGATCAGCGCCATGTCCGAGAAAATCGCGGTATCGCCCATGTGATAGACCGTCTTGCCTTGCTTGGGTTGAATGACGACGCCGCAACACGCTCCGAGATAGATCGAGCGGCCTTCATGGACGATGCCGGAAGAGTGCCAGGCCGGCACGAAGGTCAGGTCGAAATCCTCATGACGTTGCATGCCACCCGTATTGCCGGGGCTGTAGGACGAAACGCCGAGGCCCGCCAGATGCTCCGCGAGCTCGAAGACCGCAATCACAATCGCTCCGGTCTCCTTGCAGACCGTGAGCGTGTCGCCCGTGTGGTCCTCATGCCCATGGGTCAGCGCCACATGGGTCACCCCCTTGATCGCGTCATACACTTTGAGCCCAGATGCCTCGAAAGTGGGATTGCCGCTTAGGAAGGGATCAATCAGGATGCTCGAGGCGCCGGTATCGATGCGAAAGCAGGAATGCCCAAACCACGTAATCTTCATTCACTAAGCTCCGAATTTGCTTCCGCGGGACTATAGGAAAGCCGCCCGACTTGACAACCAGAGAGCTCGTCGCCATCGAGGACTTGGCCAATCTCCTTGCGAAGGACGCGCGCCTGCTCGGCCTCGATGTTGGCACCAAGACGATCGGGCTCGCGCTTTCCGATGTCAGCCGCTCCATTGCCACACCCTATGACACCATCAGGCGGACGAAGTTCACCGAGGATGCGCAAGTCATTCGAGACATCGTCCAACAGCAAGACGTCGGCGCGCTGGTAATCGGTCTGCCCATCAATCTCGACGGCAGCGAGGGCCCGCGCGCCCAATCGACCCGCGCCTTCGCCAGGAACTTGGCGCCGATCGTGCAAGCTTCCCATGCTGTTCTGGGACGAGCGGCTCTCGACAGCTGCGGTCGAGCGTCATCTGATCGAGGCCGATGCCTCGCGCAAACGCCGCGCCGAAGTCGTCGACCGCATGGCGGCCGCCTATATTCTGCAAGGCGCGCTCGACCGGCTAAGACGGATGGCCGAGTGACGTCACGCTGAGATTGTCGTTGAAGATGAGATAGCCCGCAGGATTCTCCGGGCAAGCGCCGAAGCCGCAAATCGACAAGGTCGAGATCACATTCGCCGGCGGCAAGGACAAAGAACGTCGCCAATGCCAAGACCGGGAGAAGCTGAGGCTTGTCTCCTGTTTTCGCCTCGGTTGCGAATTGCCGGTCGAAAAGCAGCATGATGCCGGTGCCGACCACCATCAGCACGAAAAAGATCAGCGCCCAGCTATAGAGGTGAAGCCCAAAGATCGCGTTGCCGTACGATCCGCTCCCCGGAACGATATGCAGCAAGATCTGCCGCACCGAAATGACCGCGCCGGCGCAAGCACCGAGGATCGTAATGCCGTAATGGCTAGGTCTCGCTCCAAAGAGAAGATTGAGCGCGATACCGAAGCCCGCGGCGATAAAGCCCACGCGCTGCAGAATGCAGAGCGGACAGGGCAAATCCCTGAACCAGAGCTGATCGACGAACGCAAGCACGAGCACCGTATCGATGGCGATCAGGCCGAGCGCGTTCAGGAACTTGGACTGGTCGGGCGTCACGCGCGTACTTACTCCAAACTATAGCGAGATGTTCAAAGCGTCGGTCGCCTGCATCTGGAACAGCACCAGCATCACGACAACGCCCGCAGCCCAAAAACCCATGGCAGCGCCGCGCCGTTGTGTCCAGCCGGCGGCGAGCCCGCAAGCAAATAAGAGAAAGGGTAAGCTCATCATGCCGCGATCTCCAAAGCTCCAGCCCCCTCTATGCCACATTTTTCCGTCGAAACACTGATTCTCGGTGATTCGCGAGGCCGCGTAAACCCGCAAGTTCTTGAAATTTCTAGAGTCCGCTTGCGGTTGGACTCCGGCTCGCGTGCGCCTAGGCACCGTCCTCCAACTCCTCGTACAAAAATTTCCGGGGACAAGCCCGCCTCTTCTTTCCCTTATGGCAAGGATATCCTTGGGCCGCCCTTGCCGGGCAAAAGCCGAGGGTCTATAGAGTCCGCTTTGATGAGCCTTGCCGCCGCAGCCTCGAATTTCAACTTCCCCCACCGCCATCTTCTTGGAATCGAAGGCCTTTCTGCCTCCGACATCCATGCGCTGCTCGATCTCTCCGAAGAGGCCGCCAAGCAGAGCCGCCAAGTGGTCAAGAAGCGCGACACGCTGCGCGGCCGCACCCTGATCAACCTCTTCTTCGAAGCCTCGACCCGCACCCAAAGCTCCTTCGAGCTTGCGGGCAAGCGTCTCGGCGCCGACGTCATGAATATGTCGATGGCCGCCTCCTCCATGCAGAAGGGCGAGACCCTGATCGACACCGCGGTGACGCTGAACGCCATGCGGCCCGACATTCTCGTCGTGCGCCATCATGCGGCGGGCGCGGTCGAGCTGCTCTCGCAAAAGGTCGATTGCTCGGTGATCAATGCCGGCGACGGCAGCCATGAGCACCCGACCCAAGCGCTGCTCGATGCGCTCACCATCCGCCGCCACAAAGGCCGCTTCGAAGGCTTGATCGTCGCCATCTGCGGCGACGTTCTCCACTCCCGCGTCGCCCGTTCCAACATCATTCTCTTGAACAAACTCGGCGCCCGCGTTCGCGTGGTTGCGCCCTCCACCCTGCTCGGCTCCGGCATGGCGCGGCTCGGTGTCGAGGTCTACACCTCGATGCATGAAGGACTGAAGGATGCCGACATCGTCATGATGCTGAGGCTCCAGCGCGAGCGCATGACTTCGAGCCTGATCCCGAGCCAGCGCGAATATTTCCACTTCTTCGGACTCGACTTCGACAAGCTGGCCCGCGCCAAACCGGACGCGATGGTGATGCATCCAGGCCCGATGAACCGGGGCGTGGAGATCGACTCGCGCCTCGCCGACGACGCGCGAAGCGCCATTCGCGAGCAGGTCGAGATGGGCGTGGCTGTCCGCATCGCGGTGCTTGAAGCGCTGGCGCGGCAATTGCCGAACGCCGCGTGATGGGGAGCGCGATGTCCGGCCGAACCGCCCTCCTCAACGCCCGCCTGCTCGATCCGCTGACCGGTCTCGATCAGCGCGGCGGTCTGCTCATCGAAAACGGCGTCATCGCCGATTTCGGTCCACACATCGATGCCGGAAGCGTCGGCGATGCCAAGACCGTCGATTGCGACGGCCATGTCCTGGCGCCAGGCCTGATCGACATGATGGTCTCGACCGGAGAGCCGGGCCACGAGCACCGCGAGACCTTGGCAACCGCGAGCGAGGCCGCGGCCGCCGGCGGCGTCACCACCATCGTCTGCACACCCAACACCGATCCCGTCATCGACGACGTAGCCTTGGTCGACTTCGTGCTCCGCCGTGCCCGCGACACGGCAATCGTCAACGTCCACCCCATGGCCGCGATGACCAAAGGTCTGCTCGGCGAGGAGATGGCCGAGATCGGCCTCCTGAGCGAGGCCGGCGCGGTCGCCTTCAACAACGGCAAGACGAGCCTGGCCAACACCAAAGTGATGCGGAACGTGCTCTCGTACGGCAAAGATTTCGGCGCGCTGATCGTGCATCACCTCGAAGACCCTTATCTCGCGCTGGGCGGTGTCGCCAATGAGAGCGAAATCTCAACAAGGCTCGGCTTGCGCGGCATCCCTGCTGCTGCCGAGACCATCATGCTAGACCGCGATCTCCGTCTCGCCGAACTGACAAGAGGCCGCTATCACGCAGCGCAGATCTCCTGCCGTACCTCGCTCGATCTGATCCGCGCCGCGAAAGCGCGCGGTGTGCCGGTCTCGTGTAGCGTCTCGATCAATCACCTGACGCTCAATGAGAACGATATCGGCTCCTACCGCACCTTCTTCAAAATGCGCCCGCCTCTCAGGTCGGAGGACGATCGCCGCGCCATGGTCGAGGGTCTCGCCAGCGGCGATATCGACGTGATCGTCTCGGCCCACGATCCGCAAGATGCCGACGTGAAACGTCGGCCCTTCGCCGACGCCGCCGACGGCGCCATCGGCCTTGAGACGCTGCTCGGCGCCGCGCTCCGCCTCTATCACAACAAGGACGTCGATCTCACGACGCTATTGCGCACCCTGACCTCCAATCCGGCAAAGCTGCTTGGCCTCCCCTCTGGGCGCCTCGCAAAGGGCGCGCCCGCCGACCTCGTCCTGATCGACCTCGATACGCCTTGGACCGTCGAGGCCGACCGGCTTCGCTCCAAATCGAAGAACACGCCCTTCGACGAAGCCCAATTTCAAGGGAGAGCCCTTCAGACCTTCGTTGCCGGGCGGCCCGTCTACCACTACGCTGACCCGCGCAAACTCTGAACCTGTCGGGGCAATTTCGTCATGTCCGTGGGGAGCGATCTCGGTCCGTTGGCTGTCGATCTGCTCGCTCTCGTCATCGGCTATCTGCTCGGATCCATTCCGTTTGGCCCGATCCTGACCAGCGCCGCAGGCCTCGGCGACCTCCGTCAGATCGGCTCCGGCAATATCGGCGCCACCAATGTCCTCCGCACCGGTCATAAAGGCCTCGCCGCTGCGACCCTCGTGCTCGATATGCTGAAAGGCACGGCCGCCGTTGTGATTGGCGCTTATTGGGGACCGGAGCCAGCCTTGCTGGCCGGTCTCGGCGCGTTCCTCGGACATCTGTTTCCCGTGTGGCTCGGGTTCCATGGCGGCAAGGGTGTCGCCACCTATCTCGGCATCTTGCTCGGCCTGTCTTGGCCGAGCGCACTCGTCTTTGCCGCGATCTGGCTCGGCGTCGCCTTCGTCACACGCTTCTCCTCGCTCGCGGCGCTGACCGCGACCGCCGTCGTGCCTTGCCTGTTTGCGCTCCAGGGGTCCTGGCCATCTGCCGCGCTCTTCTTATTGCTGACCGTCCTGCTCTACTGGCGTCACGCGGATAATATCCGCCGCTTGGTGCGGGGCGAGGAGACGCGCATTGGCGAGAAAAAGCACTAACCCGCCAGGAAAGAGCGCCGCACCTCGGCTGACCGATCGGCAGCGCCTGGCCTGGCTTCGACTGATCCGCAGTGAGAATGTCGGCCCCGCAACCTTCCGCGCCCTGGTCAATCAGTTCGGCGGCGCGGAAGCCGCCATCGCCGCCTTGCCGGCGCTGTCCCGCCGCGGCGGCGGCCACTCCATCCGCCTCTGCAGCGAGGCCGAAGCTGAAGCCGAGATCGCCCTGGCCGATCGGTTGGGTGCGACTCTCGTCGGCATTGGCGAGCCGGGCTATCCGCATGCGCTTGCCGAAATCGATGCCCCGCCGCCCCTGCTCTATGTCAAAGGCAGGCTCGAGCTTGCCGCGAGCCCCGTCATCGCCATGGTCGGCGCGCGGAACGGCTCGGCCATCGGACAGAAATTCGCCCGCACCCTCGCCATCGAACTTGGCAGCGAGGGCTTCGTCATTGCGTCAGGCCTCGCGCGCGGCATCGACACCGCGGCGCATAAGGCTGCATTGGAGCGTGGCACCATCGCAATCCTCGCCGGCGGCATCGATAATGTCTATCCGCCCGAGAATGAGGATCTGCAAACCGCCATCGGCGAGCAAGGCCTTCTTGTCAGCGAGCGCAACCCTGGCTTCTCGCCGCGTGCGCAAGATTTCCCGCGCCGCAATCGTCTGATCTCAGGCGTCTCGCTCGGCGTTGTCGTGGTGGAAGCCGCCGAGCGGTCGGGCTCGCTGATCACCGCCCGCTTTGCCGGCGAACAGGGCCGCGAAGTGTTCGCCGTACCGGGAAGCCCGCTCGATCCCCGCTCGGCCGGAACCAACAACCTCATCAAACAAGGCGCCTGCCTGACGACGAGCGCGCGTGACATCTTGGATATGCTGGCGCCGATCATGGGGCGCCCGCTGCCCCATGGCGGCGAACTCGCCTCAGCCGACGAGGGCAAGGCGCCGGAGCCGCTGCCCGATATCCGCCAATCCGAGCGCGAGCGGATTATTGGCGCGCTCAGCCCGAGTCCGGTCGATATTGACGAGCTGATCCGGGTCACGGGGATCGAGGTCCGCAAGGTCCATATCGTGCTGCTTGGAACTCGACCTCGCCGGCCGGCTGCAGCGCCATGGCCGCCAGCTTGTGTCCTTGAGCGAAAATGCCGATTGAAACCCGCTAATCTGCGACGCGCTTTTTCCGCCTTTGCCTCTTCCAGGGCAATAGCGATCAAATAGGCAAGAAAGGATAGCTTTGCCTGTTCGGCGATTGGGCGTAAGGATTCGAGCAAGGAGGCGATATAGTCCGCGGCCTCCTGGCGCGTGAAGTCACCCCCGCCGGACGGACCGCCCCCCAGCGTCGGCGGCGGGGCATGGTTAGCTGCCATTCCGATCTGCCTCGTATTGCATAAATGTTTGTCACTCAAAGGCGATGCCTCCCCGTTGGCGAGGCGCCCAATCGCGTCAAATAACGTGTAATCTTAACAGCCTTAAGTTGCGTTAGATAGTATATGCACGATTAAGTTGTCAATTGCGCCGCCTGGGTGAAATTGACACTGACCAATTCAGTCACCATTTTCGCCGTAATACGTAGGCAAGAGGCGGCGAGCCATTTCTAAGCCAACGCGTCGCGCGCCCGGCCCAGGACCGATTTCATGAACATTGTCATTGTCGAATCGCCTGCAAAGGCAAAGACGGTCAACAAGTACCTGGGCTCCGGCTATCGGGTGCTGGCCTCCTATGGCCATGTCCGCGACCTGCCCTCCAAGAACGGTTCCGTCGAGCCGGACAACGATTTCGCCATGCATTGGGATGTGGAGCCCAAGGCCGCCAAACGCCTCGATGAGATCGCCAAGGCGCTCAAGGGCGCCCATAAGCTCATCCTGGCGACTGACCCCGACCGCGAGGGCGAAGCCATCTCCTGGCACGTCCTCCAGGTCCTCAACCGCAAGAAGCTCCTGACCGGCGTTCCCGTCGAGCGTGTGGTTTTCAACGCCGTGACCAAGGAATCCGTGCTCGAGGCCATGCGCCACCCGCGCGAGATCGACGGGCCGCTGGTCAACGCCTACCTCGCCCGCCGCGCGCTCGACTATCTCGTCGGCTTCACCCTCTCGCCTGTGCTGTGGCGGAAGCTCCCCGGCGCCCGCTCGGCCGGCCGCGTTCAGTCCGTGGCGCTCCGCCTGGTCTGCGACCGCGAATTGGACATCGAGAAATTCAAGGCGCAGGAATATTGGTCGATCCTGGCCGAGCTCGCGACCGCCAAGAACGAGATCTTCACCGCAAGGCTGGTGACCGCCGACGGCAAGAAGCTCGAGAAATTCGATATTGCCGATGCGGAAGCCGCCGGCCGCCTGAAAGCCGCCCTCGAAGGCGGCAGCTTCACCGTCGCCAATATCGAGACCAAGCCGCAGCGCCGCAACCCGGCCGCGCCCTTCACCACCTCGACGCTCCAGCAAGAGGCTTCGCGGAAGCTCGGCTTCTCGCCGCGCCAGACCATGCAGCTCGCACAGCGCCTCTATGAGGGTGTGGACATGGGCGCCGAGAGCGAGGGCCTGATCACCTATATGCGTACCGATGGCGTGCAGATCGTCCCGGAGGCGGTCGCCAAGATCCGCCAGATGCTCACCAAGCTTTATGGCGACCGCTACGTGCCGGATGCGCCACGCGAGTACCAAGCCAAGGCGAAGAACGCGCAAGAGGCGCACGAAGCCATTCGCCCGACGGACTTCACCAAGGATCCCGACAGCGTCTCCCGCTACCTCGAGGACGATGCCGCCAAGCTCTACAGACTGATCTGGCAGCGCACGCTGGCAAGCCAGGCGACCAGTGCCGATATCGAGCGCACCTCGATCGACATCGACGTCAAGGGCAAAGACGGCAAGACCTACGGCGTGCGCGCAACCGGCCAAGTGGTTCGCTTCGACGGCTTCCTCAAGCTCTATGAAGAGGGCGTCGACGACATCGAAGGCGAGGACGGACGCCTGCCGCTTCTCTCTCAGGGCGACAGACTGGATGGCCGCGCCATCGAAGCCAAGCAGCATTTCACCGAGCCGCCGCCCCGCTATACCGAGGCGACGCTGATCAAGAAGATGGAAGAGCTCGGCATCGGCCGCCCCTCCACCTATGCGTCGACGCTCAACGTATTGCGCGACCGCCTCTATGTGCGTCTCGATAAAAAGCGGCTCATTCCTGAGGACAAGGGACGTCTCGTGACGGCCTTCCTCGAAAGCTTCTTCAAGCGCTATGTCGAGTACGATTTCACCGCCGATCTCGAGGATAAGCTCGATCTGATCTCCGCGGGCGATCTCGCTTGGAAGGACGTGCTGCGCGATTTCTGGCGCGAGTTCACCGCTGCCGTCGCCGATGTTGGCGATCTTCGCATCACGCAAGTGCTCGATGCGCTGAACGACATGCTCGAGCCGCATATCTTCCCGTTGCCGCCCGGAGCGACCGGCGATCCCAGAGCCTGCCCGTCCTGTTCGATCGGACGCTTAAGCCTCAAAGTCGGCAAATACGGCGCCTTCATCGGCTGCTCGAACTATCCCGATTGCCGCTTCACGCGTCAGCTCGCCGATACCGGCGACAAGGCTCCTGCGGAGCCTCGCGTGCTTGGCACCGATCCAGAATCGGGCCTCGAAGTGAGTCTCCGCGTCGGACGTTTCGGGCCTTATCTCCAGCTTGGCGAGAACGGCGAAGAGAAGCCAAAACGCGCATCCATCCCCAAGGGCACCGATCCCGAGGGGCTAGACCTGAAGCATGCGCTGTCGCTGCTCTCACTGCCGCGCGAGATTGGTCTTCACCCTGAAGACAACAAGCCGATCGTGGCGGGTTTCGGCCGCTTCGGTCCCTACATCCAGCATGATGGAAAGTACGCGAGCCTAAGCGGACCAGAGGAGGTCTTCACCGTCGGCATCAATCGCGCCGTCACCCTTCTCGCCGAGAAGGCCGCGCGGGGCGGCGGCCGCCGTCGCAGCAATGTAATCAAGGACCTCGGCGAGCATCCGCAACTCGGTGGCAAGGTCGAGATCCTGAACGGCAAGTTCGGCCCCTATGCCAAGCATGGCAAAGTCAACGCGACGTTGCCCAAGGACCGCGATCCCGCAGAGACAACGCTCGAGGAGGCCGTCGAGCTGCTTGCCGCCAAGAGCGGCAAAGGCGGAGCGAAGAAGGCCGCCAAGAAGCCGGCGAAGAAGGCTGCCAAGCCCGCTGCCGCCAAAGCTAAGACGGCTGCCAAAGCCAAGCCTGCCGCTAAGACCAAAAAGGCAGTCAAAGAGGAACCCGTCGAAGAGACTGTGGGCTGATCCTCCCGACTCAGCCGCGTCACCGTGAACGTGCTAAGATCGCGCGTGGCAAAGCGAACCGGCTCATCCAAGAATAAGACCGTGGGCAAGCTTCCCTCGAAGCAAGAGATTTTGGATTTCCTCGGAACCGCCAGCGCGCAAGCCGGCAAGCGCGAGATCGCGCGCGCCTTCAACATCAAGGGCGCCGACCGCATCACCTTGAAGGCACTGTTGCGCGAGATGACCGATAGCGGCCTGATCGCAGGCTCCAGGCGCAAGCTCGAACGGCCGGGTGTGTTGCCGCCGGTCACGGTCATCGAGATCGTGTCTCGCGACAAGAACGGCGACTTCGTCGGCCGCCCGGCCAATTGGGATGAGGAGCATGGGTCTCCTCCCAAGGTTCTCATTGTCGAGAGCAAGCGCGACGCCGGACCGCCCGCCGGCATCGGCGACCGGGTTCTGGCGAGGATCGCCTCGATCGAGGATGACGACTATGCCTATCAGGCGCGCCCGATCAAAAAACTCGCGCGGCCTGCCCGCGACATGCTCGGCATTTTTCGCGTCCTTGCCGGCGGCGCTGGCGTCATCGATCCGATCGACCGCAAACAATTGAAGGAATGGCCGGTGCCGCGCGGCAATACCGGCGACGCCAAGAACGGCGAGCTGGTGCGCTTCGAACTCTCAGGCTCGAAGCGCTTCGGTCAGTCGGCCGCGCGCGTCACCGCCTGTCTCGGCAATCCGCAAGACGAGCGCGCCACGAGCCTGATCGCCATCCACGCTCACGGCATCCCGAACAGCTTTCCGGATGCCGTGATTGCAGAAGCGGAAAAGGCGAAGGCGCCGGAACTCAAGGCGCGCGAGGATTTGCGGCATCTTCCGCTGATCACCATCGACCCTTCGGATGCCCGCGACCACGACGACGCTGTGTTTGCCGAGCCCGATCCCAATGCAAATAACCAAGGCGGCTTCGTCGTCATCGTCGCCATTGCCGATGTGGCGGCTTACGTGCGGCCGGGCAGCGCGCTGGACAAGGAAGCGCGGCTCCGCGGCAACTCGGTCTATTTCCCCGACCGCGTGGTGCCGATGCTGCCGGAGAAGATCTCGAACGATCTCTGCTCGCTGAAAGAGGGCGAGGCCCGCGCCTGCATTGCGGTGCGCATGGTGTTCGACAAAGACGGCGTCAAGAAAACCCACCGCTTCTTCCGCGGACTGATGCGGTCGGCCGCAAGCCTGAGCTACGAGCAGGCCCAGAGCGCCATCGACGGCAGGCCCGACGATGCGACCGGGCCCTTGCTCGAAACCGTGCTCCGGCCGCTCTGGGGCGCTTACGGCGCCCTCACCCGCGAACGCTCCAAGCGTGCCCCCCTCGACCTCGATCTTCCCGAGCGGAAGATCCTGCTCAACGAGGAAGGCCGCGTCAGGGGCATTGCGACCCCTCCCCGGCTCGATGCGCATCGGCTGATCGAGGAGTTCATGATCGCTGCCAATGTCGCCGCCGCCGAGATGCTTGAGGCGAAGCGTACCCCCCTCATCTATCGCGTGCATGACGCGCCATCGAAAGAGAAGCTCGCTGCGCTCGGCGAATTCCTCGCCACGCTCAATTTGAACTTGCCCAAGGCCGGCACGCTGAAGCCCGCCCAGTTCAACCGTATCCTCGCCGACACCCGCGCGAGCCCAAACTCAGAGCTCATCAGCGAGGTGGTGCTGAGGAGCCAGGCGCAAGCCGAATACAGCCCGAATAATTTCGGTCATTTCGGCTTGAACTTGCGCCGCTATGCGCATTTCACTTCGCCGATCCGCCGTTATGCCGATCTCATCGTGCATCGCGCCATCGTTCGCGCGCTCGGGCTCGGCAATGACGGCCTCACCGAGAATGAGATCGGCGAGCTTCAGGAGATTGCCCAATTCATTTCCGGCACCGAACGCCGCGCCATGCTGGCAGAGCGTGAGACATCCGACCGCCTGATCGCCGCCTTTCTCGCCGATCGGATCGGCTCGCGCTTCCAGGCGCGGGTCTCCGGCATCGTGCGCACCGGCCTCTTTGTCAGACTGAAAGAGACCGGCGCCGACGGCTTCGTCCCCGCCTCTTCGATCGGTCACGAGTTCTTCTATCATGACGAGGTCCGCCAGGCCCTGATCGGCGAGGAAACCGGCGCTGCCTTCCAGCTCGGCGACAGCGTCGAGGTGCGACTTGTTGAAGCAATCCCGACCGCGGGAGCCCTGAGATTCGAGATGTTGAGCGAGGGACGCTCGATCGGCGTGACGCCAAAGCGCTCGCGTATTCAATCCTACCGCGGTAAACCTAAGCCGGCACGACGGGGCCGAGCGCGTAGATAAAGGAAACACGATGCAAGACAGCCGCGTGCAGATAACGGCCGGATCTCTGCTTCCGGAGAAGAGATCAGTGGGCCCACGTCCCGTCTTCGACTCGATCTTGCGTGGACTCTCGTCACGCTGCCCGGCCTGTGGCCAGGGCCGTCTATACCGGCGCTATCTGAAGGTCGCCGATCAGTGCCCGTCTTGTGGCGAGGCGCTGCATCACCATCGCGCCGACGACGCGCCGCCTTATTTCACCATCGCCATCGTCGGTCACGTCGTGATCGGCCTTCTGCTTGCCGTCGAAATGGCCTACCGGCCCCCGCTCTGGCTCCACGCGGCGATCTGGCTGCCGCTGACGGTCATTCTGGCGCTGACCCTTCTCCCGCCGATCAAGGGCGCGCTGGTCGGGCTACAATGGGCGTTGCTGATGCATGGCTTCGATCCCGAGTACAAAGATGAGCTCGAGATTTGGGGCAAAACCGAGCCCACGCCCCGGTCTTGACTTCCGGTGCTCACCGAGTAGGTTCCCGTTCAAGTTTTTAGGATTGCTGAGAGGACTATCATGGCGAAACCCGTCACCCAGAAGATCAAGCTCGTGAGCACTGCCGGTACGGGCTTTTATTACGTGACCAAGAAGAATCCGCGCAATCAAACCGAGAAACTCGTCTTCAAGAAGTACGATCCGGTGGCGCGGAAGCACGTCGAGTTCAAAGAATACAAGATCAAGTAGCGATCTGGCACCCCTGCGCGTCCGCTCAGGCGGGCGAAATCTCACATTCGATGGATTGATGAACGGCCGGTGCCGGCGGCACCCGGCGGCTCATTGATAGGTGGTCGGCCGAAACGCGGCGCTAACGAGGAGGCCACTCAAACCGCGCTCCGGCCGACCGAACCCCACGGACCCAGGAGATGCGGCGGACCTGAGCATTCCGCAGGGTTATCTCAATTGTGGACGAGGCTTTGGATCGCTCGAAGTCCGAAACGATCCCCTGAATGCTTCCCTCGCCCCTCGAAATCTCAATTTCCAAGCTGGTGTAAATGATAGCCGAGCTTGAGAATTGACAAAACTAATCTTCATGATTTGTTTAATACGATTAAATCTTAGTCATTGTAAAGCCTTAAGGTGTGGCCTTCATCCGCCGCCTCAAGTTGGCTTGGGGCAAAAACGGAGCCAGCGAGGCATCAGCCCATAGGTGATTCGAAAATTTCCTGTCTGGAAACCTCGCGACTGGAGCGAAACAACGCTCGCTACGGGTCTTCGACGTCGTTGCGCTCGCGTCTTATTTATCCGGGAGGTTGCAGCAGAGGTGCTGGCCTCGCCGTCTAGGCGGCGTCGGCTACCACGCGGTTCCGCCCGTCGCGCTTGGCGCAGTAGAGCGCCTGGTCGGCGCGTTTCAGGATACGTGAAGGCGTGTCGCTCGGCTGTTCGATTGCTGCCACGCCCACGCTCGCGGTCATCTTAAGCGCACTCGCCTTTTCGCCGGCGTCAAACGGCGCCGCGGCGATGCATTGGCGCAACCGCTCGCCGATCAGATAGGCCTTCGCCAGGTCGGTGTCCGGCATCACCACCACGAATTCTTCCCCGCCGAGCCGGCAAGCGAGATCGATACCGCGAATGTTGCGGCGAACCCGCTCGGCAAATTCCCGCAACACCGCATCGCCGGCATCGTGACCGTGCGTGTCGTTGACGACCTTGAAATGATCGATGTCGAGCATCAGCACCGAGACCTGTTTGTCGCGCATCGTCGCTTCTTGCAGAAGCGTCTCAAGATGGCTCATCATGTAGCGGCGATTGTGCAGCGCCGTCAGCGGATCGAGCATCGCCATCTCGACGGTCTCCTCGAGCCGATCCCGCAAATGCTCGACATAGCGCTTGCGTTTCACTTGCGTGCGCACGCGCGCGACAAGCTCGTTCGAATCCACCGGCCGGACGATATAATCGTTCACGCCGATATCGAGCCCACGCAACAGCCGGGTCTCCTCGCCCGGTTCCACAATGATCATCATCGGCAGATGGCGCGTGACGTCGAGTGAGCGCACTTGCGAGCAGAGCCTCAAACCGTCGGCATGCTCCAGGCTGAGACTGACGATCATCAGATCGAAATTGCACTCCGCGACCCGAAGCAAAGCCGCCGCCGCATCGGTCTCGCGCTCGACGATATGCTCAACCTCAAGCGCTTCGACGATACGCTCCGCGGACCGCTCACGGTCGTCCACCACGAGGACTCGACCGCCTTGCGCTAGGTCCTCCAAATTGACGCCGACGCTGGCAAAGCCCATCTGCTCCTGCGTGGACGCCCGCATCAACATCTCGTCGGTGAGCACTTTCAGCCGCGCCAGGTTCCTGACCCGGGTGATCAACGCAACGTCATCGACCGGCTTGGTGAGAAAATCGTCGGCGCCGGCTTCCAGCCCCCGCACTTTGTCCGAAGGCTGATCGAGCGCGGTGATGATGATCACCGGCAGATGTTGCGTCCTCGGGTCGGATTTCAGCCGCCTGCAGACCTCGAACCCGTCCATGCCCGGCATCATCACATCGAGCAGGACAACGTCGGTGCGTTCTTGCGCGCAAATCTGCAGCGCTTCAGGGCCGTTTCGCGCGGTACGGACCTCGAAATAATCCGCAGTCAGTCGGGCTTCGAGTAGCTTGAGATTGGCCTCGACGTCGTCCACCACGAGAACTGTTGCGGTCATGACAGCCTACCGCGCCTCGCCGATGAACTGTCTCACCGTGTCGAGAAACATCGAGACCGAGATCGGCTTGGAGATATAGGCTTCGCAACCGCCCTCTCGAATCCGTTCCTCGTCCCCCTTCATGGCGAAGGCCGTGACCGCAACGACGGGAATCTGCCGCAGCTGGTCGTCCTCTTTCAGCCATTTGGTCACTTCGAGCCCAGAAACCTCCGGCAACTGAATATCCATCAGGATGAGGTCGGGGCGATGCTCGCGCGCCAGCGACAAGGCCTCCATGCCGTTGCGCGTCTGCAGCGTCTTGTAACCATGAGCATCGAGCAGATCATGAAACAGCTTCATGTTCAGCTCGTTGTCCTCGACGATGAGAATGGTCTTGGTCATGTTCCTCGGCTTAAGCGACTCGGTTGGCCCATGATGGGCGAACTCGGCCCGATACGCCACGCTGTCTGGAACGGGTCCAGATCTCCAAAACATCTCGCTTTCCCCCTTATCAGTAGAGGGGGGATTTCACCGTAAACCCGTAACCAAAAGCTTTAGACAAGCTCGGAAGTTTCGGTACAACCAACCGTTCTTCATGGGCCCAGATTGGTCCCATGGAGGGTCGGAAGGCCTAGTGACAGGCCTCAGCCTTCAAATATTCGAGCGAAGTCAGCGTGCCGTGGATTGACACGTCGCCATAGTCGATCAGGAGCTCCCGGCTGACGCCATTGGCATAGAGGCGGAAATCGATCTGGTAGCTCGGCGTGAGATCGCCCATCTTCGGCTCGAAATAACCGATCGAGACCGGCCAGGACACGAGCTCCGCGAGACCCTTTTCCTTGGCCACCGGTTCGAGGGCCTGGTCGGCGCCCGGCGCGATCTGCTTGCCGATGATCGCCGTCGTCTCGTAGACCTTCTGGCCCTTCTCCGAGCCGTCATAAAGCTGCGCCTGAAGCAGGGATTGCCCGGCCTGCGCGGCATCGATCAGCGCGAGGCTGTGCTGGGTGGGAAATAGGACCTTGTCGGAGAGATCGAGCTCGCCCCGCGACGGCTGGCTGATCTTAACCTTGACGGCGCCCGGCGCTTCACGCGAGGCACGCCCAACCGTGACGTCGCCCAGTTTGTCGTTCAGATATTGCTGCCGATTGGAACCGGAATTTCTGGCCGTCGCCCTGCTCCCAGGTCGAGGAGCGAAGATCGGTCAGATTGGTCTGACCTTGCGAGTTGGTCATCTGCGTGACCATGCGCATATTGAGGCTATAGCCGTCACATTCGGAACCGGTGAACTCGAACACCATGCGGCCGTCGATCCCGGTGATGCCGGAGGCGGTGCGGGCGTCATCCAGCGACATTTCGTAGATGGCACGATGCGGAACGAGCTTGGATGGCTCCTTCCCGGCAAAGGCGTGCGCCTCGCTAAACGAGACGATTGCCAGAATCGACGCCACGCCAATGAGCCTCAAACCAGTCTTGCCGTATCCAGCCATTACCATCCTTCTATCCCGGAAGAGACCCGGGACACTCGCTTCGACCGGCATTTTTGGCACCAACTCGGGTCCATCACAAGAGGCTCAGGCACGCTTGCAGAACCCCCATATTTGCTCGATGGTCGAGGCCGATAGCAGGACAAGCGGAGGTCCCATGGTAGGCGAAATCGAGGCAAGGCTGAAGGCGCTGAACATCGCTCTGCCCGAGCTGGCGGCCCCCATCGCCAACTACGTTCCTTTCCTCCATGTCGGGAATTTGCTGTTCATCTCCGGCCAATTGCCGCTTCGCGACGGAAGCGTGACTGTCGCAGGCAAGCTTGGCGCGGGCGTTGATTTGGCTCAAGGCGAGGAAGCGGCCCGGCTCTGCGCCCTCAATATCCTGGCGCAGGCGAAAACGGCCTTGCGCGATCTAGACCGCATCGTGCAGCTCCTCCGTCTCAACGGCTTCGTCAATTCGGCGCCGGATTTCACCGATCACCCCAAGGTCATCAACGGCGCCTCGAACCTGATGGTCGAAGTGCTGGGCAATAAGGGGCGCCACACCCGTATCGCCGTCGGCTGCTCCAGCCTGCCGCTGGGCGCCGCCGTCGAGGTCGATGCGGTGTTCGCCATCGCTTGAGAAACCCATGGCCAAGCTCGACTGGCTGAAGCGTCCGATCGCGCATCGCGGCCTGCACGATGCGAGCAAGGGCGTGATCGAGAACAGCGCCTCGGCGGTCGAAGCCGCGATTGCGAGAGGCCTTGCCATCGAGGTCGATCTGCAATGCGCGAAAGACAATAAGCCCGTCGTCTTTCATGACGGGACGCTCGACAGGCTCACCGAAGAAGTTGGGCCGGTGATCTCCCGCAGCGCAAGCGAGCTGACGTCTATTCCGCTGCGCGGAAGCAAGGACCGCATCCTGTCGCTTCGAGACCTCCTCGCCCTGATCGACGGCCGCGTGCCGCTCCTCATCGAGATCAAGAGCAAGTGGGACGACGATGACCGCTACGAGGCCAATATCGCCAGCGAACTCGCATCCTATCGTGGACCGGTTGCGGTGATGTCGTTCGATCCCAATTGCGTCGCACGCTTCAAGACCTTGCTCCCCTCGCTGCCACGCGGGACTGATCTCCGAGACATTCGAGGACGAGCATCATTGGTCCAGGCTGAGTTCGGCGACAGCGCTTCATCATGCGCCATCTCTTGAGCTCTGCCATCGCCAGGCCCAACTTCATCGCCTACGATATTCGGGCGCTGCCGGCGCTGGCGCCGGCGCTGGCGCGCTCGCTGTTCGGCCTGCCGCTGCTCACCTGGACCGTGCGCGACCAGGCACAAAAAGCGCGCGCCGCGAAACATGCCGACGCCATGATCTTCGAAGGAATCGAACCGTAGCCATGGGCGACGCCGAGACAGCAACCGTCAGAATCGCGAACGGCATCGCCGATGTGCCCGCGACAGACTGGGACGCTTGCGCGAGAGGCGCCGAACCGGGCACGGAGCGCTCCACTAACCCATTCATTTCGCACGCATTTTTGCTTGCCTTAGAGCAAAGCGGCTCCGCCTCCCCCACCACCGGCTGGTGGCCGAGCCATCTTCTCCTCGACGACGGCAAAGGCGGCATCGCTGCTTGCATGCCCTGCTACCTCAAGACCCACTCACGCGGCGAATATGTGTTCGACCAAGGCTGGGCGGACGCGTTGGAGCGCGCTGGCGGCCGTTATTATCCGAAATTGCAGAGCTCGGTACCGTTCACGCCCGTGACGGGACGCCGCCTCCTCGTCCGCGAGCGCGCTGGGCGCGACGCCGAACGTTTGTTGCTCCGCGCCGGCGCCGGCCTCGTCGAACAGTCAGGCGCTTCCTCGCTGCACCTCACCTTCCTCACCGAGCCGGAATGGCGCCTCGCCGGCGAGCTCGGCTTTCTTCAGCGCACCGACCAGCAATTTCATTGGCGGAACGAAAACTATTCAAGCTTCGACGACTTTCTCGACCGGCTCGCCTCGCGCAAGCGCAAAACCATCCGCAAAGAACGCCGCGAGGCGCGCGCCGCCGGCGTCAATATCGAATGGGTGACCGGGAGCGATCTGACCGAGGCGCATTGGGACGCCTTCTTCGCCTTCTACATGGATACCGGCGCGCGGAAATGGGGTAGCCCCTATCTCAATCGCGAGTTCTTCAGTCTCGTCGGTCAGAGCATGAAGAACGAGATTCTCCTCGTGCTCGCCAAACGCGATGGCCGCTATATCGCCGGCGCGCTGAACTTCATCGGCAAGGACACGCTATTCGGCCGCTATTGGGGCGCGATCGAGGAGCACGCTTACCTGCATTTCGAGATTTGCTACTACCAGGCCATCGATTTCGCCATTGCGCACGGCCTCACCGTCGTCGAGGCCGGAGCGCAAGGCGAGCACAAGCTTGCCCGCGGCTATCTCCCCACCACGACCTATAGCGCGCACCTGATCGCGCATCCTGGCCTGCGCAATGCCGTTGCCGATTATCTCAAGCGGGAACGGCGAGCCGTCGCGCAGGAAAACGCACTGCTCAAGGCTGACTCACCTTTCCGTCGCGACGACTAATCCTCGAGCACGAACGAGATCTTGCCGTTAATGCGGTATTTCTTGATCTTGCCGTTATCGACCGTGGCTTCGAAATTCTCGATCCAGATCGAGCGCACATTGCGCACACTCTTGTTAGCCTTCGCCACGGCGACCTGGGCAGCGTCTTCCCAGCCCTTGTCGGATTCGGCGAGAACTTCAATCACTTTAAGCATGGTCATGGAGTACTCCTCTTCGTTCGGGGCTAAAAGCTATTTGACGAACAAAGCTGATTTCCGCCTTGAGCGGAATCAAGGCTCAAAATGAAGCCGCTACAAGCCTTTCGACCTCAGCCGGAAACACACACAATGGCCGTGATATCGTCAGTGTCCGGTTGACCTCTCGGCTCAAAGGAAACGAAATGATTCTGAAAAATGTCGCCGATGGAGCGTGCCATGGCCGCCTATGACCCGAACAACATCTTCGCCAAGATTTTGAAGGGCGAAATCCCCTGTCACAAGATCTACGAGGACGAAGACACCCTCGCCTTCCTCGACATCATGCCGCGCTCGGAGGGCCATGCTCTGGTCATCACCAAGACCAAGTCGCGCGACCTCTTCGATGTCGATCCCAAGGCGCTCGCCAAATTGATGGAGGTAGTGCAGAAGCTAGGTCCGACGATCAAGGACGCGGTCGGCGCCGACGGCGTGCTCATCCAGCAATTCAATGGGGCGGCAGCCGGCCAGACCGTGTTTCACCTGCACGTCCATATCGTGCCGGTGAAGCAAGGCGTGCCGCTGAAACCCCATACCGGTCAGATGGGGACCAGGCGGAGCTTGCCGCGACGGCTGAGAAGATCAGAAAGAAATTGTCGACCTAGCGCGAGCCGAGCGGGACTTTCGGCACGGAGCTGGTGCCGGTCTTCTTCGCTGAGGCGCCTTGGCGCGTTTGGCGGGCCGCTTGGCCTTCGGCTTCGGCGCCCGTCCTCCACCCTCGCCCTCAGGCTCGACATCCTCAGGATCGCGCGGACGGATCGGCGTATCCGGCTTCAAGTACTCGAAGCCGAGCACCTTCTCGGCGCCCTTCTCTTCGACCAGCACGCGCACGATGCCGCCATCCTTCAGCGTGCCGAACAGAATCTCTTCGGCGAGCGGCTTCTTGATGTACTCCTGGATCACGCGAGCCAGCGGCCGCGCACCGAACTTCTCGTCATAGCCCTTCTCGGCGAGCCAGGTATTGGCTTCCGGCGTCAGCTCGATGGTGATGTTGCGGTCGCCAAGCTGGGCTTCCAGCTGGAACACGAATTTCTCGACCACCTTGGAGATCACCTCCGGCGGCAGCGAGGCGAACGGAATGATCGCGTCGAGCCGGTTCCGGAACTCCGGCGAGAACAGCCGTGTTGATCGCCTCCTCGTCGTCGCCTTCGCGCTTCGTGCGATTGAAGCCGATCGCGGCCTTGGCGAGGTCGCTCGCGCCGGCATTCGTCGTCATGATCAGGATCACGTTCTGGAAGTCGACCTTCTTGCCGTTATGGTCGGTCAGCTTGCCGTGATCCATGATCTGCAACAGGATGTTGAACAGATCCGGATGCGCCTTCTCGATCTCGTCGAGCAGCAGCACCGAATGCGGATGCTGGTCGATGCCGTCGGTGAGCAATCCGCCCTGATCGAAGCCGACATAGCCGGGCGGCGCGCCGATCAGCCGCGACACGGTATGCCGCTCCATATATTCGCTCATGTCGAAGCGGATCAGCTCCACGCCGAGCATCTTGGCGAGCTGGCGCGCGACCTCGGTTTTGCCGACGCCGGTCGGGCCTGAGAACATATAGCAGCCGATCGGCTTCTCCGGCTCGCGCAAGCCGGCGCGCGACAGCTTGATCGCGGCGCCAAGCGCCTCGATCGCCTTGTCCTGGCCGAACACCACCCGCTTCAGGTCGATGTCGATATTGCGCAACACTTCGGCATCGGACTTCGACACCGTCTTCGGCGGAATCCGCGCCATGGTGGCGATGGTGGTCTCGATCTCTTTCAGGCCGATCGTCTTCCGCCGCTGCTTCTCCGGCAGCAGCATCTGCGAGGCACCGGTCTCGTCGATGACGTCGATCGCCTTGTCCGGCAATTTCCGGTCGTGAATATACTTCGCCGACAGCTCGACCGCCGACCTGATCGCCTGGCTGGTATAGCGCACGCGGTGGAAGTCCTCGAAATAAGGCTTCAGGCCTCTCAGGATCTCGATCGCATCCGGCACCGACGGCTCGTTGACGTCGATCTTCTGGAAGCGCCGCACCAGCGCGCGGTCCTTCTCGAAATGCTGGCGATATTCTTTATACGTGGTCGAGCCGATGCAGCGCAGCGTCCCCGACTGCAGCGCGGGCTTCAGCAGATTGGACGCATCCATCGCGCCGCCTGAGGTGGCGCCGGCGCCGATCACGGTGTGGATCTCGTCGATGAACATGATGGCGCCGGGATAATTCTCGATCTCGCGCATCACGGCCTTCAGCCGCTCCTCGAAATCGCCGCGATAGCGCGTGCCCGCGAGCAGCGCGCCCATGTCGAGCTGGAAGATGGTGGAGTTGGCCAGCACCTCCGGCACGTCGCCCATGACGATGCGCCGCGCCAAACCTTCCGCGATCGCGGTCTTGCCCACGCCGGGATCGCCGACGAACAGCGGGTTGTTCTTCTGCCGGCGGCAGAGCACCTGAATCGTGCGCGAGATTTCAGGCCCGCGCCCGATCAAGGGATCGATACGGCCAGCGCGCGCCTTCTGATTGAGGTTGATGCAATAGACCTCGAGTGCATCCAGCCCGCGCTTCTTCTCCTCGCCGCCATCGACGGTCGCCGCGTCCTCGTCCACGCCCCGCACCGCGCGCGGCTCGGACATGCCGGCCCGCTTGGCGATGCCGTGGCTGATGTAATTGACCGCGTCGAACCGCGTCATGTTCTGCTCTTGCAGGAAGAACGCAGCATGGCTCTCGCGCTCGGCGAACACGGCGACCAAGCACGCTCGCACCCGTCACCTCCTCGCGACCGGAAGACTGCACATGGGCGACGGCGCGGTGAATCACCCGCTGGAAGCCCGCGGTCGGCTGCGCCTCGCCATGGGTATCGGTAACCAGGCTCGCGAGCTCATTGTCGAGATAAGTCAGGAGCTTGTCGCGCAGCACATCGAGATCGACCGCGCAGGCGCGCATCACCGCCGCCGCGTCGCGATCGTCGACGAGCGCGAGCAACAGATGTTCGAGCGTGGCATATTCGTGGCTGCGCTCGTTCGCGTATTGCAGCGCGCGCCTTAAAGCCTGTTCGAGACTGGTCGAGAACGACGCCAACTTAGCTCCTCATTCCTTTTCCATCGTGCATTGCAGCGGATGCTCGTGCTGCCGCGCAAAGCTTGTCACTTGCGCCACTTTAGTCTCCGCCACCTCATATGTGTAGACCCCACAGACGCCGACGCCCTTCTGGTGGACATGCAGCATGATCTGGGTCGCCTCCTCCGGAGGCTTGCCGAAGAATCGCTCGAGCACATAGACGACGAAATCCATCGGCGTGTAGTCGTCGTTGAGCAGCAGCACCTTGTAGAGAGCCGGCCGCTTCGTCTTCGGCCGCGTCTTGGTGATGATGTGGGTGCCGGTGTCGTCGCCCCGGCGAGGATCGCCGTTCCGAGCCATCGTCAACCTATGTGGCGTCTCGTCTCTCATTTGCCAAGTCGTGCGACAGTTCGGGAATCGCGCCGCCCTGTCTCGCATCCATTCTAACGTCAGTTTGCGTCCGCCCGCAAACGGGCCTCGCGACCTTTCTAACATAGTGGGAGTTGCCGACAGGAAAACGGCAAAAAAAAAGACCCGGGGGGAAGGTCCCGGGTCTTTTCGTCGGAAATATGTTTGGGAGGCAGAAGCGGCTTACGCCTTCTTGGCCAAGGCAAGCTCAACCGGCTTGTAAGCGTCCTTGGCAAGGCCGGCATACATCTCGCCCAGCTTGGAGACCTCTGCGACATAGGTGTCGTAGGCCTTCTTGGCATACTGGGACTGAATCTCGATCGCCTGCTCGACCGACTTGGCGCCGATCAGCTGCTCGAAGGCTTTGGTTGAATCCTCGAACGCCTTCTTGGAATAGTCGGTGACCTCGGCTGCGATGGCCTGGAAACCCTTGTTGACCTCGCCGAACGAGCGCACGGCCGCATCGAAACCGTCTTTACCCACCTTCTGGAAATCCTCGAACCCTTTGAGCATTGCGAAAACCTCTCTCGACACCGCTGGCGGTGATTGTTGCAGACGCGAACTACATATATGCATCGCACAATTATGGTCAACAAAAATTTTTGCACCGCACAATAATTCTTTCGGCGGACCCTTAACGCTTTGGCAACGGGCCAGATTCTAGCCTTGGTTCGAACGCAAGCTTGCGCCGATTTGACGCTAGGAAACGGCGCCGCCGCTGACGGAATGGACCCATCTGGGGCTCGGCAGGCGGGTGTTGCGAGGGGAAAATCAGGGGGGAGAAGGCATTTAGCCTTCGGGGTCAGTGGGTTATCGTCAGAGTCGGTCTCCAGTCTCAGGTCAGCTTTGTCGCCTCGTGAGTCTCACGCTCGCGGGCGCGCTGGCGCTGGCACCCTTGAGCGACGCCTTTGCCAAGACCAAATCCAAATCGCGCTCCAGAGCCGCCCCCTCGATCGCGGCCGCCATCGTGGTCGACATGACCACCAACGAGATCCTCTATTCGAAAGCTGAAGACGCAAAACGCGCGCCCGCCTCGCTCACCAAGATGATGACGCTCTACGTCCTCTTTTCCTATTTACGGGCCGGCAAGATCACCCTTGAGTCGGAGCTCGTGGTGACGCCGCATGCCGCGAGCCAGTCGCCAACCAAATTGGGCCTGAAACCCGGCGCGACCATCGCCACCAGCGACGCCATCAAGGCGCTCGTCACCCAATCCGCCAATGACGCCGCCGTCACCGTCGCCGAGAACCTCGCCGGCACCGAGGAGAATTTCGCTCGGCTGATGACTGAGAAGGCCCGCTCCATCGGCATGAACGATACGCTGTTCCGCAACGCCTCCGGTCTTCCCAATGACGAGCAGGTCACGACCGCGCACGACATGGCGCTCTTGGCGCAGCGTCTGATCCGCGACTACCCGGAATATTACACCGTCTTCGAGACCAAATATTTCAGCTACAAGGGCAAGCGCTACCGCAACCACAATCGCCTGCTGTTCGGCTACAAGGGCACCAACGGCATCAAGACCGGCTACACGCGTGCGAGCGGCTTCAACCTCACGGCATCCGTGCAGCGCGACGACAAGCACCTCATCGCCGTCGTGCTTGGCGGCCGGACCGGAAGCCAGCGCGACGCCGCGATGCGTTCGCTGCTCGACAAATATTTCCCGCAAGCGGTCGCGGCGAAGTCGGCGCCGAAGCCCCTGGTTGCGTCTTTGGACACCACGCCAGTGCCCAAAGCCACGCCGCCCAAACAGATTGCTGCCCCGGTCATGGCCTCGGCGGCGCCGATGGTCGCTCCGGTTGCGTTCGGCAAAGAGGCCGAGCCCGCCAAGCCGGCACCAATCCAGTCTCTCGCGGAAGAGGAAGAGCTGTCGCTAAAATCGCCGCTGCCCCAGGCCGATCCGATCGTCACCGGCAAGCCCGGCAGCGCCAAGGCCGGCCCCTACCACGTCCAGGTCGGCTCCTTTACCTCGCAAACCGAGGCCGAAACCAGACTCGGAGCCGTGAAGGGACGGGCCGCCAACCTGCTCGACGGCCACGATCCGCTCACCACCACGTTCAAAAAGAACACCGAGCAATGGTACCGGGCCCGCTTCGCCGGATTCTCGCAGGACAAGGCGAAGACCACTTGTGCCCAGCTCAAAAAGATGTCGCTGGATTGCATCGTGATGCGCGCCGAGTAGCTCAGAGCACAATGCCGAAAAGTTGCAGACTTTTCGCACAAGATGGGGCTCAAACACCGAAACCTGATCGACATGTGCCTCAAGCACCGAAACATGATCAGCGTCCGAGCAACACGTCCTTGGCCTCGTTGATTCTCGCGGCGAGATAAGTCGATCCACCCTGATCGGGATGAAACTTCTTCATCATCTGCCGATGCGCGCGGCTGATCTCCTCTTCGCTCGCGCCTCGCTTTAGCCCGAGCACGGCATAGGCCTCGTCCACGCTCATATGACCCGAGGGCTTGCGTGCTCGCGCGCGGCTCTCGTCTTTCGGCTTGTCGGCTTCAGCATCGCGCCAATTCGGAATTCGCCAATCGAGATAGGCCTCCATCAAAGCTTCGGCCTGCTGATCCGTGCCACGCAGCTCATCGAGCAGAGTCCTGAGTTCGCCATCGGACAGAGACGACAACATCCGTCCCTCGAACGCGCCTTTCAGCACCATCCCTTCCATCTCGCCGCTATCGTGATCGAGTTCCATCTCGAGGCTATCGGTCTGCACATGCGACGTGCCTCCCGGCGATTTGGTCGACGAAGCGAACGGGCCAAAACCGAACGCGCCTGGCCGGATCAAGGAGAAGCCGAACAGTCCGAGCGGAATGGCGATCGGGAGCGCACCACGCAAGACTAGAAAGCCGGCCGCGCCGAGCGCGATCACCCCGGCCAGTTTGCGAAAAGCATCGGCCAGCAGGCGCGGATTCGCTCTTGCGAACAGACGCGCCGCGAAGATGAGAAGAACAAGGAGCGCGAGCCCCGCGAGGAAATACAGCATCGAGACGGCCTAGCCGAGCTGTTCGAGCAGAAGCGACCCGGCGCTCGACCGTGTCGCCTGGCTGAAATCTTTGAGCGCCTTGCGGCCGCCCGTGGCGTAGACCGCGACCGCCTTTAACAGATCCCGCAATTGACTGGCCGATCCGGAATCGAAGCGGCAATAGGCGCCGCGCGTCAGCCTCGCGATCTCCTTGAACGCGCGCTCCGCCTTCTTGTCATGGCCCTCTTGGAACATGAAGCACGGCACGCCGAGGAGACGAAGCTCGCCGGCACGCTGGGCAAGCTCATCGATATTCTCCTCCATGGCGTCGCCGACATAGACCAGCGCATTCACGCGTGTTGCCTGGCTCTCGCCGCGCGCATGATTGAGAACTTTCCTGATCTGCGTGTAGCCGCCTTCGCAAGCCACACGCGCCATCAGCCTGGCGACGGCGTCGGGATCGCCGACCCATTTGGAGGCTTTGGTCTCGTTGAAGCCGCGAAAATACACCAGCTGGACGTCGAGCCCGCCGACGTCCTTGACGGCCTGGAACATGTCGCCTTGCAGCTTGAGCGCGAGGTCCCAGGTCGGCTGACGGCTCATCGTGGCGTCCATGGCAAAGATCAGCCGCCCACGGCCCGAAACGGCCGGCGTCATCGCCCGCACCTTCTCGATGAAGGCGTTAACCTCCGCGGAACTGGATTGTTTTGCCGCGATGCCTTTCGCCTGGCTCTCAGCCGGCGTCTTTGGCTCCGCCATCGTCCTCGTCTCCTACGATCGGCCCAGGGCCCGATCCCCTCTATACATGGGCCCTATTGCCGCCTAGGGCAATGGTTGTGCGCCCGACTCACCGCCCCGTTGTCGGGGGTTCGGCGGACCTGCTATCGTTGCCGTCAGAGGCCACGGGGAAACCAAAAATATGAGCAAGCAACCCCCGATCGCACGCACCGTCGACGAACTCAGATCGACGGTCGCCAAATGGCGCAAAAGCGGTGAGACCGTCGCGCTGGTGCCGACCATGGGGTCAATTCACGCAGGTCACCTTTCCCTGGTCGCCACCGCCAAGAAACATGCCTCCCGGATCGTCTCGTCCGTGTTCGTCAACCCGACGCAGTTCGGCCCGAAGGAAGATTTCAAGCGCTATCCCCGCGACGAGAAGGGCGATGTCGAGAAACTCGCTGCGGCCGGAACCGACCTCGTCTATTCGCCGTCCGTCGAAGAGATGTATCCGAAAGGCTCGAGCACGAGCGTGAAGGTGCTCAATCTCTCCGACGATTTATGTGGCGGCGCGCGGCCACAGCATTTCGAGGGCGTCGCCACCATCGTCACGAAGCTGCTGATGCAAGCCGAGCCCGACGTCGCTGTGTTCGGCGAGAAGGATTATCAGCAGCTGATCGTGATCAGAAGTCTGGTCCGCGACCTGTTTATTCCCGTCGAGATCATTGGCTCGCCGATCGTGCGCGAGGAGGACGGGCTCGCGATGTCCTCGCGCAATGTCTATCTCTCGCCGAGCGAGCGGAAGACAGCACCGGTGCTGCATCAGGTCCTGAGCAAGATCGCCTCCGATCTCGCCGAGGGACGCGGTTGCGACGACGCTTCGGGATCGGGTCGCTTCAAGCTCGAAGCCGCCGGCTTCCGTGTCAATTATGTGGCTGTCCGCGATGCAGCGACGCTCGACCCGTTGTCCGCTGGGCCAGTCAGAGGTCCGGCGCGGGTTCTCGCCGCCGCCTATCTTGGCGCGACGCGGCTGATCGACAATATGGCCGTGCTGCCGAAGACCAAAGGCAAATAGCGCCTGTCACCAATCGATCAGGCGGAGCTCGCGAAGCTCCTCGCGCATGCCCGGCGGCATGTCGGCATCGCTCGGATCGAAGGCGCGGAGATCTTGCGGCGCATCCGCAGCGTCCAAATAGCGCCAACCCTGAAACGCGCGCCGCCCTTGCGGCCGCGTCGCAATGAGCTCGGGGTCGAGCACGATGCCGCAACACGCCACGCCGTTATCTTTGACGTCGGGTCGGAGATCGATCACGCGCTGGCGCACCAAGATCATGCCCCGGATCACCCAATAGAGCGATCCGCCATTGAGCACTTCGTCGCGCCGGCGCGGCGTCTGCATCGTTCGGTGACAATGCTCGGGGACTTTGCGCTCCCGGCGCAAACTGTCGAGCCGCTCGGCCTGCCACGCGTGAAGCTCGGCGACATTATCGACTCCGACGCAAAGCTTGATCAGATGGACCGTCATTCTGCCTCTCGCATCTAGCCTCGAATTTTAGCGTGGCTCGCGTCCGATCTGCACGATGCCAACATCAGTTATGCCCAGTCTCCCGAGCTTGACGATCTCGTGATGCAGCGTGAGAGCAGCGCCACGCAGGTGTGATCAGGAGTGACAAAAGCCCGCACGCGAACGGCGCTATAGGTCAACTCGCGGCCGCTCCGCCGCAACAATCGTCTAGAACTCAGGCACTCATGAGAAGAGGAAAACGAAAATGAAGCTCAATCGGAAATCCGGTGCTAAGCTTGCCATGACCGCCGCCACGCTGATCGTCGCCGGCGCCACCCTGATCGGCGCCGCCACCGCCGAGACGGTCAAAGGTCGCTGCTTCGGCGTCAATGGCTGCAAGGGCCAGGGCAATTGCAAGAGCGCCAAGAATGACTGCAAGGGCAAGAATGGCTGCAAGGGCCAGGGCTGGCTCGAGATGCTTCAGAACGACTGCTCCGACAAGCAGGGCCAGTGGGAAGCGATCTAACTCGCTTGCTCGCTACGACTGTTGGGAGCCGGTCGTCGCCGGCTCCCATTCCTCCAGCGGAGAGTGCTCATGGCGAATGCAAAGCCACCGTTTCTCGGTTTCGGTCTGGGTCTGAGGCCGCAGCATTACGCGGAGATCCTCGACGGCTCGCCTGAGATCGATTGGTTCGAGGTCATTTCCGAGAACTACATGATCCCCGGCGGCCAGCCGATGCGGATGCTGGATCGCATCTGCGAGCGCTATCCCGTCGTGATGCACGGCGTGTCGATGTCGATCGCCTCCACCTCGCCGCTCGACATGGACTATCTCCGGCAGCTGAAGGCGCTTGCCGAGCGCGTGAAGCCTGTCTGGATCTCCGACCATCTCTGCTGGACCGGCGTGCATGGCGTGAACCTGCACGACCTCCTGCCGATCCCCTACACCAAGGAAGCGCTAGCCCATGTCGTCGACCGCGTGAACCAGGTCCAGGACTTCCTCGACCGTCCCTTCACGCTGGAGAACGTGTCGAGCTACGTCACCTTCGGCCAATCGGAAATGAGCGAATGGGACTTCGTCAGCGAAGTCTCCAAGCGCACCGGCTGCTGGCTCCTGTTCGACGTCAACAACGTCTATGTCAGCGCCTTCAACCACGAATTCGCGGCTGAGGATTTCCTCAACGGCGTGCCGAAGGACCGCATCGTCCAGTTCCACGTCGCCGGCCACAGCCACGAAGAAACCCACATGATCGACACGCACGATCATCCCGTCTGCCCCGAGGTCTGGGACCTTTACCGCAAGGCAGTGGAGACGTTCGGACCGGTCTCGACCATGATCGAGCGCGACGACAACATCCCGCCTCTGGCCGAGCTCGTTGACGAGCTGAACCACGCTCGCGCCATTGCGCGCGAGGTCCTGGGGCCGGATGTCACCGCGCGGCCTCGGCTCGTGGCAGCGGAATGACGACGCTCAAAGAGCTGCAAGAGAGTTTCCAGCGCGGCATCCTTGCGCGCGACGACAAGATCCTGTCCGAGGTGAACGATAGCGGCAAAGAGCGCCGCGAGGTCCTGTTCGACGTCTATCGCAACGGCTATGTCGCGCGCCTCGCCGAGATCATGGGCGAGGACTATGAGCGGACCCACGAATATTTAGGCGATGCCCGCTTCGCTCAACTGATCAAGGACTATATCGCCGCGAACCCGTCCGATCAGCGGAGCGCGAGATGGTTCGGCCGGCATCTTCCCGCCTTCATCGAGCGCACCGAGCCCTATGCGCGCCATGCCGAGCTTGATCGAGCTGGCGACGCTGGAAAAGGCGCTGAACGATGCCTTCGATGCGGCGGATGCCGAGCCGCTCCGCCTCGAGGATCTGGCTTCAGTCGCGCCCGAGGCATGGCCTGCTCTCGAATTTGCGCCGCATCCGACCGCCGCACGGCTCACCTTCAAGACCAATGCCGCGGAGATCTGGTCGGCGTTACGCGAGGAGACGGCGCCGCCAAAGCCGCTTCGCCTCCCTGAGCCGGCTCCCCTCGTCGTCTGGCGTCAGGACTTCATGGCGCGCTTCAAGCCGCTCAGCACCGAGGAAGCCATGATGTGGGACGAAGCGGTGAAGGGCGTGCGCTTCGGCGTGCTCTGCGAGATGGTGGCGACCTTCGCCGGCGAGGACGACGCCGAGCTCAGAGCCGCCTCCTACCTCAAGGATTGGGTCGACATGGGGATGCTGGCGAAGCGTCCGGGCTAGCTCCGGGCCGCGCCAGATCGCAACCCAGATTGGCGGCGACCGGCGCCGGGAACAACGCGTCGGTCCGTCCGCTCAGCCAATACGACAACAGCCCGACCCATTCCCGCGAGGCCGTGTCGACGCGGCGCAAACCTTCCGACACTTTGTCGAACGGCCGCGTGAGATCGACCGGCCCGCGCGTGCGGTAATCGACCGGCCAGGCTTCGAGATCGAGTCCGGCTTTGCGGAACGCGCCCATGGCGCGGGGCATGTGGAAGGCGGAGGTGATCAGCACCCACCGCTTCCCGGGTCCAAGATCCCCGAGCCGCTCGAGCTCGGCTTTGAGGAACTCGGCGTTCTCGTAAGTGTCTCGCGATTTCGCTTCGAGGATCAGCCGCTCCGGCGCCACGCCCATGGACACGAGCAGCGCTGCCGCGCCCTCTGCTTCCGTGTCTGACTTATAGAAGATGCCGGCATCGCCGCCGGTGAAAGCGATCTTGGCGTCGGGGAATTTCCGCGACAGCGCCACCACCTCCAGCATGCGCTCGCCGGCCTCGTTCAAGGTCGGCGCCTTCCGCGCACTCCCCACCAGCCGATCCTCGGCGCCTCCGAGCACGATGAAACCGGTCGGCGTCGGCGCCGCGTCGAGATCGGCGCGCGGGAAGCGATCCTCCAGCGGCAGGATCAGCGCATTGCCGAGCGGCGAAAGTCCGACGATCAACAGCAGCAGCGCACCGACAGAAACGAAGCGACGTCCCCAGCGCGCCCAGCCGGTCCAGATCAAAATGGCGCCATAGCCAATCAGCAATGCGATTAAGGTTGAGGGCGTAAGCAGAAACCAGAACGCCTTGGCGAGATAAAAGAACATAAATGTCCGGGGAATAAATTGAGGTAGCGGGCTTGACCTAATCTAGCAGCAAAACCCGGCTCGGGGCGAGGCCCCTCGAGCGCTCAGGACCAAAGGCGGGGCCTGCAACGGCCCTCACCAAGGTCGGTCCGCCGATCTCCTTATCCGGAGCGGATACGATCGAACACGAGAAAATTGGCGCTGGTGTGGTCAAACCAGCCAAATCGCGGCAAGTCCAAGAAAGGCGAAAAAACCCACCACATCCGTCATCGTGGTAACGAAAACGCCGGACGCGATCGCAGGGTCGAGCCCAAGCCCTTCAAGGCCAAGCGGAATGAGAATGCCTGCAAGGGCCGCCACGATAAGGTTGACGATCATGGCCGCCGCAATCACCAGTCCAAGCGGACTACTGCCGAACCAGAAATAGACGATGGTCCCCATGATGGCGGCAAACAGCAAACCGTTCAGCACGCCGACCGCCGTCTCACGGCCGATGACCCGGAACGCATTCGCCCGCCCGAGATCTTGCGTGGCGATGGCGCGGACCGCGACCGTCATGGTTTGCGTTCCGGCATTGCCGCCCATCGACGCCACGACCGGCATCAGCACCGCGAGCGCCACCATCTGCTCGATGGTCGCATCGAATAGCGAGATCACGGCCGAGGCAAGAATGGCCGTTCCGAGATTGACCAGCAGCCAGGTGAAACGATGGCGCGTCGTCTCCCACACCGTATCGGCGACAGATTCGCCGCCGACGCCACCCATCTTCAGAATATCTTCCGAAGCCTCTTCCTGGATGACCTCGACCACGTCGTCTGCGGTGATGACTCCGACCAGCCGCTGATCCGCATCGACCACGGGCGCGGAGGTGAGATTGTAGCGTTCGAATTGCCGCGCCACCTCTTCCTGGTCGGACTCGACCGGGATCGGGTGAATGTCGGTCATGGTCAGGTCTTCGATCGAGACCGGCCGCTTGGAGCGAAGCAAGCGATCGAGCGCCACCGAGCCCAGCAAATGATAAGACGGGTCGACGACGAAGATTTCGTAGAAGCGCTCGGGCAGGTCGTCTGCCTCTTGCATATGGTCGAGTGTCTGCCCCACCGACCAGAACGGAGGCACCGCGATCAAGTCGGTCTGCATGATGCGGCCGGCCGAGTCCTCTTTATATTCGAGGCTCCGCTCCAGCGCCGCGCGCTCGAACAGTGGCAGTTTGGCCAGGATCTCCGACTGATCCTGCTTGTCGAGGTCCTCAAGCAGATAGACGGCCTCGTCGGAATCGAGATGTTGCAGGGCTTCGGCGACCTGCTCGTTCGGCATCGCCTCGAGCACCTGGTCGCGCACGGCCTCGTCGAGCTCGGGCAGCGCCGCGGCGTTGAACTCGGATCCAAGGGTGGCGATCAGCTCCGCCCGCTGGTCGGGCTTCAACAGCTGGATCAGATCGGCGAGGTCGGCCTCGTGCAGGCCAAGCGTCAGCTCGCGGATCCGCGAGCTATTGGCCTCATCGAGCGCGGTCTGCGACCTCATGCAGAAACTCGGAGCGGAATCCCCCCTCCTCGTCGCGCAATTGGATTTCGCTTGCGGCGTCCTGCATCGTCTATCCGATCGCCGTGATTGGAGGCGCGAATTTTGAGGGAAGTCCGCGCTCTGCTCCAGCGACCGAAAGGCGCGCACTTCGCGGGCAATAGACCCTTGTTCGGATTCGATTTCCAGCCCAAAAATAGCGTCAGTATCGCGTTGGGGGCGCGTCGGGGGATGAGTGCTAAGTGTGTAGCCTGGCTCGCTCTATTGGCGGCCTTGTTGGCCGGCAATGCCGCGGCGGAAGAAGCCAATTGTGCCGGCGATCCGAATGCGCTCGGCGTCTCTCGCATCCTCGAAGTCGATCCGACCGGCGGCCCGCGTTACGGCACCTATCAATATCCCTCCTCGCTCGATCTCGTTCGCGGGCGAAGTGGTCCTTACCTTCGACGACGGCCCGAACCCTAAGACCACGCCGACGGTGCTCGACGCGCTCGACAAGCATTGCGTCAAGGCCACCTTCTTCGAGGTCGGCAAATGGGTGGAAGCGCATCCCGAGCTCACCAAGGAGGTCGCCGATCGCGGCCACAGCATCGGCAATCACAGCTACTCGCATCCCCGCAATCTGGGGCGCCTATCGCTGGACAAGGCTGAAGCCGACATCGAGCGCGGCTTCGCGGCCTTGAACGCGGCATCCGGCGGCAGGGCCGCGCCCTTCTTCCGCTATCCCGGCCTCAACAATTCGACCGCGCTCAACAACTATCTCGCCTCGCGCAACGACGCGATCGTCTCTTGCGATATCGGCACCGACGATTGGAGGCGGATCGGCGCCGAGCAGATCAAGAAGCGGACGCTGGCGCGGCTGGAGCAGCACGGCAAGGGCATCATCTTGTTTCACGACACCGAGCCGGCCACGGCGAAGGCGCTGCCCGATCTCCTCGATGAGCTGAAAAAGCGCGGCTACAGAATCGTGCACATCGTGCCGAAGCCGCCGGAGACGCTGCCGGCCGCGAGCGCGGCCCACGAAGCCGCCTCGCCAAACTGAATTTAAGAGAAAAGTGGTGCGGTCGAGAGGAATCGAACCTCCACGAGCAAGCTCACAGCGACCTCAACGCTGCGCGTCTACCATTTCCGCCACGACCGCTAATTTAGGCTCTGGAATATCCAGATATGGCTATCCGCCAGCCTCGCGGCAAGCGAAGCGGGCAAGGGGCCTGCCTTAGCAAACCTGCCCTAGAGGCGCAAGCTTAGGGCTTGAAAGCCTTATTCGGGCCGTTCACAACCTCCCTATGGCAGAGCCAGCCCCGAAACTGGCGCCTCCCCTCGCCCTCGACCCTCGCGTCGAATGGCTGACCAGCGCCTTGCTCCGTGCCTTACCAAGAGGCGCTAGAGGCCATGGAGGCGCGCGTGGCGGCGATCTCCGAAGGCGAGGCGTCTGAATGCGTCTGGCTGCTGGAGCATCCCCCGATCTACACCGCCGGCACCAGCGCCGACCCCCGTGAACTGCTCACGCCCTCGCGCTTTCCTGTGTTCCAGACCGGCCGCGGCGGCCGCTTCACCTATCACGGCCCGGGCCAGCGCGTGGCTTATGTCATGCTCGACCTGTCGCAACGTGGGCGCGACGTCCGCGCCTTTGTCACCTCGCTCGAAGATTGGCTGATCGCGGCGCTGGCGCATCTCGGCGTCAAGGGCGAACGGTCTCCGGCCAAGTCGGGATCTTCGTCGAGGGCGCCAAGATCGCCAGCATCGGCATCCGCGTGCGCCATTGGGTGAGCTTCCACGGCGTCAGCCTCAACGTCGATCCGGACCTGGAGCATTTCTCCGGCATCGTCCCGTGCGGGCTCAAGGATACGCCAGTGACCAGCCTCGCCGCGCTCGGCGTCCGAGACGGACATGGCGCGCGATCGATGCCGCGCTCCGCGAGACCTTTGATGAGGTCTTCGACTAGGCATCAGCCTGTCGGTAACACCCTGAAGCCCGGCGGCACCGAACCGCCTTCATGCAGCAAGATTACCGCACTGACCATCGCATCGGGCGGCCCTGTGAGGCAGCGCTCCAGCATCTCTTCGACGTAATTCGCAGGACCCGAGAAGACGGCCTCGACGCTACCGTCCAGGCTGTTGCGCACCGAGCCATCGAGGCCAAGCTCTCGAGCGTTCCGCTCGGTCCAGGCGCGATAGAACACGCCCTGCACCATGCCTTCGATCCTGACCGTTACGGTCCTGACGTCGTCCTGAGACATCTCACTTAAATTCGAGGATCACCGCGTCGACATTGAGGCTGTCGCCAGGCTTGGCCTTGATCTTGGCCACGGTGCCGTCGCGCTCGGCCTTCAGCACATTCTCCATCTTCATCGCCTCGACCACGCAGAGCGTGTCGCCGGCGGCGACAGGCTGGCCTTCGCTCACGGCGAGCGAGACCACGAGGCCCGGCATCGGGCAGAGCAGGAATTTCGACGTATCCGGCGGCGCCTTGATCGGCATCGTCGCCATCAGCTCCGACTCGCGCTTGGTGTAGACCCGAGCCTTGGCTTCGATCCCCTGATAGATCAGGTCATAGCCGTTCAGGATCGTCCGCACCTGCACCGCGGCCGGCTCGCCGTTGATGGTGCCTTCCCAGATCGGATCGCCGAACCACCAGGCCGAGGCGAGCTTGACCACGCGCCTCGACTTGCCCTCGCCGATCGCCACGGCAACAAAGCCTTCGGCGTCATTTTCCACGGTGACGTGCTCGCGCGACTTGCCAAGCTCGACGACGCGCGTCTCGGCGAAGCGCACCGGCTCGCCATGCATCTGCTGGGTGATGGCCCGGCGCCGCTGATTGCTGAGATGGTCGATCGAGGCCGCGACCGCGATCAGCGCATCGCGCGTGACCCCTTCCGGGATCGGCGGCTTGAAGCCTTCCGGGAACTCCTCCGCGATGAACTTGGTGGAGAAATTCCCCTTCCGCCAACGCTCGTTCCGCATCAGCACGGCGAGGAACGGAATATTGTGGCGGAAGCCGTCAATGGCGAAGGCGTCGAGCGCGGTCCCCATCGCGTCGATGGCGTCGATGCGCTTCGGCGCATGCGTGACGAGCTTGGCGATCATCGGGTCGTAATAGACCGAGATCTCGCCGCCTTCGACCACACCGGTATCGAGCCTGACCGTGATACCATCGACCGTCCCTTGCGCCGGAGGCCGGAACCGCACCAGCCGCCCGGTCGAGGGCATGAAGTTCCGCGTCGGATCCTCGGCATAGATTCGGGCCTCGATCGCCGAGCCGTTGAGCTTCACGTCCTTCTGCTTGATGCGAAGCTTCTCGCCCGCCGCGACCCGCAGCATCTCCTCGACCAGATCGAGCCCGGTCACAAGCTCCGTCACCGGATGCTCCACCTGGAGCCGCGTATTCATCTCGAGGAAATAGAAATTGCGCTTCTTGTCGACGATGAACTCGACCGTGCCGGCAGAGTCGTACCCGACCGCCTTGGACAGCGCGACCGCCTGCTCGCCCATCGCCGCGCGGGTCTTGGCGTCGAGGAACGGGCTCGGCGCCTCTTCGAGGACTTTTTGATTGCGGCGCTGGATCGAGCATTCGCGCTCGCCGAGATAGATGACATTGCCGTGCTTGTCGCCGAGCACCTGGATCTCGATATGGCGCGGCTCCTCGACATATTTCTCGACGAAGACGCGATCGTCGCCGAAGCTCGACTTCGCTTCGGATTGCGACGAGGCGAAGCCTTCCGCGACCTCCTTCGCCGACCAGGCGATGCGCATGCCCTTGCCGCCGCCGCCGGCCGAGGCCTTGATCATCACCGGAAAGCCGATCTCCTCGGCGATCTTGGTCGCCTCCTTGGCGTCGTTGATCACCCCGAGATGGCCTGGAACGGTCGAGACCTTGGCTTTCGCCGCCAGCTTCTTCGACTCGATCTTGTCGCCCATGGCCTCGATGGCCTTAGGGTTGGGTCCGACGAAGACGATGCCGGCCTGCTCTAAGGCCTTGGCGAAGTTCGTATTCTCCGAAAGGAAGCCGTAGCCGGGATGGATGGCCTCGGCGCCGGTCTCCTTGGCTGCGGCCACGATCTTGTCGATGACGAGATAAGACTGGGCTGCCGGCGCCGGGCCGATATGCACCGCCTCGTCCGCCATGTCGACATGGAGCGCATCACGGTCGGCATCGGAATAGACGGCGACCGTCTTGATCCCGAGCCGGTGCGCGGTTTTCATGATCCGGCAGGCGATTTCGCCCCGATTGGCGATCAGAAGTTTCGAAAACATGGGTCCCCGCTTCTATTCAGCTTGGGCTTTCTAGAGGCTTGGGGGAAGCGAGTAAACTGGCAGTCTACTCGGCGGGATGGGGCGCGAGAGGCCGCTTGCGGGGCCGGCGCTTGGGCTCTTCCGGCTCGTTTGGCCGGTCCGGGCCATCGTGCGACGCGCTTTGCTCTGACGCCCGGCTCTTCTGATAATCCTTGGCAAGGTAGGTATAGACGGCGGGCGTCACGAACAGCGTGAAGATGGTGCCGATCAGCATGCCCGACGCGATCACGAGCCCGATATCGAAGCGGCTGGCGGCCCCAGCCCCTTTCGCGATCAAGAGCGGGACCATGGCAACCACCATGGCGGCCGTCGTCATCAGGATCGGCCGCAAGCGCGTGGCGGCTGCCTGCTCGATCGCGGCGCGGCGCGAGAGCCCCTGATCGATCTGCAGCTTGTTGGCGAAATCGACCATCAGAATGCCGTGCTTGGAGATGAGTCCGATCAGGGTCACGAGCCCGATCTGCGTATAGATATTGATGGAGGCGAGCCCGATATTGAGCGGGATCAGCGCCCCGAACATCGATGCCGGCAACGCCACGAGAATAATGAAAGGGATCGCGGAAACTCTCATATTGCGCCGCGAGCACCAGGAAGATCACGACCAGCGCGAACACGAAAGTGTAGACGAGCGTGTTGCCCTCCTGCACGAACTGCCGGCTCTCGCCCTGGAAGTCGTAAGAGAAGCCCTCAGGGAAGCTCTCCGCCTTCGTCTTTAAGAAATCGATCGCTTCGCCCACGGTCCGCCCCGGGAACGGCACGGCAGAGAGCGTCGCCGAATTCAGCTGCTGGAAATTGGTGAGCGCGTTCGGCTGCACCGTCTTGGTGATCGACGCCACGTTCGAGAGCGGCACCAAAGCGCCCGAGGCGGTGCGGATTTGGTAGCGCGTGAGCCAACTCTCATCCAAGCGGTAGTCGCGCGGCACCTGCGGAATGACCTGATAGCTCCGCCCGTACAGATCGAACAGATTGACGTAATTGCCGCCGAGCAGCGTCGCCAGCGAACGCGCCGATATCGGCCATGGAGATGCCGAGCCGGTTGGCCTTGTCGGCGTCGATATGGATCTCGATCTGCGGCGTCTCGAAGCGGAGATCGGAATCGGTGAAGATGAAGAGCCCGCTCTCCTTCGCCGATTTCTCGACATCGGCAAGCACGTCGGCAAGCTCGCGGAAGTCCCGCGTCGTGGTGATGACGAACTGCACCGGCGGACCGCCCGTCGAGCCGGGCAATGCCGGCGGCGAGAAGGTGAAGGCCTGCGCCGTCGCCAGCGCACTGATCCGCGGCGACAGATCTTGCAGCACCGCGGCTTGATTGCGGCTCCGCTCGCCCCAGGGCTTCAGCAGAATGCCGGAAAAGGCCTGATGCACATCGCCCATGCCGTTGATGGTGAAGACGTGCTCCTTCTCCGGCACCGTGCTGAACGCGGCATAGAGCTTGTCGGTGGCGTCCTCGAGATAATCGAGATTGGCGTATTGCGGCGTCTTCACCAGCGTGAACAAGATGCCTTGATCCTCTTCCGGCGCGAGCTGGCGGCTCGTCGTCATATACATAAGTCCGGTGCCGGCAATCAGGCCGGCGAGCACCAGCATGGTCACCGGCCGGTAATTCAGGCTGCTGGTCAGCCTCCGCTCATAACGGCGCTTCAGCCCGTCAAACATCCGATCGAGGAACCGCGTGAAGGCGCCCCCGCCGCCCGCCTTCTCCGACTTCAAGAGCCGCGAGCACATCATCGGCGACAACGTGATGGCGACGACGCCGGAGACGAGCACCGCACCCGCCAAGGTAAAGGCAAATTCCTTGAACAGCGCGCCGGTCAGGCCAGACACGAAACCGATGGGCGCGAACACCGCCGCGAGCGTGATGGTCATGGCGATGATCGGATAGAGGATCTCGCGCGCGCCCTTCAGCGCGGCATTCATCGGCGTCATGCCGTCTTCGATATGGCGGTGAATGTTCTCCACCACGACGATGGCGTCGTCGACCACGAGGCCGATCGCGAGCACCAGAGCGAGCAAGGTCATCATATTGATCGAGTAGCCGAGCGCGAGCAGCAACCCCAGCACGCCGATCAGCGACAGCGGAATGGTGACGATCGGAATGATCGTCGAGCGCAAATTGCCGAGGAACAGGAAGATCACGACAATAACAATGAGTGCCGCCTCGCCCAGCGTCTTCACCACCTCCCATAACGAGGCGCGGATGAAATTCGTCGCGTCGTAGGCGATGGCCGCATCGAGCCCCGGCGGCAATTCTTTTTGAATTTCCGGAAAGGCGTTGCGGACCTTGGTGATCACGGTCAGCGGGTTCGCCGTGGGCGTGGCATAAACGCCGATAAACACCGCCTTCAACCCGTCGAACACCGAGGAGGAATCCGAGCTTTGCGGTCCGAGCTCGATTTCGGCTACGTCGCTCAACCGCACCAGGGAATCGCCGCGGCCCATCACCACCAGCTTGCCGAACGCAGCCGGGTTATCGATCGAGGTCTTGGCGTCGATATTGGTCTGGATGAAATCGCCCTTCACCTGGCCTGCGGCCGTGGTGAAATTGTTGTTGGCGAGCGCGGCGCGGATATCGAGCGGCGTCACCCCAAGCGACGCCATGCGGTCCGGATCGAGCCAGATGCGCATGGCGAAGGTCTGGCCGCCGAGGATTTCTGCGTTGGCCACACCGTCGATGGTTTGCAGCTTCGGCTGCACCACGCGATTGAGATAGTCGCTGATCTGCGAGCCGCTCATCACCTTCGAGTTGAACGACATATAAAGAAGTGCGTAGCCCTCGCCGGTCTGCTTGGTGACGACGGAGTCGTTCGCCTCGCGCGGCAGGATGCGCTTCACCTGCGCCACTTTCGACAGCACGTCGGTCATGGCGCGGTCGGGATCGGCGTCGAGCTTCAGATTGAGCGTGACGGTGCTGACATTCTGCGTCGAGCTGGCCGTGATGGTGTCGATGCCTTCGGCGCTCGCCACCGCCTGCTGGATCGGAACCGTGATGAAGCCTTGAATGAGATCCGCGTTGGCCCCGGGATAACCCGTCATTACAGTTATGGTCGTATTGTATAGCTCAGGATATTGCCGGATCGGCAGCTTGAAGCCGGCCTGTGCGCCAACCAAAAGGATGAGCAGGCTCACCACCGTGGCCAGGACCGGCCGCTTGATGAAGAGATCGGTGAACTGCATCGGATTACTGCTTCGGCCGTTCGGCCTTTGACTGCAACGGGCTGCTATTGTCGATCTTGATCGCCGCGCCGGGCTGCAGCTTGAGCTGGCCGCTCGTCACCACTTCGTCGCCCTCGGTGATACCTTCGATGATGGCGACGGTTTCGCCTTTGGATTGTCCAAGGCGCACGAAACGGCGCTCGGCGATCAGCTTCGTTTCCGGAGCGCCGCTCGCGGCCACCGCTTCGCCGGAGCTTGAAGGCTCTGCGGGCCCTGGGACTTCCGCCTCTTTCGCCACCCAGATGCTATCGCCATAAAGTCCGTAAGTGACCGCTGTGCGCGGCACCGAGACCAAAGTCTTCGGCTCGCCGGCCACGACCGCCACATTGGCGAACATTCCGGGCAGCAATTTCCGTTCCGGATTCGGCACGCGGCCGCGCACCATGAGCTGTCGCGTCTCTTGATTGACGCGCGCATCGAAAGCCTCGATCTCGCCCTTGAAGACTTCACCGGGAAAGGCCGCGACGGTGAGTTCGATCTCCGCCTTCGGCTTGAGCCGGCCCATCTCGTTCTCCGATACCGGGAAATCGATCCAGATCGGGTCGAGCGCCTGCAGCCAAACCAGCGTCTGCCCGGCGGAGACATATTGTCCTCGCTCGACACGACGCAAGCCAAGTCTGCCGGCGAAGGGCGCGGTGATATTCTTATGCGCGATGTGCGCCAGGTTCTTCTGCACGGCGGCCGCAGCGGCGTCCCGCTTGGAGATCGTCGTGTCGAGCGTCGATTGCGAGATCGCGCCTTTGCCCACCAGCTTCGACTGCCGCTCATATTCGAGCTTCGCCACTTCCAGAATTGCCTGATCGACTTTCAACTCGGCTTGCTGGACGGAATTATCGAGCTCCACGAGCTTCGCGCCCTTCTCGACGTCCTGGCCGCTGTCGAAGAAATAGTTCACGACCACACCGCCAACTTCAGGCGCCACGTCCACGCCCTGGATCGCGAGCATCGTGCCGATCGAATGCACCTGATCGGCCCAAATCGCGGTCTTGGCCTTCTCGGTCGTGACCGTCGCCGCCGGTGGCACCATCTTCGCCATGAACTCGCCGATGAATTTCGGCTTCATGACGAACTGGAAATAGCCGACGCCCCCGAGAAACAGGGCGACGATGACGGCGGCGATGACAAAGCGTTTGATCATGGTGCAAGGTCTGGTTAGGCCCGCTCGGGCGGTATCGATCTAGGGACAATTCTAGGCGATTGTGTGGGCCGAATTACGCCGCATCGAGCAGCCAGGGTTTGCTTGGATAGCAGGCTTCCCGGCCTTAGAACAGGATCAAATCGTCACGTTTGTTTGACGCCCACAACCTGGACTGAGCCCGATTTCTGCCCTATAGCACGCGCCCATGACCATGACCCTCTACGAAATGCAAATTTCCCCGCATGCGCGCAAAGTCCGCCTGCTCGCCTCAGAGCTCGGCCTCAAGCTCGACACAGTCCAGGTCGATCCGCGCACCGGCGAGACGCGTTCGCAGTGAGTTCCTGGCCAGAAATCCGAACGGCCGCGTGCCGACGCTCGATGATGACGGTTTTATTCTCTACGAGTCGCCGGCCATCATGAAATATCTCGCCTCAAAGAAACCCGAGCGCGGGCTTTGCGGGAAAGACGCCAAGACTGAGGCGCTGATCGATCAATGGATTTGCTGGTGGGTCGGAGGCGCGGAAGCCGCCATCGACGCGCTCGCCTGGGAAATTTACATCAAGCCCAACGTGCTGAAAAAGGGCGGCAACGATCCGGCCATCATGGCCGACGCACGCGCACGCATCGATCGTTTTCTCCCCGTCCTCGACAAGCAGCTCGAAGGACGCGACTTTGTTCTCGGCGATCTGAGCGTGGTCGATTTCCTGATCGGCCCGAGGCTCGACACCGGTCCCGCCTTCCTCAAATTCGACATCAGCGCCTACAAGAACATCAATGCGTGGCTCGAGCGCTTGCGCGCCAAGCCTTACTGGAAGACCGCGTAGGCTGGTCTTATTTCGCGGCGACGCAGCCCGAATAGGTTTCCTTGCTGTCTTTGCCCTCGGTGACGAAGGCGGTATCGCCCTTGTTCCAGAACACGAAGCTCTCGTCCTTATTGGCGTAACGCGCGCCAGATGCCGACATGGCTTGCGGCACAGACTGAGCGCGCGTCCGTCGCTGAGTTTCAGGTCGACCTTGTCGGCGTAGAAACTCGCCTCGATCGTCTTACCGCCCTGGCACTTGAAGGTTGCGACTGCGACCGGCGTGGCCGCGAACGCCGCTTGCATCGTGAGGAACGATGAAAGTCCGGCAATGATCATCCCGTCCAGAATTCCTCGCTGCATCATCTCCTCCTTCGTTTGTGCACAGCACTTTAGGCGGGCACCGAGAAGCAGCTATTCAGCGCCAAGCACGAGAGTCCAATAGGCTCTGCCGCTTTCCGCCTGAGCCATGGCGACACCGATGGCGGTCACATTCGGCCGCAAGAGATTCTCCCGGTGGCCGGAGCTTGTTTCCCAGTAATGCATGACGTCGCTGAACGATTTCTGGCCCGCGGCGACATTCTCCGAGGCGATCTTGGCCGTGATAGCCCGCTCGCGCGGCGCGATCCGTCGGCTTCGATCCGTCCGAGCCGTTATGGCCGCCTGAGTTCCGCTTCGCCTGGTCCTCCGATTGCATGGCGGCGGCGCGGGACAGCCGCTCATCGAGCACCAGCGGCTTGGCACCGTTCTTGGCGCGGAAGGCGTTGATCTCGGCAAGGGCCGCTTGCGGATTGAGCTTCTGTACTGGCTTCGCGGCGTATTCCGGGGAAACAAAGGTGACGGAGCAGCCTCCGAATGGCTTCCACAAACATGGAATCCGCACTTCGGCAACCGCCGGCGTTGCCAGCAGGCTCAGCAACACGGCACTGGTGATGCCCCATCTCATCCGCGCCATCAGATCCACGCGCCTACCTGACGACGTAGACGATCCTCCTCGCGGTCGGTTCGATCAGAACCCTTTGGCCGTTGATGTAGGCAAAGTCGTAATTCGAGGCTGGGATGTCATAGACCGGTGCTGCTGCGGGTAACGCCGCACCGATCATCACCTCGCCATTGACGATCACCGGCGCCACCGTCTGCTGCGTCACGAAGGTGACGACGTTGGGCGGCGGAACGATCGGCGCGACGACACCGACAGTAGGCAGAACCGGCACCATCGCTCCGACGGGCGGCGTGGCGACAACATTCGAGCCGGTGTTGACCGGCACAACGATGGGAATGTTGAGCGACCTGCCGGCAACTTGGAGATTCTTGGGCGTGCCCGCGGCGCTGGTGACAAGATAGGGGCCAGACGCCCAGCCGGTCGTCCCACCCGGGAGGGCGACGCTGCACCAGGAATAATCGGACACGCAGCCGGTGATCTCGGCCGGGACCTTGGCCTGGATCTGGCTGACCACCGGAAATTGGAAGCCGGGCCCGCTCCGCACGTTGAGATGGCCGGTTGGCGAATAGGCGGTGACCGCCGAGGCGGGACCCGAAACCAAGGCGTAGCGCGCCCAGAAGCGCAGCGAGGCCGATCATTGCATGTACGCGTTGCATTATACTTCTCCCTTCAATGAAATCCCATGCGTGGCTGAAAGTCCGGCCTCACAACGGAATGTTGTCGTGCTTCTTCCAAGGATTCTCGACATGCTTGTTGCGCAGCATCTGCAACGCGCGCGCGACACGCTTGCGCGTTGAATGCGGCATGATCACCTCGTCGATATAGCCGCGCTCCGCCGCCACGAACGGATTGGCGAAGCGCTTCTGATATTCGTCGATGCGCTTTTTGATTTTGCCCTCGTCGCCAAGCTCGGCGCGATAGAGAATCTCGACCGCGCCCTTCGCGCCCATCACCGCGATCTCGGCGGAAGGCCACGCGTAGTTGATGTCGCCGCGGATGTGCTTCGACGACATAACGTCATAGGCGCCGCCATAGGCTTTGCGCGTGATGACGGTCACTTTCGGCACCGTCGCCTCGGCGAAGGCAAACAGCAGCTTGGCGCCGTGCTTGATCAGGCCGCCATATTCCTGATCGGTGCCCGGCAAGAAGCCCGGCACATCGACGAAGGTGACGATCGGAATATTGAAGCAATCGCAGAAGCGCACGAAGCGCGCCGCTTTCCGCGATGCATCGCTATCGAGCACGCCGGCGAGCATCAGCGGCTGATTGGCGACGATGCCGATGGTGCGGCCCTCCAGCCGAGCGAAGCCGGTGACCATGTTGCGGGCGAAGGTTTCCTGGATCTCGAAGAAATCCCCCTCGTCCACGAGCTTATGGATCAGCTCCTTGATGTCGTACGGCTTGTTCGGATTGTCGGGGATCAGCGTGTCGAGCGAAGGCTCCATCCGGTCGCCTGGATCGTAGGTCGGCAGCTCGGGCACGCCGAACTCGTTGTTGGCGGGGAGGAAATCCATCAGCCGGCGCATCTGCAACAGCGCTTGGACATCGTTGTCATAGGCGCCGTCGGCGATCGACGACTTGGTGGTGTGCACGATGGCGCCGCCGAGCTCCTCGGCCGTCACCTCTTCCTTGGTCACGGTCTTCACCACGTCGGGCCCGGTGACGAACATGTAGGAGGTGTCTTTGACCATGAAGATGAAATCGGTCATGGCCGGCGAATACACGTCGCCGCCGGCGCACGGTCCCATGATCACCGAGATTTGCGGGATGACGCCGGACGCCAGCACGTTGCGCGTGAACACTTCGCCGTAGCCGCCGAGCGCAGCCACGCCTTCCTGGATGCGCGCGCCGCCCGCATCGAACAGGCCGATGATCGGCGCGCGGTTCTTGATCGCCATGTCCTGGATCTTGGTCATCTTGTTGGCGTGCGCTTCGGAGAGCGAGCCGCCGAACACGGTGAAGTCCTTGGCGAACACATAGACGACGCGGCCATTAATGGTGCCCCAGCCCGTGACCACGCCGTCGCCGGGGACTTTGGTCTTCTCCATGCCGAAATCGATGCAGCGGTGCTCGACGAACATGTCGAACTCCTCGAAAGAGCCGTCGTCGAGCAGCAGCTCGATGCGCTCCCGCGCCGTGAGCTTGCCGCGCTTATGCTGCGCCTCGATGCGCTGCTCGCCGCCGCCCGCGCGCGCCCGATCGCGCCTGATTTCCAGCTCTTCCAGGACTTCTTTCATGTCAATCGCCCGCCCCTCGCCTGTGACGCCCCAGTGACGGTCCATAGCATGGGCCCATCTTTAGGCAAATGGCTCGAACACGGCCTTCCGAGCCATTCCCAAGCTGGCTGCGATTAACGATGGGGGGCTGACTCTCTGAGGCGCTGGCCAGACCATCCTTCAAGGCGACGTGAACGGCGATAAGAAGGCCGACTTTTCGATAGCCGTCGACGGCATCGTCTCGTTCATCGACACAGATTTCGCCCTGTAGAGGTCCCGTCTCTAACCCAGCAGCTCGAGCAGCCGGCAGGAGGCATCGAACTCCTGCCGGCGCCGCGCTCGACGTGCGGCGGCTTCCGCGTCTTGTCCCCATTGGCTGATCTGCCAGTCCTCATCGACATGGGCAGCGGCCCAAGCTTCATCGGGCGTGAGGCGTCCGGATGCCACGGTAAGCGGCAGCAGAGCCGAGCCGGTGAGCGATGTCATGACATGAAGCGCGGCGAGACGGAATGCATCCAGCCTCTTGAGCCGCTCCCGCAGCCGGTCGAGCGAACCTTCCGGCTGGGCCACATGGACGATCCCTTGCGCCAGATTGAGCGGCGCGCCCAGCTCCTGCTTTGCCCAGGCGAGCACGGGGTCCCAATGCTCGTTCTGCTTGGCGACGAGCCCTTCCGGCCCTTCTGCGCGGTAGCAGAGCAGGTCAGACCCGGCAAAGGCGATGAGATCGTCGAGGACCGCGCTCTCGCGCCCCCTCACCCCGTCAATGGCGCTATTGGCGAGCTTGGTCAGCCTCATCGTCGCTGGGTCGATGCGCTCTCCTTGCGCCCGCCATTCTTCCGCGATGGCCTCGGCGAGCGCTTGCGACGGCACGGACAGCTTCGCCTTGGCGGGTGTGCGGATCGGCTTGCCGTCGAGCAGTATGGCGAAGCCGTCGCCCTCGGGCGCCGTGCCAACGTCTTTATAGAAGCGCTTGGGAAAACTCACCTTAACCTGCCCACCGTGACTGCAATGCGCCGCTAATTCGAATGCCGCGCCCGGCGCCGCTCGATATGGAGCGGAATTTCCCGCGCCAGCCTCTCATAGTCCTCTCGTAATTTCTCCAGCTCGCGGTCGTCGAGCTCCTCCAGATTGAGCAACTCGTTGCGCGCCTTCTGCGTCACGAAGATCAGCTCGTCGAGCTTGATCTGCATGGCGATGGTGTCGCGGTTCTGCGTGTTCTGAATCACGAACACCATCAGGAAGGTGATGATCGTGGTCGCCGTGTTGATCACAAGTTGCCAGGTGTCGCTGAAGCCGAAGAATTTGCCGGTCAGGCCCCAGACGACAATGGCCGTAAACGCCACGATGAAGGCGATTGGGCGGCCGGTAATGTGAGAGACATATTGCGCAAAACGCGCGAACCAACTTGGTCTTTGATGCATCGAAGTCTCTCCTCTCAAGAACTCCAAACCTGTCCGTGGTGGTACCGGGTCCGGTTAGAGATCGCTTGCGGCCTTCTCGCCGAATCCGAATGCCGCAAAGCTTCGCGCCATATGCTCCGGCAATGGCGCGGTGACATCGACCACGCCCTCTCCCGACGGATGCGGGAAGCTGATCCGCCGCGCGTGGAGGTGCAGCCTGTTATCGATACCTTCCGGCATGTCCTGGTCGCCATGATATTTATCATCGCCGAGGATGGGGTGACCGATAATCGCCATATGGGCGCGGAGCTGGTGTTGCCGCCCCGTGACCGGCTTCAACGACACGAACGAGACCGCCTGGCCCGCGCGATCGACCACCGCATAATAGGTGACCGCGGATTGCGCGCGCTCCTGCTCGCCGGGCCGCGCTTTGCGCACGCGGTCGCCCTCCGGCCCTGCCGCCTTCACCAAAGCCGCCTCGACCTTGCCTTGCGGCGGCTTCGGCACGCCCTTGACAATCGCCCAGTAGATCTTGCGCACCGTGCGGGTCTGGAACTCACGGCCAAGCTTGGCCGCGACCGCGCGCCGTTTGGCGACGATGAGCACGCCGGACGTATCGCGATCGAGCCGGTGCACCAGCCTGGCCCTCGTCTCCGGTCCATCGCCGAGACCTTCCAGCAACCTGTCGAGATGGTGCGCCGTCTTGGTGCCGCCCTGCACCGCGATGCCCGAAGGCTTGTTCAGCACCATCAGGTCGTCGTCTTCATAGAGCGTAATCGAGGCGAGGAAATCCCGGTCCGCCTTCGAGAGAGCGTGCTTCGGCGCGATTGGCGCGCTCGCCGGCAGCGGCGGCACACGCACGATCTGACCGGCTTCGAGCCTCGTGCTCGCCTTCACGCGGCCGCCATCGACCCTCACCTGCCCGGTGCGAAGCAGCTTTTCCAGCCGGCTATGCGGAATATCGGGGTGATGCGTCTTGAACCAGCGATCGAGCCGCATGCCGTCCTCGCCGCTGGAGACGCTGCGATTCTCCACTTGTGACTTCTGCGTCATGGGAAGGTCCTCGGCAGGGCCGGGCGTAAAGGGTGGGAAACCAATTCGAGCGTTTGGACTTGATCCTCAATAAGACTCGTTTAGCATGGTCTCATCAAAGCTAAAGGGGATGGAGTCCCCCGAAACCGCCCTTTTGGCTAATGACTCCTGCCGCAGTCGCGTTGCGGTGGGTGATTCGCCAAAGACGAACCCGCTGCAAGGCGGGTTTTTTTGTTGGGCTCGTCTTTGATGGGAAACTTCATGGCGACTTATCTTTATATCGCAATCGGAAGTGCGTTTGGGGGCGTAGCGCGTTTTTGGCTCTCGGGTGTCGTTGCGCGATTGATAGGTGAGACGTTTCCTTGGGGAACGCTCATCGTGAACGTGACCGGCTCTCTCGCGATCGGGATTATCGCCGCCCTCACCGGCCCGGACGGCAGAATTTTCATGGGCTCAACAGCGCGGCTTGCGCTGATGGCCGGCATTTGCGGAGGCTACACCACATTCTCGTCGTTCAGCTTGCAGACGATGAGCCTTTTCAATGACGGTGAATGGCTTTATGGCGGCGCCAATATCGCCGCTTCCGTTGTACTTTGCCTGTTGGCCGTGTGGGCGGGCCTGATGTTAGGTGCCTCGCTCAACGCCCTAAAATGGGTGTGACCATGCCACTGTCTCGCGAAGCCGTGCTGCTCCGTATTTTCATTGGCGAGGACGATAAGAGCGGTCATCGGCCGCTCTACGAAGCCCTCGTATTGAAGGCCCGGGAGATGGGCCTTGCCGGCGCCACTGTCTTGCGCGGACCGATGGGCTTCGGTCATTCGAGCCGCTTGCACACGACCAAGATCCTGCGTCTGTCGCAGGACCTGCCGCTCGTGATCGAGATCGTCGACAGCGAGGGCAAGATCGACGAGTTCGTTGCCGCCATCGAGAGCATGATGGGAAGCGCGCTGGTCACGACGGAGAGGGTCAAGGTGATCCGCTATGGCGAAAGCGGGCCCTGTGACGACCACTAGCCCTTGCGGCGCTGCGCACGAAGCTTCGCCCAACGATCGAGCCGCTCTTTCACTTGCCCCTCGTAACCATAGGATGTCGGCTCGTAGAAGTGCTGACGCTCCATGCCATCCGGGAAATAGTTCTGTCCGGAGAACGCCTCAGCCTCGTTATGGTCGTAGGCGTAACCGCTGCCATAGCCTTCGTCTTTCATCAGCTTGGTGGGCGCGTTGAGAATATGTTTCGGCGGCAGCAGCGAGCCGCTTTCCTTGGCCGCCCGCGACGCTTCGCTGAACGCCTCGTAAGCCGCATTCGATTTCGGAGCGGTGGCGAGATAGACGGTGGCTTGCGCCAGCGCGAGCTCCCCTTCCGGCGAGCCGAGAAAGTCGTAGGCGTCCTTCGCCGCGCTGGTTTGCACCAGAGCATTCGGGTCGGCGAGCCCGATATCCTCGACCGCCATGCGCACCAGCCGCCGCGCGATATAGAGCGGGTCTTCGCCGCCGGCGAGCATGCGCGCGAGCCAATAAAGCGCTGCGTCGGGATCCGAGCCGCGCACCGATTTGTGCAACGCGCTGATGAGATTGTAATGGCCGTCCTGGTGCTTGTCGTAGAGCGGCGCCCGTCGTTGCACGAGCTTGATCAAATCCTCTCGTGTCAGCTCTTTCTTCGCGCCCTCGCCCGCGAGAAAAACCTCCTCCGCGAGATTGATCAGCCCGCGTCCGTCGCCATCGGCCATCGAGATCAGGGCCTCGCGCGCATCCTCGGTGAGCGGTAGTTTCCGGCCCTGATGCGCCTCGGCACGCTCGAGCAGCGTGCGCAAAGCATCGTCGTCGAGCCGCTTGAAGGTCAGCACGCTCGCCCGCGACAGCAGCGCCGAATTCAGCTCGAAGGACGGGTTCTCGGTGGTGGCGCCGACCAGAATGATGGTCCCGTCTTCCATATGCGGCAGGAACGCGTCCTGCTGCGCACGGTTGAAGCGATGAATCTCGTCGATGAAAAGCAGCGTGCCCTTGCCGTGCTCGCGCCTGGCACGCGCGGCGTCGAACACTTTGCGCAAATCCGACACCCCGGTCTGGATCGCAGAGAGCTGCTCGAAATGGAGGTCGGTGGTCTCGGCAAGGAGCCGCGCCACGGTGGTCTTGCCGGTCCCTGGCGGCCCCCAGAAGATCACCGAGCCGAGCCGGCCCGCGCGCACCATGCGGCCAAGGATGCCGTTCGCGCCTAACAGATGCTCTTGGCCGATCACGTCCTCGAGCTTCGATGGCCGCATGCGATCGGCAAGCGGCCGCGGCGCACTTCGTTCCATTCCCGCAGCTTCGAACAAACTCACCATCGCAGATGCCGCCTCAGCCCCTGAACGCCAGGTTGAACGTCTTTCCATCGCGCTCGACCGCGAGCAGCCAGCCTTCGGTGGCGGCATCAAGCGTTTTCACCAGGTGAGCGACCAACTCGATCTTCGCGTCATTGAGCTTGGCGATGATATCGCCCCGCTTCACGCCAATCCTCGCCGCCGGCGTATTCTCCTTGACCTCGAGCACGACCACACCCTGCCGCTCATCGACCATGCCGAGTTCCTCGGAAACGACCGGCGACAGATTGGCGACCTTGCACCCCGACAGCGGATTGCGTCCAGCGAGATCGCGCGCATCTCGTGGCGGGTCTTCGACCGCGGCAACCAGGGGAATCGTGAGCTTAACCGGCTGACCCTTGCGGATGAGCGCGAGCTCAGCCTCCCCGCCGATGCCTTTGGTGACGAAACGATATTGGAAGGCTTGCGGATCCTTGATCGGCTTGCCATCCACGGATGTAATGACATCGCCGGCCTTCAGGCCTGCACGCGCGGCCGGACCGTTGCCGTTCACATCCTTCACCAACACGCCGGTCGGGCGGTCGAGCCCGAGACTGTCGGCGATTTCCGACGTCACGCTCTGCAATGACGCGCCGAACCAGGGGCGCTGCACCTTGCCGCCCTTGAGCGCTGCTTGCACCACGAGCCGCACCATGTTCGACGGAATCGCGAACCCGATCCCGAGCGACCCGCCGGTTCTCGAGAAGATCGCGGTGTTGATGCCGACCAGCCGCCCTTCCATGTCGACCAGCGCGCCGCCGGAATTGCCGGGATTGATGGCGGCGTCGGTCTGAATGAAGAATTGATAATCGGAGATGCCGACTTGCGTGCGCGCTAAGGCCGACACGATACCGCTGGTCACGGTCTGCCCAACGCCAAACGGATCGCCGATCGCAAGCACGATGTCTCCAACCTCGAGGCTGTCGGAATCGGTGAACTCAATCGGAGGAAATTCCACACCCTTCGCTTCCAACCGCAGCACTGCAAGATCGGTTTGCTCGTCCTTCAGGATGAGCTTCGCCGGAAACTCGCGCCCATCCGCCAGCGCCACAGTGATCTCCGCCTCGCCGCTTCCCGAGATCACATGATTGTTGGTGACGACGACGCCCTCTTTGCTCACGAGCACGCCGGAGCCGAGCGAGTTCTGCACCCGTTCGCGCGGAATGCCGAAATTGTCGCCGAACAGGCGGCTGAAGAAGGGATCGTTGGCGAAGGGCGAGACAATTTGCGCGACCTTGCGACTCACATAGACGTTCACCACGGCGGGCGCCACGCGTTTGACCACCGGCGCGAAAGACTGCTTCACCTGAACCATGCTCTCGGGTGCGACGCGCTTCGCGTCTTCAGCCGCGAGCGGGCTCAAGAAGAACGCGAGGCAGATCGCGGCCACAGGGCCCGCTATGCCAAGTCTCAGCAGTAGATTTGCCAAAGCTCTCACTCAAATTGCTCCGTGTCGGCAAATTATGAACTAATCTCTCCGGTTTCTCCAATAACTCATGCGGCTGGAACTAAGAAACCTGACCCAACGCCGCAAGTTTCGGCCCTTCGCACTTGCCCGCTTGAGGCGTTTCTACTAAGATGCGTCGCGGTATGTATCGAATGACAAACATCTCTGGAGGAAATGCATGCGTATCATGAGACTGGCCCTGATTGCAGCGGCCACGCTCCTTGTTTTCGCCGGGTCGGCCAATGCCATCACGGTCAAGAAGCGTATCGAAGCCCCCGGACTTCCGGCGGAAGTTTGGGAGGTCGTCGGTGGCTTCTGCGCCATCAAAGACTGGCATCCTGCGGCTGCCGATTGCGTCGAGACCAAAGAAGGCGACGTCACCTTCCGCACCATCACGCTGAAGGATGGCGGCAAGCTCAAAGAGAAACTGACCGGCACGGAAGCCACAGCCTACACCTACGAAATCGTCGAGGGCCCCCTCCCCGTCAAGAATTACAAGTCCAAGCTCTGGCTTGAAGTGGACGACGAGCCGGATCGCACCGTGATCTACTGGCAGTCCGATTTCGACGCCAATGGCGCAAGCGATGATGATGCCAAGAAGAAGATCACCGGCATTCTCGGCGACGGCGTCAAAGGCATCAAGAAGGCCTCGATCGCCGCTTGGGACAAGAGGCACCCTGAAGAGGCTGCTGCGACCAAGAAGGACGATGACGACGATTAGATAGCGTCGAGTTTTGGACGGCATTGAGGAAGGGCGCGATGCGAGAGCGACGCGCCTTTTTTCTGTTTCAGACTGGCAAAATCCACGCCATAAGGCGGTCTTCGTGGAGAAGGAGACGCCCGTATGCGCACAATCAAATCCATCATATTGGCGGTAGCTGCCCTCATGCTCAGCTTGGGCGCCGCTACGGCGCTTGAACTCAGCCGCCATATCGAGGCCCCAGGCCTTCCGCCGGCCGTCTGGGAATTTGCCGGCGGCTTTTGCGCCATCAAGGACTGGCATCCCGTCGTCGCCGATTGCCAGGAAACCAAGGAAGGCGACGTCACCTACCGCACGCTGACCTTGAAAGACGGCGGCAAGATCAAGGAGAAGCTGCTGGAGTCCGACGACATGAGTTACAGCTACGAGATCGTCGAGAGCCCGCTTCCCGTCAAAAATTACAAGGCCAAACTCTCGGTGGAAGACGGCAATCACGAAAACCGGACCATGGTCGAGTGGAGCGCGGAATTCGAGGCCAATGGCGCCAGCGATGACGAAGCCACCAAGAAGATCAATGAGATCTTCAGCGCCGGCCTCAAGGGCATCAAGCACAAGATGCTGGATATCGCAGGCGGCGAGAGCTCTGGCGGCGGCGGCCCAGGCGGTGGTAGCGAGTAAAGCTTGTGAGGACCGGCGCGACCAACGCCGGTGTTTTGGTCCAGCCTAAGCGGCGGCCTTCGCGGCTGCTTTACGTCCGCGCGGCGCTTTGGTCTCTGGCTTGGCCTCGACCGGCGTCTCGGTGTCTTCCACCGGACCTAAGTCCTTGCCGCGCGCTTCGACGTCGCGGTCGACCAACTCGATCACCGCCATCGGCGCGGAATCCCCGTAGCGGAACCCCGCCTTCATCACGCGCGTATAGCCGCCCGGCCGCTTCGCATAACGCGGACCCAGCGTGTCGAACAGCTTCGACGACTTGCTCCTCGTCACGCACGCGGGACAGCGCCAGTCTGCGCGCATGCAACGTGCCGGTCTTCCCGAGTGTGATCAGCCGGTCGGCGACGCGCTTCAGTTCCTTGGCCTTGGGCAGCGTCGTCACGATCTGCTCGTGCTTGATCAGCGCCGCGGAGAGAGAAGCGAACATCGCGCGGCGATGGCTCGCGGTGCGGTTCAGCTTACGGAAGGCATTGCCGTGACGCATGTCAGTCTCCAACTACCCCAGACTTGATCTGGCCTAATAATGATCTTCGAAGCGCTTGGCCAGCTCTTCGATATTTTCCGGCGGCCAGTTCGGCACTTCCATGCCGAGATGGAGACCCATCGACGCGAGCACCTCTTTGATCTCGTTCAGCGACTTGCGACCGAAATTCGGCGTCCGGAGCATCTCTGCCTCGGTCTTCTGAATGAGATCGCCGATATAGACGATATTATCGTTCTTGAGGCAATTCGCCGAGCGCACCGAAAGCTCGAGTTCGTCAACCTTCTTGAGCAATGCCGCGTTGAACTCGAGTTCAGGCTGCCGCTCGTAGGTGACTTCCTTCTTCGGCTCTTCGAAATTCACGAACACCGAGAGCTGGTCCTGCACGATACGCGCGGCGAGCGCGATCGTGTCGTCGGGCCGCACCGACCCGTCCGTCTCGATATCCATGGTGAGCTTGTCGTAGTCGAGGATCTGGCCCTCGCGGGTATTCTCCACGCGGTAGGACACTTTCCGCACCGGGCTGTAGAGCGAATCGACCGGGATATATCCGATCGGCGCATCATCCGGACGGTTCCGCTCGGCGGGCACATAACCCTTGCCGGTGGCGGTGGTGAACTCCATGCGGATCGACGCACCCTGATCGAGCGTGCAGATCACATGATCCGGATTCAGAATCTCGACGTCGGCGCCGGTCTCGATGTCGCCGGCCTTGGCCACGCCCGGACCTTCCTTCTTCAACACCATGCGCTTCACGCCGTCGGCGTGCTGACGAATAGCGATCTCTTTGATATTGAGAACGATATTGGTCACGTCCTCGCGGACGCCCGGGATCGAAGAGAATTCATGCAGCACGCCGTCGATATGCACCGACGTGATAGCGGCGCCTTGCAGCGACGACAGCAGCACGCGGCGAAGCGCATTGCCCAGCGTCAAACCGAAGCCGCGCTCGAGCGGCTCCGCAATCACCGTGGCGAAACGCTGCGGGTCGCGGCCCGAGACGACGTTGAGCTTGGTGGGCTTTATGAGATCTTGCCAGTTCTTCTGCAGCACCTGGAGGGCCCTTTCCTGGTCCTTGAGCGGGGCGGCCTGCCCTAGCTTGCGAATATCCTCGTGCAACATATGCAGTAACGCCTTCCCTTACTTAGACACGCCGACGCTTGCGCGGGCGGCAGCCATTGTGCGGGATTGGCGTGACGTCACGAATCGAGATGACAGTGAACCCTGCCGTCTGCAGCGCACGAAGCGCCGACTCGCGTCCCGAACCCGGTCCACGAACCTCGATCTCAATATTCTTCATGCCGTGCTCCATCGCCTTCTTGCCGGCATCCTCGGCTGCGACCTGCGCCGCATAAGGCGTGGATTTACGCGATCCCTTGAAACCCATGGCACCCGCCGACGACCAGGAAATCGCATTCCCTTGCGCATCGGTGATGGTGATCATCGTGTTGTTGAAACTCGCATGCACATGCGCCACGCCGGACGTGATGTTCTTTTTTTCCCGGCGACGAACGCGCGCTTTCTCTTTGACCATGATCTAGTTCCGCATTTGACGAATACGATGGGCGCGATCAGCCGCGCCCGCCGGTATCTCAGCCTCTATTTCTTTTTGCCAGCGATCGGTTTGGCTGGCCCTTTGCGCGTGCGCGCATTGGTGTGAGTCCTTTGACCGCGCACCGGCAGCCCACGGCGATGACGTAGACCTCTGTAGCAGCCGAGGTCCATCAACCTCTTGATATTCATAGAAACATCGCGCCGAAGGTCACCCTCCACGACATAGTCGCGGTCGATCACCTCGCGAATCTGGATAATCTCCGATTCCGTGAGCTGGCTGACGCGCCGCTCAACCGGGATATTCACCTTGCCGCAAATTTCCTTGGCGTAGGTGTCCCCGATGCCATGGATATAAGTCAGCGCCACCTCGACCCGCTTATTGGTCGGGATATTCACACCTGCAATTCGGGCCACGAAGTCGTCTCCTTAAGCACGGGCTAACGTGCTGAAACGAAAGATGAATTACCTATGAAACGCAGCAAGACCGGCCTCGAAAGCCAAAACCCCCGGGGCCTGTCCGTCCTATCCAACAATGGATCGTGCCCTATCTAGCGATTCCGCTTGACAAGGTCAACCCAGCCTATCTGCGCAAAATTGACCTTATCCCTCCAGGGCTCGCTCAATCGCCGCATGGACAACCTTAATATCGGCCATGCCATCGACCGTCCTGAGCTTTCCTTGGCTCTCATAATAGTGGATCAGAGGCTTGGTTTGGGCGTGATAGGCTTTGAGCCTGGCCCTTACCACCTCCTCGGTATCGTCTTTTCTCCGCACGAACTCGGTGCCGCCGCAGCGGTCACACACGCCCTCGACTTTGGGCATCTTGAAGGGGTCGTGATAACCCTCCCCGCAAGAAGCGCAAGCGAAGCGGCCCGTGATTCGCTCAATCAGGACCTCATCGTCGACCCGCATCTCGACCGCCACATCGACCGTCTTGCCGCGCTCGGCCATCAGCTTGTCGAGCGCTTCCGCCTGGGCGATCGTCCGCGGAAACCCGTCGAGAATGAATCCCGGCACATCGTCATCCTGGTCGACGCGCTCGGCGATCAACCCGATGACCAGCAAATCCGGCACCAGCTCGCCGCGCTCCATGATCTCTCCGGCTTGCCGGCCGAGCTCGGTTCCAGCGACGACCGCGGCACGTAACATGTCGCCAGTGGACAGCTTGACCAGCCCGCGCCGCTCCTCAAGCATCTTGGCCTGTGTTCCTTTGCCGGCGCCGGGAGGGCCCAGCAGGACCAGGTTCATGACCGCCTCGCCCCTCTCAACCTGGAGCGCTTGATCAGCCCTTCATATTGGTGGGCGAGCATGTGGCTCTGGATCTGCGCCACCGTGTCCATGGTGACGCTCACCACGATGAGCAGCGACGTGCCACCGAAATAGAACGGCACGCCAGCGTAGGAGATCAGCACCTCAGGCAACACACAAACGGCTGCGAGATAAATCGCGCCCACCACCGTGATCCTGGTCAACACGTAATCGATATATTCGGCCGTGCGTTCGCCGGGCCTGATCCCCGGCAAGAACCCGCCGTACTTCTTCAGATTCTCTGCGGTGTCCTTCGGGTTGAATACGACCGCAGTGTAGAAGAACGCGAAGAAGATGATCAGCGCGATATAGATGATGATGTGGAGCGGCTGACCGCGCCCGAGCATGGCCGTCACCGTGGTCAGCCATTCGGGTCCTTGCCCTGCGGAAAAATTCGCGAACGTGATCGGCAACAGCAATAGCGACGAGGCGAAGATCGGCGGAATCACGCCAGCGCTGTTCAATTTCAGCGGCAGATGCGACGCATCGCCCTGGAACATGCGGTTGCCGACCTGGCGCTTGGGATATTGCACGAGCAGGCGTCGCTGCGCCCGCTCCATGAACACGATCACGGCGATCACAACGACCGCCATGACCAAGAGGGCGATGATCAGCGCGGTCGACAGCGCGCCCTCGCGTCCGAGTTCCAACGTGCCGGCGATCGCCTGCGGCAATTGCGCGACGATCCCCGCAAAGATGATGAGCGAGATGCCGTTGCCGACGCCGCGCGCCGTGATCTGCTCGCCGAGCCACATCAGGAACACCGTGCCGCCAACAAGCGTGAACACCGTGGTGACGCGGAAGAACAGTCCTGGCTCGAGCACGACGCTGCCAGCGCCTTCGAGGCCGACGGCAATGCCATAGCCCTGCAACGCCGCCAGCAGCACGGTGCCGTAGCGCGTATATTGGTTGATCTGACGCCGCCCCTGCTCGCCCTCTTTCTTCAGCTGCTCAAGATGCGGCGAGACCGTGGTCATCAGCTGAATGATGATGGAGGCGGAGATATACGGCATGATGTTGAGCGCGAAGATCGCCATGCGCCCAACCGCGCCACCTGAGAACATATTGAACATGCCCAGGATGCCGGATTGGTTCTGATTGAACACGTCGGCAAGCGCCTGCGGGTTGATGCCCGGAATGGGGATATAGGTCCCAAGCCGATAGACGATGAGCGCGGCCAGCGTGAACCAGATGCGCTTCTTCAGCTCCTCGGCCTTGCCGAAGGCCGCGAAATTGAGATTCTTTACGAGCTGTTCGGCGGCGGAGACCATATTAGCGCTTCCCTTCCCGCCGGCGGCATCGCTGCCGCCAGACCAATTGTTTCAGGCTCGGGCCCTTAGGCCTCGTCGTCCTTCTTGGCCGGCTTCGGCTTGTCCTTCTTCGCCGGCTTTGCCTCGGACTCGGCACCCGCTTCGGCGGCTTCCTCGCCGCCACCTTTCTTCTTGGGCGCGGCTGCGGCACGCTTGTCCGCGCGCTTCTTCGCCTTGATCGCATCGGCTGCGGGCTTCTCGCGGCCCGTGAGCGACTTCAACGTCACCGAGCCGCCGGCCGCCTCGACTGCCTTGATCGCGCTCGCCGAAGCGCCCGTGATCTCGAAGGCGAGTTTGGCCTTGAGCTCGCCATGGCCGAGCAAACGAACGCCGTCGCGGGCGCTCTTGATCAGGCCTGCTTGTTTCAGCGCCTCGATGGTGATCGGTTTCTTGCCGTCGAGCCGACCGGAATCGACCGCCGCCTGGATGCGTCCGAGATTGAGCTCATTGTACCGCTTGGCGAAGATATTGTTGAAGCCGCGCTTCGGCAGACGCCGATGCAGCGGCATCTGACCGCCTTCAAAACCCTTGATGGCGACGCCAGAGCGGGCCTTCTGGCCCTTTACGCCGCGGCCTGAGGTCTTGCCGAGGCCCGAGCCAGGACCGCGTCCAAGACGCTTCTTGGCCTTTGTGGCGCCCGGCCTGTCGCTGATCTCATTCAATCGCATGGAATTACCCTTAAGCTCCCGCTTCGTCGTCGACGATGCGCACGAGGTGACTGATTTTGGCGACCATGCCGCGCACTTGCGGGCTGTCGATGAGGGTGCGGCGCTTATGCATCTTGTTCAGGCCGAGCCCGATCAGCGTCGCGCGCTGAATATAGGGACGGCGGATCGGACTGCCAATCTGCTCCACCACAATCGTTTTCTTGTCTTTGGCCATCTTGCCTGATCCTTGCTACGCGCGTGCCGAGAGCTCTTAGGCCTCCGCGGTCGCTCCGCCTTCGCTGGCGCCATCTCTGCGGCGCGTCACGATCTCGCTTACCTTCTTGCCGCGACGGGCCGCCACGCCTCTCGGGCTGTCCTCTTGGCGCAGAGCATCGAACGTCGCACGCACCATGTTGTAAGGATTCGAGCTTCCAAGCGACTTCGCAACCACATCGTGAATGCCGAGCGTTTCGAACACGGCACGCATCGGGCCGCCGGCGATGATGCCGGTGCCGGGAGGCGCCGCGCGCAAGATCACACGACCCGCACCATGACGGCCGACGACGTCGTGATGCAGCGTGCGTCCCTCACGCAAGGGAACTCTGATCAGATTGCGCTTCGCGCCCTCGGTCGCCTTGCGAATGGCCTCAGGCACCTCTCGCGCCTTGCCATGGCCGAATCCGACGCGGCCCTTCTGGTCGCCGACGACGACCAGCGCGGCAAAACCGAAGCGCTTGCCGCCCTTGACCACCTTGGCCACGCGATTGATGTGCACGAGCTTGTCGACGAATTCGCTGTCGCGATCGCGATCGTCGCGATCGCGCCCGCCCCGTCCACCTGGTCTACGTTCAGCCATATCGATCCTCTAGAAATTAAGGCCGCCCTCGCGGGCCGCCTCTGCGAGCGCCTTCACGCGCCCATGATAAAGATAGCCGCCGCGATCGAACACGACGTCCTTGACCCCTGCCTTCAATGCGCGCTCGGCGACCAGCTTGCCCACGGCGCCCGCGGCCGCGACATCGCAGCCTTTCTTGAGCGAGGACTTGAGGTCCTTGTCGAGGCTCGAAGCGGCAGCCACCGTCTTGCCGTCCTTGTCGTCGATCACTTGCGCGTAGATATGCTTCGACGACCGAAACACCGACAGACGCGCGCGGCCGCCCGACACCCGTTTCAGGGTCTGGCGCACCCGATGCGAGCGCCGCATAAAACCTTCTTTCACCGTGCCCATCTCAGAAATCCTGTTACTTCTTCTTGCCTTCTTTGCGGTAGATGTACTCGCCCGCATAGCGAACGCCCTTGCCCTTATATGGCTCCGGCGGCCTGTAGCGTCTGAGCTCGGCCGCAACCTGGCCGACCTTCTGCTTGTCGATACCTGTGATCACGATCTCGGTCGGCTTCGGGCACACCACCTGAATGCCTTGCGGGATCGGATGGACCACATCGTGGCTATAACCGAGCTGGAGCTGCACATTCTGCCCCTGCACCGCGGCGCGATAGCCGACGCCGGTGATCTCGAGCTTCTTGGTGAAGCCTTCCGTGACCCCGGTAATGAGATTTGCGACCATGGTGCGGGACATGCCCCACATGGCGCGCGCCTCTTTGGTGTCCTCGCGCATGGCAACCTCAAGCTCGTTATTCTCGAGCTTGGCCACTAGCTGATCGACGAGCACATGCTTGAGCTCGCCCTTCGGGCCCTTCATTGCCACTTCCTGGCCGTTCACGCGCGCGGTGACCCCGCCTGGGATCGTCACGGGCTTTTTGCCGATACGGGACATGATCGAACCTTCGCTTCTCTCGCCTAGAATACGTTACAAAGAATCTCGCCGCCCACATTCTCGTTCCGCGCGCGCGAATCTGACATCACACCTTTCGGCGTGGAAAGAATGGCGACGCCAAGACCGTTGGCGACCGTCGGCAGATCCTTAACCGAGGAATACACCCGGCGCCCCGGCGTCGAGATGCGCTTGATGTCCTTGATGACCGGCTCGCCGTCGAAATATTTGAGCTCGATATCGAACTCCGACTTGCCGCCGTCATATTCGACGCGGGCATAGCCGCGAATATAGCCCTCCTCGACCAGCACATCGAGCACGTGCTCGCGCAGCTTCGAGGCCGGCGTCGTGACTTTATTCTTGTGCCGCATCTGCGCATTGCGGATGCGGGTCAACATATCGCCTAAAGGATCGTTGATGCTCATCGTGGTCCTTACCAGCTCGACTTGATCATGCCGGGGATCAGTCCCTGGCTTGCGAGGTCGCGCAACGCGATGCGCGACATTTTTAGTTTGCGGTAGTAGGCCCGCGGGCGACCTGACAGCTCGCAACGATTGCGAATCCGCGTCGGCGAGGAGTTGCGCGGCAGCTCGGCGAGTTTCAGCCGCGCCGCGAAGCGCTCCTCGGCGGGCAGTTTGCGGTCGGCAGCGATCGCCTTCAGCCGCGTCCTGCGCACCTTGAATTTCTGTGCCAGCCGGCGCCGCTTATTGTTGCGCTCGACCATACTTGTCTTTGCCATCCACTCCTCCTTCGTACCGGAACCTGGATCTAGCTCCGGAACGGAAAATTCAAACCCTTCAACAGGGCACGCGCCTCGTCGTCATTTCGCGCCGTGGTGCAGACGATGATGTCCATACCCAGCACCGACTCGACTTTGTCGTACTCGATCTCCGGAAAGATGATGTGCTCCTTCAGACCGATCGAAAAATTGCCGCGTCCGTCGAAACTCTTCGGATTGAGCCCGCGGAAGTCGCGCACGCGCGGCAGCGCGATATTCACCAGCCTATCGACGAACTCGTACATCCGATTCTTCCGGAGCGTCACCTTGGTGCCGATCGCCATGCCCTCGCGAAGCTTGAAGGTCGCGATCGACTTCCGCGCTTTGGTGATCACCGGCTTCTGCCCCGCGATCAGGCCAAGATCGCCGACAGCGGCGGTCACCTTCTTGGAATCGCCGACGCCCTCGCCGACACCCATGTTCAGCACCACCTTGTCGAGCCTGGGCACCTGCATCGGATTCTTGTAGCCGAACTCCTTGGCGAGCTCCTCGCGGATCACGTCTTGGTAGAGCAGCTTCAGGCGCGGCACGTAGGCGCCGTTGGTTTCGGTCTTAGACATCGATCACCTCGCCGGAACGTTTGGCAAAGCGGACTTTGCGTCCATCCTTCAGAAACTTGTAGCCGACCCGCGTGGGCTTGCCGTCCTTGGGGTCTTCCAAGGCCAAGTTTGAGATATGAATCGGGGCTTCCTTGGCGATGATCCCGCCTTCTTGCGCCGCAGTCTGCTTCTGGTGACGCCGCACCATGGCGACGCCCGAGACCACAGCGCGGTTCTCGTCCGGAAGCATCTTCAGGACCTCGCCCTTCTTGCCCTTGTCCTTGCCGGTGATGACCACGACGTGGTCACCCTTTTTGATCTTGAGTTTCGGCATCTACAGAACCTCCGGCGCAAGCGACACGATCTTCATGTGCTTCTTGCCTCTGAGCTCGCGCGTGACCGGGCCGAAAATACGCGTGCCGACCGGCTCGCCTTGCGGATTGATCAACACTGCCGCGTTGCGGTCGAAGCGGATGATCGAGCCGTCAGGACGGCGGACGCCTTTGGCGGTACGCACCACGACGGCCTTCATCACCTGGCCCTTCTTGACGCGGCCGCGCGGGATTGCCTCCTTCACGCTGACGACGATGGTGTCGCCGATCGAGGCGTATTTCCGCTTCGAGCCGCCGAGCACCTTGATGCACTGGACGCGGCGCGCACCGGAATTGTCGGCCACATCGAGATTGGTCTGCATCTGAATCATGACAACTATCCTTGCCGGCGCCCCTCAAGACGCCCGCTCGATCCTCTAACTTGCCGCCCGCTCGCGCGACAGCACGACCCAACGTTTCTGTTTCGACTTCGGCGGGCATTCTTCGATCCGCACGATGTCACCCACCTTCATCTCGTTCGCCTCGTCATGGGCGTGATAATTCTTGGTCCGCCGCACGGTCTTCTGCAGCAGCGGATGCGTGAAGCGGCGCTCAACACGCACCACCACGGTCTTGTCATTCTTGTCGCTCACCACGACCCCTTGCAGTACTCGTTTCGGCATCGTGTGTTCCTAGCCCTTCGTCTTCGTCTTTGCCTTGGCCGCCGCTTTCGGCTTGGCCGCAGCCTTGGTCTTGGGCGCGGCCTTGGTCGCGGGCTTGGCCTCGACGCCACCCACCGACTTCTGCCGCGAGATGGTCTGGATGCGGGCGATATCGCGCCGGATCTGTCTCACCCGCGCCGTGTTCTCAAGCTGGCCGGAGGCCGCCTGGAAGCGCAGATTGAACTGCTCCTTCTTCAGCTTGACCAGCTCGTCGCCGAGCTGATCGGATGTCAAATCGCGAACCTGAGCGGCCTTCATCTCGACTAACCCTCGATGCGCGCGACGACGCGCGTTCTGATCGGAAGCTTGGCAGCGGCGAGCCGCAGCGACTCCCGCGCCACCTGGTCGGTGACACCGTCAATCTCGAACATCACCCGGCCCGGCTTGACGCGTGCAACCCAGAATTCGGGCGTGCCCTTGCCTTTACCCATGCGCACCTCGGTCGGCTTCTTCGACACCGGCACATCCGGGAACAGCCGAATCCAGACCCGGCCGGCGCGCTTCATTTGACGCGTCATGGCCCGGCGCGCGGCCTCGATCTGACGCGCGGTGATGCGCGCAGGCTCCTGCGCCTTCAGACCATAGGTGCCGAAGCTCAAGGTCGAGCAGCTCGTGGCCGTGCCCTTGATGCGGCCTTTATGGGCCTTCCGGTATTTGGTTCGTTTCGGTTGCAACATAATCGTAAGCCTTGTTCTAAGCCGGGGCGCCTTGCGTTTCGCGACGCCCGGTCGAGCGGCCGCCTTCTTGCGACTCCAGCGCCCGGTTTTCTTGCGCCATCGGATCGTGTTCCATGATCTCGCCTTTGAAGATCCAGACCTTCACGCCGATGATGCCGTAAGCGGTGCGTCCCAAAGCGGTGCCGTAATCGATGTCGGCGCGGAGCGTATGCAGCGGCACGCGGCCCTCGCGATACCACTCCATGCGCGCGATTTCGGCGCCGCCGAGCCGGCCGCCGCAATTGATGCGGATGCCGAGCGCACCCATGCGCATCGCCGATTGCACGGCGCGCTTCATGGCGCGGCGGAACGCGACGCGGCGCTCGAGCTGCTGCGCGATGCCTTCTGCCACTAGCGTGGCATCGATCTCGGGCTTCCGCACCTCGAGGATATTCAGATGCACCTCGGAATCGGTGAAGCTCGCAAGCTCGCGCCGCAGCTTCTCGATATCGGCGCCCTTTTTGCCGATCAGGATGCCCGGCCGCGCGGTATGCACCGTCACCCGGCACTTCTTATGCGGGCGCTCGATCACGACCTTGGAGATGCCGGCCTGCTTGCGCGAACTCGAGGATGTGATTGCGCATCTTCAGATCTTCATGCAGCAACTTTGCGTACTCGCCCCGGGACGCGAACCAACGCGAATCCCAGGTGCGATTGACGCCGAGCCTAAGCCCGATCGGATTGATCTTCTGTCCCATCAGGCGGACTCCCCGACTTGGCGCACGACCACGGTGATCTGCGCGAATGGTTTCAAAATGGCCGCGCCTCGGCCGCGTGCTCGCGTCCGCATGCGCTTCATCACCAGCTTCTTGCCGACATAGGCCTCCGACACGACGAGCGCGTCGACATCGAGGTCATGGTTGTTCTCGGCATTGGCGATGGCCGATTGCAGTGTCTTCTTCACGTCCTTGGCGATGCGCTTCCGCGAAAACGTCAGGTCGGCCAGCGCACGATCCACCTTCTTGCCGCGGATCAACTGGGCAAGCAGGTTCAGCTTCTGCGGGCTCACCCGCAGCAACTTGGTGACGGCACGCGCCTCGTTCTCCGACAGCGTCCGCTCGCGCTTGGCCTTGCCCATTACGCTTTCGCCTTCTTGGCTTTGCGGTCCGCCGAATGCCCGTAAAACGTCCGGGTCGGAGCGAACTCGCCAAATTTGTGTCCAATCATGTCCTCGGTGACGAGCACCGGAATGTGCTTCACCCCGTTATGCACGCCGAAGGTCAGGCCGACGAATTGCGGCAGAATGGTCGAACGGCGCGACCAGATCTTGATCACGGCGTTGGAGCCGGAGCCGCGCGCCTTCTCCGCCTTCTTCAACATATATCCGTCGACAAACGGACCTTTCCAAATCGAGCGACCCACGAGGACTATCCCTTCTTCTGATGCCGGCTGCGCAGGATGAACTGATCGGTGGAGCGGTTATGCCGCGTCTTCTTGCCCTTGGTGGACTTGCCCCAAGGCGTCACCGGATGACGACCACCAGAGGTGCGGCCTTCGCCACCACCATGCGGGTGATCGATAGGGTTCATCGCCACGCCACGAACGACTGGCTTCTTGCCCTTCCAGCGCATGCGGCCGGCCTTGCCGAACGACACGTTGGAATTGTCAGGATTGGAGACCGCACCGATGGTCGCCATGCACTCGGCCGGCACCATGCGCGTCTCACCGGAATTGAGCCGCAAAATCGCATAGCCTGCATCGCGACCGACCAGCTGCACATAGGTGCCGGCAGCGCGGGCGATCTGGCCGCCTTTGCCGAGCTTCATCTCCACATTGTGAACGATGGTGCCGATCGGCACGTTGGCGAGCGGCATGGCGTTGCCGGGCTTCACGTCGACGCGCTCATCCGCGATAACGCTATCGCCGACCTGCAAGCGCTGCGGTGCCAAAATGTAAGACAGCTCGCCGTCTTCATACTTGATCAGCGCGATAAACGCCGTGCGGTTCGGATCGTACTCGATCCGCTCCACCTTCGCCGGCATGCCAAACTTGCCGCGCCGCTTGAAGTCGACCATGCGATAGGTGCGCTTATGGCCACCGCCGCGATGCCACATCGTCACCCGGCCGTGATTGTTGCGGCCGCCGGACTTGCTGAGGCCTTCGGTCAGCGCCTTGACGGGCTTGCCCTTCCACAACTGGCTGCGGTCGATCAGCACGAGGTTGCGCTGGCTCGGCGTGGTTGGTTTGTATGTTTTCAGAGCCATGGCGCTAGATCCTCGTCGTCACGTCGATCTTCTCGCCTTCGGCGAGCGTCACGATCGCTTTCTTCACGTCTTGCTGCTTGCCCTTCACGCCGCGGAACTGCTTGGTCTTGCCCTTGCGCAGCAGCGTATTCACACCAACCACCTTGACCTTGAACAGCTGCTCAATCGCAGCCTTGATCTCCGGCTTCGTCGCGTCGCGGCGCACCTTGAAGACCACCTGATTGGCTTCCGACGCCATGCTCGATTTCTCGGTGATCACGGGCGAAAGAATGATGTCGTAAGCGGAAAGCGCACTCATTTGAACCGCGCCTCCAGCGCCTCAAGCGCGGCCTTGGTCAGGACCAGCGTGTCGTGCCGTAAAATGTCGTAGACGTTGATGCCCTGAACCGGCAGCACATCGACGCGCGGCAGGTTTCTCGCCGCACGCGCGAAAGCCGCATGCACCTCGGCGCCGTCGATGATCAAAGCCGAGCCGAGACCGAGCTTGGCGAAGCGCGACTTCAGCTCTTTCGTCTTCCCGTCCTTCAGCTCGATCTTGTCGATCAGCATCAGCGTGTTGGTTTTGGCCTTCGACGACAGAGCGTGCTTCAGCGCCAGCGCTCTCACCTTCTTCGGCAGGTCGATGGCGTGGCTGCGCGGCTTCGGCCCGAACGACCGGCCGCCACCCCTGAACAGATTGGCCCGGCGGCTGCCGTGGCGGGCTTGGCCGGTGCCCTTCTGCTTATAGGCCTTGTGGCCGGTACGATTGATCTCGGAACGATCCTTGACCGAGACGGTGCCGCTCCGGCGCTTGGCGAGCTGATAGCGCACCATGCGTTGCAAAATGTCGGCACGCGGCTCGAGCCCGAACACCGCGTCGGAGAGTTCGACCGTTCCGGCCTTCTTGGCGTCAAACGTGGTCATTTCCGCCTGCATTACGCTTGACCTCCGGCTTCGGCCGCACCGGCCTCGGCGCTCTGCGCTGTCTCAGCCTTGGGCGTTTTCGCCCCGCCAGCGGGCGCCTTGAACGCACCCGGCTTCGGCGCGGCTTCCGGCAAACGGCGCTTCACCGCGTCGCGGAGCAGCACCCAACCGCCTTTGGCGCCCGGCACCGCGCCGCTGATCATGATCAGTCCGCGGGTCGGATCGGTCTTCACCACCTTCAAATTCTGCGTGGTGACATTGGTATCGCCCATATGGCCGGCCATCTTCTTGCCCTTGAACACTTTGCCGGGGTCCTGGCGCTGGCCGGTCGAGCCGTGACTGCGATGGCTCACGGAGACGCCGTGGCTCGCGCGCAGGCCGTGGAAGCCATGACGCTTCATGACGCCGGCGAAACCTTTGCCGATCGTCGTGCCGGAGACATCGACGAACTGTCCCTCGACGAAATGGTCGGCGGTGATCTCCGCGCCCACCTCGATCAGATTGTCCGGGCTCACGCGGAACTCGGCGAGTTTCCGCTTCGGCTCGATTTGCACGGCCGCGAAGAATCCACGATCGGCGCGCGTCAGCCGCTTCGCCTTCGGCTTGCCGACGCCAAGCTGCAGCGCCGTGTAGCCGTTCTTCTCCGCGGTGCGGTGGCCGATGACCTGACAATTGTCGAGCTTCAGCACCGTCACCGGGATGTGCTCCCCGGCATCGGTGAAGATTCTGGTCATGCCGACCTTTTGCGCGATAACACCTGATCGCATCGGTTTAGTTTCCTTGCCTCGCCTTGCCAGCCTTAGAGCTTGATCTCAACGTCGACACCGGCCGCAAGGTCGAGCTTCATCAAAGCATCGACGGTTTGCGGTGTCGGATCGACGATGTCGAGAAGGCGCTTATGCGTGCGCATCTCGAACTGCTCACGGCTCTTCTTGTCGATATGGGGCGAGCGGTTGACGGTGAATTTCTCGATACGGGTCGGCAGCGGGATAGGTCCGCGGACTTCCGCGCCCGTACGCTTCGCCGTATTGACGATCTCCTTGGTCGACGCATCGAGAATGCGATGATCGAAGGCTTTTAGCCTAATTCTTATGTTCTGGCTCTGCATCTCGATGTCCTTGAAAGGAAGAGCGCGCCGCTAAGGCGCGCTCTCAAATCGTCCTCTACTCGATGATCGACGCCACCACGCCGGCGCCGACGGTGCGGCCGCCTTCGCGAATGGCGAAGCGAAGTTTCTCTTCCATGGCGATCGGCACGATCAACGACACCGTCATGGCGATATTGTCGCCCGGCATCACCATCTCGGTGCCTTCCGGCAGCTCAACCACACCGGTCACGTCGGTGGTGCGGAAATAGAACTGCGGACGGTAATTGCCGAAAAACGGCGTATGGCGGCCACCCTCTTCCTTGGTGAGGATGTAGGCCTCGGCCTTGAACTTGGTGTGGGGCGTCACGGTGCCCGGCTTGGCCAGAACCTGGCCGCGCTCGACGCCCTCGCGATCCACGCCGCGCAACAGACAGCCGACATTGTCGCCGGCCTCGCCGGAATCGAGCAGCTTGCGGAACATCTCGACGCCGGTGACGACGGTCTTCGAGGTCGGCTTGATGCCGACGATCTCGACCTCTTCGCCAACCTTGACGATGCCGCGCTCAATACGGCCCGTGACCACCGTACCGCGGCCGGAGATCGAGAACACGTCCTCGATCGGCATCAGGAACGGCTTGTCCTTCGGACGATCCGGCTGCGGAATGTAGGAATCGACCGCCGCCATCAGATTCATGATGGCAGTCTTGCCGATGTCGTCGTTCTTGCCTTCCAGCGCCGCCAGCGCCGAGCCTCTGATGATCGGAATGTCGTCGCCGGGAAACTCGTAGCGCGACAGAAGCTCGCGAACCTCGAGTTCGACGAGGTCGAGCAGCTCCGGATCGTCGACCATGTCGACCTTGTTCATGAACACCACCAGCGCCGGCACGCCAACCTGGCGCGCGAGCAGGATGTGCTCACGCGTCTGCGGCATCGGGCCATCGGCGGCCGAGACCACGAGAATGGCGCCGTCCATCTGTGCGGCGCCCGTGATCATGTTCTTCACATAGTCGGCGTGACCGGGACAGTCGACATGCGCGTAGTGGCGCTTCTCGGTCTCGTACTCCACGTGAGCCGTGGAGATGGTGATGCCGCGCGCCTTCTCTTCCGGCGCCTTGTCGATCTCGTCATAGGCGGTGAACTTGGCACCGCCCTTCTCGGCCAGGACCTTGGTGATCGCAGCCGTCAGCGTGGTCTTGCCGTGATCGACGTGACCGATCGTGCCGATGTTGCAATGTGGCTTCGTCCGCTGGAATTTTTCCTTAGCCATCTTGGCTCTCCATCCTTCGATACTCAGTCAATCTCCGGCCGGCGCTCCCGGCCAATCTCGTTAGGCGAACTTCGCCTGAACCTCTTCCGCAACTGCCTGCGGCACTTGCGCGTAATGATCGAACTGCATCGTGAACTGCGCGCGGCCCTGGCTCATCGAGCGCAGCGTGTTCACGTAACCAAACATATTGGCGAGCGGCACCATGGCATTGATCACCACAGCGTTGCCGCGCGACTCCTGGCCGCGCACCTGGCCTCTACGGCTCGTCAGGTCGCCGATGATGCCGCCGACATAGTCTTCCGGGGTCACTGCCTCGACCTTCATAATCGGCTCGAGCAGCTTCGGCGCGGCCTTGAGAGCCGCTTCGCGGAAACCCTGGCGGCCGGCGATTTCGAACGCCATCACGCTCGAGTCCACGTCGTGATAAGCGCCATCGGTCAGCGTGACCTTGACGTCGAGCATCGGGAACCCGGCAAGCACGCCGGAATCGACGACGCTCTGCACGCCCTTCTGCACGCCGGGCACATATTCCTTCGGCACGTTGCCGCCGACGACCTTGTTCTCGAACTCGAAGCCCTTACCGGCCTCGTTCGGCTCGATCGTCATCTTGACGCGGGCGAACTGGCCCGAGCCACCGGTCTGCTTCTTGTGGGTGTAATCCACATCGGCCTTCTTCGTCACGGTCTCGCGATAAGCGACCTGCGGCGCACCGACATTGGCCTCGACCTTGAACTCGCGCTTCATGCGATCGACGATGATGTCGAGATGCAGTTCGCCCATGCCTTTGATGATGGTCTGGCCGGACTCATGATCGACCGAGACGCGGAACGACGGGTCTTCTTGCGCAAGCCGGTGCAGCGCCACGCCCAACTTCTCCTGATCGCCCTTGGTCTTGGGTTCGACCGCGACCTCGATGACGGGATCGGGGAACTCCATGCGCTCGAGGATCACGGGCATCGCCGGATCGCTAAGCGTATCGCCGGTGGTGACATCCTTCAGCCCGGCCAAGGCGACGATGTCGCCCGTATAGGCTTCCTTGATGTCCTCGCGGTGATTGGCGTGCATCAGCAGCATGCGGCCGATGCGCTCCTTCTTCTCTTTCACCGTGTTGTAGAGCGTGGTGCCGGAGTCGAGCTTGCCGGAATAGATGCGGCAGAAGGTGAGCGAGCCGACAAAGGGATCGTTCATGATCTTGAAGGCAAGCATCGAGAGCGGCGCATCGTCGGCAGGCGCGCGCGTCACCTCCTCGCCGGTCTTATAGTCGATGCCCTTCATCGGCGGCACGTCGAGTGGCGACGGCAGGTAGTCGACGACCGCATCCAGCAGCGGCTGCACGCCTTTGTTCTTGAACGCCGAGCCGCAAAGGATCGGCACGAACACGCTGTTGACGGTGCCCTTGCGGACAAGCGCCTTGATGGTCTCAGTATCGGGGTGCTTGCCCTCGAGATAGGCTTCCATCGCGCTCTCGTCGAGCTCGACGGCCTGCTCAACCAGTTTCTCGTGATATTCCTTCGCTTGATCGAGGAGATCGGCGGGGATGTCCTCGTCATGGAATTTGGCGCCCAGCGCCTCGTCGTCCCAGACCACCGCTTTCATGCGAACGAGGTCGATAACGCCGGCAAACTTGTTCTCGGAGCCGATCGGGAGCTGGATCACGATCGGATTGGCGCCGAGCCGATCCTTGACCATTTGTACCGAGAGGAAGAAATCGGCGCCGATCTTGTCCATCTTGTTGACGAAGATCATGCGCGGTACGCCGTATTTGTCGGCCTGGCGCCATACCGTCTCGGTCTGCGGCTCTACGCCCTGGTTAGCGTCGAGTAGCGCCACGGCGCCGTCGAGCACACGCAAAGAACGCTCGACCTCGATGGTGAAATCCACGTGGCCGGGCGTGTCGATAATGTTGATGCGCTTGTCATTCCAGTAAGCGGTCGTCGCGGCGGACGTAATCGTAATGCCGCGCTCTTGCTCCTGCTCCATCCAGTCCATGGTCGCGGCGCCGTCATGCACCTCGCCGATCTTGTGGCTCTTACCCGTGTAGTAGAGCACACGCTCGGTCGTGGTGGTCTTACCGGCGTCGATATGCGCCATGATCCCGATGTTGCGGTAGTCTTGGAGCGGGGTCGTGCGTGGCATCTCGAATATCCTCGAACTCGTTACCAGCGGTAATGCGAGAAGGCGCGGTTCGCGTCCGCCATGCGGTGCGTATCCTCGCGCTTCTTCACCGCAGTTCCGCGGTTATTGGCGGCGTCGAGCAGTTCGCCGGACAGGCGCTCGACCATAGTATTCTCGTTGCGGCCACGCGCCGAGGCGATGATCCAGCGAATTGCCAGAGCCTGGCGGCGATCGGTCCGCACCTCGACCGGCACCTGATAGGTGGCGCCGCCGACGCGGCGTGAACGGACTTCCAGGGCCGGCATCACATTGCGCAGCGCCTCGTGGAACAGCTCGATCGGATTCTGCTTCGACTTCCGTTCCATCTGATCGAGCGCGCCGTACACAATGCGCTCGGCAGCCGACTTCTTGCCTTGCAGCATGATCGAGTTCATGAATTTGGTCAGCACGACATCCCCGAATTTCGGATCCGGGATGATCTCGCGTTTATCTGCTCTGCGCCGCCGGGACATGGTTCTCTATCGTCTCTTACTGTTATGCGGACCTATTTCGGCCGCTTCGCTCCGTATTTCGAACGGCGCTGCCGGCGCGCATTGACGCCTTGCGTATCCAGCACGCCACGAATGATGTGATAGCGCACGCCGGGCAGGTCCTTGACGCGACCGCCGCGGATCATGACCACCGAGTGCTCTTGCAGATTATGACCCTCGCCCGGGATGTAGCTCGTCACCTCGAAACCGTTGGTGAGGCGAACGCGAGCGACCTTCCTCAAAGCCGAGTTGGGCTTCTTCGGCGTGGTCGTATAGACGCGCGTGCAGACACCCCGCTTCTGCGGGCAGGACTGCATCGCCGGAACCTTATTTCGCTTGCCCGGCTGTTTGCGCGGTTTGCGGATCAGCTGTTGAATCGTCGGCATGGCCGCTCTCGTCTCATTCTTTCCAAGGGCTACAGCGCCCAAAACAATCGAAGCCGAAGCCCCGCGCGAACGCGCGCCTTCAGCGTTAAAAACCAGAGGACCTTGGAGGCCAAACCCCCAAGATCATGCCCCGAATTTGATCCGGTATGATCCGGCAGCGTCTAGCTCGCGCCTCGAGCAGTCAAAAAACTCCGAGGCTTGAAAGGCTACCGCCTGCCACGAAAGTGCGCGGGTTTTAACAGGCTGATTCCAATATCGTCAAGGGTTCCATGCGGAAAATCGGGCGGCAGAGCCAGAAAAGCCTGTCATCTGACGCCCGCTCATTCCTTGAACGCTTAGACCCGCTCGGCCTCCTCCTCCTCCTGGGCGATCCGATCCTCGGCCGAGCGTTGCTCCTCCAGGATCAGTTCGTCGCGATGGGCGGCGATGCGGTTAAGCCTGGCAAGCGTGCCGCCCGTGCCAGCCGGGATCAGCCGGCCGACAATGACGTTCTCTTTCAGGCCTTCGAGCGAATCTGCCTTGCCGTTAACGGCCGCATCCGTGAGCACCCTTGTGGTCTCCTGGAACGAGGCCGCCGAGATGAACGAGCGCGTCTGCAACGAGGCCTTGGTGATGCCAAGCAGCACCGGCTGGCCGGTGGCGGGCTTGCCGCCTTTGGCTTCCGTCTCCTTGTTGATATCCTCGAAGTCGATCCGGTCGATCTGCTCCGCCTTGAGTAGGCCAGTATCGCCCGGGTCGCCCACTTCGGTCTTCTGCAGCATCTGCCTGACGATCACCTCGATATGCTTGTCGTTGATCGTCACGCCTTGCAGCCGGTAGACCTGCTGAATCTCGTCCACGAGATAGTTGGCAAGCTCCTCGACGCCCTTGATCGCCAGAATGTCGTGCGGCGCCGGGTGGCCGTCGAGCAGGAACTCGCCCTTCTCGATCCGATCGCCCTCTTGCACGGCAAGATGCCGCCCCTTGGGGATCAGATACTCGACCGGTTCGGTGCCGTCCTCGGGCGCGATGGTGATGCGCCGCTTATTTTTGTAGTCGCGGCCCATCTGCACGATGCCGGAGATCTCGGCGATGATGGCGTGATCCTTTGGACGCCGCGCCTCGAACAGCTCCGCCACCCGCGGCAAGCCGCCGGTGATGTCGCGCGTCTTGGCGCTTTCCATCGGGATACGGGCCAGAACATCGCCCGCCTTCACATCGTGACCGCCTTCGACCGACATGATGGCCTCGACCGGGAGCAAGTACCTTGCCTCGGAGCCGCGCGAAAGCTTGGACACCTTGCCCTTCTTGTCCTTGATCACGACCGCAGGCCTCAAATCCGCGCCCCGCGGTGTTGCGCGCCAATCGATGATCACGCTATTGGTGATACCGGTCAACTCGTCCCGCCGCTCGCTGACCGACACGCCTTCCACCAGGTCCTCGAAATCGATGGTTCCATCAATCTCGGTGAGCACCGGACGCGTATACGGATCCCACTCAGCCAAACGGTCGCCACGCTTCACCTTGTCGCCCTCGTCGACCCGCAGATGCGTGCCGTAAGGCAGCCGATGCACGGCACGCTCGGTGCCGTCGACATCGAGCACGTGCAGCGTGGTGTTGCGGCCCATGACCATGAGACGGCCTTGGGAGTCCTTGACCACGTTGCGCTGCTTGATCTTGACCGTGCCGTCGAAACTGGTTTCGAGCGACGACTGATCCACGACCTTTGACGATGCCACACCGCCCAAATGGAAGGTGCGCATGGTGAGCTGCGTGCCGGGCTCGCCGATCGACTGCGCGGCGATGACGCCGACAGCCTCTCCGAGATTGACCGGAGTGCCGCGGGCAAGATCGCGCCCATAGCACTTGCCGCAGATGCCGTTCCGCGTCTCGCAAGTGAGGGCGGACCGAATCTTGATCTCCTGCACGCGTGCGTTCTCAAGGAGTTCGACTTGCTCCTCCTCGAGCAACTCGCCGCCCTTGATAATGGTCTTACCGGTGGAAGGATGCTTCACGTTCTCGGCCGCGGTGCGTCCGAGCACGCGCGCGCCGAGCGTGACGGTCACCTCGCCGGACTCGACGACCGCTCGCGCGGTAATCCCGTCCGTGGTGCCGCAATCTTCCTCGGTGACGATGCAGTCCTGGGCCACGTCGACCAGACGCCGCGTCAGATAGCCGGAATTGGCCGTCTTCAAAGCGGTGTCGGCGAGACCCTTGCGGGCACCGTGAGTCGAGTTGAAGTACTCGAGCACCGACAGCCCCTCCTTGAAGTTGGAGATGATCGGCGTCTCGATGATCTCGCCCGACGGCTTGGTCATCAGACCGCGCATGCCGGCAAGCTGCTTCATCTGGGCAGGCGAACCGCGCGCACCGGAATGCGACATCATATAGATCGAGTTCATCGCCTTCTCGCGCTTCGTCTTCGGATCGCGCTCGACCGAGGAAATGCGCTTCATCATCTCCTTGGCGACCAACTCGGTGCACTCCGTCCAGGCGTCGACCACCTTGTTGTACTTCTCGCCCCTGGTGATCAGGCCGTCATTATATTGCTGCTCGTACTCGCGGACGAGATCGCTCGTCTTGTGCACGATGGCATCCTTGGTCTCCGGGATCACCATGTCGTCCTTGCCGAACGAAATGCCGGCGCGGCACGCATAGGAGAAGCCGAGGCCCATGATCCGGTCGCAGAAGATGACCGTCTCCTTCTGACCGCAATGGCGATAGACCACGTCGATCATGTGGGAGATGTCTTTCTTGGTCAGCAGCCGGTTGACCAAGTCAAAGCCGATAAAGGGCTTGCGCGGCAACAGCTCGCCGAGCAGCATGCGGCCCGGTGTCGTGTCGTAGATCTCGGTGACCGGCTTGCCCTTCTCATCGACCATGGTGAGGCGGCCCTTGATCTTGGTGTGCAAGGTCACGACCTTGGCGTCGAGCGCATGATGGATCTCCGACATGGAGCCGAACAGCATGCCCTCGCCGGGCTCGTGGTCCATGATCAGCGACAGGTAATAGAGCCCGAGCACGATGTCCTGAGACGGCACGATGATCGGCGAGCCGTTGGCCGGATGCAGGATGTTGTTGGTCGACATCATCAGCACGCGAGCCTCAAGCTGCGCTTCCAGCGACAACGGCACGTGCACCGCCATCTGATCGCCGTCGAAATCGGCGTTGAAGGCCGCACAGACGAGCGGATGCAGCTGAATCGCCTTGCCTTCGATCAGCACGGGCTCGAACGCCTGAATGCCGAGACGATGCAAAGTGGGCGCGCGGTTGAGCAGGATCGGATGCTCGCGGATCACCTCATCGAGAATGTCCCAAACCTCGGGCTTCTCCTTTTCAACCAGCTTCTTCGCCTGCTTCACCGTGGCGGCGAGACCCTTATTGTCGAGCCGCGCATAGATGAAGGGCTTGAACAGCTCGAGCGCCATCTTCTTCGGCAGCCCGCACTGATGCAGCTTGAGCTCGGGTCCAACCACGATCACCGAACGGCCTGAATAGTCGACGCGCTTACCGAGCAGGTTCTGCCGGAAGCGGCCCTGCTTGCCCTTCAGCATGTCGGCGAGCGACTTCAACGGCCGCTTGTTGGCGCCGGTGATGACGCGGCCGCGGCGGCCATTGTCGAACAACGCGTCGACGGCCTCCTGCAACATGCGCTTCTCGTTGCGAATGATGATGTCCGGCGCGCGAAGCTCCATCAGCCGCTTCAAGCGATTATTGCGGTTGATGACGCGGCGATAAAGATCGTTGAGGTCGGACGTGGCGAAGCGGCCGCCGTCGAGCGGAACGAGCGGACGCAACTCCGGCGGAATCACCGGAACGTGCGTGAGAATCATCCACTCGGGCTTATTGCCCGAACTCGATGAATGCCTCGACGACTTTCAGCCGCTTGGCGAGCTTCTTCGGCTTCAGCTCCGTGGTCGACTCCGCGATTTCAACGCGAAGCTCCGCAGCGAGCTTCTCCAGATCGAGCCCCTTCAACAGCTCGCGGATCGCCTCCGCCCCGATCGAGGCGGTGAAACTGTCCTCGCCGAACGTCTCTTGCGCCTCCATATGCTGCTCTTCGCTCAAGAGCTGCAGCGGCTTCAACGTGGTCAGCCCCGGCTCGAGCACGATGTAGTTCTCGAAATACAGCACGCGCTCGAGGTCCTTCAGCGTCATGTCGAGCAGAAGGCCGATGCGCGACGGCAGCGACTTCAGAAACCAGATATGCGCGACAGGCGCTGCGAGCTCGATATGGCCCATGCGCTCGCGACGGACCTTGGCGAGCGTCACCTCGACGCCGCACTTCTCGCAGATGACGCCCTTGTACTTCATGCGCTTGTACTTGCCGCACAAGCACTCATAGTCCTTCACCGGACCGAAGATGCGCGCGCAGAACAGGCCGTCACGCTCCGGCTTGAAGGTCCGGTAGTTGATCGTCTCGGGCTTCTTGATCTCTCCAAACGACCAGGACAGGATCTTCTCCGGGCTGGCGATGCCGATCCGGATCTGATCGAAATTCTGCTGCTGGACCTGAGGGCCGAAGAGATTGGCGATTTCTTGGTTCATTCTCTGGTCTCCCAACGGGCGGCCATGCCGCCACTTCGCTTATCGCGCATTCAAACTCTTAAGACGGCTCACTCGGCCGCCGGTCGTGGCAGCCTCGCCCGCACCGGAGGTGTTTCTTCCGGCCGCGGTTGCTCAAGCTCGACATTCAATCCAAGCGCCCGCATTTCCTTCACGAGCACGTTGAACGATTCCGGAATGCCCGCCTCGAACGTATCGTCGCCGCGCACGATGGCCTCGTAGACCTTGGTGCGTCCGGCAACGTCGTCCGACTTCACGGTCAGCATTTCCTGCAGCGTGTAGGCGGCGCCGTAAGCTTCGAGCGCCCAGACCTCCATTTCGCCGAAACGCTGGCCGCCGAACTGCGCCTTGCCGCCGAGCGGCTGCTGCGTGACGAGGCTGTACGGACCGATCGAGCGGGCATGGATCTTGTCGTCCACGAGGTGGTGGAGCTTCAGCATATAGATGTAGCCCACCGTCACCTTGCGCTCGAACTCCTCGCCCGTGCGCCCGTCATAGAGCGTCACCTGGCCGGAACCGGCGAAGCCGGCCTGCTCCAGCATCGCCGTGACGTCGCTCTCATGCGCGCCGTCGAACACAGGCGTCGCCACCGGCACGCCTTTGCGCAACAGTTCGCTCGAACTCGATCAGATGCTCCTCTTTCAAGGCACTCAGGGCCTTGTCGTCGCCATAGATCGACTTGAGCAGCTCCTTCAGCGGCTTCACCTTACTCGTCTCGTAGTAGGCTTCGAGCGCCTCGCCGATCTTCCGGCCCAAACCGGCGCAAGCCCAACCGAGATGCGTCTCCAAAATCTGACCGACATTCATGCGGCTCGGCACGCCGAGCGGGTTCAGCACGATGTCGATCGGAGTGCCGTCCTCGTGATAGGGCATGTCCTCGATCGGCACGATCATGCTGATCACGCCCTTATTGCCGTGACGGCCGGCCATCTTGTCGCCGGGCTGGATCTTCCGCTTCACCGCGACGAAGACCTTGACCATCTTCATCACGCCGGGCGGCAGCTCGTCGCCGCGCTGCAGCTTGTCGACCTTGTCGACGAAGCGCTGCTCGAGACGCTTCTTGGCATCTTCATATTGGCGATGAATGGCCTCGACTTCGGCCATCGCCTTCTCGTTCTTGAGCGCGATCTCCCACCAATGGCTGCGCGCCACCTCGTCGAGGATCGCCTCGGTGATCTTGGCTTCCTTCTTGATGCCCTTCGGGCCCTTGGCCACGACCTTGTGCATCAAGGTGTCCTTGAGACGCCCATAGACGTTGCGGTCGAGGATCGCGAGCTCGTCGTCGCGGTCTTTGGCGAGCCGCTCGATCTCCTCGCGCTCGATCGCCATGGCGCGCTCGTCCTTCTCGACGCCGTGCCGATTGAACACGCGCACCTCGACCACCGTGCCGGCAACGCCGGGCGGCAGCTTGAGCGAGGTATCGCGAACGTCTGACGCCTTCTCACCGAAGATGGCGCGGAGCAATTTCTCCTCCGGCGTCATCGGGCTCTCGCCCTTCGGCGTGATCTTGCCGACCAGAATATCGCCCGGGTTCACCTCGGCGCCGATATAGACGATGCCGGCCTCGTCGAGATTCTTCAGCGCCTCTTCCGAGACGTTGGGAATGTCGCGCGTAATCTCCTCCGGCCCGAGCTTGGTGTCGCGGGCCATCACCTCGAATTCCTCGATATGGATCGAGGTGAAGACGTCGTCGCGGACGACGCGCTCGGAGATCAGAATGGAGTCTTCGAAATTGTAGCCCATCCACGGCATGAAGGCGACGAGCACGTTCCGGCCGAGCGCAAGCTCGCCGAGATCGGTCGAGGGACCGTCGGCAATGATCTCGCCTTCCTGCACCTGATCGCCGACACGCACCAACGGCCGCTGATTGATGCAAGTGTTCTGGTTCGAGCGCTGGAACTTGCGCAAATTATAGATGTCCACGCCCGACTTCGACGGATCGGTCTCTTCCGTGGCGCGAATGACGATACGCGTCGCATCCACCTGATCGACCACGCCGGTGCGGCGCGCACCGATGGCTGCACCGGAATCGCGCGCCACCACCTCTTCCATGCCGGTGCCGACCAGCGGCGCTTCCGCCGTGATCAACGGCACGGCCTGACGTTGCATGTTCGAGCCCATCAGAGCGCGGTTGGCGTCGTCGTTCTCCAGGAACGGAATGAGCGCGGCGGCGACCGACACCAGCTGCTTCGGCGACACGTCGATGAGATCGACCTTGTCCGGCGAATAAAGCTCGACGTCGCCGGCATGCCGGCACACGATCAGCTCTTCCTCGAAGGTGCCGTTCGGCGCGAGCTTGGCATTGGCTTGCGCGATGACGTAGCGCGCCTCCTCCATGGCCGAAAGATAGATCACCTCGTCCGTCACCTTGGCCTTGACCACGCGGCGATACGGGCTCTCGATGAAGCCATATTTGTTCACCCGCGCGTAAGTCGCGAGCGAATTGATCAAGCCGATATTCGGACCTTCCGGCGTCTCGATCGGGCAGATACGGCCGTAATGCGTGGTGTGCACGTCGCGCACCTCGAAACCGGCACGCTCGCGGGTGAGACCGCCAGGCCCAAGCGCCGAGAGACGACGCTTATGCGTGATCTCCGACAGCGGATTGGTCTGGTCCATGAACTGCGACAGCTGCGAAGAGCCGAAGAACTCGCGCACGGCAGCGGCCGCGGGCTTGGCGTTGATCAGATCCTGCGGCATCACCGTGTCGATATCGACCGAGCTCATGCGCTCTTTGATCGCGCGCTCCATGCGCAGCAGACCGACGCGATACTGATTCTCCATCAGCTCGCCGACCGAGCGCACCCGGCGATTGCCGAGATGATCGATATCGTCGATCTCTCCCTTGCCGTCGCGCAAACCGACCAGCGTCTTGATCACGGCGAGGATGTCCTCTTTCCGCAACGTGCGCACGGTATCGGGGCAATCGAGGTCGAGCCGCATATTCATCTTCACGCGCCCCACGGCCGAGAGGTCGTAGCGCTCGGAATTGAAGAAGATGCCGTTGAACAGCGTGAGCGCGGTATCCGGCGTCGGCGGCTCGCCCGGGCGCATCACCCGGTAAATGTCGAGCAACGCCTCATCGGTGTTCGAGTTCTTGTCGACGTGAAGCGTGTTGCGGATGAAGGCGCCGACATTGACGTGATCGATGTCGAGGATTGGGATCTCTTTCAGCCCCAGCTCCTTCAGCGTGGCAAGCAGCTTAGCGTCGAGCTCCTCGCCCGCCTCGCCATAGATCTCGCCCGTCTCCAGATTGACGATGTCCTCGGCGAGATACCGGCCGAACAGATCCTCGTCCTGCACCAGCAGCTCTTTCAGACCTTCGTCGGCAAGCTTCTTGGCAAGCCGCGCCGTGACTTTGCGGCCGGCCTCGATCGCCACCTTGCCGCTCTTGGCGTCGATCAGGTCATGCATCGGCTTGATGCCGCGCATCCGGTCGGCGCGGAACGGCGTGCGCCAGCCGTCCTTGGTCAGCTTGAACGGAGTGCGGTCGTAGAACGTCGAAAGAATCTCCTCGTCGTCCAATCCGAGCGCATAGAGCAGCGTCGTCACCGGAAGTTTCCGGCGGCGGTCGATGCGCACATAGACGATGTCCTTGGCGTCGAATTCGAAATCGAGCCAGGAGCCGCGATAGGGAATGATCCGCGCGGCAAACAGCAACTTGCCCGACGAATGCGTCTTGCCGCGATCGTGGTCGAAAAACACGCCGGGCGAGCGATGCATCTGCGAGACGATGACGCGCTCGGTGCCGTTGATGACGAAGGTACCGTTCATGGTCATGAACGGCATGTCGCCCATATAGACGTCTTGCTCTTTGATGTCCTTGACGGAGCGCGCGCCGGTCTCCTCGTTCACATCGAACACGATCAGGCGCAGCGTCACCTTCAGCGGCGCCGCGAACGTCATGCCGCGCTGCTGGCACTCGTCGACATCATATTTGGGCTGCTCGAAAGCGTAACGCACGAACTCGAGTTGCGCGCGCTCGCCGAAATCCCGGATCGGGAACACCGAGCGGAACACCGATTGAAGTCCCTCGTCGAGGCGCCCGCCCTCGGGCTCGTCGACCATCAGGAACTGATCGTAAGATTGCTTCTGCACTTCGATGAGGTTCGGCATCTCGGCAACTTCGTGAATCTTGCCGAACATCTTCCGCAAACGCTTGATGCCACTCGTCATCTGCTGCGCCATGCTTGATCCTCTTAAGGTCGAAAAACGGCTCGCCGGAAACCCCGCTTTCCGCGGAGACTCTGGAGAGACGCTGTGGTTACTGATTTCAATGGGTTGGCCCGAACGGACCCCTCTATTTGGGGCCCGCCCGGGTAAATTTCAACCCTAACTACTTGAGCTCTACAGTCGCACCTGCGGCTTCGAGCTGCTTCTTAATCTTGTCGGCTTCGTCCTTGCTCACGCCTTCCTTAACGGGCTTGGGCGCGCCTTCGACCAAGTCCTTGGCCTCTTTCAGGCCGAGGCCAGTGATCACACGGACTTCCTTAATGACGTTGATCTTGTTAGCCCCGGCGGCGGCCAGGATAACATTGAACTCCGTCTTCTCTTCGACCGCGGCCGCTGGTGCGGCACCGCCGGCCATCATGGCCACGGGTGCTGCGGCGGAAACGCCCCATTTCTCTTCCAGCATCTTGGCGAGATCGGCCGCCTCGAGCACGGTGAGCTTGGAGAGGTCGTCAACGATTTTCTGTAGGTCTGCCATTCGATTATCCTCGTAACTTCACAAACGTTGTTAAGGCCAATCCGGCCATCAAGCGGCTTCTCCGGTCCTGCCATAGGCTGCGACCACGCGCGCAAGCTGGGCGCCGGGCTCGTTCAGCGTCCGAGCGATCTTGCTCGCTGGCGCCTGTAGGAGACCGATCAGCTTGCCTCGTAGCTCGTCGAGCGAAGGCAGACTGGCGAGCGCGTTCACGCCCTTGGAATCGAGTACCGTTTGCCCCATCGAGCCGCCAAGGATGATGAACTTCTCGTTCGCCTTGGCGAATTTGACAGCGGCTTTCGGCGCCGCGACCGGGTCGGCGGAATATGCGAGGCACGTTGGCCCCTTGAGCAGATCCGCAATCCCTTTCGCGTCGGTTCCTTCGAGCGCGAGCTTGACCAGCTTGTTCTTGGCCACCTTGACGTTCCCGCCCGCGCCGCGAACCTCGCGGCGGAACTTGGTCATCTCGGCGACCGAGAGGCCGGCATAATGAGCGACGACAATCACGCCAGTCTTGGCGAAAGCGTCGTGAAGCGCCGCTACAACTTCGCGCTTCTCTGCTCTTTCCATGCTCACTCCGTCAGTTCGAAGAAAAAGGCTGACGCCCTTCCCTTCACCACACCTGCCGCGAGGAATGCAGCGTAAGCGACAAGCAATGCCGCTTCGCTTGTTCCAAGCGACGCTCCATTTGCCTGCCCTGCTCGCGAACGCTTAACAGCGTCGTAGCCGATACGAGGTTCAAACCGATCTCCTGGCGTGGGATTTGGCCCTCACGCCCTGAACCGTTCGCCTCCCGTCTATTGCAGGCCCAAAAGGCTTAAGCGGGTTATCCCGCACCTGCAGTCTCGGACAGGTTCGGATCGCCTCTTTAGGAAACGATCCGTTCCGGGCCCTCGATCGGACCCTGAAACTTTCAACTCTATGCGCCGGCGCCAGAAATGCTCGCCGGCTCGATTTTCACACCAGGCCCCATCGTCGAGGCCACCGCCATCCGCTTTAGGAACGTGCCCTTAGCGCCCGACGGCTTCGCTTTGATCACCGCATCGGCGAAGGCGCGGATATTTTCGATCAGCGCCTTTTCCGTGAAACTTGCTTTGCCCACGCCGGCCTGCACGATACCAGCCTTCTCGACGCGGAATTCGACGGCGCCGCCCTTGGCGCCTGCCACTGCCGCCGTGACGTCCATCGTCACCGTGCCCACTTTCGGATTCGGCATCAGGCCGCGCGGGCCGAGCACCTTACCTAAGCGTCCAACCAGCGGCATCATGTCCGGCGTGGCGATGCAGCGATCGAAATCGATCGTTCCTTTTTGCACCGTCTCAACCAGGTCCTCGGCGCCAACAATGTCTGCGCCGGCCTTCTTCGCCTCTTCGGCCTTTGCGCCTTTTGCGAACACAGCGACACGAAGCTTGCGCCCCGAGCCATTCGGCAGATTGCAGACGCCGCGAACCATCTGATCGGCGTGCCGTGGATCGACGCCGAGATTCATCGCGACCTCGATCGTCTCGTCGAACTTGGTCTTGGCGGCAGCCTTGACCAGCTTCACTGCCTCTTCGATCGTATATAGCTTCTCGCGCTCGACAGTCTCTTTGGCCGCGCGAAATCTTTTGCCGGGCTTGCTCATATCCTACTCCTGCACCTCTAGTCCCATCGAGCGCGCTGAGCCCGCGATGATCTTCATCGCCTGCTCGACGGAATTGGCATTCAAATCCTTCATCTTGACCTCGGCGATCTCGCGCAGCTGAGCCTGCGTGACGCTGCCGGACACGTTACGTCCTGGCGCGGTCGAGCCCTTGCCGATCTTCGCCGCCTTCTTCAACAGATACGACGCCGGCGGCGTCTTCATTTCGAATGAAAACGAGCGATCCGAATAGACCGTGATCACGGTCGGGATCGGCGCGCCGGCCTCGAGCTTCTGCGTCGCTGCGTTGAACTGCTTGCAGAACTCCGGAATGTTGACGCCGCGCTGTCCGAGCGCAGGCCCGATCGGCGGCGAAGGATTCGCCTGCCCTGCCGGCACCTGCAATTTGATATAACCGTCGATCTTCTTAGCCATCGTTCACACTCGCATCCTCGAAGAAGCTCAGAGCTTCTCCACCTGTCCATATTCGAGTTCGACCGGCGTCGCGCGCCCGAAAATCGAAACCGCAACTTTGAGCCGCGCGCGCTCTTCGTCCACTTCCTCGACCAGCCCATTGAACGAAGCGAACGGACCGTCTGCCACCCTCACCTGCTCGCCGATCTCGAACGTGACCGAAGGTTTCGGCCGCTCGACGCCTTCCTGCACTTGCTGCAAGATGCGTCCCGCTTCCGCCTCGGTGATCGGGATCGGCTTGTTCTCGGTCCCGAGAAACCCGGTGACCTTGGGCGTGTTCTTGATGAGGTGATAGGTCTCATCGCTGAGTTCCATCTTCACCAGCACATAACCCGGAAAGAACTTCCGCTCCGAACTCACCTTCCGGCCGCGGCGCATCTCCACGACCTCTTCCATCGGCACCAGCACCTCTTCGAACTTGTCGCCAAGGCCGGCCGCCGCCGCCCGCTCCTTAATGGACTCGGCGACCTTCCTCTCGAAATTCGAGTAGGCATGGACAATGTACCAGCGCATGGCCATTGGACTTCAGTCTACCTCTCCGCGCCTCGCGCCTCTCAATGCCCAATCCCAAGGATCAGCGTGGTCAAATTGTGCAGCACCCAATCCGCCGCCAGAAAGAAGAGCGCCGCCAAGATCGACATGACCAACACCATGCCCGTGGTGACGACCGTCTCCGAGCGCGTCGGCCAGGTAACCTTGGCCACCTCGGTGCGCACCTGCTGGATAAATTCGAAAGGGTTGGTTCTCGCCATCTCTTCTCTTCTTGCCCGCTCAACCTGAATAATCTCGGCCCTAGTCTCGTTTAGCCCTCAGGTGGCAGGAGTGGAGGGACTCGAACCCCCAACCCCCGGTTTTGGAGACCGGTGCTCTAGCCAGTTGAGCTACACTCCTATTTCGGTGTCAGGTATCAGGTGTCAGGCGTCAGTAACAAGTTTTCCTTGTAGTTTGACGCCTGGCACCTAACACCCGACTGGAGCGGGTGAAGGGAATCGAACCCTCGTCCTCAGCTTGGAAGGCTGCTGCTCTACCATTGAGCTACACCCGCAAACCATCCGTCCGGAAGGCATACTGGTGGAGGGGGTAGGATTCGAACCTACGTAGGCATAGCCAACGGGTTTACAGCCCGTCCCCTTTAGCCACTCGGGCACCCCTCCTTGATCAGATGGATTGTCGGACTGTTGAATTTATACAAGCAAAAACGCCCCGCCGTTGACCGGCAGGGGCCGCCTCACCGCCGTTTTATGGGAATAGCTTAGGCGGCTGTCAACTCTAATCCGGCAGGAACCATCAAAATTCTGTACCCTTTCAACGATTCACCCTGCCAAACCCCCTCTCATCTTGCCCCCGAGCCATGCGCAACAAGAAGCATCGACCCTCCCCTTCCCACCGTCAGCGCAGGCGTTCCGAGTCGCCGAAAAGCTCCGCCCCTGTCTTGTTATATGGGATTCACGCGGTCGAGGCGGCACTCGCCAACCCAAAGCGTGAGATCCGCAAGCTGCATCTGACGGAGAATGCCGCGCACAGGCTCGAGCCCCTCCTCCTAAAGCGCGGGCTGAAGCTTGAGCCGGCGCTGCCGAAGACCCTGGACCGGCTCGTCGGCGGCGACGCCGTCCATCAGGGCGCGGTGATCGAGGTCGAGGACCTTCCGCGGGCCGACCTCGACGACGTCGCCACTGAGGGTCTACTGGTCGTGCTTGATCAAGTCACAGACCCGCAAAATGTCGGCGCGGTCCTACGCTCGGCCGCGGCCTTCGGCGCGATTGGTCTCGTGCTCCATGACCGGCACAGCCCTCCGCTTACCGGCGCGCTGGCCAAGGCGGCGAGCGGCGCGCTCGACATTGTTCCCATCATCCTCGTGACGAATCTCGCCCGCGCTTTGGCCGAACTCGGCGAGCGCGCGTTCTCGCGCGTCGGATTGGCCGAGGAAGGAAGCGAGGCGTTGGAGACAGCGAAGCTCACGCTGCCGATGGCGCTCGTGCTCGGTGCCGAGGGCAAAGGCTTGCGGCAATTGACGCGCGAACATTGCGATCAGCTCTGCCGCATCACGACGCGCGGCACGCTCGCGAGCCTCAACGTGTCCAATGCCGCAGCAATCGCGTTGCATTGGGCGAGCACGACGGCACGTCCGCGCTAAGCCGCACGTCGCGACAAAGAATGAAAGGAGGGTCGAGGCCCTCCCCTGAGGCTCTAGTTGCAGAAGCGCCGGCCGAACGCGTCGTACCAGCAATTCCGTCGAAAATAGCAGGAGCTACCGGCATAGCAGGCCGGCGTCGCCGCGTAGTATCCGTAGATCACCGGCGCGTAGGCGTAGCCGACAGCGCCAGCACCAACGCAACCACCACCGCAAGGCGCCCGGAGCGGCATCGGATTCGGCCCAGGCACCGAGACGACGACGGCAGGGGCCGCCGGCGAGACAATCACAGGAGCCGGCATCACAACTGCCGACGGCATGACGGCAACCGCGCCGCGGCAACGCCATCCGCACCAAGCGTTGGCCGGATCGGCCGCCGCGAAACTCATGCCAACCGTCAGCGCCAGGACGGCGGCGAACCAATACGCAACTTTCATTGTGCAACTCCACGACGCCGGTCAGCTGACCCGGCAGGACTAGGAACGCGTGCTCGGGAACGGCCCGAAGCCCTTATGCTTAAAGGAGACGAGTATCAGTCCCGTTAATGGCGCCCGCCCAGGAATACCCGTGCCTGTTGTGAAGCTCTTAAAGCGTGAGCGCGAATGAGACAGTTTTGGTCTCGGGACGCGAGAGCGCACCCGAAAAGAAACGGGCGGCCGAAGCCGCCCGTTTGCATCGTCGTCGCGCTGAGTGGGGCTCAATAGCCTCCGCCACCGCCATTGTAGTGGCGGCGCTTACCATAGCCGCCGCCGCTGTGATAGGGCACGCAGTCGTAATAGCTGTAATGCGCGCAATATCTGTGGCCGTATTCGTAGCCATAGCTGTCGCAATGGCGCGAGCAAGAATAACAGCCCGAGTAGTCGCAGTGCTTGTAGCCAGCGAGATGCAACATCGAACCTTGCGTTCCGATCGCACCCGAGAGCCTCGACGCCGTGCCGGCATCGATGGCCAAAGCCTGTCCAGACATAAATGCTAGAGCCGCGAACGCGGCGGTCGCCAATAATGATTTGCGCATGGTCACCTCCAGTTGGACGTCTCCGCGAACCTTCCTCAGTTCCGTATCAGTCCCGCGACCCGGCATCATTTGGGTGGCGCGTAGCCCTTACGCCGATCATAGGCCTGGGGCAGGTAATGAAAATAGGGCATGCAACGGGCATAGCCCTCGGTGGCCGTGGTGTAGGGCCGGTAGAACCACCAATAATTGCGCGGGTAGCAATAGGATTTGATCTTACGATGGTGCCCGAAGACCACTGGCTGCACCGGCAACGGCCGGGCGCTAACGGCGTCCATCTTGGTGGAGACTGCATGGGCAAATCCCGTTGAGATGGCGAGGCCAACCAGAGCCGCAACCCCCGGAAATATCAGACTGCGCGCCTTCAAACTTCCCACTCCCCCAATTCAAACCCAGGCTTTAAGGCACTTTAGCCGATCGAATTGGCCCCGTCCCGGACAAAACAGCCACACGCGAGCTCGATAATAATAGGAAAGTCACCAACTGGGCGTATGGTCACGTCAGACCAGGCCAAAAACTATGTGGAAGGATAGTCCCCATGTCTCCCGCAAAAGACGAGCTCGCCGAAGAAATCGAAGCGATCCGCGCCGACATCCAGAACCTCACCTCGACCGTCGGCCGTATCGCCAACGAGAAGCTCAATACTGCGCAAGCGAGCGCCATGGAGTCCGCCAAGGAGGCTGAAGACGCCATCCGGCGCAATCCCCTACAGGCTGTCGCGATCGCCATCGGCGTTGGATTCCTGTTCGGCGTCCTGACCCGGCGCTAGAGGCAAAACCCGAATGTGGAGCCTCGCGCTTACGCTGCTGTCGTCTTTGCAGGCCGGCACTAGGATCAAACAATCGTTGCAGCGCACGCTGCGCCAAGCGATCGCGATCACGATCGCGGTCTTGATCCTGCTCGCTGCCGTCTGCTTCGGACTGCTAGCGGCATACCAAGCGCTGATCTCGAGCTACGGCTTTAGCCCTGCCGAAGCCGCCGGGATCATGGCGAGCATCCTCCTGTTGTTGGGCGCCGGCCTCCTCGCCTGGTCGGCCTTTAGCCCGACACGGCGCGAGGCACCGCCGGCGCCAGCCAGCTTTGTCGACGGCATCGGCAGCGTTGACCGCGAGATCGGCAAGGCGATGCAGCAAATCGGCCCCATCACCCTGCTTGCGGTCGCCTTCGTCGCCGGCATCCTCGCCAGCCGCAAACGCTGACCACCGTTTCAAGACGGGACGGACCTTAATCAGCTCTTAACCAGCCGCCCTGCATTGTGGATTCGAAAAACACGATGAGGGCGGGCTGTGGCTCGAATTGCCGGACATAGGCGGGCTTGGCTGCTGACGCTCGGCGTCGCTTGCCTCGCACTCTTGCCCAGCCTCGCCAGCGCCCAAACCTGGAACCCTTCCGGAATTTACACCGCGCCGATTGTCGTGCCGCCGCCGCCCATGCCGGATCCGGCCTTCGAGCTTGGCACGCGTGTCTGGTTCAGCCAGGGCAAGACGAATTTCGGCCTCAACTCGAGCAAGATCGACCCGACCCTAGGCAATCCAACCTCGACGCTGAGCTATGACGATCTGGACGGAGTCTCCGGTGAGGTCACCTTCAGAGCGAAGAACGACACCGGCATGGTCTTCAAGGGCTTCGTCGGCGGTGGCGGCATTGTCTCGGGCAGCCTCGACGATCAGGACTACTTCAAGCACCAGATCCGCTTCTCCGACACCTATAGCGACGTCGAAGGCAGCGACCTCATCTACGGCACCATCGACCTCGGCTATGACTTCAAGCTCAATGAAGACTTCAAGGTAACTCCCTTCGTCGGCTTCAACATGTGGCAGGAGACGGTCGAGGCCTTCGGTGCGCGTTGCCTCAAGGACGAGGTGCAAGGCGCATTCTGCGGACCGCCCGGCCATGTCGCGGTGCCTTTCACCACCAAGGTGATCAACAACGAAACCAATTGGGCATCACTCCGTCTCGGCGCCGAGGTGCAAAGAAAGCTGTCGGATCGCATCACCTTCGTCGGCGACTTCGCACTCCTACCCGGCGCCTATGTCTGGAACGAGGACAGCCACCGCCTTCGTCAGGACCTCGGGCCAATTCCCAATATCGAGGATCGGGGCACCGGCTGGGGCGCCCAGATCGAGGCCGAGCTTCGCTATGACATCAATCCAAACTGGTCGGCCGGCGCCGGCGTCCGCTACTGGTACGCCACAACGAACGGTGTCAGCGACTTCGTCAATTTCGGCGTCAAAGCCGAGCTCGAGGATTTTACCAGCGAGCGCTTCGGCGTGATTACCGATTTCACCTATCGTTTTGCGACGTATTAGGAGGGCTGACTCTATCGACGGTCAGACGAACTCGGCGATGCCCACCTGACTGAGCAGCAGGGCATGGCTGAGCGTCCGGCCGTGTTGGTGAGTTGCACGAATTCCCGCTAAATGTCTGCTGTGCGCGGCTATGCGCGCTCATCCATCACAATCCACCCCCGCAATTGGGGCCCGAGTTGGGGCCCGACGGTGGGAATGAGACAAACAGCAAGACATGTCAGTTGGGCGAGGAACCGATTCATTGGACAACCTCCCTATTCAGTTCAAGCACTTCCGGCCTGCAAGTGTTTGGCGATCTCTTCAGCAAAAATCTTGGGCGTATCGTGAGGAATCCAGTGCGATGCATTCTCCACACGTACCAGGCGGGCATTGGGAATCTCGCGCGACAGCCTCTCGCCGTCCGCGATCGTCTGCCACGGGTCATGCACGCCCCAGAGGCAGAGCGTTGGCGCGGCGATTTCACCGTGCCTTTCGACCAGCATGGTGGTGTGATTGGTATTGAGGGCGCTGGCATTGCGGATCAGCGAGATCTTGCCCTCCTCATCGCTGTAGGGCGCGACGATGCCGTCCCTGAACTCTGGCGTCAGCCGGTCCTTGTTATGGATACCGTCCGGCAGACCCGAGGCGATAAAGTCGGCGACTTCCTTCGGCGCCTTGCTGCGCCAATTCGGGTTACCGAGAGCAATCATGTCGTCGATCGGCCAGGAATTGTAGGCGACGACGTTAGTCAAGACGAGGCGCGCCACGCGCTCGGGATGATTGATGGCCATGATGAGTGAGACGCCGCCGCCGGTGTCGTGACCGACGAAGTCGGCTCGCTCAATGCCGAGGTGATCCATCAGACGGAGGATCATGTCGGTCTGCGCCAGCAGCGAACGGTCGAAGAAGTCGCGCCGGTCGGAATAGCCGTGGCCGAGAAAATCAGGCGCAATGACTCTGACCTTTTCCGCGAGCAGCGGAATCACGTCATTGTAGAGAAACGACCAAGTGGGAATGCCATGCAGCAGGATGACCGGCCTGCCTTCGCCGAGATCGGTCCAGGCAACGCGCAGCGGCTTGTAGCTCAACCCATCGAGATCAACGGTTTTTTGCCGCTGGCGAAAAGCCTGATGGCTAAGGGGCACCCCCGCCCCGGCGGTCTTCAATGTCCTGCCCTCTCTGCACGCCGAAGCGCCGCGTCAGAACTGGCGCGACTTCTCCGAGACTTCTTGATACCAGCGGCTTCGGGTTCCGATTTTTGAGCGCATCTTCCAGCCCAAAGTCTTCGGCGCGGCTTCGATCGCTCCGACGAGCGCGTTGATGCGCTCCCGAATCACGTCGCGCTGCTGATCGCGGATCGAGGAAAACTGATCGAGATGTTCCGGCACCCGCTTCAGATTGGTGGTGAAGGTGTAATAGAAGCCCCAATCCTGGCGCATCAGATCGATGATGTAGCCGACATCGATCGATTTCGGCCCCTCCTGGTGGTGCGAGAGAGGATGCTCGAGCATCAGCACGACGGTGTCCTTGAAGTCCTTGAGGTTGATCTCAACGATCTGCATCTTTTCCAGCAGCAAGTCGGTCGTGCAGATGGTGGGGCTGTCGAGATCGAGCCGATTCTTGAACGGGATGCGGTGGCAGAAATAGAGCTCGTCCGCGAAAACATCGACGTTGAGGCCGGTCTCCTTGTGCAAATAGGCGTGTCGCGCTCCTTCCGACGCCACATAGATCCCCTCATCGGGAACGTAGCCGCGCGCCATCAGGAACTGGCGGATGGCGCGGTTTTGCTTCTTCTCGGCACCGAAATCCACGTCGGTGAGGACGCGTTTGGTATCCTCGAACAGGTGCAAATTGTTCGGACATTGGAGGCGATAGGCGACCGAACCGAGAATCCTCAAGCGAATCCCTTGGGCCTCGGCGTCACGAACCAGGCTGAGCGCCTCATCCACGTATTCCAGATTGAGCCCTGGATCTGCGGATAGTTGATTCACGAATATCTCCTCGGACTGACGTTAATAGCCGACTGCAAGCTACGTCCTTGCATTCCACGCCGCAGAAGGAGCGGGAAGGCATAGCCCCCCGCTCCCTGCTTTGACATGCGACAACACTCGATCATTCAATCGGAATTTCCTTGAATGCGAGCGTAACATCGATGCCTTGCGACCGCTTGATCATCTTCATGATGTAATAGAAGGCAAATCCCAGCACGAAGACACCAGCGACGATCATCACCTGGGTGGGATCATGGCCTGCCGCATTCGGATCGAAGTACAGCGTCCAGAAGTAGAACTGAGCCGCGATGAACCCGAGGAAGCATGCCACCGACATGATCGGCAGTCCGAACAAGGTCTTGCTGGCGATTGGCGATTTTTCATAAAGCTGCGGGCGCAAGTAGGGGAAGAAGATTCCCGCGCCGAGCACCACCGACCAAGCCAGCACCGCAGCCTCGATGAGGATGACGATCTTGGCGAACCACGGCGTGAACACAAACAATGCCATGAAGATCAAGTTCACTGCCGTGGTCACGGTGATGGCGACGATCGGCGTGTGATATTTCTCCGAGATTGTTGCAATCGGCGCCGGGGCTACCTGATCGAACGCCCAAGCCACGATGGCGCGGACGCCGAAGGTGTGCATCGCCGGAATCCACATCCACATCCACAAGGCGAGACCGAGCGAGGTCAGCACCGTAATCAGTGGCGACTTGGTGAGAATGCCGGTCAGCAGCGCGACGGCCGGATCGGTCGGCGTGGTCAGTCCGCCATTGCCGCTCAGCACGTTGAACACCGCAGTGCCGAGAAACTCGAAGCCGAACACCTTGTAGGCCAGCCAGACCGTAATGATCCAGGCCACGGTGGCGACAAGCACTGCGCCGAGCATGCCGACACTCTGCGACTTGCCGACAGATTTGATCTCGCCGCCGATGGCAATCGAGAAGGCGGCACCGATCAGCGGCAGGAACGGCCAATTGGAGACCAGAATGGTCTGCCAGGTGTCGAAGCCGGCCTCTCCCCAACCTTTCTCCTTACCGCTGGCGATGATGGCGTTATACGCGTCGGGCACGCCAAGCGACGGCCCGACCAGCTCGTTGAGGTTGGTTACGAACTGCTCGCGCGTGGCCATGGCAAGCGTCACGATCATGAAGACCGTGCTCGCCATCGCCAAAATGAACACCCATTTGTTGAGCGTCAGATAGAAGCGCATGCCGTACGACAACACGATCTGAGAGAGAATCAGGATCGCCGCACCGATCAGGAACGTCGCCCAGGGTTGCAGCATAGTTTGCGAGATGGCGAGGAAGGTCTCGTTGCCGGTGAGCAGACTAAGTGCTGCAAACATCGGCGCCAGCGCGAGCGTCACCATCCAGTAGGCGGCGATGGCGCAATAGAAGAGCCAGGCGGTAATTTCCACCAGGCTCATGGTGAGCGCGACCGCCGGAGGCAGAATGCGAGATCCAAACACGTAGATGCCGCCGGAACGCGGTAAAGTAATGGTCCAGGTGATGAAGCCAAATGAGATCATCGCCATGGCGATGCCGGCGATGACGCAGCCCCAGATCAGGTTGCCTTGGGGATAGAAAGCCGGTCCGTAATACAGCATCGAGCCAACACCGAGACCGATGCTGACCACGCCGAGATTGTAAATGAAAGTGTCCGCCAGACCCGCGGTTCTGATCAAACCCGAGGCCTTGCGTAGGAATATTCGCTTGTCTCCACCCATATCAGTGACGGACATATTGCCCTCCCTCTCCCAAAGTCATTGCCCCCATAACTGCCAATTTCATCATCCTTGCATCAGATTTGCCTGGACGACCTCGCCCTGCCTTAGTGTGACCAGAGCCCCCTGTAGAATTCCCTCCGGGTACACGCTCCCGGGATTGATGCAGATGGTCTTGCCGATATTGATCTTGGCACGGCCCTCGTGGATATGGCCGTGCAGACCGAGCAACGGCTGATGCTGCTTGATGATGTCGAACAGCGTCTGACAGCCTGCGTGAACCTGTGCTGGAAGTCCCATCTCGTAGACCACCTGCAAATTCTTATCGAGCTTCGGGCACGCATCGAGCGTGGTGCCGAAGGGCGGCACATGCACATTGAAGATGCAGCGGCTCATGTCGGCGACTTGGGGGAGGAGTTGGGCAAACCGGGCGACGAATTGTTCTTCGGTATATTCGCGCTCGGTGTCCCAGGGCGTCGGCGTCGAGCCGCCGCAATAAAGCATCTGATAGCCGCCCTTGAACTCACAAACTTGCATCTCGTGGAAATCGAAATGCGGCGCTTGGGTCAGGATTTCATCGATCTCGTGGAAGTCGTCGTTGCCCGGAATGGCAACCAGCGGAATTTCGGTTCCCTTCAGCTTGTTGGCGGCGATGACGGTCCACTCCCGCACGCGCTCAAGCACAAGCCTTTTGAAAAGCGCGTCTTGCGCCTCCTGATTGGTTCTCAGTCCCTGATATTCCGCCTCCGACATCACAGTCGGATAGAAACCGATATTTCCCTGGCGCTGCACGAACTCGTCGAGTTCGCTCTCATTATTGAGCCGAACAGCCTCTCCATGTTGGAACGCAAGAAATGTCCCGTCGGCTTGTTCGGCGATCGGAATCACGGCTTTGCCGGTGAGATCGCCGCCGAGGACGAGGACGTCAGCCCCATAGAACTGCGCGCTGTTGATGAATTTCTTGAAGCAGATATTGGAGCCATGGAGGTCCGAGGCGAAGAACATCTTCACCTCCGAATTGGTCGCTTTGTCTTTCTTGCGCCAAAACACTCTGCACCCCTGCTCAGAATTTCGTCAGATACTCGTCGATTTCCCACTGCGAGATTGAATTGTGATAGGACCACCACTCGGCCTTTTTCAGCTCGACATAGGAGTTTCGCAGCTCTTCGCCCATAACACGACGCCCGAGATCGTCCTCCTCGAAGGCGGTGATCGCCTCGAGCAAGGTCTTCGGCAGTTGCCGAATGCCCTTCTTTTCAAGCTCCGCGTCGGACAGCTCGTACATATTGATGAGTTCAGGATCGCCAGGATCGAGATCCTGCTCGATGCCATCGAGGCCAGCCCCCAAGAACATGGCGGCGGCGAGATAGGGATTGGTCGAAGGATCGACCGCACGGCATTCCCATCTGGTGCTTGAGAGATTTACATGGGCGGCGCCACCGTGATCGCTGCCTTCGATATGGGGCCGCAACATGGGAACGCGGAACATGTGGGTGCGGTTGTTACCGCCATAAGAGATGAAGATCGGCGCCCAGGTGTAGCCTGTCATCGAGCCGGTCTTGATTAGGCGCTTATAGGAATTCACCGTGGGACAACTGACCGCAACGATCGCGGCGGCGTGCTTCCTCATCCCGCCCAGAAATTGATAGGCACGCTTGGAGAGACCGCAGCCACGCTTGTCGCTGGCGTCGCCGGAAATGTTCTTGCCGGTCTTAATGTCGGCAAGCGACATATTGAAGTGTGCGCCCGACCCCGTCCTGTCGGCATAGGGCTTCGCCATCATCGTGGATTCCCAGCCGAACTTGCGCGACAGCTCTTTCATCATCATGCGCCAGACGATGAAGCGATCCGCCATGGTCAGAACGTCGGCATAGGAAAAATCGAACTCGAACTGGCCGTTGGCATCTTCATGATCGAAGGAATGCACTTCCCAGCCTAGCTTGTTCATCGACGAGACGATCTCGTTCAAAAACTCCAAATTCATCAAAGTCAGAGAAGCGTCATAGGCGGCCTTGGCGACGGTATCGCGCGGATCGTTCGGGGCAAAGCCATTGTAGGCGGATGGGTCGCGCCGGACGATATAGGTCTCGCACTCGATGCCGAGATTGAATTTCAATCCCATCTTAGCAGCGCGCTCGATCTGCTTCGCCAGCACGTTCCGCGAGCACATCGGATATGGCTGTTCGTGATAAATGAGCTGGCCCGGGATCACCGCCACGTTCGGGCGCCAGGGTAGTTGCATCACGGCATTCGCGTCTGGCAACACCGCCAACTCGTCGTCGTGAGGTCCCTGGCCGAGGCCATCGAGCGCGGCACCGGTAAACAATTCGGATCCGCGCATCATCCGATCGAAGTGGCTGACGGGTACCGTCTTGGTTTTGGCGATCCCGTGCACATCGACGTAAAGGGGCATGCAATATTCGACGCCCTTCTCAATCAAACTCTGCATCGTCTCCCGGCCACCATGGCCTGCCGACGCTGCGATCTGAGCACCGCTCGTTATCTCATTCATGGACAGCTGATCTCCTTGGCGGCTTGCATGACCGGGGACGCTTGCTCGTTTGCATTAGGATAATTTCAGAGCGAGCAGCGCAGTTCCCCTGTTTGCTTTTTTGCCGCTTCCTCCCCTCCACCTACGGTCAGACACGAACTGACCGTCTCCCCAATAGGCGCTCACTCTGCGCGTGTCTAATTAAACAGTCAATTAGATTTCTCCGGGGCGCATTGCTCTACGCAATCGAATGCATTGCGATGGGCAATACATAGGCAGCTCTTGCCTAATGCTCAGCCGAAATGACTTGGTTTTGCGCAAGCGCCTACGCGCAGGTTCGCTGGCGTTAGTCTTTCACGCCGCTCTCGGCGAAATTATGCGGAGGCTCGCCGCCCCGCGCGCTTGCTGCGCTTCTTCGGCGAGTAGCCAAGCATCTCAAGGACACGCTTGTGCAGATCACGCACGGCACCGTCGAGATCGAAGTCAGAAAGGATCACCGACCGCACCATGCACCCATCGAGATGGGTGGAGATGAACTGAGCCATGCGGTTGGGATCAACCGGCTTGAACAGCCCCTGCTTGATGCCTTCACGAATGATCTTCGAGAGCAGCTTGCGCTCCTCGACGTAGAAGCTCTCGATGGTGTTGGCGATGTCCGAATCGCCCTCGTGCGCTCCGCGGAAATCGAGCGCAATCTTCACGAAGCGGTGAATCTCGGCATATTTGTTGACGTGATTGGCGAGCCACGCAGCGATAATCGTCGGCGGATCAGCGCTCTTGTCATCCAGGGCGCGCACGTTCTCGAAGGCGCGGGCGACAGCATGCTCGATCGTGGCACGAAACAAATCGGTCTTGCTGTCGAAATAGTAATAGATCAGCGCGGTGTTGACGCGAAGCGCGCGGGCAATGTCCTTGATCGTGACCGATGCGAAATTTCGCTCGGCGAACAGATCCAGGGCTACTGCAAGGAATTTGTCGACTCGGCGCGCGCTGTTCGCTTCACGCTTGGGTCTGGCTATCTCGCGCACATTTCTGCCACTGCGCCTGGCTGGCTCGATATCCCGACTTGGTTGATGCGCCATCGTGCTGCTCTCAAACTTCATGCGTCGGTCAAGCGCAGCCGCAAGCGGCATGCTTGGGAATATATTTGTCCGACCTGAGCTCCCCCTAAGCACCTTGACGCTGGTCCGACGCGCCACGTGCTAACGTGCCACGAATTTATGGCCGCTGAAACAGCGCCACGCAATCCACTAACATGTACTTGCATTAGGCCCGCAGTTAAGGCAACACTCTTTTTGCTACTAATTAATCGGCCAATTAAATGCATCGGGAGGGTGGAGTGCAATTCGCCGTGGATAAGCGCGCCGATGCCAACAGGCTCGCGTTCGAGCGGCTCACCAAGTCCGATCCGGTTTTGGTCGACATACGCCGCGCGGGCGACTTCGTCCCTGGCCTCACGCCTCAGACCATTCTCACCTCCGGACCGCCCATGGAGTGGTCCGACTATACCGGCGGGCAACGCGAGGCCATCATCGGCGGCGCTCTATTCGAGGGCCTCGCCGGCGACAAAGACGAAGCCATTGCCAAACTGGATGCCGGCGAGATCAAGATTGGTGGTTGCCATGATTTCGGCTGCGTCGGGTCTCTGGCCGGGATCTACACCGCGTCCATGCCGGTATTTGTGGTCGAGAACCGGACGTTCGGTAACGTCGCCTGCTGCAACATTTACGAGGGCAGCAACCCGCGCCGCCTGAACTACGGCGTGTACGACGAGGGCGTGAGGGACCGGCTGCTGCTGGTGCAAAACGAGATCGTTCCGGTGATTGCGGACGCCTTGGGAAGGAGCGGCGGCATTGCACTAAAGCCGATCATCAAGCGGGCACTAGGCATGGGTGATGAGCTCCACTCCAGGAACGCCGCCGCAGCGCTGCTGTTTTTGCGCGAACTGGTGCCGGGCTTCCTCACCTTGGCAGCGTCGGGCAGCGATAGGATCGTCCGCGCCGTCCAAGCCATGGTCGACGACCAGTATTTCTTCCTCCGCCTGTCGATGGCGGCCAGCAAGGCGACCGCCGACGCGGCGCGCGACATTGAGGGTTCAAGTGTCGTGACGGCCATGGCCTTCAATTGCCGCGGGTTCTCAATCCGCGTGAGCGGGCTTGGCGACACCTGGTTCAACGGGCCGCATGCCTCGGTGGAAGCCAAGCTGTTCGACGGCCATAGCGAAGACGAGATCACCTGGATGGGCGGCGAAAGCATCATTGCGGAAACGGTCGGGCTCGGCGGTTTTGCCCAAGCCTCCGCCCCTTCGCTCCAGAGCTACCAGGGTGGGTCCTACGAGACGATGATCGCGCGCAACAAGGAACTCTATGCCATCACCGTCGGAGAAAATTCGGACTATCTGCTTCCGGCCCTTGGCTTTCGCGGCTCGCCGACGGGCATCGACATCTTCAAAGTCGTCGAAAGCAAGGTGCTTCCGGTCCTCGATGTCGGCATCGCCGGCCGCAATGGCGGCCAGATCGGCGCAGGTGTGGTGCGGCCCCCGCTTTCCTGCTTTGAATCCGCTGTTGCAGCGTATCGTCAGCGATATAGCTGCTGAGGGCACTCCTTTGGCGGGAGACCGTTGCCGATGCAGGGTTACAGCACGTTTGAGCTTGGGGACGTGCGCCTCCAGTCGGGTGCGGTGCTGCGAAATGCGAGACTCGCCTACGCAACCTACGGAACGCTGAATTCCGCGGCGGACAATGCCGTTCTTCTCCCGACATTCTTATACCGGCACCCATATCCGCAACGAGAAGCTGTTCGGACCGGGGCGGGCCATCGATCCCGCGCGCCATTTCGTCATTTCGGTCAACCTGTTCGGCAATGGTTATTCGTCATCGCCAAGCAACACGAGCGCACCGCAGGACGGTCCGCGTTTCCCGCATGTCACGGTATTCGACAATGTTGCCTGCCAGCACCGGTTGCTCACCGAGAAGCTTGGGGTACGACGCATCGCGCTCGTACTCGGTTGGTCGCTCGCGGCGATCCAAGCCTATCAATGGGCGGCTCAGTATCCCGACATGGTCGAGGCGATTCTGCCCTATTGCGGCGCGGCGCGCTGCTCGCCTCTCAACTACGCGTTCCTCGACGGGCCTAAAGCAGCCTTGCAGGCGGACGCCGCGTGGAATGCCGGCAATTATGCGAAGCCGCCGGAGAAGGGTTTGAGAGCGTTCGGCCGCGTATACGTCGCTTGGGCCTACTCGCACGCGTTTTTCCGCGATGCGATGTATCGCGAGCTCGGTTTCGCGACGCTCGAGGAGCTGGTGCGCGACTGGGAGGAGGATCATCTGAAATGGGACGCAAACGATCTGCTCGCCAAGATCTGGACCTGGCAGCGCGCAGACATCAGCGACAATCAGATCTATCGCGGCGACTTCAAGCTGGCGCTTGCAATCGATCCGCGCCCGGGCGATCGTTATGCCTTGCAGCAGCGACATGTATTTCGTGCCGGAGGATAACGCTGCGGAAGTCGCGGCGATGCCGCGAGCTGAGCTGCGTGTCTTTGACTCGCCCTGGGGCCATTGTGCAGGCTCGCCAGGCCGGGTGCCCGAGTTCCAACGCGCGCTCGACCAGGCCGCGGCCGAATTGTTGAGAGGATGAAACATGAAAGCTCTGGTGCTGTCTTCGAGCCCGCGCCGCAACGGCAACTCTGCGCTGCTGGCAGAAGCCGTGCGCGATGGGCTCGTCGAAGCCGGTCACGAGGTGACATTCGTCTTTGCCGACGATTTCTTGAAGAGCTTTCTCAGAGACTGCCGGCAATGCCGGAAGCCGGACGGCGAGTGCTCCATCGAAGATGGCTTCCGCTCCGTGTTTCTCGATCACTATCTGCCGGCGGATGGCTTCATTGCGGCGACGCCGATCTATTGGTACGGCAGCTCGGCGCAGCTCAAGGCGTTTCTCGACCGCACCTTCTGCTACTACGCCGCGTCTTATCCCAAGTCTGACGAGGTGATCGAAGGCATGCAGGGGAAGCGGATCGGATTGGTGCTGAGCTCGGAGGAAACCTTCCCCATGGTCTCCGGTGCGGTGATTTGCCAGATCCAGGAATTCTCCCGCTATACGCGATCAAACTTCGTCGGCGTGGTGCACGGCTATGGCAACGCCCGCGGCGATGTTTTGCGCGACCCCAATGATCCCATCGTGGCGGCGCGCCGCTTCGGCAACGAGTTCTTCACGAGGCATACAAGTGACTATCAAATCGACTCCGTCCGTTCCGGTCGCGTCTGGGGCTAACGCCTTAACTCGCGCTCAGTACCGCCGTGCCGGCGGCGATCAAAGCAATCGCCGTCCACTGCAATTTGCTGATGGGCTCGTGAAGGATCAACCTTGCCAGCGCCACCGTGACAACACTGAAGGCGGAGGCGACGACCATGGTGATATGCGGGGCCGCACTATTGGCTCCCGCCAAAAACGCGAAATATCCCAGGGAATCGAGGCCGCCCTGCAAACCAACATAGGGCATCCAGCCAGACGGGATGCGCAAACTCGCTCGCTGAATAAGAAGTACGCCCGCGATGAAGACGAGCCCGGACCAGCGGCCGATCAACATGGTCTGGAACTCCCCAATCAGCGGCGTGGCAGCCTGGGCGGTCAGAACGATGGCGGCGTAAGCGATGCAGGCGCCGAAGGCGATCAGCAGCGTGGTTCGACTGGTCCCGCCAACGGAGGCTGCGGGCGTGAACACCGCGCTCCGCGTGATGAGAACGCCTCCAGCCATGACGGCAGACATTGCCGCCCATTGCAGCGCACTGGGCCGCACGCCGGTCAGCACGTTGACGGCGAGCACCAAGGCCGGATGCGCAGCAACAATTGGCGCGACGATCGGCGATCGGACCGCGCGCAATGCCCATATAGAGCAGGATGCACATGACCGCGACGCAGACGCCGTGGACAATTGCGATTGTGCAACCCGACGCGGACCAGACAAGCGGGCTGCCGGCAGCCAGCGCCCAGAGCGTGGTTCCGACCGCGCCGATGAGCAACACGACGCCATAGGTCAATGGAGCGCCGAGCTCGCGGGTGCTGAACCTTGCCATGAAATCTGCCGCGCCGAGGCCCAAGGCACTGGCGAGGCCAAGCAGAGCCGAGATCATGCGGCCTCCTCGCGGCGGCACGCGCCGGCTTCGCGGTGCCCTTCTGAGGCGCAACCCATGAAAATTCGAAATTCAGTCGCCAGACCATCAACCAGAGGTGCACGCTCATGCTCCCATCCGCGCAAAACTTCTCTCGCAAGGTCGATTGGAATCTCCTGAAGACGTTTCATGAGATTGCCGAGGCTGGTGGAATCAGCCGCGCCGGACGCGCGTTGCGGCGCAAGCAGCCAGCGCTCAGTCTGGCGCTCAAGCGCCTCGAAACCGAGCTCGGCGTCACTCTGTGCCGACGTGGCCCGCGCGGTTTCGAGCTGACCGATGAAGGCATGCTGGTCGCCGAGACATGCCAGTCCCTTAACTCGCTGGTTCGCAACGTGCCGAAGCGGCTCGGCAATCTCACCGAGGAGGTGCGAGGCAGAATTTCGATCCAGCTTATCTCCAGCTTGGTGTGCGAGCGTTTCGATGCGGCGATCGCCCGGTTTCACGACAGCCATCCAAAGGTTGAGATCCTGATCGACCTCACCACCTGGGATTCGGTCGCGGCGGCGCTGCTTCGCGATGAAATCGACATCGGGGTCGCCACGGCGCAGACTTTGCGCTCCGACCTCGAGTACAATTTCTTGTTCGATGAGTTTCACGGCGCCTATTGCGGCAGGGGTCACCACCTTTACGGCAAGACGTTCGATCGCCCGTCCGCGCTCGAAGGTGAGGCGTTCGTGCTCACCGGGGCCGACGAACCCGACATCCTGACCGACTACCGGACCCGTCATGGCCTCGGCCTTAAGGTCGCCGGGCTGTCGGAGCATCTCGACGAAGCCAAGCGTCTAACGAGCTTAGGCATCGGCATCTGTTTCCTGCCGGAAGCGTTTGCCGCGCCCGACGTTGACGCCGGCCGGTTGTGGCCACTGCTTGAGAGTGCGGAGCAGCCTTGCATGCCAGTCTTCGTCATCACCAATCCCCGCGCACCGAGCAAACTTGCGCGCAACTTGCTCCTGGCCGAGATCGGCGTGCTGGAGGCCACGAATTGAACAGCCAAATTCCATTATGCGGGCGTGCGATTTGGCTGCGCTTTTTGCGACGCAGCATCAGTCCGCTTAATTGTTTCGATTGAGGGATTCAGTCTGTCTTGGCGGACTTGTCCAAAGCATTATCCTGATCCAGAGGCGAGGAGTTTCACATGACGGGACGGAAAAAAGGCGAAGGCCACCACCATCATCATCACCACGCGCACGAGCATCCGCATGGGATCAAACGCGAGGATACAGACGGCGCCAAAACCATGGAGACGCTCTCGCGCATCTCGCAGAAAAAGCAAGATGAGGATATCAAGCGCTCCTTGGAGTTCGGGCTGGAAGCCGCCAACTCGGTGATCGATCGCAATATTTCCCTGTTCAGCCGCGGCCATCAGCCGGCCTTCGCCGGCATCAACACCTTCATGAAGGCGCCCTACTGCGAAGACATTCGCAAGATCGGCGATTATGAAGCAGCCTTTGTCGGCGCCCCATTCGATTCAGCCACGACCTACCGCCCCGGCACTCGGTTCGGCCCCCAAGCGGTGCGGCGTATATCGGCTCTCTATGACGGATATTGGTTCGACGGCGGCGTCGACATCTATGAAGAACTCGATCTCTGCGACGCCGGCGACATCTTCGTCATCCCCGGCAATATCGAAAAGACCTTCGACCAAGTGACCAAGGCGGTTTCGCACATCTACACATCAGGCGTGTTTCCGATCATTTGCGGCGGCGACCACAGTCTTGGCTTCCCTAATGTGCGCGGGATCGCGCCGCATATCGATGGCAATGTCGGCATCATTCACATCGATCGTCACATCGATATCCAGGAGAAGGATATGGATGAGCGGATGCACACGACACCCTGGTTCTGGACCACGCACGAGGGAACGATCACCACCCACCGCGACCACAGTCATATGCATGATGTGGGACTGCCGAACTGCCACCCGAAAAATCTGGTGCAGGTCGGCATCGGGGGCTGGTACGGCAACCGCCCGGGCACAGCGGTCGCCAAGCGGCGCGGCACCAGCGTGCTCACCATGAACGACCTCGACAAATTCGGCCCGAAGAAAACCGCCGAGATCGCGTTGGAGATGGCGTGGGAAGGTTGCAAGGCTGTCTATTTGTCGTTCGACATCGACTCCATCGATCCCGGCTTCGCGCCCGGAACAGGCTCTCCCGAACCTGGTGGACTGCTGCCGCGCGAGGCGTTGGAGATGATTCACACCATTGCCGCGGAAGGCCTGTGTGGCATGGAAGTGGTCGAAGTCTCCCCGCCCTATGACGTAAACGACAACACCGCTCAGCTCGCCTGCCGCGTCATTCTCGACGTCGTCGGCACGCTGGTGGCGCATGGCCATCTCGGTCACCGCAACAAGGTGATGTCGTGAGAGCGGGCAGGCTCAGGGGCTAATCTCGAAGCGATCTCCCGAGACCTAAGAGACCTGATTGAAGCCGGATCGATTCGCGGGCAGGTGCCGGATTAGCCAAAAGGCAACAAACCACTCAAAGACAAACACATGTCATCGCAAGCGCGTCCCTCAAGGAATGTCATTGTCTTCCAGCACGACCGCCTCGAGCATCCCGGTATCTTTCGCAGTTTCTTTCGCGAGGATGGGTTCCAACTGCACACCGTCGCAATCGACGAAGGGGAGCCGATCCCCAACCTCGATGGCTTCGACCTCATGGTGGTGATGGGCGGCCCGCAAAACGTCTGGGAAGAGGATCGATATGCCTGGCTGCGCAGCGAAAAGGCTGCGATCCGAAAATTCGTGATGGAGATGCAACGCCCCTATCTTGGCATTTGTCTCGGGCACCAATTGCTGGCCAATTCACTCGGCGGCCGCGTGGCACCGGCAAAGTCGCCAGAGATCGGCGTTTTGCCCCTGTCGAAAACATCCATGGGCGAACGCGATCGGGCCATGAGCAATGTTCCCGATCCCCCGACATTTTTTGAGTGGCACGGCGCGGAGGTCGTCGAGCTTCCGGCGGGGGCTGAAGTGCTCGCCGCTTCCGATGCCTGCCCGATCCAGGCCTTTCGTTTCAATCAGTTCGCCTATGGCTTACAATTTCACGCCGAGGTTACGCCGGAGACGATCGCAAACTGGGGCTCGATTCCAGACTATGTAAGTTTGCTGGAGAACGCGATTGGGCCGGATCCAATCGCAAACCTTCACAACCAGGTTTCGTCCGAACTCACTCGTCTCAACCGGAACGCCCGCATCCTATATGACGGCCTGAAGGAGGTCTGGTCCTACTAAGGGCGGACGCCGGGACGGCGTCGCGCTATCGAAGTTACCGTGCATTCCCCCGCACCATGGCCCTTAGGGCGGGGCTACGCTGAAGGGCAAAGGAGCAGTGTCTCATTGTGGTCGAGCCCCTAGCGGCGAAGGTTGGGTTGAAGCGCTTAAGCCGGATGGAACTTCAAAGATTAGTCGACTCGGTTCGACGAGACGCCGAGCCCTGCCTCGGTGAAGGCCGCCTCGCAGACTACATTCCCGAACTGGCGCGGATAGATCCGAAAAAGCTCGGTATTGCCGTCGCGACGGTGGAGGGCGACCTCATTTCGGGCGGTGACGCTGAGGAGCTGTTCTCGATCCAAAGTATCTCGAAGGTCTTCACCCTCACATTGGCGCTCGGAAAAGCAGGCGACACTCTTTGGAAACGTGTGGGCCGCGAACCCTCTGGCACGGCCTTTGATTCCATCGTCCAGCTGGAGCACGAAGGAGGCGTGCCACGCAATCCTTTCATCAACGCGGGAGCTATTGTGGTTACCGATGTCGTGCTAGCGGGTCACCAGCCCCGCGAGGCCATAGGGCAGATCCTGCAGTTTGTCAGGTTTCTGGCGGATGATGACACGATCGCGATCGATCCGGCCGTGGCTCGTTCGGAAACAGAATTTGGGTATCGCAATCGAGCCCTTGCGAACTACATGCGGGCATTCGGTAACCTGACGCACCCCGTAGATCTGACCCTTGGCGTCTATTTCCACCAATGCGCCATCGCCATGAATTGCTGTCAGCTTGCCCGAGCAGGTCTCTTCCTTGCCAACGGCGGACGAATTCCTTGCTCAACCGCGAGTGTGGTTTCACGAATGCGCGCGCGTCGGATCAACGCGCTTATGCTGACATGTGGTCAATATGACGGTTCCGGAGATTTCGCTTTCCGAGTCGGATTGCCCAGTAAGAGCGGGGTCGGTGGCGGCATAATCGCCATTGTTCCCGGCTTGGCCTCGATTGCTGTGTGGTCGCCGGCATTGAATGCGCAAGGAAATTCCCTAATCGGCACGCAGGTGCTGGAACGCATTGCGGCGACAGCCAACTGGTCGGTCTTCTAGAGCCAGTCGCCAGGGAGGAAATTGACCTCGGCGTCAGGCCGAGAGACTGAGCTCCTCATCACACTAGCGACTTTAAGATCCCTACACCCTCTCTTATGCCGAAAAGCAGGTTCGATAGGGGCGATGATCGGCCTGCCGGGCATGGGCCGGCTTGACCGAGCTCGGCGATGCCCACCTGACCGAACAGCAGGGCATGGCGATCTCGACGCACACAAATCGCCGCGCGCCTTCCGGGTCTACGTCAAGCGCACGAAGACGCAGCGCATGACGGTTACGCGAAAGCGCTGCGCCTGGGTGGCAGGACGAACGAAACAGGGGTAAGAGTCAGAATGAAGCGGGTTTGCGTTAGTCAGAATGGGGCTCGACAAGGTCAGTATTGTGAGGGATATGACGATGGAATCGTTGACTGATTCGCCATCGCCGCCGGCTTAGCTCAGTTGGTAGAGCGGCTGATTTGTAATCAGTAGGTCAGGGGTTCGAATCCTCTAGCCGGCACCATTCAGTCAGACGTTGTGGTTGAGTTCATCGACAACACGATCGACCGACTTAGCTTGCGACCATGAGATTCACGAGACTTGCATTCTGCTTATTGGCGACCGCGAGCATCCTCGCCGCTTGCGACGAGGAGGGACATCTCCTGTTCAAACATTTCGTAGAGGTCGAGCGCGGCAGTCCGACACCACTTGCTTACCAGGACGAGGTCGCGGACTGCTTCTACGACACCGCGAACGATCAAATGTCTGCCGAGGGCTATTCGGTCCTGATTGCTTATTTGACAGAGATTGGCAATCGCGAGGACAGGAGAAACCTCCGCAATCTCCCGATCGCGAAGCAAGTCAAATACATGGCTTACGGACAAATCGCCATGGACTTATATCTCGGCTGTCTGTCTCAGCTCGTGCCTCAGACCGCTCTGAATAAATCTTGCCAGGGGAAAGATTGTAGCGCGTCCCAGTGAACCAAATTCGCCGAGCGACAATTGACGTTTTTGGGTTGAGCCGCCTTCGAGCCACGGCGACAGCCATTTCAAGCTCTTAGCGCCCCGCCTCTCCTGCCATGAAGAACAGTTCAGACCCCGTCTCAACTCGTGCTAATAAGAGTTCGGGGAAACTCTAAAAAAGGGGGGAACAATGCTTGAGACATTACTCGTAACGTTGGTGATTGGCGCCATTGCCGGCTGGCTTGCCGGCGTCGTCGTGCAAGGCACGGGCTTTGGCCTTATCGGCGATATTCTGGTCGGAATTGCTGGGGCCTTTGTCGCCGGTTTCTTGTTTCCGGCGCTCGGCATCGGCTTCACGATTGTCGGCGGCATTCTCGGCGCCATCATCGTCGCCGCGCTTGGAGCAATCATTCTGCTCCTCGTGGTCGGCTTAATCCGAAAACTCGTGTCCTAACTCAACGGCGAACGCTGAAAATCGGCATTACGCCGCGCGCCTTTTTTCTGGCGCGCGGGCCGTGGTCAGGCCTTTGAGCGGATAGATGCAGGCTGTGGCGAGATCCGTGCCCAAGCCGACTATGCGGCCGCACTCTTCGCCGTAATCGGCGGCGGTCTCCGAGCACCAGCGTTGCTGGGCTCGAACCACGTCTTGCGCGTTTCCGCAGCGGGTCAGGCCCCAGCAAAATTCGAAATTCTGATGCGCCCGTTTCGTGGCAAATCGCAGCGCTTCGGACTGAAACGCATACAGCAATTTCAGCCCCTGCTCCACGCCCCACCTTGAGGCGCCGAACTCCGGCCCGAACAATTGGTGCAATGTACCTTGTTCTCTTGTTTCTGAATTCTGCTGCATAGGAGCCTCCAGGAAACAACTCGCCCAAGTTCCTCTACGCCTGTTTCGAGCCGTTAACGTTGAGCTGAATCAAGCCGGGGCATGGACTGGGATTCATTGATCGGTCTTTGAGAATATCCCGTTTGCCGCCCTGTTGCACGCCTTGAGGTTGCCTTGAGGCGCACTTAAGTCTCAAGGCAAGGAAAGTCGCGAAACTGCCCCTCAAGATCGGAGCCCCCCACTCGTGACCAAACCGACCCTCTCCGTCTCCGCGCTCCTTGGCGCGGTCTTGCTGACCCTCATCGTGGTTGTTCTGCCCGGCGCCTTCGCCGAGGACCATCCGCAATCCTCCCCGCCACCGACCACCGAAGCGCAAACGACGACGTCGGATACGAAGCCGGCGCCGGAAGCCAAGCCAGAGCTGCCTCCGCCTAGCGCCGTCACCCAGCATAGTATCAAGCTCGGCAATGAGACCGTTTCCTACACCGCCGAGATCGGCGCGCTTCCTTTGCGCGACGCGCAAGGCACAGTCACCGCAAACATCTACTACGTCGCCTATACAAGCGATCCGAAAGACGCCAAGCGGCCCATCAGTTTTGTCTTCAATGGCGGTCCGGGCGCCGCTTCCGCCTATCTCAATCTCGGGGCGCTTGGGCCGCGTATCGTCGACACCACCGCAAACCGGCGAATTGCTTGGTCCCCCGCCGAGACTGATCGATAACGATCAGACCTGGCTCGGCTTCACCGATCTCGTCTTTATCGATCCGGTGGGCACGGGTTTCAGCCGTGCCACCAAGGACGAAGACAAATTCTTTGGCGTCAAGCAGGACACCGAAGCGCTTTCGGAATTTGTCCGGCTCTTCCTCGGCAAGTCAGGCCGCATGGTCTCGCCGGTCTATTTCGTCGGCGAGAGCTATGGCGGCTTCCGCGCCGCGAATCTAACCCACGCTTTGCAGAAGGAGGGAATCCTGTCGGCGAGCGGAATGATCCTGATCTCGCCCGCGCTCGAATTCTCGCTCCTCAACACTGACGACTACGATCCGCTGGCTTGGGCGCTGCCTTTGCCGTCGATGGCGGCAGTCAATCTCGAGCAGAAGGGCGTGACCGGGCGCGACGCGCTCGCGGCGGCTCTGAAGGACGTGGAGCATTATGCGCTCACCGGCTATCTCGTCGCCCTCGCCTCGGGCAACGAGCAAGGCGGCAAGGCGGCAAGCAGCACCATCGCCAAATTGACCGGACTTCCCCTCGCTATTGTCGAGCAGCAAAACGCCCGCATCACCCCTCATCTGTTCATGAAGGAATTCGACCGAACCCATGGCAAAGTTCTCAGCCGCTATGACGGCAGTGTCAGCGGACCGGATCCCAATCCGGCGAGCGCCTGGCCGAACGGACCGGACCCCGTGCTGGACGCGACCGCGCCGCTCTGGACCGCGGCCTTCGTTTCCTACGCGGAGAGCGAGCTCAATTTCAAAACCGATACGAGCTACAAATTGCTCAATCGCGAGGTCCGCAACAAATGGGATTTCGGCACCAGCTCGACGCGGCAAGGCTATGCCGGGGTGATTGACGACATTCAGGAGGCGCGCGCGGCGAACCCGAACCTCGCCGTGGTGATTGCCTCGGGTTACACCGATCTGATCACGCCCTATTTCGTTCCGTCTTACCTCGTGGGCCAATTGCCGGAATTGCACGGCGCGCGGCCCATTCAGGTGCAGAACTATGCCGGGGGTCACATGCTCTATACGCGGCCAGATTCACGCCGGGACCTGCGCAAGGACGTCGAGGCGGTCTATCTCACTCCAGCTAAGCCGTTGACGAGCTCCGAAGGATTGGGCGAAGGTCCAAAAGGTGAAGCCACGCCTCTGATCCGCTAAACTGCCGATTCGAGCTGCAGGAATTAAGGGACCCACGAATGCTGAGACGCGGCGCCATCCTTGCGAGTTTTCTCCTCATTGCCGGCGTAACCAATGGATTGGCGGAGGATACTCCACCGGCCTCCTCTCAAGAGCAGGCGCCGGGCTGGACAGAATTTCAGTCGCCGGAACGCGGCTTCGCCGTTTCGTTTCCGGGCACGCCAAAGACATCCAGCGTGTCGATCTCGGGTCAAAATCCGCTCGTTCAGTACGACTACACGGTCGGCGTCGGCGATAACACGGTCTATCAAGTCGTCGCGTTTGAATATCCCGCCGGCAAGGCCCCCAACCCGCCTGCGCCCGAATATTACGTCAAGCTGGTGACGGCCTATGCCAAAGGCAGCGACGCGCGACTCCGCAAGAAGGGCACGGCCGAGATCGCGGGCAAGGAAGGCTATGAAGCCATCGCCGACGACAATAAGGGCAAGCTCGTGCATCTGATCGATGTCGTCCCCGGCGGCAATGACCGCATCTATATGCTGGTCACGGCGGGGCCGAAGGGCCATGTGGCGAGCGACGACGCTCAGCGCTTCCGCAACTCCTTCAGGCTTGTCGGCGTGGAGCCGGCGACGGCCACGACGCCGGAGTCGACGGGAACCAATCCCTAATCTTCGCCGCGGCGAAGCTCACCGACGAAATTCTCGACGTCCGCCGACGGTCTCGCCGTGCAGAGACTCACCACAACAGCCACGATGAAGCCGAGTGGAATGGCGAACACTGCCCCGTAATGCCGGTCGACGCCGCCCCAACTGGCGAACTTTCGCGCCTCGTTGATCCAAGCATCGACCGCCGCCTGCTTGGCGTAACCATCCGCCAAATTGGCCGCCTCTCTTAGCGTGAGATAATGCGGCCATTGATCCTGGGCCGCGCCTGAGAGCCCGCGCATCGCCTCGTAGAACTGCACCGGAAAATAATAAGGCGCGAACAGATAGAACAGCGCCAGCGCCACGCCGGCGACCATGCCGGCGATCGCCCCTGCCTGATTGGTGCGACGCCACCACAATCCAAGCACAAGCGCCGGGAGGAAGGCGGCCGCGGCAAGCGAGAGTGATCCCGCCGCCCAATCGCTCAAGTCATATCCGGTGAGCGCGATGAGGGCCGAAGCTGCTGCCACGATGACCAGCATCAGACGCAGCGCGGCAAGCTGCCGTGACTGCGTCGCCGTCCGGTCGAACGTCTTGAAATAGAAATCGTGCCCAAGAGAATTCGCAACCGCGATGAGGAGGCCAAGCGCGATCGCCAGATTGGCCGCGAGCGCGCAAAACAGAAGCGGGGCGCCCTTAAGTGTCGAGGCTTCACCCGGCAACACTGTCTGGAAAATTCCGGGGGCCGTGACGGCGGCCAACGAGAGGAGCGCGAGGAATAATGCACCCCAGAGGAATGAAGCCCGCGCGCCCCGGATCGTCGGCGTGACGAAGGAATGCATCAGCACATGCGGGAAGCAGGCGGCAGCGGCGGCGATGGTCACGACCAGGCCAATCCGATCGGCGCCGTCGCGGAGCGAAAATGCCGAGACTGCCGCACCGAAATTTTGCATGCCGCTGCCCTGCCATTTGATCGCGGCGACGGCGACAAGCGCTGCAACGAGCAGCAAGACGCCAAGAGCGGCCTGATTGAAGCTCACCGCGCGCATGCCCCCGAACAGAGCGCAGACGACAAGCAAGGTGGCCACCATCCAAATCGCAGATGCTGGCGCGAGGTCAAACACCACGGCAGCAAGGGCTGCAAGGGACGAAAGCGCCACGACCAGAAGCGGCAGAGAGCAGAGGATCAGAGACAGCAGCGCGATGACGCGCGCCGCCTCGCCATAACGCTCGCCGAAGAAATCCGGCAAGCTATACCCACCGAAACTCCGCAAATAGGGCGCGAAGATCGCAGCACTCACCGCAAAGCCCAAGGACACCGGCGAGCCCAAGGACCAGCGCGTCCCCCGCCTCTGCCTGCAATCCAACAATCAGAGCAATCGGCAGCACGATCGAGGCAAAGATACCGGCGCCGTTGGCTGCCGGCGCAATCTCTCGACCCGCGACATAGAATTGCGACAGCCGACCCGACGCGAAGCTCACCGCGATTGCCACCACCGCCGCGAGGGCGAAAAGCATCGTCAGCCTGAAAATGGAATCGGCGTCCACGGCTTCCCCCTACGCCCTCACTATGAGGGTCGCTACTACTCAGACGACATCCGCCCTCGGCACCACTTCGCGGAGCAGCTCCGCGAATTTCAGAAAGTCGGCTTTGCGCGGACTGGTCTTGCGCCAAGCAAGACCGATCTCGCGCTTCGGCTCCACCCCGCTCGAAGCGCAGCAGCCGGATGTCGCCGCGATGATGCGTCTCGCTTCCGATCGCCATCTCCGGCAGCAGCGTGACGCCATAACCGTTGGCGACCATCTGCACGATGGTGGCGAGGCTCGAGGCGCCGAAACTGTTTCGCGTCTCCGGTGTCACCAGCCGGCAGAAGGACAGCGCCTGGTCGCGCAGACAATGCCCCTCCTCGAGCAGCAGCAGCCGCTCTTCGGCGAGCATCATCGGCGTCGCATGCTTGCTCTTCTTGTTCTCTTGCGTCGCCTTGGTCGCGAGAATGAATTTGTCGTCGAACAGATGCAGCGTCTCGATCTCGGGATCTTCGATCGGAAGTGCGATCAGGATCAGGTCGAGCTCGCCGGCGAGAAGCTCATGCACGAGATTCCCGGTGAGCGTCTCGCGGAGTTGCAGATTGAGCTTGGGGAAGCGGCTCTGCAATTCGGGCAGCACCTCAGGCAAGAGATAAGGCGCGATCGATGGGATGGCGCCGAGCTTCAAGGAGCCCGACAGCACCTCGTCGCCATGCTGGGCAAAGTCGAGCAGATCGCGCACCGATGCGAGGATCGCCCGCGCCCGGTCCGCCACCTCCCTGCCCTGGTCCGTGAGCGCGACCCCGCTCTTCCGCCGCTCGACCAGGCTCACCCCGAGCTCGTCCTCGAGCTCCTTGATCTGCATGCTGAGGGCCGGCTGGCTAACCGAGCAAGCTTCCGCCGCATGGCCGAAATGGCGGGTTTCAGCCAGAGATTCGAAATAGCGGAGCTGCCGGAGCGTAACCATGCCGATAAGCGTCACTTATCTAGTCTATAAGGAAATACGATTTGAAATTATCATGGCCAGTGTCCAAATAGAAGGGCAAGAGCCGGAAGCCGATCCTGCAGACGATCGGTGAGGCCGGTTTAGGGTGAAAACTCAGAAGGAGAGCTTCAAATGCGTGAGTGGCAGAAGCCGACGATTGACGAGACCGAGTCTGGCATGGAAGTGACGAGCTACCTGCCTGCGGAGCTGGATCGCGCTTAATCTCGCGATACTCATCTCGGAGCAATGAACGGCGATCCGGCGTGAAGCAGGATCGCCGTTTCGTTTTTCGGATCTGGTCATCTCTCCCGGCACCTGGCGATGGCGCGAGGGAGCAAGTTCGACTACCATTCTCCGAGAGATACCAACTGTTCCCGTTCAGGTTTTCTTAATTTGGTATCCAGCTTCTGTTCATCGACGCGTCATGCATTTCTCATTTAAGCTTGCCATCTTAAAATATGGAGCAGTCTGTTCGGACACGACCAAGATCAGCGTCCTGTATTGTTTTAGTATTGACGCAAGTCAAGGCGCCCATGACACCGTTCGTTTGCAGTGTCCTCTCAAGCCAATGGTAGAAATAGGGGTATGACTGTGACCAAGATCATGAGCCCGGACGAACTGGAACACGAGCTTCGCGCCATCGGCGCAGCGCAGTATCACGACAAGCATCCATTCCATAAGTTGCTGCATGGCGGGAAGCTGAATAAGGGCCAGGTCCAGGCCTGGGCGCTCAACCGCTACTGCTATCAGTCGGCCGTACCCCGCAAGGACGCGGCGCTGATAAGTCGCTGCCATGATCGCGAGCTCCGCCGCGAGTGGATTCATCGCGTCATGGATCATGACGGTTATGGCGACGAGGAAGGCGGCATCGAGCGTTGGCTCGTGCTGACCGACGCGCTCGGGCTCGACCGCGACTATGTCATCTCGCGCAAAGGCGCCCTGCCCGAGACGATCTTTGCCGTCGAAGCCTATGTGAACTTCGTGCGCGACAAGACCCTCGTCGAGGCAGTGGCCTCCTCGCTGACCGAGCTATTCGCGCCAAGCATTCATAAAGAGCGTATCGCCGGCATGCTGGCGAACTACGATTTCGTCAACGATAACGTGATGGCATACTTCAAGCGCCGGCTGACTCAGGCGCCCCGCGATGCAGACTTTGCTCTCCAATATGTGAAGCAGAACGCGCGTACGCCCGAGGCGCAACAGGCCGTGCTCGATGCGCTTCGTTTCAAGACCAACGTGCTGTGGGCGCAGCTTGATGCGCTTCACTATGCCTATGTCGAACCGGGACTCGTTCCCCCTGGCGCCTTCGTGCCGGGCAAAGCATGAGCGATGAGAACAAGTCTGCCGAGCGGCTGGTTGTCGATCGGCAGACCAAGCCCCATCTGCCCACCTACCTCAAGCTCCGCAACGATCCGGGGCGCGGAAGGTGGGTGCTTCTGGCGCCGGAACGTGTGCTGACGCCCGATCAAACTGCCGTCGCCGTGCTCAAGCTCTGCGACGGACAAAGAACCGTGGAGGAGATCGCCGAGACGCTGGCCAAGGACTATTCCGCACCCGTGGAGACGATCGCCACCGACGTGCTGGATCTGCTCCAAGGCTTGGCAGACAAGGGATACATAAAGGGATGACCCCGACAAGGATGGACAACGGCAAGGGCCACTTCGAAACGCTTATCGTTGACGATGAGCCGACCGAAGGCGTGGTAGGAAGCGCGAGCTCGACCGAAGCTTTATGCGCGCTCGCGCCGATCGGCATGCTGACCGAGCTGACGCATCGCTGTCCGCTGCAATGCTCCTATTGCTCCAATCCGATCGAACTTGAGCGCGTGAACAAGGAACTCTCCACCGAGATGTGGTGCTCGGTGATGAGTCAAGCCGGCGAGATGGGCATCTTGCAGGTGCACCTCTCCGGCGGCGAGCCGACCGCGCGGAAGGATCTCGAGGAGATCGTATCGGCCGCATCGAAAGCCGGTCTTTATTCCAATCTCATTACCGCTGCCGTCACGCTCAATCGCGCCCGTCTCGAAGATCTCGCCAAGCGCGGCCTCGATCACGTCCAGATCTCATTCCAGGACGTCGATGCCGAGAATGCCGAGCGCATCGGCGCCTATCCCGGCGCCACGCAGAAGAAGCTCGATGTCGCCAAATGGGTGACGGAGCTTGGCCTGCCCCTCACCGTCAACGCGCCGATCCATCGCCAGAACATTCACAATGTCGGCCGCTATATCGACCTCGCCGTGAAGCTCGGTGCGCAGCGTCTCGAGAGTCGCGCACGTGCAATATTACGGTTGGGCCTTTCTCAACCGCGCGGCTCTGATCCCCACCTATGACGAGACGCTTGCCTCGATCGAGCTCGTCGAGCGCGAGCGGGAGCGGCTCAAAGGCGTGCTCACCATCGACATGGTGGTCCCCGATTATTACGCCAAACGTCCGAAGCCCTGCATGGGCGGCTGGGGCAAAGGCTTCATGAACATCACGCCGGCCGGCAAGGTCCTCCCCTGTCACGCCGCCGAGACCATTCCGGGCCTGGAATTCGACAATGTCCAGGAGCGGAAGCTGCTCGACATCTGGCTCAATGGCCAGGCGTTCAACGCTTTCCGCGGCACGGATTGGATGAAAGAGCCGTGCCGGTCTTGCGCCTTCAAGGACATCGACTTCGGCGGCTGCCGCTGCCAGGCCATGGCCATTACCGCTGACCCGCGCAACACCGACCCCGCTTGCGCGCTATCGCCCTATCACGGTGAGATGGTGGCGCTTGCCCGCGCGGAAGCCGCTCGGCCTGCGCCGGCCTTCATCTATCGCAATCCGCGCAACGCCGCCCAGGCGATAAAGCCTGCCGAACGCGAACCGGCTCTCGCCGAACTCCTAGAGCTAACTCGTCTAGACGGAGAGCGAAGCGTCTCGCGTCGCCGGCGCCGGCCCTCCCAGCACGCGATAGGCATGCGCAAAGGCGAGCGTCGAGACCGGGATCGTGACCAGCAAGCCGACGACAAGCGCGAGCAGCCCCGCGATATTGATCAGCAACAGCAGCAGCTATGAATCCGAGCAGCGGCCATCGTTTGCCCTTGGTGATGAGTTTGCTCACCGCCATCGACTCGATCGGACCTTTTTCGCGATCGATGACGATGAACGACGAGAACATGAACATCAGCATCGCGATGATGCCGGGCACGATCAGAAGCACGAAACCGATGGCAACCAGAATCCCCACCGCAAGATTGGCGATGAAATAGCTCCAGAACGGGCTTGGATGCCAAAGCGCCGAGTAGCCTGCCGTTTCTGGATGATCATGCGCGTCGATGATAGAACGCAGTCACGCCCATGCTGATGAGTGTGCCGAGAGCCAGATTGACCAGGCTCCCCGGCAGGGATTGGCTCTCGAAATCGCCCGTCACCGCGATAATCGATACCGCCCGAGATCGACGCCCACGACGAGATAGGCCAGCAGGATCAGCAGACTCGCGCCGATATAGAACCAGGGCCGCTGCTTGAACGCTTCCCATCCAAAACGAATGCACGCCTTGCTGGAGAAATCCATCGCCCACCCTCTCCCTTCGTGGCCCCACGCGAACAACACTGTCTAAGCAGAACTCGGCAAAAAGCCATTAACGATTTTGCGACGATCCCAAGCGCTTCGGCACTTGCCATTTGATGGTACCAATTTTTCCTGCCTAGGTTTCCACCTTGCAATGCCTAATTCTTTATCGGTACGATGAGGCCGCCTGCCCACTGGCTTTGCATCGAGCCAGCCAATTCAGGGGCCCCTTGATGCCGTGACCGGTCCGCGTTGCCATGCCGTTGCCCCCATCTAACATCTTATTCCGACAGCGAAATGCTTGGCGAGCCCTGCTAATCTCCGGGGCGCTCCTGTGCATGAACGCACCATCGCTCGCCGAGGATCCCTCCGCGCCTCAACCAGCGGCGCCTGCCGAGTCAAAGGCAAGACCGGAGGGCGGCGTCGACGTGTTGATGCCGCAAGAACCGACCATGGCGCCGGTACCCATCGGTTATTTGAAGGAAGTTTACGAGCATCCGCGCCCCTCCTCGCGACTGGACGTGGATCCGAGCGATGCCGGCGTTTCCGGGGCGAAAATGGCGCTCGACGAAAACAATGCCGGCGGCAAGTTCACCGGCGATTTCTACTCGCTTGACGTGAAGACCGTCGCTTCACCCGAAGCGGCCTTGGCCACGCTGCAGAAACTCTACGAGACCGGACACCATTTCATCATCGTCGATGCTCAGGCGCCGACCCTGCTGAGGCTCTCAGACTGGGCGAAGGACAAGGACATTCTCCTGTTCAACGTTCGCGCCACCGACGTTTCGCTACGTCAGGAAAATTGCCGCGCCAATATCCTGCATACGGTCCCGGACCGTTACATGCTTGCCGACGCATTGGCGCAGTTCCTCGTCGCGAACAAATGGACCAATTGGCTCTTGGTGCACGGATCGAACGAGGCCGACATAGCCTATGCCGATGCGATCAAGCGCGCGGCCGCGCGCTTTGGCGGCAACATTATCGACGAGCGCGAGTATCAGGATATCTCCGGCGGCAAGCGCGACAGCATGGGTGTCATTCCCCCGCCGAAAGCCGAAGCCTCCGGCGGCGCGGCAAACGCAGCGGGCGTCGACTATCAAGTGATCATCGTTGCCGACGAAGAGCAGCTTTGGGGGCCGTATGTCCCCTATCGTGGTGGGATCACACACCTCGTGCCGGTCGCGGGCACGACCGGGCTCGTAGCAACGACCTGGAGCCCGGGACACGAGAAATGGGGCGCGACCCAAGCCAACAATCATTTTCAAAAGGACTATGATCGGTTCATGCTGCCGATCGACTATCAGGCCTATGTTGCCGCCCGCACCATTGGCGAGGCTGTGACCCGGAACCATGGTCAGCCATTCAAGGTCGTCGCCGACTTCATCACCAGCGATGAATTCCAACTCGCGCCCTTCAAAGGCATCAAGCAGACCTACCGCAAATGGGACGGCCAATTCCGTCAGCCGATCCTGATCGCGACCGACAAAGTTCCCGTATCGATCTCGCCACAGCGCGGTTTCCCGCATGCGAGCCATCCCGAAATCGAGGTGGACACGCTCGGGATCGACCAGCCTGAGAGCAAGTGCAAATTATAACTCTTGGCGCTGGCTAGCGTTCAGCCGTCGCGCGCTTCACCGGATTGCCCTCCGCGTCGAGCAGAGGCACGCCGTAATCCAGCAAAATGTCATTGATCGCGGGCTGGTTCTCCGCGATGAGCTTGTTGATCGTGTGCTTCCACTCCGGCGCATTAGGTCTAATGCCGAGCGTGATGCCGTAGAGCATACGCGGGCCGACCTTCTCCTTCACCAGCGGAACGACTGCAAGCGGCACCTTGGAGCTTTGCACAAAATAGCCGGCGAGCGGACCCCACAAGATCCCCGCATCGAGTTCGCCTGACGCGATCTTTGCGATGATCTCGGCGACGGGATCGGTGGCGCCGGGGACAATGCTCGTACCAAACGGCTTGGCATTCGCAGCCAGACCATTGATCGCCATGATGCTTACCGGCGGTGTGCCGGCCACGATCCCAATCTTCTTGTCGAGAAGACGCTTGTCCGAGAGGTCGTCCACCCCGGTGAGGCTAGGATCGCCTTTGCGGAATACCAGCACGTAGGATGTGTAGTAGTAGGGATTGGTATCTTCGATCAGGCCGGTGCCTTGCGCATAGCCCATGACGATATCGCAACTTTCATTTCCCATCGTATTGGGGACGAGCCCGCTCCCTTCCGGGAACCAGACATAAGAAACTTTGGCGTCAAGTTTGTCCGCGATCAGCTCGGCCAGCTTGTTTTCGAAACCTTGTCCCTTGTCGTTCGAGAACGGCATGTTGTCTGGATCGGCGCACACCCGAAGCAAGCTTCCGCCAAACCCGATGTCCTGGGCCCCGGCACGCTCTGTCTGCAGCAGCAGAACTGATACCAAGCCGATGACAAAAGCCGTCGCCCCCGCGCAAACGGCGCGCCTCCAACGCGGCAATGGCCTTGGCAAACTCACGACATTCGCTCCGGATTGACCAATTATTCAGCTTAGCACAAGCCGATGGTCACACATCTACGCCACTCCGGAGGATAGGCTACGAAGCCTGAAAAGAGCGTGCATTCCCGCCAAGCCAAGATTTGGCCTGCATGGCAACGCCTTAACTTTGGGACGCTAATCCTTGGCAGCGCAGGTCGCGATATTATCCGCCCGCTCATCGCCGGTCGGATAATGGGCCCCGGTGGGGCTGCTGCCAAACTGAGACATGGCAACTCTGCCAGCTTCGACGCTCTCGTTATCGTTCTTCGACTTCAACATTCTGACGGCGCAGCAATCCGCCTCCAGCTCCATACCCTTGAGCTGGGGAGCGATATAGAAGAAAGGCTGCGGCCCGAGCTGACCCAGGCGACGATGAACGTTGGCGACATGGCCCAGCGTATGGTGGCAGCACTCATGTGCCATAAGGAAATTGGCGTAAGCATGCGTCTGCCGCACCGTAAGACCGTTGATCACGATGACCGGACGCTCATCCGCATCCATCGTGGACATGGCCTGTTCGGCCAAATCGGGCAACACATAGGTCGTGATAGCGCAATAAGGATTATCGATGGTCGGCGCCCAGATCGGGCGAGCCGGAGCATCGCCGCTTGAGACACAAGCCATAACAACAGCGGCTATTAATAGTACCGGAAGACGCATGGCGAGCCCTCCGTTCTGTCGAGTCGTTTCACACTGAAAGTCTAACGTCATGAAGGTGTTGGTCCAAAGCCTTTTCTAAGCCACGCACGGAAACGTCATTATATGTCGCAAGGTTTCAACTCGGGGATTACAAGGGCGGCAAATGCCCATTGCGTAAGCTGGTTTTGGCGCGAAAACAGATTCCGGTTTGATCCAGATAAATGGCAAAAGCTCCCAAACGGCCTGCGATTGACTTGCGATGGCAGGCGGCTAGACTTGAGAAAGCGGCCAAAATGGCTCCGGATTTGTGGCGATTTAGGTTGAATCAGCCGACGTCCGGAGAACCGTACATCCCATTCAGCTGCCGTTCAGGCGGCAGCCCCTAAACGGGGATAAAGCCAGGCTGCCGGCTGGCGAAGGCGCATTAGGCCAAGGGAGGCTTTCATGCTTACACAGCTCGCACTCAAGCGGCTCGCCGCGATGTTCTGCGGGGTCGCGGCTTTACTCGCTGCCTCGGGTCCTGCCGCAGCAGAGAAGCGCGTGGCCCTCGTCATCGGCAATTCCGCCTATCAGAACACCGCGAGCCTGAAGAACCCGAGCAACGACGCGACCGATATCGCAGCCAAGCTCCGCGCCCTTGGGTTCGACGTGATCGACGGCACCGACCTGTCCAAAGCGGACATGGAGAGCCGCATCCGCACCTTCGCCGACAAGCTGCAAGGCTCCGACGTTGGGCTGTTCTTCTATGCCGGTCACGGTCTCGCGGCGGACGGCAGAAATTTCCTCGCTCCCGTCGATGCCAAGCTGCAAAGCGAAACTGATCTCGATTTCGAAGCTGTCGAGCTCAGCCTCGTGCTGAAGCAGATGGAGCGGAATTCCCGCGTCTCTCTCGTCTTTCTCGACGCGTGCCGCGACAACCCCCTCGCCCTCAATCTCGCCGCAACCAGCCGCTCGCTGCAAGTGACCCGCGGCCTCGCGCGCGTGGACCGCGCCGTCGGCATGATGATCGCCTTCTCGACCCAGCCGGGCAATGTCGCGCTCGATGGCGATGGCCGCAACAGCCCCTTCACCAATGCCCTCCTCCGCCACATCGATGCCGAAGGCTCCAGCATCAACGACATGATGATCGAGGTCAGGAAGGATGTGCTGAAGGAGACCGACGGCAAGCAGGTTCCTTGGGAGAACTCTTCGTTGACCGGTCAATTCTTCTTCAGGCCTGCCGAAGAGAAGGTCGCCGATGCCTCGACCGGAACCGACTCAGAGATTGCCGAACTCCGCAAAGAGATCGGGCGCATCCAATCCGATCAAGGCGCGCTGCTCGCGTCCCAGCAGGAGCAGTTGAAGCTGTTGCGCGAAAAGCTTGCCAACGAGACCAACAAGGCCGAGGCCGAGAAGTCGAAGCCTGCGAATGGCGAGCAAGAGCTCGCGACGAATCGCGTGATCACGGTCGAGCCGGCCAACAAGCCCGCCGAAACCGCTGCGGCAAGCCCTCCGGAGGATAAGTCGGCGGACGACAAGGTCGCGGACGACAAGGGCGCCGATGGCAAATCGGCGGAAGAAAAGCCCGAGGAGACCAAAGTCGCGACCGTTGAGGAGGATAAGGGGCCGGCGCCGGAGCCGTCCAAGTCCGAAGCGGCGACGCTGCCCGAAGGCATCACCCGGGACGAGCTCGCGACCGATATCGTCACCAGGCTCAGCGAGCTTCAATGTTATCAGGGTCCGATCACCAAGACCTGGGGCGAGAAGCCTCAAGACGCGCTTCAGCGCTTCAACGATCTCGCCAAGCTCGACCTGCCGCTCGACGAGCCGTCGCCCGAGACGCTTGCAGCGCTCAAGGATTGGAAGGGCGAGCATTGCGAGATCAGAGCAAGCGTGCCGAAGGGCAAGCCCCCCGTCGCGCACGTCACCCCGAAAGCCCCCACTCCCAAATACAAGGCGAAGGCGCCGTACAAGAAGCCCTACCGCAACAAATCCGCATCCTCGCCACCTCCCTCGCATCATGACAGCGTCGGTGACGAGCAGCGCGAGCTGCAGCGGGCCTTCCCGTCAACGAACTGGCCAGGTCAGCGCTAAGACATCAGCGGCCGATGCTCGCATAGGCGAAGCCTGCGGCTTCGGCCTGCTCCGGCTGATAGACATTGCGGAGATCGACCAGGACGTCGCCCCGCATCCGCGACCGCAAGGTCTCCAGGCTCAGCGCCCGGAACTCGTTCCACTCGGTCAGCACCACCGTGACATCGGCCTGCTCGACGGCCTCGAGCGCGCTTTCGCACCAAACCACGCCAGGCAGCAGCGCTTCGGCATTCTCCCGCGCGTGCGGATCGTAGCCGCGCACGGTCGCGCCCTTTTCCTGCAACATCGGCACCACGATCAGGCTCGGCGCCTCGCGGATATCGTCGGTGTCCGGCTTGAACGCGATCCCGAGCACGGCGACCGTCTTGCCCGCAACCGACCCGCCCGCGGCGCGTTCGATGCGCTGCGCCATGGCGATCTTCCGCTCTGAATTCACCGTCTGCACCTGCTCGATCAACGACAGCGGCGAGCGCGCCTCGCGCGCGATACGGATCAGCGCGGCAACGTCCTTGGGAAAGCAGGAACCGCCATAGCCCGGACCCGGATGCAGAAACTTATTTCCGATACGCCCATCGGCGCCGATCGCCGTCGCCACCTCCTGCACATCGGCATCGACCGCCTCGCAAAGATCGGCGACCTCGTTGATGAAGCTGATCTTCATCGCGAGAAAAGCGTTCGCGGCATACTTCGCCAGCTCCGCCGACTCCCGGCTCACGAACATCACCGGCGCGTTGCGCAGCGCCAGCGGTTGATACAGCCGCTCCATAACGGCCCTCGCGCGGTCGTCATCACAGCCGACCAGCACGCGGTCGGGATGAGTGAAATCGTAGATTGCCGAACCCTCGCGCAAGAACTCGGGATTAGAGCACACCGCGAACTCGGCATCGGGACGAAGCGCCCGCAAGCGCTTCTCGATTTCCCGGCTGGTGCCGACCGGCACCGTCGATTTCGTCGTGATGACGGTAAAGTCCTTGAGATGCGGCGCGAGATCCTCAACCGCCTTGAACACGAAGGACAGATCGGCATGGCCGTCGCCGCGGCGCATCGGAGTACCGACGGCAAGAAACACCAGCTCGGCTTCCGCAACGGGCTTGGCGAGGGCGGACGAGAAACTGATCCGCCCCATCCTCAAATTGCGTTCCAGCAATTCGTCGAGGCGCGGCTCGTAGATCGGCACATGCCCCTTGTTGAGCAAGTCGATCTTGGCCGGGTCGTTGTCGATACACGTCACTTTCCAGCCGAACTCGGAAAAACAGGCGGCTGAAACCAGGCCGACATAGCCAGCACCAATCATGCAAATGTTCACGAAACCCACCCCTGAATTGAAGGATAGAGCCCTAAGCTCTGCCCGTTTCCCTAGGCCATTCTGCCCAATGGTTCAATGCTGCAGGACCCCCCTTTCACCTTGGCGGCAAGTTGACGCTGGAGTGGGCCGGGACCATCGATTAGGCTCTGCCCCGCGCCGCTCCGGCGCGTTCCTCGAGAGGCATATTGGGCAGTCTGGATGGGTCCCCGCTTCCTTTACGCCTTGATCGTAGGCGCGGTTATCTTTGGTGCGCTGGCGCTCCGCATTTGGGATCCGAGCCCGGTCGCCAGACTCCGCTCGCTCGTGTTCGACACCTATCAGCAGATCCAGCCGCGCAAATTCGACCCCAATCTTCCGGTGCGCATCGTCGATATTGACGAGGAGTCGCTGAGGAAAATCGGTCAATGGCCCTGGCCGCGCACGGTTCTTGCCGAGCTCGTGCAGAAATTGAGTGAGAATGGTGCCGCGGCCATCGGCTTCGACATGGTGTTCCCTGAGCCCGATCGGATGTCGCCCGCGAACACGCTCCGCTTCTGGCCCAACTCCGAACAGCTCGCCGTCTTGAAGTCCGAGGTTGAGAAGCTCCCCTCCAACGACACGATTTTAGCCGAGGCTATTGCAAAGGCCCCCGTCGTTCTCGGCTTCATCGCTTCCCCGCAAGGCACATCGATCCCAGAGACCAAGGCAGGCTTTGCCACCGGCGGCGACGATCCGCGTCTCTTCGCTCCCCCCTATCCGGGCGCGGCTGCCAGCCTCAAAGAACTGCAAGACAAGGCGTCGGGCGGAGGCTCGGTCAACTGGCTGCCTGAGCACGACCAGATCATCAGACGCATGCCGATGATCGTGAAAGTTGCCGATAATCTCTATCCCTCGCTTGCCGCCGACATGCTGCGGCTGGCTCAAGGCGCATCGACCTATCTCGTCAAATCGTCCGGCGCGAGCGGGGAGAAGGCGTTCGGCGAGAAGACCGGCATCGTCAAGATCAAGATCGGCGATTTCGAAGTCCCGACCGAGGCCAACGGTCAAATGTGGATCAGATTCACCCGCCACGACGATGCGCGATTCTTGCCGGCCTGGCGTATCCTCAACGGCGAGATCGGCAAGGACGAAATCGAAGGCCGCATTCTGCTCATCGGTACCAGCGCCGCTGGCCTGCTCGACTTGCGAGCCACGCCGCTCGAAGCCTCCGTGCCCGGCGTCGAGCTGCACGCTCAAGCCATCGAGCAGGTGCTGCAGGGCGAATATTTGCAGCGGCCCGATTTCGCCACGCCCGCCGAGCTCATCTACATTTTGGCCCTTGGCATGATCATCGCCGTGCTGATCTATCGCGCCGGCGCGCTGGGCAGCGCCGTGCTTGGCGGCGCGGCGATTGCGGCGGTGGTTGGCGTCTCCTGGTACGCCTTCTCCTCTTTCGGCTGGCTGGTCGATCCGGTCTACCCGGCAATTTCCCTCACCGCCGTCTACCTTGCCGGCACCCTCTTTGTCTTCTTGCGCACCGAGCGGGAGCGCAACCGCGTTCGCCATGCCTTCTCGCATTACATGGCGCCCGCCCTCGTCGCGCGTCTCGCCGCCGACCCGGCCAAACTGAAACTCGGCGGCGAAACCCGCGACATGACGCTGCTGTTCAGCGACGTCCGCGGCTTCACCACAATCTCCGAAGGTCTCGATGCCGAGGAGCTGACCAGGTTTCTGAATACGCTGTTCACGCCGCTCAGCAACATCATCCTCGAAGAGCAAGGCACCATCGACAAATTCATGGGCGATGCGGTGATGGCCTTCTGGAACGCGCCGCTCGACGACAAGGATCATCCGAGCCATGCCTGCCAGGCGGCTCTGCGCATGATGGACGAGATGCGCGTGTTGAATGACCGCTGGCGCCACGAAGCGGAAAGCAAAGGCCGCGAGTACAAGCCGGTGAAGCTGGGGATTGGTCTCAATACCGGCATCTGCTGCGTCGGCAATCTCGGCACCGAGACCCGTTTCGACTATTCGGTGATCGGCGACAACGTCAATGTCGCCTCCCGCATCGAGGGCCAATCCAAGACTTACGAGGTCGGCACGATCGTCGGCGAGACCACCACCATGCGCGCGCCCGACTTCGCCTTTCTCGAGCTCGATTTCCTCAAAATGAAAGGCAAGACGGAAGCGACCCGCATCTACGCGCTATTGGGCAACAGCGCGCTGAAACATTCGCAAGGCTTCATCGATCTCTCGGCCCGCCACAACGAATTGCTGCGGCGATACCGCGCCAAGGATTGGGATGGCGCCACGACCCTCGTTCGCGAATGCGAGGCGCTGCACATGAATGGGCTCGATCGGCTCTACGCGCTTTACGCCGAACGCATCGATTATTTCCGGCGCAATCCGCCTCCCGAGAATTGGGACGGCACCGCCGAGGCCCTAACCAAATAATGCCCGAGCTCGCCCTCCTCATCCTTGCTGCCACAGCCGTGCTGATGGCCAAGCATATGGTCGCGGATTTCTATCTGCAGACCCCCTATCAATTTTTGAACAAGGGGATCTATGGACATCCTGGCGGGCTTGCTCCATGCCGGCATCCATGTCGCACTCACCCCCCTCGTCTATCTCGTCTTGGCGCCGGCCAGTCTTCTCCTCGCGCTTGCGATCACGGTGGGCGAGTTCCTCGTCCACTACCACGTCGACTGGCTGAAGGAGCAGATCAACCGCCGCAAAGGCTGGACGGTGAACGATCACAGCTTCTGGTCGCTGCTCGGCACCGATCAGTTCGTGCATGGGCTGACCTATCTCGCCATCGTGGCTGCGCTCGTCGCCGCACGCGCGTAGAACGTCTTTGACGCATAATCTTGTCCGAAAGTCTGCAACTTTTCGGGATAGCTCTAGAGCAGCGCTGAAATTTCCCGATTGGCGAATTCGAGTCGATCCGCGAGCAGCCTGATGATCAGCTTGTGGAAGGCGACGGCCGCCGCAGGATCCTTCTCCTGCATCTCATCGAACGCCTTTTGCGTCAGCCGATAGATCACGCTTGGCTCCTCGGCGAGGACAGTCGCTGTGCGCGGTACCTGCCGGAAAAATCCCATCTCGCCCACCACCGTATAGCCGACCATGCGACGCAACCTGATCGGACGTCCCAATTCGTCGTCGATAGTGATGGCGACACAACCGGACGCGAGCAGCACCAGGGAATCGGAAGGCTCGCCTTGGCGGAACAAGCATTCGCCAACCGCCACCTCTTGCCGCTCCAGATAGGGGGTGATGCGGGACATGTCGGCACCGTCGCCGAATTCCGCCGTGAGCCAGCTCTCGAAGCTATGCGTCGAAGCTTCTCCCACCTCATGAAACATGAGCAGCATATCCTCGCACCATTCCAGCGCCTCATTGCGGCTGCCGAACAGCTGATGCGGCGCCGCTGCGCTGAAGAACCGTGCCTTCTGGAAGCTCGCCCGCATCGGCTCGCTCAAGCCGGAGAACGCGAGCGTCACCTTATGCTCGTCGCAGTAATTGCGAAGCTTGATCAGGCTGAGCATCGCCGAGCTGTCGAGCCCCGGCACGGAGGTGAAATCGAGCAGGATGTAGCCCACCGGTTTCTCGTGCTGCGCATCGATCGCCTTCCGGATGTACTCGAACAAACCATTGGACGAGCCGAAGAAGATGAAGCCTGAGAGCCAAAAGACATGGACCCGTTCGCCCTCCTCGCGCAACAGCCGCGACTGTTCCGGCGCGCGCTCGACATTGCTCGAGAAGACTTGCCGCGTGAGGTGACGGCGGATCACCCCGATGCGGCTATAGCTGAGCGCAAACATCAGACACGCGCCGATCACGCCGAGCACGACGCCCATGAAATACCCGAAATTGACGATGACGAGCATCATGGCGAGGGCCAGCGCCGCATCGGTCCAGGAGCGCTGAGCTGGCGAGGCCGCAAGCTCAACCAGGATCATGGCGCCGAGATAAGCCAGCATGCCGCCGAGAATGGTCTTCGGCACGAAGGTGCCGATATCGGCGCCGGAAAACAGGATGATGGCGCAGACGATGCCGACGATGGCACCGGCCCAGCGCGTGGTGGCGCCAGATTCGTCGAGTAGCAGACAGCCATTCATCGACAGCGAACCGGCAAGCCCACCCGACGCTGCCGCAAGCAGATTGGCGATCCCGTTGGTGCGGAACTCCTTGTCGAGGTCGGCGGTTTTCTGTCGCGCCACTTCCAAGCCGGAGACATCGAGCAACAGCGCGATCGCCATGACGCCGCACACCGCGCCGATTTCAGCGCTGCTATGGGCGATCGCCCACCAATCGACCTCGTTGTTGAGCACCGCGCTCATCGGCCACCACAGGGAAAGGCGCCCGAGGCTCGGCAAGAACCATGCATTCCGCGTCGTCTCATCCTGCACGACGCCGAACAGACCGGCATCGAGGACGATGACGAAGGCGGCGAACGCGAGCGGCAGCGCCACATAGCTCGGCACCCAGCGCCCGACGAAGGGAATCGAGAGCGCGAACAAGGCGCCAACAAGAATCTGCGGCGCATAAAGCGCCGAGTACAGAACCCCCCAGCTCGAAGGCGACAGCGAGAGATTGGTCTCGGTGACAACCTCCATGCCGCCGGTGATCAGGAGCAGTCCAGACGCTGCGAGGAAGCCGCCGATCACCGGATAGGGTACGAACCGCAACCATTGCCCGAGCTTAAGAGCGCCGATGCCGTAGAGCAGCACGCCGGTGAAGAAGGTGCTGACCGAAAGCGCAACCAGCACGTTGATGATGATGGCCTGCTCGCTGCCGCCGCTTGCCGCGAGCGACGCCGAGACCGTTCCGGCGAGAACGCTCATGACGGCCACGGCCGGCGAATCCGGGCCGCCATTGGCCGGCGACAGCGTCGAGGTGAGCGCGATGACGAGGCCGGTGACCGCCGTGCCCATGATCAAGGCCGCCAACCCCAGCGAGAAGCCGGTGGCGAGCGCACCCTGGAAGATCAACGCGGCAAAGGAGATGCAGTAGGCGATCTGCACCACGGCCGAAATCACGCCCGCCAAGGCATCGCGCCCGAGCGTCGGCACATCGATATTGCGCGGGCGTCTCAGCGCCAAATTGGCGAACGGCAACAAGGGCGTGTTCGGAAGTTTTGAGGGTCCAGTTCTGGCCGATCATGGCCGGGACCTGTAACAATGGAAAGGCAAAAATTGGCCGAGTTCACGGTCCGCGAGGGCTTAAAGGGCGTGGAACCGGACAGTCTTACGCGGCGATCGCCGCCAGTTTCGGGTTCCAATTGGCGATGTCGATGCTCTGATCGACCTCCCAACGACCTTCCGGAGAAGGCTCTTTGCAGGCCGTAGCGAGCAAAGCATTGAAGCTGTGCCTCGGAATCAGCATGAAGCCGAGCTGCGCCAGATGGCCAGTCAAATGCTTGCCGTCATTGAGGACGAAGCCCCAACGTTGCAGATGGCAATTGAGCGTGGCGAACCCGACTTTGGACGCGTCGCGCTTCCGGCTGAATTGCGATTCGGTGAAGAACACACGTCCGATGGCAAGCCCGTAAGCGCCACCGACGAGATTGCCCTCCTCATCCCAGACCTCGACCGAATGCGCGATCCCTGTGTGATGTGCGTGCGTATAGGCCTCGATGATGTCGTCCCTGATCCAGGTGAGCGGCAGGCGCCCTAGCCTTGGCTCGGCACAGGCACGGATGACCGCGTCGAAATCACGGTCGAAGGTGACGCTGAATTCTTTCTGCTTCAGCCGCCGGCGCAAATTCCGTTCGATATGGAAGTCTTCGATGAAGAGCACCATGCGCTCCTTCGGCGACCACCATTTCTGCGGCCCGATATGAGCGAACGGATAAAGCCCCTGCGCATAGGCGGATTTGAGCGTGGGCACACTCATCTCGGTGCAAATGCCTGCCAGTCCATCGGGATGGCGCAAGGCTTGGCGTGGATCGGGCAACTGCCCTCTTCGCGGTCCGAGGCCCGCATAATATTTGCAGAGGACCGAGAGCGTGCCGGGCACGCCGTAAAGCCGCGGCGGCTTCAGGCTCCACAAGGCTCCCAGTAGCCAAGTCCGCAGGCGGACTGGAAGTGAATTCTGATCTTGTTGGCTCGCCTCGAAGGCCCGCAGGCGCGCCAGCGCGGGCCATTTCGAGCTCTGTCCTAACAGGTCCATAAACGCCCCGATACGCAACTGAACTCAACAAAACCGGCAGACAATCCGTGCCGACCGGCCATCGCAATTTTTGCAAACGCCATGCCGCCAACACGCGGTACTGGCGTCCCCAACCGATACGTCTCTAAGCAGAATTAACAGGCGAGCCTTAATAAGGCTTTGCACATCGCACGCCCTGGTTAACCGGCAAGCCTGCAAAGGAGCGATTACGTTAAGACCCGCTTAACCATGGTCTTCGGATCGCACCTTGCCGACGGCATTGAGCCATCCGGCGTGTCGATCTGAGCTCTCGGTCGCGCCCATCTTTGGCACAAAGGTCTTTACTGAGACACGGTGGGCGCCGAGCGCGGTGTCGTCGCCATAAAAGCCAATGGCTTGCCCGGCGATATAGGCAGCGCCCAAGGCCGTGGTTTCGGCCATCAACGCGCATTCGACCGGCTTCTGCAAAATGTCGGCGAGCCGCTGCATGAACCATCCATTCGCGGTCATGCCGCCATCGGCCCGCACCGTCTCAGGCGCCGGCAGTCCGCTCACCGCCATATCTCTCGCCATCGCGTCGAGCAGATCGCGCGTCTGGAAGGCGACGGCCTCGAGCCCCGCCGCCACGATATCGTCTTTGCTCGAGGCCCGCGTCATGCCGAGGATCGCGGCCCGCGCGCCGCTATCCCAGAACGGCGCACCCAGTCCCTGAAACGCCGGAACGAGATAGACACCCGATTTCGGATCTGAACGTCGCGCAAGCTCTTCGCTCTCCTCGGCCGAGCCGATAATGCCAAGTCCGTCTCGCAGCCATTGCACCGTGGCGCCGGCCATGAAGATCGCGCCTTCGAGCGCGTAAGTCCGCTTGCCGTTCCGCTGATGGAAGATTGTCGCCAGCATGCGCGATGCCGATTGCACTTTGGTATCGCCGCTATTGGCGACGACGAAGCAGCCAGTGCCGAAGGTCGCCTTCAAGGCACCGGGCGTGAAACAGGCTTGGCCGAAGGCTGCCGCCTGCTGATCGCCGAGCACTCCCGTAATCGGAAGCGCCGCGCCGAAATGGTCGATCGCCGTCTCGCCAAACGCGCCCTGGCTGTCCCGCACCTCGGGAAGCAATTCGCCCGGAATCTGCAGCCGATCGAGGAGACGTTGGTCCCATGCACCGTCCTTGATGTCGTAGAGCATGGTCCGCGCTGCGTTGCTCGCATCCGTCGCGTGAAGCCCACCCGTCAGCTTGAACAGAAGAAACGAATCCACCGTGCCGAAGCAGAGTTCGCCGCGCATCGCTCTTGCCCGCGCGCCAGGCACCGCATCCAGCAGCCACACAAGCTTGGTCGCGGAGAAATAGGGATCGATGACGAGCCCCGTGGATTCCGCGACATGCGGTCCCCATCCTTCTTCTCTCAAGGTGGCACAGAGATCGGCGGTACGCCGGTCTTGCCAGACAATGGCGTTGCCGATCGGCCTGCCCGTAGCCCGCTCCCAGAGCAGCGTCGTCTCGCGCTGATTGGTGATGCCGATCGCCGCGATCGAATCGCGTCCGGTCTCGCGCAACACCTGCCGGCTCACCTCGAGCACCGAGCGCCAAATCTCCTCCGGGTCGTGCTCGACGAGCCCAGGCGCCGGGAAATATTGCGTGAGCGGTTTCTGCGCGGCAGCACGCGGACGCCCTTGCTCGTCGAAGGCAATCGCGCGGGTGCTCGTCGTGCCCTGGTCGATGGCAAGAACGAGCTTGCCCCCGCTCATGGCAGGACCGGATCTTGCGTCTGCTCCACGATCCAACGGCAATAGTCGGTGCTGCCGCCTTCCGTCGGCAGCACGAGCAGCGCCGGGACCTCGTAGGGGTGGAGCCGCTTCACCTCGGCGATGACCCCGTCCACCAGCGCGGCCCTGGTCTTGATGATCATGGCGGCTTCGTTTGCTTCCTCGCGCTTCCCCTTCCACTCGAAGATCGAGACCATGCCCGGGAAAATATTGACGCAAGCCGCGAGCCTGGCCTCGACGAGGACCGTCCCAACCCGCTTCGCATCCCCGATCTCAGGGAAGGTCGTATAGATCAGAACCGGATCGTCGCCGCTTGCCATCTATTCACCATGCTCGCTTCAAACTCGACAAAGCTTGCAATCTTAAGCTCTGTCCTTCTTATAGTGCCCGCAATCTTAACCGGCTCCAAGTATTGAGCTGACGATCATGGGACGTTTCCTCAACATCGCCTTCGTGGCGAGCGAGACCAAAGAGGCGATGGCCGCCCACGAAGCCCTCGTCGAGCGCTACGGCAATGTAGCGCCTGAGACTGCTGACGCCATCGTGGCTTTGGGCGGCGACGGTCTGATGCTGCAGACGATGCATCGCCACCTCAACAGCCGCATCCCGATCTATGGCATGAACCGCGGCTCGGTCGGCTTCCTCCTCAACGACTATAGTGAGGACGACCTGATCGAACGCCTCGAAGCCGCCGAGACCAGCATCATCCACCCGCTTCGCATGGTCGCGACCGACCTCGATGGTGCCATGCATCAGGCGCTCGCCATCAACGAAGTGTCGTTGTTCCGGCAGACCTATCAAGCGGCAAAGCTCAGGATCATCGTCGATGGCAGATTACGGATGGCAGAGCTGATCTGCGACGGCGTGCTGGTGTCGACCCCGGCCGGAAGCACGGCCTATAACCTCTCCGCGCACGGCCCGATCCTTCCCATCAATGCGCCACTTCTCGCGCTCACGCCGATCTGCCCATTCCGCCCACGGCGCTGGCGCGGCGCGCTTCTGCCCAATGTCGCGACCGTCCTGATCGAAGTGGTCGAAGCCGACAAGCGGCCGACCAGCGCGGTGGCCGACCATACCGAGTTCCGCAACGTGGTCGCGGTCGAGGTCAAAGAAGAGAGCGGCATCGACATCTACATGATGTTCGATCCGGGCCACAGCCTCGCCGAGCGCATCCTGTCGGAACAGTTCAGCTACTAATCCTTGGCTTGCGTCCAGACCGAGACGATGTCGGCGAGCTTCGGCCGCTCGCGCTCGTCCGGTTTCTCCTTCGCCGTGCCGATATAGACGAAGCCCGCCACACGCTCGTTCGATGCGAGCTTCAAGGCTTGGCGCACCGTCTCGCTATAGCCATACCACTCGGTGATCCATTGCGCGCCGAAGCCGAGCGCCGCCGCGGCATTGATCATGTTCTGGCAGGCAGCGCCGGCGGAGAGGATCTGCTCCCATTCCGGGGCGGCAGGATTTGGCACCACGCGTGAAATCACCGCGATCACGATCGGCGCGCGCATGAAGCGGGCGGCTTCGGTCTCCAAGCGAAACGCGCTCGGCTCCTTCTCCTCGAGCCGGCAAGCCTCCGCCAGCACCGCGCCGAACGCCTTGCGCGCCTCCCCCTGGAACAGGATGAACCGCCACGGAGCCAGCTTCTTATGGTCGGGAACTCTGGAAGCGGCGGTGAGGATCTGCGTGAGCTGCTCCTCGTTCGGCCCCGGCTCGCCCAGTGCATTGGCCGAGACCGAGCGGCGCCGGAGCAGAAGATCGAGGGCTTGATTGGACATGGTGAGGCTCGACAAGTGGAGGGAAGCCATCCCCTAACGCGATTGAAGCCGCCCAACAATGGCGGAATTGGCCGAATCGAGGCTCCGCCCCACCCCAAATCCGCCGCACTTCACGCCGAATTTCGCTAGGATTCGAGGGCCGGAAACCCGCTATAAGTCGTTGCGGACGGCCGATTTTGGAGCAAAGGGCATGCGGGGGAAACGCTGCGCCGGCTTTGGGCTTTTGCTCATGCCCTCGATGCTGCTCTGCGTCGCGGCCTTCGCCGAGACCAAGCCGCAAGCACCCGCCCCATCGAGCTTGAGCAGCGTGGTCGTGGTTCTCGACGCCTCCAAATCGATGGGCGACAAAGACGGCGCCACGACTAAGTTTGCCCTCGCGCGCTCCGTGCTCGTCGAGGCCCTCCCGACTTACGAAGACCGCCTGTCCTTCGGACTTGTCGCCTACGGTCATCGCCAGACATCGAATTGCGCCGATACGCAAACTTTGGCGAAGCCGGGCGAGCTGACCTCCAAGACGCAAGCGAAGTTCCTCGACAAGATCAAGCCGAAGGGCCAATCGCCGATCGCGGCAGCGATGACTGAGGCCGCCAAAATTCCCGCACCGCAAGACGTCAAGCGCGACATCATTCTCGTGGTCGGCGCGAACGACAGCTGCAAGGCAGATTTTTGCGGCACCGCCGAGCTCCTGAAAAAGAAATCGCCGCAAATGCGCATCCATGTTCTCGCATACGATGCGAAGGCGATGGAAACCCTGGCGCCCATGACCTGCATCGCCGAGAAAACCGGCGGCACCTTCATTACCGCCGCCAACGCCGATGAATTGAAGCAAGGACTCACCACCTTGCTCGACACGGCATCGTCAGCCCCGCAGCAACCGACCCCAGTGGCAGTGGACACGAAGGCTCCGACGACACAAGCCGCGCCGGCCAATCCCGACGCCATCCCGGTTCCTGACCCTAGCGACGTTGTCGCCGGCGGCGGCGAGATCATCGTCGGTGGACCCCCTCCTCCGGGGACCCCCAGTCCCGAAATTGCCGGCGCGCAGCCGGGCCAGAGCGACGTGCAAAAGTCGATGCCGCCTTCGACACCTCCGGGCAATTCCACGTCGGCGCCCATGACCACCGCCGCTGTCAATCCGGCAGCCCCTGCGTCTCCGGTGCCCGTCACCCTCAAGGCGATGCTGACCGAGGCCGGACCAAAGCTTCAAGGCGGACTGACCTGGCGGGTCTATTCGACCAATGGCGGACGGAAGCTGCTCAGCACGTTGCGCGAAGCGATGCCGACCACGGGGCTGCTGCCCGGTGACTACCTCGTCAATGCCGCCTACGGGCTTTCCAATCTCACCAAGCAGATCAAGGTCGAAAGCGGCCGCTCCATCGAGGAGACCTTCGTTCTCAATACCGGTGCCTTGCGACTGTCGGCCGCTCTCGCCGACAACGAACCGCTGCCCGCCGGCGCGGTTCATTTCGACATTATGTCGGACGAAGAGGACCAGTTCGGCAATCGCCGCACCATCCTCGGCAACGCCAAGCCCGGCCTCACCATCAGGCTCAATGCCGGCGCCTATCACATTGTCAGCCTCTATGGCGACGCCAACGCCACCGTCCGCGCCGACGTGACCGTGGAGCCGGGCAAAGTCACCGACGCCACGGTAAAGCACGCCGCCGCCGCCATCACCTTCAAGCTGGTGCAGGAAGCAGGCGGCGAGGCGCTTGCCGATACGCAATGGAGCGTGCTCACGGCAGCCGGCGACATGGTGAAGGAAACCACCGGCGCGCTGCCCACTCACATTCTCGCCGCCGGCAATTATGGCGTGGTCGCCCGCCATGGCGGCTTGAGCTACACGAGCAAATTCAGCGTGGAGACGGGCCAGCCGAAACAGATCGAGGTGGTCGTCGAAGCGGGACCGACTTCCGCCGAGGCGCTGCGCGCCATTACCAATCCCGAGCCGCCAGCCGCCGAAGTTCAGGCGACGCCGGATGTCTTCGGCGCCCCTGAGACAGGTGCTGCCTTCGACGGCACGCCGCAACCGACGCCGAGCGGCCCGCTGGTCAATCCGGGGGTGCTGCTGCGGCCGCAATTGCGCTGACGGCTTTATCCAGCGGCAAGACTTCTTGGTCTTGCTGGCCATGGCGGCGGATTGAAACGGTCTTCTCTTCCGCCTCGCGCTTACCCACCACGAACATCACCGGCACTTTGGCGAGCGCATGCTCGCGCACCTTGTAGTTGATCTTCTCATTGCGAAGATCGGTCTCGGCTCTGATGCCGGCCGCTTCCAGCGCCGCCAGAACTTCGTCGCGTAGTCGTTGGCGTCGGAGACGATCGTCGCCACCACGACTTGGACGGGCGCAAGCCAGAGCGGCAGATGCCCCGCATAATGCTCGATGAGAATGCCGGTGAACCGCTCGAGCGAGCCGAACATGGCGCGGTGAATCATCACCGGAACCTTCTTCTCGCCATCGGGCCCGATATAGAAAGCCCCGAGCCGTGCCGGCAGATTGAGGTCGACCTGGATCGTGCCGCATTGCCAATCGCGGCCGATGGCGTCGCGCAAGACATATTCGAGCTTCGGCCCGTAGAAGGCGCCCTCGCCCGGGTTGAGCTCGTAGGACAGCCCGGCAGCTTCGACCGCGCGCTTCAGCGCGGCTTCCGCCTTGTCCCAGACTTCGTCGGCGCCGACGCGCTTCTCCGGCCGGTCCGAGAATTTGATGCGGACATCGGTGAAGCCGAAATCGCGATAGATCGCGAGCAGCTGCTCGTTGAGCTTCACGCATTCCTCGGTGATCTGCTCCTCGGTGCAGAAGATATGCGCGTCGTCCTGCGTGAAGTGCCGAACGCGCAACAGGCCATGCAGCGCACCCGACGGCTCGTAGCGATGCACCTTGCCAAACTCGGCGATGCGGAGCGGCAGATCGCGATAGCTCTTCAGCCCGTTCTTGAAAATCTGCACATGGCCCGGGCAGTTCATCGGCTTGCAAGCATAGATGCGCTCGTCGGGCGTTTCGCTGACATACATGAGGTCGCCGAACTTCTCCCAATGGCCGGACTGCTCCCACAGCGCGCGGTCCATCATGTCTGGCGAGTTGACCTCGTGATATCCCCAGGCCTGCTGGCGTCGGCGCATATAGGCGATCAGCGCCTGGAACAGCGACCAGCCGTTGGCGTGCCAGAACACAGCACCCGGCGCCTCTTCCTGGAAATGGAACAGATCCATCTCGCGGCCCAAGCGGCGATGGTCGCGCTTCTCGGCCTCTTCGAGCTGGTGGAGGTAAGCGGCAAGATCCTCCTCGCTCGCCCAGGCCGTGCCGTAGATGCGCTGAAGCATGGGCCGGTTGGAATCGCCCCGCCAATAGGCGCCGGCGATCTTCAACAGCTTGAAGCCTTTGCCGACTTTGCCGACCGAATTCATATGCGGGCCGCGGCAGAGATCGAGCCAGTCTCCCTGGCTGTAGAGCTTGACCTCCTCGCCTTTGGGAATGGCGTCGATCAGCTCGACCTTGAACTCCTCGCCCTTCGTCTTGAAGAGCGCCTTGGCGTCGTCTCGGTCGACGACCTCGCACGTGAACGGCTTATCGCGCGCACGATCTCATGCATCTTCGCCTCGATCTTGGGCAGATCGTCGGGCGTAAAATGCTCCTCGCGCGCAAAGTCGTAATAGAAGCCGTTCTCGATCACCGGGCCGATCGTGACTTGCGTGCCGGGATAGAGCTCCTGCACGGCTTGCGCCATCACATGCGCGGCGTCGTGGCGGATCAGCTCGAGCGCGGCCGGATCGTCGCGCGTGAGGATGCGGATCGCGGCGTCGTCTTTGATCGGCGCCGCGAGATCGCGAAGCTTGCCGTCGAGACTGACGGCGACCGCCTTCTTGGCGAGCGACTTGGCGATCGAACTCGGCAACGTCCTTGCCCGTCACGCCGGCTGCGAAAGCGCGCTTTGATCCGTCGGGAAATGTCAGGGAGATTTGCGACATGAATTTCTCTCCTCTCACTCCTGCGTACCGGCGCAGGTAAGAAGGTTGGGTGTTATCCGCGCCAGCTTTTAGCCGGAAACGGCGCGCTCGTCACCTGGGTTTATCCGCCACTTGCCATAGCGCCACGGCGCAAACGGGTGACGCTCGGCCCTGAGATCAGGCACCGGATCGAGACCGTGGCCTCCCCAAGGATGGCAACGGCAAAGTCTCGCAAGCGTGAGCCAGCCGCCCTTCCAGGCGCCGTTCGTCTCGATGGCCTCGCGCGCATAGTCGGAGCAGGTCGGCAGATACCGGCAATCTGTGCCGACGAACGGCGACAGCGTCAGCCGGTAGAGCGCGATGGCGCCGAGCAATGGCGCCTTGGTCATGCGCGCGAATAAGCTCATTCGTAAGGCTCGCCGTTTTTGCGCGTGAAGACGAAGCGGCCGTCCGTCTTTCCGCGCCATCATATCGATGTCGCTGTACTGAGCCTCTTCGGTGTCCGCGCGCGTGCCGACTTCGAGGTATCGCGCAGCGCTCCCGCTGCGATTGATGAGATGATGGCCGTCAGGCTTGCCGGCCGGAAACCCTGCCGCCATGCCGGGTCCAAGCAGCGTCTCGCCTGCATCGGTGACGAGCGTCACCTCGCCTTCCAGCACATAGATGAACTCGTCCTCGTTGGCGTGCCAGTGCCGCTGCGACGACCAGCTCCCGGGCGCGAGCGTCACCAGATTGACGCCGAATTGACTGAGACCGAGCGGATCGCCGAGCGCGCGCTTCTCGCGGCCGGCAAGTGGATCGCCGAAGGGCGCAGGATAGATGCTGCCGAGCCTGGGCTTCACGTCCGCAGGATCGAGCCACGGGCTCTTCTTGTCCGAGATGTCTTGCATCGTTGCTCCAGTCAATTTGCGCCTCACACCGATGGCGTCGGGATTTCGCCTGGCTCGTTTCACTGCGCTTCGCCTCGATCTCGGCGATGGCGTTCTCCACCGCGTCGAACACGAGCAGCGTCGAGGCATGCCGGGCTTTGTAGTCGCGGACCGGTTCCAGCACGGCAAGATCAGCCCAGCGTCCCGAAGGGGGCGGCCCCCCCTCTTTCAGCATCTTCCGCATCGCCGCGCCCACGGCCCGAAGCTCGGCTGCGCTCGAGCCCACAATTTCGCGGCCCATCACCGAGGCCGAGGTCTGGCCGAGCAGGCAAGCCCTGACCGTCTGGCCGTAATCGGTGACGACATCCCCCTTCATGGCGAGGTCGACCGTCACCGTGCTGCCGCAGAGCTTCGAATGCGCCGTTGCCGTCGCCCCGGGGCTCTCTGAGCCGCTTCGTCCTCGGGATCGAGGCCGCGAGCTCCAGAATGCGTTGGCTATAAATGTCGTTAGGCAGGCTCATGGACTTCAAATTCCGTTGTACCCCTCGCCTTGCAGGCGAAACTCACGCATTATATATGCAGCGCCGCCGCATTTTTCCGGGCGCGTCGAAATATCGGCTCGAACCCTCGACGATCCCGGTATACTACGTCGGTCCCTGGCCGAGAACCGGTACGGCTTTTGCGCGTTTTGAAGGTGAGGAACGCCTCATGGATGCCACGGTGAAGAAACTGCCAACGCGGGCTCAAAACGAGACCGGCCGCGGTCCGCGCATCGTGCGGCCCTCCCGCGAGGAGGCTGAAGAGGCCGTTCGCACCCTGATCGCCTATGCCGGCGACGATCCGGCACGCGAGGGCTTGCGCGACACCCCGAAGCGGGTGACGAGCGCCTATGACGAGTTCTTCGCGGGCTATCACGAGGACCCGATGGAGGTGCTTTCGCGCACCTTCGACGAGGTTGCCGGCTACGACGACATCGTCATGTTGCGCGATATCGAGCTGCACTCTCATTGCGAGCACCACATGATCCCCTTCGTCGGCAAGGCGCATGTCGCCTATTTCCCGACCGACCGGGTGGTTGGCATCTCCAAGCTCGCCCGCGTGGTCGAGGTCTTCGCGCGCCGCTTGCAGACGCAAGAGACGATGACCGCGCAGATCGCCGAGACCATCGACAAGGCGCTGAAGCCTAAAGGCGTCGCCGTGATGATCGAGGCCGTGCATCAATGCATGTCGATCCGTGGCGTGAAGAAGCCGGACGTGGCAACCATCACCACGCAGTTCACCGGCATCTTCAAGGAAGACCCGGCCCAGCAGGCTCGCTTCATGATGCTTGCCACAGAGCGCGGCCGCTCTTGAGCGTGATGGCCGCGAAGGACATATCGCGGTGACGCAATCTGCCTTTTTTCCCAAACCCGGCACTACAGCCGACCTCGAAACCGGGACGGTGTTTACGCCCCGCTTCGATGCCGACGGCTTGGTGCCTGTGGTCACCACCTCGGCCAAGACCGGCGAGGTGCTGATGCTCGCTTATATGAATGACGAGGCGCTGGCGCTCACGCTGAAGACCGGCGAAGCGCACTACTGGAGCCGGTCGCGAAACAAGCTATGGCGCAAGGGCGAGGAGAGCGGCAACACGCAACGTGTCGTCGAGCTCCGTACCGATTGCGACCAGGATGCGATCTGGCTCAAGGTCGAGCTGCAAGGCATCGAAGCGAGCTGCCATACCGGGCGCCGCTCCTGCTTCTATCGGGCCGTCCCCGTGGGCGACGCTGCCTCGGGGTCCGTCCTCGCCATGCGCTTCGTCGAGAGCGAAAAACTGTTCGATCCCGAGGCCGTCTATGGTCACGCTCCTGCCGCAAGGGAACCTTAAAGCCTTCCTGCTAGCGTTATGGGCATGGCCTGGCGTAGCCTAGAACCGATGAAGGCCTGGACTGCCCCCCGGTCCGGCAAAGGAACTATGAACCGCATGGCAAGACCGAAAATTGGCATTGCGCTTGGGGGCGGAGCAGCCAAGGGCTGGGCGCATATCGGCGTGCTCAAAACTCTGCTTGCAGCCGGCATCGAACCCGACATCGTCGCCGGCACCTCGATGGGCGCGGTCGCCGGTGCCTGCTATGCCACCGGTAAGCTCGGCACGCTTGAAGAGTTCGCACTCGGACTGACTCGCCGCCGCCTCTTCGGCTTCCTCGACTTCAATTTTGGCGGATCGGGACTCATCACCGGCCAGCGGCTCGGCAATCGGCTCGAGGGCCATTTGCGCGAGTTCGCCATCGAGAGCCTCGATCGGCGGTTCGTCGCCGTGGCGACCGAGCTCGGCACCGGTCACGAGGTCTGGCTCAACAAGGGCAGCCTGGTGAACGCGCTCAAGGCCTCCTTCGCCCTGCCCGGCATTTTCCGCCCGGTTCAAATCAATGGCCGCTGGCTGATCGACGGCGCGCTCGTCAATCCCGTTCCAGTTTCAGTGTGCCGCGCGCTTGGCGCCCGCTTCGTCATCGGGGTGAATTTGAGCGGGGATGTTTTCGGCAAAGGCAGCATCATCCACGACCAGGATGCTTTCGCCGAGACGCCGATGGCGTTCGAAGATCAGGAACTGCCTGAAGGCAATGGTCGCGCCGCCGTGCATTTGCTGCATCGGCAGATCTTCGGCAGAGGGAACGGCGCTCCAGGCATTTCCGCGGTGATGATGGATGCGATCAACATCACCCAGGATCGCATCGCGCGCTCGCGCCTTGCAGGCGACCCACCCGACATTCTCATCGCGCCGAAGGTTGGAGGCGTCAAACTCTTCGACTTCCATTTGGCCTCCGACACCATTGCGCTCGGCGCCAAGGCAGCAGAGAAACATCTCGACGAGATCATTGCAGCGATGCGAGCGCTCGCAGCCTGAGACTCGCCTCAAACGCAGCGCGTTCGGAGCGTCTTTATCTTTCCTGAATCCAGCCTCAGCCTGTGGCGATGTACTGACGCATCGCCGCGGCTTCCATCTCGGCCTCCGCGATTCGCATCTTGACCACATCGCCGATCGAGACGAGGCCGACAAGCCGTCCCCTCTCGACCACGGGCATGTGCCGGAAGCGATGCGATGTCATCTCCGACATCAGGCGGTCGATCGTATCGCTTTCGCGGCAGGCGACGACGGTTTTCGTCATGCAAGTTTCGACCGGCTCCTTGAGCGCCTCGGGGCCTTCACTCCCGACCACGCGCACGATGTCCCGCTCCGACACGATGCCGGCGACCTTGCCCTCCTCGTCGACAACAACGATGCAACCGATACGGTGACTACCGAGCAGGGCCGCGATTTCCATGAGGGGCATGTCCGGCCTCGCGGTCAGGACGTCTCGGCCCTTCAATTTCAAAATTGTGGCTACGTTCATGCTCGTTTCCTCCAAGGCGCGGGAACTTTCGTCCCATTTGCCCTGCGACATTCTGTCCTCACGCGCCGCCGCGCGCAAGAATGATTCGAATCGGAAACGCTCTATTGCAGCGCAACTTTATCTTCTCGCACCGCACCAACACGATCAAAGAAGCCATAGAACAATAAGCCGAACAAGAAACCGCCGACATGGGCTTCCCAGGCGATCTCGCCCTCAACCCCGCCCATGGTCACGGCGCCGAGTCCGAAGATGAGGTTCAGTCCGGCCCACATCACGATGATGAGGATCATGCGCGGATCGGTCAGACTCTGCCCTAGGCTCGGCAAAGCCGAGTGAGCGAAGTCGAGCCTGCCTCCGCTTCGTTCCCCGAAAACCACCCTCAACGCCGCAGCCATTTGTCCCGAAATGGCAGCAGATGCGCCAACGACCGGCGCCATCTCCCCGAAATGGAGCACCAAATGCGTCAGCGCCCCGGCGATGCCGCAGAGAATGGAGAAGGTGAAGAACTTTGTCTCCCCGATCCGCCTCTCCACGCCGCTCCCAAAAGCAACCATCCAGGCGAGATTCACCATGAGGTGCACCCAACCGGCATGCACGATCATGTAGGTGACGAAGGAGGTGACGCAGGCAATATAGCCGCCTGGGAGCTCCGCTGCGGCGCCGCTATAACGCGCTGGGATGAAGGCGAGCAACCGAACCACATAGAGCGCCGTATCATCGGGAAGAAAGCCGAGTGCAAGCTGCACGGCGACCAGGATCGCGCTCGCCGTAAGCACCCCTTTCGGTACGTTGAATATCGGCTGTTCTGCTGACATCGGCGAACGCATTCCTTTCAGACCTTGACCCTTCCGGCTCTCCAATCCGCCTGCTCTTCAGCGCGCGAGATCGCTGGCACGCTCCCTGCTTTGTTATCCCCGTCGGTCCAGACCCTGTGCCAAAGCGGGATGTTTACCTTGTGGCGGTGAAGGGATTGGGCGGGCTGTTAATCACGTCGTAGCGTTCCGCCCGGGTGGGTTATGCAACAGAGTACGAGTAGGCAGCTTTACGCGTATTGGGATCGCGTGCGCAATGGCCGTATTGCGCCTCGCCGTTTCGAGATCGAGCCCGGCCAGATCGCATCGGTCCTGCCGGAAACCTTTATCGCCGAGCATGTCGGCGTGCCGGGATGTCGGTTTCGCTTGGTCGGCACCAAGATCTGCGCGCAATTCGGTAGGGAACTGAGAGGCAGCGATCTTTTGAGCCTATTTCGCGCGGAAGATCGTGATTCACTCGCCGCGTTACTTCGATCTGTCTATCGCGATGCTGCGATGGGCGTGGTTGAATTCGATGCCTATACTGAAGCCCACCGCCATGTGAAATTCGAACTCATCATGCTGCCCCTGATCCATACTGAGAATACGGTCAATCGAATTCTCGGGTCCATGAGTGCATTTGATCCGCCGTTCTGGCTCGGGGCCACGCCGATCCGCTATTGCGAGATCGCCAAACTCGAACTGCACCGGCCTTCTGCGGATCAGGACCAGAACCAGCGCGCCCCGAAGCCGACCATAGACAGGCCTTTAAGCGCCACCGATCTTGTGCGCTCGGTGCGGCACCGCTTCCGCGTTTACCAAGGCGGCCTCGACTAACCACATCTCCTGGCTGAATAATCTTGATCGTACTACCGTTGACTTAGACGTTCTTTAACCTCAGAAGCGCAAGTTCACGAAGATTGACCGTCCCAAGGCTAGGTGTGCCCGCTCCCGGCACCCATATTGAAGGGCGTTCCGTGAGCAGGCCACACATGTCCACCGTCAATCTTGAGCAACTCGCCACGTCTGAGCCCCTTGTGGCGATGCGCCCGCATGCGTCGGCCACGACCTCTAAATCCATTCGCTCTCTCGCCCAGCTTGTTCCAGACAGACGACGATATCGGCGCGTTCCGATCCGAGTTCTTGGTCGCTTCATGCGCGAGGACAAGGAAGAATATCCTTGCCAAGTCGTAAACATGTCGGCTGGCGGCATGGCCATGCTCTCGCCGGCGCAATGCCGCGATGGCGAGCGGATCGTCGCCTATCTCGAAAATTTCGGCCGCATCGAGGGCATCGTTATCCGCTGCGTGGATGGCGGTATCGCCGTCCGTATTGTTGCCAGTCAGTACAAGCGCGAGAAGATCGCAAATCTTCTGACTTGGCTGATCAATAGGGAAAGTCTTGGGCTCAACGAAGAGCGCAAGCACGAGCGCGTCGTACCGCGCAATCCTTTGTCGAAGCTCATTCTTCCGAACGGCGACGTTTTCGATTGCCGGGTTATAGACGTTTCCTTGAGTGGCGCATCGATCGCCATCGAGAAGAAGCCTCCGCTGCAAACCGAAGTCATTCTCGGGCGAATGCGCGGACGTGTCGTGCGCCATCACGATACCGGCCTGGCCGTTCAGTTTGCAGAAATGCAGGACCCGGACAGCATCGCCCGCTCCTTCGGCTAGGCTGTCTCGCCCTAGACTGCAAAATCGCAAGTTCACCGCAGATTCAGCCGCTTTTTGGCGTACCAGCGCGCCCATGGTTAACATTATGTATGCGCCCGCGATTCAGTTTTGAGTAGTTCTCTCTAAAAAGACATTACCAATACTGCGCTAAAACACGAGTATCTCTTATCCGGATGTCAAAATCTTTCTGAGATAGTGCTCCTCAAGAACATGGGGGGTGCAAGTGAAACAGTTCATTCTTGGTTGGGCGATGTTGATGTTCATCTCATCTTTGCCTGCCGACGCCACAAACAATCATCCGATCCGGCTCGAGCCTGATCTCGCCGTGGACAACCGGAACGTTCCTGCAGTCCTTCGGCGATACCTTGCCGCCGATCGGTTACGTCACGTTCTGCCGCGACCACGAGACCGAGTGCCGGCCGGCGACGAAATTGACCGATCGCGTGCAGCTCACCGCCCAGAAGCGGGTTGAGCTCGAGCAGGTGAACAAAAGCGCCAACGACTCCGTGAGCCCGGTCACCGACCTCGATCTCTACGGTCAGGTCGAGATGTGGACCTATCCGACCAGCAACAAGGGCGATTGCGAGGACTATGTCCTCCTGAAGCGCCGCATGCTGGTCGAGCGCGGCTGGCCGGAGAGCACGCTTCTCATCACAGTCGTCCGCGACGAGAACAACGAAGGCCATGCGGTTCTGACCGTACGTACCGACCGCGGTGACCTGGTGCTCGACAATAAGCGCCGCGAAATCCTCACCTGGAACGCGACGGCCTACACCTTCGTCAAGCAACAGTCGGAGCGGAATCCGCTTGTGTGGATCTCGCTCGTGGCGCCCGACCAATCGACGCCGTCGGCCGTTGCCACGTCGCGTAGCAACTAAGGAGCTCGCTGCAAGATTTTACGAGTTAAGGCCCGGTGACCATCCCCCACCCATCCCCGACCCAACCGGGCCTTTACTAGAGCCGGCCTCTTCCCCAAGAGGTCGGCTCCTTTTTTTTCGTCGTTAGAGCTGCATGACCAGGCCCAGCAGAAGCGCGCCAGAGAACAGACTCCACACGCCAACGACCAGAACCGAAGCGCCGAGCCAGACCAGCGAGCGCGAGCGCTGTCTTGCATCGACTAAGGTGTTGCGCATCAGAATCACCGGCCCGCACAGCACGCGGAGCAGCACCCCCCCGAGGGAGGCAAGAATCGATGAGGGTTCGATATTAAAGCGAAGCGGCTCGCCCGAAACGAGCTGCACGAAACTCGCAACAAGTCCCGCGGCAGTAAAGCCAATCGCCATCACATAGAGATGGATTGCAACGCGCAACATGATATCCGCTCCGTCTTCCAGTCCGGGACTGTAGCGAAGTCGGGAGCGGGTTTGCGTGCAATCTTAAGGATTGGTTAACCAAGCTACCGGGGAGCGGAGGTCCCTAGCCTGCCAGGTCGAAATCGAGGATCGCCATCTGGAATTGATAGGAGGTCTCACCCTCCTCCTCGTCGCGGAACAGCACGCCGATGAACTCGTCGCCGATGAACACCTCGGCGGAGTCCTCCTTTTGCGGTCGCTGCTTGACCTCGATGTCCTTCATGCGGAAGGTCCGTTGCAGATAACGTTCAAGCTTCAAAATCTCGTCGCGTGTCACGCTTGCCCCCTTACTGGGTTCTGATGCCTTCTGCGTTTAGTGGTTTGGTTCGCCTTCGCCCTGGAAGAACTGATCCATGGCAAGCGCAGGCTCTTCGCATCCGGCAAAGCCGATCTCCCGCGCCGGCACGCCCGCGACCGTTGTGCGCGGCGGCACGTCCCTGAGCACGACGCTACCCGCCGCGATCCGGGCGCAATCGCCCACCGTGATATTGCCGAGGATCTTGGCGCCGGCACCCATCATCACGCCGCGGCCGATCTTGGGATGCCTGTCGCCCTTTTCATTGCCGGTACCGCCAAGCGTCACGCCATGCAGAAGCGAGCAATTGTCGCCGATGACCGCCGTCTCGCCGATGACAATACCGGTGGCATGATCGAACATGACGCCCTTGCCGATCTTGGCGGCGGGATGGATGTCGACCTGAAACACACGAGACGACAGGCTTTGCAGATAAAGTGCGAAATCCTTGCGCCCCGCCTGCCACAGCACATGCGCAACGCGATAGGTCTGAAGCGCGTGGAAACCTTTGAAATAGAGCACTGGCTCAATCATGCGGGCAGTGGCGGGATCGCGCTTGGCAACTGCCATGATGTCAGCCCGGAAAGCATCCCCCAGGCTCGGCTCCGCATCGAGCGCCTCGTGAAAGGTCTTATGCAGAAGGCCGGCGTCGAGCGAAGGCTGTAGCCGCTGGGCCAGTCTGTGGACCACTGCGTCCTCAAGTCGAGGCTGGCACAGAATCGTCGCATAGATGAAACCGGCAAGCGCCGGCTCCGCCGCGCTCACGTTCTCTGCCTCGCGACGGACCTGGCTCCAGATCGGATCGTAGGTCTTGATCCGCGCCTGTGCCGCGGTCGATTGCTTCTGCATGTCTGCCTCCATGCCACCCACGGCTCTCGCCGAGGGCAAACCCAGAACTGATTAGCCTATTGGACTAAGCCCGCTTCGTTAAAAAGTCGAGCACGCCCTGCTTGAAACTGGCATCGCCGACCGCCTTCATGTGATCGCGGCCTTCAATCTCAAGGAGTTGGGCGCCAGGGATCAGCTTTGCAAGCTCGGCGCCAGAGCCGCCAATGACGTCCTTGGTGCCCACGGCGATAAGGACCGGGACCCGAATTGTGGCAAGCTGCTCCGGCAAGACTTTTTCGCGCGGACCCCGCATGCAAGCCGCCAAGGCCTTGAGGTCGCTGCCCGTCTGCTCGGCGAAGGCCCTGAAACTTCTCGCCGTATCGTTGGTGACCTCGTCGATGGATTTTGCTTCGAGCGCCTTGGCGAGAGGCCCGGATCCAACCATGCCCCGCACCATGTTGATGCCGAGGCCGCCAAGGATGACGCTGCGGACCCGCTCAGGGTGACGAAGCACCAGAAACGCAGCGATCCGAGCTCCCATCGAGTAGCCGAGCACATCGGCGCGCTCGATTCCGAGATGATCGAGAAGCCGCAACGCATCCTCGGCCATGTCCGGCGCACCATAGACAGACGGATCGTAGAGTTTCTCGCTCTGCCCATGCCCGCGATTGTCGAAGGCGATGACACGGCGCCCGCTCTCCACCAGAAGCGAAATCCAGCGCGGGTCGGCCCAATTGGTCGCAGTGTTGGAACCGAACCCATGAATTAGAAGGATCGGCTCGCCTTCGCCCTCGTCGCGATAAGCGATCCGCACGCCGCCGGAATCAAAGCTTTGCATTCGACCTACCGTTTCCGTCCCGAGACCTCTATTCTCTGGCATCCTAGCGTGAACCTAAGACTGGACCATGGCTCAATCCAACGTCCCTCATTTCGTCAACGACCTTGGCGTCAGATCCATCAAGATCGGCGTCAAAGAATTTCAATGCATGGGCGCCAAACCGCCACACGATCACCCTCATGTCTATCTCGACATGGGCCACGAGGCGGAAATCGTCTGCCCTTATTGCTCAACCCTCTTTGTCTTCGACGCTGCGCTGAAGGCTGACAAGAGCGATCCACCCGGCTGCGTCTTTGAGGTCACCGCACCGGCCGGAGCGCCCGCCGCTTGATGCAGGGCACTCTGCGCGAGCGCAATCATCTCATCGTTGGTGGCGGCATAGGCGGCCTTGCGGCTGCGATCGCGTTTGGACGCAAAGGACGCCAAGCGACTGTTCTCGAACGCTCGCGCTTCACCGAGGAAAGTGGGGCCGGCATACAGCTCGGTCCGAATGCGACGCGGATCTTGCGCAAGCTCGGCGTCTTGCAAGCGGTCGAGGCATCTGCCTTCAAGCCCGACGCGCTTGTGATGTTCGATGCGCTTTCGGGGCAAAGGCTCGCGACCGTCCCGCTCGGAGCCTCTGTCGAGACGCGCTACGGCGCACCCTATCTCACCCTGCATCGCGCCGATCTCCATTCGGCGCTCCTCGCCTCCTGCGAGCAGCTGAGCTCCGTTACGCTGAAGCCCGGCTTCGACGTCAAGTCGATTGACCAATCGGACAATGAGATTGTTGCAGGCTCGGATGAACAGCATGTCAGCGGCGACATCCTTGTCGGCGCAGATGGGCTCTGGTCAGGGGTGCGAAAATTCGTAGCGCCGGACACCCAGCCTCGTTTCGCCCACGCCACCGCCTATCGCACGATGCTCCCGCGCGAGACTTTGCCGGATCAATTTCGCACGCCGATCGTCGGACTTTGGCTCGGACCGAAAACGCATCTGGTCCATTACCCGGTCCGCGGCGGCAAGGACCTCAACGTGGTCGCCGTCGTTGAAGGCGGCGACGAGCGCGAAGGCTGGAACGCGCCTGCCGAGCCGGCGCAGTTTCTGTCCAGATTCGCCGGCTGGTGTAAGGATTCGAAATCATTGCTGGAAATCGGCAACTGAGTGGCGCGGCTGGTCGCTTCATCGCCTTCCCCCGCTCCGCCATTGGAGCAAGGGCCGCATTGTGCTTCTCGGCGATGCGGCTCACCCCGTGCTGCCTTACCTTGCGCAAGGTGCGGCGCTTGCCATCGAGGACGCCGCTGCCCTTGTCGACTGCCTCGAAGCAAACGGCGATCCGGCCGAAGCCTTCAGAAACTATCAGCGTCTGCGCCAGAACCGCGCGGCGAGAGTGCAGCGGCGCTCCTTACGTCTCGGCCGCTACTATCATTTCAAAGGGCCGGCGCGTCTCGTCCGCAATGCGCTGCTGACGCGGCGTGACCCCGACGCCCTGCTTGCCTCGCTCGACTGGCTTTATCGCGCGTGATTGGAGGCGTCGCCTAATTCACGCGGCTCACCTCGACCAGATTGTCGGAGAAGCTCGGCGCCCGGCCGAGCCCGCAATGCGCGTCCGACGAGATCGAGTTCACCGATCCGTCCGAGCGGTTGAGGCTTCGCCAATAACCGAGCGTCGCCACGACGATGCCTGGATTGACGTCGTCGGTGACCTTGGCCACGCCCTCGAAATCGCCGCGATCATTGTAGACCCGCACCGGATCGCCCTCGCGGATATTCCGCTTGGTGGCGTCCGCCGGCGAGATCAGCACGAACTGCTCGCCCTGACCTTTGATCTTGTGCTTCTCGTTGGCGTAGCAAGAATTCAAAAAGCCGTGGCTCTTCGGCGAGATGATATTGAGCGCGTAGAGCTTGGCGCGCTCAGGGTTGGTCTCCGGCGCTTCGCGATTTGGGATGTAGCCCGGCAACGGATCCACGGGCGAACCGTCCTGATCGCCGTCATACATGGCGCGGAACGGACCGGCGACGAAGTTCTTGGCGTCGTGCAGCAGGAACTCGACCTTGCCGGACGGCGTCGGGAATTTGCCGTCTTTGTGCGGCGTGCGCGTATCGGCCGAGCCGACATCGATCTTGTAGTAGCCGTTGGCCTTGAGATACTCCATGTCGATGCCGCCCATCTTGGGATCGTCCCAATTGATGTAATAGGCGGCGAGCTCGCTGTCGGTCATTTTGAAGACCGGATCGTCGAAGCCCATTTCCTTGGCGAGCAACCGCCACATCTCGGATGTCGGCTTGCATTCGCCGGGCGGGTCGATCGCCTTCTCATTATAGGTGAAATAGAAATGGCCCCAGGACCACATCATGTCTTCGGCCTCGCCGGCCATGGCCGCGGGGAGCACGATGTCGGCATATTTCGCCGTGTCGGTGAGGAAATGCTCGGCGACGACCGTGAACAGATCCTCGCGCTGTAGCCCCTTCACGATCTTGTTGGTCTCCGGCGCCTGGCTGACCGGATTGGTGCAGAACACGAACAGACTCTTGATCGGCGGATCGAGCTTCATCTCGCCGGTGAGCGCCGCGCCGAGCTTGAGATTGTTGATCGCGCGCGTGCCTGGCTTGATCCAATCGCCGCGCGACACCTTCATCCAATCCACGGGGAACTCCCAGAGCGGCATCTGCAACAGACCGCCGCCGACATGCTTCCAGGATCCGACCAGAGCCGGCAGCGCGCAGACCGCGCGGATCGCCTGGCCGCCGCCGGCGTGGCGCTCGAGCGCAACGCCCAGGCGGATCACCGATGGCTGCGCCGTCGCGAACTCTTTGCGCGAATTGCTTGATGTCGGAGGCTTTGACGCCAGTGATCTTCTCGACATACTCCGGCGTGAACTCGGCCGCGCGCGCTTTCAGCTCCTCGTAGCCGTAAGTGTGCTGATCGACATAGTCCTGTCGACCAGACCTTGGCTGATGATCGAGTTGATGATGCCCATCGCCAGAGCGCCGTCGGTGCCCGGCCGCGGGCAGAGATGCCAATCGCCGGCCTTGGCCGTGCGCGATCTGTAGCTGTCGATCACCACCACCTTGGCGCCGCGCTTCTGCGCTTCGAGCACGAACGGCCAATGATGCAGATTGGTCGAGATCGAGTTGCACGCCCAGATCACGATGAACTTGGAATGCACGAAACTTTCCGGATCGACGCCGCCGGTCGGACCGACCGTCAACAGCCACGCCGTCGATGAGCCCGACGCACAGAACGTCTTTTCGTTCACCGTCGTGCCGAGCCGGTTGAAGAACGGATCGCCGGAATTGATGCCCTGCACCAGGCCCATATTGCCGAGATAGGAATAAGGCATGATCGCCTGGCTGCCATAGGTCGCGATGATCTCGCGCCAGCGCTTGCCGATCTCGGCGATCGCCTCGTCCCAGCTGATGCGCTCGAATTGCTTGGACCCCTTCGGGCCGGTGCGCCGCAGCGGAAATTTCAGCCGGTCCGGATTGGCGTGATGGTCGTGGAAGTCTTTCAGCTTCACGCAGAGCGTGCCGCGCGTCAGCGGATGCTCCTTGTTGCCGTGGACATCGACGAGCTTGCCGTTCTCGACCTCGTAGATCATGGCGCAAGTGTCCGGACAGTCGTGCGGACAGGCGCCAAAGAACTCTTTCCGTGCCGGCTGTTCGTTCATGCCCAACCTCCCTGAAGCTCCGCTCGCGGCTCTTAGAGGCCGCTGATTTAGGTCAGCCTACGAGGGTTAGGGAGGATTGTCGATCCATCAGCGGGCGCAAGCTGACGCCAACTGGAACTACCAATTGTAGCGCATGCCGGCCCTGCCACCGACGCCGTCGAGATCCTCGCCGAAACTGACGTCGACCTTGGCAAAGACCGAAGTTTGCTTGTTCGGAACGAAGAAATTCACGCCCGCGGAAACCTCGCCCCAAACATCGGTCGATTCGTCGGAGAAGGTCGGGAATGTCGTTCCCAAGGACGTAAGCGTGGCGCTGTTGGTGCCCCCGAGCGTGCTCCACACGCTGCCGATGACAAAGGGTTCGAATGTCGCCCCTTCCCAGGCCGCCATACTCGTTCCGACCCGTAGCCCCAGCCGGCCCCGCACATTGGTCTCGTCTTCGAACTCGACACTATTGCCGTCTTTCGTGAAGCCTTCGACATTCGCCCAAGCAAATGCGATCGTCGCCAGCGGCTCGACGAACATGCCACCGTCGAAACCACCAAACCGATAGCCCGTATCGACGCGGCCGCCGACATTGTTATCGTCAAGCGTGTCGGGGAAGCCGCGGACATCTCGCGGATTGAGGGTGAGGAAGTCTGCCTTTGCCAGCGTGTCCACGAAAAATCCACCTCTGAGGTAGGTCGCGTAAACACCAACCTCGCCGCCCTCATAGGAGAACTGCCTCACAATCTGGTCGTAGTCGAGCGTTGCCTGGATCGCGCCGCCGAGCACGCCGAACACGAGGACGTCGCCATCGGTGAGAAAATCACGTTTGCCGAGATCGATGCCGAACTCGAAGTTCATGACCTCCAGGTCGCGACCCATATTGAAATTATAACTGCGGCCATAGGCGGTGGCGCCCGCCGTGTCGCCTTGATTGAGCTGCGCGCCGCCCGCCCGAACCCAAATCGCAGGATTAAACGACAGGCCTCCGCTCGCATCGGCGTCCGCAGGATTCGTCACAGGTTGAACACCCGGTCCTCCGCCGGCGAGCAGCACGCGAAGATCCGCCGTGCGATCGAACCAGGTCTCGCTGGTGGTGAAGAAGATATCCTGGGACGCTGTGGTGAGTTCAGGCAGCAGGAACGAGCCGGTGTGGCCATCGGGGATCGTGCGCAGCTCGAAGAATCCGCTCCCCGTCTTGCACGAAGAAAAGGTCATAGGCCACCAGGCCTGCATCGATGTGGCCATCCTTCAGATAGAACTGGTTGCCGGCGACGTCGCCTTCGACGAAGACCACGGGAATGCCTTCTTTGTTGGTCGCGCCGTTGCCCGGATTGGTGTTGTTGACGACGAGCTCGGTCTTGCCCTTCACATCGGCGTTGATGATGACATTGTCGGCGGGCGACCCTGGACCGCCAAGAAACACGTCGACCGCCACCGCGCCTTTGCCCTTACCAACATAGGTCTGGTTGCCGCCGAATGGCGCGATCTCGAACACGTCATTGGGGTCGTCGTCCACGAGCGAGATCGTGCCGGCATTGCTGAAGCTGCGAAGGCCGGTGAACGTCACGACTTCATTCAAGCCCGGAGTGCGAGCCGTGTGGACGACCGCGCGGCCTTCGTTGGTGAAGGCACCGCTGCCGAAATCGCTCGAAAGGGCCTCGAAGACGCCGCCAGGCTGATTGTCGAACGTGCTGTTCCCAGACAATTGCACCGAGCCGGTGATCAGACCCGAATTGATAACGTCGATCTGCGAGCCGATCGCCGTGATCGCAAGATTGTTTCCGGCGGCGACGGAGCCCGCATTGGTGATTTTGACATTGTCTCCGACTGCGCCGGAAATCCCGCCGTGCCGCCAAAGGCCGAGCCCAAATTCGTGACCATCGCATCTTGAGCCGGCGAGGCCGAAATGCCGATCCCGGTCGCATCGACGCTTCCTCCATTGGTCACCGAGACTTTTCGCGTGCCCGTCGCCAACAGGCCGGTCGCCGATCCCCCGCCGGTGACATCGACGCCCCTGTATTGCTGAGCGATACAGGGCCCGATGTCGAACTCGCCGACATACCGATCGCCTGATTGCCGCTGACCGTAACACGAGCGGTGTTTTCGACATCGACCAGATCAGTTCCAGTCGCGAAAATGCCGAGGGCATTTTGTCCGCTGACACCGATATTGCCTCCATTGGTGACGAAGGCGTCATCAGACGCGGCACCGTTGATTCCGATGGCACTGCTACCCTTGGCCGACAGTTTGCCGTTGTTTGTGAGATGCAGATCATCGCCTGCGGAACCTGACAGGGCTCTGACCGTGTCACCTCTCACAGCGATGCTGCCGTTGTTGCTCAGCGCCACATCGCTGTTCAAAGTGGCGGCCGAGATGCCAAACACCCCGGCTCCGGCTGCGGCGATGTTGCCGCTGTTCTCAAGATTGACGTCGCCGAGCGCCGCCGCCGCCGAGATGCCGAACACGCCGGCCCCGGCCACTGCGATATCTGCCGCTATTCTTTAGAGTGATATCGCCGAGTGCGGCCGCCGCGGAAATTCCGAACACGCCTGCGCCTGCCGTCGCGATATTCCCGCTATTCTGCAAAGCGAGATTGCCCGTAAGCGCATTGGCAAAAATTCCAGACGTGCCGAGCCCTGCAGTAGCGATGTCGCCGCTATTGGTGATTGATAGTTTGCCGGTGCCGGCTAACGCGAAAATACCGAACGTGCCGAGACCCGCCGCGGCGATGTCGCCGCTATTGACGATCGTAACTTTCGGAAATCAGGGCATTGGCCGACAATGCCGGTGCCAAGCGAGCTAATGGCGCCGCTATTGGTGATGCTGATCGGGCGAGAACCCGCGCGAGGTGTCGCACCAACATGCCGTTGGTGAATCCATCAGGCTGCCGCTGTTGTTGAGGGTAATAAAACCGCCCAAGGCGTCGTCGGTAGTCGAGGTCAATGACAATCGGGCCGCTGCGGCTGTTCGAGTTATTGCAGGTGATCGAAATGCCGAGCAGCGGCGAGACGATCGGTCCGTGCTTGCCGATTTTCAAACATGGCGCGGCCGAAGCGGGATCGCTCGATGCGAAGACACCCAGAAACGCGAGGGCCGAGGCGAACGCGACAATGCACGCACGCAAAGTCCTCCCCGCTAGGACGTTTGATGCGCCCGTCATCGGCCCCCCAGCCGTTTCGATGAAATAACGTGCGAGCCTAAGCAATCTCGGCTCGGTCCGCCTCAAGCTTTCGGTGTGGACCAAAACTATCCACAGCTCAATCGGTTGTAATCAATCGCAAATTCGTCGGCAACGGGCAATGGTGCGGACGCCGGGAGTCGAACCCGGACGGCCTTTCGGCCTCAGGATTTTAAGTCCTGTGTGTCTACCAGTTCCACCACGTCCGCGAGCTGGCGCCGCGAACTTACGCGGAGCCTCGCCGTGCGCCAAGCGTGGAACGCGTCGCTTCGGCCTCGAATCCTACTCGGATTCCCCTTCCGGCGCCTCATCCGCAGGCATTTCCTCGTCTTCGGGCGCCTGATCCTCGCCGTCCGTATTCACCGGCAGACCGAGGCTCTTCTTGCACGCATCTTCAGTGCGCTCATTGGCGCGGAGCAGATCCTCGAGCGTCGGATAGGCCGCGGCATCCTCGTCGGTCATCTCGTCTTTGTGGATCTTGGTGAGCATGTCGACGTCGTTTTGGCTGACCTTGCCCTCTCGATATTTGCCGGCCACGCAATCGCAAAATTGCTTCGGAGTGACCTCGGTGTCCTCCTGGGTTCCCAGTTGACCGGTGACCACTTCATCCTCCGAGCAGGCGGCGAGGAAGGCATCGGTGTTGAGCTTGGCCGCAGGAGCGGCGAGGCCTGTGGACGCGGCGAGTGCGGCTGCGAGCAGCAAGACCGACCCCGAGAAAGGCGACGCGATTACTCATATTTCCCTCCCGCAAAACCACCCTTATTCGCTGGGCGTACGCTTGCACCCTAACGATATGAAATGAATCGGGAATTGGAAACAGGAGAAAACGGTTAAGGCAAGGCGGCGAGATGGTCGCGACGCGCCGCTATTTCTTCGGCAGGTCGAGCTTAATATGTAGCTCTTTCAATTGCTTGGGAGAGACCTCAGACGGCGCTCCCATCAGCAGATCTTCCGCCTGCTGGTTCATCGGGAACATCACCACCTGGCGGAGATTCTCTTCGCCGCAGAGCAGCATGACGATGCGGTCGATACCGGGCGCGATGCCGCCATGGGGCGGCGCGCCATATTGCAACGCGCGCAGCATGCCGCCGAACCGCGCCTCGAGCTGTCCTTGGGATAGCCCGCGATGGCGAAGGCCTTCTCCATGATCTCCGGCTTGTGGTTCCGGATCGCGCCGGAGGAGAGCTCGACGCCGTTGCAGACGATGTCGTATTGAAAGGCGAGAATGTCCTCCGGCTCGCTTCGTCTCCAGCGCTTCGAGCCCGCCTTGCGGCATCGAGAACGGATTGTGCGAGAAGTCGATCTTCTTCTCCTCGTCGTTCCACTCGAACATCGGGAAGTCGACGATCCAGCAGAAGTCGAAGCGGTCTTGCGCGACAAGGCCGAGATCGGTCCCGACCTTGGTGCGGGCGAGGCCAGCGAACGCCGCCATCTCTTTCGGCAGGCCGGCGACGAAGAACACGGCATCGCCATCGCGCAAGCCCAAGCTGATTGCGGATCGCCTCGGTGCGCTCCGCTCCGAGATTCTTGGCGACAGGGCCTGCGCCCTCGCCTTCGCGGAAGAAGATATAGCCGAGACCGGGCTGGCCCTCGCTTTGCGCCCAGCCGTTCATCCGATCGCAGAAAGCACGATTGCCTCCAGCCTTCGCCGGGATCGCCCAGATGCGGGTATTGGCGTCCATCTCGATCATCGAGGCGAACACTTTGAAGCCCCCTCCCTGGAAATGCTCGGTGACATCCTGCATCTCGATCGGATTACGCAGGTCTGGCTTGTCGGTGCCGTATTTCCGCATGGCTTCGGCATAAGGGATGCGCGGGAATTTCTGGGTGACCTTCTTGCCGCCGCCGAACTCCTCGAACAGCCCGCGCAAGATCGGCTCGACGGCGTCGAACACGTCGTCCTGCGTGACGAAGCTCATCTCGATGTCGAGCTGATAGAACTCGCCCGGCGAGCGGTCGGCGCGCGCATCTTCGTCGCGGAAGCAGGGTGCGATCTGGAAATAGCGGTCGAAGCCCGCGATCATGATCAGCTGTTTGAATTGCTGCGGCGCCTGCGGCAGCGCGTAGAACTTGCCCGCGTGCACGCGAGACGGAACCAGATAATCGCGCGCGCCTTCCGGTGACGACGCGGTGAGGATCGGCGTCTGGAACTCGAAGAAGCCGGCCTCGCGCATGCGGTGGCGGAGCGACCAGATGATCGCCTGCCGCTTCATGATATTGGCGTGGAGACTGTCGCGGCGGAGATCGAGGAAGCGATATTTGAGCCGCGTCTCTTCCGGGTAGTCGGGCTCGCCGAACACCGGCAGCGGCAGCTCCTTTGCCTCGGAGAGAATCTCGAGCTCTTTCAGCCGAACCTCGACCTCGCCCGTGGGCAGATTGGGATTGATGGTCTCGGCCGAGCGCGCCACCACCTCGCCATCGACCCTGATCACCCATTCCGGCTTCACCTTCTCGGCGTGCTTGAAAGCTGGCGACGCGGGATCGACCACGATCTGGGTGAGGCCGTAATGGTCGCGGAGATCGATGAACAGCAGCCCGCCATGATCGCGCAATCGATGCACCCAGCCCGAGAGCCGGACGGACTTCCCGACGTCGGATTTGCGGAGCGCGCCGCAAGTATGTGAGCGATAAGCGTGCATGGATGTAACGGGCTAAATTGGCTGAATTCGGCCTCTAATTGGCCGCGAACAGCGCATGGAGGCCCAATTTTGTCAAGGCGAGGCAACTCACGGCCGAAACAGCGCCAGGAGCATTCAGGACGCCTTCAGGCTGGCCTGTTGTTTTGCCCCGCGAAACAGCGCCAGGAACATTCAACCCTACAGCTGCCCGTGCTTCGCCCCTTACGGACACTACTCACGGCCGAACGCGCCAGGAGCATTCCGGACGGCATCGGCATGACACGTTGTTTTGCTCCTTGTGACGGACACTGGCGGCGACAGGGTGCGATTTTCTAATCGGTCGGCCGCCTCGATTTGCTGAATAGCGCCGCTAATACGCGGCGCCTTCGACAACGCCACGATTTCGAATTTCGAAATTTTCCAGATCGGCGACCTCACCGGCGCTCCCGGCACCAGGAAGGTCGATTTTCGCGGCACCGACAACGCCGAGACGGTGACCACAGGAAATGGCGACGACACCGTTCAAGGCAATGGCGGCAACGATATCCTCGCCGGCGGCAAAGGCAATGACACTATCCATGGCGGCGATGGCGACGACACTCTCTACAACAAGCTGCCGAACGTCACCGACAACGCCGCGACTGTCGATCATCTTTTTGGCGACGCAGGCAACGACACGCTCCACAGCTTTCGTGCTTCCGGCACGATTGACGGCGGCGCCGACACCGACAAGGTCGTGATCGACCGGCGCGGCCCCGCGATAAATCTCACGCTCGACATTTCCGATTCCAGCGTGCTGCAAGTCATGGGTGACACGACGGTGCAGCATATCGAACAGGTCGAGATCATCGGCGGCGACGGCAACGACAATTTCACCGGCGGCGCGCTCGCCGATTATGCTCGATGGCGGTACGAAAGGCGACGACACGCTGATCGGCAATGGCGGCAACGACACTCTTACTGGCGGAGCAGGGACTGAACCATTTCGACGGCGGCGCGGGCGACGACATCATCAACACGCTCATCAGCAACTTCCCGCCGGCCGATGCCGCCGACGTGATCGACGGCGGCGCCGACACCGACCTGCTTCAGCTCGACGCGGAGTTCTATAGTGCCGGCGCATCAGCATCGACATGACCGACTCTGCTTCGCTCCAGATGCTGGCCGACGGCACCACGATCGTCAATATCGAGCGGATCGAATTCACCGGCGGCGACGGCGCCGACATCGTCACCGGCGGCGCGCTCGCCGATCGTTTCGGCTTCAGCTTCACCACCAATGCAGGCAACGACGTCTTCAATGGCGCGGGCGGCAACGACATCATGTTCGGCGGCCTCGGCAACGATACGCTGAACGGCGGCGACGACAGCGACACCCTCACCGGAGGCGCGGGCAAGGACAGTCAGACCGGCGGCTTGGGCAACGACACCTTCGATTTCAACGCAAAGACCGAGAGCACCAAAGCCGCCCGCGATGTCATCCTCGATTTCAAGCGCGGGGAGGACAAGATCGACCTCGACAGCATCGACGCCAAGAGCAAGGTTGCTGGCGATCAGGACTTCAAATGGATCGGCAAGGCCAAGTTCCACCACAAAGCCGGCGAACTGCACTTCGTCAAACATGGCAAAAATGTTTATGTCGAAGGCGACATCGACGGGAACGGGAAAGCTGACTTCCAGATTTAGGTCAACAAAATGAAAGCGCTCGGCGCTGGCGATTTCGATCTTTAGGGGCTTGCACCGAACTTCTCCTCATACGCTCGCGTGCGTCGGCTACACCTGCCCCTAATCCCGCTCTTGGCCTAACCCCCTCCTTTGGGCTATATCCGCGTCCCATGCATCTCATCTCGCGTACGGAGGACCTGGCTGAGGCCTGTGCCCGGCTAGCCCAATCTCCCTTTATCGCCATCGACACGGAGTTCATGCGCGAGCAGACCTTCTGGCCGAAGCTCTGCCTCATCCAGATGGCTAGCGAAGGCACCGAAGTGCTGGTCGACAGCCTGGCGCCAGACCTCGATCTCCAGCCGTTCTTCGACCTGATGGTCAACGAGCGCGTGTTGAAGGTGTTCCATTCGGGGCGCCAGGACATCGAGATCGTGCATCATCTCGCCGGAGTGATCCCGCACCCCATCTTCGACACCCAGGTCGCCGCCATGGTTTGCGGCTTCGGCGAGTCGGTCAGCTATTCCATGCTGGTCAAGCGACTGCTCAACCACAATCTCGACAAGACCTCGCGCTTCACCGATTGGAGCCGACGCCCCCTCTCCGATCGACAGCTCGTCTACGCGCTCGGCGACGTGCAGCATTTGCGCGACCTCTACCCCAAGCTCCAAAGTCAGCTCGACAAGTCGGAGCGCGCAAGCTGGCTCACCGAGGAAATGGCGGTGCTCACCGATCCGGCGACCTATGACCTGCATCCCGAGCAGGCCTGGAAGCGTCTCAAGATGCGGGTGAAGAACGCCAAGGCGCTCGGCGTGCTGATGGAGCTTGCCGCCTGGCGCGAGCGTGAGGCGCAAAGCCAAGACGTACCCCGCGCCCGCGTCCTCAAGGATGACGCCCTCTACGACATTGCCAGCCAAGCGCCGCGCAACGTCGAGGAGCTCGGATCGCTGCGCAGCCTGCATAACGGCTTTGCCCGCTCCGCACGCGGCCGGGGCGTGCTCGACGCTGTCGCCCGCGGGCTTGAGCGCGATCCGAAATCGCTGCCGCGCATCGAGCGCGGCGAGCCGACCCCGCCAGAGGCGCAAGCCGTCGTCGATCTCTTGCGTGTGCTGCTGAAATCGACCGCCGGTCGTCACGGCGTGGCGCCGAAACTGATCGCGACATCCGACGAGCTCGAGGAAATCGCCCGCTCCGACGATGTCGATGTTCCCGTGCTCAAAGGCTGGCGCAAGAAACTCTTCGGCGACGACGCTCTGAAACTGAAGCGCGGCGAACTTGCGCTTCGCATCAAAAACGGCGAAGTCACGGTGTTACCGGCGGACGAGCCTAAGGAATAGTCTCGCTATTCCGAGCCGCCCTTGCGGGCAGCGATGCGCATCCTCACCGTGGTCCGCGTCTCCTCGGGCAATTCGTCGAGCGCCGCGAGCAGCGTCGTGAGCTCGAAGCGGAGCCCATGGATTTGATCGATGAGATTGAGGAGGACAGGCACGTCCTCTTCCGCGAAGCCGAGTTCGTCCTCGAGATCGCGGATCAGCGCGGCCCGCGCCAGGTCCGCCTCGGAATAGGCTTGCTGAGCTTCGTCGGCAGGCCTGATCCAACCCTGCCGCACCCAAATGCGAAGCCGCGTTACCGTGAGGTGCTCCACTCTGGCAATCAGATCGCGCTCGGTCAGCATCACGCCTGCTCCTTCAGCTTCCGCCTCGGATCGTAGCTATGCTTCGCCCGCCAAGCTTCGGCGAGCGCTTTCAAATCCTCGTCGACGCTATCGGGCAGCACGACGGAGAGCTTGACCAGCTGATCGCCGGCCCCGCTTTTCGTCTTCACGCCCTTCCCTTTCAGTCTGAGAATCTGGCCGGTATTGGCTCCTGCGGGAACGGTCACCGCCACACGGCCCGTCGGCGTCGGCACCTCGACCTTGCCGCCGAGCACGGCCTCATCGAAGGTGATCGGCACCTCGACGACAATGTCGTTGCCCTCGCGGATGAATACCGGATGCGGAGCGACCGAAACCTCGACCAGCGCGTCGCCGGGTTCGGCGCCGCCGATACCCGGCATGCCTTTGCCCTTCAGGCGCATCACCAGCCCATCAGACGCGCCGGCGGGGATCGTCACGTCGAGCGTGTTGCCATCGGGGAGCGTGATGCGCTTCTTGGCGCCGTTCACCGCCTCGAGAAAGTCGATGCCGAGACGATATTGCGCATCCTGCCCGCGCATGGCGAAACGTTGACCGCCTCGCGCACCGCGCGCGCCCCCGCGTCCGAACAGATCGCCAAACAGATCGGAGAACTCGCCAAGATCCTCGAAGCCCGCGCTCGGAATGATACCGCGCGCCTTCCGGTCCGCCGGCGAAGTCGCGATAATATTGTTGTTGCGGCCGCTCCTGCCCGCTCGCATCGATTTCGCCACGGTCATAGCGGCCGCGCTTCTCTTCATCGTTCAGGATCGAATAGGCGGCGGAGATTTGCTTGAACTTCTCCTCGGCCGCCTTGTCGCCCGGGTTGAGATCGGGGTGCAGCTTCTTGGCGAGCTTGCGGTAGGCCTTGGTGATGTCCGAGGCGCTGGCGGTCTTGGCCACGCCGAGAGTGGAATAGAGGTCTTCTGCCATCTACCGTTCTGCTGGATCGCTTTAGTCAGGTTCAACCTAACTCATGCACCGGGACGCTAGCTCGCCGCAAGCCGGAAGGCCGACCCGACGCGGAGCTCCGGCTCCCGGTCGAGCGAACTCGCAAGCTCCTTCAGCCGCCGCTCGACGCGTTCGCCTTCGAGATTGGAGTAGGGCTCAGGCAGGGTCCAGACCAGCCGGTTGCCCTCGAAGCTGAGCGGACAATGCGAAAGTGCGCCCGGCTGCGCTGCCGAGATCATATGGGCCGCACGGAACGCGGTGCCAAGGATGCGGGCTCGCTTGACCATGTCCTTGCCGACGAGATCGACAAGGCTTTGGCTGAGATCGTCCTTCACCAGCCCCTCGTTTCGATAATAGACGGTGAGCGCGAGAAAGGCCCGGCCGCGATGGTCGACCCCGGCAAAATTACCATGGGCGATCAGATTCAAGCTCTGCACGCCGCGATAATCCGGGTGCGCGTGCCAACCGATATCGGAAAGGAAGCAAGCCGCCTTGCGCAAGCGCTCCTGCTCGGGCGTCTCGTAGAGTCCCTGCCCTCGAAACAAGGTCTCCGTCCACGCGATCAGCTCATACGCAGTCTCGACCGAACGCGACCGTCGTAGCGCCAGGTCCTCGCAACCAACGAGCAGAGCATCTCGATCTTTCTCCGCCTCACTCAGGAGAGCGTAGACCAGCCCTTCGCGAATGCCAAAGGTCGAGACGACGACGGCTTTTGGCTTTACGCGCCGCAACAGCCTCTCGAGCACGAGCGCGCCGTAGGGCACGGTCTCGCGACGAGCGCTTGAGATGTCGCGGATCCCTGCCAGCGAACCTTGCGATTGCTGATCGAGGAGGCCTGCGAATTTGAGCGCGTCGGCAGTCTCGATGCGATAATTGTGCATGACGCTCAAGGGATAGCCGGTCTGAATCTGGTGGAGCCGCGCAAGCGCGCGCCACGTCCCACCGATCGCATAGAAATCCCGGTCCTTGCCCTTATCCAGCCAGTCTAACTTGGCGAGTTCCTCGTCAACGATCTCGCGCGCCTTCTTCAGATTGCCGCCAGAGGCATCGATCAGCCGCAAGCCGCCGAGCGGAAGCGTCGCGGCTTCGGCAAGCTTCGCCTTCTCGATATTGACCAGCTCCAAGCTGCCGCCTCCGAGATCGCCCGCGATGCCGTCGGCATCATTGACGCCCGCGATGACACCCAAGGCCGCAAGTTCGGCTTCCTCGGTGCCCGTAAGCACATTGACACGCCCGTCGAGAATGCGCTCAGCCTGCGCGATGAACTCCGGACCGTTCTCGGCTTCGCGCGCCGCAGCGGTCGCGATAACTTGGACCCGCTTCACGTCCATCTGATCGATCAGCGCGCGAAACCGTCGGAGCGCACGCAGCGCCCGCGCGACAGCGTCTGCCGCCATCCTGCCGGTGGACGCAATCGAACGCCCGAGCCCGCACAGGATCTTTTCGTTGAACAGCACTGCAGGCGCGCGCGACGCACTCTCATAGACGACGAGCCGGACCGAGTTCGATCCGATATCGACGACCGCAATGGGATTGTTGTCGGGTTCGCGCGACATTCTGTCTATGGCCTCGCCAATAGCGTTAACCGGCCTCGGATGCAGGCGTGAAACGCAACGGCATGTCCTCTTTCAGCGATGTCCCGCGCCCCGACAGGCTCGGATTGGTCATGAAATATTCCTGCGCGCTGAACGCTTCTTGACCCGGCGCGGGCTTGATCCGCTCGGAGCTTCCATCGGGCCTGACCCGCCAGCTTTGCACATTGTCCTTCATGTTTGCGACCATGATCTGATCGAGAATTTGCTCGTGCACCGTCGGGTTCTTGATCGGCACCATCACTTCGACGCGGCGATCGAGATTGCGCGGCATCATGTCGGCAGAGCTGATATAGACGGTCGCCTTGCGGTGCGGCAGGCCATGTCCGGCGCCGAAGCAGTAAATGCGCGAATGTTCGAGGAAGCGTCCGACAATACTCTTCACTTGAATATTCTCGGAAAGATCGGGCACGCCCGGGCGCAGGCAGCAAATGCCGCGCACCACGAGATCGATTTCGACGCCTGCCTTACTCGCCTCGTAGAGCGCATCGATGATTTCCGCATCGACCAGCGAGTTCATCTTCATCCAGATCGCGGCGGGGCGCCCCGCTTTGGCGTGGTACATCTCCTCGCGGATGTGATCGAGAATTCGCGCCCTGATGCCCTGCGGCGACACCGCCATGGCTTCGAGTTCGGCGGGTTCGGCGTAGCCCGTGACGAAATTGAAGATGCGCGAAATGTCGTGGCCGACGGTACGGTCGGCGGTGAAGAACGACAGATCGGTGTAAATCTTGGCCGTCACCGGGTGATAATTTCCCGTGCCGACATGGCAATAGGTGACGAGCTCGCCCTTCTCGCGCCGGACAATGAGGCTGAGCTTGGCGTGGGTCTTGAGCTCGAGGAAGCCGTACACGACCTGAACGCCCGCGCTTTCAAGGTCGCGCGCCCATTTGATGTTCGCCTCCTCGTCGAAGCGGGCTTTCAGCTCGACCACGACGGTGACGGACTTGCCCGCTTCCGCCGCGTCTTTCAGTGCTTCGATGATCGGTGAGCTTTTCGAAGTGCGGTAGAGCGTCCATTTGATCGCGACCACGTCCGGGTCTGCGGCCGCCTGCTTCAAAAATTGCAGCACCACGTCGAACGATTCGTAGGGGTGATGGACGACGATGTCCTTCATGCGGATGGCGGCGAAGCAATCGCCATGGTGCTCTCGGATGCGCTCTGGGAAGCGGCTCACATAGGGCTCGAATTTCAGGTCCGGGCGCTCGGCCACAATCAGCTGATTGGTGTCTTCGAGCCCGATCAAACCCTTCTGCACGAAGCTCTCACGCTCGGTGACTTTCAACTCCTGCATGACGAAGCGTTGCAGGCGCGACGGCATCGAGGCCTCGATCTCGAGCCTGATCACCGAACCGCGGCGCCGACGCTTCAGTGCCGACTCGAACAGGCGCACCAAATCCTCGGCTTCCTCCTGCACCTCGATATCGCTATCACGCAGCACCCGGAACGCGCCCTGGCTGCGAACGCGATAACCGGGGAACAACCTCGCGACGAACAGGCCGACGACCGTTTCGAGCCTGATGAACCGGATTGTGTCGCCACCCTCATTCGGCAGCCGGATGAAGCGCTTAAGCTGCGACGGGATCGGCATCAGAGCGTGCATGGTCCTGAGCGAGCCCTCTCGCACCAGCTCGAGCCCGAGCGTGAAGCCGAAATTCGGGATGAACGGGAACGGATGCGCCGGGTCGACCGCGATCGGCGTGAGCACCGGGAAGATATGTCCGAGGAAATGGTCCTCGAGCCATGACCGTTCGTTATCGCTCAATTGATCGGACTGGATGACATGAATGCCGGCATCGGCCAGCAAGCCTTCGAGCTTGACCCAGTCCTCCTGCTGCTCCGCAGTCAGCTCGACCACGAAGCGGTTGATGCGGTCGAGCTGCTCGGTCGGCGTCAGCCCATCCTCGCTCGGCGTCTCGATCCCGGCCACGACCTGCCCGCGCAGGCCCGCGACGCGGACCATGTAGAATTCGTCGAGGTTGGAGGCGGAGATGGAGAGAAAACGCAAACGTTCGAGCAGCGGATGGCGCTCGTTCTCGGCCTCTTCCAACACCCGCTTATTGAAATGGAGCCAGGATTGCTCGCGGTTGAAGAAGCGGTTGGGCCCGAATGCGGCAATGCCGGCTTGCTGATCCGTCGCCTGCGTTCGTTCGGGCAAGCTCATGAAAGTCCTCGTAAATTAACTCAAAACACCGGTCAAGCCGATGCCAATCCGCGATGCTACCCCAAGAACTGTATCACTAGCGTTACGGCGAAGGCCAATTTTGGCTCTCCGCGGCGCCCTCCCGGACCATGCGGGCCAACGCTTCGGCCGCGAGCTGCCGGCTGATTTTCCGTCCCGAACCGAGTGCTGCCCGGTCGACCGCCTCAACCGCACGCGCAGCCGCGTCGAGCGAGCGGTCGACATGGAGCGCCAGATAGTCGAGCACCTTGGGATCGACGTCGAGTTGCCGGTCGGCGAACTGCTTGAGCATCACCGCCTTGAGCAAAGCTTCGTCCGGCGCGCCGATCTGCACTGGCGGCAGCGCGTTCAGACGCGACAAAAGATCGGGAAGCGTCCAGTCAACCCGCGAGGGCACCTCGCGCGAGGTGAGCAGCACGAACAGACCCTTCTCGCGCGCGAAGTTGATGAGGTGGAACAACGCCTTCTCGTCATGGAGCCCGCGATCGATGTCCTCGACGACCAGCGTCGTGCCCTCGCCCATCGCGTCGATCGCGGCGATGCCGAGGAGATGTGGGCGTAATGCGTTGGCGCCGGACCGCGCCTGCCACACTCTGGCCAGATGCGTCTTGCCGCTCGCCGCAGGTCCGATCAGGAGCTGCACATTGCCCTGCCATTCCGGCCAGGCATCGATGAGCCTGACCGCAGCCAGATTGCAATCGCTGACAAGAAAGTCCTCAGCACCCAGTGCCGCACGATGCGGCAGATCGAGAGGTAGCTGTGCGACGTTCACGTCGCCCTCACCCCCGAACGGTCCACGGTCTTCATTGGCGCGGGCTTGGTCTTGCGGGACGGCAACGGCGCGCGGGCCGGCTCATAGCTTGCCATATGCGTGAGCCATGCCCAGAAATAGACGGCGGCGGAGAGGATGGTGAGCGCACCTGTGATCCAGACGCAGACCTCCACAAGCTCTTCGAGCCCGAGGCCGAGCCCCAGTTCTGCCAAGACGAGCCCCGCCAGCACGATCTGCGAGAACGTATTGGCCTTGCTGACCATGATCGGATGCAGCGACATCGGCCGGGAGAGCATCCAGGCCAGAAGCACCGCCCCAACGATGAGAATGTCGCGGCTCACCACGGCGATGACGAGCCAAGCCGGCAGATGACCGGCGAAACCGAGCGTCACATAGATGCTGACAAGCAGCGCCTTGTCGGCGATCGGGTCGAGATAAGCACCGAGCTCGGTGCGCCAGCCATAGCGCTTGGCAAGGTATCCGTCCGCGGCATCGGACAGGCCGGCCAGCAGGAACAGCAGAAAGGCCGCCAGGTTCTGATGCGTGATGATCAGCCACACGACGAGCGGCACGAGAACGATGCGCCCCAATGTGAGGGTATTGGGAATGTTCACCAACTCTGGACCTCCCACGTCCAACTGGCCGGCTTGGTTTGCCGTTGTTCTAGGCGCCGGAACTTAACAGATTCGAGCCTCAAAATACGATCCTCCACTGTCACTGCCGCGAACGCAGGACAAAGCTTTCCTCGCCGTTCTCGAAGGAAAAACCGTTTACTTCCAACTCTTTCTGCAGTTTGCCGAGGGTGCCGGCATATTCGAAACTGATCGATGCCGTGCGCGCGGAAAGCGAATTGACCTCAAGCGCCTGAATCCCCGGGACGTTCATCAGCTTGGAGCGCATCTCCTGCCAATTCTTCAAGCCTGAGAACTCCACCTGCGCCATGACGCTTCGCGCCACCTCGCCTTGCGGCCGGTCGCCCCCGGATTGTTGCTCGCCTTCGGCCGGAACCTCCTGCTTCGCCTCAGTGGCGGCAGACTGTTCCCCTTGTCCCATCTTCCAGCGTTCTTCGATGATCCCGAACGCCGTCGAAGCGGCATCGCGCGCGGCCTGCTTCGCGCCACCCTGGCCGATCTTGTCGGTCCGTCCGAAATTGATGGCGCCAACGCCGTCGGCGCCCGCGAGTTGCGTGTCGAAATTACCCTGCGACGCCTGCCCCACAGCAATCACCAGCGGAGCATCGCCGTAGGAACTCTTGAGCGCGGAGAATGCTTCTTCGTCGCCGTCAAGGACGGCTTTCACCTGTTTCGCGCTGAGCTCCGGTCGCGGCTGCAGCAGAGTGACAGGGACCATGCCATGCGTCAGGTCGAGCGCTTGCCAAGCCTGCCGCCAGCCCTCCGTCCCCTCACTCCGGACGGCGTCGCCTTCGATGACGATCGGCAACACCGAGATCATCGGAGCGCGTTGTTCGCTGACGCCGAGACTATAGCTTTGCAGCAATTGCTTCACCGCCTGCTCGCTGAAGCTGATATCCAGCGTGGCGATGTAGCGCGTCGTCGACATCTGCTCCTTCAAGACCGAGACGCCTTCGACCAAACCCTCGACATCCTCCTGGCTAAGCTCCGGCAGCTCTCCGGACGGCACGAGACGCTTCAGCACGATATCCAAGCCCTTACGCTGCGCTTCCGCCATGCCGGCCGCCTTGGCGGCGACGGCATCCTTTGCGGTCGTATCCACGCTGATCTTGGCGGCGGTGTAGAGGCTATCTGCGGCCTGCACGTTGGACGCGGTCAACGTCCCACCGATCGCCAACAGGCCCGTCAGAGCGGCGATACCGGCCGCACGCTTCAAGACGCCGGGAAGTCCCCCCATCGAACCACCACGAACCGGCATCATCTCGTGCTTCTCGCTGAACTCTTTGATCGGCCTCACTATAGGCCTCGCTAGATACGAAAAATATGACGCGTACAGGACCTGCCAAGGCCTTGACGCAGACCCCATTAACCCGATTGTTAGGCGAAATCCAAGGATCGTCCACCCCGAGGCAAGCGTGCCCGCAAAGTCCAAGCAACAAGCGCCTTTGACCTATCGCGACTCAGGCGTCGACATCGACGCCGGGAACGCATTGGTTGGCGCCATCGGGCCTTTGGCGGCCAAGACCAAGCGTGCCGGCCTCATGGGCGGCATTGGCGGTTTCGGCGGCCTGTTCGACCTCAAGGCTTGCGGCTTCAAGGATCCGATCCTGGTCGCCGCGACCGACGGCGTCGGCACCAAGCTCAAGCTCGCCATCGAGACCGGGCTCCACGACGGCATCGGCATCGATCTCGTCGCCATGAACGTCAATGACCTCATCGTTCAAGGCGCCGAGCCGCTCTTCTTTCTCGACTACTTTGCGACCAGCAAGCTCGACGTCGGAGTCGCTAGCAAAGTCGTCGGCAGCATCGCCGAGGGCTGCAAAGAAGCGGGCTGCGCGTTGATCGGCGGCGAGACGGCGGAGATGCCGGGACTCTACGCGGCTGGCGATTACGACCTTGCCGGCTTCTCGGTCGGCGCGGTCGAACGCGATGGTTTGCTGCCGCGCAAAGACATCGAAGCCGGCGACGTCATCCTCGCCCTTCCCTCTTCGGGCGTCCATGCCAACGGCTTCTCGCTGGTGCGGCGCGTCGTCGAGAAATCCGGTTTGCGATTGAGCGACCCCGCGCCTTTCGCGGCTCGGAAGACCCTCGGCCAGGCGCTCCTCACCCCGACACGCATCTATGTGCGCCAAATCCTTGAAACAATTCGAACAACCGGTGCCGTCAAAGCCCTGGCGCATATCACTGGCGGCGGTCTCACCGAGAATATTCCGCGCGTGCTGCCTGAGCATCTCGCGGCTCAGATCGATCTCGGCAGCTTCGCCCTGCCGCCCGTCTTCGCTTGGCTGAAGCAGGAAGCCCATCTCGATGACACGGAGATGCTGCGCACCTTCAATTGCGGCATCGGCATGATCGTCGTTACGGGCGCAAAGGACGCGACTCGCGTGCTCGCAAGTCTCGGACCTGAAGCGCATCAGATCGGCAAGATCGTCGCGCGCGATGGAGGCCCCGCGATGCGCTTCCAAGGCAGCCTAGAACCGGCGGGCGGACATTGACCAGGAAACGCGTCGGCGTCCTCATCTCCGGACGGGGCTCAAATCTTCAAGCCCTGATCGATGCCTGCGAGGAACCCGACTACCCTGCCGAGATCGTCATCGTCATTTCCAACGTGCCGGGTGCGCAAGGGCCTGTTGCGCGCCGAGGCCGCCGGCATTCTCGCAACATCCATCAACCACAAGACTTTCGCGTCCCGCGGGGACTTCGATCAGGCGCTTTGCCGCGCGCTCGACGAGGCGAAGATCGACATCCTCTGCAATGCCGGCTTCATGCGGCTGCACACGGAAGGCTTCGTCGAACATTGGCGCGACCGCCATATCAACATTCATCCGTCCCTGCTCCCCGCCTTCAAGGGGCTCGATACGCACGCGCGCGTGCTTGCCGCCGGAGTCGACCATAACCGGATGCACCGTACATTTCGTCCGGAAGGAGATGGATGAGGGTCCCATCGTGGCGCAAGCGGCCGTGCCTGTTCTCGCAGGCGACACTGCGGACAGCCTTGCGGCGCGCGTGCTCGAAGCCGAGCATCGCCTTTACCCGCATGCGTTGAGATTGGTGGCCTCCGGCGTGGTCCGAGTCGAAGGCGAGCGAGTCGTTGGGCCGATTGCGCCGAACCAGCACCCGCTTTTTTCCCCGCCGCTTTGATCGAGATCATTAATGGTCGATTAGACGCGCGACACCATGTGGGGTGCGGCAGATTGTGCCAAAGATGGACAAAATCGGACGCTAGATGCTAGAGATTGGGCTGGAAACGGGGCTTGGCCGGGTTAGAGCCGCTCCAAACAGCGCGAAAGCAACCTAGCCTTCGGCGCGCGGTGATAACCAAGGAGCAAGGGGAAAGGCGTAAATGGCGGACATGACGGTCGCCTATTCTCCATCACATGGGCTCGGCGAAGAGCAGAGCATTTGGTTCAAGCTGACACCGCTGCTGAACCAGGAGAACCCTATGCAGGTTCTCATGGCGCTCAGCGAAAAATATGGCGGCGTCATCCCCATCAATCTGAAGAATCAGCGCGTGATTCTTTTGAGTGAGCCGGCGCACGCCGAGCGCGTGCTGGTCTCCAATGCCGACAACTACACCAAATATTTCGACGGACTTCGTCCGGTGTTCGGCCGAAGCATGATTACGATCGACGGCGCGCTGTGGCAGAAGATCAGGACGCCGCAGCAGCCGGCCTTTCACCCGAATATGTTCGAGGTGTATTTCCCCTATCTGATGGACGCCATCTCCTCGAAGATGAAGCGCTGGGATGAGATCGCCGAGAGCGGCGAAACCGTCGAGATGGTGGAAGAGACCTGGACGCTTGCCGCCGAGATGGTGTGCAAGGCGTTGTTCGACCGCGAGATGCCGTTCAACCCGCATTTCGTCTTCAAGCAGGTCAAGACCTACACCGACGTGATGAACCACAAATCCATTCGCTTAAAGAAAGTGAGTGGCGAGCTGGCCGAGATCACGCAAGAGGAGGCGGCCAAGGCGATGGAGATCTGGGGCTCGATCCCGGAGACCGTGATTGGCGCCAACATTATCGATCATCGCGACAAGACGCTGCTCAACATGATCAAGGCAGCGGAGGCCGATCCCAACTTCCCGGAATTCGATCATCAACAGGTGATCGACGAGATGAAGCAATATCTCTGGGCCGGCACCGAGACCACGGCGCTGACGCTCGCCTGGTCGCTCTATCTGCTCTCGATGCATCCCGAGGCGATGGAGCGCATCCGCGAAGAGGCGCATCGAGTTTGCGGCGATCGCGATCCTGAATGGAACGAAGTGCAGCAGCTCTCCTACACCCGGATGGTGATCCAGGAGACCATGCGGCTGTTCCCGCCGATCTGGGCGCTGATCCGCATCGCCGCCGGCGATGACGAGATCGAAGGCCACAAGATCAAGGCCGGCGACAAGGTGGTGATCCTCACCTATATCGCCCATCACAGCCCGAAATATTGGGACGACCCGGAGAAATTCGATCCCGAGCGCTTCGCGCCGGAACGGAGTAAGAAGCGGGTGAAATATTCCTACCTGCCGTTCGCCGCAGGCAAGCGATCTTGCATCGGCGGCGCGCTGTCGCAGATCGAGAACACGCTGGCATTGGTTCAGCTGCTCAGACGATTCACGCCGGAATATGTGGGACCGGTGCCGGCGAAGATCCACGCCACCGTCACCTTCTGCCCCAAAGGCGGCCTCCCCTTCCGCATCAAGAAGCTGTAGGGCGCTCAAAGCCCCGAGTTCGCCATCATTCCGGGGCAAGCGGAGTGAGTATATCCGCGCGGGAGATGGCCGACTTTGCGCACGAGCACGAAACTAGGCTGTGCCGTCTTGATGGTCGCGGCCTATTTGCTTCCTCTTGAAGCATTCGCCGATACGGCAAAACGCTGTCCCGAGCCGGCTCTTTCATCTGTCACCATCAATGTGAAAGCCAAGGGTGCCAAAGGCGACGGCCGCGCCAATGACACTGCCGCGATTCAGGCGGCGATCGATGCGGTGGCAAAAGGAGGAACGGTGCTCGTTCCCGATGGCACCTATATGGTCAGCACGCTGCCGCGCGAAACCGTGAGACTCAAGAGCGACATGGTCTTGAAATTTGCACCGCGCGCCGTGCTCAAGGCCATCCCAAGCAACGAGAAGCGAGTCGCGCTGCTGCGCATCTCCAACGCCTCGAACGTCACGATCGTCGGCGGCACGCTGCAAGGTCAACGCAACAAGCTAAAGGAAGCGCGGGGACTCGGCATGGGCGTTCGCATCGACAACGGAGCGTCCAAGGTCTCAGTTCTGAACTTGGCCGCCAACGACATGTGGGGCGATGGCTTCTATATCGAAGATGCGATCGACGTGACCTTATGCGGGGTGACCGCGAGCAATAATCGGCGTCAGGGTTTGTCGATCATCGAAGGCGACAACATTCTCGTGAAAAACTCGCTGTTTCAGAACACCAACGGCGAGCGTCCTGGCGCCGGCATCGACCTCGAGCCTGACGAGCGCGCGCAAACCATCAGCAATGTCCGCATTCAATCGTCGCAATTCCTCGACAATGCGGGACCAGGCATTCTCATCAATGGCAAGAAAGGACCGGTCTCGAGTGTCGAGATCACGCGGAATGTGTTTCGCACGCGGCAGCCAGTCCTGATCAAGGACGCCACCGCCCCGTTGTCATCTGCCGTCTGCGGCAATCGCTACATCCAATATGTCGCCGAGCCTGGCGGGCTCTATGCTTTCGCCGATCCGGTCGAGCTTTCCGCGAGCGACGTTCAGCTGACGAAGCTAACGCGTGCCAAAGCCACCGCGCCTTGCGCGAAAAACAACGCCAGTCAGAACAATTGACGTCACTGCACGCGCGAATAGGTCGTCGTCATCGAGGTATTGTTGAACATCACCTGCACGGTTGAGAGCGTGTCGCCGCTGCAGGTGTAGCTCATGGTACTCACGGACGGCTTTGCTTGTTGCATCGGCATCGTCATCGTCATGCCGTTCGGCAGCTTGATCTGAGCGCTGCCCTGCGAGGCCACCGCATCCAGGCAGAGCGTGAGCTTGCCACCTGCAGCCGACCATTTCCCGCTTCCTTGCGATGTCATGTGAGCCGTTGCCTGCATCTGCGCATCCTCCGCCGCGACTTCGGCGTTGGTGTCGATCTGCGAGGTAGACAGCGTTCCATCGCGATTCAAAGTGATCACGGCGTTATTCGCCGACATTTTCACCTGCGCCATCTTCATGTTTTCGCGCATCCATTCCGCGGCGCCTCCACCGGTCTGCTTCCAAGCGCCGACCAGGCACGCGTCAACTTTAGTTTCCCCGCACTCCGCTGCAGCCGCTTGGTTTGAGATGAAAGCGGCCAGCGCTACCGCAAATGCTATTGTGGACCACCGCGCCCTTTCCATAGTGTTGCCCTCCACCCTTGAGCCGATCCGTAACTGCACCAGCTCTTTGCGGCAGGCGCAAGGCGCTCTAGCCCTATCGCATCTTCGACTTGAGCTTGATCGCAGGGCCGTCCACCACGAACGTGCCATAGCCATGGTGATGGATCGTTTTTGGGTTCTTTTGTTTGGGGTCGATCCAGGCCGCGAGCACTTCGAGGATGAAGAGATTGTATTTCTCGACCAGAGTCGTGTCGGTCACCTTGCATTCGAGATTGGCGAAGCACTCCGCGACGAGCGGGGCGGAGACGCGGCTCGCAGGCACCGGTGTGAACCCAAAGCGTTCGAATTTGTCGATGTCGCTGCCCGAAATATTTCCGACCTTCACCACCTTCGCCGCCAGCTTTCGCGCCGGAATTGCGATCACGCATTCACCCGTCTTGCGCAAGGCAGCGAAGCTGTAATCGCCCTGGCTGACGATACAGGCGATCATCGGCGGCTCGAAATCGACCATCATGTGCCAGGACATGGTCATGATGTTCGGCCCGTTCTTGCCCGAGGTGGCAAGCAAGACGACGGGGCCGGGCTCGATCAGCTGGTAGACCTTGGAGAGCGGAAATTTTCTCATCTCAATGCACTCCAGGATGTAATCAGAGCGCCGCTTCGAAGGCGTGGAAGCGGCGCTCGAGCTCCCATTGCTGCTTGGCCTTCTCGCTTTTATCGATGAAGGCTGCGCACTCCGCCGACGGCTTGTCTGACCCTAACCCATCCTTGCCGCAAGCCGGCGCGACCCGCGCATAGACGCCGCGATCCTCAAACAGCGAGGCGCCCAGCAGGAAGCTATATTCGAGACTGTTGCGCACGAGCTGCTTCAAATCAGCATAGCTGAGCCCATAGGTCTCGACCGCGCGTTGATATTCATGCGTGAGGTCGATGCGCGACACGCCCTCATCGTCGGTCGAGAGCGCGACCGGCACGCCGTATCTTCCGATAGAGCGAGAATGGGTGGCTCTTGCCCTCGACCCCGAGGATCACGGCGTTGCTGGTGAGATTGGTTTCAACCAGCACGCCCTTGGCGGCCATGTCCTTCATGAGCTCATAAGGACGATCCTCATACATGACGTCGACGCCATGACCGATGCGCTCGGCCTTGGCGATTTCGACTGCCTGCCGGATATGGCAGCAAAGTCCTTCCGGCGGCACCAGGCCCGGCGCAAGCTCGCCCGCATGTAAACTGACTTTGACGCCGGGATAGAACTCGCGCAAGTAACCGACCATGCGCATATGCTCGGCATAGTCGGCCATGGAAACATAGTCGTCTTCCCCGCCCACGAAATTGATCGCCACGATGCGAGGATCGGCGGCGGCGAGTTCGAAGCCGAACAGGGTTTGCGCGAAGACCAGCTCCTTCGGCGTGTTGCGGAACACTTGATAGATGTAGCGAGCCTCGACATCGCACGAAGGAGCCGCGTCGGGCTTGCCGCAATGCCCGCGTTCCTTACGCACAGCTTCGGCCTGATCCCAAAACGCGCGCGCCGCTGGGATATCCTCTTTCAGTCCCTTCGCGAGTAACTCATCGCGCAGGCTCTTCAGGTCCTCGCGCCAGGCCACGTCCTTGGTGATGGTCATTGAGGCGATGCCAAGTCGGCGTCTCCATCAATTCGAGATATTGCTCGTTCTGCGCCGCGGCTCTCGTCGTCACCTCGTGAAGAAACTCGCCGGTGTGGCGCGGATCGGTGCCGCCGAACTTGGCGAAGGTTCCGAAGAAATGATCGTGCCCCGTCTCACCCTCCGAGGGAACGAAGCCGCGCATGGAGAAGGAATCGACCAACTCATCGTAGAGGCGCTGGTTCTTCGGTACCGCAGCGGCAGGAACGTCGCCCGCTTCGCACGCAGGCTCCGGCTCAGCACCGGACTTGATCGGCTGCGACTTGGTGAAACCCTTGGCGACAGGATCGACGCAAAGACCGTCCTCGCCGCCGACGCGGATAAACGTCTCGGCGTAGACGGCGCCGTCGAGGTGATTATGCAGGTCCGCACCCTTGGGCATGCGCTTGAGAAACTCACGGAGCGCCAACGGGTCCGCTCGCACGCTGTCGAGCGCTTGCGCAGCCTGCCGCTCCTACTCTCCCTCCTCAGCCGAGGCACATGCGGCGCCACTGACATAGATCAGAATTGCGAATACTAGACCGATCCACGGCAGCGTCGCGCCACGGAGAATTCTAGAATTGTTGAAAAACACGACCTTCTCGCTCCGGTTTCAACATCGAGCACTGCACGCATACTTAGTAATCTACGTAACACTTAGCTAAGCGAGACGCGTTAATTTCCGCCTTGCAACTGGCCAACCGTGAGTTCGTCTTCAGAGCGCTGAATACGTGCTTGCCAACACCGCAAGCCATCATGTCGCCGAACGCTAACCAAAATTCTCGTCCCTTTGATTGGCGCATATTTGCCATCGCCAGTTTTGTGGCCGCCATCGTCCTCGGATCGACCGTGGCCATTCCTCAAATGCTCTCCAAGCAAGCGAGGTGGGAAGCGCTTCGAACCCATGTCGGCGAGATGGGCCAAGTTGCCGCGAGTGTCATCGATGGCGATCTGCATCGTCGTCTGCTTGATCCCGCGAACTACACCGACGCGCTGTATGCCGAGGCGTTGAAGCCGCTCATTCGTTTTCACTCAGCCGATCCGAATATCTATTACCTCTACACCATGGTGGAACGCGATGGCGTCGCCCATTTCGTTCTCGACACCGCAGAGGCTCCCGGTCTCAAGACCGACCGCAAGCTGGAAAAGTCGGCTTACATGGAGCGCTTCGACCTTGATCCTCAGTATGAAGACGACGGCTGGCTCCAGCAGCTCGCGGCAGGCAAGACCTATGTCAATCCAACCTTCGAGAAAGACGATTACGGAATATTCCTCACCGCAACTTCGCCGATTTACGACAGCCAAGGTCGTTACAGCGGATTTGTCGGCGTTGATTTCGATCTCGATTACTATGTCGCGTCGGAGTCGCGTTTTCGCGGCATCGCTATCGGCAGCATGATCGTGGCCCTGCTGGCATCACTGGCGATCGGCTATGTCATTTCCCGATATCACTCCACCATCCAGCGGCGCATGCAGGAACTGTATGAAACTTCCATTCGCGACAATTTGACGGGACTGCTGAACCGGCGCGGCGCCATGTCAACGATAGGCCGAAGCCTAGGCGGAACGCGCTTCGAGCTACGCGATGCTGCTGATCGACATCGACAATCTCAAACTGATCAACGACCTGCAGGGTCACGCGACCGGCGACGCTGTCCTGGCGCGTGTCGCAGCCGTCATTCGCGACACGATTGGCGAGGCGGACAAATGCGCGCGTTTTGGCGGGGATGAATTTTTGGTTCTGTCGCCGAATTGCGACACCGAACGCGCCATGACTTTGGCCAGAGAGATTCTCGGTCGCCTGTCGCACCTCGAGATGCCGCTCGCCGGAGTGACGTTCAGAGTTTCAATTGGCGTTTCGGTACATGAGGGTTCGGGCGCCGAATTTGCAAAAATGTACGCGGACGCCGACGCCGCGCTTCATTATGTGAGAGCAGAAGGCAAAACCCGCATCGGCCTGTTCACGATTCCCGCCGCGCGAAAAGAGCTGGAGTCGCCACAGACTGCGTGACGGGACAATTGTTAGCCGACGATCTCACTCTTCTTAAAGCACAAGGCAATCTCTTTCTTCGCCGTCTCCGGGGCGTCGGACCCGTGCACGGAATTGCGCTGGTGGTTGACGCCGAAATCCTTGCGGATGGTTCCAGGTTCGGCATCCACGGGATTGGTCGCACCCATGATCTCGCGGTATTTGGTGATGGCATCATCACCCTCAAGAACCATGAGCACGATTGGACCTGAGGTCATGTAGTTGATGAGCTCCTTGTAAAAGGGCTGCCCTTTATGCACCTCGTAGAATTTCTTGGCGTCCTTCTTGCGCCACCACACGCGCTTTTGCGCGATGACGCGAAGGCCCGCGCCCTCCAACCGCGCCACGATCAGCCCGGTCAGATTCCGCTCGGTTGCATCGGGCTTGATGATCGACAGCGTACGCTCAATAGCCATGGCAAAGTGATTCCTCTAAGCCTTGAAGTATTGCGGGCTTATAACGGCGCCTGATGACAGCGGCAAGGCACCCAGTCCTGTCCCTCGTGGTATAGTTGCGGCTGTGTTACCACACTCTGACCTAGATCGGAGAAAGCGATGCTATATGCGACATTGAAAGTCCTGATCACGAGCGTTCTCGTCGTCGCCGTCTCCGAAGCTGCGAAGCGATCGAGCCTGTTTGGTGCGCTGCTGGCGTCTCTTCCTCTCGTATCGGTGCTCGCGTTCATTTGGCTCTATGTCGAGACCGGCGATACCGAGAAGATCGCAAGTCTGGCGCAAGGGATTTTCTGGCTTGTGCTCCCTTCGCTCGTTCTCTTTTTGGCGCTGCCGTTCCTGCTCCGCCAAGGCCTCAGTTTCTATCCGAGCCTCGGCCTGTCGATCGGGTTGACCGCGGGAGCCTATCTCCTGATGACATTTGCCCTTGGCCGCTTCGGCATGACTGTCTGAATCGTCACCCCTTCTGCTGCCAGCGCCCGTCCGCATCCTGTTGCCAATAGCTGACCGCGTACCCTGTGCCGCGCGCAGCCTGCCATTGCGCCCGAGCCCTCGCCAACGCATCCGCATCGCGCCCGTCGAAGATAAACACCACCCGAACATAGTTGGACGCGTCGCCCAGTTCCGCGCCATCGAGCAGGAAGCGAACCTGCGCCCCATTGGGGTTGTCATCCTCGATCGTTAGATAGATCGGCTGCTCGGTGGCTTGCCCGTCCTTGGCGGTACCGTGCGGCAGAAAGCTCTCCTCCGAAAACGACCAAAGCAGCGTGTCGAGCGCCTCGACGCGCTCCTCGCTCGTCGCCTGTACCGCCGCACGCCAACCCTTCTCGACCGAACGCAGCAGCAGGGTCGGCAGCACGTCTTCCAGCGTCCGCCGCTCGAGATGATAAAAGAAGATCTCAGTCGCAGCGCTCATTCCGACGCTCCCTTGGCATAGGGATTGGCACCACCGCGCAAATGTAGACGTATCGGCACCCCTGGCATGTTGAAGCTCTGGCGCAACCCGTTGACCAGGTAGCGCACATAGGAGTCCGGTACAGCCTTCGGCCGCGAGCAGAATAGAATGAATGTCGGCGGTCGGGCATTGGCTTGCGTCATGTATCGAAGTTTGAGACGCCGGCCCGAGACTGCAGGTGGTGGATGAGCCTCGACGGCTTCCTGGAGCCATTCGTTCAACCGGCGCGTTGGGAGTCGTCGATTCCAGAGCGCATCGGCCTCGAAGACCGCCCGCATCAACTTGTCGAGGCCCTTTCCGCTCAAGGCCGACACCGGCACGAGCGACACGCCTTTGATTTGAGGCAGCAGCCGGTCGCATTTTTCACGAAGCTCCGCGAGCCGCTTCTGCGGCTCCTGCATCAAGTCCCATTTGTTGACGGCGATGATGAGGGCCCGCCCCTCCTGCACGATGAGATCCACGATCTGCAAATCTTGTTTTTCGAACGGGGTCTCGGCGTCCAAGACGACGACGACGGCCTCAGCGAAGCGGATGGCCTTGAGCGTGTCGCCGACGGAAAGTTCTTCGGCTTTGCCTTCGACGCGCATTTTGCGCCTGAAGCCCTGCCGTATCGAACAGCTGTAAGGGCCGTTCGTCCCAAGTCAGATCGGCGGCGATTGCATCGCGGGTGATGCCGGCTTCCGGCCCGGTGATCATGCGCTCCTCGCCGAGCAGCGAGTTGACCAATGTCGATTTTCCCACATTGGGCCGGCCGATAATGGCGAGGCGCAACGGCCGCGCGCCGGCCTCCTCAGCTGCGGAGTCATCATCTTCAGTTGGCGCGATCTCGCCGGCCGCGCCGGCTTTCTCTTCGATCGCCTCGATCAGTTCGCCGATGCCGGTGCCATGCTCAGCCGAGATCGCGATGGGTTCCCCGAACCCGAGCCTGAAGGCCTCATATAGGCCAGCATCTGCGGCGCGCCCCTCGCATTTATTGGCGGCGAGAATCACGGGCTTGCCGGAACTTCTCACCAAATCTGCGAAACTCTCGTCGGCGCCGATCACGCCCGCACGCGCGTCGATCATAAACACCACAACATCGGCCTGCGCGATCGCAGCCAGAGTTTGCTCCCGCATTCTAGGACCGAGTCCGGTCTTGGCATCCTCGAAACCTGCGGTATCGATCAGCGTCGCGTTGAACGGTCCGATCGACGTTTCGGCTTCGCGCCGGTCGCGCGTGAGTCCGGGCTGATCGTCGACCAACGCCAGCCTGCTTCCCGCAAGGCGGTTGAACAGCGTGGACTTGCCGACATTCGGACGTCCGATGATGGCGATGGTGAAGGACATCTCAGCGAATTCGGCTAGGGCAACCGGTGAGTACCGGCGCCGCTCAATTGAGGGCAATCAGGCGGGCATTATCTGACAGAATATACATGCGCCCGTCCGCGACAACCGGCGCAACATAGACTTCAGTACCAAGATCCACTTGACTTCCGAGCGTGCCGGTTCTGGCATCGGCGCCGACCAGGAGACCGTTCGCAGATACCGCCCAGACCTTGCCACCGGCAAGCACAGGCCCGCTCCAGCGGCCGCTCGCGGGCAGATCGACCATCCAGCGGATCTTCCCCTCCGCCCGAGACAGCGCCAGCAATTTCCCGGTGATATCGACGACATAGACCGTATCGCCGGCGACCCAGGGCATTTGCGTGCTGGCGAGCGACCGCGTCCACAGCCTCTCTCCCGTCGCCTCGGACGAAGCGATCATCTTGCCGCCGTGGCTCACGGCGAACACCACACCCTGGTCGATCACCGGCCGCGCCGGATCGCCAAGGACACCGGAACCCGATGTATCGCCCTCCCGCGACAGCGATTCGTTCCAGGCCCTCTGACCGTCCATCTGATAGGCCACGATGTCGCCTGCAGCGAAGGGCGCGATGACAAATCCCTTACCCACCGCGGGGCTGACATTGCTGAGCAGCGTTGCCGGTTGCGGCAGGCCGCGCGCCGTCCACAATTCAGCGCCGTCCGCGGCGTTGAGACAATGCAGCACGCTGTCCGTCGAAACGAAATAGATCTTGCCGCCGGCCGCCGTCGGCGAGCTTCGGATTGGTTCTCCGGTACGCTTCGTCCAAATGATCTCGCCATTGCCGGGATTGATCGCGACCACGGTGCCATACCCCGTGGTCGCATAGAGTTGGCCACCGTCGAGCGCGATGCCGCCGCCGAACCCTTCGGCGCTCTTCTCGTTCTCTGGCGTGACACTCGCCGTCCACAGCCGCTGCCCGCTTGACGCCGCGAATGCAGAAACATCGCCCCCGGCATCGAGCGTGAACACCTTACCGTCGGCGACCAGCGGCAACGCGCTCAAGCGTCCCTTCGACGACGAGCCCTTGCCGGCATCCGCCGTCCAGATTTGGTGGACCGACTCACCAAGAGCCAGATGGCCGAGATTGTTCGAGGCGATGCCGCCGGGTTGGGTCCAGCTCGGATTGCTGCGCGGCGGCGGCAGCGCCATCGGCTTCGCCGCCAAACTCGGGTCGACGTTGCCCACGCCTTGCGATGTGATGACGGCGACACGCTGCCCCGGCAGCTTCTCTTCTTCCTTGGAGAAGGGATTCTTGATGGCAGGCAGCCCGCTGGCGCAGCCGGTGAGGCATAGCGCCAGCGCGATCACGGCTGAAGCCGCTATGAGAACGCGATGTCGCATTTGCCTTCGCCCCGGGGCCACATCAAAGCTACCCCTCATGTGAAAGCTAATTGGCCGCAGCAGCCGGCGCCTTCATAGCGCCCGCGATCAGGGCCAACATCATGTCGGCGCGCTCGCGCATATTCGACGGCGTCGACTCATCACCGGCAAGCGCGGTGAATTGCTTCTCGGCTTCCGGCATGTTGTCGTGCTTGTACGCAGAAAGCCCCAGCAGCTCGCGCGCGGAAAATCGCCACGGGCTCGTCCCCTCCGTGAGGGTCTTCAAGCGGCGCTGCATCTCGGCATAGTCCGCGCTGCCGAGCTTGAGAGTCGCAGCCTGGATCGTCGCGTAGCCTTTCAGAATTTCATCGACACTGGCATCGTTGGAGAGCGCGTCGTAGTCCGCGACGGCCTTGTCGGTTTCGCCCGCCTTGGCCTCGGCCGCCGCGAGCTGGAACTTCGCAAGCACCCGGTAGCCGGTAGGACCTTTCTCGGCCAGTTGGGTGAAGGCCTCACGCGCCTTGGCAGCCTCGCCCGCTTTCGCCAGCGTCAGCGCCTGGGTGAACTGCGCGCCCGCATCGCCGGCCTGCTTCTCACGCCAATAGGTCCAGCCTTTATAACCGGCTACGCCTGCGATGATCAGGCCAGCACCGATAATGGCGAAGAGGCCGTAGCGGTCCCAAAGCCTTTTGTACTGCTCGTGGCGGACGGCCTCGTCCACCTCGCGAAAAAATTCACTATCGCTCATTGCTAGCGCACTCTGATGCCGGTGATTGACCGGGAACTCGGATCGGCTCCCGTCCAACGCCGTATAGTGAAGGCCCTTCCCCCGCGCAAGGCAATGCGCCGCGAAATCGGCGCCACGCCCTTAACGCTAAATCCGTCCGACCGGCTAACTGCCTGTCATTTTGGCCTTTTTCGTGGCCTGGGGATCGTCGTCATACATCGGATAGGTATGCTCGGCCGCCGGGAAGGCGCGTGAGCGCACATCGTCGGCATAGGCTTTCACCGCAGTCTCGATCGCCTCGCCAAGCTGAGCGTATTCCTTGACGAATTTGGGTGCCTTCGGGTTCAGGCCGAGCACATCCTCGAGCACGAGGATCTGCCCATCGCACTCGGCGGACGCCCCGATGCCGATGGTGGGGATCGGAGATTTGCTTGGTGATGCGCGCGGCGAGCAGTTCGGCGAGCGCTTCGATCACCACGGCGAAGGCGCCGGCCTCGGCGACAGCGCGGGCATCTTCCTCGAACGCCGCCCATTCGGAGCGGTGCCGCCCCAGCGGCTTGAAGCTGCCGATCATGTTCACCGCCTGCGGCGTCATGCCGATATGGCTCATCACCGGGATGCCGCGCGCGCTGAGATAGCGGATGGTCTCGGCCATATGCGCGCCGCCTTCAAGCTTGATGGCGCCGCAGCCGGTCTCTTTCAGCACCCGCGCCGCATTGCGGAAGGCGATGGCCGGGCTCTCCTCGTAGGAGCCGAATGGCATATCGACCACGACCAGCGCGCGCGTCGAGCCGCGCACCACGGCCTGCGCATGCATGATCATGAGATCGAGCGGCACCGGCACGGTGGTTTCGTAACCATGCATCACCATGCCGAGCGAGTCGCCGACCAGCAGCATATCGACATAAGGGTCGATGATGCGCGCGGTATGGGCGTGATAGGCCGTCAGCGCCACGATCGGCGACTGGCCTTTGCGCCGGGCGATATCCGGCGCGGTAACCCGCTTCGTATTCACTTGCTTCGACACAGGTCAAAACTCCCAGGAAGGGATGGGCCAATGGCGTCTTATGACAGATATATAGGAATTTTTGCAGTGCAAAAAACTGTCGCAGGACCCTATCCAGAGGCCAGGGGGGAGACCCCGATCAGGAGGGGGTGCAGCCAGAATAAAAAGGCCACATAAAGCGCCAGCCCCGCGCCGATGCTGATCATGTCGTTGCGGCGAGCCTCAGCTTCCGAAGCTGCCAAGACCGGCTCGGCGCCTGCCCGCCGCTTGAGCAGGATACGGTCGAGCACCGCATAAGCCAGGAACGACCCAAACAAGATGATCGAAGCGAGGTCTCCATTGGCGATCAGATGGGAAAGCGCCCAGAACTTGATGGCGGCGAGCATCGGATGCCGCACCTTCGCCTTGATCTTGCCGGGCAGATAGGCGGCGAACAGCAGCGGGAACACCGGCAGCATCAGCAGCAAGGCCAGATGCCGCGTCCAGACCGGCGGCGACCAGATCTGCACGACAGGCGCCTTGGCGAAGCCCCAAATGACAAGCGCAAGGCCAAGCGTCGAGACGATGGAGAACAGCGCGCGGTAACCGTTCTTGCCGAGCCGTGCCATCAGCCCGTCACGGATCTCGGGAAAAGCCGGCAGGAAATGAATGCCGATCAGAACGACGATGCCGAGAATAAGAAGTGTCATGATTTGCTTCCCTAGGACTTGGCGTCTTGCGAGACCGATTTGAGCTTGGCCAAGCCCTGATCGATGGCGTCGCTCAGCATCTTCTTTCCGTTCAACACCAGGCAGAACGCCTTGGCGACAAAATTCTGATGGCCTGAGATCGCCCAAGTGACACGCGTCTGATCGCCTTCGGGCTTGAACAGAAACTCCGTCGTGTTGGTCGACTGCATCGGCTTCGCCATATCGGTCTTGATCTTGATCAGCTCGTTCGGCCGGCTCTCGGTGAGCGTCATGGTCCCCTCGCCCACGCTACTGTTGCCGGACCATTTGGCGATGGCGCCGGCGCCGGACTCCGGTCCCTCGAAGCTGATCTTGGCATCCGGATCGAGCTTCGCCCAGGGCGACCACGCATCCCATTTACGTAAGTCGTTCACCTGCGCGAACACGGTTTCGACCGGCGCCGCGATCGTCGTCGATCGCTCGACGTGAAACTCCGAAGGCTGCAGGACCACCACGATGACGAAGATCGCGACGAACGCCGCCAGCGCAATCAGAATCATTTTCAGCATGTTGGCCTCCATCGACTGTCACGCCGCTGCATTAAGCCTATGGTCAGTAGACGTTTTATTCAACTTGTTAACACGAATTCACCATGCGAGGTTGTGTCCCTCACCAATTCTCGCCGGCCTGGGATGGCGGCTGAAATCCACAAAAGATCGTTCGAGCCAATCAGGGGAGTGTAACGCATGGCCAACTTCAGGATCTCGCCTTCGGGCCCGGTTGGAACCGGAAATCTTGTGCTCCCTTCCGGTACCCACCCGAGCCAGAACGCCCCCGTCGGCACGGCCTTCTTTGGCGCTACGACTGCCGGACCCGATACCCTCATTGTCGATCAGGGCGCATTTCTGATCTCAAATACCGCCCTCAACGGCATAGGCGCCGATATTGTCGGCCCGGGTACGTGGACCGTCACCGTCAACGGCTTCATTGATGGGACCCTGGTGGGTCTCAACCTAACGCCCGGGAATACGTCTGTGTCGACGATCACGATCGGCTTGGAAGGCAGCATCTCGAGCGCTGGTCATGCCATCGAGGCCAACCAACCGGCGATTATCAAGAATGCCGGCACAATCTTCGGCGACGTTGGAATTGCTATTTCCGTGGTCACCGCACTGAACACGATCACCAACACCGGGACGATCACGGGCGTCACCTCTGCAATCGCCGATCTGACCGGCGACCTCAGCAAGAATAGCGTCACGAACTTCGGCACGATCAACGGAAATGTCGTCCTTGCGGCCGGCGACGACACGCTCACCAATTCCGGCAAGATCAACGGCGATGTCGATCTCGGCGAGACGACACACAACAAGATTCACCGAATCTCGGCGCGTCGACGGCAGTTCACGCTCGGCGCGGGCGAACGTCACCGCCGGCAGCCGGCAACGACACGGTCATCAACAAGGGCTTCATCGGAGCGGAGGTGCTGCTGGGTAACGGCAACAACACCGTCACCAATTCCGGCATTATCGCCATCGATGTCGTGTTGGGCACGGGCAACGACATCGTCACCAACTCCAAAACCATCAGCCTGGGCGTTCAGCTCGGCGACGGCGCCAACAGCTTCACCAACAAGGGCTCCGTCGGCAGCGTGGAGGGCGGACAGAACGTCGACACCATCGTCAATTCCGGGACGATTAACGGCGGCGTCGATCTGTTTGACGGCAACGACGTCTTCACCAACTTCCTGAAGGTTGGAAAGAAAATTGTCGCGGGCTCCGTGGCGGGCCAAATCGACCTCGGCGACGGCAACGACACCTTCAAGGGCGGCGCCAAGGGAGAGACCGTGCAGGACGGCAACGGCACCGACACCATCAAGTTCGGCGCCGGCAACGACACCTATATTGCCACCGGCAATACGGGCACGGACGGCACCGACTTTGTCGACGGCAGCAAAGGCATCGATACCTACGATGCGAGCGCTGCCTCTGGCACCTCACCGCTCACCATCAATCTCGACGCGTCGATCATGCCGAGCCCACCGGTCTGTGTTTCTATGAGCGGAGCGCCGCGGCGAACACGGCGCAAGGGACCGATACCGGCAGCGACACGATCAGCGGCTTCGAGAATGCAAAGGGCGGCGCAGGCCAGGACGTCATCTTCGGCTCGGCTTCCGCCAACGTCATCGAGGGTGGAGGTGACAACGACGATTTGTTCGGCTTCGGCGGCAACGACACCATCGACGGGGGTGCAGGCCAGGACTTTATCGTCGGCGGCGCCGGCAAAGACATTCTCACTGGGGGCGCAAATGCCGACAGGTTCTGGTATTTCGCCACGACCGACAGCGGCGTCACGGCGGCGACGCGCGACGTGATCAAGGACTTTGACGCCAGCCTTGACTTTATCGACCTCTCGCAGATCGACGCCGACACGACGCTCGCCACCGATCAGGACTTCTCCTTCATCGGCACCAACGTGAACTGGGGCGGCATTGCGGGCGAGCTCCGCGCCTATTGGACGGCGACCGGCCAGATCATCGAAGGCGACGTCAACGGCGACAGCAAAGCCGACTTCTCCATCGAGATCTTGGACGCGACCCACGCCATTACCTTAGATGCGGGCGACTTCGCCCTGTAGGCTGAAGCGCCGTGGAGAGACCCTACCAGTACCGGCCTGCGCGGTTCTTCCTGATCGCCTATGTCGCGACCTGGATCCCGTGGTTTGTCGGAATCTATCTCGGCACGCAGCCGGGCCTGGAAGCTTACGCCCCGCTCCTCAGTCTCGTCGGACTGTTGGGCCCGATCGGCGCGACGCTGTTCATGGTGCTCTCGTCCGGCAGCGCGCACTGAAATGCGACTTCAAAGACAGGCTGTTCAATCTGCGCAGGATCCGCCCGTTCTACGCGATCCTCGCCGTCGTCATGCCTTTCGCCGTCATCTATTTCTCGATCGTTCTGTCGCTTGGGCTCGGCGAATCCTCCGATCAATTCCAGCTGGCCGGCGGCGCCAGTCTACTCGCCTCTGATCATCCTCGCCATGATCCTCGCGCCGATCATGGAGGAGACCGGCTGGCACGGCTATGGCGTGGATAGTCTCCGAGCCGGCAACGGCATGATGCAGGCGACGCTGCTGTTCGGCATTCTATGGGCAGTGTGGCACGCGCCGCTATTCCTGATCAGCGGCACCTATCAGCACGGAGTCGCGGAGATGGGCCAGCCTCTTTACGTGGCTAATTTCTTCGTCAGCGTCATTCCCGCCGCGATCATCGCCAACTGGTTCTATTACAAGAACGACCGCTCGATCGCTGTCGCGATCCTGGTCCACTCGATGCTCAATGCGGCAGCCGTGCTGTTGAACGCAGGACAAATCGCGAAATGCATCGCGACGCTGCTCTACGCGGTCGTAGCCGCGGGACTGATCGTTGGCGACCGCAAGCTCTTCGCCGCAGGGTCCACGTAACTTCGTCATACCGGCGAAAGCCGGTATCCAGTGAACGCCAATAAAGCGATCCACCAGAGGAACGTCAGCGGGTCTTACGCTGGATTCCGGCTTGCCTACTCCGCCGAAGCAGCCACTTCGGCCGCGAAGGCTGGATCGCCGGAATGACGATTGAGGCTCACAAATTAGGACAATGTTATCCTTCAGAAAAGAAGATGCGTTTTGCCTAGAATTGAGGAAATCCTCGCAAGCATGAGATCGCCAAAATCGCCAATACAGCTGATCGAGGAGATCATCCGCGCCAAGACGGCCCTGCATCTCAGGCTCGCCGCCCAACGAAATGACGGCGAGGTCGAGATCGGCGGAAAGAACGTCTCCGACATGATCGCGGAGGTGGACGCAGGCATTCCGGGCTACGAGCAGATGCTCGTCTATTTCAAAAACAAGATGGCCGCCGATGTTATGGCGGCTGAAGTGAACGACGAGCCAGAGCAGCCCGAGAAAAAGGACGAAGAACGGCTTGTGGGGTCGATCGTCACCGCACGCGCACGGAGATAGTTGCTCCGATTCGGGACGCCTCTCCGCCGTTGAATTCACTGCTCACTTGCAAATCGGCAGCGGCCGCGCCGGCGGCGGCGGCGGTTGATCCTTCTTCAGCTATCTCCGAGGATCGGCTCGAGCGTTTCCTTCGGCCAGAATTTCGGAGCGCCGATGGCTCGCAAGCAGGAGGCGTTCCAATACAGGCCCGCGCGTGACGGCGACTTGCCGGCCTTCACCGCCTTTGCGACAGCGTCGATGTCGGTCGATTCAGGATAGATGTAGAGCGTCGACGGTCTCCTGCATCATCGGGATGATTTTCGCTGCGTCGCCTTGCGACCAGCTGGTGCAGCCATTGCTGCGGCCGGCGGCGTAATCCTGGAGCTTCCCAACCGGAACGTAGCCCTCCTCGTTCGCGTACGGACTGTCCGGATCCTTTCGCCGACACGCGACCCGCAACACGGCGGCCGGATGTCCGCCGATGGCGCGCGGTCTCGGCATTTGCGGTGTCGCCTTCGCCGTCGAACTGCACGAACGAGCGGCTGAAGGCGACGTATTTTCCCGCTGAGCGATAATAGCCTTTGAACGAGGTTCTGATCTCGGCCGTCACATAGGGCCCACCGGTCGTCAGCTTGGAATCCATCGCATTGCTGAAATTCTTCGCGCAACTGATCCCGTTGGTGAAATTCGCGCCCGCCACGCTGCGGCCGCTGCCGTGCCCCGACGGAACCGCGCGAAATGTCTGGTCGGCTTCGCAGATGACGTAGAACCGTCGCCCAAATCCGGCGGGGCGCGTCGCGTCCATGGCGAAGTAGCAGGGATTTTTGACCGCGCCTTCGCTAACCTTTTGCAGGTAAAGCGCGCGCGCCCTCTGCAAGACCAATGGCGCGATTTGACCGTCGCCTTCGCCGACATGCGCCTTGAGCCAAGCCGGAATGTCCGACGGTTGCTCCGCGGCGAAAGATCGGGGCCAACCCGACAAGGCGAGAGGCACGATGATGAGGCCGACGATACCGGCGATAGCTGAGAAGGAGCGATCTTGACTGCAACGGATCAATTCTCCTGTCGAAGCATTTTGCATTTAGCCTAATGATGCAACGATAATGTCAAAGAGCCAAGCGCAAGCGTCGCCGCGATGCGTTTCGCATCCGGGCTTTGCTGAAACTCTCCCCCGAAGGGGAGCGGCGCGCCGAAAGACGCAAACCTATGGTGTCCGCGATCCTTGCGGACCACGGCGGGCGCCTCTCGGCGCGCCACAAGCAGCGTCTGTTCGACATCGGGCCGCGCTTTTTAGCAGCACATCGAAAGGACGTGCCCAGTCTATCAGCCAGCTCCTGGCGGGGACTCGTAGTGGTCCCGAGCGGAGCCCCGATGCCGCGCCCGAGTGCTCATGCTGCGTGCACGAACGCGCGGGCGCCGCACCTCATCCCGCTTCACCGAACGCCTCGAGAAACGCCCCGAAAGTGGACGAGGTGATGTCAGGATAATGCAGGTCTGGAGCGCGGGGATAAGTTTGTGTGAGCGGGACGATCCGATGACTACTCGGCGGCATCCACCCTAGGTTGGAACCGCGGTTCAGGAATTGGAAGATTGTTCTCTCGCGCGGCTTCTAACCACGCTTTCATCGCCACGCGCAGTTCGCCAACCGCCTCTTCCGGTGTCGAGCCGAAGGCCGAGCATGAGATCAGGTCCGGAGCGTCGGCAATCCAGCCGTCGTCCTCGTCGGACCAAACCACTGTGATCGCGTAGTGAGGCTGCTTCATTCGTCTTCGATCCCTAAACCGAATTCGGTGATCATAGTCCTTAGCTGGCGTATCTGAAACGGCTTTGCCTCATTGCCGATCGGCTGAATGCTTAGAGGCCGAGTGACCTTAGGATGCACATAGATATGGTGACTGCCACGCGCTCGATCGAGCCGAAAGCCCGAGTTTCTGCAAGTAACTTTTGCAAATCCTTAAACTGGATGCGGCCCTGCCCGCTCCATGACCTTCTCAAGGACTGCTCTCGCCTTCGCCATCGTCAGGTCTCCAGAAATCCCTGAGCGAGCGACATCCCTACTCCCACTCAATGGTGCCCGGCGGCTTCGAGGTGATGTCGTACACCACGCGGTTGATGCCGCGCACCTCGTTGATGATGCGCCGCGCCGCGTGGCCCAGAAACTCGTGGGTGAAATCGTAATAGTCCGCCGTCATGCCGTCGGTCGAGGTGACGGCGCGGAGCGCGCAGACGAAATCGTAGGTGCGCGCGTCGCCCATCACGCCGACGGTGCGCACCGGGCAGCAGCACGGCGAAGGCCTGCCAGATCGTGTCGTACAGCCCGGCCTTCCTGATCTCCTCGATATAGATCGCGTCGGCCTTGCGCAGGATCGCGAGCTTCTCTTCGGTGACGTCGCCCGGAATGCGGATGGCGAGCCCGGGCCCCGGGAACGGATGGCGGTTGACGAAGGCAGGCGGCAGGCCGAGCTCGCGCCCGAGCGCCCTCACCTCGTCCTTGAACAATTCGCGCAACGGCTCGATCAGCTTGAAGCGCATCCGCTCCGGCAACCCGCCGACATTATGATGCGACTTGATGGTGACGGACGGACCGCCGGTGAACGACACGCTCTCGATCACGTCCGGATAGAGCGTGCCTTGCGCCAGGAAATCGACCTGGCCGAGCTTCTTCGCTTCCTCGTCGAACACATCGACGAACAGACGCCCGATGGTCTTCCGCTTGGCTTCCGGATCGGCGATGCCTTTCAGCTCGCCGAGGAAACGCGCGCGCCGCATCGACCGCGATGAGCGGGATGTTGTAATGGCCCCGGAACAGCTCGACGACTTCTTTCGCTTCGTTCTGCCTGAGCAGACCGTGATCGACGAAGATGCAAGTGAGCTGATCGCCGATCGCCTCATGGATCAGAAGCGCGGCGACGGCGGAGTCGACGCCGCCGGAGAGCCCGCAGACCACGCGGCCCTTCCCGACCTGCTCGCGGATGCGCGCGACTTCCGTCTCGCGGAATTGCGCCATGGTCCAATCGCCGGCGCAACCGGCGATGCGGTGCACGAAATTGGAGAGCAGCTTGGCGCCGTCCGGCGTGTGCACCACTTCGGGGTGGAACTGCACGCCGTAGATCTTGCGCTCGTCATTGGCGATCGCGGCGAACGGCGCGCCGTTCGAGACGCCGACGCTGCGGAAGCCCTTCGGCAGCTTGGTCACGCGGTCGCCGTGGCTCATCCAGACTTGCGCGCGCTTGCCCTTGCTCCACACCCCGTCGAACAGCGGCGTCTCGTCCACGATCTCGATCTCGGCGCGGCCGAACTCGCGGTCATGCCCGCCTTCGACCACGCCGCCAAGCGCGGCGACCAGAGCCTGCTCGCCATAGCAGATGCCGAGCACCGGCACGTTCGCATCGAGGATGGCCTGGTCCACCCGCGGCGTGCCCGTCTCATGCACGGATGGCGGGTCCGCCGGAGAGGATGATGGCCTTGGGCTTGGCCGCCTTGATCGCAGGCCTCCGCCTTGTCGAACGGCACGATCTCGGAATAGACGCCGGCCTCGCGCACGCGCCGCGCGATCAGCTGCGTCACCTGGCTGCCGAAATCGACGATCAGGATTTTATCGTGCTCGGGGGCTTGGGCCGTCATGGCATTGGTTAGCGGATAGGGCCTGAGTCGGCAAGGCGGCGGGGCAGGAGCTTGGAAGGATTCGCCATCTCTGCTATTTGCCAGGCCCGTCCATCACCACGAAATCCGTGGCCGAGCGGGACTCCGGCGTGGCGGCGAGCGTCGGTGGTGACCAGCACCGTTCCCGGCTTCATGTGCGTGCCGATCGCCTCCATCACCTCTGCCGAGCCTTTGATCCGCTCCAGCACGGCCGTATTCGGCGCCGTTGCGCCCTCGCCATCGGCATGAAAGCCCATCGCGTCCCAGCTCGAGCCCTTGGCATCGCCGCCCTGCCAGACGAACACATTGGAGCCGAGCGGCTTCGATGGATCCTCGATATTGGCGGCGCCCTCGGCGACGATGGCGCCGTTCTGCAGCACATAGATCTTGTTGTCGGCGCGGCTGACCAGGATCGAGGTCACCGCGTCCTTGCTTCCCGCGGCTTTCTTCTTCTTGCCGGCCTTGGCATCCATCGCCTGCTTGGCGTCCGAACCCAGAATCGGACCGGGATCCTTCACCGATTGCGGATCGGTATAGTCGCCGGCGATGATCACCGGCGTTCCGACTTGCGTCACTTCGTAAAGCTTCTCGGCGAATTTCGGCGGCAGCCGCACGCAGCCGTGACGACGCCGGATAGCCGGGGAGCTTGCCGGCATGCAGCGCCACCCCGCCCCAGGTGAGCCGCTCCATATTCGGCATCGGCGCGTCGTCGAATTCGCTGGAGTAATGGTCCTTGTCCTTCTCCAAAATGGTGAACACACCGAGCGGCGTCTCGTAGCCTTTCTTGCCGGTCGAGCAGGTCGCGACGCCGATCAGAATGCCGTTGCGATAGACGAAGGCGCGCTGCTTCGGCACCGAGACGATGATGGCGACCGGCCCTTGCGGCGACCGCTCCGGATGCCAGGCGAACCCGCCGGGCTTGAGATTTTTGAAATCGTCGGCAGGAGCCTTTGGCGCCTTGGCGCTCTTGCCGCCTTTGCCGCGCTTAGGCTTGGCAAACGCCTCGGTGATCAGCGAGCGCCGTGAAAGGCGACAACACAAACACCGACAAGAGTCGAAACCACAAATGCCCGGCGCGTCAGCAATCGATTTGTCATGTCCCCTCACCCCAGTGGCGCTGCTCTGGACGATCCCCTGTCTCAGCCTGCGAAGTCAATGTTAGACTGCAATCTGTCCCGGCTCAGGAGAAAGCGATGCGGATCAGGTTTAGCCTAGTTCTCGTCTCTCTCTTTCTCGCCGGGATTTCGGCGCGCATGCCGCCGATGACGACGCCTCCTATGCCAAGCTGAAAAAGCTGGTGCCGCCCGGCGAGAACTCCCGGCTCTGCGTCGTCTCGCACCTACGACGCAGACGCATCTGCGGCAGCATCCCAAGCAACAGGTCACCGACGATGACCCTGTCGATCCGCTACACGCCCTTGAGCGAGGACGAAGCCACGCTCATCGCCAAAGATGACGGCGGCATCGAGAAGCAATATTTCCGCTACGACTTTCTCCTCGCGGCCAAGACCCGAGACCGCAAGGAGACCCTATTCGCCAGCGGCGACTGCTCCTCCGCTGAAGGCATCGGCTGCGGCGTGGATTGCGACGGCGGCGGCATCGACATCGAGCCTATTCCCGGCGGCAACGGCTCGATCCTCGCGCGCATCAGCCAGAGCGGCTATATCCGCATGAGCTTCGGCTGTAGCGGAGAGGTCCACGAGATCAATCTTGAGGCCGGCGAAGACGACAAGGTCTTCAGGCTCGACAAGGCCCCGCCTGCCACCTGCGATGCGATCGAAGCCGAGCGCGATAAGCTCTTGCAATGACTCAGACCTGAGTTGCCGCAGCCTCCCTCCCCCTGAGGGGGAGGTCGCTTGAGCCAGCGTTCCGCTCAAGAACCGCCACGAAGAAGCCGTCGGTGCCGTGGCTGAGTGGCGTCATCAATAAAGTGTCTGATGAGCCGTCGGCGGAGGGCAGCGGCTTCGGTGCCCAATGCTGCACGCCAAAGCTCAGGCCAAGGCACGATCTTGAACTCCGGATGCCGGGCAAGAAACGCCTCGACCTGATCGCGGTTCTCCGGCGGCAGGATCGAGCAGGTGATGTAGGCAAGCCGACCTCCCGGCTTCACCAGCGACGCCCCCTGATCGAGCACCTCGCGCTGCTCGGCGAGCCGCATCTCCAGCATCTCAGGCTTCAGCCGCCATTTGGCGTCGGGACGCCGCCGCCAGACGCCCGACCCCGTGCAAGGCGCATCGATGAGCACGAGGTCCATCTTGCCTTGCAAGGCAGCGAGCGCAGCCTCGTCGCCGCCCGGCAGCACTTGCACATTCCGCGCCCCTGCCCGCTTCAAGCGCTCGAAGATCGGCCGCAACCGCAACCGGTCCGAATCATAGGCGTAAAGCTGGCCGCTATTCTCCATCGAAGCCGCGAGAGCCAAGGTCTTTCCCCCGGCACCGGCGCAAAGATCGATGATTTGCTGCTTCGGCTTCGCGCCGGCAAGCAGCGTCGCCAGTTGCGAGCCCTCGTCCTGCACCTCGAACCAGCCTTTGCCATGTGCGGCCTCGGCCTCGACATGCGGGCTGCGACCCGGGCCCCGGCAAATGGGCGATGCGCACGCCCAAAGGAGAGTGCGGCGTGGGCGTGGGCTTGAAGCGATCCAACGCCTTCAGCAGCTTCTCGCGCGTCGCCTTCAATGTGTTGGTGCGGAGATCGACCGGCGCACGCTTGGCAAGTGCCGCGCCCTCTTCCGCCGCGCGGTCCCCGAAGGCCTGGCGCATCAGCGGATCGAGCCATTCGGGATAGTCGCCTCTTATATGAGCGGGAACATCGGCGGGAAGCTCGCGCGCCAATCCCTCTTGCTCAGCCTCGGTCAGCGGAGCCGGCGCGAAGCGGCTGCCATCGGCGAGCGCGGCGACTTGCTGCTTCGTTTGTCCCCAGCCGGTGACGAGCGTCCGCAAGATGATGGCCCGCGCGCTGTCCTCGCCCATCGCGAAAGCCGAAGAGGCGCGATTGCGCAAGGCATCGAACACCAGGTTGCCGATCGCGGCGCGATCGCCGGAGCCGGCGAAGCGGTGATTGAGGCCCCAATCCTTCAGCGCTTCCGATGCTGGCCGCTTCCGCGTCTCGATATCGGTCAGAACCTCGATCGCGGCGCTCGCCCGCGCCCCCGGCGTCATTCCGAGGCGATCAGGATGCGCGCCGCAATGACAATGAACATCAGAAACAGCGCGGCGGCACTAATCAGAAACAGTGGACCTCTGCGATCGATGCGATTTGAGGTGACATGCACATAGGCATGCGCGGTGCGGGCCAATACGAACATCCAGCTCAACACCCAGAGGATCGAGTCCGCGGTGCCGGTGATCAGCGAGATCAATGTCAGCACATAGAAGATCAGCGGTGTCTCGAGCTGATTCTGAAACGCATTGCCGACCTGCGTGGCGCGCGGCGGCCAGTTCGGCTCGCGCAGCGACACCGCTTGCGGCTGCACCAGCCCGCGCCTGATGGCCTGAATACGCAAGATCGACATCCAGGTCAGCAGCACGAAAGTGAGCACGAGCTGCGCGAACACCGGCAGCAGCATGGATTTCATCAACATGGGTCCCCTCCGCTCATCTTGTTCGCGCTATAGTCATCTAGCACATGGCACAGGAGCTAGAGCAATGTCCGACAGTTTAGGCAAGTCCGTAGCGACCTTCGCCCTTGCCTTTCTGGCCGGAATCGTCGGTGCCGTGTTCGGCTGGATCGTCACCGGGTTTGCTGCCGACGCTCTTCTGGCGGTCGGCGGCATGTCGGACATCAATGGCGGCCGCGCCATGGTGGCCTTCTTCACCTTTGCGCCGTTCGGCGCCATCGCCGGGCTCATTCTCGGCGTCTGGCTCGTGCTCCGTCGTCGGATGGGCAAGCCGGGCTTTGCCCGCGTCGCCGGCTACTCCGCCCTGGTGGTCCTGCTTTGCGCGGGCCTTGGCGGCGCGCGTACTGTCGGCTATCTCTATCTCTCCGACGATATGCTGGTCACAACGCCCTGCCGCCATCACTGAAGTTCGAACTCCGCTTTCCCGCCAATACCACCCTCCCGGACAAGCTCGAAGGCGTCGAGATCGAGCTCGACACCGACAAGAACACCATGCCGGGCAATCTGGCCTGAAAGCGAAGCCAGACGGACGATCGCACGGTCATCGCTTCGGGCAGCGTCGATCTCTATTTCCGCACCTCCCATCGCCTCGCTTGTGCTGCGCGTGCCAGGCCAGCCGGACCGCATGTTCACAGCTGAACCTCGCGAGCAACCCCAAAGCCTCCCCCGAATTCGGGCCCTGGCAGACCCTTGGATTTTGTCGATGATGACCCGAATGGCGAGATTCGCAAGGCTAAGCCCGACGAAGGCTACGAAATCCGCTACCGGATCGAGCGAAACGACTAACCCTGCCAAGATTTCTTACCGGAAGTTCAATTGACGGCAACCCGGTTCATCGCGTTAAAAGGTCCCAACATTTTCAAGAATTCAAGTTCCGTGGAGGAAATCATGCAGTCGTTTGGGCGTAACCTTGTTTTACCGCGCGTGGCGGCCCTTGCCGGGCTAATGGCACTCGCGTGGATCTTTGCCGCTCCTAGCCACGCCGAGGACGCGCCAGCCACGCCTCAGGCAGAAAGCGCCCAGCCCCCGGTCTTGACGCCGGTCGAGCCTCCTCAAGCGGGCGAGACCATCGCCCCCTCCGCCAGCGGCGAGACCGAGCCGTGCTTCACCGGCAAGGGCTCGATCAAAGAAGTCCTGGATTCTTGCGCCGCCATTATCGCCTCGGGCGAAACCGACAAAGACAAGCTCGCCGCGGCTCACGGCAATCGCGCGCTCGGCTTCTCGGCGACCCGCGATTTCGACGCGGCGATCGCGGAGATAGACAAGGCGATCGAACTCAAACCGGAAGTCGCCAACCTCTATCTCATGCGGGGCGCCGCCTACCGCGCCAAGCAGGATTTAGACAAGGCCATTGTCGACATCGACAAGGCCATCAGCATCGATGCCAACAAGGGCGATTTCTACACCATGCGCGGCATGATCTATGCCGACAAGGGCGATCTCGACAAAGCCATCGCGGCGCTGAACCGGAAGATCGAGCTCGATCCGAAGCAGTCGCAAGGCTACTCCAAGCGCGCGGAATTCCTCCGCATGAAGAAGGATTATGACGGCGCCGTCGCCGACTATAGCGAGGTCATCAAGCGTGATCCCGATCTCGCCAAGGGCTTTGTCGATCGCGGCTGGATCTACGTGCTGAAGAACGATCTCGACAAGGCGGAAGCGGATTTTGCCGCCGCGCTGAAGCTGCACGAGAACGACGCCTCGGCGCTCGTGGGTCGCGGTGTCGTGAAGAGCCGGAAAGGCAAGCCCACCGATGGCAGCGCCGATATTTCGTTTGCCATAAAACTCGAGCCCGGCATCGTCGACGAGATCAAAAAGCTCGGCATCGAGTAGGTTTCGGCGAGCGCTAGCCCTCTCGCGGATAATTCGGCGAACTCGCGCGTGATGGTCACGTCATGGACGTGGCTCTCGCGCAACGCCGCCTGCGACACGCGGATGAACTCGGCACGTTCGACGAACTGTTTCAGAGTCAGCGCGCCGGTATAGCCCATCGAGGCGCGCAAGCCGCCGATCAGCTGGTGCAGCACGCTCGCGAGCGGTCCCTTATACGGCACCTGTCCCTCGACGCCTTCCGGCACGAGCTTCAGCGTGTCCTTGATGTCCTGCTGGAAGTAGCGGTCGGCCGAGCCGCGCGCCATGGCGCCGACCGCGCCCATGCCGCGATAGGATTTATAGGACCGCCCCTGATAGAGATAGACCTCGCCCGGACTTTCGTCGGTGCCGGCAAGCAGCGACCCGATCATGGCGCAGTCGGCACCCGCGGCCAGCGCCTTGGCGAGATCGCCGGAATATTTGATGCCGCCGTCCGAGATCACCGGCACGTCATGCTTCTTCGCCACATCGACCGCCTCCATCAGCGCGGTGAATTGCGGCACGCCGACGCCGGCAACGATGCGCGTGGTGCAGATCGAGCCGGGACCGATACCGACCTTGACCGCGTCCGCGCCCGCATCGATCAGCGCCATGGTGCCCTCGCGCGTGGCGACATTCCCCGCCACCACCTGCACCGCATTCGACAGCCGCTTGATGCGGCCGATCGCGTCCAGCACGCGCTGCTGATGCCCGTGCGCGGTATCGACCACGATCAGATCGGCGCCGGCATCGATCAACTGTTCGGTGCGGGCGAAGCCTTGATCGCCCACGGTCGTCGCCGCCGCGACCCGCAAGCGGCCTTGCTCGTCTTTGCAAGCATTGGGATGCACCCTCGCCTTCTCGATGTCCTTCACCGTGATCAGCCCGGTGCAGCGATATTGGTCGTCGACGACCAGGAGCTTCTCGATGCGGTGCTGATGCAGCAGCCGCTTCGCCTCCTCCATGCCGACATCCTCGGTGACGGTGACGAGACGTTCCTTCGTCATCAATTCGTGAACCGGCTGGTTCGGATTGCTGGCGAAACGCACGTCGCGGTTGGTGAGAATGCCGACGAGCTTGCCTTCGCGGCCGCCGTTCTTCGCCGGCTCGACCACCGGGATGCCGGAGATCTGATAATCCGCCATCAGCTTCAACGCATCGGCCAGCGTGCCGGTCGGCGGGATGGTGACCGGGTTCACCACCATGCCGGACTCGAATTTCTTCACTTGCGCGACTGCCGCGGCCTGCTGTCCCGGGATCCAGATTGCGATGGATCACGCCGATGCCGCCGGCTTGCGCCATGGCGATGGCGAGCCGCGCCTCGGTGACGGTGTCCATGGCGGAGGACAGAATTGGAATATTGACGGAGATCGAGCGGGTGACGCGCGAAGACACGTCCGCGTCGCCGGGCATCACGTTCGAGGCGCCGGGCCGGATCAACACGTCGTCGAAGGTGAGCGCAATGGCGCCGTCGGCAAACTGGAACTTATTCGAAGAGCGCCCTTCGGGCATCGGCCAACCTCGTCCTGGTGGGAGGCTCTAGCGCAAAGCGACCGCCGCCTCCGGTTGGCGGCTTCCTTTAGCAGCTTGCGGGGGGTTTGGGAAGCGAAGCCCCTGAACAAGGTGTCGCAATTGCCAATTTTTGCGGTTCAGGCGCCTTGCAAGGCGCTCGCAAGCCTGTCCAGGCTTTGGCCCCAGCCCTGCTCCATCCCCATCTTGACGAAGGCATCGCGGAGCGCAGCCGACTCGAAGCTTTGTCGGATCGTGACGCGGGTCTTGGCCCCTTCCGCCTCGAAGCTCACGTCGTGCAATACGGGCTGGGAGGTATCGGCCGCATTTCCCTCCAGATGTTTATTGAGCAGGCCGTGCCAGTCTTCCGGGTGGTCGGAAATATCCACCGTATAGACCAAGAGTTTAGGTGGCACGACTTCGCGATAAATGCCTTTCAGCGGGTAATCGACGCCGTCCGGAGAGCGCATCACGATGCGGTAGGCGCCGCCAGGCCGCACATCCAAGTCGCAGACCGGATTGGTGAAGCAGTTCGGACCCCACCATTGCGCCATGCGCTTGGGCTCGGTCCACGCCTTCCACACCAGCTCGCGCGGCGCATCGAAAACGCGCGTGATGACGTGCTCGGTTTCCGGGTCTTGAGCGCCTGTCGACATTGCCTTGATCTACTCTCCTCAACCCGCTTCAGTCGCATCCTTGAGGTAAGTCTCAAGCTGCTCCAGCGTGCCGCTCCACCCTTGCGTCATGCTCGGGCGTCCTTCGTCGAAGGTCTTGCGCTCCTCTTCGGTGGCATTGTGCGGCGACCAGCGGATCGTGAGCTTGGTCTTGCCGCCCTTCTCTTCCTCAAAGGTGAACGTCGAGAGCATGGTGAGCGGCCACGATTGGTGTAGCGGATGCCGCGTGACGCCGCCGGCCTCGTCCGAGAACGAATTGATGAACACGAGACGCTCAGGCGCCACGATTTCGCGGAAGACGAACTTGCCCCACATCGGCGTGCCGTTCGGCGCTTCCATGCCGTAGTGGTAGAAGCCGCCGGGGCGGAGATCCATCTTCGAATGGATCACCTTGAAGCCTTTTGGTCCCCACCATTGAGCCATGCGCTTCGGGTCAGTGAAGGCCTTCCAGACCAGATCGCGCGGCGCGTCGAGCGTGCGCGAGATGACGAAATCGTCTGAACTGGGCATCGACGTGCTCCTGTTGGCCAATGTTTCGACATAGTCCCCGAGCCGCGTCAGCGTCTGCACCAGACCCTTGTCGGCGCCGTATTCCTTGATCACGTGATCGCGCGCCTCCGCCGACGGGAACGTGGCGCGCCATGTCAGCCTGGTCTTGCCGCCGACATCCTCGAAGGTCGCGATGGTGCGGAACTGCACCGGCTCCACATCGTCGCCGCCGCCATGGTGATAGGCGATCCGCTCCGGCCGCACGATCTCATCGAAGGTGACGCGGTTCTGATAATCGCGCCCGTCCGGACCGTGCATGACGAAACGCCAGACGCCGCCGGGCTTGAAGTCGAAGGAATGCGTGGTGATGGTGAAGCCGTTCGGACCCCACCATTCGGCGAGATGCTCAGGCCTGGTCCAGGCCTCGAACACCAGATCGCGCGGCGCGTCGAACAGACGCGAGCCGATGATCACTTTCGGATCTTGCTTCAGATCGAGACTGACTTTTTCCAACACGCTACGCTCCCTTTCGCTTTGAGTGCGCCGCTTTTTCCGCTGCTTCGCTTGCAGCTTCTGCAAGTAAGCGTCGAGCCGATCGAAGCGTTCCTCCCAAAGTTTCCGATAATCCTCGAGCCAGCCATCGACATCCTTGAAGGCGCTTGGCGCGATTTTGCAGGGTCGCATCTGCGCCTCGCGCGAGCGCGTGATCAGCCCTGCCCCCTCCAGCACTTTGAGGTGCTTGGAGATCGCCGGCATGCTCATGTCGAAGGGTTTGGCGAGCTCGGTCACCGAAGTCTCGCCGAGCGCGAGCCTGCGCCAGAATGGCGCGCCTGCGTCGGATCGGCGAGGGCCGCGAATTTCGTGCTGAGCGGATCGGTCTGCATATCAACCATCCAGTTAAATAACCTATTGGTTAAATACAGAAGCGCAGAACGAATGTCAACTGTCAGCGTGCACAGAAATTCGAAGGAGCTTTGTCTACTTGCCGGATTTGCGTCTTCGAACGCTTTTCGGGCCGTCGGCTCGGCGAACAGCCAGCCAAACAGGATGGCTGCGGCGAACGCGCCGGCAAGTTCCGCGACGATGAAACCCGGCGCATCGCTCGGCGCGATGCCGGCGAACGTATCGCTCAACGCCCGCGCGATGGTCACGGCAGGATTGGCGAAAGAGGTCGAGGACGTGAACCAATAGGCGCTCGTGATATAGAGACCGACCGCCGTCGCCACCGCCTTCGGCCTGAAGCGCATGCAGCCGAGAATCGTCGCGATCAGTCCGAACGTGGCGATGAATTCTCCGGCCCACTGCCCGACGCCATTCCTCGCCGTCGAGCCGAGTTGCAACAGGTCGAGACCGAACATCAGATGCGCGACAATGGCGCCGAGACAGCCGCCGACGATCTGCACCGCGATATAGGCGAGCGTGTCCTGCCAGCTCAATTCTCCGCGCCAAGCCATCACCAGACTGACCGCCGGATTGAAATGCGCGCCCGAGAGTGGCGCGAAAATGGTGATGATGACGAACAGCACCGCGCCGGTCGCGATCGTGTTGCACAGCAGCGCGATCGCCACATTACCGCCGGCGAGTTTCTCCGCCATGATGCCGGAGCCGACCACCGCCATGACGAGAATGAATGTGCCGAGCGCCTCCGCCGCCAGACGGCGCGTCAAATCGTATTGCATTGATGCTCCCCCGTGCCCCTTGAACCTCGTCATGCCCGCGCAGGCGGGCATCTAGTAATCACTGCCATCAGTGAGGAAACCGAGCGCCACCCTTTACTCGGATTCCCGCCTTCGCGGGAATGACGCCTTGGATGGTTCTTTCGTTCAGCAACAACCCCCGCTGCTCGGCTTCGCCGCCACGCTCGTGGCAAATGGCAGCGACGTGCCGCAACCCGGGAAGATGCCGTAATGCGTGGAGAAATCGCCGATGAAATCGAAATAGGGCTTGAAGCGCGTATCCGCCAGCATGCGCCAGGTATTGCCGCAGACCGGAAACACTTTGCCGCGCTCGATCAGATGATGGCCGTCGAGCTCGAACGCGTCGGGCTGCTCCGGCACCGTGCCCTTATAGATGACAGCCTGACCGTAATCCTCGCAAGCCGCCTCAAGTCCGTCGAGCTTGAACAGGCGATAGGTGGCGGAGAAGAACTGCGCCTGGCCGAGCTTCTTGCGCAGCACCTCGTTGGTCACCTCGATCGGCTTGCTGGTCACGAGCCGCGGGTCGAGGAACCCGGCCTGTTTCGCCATCGGCAGAAAGTCGTTCCAGTAGAGCGCGCCGCCGAGACATTCGCCGTACAGCACCGGATCGTTCCTCACGCTGTCGGGCAGGCGCCGGTCGCAATAGACGTCGGCGAAATAAAGCTCGCCCGCCCGGCTTCAACAGATTGAGCGCGCCGCGCAACACCGCGAGCTTGTCGACCGAAAGATTGATCACGCAATTCGACACCACCACGTCGAAGCTTTGCGGCTCGAGCCCGAGCTCGTCGAGCTTCTCGATATAGCCTTTGAGGAATTTGACGTTCGCGCTTCTGTAGCCGAACCGGTCGCGATGCCAATCGACATGGGCGTTGGCGGTCGCGAACTGCTCGTCGGTCATGTCGACGCCGACCACTTCGCCGTTCTCGCCGACGAGCTGGGCCATGAGATAGACGTCGCGCCCGAGCCCGAACCGAGATCGAGGATGCGGCGGCCTTCAAGTCCGGCCGGCACCACGATGCCGCAGCCATAATATTTTGCCGCGACCTCCGGATGCACATTCTCCATCAAGGCCGCCAGATGCGGCGGCAGCCCGCCCCCGTCGCAACAGGCCGAAGTCTTCAAATCTTCGGATTTTTTCAGGACCTTGCCGTAATAGTCCTTCACCACTTCGAGCTGCATAAGATGACTCCGTCCCGGGCTGAATTTGCGACACCGTAGCAACACTCGCGTCGATTTGGCAGGAACAAAGTTGTGAGGAGAGATCTACGGCGGCTACGCCGCTAACGGTTCCCGCGAAACCCCGTCGCCAGCACATAAACCTCGGGCGACTCCGCCCGAGATGCTTTCGGCTTCACGTGCTGCACCTTGGCGAAATCCTGCTTGAGCCGCGCCACCAAGTCTTGGCCGGCGCCCCCCTGAAACACTTTGGCGAGGAAGGCACCGCCCGGCGCCAGTAATTCCTCGGTAATATCGAGCGCGGTCTCGACCAGCGCCACGACGCGAATATGATCGGTGGCCCGGTGGCCCATGGCGGGCGCGGCCATGTCGGAGAGCACGAGATCGGCCTTGCCGCCGAGCGCTTCGAGGATGCGGTCAAGCGCGCCCTCCTCGGTCACGTCGAGCTGCAGAATTTCGACACCCGGCAGCGCGTCGAACGCACTGACATCGGCGGCAACCACCCTGCCCTTGCCTTGAGCGGACTTCACCCGCTCCGCAGCGATCTGACTCCAGCCGCCAGGTGCCGCGCCCAGATCGACCACGCGAATGCCCGGCCGGAGGATGTGATATTTATCGTCGATCTCGGCGAGCTTGAACGCGGCGCGGCTGCGATAGCCCTGGCGCTTGGCCTCGGCGACATAAGGATCGTTGAGCTGGCGCTGTAGCCATCGCGTCGAGGACGTCGACCGCTTCTTCGCCGTCTTCACCTTGACGGTGAGATTGCGTCGTCCGCCGCCCTCTTTCACCTGCCTTACCATATGTTAATGCACCCTGGCCTTCGTCCGGCTTGACGCTTGCGGGCTCCGCGCCCCAAGTCCCAATTACAGGCTCAATTCGTCTTATAGTCTTAACCGCGCGCCCGCCATATGCCCCGCTATTTCGTCACCCTCATCGTCGCCGTCGCCCTCTTCATGGAGCAGATGGATTCGACGGTGATCGCGACGTCTCTGCCTGCGATCGCCCGCGATCTCGGCGAGGACCCGATCACGCTGAAGCTGGCGATGACGTCCTATCTGCTGTCGCTCGCCGTGTTCATCCCCGTCAGCGGCTGGATGGCCGACCGCTTCGGCGCGCGGACCGTGTTCCGCGCGGCCATCGTGATTTTCACCCTCGGCTCGGCCGCTTGCGGCTTCGCTCACTCGCTGCCCGATTTCGTGCTCTACCGCATCATCCAGGGCATGGGCGGCGCCATGATGGTGCCGGTGGGCAGGCTCGTCATCTTGCGCACCGTGCCCAAGGCGGAGCTGATCTCCGCTCTCGCCTGGCTCACCATCCCGGCCATGCTCGGCCCGGTGATCGGCCCGCCGCTCGGCGGCTTCATCACCACCTATATCGATTGGCCGTGGATCTTCTGGATCAACATTCCGATCGGCATTTTGGGCGTCATCCTCGCCAGCCGCTATGTCGGCAATTTCCGCGAGGACAAACTGCCGCCGCTCGATCTGAAAGGGTTTTTCCTCTCCGGCATCGGCCTCTCCGGCCTCGCTTTCGGTTTCACCACCATCGGCCAGGACCTGCTGCCGATTTATGTGCCGCCCGCTTTGATCCTGACCGGCGTGGTGTTTTGCTATCTCTATGTGCGCCATGCGAGGGCGATCCCAGCGCCCCTGATCAATCTCCGGCTGCTCAAGATCGAGACCTTCTACGCGAGCGTCGTCGGCGGCTTCCTGTTTCGGATCGGCATCGGCTCCATGCCGTTCCTCATGCCGCTTCTGTTCCAGCTCGGCTTCGGCATGACGCCGTTTCAATCCGGCATGCTCACTTTTGCCGGCGCCGTCGGCGCCATCACCATGAAGACGACGGCGGCGCCGATCTTGCGCCGCTTCGGCTTCCGGCGCGTGCTGCTGATCAACGCCGTCATCAGTTGCGTGTTCATCGCGGCAGCCTCGATGTTCCAACTCTCGACCCCGCACTTCGTAATTCTCGCAGTGCTGCTTGCGGGCGGCTTCTTCCGCTCGCTGCAATTCACCTCCATCAATGCCTTGGCTTATGCCGACATCGCTCAGACCAATATGAGCCAGGCGACCAGCTTTGCCAGCGTGGCGCAGCAATTGTCGCTCTCGGCGGGCGTCGCGGCCGCAGCGCTCGTGCTTGAATTCGAGCGCTATTGGCAGGGCACGACGCAAGTCTCGGTGAACGACTTCGCGGCGGCCTTCATCGTGGTGGCGTTGATCTCGGCGACTTCGATCTTTATTTTTGCAGGATTGCCGAAGAGCGCCGGCGCAAGCCTCTCCGGCCGTGGCAAGCCGGTCGCCACTCCGAGCGAAGCGCCGGCGCCGGAATGACCGAGTTCAGCGTGAGGCGCACCCATTCGGCCCGCGATTGCGCTGACCGGGACGGCGGTCATGCCCGTCCTCTGCCATCAGGGTCGCAAGGATACCCTCGCGCAAGCCCCGGTCCGCCACGCGCAATCTCTCACAGGGCCAGATCCTGAGCAGCGCATCGAGAATGGCGCAGCCCGCCAGCACGAGATCGGCGCGCTCATGTCCGATGCAAGGCTGCGCTGCGCGCTGGGCATAGCTCATGGCGAGCAGCTTGTCGGAGACGTCGCGGACCTCGCCCGCGCCGAGCCAGCAGCCATCGACGCGCGACCGCTCGTAGACCGGAAGCGCGAGATGAATGCCGGCGATGGTCGTGACCGTGCCAGAGGTGCCGAGGAAGTGCACGCCGCGCCCTGCGGTCCTCTCGCCAAAGCGGTGCTCGGCTTCGAACGCGGCGAGACTTTGCATCACATCGAGCACCATCGCCTCGTAGCCCTCAGGCGTCACGTCGCGTCCGCCATGCCGTTCGGCGAGGCTGACGACGCCGACGGGCAACGACGTCCAGGCCGCGATGGAATTCTGCACATCGAGCCGGTCGAACAGCGAGCGGCGCCAAGGGCGCTGCAAATTGCTTAAGTCGAGCCAGATCAGCTCCGAGCTGCCGCCGCCAATATCGAACACCAGCGCCCAATCGGCATTTCGGTCGATCAGCGAGGCGCAGCCCGAGACCGCGAGCTTGGCCTCGGTTTCCCGGCTGACGATCTCGATGGAAAGACCCGTCTCGGTCTTCACCCGCTCGATGAACTCGCCGCTATTTTCGGCGATCCGGCAGGCCTCCGTGGCGATCAGGCGCGAGCGCGACACGCCGCGCCGCCGCATCTTGTCCGAGCAGACCCTGAGCGCATCCACCGTCCGGGCCATGGCGGCCTCCGACAGCCGGCCTGAGCGCAACACGCCCTCGCCTAGACGGATAATTCGGGAGAAGGCATCGATGACGAGAAAACCGCGCCGCGAGGGCCTGGCGACAAGCAGGCGGCAATTATTGGTGCCGAGATCGAGTGCGCCATAGACCTTGGCGGCAGGCCCGCGGTTCGGCGTGCCTCGATCGCTTTCGCCCCTTGCTGCCGCTCCGAGACCTTGCGCCGGCGCGCCCAGCAGCACCCGCGCCACATCGTGCGTTGGGCCGCCTCCCTTGCAATCGGTCTCGCTCCGCATGGCATTGGCGTCACGCGGAGCCGTGGCAGCCGTGCGGGGAATGCCGCTCGGCCCAGTCACGGTAATGAACCTCTAAACCGCGCGAACCGCCGAACTCCTGCCTCGGGCGAGGCGGCCGCGGCATGATACGATGGATCTAATCTAGCAATCTCCAGAGGGAGGTAAAGCTTGATTTCGTCGAGCGAACATTTTGCGCATATGGGCGTTATTGCGATGGAAGTTGCGAGCAATTTCTGAGCATTTGCCGCTAGTGTGCGATCGAATTTGCGTTTCCGTGCCATCGCTCTGCCACCTTCCGGGTTTTGATAGTTTATGACTTGGCCATCCGGCGAATCGGCGCTTTGCACCCGATTCCTCGTCCTGCGAACGGAAGCGCTAAGCATTGTCTTGGATCGCTTTGCATTACCCTCTGGAGGAAACCAAACATGACGCTTGAAACGAAACCTGGCGCTCGCCGCAAAGGCTGGGCACCGTTGCGTTCCGCGCTTTCCGTTACCTTTGCCGCAGCGTTTGCGGTGACCATGATCGCTCCCAGCCAGTATGCCTTCGCCGGCGTTGGCGGCGCGAGCGTGCTTGATCATTCGACCGCAGACTCGCTCTTGATCCAAATCGGCCAGGGCGGCGGCAAAGGCGGCAAGGGCAAAGGCGGTCAGGCGCGGCGCGCGCGGCGGCGGCGGCGGCGGCGGCAACAAAGTGGTCGTGCGCGGACCTCATGGCAACAAGGCCGTGGTCGCCAAGGGCCAGAAGAACACCGTCGTCAGGCGCAATACTTACGTCAACAAGACCTACGTGAATAAGCGGGTCGTCGTCGTTCGCCCCGTCCGCGGTTGGTACCGCAAGCCCTATTACGGCAATTTCGTCGCCGGCGTGGCGCTTGGAACTGTGCTGGCTGTCGGTGCCGTCGGCATCGCCCCGATCGCTCCGGCCGACCAATCTCTGCTGGTATTGGTCCGACCCGGCGATGATCAACGGCTATTGGGACTATTGCTATTAGCCGACCCATCAACCGCCGCTAGGCGGCTGATTCTCAACTGTTTCTCAGAGCGAAATCGCCTTTCGGCGGTTTCGCTCTTATTCTGTGCGCTGGCGCCCGTAGCTCAACGGATAGAGCACCAGACTTCGAATCTGGGGGTTGCACGTTCGAGCCGTGCCGGGCGCACCACAGGCTTCCGTTTTGGCAACATGGCGCCCGTTCGAGTTACGGCTCGCGCGAGCCCCAACCTGCCCGGCAGACCAGATAGCGGGCCAGCCAGGCGCCCCCAATTGCGAATGCTGCTTGCAAAATCCAAGATTTGCCGAACAGGAGATAGGAAGCGCCCGCCCCGCTTAGGCCGCCAAACACCAGCGTTCCCGTCTCCAGGAAGGCTTTGCGCAGCTCCGTTCGAAATCCTTTTCGCATCGTCGCTCACGTCGCGGCAGCGGCAGAATCGGGAAATAACACGTTCGAGCCGTACCGGCGTACCCATCTCCGCCAATTTGCCCAGATTTCCGCGATCTCATGCCGAGTGGATTGCTGCTTGGGCTTTCATTCGGGCATTCCTCAAAATCCGACCGTCAGAAGTTTTTCGAACCAGCCTATTGAGGGGCGCGCCCAATAGAGCCACCTGCTTGGAAAAAAAGACGATTTAGAATCAATAGTATAGTGTGGCTGGCTGAGCTGTTTTTTCAGCCTGATAGACCAGCCAACGGCAGCACGAAATCTCTCCACTGTGGCCAAAGAGTCACAAACATTTTCGGCGAAACGCTATAAGGTGAGTCCCAGAATAAACCAACGAACGGGGGACTAACCATGCGTGTTCTTATTGCCTGCGCCATCATCATCACGGCGACGATCGGCCTGGGTGGATGCTTCCATCACGACCAGCAGGTTGCAGCGACGCCGCTGAAATAGGTGGATTCAGCTTAGTCAGTTTCTGACGAGCTAACGCCTGAACTTCTTTTTGACGGCATTGCCAAGCCTCGGCCGGGGATACCTGGCCGAGGTTTTTTGGCATGCCAGCTCACCCGACAATGGCGATCGCTAGCCGGTCTACTTTAAGATTGGTGCTGTGCGGGAGTTGACCCTAGCTAGCGCGGCTTACGCCTGCGATCCCACATCTTGCCGTCAAGCACGTGCTGAACGCGTTCGGCTGCAGGGATCTTTTCGAGCTCTTTTGTGAACCCCTCATATTCGATCTTCCCCTCCTCAGACGCGAGCCCGTAGATGAGATCGGCACGCCATTCGAGGAGACGCTTCCAGCCTCGCGAGTCGCCACCCCTGACCGGCGCTGGCACGCCGGACGCGATCAGCCTACGCATGATGATCTGCGCCGCCTCGCCTTCCTCGTAGCCGGCCTTAACGAGAAGGTCGATCACGGCGGAGACGCGCGCCAATAGAGCCTCGCTCGGCCCGGTGCCGCGCCGACGCTCCCGCCCTTTATGCGCTGGGGCCTCCTGCGGCTTATTTGCAAGTTCGGCTTGAAGATCGATCAGCGGCTGCAGCTCGCCTTGCGGCACGCCCTCCTCGAAGAGCTGTGCCAGCACGACCTTGAGGCATTTGGCCGCGAGAACTTTCTTATCGTCTGGCTTGCCGTCGTGGTCATGCGTGAGCCTGAGCGCCTTCAGAGCGGCGCTGAGACGTTCGGCATTCGGCGTCGTCGTCGTCTGCATGACTTCATTCCCGAACCCGAAGCTAGGGCCCGTTTACCAGTTCCAAATCGGTCCGAAGGTTGGACCGCGCGCATCTTGCGCCATAGAGTTAAAAGATTGGTAGAGGCGGCCGTGGCCTTTGCGTCGCGGGCGCAAGCCTTGCCAAGGGTTAAGAACTGCGGCTAGAACGCAAGCGCACGGAGGCGGCCACTTTGAAGGGCCGTGGAGCCGGCCCAAACGCCTTGGAATCTTGAGGCAATTGGGGGATCGTCTAACGGTAGGACAGCGGACTCTGACTCCGCCAGTCTAGGTTCGAATCCTAGTCCCCCAGCCAGCTAGATTTTCTTATGAGCGTAGCGAATTGGAAAATCTGCTGTCCCCGCGCATGCTGGGACCCAGCAACAGCAAGTCCCGTCAGGCCCGGCCAGTTCCGGCGCCCCGGCCCAGCACTTACAGGATGAAGTCTCCCTTGTGCAGACTTATCACGTTGGTGAGCTCGATCTGGAAATCAGCCCTCCCATCGCCGTTGATGTCGCCTTCGATAATTGTCTCAGCGACGGTGTCGTGGTTGAGATCGACGAATTTGTAGTGCAGCTCGCCGGCTCTGTGGTGGAAGTCATTCATCCCGATGAACTTGAAATGCTGATTGCCCGCGACGCCGGCTTTGGCGTCGATCTTCGAGAGGCTGATCCGATCAAGCTCGCCGAACTGGATTCCGTTGAAGTCGTGAATCACGTCGTGGCTCACGCCCTTCTTGCTGTCGGTCTTGCGATCGAAGGCAAAAATATCGGCCTCAGCATCACCGCCCGTTAAATCATCCTTTCCAGCCCCTCCCCGAATGACATCGCTCCCCTGTGCACCTGAGACAGTATCGTTCCCGAGCCCTCCGTTGACCACATCGGCGCCGAGTCCGCCTCTGATTATGTCGCCGCCGCCGGACCCGGCGATCGTATCGTTGGCGTCGGTGCCCGTTATGTCCACGAACGCCGGCGCAAAGTCGTTTTCAATGAACGTCCATTTGGCCGCTGAAAATTGCGTCGCATTCGTAATAAAGATGCTGGCGGCGGTAAACTCACGGAGTTCGACTACGAGGGTCGCTGAAACTTGTTCGGCGTCAAATCCAGCGAGATTGTTGTTTGAAGGGCCAAAGCTCAGCTTCTGGATAACGGAGCCGCCGGTACTGCCCCTGAAATCGAAGCCGCCGAAGCCGGTAAAATTCAAATTCTCGATGCCGGAAACGGTACAGCCCGTGAAATCGAAATCGCCACTGCCAAAGTCGAGCGTATCGACGCCGCTCGCGCCGGCATCCGAGATCGTCAGCCCCGCAACCAAATCGCTCGCAACAAGGGTGTAATGGTCCGAGCCGTTGCCGCCGTCGAGCGTGTCGGCGCCGCCGCCGCCGGCGATAATGTCGCTCAGGATCGAGCCGGCGATGGTGTTGGCCCCGCTCGTCCCATTGATCTTTATGAGATCGGTCGCCGCCCAGGACGCGAAGGTCCACAGCGCCGCGGAAAAATTCGTGGCGTTCTCGACAATGAGTGTCTGAAGGCTGCTATTGGCGCCGGTCACCGCCAGAGCGGCCGCCGTGACGTTGCCCGGCAGCTGATCGCTATTGAACGTCGCGGTCTGGGGCGTATTGGCAAAGGTCAACGCCTCGATGCCGGAGATCGCGGCGGCAACAGTGAAATCGAAATCGGTCCCCGTGCCGAGGCGGATGGTGTCGGTCCCGCTGCCGCCAGTGTCGTTGACCGTGAGGCCAGCATCGATCTCGCTCGCGTTGAAGACGTAGGTGTCGCCGCCAACTTTGCCGTCGAGCGTATCGGCCCCGCCCCTGCCGTTGATGGTGTCGGCCCCGCTCGACCCATCGATCGTGTCGGCGTTGGGAAGGGCGTCCGTGGAGCCATTCAGAAAGAAGAACCCGGCGTCATGGCTCGTCCCGGAGCTGTAGGTGGCGATGGGGGTCGAAAAGGAGGCGTCGGTGGCGACGAGAATCGAGGTGTAATCTCCCCCCAATATCGCCGAGCCGGTATAGGTGAAGCCTGTCCCGGTCACCCGGACGAAACCGAACGCACTTTGGAATTCGTAGGTGGTCGCCGTCGTCGTGATGGCGCCCGCTAAGCGTGGAGCCCAGAGATTTCTCAGTATCGAATGCGGAGCTGAGTGTAACGGTTGCCATGGCTTCCTCCTCTGAGAACCGTGGTCAATTTCTGAGGATCATACGGAAGCAGCCAGACCCGCGCCTCCTACTGGCGGAGGAGATCGAAGGTTAAGGTTGCCCACTAATTCATCAAAGGATTGGAGTAGCCGGCCATCAGCTTGACGAGATCGGCATGCCCGTTGGCGCCGGTCTTGGCATAGACGTGACCGAGATGCGTCTTAACCGTCGTTTCGGCGATCCCAAGCGTTTCGGCGATCTCGGGAATGCTTCCGGTCTTGATGAGGGCAAGCAAGACCCGTAGTTCCATTGGTGTGAGTTTATAGGTTTCGGCTACGACCTCAGGTGTGGACGGAGCTTCGAACGTCGCCTTGCGAATGAACACGGCGGCGGCGGCCTTGTACGCATTTCCAGTGCGCTGCCGCGCCCCCGACGTCAGCGGAAGCACATGGGCCACATAGCGAGCGCCATCGCGCGCCGTCAACGGGATCGCAATTCCGCTCGTGCCCACTGCGGCGTCGCCGAGACCTGCAGCCAAAAACACATCGCGAAGCAGTTGATCGGCACGCGCATCTTCGGCCGCCAGCCTGGCGCTGCCGGCTGTGCAAGGCATCGCCGGCGGCAAGCATGCAACGGGCTGCTTCATTGGCATGAACGATGCGCCCATTGGCATCGACAAGGAACATACAAGTGCTGAGACCGTCCAGAGTGTCGGCAAAGGTCGTCGCTTCGGCGGTCTTGAGATCGATCACCTTGCCGATGATCACGGCACGGCGGACATGCGGCACGACAAGCTGCATGCGCCTGCGAAGCTCGTCATCGACACGTCCGCTGACCTCCTTGCGCACGACGGTCAGAAAGGCAAAGCTCGTCGCCGATTTCTCCAGCACTGCGCTGATCCAGTCCACCCAGCCTTGCGGCTGCGCCCATTCCTTATGGAAGCGAGTCTCAAGATATTCGTCGTAGGGCATCAGATCGGCAATGCTCGCCACGACTTGTGACGCAAAGAAGAGGAGCGGCGTGGTTGGATCAAGCTTCCAGTAGCCGTCAAGAAAGAGCTGTAGGTATTGGGGATCGCAGCCGAACGTGTAGAGAGCATTCCCGGCGCTACCGACCAGGTCCTTTGTCAGCAACGCCGCCGATTGACCCTCGACAAAAGCGGCAATCTTGCCCAGTACGTCCGGCCACAGCGCCGGGACTACGGCGGCATCGTAAAGATCGCCGACCAGCTCCGAGAATTGCTCAGTTTCAGTCGGGCGACTGGCCATCTACCACGCGAAAGTCTGATAAACTCGAGGCTGAGCTGCGAACTTAGGCTGGCTAAATTAGGTGTCGAAGCCACTCGCTATAGAAGAGCAAAGCCCAGACGAGTGGACCCCTTGTGACTGCTTCACAATCGAGTGTACACGAGAACGGACTTGGCTAAGAACCCCTATCCTCGTGAATTGTTGCGGGGATTTCGGACAATTTGCGCTTCGACATTAAGCCAACCAACGGGGGGTCAATGCTGCTGAACACGCGACGCCGGGCCATCGGATTGATCCTCGCCGGTGCGGCCGCCTTGCGCCTGCCGCCCCGCGCTTTCGCCAAGCCAGCGGAATGCTTCGCTACCCAGCCGGTGCCGCCTTGGGTCGCCATTGCCAGCAATACCCAAGCCGGTGCCAAGATCGGCCAAGTTGCTTTCCTCGATCCGAGCCATTGCGACCTTCGCGCCGAGCTTCAAGTCTCAGCCAGCTTCGAGGGCAAGCTCGTCGTCTATGGCGACCCGGAAAAGACCAGGCTCCCGAAGAAATTTCTGATCCAGCCCGAGAACCGCCTATTGGTGCGGACCTCGACCGGCGTCGTTGTCGTCGATGAGCCGCTTTGCGGCGTCTGCACCGACATCCATGACGATAAGGTCTCGTTGGTGTTGCCGCTCGCCTGCAAGCCGCTGTTCGAATCCGAGCGCGAGATCGAAATGGCGATCAAGCTCGGCTCGATCGAGGAATGCCGTTTCAAGCTCAATTGCGACGCCCTGCGGAAAGCCCTGGCCTGGGCGGTATCGCAGCGGGAGGTTCTGGAGAAAGGCTTTGAAGACGAACAATGCGTGCCGCCGAAAGGCTGCTTCATCACCACCGCGTGCTGCGAGGTGCTAGGCCTCCCCGACACTTGCTTCGAGCTTCGCGCGCTCCGCCGCTATCGCGATGAAGTTTTGGCCGGAACGCCGGACGGCAGGGCCAATATCGCGCTTTATTATGCGCTCGCCCCCGCCCTCCTCAACGCAATTGAAGGGAAAAGCCGCGCGGACATTCTTCGCAAGCTCTATGCCCGCTTCATCTTGCCGAGCGCCATCGCGGCGCATCTCGGCTTCGACCGCCTCGCCTTCAGGCTCTATGCGCGCATGATGCAAGAGCTGTCGGCCCACGCTTCGCCGCAATCAAGCCGACATGGCGCCCTAGTCGCGGTCTAGTTTGTTAACCGAACAATAAAAACGCCTTGAAAGTCCGGGGCACGGACTGAAACGAGGCGATGCGAGCCGGCGGGAGCAGGATGGAAACATCCGCTCGCGTCGAGAGGGAACGGTGTCATGTTGTTGCGTTCAGTGCAAAATCTGGCGCGCCTTGCGCTTGCCTCCATCCTTGTCACCATAGTCTTGGGACAGGCTGATGCCGGCCCGGCGCTTTCCATCGTTTCCGGCGACGCGGCGGGATCGGAAATTTCGCTCGCACGCGACATCGCAGGCCTGGTTCCCGCCAAGGCAGATTTCGGCGTGGCCGCGGTCCCGGGCGATGGCGGCCTTCGCAATATCGAGCGTCTGCTGGAAACACAAGCCACATCGCTCGCTTTCGTAGCCACCGACACGCTCTATGCCGCCCGCGATGAGGAGCCGCTCCGCGCCGGTCGCCTGAGATTTGTTGCGAGTTTCGGACCGCAGGAGATCCATGTGGTTACCCGGCCCGATATTGCCAGTTTGAGCGACCTTGCCGGGAAGGATGTCAATCTCGGCCCAGAGGGCAGCGGCTCCGCCATAACCGGCGCGCGCCTCTTCGCGGCGCTCGGTATTGAGATCAAACCGGTAGCGCTCGATAGCGCGGCTTCAATCGCCGCCTTGCAGCAAGGCAAGATCGCCGCGAGCGTAGTGTTGGGCCCAAGGCCTGTGCCGCTTCTGGCCAAGCTCGAGTCCGGGGCCGGATTACATCTCGTTCCAATCAGTTTCGAAGCACCGCTCGAAGCGTCTTATCTTCCGGCTTCGCTCGCTCATGACGATTATCCCGGCTTGATCGGCGCCTCAGTGACGCTCCCGACAGTGGCGACTGGACTGTTGCTGCTCACCGCGGACCGACGTAACGATCCCGCTTTCGAGAACAACACCGAGTCCCTTATCGCCACGCTGTTTTCCAAGATCGATACGCTCAAGACCGGCCGGCATCACCCGAAATGGCGCGACGTCAATCTCGCCGCTTCATTGCCGGGCTTCGTCAGAGCGGAGGCCGCGGAAAATTGGCTCAACGAGCATCAGCAGGGCACACCCAAGCGGGCCATCGAGGCCGGCATGGCTGCGCCCGCCTTTGGCAAGGATCAGAAGGAGGCATTGTTCAAATCATTCATCGAATGGCAGCGCGCTAAGAGCCAGTAGCTTGGCTTCCAAGCCCGGGGATGGGGGGCATGGATAGAGCGGGGTTAGCCCGCTCGATCAAGCATACGGAGCAAAACACGATGACCGCTTCCACTCTGCGCCTCGAGAGCTGCCCCGCTTGGGCAGACGATCTCGGCGACCGGATTCCGCCCTCAATTTTCGCTCTCGCCGCCGATAGCGGCGATGACGCGGCCCCAGACACTCCCAAAGGCGCCCATCGCATCCTCGCCGTCCTCCAATCCGAGATGGCAAAACCAATCGCCGTGGCGCGGGAAGCGCAGTTGCAGGCCCTGATCCAGGATTTCCGCAAACGCCAGCGCGATGCCAACCTCCTGGTGGCGGCGAGCCTGATGTCCGCCTGTCTGCTGACATTTCTCGGCTTCGCCACCGCGATGAGCTTTGCCAAGCCGGAGCCAGGGGTCGAGAACCCGACGCTGATGCGCCGCGCGACAAGCATCGCCTGGCAGCGGCCGCTTCAGGAGACCAAGGGAGATTTGCTGCTGATTGCCGCCGCAGCACCCTCCTCCGGACGCTCGCCGCTCCTCGTCGATGCCGCGCTTCACTCAAGCGCCGATCCTGCGCCGCAAATCATTCTTGCCTCCCATGGCCGCGAGCTCGCCCTCGCCTCGCTCCTGCCGCGCCGGCAAGCGCGCTATCTGCTCATTCGTGGCTTGCCCAACGACGCCAAACTCTCCTCGGGCTTGCGCAACACGAGCGGCGGCTGGATGGTCAGAAACGAGGATGTCGGCAATCTACGCCTCACCTTCCGCAAGCCGGAATTCGAGCCTGCGATAGCCCCGGCCTCCGGCGACTATCCTCTCGAGGTGTATTTGCTCGGCGACGAGGCCGCGCCGCAAGCGCGCCGCAACTTCATCCTCCGCGTCGATGCGCAAAGCTCCGACCAGGAGCAAACGGCGATGAATTCGTCGTCCTCACTTCATGGAGTTGGCCGTGCTGAGCATGCCGCCTGAGAACATCTCTCTGCTCTCCCGCGCTGACGACCTGATGGATCAAGGCGATGTCGCCAGTGCCCGGCTGCTGTTCCGGCATCTCGCAGATCGAGGCGTGGACCGCGCCGCCTTCGAGCTTGCGCGCACCTTCGACGCCGATGTGTTGGCCTCGCTCAATGTGCGCGGGGTTTCGGGAGACAAGAAAGAAGCGAAGCTCTGGTACGAACGCGCTGCCGGGATCGGCAATGTCGCGGCGACAGAGCGCTTGAAGATCCTCGCTAGCCTGGCGGACTAAAGCATGATCCCGAAACGTTGGCGGACCTTTCGGGAACCATCATGCGTCAGACAAGGGCTAAGCGAGGAAGGGCCGCAGCCGTCTATTTCCGAGGGACCAATCGGGGGGAACGGCGGCTGCGGCCCAACCATCAAACGACGTGGAGACGCCTCAGCTCTTCGAGCAATTTGTCGGCCAGAACTTCTGGGCTCGTATTGCTGGTCGCAAACGACAGCTCGGCGTGCTCCGGCGGCTCGTACGTAGAATCGATGCCGGTGAAATTGCTGATCAGGCCGGCGCGCGCCTTGCGATAGAGCCCCTTGGGATCGCGGGCCTCGCACACCTCGAGCGGCGTATCGACATAGACCTCGATGAACTCGCCCTCTTGGAACAGATCGCGCGCCATGCGCCGCTCGGAACGGAACGGCGAAATGAACGACACCATGACGATCAGGCCGGCCTCGACGAAGAGCCGCGCCGCCTCCGCCACGCGGCGGATATTCTCGACGCGGTCCACATCGGTGAAGCCGAGATCCTTGTTCAGTCCGTGGCGGATATTGTCGCCGTCGAGCACGTAAGTATGCCGGCCAAGCGCATGCAGCCGCTTCTCCAGCGCATTCGCGATCGTGGATTTACCGGAGCCGGACAGTCCCGTGAACCAGAGCACGCACGGCTTCTGGTGTTTCAGCCCGGCGCGGGCGATCTTATCGACGGATAGCTCCTGCCATTTGATGTTGGTGGCACGGCGAAGGCCGAACTCGATCATGCCTGCCGCGACCGTCGCATTGGTGAAGCGGTCGATCAGAATGAACGATCCGGTATCGACATTCTCGGCGTAAGCATCGAACACCAGCGGCTTCGCCGTGGAGAGATTGCACAAGCCGACCTCGTTCAGCTCCAGCGTCTTGCCGGCGACGTGATCGAGATTGTCGACATTGAGCTTGTATTTGAGGCTGGAAATCGTGGCCGTCGAATTCTGGCAACCGGTCTTGATCGCGTAGGACCGGCCGGGAAGCATCGGCTCTTCGTCGAACCAAATGACCTTCGCCGCGATCTGATCGGCGACCGAGGGAACCGAGTCCGGCGTCGAAAGCACGTCGCCGCGGCTGGCATCGACCTCTTCCGCAAACACGATCGTCACCGCGTCGCCTTCCCGCGCCACATCGAGATCGCCGTCTTCGACAACAATGCGCGCCACATGCACGCGCCTGCCTGACGGATGAATCACGACTTCGTCGCCGGGCTTGATCTCCCCGCTCGACACCGTGCCGCTATAGCCGCGGAAATCGAGATGCGGGCGGTTGATCCATTGCACGGCGAAACGGAACGGCTTGCCTTCGGTCGAATGGGAGACATCCACCGTCTCGAGATGTCCGAGCAGCGTCGGCCCGTGATACCAGTGCATATGTGCGCTGGGGTTCAGCACGTTGTCGCCCTTGAGCGCCGACACCGGAATGCAGGTGACTTGCTCGAAGCCGAGCGGCGCTGCGAAAGCGTTGAAGTCCTCGACGATCTTGTCGAACTGCACCTGATCGAAATCGATCAGGTCCATTTTGTTCACAGCGAGCGCGACCTTTTTGATGCCAAGCAGCGACACGATGCAGGCGTGCCGCCGCGTTTGGGTGAGCACGCCGAGCCGCGCATCGATCAGGAGCACCGCGAAATCGCAGTTTGAGGCGCCGGTCGCCATGTTGCGCGTGTACTGCACATGGCCCGGCGTATCGGCGACGATGAATTTCCGGCGGGGCGTCGAGAAATAACGATAGGCGACGTCGATGGTGATGCCCTGCTCGCGCTCGGCTTGCAGCCCATCGACCAGCAAGGCGAGATCCAGTGCGCCGCCGGTGCCGCCCGCGGAGCGCTTGGAATCGTGTTCCGCGGTCTTGAGCTGATCCTCATAGACTTGCGCCGCGTCATAGAGCAGCCGGCCGATCAGCGTGCTCTTGCCGTCGTCCACGCTGCCGCAAGTGAGGAAGCGAAGCAGCCCGCGATGTTCCTCCGCAGCGAGACGGGCTTTCAGCCGCGCTTCTGCGTCCTCGCCGGACGTTTCGACCAGGCTCAAATGCTGCATCAGAAATAGCCCTCTTGCTTCTTCTTCTCCATCGAGCCCGACTGGTCGTGGTCGATGACGCGGCCCTGGCGCTCCGACGACCGCGCAACCACCAGCTCCTCGATGATGTCCGGCAGCGTCGTCGCCTTGGACTCGATCGCACCGGTCAAAGGATAGCATCCAAGCGTGCGGAAGCGAATGTTGCGCATTTGCGGCTTCTCACCGGGATCGATCGGCAGCCGCTCGTCGTCGACCATGATCAGCATGCCGCTCCGCTCGCACCACGGGCCGCATCGCCGCGAAATAGAGCGGCACCACCGGAATATTTTCCAGATGGATATAGGTCCACACATCGAGCTCGGTCCAATTCGACAGCGGAAACACCCGCATGCTCTCGCCCGGCTTCACATGCGTGTTGGCGAGATGCCAAAGCTCAGGCCGCTGCCGCTTCGGGTCCCAGGCATGCGCGGCGTTGCGGAACGAGAAGACGCGCTCCTTCGCCCGCGACTTCTCCTCGTCGCGGCGCGCGCCGCCGAAAGCCGCGTCGTAGCCGCCGGCTTCGAGCGCCTGTTTGAGGCTCTGTGTCTTCATAATGTCGGTATAAAGCGCGCTGCCATGGGTGACCGGGGAAATGCCGTCGCTGCACGCCCTGCTCGTTGATATGGACCAAGAGCTCGAGCCCGAGCCGCTTCGCCTCCGCATCGCGAAACTGGATCATCTCGCGGAATTTCCAGGTCGTGTCGATATGCAGGATCGGAAACGGCGGCTTCGACGGATAAAACGCCTTCATCGCCAGATGCAGCATGACCGAGGAGTCCTTGCCGATCGAATAGAGCATCACGGGATGGCGGAATTCCGCCGCAACTTCCCGCATAATCTGGATGCTCTCGGCCTCGAGCTGCTGGAGATAGGTTGAAAGCGTTTGCTTCATTCTGGGACCGTCCTTTTGCGCCCTCGGCCTTAGCATCTTGGCGGGCTTGAGGAAACCCGCGAGCGCCCGAAAGTCGCATGGCTTTGCGCCATTCCCGCCAAAATGCTAAGCCACAAGAGACAGAAGGGGCGAAAATTACCGATGAACGACCAATCTCTGATTGAGCCGGGAAGCGCGAAATCGGCAAGCCTGTTGCCGAGCCTCGAAAATGTGCGCATCGGCATTGTGGGCCTGGGCTATGTCGGGCTGCCGCTCGCCGTCTATCTGGCGAGGAGCTTTCCCGTCACCGGCTTCGACGTCAATACTTCCCGCGTCGCCGAGCTTGGCGCGCGGCAAGGACCGCACCGGCGAGGTCACCGACGAGGAATTCGCCGCCGCCGAGAGGCTCTCCTTCAGCGCCGACCCGAAGGCGCTCGAGACTTGCAATTTCTATATCGTCACCGTGCCCACCCCGATCGATCAGGCGAAGCGGCCGGACCTCACCGCGCTGATGCGCGCGAGCGAGACGGTCGGTAAGACGCTCCGTCCCGGCGACGTGGTGGTGTATGAATCGACGGTCTATCCCGGCGCCACCGAAGAAGTCTGCGTGCCGATTCTGGAGCGCGCCTCCGGTCTCGTCTTCAACAAGGATTTCTTCGCCGGCTATTCGCCCGAGCGCATCAATCCCGGCGATCTCCAGCACCGCCTCCCCGACATCGTCAAGGTCACCTCCGGCTCGACGCCGGAAGCCGCCGAGCTCGTCGATCGCGTCTATGCATCCGTCATCACCGCCGGCACCCATCGCGTGACCTCGATCCGCGTGGCGGAAGCCGCCAAGGTCATCGAGAACATTCAGCGCGACGTGAACATCGCTCTGATCAACGAGCTCGCCATGTTGTTCAAGGATCTCGGTCTCGACACGCGCGAAGTGCTGAAGGCCTCAGCCACCAAATGGAACTTTCACGCCTATCGGCCCGGACTTGTCGGCGGTCACTGCATCGGCGTCGATCCTTATTATCTGACGCACAAGGCGCAATCGATCGGCTTCCACCCGGAGATGATCCTGGCCGGCCGCCGCATCAATGACGGCATGGCGAGCTTCGTCGCCCGCGACGTCATCAAGGCGATGCTGAAGCGGAAGATCAAGATGGACGACGCCCGCGTGCTGGTGATGGGCTTCACCTTCAAGGAGAACTGCCCCGACACCCGCAACACCAAGGTCGCCGATCTGGTGCGCGAACTTTCCGGCTTCGTCGAGGTCGTGATCTATGATCCCGATCGCCGACAAGGACGATGCGCTGCACGAATATGGCGTGAAGATCGAAGACAAACTCCCTTCCGGAAAATTCCAGGCCATCGTGCTCGCGGTGAGACATCACGAGATCATGGAACTCGGCCGCGCGCGGCTCGACCAATCGCTCGCCCCCGGCGGTCTCATCTACGACGTCACCGGCGTGCTGCCGCCCGGCGAAAGCGACGCCTGCGTTTAGAGCATAATCCCGAAAAGTTGCAGACTTTTCGGACAAGATTATGCGTCAAAGAAAGCTAAGCGCTCTTTCCTGGCGCACCCGACTCCGGCTTCCGTTTTGGTAAGACCTCGACCGTGCCGGCTTTGGTCGCCTCCCGCAACGCTGTCTTGGCGGCTTCGGCCTTGGCGTTCACCGCGTCGCGCCGCTCGAGCTGGAAATAGCGATAGGCGCTGACCGGGATGAAGGCGAGATAGACGATAGACCCCACCGCAAGCGTCAGCGACGGATAGGTCACGAGCAACCCGATGAAGAGCGCGGCGAACACAAAGACCGGCAGCACATAATCGCGCGGGATCTTCTGCCCGATCAGCTTGCCCGAGAAGGTCGGCACCTTGCTCACCATGAGCAGCGCGATCGCCAGCGTATAGAGCAGCACCAGCGGGGTCAGGATCGGCACATGGATGCCGAGGTCCTGCGCATAGATCGGCAACAAGAGAACGATGGCGCCCGCCGGCGCCGGCACGCCGACGAAATAGCTGCTCTTCCAGGCCGGCAAATCCGAGCGGTCGAGCGCCACGTTGAATCGCGCGAGCCGGAGCGCTGCGCAAACCGCGAACACCAGCACCGCGATCCAGCCCATCGAATGCAGATCGTCGAGCGCCCAGTTGAACATGATGATCGCCGGCGCCACGCCGAAATTGACGAAGTCGGCGAGACTGTCGAGCTCGGCGCCGAAACGCGACGACGCCTTCAACAGCCGCGCGATGCGGCCGTCGATGCCGTCGAGAAACGCCGCGAACACCAGCATGGCGACCGCGACGTCCCAGCGATGCTCGATCGCCATGCGGATCGCAGTCAAACCGGCGCAAAGTCCGAGCAGCGTGAAGATGTTCGGGATCAGCACCCGGACCGGCACCTGCCCGCGAGCGAACACGAAGGCCCGCCGCTTGCGGTCGTCACGCTCTGGATCGAAGGGTGGGAACATCTCGACTACCTCGCAAACTCGGCCAGCACCGTCTCGCCGCCGACTGCCGTCTGACCGATTTCGACCAGAGGCTTGGCCGCATCGGGCAGATAAACATCGGCGCGGCTGCCGAAGCGGATCAGCCCGATGCGCTGGCCCGCCTCCACGCTATCCCCCTCTTTGACGAATGTCACGATGCGGCGCGCGATCAGCCCGGCGATCAGCACGAGCCCGATTTTCTCGCCCGTAGGCGTCTCGATCACCAGCGCCAGCCGCTCATTCTCTTCGCTCGCTTTGTCGAGCTCGGCGTTGAGGAATTTGCCGGGCACGTAGGTCGTGCGAACCAGTTTGCCGCCGACCGGCGCGCGAACGATATGCACGTCGAGCACCGAGAGAAACACCGAGATGCGGGTCGCCGTGGCGGAAGCTAATCCGAGTTCCGCCGCCGGCGGGACCTTGCCAACGCCCGTGATCCGGCCGTCCGCCGCGCTGACGACAAGGCCTGCGCGCTTCGGCGTCACCCGCTCCGGATCGCGAAAGAAATAGGCGCAATAGGCCGTGGCGATGATGCCAAGCCAGCCGAGCGGACCGGTAAGCAAGAAAAGCAGAAGCGTGACGCCTGCCGCCCCGAACACGAATTTACGTCCGTCCGGGTGAATCGGCACGAAGGCGCCGGTAATGCTGTCGATAACGCTATGTCGGTCGTTCATAGGTTCCCCTGAAAATGATCAATGGCTCGCCAGCGCTTCTTCTTCGAGACGATCGGCGGCACGCGATTCCGGCTCCGGCTCGTCGAGCACGTGCGCCAGCCGCTCGCGCGCCTCGTCGGCCTCGCGCTGACGCGTCCACAGGCTCGCATAGAGCCCGCCTTTCGCCAGCAGCTCGAGATGGGTGCCCTGCTCGACGATCTGGCCTTGGTCGAGCACGAGGATATTGTCGGCATGGACCACGGTCGTGAGCCGATGCGCGATGACGAGCGAGGTCCGCCCGCGCGCGATCCGCTCCAGCGCGTCCTGGATGTCTTTTTCGGTATGGCTGTCGAGCGCGCTGGTGGCCTCGTCCAGGATCAGGATCGGCGGCGCTTTGAGGATGGTCCGGGCAATCGCCACGCGCTGCTTCTCGCCGCCCGAGAGCTTCAGACCGCGCTCGCCGACAAGGGCGTCGTAGCCTTGCGGCAGCGTCATGATGAAATTGTCGATCTGCGCGTTCCGCGCCGCCTCGCGGACTTGCGCTTCCGTCGCGTCCGGCTTGCCATAGCGGATGTTGTATTCGATCGTGTCGTTGAACAGCACCGTGTCCTGCGGCACCATGCCGATCGCGGCGCGGAGCGAGCTCTGCGTCACATCCGCGATGTCCTGCCCGTCGATCGTCACCTTGCCGCCGGTAATCTCGTAGAAGCGGAACAGAATGCGCGAGATCGTCGACTTGCCGGCGCCTGACGGGCCCGACGATCGCCACCATCTTCCCCGCAGGGACTTCGAAACTGACGTCTTTTAGGATCGGACGCTCGGCGTCGTAGGCGAACGACACATGATCGAACTTGATCTCGCCCTTCTTGACCGTCGAGCGCCTTGGCGCCGGGCCGATCGATGATCTCCGCCGGCTCGTTCAGCAACGCAAACATGGTCTCGATGTCGATCAGCCCCTGCTTGATCTCGCGATACACCATGCCCATGAAATTCAGCGGCAGATAAAGCTGCATCAGAATGGCGTTGATCATCACGAACCCGCCGATGGTGAGCGCGCCGGATGCGACGTCGCGCGCCGCGAGCACCATGCAGATCACGGTGCCGATGGTGAAGATCACCGCCTGCCCGGTATTGAGCACGCCGAGCGAGCTATAGGTCCGGATCGCGGCCTTCTCGTAGCGGGCCATCGAGGAATCGAAGCGCCGCGCCTCCAGCTCCTCGTTGCCGAAATATTTCACCGTCTCGTAATTGAGCAGGCTGTCGACGGCCTTGGAATGGGCTTCGGTATCGGATTCGTTCATGTCGCGGCGAATGGCGATGCGTCGCTCGCTCGCCCAGAACGTGAACCAGACATAGAAAGCCACAGTGGCGAGCACCACCACGACATAGATCCAGCCGAAATAATACGCGACGAGGCCGGCGATCATCAGCAGCTCGACCGCAGTCGGGATCGAGTTCAACACGGCCATGCGCACGATGGTATCGACGCCGGTAACGCCGCGCTCGATCACCCGGTTGAGGCCGCCGGTGCGCCGCTCGAGATGAAACCGGAGCGAAAGTTCATGTAGGTGCCGGAAGGTGCGATTGGCGAGCTGGCGGACGGCGTTCTGCGCCACGACCGTGAACCACACGTCGCGGAACTGCGCGAACAGCACCATCAGCACGCGGCCGACGCCATAGGCGATGATGAGGAAGATCGGGCTTGCGGCGAGACCAAGCGCGGTGATCTCCGCCCCGCTCGCCTCCCCGGTCAGGAGATCGACGATGGCCTTGTAGGCGATGGGAACGAGAAGCGTGATCGCCTTGGCGACGATCAGCGCGAGCAGCGCCCACACCACGCGCATCCGCAAATCGGGACGCCCCTTGGGCCAGATGTAAGGAGCCAATTCGCGCAACACGCTGAGATGCCCGGCTCTCGCCTGCATCACAATATCGCTTCGCGTTTGCGGTAGTTTGTGTCGCATGTCTCTCGTTTGCTGATGCCTACGCGGCAAAAGGGGGCAGCGCCTGACGCCGCCCCCCTTGACCTCAGATATAGTCGCCGGGCGCGTCCGCGCCAAGCGGACCGGCGCCGTTACTTCTTCTGATCCATACGCGCGACGGTGATGGACGCGCGCCCGATCACGACGCCATTCTGTCGATCACGCGATCGGCGCGAAACATATGCTGGCCGTTACCCATCTTCCGGTCGGACTCGAATTTCCACTTTCCGTCTTCCCCGATGTCGACTTCGCCGAGCGGATCGTTATCGAAGAACAGCAAGATATGCGCTCCGGGATCGCCTTTTCCAACCAGCGTCAGCTTGCCCACGTCGCCGGCGTCCTCGTAATTGACGTCGGTAAACGCCACCGGCGGCGACTTTCGCCTCGGGTCGTTGACGCCCGAAGCGTTCGGGTCTGGCGCCGGCGTGCCCGCTCTCCGGCTGCGGCTGCGCTGCTTCGCTGCTCGCTGCCGCGCCCTCCTCGGCGCTCCACGCGACGCCGGCGAGAGCGAACAATGCCGCCGCCACCGTCATCAGGGCAATAACCTTACTCCTGAACATGTTCCTCATCCTTGTGTCGATTGTGTGTCCTACAAAGCCAAGCTATCTTGGGCCGCAACCTAGTCGATTGGCGCCCTCTATGCCAAGTCCCGGCGCAGCCGCGATTTTCGCCCATTCTTGACGTGGCCTTGGGGCGAATGCGAGATGGGCCGATGACAAGCAGGAAAGCGATCCCCGGTCTCGACAATATCTGCGTCTATTGCGGCTCGGGCTCGGGCCACAACCCGGCCTATGTCGAGGCGGCGCGTGAGTTCGGCCGCATTCTCGTCAAGAACGGCATCGGCCTCGTCTATGGCGGCGGCAATCTCGGCCTGATGGGCGAAATCGCCCGCACCGTGCTGCACGAGGGCGGCCACGTCACCGGCATCATCCCGAGCTTCCTGAGCGAGCGCGAGCATATGCTGCTCGACGTGCAGGAGCTTCACGTTGTCGAGGACATGCATCAGCGGAAACGACTGATGTTCCTCAAGTCCGAGGCCTTCGTGGCGTTTCCGGGCGGCCTCGGCACGCTGGAAGAATTTGTCGAGCAGCTCACCTGGTCGCAGCTCGGGCGTCACAACAAGCCGATCGTGCTCGCCAATATTGACGGCTTCTGGGACCCGCTGCTCGCGCTGTTCAAGCGCATGCAGAGTGAAACCTTCATCCGCCCGGGACTGGAGTTGAAGCTCGAGCTCGTCGATGAAGTAAAGGACATCGTGCCCGTCATCGCGCGGGCGATCCGCACCGCCGAGCCGGAAGAAGCCGTCACCGCGAAGTTTTGATCACGCAGCGGGGGCTGCGTCGCGGATCAGCTTGTAATTGATGGAATCGATCAGCGCCTCGAACGAGGCATCCACAATATTCGGCGACACGCCCACAGTGAACCAGCGCCTGCCCGCCCCGTCCCGGCTCTCGACCAGAACCCGCGTCACGGCATCGGTGCCACCGGTCAGGATACGCACCTTGTAATCGACCAGTTCGAGGTCGGAGATATAGCTCTGATAGCGGCCGAGATCTTTGCGAAGCGCCATGTCGAGCGCATTCACCGGACCGTTGCCTTCGCCGACCGACATGACCGTCTCGCCGTCGATGCGGACCTTGACCGTCGCCTCCGACACGGTGACGAGCTCGCCTTCCGCATTATGCCGGCGCTCGACCAGGACCCGGAACGATTCCACGTCGAAGAATTGCGGAACGTTGCCCAGCATCCGCCGCGCCAGCAGCTCGAAAGAGGCTTCCGCCGCCTCATAGGCATAGCCTTGCGATTCCCGCTCCTTCACCGCGTCGAGCAGGCGGCCGACGCGCGGATCGTCCTTCGGCACCTTGATGCCGATGCGGTCGAGCTCGGCCAGGATATTGGAGCGTCCGCGCCTGGTCCGAGACCAGCAGCTTCCGCGTGTTGCCGATCGCCTCCGGCGACACATGCTCGTAAGTGCGCGGGTCCTTCTGCACGGCGGAGACGTGGATGCCGCCTTTATGCGCGAAGGCCGCTCCGCCGACATAAGGCGCATGCCGGTTCGGGCGCGCGGTTCAACACCTCGTCGAGGATGCGCGAGGCATGGGTGAGCGTCCTGGAGCTTCTCCGGCGTGACGGACGTCTCATAGCGCTCGGCATAATCCGCCTTCAGCATCAGCGTCGGGATGATCGAGGTGAGATTGGCGTTGCCGCAACGCTCGCCAAGCCCATTCAGCGTGCCCTGGATCTGCCGCGCGCCGGCGCGCACCGCCGCGAGCGAATTGGCGACGCCGTTATCCGTGTCGTTATGCACGTGGATGCCGATATGATCGCCGGGGATCAGCTTCACCACTTCGGTGACGATGGCCTCGACCTCCTCGGGCAGCGTGCCGCCATTGGTGTCGCAGAGCACGACCCAGCGTGCGCCGGCCTCATAGGCCGTCTTGGCGCAAAGAAGCGCGTAGTCAGGATTCGCCTTATAGCCGTCGAAGAAATGCTCGCAATCGAGCAGCGCCTCGCGGCCCGAAGCCACCACCGCCTCGACCGATTCCTTGATGCCGGCGAGATTCTCCTCGAGGCTGATGCCGAGCGCGACGTGACATGGAAGTCCCAAGTCTTGGCGACGAGACAGATCGCATCGCATTTCGCCGCGAGCACGTCCTGGAAGCCGGGGTCGTTGGCAAGCGAGCGGCCGGGCCGCTTGGTCATGCCGAAGGCGGTGAGCTTGGCCGCGCCAATATCGGGCGCATCTCGGCGAACAGCTGCGTATCGGTCGGATTGGCGCCTGGATAACCCGCCTCGATATAATCGAGCCCGAGCGCGTCGAGCTGCTCGGCGATCAGCAACTTGTCCTCGAGCGAGAAATCGACGCCGGAGGTCTGCGCGCCGTCGCGAAGCGTCGTGTCGTAGAGCGAGATGCGTTCGCGGGTCATTACACCACCCCGAACACGAAATGCAGCGCGAGCAGCACGCCAAGCGCGATCACCAGCATCTTGATGGCGAAATAGACGCCGTGCGAGCCCTTGAACGGTGCGTCATCGAAAAACTTCATCGCGCTACCTCCCAGGTCGTCACCAGCTCGCCGGTCTTTGGATCCTTGGCGTCTTTCAACAAAATGCGCATAGCCGCGAGCTCATCACGGATTCGATCTGCCTCAACGAAGTTCTTTGCTTCACGGGCCGCCTTGCGCGCGGCAATCCGCGCTTCCACTCTAGCTCTAGTCTCTTCCGGCAGCAGCTTCGCAGCAGCCTCACCGATTGCGGCGAAATCGCGCTAGAGAAAAGGTCATTAGTGAACACTCCAAGGAACTCACCAGCTCGATGCAGCTGTTGTGCAGACTTGAAATCTCTTCGCGCCTCATCGGCAAGGCGATGCATCTCCGCAATCGCCTGTGGAGTATTGAGGTCGTCGCTGAGAGCATCGAGAACACTTTTCGGTACATCATCACCTGAGTTGAAAGAAGTCTCCTGACGCTCAAGGACGTTTGCCCAATTTCGAAGGTTCTGCTCCGATTCCTCTAAGGCGCGTACGGTCCAGTCAATGGGCTGACGGTAGTGGGATCGCAACATCGCCAATCGGATGACTTCTCCACTCCAGCTTCGCCCGCCGAACTTCTTCGTTGCCAGCAACTCATGCACGGTGACGAAATTGCCGAGCGCTCTTCGCCATCTTCTCCCCTTCGACCTGAAGGAAGCCGTTATGCATCCAGACCTTGGCCATGAAGGGCGTATGATAGGCGCAGCGTGACTGCGCGATCTCGTTCTCATGATGCGGAAACACGAGGTCGATGCCGCCGCCGTGAATGTCGAAGGTCTGCCCAAGATGCGCTTCGGCCATCGCCGAGCATTCGATATGCCAGCCGGGACGCCCGGGAACCTCGATGCCGCTGGGTGACGGCCAAGACGGCTCGCCCGGCTTCGACGGCTTCCACAACACGAAATCCATCGGGTCGCGTTTATACGGCGCCACATCGACTCTGGCGCCGGCGATCATCTCGTCGAGCGAGCGGCCCGACAATTTGCCGTAATCCGGCATGCAGCCCACATTGAACAGCACATGATCCTCGGCGACATAGGCGCTTCCGTTCGCAACCAGCGTCTCGATCATCGCCTTCATCTGCTCGATATGGGCGGTGGCACGCGGCTCGACGGTTGGATCAAGCGCGCCGAGCGCATGCATATCTTTGTGGAACTGCGCCTCGGTCAGTTTGGTGACCTTGCTGATCGCCTCGTTCAGCGGAAGATCGGGATAGTCCCGGGCGGCCCGTGCGTTGATCTTGTCGTCGACGTCGGTGATGTTGCGGACATAGGTGACGTGGCTCTCGCCGTAGATGTGCCGCAGCAGCCGGAACAGCACGTCGAACACGATCACCGGCCGCGCATTGCCGATATGGGCGAAGTCGTAGACCGTGGGCCCGCACACATACACGCGCACGTTGGACTGATCCAACGGGACGAAGTCTTCCTTCTTCCGCGTGAGCGTGTTGTAGAGTGTAAGCGCCACTGACCAAGCCCCTTGGCTTTCAGGCCCGGGCGGGCGTCCAACGAAAGTAAATCTTGGTTAAAGGAGGACCGACCGCGCGAGCTTATTGTTAGCCGGTAATAATGCCGCGCGAAATCATAAGGATCGGTTGCTCGATAGTCCTCATGGGCCGAGTTATGGGGAAAAACCCTAATGGCGTCAAGGAACTCATCTTATTCATGCCGCATTGACCGCCAATCCTAAGGGCGCATAATAGCCAATAATCGGTGCGGACTTCTTTAAAGACGGGGTGGGAGCTTGGGCATTCAGAGCGAGATGAGGCGCGCCTTTGCCGTGCCGGTCGTCCTGACCGGGGCGTTCATCGTGTGCGCCACGGGTCTGACCCTGGCCCAGCCCATGAGCGAGCAGCAGATCCGCTGCCTCCAGCTGCAGCGCGAACTCGCCAGCGCGCCGAGTGGTGGCGGTGGAGGTGGCGCCGACCTGGCCGCCGTCCAGAGCCAGATTGCCCAAGTCCAGAAAGTCTACGAAGGCACCCGCGCCTCGATGGAGGACGCTGGTTGCTTCGAGAGCTTCTTCATTTTCGGCAAGGGTCTCGTTCGCAGCCCGAAATGCATCAGCATGAATAGCCGCATGGAAGATGCCGGGCGCCAGCTGTCGCAGCTGCAGCAGCAGCGCGACGCTCTGCGCGGCGGTGGCGGCAGCAAGCGCCGTCAGGCCGAGCTGCAAGATGCGCTCGCGCGGAACGGCTGTGGCGGTGCCGCCATGCCGGCGCCCTCTCGCAGAAGCGGCGGCGTGTTCGACTGGTTCGGCGGCGGCAGAGAAGAAGGCGTCCAGCCGGAGCAGCCGGAGCAGCCGATCTATCGCAGCATCGATCCTAATGGCCGCTACCGGTCGATCTGCGTTCGGCTCTGCGACGGATTCTTTTATCCGGTCAGCTATTCGACCTATGCCGGCCATCTGACCCAAGACGCCACGGAATGCCAGTCGAATTGCGCGGCGCCCGCCGAGCTTTATGTCTATCGCAATCCCGGCCAGGGACCTGAGCAGGCCATTTCGCTCAACGGCTCGGCCTATGCCGATCTCCCGGTCGCCTTCAAATACCGCAAGGAATATGTGAAGGGCTGCTCCTGCAAGCAGGCGGAATATAATCCGACCGACATCGAGACCTATAACAAGAGCGCAGAGGCGACCGCAGCCACGACGCCGGCCAAAGGCAAGCCCGGCAAGAAAGGCACGCCCGCGCCCCAGACCAGTGCTCCTGTGCCTCAGGCGGCGCCTGCCGAAGCCGCAGCACCTGCTGGCGCGCCCGCCGCTGACGCCGGTCCGCCGGCGCAACTCGATCTGAGCATTTCTGGAAGCGGCGCACCTGCACGCACCTGCTCCCGAGCCGCAAGCCGAGGCGCAGCCTGCGCCTCCCGCTCCTGCCGCCGCCGGCCGGCCCCGGCCCCGCAAGCGCAGCAATCGACCATCACCAAGTCGAAGACCCCGGCGCCTGCTCAGCCGCAATAGTTGAACTTTAGGTTCGCTTAGGCGGCTTTGCCTTCGAGCCGCGCCAGTGCGCGGGCGCGCCCGATCAGCGGCAGCAGCGATTTCAGCTCAGGACCGTGCTCGCGACCCGTCAGCGCAAGCCTGAGCGGTCCGAACAACGCCTTGCCCTTCGCGCCCGTCGCCTCTTTCACCGCGCCAGACCAGACGGACCAAGTCCCCTCGTCCCACGGCTCGGGCGGCAGCAGTGCCGCCGCCGTCGCGCAAAGCGAAGCGTCGGCGATTTCCGGTTCAATGGTCTCATGGACGATCCGCCACCACGCTTCTGCATCGCCGAGCACGGCGAGATTGCCGCGCACCACGTTCCAGAACGCTTCCCCGCCGCCAACACCCATCGCCTTGAGCCGCTCGGCAACCGCCTCGTAGGGCAGCATATGCAGCAGCTTGGCATTGAGAGCTCTGAGCTCGTCCGCATCGAATCGCGCAGGCGCCCGCGACAATTTCTCGAACCCGAACAGCTCGACCAACTCATCGATGCTCGCATGCGGCACGATGGGGTCGGACGTACCGATCGCCGAGACATAGCTCGCCACGCTCATCGCCTCGAGCCCCTCCTCGCGCAAGCCGGAGATCGAGAGCGCCCGGTCGCGCTTCGACAGCGCATGTCCGTCGGCGCTGACCAGCAGGCTGTGATGCCCAAACGCTGGCGGCGCGGCACCGAGCGCCTCGAACAGCTGGATCTGCGGCGCGGTGTTAGCGACATGGTCCTCGCCCCGGATCACATGGGTGATGCCGAGATCGATATCGTCGACCACGCTCGGCAGCGTATAGAGATAGGTGCCGTCGGCGCGCACCAGCACCGGGTCGGACAGCGAGGCGGCATCCACATGCTGCCGCCCGCGCACCAGATCGTCCCACACCACATCGCGCGTTTCGAGCTTGAAGCGCCAATGCGGCCTGATCCCTTTAGCCTCCAGCGCGGCGCGTTCCTCGTCCGTCAGCTTCAACGCCGCGCGGTCATAGACCGGAGGCCTGCCCCGCGCGAGCTGGCGTTTGCGTTTCAGCTCCAACTCCTCGGGAGTCTCGTAGGCCGGGTAGAGCCGCCCCGATGCTTTCAGCTTTTCGACCGCGGCGTCGTAAAGTTTGGAACGCTCCAACTGGCGATAGCGCGCCGCCCAGTCGATCCCGAGCCAGTTCAGATCCTCCTCGATGCCGCGGGCGAAGACTTCCGTCGATCGCTCAACGTCGGTGTCGTCGAGCCGGAAGATCAAGCGCCCGCCCATCTTCCGAGCGAACAGATGGTTCAGCAGCGCGGTGCGAATATTGCCCGCATGCAGCCGGCCCGTCGGGCTCGGCGCGAATCTCACAGTGACGGTCATGTCACAAAGTCTCTCGGAATTTATTGGTGATCGGATAGCGGCGGTCGCGGCCGAAATTCTTGGCCGTGATCTTCACCCCCGGCGCGGACTGCCGGCGCTTATACTCCGCCGGATAGAGCATGCGCTCGACCTTTTTCACCGTCTCCGCCTTGTGTCCCCTCGCTACGATCTCGGCGATCGGCATCTCCATCTCGACCAGGCAATTCAAAATGTCGTCGAGCTCAGGGTATGGCGGCAGCGTGTCCTGATCGAGCTGGTTGGCCTTGAGCTCCGCCGTCGGCGCGCGGGTCAGAATATTCTCCGGGATCACCGCTCCCTCCGGGCCCAAACAGCTTTTCGGCCTGGCCTTGTTGCGATAGCGCGCCAGCGCATAGACCTGGCCCTTGTACAAATCCTTCACCGGATTGAAGCCGCCATTCATGTCGCCATAGAGCGTGGCATAGCCGACCGAGACCTCGGACTTGTTGCCGGTCGTGATCACCATCGGCCCATATTTGTTGGAGATCGCCATCAACAGCATGCCACGCGCGCGCGCCTGCAAATTCTCTTCCGTTGCGTCGGCGCCGCCCTTGTCGGTCATCGCGGCAAAGCTTTTCGACAGGCCCTCGACCGCATCATGGATCGGCAGGATGTCGTAGCGCACGCCGAGATTGGCCGCGAGCTCGGCGGCATCGTTCAAGCTCTCATTGCTGGTGTAGAGATATGGCAGCATGACGCAATGCACGCGGGCCGGCCCGAGCGCGTCCACCGCCAAGATGGCGCAGAGCGCGGAGTCGACGCCGCCGGACAGCCCGAGCACCACGCCGGGAAATCCATTCTTGTTGACGTAGTCGCGCAAGCCCGTGACGCAGGCGAGATAGTTCGCGGCATCTCCCTCCTCGACGTCCGCGATCATCCCCTTCTTGCAGTCCCAGCCATTCACTTCCGCGGCGCCACTCGGTCGTGACCACCGCCTCCTCCCAGGCCGGCAGCTGCACCACGATCTCACCCGCCCGGTCGAGCACGAACGAGGCACCGTCGAACACGAGCTCATCCTGCCCGCCGAACTGATTGACATAAGCGAGCGGCAGTCCTGTCTCGCGCACCCGCGCCGCCGCGACCAGGTAGCGCTGGTCCTGCTTGTCCATCCAATAGGGCGAGCCGTTGGGCACGATCAGGAGTTCAGCGCCGGCTTTGGCCATGGCGCGGCAAACTTCCTCGCTCCAAATGTCCTCGCAGACCGGCACGCCGATATTGAGCCCACGAAACGCGATCGGATCCTGGAACGGACCGGGAGCGAACACCCGCTTCTCGTCGAACACGCCGTAATTCGGCAGATTGGTCTTGAACCTTATCGCCTCGATCCGTCCATGATCGAGCAGCGCCATGGCGTTATAGACGAAGGGTCCCTCCGCCCAGGGCAGCCCGATCAGCATGGCAGGCCCGCCATCTTCGGTATCCTTCGCCAAGGCCTCGCAGGCCTCGCGCGCGGCACGCTGCAGAGCAGGCTTCAGCACCAGATCCTCGATCGGATAGCCGGTAATGAAAAGCTCGCTATAGGCGACGAGATCGGCGGCCTTGGCCTTGGCGCGGGCATCGCGCGCGCGGTCGATATTGCCGTCAATATCGCCGACGACCGGGTTCAGCTGCGCCAGCGCCAGCTTGAACTAATCCGTGATCTTTTTCGTCATGAAGTGAACTTAGCGGCAGTTGGTTGGGATGTCCTATCCCCTGGCTTCGTCATGCCCGGCCGAAGTGCCGGGCATCCACGAATTTCATAAATAGATTAAAGACGTGGATGGCCGGGCCTTCGCCCGCCGAAGCGATAGCATCCATGCACCGGCGATAAAAGGCTTCGGCCCGCGTAGGCGGGACAAGCCCGGCCATGACAGCGTTTAGAACGAGGGGAGTTGCTACTCCCCGGCCACCATCGAAAGCTCAGGCTCTGGCCGACCTTCGCGATCGCGGCGCAAGCGCTCGGCCACGATGAAGGCAAGCTCGAGCGATTGGTCGGCGTTGAGCCTCGGGTCGCAATGGGTGTGGTAGCGGTCGGACAAATCCGTCTCGGTGACCGCCTTGGCGCCGCCGACGCATTCGGTGACGTTCTGGCCTGTCATCTCGACATGAATGCCGCCGGCATGAGTGCCTTCGCTGCGATGGATGTCGAAGAACGCCTCGACCTCTTTCAGGATCAGATCGAAGGGCCGCGTCTTATAACCATTCGCGGCCTTGATGGTGTTGCCGTGCATCGGATCGCAGGCCCAGACCACGATCTTGCCCTCGCGCTTCACCGCGTTAATCAGCTGTGGCAGATACTTGCCGACCTTATCCGCGCCGAAGCGCGCGATCAGCGTCAGCCGCCCGGGCTCGTTCTGCGGATTGAGCAGGTCGATCAGCTTGAGCAGCTCGTCCGCGCTCATGCTCGGGCCGATCTTGACCCCGATCGGATTCTTGATGCCGCGGAGATAATCGACATGGGCATGGTCGAGCTGGCGCGTGCGGTCGCCGATCCAGAGGAAATGGCCTGAGGTCGCGTACCAGTCGCCGGTGGTGGAATCCACCCGCGTCAGCGCCTGCTCATAGCCGAGCAAGCAGCGCCTCGTGGCTGGTATAGAAATTCGAGGTGCGAAGCTGCGGCGTGTTCTCCGGCGTGATGCCGCAGGCGCGCATGAAGCGAAGTGACTTCGGCGATATGCTCAGCGAGATCGGCATAGCGATGCCCCGCCGGGCTGTCTTTCAGGAACCCGAGCGTCCAGCGATGCACATGCTCGAGATTGGCGTAGCCACCTTGGGCAAAAGCGCGCAGCAGATTGAGCGTCGCCGCCGACTGCCGATAGGCCATCAGCATGCGCTGTGGGTCTGGCGTGCGCGCGGCTTCGGTGAACTCGGTGGCGTTGACGATATCGCCGCGATAGCTCGGCAGCGACTTGCCGCCCTGCTCTTCCATGCCGGAGGACCGCGGTTTGGCGAACTGCCCCGCGACGCGGCCAAGCTTCACCACCGGCACGCCGCCGGCGAAGGTGAGCACCACCGCCATCTGGAGGAACACGCGGAAGAAGTCGCGAATATTGTCGGCGCCATGCTCGGCAAAGCTCTCGGCGCAATCGCCGCCTTGCAGCAGGAAGGCTTCGCCCTTTGCAACTTGTGCAAGCTTCGCCTTCAGGCTGCGCGCCTCACCTGCAAACACCAGCGGCGGAAAGGTCTTAAGCTGCGCCTCGACCTCGGCAAGCTGGCCCATATTCGGATAGACCGGAGCCTGCTCGATCGGCTTGTTCCGCCACGTTTCTGGACTCCAACGCACATTCATCTCGAAACTCTCCTGAAATCTCAGGGCTATATAAGCTTTTCATGGAGTTGTGGCTAGGTAACGTTGTTTCCGCGTTAAGACCATGCCAAATAACGCAACCCCTTACAGGAGCGTCCCTTGGATCCCCGGCATCTCGAACACGGCCACCACCCGGCCGAGATCGCTCATCGGCTCGCGGAAGGCCCGAAGGCGAGCTATTTGCGCGATTGGGTCTATGGCGGCATTGACGGCACCGTGACGACCTTTGCGGTCGTGGCCGGTGTGGTCGGGGCCGACCTTTCGACCAAGGCTCTGCTCATTTTGGGGGCAGCCAATCTTTTTGCCGACGGCTTCTCCATGGCCGCCGCCAATTATTCCGGCAGCAAGGCCGAGGCCGAGGAATACGAGCATGTCCGCCTGATGGAAGAGCGTCATGTCGAGCAGGCACCGGAGGGCGAGCGCGAGGAGATCAGGCAGATCTTTCGCGCCAAGGGCTTCGAGGGCGACGCGCTGGACGCTGCGGTCAAGGTGATCACCGGCAAGCGCGAGCGCTGGATCGAGACCATGATGACGGAGGAGCATGGGCTGCCGCCGATCAACCGGTCTTCGGCCAGAGCCGCTCTGACCACGTTTCTCGCCTTTGTCGTTTGCGGTTCGGTCCCGCTCATTCCCTTTGTGTTCGGCGCGCCGGCATCGGTCGCAACCTCGACGGCCATGACCGGCCTCACCTTCTTTTCCATTGGCTCACTCAGAAGCCGCTGGTCGCCGATGCCGTGGTGGCGAGCGGGGCTTGAGACCTTCACCATCGGCATTGTCGCGGCGGGCGTCGCCTATCTCGTTGGCGTGCTGCTCGGAGGTCTCCTCTGATGGCCATTCGCGAACCGAGCTTCACCATCGGCATGGAGGAGGAATATCTCCTCGTCGACAAGGAGACGCGCGACCTCGCGCAAGAACCGCCTGCGGCCCTCCTCGCCAAATGTCAGCAGGCGCTGCCGGGCCAAGTCAGCCCCGAATTCCTGCGCTCGCAGATCGAGGTCGGCACCAAGGTCTGCCGCTCGATTCAAGAGGCGCGCGCCGATTTGATCCGCTTGCGTTCGACCGTGGGCTCGAATCGCCGGCGAGTTCGGCCTCGCCCCTATCGCCGCCTCGACGCATCCTTTCGCCCAATGGTCGAGCCAGCAGCACACCGACAAAGAGCGCTACAACGTGCTTGCTCAGGATTTGCAGCAAGTGGTGCGGCGCCTCGTCATTTGCGGCATGCACGTCCATGTCGGCATCGACGACGACGAGCTCCGCATCGATATTCTGGGACAGGCCGCGTATTTCCTGCCGCATCTGCTCGCGCTCTCGACCTCCTCGCCGTTCTGGCAGGGCAACGTCACGGGTCTGAAATCTTACCGGCTTGCCGTGTTCGACGAGCTGCCGCGCACCGGCATCCCGCATCAATTTTCGAGCTACAGCGAATATCTCCGCACTGTCGAGCTTCTGGTCAGCGCCGGGCTGATCGAGGACGCGACCAAGCTCTGGTGGGATTTGCGGCTCTCGGCGCGTTTCCCGACGCTCGAAATGCGCATCACCGATGTCTGTCCGCTGCTCGAAGACGGTATCGCCATCGCCGCCCTGTTCGTCTGCCTCTGCCGCATGCTCTATCGCCTGCGGCGTGACAACAAGCGCTGGCGCTACTACCCGCCCTTCCTTGTGCGCGAGAACCGCTGGCGCGCGCAGCGCTACGGCACCACCGAGGGTCTCGTCGATTTCGGCGAAGGCGCGCTGGTGCCCTTCCCCACTCTCCTCGAGGAATTGTTCGATCTGGTCGCCGACGACGCCGCCTATTTCGGCTGCGCCAAGGAGATCGCTCACGCCCGCACCATCGTGCAGCGCGGCACATCCGCCGACCGCCAGCTCGCCCGCTTCGATCAGGTGAAAACGCTCGGCGGCACCGACCAGGCGGCGCTTGTCGCGGTCGTGGATGAGCTGATCGAAGAGACGATGACGCTACCGAAGGCTCTAAAGCGTCGTCCCCATGCCGCCGTCGACATGCAGGCTCGAGCCGGTGATATAGGCCGCCTCGTCGGAGGCGAGGAACAACGCCGCATTGGCGATGTCTTGCGGCGTGCCGAAGCGCCGGAGCGGCGTCTGCGCCAACAGGCCCTTGGCGATCATCGGATTGGCGGTATAGCGCCCGATCAAAGCCGTCTCGACATAACCGGGGCAGAGGCAATTCACCCGGATATTGTAGGGCGCATATTCCACCGCGAGGCTCCGCGACAGCGCCGACACCGCGCCCTTGGTCGCCGAATAGACGCTCATCTGCCGCGTATGCTTGGTCGCCATCACCGAGGAGAGATTGACCACCGAGCCCTTGCCTGAAGCCTTGAGCAGGTCGAACGCCTCGCGCGCGCAGCGCACCGTGCCGTCGAGATTGACCGCCCAGACCCGCTCCCAGGCCTCGTCGCTCATATGCCGGAAATCGGCGCGCTCGCCGACGCCCGCATTGTTGACCAGCACGTCGAGCCTGCCGAATTGCTTTTTGATCCGGGCCATCAGCGCCTTCACCTCGTCCGTCGAGGTGACGTCGACGGTCTCGGCTTGCGCTGCGCCATTGCTCTTGACGATGGCCTCCGCCACCTCTTTTGCCGCATCTCCGTCGCGATCGGCGATGATCACGCTCGCCCCCTCGCGCGCGAAAGTCTCGGCGATGGCGCGGCCGATGCCGGCGCCGCCGCCCGTCACCAGCGCGATCTTATCCTCAAGCCGCCGCATCGGACCCCACGATCGGCTTCGGCGGCTCCCAGCGATGCCGCATGGTGACGAGTTCTTCCGCCGCGCTCGGATGCAGCGCCATGGTGCGATCGAAATCCGCCTTGGTCGCTCCCATCTTCAGCGCGATCGCCGCCATCTGCACGATCTCGGCGGCGTCGGGCCCAAGGATATGGCAACCGAGCACCTTGTCGGTATCGGCATCGATCACGAGCTTCATCAGCATTTTGTCGTCGCGTCCGGGCAGCGTGTATTTCATCGGCCTGAACAGGCTCTTATAGAGATCGATATTCGGCATACATTTCCCGCGCCTTGGTTTCCGTGAGACCGACCGTTCCCAATTCGGGGTCGGAGAACACCGCGGTCGGAATGCACACATAGTCGACCGGCGTCGGCTTGTTGTTGAACAAGGTCTCGGCGAAATCGTTGGCTTCTTGAATGGCGACGGGCGTCAAATTTACCCGGTCGGTCACATCGCCGACGGCGTAAATATTCTCGACCGACGACTTCGAGTACTCATTCACCACGATCACTGCCATTCCGGCCACGCTCGACGCCCGATAGCCTCCAATCCCATCCCGGCCGTATTCGGCGCACGCCCCGTCGCCGCCATCACCAACCCTGCGGAGATCGAGTCGCCGCCTTTGAGCCGGACGCGATAGGCGCCTGCTTCTTTCACCACCGCTTCGATATCCGTATTCATGCGGAGATCGATGCCATGCTTCCGCATCGCCACCGCAAGTCCGTCGCGGAGATCGTCATCAAAATCGCGCAAGATCTGGTTGCCGCGATAGAGCACGGTCACATGCACCCCGAGCCCGTTGAAGATCGAGGCGAATTCCATGGCAATATAACCGGCGCCGATAATGACGATGCTGTCGGGCAGAGCCTCGAGCTGAAAACACTCGTTAGAGCTGATCAGATGCTCCTTGCCCGGCACATCGGGAAGGGTCGGATGACCGCCGGTGGCGATCAGGATGGTCTTGGCCGTGATGGTCTTGTCCGGATCGGCGAGGCGCACGGTATGCGCATCCACAAGCACGGCACGCGTCAGATAGCGGTCGACTCCGGCGTTCTCCAGCGTCCGCGTATAGACGCCGTTCAGCCGATCGACCTCGCGCCGGACATTGCCGATCAGCGTCGGCCAATCGAATTTGAGGTTGTCGTAAGTCCAGCCGTAACTCGGCGCATCCTCGAACGTAGCTTTGTAGCGGCTGCCATAGACGAGCAGCTTCTTCGGCACGCAGCCCCGGATCACGCAAGTTCCGCCGATCCGGTATTCCTCGGCGATGCCGACCTTGACGCCGAGCTCGGCGGCAAGCCGCGCGGCGCGGACGCCACCCGAGCCGGCGCCGATGACGAAGAGGTCGTAGTCGTAATCCGCCACTGCCTAGCTCCCACTCGGCCGCGCGATCATCTGCACGCCCTCCGGCCCGGCAACGACCGCCGCGTCGGCGATGCCGAGGAACAGGCCATGCTCGACCACGCCGGGCACCTGCTTCAGCGCGAAGCTGAGGAGATCCGGTTCCGGTATCTGACCGAAGGCGCAATCGAGAATATGGTTGCCTTGATCGGTGACGAACGGCCGACCCGACCGGTCCGGCCTGAGCGTGATATTGCCTTTGCATCCGGCTTCCTGCGCCATGGCTTCGATCAGAGCGCGCGTGGCCGCGAGCCCGAAGCTCACCACCTCCACGGGCAACGGAAACTTGCCGAGCGTGGCTACGAGCTTGCTCCGATCGGCGATCACCACCATTCGGTCCGATGCCGAGGCCACGATCTTCTCCCTGAGCAGCGCGCCGCCCCCGCCTTTGATCAGCCTGAGCTGATCGTCGAGCTCGTCGGCGCCGTCGACCGTCAGATCGAGATGCGGCGTCTCATCGAGCGTGGTCAGCGGAATTCGCAGACGCTCGGCTTGCAGGCGTGTCGTCTCCGAGGTCGGCACGCAGATCAGTTGCAGCCCTTGCGCGACCTTGGCGCCGACGCCCTCGACGAAATAGGCGGCCGTGGAGCCAGTCCCAAGCCCCAGCCGCATGCCGTCCTCGACCAGATCGAGCGCCATGGCGGCGGCACGAGCCTTGAAGTCATCAGCGCTCATCGTCCTTCCCCCGCGGCCCCTGAGTCGCTCGAGCCAGCCTCCTGACTAGCATGGGAAATCTTTGTGTGGAGCGTCAACCCACCCGCTATCCGCCCAAATCCTGCCGCAGATCAGTCTTATTTCCACCGGCCTGCTCTCAACGAAGAGCCATAGTGAAAGCACAATTTTCCCACGCTTTATTGCGATCTAGGGGCTGAAGAATTCATCCAAGGAGAAATGGGATGCTGAGACGTGTCGTGATCGGCGCGAGCCTGCTCTTCCTGCTGGCAGGTGCCGCCTATGCTCAAGAGGAAGGCGCTGCCCCTCCGGCCGCCGCCGCAGAAGAGGGAGAGGGCGAAGGCGATGCCTGCAGCCAAGCGCTTGCCGCCACCGAAGAGAGTGTGCGCGACAAGCTGGAATCCGGCTCAATGAACGATGCCGACACCGAGAAGGTGAACGAACTACTCGATCAGGCCGATGCCCAATGCACCGAGGGCGACATGGACGGGGCGACGGCAACCCTCGATCAAGTCAAGACCATGGTGGTCAAGGCCAAATAGGTTTTTTTCGATTTCTGCGATCGGGGCGGCGCTGCACGGAGGCGCCGCCCTTTTTGTGCCTTGCGTCAGGGCCTAAGGGGCCAAGCGTGGTGGGCGGTACTGGACTTGAACCAGTGACCCCTGCGATGTGAACACAGTGCTCTACCAGCTGAGCTAACCGCCCGGGCTTTGCTGATCGTTGGATTTAGCGATTGAGTGTGAGGGAAGTCAAGGAACGGACTCGGCCCCATGCCCTGAGCAGTCCGTCGGAGTTGATTTCACCAGCGTGGTGCGGTACTGGACTTGAACTCCCCGCGCTTCCTTGACTTCCCACCCCAATCGCTAAATCCGACCGATCAGCAGGTCGACCGGGCGGTTAGCTCAGCTGGTAGAGCACTGTGTTCACATCGCAGGGGTCACTGGTTCGAAGTCCAGTACCGCCCACCACCTTCGCCCTTCGAATCTACGCTGAGACGGCATTGCGAAAACCGGTAGGCCTAAGCAGCGTCTGGCATAGCTTGAGCGAAGCGAGAGCGAAGATGGACTCGCTGGCGAGCGAAGGCTCGCGCATCCAATGCGCCGCTTAAGCTCAATTGTTTGCGGCGATCAAGCGGACGGTCGCTCCGACATTCCGGAGCAACCGTCGCTGACATGAATTGGCTATGGGCAGATCATCTTCCAGCGGCCGAAAATACCCTGCTTCCAATAGCAGGAAGGGCGCACCGGCGGGCCCCAAGTCAAGGCGTAGGCCGGCTCATCGACGTCGTAGGTCACCCATACACATTGATTGGCTGAGCACAGCCACTCGGCCTTGGCCGACTGACCGGTGAAAAGAAATGCGGTTACAACCACCAAACCCGTCAGAATAATCTTCGTCACGATCGAACCTCCCATGGTTATGGCCCCACCGGATTTAACCCCGCCCCGGGCGGAGAGTCCAACCGCAAAGCGGGGTTAGGCCCTTAAGCTCGGGCGGTCTTGAGCCTCGGTGAGCAGCACTTCATCGTAGGCGCCGAAGCCATTGAAAGGACTCGCGAACAAACCGGCGCGGTGGCGTGAGAGCCGGTCCGGCCCCCACGCCACCTTTGCGGTACTGCCCCCAGTAATCGAACTCGCGCCCGTCCGAACCTCAAGCCGCGACGCTGACCTTCTCCGTCGCGACCGATGCGATCGTTTTCAGGATCTGCGAGGCGATCTGATAGGGATCGCCTTGCGAGTTGGGACGGCGATCTTCGAGATAGCCCTTGTAATCGTTCCGGACGAAGCTGTGCGGCACGCGGATCGATGCGCCACGGTCGGCGACGCCATAGCTGAACTCGTGGATCGCCGCCGTCTCGTGCTTGCCGGTCAGCCGCATGTGGTTGTCGGGGCCGTAGACCGCGATGTGATCCTCGCGGTTCTTCTCGAACGCCGCCATCAGCGCCTCGAAATACGCCTTGCCGCCGATTTCACGCAGATAGGTGGTCGAGAAATTGGCGTGCATGCCGGAACCGTTCCAGTCGGTGTCGCCGAGCGGCTTGCAGTGATACTCGACATCGACGCCGTATTTCTCGGTGAGGCGCTGCAGCAGATAGCGCGCCATCCACATCTCGTCGGCAGCCTTCTTGGAGCCCTTGCCGAAGATCTGGAACTCCCACTGGCCCTTCGCCACCTCGGCGTTGATGCCTTCGTGATTGATGCCGGCGGCGAGACAGAGATCGAGATGCTGCTCGACGATCTCGCGCGCGATCGAGCCGACATTCTTGTAGCCGACGCCGGTGTAATAGGGCCCCTGCGGCGCCGGGTAGCCGTCGCTGGGGAAGCCGAGCGGGCGGCCGTCCTTGTAGAGGAAATATTCCTGCTCGAAGCCGAACCACGCGCCTTCGTCGTCGAGAATGGTGGCCCGCTTGTTCGAGGCATGCGGCGTGACGCCATCCGGCATCATGACCTCGCACATCACCAGCACGCCGTCCTTGCGCGCGGCGTCCGGGAACACGCGGACCGGCTTGAGCACGCAGTCGGAGCTGTGGCCTTCGGCCTGCATGGTCGAGCTTCCGTCGAAACCCCATAGCGGCAATTCTTCGAGTGTGGGGAAGCTGTCATACGCCTTGATCTGTGTCTTGCCACGCAGATTGGGCGTGGGCGTGTATCCGTCGAGCCAAATGTACTCGAGCTTGTACTTTGTCATTAGCGAGTCCTTCATGAGCTGTTGACGGGAAATTTGAGCGAGTTCCTACGTCGCCAACGAGGCTAGGCGATCAATGGCCCCAGTCTTGAAGCATCAACTGTGCCAAGGCGCTGGCGGCGTCCCAATCCCGTCACGGGTGACGGCAGGGACGACGCCGAGCGGCATCACGCGAATCGGATTTCGTGAGGGAATTGCGTGACTTCGCCGGCGAAAGCCGACCCGCGACTGGGCGGCAGACCAGCGCCTTGACTGGCGAGCCACTCCGCCGGCGCATCGATGGCGCGCGCCTGAGCAGAAGCTAGATTGCTGAAATGATAGTCATTTTGCGATTTTGTTGTGCAAACCCTCTTACGACTCCGTTATGGGGAACCCACATAGATTGAACGCGATCTCCGCGTGAATCTTTCAGCCAAAACTGGAGACAGACAATGACGGAAGACCTTCATCGGCACTCAGCCAAGATCTATCAGTTCCCTGCAGGTGGTCGCGCGGGCGTCGGCGGCCGTCGCGACCTGGCCACGCCCGCCGAGGAGTTTGCTGCGCCGCGAGTGACCAAAGCGGTGAGCGGCGCCTGGTATCATGACGAGGCCATCGAGGAAGCGAACCGTGTCCGCAAATTCTGACATTGGCGTATCGCCGCGAGGACCACGTCCTCGACGAGCGAAGCGCAAACAAACAGAGGGCCAACTCGCAAAAGTTGGCCCTCTTCGTTTTTGAACTGCTTGGAAGCTTAAGCCCGCGCCGTCATCGGCGTGGCCGCCTGCTCCGCTTCATCCAGATACATCGACAGCATCGGTTCATCGGTGAGGATCACTTCATCGTAGGCACCGAAGCCGTTGAAAGGACTCGCAAACACCCTGCCATAGGCGCCGATCTGGCCGATCTCGATATAGTCGCCCTCGCGCACCGAGTTCGGCAACAGGAACGGACCCGGCATGAAATCGTCGCTGTCGCAGGTCGGACCGTAGAGCGAGAACTCGGCCAGCGTCTTGGTCTTCCGCCCGGTGCCGCGCACCAGCCGCGACGGAAAGCGGAAACCGCAATAGGCGGCATCGAACAGCGTACCGAACGCCCCGTCATTGACGTAAAGCGCATTGCCCCGTCGCGCATCGACGCGGACGATCACCAACTCTGCTTCCGCCACCAGCGCGCGGCCCGGCTCGCAGAGCAGCTCGCAATTATGCTTCACCGCGAGTTCGTCGGCGGCCTTGACGATCTCCTCCATGAAGGCGGCGAGCGACGGCGGGTCTGAATGCGGATAGCGGCTCGGAAACCCGCCGCCCATGTCCATGGCATCGACCAGCACGCCGGAGGTGATGATCAACTGCCCGATCTGACGTAGCGCCTCGCCATAAGCTTGCGGCACCACGGCCTGCGAACCGACATGGAAGGTGAGGCCGAGCCGGCCCGCGACCTGGCGCGCGCGCAGCAGCAACGCCGGAGCTTCTTCGCTCGAGGCACCGAACTTGCCCTCAAGGGGGATCAGGCTATGCGTATTGGGACACGCAACCCGCAAATAGAGCTCGAGATCCTGCGCATTGCCGGTTTCATCGAGGATCTTGGTCAGTTCATCGTCGCTGTCGAAGGCAAAGCGGCGCACGCCGAAATCGCGATAGGCGCGCGCGATCGACTCCCGCGACTTCACCGGATTCATGTAATAGAGCTCGCTCCCCGGCACGGCAGCCAGGCGCTCGATCTCAACCGCAGAGGCGACGTCGAACGCGCGCACGCCGCCTTCGACCAAGGCATCGATGATGAGCTTGGAGTCGTTGGCCTTCGCGGCATAAAGCACGCGGCCTGGGAAAGTTTGCGACGAACCACCGGGCGGCTCTGGTCGCCGCATGTGGCCTTAAGGCCAGGACGGGACGCTCTGGCCGATGATCGCGCAGTAGCTCTGTAGCAGAAGTGAAAACGTCCATCCCATGTCTACTCCCACACGAGATCGCCGGTTACAGTTGCTGCCCTTGAGCGAAATCGCCTCAGAGCCGCGTGGTCCGTATGAAATATAGAAGGTGTTGTAAAGCGGTTTTCGCAAATCCCCACGATTAATCTCGCGTCCTGCCTGCGACAACCGGCGCAACCGTCCCAGAATAGATCGGATTCTGCATCAGCCCGAAGCTTTTGCGGGCCGCCAGTTCCACCATGACAGCGGAATAGGCAAAAATTTCGGCGCTGTTGATGGCGCCATCGCCGTTGCCCAACGGGGTCCGATCCGCTCCGCCTGAGAGTCCTTCGATCAGATAGCGCGTGAACAATCCTACACCGTAGGTCGGATCCATCAGCCTGCGCTGTCCGCGGTCCGCGGCAGCGAGGATCGCGACGCCGGGAAGCGGAGACGACGGCAGCACGCTCCGCATCGTCTCAGGCGCATTCGGCGGCAGGAGATAAGGTCCCTGCTCGCGTCCAAAATCGGCCTCCAGCAGCACGAGAACGGACTTGGCGCCGAGCTTCTGTAAGTTCGCGTAGAGCGTGGAGAGCTTGTAGCCGCTCCGCTCTTCGCGAAACCGCTCGGCGTCCACGGGCAGCAGATAAGTCTCGCTCTGCGCCTCGTCGGTCGCGCCGAGCCCGGCGTAGTAGATAATGACATTGGCGCCGGGATGGTCCCGCGCCAGACGGCTTAGCGTGCTGTCCGCCCCCTCGCCCGTCCCGAACAGCCGCTCGAGCTCGAGCTTCTTGGCGTCTCGCACATCGATGATGTTGTCCGGCGCGTAGCCGAGATGTTCGGTGAGGAACGCATAGACGGCGCCCGCCTCGTTGGAAGCGGTCTCGTCATGCGGATAGGCCGCGTAACTCCGATTGCCGACAATCAGCGCGATGGCATTCTCCGGCGCCTCTGCGGGCGGCAGCCCCCGATACAGCTCGCGAATCCGCGTATACGAGGCGCCGTTTGTGTCGAGGCTCGACGTCTGAGGGAGCTGATTCGGCGGCGTCGCGCAGAGTTGCAAATTGCCGGCCTTCTCGATCCGCTGAATATCCGCAAGCGGGAGCTGGCCGTCGATGGTCACGCAAGAATTGCACCAATGCAGCCCGTGCCGCGCGGCGAGAGCATCGAGGTCCGCCTGGGCAAGACCCTTCGGCGCCGGCAGGCAGCTCTCCGTGCAGGCCTTCAATGCCGAACCAACTCGGTTCTGGCGGAGCTGAGCCAGCAGATTGGCGGGCACGCAGTCGATCTCGATCGGCGTGAAGGTTGGTGTCGCCTCTTTCGCCGGAGCCACAGCATGTTCCGTCAGACCGGCATCGCTCGAAGACGGCGCGCCCGCGTTGGACGCCGGAGTTGCCGCAGCGGTTTGCTCCGGAGACTTGCAGAGTGAAGCGAATTTCTCCTGCACCGGCGCAGCGACGAAGTCGCGATGGCTCTTGAGCCCGTGATCGCGCTTGAAGAACCAGAACGCGGTCCACGTGTCGTTATTGACGACACCATCTACCGGCCCCTTGTAGAGGCCAAGCTGTTGCAGGCAGCTCTGGGCTCGGAGCGTAGCCTCGGCGCGGGGATCGACCGGCGTCGCAGGATCGGCAGCCGGCAACGCCGGATCCAATGTCGCGGTCACATCGCCTCCTTCGACGCACGCGCCATTGTCGCGATGCAAGCCCTTGGCACAGACGCAAGAGGCCGCTCGTGGCGACCAGCGCTCGCGGTCTCCGCAAGAGGTGCTGGCGCCGTCCGGCGCACACGCACCCTGTTGCACGCTATAGCCGGCCCGCATGCAAACGCATCGGCGTAAACCCCGCGAATAGGTCCAAGGAAAGCTGCACGTGGTCGAGCGGGCCTTCAGCCGTGGCGGCTCCTGGGACCGATGATGACGATTGCGGAATTCGGAGTCTAACCAGGGTTGCGCGTTGGCCGGCGACATCTCCGCCCAGACCGAAAGAGTGAGCAGCAGGATGAGGTAGAGAACCAGGCGCTTCCGGTCCCTCCCCTTGACGCCGAAGACAAACCCATCCCCCGGCATGAACACCCTCGCCACTCAAATGACAGAACCCTCAACCGCACTTTAGGCGAAGGCCTCCGCCCGCGCCTAACGCGTGTCTCGAACGATGTTAATGACGGAGAGCGGCGAAAGCTTGGCGTGGAGAGGCGAGGAGCAAAAATTTGCTCCTCGCCTTTATTGTCGTCTTACTTGACCTCGAGCTTGATCGCGGTGCGGGACAGGATATCGCTTCCCGGCGTTCCGTCCTTCTTGGCGGCCGCTTTACCCTCGGCAATCTTCTCCGCGCCTTCGACCGCGATCTGCCGCGTCAGGAAGCCGCGATAATTGCCGAGCGGCGTGAACTCCCGCTTCTTGAAGTCATGCTTGATGCCGTCCGCTTCCTTGCCCGAGGCATTGCAGATGGCGATCACCGTCTCCGTACCCGGGTCCTTCAGCCGGAACTGGAACGGAGCGGACGATCCGGGGAACTGGACCTCTTTGCCCGCCGGCAGGAGATTGTCCTGCTGGAACTTGTTCGGGAAGATCACCGTGCCCTCGCCGCTCGCATCGACGTTGATCAGGGTGAGGTTGCAGTTCTCCTTCGACTTGATGGTGAAGACCGGCAGGTCGTTCACTTTATAGTCGCTGCGGTCGGAGATCAGGGCCAGGTCGAAATCGTGAGCATCTTCCTTCGACTTGCCGCCAACCTTGGCCACGACTTCGCCGCCTGTGATCTCGATCGGCTCATTGTCCGAGACCTTGACGATCAGGTCCTTGAACTGAGCCTCGAGGATCTCGCGCGGCAGCACGCCCTGCTCGAGCCTCCGCTTCAGCTGAGCGGATTCGCCGCCGGCATCGGCCAGGCCTTGCGCGAAGGCTTGCGCTTCGAGGCCATATTCGGCGGCCGCGAGCCTGAGATCGATCGACTTCTCATAGGCCTTGGAGAGGAAGTTGATGCTCTCGACGCCGACCTTCTGCGAATCGAGGTCAGGATCGAGCCCGGCACGCTCCATGGCGCTCCTGAAGCGAGCGGCATCCTGGTCGAGCAGATCCTTGAACTCCTCTTGGCTTGGATAGAGCGCCTCAACTTGCGTGCGCACGTCCTTGGAGAAGGTACGGTCTGACAGCACATGCTTGCGGATGTCGTCCGTCGCCTGGCGGATGCCCTGATTGTGGCAGCCCATGCAGGAGATGCCGTTGGTCACCGCGCGGTCGAGCTGGCTGTCGTCGAGCACGATCTCGGTCGGGCCCTTGTCGATCCGATCGCCCTTGGCCGTGTTGAGATAATAGGCCTGGAAGCCGTTCGGCAGGCTGAAGATGCTCTCGCCGCCGTCATGCTTGAAGGCGCTGTCGCCATCCGGCCCAAGCGGGTGGATGAACAGGCTCTGCTCCGGCCTGTCGCCCTTGAAGTCATAGGACGTCCAGAAATAGCCGGTCGGAATCGCATGCCGCTCGATCAGGCGGTTATGCTTGGAGACGCCAGAGTTCTGGAAGCCCGCGCGCTTGGCGAGGAACTTCTCGATGTCGCTCTTGACGTCGACCTTCTCGTCTTTCTCCAGCCCGGCGAAATTTTCCGGCAGCTTGAGCAGCTGATAGTAGAGCGGCGGCCGCGATGCGGTAAAGGCGAACCAATCGCCGCGCAACCAGGCAAGCGGCGTACCGGTTTCCTCAGCGACAGTCTTGTAGATCGTTGCGTCCGGCTTCATCGCATAAGGATAGGTGGCGATGATCCGGTTCCAGTCGGCCTCGGTCCAAGCGAGATCGTCCAGATTGAAGGCGATGATCGACTGGTCTGAATCGATGGTGCGCATCTTCAGCACGTCGGAAGACCGGCTCAGACTGTTGAGCAGTTTCACGGTGCCCTGGCGGTAGCGCACCATGTCGGTTTCGGGGAGGCAGGCATTGTAGAAATTGGTCAGCGTGATGTAGCGCATGCCCTTGCGGCGATGGTCGGGCTGGGCCTCGATGTCATTCGCGATCAGAGTGACGAGCGCTTCCTCGTCGATCACTTTCCGCCCGGTGCAGGCAGCCACGGTGACTTCTCCGAGGCTCTTGATCCAATCGTAGATCGCCTGGACCTCCTTCTCGCTCGGCTCTGTCTTGCAATCGAATTCCTGATAGCAATCGTATGGCATCTCCTTCTTGGCCACCTGAATGAACAGCTTTGAGCCGTCCGGATTGCCGGGAAGGATGAAATTCGGATCGCTCGCGATCTCTTCGAGGTGAAGCACATTGCCGAAATTCTTGGCGGGCTTGGCGCGCTTCAGCGTCGGGCCGGCCTGATGGCAGCGCGAGCAGTTCTTCTGCAAAGCGTCGAACGCAGCCAGCGCCACAGGGTCGGTCGGCACCGGAATGTCGCCGGACTTTACCTTCTCCGCCGCGGCCGAGGCGTCGGCGGTCTGTTCTGACTTGTCGGCCTCTGACTCTTCTGCCTCGGGCTTGTCCGCCGCATCTTTTGGCTCGTCGGTAATTTCCTGAGGCTTGTAAGCCGGCGAAGCCTCCTCGGACTTTGTTTCGGTCTCGCCGCCCTCCTTCGCATCTTTGTCATCGGCGGGCTCGGCTGCCTCGGTCGGCTCCGGAGCGGCCTCGTCTTTCGGATTCATCCTTGGCCGGCGTAGCGCCCGGCTCGTCGCTGTCGGATTTCTCCTCCGTCGCGCCGCTTGGAGCGCTGTCGGAGCTTTCAGATGCGCCGGGCGCGACCGCCGGTTCATCACCGGCCTCGCCGGGGGCGGCGCCGGACTCACCGGAATCGCCAGGTCCCTCGGCGATCTGGAGGTCTTTAGCCTCGGAGGCCAGCGGTGCGGTCGAAGTCAGCAAAGTGCAATAGGCCGCCGCGGCAATCAGAACGGCAATGAGTGTGGTCCAGCGCAGTATCATGAAAACCTCCCATGGCATGGAGAACCTAGCATTTCTGCCTCCTTAGCCGCCTTGAACTGAACCCACGATGAACGTTTCGGCCGATATTCCTTCACGTCCGCGCTCCTAGGAAGACTTAGATCATCCGCCGCCGCCAGTATAAATGTCGATCACGCCAATTTGTACGTCATGGCCGGAAAGCGCCTGTTCCAGCACCGGCCGCAGGGCTTCGGCCCGTTCCGGCGTGCTCATCCCGCTCAAAGCCGCGTTCAGGTCGCTGATCTCGTCCTTGGAGAAGATGGCCACCATGTGCTCCGCGCCGAACGGGGGTTTATCCACCTTGAAGCTCTCTCGGATCGGCTCGCGGCTCCAGTCCTTTTTCGCCTCTTCCGGCTTCTTGGGGTCGGGAATGAAGAACTCGACATGGCCGTCCGGCGGCAAATTGAACAAGGTCAGGTGCGGATATTTGGCACCGTCGATATCGAGCTTAACCACGTCGCCCGGGGCGTAACGCTGGTTGCCGGTCTCAAGCTTGGCTTCGACCGGGGTAAGCGCGGCTTGCGCATTCAGCCATTTCAGCGCGGCCCATTTCGACGCCACACCCTTGATGGCTTCCGCGTCGACATTCTCCGCCACGACCCCGCCGACGACATGCTCGACCTTGCCGCTTGCGGGCGACCAGATCAGGTCGGCATTCGCTTTGTCATCGACGATGGCGACAAAGGGAAGCTCGCCGAACGCGCTGGCATCGCCGCCATCGACGGCAATCTTCAGCTTGAGATCGTCGCTGCTCGCCTTCGCCGGCGCCTTTGACTCACGCAAGGTCACCAGCGGCACCGAGCGGGCGCGCAGCGGCAATACGGACGGCGTCTGCTGGCTCTCCACCATCGCATGCACCGCAGGCACGATGAAGCCGAGCAGCTCGAACTCGCTCACCGCGCCGTCGCCATCCTTGTCGGCGCGGCCCTCGAGCGCCCGGGCAAAAGCCCAGCTCAGCGCGCCACGCTTCTTGCCCTCGATCGTCACCTCGGGCGTCAGCTTGTCCTCGGCCACGGCGCCGACAAAGGTCACGTTCTGAAAATCCGTCTCGCTCATCTTGGCGAATTTCTCGGGCGGAAGTGGGAGCTCGTCATTGGCGATCGCAGCGAAGCGGCCTTTGCGGAATTTGACCCCAGTCGCGGACGCACTTCGCTCCATGCCGCCCGAGTGACAGGAATCGGCGACAAAGATCACTTTCACCTTCTTGTCGTCAGCCTCCTTCATCCACTGAAACACTTCGTCATCGAGAATCCGCTCTTTGGTACCGGCGCCATCGGCGGCGAAACCACCGAGCAGGAAAGTCTCGTTCATGCCATCCGCCTCGTCATGACGGCCTTGAGGCTCCGGTTCCTGCGCGCCATGGCCGGCATAACTGAAGATGATGGTGTCGCCCGGTTTGGTTTTGGCGACGAGATCGCTCCACTTCGAAAAGATCTGCTCCTTGGTGGCATCGCCATTGAACAGCGTGACGACCTCCTTGGCGCCGAGCCCGTTCAGCGATTTCGCCACGTCGGCCGCGTCATTCACCGCGCCGTCGAGATCGTTCATCGTGCCGATATAGTCGTCGATGCCGACCACCATGCCGTAGAGTTCGGCCGCATGGGCTTGCGGAGAGGCCATCAGCGCGAGCGCCAACGCGCCGAAGAGCCTCACCTGGACTTTCCGGCTCATCCGACGCTGGCACATATTTAGACTCGCTTGTCAGTAATCTTCGTCGTCAGGCTTCTTCTTGTCGCCGGCCTCGCCGCTCTCCGGGGCGGTCGCCTCACCCTCTTCAGCTCCGTCCTCTTCTTCTTCGTCCTTGGACGCCTTCTTCTCTTTAGGCACGGCGTCCGGTCTCGGCGGCAGCGATTTCAGGTACGCCGCAATGTCCTTGCGATCTTCCGGCGTGAGCTTCGCGATGTTCTCCTGCACCGCCGCCATCGCGCCTCCGATCACGTCGAAATCCGGCGTATTGCCGGTTTCGAGCAGGTCGACGATCTCCTCGTGGCTCCAATCGCCGATGCCATCGTCGCTCGGGGTGATATTCGGGATAGTGCCCTTGCCTTCGGGATTCTTGGCGCCGGCAAAGGCTGTGACCTGCTCGATGCCGCCGATCAGATTGCGCTTCGAGTGGCATTCGGAACAATGACCGGGTCCCTCGACCAAATAAGCGCCGCGATTGATCTCTCCGCTTTGTTTCGGATCCGGCGTAAACGTCTTGCCGTCGACATAGAGAAACTGCCAGGCGCCTATTCCCCTCCGAATACTGAAGGGGAACGGCAACGCATGCGGCGGCACCTCGCTCTTCACCGCCGGCAACGTATCGAGATAGGCTTTGAGGTCGATCAGATCCTCATACGTCATGCGCTGATAGGACGGATAGGGAAACGCCGGATAGAGATGCTCGCCACCCGGCGCGATGCCCATCTTCATGGCGTTGACGAAATCGATCGTGCTCCAACTCCCGATCCCACTTTCTTTGTCCGGCGAGATGTTCGGCACATTGAAGACGCCGAACGGCGTGTTCAGGCAGCGCCCGCCGGAAAGAAGCGTCTTGTCTTTGGTCTTGCTGCCGCTGCACTTCTTCAGCGGCTCGGCGTGACACTCCGCGCAACCGCCGGCGAGGAACATGTACTCGCCGTTTTTGACGTTCGGCTCATGTGCGGGCAGCGCCGATGCCGGAATCGTTCGCGGCATCGTCAGGAAAAAGAAGATAGCTCCGCCCACGACGGCAAGAACCAAAAGCGCCAACAAGATTCGGCGCAACATCTCCTCCCCAGCCTTAGGCGCCCGACCGCGGTCGGGCGAGCCCTACTCGATCTTCTCGCGGAAATCTTCGTGGCACTCTTTGCAGATCTTCGTCATGTCGTTGAACGCCGCGGTGAAACTGCCCTTGCCTTGCTTCGCGGCGCCCGCAGCCTTGGTGCTGGCGTCTTTCAGTTTCTGCGCGATCTCCTTGAACTTGTCGAAGTCGGTCCAGATATCGGCCTTGGCCTCGCTATCCTCGATCTCGCCATGCGCCGTGCCCTTCGGGAACAGCGTCACATATTTATCCGGGACGTTGCTGATATCGGTCATCGCCGCTTCGGCCTTGTCCGCGTCGAACGGGGCGGTGCCCTTCACCATCTGGCCGCCGAGCTTCGCCGACGGCGCCACTGTCTTCTTCATCAGATCCCGCCGCTCTTTCACCGCAGCAGCGAGATCCTCTGCCGAGCTCGCGATTGTTGCGAACGCCGCGATGCCGCCAAGTGTCACCAACACGATCGTCAGTTTCTTCATCACCCTCTCCAGTCGCTGGGGCACAACAATGGCCCGCCCGTTTTCTAATTCTCAACTCGTTTGATATGCGCCACGCTCCCTTAGCGTCTCATCCGCCCTGTTGGACCATGAGGTCAAGAAGCGCGGGCGACGGACGTCCGTCGACCGGCAGGCGATTATAGACTTGGAACTGACTGATCGCGTCAGAGGTGCGCTGGCCATAGACGCCGTCGACCGGACCCGGATCGTAACCGAGCCGCGTCAGCGAGGCTTGCGTGTCGTAGACCAGATTGCCGCCGGGTCCCGGCGGCGGTCCGTAATATTGCGGCGGCCCGTAAGCCGCGCGCGCATTGGCGTCAGCCTCCGCCGCGCCGGTGATAACGCCGACGCCGGCGCCGATCGCGGCACCGGTGCCGGCACCTCTGCCGCCGCCGACAATGCCGCCAATGATGGCGCCGACCACACCGCCTTGCACGCCGCGCTCGATGACTTGCGCCTGCGCTGATGGCGACTGGAGAGTGATACCGATGGCAAGGAAGCTAACAAGCAGGGGGAAACCGAATAAGCGTAAAGGCGCGGTCGCCTTCGACATCGTCATGTCCTCCTCAATCTCGCGCCCGCCTGTAGCAGCGAGCGACGGCCCGTCTTGATGGGCACCTCTCGGCAGGGCGCCCAAGACACGCGAACCTTTGGCATATTCTGCCACAGTCCAAGCGTGTCCGGCTACAGTCTACCCACCTCAAGGCATGGGAATATGGCGGGGTTCTGGCACATTAAAGCCCCGCTCCACCGCAGGTCGGGCGGCGATGGCCAGGTACCAGCGCAATACATTGGGGTGGTCGGCGAACCGCACCCCCTGCCAATGAAACCGCGAGATCCAGGGGAAGATGGCGATATCGGCGATCGAATAGTCGCCCGCCACATACTCGACCTGGGCCAGGCGCCGATCCAGCACCCCCCAAAGGCGCTTCGCTTCCTTGCCGTACCGGTCCTCGGCATATGAACTCTTTCCGGGATTGAATTTGAGGAAATGATGGGCCTGACCGAGAAACGGACCGGGGCCGCCCATCTGCCACATCAGCCACTCCAACACGCGCCACTTCTCCGGGAAGGTCTGCGGCCAGAGCTGGCCTGTCTTCTCGGCGAGGTAGAGCAGGATCGCGCCCGACTCCATCAGGTGCAGGCCGTTATCGGTATCGATGATCGCCGGGATCTTGTTGTTCGGCGAGATGGCGAGGAATGAGGGCGCGAACTGCTCGTCCTTGGTGATGTCGATCGGATGAACGCGATAGGGCAGACCGACCTCCTCCAGCATGATCGAGATCTTCTGTCCGTTCGGCGTCGACCAGGTGTAAAGCTCGATCATCTTCCATCCATTCTCGTCGCTTGGTGCACTGCGCTCACAATAAACGCAATCCCCCTTCGCACTTGCGAACAACCCATCTTCGCTAGACCTGAAACAGTTCTTCATCCTCTCTTCATGTCTTAGCCTCTCTATCGTCAAGAACCTGTCGTGCCCTCGCCACAGGACGCTGCTACCTACAGCGCGCTGATTCACACCACACGAATCGAGACGGAATACTTGGGGAGAGATTTGATGCTAGACCGTGCCCAATATAGAGACGAGTTCAAGGGCGCGCCCCAACCGAGCTTTGTCCGTTACGCCGTCTTCTATACGCCGCAACCCGGCACCGCCTTGAGCGCCTTCGGCCGCTCCTGGTTCGGCCGCGCCAATGACGGCGCGACGCTAGAGGCTTTTTCCGATTCCGGGTTGAGCCACGGCTTCAGCAAATTGCCGACCACAATCTCCCGCTATAGCGGTCTGCATGCCGTCTTCAAGCAACCCTTCACGTTGAAGGGCGGAGTGACCGCCGACGCCTTGAAGGCAAGGCTCGTCAGCTTCGCGCAACGCCGGAAGCCTGTTGCGACCGGTCCGCTGACGCTGTCGCGCGCCGGCCGCTTCCTGGTGTTGCGTCCCGTGCGGCCCGCGCCCGCGCTCGATTGGCTCGCTGCGCAATGCGTGACCACCTTTGACAGTTTTGCCGCGCCCTTGAGCGAGACCGACCGCGAGGAGCGTGGCGCGGCGCATCACAACGACTATCAGCGTCTCCTGTTCGAGAGCTATGGCGATACCAACGTGCTCAACGAATATCGCTTCCACATCACGCTGACCGGGCCGCTCGACAACACCCATCTCGATCGCGTGGCCCAAGCGCTGTGGCCGGTGATCGAGGAGATTTGCGCGGAGGGCGTCACCGTGGACGCGCTGTCGCTGTTCGGCGATCCTGGCGGACGCACGCCGCTGAAGCTGATCGGGCGGCATCGCCTCGGAGCTTGAAGCATGATCCCGAAAAGTTGCAGACTTTTCGGATAGGATCATGCGTCAAAGAGAAACCTAGAGCGAAATTCCAACAGATTTCGCTCTAGCGTGGCGCTACAACTGCGCCGTTCTAAACGCCAATCTCGCACCACAGACCCAACAAAGTTTGGTCACTTAGCTCGGGCAGCCTCGTTCCCGCTTGGGGGGATAAGGGGGAACTGTCATGCCTGACTATGAGGAGATCCTCGTCTTCCTCGCCTCGAACCCGCCGCAATTCGCGGCGGAACGCGAGTTGCACGCGTCTCTGTTGGAGCTTCTGGCCAAATGCCTGCGCGGCGAGCTGGAAGGCAAAGAGACGATCAAGGTCCCGGATCCGGGGCGCTTCCGCAAATCAGGCGTCAATTAAACCGGCGTTTGCGTTGCGTTCGAGTTGCGTTTGCGTTCGTCAGCTTTCGCTTACCGCCTTGATTCACCTCAATTCAATTGCGGCGAATTGGCTGCATTAGGCGTTTTGCTGGAGCCCGCCCGCGTGCTATTGGAACCTTCAGAGATGAAGGGGCCTGGGCGCTGGCTGACCAGCATTTCACCAAGTTTTCGAGGGAGAATACAGGCACATGAGGGACAGCGTCGCGCTGAAGCGTTCGACTGAGCACGCGGGCAAGAGCTCGCCGGAAGACGTTCTCAACTGCTTCATCAACAGCATCGACTCGAGCAAGCGTTCCGATCAGCCTTATGCCCATTGGCTGCTGAAGGATTGCTTTCCCACCGAAATCGTCGACGACATTCTCGCTTTGCCCTTCCCGGCGCCCTCGCTTGATGGCGTCTCGGGCAAACGCGAGCTGCACAACAATACGCGCAAATATTTCGACGTAGAAAATCGGGAGGCCTTCCCGGTTTGCGATGCGGTGTCACGCGCCTTCCAAGACAAGCGCATGATCGAGCACATCGAGCAGGTCTTCAACACCGACCTCGCCGGCACCTATCTCCGCATCGAGTTCGCGCAAGACATCGAAGGCTTCTGGCTCGAGCCGCACACCGATCTCGGCGTCAAGAAATTCACGCTGCTGATCTATCTATCGAAGGATCCGAGTCATCTCGATCTCGGCACCGACATTTACGGTCCCGACAAGGCCCATCTCGGCCGCCCGCCCTTTAACTCCAATGGCGCCATGATCTTCGTGCCGGGCGATAACACCTATCACGGCTTCGAGAAGCGCCCGATCAAGGGCGTGCGCACCTCGCTGATCATCAATTACGTGACCAACGAATGGCGTGCCCGCGAGCAGCTCGCCTTCCCGGAGAAGACCGTCGCTTAGGCTTACCTAGCCTCCAATTAAGAACTTGTCATGGCCGGGCTTGTCCCGGCCATCCACGTTTTTGGCGCGAAGCTACAAGGCCGGGTCCTGACGAGCCAGAGGCATTGCGCGCAAGGACTGGCGATTTCGAAGATAGGCTGGGACTATGCCATGAGCAAAGTCGCCTTTATCGGCCTTGGCGTCATGGGCTTTCCCATGGCGGGGCATCTCGCCACGCGCGGGCAACACGACGTCACCGTCTACAATCGCACACCGGCCAAGGCTGAGGCTTGGGTCGCGAAGTTCGGCGGACGGATCGCCGCGACACCCGCTGACGCAGCCCGCGATGCGGATTTCGTCTTCACCTGCGTCGGCAATGACGAGCATTTGCGGCGCGTCACGCTCGGGCCAAATGGCGCGTTCGAAGCGCTGAAGAACGGCGCCATCGCCGTCGATCACACCACCGCCTCCGCGACCATCGCGCGCGAGCTATACGCTGCCGCCAAGCAGCGCGGCGCCGGCTTCCTCGATGCGCCCGTGTCCGGCGGCCAGGCCGGCGCCGAGAACGGCAGCTTGAGCGTGATGGTCGGCGGCGACGAGGCGGACTTTGTGCACGCCAAGCCTGTAATCCACGCCTATGCCAAGGCGGTCAATCTGATCGGTCCCTCAGGCTCGGGCCAACTGACCAAGATGGTCAATCAGATCTGCATCGGCGGCCTGATCCAGGCGCTGGCCGAGGCGCTTGAATTTCGCCGAGCGCTCGAACCTCGACATCGAGAAGGTGATCGGCACCATCTCCAAGGGCGCGGCACAAAGCTGGCAGATGGAAAATAGGTGGAAGACCATGGTCGACGGCAAATTCGAGTTCGGCTTCGCCGTCGATTGGGTGCGGAAGGATTTCGCCCTTGTCTTCGATGAGGCGCGAAAGAACGGCGCCGAGCTCCCCGTCACCGCCCTGGTCGATCAATTCTACGCGGAAGTTCAGGCGATGGGCGGCAATCGCTGGGATACGTCCAGTTTGATCGCGCTCTTGCAGCGGACCAAGAAGAGCTAAGCCGCCTTCTCCACCAGCGCGTATTCGAGCGGCAGCGCCGTCGTGTATTTGATCTGCTCCATGGCGAAGGCCGAACTCACGTCGGAAAGCTCGATCTTCGAGATCAGCCGCTTATAGAATGCGTCGTAGCGCTCGATATCCGGGACCACGACGCGGAGCAGATAATCCACCTGCCCGCTCATGCGGTAGAACTCCACCACTTCCGGAAAATCTTTCAGCGCCGAATGAAACCGGTCGAGCCAATCTTGCGTGTGATGGCTCGTCGTGATGGAGACGAACACCGTCACCCCGACATTGACCTCTTTCGGATTGAGCACGGCCACGCGCCGCTGGATCACGCCCTGCTCCTCGAGCTTCTGGATGCGCCGCCAGCAAGGCGTCGTCGAAAGCCCGATCTGCTTGCCGATCTCGGCCACGGGCACGGTGCAATCCCGCTGCAAGATGTCGAGTATCTTCCGGTCCATTCTATCGATCATGGGAGCACCCGCTAGTTTCATTCCTGAAACAGCCACCTGTATAGGATATAATTGCGTCAAAACGTAATCTCTACCAGATTAGTAGAATATTTTTCTCTGCCTGACAAGGTGGAATTTGGCAGGCCCCCAAAAATTTTTGCGCAGTTCTTGTCGCTAGCGAAGCAGGCCCCTCACCTCGCGCTTGAGCACGGGCAGAAGCTCCTGCTCGAACCACGGGTTCCGCCTCAGCCAGCCATTATTGCGCCAGGACGGATGTGGTAGCGGCAGCACCCGCGGGCGAGCCTTTCGTTTCAAATGCCGCCGCCAATCGAGCATCGTCTGTTGCAGGCTTCCACCCGCATCCTCGCCGAGATGCCAGTTTTGCGCGTAAGACCCGACCGCGACAACAAGTTCGAGCTGGGGTAGCGCCGCGAACAGGCGCTGATGCCACAGCGTCGCGCATTCGCTGCGCGGCGGCAGGTCGGCGCCCTTCGCATCCTGGCCGGGGAAGCAGAATCCCATCGGCACGATTGCGACACGCCCCTCGTCGTAAAATTCTTGCGGGCTCACGCCCATCCAATCGCGCAAGCGATCGCCGGAAGCGTCGGTGAAGGGGATTCCCGATCGATAGACGCGCGTGCCGGGCGCCTGGCTGCATACGGCGAGCCGCGCCGTGGCGCTCGCGCGCAACACTGGCCGCGGCTCATGCGGCAGCTTCACCCCAGACGGAGTCTCGGCACAATGGCGGCAGGCTCTGATCGAGCGGAGCAGATCATCGAGCTCGCTGACGTTTGCCTTCATAGGTCGAGCGACATCCCATCCTCGGCCAAGAGATAGCGCGAGCGATCGACCTTGTCCCTGTCGGCCAGCATCGCCTCGCCCATATGCGTGAGGAGAACGCGCTTGGCGCCGAGTCGTTCAAAATTGGCGTCGATGGTCTCGTAGTCGAGATGGAGGTCGAGATGGACATCGTATTGGAAGCATTCACTGATCAAGAGATCTGCGCCCTTCGCTGCCCGGCAGAGGTTGTCGGTCCAGCCTGTGTCGCCGGTAAACGCTATGGTCTTGCCGTCAACCTCCACGCGGAGCGCATAAGGCGGCGCGCCCGAAGGATGCCGCACCTCGAACGGCGTCACCGCGGCGCCGGCAATCTCGATCCGCTTCCCCTCATCATACTCGATGAAGTTGAGGTCGAACGTGACGCGCCGTCGTCGTCATGCCGGGATAGAGCGCCTCGGTCGCGGCGACGAAGCGGGCCTCGATGCCACGAGGGCCGGTAATGATCAGCTTGCGCGTGCGCTTGCTGACAAACAGCGCATCGATCAACAGCCAGGACAGTCCGGCGAAATGATCGCCATGAAGATGACTGATAAAAACCGCATCGATTTCCTCAGGGCTCAGCCCGAGTCTGTGCATCCCGATCAATGTCGAGGCACCGCAATCGATCAGATAGCGCGCAGGCCCCGCGCTCAAATGCAAAGCGGTCTGTAGGCGTCCGCCGGAGCCAAACGCGTCCCCGCAGCCAATAATGGTCAATCGCATTGTCTTCCTCGGCGGCAGGGACTTTAGAGTTAACAAGCGCCCGCGAAAAGCGCGTTTGCACCCTTACGAAACCTCAGTTTTCGTGTCAGGGCGGGGCGTCAATAAACACCTCATTAGGGATTTCAGTCGATAGTCGAGGAAAGCATTGGGATTTCGCCCCGAGCTCTCGTTTGGGCTCGTCCCCGATTGGTTTACCTCGTTAGGTTGTATTGGTTGGTCGCGTCATGAGTGTGCAAGCCGAGGCAGAGAGCGTCCGTTCGGGGACCAATGCCAAGCGTCGCGCCGCGCGTCACGTCCAAGAAGCCCGCGAGAAGCTCACCTATTCACCGGAACACCGGCCGGAGTTCGAATACGAGCTCCTGATGATGTTCGTGAAGAACGAACTCGCTGCGGCGATCACCACGCCACTGCTAGCTGTGATCGTCGCCATAGGCGCCATGTTCTGGGCGCCGCCGGATCAGCTCTTCCTCTGGCTCGGGACGATCTTCGTCTCCAAAGGCATCCTTATCAGCATCTGCCGGCAATTCGTCAACGAGCCGCGCGAAGACGCCAAATTGGAAATCTGGCGCGCCAAGATCGCCGCCGCCGAATTCCTCTACGGTGTCTCCTGGGCGAGCGTCGCCTTTGTCAGCGTCGGCATGCAAGGAGAGTCGGCACACACCTTCATCTTCGCCACCCTACTCGTCGTCATCTCGATGCGCATGCTGTTCGCCTCGACCGTCATGTCGATCGTTTATGCCGGCACTCTGCCGATCACCACGGCCATCGTGATCAGCTTCGCGCTGCTCGACAATCCGTTCTATTGGGCGATGGCGGCGATGGCTGTCGGCGTGCATATCTATTTCATCTGGCTGATGACCGGCTTCAACGCCACGGTCACCACCATGCTGGAATTTCGTGCCGAGAAGGATGCGCTGATCGCGGAGCTGGAACAGGCGAAGTCGATTTCCGATGAGGCGCGGGCTCGCGCCGAGGAGGCCAATTTCGCCAAGTCGCGCTTTCTCGCCACCATGAGCCACGAGCTCCGCACGCCGCTCAACGCCATCCTCGGCTTCTCCGACATCATGCGCGCGCAGATCTTGGGACCGCACAGCAACCCGACCTACACCGAATATGCCAACGACATCCATCAGAGCGGCCAGCATCTGCTCAATCTCATCAACGAGATCCTCGACATCAGCCGCATCGAGGCCGGCCGATACGAGCTGCACGAAGGGCCGCTGACCTTCTCCGATGTCGTCATGGATTGCGACCGGCTGATGCGGCTTCGCGCCGAGAACAAGGGACTGAAGATCGTCGAGAATTTCGATCCGGCCTTGCCGCAACTTTGGGCCGATGAGCGCGCCATGCGTCAGATCTGTCTCAATCTCCTGTCCAACGCCATCAAGTTTACGCCCTCCGGCGGCACCATCACCATGACCATTGGGCGGACTGCCCTTGGCGGCCAATATCTCAGTGTGAAAGACACCGGCCCCGGCATTCCAGAGAACGAGATTCCGCGCGTGTTGAAGGCGTTCGGCCAGGGCTCGCTCGCGCACCAGACCGCGGAAGGCGGCACGGGACTTGGACTTCCGATTACCAAGGGGCTGATCGAGCTGCATCAAGGCAGCTTCGAGCTGAAGAGCAAGCTTCGTTACGGCACCGAAGTGATCATCACCTTCCCGAGGAAGCGTGTCATGGAAGCCCTGCCGCGCCTTGCCGAGCCCGAGCGCGGTGCCGCCAAGACCCGCGGCGGTTGGCGAGCAGGGGCGCGAGGCTGATCCTCGAAGGCCGATTGCTTGGGGCCTCGTGGCTGCTTACATAGCAGGCATCACGACGCGAGATGCCCTTGGAAACGCCCTGCATCGATATCTGCACCATCGACGAAGCGAACGGCCTGTGCAAAGGCTGCTACCGCACCATCGATGAGATTGCCGCCTGGGCGTCGATGACGGCCGAGCAGCGCCGCGCCATCATGGCGATCCTGCCGCAGCGCAATCCCGCCCAAGCCGTCAAGGAATAGAGAATGTCCGTCTGGATCGCCCTCTTCATCCTCGCGCTCGGCGCCATGTTCCTGCTCGCCGACACCGGCGGCACCATCGCCGGGCTGGACAGCACCACGTTCGGATATGTGGTCTTCTGCGTCGCTCTCCTCGTTTATCTCGCGGGCGGAATGCTCTCGCAATATGGCGGCCGCGCCGCGCCTATTCTGCGCGACGCCGTGACCTGGCTTGCGCTCGGGCTCGGCCTCGTCACCATCTACACCTATCGCGATACGCTGCTTCCCATGGCCGGACGTGTCGCCGGCGAGCTCATTCCCGGCAGCGCCATGACCGTCGAAGAGAGCAGCAACGGCGCCACCGAGGTGCGCTTGCGCAAGCGCATGGACGGTCATTTTGTCGCGAGCGTCCAAGTCAACGGCAAATCGGTGTCGATGATCGTCGATACCGGCGCCTCTCAGATCGTGCTTCGCCCCGAGGACGCGGAGAGAGCCGGGATCGATCCCACGAAGCTTAGCTATACAATTCCGGTGCACACCGCCAATGGCCGCAGCATGACGGCGCGCGTGCGTCTCGATAACGTCGCGATCGGGCCGCTCGACCGGCAGAAAGTCGAGGCGCTGATCGCCAAGCCCGGCGCGTTAACCCAAAGCCTGCTCGGTATGAGTTTCTTAAGCCGCCTGCGCTCCTATGAATTCTCGGGCGATTTCCTGACCTTGCGCGGTTGATCCGCGCCAGGCGCGAGAGGAGCTGACAGTTGAGTTCGGCGGCAAAACATGCGCTGCAAGAGGCGCTGCTGTGGTCCAGCATCGCGCTCGGCGGATTCGGACTCTTCTATTTCTACGACGATCTGATCGCCGCTCTGCGCATCGAGCCGGAAATTGCCGCTGCGGTGCCGACTCCCGCGCAAGATCGCGAAGCCAAGGTCGCGTTGTCCGGTTATGGCAATGAGGTGCGCGTCCGCGCCGATCCGCAAGGTCATTTCATCGTCGAGGCGGCGATCAACGGTCGCCCGATCACGATGATGGCCGACACCGGCGCCACGATTGTCGTGCTGTCCTTCGAGGACGCCGAGAGACTGGGACTGTCGCCGCGGAGCCTCGACTTCACCGGTCATGCGCAAACTGCAAATGGCGTTTCCAGAATCGCGCCCGTCACACTCGACCGCGTGCGCATCGATGGCATTACGCTCTACGGCATTCAAGCGGCGGTTGCCGAGCGCGGCGCGCTCTCAGGCAATTTGCTCGGCATGAGCTTCTTGGGCAAATTGTCGCGCTTCGAAATGAAGGGCGACGAGCTGGTGCTGGCGCAATAGCCAGAAGCCCGCTATGAGGGGCGATGCTGCCGAAACCTCGCCAAGACCTTATTCCCAATACGCTCGAGTTTGAACGGCTGCCCTTCGTCAAGGCGACGGGCTTCCGCGAATATGACGCGCGCTGGCGCTACCCTGAGGAGATCAACCTGCTTGGGTTGACTGCTGTCGGCGCTGGCCTCGCCACGCTGATGCGTCGGCGCGGCGTCCCCGTCCGCCTCGTGGTCGGTCACGACTATCGCTCTTACTCCGCCGCGATCAAAGCCGCGCTGATCGAGGGTCTGCTCGCCGCCGGCGCCGAAGTCCACGACATCGGGCTCGCGCTGTCGCCCATGGCCTATTTCGCGCAATTCGATCTCGGCGTCGAAGGCGTCGCCATGGTCACCGCGAGCCACAACGACAATGGCTGGACCGGAATCAAGATGGGGATCGAACGTCCCCTCACCTTCGCGCCGGAAGATATGACTGTGCTGAAAGAGATTGTGCTCGGCGGCAAATTCGAATTGCCGGGCGGCGGCCATTACAGCTTCGTGCCGGATATGCCCGAGCGCTATATGGCCGATCTCCTGAAGCACAAGAAATTCGGCCGCAAGATGAAGGCGGTGGTGTCGTGCGGCAACGGCACGGCTTCCGCCTTTGCACCGCATGTCCTCGCCGAGCTTGGCGTCGATGTCATCCCACTCAACTGCGTGCTCGACTACACCTTCCCCGCTCACAATCCGAACCCCGAAGACATGGGCATGCTGCACGCGACCCGCGACGCAGTGCTCGCGAATGGCGCCGATCTCGGCTTGGCTTTCGACGGCGATGGCGACCGCTGCGGCGTCGTCGACAACGAGGGCGAGGCGATCTTCGCCGACAAAGTCGGCGTCATGCTCGCGCGCGACATCTCGAGCCGGCACAAATCCGCGCTCTTTATCGCCGACGTGAAATCGACGGGCCTGTTCCTCACCGATCCCGTCCTGAAGGCGAACGGCGCCGAGACCAAATTCTGGAAGACCGGCCACTCTTATATCAAGCGTTATAGCCATGAGACCGGCGCGCTGGTCGGCTTCGAGAAATCCGGACACTTCTTTTTCAATCCGCCGCTGGGGCGGGGCTATGACGACGGCCTCATCGCGGCCATCGCGGTTCTCGATATGCTCGACCGCGCTCCCGGCAAGTCGCTCGCCGAGTTGAAGCACGCGCTGCCGAAGACCTGGCAATCGCCGACCATGTCGCCGCATTGCGACGACGAGCTGAAATATGGCGTGGTCGATCGCATCGTCGATCACTATCAGAAGATCGCGTCGAATGGCGGGAAACTCGCGGGACAGAAAATTCGCGAGCTGATCACGGTGAACGGTATCCGCATCGTGCTCGACGACGGCACCTGGGGCCTGGTGCGCGCCTCCTCCAACAAGCCAGAGCTTGTCGTCGTGGTGGAGAGTCCGACCTCGGAAGCGAATATGCGGGCGATCTTTTCCGAAATCGACACGCTGCTGTCCAAGCAGCCGGAAGTGGGCGAATATAACCAGAAGATCTTCAGAGCCAATGGTTGGATCACAATGCTTAGCGTCACGCGTATCCCGCGAAGGCGGGAATCCAGTAGCCGAGGCGCCGATTGTTGCGCACCACAGACACTGACGTTTACTGGATGCCCGCCTTCGCGGGCATGACATTAAATGGCCGCATCGGGCCGCCTTAGCAAAAACGTCAACGAGCCGTCGTAAATCTGCAAAACGACTCTGGTTTTTGCCAGGGCATGACAATGCTCATCTTCGCTTCTGGTCTGATCGCGGGGCTCACCCTCGATCTCCTCCTGGCCCGCACCCTGCTGGCGCCGCCGTTCCGCATCTGGCCGACGCCCGCACCTGGCAGTTGGCAGAGCATCACCTTCTGGTCCCTGTTCCGCGGCGGCATGGTCGCGACCTTCGTGACGGCCGCGCTCGACTGGAACAGCGTCCCCCTGCTCGACTGGACGCGCTTCATCCCGGGCCTGCCGCTCGGCCTGATCGGCCTCTTCATCACAATCTGCGGTTATTTCAATCTCGGCCTCGGCAATACCTATTGCGGCGCCGACGGTCTCGTCACCGGCGGGCTTTATCGCTTCAGCCGGAACCCGCAATACACCGCCTCGATCGTCGGCCTGATCGGTCTCTCCATCGGCGCCAACTCGATCCTCACCATCGTCCTCTCCTGCGTCATGACTTGCGCCTATGTGCTGATGGCGCTGGTCGAGGAAGATTGGCTGAAGCAGCGTTATGGCGCGCCCTATCGCGACTATTGCCGCGAGACCGCGCGCTTCCTCGATGTGCATGGTCTGCTTGCGTTGATCGACAAGAAGAAGCCGTCGCAGCAAACGAGTTAAGTTCGGCATGATCCCGAAAGTTGCAGACTTCGGATCAGATCATGCGTCAAAGACAAAGAGTTAGGATTCGTCAGGCCGGGCATGGTTTGGGGTGGATGTCAGTCCCCCGCGTGCCCGGCACTGACGGAATGGGTTTGAGAGTTCGACCGAAGCGCCTACTCGGCCGCGATGGAAGCTCGACTCTCGCCGCCCGCAGCGACGTTGCGGGCCTCTTCCAAGACCGACAGTCCCGCGCCGTCGAGATGCGCATTCTCCGCAAGGTAACGCCGGAACAGGCGCGCCCGCTTCACGCCGTGAAACAGCCCGAGAATGTGCCGCGTCATTTGATTGAGCCGAACCCCGTTCGCCAGCTCCGCCTCGACATACGGCATGAACCGATCGAGCACATCGAGCCGCGAGGGCGGGGCAGCCTCTGACCCAAAAATCTCCCGATCGACCTCCGCCAGAAGATAAGGATCGGCATAAGAGGCGCGGCCGACCATGGCGCCATCGACATGCGCCAGCTGCCGCTTCACCTCATCGAGCGTCTCGATGCCGCCATTGATGGCGATGGTGAGATCGGGCCGCCGCGACTTCAAGCGCCACACCCGATCGTAATCGAGCGGCGGCACGTCGCGGTTCTCCTTCGGGCTCAAGCCGTCGAGCCAGGCTTTGCGCGCATGCACGATGAAGCTGGTGCAGCCGGCATCCGCCACCACGTCGATAAATTTGTCGAGGCCAGCTTCCGCGTCCTGATCGTCGATGCCGATGCGGCATTTGACCGTGACCGGCACCGAGACCGTGCTCCGCATCGCACTGACGCATTCGGCGACGACCTCGGGCTCCGCCATCAGACAGGCGCCGAACCGTCCCGACTGCACCCGGTCCGACGGGCAACCGATATTGAGATTGATCTCGTCATAGCCGAACGCCTCGCCGATGCGCGAGGCTTCGGCGAGCTTGTTCGGATCGCTACCGCCGAGCTGGAGCGCGACCGGATGCTCGGACGCATCGAACCCGAGCAGCCGCTCCCGGTCTCCGTGCAGCACCGCATCCGCCGTCACCATCTCGGTATAGAGCAGCGCGTGGCGTGAGATCAGCCGCAAGAAATAGCGGCAATGCCGGTCCGTCCGCTCCATCATCGGCGCGACGGAGAAGCGGTGCGGGGGCGCTGTTTTTGGCCGAATTGCGGTATTTGGGGCTTCATTCATGCGGAACACATGGCGCGGACTGATCAAGATGGCAAGACCACAAGCCTCTCTTGGCTTTGCTGCCGCAAACGAAGAAACTTTTTCTGGCCATGGAGTCTGAGATGCGACTTTCGTTGCGGCAAGAACAAGCCCGTTGTCCCCGGCAAGACCGATCCCGATCTCGCGCTACCCCGGCAACTGAGAACCCCTATGAGTACTTCTCGCCCCAGTTGTACAGCGCCTTCAGCACCGGCCCCAGCGCCTTGCCCTTGTCGGTGAGGAAATATTCGTAGCGCGGCGGATGCTTCTCATAGAGCCGCGTGGCAATCACGCCCTGGCTCTCCAGCGCCTTCAGCCGCGCCGACAGCGTGTTTGGCGCGACGCCCTCTAAGCCGCTCCTCCAACTCCTGAAAACGTAAGGGCCCTTTGCGAAACAGATCGCGCAAGATCAGCAGCGACCATCTCTCGCCGATTACATCGAGCGCTCGCGCCACCGGGCAAAAGTCCTGGCCGTAAGAGCCTGCCATGACCGAGATTTAGCGATGCCGCTTCAATTCGTCAAGTACCTTGCTATTGACTAGTGACTTGCTTTAGTGTAGTCATGCGATACACGAACCCAAAACAAGGAGACGTGTCATGACCATTCCAACCTATCTCCCCTATTTCGTGCTGACAGGCACGGGACTGATGCTACTTGCCGTCCTCTACGGCCTGAACCGGTCCTTGGTGGACGCCGCATGGCCGGCCGAGGAGCGCGCTCGGACAGTTTCCACGGCGGCGATCATCCTCGGCGGTTGGCTTGCCGTCTCCGTCGCGCTCGGTGCCGCCGGCGTCTATCACTCAGGTGCCAGCGATCTTCCCACGATTCAATATGGCATCGTGCCGCCAATCCTGATCGGCGCCTACCTGATCTGGCGATCGGAATGGGTGAAACGGATCATTGCTGCCGTGCCTCAATCCTGGCTCGTCGGCGTCCAACTCTATCGTGCTCTCGGCGTGATCTTTCTCATCCTCTACGCCGGCGGCAAATTGCCTAGCCTCTTCGCTTGGCCCGCGGGCGTCGGCGACATCGCCATCGGCCTTTTCGCTCCCGTCGTCGGACTGGCATCCGCGAACGCGCCACGCGAGGCAGCCGGACTCGTGCGAACCTGGAACGTGCTCGGAATTCTCGACCTAGTCGTTGCAGTCGGCACGGGATTTCTCACCGCACCGTCGCTGTTTCAGCCCATCGAGGTTCAGCCGACCAGCGACCTGATGACCGTTCTCCCGATGGTTCTGATCCCGGTGTACCTGGTGCCGCTATCAATTGTGCTCCACCTCGCCTCGCTCGCGAAAGTTGCGCCGCGACACCTCGCGAGTTGTGAGCGGAAAGGGAATCGCCAACGCCTCCGCCTGAGTCTGCATTCAGCCCCGTGGCTCTCTGCTGCGCAATCGGCTTCGCGTCTCAACACGAAAGTGACGCCGAGCGATCGCGCAATGAGGTCCGACGCAACGCCTGCGGCGATTTGCTCGTAGGCCCATGTGTGGAGACTTTATATTGATACATCAAAATCACCATAACTTGAGTATTCGCCGGCCTCCGCGCCGCCGCCTCTTGAGGGGGACCCGAAGACATGGATGCGGTTGCGCCTGGCCGAGTGAGACGACACGAGCCGACCTTTGCCGAGTTGTTCACGCCCAAACTCGTGACGCTCTTGCGCGAGGGCTACACGGCAAGCGATTTCAAAGCCGATGCTTTCGCCGGATTGACGGTAGCCATCGTCGCGTTGCCGCTTTCCATGGCGATTGCCATTGGATCGGGGCTCTCGCCCGACAAGGGGCTGTTCACCGCCATCGTCGGCGGCTTTTTGATTTCCGCCCTCGGTGGCAGCCGATTCCAGATCGGCGGCCCGGCCGGCGCTTTCATCGTGCTCATCGCGGCGATTGTCGAGCGGCAGGGCTATGACGGCTTGATCCTCGCCACGCTCATGGCGGGACTCATGATGACGGCCGCAGGGTTCTTGCGGCTCGGCACCTACGTCAAATACATCCCCTTTCCGGTGACGGTCGGCTTCACCGCCGGGATCGCCGTCATCATCTTCGCGAGCCAGCTGCGGGAGCTGCTTGGCCTCGACATCCCTCACGAACCCGCCGCCCTGCTGCCTAAGCTCGGGGCGATCTGGGGAAGCTTCGGCACGCTCAATCCCGCCACCGTCGCCCTATCCGCAATCGCCATCGCCGTCATTCTAGGCCTGCGGCGCGTCCGGCCGAAATTACCTGGAATGCTGATCGCGGTCGGCGTCACCGCCATCCTAGCCGCCCTTTTTCATCTCGATGTCACGACCATAGGCTCGAAGTTCGGTGAGGTACCTCGCACGCTGCCCGCCCCATCGCTCCCTCATTTCAGCCTCGCCCAGCTGCGCGATGTGTTTCCCGATGCCATCGCCATTGCACTGCTCGGCGCGATCGAAAGCCTATTGTCCGCCGTCGTTGCCGACGGCATGACCGGCCGCAGGCATCGCTCTAATTGCGAGCTCGTAGCGCAAGGTGCGGCTAACCTGGCGGCGGTGGCCTTTGGCGGCATGTGCGTGACCGGCACCATTGCCCGTACCGCGACCAATATCCGTGCCGGGGCGCACAGCCCCGTGTCCGGCATTCTGCACGCGATCTATATTGTGCTGTTCATGCTCGTGGCTGCTCCGCTTGCGGCCTATATCCCTCTTGCCAGCCTCGGCGGCGTTCTCGCCGTCGTTGCCTGGAACATGTTCGAGAAAGAAGAATTTGCGAGCCTGCTGCGCGCCTCCTGGGGCGACGCGACCGTCCTCATGGCGACATTCTTACTAACGATCTTCGCGGATCTGACGGTTGCCATCGCCGTTGGAGTGGCACTCGGTGCGTTCCTGTTCCTGCATCGCATGGCCGAATCTGTCGAGGTGGTGACTGGAGGATCCCTGGTGGCCGAGGATGTCGCCGACGCGACAGGTGCCGCCAGGACAGCTTATGATCCAGACGCCTACAACGGCGACATTCTAGTCTATCGCATCTCTGGAGCGTTCTTCTTCGCCGCCACTGCCGCGGTCAACAGCGTGCTCGACCGGATCGGCGCGCATCCCAAGACCTTCATTCTCGATTTCGCCGACGTGCCATTGGTCGACAGCACGGCCGCCAAAGCGCTCGAAGGGTTTGTGCACAAGCTGAAGCATTCCGGTACGCAGGTCTATTTCACCTCGGCGCGTAAGAGCGTGCAGCGGACATTGCTGCACGCCGGGCTGCGCAAGCCTTTGATGCGCTATGCTCCGAGCATCGAGGATGCCGTCGCCATCAGCCGGGGGGGAAGTCGCTAAGGCCGCTTGAGGGTCGCGAGCCAACCGGGGCCCCTGGCAGCTAGTCCGACAGCTTTGTTTCCGCCGCTGTCTCAGGCGGCGCCGGCGGCCGCGGCTTGCCCGTCATATACGCCGCCACATCCCAAGCCTGCTGCAAATTCAGCACCGGCTCCTCGTAATTGATCGTGAACGGCATGTTGGCGCGGATATAGGCCGCGGCATAAGCGAGCTTCGCCATGCCGGCGCCTGCATTGAAACTGTCGTCGCCCCATAGCGGCGGAATCGCATAGCCCACCGCGGGCGAAGGCTTCCGCTCCCCCTGCCCGTCCGGCTTGTGGCAACTGGCGCAAGACTTCGCGTAAACCTCCTCGCCGCGCGTCGCGTCCGCCGCCGATGGCGGGTCTTGCAACGACTTCAGTCCCATGCCGGCAATGCGCACGCCTTGCGGGGTGTTGTGACCGAGATATTTGATATAGGCGATCAACGCTTCCATCTCGCGGCCGCCGACCGGCAAATTCTTGCCGTTCATGCTGCGCCGCATGCAGCCATTGATGCGCTCGGTGAGCGTGATGACTTGATCGTCCACCATCATCGGGAACGTTGCGAAGGTCGAGACGAAGGGCGCGGCGAACGGCTGAAGTCCCGCATTCAGATGACAGTTGACGCAAGCGAGCTCATTCCCGGCGTAACGCTTGTCGGCATCCTTGGCGTTCTTGCCGATATGGCCGGCAGTGTCGACGATCAGCGCGTGGCCATAACGGATGAGATCGTTCTCGGGACTCTCTTTCAGCTTGGCGACATTCGGCACATCGTACCAATCCACGGCGCGGCCCCAGAGCAGATAGCCCGCGAGAAGGCCCAAGATCGCCGCCCCTGCGAAAATAGCGAGCGATCTTGACCGATCTCTCCGAACCCTGCTTTGCCATCTGCCCAGCCTCCCGAAGCGTCTTTTTGTCGGAGCGCAGCATAGCGCCGATGCCTACGAATTGTTCAAGTATCCTCAGCAGTCCTCGTCACGACATCCACAGCCATCGCAGCCTCAGTTTGCTGAATCGTCAACAGTTCCCTACATAATGGCCAGCAGCAATGAACGAAGCATCTCACCAGCACCGCCAGCAGATGGCCACCGATCCCGTCTGCGGGATGCAGGTCGACCCCAACGCCGGGCGGCCGACCGCCGCCCATGACGGGCACACCTATTATTTCTGCTCGGTCGGCTGCCAAACCAAGTTCAATGCCGATCCGAAGCGTTACCTGACCAAACAGGACGAGCCCAAGCCGCTGCCGCAAGGGCACGCTCTATACCTGCCCGATGCACCCGGAGATCGTGCAGGAAGGCCCCGGCCATTGCCCGATCTGCGGCATGGCGCTCGAGCCGATGGGCGTGCCGCCGGAGATCACCGACAATCCCGAGCTTCGCGACTTTACCAGGAGGCTCGCAATCGGTGCGCCCTTGTCGCTGGCGCTGATCGCCATGGACATGAGCAGTCACCTGTTCGGCGTCGACCTTCTGCCCTTTCTGTCGCCGCAGGCTCAGCAATTTCTGCAATTGGCCATCGCCATTCCCGCCGTGCTCTGGTGCGGCTGGCCGTTCTTCGTGCGGGGCTATCATTCGCTCCGCTCGATGCGGCTCAATATGTTCACGCTGATCGCGCTCGGTACTGGCGCTGCCTTTCTCTATAGCCTCGTCGCCACGATTGCGCCGGGCTTGTTCCCCGTTGCGATGCAAGACGCCCATGGCGTCATCCCCGTCTATTACGAGGCGGCGGCCGTCATCGTTTCGCTGGTGCTGCTCGGGCAAGTGCTCGAGCTTCGCGCCCGCGAGAAGACCGGCGGCGCCATCCGCGCCCTGCTCGACCTCGCTCCCAAGACCGCGCTCCGCGTCCTGGCGAACGGCGCCACCGAGACCATCCCACTCTCGCACGTGAAGGTCGGCGATATCCTTCGCGTCCGCCCCGGCGACAAGGTGCCGATCGACGGCACACTGATCGAGGGCAGAAGCGCCGTCGATGAATCCATGCTGACCGGCGAGCCCGTCCCCGTCGAGAAGACCAAGGGCGACCGCGTCACCGGCGGCACGCTGAACGGCAATGGCAGTTTCGACATGCGCGTCGACCGCACCGGCGCGGAGACCACGCTTGCGCAAGTCGTCGCCATGGTCGCCGATGCGCAGCGCTCCCGCGCGCCGATTCAAGCTCTGGCCGATACCGTCTCCGGCTATTTCGTGCCGGCGGTGATGGTCGTCGCCGTCATCGCCTTCATCGCCTGGTACGTCATCGGTCCTGTCGCCGCAGCTCGCTTACGCGCTGGTCGCCGCGGTGAGCGTTCTCATCATCGCCTGCCCGTGTGCGCTGGGGCTCGCCACGCCGATCTCGATCATGGTGGCGACGGGCCGTGGCGCGCAGAGCGGCGTTCTGGTGCGGAATGCCGGGGCGCTGGAGCGGCTCGCCGCCGTCGATACCATCGTGATCGACAAGACCGGCACTTTGACCGAAGGCAAGCCGCGTCTGACCGGCGTCGAGGCCGCCAATGGCTTCACCGAGGACGAGGTGTTGCGCGCCGCCGCCTCGCTCGAGGCCGGCAGCGAGCATCCGCTCGCCGCCGCCATCCTCGCTGCCGCGCGGATACGCAACATCACGCCGGCGAAGGTCGGAGACTTCGAGGCGGTCACCGGCGGCGGCGTCACCGGGCAAGATCGACGGCGCCGCGGGGCTTCTCGGCAATGCGCGCTTCATCGAGGCGGCGGGGATCGGCCTCAAGCCGCTCGCCCTCTCAACCGAGACCCGCCGGCAAGAACGGCGAGACCGTGATGTTCCTGGCCCTCGGCGGCAAACTCGCCGGGCTCATCGCCGTGGCCGACCCGATCAAAGCCTCGAGCGCCGAGGCCATCGCCAAGCTGCATGCGCTTGGTCTGAAAATCGTGATGGCGACCGGCGACAACGCCACCACGGCGAAGGCCGTCGCCTCTACCCTCGGCATCGATCAGGTTCGCGCCGATATGAAGCCTGAAGGCAAACTCGAGCTGATCAAGTCCTTGCAAGCCGAGGGCGCGGTCGTCGCCATGGCCGGCGACGGCATCAATGACGCGCCGGCGCTCGCCGCGGCCGATGTCGGCATCGCCATGGGCACCGGCGCCGATGTCGCCATGGAGAGCGCAGGCCTGACCTTGCTGAAGGGCGATTTGCGCGGCGTGGTGCGCGGCGTGAAGCTCGCCCGCGCCACCATGCGCAACATCAAGCAGAATCTCGTCTTCGCCTTTGCCTATAACGTGCTGGGCGTGCCGATCGCGGCGGGCGTGCTTTATCCGGTGTTCGGCCTGCTGCTGTCGCCGATGATCGCAGCCGCCGCCATGAGCTTCTCCTCGGTCTCCGTGGTGGGCAACGCGCTCCGCCTGAAGAACGTCAATCTCGATTAGCCCTAAGGCACCACGCTGACGTCGCCGCTCGCGGGCGGACCGGCCGTGGGCGCCCGGCCGCGCGGCAGACGCGGACGGGAGGTCGCAAGCGCGCCAAGTCTCTGCCAGGTGGCGAAGGCGTTGAGCGGCGTGCGCTCAAGTACGGCGATCGCCGCCGCAGCCAGGAACGGCAGGCTCTGCACCAGCAATACGGCGCTGAAGATCGAAATCTCGCGAACGTTCTGATCGTTCGTCACATAAAGCGTGATCGAGCCGAGCACGAGCAAGCTCCCGAGTACGAACTCGAACAAGGCCGGGAAGCGCTCTTTACCGCCGCCGCCGCCCTTGGCGGTCCTGATGAACGGCAAACCGTCCTTGATCGCGCCTTCTGCCACGGCGCGGCCAACCGTCAATTGCAGCGACATGGCGGCGAGCGCCGCGCCGAGCGAGGCCATCACCGGCGCCTCGACCCGCGCGCGGTAGAGCACGAGGAAATGCAGCAGCATCACCACGAAGGTGGCGATCACCGGCAGCGTCAGCACGGCCTCGGGCACGGCGATATGGAAGAACGCCACCAGCGGCATCCAGATCAGATTGAGCACGGCGATGACCACGCCGAGCGCCTCGGCGCCGAGCCAATTCAACCAGCCGGACAGAAACGCGGCTCTCTGGGGCTGCGTGAGACGGCTCCGCCCCGGCAAAAAGGCGCGCCAATGTTTTCTGATCAGTTGTAGCCCGCCATAGGCCCAGCGATGGCGCTGGCGTTTATAGGCGTTGAAATCGTTCGGCAGCAGCCCCCAGCCATAGCGCTTGCGCGTATAGAGCGATTGCCAGCCGCGCGCGAGCAACGAAAGGCCGAGATCGGTGTCCTCGACGATGGTGTCGCTCGACCAGCTGCCGGCATCTTCCAGTGCCGCGCGACGCACCAGGCACATCGTGCCATGGGTGACGATGGCGTTGACCTCGTTCCGCTGCACCATGCCGATATCGAAGAAGCCGGCATATTCACGGTTCATCAGCGTGTGGGTGATGCTGCGTGCGCCGTCGCGATGGTCTTGCGGCGCCTGCACCAGTCCGACCGAGGGATCGGCGAAAGTCGGCACGAGATCTTTCAGCCAGTTCGGATCGACGACATAGTCGGCATCGATCACGCCGATGATCTCGGTTTCAGGCGCACTATGTGCAAGCGCTAAGCGGAGCGCGCCAGCCTTGAAGCCTTCGAGCTGCTCCGCGTGAATGAATTTGAAGCGCGAACCAAGCGCCTTGCAGTGCTCCTCCACCGGGCGCCACAGGCTTGCGTCCGTCGTATTGTTGCTCACCACGACACATTCGAAATTCGGCCAGTCGAGCTTCGCCACGCTGTCCAGCGTCTCGCGCAGCATCTCCGCCGGCTCGCGGCAGGTGGGGATATGGATCGACACGAACGGTACGTGATCCAGCGCGTTCGCCGGCGCGGTCAGCAAACGGCGTGGGCCCGAACCGAACAGGATCGCGGCAAGCTCCTCGATGCGCTGTCTCATGATGACGATCAGCGGCACCAGCAACAGCGCGCCGAGCATCATCGCGAGTTGCGAGCCGAACACGAAATAATGTGTCGCCCAATAGTCGAACACCTGCGAGCACCACGCGCCGATCGCGTTCGCGGTGACGGCGAGCACGAAGGCCTGCACCGGTCGGACGCCGGGAATGGCGAAGATCGCGAGCGAAAGCAGAAGCCCGAGGCCGAGCGCCGCTCCAGCCTTCAGATACCAATTTTGCGCCTCGACCGTGCCGGCAAGCTCGAATTTCGCGTGCCGGCTCGCATCGAACAGACCCCAATAGGGACCGACGCTACCTTCGAAGGTCTTCCACGGCTGATCGAAGGCCTCGACGATGGAATAGTCGATGCCCATTGCGTCGGCCCGCGCCATGAAATCGCGCAACACCTGCGCCTGGGTAAGCGGATCGGGCACCGCCTCTTTGCGATTGAGACCCGCGCTCGGCCAGCCGAACTCGGCGATGACGATGCGCTTTCCCGGATAGGTCTGGCGAAGTTGCTCGTAGATCTTCGCGGCGTGGTCGACCGCGGCCGAACCCGGCAAGCCTTCCCAATAGGGCAAGATATGCACGGCGAGATAGTCGACCGATGAGGCGAGCTCCGGATGCTCCAGCCAGACGTTCCACACCTCGGCGGTCGTCACCGGTACCGAGACCTCGCGCTTGACGCGCTGGATCTGCGCGATCAGCTCTGGAACGGTCAGGTTCTCGCGATAGATCGTTTCGTTGCCGACGATCACGCTATCGATGTTGGTATGGCGCTTGGCGAGCGCGACGCCGCTTTCGATCTCGCGCTCGTCTCGCGGTTGTTGCCCATCGAGCCAAATCCCTTGGCTGACATGCAGGCCGAAATCCGCCGCGATCCCCGGCACCAATTCCATGCCATTGGTGGCGGAGTAGGTTCTGATCTTTCGCGTATAAGGCGCGATGACCGTCAGGTCGGACCTGATCTGCGCCTCGTCCGTGCCCTCGACCAGACCGTCCGCATCAGGATTGATCGGCGAAAAGGAGAGACTCGCAATCTCACCCGCATCCGGCGGCGCCACGCTCGATTGCGTCAGGTACCAAGCCAGAGCATGGAGAATGGTCGCGACGGCGACCAGGGCCACGACAAGTAGACTGCGCATAGCAAATGATCTTTCGGTCGAACACGGGCCTGCCCAGTCCTCCTCGGCCATCGCCGCAGAGAAGTTCTGCAGTCCCCCCCTAAACTCTTTCGTCCGGTGATAGGTTCCCGCCGATTTAGTTCGGTACCGTCCCACTCTTTGTTGTTGTCGTTGTCGTCGTCGTTGCTGTCGTCGCGTCGGTCAATCCCGTCGGTCCCTCCGGCGATATCCAGCAACTATGCACTCTCGACGCCAGACGGTCGGCGGCCTTGGGGTCGATCGGCCCCTGCTGCACGACGCACCTGAACGCGAGGCGTAAATGATCCTGTGAGCAGCCGAACCGGTCATAGAGCGCGATATAACGGTTGGCGGTGTCGATATCGTCACGCCAGAGCAGGCTGGCGACCCGGCGTCCGGTCCAGACGCACTCCCCGGCCCCGGCCGAGCGAGGCAGCTTCGCCTTCGCCTCTTCATATTCGGCGATGGCCTTGGCCTGCGCCTCGCGCTCAGCGGCCGCCGGGTCTGCGGGCTTCTGCCCCTCTTCCGCGGGCGCGGCCTTCTGCTCGCCTTGGGCCTGCTCGGGAGGCTTTTGCTCCCCCGGGCCCTGGGCTGCGGCCAATTGAACGGAAAACAACAAAACGCCGCCGGCGAAGGCTGCGGCGGCAGAACGAGAGACGAAGCACAGCATGTGTGGAGTGCTCATGCCCGATAAGGTTTCAACGCGGTACAATGCATTGGATGCCTAAATTTTGTCATCCAGACGGCAAAACCTCTCTATCATCTCGCAATTGCACAAACTAGTGCATTCCGTTCAAGAATCCCCGCAAAGCTGCTATTGGTCGCGGCCTTCCTCCCTTAACCAGCCCCGATGATCCGCCTCCCCCTCCTCTTCGCGTTCACCGCCGCCTCGGTCTGGCTCGCCTGGTCCGTCCTGGGGCGGCCGGTGGCCCTGCCCCCCTCGCCCTTGGCCCCTGGCGAGAAGCTCTCTTGCGTCTCGTATACCCCCTACCAAGCCGACCATACCCCCTTTAGCCGGCCCCTTATTGTCACCGACGAGGAGATCGAGAGGGACATGGAGCGGCTGTCGAAAATCAGTTCTTGCATCCGCACCTATAGCGCCGGAGGCCCGCAGAGCCGTGTGACCCGGATCGCGGCGAAGCACGGGATGAAAGTCCTGCAAGGAATTTGGCTGGAGCGGAATCTCGCTTCCAATCGGCGCGAGATCGAGAGCGCAATCCGCCTTGCCAGGCTCAACCCCGGCAACATCGAGGCCTTCGTCGTGGGCAATGAGGTCTCGCTCCGCGGCGAACTCTCGCCGGCCAAGATCGCGAGTTACCTGCAGGAGGTAAAGCGCCGCTCGGGGCTTCCGGTGACCTATGCCGATGTCTGGGAATTTTGGCTGAGGCTCGCCGAGCTCGCGCCCGATGTCGACTTCATCACCATCCACATCCTTCCCTTTTGGGAGGACATGCCGGTCGCCGCGAAGGAGGCCGCCGACCACGTCCGTGGGATCAGAACAGAAGTTGGCAAGCAATTCGAAGGAAAGGAGATTTTGATCGGGGAGGTTGGTTGGCCAAGCCAAGGCAGGATGCGCGAGGGCGCGCTCCCCTCGCCGTCAAATCAGGCGCGCGTCTTGAGCGATGTCATCTCTGCGGCCAAGGAGGGAAACTGGAAGGTCAACTATATCGAGGCCTTCGACCAGCCTTGGAAGCGGGTGCTCGAAGGAACTGTCGGCGGCTATTGGGGGCTGTTCGACGCCGAGGCACGGAAGCCGAAATTCCACTTCGGCGAGCCCATCTCCAATTACCCGCATTGGCAGCTGCAAGCCGGACTCGGAATCGGCGCGGCGTTGATCGTCTTTTTCTCCGCGTGGCTGGGAGGCCGCGGCAACGCCGGACCGGATTGGAGACGAGACCTGGCCATCACGGTCATCGCCATGGTCACCGGCCTCCTGTTCGGACTGGCCGTCGTCAACCTCACCATCGAGGGTCCACATCAAGGCGATTGGATCAGGGGCCTGATCCTGGTCGTGCTCGCAGCTGCCGTGCCCGCCGTCGCCAGCTTCGCCATCGCCCGCGGCATCGAGCTTCCCGGTTTCGCCTATGCCCTAAACCGGTCTTACGCGCATCGACTGGATTGGCCCGCTCTTAGTCTCGCTATGCTGTTTGCAGTTTCCATCGCGACCGCACTTCATATCGCGCTCGGGCTCGTCACGGATTCGCGTTACCAGGATTTTCCCTTCGCCGCGCTCACCCCCATCGTCATTGCGTTCGCCGTCGTTGCCTTCGCCGGCAAAGCAAGGTCACGGCCGGGCTTTGCGGAAATCGTCGCGATGATTGTGCTTTCCGGTTCGGCTCTCTTCATCGTCGCCAATGAGGGCTTGCACAATTGGCAAGCCTTGTGGATCGCCTCTCTGCTCATCCTGCTTTCGCTCGCAGCTCTCCGCGCGCGAGCCGCGCCAGGCTGAGAACGAGTAAGGCCACCGCGAGCGCGGAGAGCCGAGTGTTGTAAAGCACAAGTCCGAGCGCGGCGAAGACGAGCCCGATCCCGAACGCGACAATGTTCGGTCGGCAAAGTTGCAAGCCCGCAGCTGCGATCGCCACAGCGCCGAACACATTCGCATTGAAAAGATAGACCGTCGCGAGCCGGAGCCGGCAGATGAAGCTCACATCGCCAGCGCCACAAGTGAGCCCGATCGTCCTATCCTCAATGAGGCCGTAGCGGAAATAGAGCGCCACCCCGAGCGCTACGACGAACATTGCGCCAAGCGCGAGCCCCTGCCGCAATGTCGGGCGGAACAGCTCACCCTGATTTGTGACACCCGCCTTGATCGCCATGCTTTCCCGAGCCTTCACTCTGTTTCATCCAGCGAAATTGAGCCGTTCCTTCCGCCAAATTTTAACAATTCGGCGATAGCCTTCGCGTCGGCTGTTTTCCTTACCAACGAGCTTGGAACCACGATGGCTAAAGCCAAATATCACAAAGCGCAGCGCGTGTTCGTGAAACCCGTCGGGACCTGGGCCTATATCGAGGCCGTGGTGCCGAAATGGGTCAAAGGCTGCGAAGAGCCGATCAAGATTGCCTACGATGTCGGCATGGGTCGGGAGTTCGCGCCGGAAGAGCTCGAGCCGGAATCGTCCGGCCTAAGCAATGGCAGCGTCGAGGAAGCCTTCACCGGCGAGTGGCGCATCATGCGCGGTCAGAATCGCTGGAAGAGCGCCGAGCAATGCGGCCATCATCCCTTCCCCGGCACCCATCCGCTGGTGGTCACCTCGGATCACGATTGGGGTGGCTGGCGTGTCCCCGGTTCTGAGTACGATCTCGACCCGCACCGTATCGAGCAACAGGCACAAGTCATCGTGCGCGCGCCCGTGTTCCTCAAGCTGCTTGAACAATTCGTGCAACATGCGGAGCACGAGCCGGAAAATCTCAGCGACGATTTGACCAAGCTCGCTCAAGTGGCCCGGCGCATCTTGGGCGAACTCTCCGAATAGGCGTCATCCTCACGCAACCCCCAATGCAGCTCCGCTCTTGGCAGCGCGGCCCCGTCCGTCTATGAGCGGCTGATGAACCAATCCGTCAGAACGCCTAAACTCCTCCAGGACTACGCCCCGTCGGACTATTTGATCGAGGAGGTCGAGCTCGACGTCGCCCTCGAGCCCAACGCGGCACGGGTCAAATCGAAGCTTCGTCTCCGCGCCAATCCGAAGGTGCCAAGCGGACGCCCGCTGAAGCTCGACGGCGAAGGACTGACGCTCGAAAGCGTCTCGCTCGACGGCAAGCCGCTTCCGCCTACCGACTACATCCTCGACGGCGCCACGCTCACCATCCCGCACGTGCCCTCGGTTCCCTTCACGCTCGAGATCGTGACTTTGTGCGATCCGGAGGCCAACACGGCGCTCTCCGGTCTCTATCGCTCGCGCGGCACCTATTGCACCCAATGCGAGCCGGAAGGTTTCCGCCGCATCACCTTCTTCATCGACCGGCCCGACGTGCTCGCCGTCTATACCGTGCGCATCGAGGCCGACAAGAAAGCAGCACCCATCCTGCTCGCCAACGGTAATCCGGTTGCGCAAGGCGACATCGAAGGCACCGGCCGGCATTTCGCCGTCTGGCACGATCCGCATCCGAAGCCGTCTTATCTCTTTGCCCTGGTCGGCGGCGACCTCGCTTGCGTGCCTGACAATTTCACCACCGTCTCCGGCCGCAAGGTCGCGCTCAATATCTATGTCGAGCGCGGCAAGGAGGACCGCTGCGCCTGGGCGATGGAATCGCTGAAGCGCGCCATGCGCTGGGACGAGGAGCGCTTCGGCCGCGAATACGACCTCGATGTCTTCAACATCGTCGCCGTCAGCGACTTCAATATGGGCGCGATGGAGAATAAGGGCCTCAATATCTTCAACGACAAGCTGGTGCTGGCGCGGCCCGACACCGCAAGCGATGCCGACTACGTCTCGATCGAGAGCGTGATCGCCCACGAATATTTTCACAACTGGACCGGAAATCGCGTCACCTGCCGCGACTGGTTTCAGCTCTGTCTGAAGGAAGGTCTGACCGTCTTCCGCGACCAGGAATTCACCGCCGATACGCGCGCCGGTCCCGTCGAGCGCATCCTCGCCGTGCGCATGTTGAAGACGCATCAATTCCCCGAGGATGCCGGTCCCCTCGCCCATCCGGTGCGACCGGGCTCTTATATCGAGATCAACAATTTCTACACGGCGACCGTCTACGAGAAAGGCGCCGAGCTCTGCCGCATGCTGCAGACGCTGCTGGGTCGCGACGGCTTCCGCAAAGGCCTCGACCTTTATTTTGAGCGCCATGACGGCGAGGCGGTGACGGTCGAGGATTTCGTCGACGCCATGGCTGACGCCTCAGGCCGCGACCTCAAGCAGTTCATGCTCTGGTACACGCAGAGCGGCACGCCGGAGCTGGCCTGCTCGCTCGATTACGATGCGCGCACCAAGACCGCGAAGCTCAACGTGAGCCAGGTCACGCCGTCCACCCCTGGCCAGAATAAGAAAGACCCGCTGCTGATCCCTCTGAAGGTGGGGCTCCTCGGCGCCAGCGGTGACGATCTTCCGCTCACCCTCGAAGATGGCAACAAGATTCGCGATGGCATGCTGGAGATGCGGGAGCGCAGCCAAAGCTTCACCTTCCGCGATATTCCCGCAGCCCCGATCCCGTCTCTGCTGCGCGGCTTCTCCTCGCCGGTGCGCCTCACCCAGAATTCCGATCTGCCGCAAATCGAATTTCTGATGCGGCATGACGACGATGCCTTCAATCGCTGGCAGGCGGCGCAGAGCTACGCGACCGTGCTCCTCGTCGCGGCCTCGCGCGGCGGTTCAAACCTGGAGCGCGTCAGCGGCGAGGAAGCTTTGCGGCTCGCAAGCGCGCTGGCCGCCACCGCCAAAGACGACGCCCTGCTCAGCGCCTATCGCGCCGAGTTCCTGAAACTGCCGAACGAATCCGATATCGCCCGCGAGCTTGCCCGCGATGTCGATACCGACGCCGTGCGCCGCGCCCGCGAGACCTTGCGCGCCACCATCGGCACCGCCATTCGCGACGACCTGATCGCGCTTTACGAGGCGAACCAGCAGTCCGGCGCCTACTCCCCGGACGCCGATAGCGCGGGAAAACGTGCGCTTCGCGCCGCTTCCCTCGACCTTCTGGTCGGCACCGGCGATCCGGCCGAAGCCGAGCGCGCCTTCCGCCATTATGAAGACGCCACCAACATGACCGACTCCATCTCCGCGCTCGCCTTGCTCGCTTTTCTCGACGGCCGCTTGCGCGACGAGGCCCTGGCCGATTTCTATCAGCGCTGGCAGGAGGAGCCCCTCGTGCTCGACAAATGGTTCGCGGTGCTGGCGCGGGCCGCGCGCGAGGATTCGGTCGAGATCGTGCATGCGCTGCTTTCGCACCCGAAATTCTCGCTGAAGAACCCGAACCGCGTGCGCGCCCTGATCGGCAGCTTCATCCACGGTAACCCGACCGGCTTCAACCGCGCCGACGGCGCCGGATACGAGCTTCTCGCGTCTTGCGCGCTCGAGATCGACGGCTTCAACCCGCATATGGCGGCGAGGCTGCTCGGCGCCTTCGAAAGCTGGCAAAGCTTGGAGCCGATTCGCCGGGCCAAAGCCAAGGAAACGCTCGAGCCGGCTCGCCTCAGCCAAGCTCTCCACCGACAGCTACGAGATTGTCGCCAAGACCCTCGGCACAACCTAGATTCGAAAGCTGTCAACCGAATATTAACCGTCTTTCCACAGTTTCCCTCTAGACAGAAGACTCGGCAATCGCCTCAATTGGCTAGGCGATTCGGAGATGCGGCAGTTCTCCGTTTTGCATTGTGGAGAACGCGAAGAAGGGGGACCGAATGCCGCGGACACGTTCCGCGCGTACGGAGTCATTCGCGATCGGGGGGCCATATTATGAGCTCCGCGAGCGCCTTTATCTCTATATTCCGTCCGCCAAAGCGCTTCGTCGCCTCATTCCGATCCTGATCGCGGCCTTTCTGCTGCTGGCAGGCTTCGGCACCTCCATCCAACTCAACCAAAGCAAAGAGACCACGCTTGCCTCCGCGCGCGATCGATTGGCGCTGATGGCCGATCTCGCCTCGCTCCGGCTGAAAGCCGAGATGGAAGCCAGCAAGGACGATTGGCAGGGCGCACTCGCCTCGAGCCTGCCTCAGGGCGCCACGCTGGACGGCCGCATGGCCCTCCTCGCCAATCTCGACGGCCAGATCGAGGCCCGCGCGCCTTTGCAGAGCGGCGCGCCATGCAGACCTTCTCACCGTCCTTGGACCACAACAGCCGCTGACAACTTTCGGCGCCAATGCCGGCGTTCTGCAAATGGCGCTCGCCGACGGCACCGATGCCATCGTCACCGTGCGCGATGTCCCCGACACCGAAGCGCAGCTCACCCTGATCCAGCCGGTCGATGCGGCGCTTGCCGTTTGGCGCTGGAATACCAGGATCGAGGTCACGCTCCTCGCCGGCTCCTGCCTTCTGCTTCTTTTGCTGGGCGGCGCCGTCTTCTATCTCGGCGAACCTGAAGGCGATGTGGCGAGTGAGGACGGTTTCGCCGACGAGCTGCGCGAGGCGCTGCCAGGCTGCGGCGTCTGGCGCTGGAACTTGGCCCGCGGCCACGTGCATTGGTCGGCGCCGATGTATCGCTTGCTCGGTCTTGAGCCGGCGGACGATGCCATGAGCTTCCGCGCCATCGCCATGCTGCTGCACCCGGGCGACGATCTCCGTGCGCTGGCCGACCGCCATCTTCGCGACGGCGACATGAGCTTCGATGAATGTATCCGGCTCCGCCACGCCGACGGACATCACGTCCGGCTCAGACTGCGTGGCCATATCAGCCGCGACGCCGAGACCAACGAGCCTTACCTCACGGTGATCGCCGCGCCGTCGGAAATGCAGCAGCCTGCATCCAACGCCGACGCCAATCTCCGCCTGCGCGATGCCGTCGAGACCATCTCCGAGGCCTTCGTGCTCTGGGACGATCAGAACCGTCTCGTCATGTGCAACTCGAAATATCAGCAATTCCATGGGCTTACGGATGACGCGTTCGTCCCGGCACGCCCTATGACGCCGTGATCGCCGCCTCCACCGAGCCGATCGTGAGGAAGCGCATCGACGTCGATTTCAGGGACAACGATAGCCGCACCTACGAGGCGCAACTCGAAGACGGCCGCTGGCTGCACATCAATGAGCGCCGCACCAAGGACGGCGGCTTCGTCAGTGTCGGCACCGACGTCACCATCCTCAAGCAGAACCAGCAGCGCCTCGCCGAGAGCGAGGAGCAGCTTGCATCGGATGGCACCGAGCTCCGGCACTCACGCCGCGAGCTGGAGCAGCAGAAGCAGCAGCTGGCCGAGCTCGCCGAGAAATATGCGCTGGAGCGGAACCGCGCCGAGGCGGCGAACCGCGCCAAGTCGGAATTCCTCGCCAATATCAGCCATGAGCTGCGCACGCCGCTGAATGCCGTGATCGGCTTCTCCGAGGTGATGCAGCAATCTCTGTTCGGGCCGCTCGGCCACGCCAAATATCAGGAATATGCCCGCGACATCCACGACAGCGGCGCGTATTTGCTTGAGGTCATCAACGACATTCTCGACATGTCGAAGATCGAGGCCGGCCGCATGAGCCTCGATATCGATCACGTCGATGTCGCCGATATCGTCGCCGACAGCATGAAGGTGGTGAGCCAGGCCGCCGCCGAGCGCGGCATCGCTTTATCGCGTCACGGTCCCTCGCGCCTGATGATCGAGGCGGACCGCCGCGCGCTGAAGCAGATCTTCCTCAACCTGCTTTCCAACGCCGTCAAATTCACCCGCGAGGACGGCACGGTCGACGTGCATCTGTCGCGGTCGAAGGGCATCGTGCGCATCGCCATCAAGGATACCGGCATCGGCATCCCCGAATCCGATATCGTCAAGCTCGGGCGCCCGTTCGAGCAGGTGGAGAACCAATTCTCCAAGAGCCATCAGGGCAGCGGCTTGGGGCTCGCCATCTCGCGCGCGTTGGTCGAACTCCATGGCGGGTCTTTGCGCATCACCAGCCGCGAGGGCCAAGGCACCACCGTGATCTGCACCCTGCCCGTCAAGGCCGTCATGGCCGAAGACGACGAAGACTACGAGGCCCACGCCGCGTCGGCCTAGGCCTCCCATTGTCATGCCCGCGAAGGCGGGCTCCGAACAGCGTCCCTTACCGCACGATCCGCTCGAACGCATCATGCACCGCGGCGAGCGTGTCCTTCAGGCTCGCTTCCAGCGTCGGGAAATCCGGCATGTCGGAGGCCCGCGCCAACAGCTCCTTCAATCCGCGTGGCGCCTCTGCCGGCACGAAAGGCTTGTCGAGGCAGAGCCGCAACACTTGCGTCAGCGTGTGATAGAGCTTGATGGCGGGGAGCAAGATTTCGGAATCGCCCGGCGACAGCACGCCCCCTTGCGCAAGCTTGGCGAGACCCACTGCCGTGTTCTGGTCGAGCACGTCGGGATGCTCATGCGCATTGGCCACCTGAAGAAATTGCGTGAGGAACTCGATATCGACGAGCCCACCCCGCACCTGCTTCAGCTCCCAGATGTCCTTGGTCCCCTTCTCCGTCTCGATCTTTGCGCGCATCTCCCGCACATCGGTGGCGAGCCGCGCCCGATCGCGGGGGCGGCGAAGCACGTCGCCGATCGTGGACTCGATCTCTTGGCTGAGGTCCGGCGGACCGGAAAGCACGCGCGCGCGCATCAACGCCAGATGCTCCCAGGTCCAGGCATGGTTCCGCTGATAGTCGATGAAGCTCGAAAGCCGTGTCGCCACCGGCCCTTGGGTGCCGGAAGGCCTGAGCCGCATATCGACCTGATAGAGCGCGCCTTCCGCGGTCGGCGCCGAGAGTGCTGCGATCAGGCGCTGCGTCAGCCGCGCGAAATATTGCGTGGCCGGCAGGCTTCTCGCGCCATCCGACTGCGCGCCGTCTTTGAAGTCATAGATCAGGATCAGGTCGAGATCGGACGACGCGGTCATCTCATGGCCGCCAAGCTTGCCCATGGCAAGCACCGCCGCGCGGCCGCCCGCGATGCGCCCATGCTGGCGCACCAACTCTGCCTCGACCCGAGGCAACAACGCCTCGATCAGGGCGGAGGCGAGATTGGCGTAAGCCGACCCTGCCTGCTCGGCGGTGATGGTGCCCGACAGCACGCGAACGCCGATGAGAAAGGCCTGTTCGCGGCCCACGATCCGCGCCCGGTCCAGCGCTTCGGAATAGTCGTGGGCCTGCTCGAGCGAATTTTCGATCAGCGCCTTGACCTTGGCGGGCGCCGGCACCGCCTCGAAGAACCCGGGATCGAGCACCACGTCGAGCAGCCGCGATTGACGCGCGATGGTTTGCGCCAGCCTCGGCGCGGTTCCCATGATGTCGGCGATCAGGCGGGTGAGGCTTGGATTGGCAGCGAGCAGCGAGAACAGCTGAACGCCGGCCGGCATCGAGGCAATGACGCGGTCGAAACTGGCGAGCGCGGCGTCGGGCTCCGCGGTGCGCCCGAACGCATCGAGCAGATGCGGCAGGAACTCCGTCAGCCGCTCGCGCGCGCGCTCGCTCTTGGTCGCCGCATATCGGCCGGACTGCCAGGCCCGGAGCGTTTCGATGGTTTGCGAGGGATTGGCATAGCCGAGCTCTTGGAGCGAAGCGAGCGTGGCTGGCTCGGCGTCGGCGCCGGTGACGATGATGGACGGGGCTGAGCCCGGCACTTGCGGCAAGCGTTCGAACAGCGCGCCGTAATGAGTCTCGACCTTGCGAAGTTCGGCGAGAAGCGCATCGGCGAAGGCGTCGGTCGTCTCGAAGCCGGACAAGCCGCGCGACGCGCAACAACTCCTCCGGCGAGGTCGGCAGGCTGTGGGTCTGCTCATCCCCGATCATCTGCAAACGGTTTTCGATCCGCCGCAAGAACCGATAGGCACCGCTCAGCTCGGTAGCGGCCTCCGAGCCGATCCAGCCGCCTTCAGCGAGGCGGAACAGCGTCTCGATCGTGCCTCGCGTCCGGAGTTCCGGATGTCGCCCGCCCGCGATCAATTGCTGGGTCTGCACGAAGAATTCGATATCGCGGATGCCGCCGCGCCCGAGCTTGATGTCATGGCCTTCGACCGCGACCGCGCCATGACCTTTGAATTCATGCACGCGCCGCTTCATCGCGTGGATGTCGGCGACGGCGGCATAGTCGAGATATTTCCGCCAGATGAAGGGCGAGAGCTGGCGCAAGAAAATCTCGCCGAGCTCTTTGTCGCCGGCGGCGGCCCTCGCCTTGATCAGCGCCGCGCGCTCCCAGTTCTGCCCGAAGCTCTCGTAATAAGAGAGTGCGGCGTCGGTCGAGAGCGCGATCTGCGTCGCGCCCGGATCGGGCCGCAGCCGCAAGTCCGTGCGGAACGCATAGCCCTCGCCCGTGTGCTCTTGCAGCAGCTTGACGAGATCGCGTGTGATCTTGACGAAAAAGGTCGACGGTTCGCTGTCCGGCTTCAGGCCGGCGCGCTTCGCGTCGTAAAACACGATCAGATCGATATCGCTGGAGTAATTCAGCTCGGAGGCCCCGAGCTTGCCCATGGCGATCACGATATAGCCGTGGCCGGGCGGCACGCCCTCTTCGATCTCTCCCGACTCTTTCGCTTTTCGAAACAGAAACGCGACGGCTTCATTCAGCGCCGCTTCTGCCGCCTCGCTCATCGCGGCGATGACCACATCGACGTCCCACACGCCGCCAAGATCGGCGAGGCCCGCAAGCAGCGCGATCCGCCGCTTGAAGCGCCTGAGCAGTACGCTCACCTCTTTTACAGACCCGCTCTCTCCGATCCCCGCCGCGAGCTCCGCGCGCGCACGCGCCATGTGCTCCTCCGGGTCGCGCAACAAACAGTCGGCGAGCAGGTCAGGGTCGCGCAGCGCAAGCGAGGCAAGATAGGATGAGCCGGAGAAAGCGCCTTCGAGCAGCGCGCGGACTTTCGGAGATCTGGTCGATGAGGTCGGCGAGCTGGCCCGAATTCTTGGTCAGCGTGTCGAGCACATCGCGCGCCCGGTTCTCATCGAAGATCAGCGGGAACTCGGCGATACGCTCGTGGAATTGTGTCACGCGCGATGGGTCTCTGCTCTCGGCTCAGTCTCGGCCGCCCCATTGATATGAGCTTCACTCTCTCGCGGCAAGCTCAGCACCACGCGTAAACCCGGCTCGTTGTCTTCCAATTTGAGGCTGCCGCCATGCAGGCTCGCGACGGCCGCGACAAGGCTCAAACCAAGGCCGCTGCCGGGCTCGGACCGGCTGGCTTCGAGCCGGACGAAACGGCCGAGCACGCGATTCCGCTCTTGCGCCGGCACGCCGGGTCCGTGGTCGGTCACGATGATCTCCGCCATATTGCCGGCTTCTCTCGCCACGATCCCAATCTCCGGCTTCGCACCGGAGACAGTCGCCCCATCAGCCGGCGTTCCATATTTGATCGCATTGTCGAGCAGATTGGCGATGGCCTGGCCCAACAGCTGGCGATCCGCGCGCACGAAAATCGGCTCGTCGGTGGATGCCTTCAGCACCAGCCCACGCTCCTCGGCCGCCGGCTCGTAGAGCTCGGCCAATTCATCCGCCAGCCCAGCAACATCGAGCGTCTCGCGATTCTCGCCGCCCGCGCCGGCCTCGAGCCGCGCGATGGAGAGCAGTGCGTTGAACGTCTTGATCAGCCCATCGGCCTCTTCGATGGTCCGCTCCAACGTCTCCCGATAGACCGGCTCGTCATAGGGCTCGCTCAGCGCGGCCTCGACCCGGTTCCGCAACCGGCTGAGCGGCGTCTTGAGGTCATGGGCGATATTGTCGGAGACCTCGCGCAAGCTGGTCATCAACTGCTCGATGCGCGCCAGCATCGAGTTCAGGCCCTCCGAAAGCCGATCGAGCTCGTCGCCCGAGCCCTTTGACCGGCAGTCGTCGCGACAGATCCCCGCCCATGATGGTTCGCGAGGTCGCGGCGATCTCGTCGACCCGGTCCAACAAATTGCGGCTCACCCAATAGCCGCCGCCAATCCCGAGCAAGGCCATGAAGCCGAGGCCCCACAGCATGGCGGAGCCGATCACGCGCGCCAGCTCCCGCCGTTCCTCGATATCGCGGCCGACGATCAGGCGATAATCGCCGGTCAGCCGAAATACATTGGCATAGGCGAGCCGCGCCTCGGTGCCGCCCGGCGCCGGCCGGCTATAGACGAATTCGACCGGTCCGAGACTGTTCCACAGTTCAGGCGAGACGGCGCTCAGATTGCCCGCGATGCGATGGCCTTGTGCGTCGGCGACAAGATAGAGGCTGTTGCCCGGCGTCTCGCTCCGATCGGCGACGGTCTTGACCAGCTGATCGAGCCCGCCGGCCTTGTATTGCTCGGCGAGACCTTTCAGCTCGGCGTCGATGGTCTGGTGCAGCTGCCGCGACAGCAGCACCGTCGTATTCCAATAGATATAGACCATCGCGATCATGGCCGCCGCGCCGAACAGCGCAAGGTAGGTCAGCGATAGACGGAAGGTGACGGTGCGAAAAAGTTTAGTGAGCGCTATCACGGATGGTGTAGCCGGCGCCGCGAACAGTATGCAGCAGCGGGCTCCCAAAATTCTTGTCGATCTTCGACCTTAGCCGCGAAATGTGCACGTCGATCACGTTGGTCTGTGGGTCGAAATGATAGTCCCACACATTCTCGAGCAGCATGGTGCGGGTGACGACCTGGCCTGCATGCTTCATGAGATATTCGAGCAGGCGGAATTCGCGCGGCTGCAAGATGATGGCCTCGCCCGCGCGCGTGACTTTATGGGAGAGCCGGTCCAACACCAGATCGCCGACCACCAATTTGGTGTTCGACTCGTCCGGCGAGGTGCGTCGGGCCAAAGCTTCGATCCGCGCCAGAAGCTCGCTGAAGGAATAAGGCTTGGTCAGATAGTCGTCGCCGCCGGCGCGCAAGCCCTTGACCCGGTCATCGACCTCGCCGAGCGCGCTCAGGATCAGCGCAGGGGTACGCACCTCTTCGGCGCGCAAGGTGCCGATCACCGCGAGCCCGTCGCATTTGGGCAGCATGCGATCGACGATCAGGACGTCGTAGACGCCACCCCTTGCCAGCTCGAGCCCGGTCTGCCCGTCCGCGGCATATTCCGCGACGTGACCCTGCTCCTTCAGCGCCCGCTTGAGAAAGTTCGCGGTCTCCTGGTCATCCTCGATCACCAGTACCCGCATGGCTGAAAGCTCCTGAAGATTTCGCTGCGACGGAAGATAGGGACGACAATGTTAAGAAAAAAGGTGGGCGGCGCGGTTGGGGGGGAACCGCGCCGCCCTCCGGCGTCGAAGGTGGCTTAGGCCTTCTTTAGGGAGAGCGCGACGAATCGCGTCTGATCGCCGGACTTCACTTGTACGAGAACGTTGACCTTGTCCTTGTCCTTGGCTTTGTCGATGGCCTTCTTGATGCCCTTGGAGACATCGCCGGGCTGGGACACGGTCTCGCCCGCAACCTGTAGAATGACGTCGCCTGGCTTCAGACCCTTCTCGGCGGCATCGCTTGCCGGATCGACTTGGGTGATGACCACGCCTTCCTCGCCGGCACCCGGCACACGCGTGGCGGCGGCAAGCGACATGCCGAGCGTCTCGAGCTCCTCGCCCTGCTCCGGCTTCTCCTCCTCGAGCGCGGCAACTTTCTTGCCGGTCGGGAAGGCTCCGAGCTTCATGTCGACGTCATGCTTGTCGCCATAGCGCATGATGGAAAGCTTGACGTCGGTATTGGGATGCATCTCGGCAATCTTGCGCGCCAGATCGCGGGAGTCGGCGATCGCCTCGCCATTCACCGCAACGATGACGTCGCCGGCCTTGACGTCCTGCTTCGCCGCAGGTCCATCCTCGGCAACCTTGGTCACCATGGCGCCCTTGGCCTCCGTCAGCCCGATCGAGTCGGCGATATCCTCGCTGACATTCTGGATGACGACGCCGAGCCAGCCGCGATCGACCGTGCCATGCGTTTGCAGCTGACCGACCACGTCCTTGACCAGCGCCGCCGGCACGGCAAAGGCGATACCGACATTGCCGCCAGACGGTGAGAAGATGGCGGTGTTCATGCCGACCACCTTGCCGTCGAGATCGAAGGACGGACCGCCGGAATTACCGCGGTTCACGGCCGCGTCGATCTGGAGATAGTCGTACGGACCGGAGCCGATGTCGCGATTATGCGCGGAGATGATCCCGGCCGTGACCGTTCCGCCGAGGCCGAACGGATTGCCGACCGCGAGCACCCAATCGCCAACGCGCGGGTCCTTCTCGGTAAAGTCGACGAACGCGAACGTCTTGCCGTCAGCCTTCACCTTGATCAAAGCGATATCGGTGCGCGGATCGGAGCCGACCAGGGTCGCAGGGTACTTGTCGCCGTTTTCCAGCGTCACCGAGATATCCTCGGCATCCTCGACCACATGGTTGTTGGTGACGACGAAGCCGTCGGGCGAAATGAAGAAGCCCGAGCCTTGCGCCAGAGTCGGAGTGCGGATGCGGCGGCTGCCCATTGGGCTGCTGCTGCTTGAAGCGCTTGAAGAAATCGTAGAGCGGGCTGTCCTCGGGAATATCGGGCATGCCCGGGATCTGCATCTCGTTTTCGGCGACCTTGGCGTCGCCCTTGACGTTGATGCTGACAACGGCGGGGCTCACCTTCTGCACCAGGTCGGCGAAGCTGATCGGAGCCGGCCCGTAAGGCGTCTGCACCGACTGCGGGGCCTGCGCGGTCTCGGCCTCGGCCAGAGGCACCTTGGTGCCAAGCGTCACGGCAAGCGCGCTTGTCGCGAGCAGCGCCGCAACGGCAACGAGGGCGCGTTTCACCGCAAGATTCCGTGTCGGTTGGCTCTCGGAGCTTCTGTTGATTTCGTTCATAGGTGTTCACCCTCTCCTCAAAGGACGATGGAAATCCGATGGTTTAGCCGCTCACCCCGACGGAGAGAGGCTTCCTTAGCCATCAGATATAGGCGTTTACGAATTACGCAGCCGTTTCGACGGCATTAAATTTCGGTAAGGTAGGAGAGGAAGATGGTGGCCGGGGCCTTGCTCTGCAAGGCGTCGGGAGGCGGGAACGACCGCCCGTTAATCAGGCTTCGTCGAGCAGCTTTTTGAGCTTCTGCTGCTCGCTTTTGCTTAACGGAACCGTCTGATTCGCCCCGATCTTCCGGCGTCTGGCGGCCAGGATCACCATGGTGATGGCCAAGAGCCCGACGATAGGGGTGGCGAGCCAGAGCAGCATGGTGTGGGGCTCGAACCGGGGCTTGAGCAGCACGAACTCGCCATAGCGGTCGACGACGAAATCGATGATTTGCTCGTCGCTGTCGCCCGCTTTCAGCCGGTCCCGCACCAAGATGCGAAGGTCCCGCGCGAGCGGCGCGTCGGAATCGTCGATCGATTGATTTTGGCAGACGAGGCAACGCAAGCCCGCGGAGATCGCCCGCGCCCGGGCTTCAAGCGCCGGATCGGGGAGAACTTCGTCCGGCTGCACCGCGAACGCCGGAGCGGCGACGGAGACTGCCACCATGGCGAGGAGAGCGAGGAGCGCGCGGCGCATCTTACGCCGCCGCCTTGGCCGGCATTGCGCGCGAGCCGGCGCGCCGTGGCGCCCCCACCCGCAAGCGCCGGTCGGAGAGCGAAACCGCGCCGCCGATGAACATCACCACCGCACCGAGCCAGATCAATCGGACCAGCGGATTGAAATAGATCCGCACGCTATAGGCGCCGTCCTTCAGCGCATCGCCGAGCACGACATAGAGATCGCCGCGCCAGCTCACATGAATGCCGGCTTCCGTAGTGGCGTTCCGCTCGATCGCGAACTCGCGCTTCGAAGGTTCGAGCTCGGCGACGACAGCGCCGTTCCGCGTGACGCTGAACAGCCCGACGCGCTCGCGATAATTCGGACCTTGGCGCGGCGCGACGCCATCGAATGTCAGGTGATAACCGGCGATATCCGCGACCTCTCCCGGCTTCAGCGCCAGGATCCGCTCCTCGCGCCACGCCGTGGTGGCGACGATCCCGATCACGCACATGCCGAGCCCGGCATGGGCCAGCATGGTGCCGAAGGCCGAGCGCGGCAGATTGCGCAAGCGCCGCCAGACTTCTGCCGGCCCCACCTCGAAAATCTTCACGCGCGTCGCGATTTCGGTGAGCGCGCCCAGGATCAGCCACACGCCGAGGCCGACGCCGAACGGCGCGAGCCACGGCCCACGTTTGATTGCCGCAAGGATGGCGACCGCGATGATCAGCGCGACCGTTGCCGCTGCCGCGAGCCGCTGCGCCGCGGCGAGCGCGTCGCCGCGTTTCCAGGCGAGCATCGGCCCGAACGGAAGCACGATGATGAGCGGCACGATCAGCGGCGCGAAGGTAAGATTGAAGAACGGCGCGCCGACCGAAATTTTTTCGCCGGTGAGCGATTCCAGCAACAACGGATAGAGCGTGCCGACGAACACGGCGGCGCAAGCCGTGGTGAGCAGCAGATTGTTCAGCACGAGCGCGCCCTCGCGGCTGATCGGCGCGAAGATGCCGCCCTGCTTCAGCAGCGGCGCCCGCCAGGCGAACAGCGTCAGCGCGCCGCCGATGAACACGCCCATGATGCCGAGAATGAAGGCGCCGCGCGCCGGATCGACGGCGAACGCATGCACGCTCGTCAGCACGCCGGAGCGCACCAGAAACGTGCCCATCAGGCTCAAAGAGAAGGTGATGATGGCGAGCAGCAGCGTCCAGACTTTGAGCGCGTCGCGCTTCTCCATCACCAACGCCGAGTGGAGCAGCGCCGTGCCGGCGAGCCACGGCATGAAGGAGGCGTTCTCCACCGGGTCCCAGAACCAGAACCCGCCCCAGCCGAGCTCGTAATAGGCCCACCACGAGCCCATGGCGATGCCGAGCGTGAGGCACATCCAGGCGAGAAGCGTCCACGGCCTGACCCAACGCGCCCAGGCCGCATCGATGCGCCCGTCGATCAGCGCGGCGACCGCGAACGAGAAGGCCATCGAGAAACCGACATAGCCCGCGTAGAGGAACGGCGGATGGAAGGCGAGCGCCGGGTCCTGCAGCACTGGGTTCAGTCCGTTGCCGTCGAGCGGCGCGGGATCCAGCCTGACAAACGGATTCGAGGTCGTGACGATGAACAGGAGAAACGCCACCGCGATCGAGCCCTGTACCGCCAGCACATTGGCGCGAAGCTCAGGCGGCAGATTGCTGCCGAAGCTCGCGACCGCGGCGCCGAACAGCGCCAGGATCAGCACCCACAGCACCATCGAGCCTTCGTGGTTTCCCCACACGCCCGAGATTTTGTAGAGCAACGGCTTCGCCGCCGCAGAGTTCTGCCAGACATTGGCGAGCGAGAAATCCGAGGTGACATACGCCGTCATCAGCGCGCCGAAAGCGAGCGCGATCAGAAGGAATTGCATCTGCGCCGCCGGCGCTGCGATCGCCATCAACTCGGCATCGCGCGTTCGCGTGCCCCACAGCGGCAACACCGTCTGCAGGATGGCGACGCCGAGCGCGAGGATCAGCGCATAATGCCCGGTCTCAGCGATCACTTCGCATCACTCCCGCGCCACACGCCTTGCGCCTTCAATTTCTCCGCGACTTCCGGCGGCATATAGTTCTCGTCGTGTTTGGCGAGCACGCTGTCGGCGTGGAACACGCCGTCATTTTCCAACACACCCTCAGTGACGACGCCCTGCCCCTCGCGGAACAGATCCGGTAGCACGCCGGTATAAGTCACCGGCAATTGCTTGGCCCGATCGGTGATGACGAAGCGAACATTGGTGCCTTCGCTCCTGACCACGCTGCCGTCCTCGACCAGCCCGCCGAGCCGGAACCGCGTGCCCGGCGCCAATTGCTTCTCCGCGACCTCGGTCGGGGTATAGAAGAAGACGATCGAATCCCGCATCGCGAACAGCACGAGGCCGACTGCCAGACCGAGCACGGCAAGCGCGGTCCCGATCAGAACGCCTCTTCGCTGCTTTCGCGTCATTCTTAACTCTCTCCGCTCAGGACTTGAGCCCAAGCTCTGCCGCCAGCCTGTCGAGCTGGCCGAGCGCATCCGCGTTGCCGCTGAATTTGGCGCGTGCCTTGGCCAGCGCGGCTTCGGCCTCGTCCTTCCGGTCGAGCACGCTATAGGCTCTGACCAGTTTCAGCCACCCTGCCAAATCGTCGCCATTGGCCTCGAGCTTGGCCGCCAGCCCCGCCACCATGCGCTCGATCATGGCCTGGCGATCTGCCGGGCTCATCTCCTTCGCCGCTTCGACAGCTTCTGGCGTAGGACCGCCTTTCAGCTTGGCCTCGTCCTCGGCGAGCCTTTGCTCCACCGATTTTCGCCAAGGCGCATCGGCCGGCGCTTTGTCGAGCAGCGCCTTCCAATCGGCGATCGCCTCGTCGAGCTTGCCGTCCTGTTCCTTGGCGATGGTCAGCAGGATGCGCGCTTGCATCTGTTCAGGGTCGAGGGCGATTGCCTTCTCCAGCGCCACGCGCGCCGGCTCGGTGACGATCCCGTCATTGGCGAGCACGAGCGCCTGGCCCTGACCCACGAGCCGCTTCGGCGTCTCGCCGAGCAGCCGGACCGCTTGGCCATAGGCTTCGGCGGCATCCGCATAGCGGCGCCAGGCCATATAGACCGGAGCGATGGCCTCCCAGCCCTCGCCTTCCTCGGGATGCTCGCGCAGCCTCGCCTCGACGCGCGCGACCAGCACTTCGAGATCTTGTTCCTTGCCATTATCTTCGAGCCGCGCCGCGAGCGGCTGATCGGGCAGCTTCGGCGAGCCGTAGACGAGATAGATGCCGAGCGCCAATAGCGGCAGCGCGATCGCGACTGCGATCATCACGCTCGATTGGGCGTGTGATGCTCTTTCGCTTCGCTATCCCGCTCGCGCGCATCCGCTGCAAGCAATCGCCGCGCGATCTCGATCCGCGCGGCTTCCGCCTCTTTCTCTCCGATCAAGCCCCGCTCGCGGTCGCTCTCGACCTCGCCGAGCTGATCGCGATAGACCGCGGCGTCGAAGGCCGCGCGCTCCCGCGCGAGCGTCCGCGCGCGATAGAGCGGACCAAGCAGAAAGAACAGCACGATCGCCGTGAGGCAGCCGAGAATGACCCAGAGCAACAAGAACGCGGACCTCCGCCAAACCAAAGCATGATCCCGAAAAGTTGCAGACTTTTCGGACAAGATCATGCGTCAAAGACAAGGACCTAGAGCGAAATACAAGATTTAATCCAAATGGCTTTCGCTCTAAGGAGGCTAGGCATAGGCGAAAGGAGAATGGGGGGGAAGAGGCCGAGCGAAGAGGAGGGTAAATTGCAAGCTTGGGCGCGAGACTCCGCAACCCGTGGAGCTCAACTTGGGGAAAGAAACGGGCGCCCGCCGGCCCGCCAAACGCCGTCTGGCTTGCGGCAAGCGATATCTCTGATCGTATCCCCTGCACCGCCCAGGTCGACGGTGTGGGTATAGGCCCGGCAATATTCGTCGCCTTGCGGGTAAGGCTTCTCCGGCACGATCACGCCGCGATGCTGCGTCGCCGGATTTTCCCAGGCAGTCGAGGTGCCAGGCTCACCAAATTCCATCGCCTGATACTCGGCTTCGGCTGCCATGCGCCGGTCTGCCTCATCCATACCCCGGGCTACCCGGTGAGCAAGAATGCCACCGATCACAGCGCCGACCGCGCGCGGATCGACCTGCGGACCCGTGGCACCCTCGCTTTCTGCCGGCGCCGCAATTCCGGCGGGCGCGTCAAGGCACGCGCTCCCGAAGCCAACCGCAACGAAGCAGAGGCAGAATCAATATCGACGACGGTAAACGCATCTGATCTCCTTAATGCCGATCCGGCACGGAGAGGAAGTTTATCACCAGTGCAAAGAATTGGACACGGGCCACTCGGCCCGTGTCCTTAAGCAATTATTGCTGTGGCGGCTGTTCCGGTGCCGGCGGGGTCTCTTGTTTCTCAGGCGCGGGCGTCGGCGCCGGCGCCTGCGCCGTATCCCCGCCGCCGCACTGATTTGCCGTCAATCCTACAAGTGCAATTGCTGCCACTGTAGTGGCCAAAAGAAATTTCCTCATGGTCATTCTCCTTGCTGAGAATCTAGGTAATAACGCCAACGGGGTCCTTTGAGTTTCCGTCCAGATAAGCCCCACAAGCTAAAGCAAAAATCAAACCGCTAGGCAATTCAAGCCGTGCCCTGAGGCCGCCCTCAGGCGAAGGCTCGAGCTCGAGGCGCCCCTTATAGAGATGAGCGAGGTCGGCGACGATGGAGAGACCGAGCCCAGAGCCGGGCTTGGTCTCGTCGAGGCGCTGTCCCCGCTTCACGACTTTGGCGCGATCCTCTTTCGCGAGGCCGGGGCCGTCGTCATCGACGACGACAGTGAGCATGTCCGCAGCTCTGGCGGCGCTGACCCGTACCCGCGCCTTCGCCCATTTGCAGGCATTGTCGAGCAAATTGCCGACCATCTCCTCGAAATCCTGCTTCTCACCGCGGAACTTGAGCTCGTCGGCGCAACTCACCTCGAGCGCAAGTCCCCGCTCCTCGTAGATGCGTTCGAGCGTGCGCTTCAGCGCATCCAGCACTTGTTTCACTTCGGTCACGTCGCCGATGGCGCTCGACCGCGCCGCCACCCGCGCCCGGTCGAGATGATGGGTGATCTGGTCGCGCATGATCTCGGCCTGCTCGACCACCTTGTCGGCGAGCGGACCCTTCTGCTCGCGCGCCTCGTTGGTGATGACGCTGAGCGGGGTCTTCAGCGCGTGCGCCAGATTGCCGACATGGGTGCGCGCCCGCTCCACGATGTCGCGGTTGGATTGGATCAGCGCGTTGAGCTCGTCTTGCAGCGGCATGATCTCGTCGGGCGGCCGTCCGGTAAGCTTCTCGGCTTCCCCTGCCCTGACAGCAGCGACCTCGCGGCGAATGACGCGAAGCGGTAAAAGCCCGAACCGCACCTGGAACAAGGTCGCGACGATGAGCCCGATCGCGAGCACGCCAAGCGCCGCGATCAACATCGTGGTGAAGGAAGAGATGTCGCCCGCGATCTCGGCGGCGTCGCCGGCGACCGCATAGGAATAAGGTGTGGAGTTAGCGCCGGCGAGCCGGATCTCGCGCTCGACAATGCGCAAGCGCTGGTCTTGCGGACCGGGCGCATAATCGCGCCTGGTCAAATTCTGATCGGGGGTGATGCCGTCTTGGCTCGGCAGTTCGAGCTGCTGATCGAGCAGCGAGTCCGACACGAACAGCGGACGCTCCGCGCCGTCGAGCGGCTTGATCTGCCAATACCAGCCGGAAAAGGGGAGGGTAAAGATGGGAGCGCCGAGACTTGTGGGCGCCGTGGGATGGGTGGCGCCGCCGGCCGTCGTCGAGGCGACGAGGCTCGTGAGGTACACGTTGAGGCGGGCGTCGAAGCTGCGTTCGACGGTCTGGCGATAGAGGGAAATGAGGAGGATGGCGGCGATGGGCACCACCACGAGCGTCCACGCCGCGGCGGAGGCGAACAGGCGGAAGGCGAGGGAATTAAGCCTCATCGCTCTTGTCCGAGAGGCGATAGCCGAGCCCTCGGACGGTCTGGATCAGGTCTTCGGGAAGTTTCTTGCGCAAGCGCCCGATAAAAACCTCGACCGTGTTCGAGTCGCGATCGAAATCCTGCTCGTAGAGATGTTCGACGAGCTCGGTGCGCGAGACCACGCGGTCTCGATGATGCATCAGATAGGACAGCACGCGATATTCGTGGCTGGTGAGTTTCACCGCCTGGCCGTCTACCGTGACCTTTGAGGTCTTGGCATCGACTCGGAGCGGCCCGCACTCCATCTCGTTGCTGGCATGTCCCGCCGAGCGCCGCAGCAGCGCCCGGACCCGCGCCAGCACTTCTTCCATGTGGAAAGGCTTGGCGACATAGTCGTCGGCGCCCGCATCCATGCCGGCCACCTTATCGCTCCAGCGCTCGCGCGCCGTGAGAATGAGCACGGGCATTTTGCGGTCGTCGCGGCGCCATTGCTCGAGCACGCTCAAGCCGTCCTTCTTGGGCAGGCCGAGATCGAGCACCACGGCGTCATAGGGTTCGGTATCGCCGAGGAAATGCCCCTCCTCCCCGTCGAAGGCCGTATCGACGGCATAGCCCGCATCGCTCAAAGCCGAAACGAGCTGCCGGTTGAGGTCCGGATCGTCCTCGATGACGAGAAGCCGCAAAGTCATGTCCTCCCGAACACGCCTTCCGCTCTAGCATGATCCGGAAAAGTGGAAACCGGTTTTCCGAAAAGATCATGCGCCAATAAACCTTAGAGCGCGATTATAGCGCTCTAAGGCTGACCGGTCAGGGCGTCAACGGTGACGTTAGTGACGTCGCCCTTGGCGCTGAGCACCACAAGCTTATAGACGAACTTACCGCCCTCTTCACAGAGGCTCTGATTGACGATCGTGCCGCCCATCCGGTCCTGCACCATCTGGTAGATGACCTTGGCGGGAAGCAGCGAATTTTTGGCGATGACGGGGGCCGCGGCGCTCCAGCCGATGCAGTCGGGATCGCCGGCATAAACCGGGGCCGTTAGCCAAAACATGGCCAACGTCGCGATAACTACTTTCTGCATAACCCGGTACATGGCTCTGATTCCCAAGCTCCCCGAAGGGAGAAAATACGGGTTGGGGCATGAACCTTAAATGAACGGGGGCGGAAATGAGCCCTATTTTGCCTTGAGCGCCTTGGTTCCAACCAGTTTGGCGACCTTCGTGTCGTCGACTTTGACGCCGAGCGCCGCGAGCCCGAGGCCGCCCAGAATGACCGGCGCCTTCTCGATCAGCTCGATCAGCGACATGTCGCCGACGGCCCACATCGCCAGCGCCGACAGCGCCGTGCTGAGGCCGAGGATTTGGGTGCGGTAGCCTTTGAAAATGCCGCCAGTAATCAGCCAGGCAAGAGTGTTCATGGTCTTTCTCCTTGGTGAGAGGTGGGGGAGTGCGCGAGCGCGGGACCCAAGCGCGCTCAGATAGGCCAAAGGCCGGTAGCGCGCTTGGGCAGACAAATCCTCTTCAGTAATCAGGACGAAATAAGAGTCGGCTTGCGCGACGACGCTCAAGGTGCGGGGTGGCAACTTCCGGTCGCTTGGCCATGAGCGGACGACTTGCATCGGCCTAGCGGCGCAGGGCTGCGGCGGCGATCTCGGCAACCGTCTCTCGTGATGGGTTCGGCCGCTCGATCTTGTCGCTGAGCGTGGCGATCCCGAACCCTGCCGCGATCAATGCCCAGTTCTGACCGATCGTGCGCGCCAGCGAGAAGATGGAGAGATCGCCCACCGCCCAGGACGCGAGCGCATGAGCGAGGCCGGCGATTCCCGTGGCGAGCCCAAGCACCTCGGCGCGGTGGTCGCGAGGAATCCACCCCGGATCACTGAGAAGATTGAGCATGGTTCAACTCGAAGGCCAGGAGCTCCTCCCTCCCCCTGAAAGGGGGAGGTCGGCTTGGCGCAAGCCAAGCCGGGTGGGGGTCAGCGTCTAGGCCCCGCCGAGACCAAATGGTTTTGCGATGCGACCCCCACCCCGGCCCTCCCCCTTTCAGGGGGAGGGCGTCGCGACCTCGCTCAAGGACGCGTTCGTTCGACTATTCAGGCCATCGGTATCCAAGCACTTTGCTCTTCGGATATGACGCGAACGAAACCCGGTCCGACTGATTGCCGCCGAGACACACGATGCGGACGCCCGCATCCTTCTCGTAGAACGCCACGTGCCCCTGCCAGCTCGAATTGCCGCGCCGCATGACCACGACGCAGCCTTGCTTCGGCTCGGAGAGTTTCTTGCCCCAATCGAGATAAGACCGCGCCGCAAGCGAACCCGACGGTTTGATGCTGGCGCGCTTCAACATGGCGCCGACGAACGCCGCGCACCACGGCACCTTGTCGTGCCGCACTTCCGGATGGCCTGCGTCTTTGTAATAAGCCTGCACCACCGGATTGTCGGCTTCGCCCGGTGCTTCCTTCACGCCGCGCTCGGCAAGCGCGAGCTCGTACCATTTCGGCAGGGTCATGCATCGTCTCCAACAAAAAAGCCGCCTCACGGCGGCTGCACAATTGCGAATCCACGGCGGCTGCTACAGGCCGCGCTCCTTGGCCCAGGCCCGCATCTCGCGGCGCTGCTGCACCATCTTCATCGCCACCAGGCTGAGGCCTGCGAGGCCTGAGAGAATGCCGACGGCGTAGGTCGTGATCTGGAGCCAGGCCGCCCAGTTCGGATCGACCGCCATCGCCGCGGCAATTGCCGTCGCCGATCCCGCACCGCCGGCCGCCGCGATCTGGCCGGTGGAGAAGTGCGCCGCGATGCGATCGATCAGCTCGAGAGTTGCGTGCATCTCCGCCCTCGGTCCCGTCATGATCCGGACGCCTCGAAATGACGATCTGGAACTGCGGTGAAAAGATTGGTTTGCGGCCACCCCGCCCTTCGGGGTCCGGCCGCGGGCAGACCTGCTGCCCTCCCGCCTACGGGACGACCGCGCTGAAATCGCCATCGACAAAACTGTCACCGCCCAAATCGGCGAAATCGTTGCCATTGCCCGAGCTGTCGACTCCGATGGTCGCCGCCAAGCCGGTTTCGAACCGCAACCAATAACCTTGCGCGCCAAAGGTCAGGCCCGAAATGTCCTTCGGCTTATGCGATCCGTCGGCCACGTCCGAGGCTGCGTAAATCTGGCCGTCGAACTTGGCGATTTCGTCGACCAGCCACACACCGCCGCCGCTCACCTCGCCCACATAAATCGGCAGATGATAGTCGATCTCGGTGTCGGCGCCCCAATGGGTGTCGTAATTTTGCGCTGGATAGACGCTGCCGGCGGTGTCGGTCATGTCCACCGCGTCAACGAAGATTTTCACGCGGTTGGTTGCCGTCGCCTGTGGCGTGTCGATCTGAATGAGGAGGTGATACCAAGTCGATGTTGCCGGAGTGAAGCCGGTCGTCTTGACGGCATCGGGCCAAGGAATATTCACCTCAATACGGTCGTTATAGAAGACGACGAAATCGATCTCGTCGACGTTGAAAACCGAGATCGCGGTGTCGGTAAGATCGGCCGGCGTCTTAATGAACGCCGAAAACGTCATCGTCCGTCTCGACGTGCCAACGCCCTGCGCACGGCCGATATATCTGTTGAAAACGCCGTTCGAGATCGAGAGCGTGTTGCTGAAGCTCGGCGGCGACGAATTTCGTCGCCGCCCAGCAAACCCGATATGCTGCGTCAGCGCGAGCATCAAACCACATCCTCGATGAAATCGCGCCACGCCTGCTCACCAAATTCTTGGCCCCGGATTTCGGACAGCAGCCTCCGGCAAACCGGAGCGAGCGGATTGCGCAGGCAGGCAGCGATCATGGCATCGCGCTTGCGCGCCTCGTCCGCCGCGATCTCCTTGGCCGTCTTGTCACGCACCTTTTCTCTGGCGACCACTTTGCCCTCGAGCACGTCGACCGAAGGCTGCTCGCGCACCTGCGTGGCGCCGTCGCAAACAGCACCAACCACCTCGTAGGGCAGCCAGCGCCAGCCAGGCTTGGTGCCGGTCTTGGGATCGATGTCGGATGCGATACGGTCGATTGTGTCATCGGGTCCGACCAGGGCGTATTGCTGAGTCATTGCTTAAGCATCCGTTGCGGCGTTGGTGGTGAACAGCAGCTTGAGGCCGATCAGCAGCGCGTCTCCCGCCATAGTGTCGGAGCCGACCACCCGGCTGACCTCAAACACGACGAGATCGTTTTCGGCGGGCGTATTGCCGATAGTGATCGCGCTTGAGGTCGGCCCGATGTGAATGTCGTTCTGCGCCAGCCAAGTGTCGTTCGAGGTTTGCGCCGTGCCGAACGTCCCGTTCGCGGCATCGTCGTTGCTGAGCGCGCGCCCGGCAAGCGACCACACCACGTTCTGCGTCGAGGCGCCGCCGGTATTGGTCCAATAAGGAATGAATGTCGCCGTGCCCTCGTTCCAGCTCTTGGGCATGGCGACGACGAAATGCGCGTATTCCTGCGTCGTCGTGTCGAAGTCGAGCGTCTTGATGGTGATGTCGTTGGCGCCGGAATTGTAACTGCCTTCGCCCGCGCCGCTGGTCGAGCGCGGCGACATGGCCGAAGCCGGGATCCAGATCGTCTCCAAGCCCTGCCCACGCGCGCCGAGCGTAACGAGCTGCGCGGCTGCATCCGCGTCATCCAGCAGAGCCCGTCCCGCCGCGGTGCAGATGATCTCCTCGACATCGCCCGTGCCGGCCGTGGAACGGCCGAGCAGCCGGTCGGTCGCCGAGACATTCTGAATCTTGGCATAGCTGACGGCATCGTTGGCGATGCCCGCCGTGGCGATGCTGCCGAAGCCGAGCGTGGTGCCGGAGCGCCTGAGCACGTCGCCGTCGCTGGCAGCGGCGATGTCGGCCGGATCTCCGGTCGAGTTCGCCGAGCGCCCGATCACCGAAAGCGCCGCGCTGTCCCTGAGCTTGGCGTCGGTGATCGTATTGTTATCGACGGTCCAAACCGTGCCGGAGCTCGAGACGGTGATGTCGCCTTTGTCGCCGTCCGTCACCCCTCCTCCGCCGCTCGGCACGGCGAAAGTTCCGTCTGCTTTCAAGAACTTACCGGAAGCGGCGTCGCCCGAAGCAGGTGCCGGAACCAACCCCTTGGTGCCGCCGGAGCCACTATCGCCGACAAAGGCGTTGAGCAGCGCGGTGGCTTGCGTCGCGCTTAAATCTTCCGGGTCACCGGTTCCGGCCGTGGTCCGCCCCTTTAAGGTTGCGGTCGCGACATTCGCCAGCTTGGCGTTGGTGACAGCGTCATTGGCGATGCTGGCGGCGTTCGACCCGGCGCTCGCGGTGACATCGCCGGTCAGCGCCGAGCGCTGAATGCCGCCGGAGCCCGTGAACTCAACACCGCCGCCGACAGTCAGTTCCTCCGGATCGCCGCTCGACGCCGTGTCGCGGCCGATCAGCCGGTCGGTCGCAACGTTCTGAAGTTTCGCGAAACTGACCGCGTCGTTGTCGATGCTCCAGACCGTGCCGGAGCTCGAGACCGTGATGTCGCCCTTATCGCCGTCGCTGACGCCGCCGCCACCACCGAACGCGACCCAGGCGCTGCCGTTGAAAATATAGAGCGCCGCCTCGTCGAGCACATAAGCGCGCCAGCCGGCGCCACTGCCGGCGCCCGGCAGATAAGAGCGCCACTCGCCGTCGATGAAGCGGGCGATGCGATTGTCCCAGCCGATCCAGGCGCCGGTGCGCGCTGGCCGCGACGATGTAGCAGTCGCCTTCCGCCGGGCTGCCGGGCGGCGCGGTCAGATCCTTGTCGATGACGCTGACCTGCACCAACGTGTCGAGCAGCGTCAGCGCCTCGTTATGGGTGACGTGCTTCTGCGCCTGGCTCGCGGCGATATAGGGGATGCGGAGCTTGGCGCTCTCAGTCATTGTCTGTCCTATCCTTTGGGTCAGGATCGCCCGTCGCGCCCGCACTCAAGCGCAGGCTAGAGGCGGTTGACATGCCGCTGAGTGCGGCATGAACGGGACCCCCCTGACGCGCAAGCGCGGCCTAAGTGAGCGCCTGGGCGGAGAGACCTAATGCTGATAGTCGTAGGTCAGCTTCGCGGCGATGCCGGCGCCGTAGACCGGGCTCATTTGCGTGACGCGGATGGCGACGTTCCACTGCGTCGAGCCGAAGTCCGCGGTCTGGATCGCGGCGGAGTAGAGATAGGCCGGGCGCCGAGGCCAGTGACGGTGCGCAGCACGTCGCCGCCGATCGAGGATCTCCAGCCGGTAGAGCTCCGCCGCCTCGCCGAGCGGCACGTCGACGCCTCCCAGCCGTCGCCGTCGATCCGCGTGCGGCGGACCCAGATGAAGGTCCAGTCGCCGCTCGACGGGATCGCGCTTGCCTTGCAGATGCACCGGCGACAGGGCCGAAGCCCAGGCCGGTGAAGGCGTGCGCCTCGGTGCGATAGGCAAGATCGTCGATCGGCTCGCCGAGCGGCCCGTAGCGCCAATTGAGCAGGAGCCCGACATCGTCGCTCACCATGTCCACCGCGGTCACCGCTTCGTCGAGCAGGATGAAGCGGGCGCCAGCGGCGACGGGATTGCGCATCGCGCCTCCGTGCCGAACTGGCCGCGCAACAGCACCGAGAGGTCATAGGTGCCGGGCGCGACGAGCGTCGCCGTCTGGAACTGGAGCAGCTCCCAGTCGCCGTCCGCGTTCTCGACCGCGGCGAGGTTGCCGCCGGCGAGCAGCGCCTCCTCGGTGATCGAGGCGAGCTCGCCTTGGGTCAAGCTTCACAAAGTATGTTCGAGCGATCGTAGCGGTAGAGCGGACCAGAATAGAAATCGAACACCGTCGCCCGTGCGTTGCCTGCAGCTCGGCGATGGCGTTGAGCTCGAAGCCGCTTGTCGTAGGCGAGCGGTAGAAGGCGACGGCGCCCGGGCCAGGGCGAGGCGTCGGCGGCGACGAAGCCGGTCTCCTCGGCCTCGCCTGCGCGGAACAACGGCAGGTCGAGGAAGAAGGCGGTCGCCGGTCCGTAGACGATCACCGGGTCCGGCTCGACCGGCCGCTCCGGCACGCGCAACGCCTCGTAGACCCGCGGCTCGATCGAGCGGGCCTCGACGGTCTTGTACTCCGTCGCTCGTCTCGGTGAGGCGGAGCCGATAATCGCGCCCGCCTGCATTCGAGCGTGATCACGTCGCTTGGCTCGAGCGCGAGCCGCGAGGCGGCAGCGCGAAGCTCGCCCGCTCTCGCGCCGCCCACACGTCGCGCAGCCACGACTCGGCGATCTGCTTGCGCAATGTTGTGGCGCATGACGATGGGCAGCTCCGCCGCCGAGACGCGGTCGCTCCGCACATTCAGATGCCGCGCCTCGACCGCGGCTTGGGCATAGTCCTTGGCCTCGTTGACGAAGGTGATCTTGGCCGAGAGCGGCAGCTCGGTCTCCTGGCCGCGGGTCAGCGTGTAGAGCGGCTGGTCGGCGTCGGTCTCGACCAGATCGTCCGGCGTGACGGTGGCGAGAGAGCCGATCAGCCCGCGCTGGGCGAAGTGGATCAGCCCGCCGGACTCGTGCGCGTCGATGAAGTAGGCGAGGCTCAAGGGCTGGAGCGCGTCCCGCGCGACATCAGCCGGTCGATCACATAGCCGTCGAGCGAGCCGGCAAGCCCGCTCACGTCGTAGCTGGTGAAGCCGTAATCTTCGAGGATCTTGCCGACCACCGCGCGCGACGTCGCCGCCGCCGACGCGGCCGGTCAGCCAATGGCCGAGCTCCCAATTGCCGCCGTCGGCCCACACCGAGAGCGCCAGAGGAAAGGCCGGATAGGGTCGCGCGTCCCAGGTGTACACATAGAGCCGCGACACATCGACCATCGGCGCGTCGTATTCCGACGAACCGGGTTCGAGCCGGCGATGTAATCAGGGTCGTCGGGATCGAAGAAGCTCGACAGCGCCTCGATATAGCGGCGCTGCATGAGATCGTCGCGCACGACCGCGAGAAGAACGGCGCGAAGCTCTCCGAGCTCTTGGGATCGATGAACACGTTCGGCTGGTTGGAGCCCTTGTCCACCGCGGGGCAGCCGAGTTCGGTGAACCAGATCGGCTTCGACTCCGGCACCCAGGCGGTGGGCGAGCCGACCTCGACGCCGGCCGGCCGGTTGAAATGCTCGTTCTGCCACCACTCCTTGATGGCCTTCGGCTTGTACACCCACGGCTTGCCGTAGGCGCCGTCGGTGATCGGCGTTCGGGTTTGCGCCAGGCGCTCGGCGCTCGCCTCGTTGCCGGTCTCGCCGGCGCCGGGTAGTAGAAATCGAAGGCCTCGCCGCCGCGGACATTGCCCTTGAGATAGTCGAGGTCGTAGATGGTGCGGCCGGGCTGATAGTCGAGATGGTCTTCGCCGTCGCGCCAATCCGACAGCGGCCAATAGACGTCGATGCCGACCGCGTCGATGTCGGCCGAGGCCCAGAGCGGGTCGAGGTGGAAATAGACGTCGCCCGATCCGTCAGGCGGCACATAGGCCGGGTGCTCCGTCCAGTTCGCGCCATAGGTGAGCTTGGTGCCCGGGCTCAGCACCTCCTTCACGTCGGCGGCGAGATCGACCAGCGCCTCGACGAAGGGGAAGGCCGAGGCGCTCGACCGGAGCGTCGTCGCCCCGACATCTCCGATCCCATGATGAAGGCATCGACGCCGCCTGCCGCCTCGCAGAGATGGGCGCAATGCAGGATGAAGCGGCGGAAGCTCCATTCGTCGGGGCCGCTATAGGTGACTTCGTCGCCATCGATCGCGAAATCCGCCGGTGCGGCACTGCCGACGAAGGCCGCAACCTGCGTTGCGCACGCGCCGGTCTTGTCGACGGTGCCGACCTCGCCAGGCGCCGGAGTGCAGGTGATGCGTCCGCGCCAGGGGTAAGGCGGCTGGCCCGGTGCCGCCATAAGGGTTGGGCAGGCTGTTGCCCGCCGGCATGTCCATGGCGATGAACGGATAGAAGGTGACGCTGAAGCCGCGATCCGTGAGGTCCTGGATGGCGGCGATCACCGAGCGTCGGCCGGCGTTCCGCCATAGGCAGGCCGCCCGCCAGACTGCGACACGACATAGGCCGTCGTCGCGGGTGACGCCTGAGACCGACCACTCGATAAGGCTCGGTGGTCTTGCTCGCCGTCTCGACGCCTGGCCTCAGCTCGCATTCGCCGATGCGCAGATCCGTGCCGAACCAGCCGACCACCAGCGCCACGCGCGGGACGTTGGGAAGCGCTCCTCGAGCTGATCGATCGACGCGCTCCAATCGCTGCCGCCTTCATTGGTGTGCACATTCTCCGAGGTCGTCACGCCGCCGCCGGTGGCGATGACGGATCGCGGGGTCATAGGCGAACTCGCCCATGGCCGGGATCAGGGTCACCGCGCGCACGCTGTCCTCGAAGCCGTCGAAGCTCCGGAACACCTCGAAATTGAGCTGCGGCAGGCGGTTGCCGAAGCTCTCGAGCGCCATGTTCTTGAACACGACGTAGGCCGTGCCGCGATAGGCGGGACCCTCGCCGCCTTCCTTGTTGGCGATGAACGCGTCCGCCTGATCCTCGGTCGCCGAGATGGATGTCGAACTCGAATTTGCCCTTCTTCAGCTTCTTGCCGTCGGCCCAGATGGGGCCGATGCGGTCGATCGGCCCCTCGCAGAGGGCGTAGGCCACGTTGGCGAAGTAGGTGTACTCGATCGGTCTTGGCGTTCTTGCCGCTGCCGCGTCGGGCCGCCGACATTCTTGCCGCCGCTGCCGCCTGCCCGTCTTGCCTCCTCTTCTCCTTGAAGCGCGTCGCCCAGATGAGCTGCCCAGGCAGCCGCGCCCTGCCATAGACGCGCGGCAAGGGCGTGCCTTCGCTCGACGTGCCGAGCTTGAGGTCCGAGAGGCGCGGGCCTTGCGGCACGCTGGTCTGGCCCGATGCGCCGGCGAGCGGGCCAGCAGAGCCTGATCGATGAACGCCCCGCCGATCGTGCGAGCGGCTGCCGATGGCCGCGCCAGAGAGCGGCGTGCCGAGCAGCGACAGTCCGGGCAGCACCGCGCCGCCGATTGCCGAACCGGCAATGCCGAGCACCAGCGTCGCCATCACGCCACTCCTTACCCTCCCCCTGAGGAGGGCGCGTAGGTCGCGAAGGATGAGGCCCCTGCTCCGAGACGCGCCCAGCGGCGCTCCTCAGGGTGAGGCGATACTCGAGGACTGAAGGCCGCCACCAGCGCCGCCGCCACCAGCGGTCAGCGCGACTTCGGTGACGCCGAGCTCTTCGTCGGCGTGAATGCGATAGCTCGTCGCTCGAGCCGGTAGCGCACCAAAATCCCGCATGCTTCGCCACGCCGCCTGCATGCGGAACACCAGCATGTCCCCCGGCCGCGCGAACGACGCTCGCAAGCGGCAGCAAATGCCGGCGGGCGACCGCGAGCAGCGGCTCCGATCCCGTCACGTCTCCCCAGTCCCGCGTATAGGCCGGCAGCGCCTCCGGCTCGGCCCAGCAGCTCGCGCCACAGCCCGCGGATCAGCCCAAGGCAATCGCAGCCGACCCCCTTCACGCTCGCCTGGTGGTGATAGGGCGTGCCGAGCCAGCCGCGGGCCGCCGCAACAATCGCTTCGCGTGGTCATGAGAGTGTGGTTGCCTTGCGGGCGATGTGGTGCGAGGACTTGGCCGCGCCACATGAGAAGAGCTGAAGTGAGACAAAGGCCGACAATTTGACCGCCGACGAGATCCGCACGCTGCTCAAGCTCGAGCCGAACTGCGACCTGCGGCTTCGTGCGCGAGACCTATACATGAGCAAGCTGCCGATCGCGCCTGGCGGCTTGCCCGCGCCCTTCGCCGACGGACGGCCGCTAGGCTCGGCGCTCTATTTCATGATGACGCCGGCAGCCCCGGTGAAGCTCCACCGCATCAGGAACGACCAGCTCTACCACCATTATCTCGGCGACCCGATCGAAGTGCTGATGCTGCATGACGACGGCACGCATACGCTTCGCCACCGTCGGCGCCGAACTGCGCGCCGGTCAGCGCGTGCAGCTCTTCATCCCCGGCAACACCTTCCACACCGCGCAGATCAGCGGCCCGCGCCAATGGTTCCTCGGCGCCAGCACCGAATGGCCTGGCGTCGTGCCAACCGAGGATGTCGAGCTCGGCAACGCCGATGCGCTCGCCGCGAGCCATCCCGACGTCGCCGCCGAGATCCGCAGCTTCCCTGTGCCTGCGAGCTAGCCGCTAATTCATGCTCCCCCCGTCGTTCTTGCCGCCGCGGTCCGGCACGGCGAGCGCGAAGTCGATGCCAGGCACATGCGGGAAGCCGCGGAAGTTCACGGCGTTGTCGAACTTCCCGATGCACGTGCCGAAATGCTTGTCGCAGCCCGCGGTGATGGTGAAGGCGTCGCCGACACCCACCTCCTCCGACATCGCCTGCCACAGCTCGAGCGTCACCGCGCCGTCGCGCTTCGAGTGCAGCTTCGCCTCGGCCTTGCGGCCGGCATTGGCGCCGCTCGTCCAGGTCAGCAGCCCGCGGCGTGAACCAGTCCTCATCGAAGGCGCCGAGGCCGGAGACGGTGAAATTCCGCTGATCGGCGACCGCGGTCACCGCGCCGGTCCCCTTGAACGCCGGCACATCGAGATCGATGGTGCAGCGCTGATCGCCGAGATCCGCATCGCAGGCGAACTGGATGATGCGCCCCTTCGGCTGCTGCAGCTCGTGCGCGAGCCCCCTCACCTCCGCCTTGAAATGCGTCGCCCCGCGCGACACCTCGCCGAGATTGCCGATAGCGCATCAGCACGCGCTGGCTCGGCGTCCTGCCAGTTCACGCGGAAGATCTCGATCAGCGCGTTGTCGAACAGCCCGGCGGCGAGATCGTCCTCGCTGAGCCGGTCGGAGGTGATGGCGCTCTCCACGTCGAGCGTATCGACATTGAGCCCGACGGCGCCGGCGATCTCCGTGCCGGTGAAGCCGCTCGCCGCCTCGAAGCTCGTGCCGTCGAACTGAAGGTCGCGGTCGTGATCGGTGAAGCCGAAGGCCACGCCGTCGTTCCGCGTGACGCGCCAGCACCAGCAAAGCGTGGTGGCGCCAGAGTCGAGATGGCTTTGCAGGCCGGCAGGCAGCGCCCTCACAGCCTGACCTCAACGATGGGAATGTTCGGGATGCTGCCGGCCTCGATCAGGGAGAGATTGACCTCGAGCCTGTCGGTGTCGAAGCGCACCGGCACGTCGAACTCGAAGCCGGCGGTGACGCTCTGGCCCATGGTCGGGATGTTGCCGCCGGTGAAGGTGACCACGCCGGTCGCGCATGATCGACGTTGAAATGCGTGGCTCGCCGTCTTCTCGACCCCGGCGACGGCGACGCGCACGCTGCCTGCGACCGGCTTCTTGATGTCCCGCGTCCACGGCGCGAAGGCCGAGCCATAGGTCTTGACGAGCTGGAACGTCGGCGGTGACGCCGTTGCCGGTGCCGATCGCCTGGTCGAGCGCGGTGACGCTCGCATTCGGCGCGGCGGACTTGTAGTCGGACCAGTCCTTCCAGCGGAAGCCGTGGAAGCGCCCGCGCCGCTCCTCGAAGAAGGCGATCACCGCATGGAGATCGTCGACGCGCTTGATGCCGTAGCCGGCATTGTAGCTGCGCTTGGAATCCGCCCAGCGGCTGTTGCGCTCCTCGGCGCCTGAGCCGAGCACCACGATCTCCGTCCGCCGCTCCGGTCCGCCGGTGGCGCCGAGCGAGATCCCGGCCGGAAAACGCACCTCATGAAATGCCATGGCGTCTCAAATTCCGCCTGCCGCCGCGGCCGACAGCCCGGTTCAGCATGGCCGCGATCTGCCCTTCGGAGCGGCGGAAGCTCTCCGCGTCTTGCGTGGTGACATTGAACGTGACGTTGAGCGGCGCCGCCGCCCTCCGCCCGCACGCCGAGCCTGCCGTCGGCCGCCGCGCGACAGCGGCAGGATGGCCTCGGGCCCAGCCTCGCCGGCGAGCCCGACATGCCGCGTGCCGCCGAGCGGAAAGGCGACCGGCGAGGCGATCACCCCGCCGCTCGCGAACGGCACCTTCAGCGCCGTGCCGAACAGCCCGGCGACGCTCTTGCCGAGCACCGAGGTGATCGGCGCAAGCGCCGCCTCGAGCGCATGCGACGACAGCGCCAGCGCCAGCGAGCGCAGCACGTCGGCGAGCGAGCGTGCCCTTGAGCGCCGCATCGGAGAAGGCGCGGGTCAGGTCGCTTGCGAATCTGCTCCCAACCGGCTCGCCTCGCTGAGGTCATCGCGGAATTGGTCGGTGCTGGCCCTGTACCGTGACCCACCACCCGTCGATCATCTCGCCCATCTCATTACCCTTCGCTGTCCGGAAATGCCGCCATCAGCGCCGTCAGATCGGAACGCGTCATCGCCGGCGACTCGCGACAAGCCCGAGCGCGCCCCGCAGCGCCGCATCGAGCTCGCGCGGCGTCATCGACCAGAAATCGCGGGGCGAAAGGCGCAAAGTGCCGAGGCCAGCGGTCATCGCCGCGTCCCAGGGAAAGGGCTCAGGCGGCCGCCGTTCGGGCTCTCGCCGGGCCGCGCCCAAAGGGTCTGCCCCCTCCCGGGCCGAACGCGGTGAAGGTCGCGGTGAGCAGCCGCGCCACGATATCGACGAAGCCTGCCGCGCCCCCTTCGCTCTTCATCGCCGCAACCGCCGCGTCGTCGAGCTCGTAGCCCGCGCCGCGCAAGCCTGCGCCGATCATGCGGATCGCGTCCTTCGCCGCGATGCGCCCGGCCTCGAAGCGTTCGGCGACGGCGAGCATGTCGTCCTCGCCAAAGGCATGCTCGAGCTCGGCGAGAGCGCCGAGCGTGAGGCACAGCCGATAGCTCTTGCCGTCGAGGATCGCCTCGATCTCACCGCGATGCCGATTGACCATGGCGCATCCGGCCTCGCCTCTATCGTTACGCCGCGCGCGGCGAAGCTGAGCGCGCCTGCGGACTTCGAGCCCCATGTCGAAACTGACCTCGCCGTCGTGCTGGCCGGCATATTCGAGGCTCGCGATCTGAAACGGCCCCTCGACCGTGCCGAGCTCAGGCACGATCACCTGCCAGTTCCGCACCGTGCCGTTGAAGAAATACTGGCGCACCGTCTCGTCGGTGCTCGCATCCTTGAAGATGCCGCTGCCGGTGATGCGCGCGGTCTTGACGCCGGCGCCGTCGAGAAGCTCGCGCCAGCGCCCGACCGACTCGGTGTCGGTCACGTCGACGGTCGCCGCGTTGAAAGCGAGCGTCCGGGCGCGAAGCCCGGCGACCGTGACGAAGCTCCCTGCCCCATTGGTATCGACCTTGAGCAGCAGGTCCTTACCCTTCTGCGCCGTCATGCGAGATCCTCTTGTTCGATATGCGCGCAAACAAAAAGGGCGGCGCGAACGCCGCCTCTGTCTCACTCGCAGCATCCAGGCTCGACCCGGCCATCCACGATTTCGCTAAGCCGCTTGGGCCTGGGCTCGGTCACGGCGCGGTAGCGCACGATGCCGTGAAACGTGTCGCCGTCAGGATCGGGGCGCGCCTCGGAAAATTCGTGGCGGAGATTGACCAGCTCGTGATCGACCAGCGTCAACGGCTGGTCGTGCAGGGTCGATTTGATCGCCTCGATGATGTCATGCACCTGCTTCTTGCCGCCGGTGCGCGACCACACATGGAGGGTCAAGAGGTGCTCTGCCCCGTCCTCGGTGCCGGTGCTCCAGTCGCGAACGAGGCTCTGGCCGAGGCTGATGAAGGGATAGCTCGCGGCTTGCGGCGGATCGTCGTAGATGCGGGTCCCGCCAAGCAACGCGCCGAGTTCCGAAGAATTCGCCAGCGCCTGGTAGATGCCGCGTTGCAACGACCAACCCGTGCTTGCCGTCATAACAGGTCTCCATCAACCACTGTTAACGATATGGGGTGGCGGGGGGCGCCTCTTTCAATGCATTCGTGCCGCCCCATGATCAGACCTTGGCGGCCGCCTTCAAAGCCGCCGCGATAACCTTTCTGACCGCATGGTTAATTCCAGGTAAACGAGCGTGCAAAGCTGGGACAAGCCAGGGCGAGGCCCGCATCCGGCTGGTGCCGAACTCCAGAAAAAATCCCGCCGGATCGTCGGTCCCGACTGCATAGGCCGGTTGATCCTCCGTCCCTAACTCCATGATTTTGATCGACCGCGCCAGCAGCTGTTCGGGTCGCGCTCGGTCAGCCGGGCCTTCGCCTCTTCGGCAACCGCCTCGGCCTCGGCGCGGAGCGCCGGCTGAAGGTCTTTCAGCGCGCCGAGCGCCGCAAAGCGCTTGCGCAATCCATCGAGGCCGCGAATCTCGATCGGCGACGTCACAGCTCACGCTCCTCGCACAAACAATTGAGCCAGCGCCTCCGCTCCTCGACGTCGATCGCCGAGACGATGTGGAAGATGCGCGTGCCCTTGCGGAAACGCATCGCCGGCACCACCCCTGCCCGGTAGCGCAAGCTCACCTCATGGGTGATGCGGCCGGCAAGCCGGTCAGCCTCGTAGCGTTCGTCGCCGCCGATGGGGCGAAGATTTGCGAAGAGCGTCGCCACCGTGACCCAGTCCTCGGTGAAGCCGCCGCCTTCATCTGCCACGCGGGACGAGCTCCTCGAGCGTCAGCCGGTGGCGAAGATCGCTTGGGCTGAACTCGGTCACAGCCTCACCCGCCGATAGGGCAAGAGGAGACCTGCGACCGTCGCCGGCACCTCTTGTGGTGCTGCGCCGAGCACCACCGGCTCGCGATGCTCGAACCAATGGGCGACGAGCAGCTTCAGCGCATGGCGGATCGGCGCCGGCACGTCGCTCGCTTCATCGCCATAGCCCGCGGTGAACGCCACCTCGAAGGCATTGAGCAGCCGCGCCGGCGAAAGCTGCACGGCGCCCGCCGACAGCACGAGCCGCGCCGGCTCCGACAGCACATCGACGGAATAGGTCTCGCTGTTCACCTCGGTCGGCGTGTCGCTCGGGGTCGTAGACCCTGACCGCCGTCACCGCCTGCACCGGCTGGATCGGCAGCACGATCGTGCCGCTGCGCGGCCAGCCGTCGAGATAGAGCGACCAGCTTTCCGTCACCAGCGCGAGCGACAGCGTCCGCTCGACGAACATCCGGGCCGCGGCGATCAGCGAGGCGAGCAGCGCATCCTCGTCGTCTCGCGTCGATGCGCAGATGCGCCTTGGCCTCGGCCAGGCTGATGGGCTCGACGGCAGGAGCCGCCGTCATCACAAGCGCCATGGGTGATTCCTCACGTCGAAGCGCGGTACGCGCATCGACACTCCCGCGCTCAGGGGAGGTGAGGCGCAGCCGCCAGCCTGCCAGACTCCCCCTAGCGGCAGGTCGATAGTCGCGCTCATAGCCCGTAGCGCGAAGCGCCGGGTGAGGGCAACGTCGAAGAAAGAAGTGGCGGCCGCGCCCGCGTGGGAGGGGCGCTAAGGCGCAGCCGCCGGCCCGGCCAGGCTTTCGCTACGAAGTGCCGAACTTCAGAAGCTTGATGGCGTCGAAGTCCTGCACGCCGCCGCCGACGCGCTTGGTCGTGTAGAACAGCACGTAGGGCTTGGCGGAATAGGGATCGCGCAGCACGCGGATGCCGGCGCGGTCGACCACGAGATAGCCGCGCTGGAAATCGCCGAAGGCGATCGAGTAGCTGCCAGAGGCGATGTTCGGCATGTCCTCTGCTTTCAGCGATCGGATAGTTCATCAGCGTCGGCGAGAGATCCGCCCGCTCCGCCGGCTGCCAGATGTAATTGCCGTCGGCGTCCTTGAACTTGCGGATCGTGGCCTGCGTCGCCCGGTTCATCACCCAATGGGCGTTGGCGCGGTAGTCGGACTTCAGCGCGTAGATGAAGTCGATGCAGATCGTCGCTCGGATCTGTCCGCGTCGAAGGCGCCGTCGGTGCCGGTGGCGACATAGCCGATATTGCCCCAGCTCCACGAGCCGTTGGCGACCTTGGTGTAGTCCAGGAAGCCCTTCGGCTTGTTGGTGCCGTTGCCGGAGACGAAGGCGGTGCCTTCCTGCTGGGCGAAGGCGACCTGCACTTCTTCCGCCAGCCACTCATCGATGTTCACCGCAGAGTCGTCGAGCAGCGTCTGCGTCGCCGACGGCATGGCGTAGAGCTCCATGGTCGGGAAGGAGAGCTCGGCGAGCGTCGGCGAGTTGGTCTCCGGCCGCGCCGCCGTCTCTGCCACCCAGCCCGTCGTCGGACCGGTGATGGCGAACGGCTTCTTGTAGACGGAGGCGCTCACCACGCGGTTGCCGGCGATGGCGCGGATCGGCGAGATGTTCTTCACCCCGCGGATCACCGCGGCTTCCGTCTCCGCCGGCACGAGATAGCCGCCGTCAGGGCCTGAGCCGACCGACAGCGCCTTCTCTTCGAGCTTGTGCAAACCGTGCGCCTCGCCGTGACGGACATAAGCCTCGAAGGCAGCCTTGTGCTGCAACGTCGAGCCCGAGCGGAAGGTCGAGGCCCCGAGCTGCGGCCGCGCCGATTTCAGCGCGAGCTCGTCGACGATCGCCTTGTGCTCGTCGATCGCGCTGTTGATGCGGTCGAGCTTCTCGGAGGTGAGCACGTCGGCCGAAAGGCGCTTCTCGATCTGGCCGATGCGCTCCTCGTTGGTCGCCTTGAACGCCTCGAAGGCGCGCATGAATTCGTCGAAGGCGAGCGCAACGTCTTCGCTCGAGCCGCTCGCGGCCTTGGTCTCGATGTCTTTGCTGATGTGTTCGGTAAGCTGTTCGCTCATGTCATCCTCTTTCTGGGGGCCAGTCTTCTGCGACGAGCTCTCGCTTCGCTTGTCACAGCAATTCGTTGTCTCGTCATGGGGCGGCGAGGCGGCCATTCAGAGTCGCGCGATGCTTGAAGAGACGCGAGAGTGCTCGCCGTTGGTCGCCTTCCCGCGATTTCAGTTCGTCTTCAATGGCCACCATCTCGTGAAACAAGCGAGTAAATTCCTTCATTGTCGTTGTCGAGAATTGCTTCGTCCTGATCGAGGCCTATCGCAATAGATCGCTCAACAAGGTCATCCACACTCCAGTCTTGAAGCTTGATCGGGCTCATCAGCTACGTTGGCTTGAAAGTGCCGTCGTCGAGGCCTGACAATGTCATCCCCGCGTCCCCGGCCTGCGGAAATTGATGAGAGTTAGCAATCGCCTCGATGAGATCGCGCGCCTCTTTGGGCGCAACGGCCAAAGTCGAGATCGCGGCTTTCAGACGGACCTGTATATTAGGGTGTGCGTATAGCTGCATGAGCGCGCGTCGTTGATCTCCGCTGCGCGTTTTGAGTTCCGTTCTCACATCGTCCATCTGATGATAGAGACGATTGAATTCCACGTTCTCGTTCTCCAGCAGGCGTCGACCTGCGCGAGGGCGATCTTATGAACAGATCCACCAACTCCTGGACCGTCATGTCGCCAAGTGGTGCTTTCGCCTTCATGGCTTAAGAACCTCAAATTCGATTAGTCGCTCCATTCCGATCCTTGTTCGCTCGGCCCAACTTTTCCTCTCAGGTCGGCTTGAAAATGCCCTCATCGACATTCGACAACGACATTCCCGCCTCACCGGCTTGCGGAAATATTTCTAAATCCGCAATTAACTGGAGAGCTTGCCTTCCCTCCTCGGGAGCCAATGCCAATGAGTTCTTCACCGCCTTCAGCCTAACCTGGATATTTAATGCCGATATAGGTCGAGGAGGGCATGCCGCCCATCGCCAGGTCGTACCTTTAACTCGCCGACAACAGCCTGCATTTGCTTGAACAGGACATTGAACTACCCCAGCTCGTCGTAAAGCAAGGCCTTCTCCTGAGCCAGACTAATCCTGATAAAACGGTCTACAAGATCGTTGATACTCAGCTTGTCGAGGTCGCCTCTGCTCATGGCTTCAGCACCCCGTACCTTCTGAGTGCCCTATAACCCACATCGACGCGTGTCTTCCAGTTTTTGCCGCGAAGATAATCGCGTGGTGATAGGTCCCCGTAGTCCTCATTTGGAGTCATATACCAACCTGTGATCTGCCAATGTTTGAAGGTCGGAATACGCACTAAGTTTTCTGAACCGTCGATGAGACTACGCGGAAATCCATCCTGCTCCGCTGGCGTCTGCTCGACAATATGATGGACATCATATCCTCTTTGCGAACTCGTTGACTGCTGCCTGTAATTCCTCCAGCGTTTTCGGCGCGTTGAAATAGGAGACAATGTAAGGTCCATATTCTGCGGTCACCCAGGCGGCATCGGCAATTGCGATCACCAGACCTGCGGGTTCACCGGCTAACTGCTCCGCAGCTGCCCTCGCTCCGAATGCCACGAGTTGTTTGACGATCGCATTGCGAATTCGCGCTAAGGGCGGCCTTTCCTTTGGAACCTTCGGCCCTTCAAAAGAATCGCCTCCTTCGGCACCACTTAGCGTATCGCTGGAGGCGTTGCCGGTGATGCCGCCGCCTCCCCCACCCGCGTCGGTCCATTGTCCGCCATCGGAATTGCCGCGCGGCACACGCGGCTGGTTCGGATCGAATTTCGTCGCCCTGACGATCTCGGCGAGGCGCGCCGCCTTGACCTCGACGACATGGGCGCGCATCAGCCAGGCACCGCGGCGCAAACGCGCGCTCACCTCCCAATCGGTGCTTTGCGAATCCATGTCGAAACTTGTTTCTCAGCGCGCGCGCATGATCGCGCGCGCCGCGGCGTAAACTCCGGGCGATCCGCGCATAGTCCGCGCTCGCCCCGCCGAACGCACCCGCCGCTTCACCGTGCTCACCCGCGCCTCCGGCAGCATCGGGAAGGTGACGATGGAGATCTCCCAGAGATCGATCTTGTCGAGGCGGCGCACGCCGGACGTCGGATCGGTGCGGCCCTTCACGGTGCGGAAGCCGATGGAGAGCCCGTCGAGCGCGCCGGCCCGCATCAGGCTCAACACTTCGCGCGCGCGCGCCACCTCCGGCATCAGCCGCCCGCGCGCGAACAGCCCCTTGCGCGTCCTCGTGCAGCTCGAGCCACACCCCGATCGGCTCGTTGGGATCGTGCTGGAACAGCAGCTTGACGCCGCGTGCCCGCGCGAGCGAAGGCTCTCGCGGAAGGCGCCCGGCATCACCAGGTCCTGGCCGAGATCGACCTCGCCGAACAGGCTGGCGTAGCCGGAGAAGGTGCCGTCGGCCTCGACCGATTTCAGATCGCAGGGCGCGAACTTCACCTCGCGCGCGGGCAAATTCTCGCCGAAGCGTTGCAGCATGTGCTGTCCTCGATCTGAATCGACTTCGTCATGCCCGGCGAAGGCCGGGCATCCATGATCCGCCGAGCGTGATGGCGGACACTGACGCTAGGACTGGCGCGCGGTTACCAAGCCCGCCCACGCGGGAATGACAGTGCTACTGTGGAGTCGGAGCGACCGTCAGCTGATCGCCGCCCTCGACCGGCTCATAGCCGACCGCGGCGCGCTTCTCGTTGATGGTGAGAAAATCGCGAACCGCGCACCCGCTCCCACAGCGCCTCGCGCTCGGTGCTGAGAGCGCCTCGACCGCGTCGAGGTCGGGGCGCAGCTCCAGCGCGGCGCATCCATCGCGCTCGAAGACCCGAACGCCGGCCCGAGCCACCCCGACAGCGCCTTCGCCGTGCGGTTCACCAGCGGCAGCACGGTCTGCCGCCAGAAGCTGCGATTGGCCTCGGCATAATTGGAATAGGTGTTGTCGCCGGGAATGCCGAGCAGCATCGGCGGCACGCCGAAGGCCAGCGCCACCTCGCGCGCCGCCACATGCTTGGCCGAAATGAAATCCATGTCCTTCGGCGAGAACGCCATCGCCTTCCAGTCGAGCCCGCCTTCGAGCAGCAGCGGCCGCCCGGCATTCTTCGCGCCCTGGAAGCTCTGCCTCGAGCTCGGCCTTCAGCCGCTCGAATTGCTCGGGCGTGAGCTGCCCGTCCTTGGCGCTATAGACCAGCGCGCCGGAGGGACACGCCGAATTGTCGAGCAGCGCCTTGTTCCACGCGCCGACGCGTTGTGGATGTCGATCGCGGCGGCGGCGGCTTCGAGCGGGCTCAAGCCGTAATGGTCGTTGAGCGGATGGAACAGCGCCATATGCAGGATCGGCTGCACGCCGTCGCCGTCCTGGCGGAAGCGCACCGTCTGCCCGCCGACCGTATAGTCGTAAGCCTCCGGCCAGCCGTCGGCCCCGGCACCACTTTCATGCGGTCCGGCCGGAGCGCATGCAGCTCGCGCAACGTCGCCGTCGACCGTCACCGCCTCGAGATAGGCGTTGCCGGCGACGAGCAGATGCCCGTACCAGGCCTCGAACAGATCCGGCCCGCACTTGCGCCGGGTTCGGCTTGGCGCAGCAGCGACAGCAGCGGGTGCTCGTCGACCTCGCTCTCGCCGTCGAACAGGAACAGCGGCACGGACGCCGCGGCCTCCGCGATCATGCGCACCGCGCGATAGACGATGGCGTTCTGCTGAAGCCTTCGCGGGCGAGGCTGGCGAGATCGCGCGGCGTCCACACCGGCTGCCCGCCGCTCGACCCAGGCGATCAGCTTCGCCGTCTTGCTCGCTTTGTCTTCGAGGCCGAACGCCTGCCTCAGTCTGTCGCGCAAACCCGTTGGCATGACTCACCTATTCCGTAACCCCTCACCTCGGCCCTCCCCCCTTGCCAGGGATGGAGACGGGAGAATCCAGCCGCGGGTTCCCCTCTCCCGCCTGGAACGGTGGCGACGGATCGCCCGCGCATCATGGCCGGGTAGCGGAGCCTGGGGAGTGTCAACTCACACAAACCTAATGCGCGGCTCCGGCCGCTCCGTCAGCAGCAAATCGGTCAGCGCCCAGACCAGAGCATCGACCCGGTCCGGGCTCTCGCCGCCCGACAAGCCGTCAGGCCCGAAATCGCTCATCTCGTCTTCGAGCGCAGGATACGCGCCGAGATGCGCCACGCGGCCCTGCTCGTAGAGCGCGGCGACCGGCTCGGCGCGCAGCCACTTGCCGCGCATCGCGCGCACCTTTCGTATCGGCACGGACGCATCGATCTGGCGGATCACGGTCTCGACCAGCTCGCCGCCTTGGTTCACTTCCGACGACGATGCGGTCGGCCTCGTAGCGGCGATAGACGTCGATCACGCGCCGCGCCCAATCGAGCGGGCTCACGCCCTCGACGCGTCGCAGTCCGCGAGCACATAGGCCTTGCCTTCGTCCGACACGCCCGCGACGACGATGCCGCAGGCATCGGCCTTCGGCCCCGAAGACACCGGCGGATCGACGCCGACGACGATTCGCCGCAATCGGCGGCACGGCGCGCACGCGGCAGCGCTCGATCAGAGCGCGCGGCCATAACGCATCGACCCGATCTTCCAGCAGCTCGGCATCGAGCTCCTGGCGGCCGAGCCGCGTGCCGCGATAGCGCCCGACGATCGTCTCCAGAAAGCTCGGCGCGAGATTGCCGGCGTTGGCTTCGGTCTTCACCCTGCTCACCGCGGTTCGCGGATCGGCGATCAGCGCCTTGATCAGTCTGCGTCGGCCGCGGCGTCGTGGTCACCACCTGGCGCGGCTGCTCGCCCAGGCGAAGCCCGAATTGCAGCATGTCCCAGGTCTCGTCGGGCCGGCGCCATTTGCCGAGCTCGTCGCACCAGGCATGCGGTGAATTGCGGGCCCCGCAAGCTCTCCGGATCTTCCGCCGAGAAGAGCTGCGCCACCGCGCCGTTCGGCCAGGTCACTTGCCGCTTCGACGGCTCGAAGCTCGGCCTCGCGTCAGGCGGATGCACGGCAAGCAAGCCCGGACACGCCCTCGACCATCACGGCGCGCGCGTCGGCGAAACGTCTCGCCGACCAGAGCGATGCGCGGCTGCTGCGCCACGCATTGGCGCCATGCGCGGCACAATGCGCGCACCCATTCAGCCCCGGCCCGCGTCTTGCCGGCGCCGCGCCCGCCCAGCATCAGCCAGATCGGTCCAGGCCGCCGCCGCTCTGCGCGGCCTCCGGCGGCAATTGATCGTCGCGCGCCCAGACCTCGAAATCGTAACGCAGCCGTTGCAGCTCCGTCGGCGCTCAAGCCGCGAGAAACTCATTCAGCGTTCCCTGCTCGATCTAAGTCTTCCAAGGCGGAGCGCAAGATCGCGGCGGAGCTCGTCCGCATTCTGGTTCACTCCGCTCTCCGTTGCGGCGTCGTCTTTCGCCTTGTTCTTCTGGATCCGCTCGTCGATCTCGACCACTTTGGCGTAGAGCCGCGCGATCATGCTCAATCCGCGCATCTCCCGATCCGCATCCGCGGCGCTTTGCGGCGGCGCGTCAGGCGCGCTCGCAAGCGCGATCCGTCGCTCCATGATTGTCACCTTCTGATCGAGCAGCCTGTACAGCCGGTCGGCCATGATCTCGACGCGAGAGCGCTGCACCGGAAGCTTTGGCTTGAGCTTCCTCGTCCGGTTGGGACGCCGCACCACGGGCACAATTCGCTTCCAATTCCCGCGCTTCGCATGATTGTGGACCGTCGCGCCCGTCACGCCGTGCCCCTCGCCGATGCAATCGAGCGAGAGGCCGCTATAAATGAAATCGTGCTTGAGCGCCTCGACGTCGAGGCGTCCGCGCTCGCCAATGATGGCGTCCCCGCCGTGCTGCTCATCGGCGGTTTCGTCCTCGTCCATGTCATCGCCGAAGGAAATTCGAGGCACAAAAAAAGCGCCTGACCAATCGGCCGGCGCCTCGACAGCTTCGCGGGATCACGCATCTCCGTTCCCGCACCTGTCGCGTTGTAGCTGAAACCTACTCCAGCAGCGTCACGCTGTCAAGGACTTTATTCCTATCGCAGCTGTCTTCGCTGGCTGGCCTCACCACTCAGAGCGCCCTGCACTCTGATGTCACTCCAATCTTCGCCGAGCGATACGTGCAGAGAGATACTTTGAGACGGCGTGTCATCACCTCGCACAGAAACATCAATTTTGAATACGTCCCCTCGATTCGCAAAGAGGGCGAGATTCCTGGTGATATTTTCATTCGCTCGATTCGAAGCGATATGATCGGGTTCTCTAAACTTACCGTGAAGACGTTGAGCCACCGTTGCGTGAATTGGTCAATATCGACATTCGTCCAACCGATAGTGCTCCATTCAAGGAGCAGACTTTCGCCAAATGTAGTGGGCAGCCACGTAGTGCCATCTGACGCGAGCCTCATTACGGCATCGACTTCACCTCGACAATTTCTAACGACGGCGTGCGTTACAGCACTGACCCTAACCGAAATGAATTGAACGGGTCGGTTCGGGTTCTGATCCCAAAGCGTCCCATAAATCCGTGGGCTGGGATCGATCGAGAAGCTGGGGCACTAGCCGGTGTTCAAGAAGTTTGTTCTTACTCGCGATTTCGCTGACTTTTTGACGTTCCGTTTTCCATACCGCGTACGCCGCCAGCCAAACGCATACGGACGCTGTTATCGCTAGTCCTGTCTTGGCTATGCCACCGTCAACAAAGAAGGCGCCGATGCTGGGGGCACGCTGGCGGCACCGCTCATGAACGAGAACCAATGCGCACCAAGCGCGCCAAAAAACTCCCTACCTGAGGGCTTGTCCCTATCCATGACGTCGACAGCCGCTCCCTTAGTAAGTCGAATCGTCAGCTGCAGAGTAGTGCCGGCAAATACGTTACGTCCTAGAGTCATATTATGGGAGCCGAGCAGGACGTGAACACGACAAGGCCAATGCTACGACCACCAACTGCGGAGCCCCTCAGCGTCGCCAATCAGGCCTAACTTCCAATACAGCGCGATGTAAAATCGGCGCAAAGTGAATGATATAGAATTTTACCCGCAACGGATCTTCGTAGATGTAGCGCAGCCCCTCGAAGGCGTCGCCGCAGTCAAAAAGAGCGGTCTTCAGGTCTCTTGGAATAGAAACACCTAATCGACGCTCGTTCTCTGCGAATTGATTCGCGTGGGCAGCAACCTCTGCGTCCCACAATTGCGCGATGCGTGCCTTCCGCTTGTTGTGGAGCCGCTTATAAAGGGATCCCAGGTGGTGCAAGTCAGGGGGAGTTTGGCCTTCGAGAAGAAGCAAACACTTCAAGAAGAGTTCTGAGGCGAATGCCGACATGACCATCGCGGGCATCATGGTCATGATCGTCCGCGTCTGATCGCTCTCGCTAGTTTGGCGCAACAGATCCTCAGTGTAGAGGAAGCGAGTGCCATGCATAAAAACCTTTTCCGGGTCCGGTAGTGATCTCGGGTTCTTTGGTTATGATCAAGTCATGGCAAACCAAGGCAAAAGCGAGCCCCGTGTCCTTAAGCGCGTCCACGCTTCGTTGCGCGGAGCCGATGTCGTTTATTGGCTACTCATGCTTCCGTCTAAAGGATTTGAAATAGCCTTCACGCAGAACTGCTGCCTTTCGGAATCTCGAGCCGAAACATTGAAGGTCAGCTTAGCGCGACGCTTTGATCCGAACAGCCAATAACGCCTTGTCGATTTCACGAACAAATTTCGGTGAGGAATGCCCATCGGCTGCGGCGGATCAAAGGCCCAATCCAAGGTCAAGGTACGAGAAGCCGTTTCAGCATTGACCACCTGGCCAAATGGATCCGCAGAACGCGCGAGCACGAATCCTCCGGGTCGTAAGATCGTAACCTGCGTAATGTTGATGCGAGTATCGAGCCGATTACGAACCACTATTTCGCATGCATGCCATCCATTTTGGGCGTATTCGTCTTATCTCGACAGCAATCCGAGGATGAGTTTCAGTTACACGTTTGCGGCTTTCACGGAGCATCAAAACGACCGTCACCATAGCGGCGAGTGCTGCAATCGTCGCCATTATTTCGTTGTAGTGATCGGCTAATGAATTAGGCATACGGTCGACGCCCTAAGCTAATCTCACCTCACCTTAAATGACACGGCACCCCGATCGCGAAGCATTTGCTGAACAGACCCTGCTTCACGCAGGAGAGCCCGGCCTTTCCGGCCGTCTCCCATTTGGTCAGCGGGATCTTGTTTCTTCGCGAGCTCGAGCCAGGCGGCGATGGCCGCGTCCTCGGAGGCTTCCTGCGAACTCAAGAATCCGGTGCCGCTGCCTTCGACCGGATCGCCATGACATTCGAGATTGGGCGGCGGCGGCGCGTCCGGCGCTTCCTCCTCGCCCGGCATCCCCTCCTCCATGGCGGGATCGGCGCCCGGAGCCTGATCGCCATCTTGGGCGAGGAGCGGCGACGACAGCGCCAGCATCAAACCGGCAGCCAAGACAAATCGGCACGCAACATCACTCGACATCGAAATCCCCCTCCCCAATCCTCGTTTTGTTTTTATCCCGAAGGCTTGTCCTTGCAGTTCGGCGCATAGGTAAAATCGCCGTCATGCTTCAATGGCTCGCAAGGACTCATCGCGTCTGATGGCGGCGCCTCGACAGCGGCGCCGAGCGGCTCGACGCAGAGCACATGTCCGGTCACGGGGTTCACTTCGGCCTTACGGCATTCAGGCGCGGCCCGGTCGGTTTCGCCCGCAGCGTATGCAGGCCCGGCAAGCGCAACGAGTGCAGCAGCTCCCAACACTAATCCTCTGACAGGCATGACATTCTCCTTATGGCTTCGCGGAGCATAGCCAAGGATGCGGCGTCCGGCGACACGATTTGTCATGCTTTGGCGGCCATCCGCGGACCCCAGACACGATAAGGGCCCGCGAGTGGCGGGCCCTTACGTCATCGCGCGCTAGTCTGCTTAGCCGCGATTCTCTTTCTGATAGAAGGCCTCGGCTTTGGAGAGATGGGTCGCCGGGTCCTTCATGAAGGTCTCTTTCGACCTTTCATCGCCGAAGCAATAGGTCTTGCCCTGATACGAGCCGTTGATCGAGCAGTCGGTCTTGACCTGCTTATGCTGGGCCAGGCCCTCGGCGCAGAGATTGTTGAACTCGCCTTGCGCCGCATAGGCGGCCGTGGCGAGCCCGAGTGCGAGAGCGGCTGCGAGCACGGTTCCAGTGTGAATCTTATGCATGGTGAACCTCCTTAATTTGACCCCCAGCGCAAGCTAAAACGCCTCGCCTCAACAGCGGTTCCCCTAAAAACTGTCGTGAAACTATAGCTCGCTTAATCCCGGGAAAGAGCGCACTGTGAGCAAAGTGCGTGGGTGACCCGTCCGGCGAGTATGGTCACCTTTTGTGGCGTTCCCTGTAGATGCGGAGCTCACGCACACCGGCCCATCCCGGCCCATCAGAAGTTTAGCAACACAATACGAGGCACAAGTGGCGAGAGACTGGACGCCTGCGCAAATCTTCACGCGCCTTTCCGCGATGATTTCGCCGCCTCCGGCGCGGAAACTGGTGCCGATCGAGAATCGCGTCGCCATCAGCGATGCCAGAACGACCTTCGGCCAGCGGCCGTCGCCGACCAAGGCTTCGCGACGCACGAAGAAAAGGAAATAACCATGCGCGTAGCGCTCCCCTGGTGGACCTATAGCGTCGCCGCCTATGTCGTTTGCATCGCCGGTTTCATGCTGCTGCTGGTCTGGGCCATCGCCGGCTGAACCGGTGGTCCTGCCTCGCACACATTAGCGATACGGCTTGGCGATCATCCAGGTCTGCGCTGCGACTTTGGCGCAGGAATTAGCAAACACGTCAGTGATATTCTGCGAATTCGGACCGGGATTATCCAGGCAACGCGGAAAGATTCGCATGTCCTCGTTGCGGAGCGCGACCCGATCGTTCCATTTCAGCGTTTCGGCCATGTCCTTGCTCAGCGTCGCGAACTTGATGCTGAGTTCCTTGAGGGCGGCGTCGAGACAGGCGATCTTCTCCTGATCTGTCCCTTGGTTGCAATCGCCGGCGCGCGCCGGAGACGAGAACGCTTGGCCGGCAACAAGCACGGCTACGGCAACAACGGGCGCGAGGCGCATCTTCATTTGGATCTCCTCCCAGGACTTTTATCCGTGCAATGCTAGTGCATGATCCGGAAAACTGGGAAGCGCATTGCGAGACTTGCGAGGAGCCCTCACGCCATCGTGAACCACGATATGGGTTGCCCCCTGTCCCCGACCGGGGACAGGGTTGGGTGAGGGGCGCTAATAGGTCTGACGTCCGCCCGCGCTCACGCCATCGTGACACCAAACATCGCTCTAGCGCATGATCCGGAAAAGTGGGAACCGGTTTTCCGATAAGATCATGCGCAAATTAACAGCTAGAGCGGGATCCATCATGACATCCCGCTCTAGGCCGCTACCAGAGAGGCTCATTTCACCGAGGTCCGCACCGATATGATCGCCAAACTCCTTCTCCGCACTGTCGTCACCATGATCCTGGTCAGCGGCCTGATGTTCGTCTCCGCCGGCAGCTATGACTGGCCGGGTGCTTGGATCTTTCTTGCGCTGCTCGCCACCATGGGTCTCGGCGGCGGTTATTGGCTGCTCAAGACCGATCCCGATCTGTTCGAAGAGCGCATGAAGCCGATGTTCCAGCGCGGCCAGAAGGGTTGGGACAAGCCGCTGATGGCTGGCGTTCTCGTGGCATGGTTCGGCTGGTTCGTGGTGATGGGCCTCGATCATCGCTATGGCTGGTCGAGCGTGCCTGTTTCCCTTCAGGTCCTCGGCTTCATCCTGCTCATCCTGATGATGGTGATCGTCGCCTATACGCTCCGCGTCAACCGCTTCGCAGCACCAGTCGCCAGAGTGCAGACCGAGCGCGGCCATCGCGTCGTCTCGACCGGTCCTTACGCCTTCGTGCGCCATCCGATGTATTCGAGCATGCTGCTCTATGGGCTCGGCGTGCCGCTTTTGCTTGGCGCGCTCTCGGGCCTGATCGTGTCCGCCCTGATGATCGCGTTGGTCGCGGTCCGTGCCGTGCTCGAGGAGCGCATGCTTGCGGCCGAGCTTCCGGGCTATGCCGCCTATGCGAAGCGCGTCCGCTATCGGCTGGTGCCCAGGGTGTGGTGAGATGCCGCTCCTCACACCCCCCGGCTTTGCCCAGAATTCCTCCAATTTCGCTGGCCTTCTTGCGCGCAAGCCGATGGCGCGGCTATGTCTTTAGGCTGCAGGTTGAAGTTGGCGGGCGGGGCCACGCTTGAGCATGATCCGGAAAACTGGGAACCGGTTTTCCGAAAAGATCATGCGGCTATAAAGGCCAGTCATGAGATCGGGTCATAATTTTTGTGGCGGTGCTGGACGCGGGCGAGGCGTGGCGCTGATCCTCGCCCTCCTCCTTGCCGGCTGCAGTCATCCGGACTTGCCCCCGGCCGAGACGGCGACCGCGACGCCGGCGGTGGCCTCCGGCAGCAAGCCAGATGCGCAAGCCTATGAGACGGCGAGCAAGGCCTGCAAAGACGAGACCGAGAAGAAGGGCTTCGGTAGCATCCTTGGCATCTTCTCGCGGCTCCGTCCCGGCAGCTCCGAAGCCGATTACGCGGCCTGCATGAAGAAGCGCGGCTACGAGATCTAGTCGACGGCAATTAGTTAAAATTGAAGCGATCCGGCGGAGCAGCCCGCAACGATTCTGCGCTACCTTGCCCCTGACAAGAACAAGGCGTCAGGCGACCATGGACAAATGTAACCCACCCTCCCCTCGTGCTCATTGAGTGGGTCGATAGCGGCCAGCCGATCCCGGGCTGGCAGTGGCTCGACATGATCGAGGAGAAGAAGCCCCATCGCTGCGTCTCGGTCGGGTTTCTGGTCCAGGATGATGAAGCCGCGAAAGTGCTGGTGCCCAATCTCGGAGCCAGCGACGGCGGAAGCGGTTTCGATCAAGCCTCTGGCTTGACGACGATCCCGACTGCCGCCGTCGAAAACATGGTCGAGCTTACTTGGCCTTCGACTTCGGCTTCGCCTTGCTCGCGGCCTTCGCTTTCGGCTTGTCCGGACGCTGCGTCAGCACCGATGCGGCGAGCGTCTTAATCTCCGCCTCGGTCAGCGCGCCGGGATCCTTGAGCGCCTTCGAAGCAATTTTTCCGGCTGAGTCCCCAGACCTCTCAATTTTCGCCATTAAACCCTCCCCTTTTTGGCCGCCCGACTATACGCGCCTTTGCCAAGGCGACAAGCGCCTGCGGTATGGCGTTCCACACAAGCAATCTCTATAAATGGCCTCATTCCAACTGTATTTGTTGCCTCGCCGGAGCGCCCGCCGGCCGGGTTGGGATGGCAACGGGCTCGCCTGAGAAGGCCTTAAGACGGTGCGGGATTTCTACGGCGGCGGACGCCGCAAGCTCATCGATTGGCTGGCGATCGATTCGTGGATCGATTCCGGCCTCTATAACCTTTGGATCGGCTTCAAGAATTGGTGGAGCGGCTACTCCACCTTCTTCGGCCGCTTCGAGGTCAAGGGCTTCGTCCGCGGCCTCAACGATCTTGCCTGCGAAGTGCTGACGCTGGGCTGTGCCGGTCTTGTCGTCGTGCTCGTCTTCGCGCTGCCCGCCTTCGAGATCGCGCACGGCAAGATGAACCTGGCGGACGAGTATAGCGTCACCTTCCTCGATCGGTTCGGCAATGAGATCGGCAAGCGCGGCCTGCTTCGCGACGACTCGGTACCGCTCGAAGAAATCCCGGACATGATGATCAAGGCGACGCTCGCCACCGAGGATCGCCGCTTCTACGAACATTTCGGCGTCGACGTCATGGGCACGATCCGCGCGCTCGCCGAGAACGCGCGCCACGACTTCGTGGTGCAAGGCGGCAGCTCCCTCACCCAGCAGCTCGCCAAGAACATGTTTCTCTCGCCGGAGCGATCCCTCACCCGCAAGATCAAGGAAGCGCTGATCGCGGTCTATCTCGAGGCGCACTACACCAAGCCGGAGATCCTCAAGCTCTATTTTGACCGCGCCTATCTTGGCGGCGGCTCCTACGGCGTCGAGGCCGCGGCGCAATTCTATTTCGGCAAATCGATCCGCGATGTGTCTCTTGCGGAGGCGTCCATGCTCGCCGGCATGTTCAAGGCTCCGACCCGCTATGCGCCGCATATCGATCTCGCCGCATCGCGCAAACGCGCCGATGAAGTTCTGACCAACATGGTCGAGGCGGGCTATCTCACCGAAGGCCAGGTCTATGGCGCCAGGCATCATCCCGCGAAGATCGTAGACCGCGGCGACTATTACAGCCCGGACTGGTTCCTTGACTGGGCCTTCGAGGAAGTGCAGCGCCTGATGCAGGGCAAGCCCGAGCATATTCTCCTGGCGCGCACCACCCTCGATGTCGGTTTGCAGAAGATGGCGGAACAGTCGCTGCAACAGACCATCGCCACCAATGGCCGCGCCCGTCATTTCGATAACGGCGCCATGGTGGTTTTGGAGACAGACGGGGCCGCGCGCGCCATCGTTGGCGGCAAGGATTACGGCGCCAGCCAATTCAATCGTGCCACGCACGCGCTGCGCCAGCCCGGATCGTCCTTTAAGGGCTACGTCTATCTTACCGCGCTTGAAAACGGCTTCACGCCGAAATCCATTGTGAGCGACGGCTTCGTGTCCTGCGGGCGCTGGTCACCAAAGAATTATTCCGGCGGCTTCAGGGGACGCATGACGTTGGCCGACGCGTTAGCCAAATCGATCAACACCATCGCGGTGAAGCTGTCGCTCACCGTCGGACGCGAGAAGGTCCTCGCCAACGTGCGGAAATTGGGCAACGTCCATACCAAGATGACCTGCTCCATGGCGCTTGGCGACACCGGCATAACGCCGCTCGAGCACACCGGCGGCTATGCTCATTTCGCTTCCGGCGGGTTGACAGCGCGGCCCTACGGCATCGACACCATCAGCACGCTGCAAAACCAGATTCTCTATAATCGCGAGAGCGACGAACCCCCACGGAAACAGGTGCTGGACCGCAAGGTTGTCGAGACCTTGAACACGATGCTGCAAGGCGTGGTGCTGTACGGCACCGGCAAGGCGGCGCAGCTCGACTACACCCACTCGGCCGGCAAGACCGGAACCAGCTCCAATTATCGCGACGCGTGGTTCATCGGCTATACCGGGCAGTATGTCGCCGGGATTTGGCTGGGCAATGACGACTTCACCCCAATGTCACGGGTCACTGGCGGCAGCTTCCCGGCGCAGACCTGGAAGACTTTCATGGTGGCCGCGCACGATACCGACAACATCGCCACCATCCCCGGCCTCCCCGTGCATCCGGCGCAAGCCGCCGAACAAGCGCGGCTCGCCCTGAACGCGCCGGCGACCGTTCCGACTGCAGATCTTCCGGCGCCGTCTCCCGAAAGCGTCAAAGACATGCCGAGCGCGACCAAGACGCTGCTTGAGAAGCTCGGCACGATGTTCAAAGCCGCGCCCCCGGTATCGCCAAGCGACAAGCCTCGCGAAAATCGCGCCGAGGCGCCTGAAGCTGTCACCGTTCCAGCCTCGCCAAGCCTTGCGGCCGCACCGAATGGCGCCCCTGGCGCTCAAGCTCCCCAAGCGCGCCAAGACCGCGACCGCACCGCAGGCGTCATCGCCGGAAGCCGCAGGCGGCGCCCTCACTCTGCCACCGTAAGCATCGTGCCGCGGCGCTTCGCACGCGCCAGCGCTTGACAAGCGCCCCCTCGCTTGCGCTTGTTTCCCCGGCCACTCTGTGGGCTTGAAGGCCCGTTCATGCGCACTATCGTCTTCGTCATTGCCACCTTCGCGGCCGCGCTCTTCATTGGCACCGGCTCGGCCTGGTACGTCATCGATCACGGTACGCCGTTGACCACAGAGCGGATCGGTCCCTGGGCGAGTTGGACCACCGAGGGCAACCCTCTCGCCGACCCCTATACCAAGGCGCATCTCGCCAGAAGCGGGCGTCTCCCCCTCTCCTCGACCGCCGCGCGATACTTCGTTGCCCGCACCGATAGCGATGGCTACGCGCTCAGTGCCTCCTGTGAATATGCGATTGCCGGCCCCTCGATCAACGCGCGCTGGTGGTCGCTCGCCCTCTACGATGACCAGGGCTTCGTCATCGACAATCCGTCGCAACGTTACAGCTTCAACAGCAACGAGCTGCTGCGTCGCGCCGACGGAACCTATCGTGTCAATCTCTCCAAGAACGCGCGTCCGGAGAATTGGCTGCCGAGCGGCGACGACTCCGATCGGAACCTCGTGCTCATGCTTCGCATCTACTCGCCGCGCGTTACCGATGCCACCGGCACCGGACAGGTCCTTCCCGACCGCCTGCCCAAGATCGAGCGAAAATCATGCGACTGAGAATCCCTCTTCTCCTGATCTTGATCGCCATCGTGCTCGGTGGACTCATTCATATCGTCGCGGTCCTCGCCCTTCCCTCGCTCGCACCGAAGAATGCGTTCGCGCGGCTGAAGCCGCTCGGCGATGCCAATGTCATGATCGAGCTTCCGCCGGTGAAACCCGGCGAAGAGACCATGCCGATGCAAGCGCCCGACGTGCGCTACGCGTTTTGCCGTTACGATCTCTCTGCCGGTCCGGTGCGACTGAGCGCTGTCGTTCCCGACGATCTCTGGCTGATCGCCTTCTACACGCCGAAGGGTGACAATTTTTACGCCGTCTCCGGCGCCGATATGCGGCGTGGCCGAGTGGACATGATCATCAACGAAACGGGTCAACCGGTGCCGGAAGCCGAAGGCGATGCGCCCGAGGAAGAGGAAGTCGTGGTGGTGGAATCGCCGCTGAAAGAAGGCATCGCCGTGATCAGAGCCCCGCTCTCAGGCGCGAGCCGCTCGGCGCGAACCGCGGAAGCCTTGAACTCCGCAACCTGCTCGCCCTTCTCTCGTTAGCAAATTATTTTTTGCGGCGCTGCGCCCGTCCGCGTGATGCGCTGCGAACAGGCCGCGGCGCCGGTCCGGGATTACGCCGCTCGATCCGCACGCCTGGAAAGATCACGATCTCCCCGCGCGGACCATCAAGGGAGCCTTGCTGCTCGCTTGCCGCGTCTCGGTCGCGACTCCCCGCCGCCAGAAGGCTCTGGGCCGCGGGGAATTCGAGGATGATCGCCATAGTCGGGGTCTCCTATATACCGCTCACGGCGTGAGGACCCATTTCTCCTTGGGCGTGCCCCCACGCGCCTTCCCCTATTAAGACGCCGGTAAGGTTAACGGAGTCCTAACCGGCTCATCCCAGCTCGGTCTCGACAAGATGATGTCGGCCTTGCCGATCCTCAATCTCAACAACCCAAAAGTCGGAATCGAACTCAGCTTCACGCGCGAGATATCTGTCGGCCTCTTGTACCGCCACTCTATCGCTACTCAAGCAAATCACAAAGCGTCGCTCGGTGCTACCCGTCTCGAGCCCTGCAGGTGCCGGACCATAGAGGACGACTGTGCCGTCGAGCCGATTGATGGAAAGATAGATTGCGCCGGCCTGATCGTCACCGCGTCGAACAACGACCGCCGGCACGCCCGCCACCTCGCAACGGCGCAAATACGCCCTCACCCAGATCTCACTTCTAATGCGCATGAGAAAGACCCTAGTGTGGGAAGGTGCTGGCGTCATGCCAGCCGTGTCGCGTTATGCGAACGCCCGCTACTCGATCGACTTGCCCGTCACGCGCTTGATCTCCCGCAGCAGCGACGGCGTGATGCGGCCGTCTTGCGCGAGCTTACGGTCCTTCTGAAAGGCTTCGATCGCGGTTTTCGTCGCAAGCCCCATCGCGCCATCGGGCAGACCCGGATTGTAACCGAGATCGGCGAGCACCTGCTGCACGCTCTTCACGGTCTTATCGACAACTGCGGCCGGCTTTGCAGCTTGCGGCCCTGAGGCAGATGATGCCGGCGCCACCGAGCCGGTGGTGGCGGCGCTCTTGGATGGCTGGCCCAGCAGGAGCCGCGCCAGCAACTGATCCGACGCCTCACCGGTTACAGGCAGACCTTCAGCCTTCTCATAGGCTGAGATCGCCGCTTTGGTATCGCCCCGCATTCTGCCGTCGGCCGCGCCGGGATTGTAGCCGCGCGCTTTCAGCTCGGTTTGAATGTCGCGCACGAGCTCGACAGGCTCGGTCTGAGCTTGCGGCTCGGCCTTCGCGACGTCGCTCGTCGCCGCTTGCGGGCTCGGAGTGGGAAGCGGCACGACCGCCGGGGTATCGCTCACGCTGACATGAACGGAGGGATTGGGATTCATGGCGGTGCCATGGCCCTCTTGCAGATAGAGGGCATTATAAATGATAGCGCCGGTCAGGCCGAGAAAGGCCAGGAACGCTAACCGTGCCGAAACTACCCCCATCGCGTCTGGCAAGCCCAATTCATTGGTCGCTGAACCCTGGAAAGGCGAAGAGAATCGCCCCCGTCCCATCTTGGCGCTCGAAGCTAAAGAGTTGTTAAACGGGAGAAACTAGGCCGCCGAGGCCTTGCGCAGTTCGATCACCTCGAATTGGCCCTCGAGCGGCAGCAAGATCGTGGCAACCGTCCCCTCCCCGAGCTTGCTCGTGAGGCTCAAGTCCCCCCCATGGAGCCGTGCCAGGCCCTTCACCACCGAAAGACCGAGCCCGGCCCCATCATGCTGCCGGTCATAGGAATTATCGGCTTGCATGAAGGGATTGCCGAGCTTCATCAGGTCCGCCTCGGCGATGCCGATGCCGTTATCCGTAACGACGATGGCCACGCTGTCGCCCTCGATCCGCGCCGAGACCCTGACCCATCCGCCTGAAGTCCGTGAACTTGATCGCATTCGAGATCAGATTGAGCAGCATCTGTTTGACCGCCCGCTTGTCCGCCGCAAGCTCTGGCAGACCGGACGACGCGTCGACGATCAACGCGATCTCCTTCTTCTCCGCTTCCTGCCGCGTCACCTCGCAGCAAAGATCGATGAGCGGCTTTACCGCGAATGGCTCTTTCACGATCTTGTACTTGCCGGCCTCGATCTTCGACATGTCCAGAATGTCGTTGACGACCTGCAACAGATGCTGGCCGCTGTCATGGATGTGCCCTGCATAGTCACGGTAGCGCGCGTCGCCGAGAGCTCCAAACATCTCGCCATGAATGATCTCGGCGAAGCCGATCACGGCATTGAGTGGTGTGCGAAGCTCGTGACTTATATTGGCAAGGAATTGCGTTTTGGCGAGGTTTGCGCTCTCGGCCTCGTCGCGCGCGCGCACGATCTCTTCTTCTTGAGCCTTGTGCTCGGTGATGTCGCGCGTGACCGCGACAACCCCGGCGCGAAGCTTGTCGCGTCCGAACTGCGCCGTATTGACCGGACGGCAGCGCATTTCGAGCCAGATGTGGCGTCCGTTGCCGGGAGTGCCCTGGAGTGCCCTGAACTCGACCGCCATCGGCGCGTTGGTCGCATAGCATCGCGACAGCGCCGTCAGATAGGCCGGCCGGTCGGCAATGTGGACGCGCTCGAACAAACCATCGCCGTACAGTCTTGCCGGCAACTCGCCGAACATCGCTTGCGCCGCGAGCGAGGCGAACACCACGCGGCCGCGCTCGTCGTGGCGCGTGATCAAGTCGGACGAATTCTCCGCGAGCAACCGATAGCGGTCCTCACCGATACGCACTGCATCCTCTGAAGCCCGGTGCACCGACTGAACGTTCACGGTGAGACCGGTGACATAGCCAAGCGCCGTGAAGGCGCCGAAAAAGCCAAGCGCGAGCGGCGATAGCGACGGCTCGTTGGAGGGGAGCATGCCTGAAGCTCCAAGCACGAGCAGCGCGACCAGTCCGAGGGAGGATAACAGCGTGGCCCAGGCCACGATGCGAATGTCCCTGGCAAGCGCCGCCTCGAGCGGCACCACGACCATCCACGGCACCAGGAAAGAAAGGATGCCCCCGGTCATCCAGCAGAAGAAGGTGACGAGACCGGCGAAATTGGCCGCTGAGATGAGATGAGCAGCCGCGAATTTGCCGGTGCGGGACAGAAAGATTGCGAGCCCGATCGGCGACAGCAGCCACAGAAACGCGATAGCCCCGAGCAGGGTCGGCTTGCCGCCCACGACGAGATAGATCGGAAACACGAGGAGTGCGACGAACCCTGCCAGGAGATGAGAGGCGATGAAAGATTGGTGCCGGGCCGCGGCGACGACATCGCCCTCCGCGGAGTGATGCACCAGCGAGCGGAAATAAGCGCGCAAGCCCTTCACACTCTCGATGCCGATCCCATGCATCTTACAAGCGCACCCACTCGACTCGACAACCGACCGCGACCCTATTTGAAGCATTATTAAGCGTCGAACTTAAGGAAGCTTAAAGTTGTAAAAAACATCGTCCCGGCGGCTGTCCGCATAAAATGGCTGAATTCTGCACATTTTCGGCACTGGCAGGCATTTGCCTAAAGTTTTAGAGAAATCGTAATGAAAATAAACGGGGTGTAAATCCTCTCGCCTTTGCTTAACAGAAGCTTTCGCTGATCAAGTAAAATTATCTCAGCTAAGCGACATTTCCTTATTTCCTTTGAGTTATAGTCCGATCATCTGGGGAAGATGAACTGGCCATTCAGAGCCGGCATCAGTTGAAAGGGATAGGCAATGTTTCTGATCAGGACTGCTTTTTGGCTCGCAATCATCATCCTGCTGCTGCCGACCGATTCGAAGCAGCAGAGCGAGGTCTACGGCACGGCCCAGGCCGCGGTGAAAGATGTCACCGGGTTCTGCGACCGTAACCCCGACGCTTGCGCCAAGGGCTTGGACATCTTCCAGGTGTTCGTGCAGAAGGCCGAATTCGGCTTCGAAATGCTGATGGGCTTCGTTGAGAACAAGGACGTCGCCGCCTCTAGCGCGACTGAGGTCCCTGCCGCCTCGATCCCCCAGGCCTCGGAGCCTGCGTCCTTCGAGCCGAGCCCCTCCCAAGACACGCTTGAGCCGCAAGATCTGCAGCCGGCCTGGAACGGCCCCTCCGGCACGTAGCCGTTCACGGCGTTTGCAGACTGCGTCTTCGCGGACCTGTCATGGCGTCGTTCTCGTGTCTATATTGAGATTATGGACCAGGCCAATCGGATCGCGGTCGCGCCGCCCGGACGCATCGATGCCATCCTCGCCGATTTCGAGCTGCTCGACGATTGGGAGGATCGCTATCGCTATGTCATCGAGCTCGGCCGCACCCTCGAGCCGCTGCCCGACGAAGCGCGTAACGCCGCCAACAAAGTGCAAGGCTGCGTGAGTCAGGTCTGGCTTGCGACCACGCCGCACCGCGACGGAGGCAAAACCCGCATCACCTTCATCGGTGACAGTGACGCTCACATTGTGCGCGGCCTGATCGCCATCCTGCTCGCGCTCTATTCCGGGCTGAGCGCCGACGACATTCTCAAGATCGACGCCAACGCCGTTCTCAACCAGCTCCACCTCAAGGAGCATCTCACCCCGCAGCGCTCGAACGGGCTCCTCTCCATGGTCGAGCGGATCAGAAGCGACGCGCGCGGAGCGCTGGCCTCGCAAGCCGCTCACTGATCGCCGTCCCCGCGCCAAGCATCGAGCGTCGGCCGATAATCTTCGCTTCCCCAATGTCGTAAGCGCCGCGCAGCAGGCCGCGCGCCCTCCTCGCGGATCAAGCCGTAATGCCGCGCCAGTCTGGTCAGCGCGATTTGCAACACGACCTTGCCGGCCCGCTGCGGCCAGCCATGTTCTTTTTCCGCCTCCTCGAGCCCTTTCAACTCGCAGCACACATCGACGAGCACGCCGGCGAGCTCCGGTCCCACATCGCGCAACGCATGTTGCACGCGTTGCTTGGCAGCGAGTGCATTGTCGCTGAAGTCGGCAGCGCTCGAAGGTGCAGCGCGGCGCGATCGCTCCGACGGCGCCAGCGCAGACCAGTTGGCGGTGACGCGCTGCGGGAGATGCGCAAACCAGTAATCGGCGCGCAGCCGCTCGCCAGCCTCGAATTGGTGATCGGCAATCAGCGGCCTGCCGTTCCGGTCTTTGCGGCTCTTCAACCAACCGAGCGGACTCTCGCCCTCGTTGACGAGGACAGAGCGGCGCGCACCTTCGACGTCTCGCTCCTGCATCCGCCAGCGTTGATGCTGTTGCCGAAATCGATCTTGTCCGGTCCCATTCCGATCGGCGCGTGAGGTCATGGCGTCCACCCTCGCGTCGACGCGGCATCGACCAGACAGACCACAGCACGCTCCAGATGCTCGAGCCTCGCGTCGAGCCCCGGCTCATCGCGCCTGTCCTCGATCAGCTCGCATGCATGCGCGACCGTGGTCCGGTCGCGAGCGAAGATCAGACCAACCTCGGTGAGACTCAACCCGCACACGACATGGGCGAGATACATCGCCACCTGCCGGGCAAAGGCCGCCCGCGCCGACCGCCGCGTGGCCGCCCGCAAATCCTCGACCTCGACGTCGAACACGGCGGCGACCGCGGGCTCGAGCAGCCGCCGCACCCGTGCACAATCCCGCCGCCAGTCCTCGTCCCGCCAACTTGCCGCTCGACAGATTTGAGCATCGGCCAACTGCATCGCTCCAACTCCTCCTTCGGCGCGAAAGCCTGCACTAGGGTGACAGGAATAAAGTCCTATACCACTCTAAATGCAACCGGAGCGGCGGGGATAAATTCATGTTTGGAATTTCCACGATCGGATCACGGAGGGCCTCGCCGCTCAAACATCGCGCCACGCAAACGATCACCAATCCACCAATTCATCCAACGCACCGCCTCGCGTTCCATCGGCGAAATCAGCGCGATGACAACGCGTTACGCGCAAGTTCTGGTCCTCGCGCTCGCAACTAATCCCCGGCCGCCGCACCAGGCGCATCCTCAGATGCAACTTCATCGGAGATTGGCGTTATGGCTGGAACAGCGAGACAGCACCGAACGGGGATTACTCGACCACAACCGCGCTCAACCACCGCGCGAATTTATGCCGGCATGACCGACGCCGGCGCCCGCCGCTATGTGCGCGAGCGCGATTTGGCGAAGCTCATTGCGCTTTGGCCGCGAGAGATCGAAGACCGAAGCGCAAAAGGCGCCTTGCAGATCCTCGCAAAGCTCCGCCGTGCGCTTCGGGCCGAAAGAACACGCGGGCTTGCCGGCCATTGGTCTTACGACCTCAACCGTCATCTCGGATTGTTGAGCGCGTTTAAGGGAGAGCTCGCCGCCTACCGAGCGATCCAGATCAGCTGTAATGGATCTGATGGGACTCGGCCGTGACCTTGACCGGCACCGGCGCATAGCGTCGTTGCGGCGGCACGGTCGTCACCTTAGCGGTTTCGACCGGCGCGGCGAAGTCGAGGCAGAGGATGCGGTCGACGCAGAGGCCATCCTGCGACAGCGGCAGTCGGAGCCAGAACAGCACGATATGATCGCGGCCCTCCGCCGGTCCCCGCACCACGCCATGATGCGGCGCGCCAATCTCCAAGACGCGCTGATGCGCTCGGCGCCAATAATCCGCCTGCCCCCCTGAGAACACTTGGCCGAGGCGTTGGCCGGTAATTTCCCGCCCATAGACGTCGTGGAGCTTGGTGCCCGCGAGGCGGAACCGCGCCTCATCGAGGCCATTGGCGACGTCGATCAAACCGATATTGGGAAGGAGCTTAGGGACGCCCTGCGGATCGATATCCGAGCGTGCCGGCATTTGCCGGGAGCCTGCGGCGGCAAGCCAATAATCGAAAAGCGTACGCTGTCCCTGAACAACCAGTTGTGCCCTAAAGGCTCGCCTGGACAGCATTGGCCTCCCCCTGCCGCAAGTCGTTCAAAACGCCTGCGAATTGCCGCCATCTGAAACGAGACTATGTGGGGTTCGGATTCGCCGCGCAAGTCTCCTGAGTGAAATTCATAAAGAATCGCAATAGCTTGTAGCGGAATCGCCGTCGCTCTACCCGATATGGGTGTTCACCGGCCGAGAGGGAGGGACTCTGCTTCATTACGAAACAGCAAAATCGCAAGAATTGCTGATTCGCGCGCTATTTGCGCCGCTGCCCCAGGCCCATGCGCTTGGCGAGGTCGGACCGGGCGGCCGCATAATTCGGGGCGACCATCGGATAGTCGTGCGGCAGGCCCCATTTCTCCCGGTAATCCTCCGGCGTCAGATTGTAATGGGTTCGCAGGTGGCGCTTGAGGGATTTGAACTTCTTCCCGTCTTCAAGGCAGATAATGTACTCGGGCGTGACAGACTTTTTCACCGGGACTGCCGGGCGCAGCTCCTCGCGAATGGTCTGCCCCGTTGTGGAAGAAGCGCGGCTCAGCGCGTCAAAGACGTTCTGGATGACGCTCGGCAGGTCGGAAGCGACTACAGTATTGTTGCTCACATAAGCCGAGACGATCTCTGCCGTAAGCTCAACGAGCTCTGTCTTCTCCAGATTTTCTTCCATGTTATGTGCTCCTTTGTCCCTGTCCGTCCCTATTGCTATCGCATTTTGCCGTTTTTGTGACGCGAACTTGGAGGGTTGCCGCAATTAGAGAAATATCTGACAACGCACCACTACATTTATCATGTTCTATACCAGTTTCCTAAGATGCTGCAACGCAATATCTTGGAAGATAAACTTTAGACTGAGATAAGCCTAACCCAACTATTCCGTACTTCAAACGGCTTGCGGCCACTTCTTAAGTTTAACTCGCAACGCATTAGTGCCAGTTGAGCTCCTTTGCCGCCCGGAACCGTCGGCCTTAGTTCAAATAGCCATCAAGGCTCCGTGAAACCCTGCTTCGGCCCTTCGGTTGTTGCGCGCTCATCACCATATTGTCGGTATCCACCACACTGAAACACGAACGGGACAGTCTCCAGAGATGAGCAAATCGAACGAGGCCAAGAAGACTGCCAAGCTTGCCAAGTCGGATGCCGATTGGCGGAAACAGCTGACGCCCGAGCAATATCATGTCACCCGGGAGCACGGCACCGAGCGCGCCTTCAGCCATCCTTATTGGCAGGAGAAGAGCGAGGGCATGTACAAATGCGTCTGTTGCGGCGCCCCCCTCTTCTGTTCCGACACCAAGTACGATTCAGGCACTGGCTGGCCGAGCTTCTATGCTCCAGCCGGGAATGGCGCCTTGAGTGAGCACGAGGATCGGAAGTTCCTGATGCGCCGGACGGAAGTCCGCTGTGCCAATTGCGAGGCACATCTCGGCCATGTCTTCCCCGACGGGCCGAAACCCACCGGCCAGCGCTATTGCATCAATGGCTGTGCGCTGGAGCTCGATACCAAAGACAAGACTTCCGGCTAAACTCCTTACATGAATCAGAAAACCGCGCCTGAACGCGCGGCGCCACACGCCGCGCGACATCCTTTCTCCGACACTCATCATGGCATCGTCCGCGAGGACGATTACGCCTGGCTGCGCGCCTCGAACTGGCAAGAGGTCATGCGTGACCCCAAAGTTCTAGATCCCGCGATCAGGGCTCATCTCGAAGCCGAGAACGAATACTCCAAGGCCGAATTGGCCGACACCGAGACGCTGCAAGCCAGCCTCTTCGCCGAGATGAAGGCCAGGATCAAAGAGGACGACGAGAGCGTCCCCGCGCCGGACGGTGACTTCGAGTATTACACCCGCTTCATCACCGGCGGTCAGCATCCGCTGTTTTGCCGGAAGCCTCGCAATGGCGGCGAGGAGCGCGTGCTGATCGACGGCAATGCGCTTGCCGCAGGCCTTCCATATTTTCGCATCGGTGGCGTGTCGCATAGTCCCGATCACAAACTCATCGCTTACGCCGTCGACACCAAGGGCTCGGAATTTTTCACGATCAAGATCATCGAGGCGGCGACTGGCTCTATCGTCGACGAGAAGATCACCGACACCAACGGCGATATGCAATGGGACAATGACAGCCGCGGCCTGTTCTATATCTGGGTCGATGATGAGCATCGTCCCCGGCGCGTGCTGCGTCATGTCGTCGGCGGCGAAGCTACAGACGCTATGATCCGCGACCAGAAAGACCCGGGCTTTTTCCTCGGCATCGATGCCACGCAGAGCCGCCGCTTTCTCCTGCTCAGCGTCCACGATCACGAGACGTCCGAGGTCAGCATCATCGACACGGAGAAACCCGAAGCAAAACCCATGCTCGTCGCCAAGCGCGAGCCGGAGCACGATTATTCCGTGGAGCATCACGGCGACAGATTGATCATCCTCACCAATTCGGGCGGCGCCGAGGACTATCGCATTGTCGAAGCGCCGATCGACAATCCTGGTCCCGAGAACTGGCGCGAGATCGAGCCGCATAAACCCGGACGCCTGATCCTCGATGTCGTCGCCTACAAGAATCACCTTGTGCGGCTCGAGCGTGAAGACGGCTTGCCGCGCATCGTCATTCGCCGTTTCGCCGATGGCGAGGAACATACCATCGCGTTTCCGGAAGAAGCCTATTCGCTCGGTCTCTCGCCCGGCTTCGAATACGACACGACGACGCTCCGCTTCACCTATTCGTCGATGACCACGCCGGCGCAAGTCTTCGACTACGACATGGAGACGAGGAAGCGCACCTTGCGCAAGACGCAGGAGGTCCCGTCCGGCCACGATCCTTCGCTCTATGTCACGCGCCGGGTGATGGCGCCGGCGAAAGACGGCGAGCTCGTCCCCGTCTCCCTGCTCTATCGCAAGGATACCAAGCTCGACGGCTCCGCGCCGCTCCTGCTCTATGGTTACGGGGCCTATGGCGCCGCCATCCCTGCGGGCTTCTCCACCAACGCGTTGAGCCTCGTCGATCGCGGCTTCGTCTATGCCATCGCTCATATTCGCGGCGGCAAGGACAAAGGCTATCGCTGGTACAAAGACGGCAAGCGCGAAAAGAAGGTGAACAGTTTCAGCGACTTCATCGCGGCCGGTGAATATCTTGCGAGAACCGGCTTCACCTCACGCGGCCGCATCGTTGCGCATGGCGGCAGTGCCGGCGGCATGTTGATGGGCGCCGTCGCCAATTTGGCGCCGGATCTCTTTCTTGGCATCATCGCCGAGGTGCCCTTCGTCGACGTGCTCACCACCATGCTCGACGACACGCTTCCGCTCACGCCGCCCGAATGGCCCGAATGGGGCAACCCGATCGAGAGCGAGAAAGACTACAAGACGATCGCCACCTACTCGCCTTACGACAAAGTGAGCGCTCAAACCTATCCGCACATCTTAGCGCTTGCCGGCCTCACCGATCCGCGCGTCACCTATTGGGAGCCGGCGAAATGGGTGGCGAGACTTCGCGAGCTCAAGACCAATGACAATCTCCTGCTGCTCCGCACCAATATGGAGGCGGGTCATGCCGGCGCATCCGGCCGCTTCGAGCGCTTGAAAGAGGTCGCGCTTGCCTATGCCTTTGCGCTGAAGATCGCCCGGCGCGCAGAGCTTACGCGCGCTTAACCACGCATCTTAACCGCGCCTTACACCACACCCGCTAAGGAAAGCTCTCATCCCTTGCGGAGGCGCCGTCATGCTCAGCTTCGCCCACGACATCAATCTCAACTTCCCTGCCTTCGATCCGAGTTGGAGCGATTTCTTCAGGACGAACCAATGCCGTGAGCGCGCCTATTTCGATCTGAAGCGGCTCACCGACGACCTCCTCGCGGGGACATTTACGGCCGCATACCTGCCTGCGGCGAATGACTACTTCCTGAGAAATGATAAGAGCTATCGCGGCATCGCCAGCGCGCTGACCGGCAAAGGCGCTAAGACGATGAGCAGCCTGCTCGTGGTCAGCCAAACGAGCCCGATCACGAGCCTAGATGAGCTGAAAGGCAAGCGCCTCGGTCGAATCAACGGCTACTGCACCACGAGCTATTTTGCGGCGGCCATCTTTCTTCAGCGCCACGGTCATTCGATCAAGGACTTCTTCGCCGAGATCCGTGATGTCGGCGCGTGGCAAAAGCAGATCGATGCCGTCGTGGCCGGTACTGTCGACGCCACCATGGTCAGTGCCGATATCTGGGCCAGCCTGCCAGAGAATGCAACCACCACCCGCGTGCTAGGCGAAGTCGATCAATTGCCGACGCCGGTGGTCATTGTTCGGAAAGATGCACCCGCGAGCTTCGTCGACGACTTGAAGCAACATCTGCTGTCGGAGCCCCGCAACGAGGATGAGCTGTTTTCGGGCTTCGTCGACTATGATGAGGCGATCGACGCGCGCTTCTCTTCGGAGGCAGCGCTCGCCTTTGCCGCATAGCGACCGCCTAGGACTCCGCAAGGAGCTGTGCCAAACTGACAACCATGCTGCTCACCCGCGAAAAATCCCAACTCCTTATCGTTGATGTCCAGGACAAGCTGCTTGACGCCATGTCCGGCAAGAGCCGTCTCGTCCAGCGCTGCGTCCGTCTGGTCCAGGCGGCAAAGACGCTCGACATTCCGATCACCGTCTCGGAGCAATATCCGCAAGGGCTGGGCGCAACCGTCGAATCGATTCGTTGGGCGCTCGGCAACAGCGCCAGCATCCTGAGCAAGGTCGAATTCTCCTGCGCCAGGAACGAGGCCTTGCGCAATCGCCTGGATGAGCTTCGGCGCCAGGGGCGGCAGCAAGTCGTGATTGCCGGCATCGAAGCCGCATGTCTGCGTAATGCAGACCGCGATCGACCTCGAGAATTCCGGCTTCGATGCCTTCGTCGTTGCCGATGCGGTGAGCTCACGGAGCAAGACGAGCAAGCGGCTTGCTCTCAGCCGCCTCGCCAAGGCCGGCGCCGACATTGTCGACAGCGAGATGGTGCTGTTCGAATGGCTGGGCCGCGCCGGCACGCCGGAATTCAAGGAATTGCAGGCCCTGGTGAAGTGATCCCGATTCTGAACGAATCCTGCATGCCCGGTTCAGATTGAGTTCAAGCGCAAAACCCCAAAGTCCGAAGCGTCAGATCCCTGTACTGATGAAAGCGAACCTTCCTCGGCACCGGGCGCGGAGTTCAGGGGCTCCGCGCCCACCCCCTCCTCCCTTCATCTTCGTTTCACCTTGGCTTCATGCGCCGGTCATGGTCTTTGCTAGGTGCTCCCGCACGTTCAAATAACCTTCCTGCATATGAAGGCGCGGAGAGCCGAACCGGCTTTCCGCGCCTTTGCCTTTTCTTTCCGCCGCCTGCCTTGCCTCGTCGGACCGGAACCTTTAGCTTCCGGCAGCATTTCCCGACCACACATTTTGCGGAGAACTGCCGTGGCTTTCGAACTCCCCAAGCTTCCCTACGCTTATGACGCGCTCCAGCCCTACATGTCGGCGGAGACGCTCGAATATCATCACGACAAGCACCATCAGGCCTATGTCGACATGCTGAACAAGCTGCTGCCGGGCTCAGGATTCGAGGGCAAGAGCCTCGAAGAGATCGTCAAGGCGAGCTACGGCAAGAACCAGCCGATCTTCAACAATGCCGGCCAGGACTTCAATCACATCCATTTCTGGCAGTGGATGAAGAAGGGCGGCGGCGGCAAGCCGCCGGGCTCGGTGCTGGCGCTGATCGACCGCGATCTCGGCGGTTTCGACAAATTCCGCGAGGCCTTCATCGAGGCCGGCAAGACTCAGTTCGGCTCCGGCTGGTGCTGGCTCACCATGAAGAACGGCAAGCTCGAAGTGACCAAGACGCCGAATGGCGAGAATCCTCTCGTCCACGGCGGCTGGCCGCTGCTCGGCTGCGATGTCTGGGAGCACTCTTATTACATCGACTACCGCAATCTTCGGCCGAAATATCTCGAAGCCTGGTTCGACCATCTGGTGAACTGGGACCATGTCGAAGAGATGCTGGCGATGGCCCCCGGCCAATAGCTGGTAGGTCTTTCAAGATAGCGACGGGCGGCCAACTCAGCCGCCCGTTTCGTTTGTCAGCCGTGCTATGCTCTCTCCAAGCGTCGGAGAGCAGCGAGGACGGCCGTGCAGAACGGAGAGTCTTCGGGTGAAGGAAACGCGTCCTGGCACGCGTCGCTTGCGCTGGTCGAAATGTTCCGCGATCTGCCGGCCGAGCAACTCGCCGCGCTTGAGCGGCAGCTCGTAACCCTGCCGATCCGTCGCGGCGAGGTGCTCTTCCGTCAGGGCGATCCGGAGGACGCGCTCTATATCGTCGGCTCTGGCCGCTTCGCCGTCGATGTCGGCGATCGGCGCATCGCCGAGATCGGCATCGGCGCGCCGATCGGAGAGATCGCCTTCTTTGCCGATCGGAAACGGACCGCGACGGTCACGGCGTTACGCGACTCCATCGTCTTCAAACTTTCGCATGCGGACTTCATCGCGCTCGCCGACCGCCATCCCGGCATTTTGAAACCGATTGCCGTCACGCTGGCGCGCCGCCTCGCCGACACGCTCGCGACCGACGGAGAACCGCATCTCTCTCATCCGCGAACCATCGCCGTGGTTGCTGCTGGACGCACTCCACTTGAAGCGACGTTTCGCGACGAGCTCACGAAGGCGCTCTCCAGCTTCGGACAGATCGCGATTGTCGATTCCGCAATGCTTCGCGCACGCGTTTCCCGATGACCCCGAATTTGCCTCCGAGGCCGTCACCAGCTGGCTCAACCGGCAGGAGGCGCGCTACCATTTCGTGCTCTATTTCACCGACCCGGATCTGACCGCGTTCAACCGCAAGGCCATCCGCCAGGCCGATCAGATCTTGCTGGTCGGGCTGCATCGGGAATGCGTCGAAGGCGCGCCGGAGCTCAATCCTTCCGAGCGCTTCGCCTTTGAAATTCACCCGGCTTCGGCCTTCAGGCTCGTTCTCTTGCACAAGGCTAGAGCCCCCATCTCGGGCACGTCGCGCTGGCTCGAGCATCGACCCGTCGCGCATCATCACGTTGTGATTGGCGACAAGTCCGATTACGACCGCATCGCACGCTTCCTCACCGGTCATGCGTTGGGGTTCGTCGCGGCAGGAGGCGGCGCGCTCTGTGCCGCTCATATCGGCGTCTACAAAGCGCTTCTCGAAGCCGGCCTCTCCTTCGATCTCTTGGGCGGCACCAGCGGCGGCGGCGCCATGACGGCAGCCTTCGCCATGGGGGCATCGCCCGACGACGTGAGCGCGCGCACCGCAGACATCTTTCTCACCTCACGCGCGCTGAGGCGTCTGACCTGGCCGCGCTACAGCCTGCTCGACCACACCGTGTTCGACCGCGCGCTGAAAGCCCATTACGGCGAGACCGACATCGAGGACCTTTGGACGAGTTACTTCTCGGTCGCGACCTGCCTCGCCACCAATTCGCTGCGGCTGATCACGCGAGGTCCGGTGTGGAAGGCTGTGCGCGCGACGAGTTCCATTCCTGGACTACTGCCGCCAGTCTATGAGAACGGCAATATCCTGGTCGACGGCTCGCTGCTCGACAATGTTCCGGTCAAGTCGATGCGCATGTTGAAGAGCGGGCCCAACATCGTCGTCAATCTCCGTCCCGAGGGCATCAAAGGGGTCGGCGTGGACTATGCGTCGCTGCCCTCTCGCGGCCAGCTCATGCTGCAACTTCTCAATCCGTTCGGCCGGCGCTATCTGCCGAAGGCGCCCGGCGTCGCCACCGTGTTGCTGCGGAGCATGATGGTCCGCCGCGAGCGCCTGACCGATAGCCTCCGCAGCGACGATCTGCTTCTGACGCCACCGGTTCCCGACAATGTCGGCGTCATGGACTGGCACCGCCACGCCGAGTTGACCGCCCGCGCCTATGACTACACCGCCAAGCTGATCGAGGGATTGCGGGCCAGCGGCCATCCCCTGTTTCGCTGAATTTGACCGCAAGGATCGGAGTGCACGTCTCCCCGCAACGTTCTATGTTTCTGCCATGGCCAAGAGCATAGCAAAACGGGCGGAGCCGCGCCTCAGTGATGACGCCAAATGGGCCGCAATCTTGGCGCGCGACCCCGGCTTTGACGATGCCTTCGTCTATGCGGTGGCAACGACTGGTGTTTATTGCCGGCCCTCTTGTCCGTCGCGCCGGGCAAACCGGACCAATGTCGAGTTTCATGCGAGCCCTGCCGAGGCGAGACGCGCGGGCTTCCGGCCCTGCAAGCGCTGCAAGCCCGACGAGCCATCGTTGAAATCGGAGCACGCGGCCAAGGTGGCGAAAGCCTGCCGCATGATCGAACAAGCCGACAGCGACGCCGAAGCTTGAAGAGATCGCCGCCGCGGTCGGTCTCAGCCCGTATCACTTTCACCGCATCTTCAAATCCATCGCCGGGCTCACGCCGAAGGCCTACGCCACCGCGCACCGCAACAAGCAGGTGCGCGACAAGCTTTCAAGGAGCATGACTGTGACTGAAGCCATCTATGAGTCTGGATACACTTCAAACGGCCAGTTTTATGCGACCGCAACGGATGTCTTGGGCATGACGCCTTCCGCCTATCGCTCAGGTGGCGACAGAGCCGAAATCAAGTTCGCGATCGGCGAATGCTCGCTCGGCGGAATCCTGGTCGCGAGTACGGAGAAAGGCATTTGCGCCATCTTCTTCGGTGAACCCGCCACCTTGAAGCGCGATCTCCAGAAGCAATTCCCCCGCGCGCGATTGGTCGCCGCGGATCGCGACTTCGAGCAGATAATTGCCAAGGTCATTGCTTTTGTCGAACAGCCTCGCACCGGTCTCGACCTTCCGCTCGACGTCCGCGGCACCGCCTTCCAGCATCGCGTCTGGGAGCAGTTGCGGCGCATCCCGCTTGGGTCGACGGCGAGCTATGCCGAGATCGCCAAGCGGATTGGCGAGCCCCAATCCGCGCGTGCCGTGGCCAGAGCTTGCGCCTCAAACCCCGTCGCCGTGGCGATTCCCTGCCACCGTGTGGTGAAAAGCGATGGATCGCTATCAGGCTATCGTGGCGGCGTGCACCGCAAGCGCGCCCTGCTCGACAGAGAGGCCGGCGCATGGTTTGCCGAACCTCGCAAGGCCTCTCGCAAGCGCTGAGCCAGCCAGGGTAACCGCTTAAAACGACTCATCGATCCGAAGCCGGCTACCGTCCCCCGCGCTTGATCGAGTCCTTAAGCGCCTTTTCGGCCATGCGGGTTGCCGCAGGCACCACCGCCCTGATGACCTGCTTGCCGAACGTGGTCCAGAAGCCGTCGGTCCGGGAGCTGCCGCCGGATTTCTTCGCGCCCTCTTTCTCGTCCTTCGCGTCGGCGTCCGCCTCGGCGCGCTCTTCGCCGCGCTTCTCAAGTTTCTCGTAAGCCGAGTCGCGTTCGGCAACCTCGTCATATTTGCCGGCCACCGGGCTCGCTCTCATTACCGCCTTCCGCTCGGCCTCCGTGATCGGGCCGACACGTGAGTTCGGCGGACGGACCAAAGTAAGCTCCACCACGCTCGGCTGTCCCTTCTCGTCGAGCGTGGAGACCAGCGCCTCGCCGGTGCCGAGCTCCATAATAGCCTGCTCGGTGTCGATCTTCGGATTCTTGCGGAAGGTCTGCGCCGCCGACTTGACCGCCTTCTGCTCCGCCGGGGTGAAGGCGCGCAGCGCATGCTGAATGCGATTGCCGAGTTGCCGCGACACCGTGTCGGGAATGTCGAGCGGGTTCTGCGTCACGAAATAGACGCCGACGCCTTTGGAGCGGATCAGCCGCACCACCTGCTCGACTTTTTCCAGAAGCGCCTTCGGCGCGTCCTTGAACAGCAGATGCGCCTCGTCGAAGAAGAACACCAGCTTCGGCTTGTCGGGATCGCCGACTTCGGGGAGTTCCTGAAACAGCTCCGACATCAGAAACAGCAGGAACGTCGCATAGAGACGCGGCGAGTTCATCAATTTGTCGGCGACCAGCACACTGATATAGCCGCGGCCGTCGCGGCCCTTCCGCATCAGATCGTCGATCTCGAGCGCTGGCTCGCCGAAGAAATGCGATCCGCCTTGCTGATCGAGCACCAGCAGCGAACGCTGGATCGATCCGACCGAGGCCTTAGTGACGTTGCCGTATTTCGTCGTGAGCGTGTCGGCGCGCGCCGCGAGATCCTCGAGCAGCGCCTGTAGATCTTTCAAATCGATCAGGGGCAGCTTCTCCTCGTCGGCGATCTTGAAGGCGATGTTGAGCACGCCTTCTTGCGCTTCGCTCAAATCCATCAGGCGCGACAGCAGGAGCGCGCCCATCTGCGCGATCGTGGTGCGGATCGGAAAGCCCTTCTCGCCGAACAAATCCCAAAAGATCACCGGATAGGCCCGGAAGTCGGATTTGTAGCCGATCTGCTTGTCGCGCTGCTCGATCCAGGGCTTCATCTCGCCTTCTTCGGCAACGCCGGAGAGATCGCCCTTCACGTCGGCGCAGAACACCGGCACGCCTTGATCGGAGAACCCTTCAGCCAAGCCTTGCAAGGTGACGGTCTTGCCCGTGCCGGTGGCGCCGGTGATCAGCCCGTGGCGGTTGGCGAGGCGGAGCCAGATATATTCCGGCTTGACGCTCTGCCCGATATAGACGCTGTCTTCCGGCGGCTTGCCGCCGCCGATGACGACGTCGCTCTTTGCCGCCGTCTTACCCGCCGCAGGCTTCTTCTTCGCCGCCATGAGACGCCTCCTATGGTCCGCTTTGCTCGGGACTCTAGCGTTTGCCGGGATTGGCGCAAAGGGGAGAGCGAATAAGCTTTCCGATGGCCCATTCGTCGCATGGCTTTCTTGCGCCGAAGCCTTCGTGCTAGGAGGGGAACCAAGGACTTAAGGCTTGGATACCCATGGCTGAATTACCTCTGGCAAAGGACTTCCCGCTCGCGAGCGAAGCCGCATGGCAGGCGCTGGTCGAGGAGGCGCTGAAGGGCGCGCCCTTCGCCTCGCTGCGCTCCAAGACCTATGACGGCATTGAGATCGAGCCGCTCTATCCCCGCGCCAACGATGCGAGCGTCATCCCCGGGCGCGCCGCCGGCGTGCCTTGGACCGTCATGCAGCGGGCCGACATCGCCGACCCCGAGGCCGCCAACAAGCAAATCCTCGCCGATTTGAACAACGGCGCGACTGGGCTCGCGCTCGTGTTCGAGGGCGCGATCGGCGATTACGGCTATGCGCTGGAGGCGACAGGCGCCGCGCTCTCGCAAGCGCTCGACGGCGTCTATCTCGATGCCGGCGTCGACATCGAGCTCGATCTCGGCCGCCCGTCGAAGCACGCGGCGGGACTTCTCGCCACACTGGTCAAGGCGCGGGGACTCGATCCCGGCACACTAAACATTCGATTCGGTTTCAATCCCTTAGGCGCGATCGCTACGACCGGGGAGAGCCCAAAGCCCTGGCCGGACATCGCCGCGAATTTCGCCAACTACATTGCGGAAATCGCCGACCCAGGGCTTCACCGGTCCCTTCGCCGTGCGCCGACGGGCGACCGATCCACGCCGCAGGTGGCTCTGAGGCGCAGGAGCTTGCCTTCGCGCTGGCCTGCGCCGTCGCCTATCTCCGCGCGCTGGAAGCGCATGGCGTTCCGCTCGAAGACGCGCGCAATTCCATCTTCTTCCGCCTCGCCGCCGACCAGGATCAGTTCCTGACCATCGCCAAGTTCCGCGCGCATCCGCAAACTCTGGGCGCGCATCGAAGAGGCCTGCGGCCTTGAAGCCGAAGCCAGCCTTCGTCAGCGCCGAGACCGCGTGGCGCATGATGACCAAGCGCGATCCGCACGGCAACATCGTGCGCGGCACCATCGCCGCGCTTGCCGCCGCTGTCGGCGGCGCCGATGCCATCACCGTGCTCCCTTACAGTGCAGCGCTTGGGCTCCCCGACGCGCATGCTCGCCGCATCGCCCGGAACACACAGACCATCCTGATCGAAGAGTCGAACCTCTATCGCGTCGCCGATCCTGCCGCTGGCTCCGGCGCCATCGAGACGCTGACCGACGCGCTTTGCGCGAAAGCTTGGACGCTGTTTCAGGAGATCGAGCGCGAGGGCGGCGTCGGCCGAAGCGCTGGCGAAAGGCTCGATCCAATCTGCCGTCGCGAAAATTCGCGACGAGCGCGAGAAGAATGTCGCCAAGCGCAAGGACACGTTGATCGGCACCAGCGACTTTCCCTTTCTCGACGAGGACAGGGTCTCGGTCTTGGGCGCGCTTCGCCCGCATGTCGTCGAGTCTCCGTCGAACGCGCTGCCCCGCATCCGCCTCGCCGAGAGCTTCGAGCGCTTGCGCGACCGAAGCGATGCCTATCTCGCCAAGACTGGCGCGCGGCCGAAAGTCTTTCTCGCCACGCTTGGCCGCGCCGCCGATTTCAACGCGCGCGCAAGCTTCGCCAAGAGCTTCTTCGAGGCCGGCGGCATCGAGGCCGTCGAAGTCGAGCGGCGACTAACCTCGCCGAACAATTTAAGAAATCGGGCGCGAAGCTTGCCTGCCTCTGCTCCTCGGACAAGGTCTACGCCAAGGAGGCCGAAGCGGCAGCGTCTGCGTTGGCCAAAGCCGGCGCCAAGCATCTCTATCTCGCCGGCAAGCCCGGCGAGAACAAGCAGGCGCTCGAAGCCGCGGGGCTTGGCACCTTCCTTCACCAAGGCTGTGATAGTCTTGATATTCTGAACCACGCCTACGATCGGATGTAACTGAAATGACTCGCATTCCGGCCTTCGCCGACATTGAGTTCGATGCTGGCAGCGCGCCGGGCGCCGCGCCCGCCAAGGGCGAGGCCTGGCAGACGCCGGAAGGCGTCGCGGTGAAGCCTGCCTATGGCGCCGACGATCTCGCGCGGCTCGATTTCCTCGACGGCATGCCGGGCGTGGCACCATACGTCCGCGGCCCCTACCCGACCATGTATCTGCAGCGGCCCTGGACGGTCCGCCAATATGCCGGCTTCTCGACGGCCGAGGATTCCAACGCCTTCTATCGCCGCAACCTCGCCGCCGGCCAGCAAGGCGTCTCCGTCGCCTTCGATCTCGCGACTCATCGAGGCTACGATTCCGATCATCCGCGCGTGACCGGCGATGTCGGCATGGCCGGCGTCGCCATCGATTCCATCTACGACATGCGGACCCTGTTCGATCACATCCCGCTCGACAAGGTCTCGGTGTCGATGACCATGAACGGCGCGGTGCTGCCGGTTCTCGCGCTCTTCATCGTCGCCGGCGAGGAGCAAGGCGTGCCGCCCGAGCAGCTCTCCGGCACCATCCAGAACGACATCCTCAAAGAGTTCATGGTGCGGAACACGTATATCTATCCGCCCGCGCCATCGATGCGCATCGTCTCCGACATCTTCGCCTACACCTCGAAGCACATGCCGAAATTCAATTCGATCTCGATCTCCGGCTATCACATGCAGGAGGCCGGAGCGACCGCCGACCTCGAGCTCGCCTACACGCTCGCCGACGGCGTCGAATATGTCCGCGCCGGCATCGCCGCCGGTCTCGACATCGATAGTTTCGCGCCGCGCCTCTCCTTCTTCTGGGCGATCGGCATGAACTTCTTCATGGAGATCGCCAAGATGCGCGCCGCGCGTCTGCTCTGGGCGAAGCTGATCAAAGAAGAGTTCAAGCCGAAAGATCCGCGCAGCCTCGCGCTCCGCACCCACTGCCAGACATCCGGCTGGAGTCTCGCCGCGCAAGACGTGTTCAACAACGTGGTGCGCACCTGCGTCGAGGCCATGGCGGCGACCCAAGGCCATACCCAGTCGCTGCACACCAATGCGCTCGACGAGGCGCTTGCGCTGCCGACCGATTTCTCCGCGCGCATCGCCCGCAACACGCAATTGATGCTGCAATCCGAATCCGGCACCACCCGCATCATCGATCCCTGGGGCGGCAGCTTCTATGTCGAGCGCCTGACCTACGACCTCGCCGCCCGCGCGCTGAAGCATATCGAAGAGGTCGAGAAGTTCGGCGGCATGACCAAGGCCATCGCCGCCGGCATCCCCAAGCGCATGATCGAGCAGGCCGCGACCGCCACCCAAGGCCGGATCGATTCAGGCCGCCAGACCATTGTCGGCGTCAATAAATACCGCCCCGACAGCGAGGCCGACATCGCCATCCTGAAAGTCGACAATCGCTCCGTCCGCCGCCAGCAGCTGGACAAGCTGGAGCGGCTTAGGGCCGAGCGCGACGAGGCCAAGGTCCAGGCCGCCCTTGACGCGCTCACAAGTTACGCCGAGACAGGCACCGGAAATCTGCTGGAAGGCGCCGTCGAGGCCGCCCGCGTTAAGGCAACGGTCGGGGAAATCTCCTATGCTCTGGAGAAAGTCTATGGCCGCCACCGCGCCGATGTCTCGGCCGTCACCGGCGTCTATAAGGCGGAGATGGGCCGCATGGGTGGAAGCATGACCCGCATCAAGGAGCTGATCGAAAGTTTCGAGACCGAGCATGGGCGCCGTCCCCGCATCCTCGTCGCCAAGATGGGACAGGATGGCCACGACCGCGGCCAGAAGGTCATCGCCTCCGCCTTCGCCGATCTCGGCTTCGACGTCGATATCGGCCCGCTGTTCCAGACCCCCGAGGAAGCCGCGCGCCAGGCGGTCGAGAATGACGTGCATATTGTCGGCGTGTCGTCGCTCGCCGCCGGTCACCTCACTCTGGTGCCGGCCTTGCGCGAGGCGCTCGAAGAGCAAGGCCGCGGCGACATCATGATCGTGGTCGGCGGCGTCATCCCACCGCAGGATTACCCGGCGCTGACTGAAGCTGGCGCCAAGGCCATCTTCGGTCCCGGCACGCCGATCGCCGAAGCCGCCATCGATGTCCTGAAGAAGCTCGGCGCGTCGGGCGGAGCCAAGCAAGCGGCCGAGTAGACGCTTGAGATCGATCTTGCGCTTCGGCGCGTTTCCCCCTAACCCGCAAGGCCATGGGCCAGAGCAAACCATCGAAGGCCAAGTCAGACGTGGCCGAGGCCATCCGCGCCGGTGACCGCGTCGCGCTCGCCCGCGCCATCACGCTTGTCGAGAGTGCCAAGCCCGAGGATCAGCTCGCGGCGCAAGAGCTGATCGAAACGCTCCTGCCCTATACCGGCAAATCGATCCGCGTCGGCATTAGCGGCGTGCCCGGTGCCGGCAAGTCGACGCTGATCGACCAACTCGGTCTCAATCTGGTGGCGCAAGGTCACAAGCTCGCTGTGCTCGCCGTCGATCCCACCTCGTCACGCTCTGGCGGCTCGATCCTCGGCGACAAGACTCGGATGGGGCGACTCGCCACCGAACCCTCCGCCTTCATCCGTCCCTCGCCCGCCGGCGACAGTCTCGGCGGCGTCACCAAGACCACGCGCGAGACCATCAATCTCGCCGAGGCCGCCGGCTACGACGTCGTGCTGGTCGAGACGGTCGGCGTCGGCCAATCGGAGACCGCTGTCTCCAACATGGTCGACATCTTCGTCGTGGTCGCGCTGCCCGGCGCCGGCGACGAACTGCAAGGCATCAAGCGCGGACTCTTGGAACTTGCCGATATCATCGCCGTGAACAAGACCGACGGCGACAATGTCGAGCGCGCGCTTCGCGCCGCCGTCGAATACAAGACTGGCCTTCATATTCTCGCCGCCGGGAACCCCGGCTGGTCGCCCTCTGTGCTCACCGTCTCGGCGAGGGAGAATACTGGGCTCGACGAGCTCTGGGAGAAGATCAAGGAACGCCATGCGGAGCTTGCCGCTTCGGGTGACCTTGCCAGGCGCCGTGCGCAGCAGGCCGTGCAATGGATGCGTGAGATCTTCGAGCAGCGCCTGCTTGCCACCTTCAAGGGCAGCCGCCAGGCGGCGCGCCATTGGCATGAGATGGAAGAAAAGGTGCGCGCCGGAGAGCTGTCGCCCGGAGCGGCGGCAGAACAGCTCTCACGCCTCACCACCGGCGACCCAAAGAAGAGTTAGCCAAGATCCCGAATCCGCTTCCCTCTCAATCCTCTAGCGGTAACAATGCGGATCATGTCTCGCACGCGAATCCTCCTCACCGGCTTTGGTCCCTTTCCCGGAAGTCGCCGACAATCCATCGGCGCGGCTGGTCGAAACTCTTGCCGGCGCTGGGAGCCTTGCCCCTGGGGACTGTGAACTACATGCGCAGGTGCTGCCGACCGAATGGGGCGCCGTTGGGACGCTCGTCCCGCATCTGCTGAATTCGCTGCAACCCCATGTAACGATTCATTTTGGCGTCAGCCGGCAGGCGCGATCGCTCCGCATCGAGCGGAGCGCGCATAATCGGATTGTGCCTCGTATCGATGCCGCCGGCGTGCTGCCGTCGAGACGTAAGATTCACATCGATGGTCCGGCACGCCTGGACAGCTTTGTGCACGCCCCGCGCCTCGCCGCCACACTCCGGGAGAGCGGCGTGCCGGCGAACAGCTCGGCCCATGCCGGCTCCTATCTCTGCAACTTCCTCTATTACCACTCGCTCTCTTGGGCGATGTCGCGCGACACGGCCACGAACGTCTTGTTCGTACACATTCCGCTAGCGCAATCCCAAGGTGGCCCGCTCGACGAGGCCGATCTCTTGCGCGGCGCGGAGACGATTGTGAACTTCATGCTCAGCGCGCCGCACGAAGAGCAAATCCCGGCCGAACGCATCCGCATGGCATCGAGGGGACAATGACGACGCTCGGACGCCGGCAATTGATGCTCGGCACACTTGGCCTCGGCGCGGCGCTCGCCGCCGGTCCGCGTCCCGCACAGGCGCGCGACGAGGACGTGCCGGGTCCCTTCAGCACCTATGGCGTGGTTCCCGGCGGCGGCGATCAGACCGCAACGTTGCAAAACGCCGCCGACCAGGCCGCATCATCCGGCACGCCCTTCTTCCTGCCGCCCGGCAACTACACCACCAATGCGCTGAAACTCAAATCCGGCACGCAGATTTTAGGCGTCCCCGGCAAATCGATGCTGAGCTATGCCGGCGGCGGCAGCGTCATCAGCATCGAGGATGCGGCGGACGTTCGGCTCTCCGGGCTCACCCTCTCTGGCGAAGCTAAGCCGATCGACGACGGTGCGCTGCTGACAGCAAAGAATGTGAAGGGCCTTGACCTCTCCGACTGCAAAATCATCAACAGCGCCTCCGACGGAATCGTGCTGCGCAAAGTCTCAGGCAAAATCAGCGATTGCGAGATCGGCGACATTCGCAAAGGCGGCCTCTTCAGCGAGGACGCGGCAGGTCTCGAAATCGCCAACAACCACATCCGCGATTGCGGCGATAACGGCATTCTCGTCTGGCGCTCCGAGGCCGGAGAAGACAGCACCATCGTCACCTCCAACCGCATCGAGCGCATCGCCGCCAAGAGCGGCGGCAGCGGCCAAAATGGCAATGGTGTCAATGTGTTCCGGGCCGGCTCGGTGCTGGTGACGAATAACCGCATCGCTGACTGTGCCTTCTCCGCGATCCGCGCGAACTCAAGCTCCAACTGTCAGATGATCGGCAATTCCTGCGCGCGTCTCGGCGAGGTCGCGCTCTATGCCGAGTTCGCCTTCGAGGGTGCGCTGATCGCCAACAATCTCGTCGACAAGGCGGCGATGGGCATCTCGGTCACCAATTTCAAGCAAGGCGGCAGGCTCGCGATCATTCAGGGCAATCTCATCCGCAATCTGTTCTTCCGCAAAGATGTCGACTCGCGCGGTGTCGGCATCGCCGTCGAGGCGGACAGCGTCGTCAGCGGCAACGTCGTCGAAGGCGCGCCGGCTTTCGGCATCATGATCGGCTGGGGCAGTTATCTCCGCGACGTCAGCGTCACCGACAATCTGATCCGCGACTCCCATATCGGCATCGGCGTCTCGGCGGACTCCTCCGCCGGCCCGGTGCTCATCACCGACAATCTGATCACCGGCGCCAAGGACGGCGCGATCCGCGCACTGAACGGCGCCGTGCCGGTCGGACCCGACCTCGCCAAACAAAGCGCCGAGGCCTATCGCAACCTCGCGGTCTACGCCAACGTCGCCCGCTAGAGCATGATCCCGAAAAGTTGCAGCTTTTCGGGTAAGATCATGCGTCAAAGACAGAAACTTACTGACCGCGATAGACCAGATCGAGATCGGCGATGCCGCCGGCGAGATTGATGCCGACCGCGCCAGAGACGCTGAGCGGGTTGAGCACAACCTTGTTGCCGCCGACCAGCGCATTGGCGCCTGCGCCAACGCCCGCGACGACTTCCGCCGTGGCGCCGACATAGTTGCCGGCGAGCGCGCCCGGGCCCCTCGTCAAGCCTGGCGACAACACGGCCCAGACCAGGACGCCACCCCGCTTCCAGCCAAGATCGAGACCGATCTTGTTGATGCGGCCAGTGTAGAGCTCGGGATAACCGTCAGTCGGCGTGAACTTGCAGTCCACCGAACGGCTAGATCCCACGATAAAGCCGAAGCCGCCTTCGACATGACACACCAGCTGACCGCCTGGAGGCGCGGCGGGCTGCGCCGCCGCGTCGCCGATCGCCGCTACCGATACGATCATGGCCGCGGCAACCGCCGCGATCACATGCTTAAATGGGCTCATGGTCATGGCTTGCCTCCCTCTCTTGCCTGGAGCTGTAACCGCTCCACTTAGGTCATTGTGACTGAACGGGTCTAACCAATCAACGTGGCGTAGACGCGGCAAATGCGCGGATAGCGCCCGCGAATTCGGCGCTTGCCGCGATGCTGCCCACCCGCGTCCCACGCCAATTGCTGATCTCGCCCGCAAATCGCTCGCCGAGAATTTTGTCGGCGCCCGGAATCAAGGCCGCGAGAATTTCGGTGAGCGCCGCATCGGCCCCACGCTTGGCGCCGTCGTCGATCTTGACCGCGATCCCCAATCCGAGGTCAGGCAGCGCGGCGCAATGCACGCCTTCCGCGCCGCCTTTGACGAAGACCTTGGGCCCAAAGGCGCGCATCACGATCGTATCGAGCCGCCCTTCCCCGGCGACCAGTTCGGGCGCGGCAAAGCAAGCGTCCATCAACCTCCGCACCGCCACCGCACGCGCGACCGGCATATCTTGACCGGTACCGAGTCTCGCCATGCCGCGCGCCAGCGCCCGGAGCGGCACGGCAAAAGTCGGCACCGAGCAGCCATCAATCCCGATCGACTCAGCTCCAAGCTCGACTCCACAAGTCTCTGAAACGACTCGTCTGATGGCCTTCTGAACCGGGTGATCCAGCCGCTCATAGCCTTCGAGCTCAAGGCCGAGATGTTTCGCCGTTGCCAGCATTCCGGCATGCTTGCCCGAGCAATTATTGTGCACCGGTGTTGGGCTGCGCCCCGCGCGCTCAAGCTCGCGCGCCGCACGGTCGCTCAAAGGCAGATGCGCCCCGCAAGCCAAGCACCTCTCCTCGACGCCCGACTTGGCGAGGATGCTTCGCACCGCGGCGAGATGCTTCGCTTCCCCGCTATGCGAGCCGCACGCAATGGCGAGCTCGCCGTCGTCCAGACCATACGCATCCGCAGCACCGCTCTCGACCAGCGGAATGGCTTGCATCAATTTCACCGCGGAGCGCGGAAACACCGGAACCTCGATATTGCCGAGCGCGAACGCGAGCGTTGCCGTCCGCATCCGCGATAGCGATGGCGCCGCGATGGATGCTTTCGATCAGTGTTCCCCGTCTCACCTCGACGAGGATCGGATTTGCCGTAGGCACACTCAATCGTCCTGCTCTGCGATCTCGATCGGAACGCCGGTCGCGTGTTTCGATGCGCGAATGACGAGCGATGTCTTCACGCTGGCAACGTTCGGCGCCGCCGTGAGTTCGTGGATGATGAAATCTTGAAACGCGCTGAGATCCGTCGCCACGCATTTCAGCACGAAATCGATCTCGCCCGAGAGCATGTAGCAATCGCGCACGATCGGAGAGCTTCGCGCCCGCTCCTCGAATGCGATCAGGTCGGCTTCCGCCTGACTATGCAATCCGACCATGGCAAAGGCGGTGACGTCGAAGCCGAGCGCCTTCTCGTCGAGCAGCGCCGTGAAGCCCTTGATGATGCCGGCCTCTTCCAGCGCGCGGACCCGCCGCAAGCAAGGCGGCGCCGAGATGCCCACTTTTCGCGCCAGCTCCACATTGGTGATCCGCCCATCCTCCTGGAGTTCGCGCAGGATCCGCCAATCCGTGACATCCAATCGGGCAGAACGCATGGTGCTTGGCTCCTGGACGGTCGAGGCAGGCTCGGGCTAGAAGCAGCCGGAATGGCCGCTTCCCGCGCCCCTCACGCAATCTTAGGTCCTCAAGACAAAAGAATCGAAAAGAAATTGAGCGCTTCTCATTCCGAAAATTCTGGGGAGACCTGGATCGTCACCGATGGGTCTGTCGGCATGGAAGCCCAAGGCATCGCCGTGGCCAAGGCGGTCGGCCTGCCTTACCGGCTGAAGCGGGTGCGAGTCGAAGGCGCGATGCGCTTCCTGCCGGCACCCCTGCAGACTTTGGTGCCGGCGCCGCTGCTCCTCAAAAGCGTCGCGTCGAATGAGCCCTTGCGGGCGCCATGGCCGCGTCTCGTCATCTCCATCGGACGAAGGAGCGTCCCGGTCGCCATCGCGCTGAAACGTCGCGCCAAGGCGTTTGGTCTGCACATCCAGAACCCGAAAGTGCCGGCTGCACTGTTCGATCTCATCGCGGCGCCGGTCCATGACGGCTACACCGGCCCGAATGTGGTCAACACGTTCGGCGCGGTGCATAGCGTCACGCAATCGCGCCTCGTCGAGGCTGCGGAGAAATTCCACGACCTGATCGCGCCCTTGCCGCATCCTCGCATCGCCGTGCTTCTCGGCGGCGAGAGCCAGGCCTTCAGCTTTCCGCCCGACGCAGCCGCTTCGCTCGGAGCCTCACTGGCTGCACTCGCCCGCGAGCACAACGCCTCGCTGCTCGTCACGCCTTCACGGCGCACTTCTCCTGAGTCGCTCGAAGCTTTGGCGCGCGCGATCAAGGACGTGCCGCATGTCGTCTGGGACGGCAGTGGCGAGAATCCGTATTTCGCCTTTCTTGCCTTCGCCGACGCCATCGTCGTCACCGAGGATTCGGTGAACATGGTGACGGAGGCCGCAGGCACCGGTAAGCCCGTCTATGTGCAATCCCTCCCCGGCAAATCGCGGCGCCTGTCCCGCTTCCACCAATTGATGCGCGAGCGCGGCGCCACCAGGCCCTTCGAAGGCAAGCTCGAATCCTGGACCTACCCGCCCATCAACGACACGGAAGTGGTGGCGAGCGCCATCCGCCGTGCCCTCGGACTTGGAGCATGATCCCGAAAAGTTGCAGACTTTTCGGGCGAGATCATGCGCAAAAGGACAAAGACTCCTAGAGCGAACCTCGCTCTAAGGGGTGGGTTGCGGAAAGGGCGGCGAACGCTTACCTGTTGACCCCACCCAAGGCTAAGACCATGACAACGCGCCATTCCAAACTGATCATTATCGGCTCCGGCCCTGCCGGTTATACAGCCGGAATCTATGCCGCCCGGGCCATGCTGAAGCCCTTGCTGATCGAGGGCATTCATGCCGGCGGCCAAATGACCACCACCACGGATGTGGAAAATTATCCCGGTTTCGCCGAGACCATTCAGGGCCCTTGGCTGATGGAGCAGATGCGCGAGCAAGCCGCCCATGTCGGCACCGAGCTCGTCTCCGATCATATCGATCTCGTCGACCTGAAGCGCCGTCCCTTCCGGCTCAAAGGCGACCGGGGCACGGAATATACCGCCGATGCGCTCATCATCGCGACCGGCGCTCAGGCCCGCTGGCTTGGCCTCCCCTCCGAGCACCGCTTCAAGGGCTATGGCGTCTCGGCTTGCGCCACCTGCGACGGCTTTTTCTATCGCGCCAAGAACGTGATCGTGATCGGCGGCGGCAATACTGCGGTCGAGGAGGCGCTCTATCTCGCCAACATCGCCACGCATGTCACTCTGGTGCATCGCCGCGATTCGCTGCGTGCCGAGAAAATCTTGCAGGAGCGCCTGTTCAGCAATCCGAAAATTTCGGTGCTGTGGAACACCGCGCTCGAAGAGGTGCTCGGCACCGAAAATCCGCTCGGCGTCACCGGCGCCAAACTGAAGAACACCGAGACCGGCGCCGTCACCACCATGAAGATCGACGGTATCTTCATCGCCATTGGCCACACGCCGCAGACGGAGTTGTTCAAGGGTCAGCTCGAGTTGAAGCCCTCCGGCTACATTCAGACCGCTCCGGGTTCCACGCTAACCAGCGTGCCCGGCGTGTTCGCCGCGGGCGACGTGGCCGACGAGATCTATCGCCAGGCTGTCACTGCCGCAGGCTTGGGCTGCATGGCCGCGCTCGACGCCGAGCGCTACCTCGCCAAGATGGAGTCGCTGCAGAAAGCCGCAGAGTAACGGGGTTCCCTACTGCTTGGCCGGCCAGTTCATGATCGGTACCACGCTGATCGCGTTCGCAGGCGACCCGTCGATCAGCTTCGAACTCACCGCGAGATAGATCAGCGTGTTGCGCTTGAGGTCCGGCATCCTATAGATGCGGGTCGCCTTGAAGAAGATGCTGGTCTTCTCGCTGAACGCCTCCTCCCGCTCGGGCAATTTGCTGAGATCGACATTGATCGGGCCCATCTGCCGGCAGGACACCGAGAAATTCGACGGATCCTCGTTCAGACCGAGCGGCTGCCCCCACCCGCCTTTCCGCGCTTGCGAGATGTAGCAGGTGACGCCTGGAACTTTCGGGTCGTCGAAATCGCTGATGCAGACCTTGTCGTTCGGCGACAGCAAATTGAACGTGGTGCTGACGCAGTCCAGATCCTCGGCATGGGCCGCGCCGGCCATGCCAATCAAGGCCACCACCGCCAATCCAATCCCGAATTGCCAGCGCCGCTTGCCGTCATTGCCTGGTTTGAACCGCATCATCTGCTCCATTCCTCGTTGCCAGAGCTCAGCACTTAGGGACTCGGAACGCCAGTTTCCACACGTTCCGAGATCGCGAGTGGCCAAACCTCGCTCATTCGCGTAGTTTCCCCGACCATGCTGCCAACCGAAATCACCGAACATTGTCGCGTCCACAAAGGCAAGAAGTTCGCTCTTGCCGATTGCGACCCCAACGACACTTGCGGGCTGGACATCGAGAAGGCTGAAGCCAAGGAGCTGCTTGCCTTGGGTGTGAAGCGCCTCGCCAAATTGCAGGAGAAACTCTACGCCGAGCATCGCTGGTCGGTCCTCGTCATCCTGCAAGGGCTGGACACCGCCGGCAAAGACGGCGTCATCAAGCACGTGATGTCCGGCGTCAATCCGCAAGGCTGCGAGGTGCATTCCTTCAAAGTGCCGAGCCAACTCGAGCTCGATCACGATTTCCTCTGGCGCGGTTCTGTCGCGCTTCCCCGCCGCGGCCATATCGGCATCTTCAACCGCTCTTATTACGAGGAGGTGCTGGTGGTGCGCGTGCACAGGGAGTTGCTCGACAAGCAAAACCTCCCGCCGCAACTCGTCACCAAGAATATCTGGAACGAGCGCTACGAAGACATCAACGCCTTCGAACAGCATTTGCTGCGGAACGGCACCGTGCCCATCAAATTCTTTCTCAATGTCTCCAAGAAGGAACAGAAGAAGCGGCTGCTGGCTCGCTTGGACGATCCCGACAAGCAATGGAAGTTCAATCCAGGCGACGTCGAGGAACGCAAACTTTGGGATCAGCTGACGGCGGCCTATGACGAGATGATCGTCGGCACCGCGACGGAGGGCGCGCCTTGGCACGTGGTTCCCGCCGACAATAAATGGTTCACCCGGCTCGTCGTCGCCGCTGCCATCGTCGAGCGCATCGAGGCGATCGATCCGAAATTCCCGACTCTCGACGACGAGGCCAAACGCGCGCTCGAGGCCTGCCCGGGTGGCGCTCTCTGGCTAGACGCCGAAACGAAAATCGCCCCAATTGCGCCGCATGCTAGAATTTCACTGAAGTCCGAATCAGGGGATTCTCGACCATGATCGCAATCAGTCGCGCGTTCTTTCTTGCCGCGCTCGCCGCGACCGCATTCCTCATTGCAAGCCCTCATCGCGCCGAGGCTTCCGCCGCCCAGATCAATGCCGACGCCAACGAGGCGCTTCAGAGTTTTGTCCGCCAAATCGGCGGCGCCCGCGAGCTTGCGAAGAAGGCTGCGGGGGTTTTGGTGTTTCCCAGTGTGGTGAAGGCAGGGTTCGGTATTCGGCGGGGAATATGGCGAGGGCGTCATGATCATTCATGGCCAACCCGCCGCGTACTACAACCTCGTGTCGGCCTCATTCGGCTTCCAGCTTGGCGTGCAAGAGCGGTCCGTCATCATCATGTTCATGACACCGGAGGCCCTGCAGAGCTTTGACCGCACGGCCGGCTGGAAGGTCGGCGTCGACGGATCGGTGGCAATCATAACTGTCGGTGCCGGCGGCTCGATCGACACCAACAACGTCACGAACCCGGTGATTGGCTTCGTGCTCGATCCCAAGGGGCTGATGTACAACCTCACGCTCGAAGGCTCCAAGATCAGCCGCATCAATCCTTGACCGGGCAACGACGCGCATTGCCAAACAAAGAACCGCCGCGATAGGCTGCCGGCCGACGAGAGGGTTCGGCCCGAACGGCCTGAAAAAGCTTGGGAGTTGCCGCATGACGGGGTGGCATGGTTGTCGGGCTGCGTGTGTTGCTGCCCTCTTGATGCTGGTGGGGAACCAGGCGCACGCCGCCAAATGCGGCAGCAATAGCGGGGGCTTCGAGAGCTGGAAGAAGGCCTTCGCCCAGGAAGCCCAAGCCAAGGGCGCCGGCGATCAAGCCATCGCCGCCCTCATGGCCACGAACTACTCCACCGGCACCATCAGAGCCGATCGCGGGCAACATTCCTTCAAGCTGTCGCTCGATCAATTCATGGCGAAGCGTGGCGCCTCTACCATCGCCGCGCAGGGGCGGAAGATGAAAGGCGCCAATGCCGCGCTGTTCAATGCGCTCGAGAAAAAATACGGCGTGCCGGCCGGGCCACTGATCACCATCTGGGGCATGGAGACGGCATTCGGCAAATTCATGGGCAACCAGCCGACTGTCTCCGCCGTTGCCACCCTCGCCTACGATTGTCGCCGGCCGGAATATTTCACCGATCAGCTTTATGCCGCGCTCGAGCTTGTCGATCGCGGCGTGATGACCTCAGGCACCAAAGGCGCCATGCATGGCGAGGTGGGCCAGACCCAATTCCTGCCGAAAAACATTCTGCTCTACGGCGTCGACGGCGACGGCAACGGCGTGGTGAATCTCAACGTCAAAACCGACGCCCTCGCCTCCACTGCAAACTTCCTCAAAGGTCATGGTTGGGTCCGCGGTGGCGGCTATCAACCCGGCGAGCCCAACTTCGCCGCGATCGAAGGCTGGAACGCCGCCAAGGTCTACCAACAGACCATCGCCATCGTAGGTCAACGCATTGACGGGAACTAGCTAAGCGCGCGCGATCTTGGGCGGCCGCGCGAGGCGCTCCCCGCGAAAGCTATCAGCCTGGATAACAGCGAAGTCCGCACCACCTCGAACTCCGGGTGCTTCTCCATATATCCCTTGCCATCGCCGCTGGTTCCAGAGCTGGAGCTATAAGGCACCGCGAAGCCGTTGGCGGTCGCCACGGCACAACTCACGTGAGTCGGTTGGGTTCTCATGATCGGGTACCTCCTTGTTTCCCAGCCAAACGCCGTGGCAGAGGAACTGGTTCCCCGCAGGTCCCTACCAAATTTGCAAATCGGGCGCTTGGCGGCTGAGGCGATTCTGCGCTAGGTGCTGGCAAATGACCGGCACTGACAAGAAAAAGCCCGCAACCGAGGCGCAGACGTCCCGCATGCTTGCACAAATGCTGGGCAAGTTCGCCGCGCTGGTGATTCTCTTGATTCTCGCGCTGCTCATCGAGCGCTATTGCAGCTTCAAACCTGAGCCGTTCGGACCGGACGCCAAGATTGTCTCCATCGACGGCGACACGCTCCGCGTCGGCGACGGCAGCGAGTATCGACTCTTCGGCGTCGACGCGCCCGAGTTGCATCAGACCTGCAAAGAGGCCAACGGCAAATCCTGGGCATGCGGCCGCGCGGCGAAGGCGAGACTCACCACGTTGATCAAAGGCGGCAATGTGCAATGCGAGGAGCGCGCCAAGGATCGCTATGATCGCGTCGTTGCCGTGTGCAGCGCGCAAGGCGTGCCCGATCTCGGCCAGGCATTGGTCAGCCAAGGCTACGCCATCGATCTCGGCGGCCCGCCCGGCAATCCTTATGCGGCGGAAGAGGAAGAGGCCAAGACCGCCAAGCGCGGCATTTGGCGTGGGTCTTTCGAGCCGCCATGGGAGTGGCGCGAGGCCCATCCGCGCCTGTGAGCGAAGGAGAATAGAATGGAATCCGTAACCAATTTCGATCTCGCGCTCTCCGTGGCGCTTGGCATCGGGCTTGCGGCGGCGACCGGCTTCCGCATCTTCCTGCCGATGTTGGTGACCAGCATCGCCGCCAATACCGGACATCTGCCGCTCGCCGAAAGTTTCGCCTGGCTCGGCACGCCGACCGCGCTGATCGTGCTCGGCGTCGCGGCGACTCGCGGAGATTTTGGCTTACTACATTCCGGGCGTCGACAATCTGCTCGACACGCTGGCCACGCCGGCAGCCCTCGTCGCCGGCACGGTGATCTCGGCCGCCGTCATCACCGATTTGCCGCCGATGGTGAAATGGGCCACCGCGATCATCGCCGGTGGCGGCATCGCCGGATTGATGCAGAGCACGACCGCCCTGCTCCGCGCCAAGTCCACGGTCTTCACCGGCGGCGTCGGCAATCCCGTCATCGCCACCACCGAGCTCGGCTCCTCGCTGATCGTGTCGCTGCTGGCGCTCGCAGCACCGTTCATCGCGCTGTTGCTGGTCGTGCTGTTTCTCTGGCTCGCGCTCCGCTTTCTGCTCAGGCTGACGCGGCGAGAGCCGAAGACGCTGAAGGAGTGAACGATGAAGGGCAAGCGCGTGCAATTCGACGACGAGACTTTCGCCGCGCTCGAGGCGGTGGCGCACGCGGAGGGCAAGAGCTTTCAGGAGCTTGCCGACGAAGCCTTCAAGGATCTCTTGAACAAGCACCACCAGCCGGTCGGCTTCAAAGCGGCGCTGAAGGAGAGTCTGTCGGACAAGGACAAGCGGACCACCGGCAAGGTGGTGAAGCTCAATCCTCGCAAAGGCCGATGAACTCGAAGCCGAGATCCTCGCAGAGATCCCGCGCATCGTCCTCGCTCGAGGCATCGATATAGACCCGGGCCGCGCCGTCGCAGGCACAGAACAGCACCCTCGGACGCGGAGCCCGTAACGGTCGCGCCCGCATTTCGACCATATCGACGCTGATGCGCATTGCGGCTGACGCTGCTGCCATGACCAAGCCTCACACGAGCTGACAGTTCCTATTCTGTTCTTTCTACCTGATTCGCCGCTTCGGGTCGATGCGCAGGCGCAACTTATGCTCAGGCAGAGACTCCAAAAAAGCGCGCGCCCGCCGGCAAAAACAGAAAAATTCCCGGTTTTTCCGCGATTTTCCGCGATTTTCCGTCGGAACCACCCCGGGGGCCCGGCGGTTATCCCTGCTCTGCGAGAGACCCCCGAAAGGAGAATAACAATGGCCAAGAACGAAAAACCCAAGGACCCCACCTCGCCGATTCAAGCCGGTGGCGGCCGTGAGACGCCCGACAAAGGCGGCCAGCGGCCGGGCCAGGGCAATCCAGGTCAGAACAACCCCGGCCAGAACCCCGGCCAGGGCGGGCAGCGACCCGATCAGAACAAACCGGGCCAAGGCGGACAGCGCTAAACATCCCGGCATGCGTTGTGCGGACGGTGGAGTAAACCCGGCCGCGCGTGAAAAGGCCCGGCCCTGGACGCCGGGCCTTTTTGCGTCCCGCGCTCAAGTAGCGAAGCGGTAGCGCAAACAAAAATGCGCTCCGAGGCAACCGCACAGGCACGTTGTCATTCCCGCGAACGGGTCCGGCTTCGCCGGCCCGATGACGCTCCGGCGGGCATCCAGTAGCCCCTGACGTTCGTTCGAAGCACCGATCGCATTGACCTCGAGTACTGGATGCCCGCCTTCGCGGGCATGACAGTTATCGGTTCGGGCACGACACGCCGATATTTGCTACGGTGCGCGACTTAAGGGACGGCACATGGATCTCTCTCACATCAAGGTCGGCGAAAATCCTCCGCACGAGGTCAATGTCATCATCGAGATTCCGCAAGGCGGCGTGCCGGTGAAATACGAGATGGACAAGACTTCCGGCGCCATGTTCGTCGACCGCTTCCTGCACACCGCGATGTTCTATCCCGCCAATTACGGCTTCATCCCGCACACGCTGTCCGAGGACGGCGATCCGATCGATTGCATGGTGATCGCGCCGACGCCGGTGGCGCCCGGCGCCGTCATTCGCGCCCGGCCGATCGGCGCGCTCTTGATGGAGGACGAGCACGGCATCGACGAGAAGATCATCGCCGTGCCGATCGACAGGCTGCATCCCTTCTACAAGAAGGTCGGCTCCTATCGCGATTTGCCGGAGATCCTGCTCGAGCAGATCGGGCATTTCTTCCAGCACTATAAGGATCTCGAACAGGGCAAATGGGTGAAGCTGCTGCGCTGGGCCGATCCGCACGAGGCCACCGACCTGATCCGCGCCGGCATCGAGCGGGCTGCGAGCATCGGAGTAGCGGGAGCTGAGAGCGTCGCCAGAACCCCTCCCTCCCCCTGAAGGGGGAGGTCCGCTCGCGAAAGCGAGCCGGGTGGGGGTCGGGACGCGCGTCGCCATCATCATCCTCTCCTCGCTTGTCGTTGACCCCCACCCCGGCCCTCCCCCTTTCAGGGGGAGGGAGTCGAGTTCTGATTTGCGCTACCGCTTCGCTGCTTGAGCGCGAGCGGAAGCTTCTCGCCGCCAAACTTGACGCGAGGCATGAAAGGGGTTGGCGCGCCGAAAGACGCAAACCTATGGTGTCCGCGATCCTCTCGGACCACGGCGGGCGCCTCTCGGCGCGCCAAGTAGCGGCGTCTTCCTTGCTGACGCCGGGCCGCGCTTTTCGTTTGGAGTGCCGCGCTTTCGTCCGTCCGCTGTCGCGCACGCGCTCACGCGTTTAAGCAGACAAACCGGTCGCGCAAACCATTCCGTCAGCCAGCTCCTGGCAGGGACTCGTATTGGTCCCGGGCGGAGCCCCGGCGCCGCCCGAGTGCCTGATCCGCGTGACCAGACCCGCGGGCGCCGCGCCTCACCCCGCTTTCACGAACGCCTCATGAATGCGCCCTTCAGTCGGATGAGGTGACGCGAATGATAATGGAGGTTTTGAGCGCGGGGATAAGTTTTGGAACCAGCCGCATCATCGATACCGGTTCACGATCTGCAACGCGATCCACGATCCCAGCAGCGCCAACAGCATCATGCCGGCGGACGCGATATAGCGCAGCGGGTGCTGCGTCTCTGCGAGGGGGACGCCCAGACTAAGGTACGACAGCAATCATTCCGAGGATCACGCTGGCCACCGCAGATCCGAGGAACCCACCGACGACCGAGGCAACGACGCTCACGATCCAGCCCAGCACGTCGCGCTTTTGCGACCAAGCTTCGTAGAGCCCAAAGGCCAGCACGGCGAGAAAGACGATCATCATCATGGCCATCGGGCCGCCGACGCTCGACTTGGGCAGCGCGTCGCTCAACTCCAGCAGCAAGATGGTTGTCACCGCAATCAGGATGATGAGTCTCATGGCGTGCTCCCTCGCTCTCAATTAGGGGAGATTAGCCACACGCAAACGCGAGGCGCCACGGCCAATCAGGATTTGCGCATCATCTTCTTGGCGATGCTCTCGGCCTCGCGCAGTTCCTTTTGCGGCATGATCGGCTTCGAGTTCCAGCCCGGCCGCGACATCGACGGGCCGCGCTCGCCGGGCTCGCACTTCGTCACCGGATGCGCCGCGATCTCTTTCGCCAGCCGCGCCGCCTCTTCTTCCCGCGTCTCGCCGATCAACACCCGCTTGCCGGGTTTCCGTTGCACAGGATACGGCGTCCTTTTGTCAGAGCTCATGCGAGAATCTCCTGAATGTCTATGTTGCCCTGAGTCTAGCACGGGAGAAACGATGCGTCGCGGCTAAGTTATTGCGGCAATTCCGCGATGGCCTATGAAGGCATGGCGTAAAGGGGTGCGCGCTGCACTACGTTGAACGCCTAATGATGACCCATTGAGAGCAGCATAGCTATCGCACCTCCGCATGAGGATCTGATGTCATCAAAGATCTCGACCGATGCAAGCATGGTCTAGCGAGCGATGCGACTATAGATGAAGCTTTGCTGATAAGTACAGCTAGGATCTGCGTACGCCAGATCTGTTAGCGGCGTCACGAGCCTGCGTGAGCCGGCCGGAGTGAAGCAGAATATGCGTACCGAACCGCGCGATAATGACTCCTTCGTTCGAGAACCAGTTCTGAACACGTTTGTAGCACAACTCGCCTCAGCTTATAAGTCGTCAGTCCGACGACGATGGGACCAAGCGGCACCGTTGAGACTAAGCCGGCGAATCCAGCACCGTTCTCAATGCGCAGTTTAAAATCGATGATCTGCACAGGACTACGCCGAGCTGAAGTTCAGCGTTATCCCAAGATTTTAGCCAGGCACCGAGGAGTCTTTGCGTCTACGCGACTTCGCGATGGCAAGCGCGTCAGACGGTGACTGACAAAATACTAGGCCGCAGAAAAGCCGTTCTGGCGTGGCATTTCTACGCCCCACACGATTTACAACTCAGATAACACTCGAGGAGACGCCCGGGAAGGCACCACTGACAGGTAATCTGACTACGGAACAAGCTACTCGTTGGCTTAAGAGATTTCACCGCTGCGCTGAACGTTGAGGATCAGCTATGCGGTTCCACTGGAACTCTGCTCTGACATTGTCATCGCCAATCGGCTAGCACGCAATCGTTAAATTGGGTCCGCTGATCAGCCCTCTATGACTTCGTATCTTAGAAGAAGCATATCGGCTGGGCGATGTTTGAGCCATACTGGATCCCTCTGGACAGCAACGATTGGCAAGCGATCTGGGGCGACACCGATACTGACGGACACGACCGGCTCGACCTCGCGATCGCGAAATGACCTGAGCATCAATTTGAGACCGCACTATGTTGAGGCTGCACCCGAGTCTACAAGTTTCATAAGGCGGCAACGAAATCGCGACCGAGCCATGGTCTGAACATACAATCCACCTCAGACGTACACGTATTGGCTGGTCGACATGACGTTGCGAGATGTCTGCGACTCGAGACGCGAACTCTCTGCCGCATCCCGCACATGGGACGAGGTCATGCCAGACGATAGGTGCTCCAGTCGCCGCGTGATCGCTGTTGCTTTGATCGACATCGGAGAGATTCTCGTCAACATTTCTTCAGAAATGCCTGATGTGGATGCCCGCGCAGAACATCAACCCTCCATGATCAACCCAGGGTACACTACATGGAATGATCCAATTCAGATTGATCGTTTTTTAAATGCTTAGTCTTACTTCCGCATGCAAAAAGGCCCGGCAAATTGCCGGGCCTTTCGCATTTCTCGCATGAATTGATGTGACGCCTCGCTAAGCCGCCTTGGCGTAATACGACTTCAGCCCGTTCATCACCTTGGCCTTGTCGAACTCAGCGCCCATGCCGAGCATGGCGTCGGCGAAGCGGCTGGTGATCTCGCTGATCTGCTCCGGCGAGAGCTGGTTCAGAATGCCGATGCGGACCTGCACCGGCTCCGACAGCGTCGGCCAGATGCCGAAGCCTTGCGCGCGGGCAGCCCTGCACCAGCTCCTTCTCCTTGCCCTTCAGCTTGCCGGGCAGGTTGAGCACGACGAGGCTGGTCATGTTCGAGGTGACGTCGCAGCCCATGGCCTCGACGGCGGCGCGGAGCGCCTTCTCGTGATAGGCGTAGTCGCTCGCTTTGCGGCGGCGGCCATAGCCCAGAATGATGCGAAGCGCCTCGTGGAACGCGGCGACCGCGTAGCAGGAATGGGTCTGGTGATAGCCGGGCGTCTCGCTGTCCTTGCCGTCGATGATGCCCCAATGGCGCGCATCGAGGATCGGGTGATGCTCGTAGGTGCGGCAGCCGCGCTTCCTCACCAGCTCGATCGCCTTGTCGGTGAAGCTGACCGGCGCATAAGTGAGCGGCAGCGACAGCACGCCCTTCTGCGGACACGACGCCCAGGCCACCACGCCCGGATAATCGTCGATGTTGAAATCGGCGACGCCGAGCGACGACACGGCATCGCAAATGCCCATCACGCCATGCTTCAGGCAGGCATCGGAGAAACCTTTGAGGTCGTTGATGCGGCCCGAGCCCGTCTCCCAATGCGCCATGAAGGCAAACATCGGCTTATGCTCGGCAAGCGCCTTGTCGATCGGTCTCGGCGGTCACGGACTGGCCGTGCGGGGTGTCGACCACGATCACGCTTTTCGGCTTCGGGTTGAGGCTGTCGGCGGCGAGCTCTTCCGCGGTCGAGGCCTTCATGCGGATGGTGAGCGTGTCGATGCCGGAGAAGGTGCCGTTCGGGAAGCAGACCACCTTGTCGCCGGGCAGGATCAGCGACAGCACGCAATCGAGCCCGGAGAAGCCGGTGCCGGCGACGCCATAGGTATAGACGTTCTTGGTGCCCCACAGCTCGCGCAGCATCTGCTTGGCTTCGAGCATGCCGCGCAGCACGTCCTTCTGCATGTGGTCGGCGACGCCCGAGGCGGCGAAGCGCTCGAGCACGCGCGGGTCGGTGTTCCCAGGGCCTGGGCCGGCGGCAAGGGTTTCGGGGATTACGAGCTGCGGAAACATCTGCGTCATGGGAACACCCTCTGAAAGACTACGGTCGGAAAGGAGAATAAGGCACAATCGAATAGCGGGCCGAGGCGCTTGGGGCAAGCCTGATGCGCCTCTTTTTGCGGCATTTGTCGCCGCATGCCGGGCCCCTTGCTCCCTACCTCCCCCTTGCGGGGAGGTCCGACGACGCGAAGCGGCGTCGGGGTGGGGGCAAGTCGCAATTGGTTGGCGAAGCGGTAGCACAAAGGGAGGGCTCCCCCACCCGGCGCGCCGTTGCGCGCCGACCTCCCCGCAAGGGGGAGGTATGGAGACTGTGGAAGCGCTCCGGCCAACATCACGCCGCCTTGGCGCCGCGCCCGGCCAGCACCTGGTCGGCGGCCTTGCCGGTGAGCTCGGCCAGATGGTCGAACTTGGCGCTGAACGTGCCGACGCCAGAGGTCGCCGAGCGGAGCTCGACGATCAAATTCTGGATCTCGGCCTCGGGGATTTGCGCCTGCACCACGTCCCATCCCGGCCACCCCTGCCTGGAATCGAAGCCGAGAATATGCCCGCGCCGCCCTGAGACGATCGAGTTCACCTTCGCGGTCGACTCCGAGGGTGCCGCGATCTCGACCGCCATCACCGGCTCGAGCAGCACCGGCGAACATTGCGGCATGCCGTCGCTCATGGCGATGCGGCCGGCCTGGCGGAACGCCATGTCGGATGAGTCGACCGAGTGATAGGAGCCGTCGATCAGGCAGACCGCGACATCGACCACGTTGAAGCCGAGCGGGCCGTGAGCAGAGATAGTCGCGCACCCCGATCTCGACGGAGGGGATGTAGTTCTTCGGCACCACGCCGCCGGTGATCTTGTCGGAGAACTCGAAGCCCTGGCCCGCGCGGCTGCGGCTTGATCGTCACCACCACGTCGCCGAACTGGCCGTGGCCGCCGGACTGCTTCTTGTGCCGGCCGCGGATCTCGATCGATTTCCGGATCGTCTCTTTATAGGGAATCGAGCGGGGCCGCGTCGAAGCGTCGATGCCGTATTTCCGGATCAGCTTCTCGATGGCGACGCGGAGATGCATCTCGCCCTGCCCCCACAGCACCATCTCGCCCATGTCTTGCGCGTGGCTGAGCGAGATCGAGGGGTCCTCCTCGATGATCTTGGCAATCGCCGAGGTGAGCTTCACCTCGTCCTTCTTTTCCTTCGCGGCGATGGCGAGACCGAACACCGGCGCGGCCGGCTTCGGCGCCGCAACCTTCCCCGCCTTGCCCTTCTCCTCGCTCAGAGTGTCGCCGGTCTTGGTCGAGTCGAGCCTGCCGAACGCGACAATATCGCCTTGCTTGGCTTCGCCGCGTTTCACCGGCTCTTGTCCGGTGAGGGTGAAGATGCCGGAGATGCGCTCTTCGTCGGCGCCGCCATAGCAGGCTCGCGCCGTCGGCGAAATTGCCTTTGAGCACGCGCGCGAGTGACAGCTTGCCGCCATGCGCGGTGTGGAAGGTCTTGGCGACGAAGGCGCAAGATTTCTCCTTGTCGAGCCCGAGCCGCTTCGCGGTCTGCTCGACGAACGGCGCCTCGTGACGGAGCGCCTTCATCAGACGCAAAATTCCGTTGCCGTTCTCGGCCGAGCCGAGCAGCACCGGGCAGATCAAGCCGTCGCGCAATTCCTTGGAGAGATCGTCGAATACGCGGTCGCGCGGCGGCGGCACATCGTCCAGCAATTGCTCCATCAGCGCGTCGTCATAGTCTGCAAGCTTCTCCAGCATCGAGAAGCGTGCGTCTTTCTCGTCCTTGGCGAGAGGATCGGGGATCGCGATCACTTCGCTCGGCGCGTGCTCGCGATAGACGAAGCCACGCTCGAGCGCGAGATCGATGAAACCGGTGACGATGTCGTTCTCGAAGATCGGCAGCTGGCGCAGCACCAGCGGCTTGGTCGAGGCCGGCTGCAGCATCGGCACCAATTCGCGCACGCGGGCTTCCGCCTTGTCGATCTTGTTGACGAACAGGAAATGCGGGATGGAGCGATCTTCGAGCTGCTTCAGGATCAATTGCAGCGCCGGCACCTTCTTCTCGTCCGGCTCGCAGACCACGACCGCCGCGTCGCAGGCGGTGAGCGCGTTCAAGGCATCGGCCTGGAATTCGATCGAGCCTGGACAATCGAGGAAGGTGAAATGGTCGCCGAGGAAATCGACGGTCGCCACGTTGAGCTCGACGCTCATGCCGTGATGGCGGGCTTCGTCGGATGCGTCGCCCACCGTGTTCTTGGCAGCCATGGTGCCTTGGCGGGGAATGGCGCCGGTTCGCGCCAGGATGGCTTCGAGTAATGTCGTCTTACCGCTGAGATAGGGGCCAACCAGTGCGATGCAGCGGGCGCTGCGGGCTGGTTGGCCCTGCGCTTGCCCCATGATCTCCTCCCTTGGCGTTTGTTAGCGCGGGGAAGGCCTTGTTCTTGCGGCATCCCCCGCGAGCCTTTAGGCACCTATCGTGTCAAGGGAAGCGCACTCTGGCAAGAGGCCCGATTCGGGACAGCTTGAACTGCCATAGTTTGGCTGTTCCGGTCGGCTTCCTATGCCATTATGTCCATGCGTTTACGGGGACCGGTTTCATGCGCCTGATTTGCGTTTCGTTGTTTCTGGCTTCGCTTTGCCTGCTGGTTGAGGGCTTCGCGCCCGCCAATGCCGCGTTCGAGTGCGGCACCTTCGACGGCAAATTCACCTGTAGGAACACCTCGACCGGCGTGCAACGCGGCAAGAACGCAGCCCCCGGCGGAGGCGAGCCGCCACCAGCCGCCGAGCCCGCGCCCGAAGCTCTGCCAAGTGGTGAGGGACAGCTCCCGCCAGGGCCCGCGACCGGCGGTGGCACAAGCGTCACGCCAGGACCGGCCGGTTGCCCGCCGAGCACCGAATTGCTTGGCGGCAAATGCGTTCGATACTACGCGACCTGCCGCAAGCCCGTCGCCGCCGACGCGCTGATGCCATCCTGCGCGGGGTCCGAGGAGAAGCTGGTGTGCAAACCGCGACCCGACGGCATGAAGGATTGCTGCTGCCTGGTCTACGACAAGCTTTAGGCGACAGTCGTTGGCGCCGCCTTCACCGCATCGAGCACCATGCCGAACTGCCCGAACACCCAATAATGGCCATCGCCTGGGCGCACATGGAGGCTGCATTGGGGAAGCGCGCGCGCCAAATAATACGCCGCCTCGGCGGGAACGATCGTATCGTCGCTGCCCTGCCAGACAATTGAAGGCACCTCGATCTTGCCGAGATCGAGCCCCCAGGGCCGACAATAAAGTTGTAGGTCTTGCACCGGGCCGTCGACGCCTGGATGCAGCCCTTCGGTAATCGCTTCGTAGAGCGAGGCGCGCACCTCCTCGCGTTCAAGCAGCACATGATCGGCCTCGGAGGCGTGGTGCTTAAGACCCGCATAGGCGAAGTGAGGCGCGACCGCGAGCAGCCCCTTGAGCCCCCAGAAGAAGGAACCGCTGGCGAAGGACGAAAGCGCGAGCTCGGTGAACAAATGCCGATGCCAAGCAGACATGCGGTCGGCGACGTCCGCGATCGGGCCGACCGGACTGACCAATGCGAGCAGCTTGATGCGCTCGGGGTTCGAGGCTGCAAGCGCGACCGCGAAAGGTCCGCCGCCCGACACGCCGATCAGCGCGAACTTTTTCAGATCGAGAAAGTCGGCGAGGTCGGCAATGTCCTCCGATGCATCATGCAAGGTCCGAAAGTCTTTGGCGTCGGAAAGTCCGTAGCCTGCGCGCTCCGGCGCGATGATGCGCAAATTCCGCATCCGCGCCTCTTGATCGGCCAGCGCGAACATGAGCCGCGATCCCGGCGTGCCGTGCAGTGCAATGACAGGCGCGCCGTCCGGATCGCCGAACTCGGCATAGCCGAGCTTGCGGCCATCTTGGAGCCGTAGAACGCTCGACCGACGATCCGTGTTGCGTCTCTCGTCTAGTGTGTCGGTGCGGATATCCATGGTGGAAAGCACAGGCCTTTCGGCCGCCGTAGCTCAATGCGGCACGGCGGGGCAGACAATTGATTGCAAAGAAGCTATACGATCAGACCAGACACGAGCCTGGGTCAAGCGGACAACTGGAGAGCTGACCATGCGGACGATTCTTGTCTTGTTGCTATTAATTTTTGCCTTGGGCGCGCAATCGCCGGTGAACGCGCAAGTTATGCTCGACGTCTCGAAGATCACCTGCGGCCAATTCGTGACCTACAAGGTTGCCGATCCCCATCATATCGCACTCTGGATCAGCGGCTACTACCATGGCACTCGGTCGGACCCTATCCTTGATACGCAGGAGCTTACGGCCAAGAAGACCAAGGTCGAAGAGTATTGTTTCAAGCACACTGATGAGCCGCTCTTGAAAGCTGTCGAGACCGTTTTGGGTGAAAAGAAATAGGTTCTGACTCCGGCTGCTGAGGCTGCCATGTCCATCGAAAACATTCGGCGGTTTTTCGGATCCTTCGCCTGGTTCGGCAAATGGGTCGTCGCTCCAATCGTTTTGGGTGCACTCCTCATCGCCGGCGGCGTCTTGCTGTCGCGACAGGAAATCGACTTCGACACGTTTCTGAATTACTTCGCGCTTGGGCTTCTGATTTTCGTGCTGATCACCCTCTTCTACGGCATCATCGCGATCCACGACATCCCGTATGAAATCGCCAAGAAGCGCAACCATCCTCACGAAGATGCCATTCATGCCGCTGGCTGGGTGAGCCTATTCACGCTTCACGCGCTTTGGCCGTTCCTGTGGATTTGGGCAATGATGTATCGTCCGGAGCGCGGTTGGGGTTTCAAAGAATTGAACGACGATGAGGCGGAAGCGTCGAGCAAATTCGACGACCTGCTTCGGCGCGTGCAGCAACTTGAGGCTCGAGCAAAGCGCGCGGAATCGACTGAGAAAAAAAACAAGCGTGACAAGGTCGCGGTCGAAGGTCAGGCCGAGGCTTCCAAAGGCGGAGCCGCCTGATGGAACTCCTGCTCATCCTCATCTATACGGCGATCTGCGTCGCGGTCTTCAAGATCTTCCGCATCCCGGTCAACAAATGGACCTTACCCACCGCGGCTCTCGGCGGCGTGTTCATGATCGGCATCATTCTGCTGGTCATGAACTACAATCATCCCTTCACCAAAACCGCGCGGATCTATTTCACCACCACGCCTATCCTGCCCGACGTCAGGGGACGCGTGATCGAAGTGCCCGTTCAACCCAACGCTTTGCTGAAAACAGGCGACGTTCTGTTCCGCATCGACCCGCAACCGTACCAATACGTGGTCGACCAGAAAAAGGCGCTCCTCGCCGAGGCCGAGCAGAGCGTTAAACAACTCAAGGCCGCTTATGACCAGGCACTCGCGAATGTCGAAAAGCTGAATGTCCAGGTCAAGCTCGCACAAGACGAGTACGACCGGCAGGTTTATCTGCTTGAGAAGAAGGTGATAGCGCAGTCCACCTTGGACATCGCCACCCGCAACGTCGATGGGGCTAAACAAGCACTCGCCGCGGCAGAGGCCTCGGCAGAGAGCGCACGACTCGCCTATACGTCCGAGATCGCCGGCATAAACACGACAGTCGCACGTGTTCAAGCCGAGTTGGGCGAGGCTCAGTATAATCTCGATCAAACCGTCGTCCGGGCGCCAGGCGCCGGCTACGTCACGCAAATGGTTCTTCGGCCAGGCATGTATGTCGTGCCTGCGCCGCTACGCCCCGTGATGGTGTTCGTGCATAAGGACGATCAACAACTCGCCGCCGGTTTTCAGCAGAATTCGCTTCAACGCGTCCGGACCGGCGACGAAGCCGAGATCGCGTTCGATGCCATCCCCGGCCAGGTGTTCAAGGGGAAGGTCAAATACCTGCTCGATGTGATCGCCACGGGACAGCTGCAAGCAACCGGCGTGTTGCAGGACATGGGTGGGATGTCCCGGGAGGGCGAGCCGTCGCCATGATCGACGTCGATGAGGATATGTCCGCCTACAACCTTCCCGGCGGCGCGACGGCTCAGGTCGCAGTTTACACGCCGTTCGCCCACCACTTCGCTCTCATTCGACGGATCCTGTTGCGAATGCGGAGTTGGGAGAACTACGTGTTTTTCGAGGGGCATTGAGCTGGCGCGACGTTGCGCTGGGCCAAGCCCCAAAAAATCAGGAGACGGTCATGGTCGCGAAAAAGCTGCCTACGGCTCAAGAGGTGATGGAGAAGCTCGCTTTGGCTGAGGGCGAGAAAGCCTCAGAAGCGGCCCGCAAGCATGCCGCTGCCGAAGCCGAGAAAAAGGCGCTGATCGACAAACTCACCAAGCCTTCGGGCGTATCCGACGAGGAGGCCTTGAACCGAGTGGCGCGCATCATTGAGCGCGCGGTGGCGAATGGTCTTACCGAAGTTCAAGTCTATCGCTTTCCGAACGCGCTCTGCACCGATCATGGGCGCGCCATCAACCAGCAAGAGCCGGGCTGGGAAACCACGCTGACCGGCCTGCCGAAGGAGATGTATCAGTTCTGGGAACGGCAGCTTCGCCCGCTCGGATACAAGCTCAAAGTCCAGATCATCGATTTTCCGGGCGGAATGCCGGGCGATGTCGGCATTACGCTGAAATGGGCACTCACCGCAAGCTTTATCGACTGAGGATAGACTGATCACCTGCGAAACTACGCGGTCAAAGAGAAGCTCGAGGACGGCACCCAAGTCACAATTCGCGCCATTCGCCGAGATGACCAGGATGCCATACGTGAGATCTTCGAGAACCTCGATGAGGAATCGACTTACCGGCGCTTCTTCGGCCCAAAGAAGGAGCTGACGGACGACGAGCTCGCTTACTTCACTGACCTGGATTTCAGGCAAGTCGTGGGCTTGGTGGCCACGGTGCAAACCGGCAAGGGAGAGGCGTTAGCGGCAGGCGCCCGCTTCGCCGCAGAGGGTCCGGCGTCGCCGGAAAGCGCCGAGCTCGCCTTTACCACCGAGAAGCGCTATCGCGGGCACGGGCTCGCGAATCTGCTTTTGAGGCATCTCGTGGGCATCGCCAAGAAATTGGGCCTGTCGCGACTTCGAGGCCGATGTGCTTGCGCAGAATGAGCCAATGCTCAGCGTCTTTCGCCGTCAGCGGCTTACCAATGACACAGCAGCGTGAGGGCAACGTCATTCACGTCACACTCACGCTCTGACTGTCAGTCCTCAGCCTGTCTCGCATAGAGACTGACGAGCCTGGCAACGAGCACCACGAGATAAAGCTGCCCGCTCACCGCCTCGAGGATCGCTATTCCTCGCGCCAAGTCGCTGACTGGAACAATGTCGCCATATCCCAGCGTCGCGATCGTCACGAAGCTGAAATAGATGGCCTGAGGTAATGCAAGCGGGCTCTCCGTTGCCGGACCGAATGATGCAGGCCAGGTCTGGTCGAGTCAGCCAGTAACAGATGCCGAATATCAACCCGGCCAGGAGATAGGCGTCGAGAGCGGCAAAGATACGCTCTGCATTCACAGGACCAGCGCGCATGGCGTGGCGCACCGCAGTTGCGGTTGCGAGCAGAGCGGCCAACACCCAGAGAACCTGACTCAGGGACAGCAGTGCCTGCGCGCCGGTCAAGACTTGGATGCCGCGGGTGAGGAGGAATGCAGCACCGAGCAAGAGCAGCAGCTGAATCCAGCGCTCGTGTGCTGCGCTTGCGATCGCTGTTACTAAAGTCACGGCTAACAACAGCTCCAGAGGAAAGTTTGGTACCAGCGCTCGAAGGACAGGAGCTGCCCCGAGGGTCAGCAGCAGCGAGAGAAACAGCCAAGCGAAACGATGGCGCAGATAGCCCTCAAGGAGGTGAGGCGGTTGCGACCTGGGCCGCTTTCGCTTCACGTCACGCCGGGGCATGGAAGAAGCCGACGGCCAAAATGAGATAGAGGCCTAGGAGCAAAACGCCGGTAAACCAGTTCGAAGTCCCGTTGCTGGTGGTATGCGCCGTGAGGAACGCAGCAAACACGAGAGCGAATGTTTCGCCGACCGAGAAGACGAGATCCATCGGAGCAGGCGCGATCAGGTAGCTCAAGAATACGAGAACTGGAATCACGAATAACGCGATCTGGGTGCCGCTGCCGATGGCGATTCCCACACTGAGATCCATCCGGTTTCGCAGGGCGGCTGTGATGGCGGTGCTATGCTCTGCCGCATTGCCGATCACGGCGACAATTATAACACCGACAAAGATCTTCGACATGCCGATCTGTGTCGCCGCCTCTTCCACCGATCCCACCAGGATCTCGCTCAGCCAGGCGATGAAAACGGTGGCGACAGCAAGCACCGCCAATGGCAACCGGCAAGCTCCATTTGGTCTCGGATTTCGCAGCCTGCTCACTGCGAGCCTTGGAAGAGATGCCGGTGTGTGCGCAGCGTGAAGACGAGACTTAAGGCGTAGACAGCGATCAAGAGACAACTGAAGGCGACGCTGATGGCGCCCTCATCGACAACACCGCCCTGCGGATTTGCGGCGTGGAACAACGCCGGGATCGTCACGGCGAGAGCCGACACCAGCAGCATCTGAGCTTGCGCGCGTGCGGTGACCGTATTGAAGTGCTGATCCTTGTAACGAAGCCCTCCGGCGAGAAATGATGCACCGAGAACCAGAAGGCAATTACCGATGATCGAGCCGGCCAGCGAGGCCTTCACGATGTCGATCTGTCCGGCACGCAAGGCGACGATGGCGATGATGAGCTCTGCCGCATTGCCGAAGGTGGCGTTGAGCAGCCCGCCGATTCCCTCGCCGGCGTGGTCTGCAATCTGCTCGGTCGCCCGCCCCATCAGTCCGGCAAGCGGAATAATCGCCGCACAGGCGGTGAAGAAGATCAGCGTATGCGCATCAGGACGAAAATGTTCGAAGAGAATGGCGATAGGAACCAGGACGAGGAGCGTATTGAGCGACAGGTGAAACCCTCGGACGTGTTCGTCGGACTTCATAGTGCCGGCGCCGGCTCTACCAGTTCGCCCCCTGCCCCCTCTTGCCATCAATATTTCTCCTTGATCCACCGCCGGTTCTTGATGGTCTCCTCGTCGTCATAGGCATGCTTCTTGTCGCGGCCCGGCAGCTTGATCTTCTCGCGAGGTGCAACCTCGTAAGGAAGCAGGCCGAGAAAATGTGAGATGACATTGAGCCTGGCTCGCCGCTTGTCGTCGGAGCGCACGATATGCCAGGGCGCGTGGTCTGTGTCGGTAGCCTCGAGCATCTGGTCGCGCGCGCGTGAGTAGTCGTACCACCGCTCGCGCGATGGGAGATCTATGGTGCTGAGCTTCCATTGCCGCAGCCGATCATCGATGCGGGCTTCAAAACGACGCTTCTGTTCTTTGTTGCCGACCTCGAGCCAATATTTGATCAGGCGGATTCCATTATCGACGACCTGTTTCTCGAATTCAGGACAGATTTCCAAAAACCGCTTGTGCTGCTGCTTGGTACAAAAGCCCATGACATATTCGACGCCTGCGCGGTTGTACCAACTGCGATCGAAGATCACGATCTCGCCTGCCGCCGGGAAATGCGCAAAGTAGCGCTGCACATACATCTGAGATTTCTCTCGGTCGGACGGCGCCGGCAACGCCACGACGCGAAAGGTCCGCGGGCTGACACGCTCCGTCATCGCCCGAATTGTTCCGCCCTTACCGGCGGCGTCCCGGCCCTCGAAGATGACAATGATCCGTTCGCCGGTCTTTTTGACCCAGTCCTGTACGGCGCACAGCTCGATCTGAAGCTCGCGCAACCGCGTCTCGTATTCCTTGCGCTTCAGCTTCGGTGTTGCATGGTCGGTCGTTTCGTCAGGTGCAGGGTCCGCGCTGCCATTTTCTTCTGCCATGTCGCTGCTCCTCGCCTCGGCTGGACGCCTAGTATGCTAGAGCCCTGATCTGTGACCTGCCTTATATCAATGTTCGATCTTACTCCGAACCAGCATCCTTCGCGAGGCCAGGCCAAGCTAGTCGCAGCCAATGATCAAGCTAATCGCAGCCGATGATGATGTCGCCGGGATTGACCATCAGGTTCACCACCTTGCCCTCGTAGAGGCCGAGCGATTCCAGCGAGGGAATGGTGACCGAGGCCTCGAGCAGAACCTCGCCGACCTGCACATAGACCAGAGCCGTCACCGCGCCTTTGCGGATCTCCATGATCTTGCCCGTGAGCTGATTGCCTGTGCTGACTTTCATCGTCCTGCCCCCAATGCCTGGTCGTGCTCAGGTGACATTAGCGCAAAAGCGCTGGATCCGGCGACAGGCCTCTTCCAGCGCCTCGATGCCGGTGGCGTAGGAGATGCGGAAGAACGGCGACAGCCCGAACGCGGCGCCATGCACCACGGCCACGCCCTCCTCGGCGAGAAGCGCGGTGGCGAAAGCTTCGTCATTGGCGATCTTGACGCCATCACGCGAAATCTTGCCGATCACGCCCTTGCAGGACGGATAGACGTAGAACGCGCCCTCCGGCTTCGGGCAGTGAATGCCTTTGGCCTGGTTCAGCATCGACACGACCAGGTCGCGCCGTTCCTGGAACGACTTCACCCAGTCCTTCGAGAAAGTCCTGCGGACCTTCCAGCGCCTCGACCGATGCCCATTGGCTGATCGAGCACGGATTCGACGTCGATTGCGATTGCAGCGTCGAGATCGCCTTGATCAACGGCTCCGGACCGCCGCCATAGCCGATCCGCCAACCGGTCATCGAATAGGCCTTGGACACGCCGTTCATGGTCAGCGTGCGCTCTTTCAGCTTCGGCTCGACCTGCGCCGGCGTCGTGAACTTGAAGCCGTCATAGACCAGGTGCTCATAGATGTCGTCGGACAGCACCCACACTTGCGGATGCTTCAACAGCACATCGGTCAGCGCCTTGATCTCGTCGCGCGTATAGGCGGCGCCGGTCGGGTTCGACGGCGAGTTGAAGATGAACCATTTCGTCTTCGGCGTGATCGCGGCTTCGAGTGCTTTCGCCGTCAGCTTGAAACCGTCCTCCTCGCTCGTCTCGACGATGACCGGATTGGCGCCCGCCAACAGAACAATGTCCGGATAGCTCACCCAATAGGGCGACGGGATGATCACCTCCTCGCCGGGGTTCAGCGTGGCGAGCAGCGCGTTGTACAGCACCTGCTTGCCGCCGGAGCCGACGGTGATCTCTGAAGGCTTATAGGTCAGGCCGTTCTCGCGCTGGAATTTGCTCGCAATGGCGCGCTTCAGCTCGGGGATGCCGTCGACCGCGGTATATTTGGTCTCGCCGCGCTTGATCGCCTCGATCGCCGCCTGCTTCACATTGTCGGGCGTGTCGAAATCGGGCTCGCCCGCGCCCAAACCGATCACGTCAAACCCGGCGGCCTTCATTTCGCGTGCTTTTGCCGTAATCGCCATGGTCGGCGACGGCTTCACTCGTTCAAGCGCGTGGGCGATCAGTCCCATGCCCTATTCTCCTAAAGGATTGAGGAAACGCGGCCCCTTTGGGCCAGAACGCGCCGCACCCTATGCGGGGGCAGCATAAGCCGCAAGTCTCCTGCGTCGAAAATCCACGCCGCCGGGCGAACACAATCTGGTTAAGAGCCTGCCTCAATGGCGTGCACTTCTTTTGACGACGAGGGTCCGTTTTCAAACATTTAGAATGTCAGCTGGTAACGTGGCTGTGACCGGAATCAGGGTACCGGCCAATCTAGCCCGGAACCCGGAATCTGATAAACTGCAGACCGCCGTTAGAGCCGAGAGCGGCGGACGAGGAGAAATTGATGTCGGAAACGCTATCGCTGTTGCCCCGTCGTTTCAGCTCACGCGCCATGCGCTGGGGAGCGGCTGCCGTTGTTACCCTTACCTTCGTGTTCGGCACATTGCCTGCCGGCGACAACGCCTTTAACCGGGCAAAATCTAACGTCACCCAACTCGTCCGCCAGAGCGCCTGGGATCATGCGCTTGCCGACCAGCCGGTTGCGAGCCCCTGGCCATGGGAAGAGATTGTCATGCCCGCCGAAGGCGCCTCAGTGCCGCGGCTTGGCCTCAGCGCCGCGGTGATGCGGGCGAACGGCGACGAGACCGAGCCGTCGCATCCGGTGAAACTGCCTGAGACCTCGGCCATGGCGCAGGATCCCCACCTGATGCCCGATGTCATGGGTCGGCATATCGCCGTGACGCGCGACTTGAACGATGATCGGACCGATCATCTCAATTTCGGCTGCGACCAGACTGATTGCACCTCGCTGAAGGCGAAAGCCGCTCCCACCGCGGATGCCGTGCAGGCCGAGCCGGTTGTTGAACCGCGGCCGAGCACCGAAAAGCAGCTTTGATCCGTAGCGCTATTTAGCGCTGCTGCTTCTTCTTCTTTGACGGCTTCGCCGGAGCCGGCAGCAGCTTCTGGCGCTGGCGCAGCCTCGGGCGTGGCGCTGGTCGATTGCGGAACGTTGGTCTCGGGCACGACCGTCGATTGCGCCTCGCTTCCGGGCGCAGCTCCCGGGGTGCCCGGCGCGGCATCTGGCGCGGTGGCGACCGGAGGCGGCGGTGCCGGCGGCGGCGTGACCGGCGCGCGGTCAGCCTCTACACGCTCCTTCAACTTGACCAGGCCGCTCTGGAATTCGCCGCCGATCAACCGGTCGAGCATCAAGCCCTTCCAGCGTCCCATCGGACTGGTGCCGGCATTATAGCCGAAGCCCCAAGTGACCTTGCTGCCGGAGCCTGCGGGCGAAACGTCGTAAAAAGTAGTCCCTTCCAAGCCATTCAGATTCACCACCAGCTCGGCGTGGCGGTTCGGATCCGCCTCGGTGATTTCCATCAATCCGGTCCCGATCGATTTCTGCGAGCTCTCCCACTCGGTATGCGCCCCCTTGCCTGATTCAGGCCCGGCATAGGTGACGCGGAGTTGCGGGTCGCGCACCGCCCATGGCGACCAATCGTTGAATTTGTGCAGATTGGTCAGATAAGGAAACACCGCGCCTTCCGGCGCATTGATAACGATCGAGCGAGCCACGGTGACTTGGCTTGGCAGAGCGAACGCGACTCCGACCAGGATCAGCGCAAGGGCCAGAAGCCCCAAGATCAATCGTATAATCGGACGCATCGCTTGCCCTCCTCTAGCCGGCCTTGCGCATCAACCGCTTGTGCGTAAGGCCGAGCAACCCGCTCGCCTTTTCACCAAAAACGATTACATTCCGCCCGTCAATAATGGGAGGGCAGGACTATGGATCTTTCACCGCCAACAACCGTCGTTTTCGTGGTCTCGGTGATCTTGGCCGCGCTTGCGATCGTCGGCCATTTCGTGGCGATTCCCTTCTTCAGCGAGAACGGCTTCTGGATGGCCGTCATCGCCTATGTCGTGCTGGCGGTCGGCAACGTCGCCAAGGGGCTCTAGCCATCTCGGGGCCCTGGGCGGGTGCCGTCCGGGGCTTCAACCCTCTAAACTTGGCCGTGAAACACCAGCGCCGCGCCGAGCGCGATCAGGGCAAAGCCCGCGCCTTGGGTCAGAGTGAGCGGCTCGTTGAAATAGAGTGCGGTAAAGCCTGCGAACACGCACAGCGTAATCACCTCCTGGATGGTTTTGAGCTCCGCCGGCGCATAGACCGCGCTGCCGATCCGGTTCGCCGGCACGGCGAAGCAATACTCCACGAAAGCGATCCCCCAACTCACCAGCACCACGGTGATCAGCGGCACCGCCTTATATTTCAGGTGCCCGTACCAGGCGATCGTCATGAACACGTTGGAGCAGACGAGCATGACGATGGGAGCGAGATACGGCCACAGGCCGGGGCTAACGAGTGCTTGGAGACATTCGGAACCTCTGAGATTGTGCCAGTCGAAGGCGGTGCCCTGTGGATAACCGCGCTTGACGGGCTTCGCCAGAGTTACATAACGTCGCCGGACTCTCGCGCAAACCCGTCTCGCCAGCGGACGGCTCGCCGAGCTAGAATGGCAATCGCAGGCGACTGAATCTGGGGGAACAATCCATGTGGCTGACACCGCCGTCCCGGGCGACCTTTATCATTGCCATGGTGCTCGCGATCATCGCGCTTCTGGTGCAATACGCGAGTGCGAAAATTCCGATGGCGACCGGTCACGCCTTCGAGACCCTGCTGCTCGCCTTCTTGGTGCTGCTGGCGGGAAATCTTTTCAGGGACATTTAAATGCGCAAAGCCGCCTGCCCTTGCGACAAGGCAGGCGCGAGACGATGAGAGCCGGCGAAAGGCCGGCTCTTTTTCGTTCGTCTATAGATCGTCCTTGTCGTCGTCTCTCGCCCAAGACGGACGATAAGGCTGCGGGCTCGATCCTGGCATCGCTGGCCGCGGCGGAGCGCTCGGGCTGCCAATGCCCGGTGTCGCTGGACGCGGAGCGCTTGGTGTCGGCGCGCCGCCCATACCGCCGGGACGCGGCATGCCACCGCCCATCGGTGCAGCCGGACGCGGCGGCATACCGCCGGGCTGCGGCGTCATCGGTCTCGCCATCGGTGCCGGTTGCGGCATGGCGGGACGCGGCGGCGCCATCGGCGCTGCTGCGGGCTTCGGCATCATCGCCGGCGCCTTCGCCGGAGCCGACTTCTTGGCTGTTGCTTTCTTCGCCGTTGCCTTCTTGGCGCCGGCTTCTTTGCAGCAGCCTTCTTCGCCGGCGCTTTGCGCTTAGCGGATTTCTTCGCTGCCGGTTTCTTCGCTGCGGCTTTCCGCTTAACCGGCTTCTTCTTCGCCGCTACTTTCCGCTTTGCCGTCTTCTTCGCGCCGCGCTTTGCCGCGGCGCTCTTACCCGAACCCTTCTTCTTGCTCGCTTTACGTTTCTTCCCAGTCGCTTTCATCGCCATGGCTCTGCTCCGCTTCTGCTTATCGCCGCGTCCTTCCGCCTAGACCGGACGCCTACCTGCACGATTCTCGCTTCATGGACCAAGCTTGCCCTCCCACCGGGAGAGTCAATAATTTTTTTTCATTATACGCCGAATGCAAATGAAAGTCGCATGGAGCGATGTGAATTCGTCAGGGAACGCGATGGACAAGCGCTGTTGCCATCTTCGCGACGGCGATCAGCGCCGTCTCTGGCGGTCAAATCCTCGCCAGGCGCGCTATAACTCATTGAAATTAAAGCACACTTTCTGTTGAGAAGCCGCGAGCATTGTTAAACTCGGGGATGCTCCCCACATCACCGTTGCCGAGGGGGGTGACTGACCCAAGGGAGATGGAAATGACGAAGACCCAGATGAAAGTTGGCCTTGCCATCCTGGCCGCCGGCTTGCTCGCCTCAGTGACCTCCGCAAGTGCCGGCTATCGCGGGCACCATTATTACAATTCGTACCCCGATTCGTATGTCTACAATGGCAACGGGTCGAACTACAGCAACAGCTACCACTACAATTCTTATGAGAGCGACGAGATCCGCGAATTGCGCCGCGCCTTCCCGTCGACCAATTGGCCGCCGAGCGACCGTTACTAGTCTCGAACCCTGCTGTTCAGCTCACCCCAACCAAATCCCATCTGACTCATGCTTTGCGTGAGTCGGTGGGGTCTTGGCGGGGTGCTGAATTGCCGGGGGCTAGTTCGTCTGTGCCAGAAACGCCGCGAGCACGAAGCCATCCGCTCCGCCGTCGCCGGTAGCGTCGATCATCGCCCAGTCGCCTTGGCGTAAGATGACCGCGACCGCAGCGCCGAACGGCAACACCGAACGCACTTCGTATTCGACGCCGGGCCCTCCCCGGATACGCAAACCAGAGCTGGCGATCACGCTGTAGATATTGCCAACGATTTCCTCGCCCGGAGGCACGACCGGTCCGAGACTGTCGACATCGAGGATGAACGCGCCGAACTCGTCGTTATTGGGGTTTGTCTCGTCCGGATCGCATCTCATGCCGCAGATTGTCGTCGGCATGTTCTGTTTCAAATTCCAATCCATCGACTGCAAATATTTGTCGTGCTCGGCGAATCCTGTCGACTGGCAGAGCCAGGTGTAGTCGACATGATTCCCGGCGCGGAGAATTCGGCAGGTCCGGCCTGATCCATAGACTCCGATCTTGTACGCAGGTGCGCCGGAGCCGGCGGCCTCCTTGAACGCCTTTTTGATACCGGCGAAGAACGGCACGATGTTGTTTTTCACGACGGCATCGCTCGGATCGAAATCCGCCGAGAAGTAGATCGCCGAACCTGGCGGCTGGAAGATGCTGTTCTCCGCATAGTCATACGCGTCGCGGCCGGAGGCTCGGCCTTTGGCTTCGGAGAAATCCACCGGCTCGGTTTGACGGTTCTGATAGACGGCAGCGACCCGGAGCCCGGCGCGACTGAGCGCGACAGCTTCTTTCGGCATCATCCGTTTCCAGGTGATGGCGGCGCGGCAGTAATAGCGAATGATCGTGTGATAGCCGCTCTGCCGAAGACAATTGGCGAGCTGGGTGCAGTCTCGCGTCGTATCGAGCACGCTCGGCATGAAGGCCTCCCCAACAGCGCAGAGAAGGGCGCAGTTGCCTACTCGCGTTTTTAGCGTAATGTGACCATCATTGCAACCTATGCTAGAGAGGCAATTCGATGGCCTATCTGATCGAATACGGCAATGAGGGCACCGACATAAGGCGGCTCCAATTGTTCCTCATGAGCAAGATGGGCGCCGACCTCAGCCCCGATGGGCATTACGGTCCCAACACAAGGAACGCGATATTCAGTTTCCAGCGCGATCGCGGCCTACGGATGACGGGCGTCGTCGATCGCGCGACTTACGAGGCGCTGGAGAGCGAAGGCCTGATTCTGCGCGGTGCCCCCACGCCGGACGCCAAGCCTGGAGAATGGCCCGACAAGCCGTCGAACCTCCCCCAGCCGACCGCTTCATGGACCGAGAAGACATTCGGCCGCTTCGAATATCGCCATGCCCCGCTTCCCGACAATCCGGAGCACATCGAGATCTTGGGCGGCTGGCAGGCGGAGAATATCGTCGCGTCGACATTCCAGAACTCGACTACTGTCTTTACGCGCAAGGCAGGACGCACGCCGTGCGCGCCGTCGGCCGCATCGAGTGCCATCGTCTTGCCGCGCCGATCTTCAAGCGTCTGTTCGAGCGCTGGCGCGAGGCAGGCTTGATCGACCGCATCCTCACCTATGAGGGCGCCTTCAATGCGAGATTGAAACGCGGATCGACGTCGGCGAAGCGCGCCAATCTCTCCAACCATGCCTGGGGAACCGCGCTCGACATCAATGCCAGCCTGAACCCGCTCGGCGCTACCCCTGTTTACCTCGATGCGCGCGGTTGCCTGCGCGAGCTGGTTGGCATCGCCAACGCGGTCGGATGCTATTGGGGAGGTCATTTCGGCAGTCGGAGAGACGGCATGCATTTCGAGATCGCCAAAGTGTAACGCCAGCCATCACCGCGCGGTCTGGATGTGCCGCATAGGCCTCTTCCATCCCTCGTCCGGAGCCGCCATATTCAGGCCATGTCCTATCGCGTTCCCAAGACCTTCGGTTCGAGAGCAGAGCCGCGCGCCGTGACCGGCGAATTGCTCGGGCTGCCGCAAGGCGAGGACCGGCGTCCGCCCGGATTCGGCGAGTCGCCGCAGCCTCTGATGCAGGACCATCCGCTCGTCACCGGCGAGACCGGCCCCTTCACGCCGCACCGTCCGCCGCGCCCGGAGAAATCGGCGGGCGGCATTCCGTCTGAAGATCGAGTTGGAACTTGAGCCGAAAGGCGACCAGCCGACGGCCATCGCCGAGCTCGTCGCACAGGCCAATGCTCAAGAGCGCGACCAGGTGCTGCTCGGCGTCACCGGCTCTGGCAAGACCTTCACCATGGCCAAAGTGATCGAGGCGACGCAGCGCCCTGCCCTCATTCTCGCGCCGAACAAGACGCTCGCCGCCCAGCTCTATGGCGAGTTCAAGAATTTCTTTCCCGGGCAACGCGGTCGAGTATTTCGTCTCCTATTACGACTACTACCAGCCCGAGGCCTATATCCCGCGCACCGACACCTATATCGAGAAGGATTCCTCGATCAACGAGCAGATCGACCGCATGCGCCACGCCGCGACGCGCGCGCTGATCGAGCATGACGACGTGATCATCGTGGCGAGCGTGTCCTGCATCTACGGTATCGGCTCGGTCGAGACCTATACCGCGATGACCTTCACGCTGAAGCGGGGCGACCAGATCGCGCAACGCCAGCTGATCGCCGATCTCGTCGCGCTGCAGTACCGGCGGAACGATGCCAATTTTGTTCGCGGGGCGTTTCGCGTGCGCGGCGACACCATCGAGTTGTGGCCGGCGCATTTGGACGACCGCGCCTGGCGCATCTCGCTGTTCGGCGACACCGTCGAAACTCTCGTCGAGTTCGATCCGTTGACCGGCGCCAAGACCGACGAATTCAGCCTGGTCAAAGTCTACGCCAATTCGCACTACGTGACGCCGAAGCCGACGCTGAAACAAGCGGTGCGTCTGATCAAGGAAGAGCTGAAGCAGCGGCTCACCGAGTTGCATGGCGCCGGCCGCCTGATCGAGGCGCAGCGGCTCGAGCAGCGCACCCTGTTCGATCTGGAGATGATGGAGGCGACAGGCTCCTGCGCCGGCATCGAGAATTATTCGCGCTATCTCACCGGACGCAAAGCCGGCGAGCCGCCGCCGACCCTGTTCGAATATCTCCCCGACAATGCGCTCGTCTTCGTCGATGAGAGCCACGTCACCATTCCGCAGATCGGCGGCATGTTCCGCGGCGACTACAAGCGCAAATCGACTCTCGCCGAATATGGCTTCCGCCTTCCCTCCTGCATGGACAACCGTCCCTTGCGCTTCGAGGAATGGGACGCGATGCGGCCGCAGACCGTCTATGTCTCGGCGACGCCCGGCAGCTGGGAGTTGGAGCAGACCTCCGGCGCCTTCGCCGAGCAGGTGATCCGGCCGACCGGCCTGGTCGATCCGCCGGTCGAGATCCGCCCCGCGTCGACCCAAGTCGACGACCTGATCGACGAGACGCGGAAAGTGGTGGCGCAAGGCTATCGCATCCTCGTCACCACGCTCACCAAGCGCATGGCCGAGGATCTGACCGAGTACATGCATGAGCAAGGCATCCGCGTGCGCTACATGCACTCGGATGTCGAGACGCTGGAGCGCATCGAGATCATCCGCGATCTGCGGCTCGGCGCGTTCGACGTGCTGATCGGCATCAATCTGTTGCGCGAGGGCCTCGACATTCCCGAATGCGCGCTGGTCGCCATTCTCGATGCCGACAAGGAAGGCTTCCTCCGCTCGGAGACCTCGCTGATTCAGACCATCGGCCGCGCCGCGCGCAATATCGACGGCAAGGTGATCCTCTATGCCGACGGCATGACCGGCTCGATGGAGCGCGCCATCGCCGAGACCAGTCGCCGCCGCGAGAAGCAGACCGCCTATAATTTGGCGAACGGCATCACGCCGGAAAGCATCAAGAAGCACATCGGCGACATCATGGCCTCCGTCTATGAGCGCGACCACGTGCTGGTGGATGTCGGCGCCGGCTTCGGCGAAGGCGATCAGGCCATGATCGGCCACAATATCGAAGGCGTCATCGAGGACATGGAGAAGCGCATGCGCGCCGCCGCCTCCGATCTCGAATTCGAGGAGGCCGCGCGGCTCAGGGACGAGGTCAAGCGCCTGCGCCAGATGGAGCTCGCCATCGCCAACGATCCGCTGGCGCGGCAATATGAATTGGACAGTTCGCGCTCAAGTAGCGCGAAGCGCGGTAGCGCCAATGAAGACTCTTCCGCGCTCAATCGCCCGCACAAGCCGACGCTCGACGAGATGGGCCCGCATAATCGCGAGATCCCTCTCCGGCGATCGCGTCCGCGCTCCACCGGCGGCAAGCCCGGCACCCACGCCTTCAAGGGCAAGAGCCGGTAATTCGGTGGGTTCCCGACCCTAGGACACTCTACCGCATCGCACCAAACCGCATGCGCTCGTACCAACCGCAGGTATCTATTTCACGACCTGCGGTTGAGAACGATTTGCATGACAAAGACGACGACACAGACCATCGGCTCGGTGCTTGGCGACATCTACGACGCATGGCGCGCGCAGAATTTGGATCTGCTTGCGACCTACCTGCCCGATGACTTTTCCCATCGCATCAATCTCCCGCCTTCGGTGCATCCGCTGGGTGGCGAGCGCGTAGGCAAGAAGGCGGCGCTTGAACGCCTGAGCCTGATGTTCGCGCAATTCGAGACGCAGCGCCTGAGCACTAGCCATCTGGTGATCGATGGCGGTAAGGCGACGCTCGAAGTCGATGTCGCTCTGCGTGCATCGGGCGACTGGCGCTCATCTCGACAGCCACAAGCGCAACCTCTGGACCCTGGAAGACGGCTGGCCCATCAAGCTCGACGAATATTACGACGTTGGGCGCGTCGCCTCCTTCCTGAAGTCGGTGGCGCCTTAAAGACGCGGCCCCGCTGAGCAGGAGCGCTTACTAACGCTCCTTTGCCGCGTCCTGAATGAAGGCCGGCCAGAACTTGCGCAGCTCTAGCGGAAACATTCCCGCAAGCTTCACCGCCGCCCCGCGATCAATGTGCTTGGACAGCACATCGAACACCGCCGCGACGCCCTGCTCCACCTCGGCTTCCTCCGCACGGGGAAGCTCGCGTGCAACATGCGCCAGGAACTGCGCCTCATGGCGCTCCTTGCTCGGCTTGCCGGTCGGATCCCAGCCTTCGTAGAACAGGCCACGCAGCAGCATGGGCAATTGCGCCCCAAGATGCGCGGCGCTCTCCGGCCCGATACGGTCCCGCAATGTGTGCAGCACCGCGCGCAAGGTCGAATAAGCGTGATGGCGGTCGGTCGTGTTCAGCCGCTCCATCACGTCCTTCAGCCAGAGATTGGATTCCTGGATGGTCTTGTCGAACGTGTCGAGGCCTGTGCTCATGGCATCATTCCTTTCAGACGGAGCCTAGTAGATCCTGCACTGTCCTCCTTGATTTGCATCAACCGACGGTTGACGTCGCCTTTACCAAACGCGCTTCGGCAATTCCCGCACCACGTCGGTCGCCTTCTTGTCGGTGCGGAGCCCAAGAAACACCGGGTGACGCATCTCGCCGCCGGATGTCCATTCGGTGAATTTCACTTCGGCGACGAGTTTCGGCTTAACCCAGGTCGTATTTGCCTCGTCCGGCACTTTCGCCGCCACCGGCTTCTTGTCGGTGATGAGCGGCGCCATGAGTGCATGAATATCGCGGAGCCGCGCGGCATCGAACCCGGTGCCGGCGCGTCCCACATAGGCCCAGCCTCCATCCTCCCGCACTGCCAGCACCAGCGCGCCGAAATATTTGCGGGAGCGGCGCGGCGCCGTGAAGCCGACGATCACCACCTCCTGCTCCTGATGCGCCTTGACCTTCAGCCAATCGCGCGTGCGGACGCCTGAGCGGTAACGGCTTGAGGCGAGCTTCGCCATCACGCCCTCTTCGCCGGCGCGCTTCGCCTTCTCGAATTGCTTGATGCCGCGCCCAACCACATGCGCGCTGTAGAGCAGCACCTTGCTCTTGGGCAAAATCGCTTTCAGCGCTGCTTTGCGCTCGATGAGCGGCAATTTCCGCATGTCCTTGCCGTCGAGGTAAAGCAGATCGAACACGCAATAGAGGAGACGCGCCGGCTCGCGCTCGGCATTCTGCAACAGCTGAAAGCGCGAGCGGCCATGCGCTGTCGAACGCCACCAGCTCGCCGTCGAGCACGGCGCTCTCCTTAATTTTGGCAAGCGCGGCTACGATCGAGGGATATTTGCGCGAGATGTCGAGACCGTTCCGCGAATAAAGTTTGGCTTTACCCGGCTCGACCAATGCGACGGCACGGAAGCCATCCCATTTCGTTTCGAAAATCCAGTCAGGATCGTCGAACGGCTTATCGGTGAGCGTCGCCAGCATAGGGCGGATGTCGGGCCGCATCGCCAATCTCTATCACGACGCAGCCCGTATCTCATCCGCTCTTCAAACGGCGAGAGTCGATCTACTTCTTCATCATCGCGTTGCGGATAGCGCCGATCAGGGCAAGCACCACCGCGCCGCCGATACCGCTACCGAAAATATCGCGCACCAGCGTGCCGACATCCAGTCCGCCCACATCGCCACCGGCCGCGGCACCGCCCGCCCCCAGCACCATCGGCAGGATTTGCCCGATGAGGCCGCCGCCAATGGCGCCGGTGATGGCGTCGCCGGGCTTGCCCAAGCTCAAATCTTTCAGCGCCGCGCCTGCGGCGGTCCCTCCGGCCGCGCCAGCGATGAGCTGCACGATCAGATCCATCATCGAGCCTTCCATGGTCCTATCTCCCCGTTGTTATGTCGCTTTAGCACCGTTCCCCTTAGTCCAAGGCCGGTTCCTGCTGACAAAAACCCAGCAAAGCGCCCTCCCGGCCGCGTAACCGGCACCGGGCATATCCTAGCACGTCCCAAGGAGTGCGTTGCGGCGAATTCGGCGCGCTCAAGCCACGGTTGGTTTCCTGTGCAAAATTATTCCGTGGACGGATGGGATGCTCACGCTGCGCTGCTTCTTGAGGCATGCTAGGAATAATTTTGCGGGGAAAGGGCTATGTCGAAATCCGGGGCGATCCTGAACGACATTTACGACGCCTACCGTGCCCAAAATCTGGACTGGCTCGGCACCTATCTCCCCGAGGACTTCTGCCACGTGCTGCATCTCCCGGCGACAGTGCATCCGTTGGCGGGAGCCTGCCAAGGCAAGCAGGCCGTCCTCGATCGCATGCGCGTCTGTATCGCGCCTTACGAAGTCCTCAGCTTCGATACGAGCAACCTCTTGATCGAAGAGGACCGCGCGGCCGTGGAAATCGCGTTTCACTATCGCCACAAGATCACGGGAAAGGAACTGGTGACCACCAAGGCCAACATCTGGGTGCTTGAGGAAGGTTGGCCGGTAAGGCTTTCGGAATATTACGACGTCGGAGCGCTCCAGGCCTTCTTACGAACCATCGGCGGTAAGATAGAGGTATAGGTGTTGCTAAGCGGTGCAAGGATGACGAAGACGACTTCCATCGTCGTGAAGCAAATCTACGATGCCTGGCGCGCGCAGGACGTCGATTGGATCGCAAGCTGCCTGCCTGAAGATTTTTGCCACGTCGTTCTCATCCCGACCGAAATTCATCCCCTTGGCGGTGTTTGCAAGGGCAAGGCCGCGATCGATCGTCTCCGCGTCATTGCCTCTCAATTCGACATTCTCAGATTCGATACCAATAGTCTGATCACCGAACCGACCCGCGCCGCAGCTGAGATCCCCGTGCATTATCGCCACCGTGAGACTGGTCTGCCGCTACAATCGACCTTCGCCGTTTTCTGGACATTTCAGGACAACCGTCCCATCAAGTTGGTCGAATATCATGACATCCCCCGCATCCAGGATTTCATGACGAGCATGGCGGCGCTTGCGGGAGCTAAGGTCTGAGCGCGGATTATCGGTTCTAGGTCTGCGCGTCGAGAAGTGAGGGAGGCCCTACCCGCCGCCGAGCTGTGACAGCAACTCCGCCGTGGGATAGCCGTCCGCCGGCAGGCCGAACTTCGCCTGCATCTCGCGGATCGCATTGCGGCTGGCCGCGCCGACCACGCCGTCGATCTTGCCGACGTCATAGCCGCGCTTGGTGAGAATCTGCTGCAGCTGTTTGGTCTGCGCCTGGCTCAACGGCTCGAGCGGTCCCTTGCCGCGCGACATGGCCGGCGCGCCGGCGAGGCGCGTGGCGTAATAGCCGGCGCTGGTCGAATAGACCAGGCTCTGGTTCCACTGCAGGTACACATCGAAATTCGGATAAGCGAGGAACGCAGGTCCGTTCCGGCCCATCGGCAACACCAGTGCCGTCGGCGTATTGTCCGCAGGCACCGCCTTGCCGTTCGGATAGGTCACGCCCTGTTTCGCCCAGAACGCGCGCGGCTTCTTGATGGTCACGTCGGCGGAAGCCCAATCCATCTCATCAGGCACGCGCACCTCTTCGAGCCAAGGCTGACCGGCTTGCCAGCCGAGACCTTTCAGATAGTTCGCTGCGGACGCGAGCGCGTCCGGCGTGCTTTTCACGAGATCGCGTTTTCCGTTGCCATCGAAATCGACGGCATATTCGAAATAGACCTTGGGCACGAATTGAAACTGTCCGACCTCACCCGCCCAAGGCCCGCGCATCTCCGCGGGCGAAAGATCGCCGCGCTGGACGACGCGTAGCGCATTGAGAAGTTGCTCCTTGAACTCCTCGGGGCGGCGACAATCGAAGGCGAGCGTGGCGAGCGAGCGGAGCGTCTCCATATTGCCCATCACCTTGCCGAAATCCGTCTCAAGTCCCCAGAACCCGACCAGCACCGGACCCGGCACGCCGAATTGCTGCTGGATCTTGGCGAACACGGCGGCGTTCTTTTTCAGAAGCGAGGACCCGATCTGCAGTCGGTTGTTGTTCACCATGCGGTCGGAGAATTGCAGGAAGGTCTGCGCGAACACCGACTGACCGCGATCCTTGGCAACGACCGCAGGATCGTAGGTCAGCCCGTCGAGCGTCATGCTCACGACATCCGGCGAGATGCCCTGCGCCACCGCTTCCTGCTTGAAGCCGGCAAGCCATTTCGGAAAATTCGCCGGCGGTTGGCAGGCGGCAAAGCTCGCGCTCGAAAGTCCGAGCAGCATCGTGGCCGTCAAGGCGGCAAGTCGGAATGGCCCCGTCATGCCCGCCAATAGGGCCGAAGCCATTGCACCCGTCAAGAGGCGAGCTTTGCAAATTGGGGAGCATTGCCGCTGCATGTCACCTGGCCCTGTCGGAGATGTTGGGTCTGGAGGGAAAACAAAAACTCCGGCGCGACCGCTTACCTGTCGCCCTTTTGGTAGGTGCCGACGAGTTCCGCGCTGGCGAGCACATGCCCTTGCATGGCGGCTTCGAGCGCCGGCTTGGTCGGGTTCTTCAAAGTGAGCATCGTGTCCAGCGCATAGAGCTTGTGGAAATAGCGATGCCGCCCGATCGGCGGACAAGGTCCGCCATAGCTGTTGTGTTTGAAATCGTTGAGGCCGGTCGCAGCGCCGCGCGGCAGGCCGGATGTCGCCGCGCCTTCGGCAAGCTCTCGCGTATCGGCCGGCAAATTGTAGACGAGCCAATGCACCCAGACGATTTTCGGTGCTTTCGGATCCGGCGCGTCCGGATCGTCGATGATCAGAGCGAAGCTCTTGGTTCCGTCCGGGACGTCATCCCAAGCAAGCGGCGGCGAAATATCGTCGCCCTCGCAGGTATATTGCGATGGGATCACTCCGCCATTCTTGAATGCAGATGATGTGAGCGTGAGAGCCATGGCCGCAGTTCCAGCATCGGCAATCAGCACGAGCGCCAATACGACCGCAGCAAACCACGGCGAAACGATCGTGGCTACGCCTTCAAGTCGTTTCGCACGCTTAGTCGGTATGCGGCGGTAAATCGCCGAGCCGTAGTCTGTCGATGAGCGCATCGATCCGCCGCGAAGCCTCTTGCCTGCTCAAACGATGATGGAAAGCGCGCGGCTCTTCCACTTCTTCGCTGAGCTTCTTGAGATAGGAGGCCTGGTCGCCCGTCATCGGCTCGTAAGCCGATGCCGGTTCGGCAATTCGAAACTTCGTCGAGCTTTGGCTCAGTTCTTGGCTCGCTTGTGGTTCTCGCGTCTTCTTCTTGGAAGTCATTTTTGTCGTCGCACCCTTCCTTGATTTCCTAGACTGATCTTCCCAGATCAATTCGATAGCCATATTCGTTGAAAAGGGCAATGATTAGGCGAGATTTGCTCGCAATATCAGCAAGCCTCGGCAACGATTACAGCCTAGGCATCTTAAGCAGCCCCTAAGATTAGGACACGAAGTCCGACCTCGAACCTTGCGCCCGATCAAAAGGAGATCGAAAGATGCGACGCCCCTTTCAAACCTACTTTGCAGCCATCGCCGCGCTGGCACTCCTGGCTATGGCCCAACCCGCCACGGCGAAGATCCAATGCAACGGCAATTTCCAGATGAATCCGTCCGGGCCGATCGCCACCCCCTATTGCGAGGAGGAGCAGATCGCCAAGGTGGCGCAGAGCTACGGTTGGAAGGTCACTGCTGACCAGGTGCATAACGACCCGCTGACCAAGGTCTATGTCTGCCAGAATCTGGGCGGTGACGTCCGCATGAAGGGCTCTTGCGGCGCTTACTCGCCGGATAATTTCGGGCCGCACTAAGCAACAGCCATTTGAGACCGAAATCTGGGCGCTGGTTCCCCGACGGGAGCCGGCGCCCTTTTCACATGTAGTCTAATTGTCGCAGGTCTTAACGCGTCTGACATTTACACTAATATTCGCGTCGGCAAACCCCCAATATCAAAAGCTTTTCTAGGTCATTCATAGTGAACGTGGATCCCACGTGCCACTAAATGGCCCAATCATGACCCAATCCGAGCCGGTTTTTCGCCCCGTTGCTCGGTAAATTGCGAGACCGCACCAACGAGTGCGGGCCGACTTGATGCGTCGTCGGCCTTCTTCCTTCCCAAAACAATCGAATAGGAGCACAACGCATGTCGAGATTGCGCACGAACATTGTGACCGTGGGGCTGTTGAGTGCCGCGGCGCTGTTGCCCCTCTCTGCCGCAAAGGCGGAACAAGTCGGTTCCGCTTCCTGGTACGCCCTGACCTCGCAGACCGCGAGCGGGGAAATGATGGATCCGAGCGCCATGACGGCCGCTCATCCTTCCCTGCCGTTCGGAACCAAGGTTCTGGTCGAAAATCTGACCAACGGCAAATCCGTCGAAGTCCGAATCAACGATCGCGGACCTTTCGTCGGGGGCAGAATCATTGACCTTTCCAAGGCCGCGGCCTCGACCCTCGGCATGATCGGCGCAGGGGTGGCCAAGGTCAGGGTGGCGACCATCGGCGGTGGCGAGGTGGCCAGCGCCAAGAAGGCGCCTATCCAGACTGCCTCTGCCGAGAAGCCTAAGGGTGCCATGGAGGCTGCGGTCAAAACCGCTTCAGCCAAGGCTTCTGGCAAGAAGGTCGTGGTCGCCAAAGCCGAACCTCGCCGGGAGCCTAGCGTCCGCAAGCAGGTCGTCGCGTCTTACGAGAAGGCCCGCATCAAGCGTCAGGGCCGCGAGATTGCCTGGGCGCATTCGAACCGCGCCGGCCGCAAGCCTGTCGTGCTTGCGTCTGCCGCCAATAGCTATGCCATCCTTGGCAGCACACCGGGCTTCATGGAGAAGCAGGCCCGCGCGAACTCTCGCCGGGCCCGTGGCTAGCGGAAACGCCTAGCTTTCACGGCTAGAAACAGAAACGCCGGGCGTCACCGCCCGGCGTTTCATTTTCACGGAGGGCCGCGTGGCCCCCGATGAGATCGCTAGTAGTTGTAGCGGTAATGGCGGCGGTAGTAGTTGCGATAATAGACCCGCTTGCAGTAGCTTGTGGCCATAGGACCACCAACAGTGATAGCGATAGCCGACCGGCTCCACCATTGAGCTGTCATTTTGAGCGATCGAGCCGAGCGAGCTGATCGGCGCGGCAGAAGCCGTAAGGGCACCGAACATGGCGCCGGCAGCGATAATACCGACAGTTGCCAATTTAACAGGCGTCATCATTGTCCTCCATTTGCATAGGTCGCCGCCCTCGGCTCTCGGCGAGCTAAAGGCAGAAAATCCCGTTTGGTCGACAATTCAAGGGCAAACTCCCCCGAAATCTTGCCAAACACGAAAACGTGAAAATGTCACACGCCACTCTCATTCTGTGGAAGGCCCTAGGCAGTGACGGTTAAAGATAGCATATTCCGATAGGCGGGGTAACACGCCAAACCAAGAACAGGGGACGAGATTTATGCTGGGTAAGCTTCTAATTGCCGGTTCTGCACTCGCCGCGATTGCGGCGTTCACCCTGATGCCGGTGCCTGCCGAGGCTGGGTGCACCGAGTCCAGTGCCACCGCCCGCGGACTCCGTCAGGACGATGTGATGGCGCGTTCGGCCAAGCATCTGCAGCGGAAGATCAACCATTGGGCGCACAAAAACGGGCTCAGCTCAGTCCATGTAGGACCGACTTCGACGACGTGCGTGACCAAGGCCGGGGCCCTCAGCGTTTGCACGAGCGGGGCGAAGGTTTGCTCGTAGACTGAAACGATCGGCACGCGAACCGCGTTATGGTGATACTCTCGTAACTCGCAGAACTTAGACTCAGAAAGCGAATCAGACCTCGCGCTCGCGCAAAGAAAGAAAGCGCTTCATGTCAGGAACTTCCCTCCTCCGCCGCTCAGTTGTGCTGCTGTCGCTGCTCGCCTTCGCAGGCGCGGCGTGGCCTCTCGAGGACGCTGGCGCCCAGGAACCTGGCAAGGCCACGGCCAAGCAACCGGCGCGTCGCGCCGGCGGCGTGGGCGGCACGTCGCTCACCTTGAGGGACGTCTGGGGACCGGCAGAGATGCCCCCGGCACCGAAGGATTTCGGCCCACATTTCGATTTTCCGCCCGAGCCGCTGAGTGGCGGGCTGACGCACGATCCCTATCCCAACTGAGCGGACCGTTTCCCGCCGCGCGTTCTGGCGGCTAGATGGGTCTTGCACATATCCCCGTCACAATCTTACAGTGGGCCGCTTTGCGGGCAGAGTGCGAACCCGGGTGGAGGCCGGCCGCGCAATTTATGCGGCCGCGATTTCTTTCCCCGTTTTAGACTTGCCTGAGTTCAGTTCGCGGGAGGTTCAAATTCCGCGGATCATTTGGGGAAGGGAGGAGTTTCCCATGCGTCAGACCGGGACGGTAAAGTTTTTCAATCATTCGCGGGGGTTCGGCTTCATCACGCCGGACGATGGCGGCAAAGACGTTTTCTTGCATATCTCTGCCTTACAGAAGTCGGGCCTTCCGGCTCCAGACGAAGGCGCGCGCGTCTCTTTCGAGACCGAGCCGGATCGTCGCGGCAAGGGTCCACAAGCCATCAACGTTCAGCTGGGCGAATAGACTCTCCCTACATTCAGGCGCCGATGAGCTCGGGGAGCAACTCCGGGCCGGCAATCGCTTGCCGATCACGCTCGATGAGGGCGTGGCCGTTCCTGCTTGCGCTGCTCTTCATTGGCGCTTGCACGGCCTGCGACGCTCGCGAGCGCAATCGCCCAGGCGACTTCGATTATTACGTGCTCGTGCTTGGCTGGTCGCCGGCCTATTGCAATATCGAGGGACACGATCGGCGCGACGATCAATGCGAAGACGGTCGCGAGCACGCTTTCACCTTGCATGGGCTGTGGCCGCAATATGAGCGAGGCTGGCCGAAAGATTGCCGCATCTCGCACCGACCCTTCGTGCCGCAATCGATCATCGATCAGATGAACGACATCATGCCGGATGGCGGTCTCGTCATTCACGAGTACCGCGCGCACGGCACCTGCTCGGGTCTCGATCCCGAGCGCTACTTCGCCATCTCTCGCGAACTCTATGCGCGCGTCGCGGTGCCCGCTCCCTTTAAGCAGGAAGACGAGACGCTTCACCTGACGCCTGCTGAAATCGAAACCGACTTCCTCGGCGCCAATCCCTGGCTGAAGCCGGAGATGATCTCGATCAGCTGCCGCAAAGGACAGCTGCTCGATATTCGCGTCTGTTTCGATCGCGACCTCGCGCCGCGCGCTTGCGGGGTCAACGAGGATCAGCGGCGGCTGTGCAAGCTCGACAAAGTGAGCGTGCCGCCTGCCGATTAGAAATGATAGATGAATGAGCCCCGATAGGTGTTCATGTCGGGATCGAATTTCAGCTTGCCGCCGGGATAGGCCACCGACTCCGTATCGAAATCGGTGAACTGATAATCGAAGCGCGCGCTCCAATTCTGATTGATCGCGACCTCGGCGCCGCCGCCCACGCTCCAGCCGAAGAAGGTGCCGTCGCGTGACGCGCCGCCCGGACCGGTCACCGGAAGATCGGCATCGGCCCAAGCGCCACCTGCCGTTGCGAACAGCAGCACCTGCGGTGTCACCGCAACGCCGGCGCGCAAGCGAAGATCCGCCATGGTGTTGATGTCGGCGCTGGCTTTGTTGAAGCCGGCATTGAATTTCCGGCTGCCGCTGACATCGCCGCCGAGAATGTCGCCTTCGAGACCGATCACGATCGGACCGTTCTGCCAGTTCCAACCGCCGATGCCGCCGCCGACAAATCCGTTTGACTCGATGTCGCTATTGTTGCCGGTGAAATCGTAATTCGCCGTCGCCCCACCGATGGTGCCACCGACCCACCAGCCGGCGAACAGCGCTTCGGGCTGCGGCGGCGGTTCATAGGCAAGCGGAGGCGGTGGTGGATTATTGAGGTCGGCACTAAGACCCGGGCTTGAGGCCGTGGCGCCTGCCGTTAACACGGCGATCAGAGCCACAGCCTGGTGCAATCGCGTACGCATAACAGACTCCCTCGATTGGAGGCCTAGGTCCGTTCGCCGCGCCAGCAAGCAAGCTTGCTGGACCCAGGCGCTCACGGCCCCAGGGTAGTGCCCTACCCTTAATGACAATTAACAATGATCGGGGCGAAACTTCGCATGGTAAGCGGCCAGTTAATGACCATCCGGAGGCAGCGAAAGAGCCCGGACCGCTAAGCCCTGTCAGGCAGCCGGTAATTTTGTGGCGCGGAACAGAGCGACCAACCCATGGCGAGCGATCTGGACCTCGTCGAAGCGGCTTCGCAGCCCAGCCTCCAGCGCCGTCTGATCATCGGCCAGATTGTTGAAAACACCCCTGTTGTTATAAAGCCCGAGCAGACGCCGCGCGGCAAAGTTCGGCGCAACGCCACGGCCGAGGATCGTGGCGCCGAACAGGACGGCGCCATCCGCCATCACCGGCACCAAATGATCCAAAACCGCGAGCTTCTCGGTCATCGTCCCCGGCAGACAATGCAGCACGTAAGTGAGCCCGACCGAGTTGAAAACCCGTCCCATCCTCGGTAGCGGATCGAGCAAGCTCGCTTGCACAAGCTCGGGCTTGAAGCGTGCGAGCCTGCGCGCTGCCACCTCCAGGCAGTGCCGATTGATGTCCAGCAGGACCAGTCGATCGAAACTCGTTCGTCCCGATCGGTCGATGAAGAAGCCGGTGCCGATTCCGGCCTCGAGATGATTGCTGGAAAGATTGTCGCGATAGAGCTCAATCAGAGTCTCAGTCGGACACTTCCACGCAAACCGGTTCGAGAGTCCGTGAACCAGTATGTCGTAGAAGGACAGCATACCGGGCGTGTAGATCGCATGCGCCTTGGCGATCGCCGCTTCATCGCGCCGTCTTCCGTCTTGCGTTGCATCTCGTTTCCGCATGGATCTTGTGTAGGCAGCGTGCCCACAAAAAGAAAGGGCGTCCGAAAATGGACGCCCTGAGGTGGGAAGTGCTCTTTTGGGGAAGATGTCTAGAACGTTGCCTTGACGGTGCCGACCGCGCGCGCGTCGCAATTGTTGCGACCGCCGCTCTGTGCCAAGCACTCTGCATCGTTATAAGTCGTGTCGTAGTAACGGATGTCGGCCGACCAATGCTCCAGGAAGCCGAGCGTCAGGCCCGCATTCCAATAGGTGTAGTCGTGGGCATTCTTTTCGTAGGCCTGGTAGCCCAGGGTGCCGCTGATGCTGGGTGAGAAGAAGTTCCACCACTTCTTCGACAGCGCATAGCCAACCGATCCCTCGATCGCATCAGAGTCGCCAAAGAACTGGAAATTGTCCGGCGACCAATAGTTCTTGACGCCAAGGGTCCATTGCCCGCCGGTCCACGACGCACCGGTGAGCAGCTCGAAATAGCCGATGTTCTCATTATCGCCCGGATAGGTGTAGTAGAGGCCGGCGATGTTGAAGGTGACATCCTTCCATTTCGGCGTGATGCCGACGCCGTAGTCGATCTCGATGCCATCCCCAAATACGGTATTGGATCCCCAGACAAAGGCGTAGAACATGCCATAGGTCAGATCGAACTCGGGCTGCACCGCAGGTTCCTGATCGGTGTTCGAGATGCTGCGGAACATATAGTCCGTCGTCATCGTCGCCGACCCGGTCAGCGTCAGCTTGGTGTCACCGGCTTTGGCGGGCAACGCCAGCCCAGCAACGAGCGCCGCGCTCAACAGACCTAGTTTGACAGACCCCATAAAATTACATCCCCGATCCATTATGAAAGCTCCCAATTATTGTTGGCCGTCCCCGACCCGCTTCTGGCGTCTAGGCGAAAAGTCCCCTGGTGAAGCTCAGCGCTTGCAGCAGACCCTCCGGCTAATCTTTCGTTAAGATAGAGGGCACGACTCCCCGCGCAACGAAAAAGCCTTGTATTTTCGTAAGATGCGGAAGCGTGTGGCTCATCTGCAATGATCTGTGCAAGTTTGATGACACAATAGGCGTTGGCACAAATTTGGCTGCGGCAATATTGACCAAGCCTGCCCAAGCCTTATGCATTTGCTCGGAGAAGCGGCGCGGAGACCGAGGACACCTATCGCTTTCGGCCCGTGCTTGTTCGCCCGACCCCCCTCACCTAGATTGCCGAACCCAATGCAAATTCACCCACACAGCCGAATCGCTTCGACCAATTCATGAACCAGCCAGAAGCAGCAGCGACGGCGCTGGTGACGGGCGCCGGTCGCAGACTGGGCCGTGCCATCGCCATCGATCTTGCGCGTGCGGGTTGGCGGGTCGGCGTCCACTATCATCGCTCGGAAGCGGAGGCTGCCGCCTGTGGTGGCCGAGATCGAGGGCCAGGGTGGCAAGGCGGCGGCATTCCAGGCCGATCTCGGTCGCACCGAACAGTTCGCACCGCTCATACGCGCTTGCTCCGAGCGACTGGGGCCGGTCACCTGCCTGATCAACAACGCCGCCCATTACGATTGGGACAACCTTGAGTTGATGAGCCTGGAGAGCTGGACCTCGCATCTCGATATCGATTTGCGCGCACCCGTGTTTCTCACTCAGGCCTTCGCCGCCCTCCTCCCCGAAACCGAGACCGGCAATGTGATTAATCTCACCGATCAAAAGGTCTGGCGGCTGAACCCGGATTACTTCTCCTACACCATCGCCAAATCCGCGCTGTGGACCGCGACGCAAACCATGGCGCAGGCGCTGGCGCCGCGCATTCGCGTCAATGCCATCGGGCCCGGGCCGGTGCTTCGAGTCACCGGCAAAGTCGAGGCCGAATTCGAGCCGAATGCCGCGAGACGCCGCTCGGGCGCGGCGCCACGCCTGAAGAGATCTGCCGCGCGGTTCGCTTCCTCCTCGCCACGCCCTCGATCACGGGCCAGATGATCGCGCTCGACGGTGGCCAACACCTGGGTTGAGGCGTTGTCTGAGAGCGCTTACGTTCCCCTCATGTCCACGGAAAACCCGGAAAATCCGCCGCAATCGCTGCCCGAGCGCATCAGAAATGCGCTTCTAGGGCCGGAAACCGGCGCGGCCGTGATCTCCCGCTACGCCAAGACGGCGCCGGCGGGTCCCGGTGTCTACCGCATGTTCGATGCCGGCGGCGAGGTGCTCTATGTCGGCAAGGCCCGGCACCTGAAAAAACGGGTGCAGAGCTATGCGCGCGGGGCAGGCCACAATAACCGCATTGCCCGCATGGTCGCCGACACCGCGAGCATGGAATTCGTCACCACCGCGACCGAGATCGACGCGCTGCTGCTCGAGGCCAATCTGATCAAGCGGCTGAAGCCCCGTTTCAACGTGGTGCTGCGCGACGACAAATCCTTCCCCTTCATTTTGATTGCCCGCGACCATCCGATCCCGCAAATTCTGAAGCATCGCGGCGCGCGGAACCGCAAGGGCGAATATTTCGGTCCGTTCGCCTCGGCTGGCGCCGTCGGGCGCACCATCAACACGCTGCAACGCGCCTTCCTGCTTAGGTCCTGCTCGGATTCCTATTACGAGTCGCGCACGCGGCCCTGCCTGCTGTTTCAGATCAAACGGTGCAGCGCGCCCTGCACCGGCGAAATCTCGGCGGAGGATTACGGCCTCCTGGTCGACGAGGCGTTGAAATTTCTCACCGGCAAGAGCGATGTCGTGAAACACAGACTGCATGCGCTGATGGACGATGCGAGCCTCAAGCAAGACTATGAGCGCGCGGCGAGCTTCCGCGACCGGCTCACCGCGCTCTCCCACGTCCAGTCGCATCAGGGCATCAATCCGCACACCGTCAGGGAGGCGGACGTGTTCGCCATCCACCAGGAGGCGGGCCAGAATTGCATCCAGGTGTTCTTCTTCCGTGGCGGCAACAATTGGGGGAACCGCGCCTACTTCCCGCGCGCCGACAAATCGCTTCCCGCCGAAGAGGTGCTCGAATCTTTCATCGCGCAATTCTACGACGACAAGCCGCCGCCGAAACTCATTCTGCTCTCGGTAGCCGTGCCCGGCCGCCGTCTTCTCGCCGAGGCGCTGTCGCTTCGCGCCGGTCACAAGATCGGTGTGCTGACGCCGCAACGCGGCGAGAAGAAGGAACTCGTCATGCATGCCCTCGCCAATGCGCGCGAGGCGCTGGCGCGGCGGCTTGCCGAATCTTCATCGCAACAGGCGATCTACACGCGCCTCGCCGAATTGTTCGAGCTCGAGGAGATGCCCGAGCGCATCGAGGTTTATGACAACAGCCACATCTCCGGCACCAATCCTGTCGGCGCCATGATCGTCTCTGGTCCGGAAGGCTTCATCAAGAGTCAGTATCGGAAGTTCAATATGAAGAGCGAGGACCTGACGCCCGGAGACGACTACGCCATGATGCGAGAAATGCTGACGCGACGCTTCACCAAGCTCGCGAAAGAAAAAGAAGAACCGCATGGCTGGGCCGCGCCCGATCTGGTGCTGATCGATGGCGGCCCCGGGCAGCTCTCCGCCACGCACGAGGTGCTCGACGGGCTTGGCCTCAGCGACATTGTCGTGGCCGCCATCGCCAAGGGGCCCGACCGTAACGCCGGCCGCGAGCGCATCTATATCAGAGGCCGCGAACCGTTGATTTTGGAGCCGCGCGATCCTGTGCTTTATTGTCTCCAGACCTTGAGAGACGAGGCCCACCGCTTCGCCATCGGCGCCCATCGCGCCAGGCGCAAGAAGACTATCGGGGTCTCGCCGCTCGACGAAGTTGCAGGGATTGGGCCGACCCGGAAGCGCGCTTTGCTTCAGCATTTCGGCTCCGCCAAGGCCGTGAGCCGCGCCGGTATCGCCGACCTCGAAGCGGTCGGAGGCATCAGCGCAGCCATGGCCAAGGCGATCTATGATCACTTTCACGAGCGCGGTTAGGCGACTGAAATGAATCGAAATTCCGATGCGGTGCGAGGAAGCGTGACCGGCCAGCGGCACGGCCGTTCGGTGAACCTGCCGAACATCCTGACCTATGGCCGCATCCTCGCGATCCCGGCGCTGGTCGCCTGCTTCTTCGTCAAAGGCGATTGGGGCCGCTGGGTCGCGATGTGGATTTTCATCGCCGCCGGCGTCAGCGATTTTCTCGACGGCTATATTGCCCGCGCCTGGGAACAACAGAGTGCCATCGGCCGCATGCTCGATCCCATCGCCGACAAGCTGATCGTCGCCGCGGCGCTGCTGATGCTCGCCGCCGACCAGACCATCGCCGGCTGGTCGCTCTGGGCCGGCGTGATCATTCTCTGCCGCGAGATTCTCGTCTCGGGCTTGCGCGAATTTTTGGGCACGCTCGCCGTCAGCGTGCCGGTATCGCGAGTGGCCAAATGGAAAACCTTCTTGCAGATGTTGGCCATCGGCTTTTTGCTGGCGGGGAGCGCCGGCGACAAGATCTGGCCCTACACCACACAGTTCGGTCTTTCGCTGTTATGGATCTCGGCGATCCTCACGCTCTACACCGGCTACGACTATCTGCTCGCCGCCGTGCGCCACGTCATCAAGGACGAGGAATAATGCGCCTGCTCTATTTCGCCTGGGTCAGAGAGAAGACCGGTATCGGCGCCGAAGATGTCGAGTTGCCCCGCGAGGTGACCACCATCGCAGAGCTGATCGCTTGGCAGAAGACACGCGGACCAGAATTCGCGCACGCCTTCGAGCGGTCTGAAGTCATCCGCGCCGCGATTGACAAGACGCACGCCAAACCGAATGCGCTGATCGGAGCCGCCCGCGAGATCGCCTTCTTCCCGCCGGTGACCGGAGGCTAGGATGATCCGCGTGCAAAAAGAAGATTTCGACATCGGCGCGGAGATCGCCAAGCTGAAATCAGGCCGCACCGATATCGGCGCCATCGTCACCTTCACCGGCACCATGCGCTCTTCCTCCGGCGGCAAGACCCTCGACGCGATGACACTGGAACATTATCCCGGCATGACCGAGGCCGAGCTCGCGCGCATTGAAGCGGTGGTGCATACGCGTTGGCCCTTACAAGCGAGCCTCATCATTCATCGCTATGGCAGGCTCGAGCCCGGCGACAATATCGTACTGGTGATCACCGCCTCCGAGCATCGCGAGCCTGCATTTCGCGCCGCCGAATTTCTCATGGATTATCTCAAGAGCCACGCGCCGTTCTGGAAATGCGAGTCCGGAAGCGACGGCGAAAGCTGGGTCGAAGCCGAGACGAGCGACGCCGAAGCGCTCGCACGCTGGGACGACGACAAGGACGCCGCGGAGTAGGTCAGTAAACCCGCACGCCTTTCGGCGCGAGCGGGATATAGGGCCCCCACACGCAGACATCGCCCCATTCGCAAAGCCGCCCATAGCATTTCTTCTGATAGGAGCAGGAGCGGCAGCGATAGACCGGCGTGCAGCCATGGCAGCGCGCGATCCTCTGGCAGTCGCGCCAGACCTTGGCCGGAATCACCAAATTCTGCTGTTGCAGCGTGACGGAAATGTTGGGGGCGGAGGAGAGACCGGCCTTCGCATCGCCGGCCGGCAAGTAGCTCAGCATCGCGCCGAGCAGGCACGCAAAGAGTGCGGCCAAGAATTGCTTCTGCATCGCCCTTCCCTCCCCCTTTATTGCCGGAAAGTGTGACGCGGGACGGTTGCAGGATCAAGTGCTGGTTTGGGTGCCAGCGTCTCAGCGATAGAGGATCCTGGCCTCAGGTGAACGGCGCTTTTCCCAGCCTTCACTCTCCAGCACCGGCCGATCGGCATGCGCTTCCGGGTAGCCGATGCAGAGATGCCCGATGAGCACCCATTCCGCGGGAACCTCGAGAATTTTTGCCATGCTCGCCGGATCGATAATCGACACCCAACCCATGCCGAGACCTTCTGCCCGCGCCGCGAGCCAGAGCGTGTGGATCGCCATGGCGACGGAATAATTGATCGTCTCCGGCATGGTGAGCCGGCCGAGCCCCGCTCCTTGCAGCGTCGAAGGATCGGCGAACACGCTGAGCTGGACCGGCGCATCGTCGAGGCCGGCGAGTTTCAGCCTGGCGTAAAGCCCGGCGCGATCCGGCGTCTGCTGTGACAGCGCGTCCGCGTTACAGAGTTCGAAATTGGTGCGGATGCTCGCGCGCTTCGTCTTGTCCTGCACGATGACGAAGCGCCAAGGCTCGCTCAAGCCGACGGATGGCGAGAGACATGCAATCTCGATCAACCGCTCGATGGTTCCTTCCGGCAACGCATCGCGCTTGAAGCGCCGGACATCGCGCCGCCATTTGAGCAGCTCGCGCAATTTCTCGCGGAAGCCCGCATCGAACTGCGGCGCTGCTTCAACGATTTGTTGCTTGAGGTCCATGGCGCGATCCTAGCACGGATCGCCGGAGCGAAGGTCTACCCCGCGGCCGCGACGGCCTTGGCCGGGCGCACCAGCGCCTCATAGTCGTGCATCAGATTGCGCGTGATCTCGCCGATCTTGAACTTGTACGGCCCGATCTCGGAGACCGGCGTCACTTCGGCGGCAGTGCCGCTGATGAAGCACTCGGAAAACTCCGCCATCTCCTCCGGCATGATCGCGCGCTCGATCACTTTCAGGCCGCGCTGCTTGGCGAGCCCGATCACGGTCCGCCGCGTGATGCCGTCGAGGAAACAATCTGGCAGCGGCGTATGCAGCACGCCGTCCTTGACGAAGAAAATATTGGCGCCGGTGGCTTCCGCGATCTGTCCGCGCCAGTCGAGCATCAGCGCATCGTTATAGCCGGCGCGCTCGGCGCGATGCTTCTCGATGGTGCAGATCATATAGAGCCCGGTCGCCTTGCTCTTGGCGGGCGCCGTGCGCGGATCCGGTCGCAAATAATGACCGATGGCGAGCCGCAAACCTTTCTCGCGCGCCGCGGGATCGAAATAGGACCCCCAGTCCCAAGCCGCGATGGCGAGATTGATCTTGGTGGCTTGCGCCGCGACGCCCATCTGCTCGCTGCCGCGCCAGGCGATCGGACGCACATAGCCGTCGACCAGCTTGTTGGCGCGAACCACCTCACGCGACGCCTTGTCGATCTCGGCGACCGAATAGGGAATTTCGAAGTCGAGGCCCTTGGCGGATTCGTGTAAGCGCTGGCTGTGCTCGGTGAGCTTGAAGATCTCGCCGTCATAGACGCGCTCGCCCTCGAACACGGCGCTGCCGTAATGCAGCGCATGGGTGAGCAGATGCACGCGCGCGTCACCCCACGGCAAAAGCTCGCCGTTCATCCAGATAAAGCCTTCACGTTTGTCGTAAGGGGTGACAGCCATTCTAACGTTCCCTCCGCGAGCCAGCCGTCTTGATGCGGCTGGAGGACTTGCAACCATTAAATGGCTTCGGGACAGCCGCTCGACAAGAATTGCACGAGCAGTCCCCGAGGCGTATCAATGGCCGGAAAATAAGTCAACATGACTGACATAAACCACGAGGAAAAATATGTCAACATGGCTGACCTAATTCCAGCGGAGCCACGCATGCAGAAGCCCCTGCCCAAGAGCCGGAAAAGCGGGGCGCGGAGCGCGGGCGCGCGGCTGCCGGACGCCAAGCTGCTGGCCTTCGCCGAATTGCTGTTCTTCGCCTATCGCGACTTCACCCGCGACCCCGACGCCATCCTCAAAGATTTCGGCTTTGGCCGCGCCCACCACCGGGTGCTGCATTTCGTCGACCGCCATTCGGGGCTTCGGGTCGCCGACCTGCTCGACATCCTCAACATCACCAAGCAGAGTCTGGGCCGCGTGCTGAAACAGCTGATCGATCAGGGCTACATCGTGCAGGAAGCCGGCAGCATCGACCGCCGCGAGCGGCGGCTCTACCCGACGGAAGCCGGCAAGGTCTTGGCCGAGCGCCTTGCCGCGCCGCAACTTGTGCGTCTGTCCGATGCGCTTGGTCGCCGCAGGTCCGAACGCGGAGGCGCAAGTGCGCCGTTTTCTCGAAGCCATGATCAATGCCGAAGAACGGCCCAAAGTCTCCTCGATCATGTCCGCCGAACCGAGTCCTGCCCGAGGATGTAGGAAAAGGCGAAACGCCATGACCTTGCCGACGCCGCTCAAAGTCCATCGTGGCAGCGGCCCAGAGGATAACGCGCCTCATATCCTCGTCGTCGACGACGACAACAGGATCCGCGATCTGCTCGCCCGCTATCTGCAGGAGCACGGCTTCCGCGTGACCACGGCCATCGATGCCGCGACCGCGCGCGCCACCATGCGCAGCCTCACCTTCGATCTTCTGATTCTCGACGTGATGATGCCGCACGAATCCGGGCTCGAATTCGCCCGCATCCTGCGCCAGGATTCGCAAGTGCCGATCCTGATGCTGACCGCCCGCGCCGAGCCGGAGCAGCGCATCGAGGGCTTGGAGGTCGGCGTCGACGACTATCTCGCCAAGCCGTTCGAGCCGCGCGAGCTTCTGCTTCGCGTGTCGAACGTGCTCCGCCGCGGCGTCACGGCACCCTCTTCCGGCGAAGTGCGCATGGGGAATTTCGTCTTCCATATCGCGCGCGGCGAATTGAAGCTCGACGGCGAGACGGTGCGCCTGACCGAACGCGAGCGCGATCTGCTGCGCTATTTCGCGCAGCGCACCGGGGTACCGGTCTCGCGGCAGGAGCTCGCCAAGGACGCCGATAGCGGCGGCGAGCGCGCCGTCGACGTGCAGATCAACCGCCTCCGCCGCAAGATCGAGAAAGATCCCGGCAATCCTGTCTATCTGCAAACGGTCCGTGGCAAAGGCTACATCTTGTATTCAGAGTGATGGACGCGACCCCCAACCATCCGCCCCGCAAATTGTCGCCGCGCGCGATGTACCGGCGCTTTGCCGCAGCCCTCGGCAATCAATTGCCGAAGGGTCTCTATGCGCGCGCCCTCATCATCATCATCGCACCGATGGTGCTGTTGCAGTCGGTGCTGACCTTCGTCTTTCTCGAGCGGCACTGGGCGACGGTGACGGGGCGCCTGTCGACCGCGACGGTGCAGAACATCGCCATGCTGATCGACACCTATCGCTCCTATCCGCAAGACAAAGACAACGAAACGCTGACGCGTATGGCCGAGGAAGATCTCGGGCTCAAGGTCAGGATCGTGCCCAATGAGGAGTTGCCGGAGGCCGGGTCGAAGCCGTTCTTCGATCTGCTCGACTCCACGCTCTCCGACGAGATCAACCGGCAGATCGGACGTCCCTTCTGGATCGATACGGTCGGCCGCTCCAACTATGTGGACATCCGCATCAAGCTCGACGATGCGGTGATGCATGTGCTGGCGCGGCGGAGTCAGACTTACGCCTCGAATTCGCAAATCTTCCTGTGGTGGATGCTCGGCACCTCGCTGGTGCTGATCACCATTGCCATTCTGTTCTTGCGCAACCAGATCAAGCCGATCCTGAGATTGGCGGACGCCGCCGACAGTTTCGGCAAGGGCCGCCCCGTGCCGCACGATTTCCGCCCGCAGAGGCGCTCGCGAAGTGCGTCAAGCGGCCCAAGCCTTCGTCGAGATGCGCGACCGCATCGAACGTCATGTCGAGCAGCGCACCACCATGCTCGCCGGCGTCAGCCACGACCTCCGCACCATCCTCACCCGCTTCAAGCTCGAGCTCGCTATGTTCGAGGACAGTCCCGAGATCGAAGCGATGCGTCGCGACGTCGACGAGATGCAGGCCATGCTCGAGGACTACATGGCATTTGCCAAGGGCGATGCCGGCGAGGAGATCGTCAGCGCCGATATCGGCGAGCTGCTCGGCGAGGTGAAGAACCAGGCCCATGGCGCCAAGGACATCAGCATCGACGTCAGCGATGCGCCGCTCGTGGTCAAGCTCAAGCGCCACGCCTTCAAGCGCGCCGTCGCCAATCTCGTCAACAACGCGGCCCGCTTCGCCGATCATGTCTCGGTCAGCGCCGGCAAGAAAGACGGCTCGCTGGTGGTCGAGGTGAACGACAACGGGCCGGGCATTCCGGAAGCCGAGCGCGAGCATGTGTTCCGGCCGTTCTACCGGCTGGACCATGCGCGGAACCAGGATGCCGGCTCGACCGGCTTGGGCCTGGCCATCGCCCGCGACATTGCCCGCATCCATGGCGGCGATATTGCCTTGAGCCAATCGCAACTCGGTGGCTTAAAGGCCGTACTGACAGTACCTGTGTAACCAATAGGGGGGACAAATGCTGAGGGTTGTAAGCGCCTGTATTGCCGTGATTGCCGGATTTGCAGCGTCCAGCGCCTTGGCGCAATCCTACCCATCCGATGACGGCTATGGCGGCGGCTCTTATGGCGGCGCTCCGACCCTCATCCTTCCCGATGGCTACGGCGCTCCCGACAGCTCACACGATAGCTATGGCAGCTCTGAAGCAGCCCCGGCCGATATCGTCGCGCCGGATGGAGCACCGGACGGAGAAGAATCGCACGAGGGCGACGAAGGCGGCCACTAAATTGAGTGCATGACCATCACCAACCAAGAAACAAATCTGGGAGGATCGAAATGCGAATGATGTTAGCGGGAGTGGTCACACTCCTCGGCTGCGCGCTCGCGCTGCCCGTCGCCGCGCAGAGCCTGCAGGATGAAATCCAGGAAGAAGAGGAGCCGGGCTCTGAGATCGAGATGGATGTCGGACCTGGCGGCAACGTCACGATCGGGCGCGAGAAGAACATGCAAGGCCCGCAAGGCGTGCAGGTCAATCCCGGCGCTGCTCCCCAGCTCTTGGACGATCCCGACGCGCCAACGGCCGAGGATCCGGTTGATGCCGAGCTTCCCGGCGAGGGACCGGAAGATCTCGGTGGTCCGGTTGGCGAGAATCCGCTGCCCGATTGAGGCACGCTCGACGGCCGAGTCAGGCCACCGGTTGCAGCGAGGCTGACGCGCGCCGTTCCTTCGGCGCCTGCATCGTCACGCGCTTTGGCCCGTGAAATTCGAACACGAGATAGCGAGCCGGCGCGTTGCCGACATTGCTCATGCCGTGCGGCTGGCCAGCCGCGTAATAGATCGAGCCTCCCGATCCGACTGTCTTGCCCAAGGTCTCCACCGTTCCGGAGAACACCACGATGGCCACTTCGTGCTCGTCGGTGTGAGAGGGATAGCCGGCGCCCGGCTGCATGTCGGTGACATGCGCATGCAGCTTCTCCAGATAGGCAGTGGGCTGCTCGAACAACAGCCGCATTGACGTGTCCTTGGGCGAGGACGGTGCCGTTATCCCACCGATATCGAACAATCCCGTCGCCATCGGCCGCTCGACCTCGTCCGGCGCGCCCTGCCACTTGAACATCAGGTAGGTCACCGGCGCGGACGTTGCGTTCCGGATGGTGTGATATTGATAGGCTGGATAATAGACGAAGCCTCCTGGACCTAAGCGCTCGACCTTGGCCGACTCCGCGTCCGGCCCATTGGCAATCAGGATCTCCGCTTCGCCGCATAATACGATCAGCAACTCTTCTTCCACGTGGCAATGCGGTGGGTGCGGGCAGCGTCCGGGGCTCAATACTGAAACATGCGACTCCATGGCGGCGAGGATCGGCGTCGGTCCATGTAGCAGCGGATAAGGAATCCATCCATCCGCGCTTTCGTCAAATCCCTGGCCGGAATGAAAATGCGTGGTGATCGACTTGCTGCCCGGCGGACAGGCTGGAGGCGGCGGCAAGGTCTGGCCGTTGGCGTGTCCCGCCGCGGCCACCATCGGCGGTGATTTCGAGGTGAACTGGAACGGCCACTCGACATGATTGTATTCGGGGATGACGATGGGCCGGTCCGCCGCAGCATATTGCAATAACAGTGCCGAGCGCTTCCGCTTTCCGGAATTATGCGAGGCATGCCAGAGCCGACCATCGAACAGCAGCGCCTGCCCGTCGCTCATGTCCGGCTGTACGATCGAAGCCATCGGATCGTGTTCGCGAGCCCAGGCCACGATCGTATCGTCGTCGGCATCCCCGCGGCGGAACTCGCGCTCATGCACTTCCTGCTGAATGGGCTTGTCGAAACTGTGCGAGCGCGAAATCAACTGCAGCGCCGAGTCGCGGCAGGTTTCCTCGAGCCCAACCCAGACGGAGACGAAGCCGCCTCCCGGCGCCGCGCTTTCGATATCGGTGTGCCAGACATGAGTTTGGCCGGGCGTACGCTCGACGATGCTCGCGCCCCACAGCACGATATCGTCGCCGAGCAGCGGCTTGAGCAGCGCCAGCAGCTGCGGCCGCGTCGCGATGTCGTAGTAGAACCGATCCTTCGTCGCATAATCTTTCGGCCACTTGCCCTGGCCGCGATGGGTGCCGAGTTGGTAATGTTTCAGGATCAGACGGCACTGCGCCGGCGTAAACACATCGACTGGCCCGATGAATCCGTCCCGCATGAAGCTGGACTTGAGCTCCGCCCCGGGAGCGACGTGGATCGAAGCCGCGGTAATTGCGCGAAGCGGTTTTGCTTTTTTCGCCTTTGCCGATTTCGAGGCGCCCGCCTGTCCTCGCTGCGATATGATCTTGGCAAGTCTGCCGCGCGCCGACTGAGCCAACGCCACTGCGCGGCGGAGCGGCGCCGTCAATCGCCAACTGGTCGAGCTTAACACTCGCTCGGTGTCCCGCCGCGAGGCCACAAGCGTCTTCTCCGACTCCTTGATCGAGGCCTTGAGCGCCTCCTTATCCTTTGTCAGCTGCTCGATGGTCTGCACATGCTGCTCGATTTCCCGCTCAAGCTGCCGCGCGCGAGAGATGGGGTGATTGAGCGTGCTGGGCCAAGTTGCCGGTGCCTGCACTTTCCGCTGAACATTGTGCGGCCAAGTGTGCAGCCACGAGTTGAAATTATCGATGCCGAGCACGTCGGGCTGGAACCCTGCGCGGGCGAACGCGACATTGATCGACAACTGGTCGCGCCGCGAATAGCGCTGCACATGCGTCCACCACAACTCGAGCATGGCGCGAACTTTGGCGTTGCGATGGTCGCGCAACAGGATGCCGGTCCAAAACGGCTTCTCTCGCAACACCTCGGGAAACTCGATGGTGTAATGATGCAGCTGCTCGAAGCACCGTGCCGGTTCATCGAGCCCAAGCGCATCGACCTCCATGAATTCATCGAGCACCGTCTCGCGGAAGCTATGCGGGGGAAGACAGAAACCGGACGCGTCGAGATGTTGATTGATCACGGCCTCAGGCTCGATCTTGAGACGCACAGAGTTGTCGATGTAGAGCGAGCAGTCGAAGTCTTTTAGATATTCGTGCGGATGCAGCTTGAGAGCACGCTGACTCCGCACCGGATCCATGCCGAATAACGGCGTGACGTGTCGGATTTGCCAGCTGTCGCTCGCGAGATTTGGATCGTCGGTGAGGCAGATGAACGGCACGCGCGAAGACGCGGCGACCGGCTGCTCGTTCAATGGCTCATAGCCACCGATCACCGTCGTATAGACGCAAGCCGAGCGCGCTCCACTGGCGCAATTATTTACCGAATTCCCGCCCGCCAAAACCGCCCACTCCCGCCGACTAATAACGGCCATTTTCACGGCTTTCAGCCGGAGTTTTACCACGCGCCAAGGAGGGTTGGGAGGCAATAAACCTAGGATGACAATTCGCGCGAGCGTTTTGCCGCGGCTTCGACCGCGCGCGCAATCAAGTCCTTGAGACCGCCCTTGCCCATCAACACAGCGAGCGCCTCGGCCGTCACGCCTTTCGGCGAGGTCACATTCTCTCTGAGTTTCGACGGCGAGTCGGAGGAAAGGCGCAGCAACTCGCCAGCGCCGGCGATCGTCGCGCGCGCGAGCCGCATGGCGAGATCGGGATCGAGCCCAGCTTCGATGCCGGCATCGGCGAGACATTCGGCGAAGAGAAACACATAAGCCGGTCCGCTGCCCGACACCGCCGTGACCGCGTCCATCAAGTTTTCGTCGTCGATCCAGATGACTTCGCCGACGCCCTCGAGCAGCATGGTGCAACGAAGCGCCTGATCGCGGCTGACCGCATCATTGGCGCAGGTGACCGTCATGGCGCGGCCGACCGCGGCCGGCGTGTTCGGCATCGCCCGCACGATGGCAGCTCGCTTCGGCAACAGACTCGCAAGATTGGCCAATGTCCGTCCCGCCGCGATCGACAACAACACCGTGTCCTTTCCCATCAGCGGCGCGACTCCCGGCAGGACACTCGTCGATGATTTGCGGCTTGACCGCGAGCAAGATGACGGAGGGTGGTGCATCGGGCTCGATCGCGGCGCCGGTGGCGATCTCATGCCGCGCGATCAGCTCGGCAACCTCGCGCGATGGCGACGGATCCCTGATGAACACCGATTTTGGGTCCAGGCCTTCACGGAGCCAGCCCGCGAGCAGCGCCCCGCCCATCTTCCCCGCCCCCACCAGAAGAAGCGGGCCGGCGAGGCTCCGGCTCATGCCTGGCCTTGCGTCTCGAGCATGGTCGCAGCAAGGGCCTCTTCGGCCGTCTTGCCTGCCCACTGGACGAATTGGAAGGCCTGATAATAGCGCTCGCAAGACTCGAGCGAGGCCCGCAACAGCGCCTCGCATTGCCCGGCATGGGTCACGGCGCCTGCAAGCAAAAGCCCATGGCGGTACAGCAACATGCCGTCGTCTTTCCACAAATCGAAATGGCCGAGCCAGAGCTGCTCGTTGACCAGCGCCAACAGCCGGTAGACCTCCACCAGCCTGGCCTTGCTCACCTTGAAATCGAAGGCGCAAGCGAGGTGCAAGGCCTCCAGATCGTCTCTCCAGGTAAGCGAGATATGATAATCGCACCAAGCGCCGGCGACCGAAAGGGTCAACTCGTCCTCGGTGCTCCTCTCGAAGCTCCAATCGTGGGTGGAGGCGATATGCTCCACCATATCCACCGGATTGGAAAAATGTTCATAGCTAGTCTGTGTCGAAGCCATGCGTGTCCTCTGTAGCCCCCGAGCAGAGTTCCGCGCCACGCAACACGCCGCCGCCGCGAATCAGCTTGTGAATCAGTTATATATCGGAGTTTGCGCGGCCTCCAACGGCGCGGACTCCAACGTAACTCGAAATATTGTGGACCATCTAGAACTAGCTGTGGATGATCTTGGGAGCGCTAGGGCTTGAAAGTTACGCTTCCAGAACTCCCGCGCAGGCGGAAAGTGAATCTCTGTCAATAACTTGGCTTAGGCTTGTTATGACGGATCGGTCGCGGCGGGCCGGAATCGGTCAGATCGGAGTCCATTTCGAGGATCGCGGCCTCGAGCTCGGCAACGCGCTCCTTCAAGCGGTCGTTCTCCTCCCGCGCCTTCTGCGCCATCGCCTTCACCGCCTCGAATTCCTCCCGCTGCACGATGTCGAGGTCGCGCAAGATGCGCTCGGCCTGGGCCCGGACGATGGTTTCGACCTCCTTGCGGACGCCGTCGGCCGCGCCGGCCGCATCGGTGATCAATTTGCCGATCTCGTCGAAGAACCGCCCGCTCGTCTGTGTCATGGAGTACCGCCTTAACTGAACCTCGAAGCCGAACTATGGGGCCCCCGGCCAGCGCATTCAAGCGGGCCAAGCGGCGGCCGGGCGCCGCCTTGACAGGAACGCCTTGGCGGTCAAGGGTTGCCCACCTTCCCCGCAAGCGCAAAGCCTCAATGTACCTCTTCGTCATCCCCTACCCGGTCATCGACCCCGTGGCGATCGAACTCGGCCCTGTCGCGATCCGCTGGTACGGTCTCGCTTACATGGCGGGCATCCTGCTCGGCTGGCTCTATGGGCGCTATCTCGTGTCGCGGCCCGCGCTCTGGGGCGGCAAGTCGCCGATGACCGTTCCGCAAGCCGACGACTTCTTGCTCTGGATCACGCTCGGCATCGTGGTCGGCGGCAGGCTCGGCTTCGTCCTGTTCTACGAGCCGAGCTATTTCTGGTCGAACCCGATCGAGATCCCGGCGGTCTGGAATGGCGGCATGTCGTTCCACGGCGGATTGCTCGGCGTCGTCGCCGCCGTTTACTTCTTCTCTCGCGCCAAGGGCATCAACCCGCTCTCGCTCGGCGATATCGCCTCCGCCGCGACGCCGTTCGGACTCTTCTTCGGGCGTCTCGCCAATTTCATCAACGCCGAAGTGGTCGGCCGCGCCAGCGACGTGCCCTGGGCCATGGTGTTCCCCGGCGCGGGCGACGAGCCGCGCCATCCGAGCCAACTCTATGAAGCGGGGCTCGAAGGCATCGTGCTGTTCCTCATTTTGCGCATCGCCACGCACAAATATCTGGCGCTGACGCGGCCCGGCACTGTGTTCGGTCTGTTCCTGATCTTCTATGGACTGTTCCGCAGCATCTCCGAATTCGCGCGCGAGCCACATCCCGGTCATCCGCTCGATATCGGCTTCCTCACGCCAGGCATTGCCTATTCGATCCCGATGATCCTGATCGGCGCCTGGCTGGTTTGGCGCGCGCGGCCAAAACCGGCGACGGCCAAGTGATGCTGGCGAAAGCCACAAGCTCTCTCGCCGAATCGCTGCGGCGGCGCATCGCCTCCGAAGGCCCGATCACCGTCCACGACTATATGGAAACCTGTCTCGCCGATCCTGTGTCGGGCTATTACATCGCGCGCCAACCCATCGGCAAAGCCGGCGACTTCATCACCGCGCCCGAGATCAGTCAGATCTTCGGCGAGCTGCTCGGTCTGTGGGCGGCGAGCGTCTGGCAGTCGATGGGCGAACCGGAAAAGATCATTCTCGCCGAGCTCGGTCCTGGACGCGGCACGCTGATGGCGGACGCGCTCCGCGCCATCAGAAGCGTCCCGCAATTGCAGAAGCGCATCTCCATCGCCCTCATCGAGACCAGCCCCGTGTTGCGCGAAGCTCAGGCCGATGCGCTTGGCAATTTCGACGTGGCTTGGTTCGGCGCACTCGGCGAAGTGCCGGACGCGCCTCTCATTCTCCTCGCCAATGAATTTCTCGATGCGCTGCCGATTCGCCAATTTGTCCGCCGCGACGACGGCTGGCACGAGCGCTGCGTCGGAACCACGCAAGACGCTCTCACTTATGTCGAGCGCGATGAGGTAACCGAGCTCGATCTCCCGCCCGAGCTTCACACCGAAGCCGGCGCCATCTTCGAGACCCGGCCAGCCGCCGCGAAGCTCATCACCGCGCTTGCGGCACGAAGCAAACCTGTCGCCGCGCTCTTCATCGATTACGGTCATGCGCGGCCAGGCTTCGGCGACACGTTGCAGGCCGTGCGGGGACATCAATTCGCCGATCCGCTCGAGGCTCCCGGCGCGGCCGATCTCTCCGCCCATGTCGATTTTGCCGATCTCGCGCGACAGGCGGAAGCCGCCGGTCTGAAATCTTGCGGCCCGATGTCTCAAGGCGAATTCCTCCTCAAGCTCGGCCTCGAAACGCGCCGCGACGCGCTCCTGCAGCGGGCAAATCTCGAACAGCGCCAAGCGATTATCACTGGGGTGGACCGCCTCAGCAATCCGAGGGTCATGGGCGAGCTGTTCAAAGTGCTCGCCGTCACCAGCGAGACCGTGCCGCCACCACCACCTTTTCTGAAAGCGATCTGACGATTATGTTCTCCCGACATGGTCACGCCAGATAAGACCAAGTTTTGCTCGTCGGCTCTTGCAAGCCAGGACGGCGTCCGCCACGGGTTCTTCACCCGCCAAGGCGGCGTCTCGACCGGCCTCTATGGTTCGCTCAATTGCGGACTCGGATCGAAGGATGATCCGGGGAGCGTCGCCGAGAACCGCGCCCGCGTCGCCGAGATATTGGGAACCGGGCCCGACCGGTTGCTGACCATGTTCCAAATTCACAGCGCCAAGGCCGTCGTCGCAAAGAAGCCTTGGGCGGCGGACGGAGCGCCGGAGGCCGACGCCATCGTCACAAATGTTCCGGGTCTTGCGATCGGCGTGCTGACCGCCGATTGCGCGCCAGTCCTGTTCTGCGATGCGGAAGCGCGAGTGATCGGCGCCGCGCATGCAGGCTGGCGCGGTGCGCTCTCCGGCATCGTCGAGTCCACGGTTGAGGCCATGGTCGGTCTCGGCGCGCGGCCCGACCGCATCGCCGCGACAATCGGTCCCGCCATCTCGCAAAAGGCCTATGAGGTGGGCGCCGACTATGTCGAGCGCTTCCTTGCGGAGGATAACGAAGCCGGTCCCTTCTTTGCCAACGATCCGGATTCCGGCGAGCCACATTTCGATTTGACCGGCTATGTCGCCGAACGGCTGGCAAAAGCGGGCGTTACCGCCATTACCGACCTTGGACTTTGCACCTATTGCGACGAAACAAGGCTGTTTTCCTATCGGCGGTCCCAGCATCACGGCGAGCCAGATTATGGCCGCCAAATTTCCGCCATCCTGCTTGCCTGATCCTTCTTCACCATAAGCTGTGGCACTGCGGCGGCGGGCTATGCTTAAACTGGACGCAAACCCGGCGGGGCAGGTAAGCTCTTGTTTGGGAGAGGGTTGTGAGCCCCATCGCGGGGGCCTGATAAACCCGCGAGGGCTGCTTTGCGGCCAACAGAGGGAGTATTTTGTTGGGCGCGAATCTATGTCGCTTGCGCGACCGGCTTCAGTATATCGCGGCCAGGGCATTGGTCATCATGGCGGCGGGGTGTCTCTGCGCCTGTGGTGGCGGCGCCAGCGTCTCGACCGGCAGCTTCTTCAGCTCCAGCATTTTCTCCGGCTCGACCACCATGGTGATCGCGCCCATCATCGGGCCGCCGCCGAATGTGGCGGCCGAGCTCAGCACGGCCCTCATCGCTGCGGGTAAAGAGCGAAGCCTGACTTTGGTGACGAGCGGCGGCGGCGACTACACCATGCGCGGCTACCTCGCCGCCTCCGCCGAAAAGAAGGGGGCTAGAGTCTCCTACATCTGGGACATCACCGATTCCAAGGGGGCCCGCGTTGCCCGCTTCTCCGGTGAAGAGGCCATCGCCTCACGGCCGAGCAGCGACCCGTGGAGCGGCGTCGATAGCGGCGCCATCCGCAGCATCGCAGGCAAATCGACCTCGCAGATCGCCGCCGGCATGCCGAAGCGCGGCGTCTTGTCGGGAGGCTCTTCGAGCACTCCCGCTGCAACCCCCACCCCCAGCACCCCCGCGGCAACCCCGGCGCCCGCACCGGTAGCCAAAGGTCCGGTCATGGCCCAGGTCGCACCGGTAACCGGCGCGCCTGGCGATGGCCGCTCCTCGCTGACGGCAGCCATCAAGAAGCGGCTCTATGCGGGTGGCGTGAAGCTCGCCGGCGGCAGCGAAAGCGCCGGCCGCAACCTCTATACCGTCAAAGGCACGGTTACAGTGACCGACGCAGGCGGCGGCAAGGAGACCATCAAGATCGACTGGCAGGTCTTGGATCCGAACGGTAGGTCGCTGGGTAACGTCACCCAGCAGAACGTTATCCCCAAAGGCTCGCTAAGCGGTCCCTGGGGGGCCATCGCCGATGCCGCCGCGGGCGCCGCCGCCAACGGCATCATTAAGCTGTTGCCCAAATCTTGATCGGGCGTCCCCTGCGACATCCACAGCCCGCGTGACAGCCTCGGTTTACAGGGCGCCACTCGCCTTGTTACAAGCGGCCTCGCCCAGCGCGTCAGCCCAGGCGCAAAGGCCGGTCATCGAGGAGCGGTTCCATGAAACTGGTTGCAGGCAACAGCAACCGCCCTCTCGCCGAGGCGATCGCCGCTTACCTCGAAATCCCGCTCTCCAAATGCATCGTGCGGCGCTTCGCCGACATGGAGATCTTCGTCGAGGTGCAGGAGAACGTCCGCGGCGAGGACGTCTTCGTCATCCAATCGACCTCCGCGCCCGCCAACGACCATTTGATGGAGCTGCTGATCATCATCGACGCGTTGAAGCGCGCGTCCGCCAGGCGCATCACCGCCGTGCTTCCCTATTTCGGCTATGCCCGCCAGGATCGGAAGCCCGGACCGCGCACACCGATCTCGGCGAAGCTCGTCGCCAATATGATCGTGCGCGCCGGCGCCGACCGCGTGCTGACGCTCGATCTGCATGCGCTGCAGATTCAAGGCTTCTTCGACATTCCGACCGACAATCTGTTCGCGGCACCGGTGATGGTGCAGGACATCAAGCAGGTGTTCGACAGGAATAATCTCATGGTGGTCTCGCCGGACGTTGGCGGCGTGGTCCGCGCTCGCGGCCTCGCCAAGCGCATCGACGCGCCGCTCGCCATCGTCGACAAGCGCCGCGAGCGGCCCGGCGATTCAGAAGTCATGAACGTGATCGGCGACGTCTCGGGCCGCACCTGCGTGCTGGTCGACGACATCGTCGATTCTGGCGGCACGCTGGTGAACGCGGCCGAGGCGCTGCTGAAGCACGGCGCCAAGCTGGTCACCGCCTATATCACTCACGGCGTGCTGTCGGGCGGGGCTGCCGCGCGGATCACCGGCTCGCAGCTGAAGGAGCTCGTCATCACCGACTCCATCATGCCGAGCGAGTCCGTGGCCAAGTCCAAGAACATCCGCGTGCTCACCATCGCGCCGCTGCTGGCCGAAGCCATCGCCCGCACCGCCGAAGAGAAGTCGGTCTCCAGCCTGTTCTATTAGTGCCGCGCGCTCAGGCTAGATTGCATAGACCGGCGCGAAGCCGCCGCCCGGCGTCCTGAAATTCGTGACCTGCCCCTGGTAGAGACGCGCTGCGGTGAGCAGGATCTTGCCGGCGTAAGTGTAGAGCCTGACATCCGTCTTGCGCCGCTGCGCATTTCCGTCGAGCTTAATCATGCGCTCGGCCGGCGCCGCGAAGTCCTGAGCGACATAGCCGCCGCGCAGGATCTCGGCCCACACACGCTGCGTGAGCTTGTCCCCGCGATAGCCCACGGCCACCTGCTCACCGGCGATCTCGATCCTGTCGGCGGTGGGCCGCGCTGCTCGACGACACTTCACGGTCTGGTGCTGCCGCCGAAGCTTGAGAACAAGGTCGCGCTTCGCCGCCCAGAGCTGCTCCCGCGTTCTCATCGGGGCTGTTCGGGCCGGTCATGGCCGTCTGGATCGTCACGATCGGCGGCCGGCGCGTCCAGATCGCGCAACCGCACGTGCTCGCAGCGTGACCCGCGCCATGCGCTGCGCTTCTGTCGGCGATCCGGTGCGCGCCTTCTTCACGCTCGGCACCGTCGTGCTGGCGTGACGGCGCCGAGCGCTCTACGCCGACATGGGCATTTCGGCCGGCCGCGACGCAGGGCCTGCGTGGCTCGCGGCCGGCGCTGCTGATGTGCTATCGACCAGCCGCATTGTACTCGACGATCGACCGCGACCGCTGCCCTTCTGCTCATGGCACCGTCCGCACTGCTGGTCCCGCTGCTCTGCTGCGACCGCCACGACGATCATCGCCGCCAGTCGATCATCAGCGGCGCCTTCTCGTGAAATAGCCGGTGCAGCTAGGCTATCTTCCCGGATTCGGATCCTGCACACCTCGGTCGAGACGCGCGGCAGGTGTTCGCTCCTCGATCAACCGCTGCTGTTCCGCTTGATCGCGCCGCTGGCTTCCGCTCGTCAGCCGCTCCTGCTCGATCATGCTCGCAGGACCGCGACGATGGTGCTGACGACTATCATCGGCTTCGTCGTCTTCCGATCTGGCGCAACCTGCGACCTCGGCGCAGCAGGCGCGCTGCGCGACTTGGCCTGTCAGCGCGGCGACAAGTTGAGGAAGGCGCTGCCGGCAGCATCGAGTTCACCTCGATCATCTTCCGACCTGGCGCGCGGGCGAGGTGAAAGTCGTATCCCATGAAGGCGCCGCGCGGTCCGAACTCGGCCCTCGCGATCTCCGGCGCCCAGGACAAGACTGCGTCTCGATAGCCGGGCAGCTGGGCGGCGGCCTCCACGGCCTGCACGACCCGCAGCATCTCGCCCATCTCGCGCTCAGAGATGAAGACCGGAATATTGGAGAAGAGATGCGGCCGCGCCTTGATGAAATTCGCACACAGCTCCTCGTCTCCCACCTCACGCTCGAGCGCCTTGATCAGCGCGTGGCGATCGAGCGTGATGCAGAAGCACTCCTGGTTCAGACGCTCAGGAACCGATTGAGCAGGGGCGGTCGCAGACGGTGAAGAGTGCATTAGCCCGTCCTCAAGTCCCATGATTCGAGACTGCCGCAACCCCTGTCATATGGTGACAGCCGGGTGCGTCCTCAATCAATGCCCTTCATATTTGAAGGAGACTTTGAGCTTGGTCCGGTAGGCCTCCACCTTGCCGTTGGTAATGACCAGGTCCTGCTCGACGACCTCGGCCACCCGCAACTCGCGCAAATGTTCCCCGGTGGTCTCGACCGCCGTCTTGGCGGCGTCCTCCCAGGACTTTGTGCTGGTGCCGATCACTTCAATCACCTTGTAGACGCTATGCGGCATAATGCTCTCCTCTCTCACTCGTGGCCTTTAACCCTACGCCGAATAGACAGTGTTGTCTGGACCGAGCAGGCTATGCGAGCGCCGCTGGTTGCGTCATCGTTGCCGCGGCGCTGATGCCTGTTCGTCCAGCTATCTGGCTTCCGGCCGGTTGGCAGGGGGAGGATAGGCCCCATTGTCAGGAGCCTTTCCCAAGGTTATAAGCCCTTCAAAATCAGCCCCGGTTCGATATTAAGGCCGTGCGGCGTGGGTTGGGGCCCGTTCGTGGCCCTTATGTTTTTCTAGGCTTTGGAGGCTGTTATGGCTGAGGCGATGGAACTGAAGGCATGGGCGCGGCCGCGCTCCGGCAAAGGCGGGGCCCGTTCGGTGCGCCGCGAGGGCCGCATTCCCGGCATTCTTTATGGCGGCGGCGAAGACCCCCAGCCGCTTGCCGTGGAAGACAAGGCCATCCGGCTACAGCTGCTGACCGGCCATTTCCAGAGCACAATTTACACGCTCGACGTCGAGGGCAAGAAGACCCGCGTCATTCCCCGCGGCGTCCAGCTCGACCCCGTCCGCGACTTCCCCATCCATGTGGATTTCATGCGGGTCGCCAAGGATGCGCATGTCACCGTCGCGGTGCCCGTGCATTTCCTCAACGAAGCCGCCTCCCCGGGCATCAAGCGCGGCGGCATTCTGAACGTCGTCCGCCACGAGATCGAGGTGCGCTGCCCGGCAGACGCCATTCCCAACCATTTTGAAATCGACCTGACTGGGCTCGAGATCGGCGACTCCGTGCATATCTCGGCGGTGAAGCTGCCGGAAGGCGTGAAGCCCACCATCACCGAGCGCAATTTCACCGTTGCCACCATCGTCGGCCGCGCGGCCGAGGAAGAGGTCAAGCCCGTGGCCGCTGCCGTCACCACGGAGGTCGGCGCGGAGGCTGCTCCTGCCGAGGGCGCCGAGGCCAAGAAGGACGAGCCGAAGAAGGACGAGAAGAAGAAGGACGAGAAGAAGAAATAGTCCTCACTTCTCGCGGGGACTTTCGCCCCGCCTTCACTAGGGTGCCTCATGAAACTGTTCGTCGGCCTCGGCAATCCGGGGGCGCAATATGCGCTCAACCGGCACAATGTCGGCTTCATGGCGCTCGACTCGATTGCCGCGACGCACGACTTCCCGACCTGGCGCAAACGCTTTCAAGGCTGGTCGTGCGAAGGCAAGCTCGGCGGCGAAAAAGTCGTCATGCTGAAACCCGGCACCTTCATGAACGAGTCGGGCCAGTCCGCTCAGGAAGCCGTGCACTTCTACAAGCTCGAGCTCGACGACGTGATCGTGTTCCACGACGAGCTCGACCTCGCCCCCGGCAAGGTGCGGGTGAAGACCGGCGGCGGCATCGCCGGGCATAACGGCCTGAAATCGATGTCCTCCCATCTCGGCAACGATTATGTCCGCGTGCGCATCGGCATCGGCCATCCGGGCCGGAAAGAACAGGTCGTGCATTACGTGCTGCAGAATTTTCCGAAAGCCGATCATGCCTGGCTCGAACCGCTGCTCGGCGCCATCGCGAGCGAGGCGCAATATCTGGCACGCGGCGAGAACGACAAGTTCCAGTCTCGCATCGCCTACACGATGCAGACCGAGGAAGAACCCGAAGCAGAAGCCGAAGCCGAAGCCTGCGTCGAAATCGCCCAAAGCCAAGAGCGCAGAGCCCGAGCCCAAGCCGCAAGAGGGCGCGCTGGCCGGCATGCTCCGCCGCTGGTTGGGATCGTCGTAATGGGCTTCAAATGCGGCATTGTCGGACTGCCGAATGTCGGCAAGTCCACCCTGTTCAACGCGCTGACGCAGACCGCGGCCGCGGCCGCAGCCAATTACCCGTTCTGCACCATCGAGCCCAATGTCGGCGACGTGCCCGTGCCGGACGAGCGGCTCGACACGCTGGCGACGATCGGCAAGTCCGCGCAAGTCATCCCGACGCGCCTCACCTTCGTCGATATTGCCGGCCTGGTGCGCGGCGCCTCCAAGGGCGAAGGCCTCGGCAATCAGTTCCTCGCCGTGATCCGCGAGGTCGACGCTGTGGCCTATGTCGTCCGCTGCTTCGAGGACGACGATATTATTCATGTCGAGGGCAAGATCGACCCGATCTCCGACGCCGACACGGTCGAGACCGAGCTGATGCTCGCGGACCTCGACAGTTTGGAGCGCCGCCTGCCGCAACTGGAAAAGAAAATCCGCGCGCAGGACAAAGAGGCGAAGAAGGCGCAAGAGCTGATCGAGCGCATTCTCCCCCTCCTGCGCGAAGGCAAGCCGGCGCGGCTCGCGCAAATTTCGCGAAGACGAGGAAGCGGCGTTCAAGGGCCTCCAGCTTCTGACCGCGAAGCCCGTGCTCTATGTCTGCAATGTCGACGAGGCCTCGGCCGCGACCGGCAACGCATTCTCCGCCAAGGTCGCCGAGCGCGCCGCAGCCGAAGGCGCCGGCTGCGTCGTCATCTCCGCCAAGATCGAAGCCGAACTCGCCGAGCTCGATGCGCCCGAGCGCGCCGCCTATCTCGCCGATCTCGGCCTGGAAGAGCCTGGCCTCAACCGGCTGATCCGCGAAGGCTACAAGCTGCTCGGCCTCATCACCTATTTCACCGTCGGCCCGAAAGAGGCGCGCGCCTGGACCGTGACGCACGGCACCCGCGCGCCGCAAGCCGCCGGCGTCATCCACACCGATTTCGAGAAGGGCTTCATCCGCGCCGAGACCATCGCCTTTGACGACTATGTCTCGCTGAGCGGCGAGGCGGGCGCGCGCGACGCCGGCAAGCTCAGGCTGGAAGGCAAGGAATACGTCGTCAAGGACGGCGACGTGCTGCATTTCCGATTCGCGAATTAGCGTTAAGGTCGGGAACCAATGGCGTTCAGCCGTTCTCCAAAGAGTTCGGGCTCTGCGGTTGGTCCCTGGCGACCCCCCGTTCAGCCAACCGGCTTTGAAAGCCTCAGATCGACCGGCTTTCGGCAGGCTTCGGCTTGGGGCTTGGTCGGCACTTCGACGCGCGCGGGCCTCGGTCCAGCCTTGCGGTTTCGGCCGGCATCGCAGCGGCGGTGTCACGCCCATCGACACATAGACATTCATCAGCCGCTCGACGCCGCCTTCGGCCGGCTTCACCCAGTCCTCCGGCACATAGATCAGCGCGCCGCCGATCGGCACCGGCGCGGACGGCACCAGCACGCCGAGATAGCGATGCTCGCCGACGGTACCGGCTCGGCGACGGCATCAGCGCCAGCACCGCGGCGCCCCCCTCGCCGCCGAAGAAGCACCACACCGGGCTCATCGATTTCAGATCGTCCTCGCCTCCGGTGCGATCGACGATGGCGACGAAGCGCTTGGACAGATCGTAGACATTGGAGACGAGCGGGATTCGCCGCATCAGCCAATCGAGGCCGCCCTGGATCCAAGGCCTGAGGCCGCGACTCGACCAAAATCCCGAGCAGGAAGATGGCGCCGAGGATCATGAGCAGGCCGAGCAGATAGGCCGCCGGTCGGCGACGAGAGGACATTGAGCCCAAGCGCCGAGATCAGCCGGCCGAGCAGACTGCCGGGCCCGGCATAGGCGCTCAGGAACGAGGCAACCCAGGCGATCACCACCACCGTGACGACGATCGGCAGCAGCGCGAACAGACCAGCGAGGAAGATGCCGATGATGCGCGCCAAGTTTCGCCCTCCTCCTGCCTAGAGCCTGATCCGGAAAAGTGGGAACCGGTTTTCCGAAAAGATCATGCTCAATAAACCAACGCGAGCTTCACCGCGACGACGCGGCCCGTCAACAGGCTTTGGCGAGAAAGACCCTGAGCTATTTTGGCGTCTTCGCCGCGGCGGCCTCGTTGATGCGGCCGTAAAAATCCGCGGCGTGCTCAAGAAAGCCGCGCCAGTCGGTGGTGGTGAGATCGATCGACTTGCCACAGCTCGGGCAGGTGAACATGTCGTTGTCGACGGCGTCCCTGAGCAGCTGCAGGCTCCCCTTGCCGCACTCCGGGCAAGGAATTTCAAGTCTGACGAACCCGAGAGATTTGACGCCCTGCAACTAAGTTCTCGCCATCATTCGCTTCAGCTGCCGCCCGGGGGGACAATGCCCTCCCAAGCCCCTGTTAGGCAAGGGTTTCCGCTCGCGGCCAAGCCACGGCATTCCGTGAAATCCGGGGAATTGGACTAGCTGGCGCGCCTCAGCCCGGCGGCATCGGTTGTGCCCACCTGCCGCAGGAAATCCTCGACCATGTGGCGGAGCTGATCGCCCTGCTTGTTAAGGTCGCGGGAGACTTGCAGCATATGCGAGGCCGATTGGCTGGTCTCGTCGACCGCCTTGGTCACGCCCGGCATATGCGCGACCACATCCTCGGTGCCGCGCGCGGCCTGGCGCACGCTGTGCGAAATTTCCGAGGTCGCCGCCGATTGCTGCTGCACGGCGCCGGCGATCTCCTGCGTGTTCTTGTTCACCTCGCCCATCGTGGTGACGATCGATTGCATGGCGTCGACCGCGCCGTTGGTCGAGTTCTGGATGGCGGCGATCTGCTGCTTGATCTCCTCGGTGGCCCGCGCGGTCTGGTCCGCGAGCGACTTCACTTCGCTGGCCACCACGGCAAAGCCGCGGCCTGCCTCGCCCGCGCGCGCCGCCTCGATGGTGGCGTTGAGCGCCAGCAGATTGGTCTGCGCCGCGATGTCCTGGATCAGGCTGACCACGTCGCCGATGCGCTGCGCCGCGGTCGCGAGACCCTCGACCTTGGTATTGGCGGTGAGCGCATTGTCGGTGACCTGGCTCACGATCCGGCTGGCGGTCGACACCCTGGTGCCGATCTCGCCGACCGACACCGCAAGCTCCTCCGCCGTCGCCGCCACGGTCTGCACATTGGCCGAAGCTTCGTCGGACGCCGACGCGACCGAGCCCACCCGTTCATTGGTATCGCTGGCAACAACGGAGAGCGCCCGCGCCGTCTCGTCCATCTGCCGCGCGCTGTCGGCGAAGGCGCCGAGAATGCCGGCGATCGAGCCGCGGAACTGATGGATCAACTCCTCGGTGCGCTGTTGCGACGCGAGCTTCGCCCTCGCCTGGCTGTCCTGCTCGCTCTTGTGACTCTCGCTCCATTTGATGGCGTCAGCCTGGAAGCCACGCAGCGCCTTGGGCGATCTCGCCAATCTCGTCGGCGCGGGCCGTATGCGGCACCTCCCCGTCCATGTCCCATTTCATGAAGCGGACGATGACGCTCTTAAGGTCGCTAAGGCCGGTGCCGATCCCGCTGCCGAACACGAAGCCGACAGCCGCCGGCGACCGCGCCGAGGCGAGCGAGGCCAGCGCCAAAGCCGGGAGCGCCGGCATGCACAGGCGGAAATGGCGAAGGAGAAGGCGACGCCGATCAGCGCCGTGACGGCCAGGGCCAGACTTATCTTGGTGCGCAGAGCCATAGGATGTCTCGTGAGGAAAGGAGCGGAACCGAGCCGGAAGCCTCGCCTGTTGTGGTTAAGACCGGGTTTCAGGAAACCGGCGTCTCCGCGCGAAAAAAGTATGAAATCTCTGGGGCAACCGGCCGGAACTTGCGACCTTACCGCAGCGCGGCGGCGATATTGCCCCCATCCACGGTCTCGATATGACCGGTGGTCTTGCGGGCTTTGGCCAGCGCCACGAAGGCCTGCGCCACATCCTCGGCCAGCACTTCGGCGCCGAGCAGATTGCCGCCCATATAGTCGGCTTCCGAGAGCCCCCGCGCCGCCGAGCGTTCCTTGATCATGGTGTCGGTCAGGAGCCCGCTCCTGATCCGGTCGGCATTGACGCCGTTGGAGCGAATGCCGTCTTTGCCGTAATCGAGCGCGTATTGGCGCATCAGCAGCATGGTCGCGGCCTTGGGCAGGCCATAGGGCCCGAATTTCTCGCCGGGATTCACCGCCTGCTTCGAGATATTGAACAGCAGGCAGCCGCCCGTACCCTGTTGCAGCATGATGCGCACCGCTTCCTTCGCCACGGTCTGATGCGCGAAGAAATTGAGCTCGAAACTCTGGCGCAGCAGCTCGTCGGAAACCTCGCCGATCCGCCCCTGCCAGGCAGCGCCGGCATTCGACACCAGAATATCGACGCCGCCGAATTCGCTCGCACACGCGCGCGAAGGCGGCTCGGACCTCCTCAGGCTTGGTCACGTCGCATTTCATGCCGAGACCCTTGACCGCGGCGGCGGCCTTCTCTGCCGCAGCACCGTCAATGTCGAGGATGGCGACAGCGGCACCTTCGGCGGCGAGACCCTTCGCCGTTGCAGCCCCGATCGCGCCGGCGCCCGTCACCAGCGCCACCTGTCCGGTCAGCGGCTTCACCACCGCGCCTTTCAGCTTGGCCTGCTCCAGGCTCCAATATTCGAGCTCGAACAGATCGCTCTCCGGCAACGGCTCGTAGCGGCCGATGCCTTCGGCGTCGGTAATGACCCGCACCGAGTTCTCGGCGAGATCGGCGGCCATATGCGCGTCCTTCGCCGTGCGGCCCAGGCCGAACAGGCCGACGCCAGGCACCAGCACCACGCGCGGCGCCGAGTCGAGCTTGGTCTTGGTATTGCCTTGGGCTGCGTTCTCGCGCGCGAAATATTCATCGTAGCGCGCGCCGAAATCGGCAACCGCACTCGCGCACATGTTCGGCGAAGTCCTTCAGCTTGTTCGGCTCCGGCAGCGGCAGCACCAGCGGCGTGTTCTTGGTGCGGATGATGTGGTCGGGCGTGACCACGCCGCGCTGGCTGTAATCCTGAAGCTCGGCGCCATTGACATAGGCGAGAATCTCCGGCCCGGTGCGGAAACGTCATGACGAAGCGTGTCGGCTCGGCCTTCACCTTATCGCTTGGCAATGCGCACGCGCCGCGAATGATCGGCGCGATCTCTGCCGCGCTCGCTGCCTTCGCCTCGCTCTTGCGCGGCTGGAACACGACAGGCCGGCCTTGCCGCAAGCGGCTCTCGGCGAGCGACACCATCTCGATCATGCGCTCGTAAGCTTCTCTCGCGCTCTCGCCGAAGGTGAAGATGCCGTGCTTGTGCAGGATCAGGCCTTCGACCTTCGGGTTCTGCTCGAACACTTCCGCCGCGGCCTTGGCGAGCCCGAAGCCCGGCGCGATGTAAGGAACGATCCCCATGCGCCCGTTATAGACCTCGCGCGCCAGCGCCTCGCCGTCGGGCTGGTCGACCAGCGCCAGCACCGCGGCGGCATGGGTGTGGTCGATGAATTTATGCGGCAGGAAGGCATGCAGCAGCGTCTCGACCGACGGATTGGGCGCTGCCGCATCGAGCAGGTTCAGCCGCTGCACATTGACCATCGCCTCGTCGGAGAGCGCATCGAGCTTGCGCAGCTCACGCAAGGGTTTGAGCTTCACCGCCGGCAGGCCTTGCGGCTCGATATCGGCCATGTCCCAGCCCGAGCCCTTGACGCAGATCACCTCGTGCTCTTGGCCGAGATCGTCGCGGCCCTCGCGATCTTCACCGACGTATTGCCGCCGCCATGCAGCACGAGCAGCGGGTCGCGCCCCAACAGCCGCGTCGTGTAGACGCGCAGCGCCACATCCTCGCCAACGCCCTTTTTGGCGTAGCTCTCAATCGCCTCACGGGCGGTCTTGTCGTTCCATTGGCTTTTCATGGCGCGCGTTGTTGCAAGTTTCAGGGGTCCCTGCAAGCATTGCCTTGTCACAGGAGGCGCTGCTTGCGGGCCTCAAAGCAGAAGCGCGGCGGCGAGGCCGGCCAAGAGCGTCGCTGCCGTGGCGACGATCAGGTTCCGCCCAAAGGCTTGGCCGCCCAGTCCCACGGCGAGCCCGCATTTCACCAGCGTGTTCGAGACCGCCGCGATGACGATCGCGATGACGGCGATGGCAGCGTCGCCGCTCTTGGCGAATTCCGCCATGGACAGCGTGATCGCATCGACATCGGTCAGGCCTGCAAGGGCGGCAACAAAATACATACCCTGCGGCGGGAAATACGCTTGCACGAGCTTGACGGCGAGCAGGACCACGGCGAAGACGGCGCCGAATTTCGCCGCTTCCATCAAGCTGAACGGATTCTTCAACTCCACATCGCCCTTGGCGGCAGCCGCTCCAGCCGAACCGTCTCGGAAATAGAGCGAGGCCGCGAAAGCGCCTGCAACAATCGCCATGACGGCGAACGGGACCAGCACATGCGTCAGCAGGGTGGGATTGACAACGCCAACCAGGACGACGACGCGCACGAACATGACGACCCAGGCAAGCAGAATGCCGCATGCGAGCGCCGCGCTCTTCTTCGGCTTCTCGCGCGCTTCCTTGGCAAATGACAACGTCACCGCGGTCGATGACACGAGACCGCCGGTCAGCTCCGGTGAGCGCAGCGCCGCGCGCCGGGCCGAGCAGCCGCGTCAGCACGTAGCCGACCAGCGACAGGCTCGAGATCAAAATGACGAGCAGCCACAGCTTGTACGGATTGAGCGCGCCCCAGGGATCGATCGGCTCATTTGGCAGCAGCGGCAGCGCGATGAAACGTCGCAATCAGCAGCCTGACGCCGGCATAGACATCGTCCCAACCGAGCTTGTCGACGAAGCTGTGCAGCGGCTGCTTATAGGCGAGGATGGCGGCCGTCACGACGGCAAGCGCAACGGCGACCACCTGCTGATCGTACATGACCATGGCGGCGAGAAGGAACACGACGACGGCGGCAATTTCGGTGGTAAGCCCGAACGATTCGCGCTTCGCGGTGACGGTATAGCCGGCGACCACCAACACACCGAGGATGAGGAGGACCACCGGCAGGATCCATTCGGCCTGGAGTGATTTCGATAGCCACGCCGTAGCCGCTCCAAGCAGCGCAATCAGCGTGAAGGTCCGCAGGCCCGCGATGTAGTCGGCATCGTCGTCTTCCTGCTTCCGCTTCTCGCGTTCGATGCCGATCAGCGCCCCGAGCAGGATCGCGGTGGCGAAGTCCCAAGCGAGAGTGAGAAGCTGTTGCTGGTCCACGTCATTCTCTCCCCGGACGACGCTGGAAACTCACACCTTAGACCTTGTGGCCTGTTCCGGATACAGCGTCATCAAACCATCCCGCGTCGCCGGCGTCACGCCGCGCTCGGTGATGAAACCGGTGATGAGGTATGCCGGCGTGACGTCGAAACCGTAATTGGCGGCGCCGGTGCCATCCGGCGCGATCTGCACGGTCGCGATCGAGCCGTCGGGAAGTTTGCCGGTCATATGCGTCACTTCGGTCGCGTCGCGCTCCTCGATCGGAATCGTCGAACCATCCTCCAGGCTCCAATCGATGGTCGAATAGGGCAGCGCCACGAAAAACGGAATGTTGTTGTCGCGTGCTGCGAGCGCCTTCAGATAGGTGCCGATCTTGTTGGCGACGTCGCCGGTCGCGGTGGTGCGGTCGGTGCCGACGATGCAGAGATCGACCAGCTTCTTCTGCATCAAATGTCCGCCGGTATTGTCGGCGATCAGCGTGTGCGGCACGCCATGCGCGCCAAGCTCGTAAGCCGTGAGCGACGCGCCCTGATTGCGCGGCCGCGTCTCGTCGACATAGACGTGAACTTTGATGCCGGCGTCATGGGCCTGGTAGATCGGCGCCAGCGCCGTGCCCCAATCGACGCAAGCCAGCCAGCCCGCGTTGCAATGAGTGAGAATATTGACGGTCTCGCCCTTCTTCTTCTCGGCATGCGACTTGATGATCCCGAGCCCGTGCTCGCCGATTTTGCGGCAGGTCTCGACATCCTCGTCGCAGATCTCCGCCGCGCGTTTGTAGGCGGCGGCGATACGATCTTCCCGCTTCAGATTGCGGATCGCCTTCTGCATCTCGTCGAGCGCCCAGCGGAGATTGATGGCGGTCGGCCGCGTCGCGGCGAGCGTCGCGATGGCGCGATCGAGTCCCTCGTCGGAAGGGTCGGCCCGGAGCGCGAGCGCCACGCCATAGGCCGCCGTCGCCCCGATCAACGGCGCGCCACGCACCTGCATCGACTTGATGGCATGGGCTGCGTCCTCGAGCGTTGCGCAGTGTGATGATCTCGAAAGCGAAGGGCAGCTTGGTCTGATCGATGATCTCGACCGACCAGTCGTCGTCGCCGATCCAGATGGTGCGATAAGGCTTGCCGTTGATGTTCATGGTGGGAGTACTAGTCCCCCTCGAATGCCATCAGCGTGTGACACTCGACGCCGAGCTTGGCGAGACGCACCGCACCGCCAAGATCGGGCAGATCGATGACGAAGGCGCCGGCGATCACGTCGGCATTCAGCTTGCGCAACAGCTTGACCGCGGCCTCTGCCGTGCCGCCCGTGGCAATCAGATCGTCGACCAGCAGCACCGGGTCGCCGGCGCTGATCGCGTCTTCATGGATCTCGATGACGTCGATGCCGTATTCGAGCTCGTAATCCTGACCGATCGCCTTGCCCGGCAGCTTGCCTTTTTTGCGGATCGGCACGAAGCCGCAGCGCAAGCGGTCGGCGACCGCGCCACCGAGAATAAAGCCGCGCGCCTCAATGCCGGCCACCGCCTGCACCCGCCGATCGAGGAACGGCGCCACCAAGCCTTCAATGCAGGCCCGCAAGCCGTTGGCATGGCCGAGCAGCGTGGTGATGTCGCGGAACATGATCCCGGGCTTGGGATAATCCGGAATTGTGCGCACCAACTCCTTCAGGTCGACCTCCGACACAACGTTCATCAACTGCCTCCGAATAGGGCCTAAGTCATGCAAGGCCAAGTCATGCAAGGTGACGGCTGGCTATAATCGAATAGTCAGGCGATGGCTAGCGCCCGAGCACCCGCCCGGCGACGGCATCGAGCTTTTTCACCAGCGCGGGATCACGCGCTTCCGGCGCGGTGATGATCGCCGTATCGAGCGCGCGGTCAGAGCCGATCGGGCAAGGCTCATGCTCGCGCGGGAACGACTTCGCCAGCCGCGATACGAGCCCCGCGGCCTTCGCGGCATTGGCCAGCAGCACTTTGATGATGTCCTGCACCGTGACGGCGTCGTGGTCCGGGTGCCAGCAATCGAAATCCGTCACCATGGCGACGGTCGCGTAGCAAATCTCCGCCTCGCGCGCGAGCTTCGCCTCCGGCAAATTGGTCATGCCGATCACCGAATAGCCGAGGCCTTTATAGGTGAGGCTTTCGGCGAGCGTGGAGAATTGCGGACCCTCCATGCAGACATAGGTGCCGCTCCGCGCCATCGGGATGTTCTCGGCCTCCGCGGCCTCGGCGAGATGCAAGCGCAAGCGCGGGGAGACCGGATGCGCCATCGACACATGCGCCACGCAGCCTTTGCCGAAGAACGAGCTGGCGCGGCCGAAGGTGCGATCGACGAATTGATCGACCAGCACGAACGTGCCCGGCGGCAGCTCTTCCTTGAACGAGCCGCAGGCCGACAGCGACACCAGATCGGTGACCCCTGCCCGCTTCATCACGTCGATATTGGCGCGGTAGTTGATGTCGGACGGCGACAGGCGATGGCCTTTGTCGTGGCGCGACATGAAGACGATGGGCAAGCCCTCGATCTCGCCGATGCGAAGCGGCGCCGACGGCTCGCCCCAGGGACTTTCGATGCGCTCTTCCCGCACCTTCTCCAACCCCGGCAGATCGTAGAGCCCCGAACCGCCGATAATGCCCAGTACCGCCTTCGTCATTTCGTCTTCTCTCCCGAATCTATTCCCCGACCTTCATGTAGAACAGCGACCAGACCCAATGGCCATGATGATCGTCGCTCGGCGTCTCGCCCGCGGCACGCGTATTGATCAGCCAGATCGGACCCTGCTGGCCGATCCCAAGCGGCACGCCGTCGGCTTCGAGCGCGAGAATCCAGTCGGAACGGTCGATGTCTTCTGGCTCGAGATAGCCGCTATAGCCATCCACCGCCACGAAGCTGATCTTGACCTTTGCCGTCTCGAGAAAGCCGAGCAGCTCGCGCAAAATGGGCCCCTTGAACGTCGCCGGCTTGTCGAACTCGGGCGGCTGCGCCTTCACCTCGCCTTGCGGCAGCGCGAGCAGCGTCGGCCGGTCGAAGGCAAACGCCTTGTCGAAGCCGATCTTCTGCAAGGCAAGCAGGCTGTCCCGCTTCGGGTCGAGCGCGCCTCGATTGGTCTTGGTGATGAGCCCGCTCACCGTGAGCAGCACCATCTCGCGCGGCGGCGGCGCTTCGTCGCCTGCCAGGGCGGGCACAGTCCCGAACAAAATCAGAAGAGCAAGCATCAATCGGATCATGGAATACCTTTCCTCTGACTCAGAGTCATGCCCGCCAACGGGTCCGGCTCCGCCGGCCCGATGACAGGCTACAGCGGGCATCCAGTAGCCAGCGCGCTTTGTAGTTCCAAACTGTCTTGAGTGTTTACTGGATTCCCGCCTTCGCGGGAATGACGCTTTGCCACCTGCCCGGGCTCAATGCATCCGCGACCAGACCGCCCGTTTGGCGAGGAACATGATCACGGCGAACACGATCAGAAAGATCATGATCCGGGCGCCGAGATGATGCCGCTCCTCGAGCTTCGGCTCCGCCGCCCACATCAGATAGGCGGACACGTCCTTGGCGTAATTGTCGACCGTCTTCTTGGTGCCGTCGGTATAGGGCACCACGCCGTCCATCAAAGGCGGCGGCATCGCGATCTGATGACCGGGGAAGGCAGTGTTGTAGTGCATGCCCGGCGTCATCTTCATGTCGGCAGACGCCGGCTTGTAACCGGTCAGCAGCGCATAGATGTAGTCGGGACCGGCAGGCCTCGCCTTCGCCATCACCGACAAATCTGGTGGCAGCGCCCCGCTATTCGCTAGCCGCGCAAGCTGGTCATTGGCGAAGCGCGGCGGAAAGCGATCCGACGGCCGGGCCGGACGCTTAAACATTTCGCCCTTCTCATTCGGTCCATCGGTGACTTGGGTCTTTGACGCCAGAATCTCCACCGCCTCTTTCGAGAATTGCGGACCGCCTTCTTCGCCGAGATTACGATAGGAGAGCAACTGCGTCGAATGACAATTGGCGCACACTGTCGAATAGACCTGGTAGCCCCGCTGCAACTGCGCGCGATCGAACTTGCCGAGCACGCCGTTGAACGACCAGCTCTGGCGCGCGATGCCGGGCTCGTCATGCGCCGCAAACGCTATGCCGATTGGCGCGGTCAGCGCGACGAGTACCGCGAGTGGACGATAGAGACGAGCGCGACGCATCATACGGCCTCCAACTGCTTGGCTGGCTTTGCCGTATGCTCTTTGCCCTTGCCCATGGACTCGGCGATGCTGTCCGGCAGCTCGCGCGGCTTCTCGATCCATCCCACCACCGGCATCACCACCAGGAAGAAGGCGAAATAGTAGACGGTGAAGATGCGGCCGAGGATCAGATACAAACCCTCCGGCGCTTGCGAGCCGAGATAGCCGAGCACGAAACAGGTGAGGACGAAAGCCCAGAAGAACCAGCGATAGATCGGCCGATAGCGCGTGGAGCGAACTTTCGAGGTATCGAGCCACGGCACGAAAAACAGAATGCCGATCGAGGCCACCAGCGCGATCACGCCGAACAGCTTGCTCGGGATGGCGCGGAGGATCGCGTAGAACGGCAGGAAGTACCATTCGGGCACGATATGCGGCGGCGTCACCAGCGGATTCGCCGGAATGTAATTGTCGCTGTGGCCGAGCAGGTTCGGCGCATAGAACACCAGGACCGCGAACAAGAGAATGAACAGCACCATCGCGAAGCCATCCTTGATTGTGTAGTAAGGATGGAAGGGCACGATATCGCGCGGCGATTTCACCTCGACGCCGGCCGGGTTGTTGCTGCCCGGAATATGCAGCGCCCAGATATGCAGAACCACGACGCCCGCGATCACGAACGGGCAGCAGATAGTGCAGCGCATAAAGCCGGTTCAGCGTCGGACCGCCGACGGCGAAGCCGCCCCAGATCCACTCGACGAGCTTGGTCCCCAATCCTGGAATCACTGAATCCAGCGACGAGAACAGATTGGTGATCACCGTCACCGCCCAGAAGCTCATCTGCCCCCAGACCAGCGAGTAGCCCATGAAGGCGGTGGCCACCATCAACAGCAGAATGAGCACGCCGAGAATCCACAGCACTTCGCGCGGCGCCTTGTAGGAGCCGTAATAGAGCCCGCGCAGCGTATGGATAAAGGCGGCGAGGAAGAACAACGAGGCGCCGACCGCGTGCGAATAGCGCAGCAGCCAGCCCCAATTCACGTCGCGCATGATCTTCTCGACGCTGTCGAAGGCGCCTTCCGACGTCGGGACGTAGTGCATCGCCAGCACGATGCCGGTGGCGATCTGCGCCGCCAGCATGAAGGTGAGGATGCCGCCGAAGGTCCACAGATAGTTGAGATTGCGCGGCATCGGGAACACGCCGAACTGGTCGTAGACCAGTCGCGGGATCGGCAGTCTCGCGTCGATCCATTTGCCAAAGCCGGTCGTGGGCACGTAGGTCGATTGATGCGCCATGGATGCTCTAGCCGATCTTGATCTTGGTGTCGGAGACGAAATTGTAAGGCGGGATCGCCATGTTCTGCGGCGCCGGCCCGACGCGGACGCGACCCGCCGTGTCGTATTGCGAGCCGTGACACGGACAGAACCAGCCGCCGAACTCACCCTTATTGTCGCCGACCGCCTGACCTTTCGGGATGCAGCCGAGATGGGTGCAGATGCCGATCATCACGAGCCACGGCTCGCGATCCTTGCCGGCGCGATTCTCGTCGGTCGCCGGTGCGTTATCCGGCAGATTGGCGTTGCGGGCGAGCGGATCGGGCAGATCGTCGACGGGAACCGATTTCGCGGCGGCGATCTCGTCCTCGGCGCGGCGGCGAATGAAGATCGGCTTGCCGCGCCACATCACGGTGATCGCCTGCCCCACATCGATATGAGACAGATCGACGTCGGTGGTCGCCAGCGATAGCGCCGATTGGTCGGGGTTCATCTGATCGAGCAGCGGCCACAGAGCGGCAGCCGCGCCCACGGCGGCAAAGCCCGCAGCAGCAACGAGAATCACGTCGCGGCGCGTCGGCTCATCGTCCGAATTCATCGTTCCTGGGATCGTTTCGGCCAATGGGGGGAGTGCTCCTCAGCTCATGCCAGCTTTAGCAATTTATAAGAGGACAAGACTGGTAAATACTGCCGGGCGGCAGCTCTTATTAAGTGCCGCTTTCTTGCATCGGTCCTTTTAGTTGTCCAGGACCGGTTACAAGGGCAAATTAACGCATGAGAGTGCGGTTTCGCGTGAGGCGACGTGTCGCTGCTGAATTGATCTGGCTCATGGTCGGGTTGCCGCGACCGGCCATTTCCTAGCGTTTCGCTGCTAAAGCTAGTCGGTCAAATCAAGGATAGCACGGGCGATCATGCAGAAACGGCAAATGCGGGACATGACGATGAATTGGGGCGGGCTTGTATCCGGCGACCAACTCAGCGCGCAAAAGGAACGCGCGCGTGCCTGGTTCGAGCGCCTGCGCGATGAGGCCTGCGCCGCTCTCGAAGCCATCGAGGACGATGCCGGCACTGTGCCCGGAGCAGCGGGCAAGGAGGCCGGCCGCTTCGTGCGCACGCCCTGGACCCGAGAGACGGCAAGGACGGTGGCGGCGGCGTCATGGCCTTGATGTCCGAAGGCCGCGTGTTCGAGAAAGTCGGCTGTCACGTCTCGACCGTGCACGGCAGCTTCCCGCCGGAATTCGCCAAGCAGATCCCGGGCGCCGCGGAGGATCCGCGCTTCTGGGCCTCCGGCATTTCCTTCATCGCCCATCCGCGCAATCCGAATGTGCCGACCGCGCATATGAACACGCGCATGGTGGTGACGAGCAAGCTCTGGTTCGGCGGCGGCGGCGATCTCACCCCGATGCTGATGCGGCGCCGGACCCAAGACGACCCCGACTCCAAAACCTTCCATGCGGCGATGAAAGCAGTCCTGCAGCGGCGAGCCGTCCGCCGACTACGATCGCTTCAAGACATGGTGCGACGAATATTTCTTCCTGCCGCATCGCGGCGAGATGCGCGGCATTGGCGGCATCTTCTACGACGATCTGAATACCGGCGACTGGGAGGCCGATTTCGCCCTCACCCAGAAAGTCGGCCGAGCCTTCTACGACATCTATCCAAAGATCGTGCGCAAGCAACATGGCGACGCCGTGGACCGAGGCCGACCGCGAGGAGCAACTCATCCGCCGTGGCCGCTATGTGGAGTTCAATCTGCTCTACGACCGCGGCACCATCTTCGGCTTGAAGACCGGCGGCAATGTCGAGTCGATCCTCTCCTCGATGCCGCCTCTGGTCAGGTGGCCTTAGCTTCCCGACCTTGCGACCTCGATCGACGCGGTCGGCACATCACCTAGCTGAGGCAGCGTCTGCTTGTAGCAATAATCGCCGGCGAGAATCGCAATGGTTGTCGCCGCCATCACCACAGACATCTTCAACATGGTCACGACATGTCGACATGTTCCCCTCACCTATTGGCCAACACGCTGGTCAGCCCCTCACCCCGGCATACATCAAGGCCGGGGTAACATTGGCCGCGTAGCCAATTCGTGGTATCGAAAAACGGCCGCTCATAAGAGAGACGCGCCATCAGGATGAAGAGGGCTGTGGCCAGCAACACGAGAACGATCTTCCACATTTCAGCCTCCGGGAACGTAGGCCCGGGCGGTCCAAATCCGCCCATGACGATCTGCGTTCTCTAGGCTTTGCGGCCTGAACCCCTCCTGACACGGCCGTTCATCTGAGGTTTAGGTTGATCGAAACGGCCAAATCCGCCCCTTGCCAACCGGGCAAGCCTTCCCCATACTGTTATCCACCGGGCGCCCAAGGCTTTGGGCGCGGACTTGGACGACGGCAAGTGACTGAAGCGCGCCTCACAAAAGAGCACGACAACCTTTCCCGACATTCAGGACGCCGAAGGACCCCCTTTTGGGGCCTATGGCCCGTTTTGTACAACGCTAGACGGGAAAGGAATTCCCTATGACTCGCATTAACGGCACCGTGAAATTCTTCAATCACACGCGCGGCTTCGGCTTCATTCAGCCGGAAGACGGCGGCAAGGACGTGTTCGTACACGCCTCCGCCCTGGAGCGCTCCGGCGTTCCCGCGCTGAACGAGGGCGACAAAGTCTCCTTCGAGATCGAGGACGATCGCCGCGGCCGCGGCAAGCAGGCCGCTAACGTCCAGCTCGCCTAGAGCATAATCCCGAAAAGTGCAGACTTTCGGACAAGATTATGCGTCGGGACAAACGCCGAGCTTCGCTCTAGGCAGCGACTGACGATTTCTAGAACCGCCGGGTGGCAACGCCCGGCGGTTTTTTTATTGCGCGCCGCGCCTCCAATCTTGCTTAACCGACGATTCAGATTCCGGGGCCAATCTCGCTGCCTTGGGGATGCCTAGTTCAACTTCCCGATCTTTGTCGATCGGCGCCGGCGGCACGTTTCGCCCGCGCCAAACGAGGGACATGCATGCCATGAGCAAGACTGTTCTGAAATCCGTCGCTGTCGCCGCCGCGCTCGGCACCGCAGCGCTCTCACTTCCGGCACCGGCCGAAGCCGGCAATGCCGTGGGCGCCGGGCTGATCGGCTTTGGCGTCGGCGCCATCGTCGGCAGCGCGCTGACCCCGCGCACGGTCTATGTTGCGCCGCCGCCTCCGCCGCCCGTCTATTATGGCGTGGGGTACGGCCCACCGGCCTGGTCGCCCGCCTGGTATTCCTACTGCGCCGGCCCGCCATCCGAGCTTCAATGCTCAGACCGGCTATTTCTACACCTATAGCGGCCAGCCGGTGTTCTGCTACTGAGGCCGAGGCCGCCCGGGTCGGCTTCAGGCCGGTCCGGCCGTTGAGCAGCTTGCGATTGCGCCAGCCCGGGATGGGCTTTGACGCACTCTTTACCCCTGCGTCAACTCGAGCCGGTTTCTCGACCAAAAGGTGTCTTGAATAAGGCGGCGCCTGAGCGCAAAATTCGTCCGTTCCGAGAGTGAGTCCATCCTGCGCCAGGCGCGGCGCAGGCAAAGATTGAATTGGGGGAATGCAAAGGACTCGGAGGACCATGAATATTGCAGCAGGCGCGATTACGTCCGCACCACGCGATGAGCCGAATGCAAACGCCGACCGCGAGGCGCTCAAACTTGTGAAGCCCTATCAGGGCATGGTGGCGTGGAAGACGGTATGGGTTGCGGCCGCCATCGTCGCCGCCTTCGCCCTCGTCACCACGCTCGCCACGATGCGCATCATCCCGCTCTGGCTTGGGCTGATCCTCAACTCCTTCATCCTTTATTTCGACCAGACGCCGCTGCACGAGGCCTGCCATGGCAACATCGCCGGCAAGGACTCGCGCTATCCTCTGGCTGAACCATCTTGTTGGTTACGTGTGCGGGGCGATCCTGCTGCATGAATACAAAGCCTTCCGCTACATGCATCTCGCCCATCATCGCGACACCAACGATCGAGTCGATCGACCCGGATCACTGGGTGGCCGTGCAGGGCCCTTTCAAGGTGCTGTTCCGCTGCTTCACCATCGTGTTCTGGTACCACCAGTATTTCTGGAAGCACATCGCCTTCCACGCTCACATCCCGGGCATGCGTCCGCTGACCATTCACATCGCGGCCATGTATGCGCTGCTCTACTCCGTCGCCATCGTGCCTGTCGGTGTACGGCTATTGGCGCGAGGTGCTGATGCTCTGGATCGGCCCACACATCATCGCCTCGGCGATGATCATCTATTTCTTTGCCTATCTCACTCACAAGCCGCATGAGGTGCATGAGCGCTATCGCGACACCAACGTGTTCTGGGTGAAGGGCAAGCTCGCCGAGCCGATCGCGAACTGGCTCTATATGTTCCAGAACTTCCACCTCATTCATCACCTCTTCCCGCGCATCCCCTTCTATCTCTATCCGAAGGCGTTCCGCGATCTGAAGCCGGTGCTGACGCGCGAGCAGGCGCATATCTACGAATACGATTTCGGGAAGTAATTACTCCCAACACGTCATGCGTCATGGCCGGGTTCGACCCGGCCATTGATGTCTTTGGGCTCGCAGTCCGCTTGCGCTAACCTCATGAGCAATGAAAAAATCAGACGCGAAGCAAGGCATCGTCCGCGCCGGCATCGGCGGCTGGGTCTATCCGCCCTGGCGCGGCAGTCTTCTATCCGAAGGGCTTGAAGCAGGCCGACGAGCTCGCGTTTGCCGCGCAACATCTCACCACCATCGAAATCAACGCCACGCATTATCGCCTGCAAAGCCCCGCAAGTTTCCGCAAATGGGCCGACACTGCACCGCAAAGCTTCGTCTTTTCGGTGAAAGGTCCGCGCCTTGTCACGCAACAAAAAGTGCTGGCCGAAACCGGCAAATTCATTGAGCGTTTCATCGGCTCCGGCTTGAGTCGAGCTCGGCGACAAGCTTGGTCCCATCCTCTGGCAGTTCGCGCCGTTCAAGAAATTCGACGAGGAGGACTTCGCCAGGTTTCTGTCGTTGCTTCCGAAGGAACTCGACGGGCTAAAGCTGAACCACGTCGTCGAGCTGCGCCATCGCAGTTTCGAGAACGCCGCGCTTCGTCGAGCTGCTTCGCGATCATAACGTCGCCGCCGCCTATACTGACGCCGAAGCGTGGCCGAACATCGCGGACTTAAGCGGCGACATCGTCTACGCGCGTCTGCAGCAGGGCGACGACAGGCTCGACGCGGCCTATCCTCCGTCCGAGCTCGATGCCTGGGCTGCGCGCGCCAAGACTTGGGCAAAGGGCGAAGCGCCGCAAGGACCTTCCGCTTCTGGCGCCGCCGCTTAAGTCCAAGCCGCGCGATGTCTTTGTCTATTTCATCCACGAGGGGAAGTTGAAGGCGCCGGCTGCTGCCATGGCGCTGATCGACCGGCTCTAACGCGAATGCGCCAGCACCGCGGCCTTTTCGAGTAGCTTTTCCCGCGTCCCGGCGAACCCGCCTTCGATCCATTCCTGCTCCAGTCGCCGCAAGATCGTTCCGACCTCCGGCCCCGCGATCCCGAGCGCCATGATGTCCTGCCCACGCAACGGAAAGTCCGGCGCCTGCCAGCGTTCCGGTAGCTTAAGCGACTGCGATCCATCGTGCATCGCTAGGCGCATCGCCTGACCGCGCCCAAGCGATCAGGAATCGCGGCGCGGTACGGATCGGGTCCAAGCCGATAGAGTGCCGCTTTCGCGAAACTCTCTTGCGGCAGACCTTCCGGAACATCGGCGGCAAGCGCGAGGACGGCTTGCTCGGCGTTGGACAACCTCAAACGGTCGGCAAGGCGAGCGGCGTCCTCGAGCACAAAGATCGTGAGCACGGCGAGGCGCAACGCTGCGCCCGCCTCCAATCCATTCGCAGCCTCGATCGCAACGAGCCGCTCGAAATTGGCGAGACGCGGCGCGCCGCCGAGAATATCCGTGAGCAAGCCGTAATCGAACAATGCCTCGATCGCGCCGGTCGCGCGCGGTGCCACCAAAATGCGTTTGAGCTCGGTCCAGATGCGCTCCGCCGAAAGCTGCGCGAGCCCGGCGCGCAAAGTCACGCAAGCCTGCAGGCCCGCATCATCGAGCGGTCCCTTGCCGTAATAGGCGTTGAAGCGGAAGAAGCGGAGGATCCGCAAATAATCTTCGCGGATGCGTTCGGCAGCATCCCCGATGAACCGCACGCGCCCCGCCGCGAGATCGTCATAGCCATGAAGCGGGTCGAACACATTCCCATCGCGATCGGCATAAAGCGCGTTCAGCGTGAAGTCGCGACGCTTCGCATCCGCCTCCCAGTCGCGGGTAAAGGCGACCTCGGCATGGCGGCCGAATGTCTCGACGTCGCGCCTGAGCGTGGTCACCTCGAACGGCGCGCCATCGGCGATCACCGTGACCGTGCCGTGCTCGATTCCGGTCGGCACGGTCTTCAGTCCCGCTTTCCCGGCTAGCGCGATCACCTCTTGCGGCGTCGCCGTGGTGGCGAGATCGACTTCGGCGACGGGCAATTTGAGAAAGGCATTGCGCACGGCACCGCCGACGGCGCGTGTTTCCACGCCCTCGCCGCTCAACGCATCGAACACGGCTAGCGTCGCCGGCCGCGTCAGCCAATCCGCGTCTTTGAGCGAAGTCAGTGCTCGCCCGGTCTTGTCGCCCTCTGTCATCGCGTTTCAGTCGATCGTTCCGGGCTTGACGACTCCGCCGACATTCTCCGGAGGATGATAGGTCCCGCCGGGCTTGCCGCCGGAGAAGGAGACCAGCGTCGCCATGGTCACGAGCAGCAATCCACATCCCGCGGCGATCAGCCAGATAATTGGCGCGCCCTGGAACACCCCTTCGCGGCTTTCGCCCCGTGTCGCCAGCACATAGGCGCCATAGAGGATGAAGGGCAGCGCGAATAGAATGAGGTCGATCAGAGCGATGCGGAGCATCGAGGCAAGTCCCCTTAAATCAGAGCGGGCAGACCATACAGAGGCGCGGGTCCTAAAGCGAGGGCGTGAAAGTCTAAGCCGAAGTTGTCGCCGGAAAAGCAAAGAAGACGCCGTTGCTCCAAACACCCTGCCCCTGGCCAGCCGGTCCCTGACCTGCAAGCGCGACAAGCTCGTAATAGACGGGCCTGGTCAACCGCGCCGGCAAGCCGTCCCGCAATTCGACATGGGGCGTAAAACTGCCGTCGGGCTCAACGCGAAAACTCAACCCATGCTCGGGCCCGGCTTCCACCATGTCGTCGAGATTGGTGCGGAAGCGGAGCCTCTGCGCCGCCCCCTTTCCCGTCGCCTCCATGGCCACGGCGAGGAAGGGCGTGTCCTCAACCTCGATCGGCACTTTTTCAACAGGCGTTACAAGATAATAGCCGTCCGCTTCCCGCCGCAGCACCGAGGCGAAAAGCTTGACCAGAGGCTTCCGGCCGATTGGGCTGCCTTCATAGTACCAGGTTCCGTCGCGCCCGATTTTGAGCCCGATATCCCCACAACTATTAATCTTCGGCAATGTTGCCGAAGTCGGTTTGCCGCGACCTCCGCCAGATGCTACCAAAATGGCGCTATTGTCCTGATCGGACATCGAAGCCTCTTCCTTGCGGACCGGCCCAATTTGACACCTTCTTGGGCCCTGACGACAACCGCGATTGTGACGGAGATTGATCGCCAAATGCTTTCAACGCCGGCGCCCTTGTCCGTAAACTACTTAGCCCTTTAATCCCATAGTCGAAGCGCGAGCCAAACGAACGCCATGACAAGCACCAAAGACCAGCTGATTGACCGTAGCGAAGAAGTCGCCGCCAAGATGAAGACGGTGCGCGAGACCACCTCCTCCATCATCTTCGGCCAAGACCATGTCATCGAGCTTGCGCTAATCACCATCCTGTCCGGTGGACACGCGCTCCTGATCGGCGTTCCGGGCCTCGCCAAGACCCGCCTCGTCGAGACGCTCGGCGCCGTGCTCGGTCTGGACAACAAGCGCATCCAATTCACGCCCGACCTGATGCCGTCCGATATCGTCGGGTCCGAGGTGCTCGAAGAGGGCGAAGGCGGCAAGCGCAGCTTCCGCTTCGTCCAGGGCCCCGTGTTTACTCAGCTCTTGATGGCGGACGAGATCAACCGCGCGAGCCCGCGCACGCAGTCGGCGCTTCTCCAGGCGATGCAGGAGCATCATGTCACCGTCGCCGGCATCCGCCACGACGTGCCGCGTCCCTTCCACGTGCTCGCCACGCAGAATCCGCTGGAACAGGAAGGCACCTATCCGCTGCCCGAAGCGCAGCTCGACCGCTTCCTGTTGCAGATCGATGTGTCCTATCCCGACGAAGCCGCCGAGCGCCGCATGATGCTGGCCACGACCGGCGTCGAGGATCACACCCCGAAGAAGGTTCTCTCGCCGAAGGAGCTGATGATGGCGCAACGCGTCGTGCGCGAGCTTCCCGTCGGCGACCAGGTGGTCGACGCCATTCTGAAACTGGTCCGCTCGGCGCGGCCCGGCACCGGCAACGACAAGACGCTGGACGATCTGATCGCCTGGGGACCGGGTCCTCGCGCGAGCCAAGCCTTGATGCTCGCCGTCCGCGCCAAGGCCATGATCGATGGCCGACTGGCGCCGTCGGTCGATGACGTGATCGATCTCGCCGAGCCCGTGCTCAAACATCGCATGGCGCTTACATTCGCCGCTCGCGCCGAAGGTATCCAGATGACCGATATGGTGGCCCGTCTCGTTCGGCCATTGGGATGATCACAGCTTGGCTAGATTAGAGGAGACAAAGCTTAGGCCGTTCCCGGCCGAGGAATCCGAAGCCCACGAGCTTGCGGCGCGGATGCCTGCGCTCCTGATCGAAGCGCAGCGTGTCGCCCATACCGTCACCCATGGCATTCACGGACGGCGCCGCGCCGGACCCGGCGAGACCTTCTGGCAATTCCGACACTTCGATACGAACGACTTATATTCTCGCGTCGACTGGCGCCGGTCGGCGAGCTCCGACAATATCTTCGTGCGCGAGCGCGAATGGGAGGCTGCCCATACCGCCTGGCTCTGGGTGGATCTCTCGCCGTCGATGCGCTTCCGCTCCTATCTCGCGCCTTGCACCAAAGAGCATCGCGCCCTCGTTCTTGCCCTCAGCCTGAGCGACCTGCTTGCGCGCGGCGGCGAACGGATCGGCGTGTTCGGTGGACGCCCTTACACCGGCCGCCATGTCGCGCACCGCATCGCCGAAGCTTTGGTGGCCGATGACCGAGGCGAGAAGAGTCTGCCGCCTCCCGCAAGACTGAGCCGCTTTGCCGAATGTATTCTGTTCAGCGATTGGCTCGAGCCGATCGAAGCGACTGCCGAGATGCCTCGAAGCCATCGCCGGTCAAGGCGTGCGCGGCCACCTGGTCCAGATTCTCGACCCAGCCGAGGAAACGCTGCCTTACGACGGCCGCACGGAATTCACCTCGATCGAGCGCAACGAGCGGGTGACCATCGGCCGCGTCGAGCAATTGCGCGAGCGCTACCAGGCACGGATCAAGCGCCACCGTACCGATCTCATCGAACTCACCAAGCGCCTCGATTGGTCGTTCCTCGTCCATCACACCGATCGTCCCGCGGAAGAAGCCCTGCTCGCGCTGCATAATCGTCTCGCCGGGCTAGAGACCGACTATCGCTATCGCGCGCCCATGACCGCGCAGCTGAGCGAAACCGAGTCGGAGCCGCATCCATGATGACGCTCGGCTCCATCGGCTTTCTCTCACCTTGGCTTCTGTTGGGCCTCGCCTCGCTGCCGGCGATCTGGTGGCTGTTGCGGCTGACCCCGCCGCGCCCAAGTCATGTCGCCATCGAGACCACCTGGCTGCTGAAGGACCTCAAGACCACCGAGGAAACTCCGGCGCACAGCCCCTGGTGGCTGACATTGCTCCGCATGCTGCTCGCAGGCCTCATTATCTTCGCGCTGGCGCGGCCCATTCTCAATCCGGATCGTGAGACCTTTGCCGGCTCAGGGCCCCTCCTCCTCGTCGTCGACAATGGCTGGGCCTCGGCCTCGCATTGGCCCGAGCGGCGCGAGGCCGTGGAGGCCGCGATCGACCGCGCCAATCGCGAGGGCCGCACTGTCGTGCTGGCGCCGACCGCGCCGGGCGATGCGGTAAGCGAGGTGCTATCCGCCGATCACGCCCGCGAGCAGGCCGCAGGGCTAACACCAAAGCCTTACGCGCCCGACCGCGCCGCTCTCGGCGCCAAGCTCGAGCAAGTTCTGGAGAGCGGCAAGGATTACAGCGTGCTCTATCTCTCTGACGGCCTCGACTATGGCGACGGCCCCGCCTTCGCCGCGAGCTTGAAGAAGCTGGCAGGTTCCGGCGGCAGTATTGCCGTGCTGAAGCCCGGCGCCGACGATGCCGCACTCGCCGTCGGCCAGGCCGAAGGCGAAGCCGGCGCGCTCGTTGCGCGCGTTCTCGATGGCGCCGAAGGTTCCCGCTCCGGCACCGTCAAAGCCGTGACCGGCCGCGGCGAGCCGTTGGGCGAAGCCGCCTTCACCATTGCCCCCGGCGGCCACGAGGCCGAAGCCAAATTCGATCTGCCGCTCGAAATCCGCAATCAGGTGGCGCGGATCGAGATTGCAGGCGAGCATTCCGCCGGAGCGGTGCATCTCCTCGATGCGCGCTCGGGCTGGCATCGTGTCGGCATCGTCTCTGGCGAGTCGCGCGAGGCGGCGCAGCCACTCCTCTCACCTCTTTATTATGTGAAGCGCGCGCTCAGCCCCTATGCCGACATCATCGCGCCGAATGAAGGCAACGTCGCCAACGCCATTCACGACCTTCTTGAGCAGCATGTCTCGGCCATCGTGCTTGCCGATATCGGCAAGCTGCCGCCGAGCACCACCGAAGAATTGGAGCAATGGCTCAAATCCGGCGGTGTCCTGATCCGCTTCGCCGGGCCGAGACTGGAACAAGGCGGCGACGAATTGCTGCCGGTGGCGCTCCGCCGTGGCGGACGCTCGCTCGGCGGCTCATTGTCCTGGAGCACGCCGCAACCGCTCGCGCCTTTCGACGACCAAAGTCCGTTTCGTGGCTTGAACGTCCCCGAGGACGTGAAAGTGAACCGGCAGGTTCTCGCCGATCCCACCGTCGCGACGGACGCCAATATCTGGGCGCGGCTCGGCGACGGCACGCCTCTGGTGACGGCCGCAAAGCAGGGCCAAGGCCTGGTCGTGCTGTTCCACGTCACCGCCAATGCCGATTGGTCGAATTTGCCGCTGTCCGGCCTGTTCGTCGACATGCTCCGCCGCACCGTTGCGCTCGGCTCGACCAAGATCGAAACCAAAGGCGCCGACAAGGCCGCGACCGAAGCGGCGCAAGCCGGCAATAACAGTGCGACCGAAGGCGGCGCGCTGCCGCCGATCCAGACGCTCGACGGCTATGGCACGCTCACGCCGCCGCCGCCGCTTGCCGCGGCGCTGTCTCCCGACAAGCTCGACACCATCGTGCCTGGGCCCGATCATCCCCCCGGCTATTACGGTCCGTCCGGCGCGGCCAGGGCGCTAAACCTCGTCACGCCGAAGACCAAGCTGGTGCCGCTGCCAGCGATCGAGGGCGCCGCGCAGACCAGCGGCTATGTCATGCGCAAGCCTCTCGCGCTCGAGCCTTATCTCTATCTCGCCGCTTTGGCGCTGTTCCTGATCGATGTGTTCGTCATGTTGGTGATGAGCTCGGCGATCCAGCTCAGACGTCGCCGCAAGGCCTTTGCCGCGACGCTGCTCTTCGCCCTGGTGCTCGTGGGCGTGCAAGCTCAGCACGCCAGAGCCCAAACGCCGAGACGGCGCCCGCGACGACCAGCGCCGCCGAGGATTTCGCGCTCAAATCGTCATTGCAGACGCATCTCGCTTATGTGCTGACCGGCGACCAGCAGATCGATGACGCCAGCGCCGAAGGCCTTGCCGGTCTTAGCAAGGTGTTGCGCGCGCGCACCGCCCTTGAGCCCGGCGAGCCGATCGGCGTCGATATCGACAAGGACGAGCTCACTTTCTTCCCGGTGCTTTATTGGCCGGTGCGCGAGGACGCGGCGCCTCTCTCCGATGCGACGCTCGCCAAGGTCGACGCCTTCATGAAGCAGGGCGGGCTGATCATTTTCGACACGCGCGACCAAGGCACCGCGATCGGCAGCAACGCGCAGAACAAGGGCCTGACCCAACTGATTGGCCAGCTCGACGTGCCGCCGCTCGAGCCGGTCCCCGAAAATCACGTCCTCACCAAATCGTTCTACCTGATGCAATCGTTCCCCGGCCGCTGGGATGGCGGTTCGCTCTGGGTCGAGGCCGAGAACACCAACGATGGCCAGGCCGAACGCTCCCGCACCGACGGCGTGAGCTCGATCGTCATCACCTCTAACGACTTTGCCTCCGCCTGGGCGCTCGATAGCGCCAATCGGCCGCTTTATCCGGTCGTGCCCGGCGGCGAGGTGCAGCGTGAGCTGGCCTTCCGCTCCGGCGTCAACATCGTCATGTATGCGCTCACCGGCAATTACAAAGCAGACCAGGTGCATGTCCCTGCCCTGCTTGAGCGATTGGGGCAGTGAACGCGATGAACTGGTCGATCGAATTCGCCCCTCTCGTGCCGTGGCCGGTGCTTTGGGTCCTGGCCGCGCTCGGTATTCTCCTGCTCGCGCTGCTGTTGTGGCGGTCGCGTCGCGGCGCGCTGCTTCGCTTCGCCAGCTACGCGCTGATCGTGCTGGCGCTCGCCAATCCGCAGCTCAAGCAAGAAGACCGCGAGAAGCTGAAAGACATCCTCGCCGTCGTGGTCGACGACAGCCAGAGCCAGACCATCTCCGGCCGCGTCGAGCGGACCGAGGCGGTGCGCAAGGATCTCGAGGCCAAGCTCAAAGAATTCCCCGATCTCGAAGTGCGTTACGTGCATTCGAGCTCGACCTCGTCGGACGGCGAGCGCGACGGCACCATGCTGTTCACCGACCTCGCCAAATCCTTGGCCGACGTGCCGCCGGACCGGCTGGCCGGCGCCGTCATGATCACCGACGGCGAAGTTCACGATGTCCCCTCGAATGCGGCCGCCCTCGGCTTCGAGGCCCCGGTGCATGCGCTGCTCACCGGCAAGCCCGGCGAATTCGATCGTAGGCTCGAGCTGATCAAAGCGCCGCGGTTCGGCCTAGTCGGCGGCCAGCAGACCATCGAGGTCAAGGTCACCGAATCCACGCCCCGCAATGCCGGGCCCGTCAAACTGAGCGTCACCCGTCAGGGCGAAGCGCCCACGACGCAGAGTGTGCGCGTCGGCGATAAGGTCGCAATTCCGGTGAACATCGATCATGCCGGACCCAATATCGTTGAGATCGAGGCGGAAGCAGCTCCCGGCGAACTCACCAGCATCAACAATCGCACCGTGCTCACCGTCGAAGGCGTGCGGGAGAATTTGCGCGTGCTGCTCGTCTCCGGCGAGCCTCATGCCGGCGAGCGCACCTGGCGCAACATGTTGAAGTCGGACGCTTCCGTCGACCTCGTGCATTTCACCATTCTGCGGCCGCCGGAAAAGCAAGACGGCACGCCGATCAATCAGCTCTCCTTGATCGCCTTCCCCACGCGCGAGCTGTTCCAGGAGAAGCTCGATCAATTCGACCTGATCATCTTCGACCGCTATCAGCGGCGCGGCGTGCTGCCACTGCTCTATCTCGAGAACGTCGCCCACTACGTCGAACGCGGCGGCGCGGTGCTGGTCTCCTCCGGCGACGACTATGCCTCGCCGCTCAGCCTCTACAAGACGCCGCTCGGCCTCGTGCTGCCCGCCGCGCCGACCGGCCGCGTCGTCGAGAAGCCGTTCAAGGCGAAGCTCACCGAGCTCGGTCAGAAGCACCCGGTCACCAACGGCCTGCCCGGCGCCAAGGGCGACGAGCCCTCTTGGGGACATTGGTTCCGCGTCGCCGAGGCAGAGCCGCGCGACGCCGAAGTGGTCATGGAAGGCGCGGACGGCAATGCGCTGCTGGTGCTCGGCAAGCGTGGCAAGGGCCGCGTGGCGCTTCTGCTCTCAGACCATATTTGGCTCTGGGCCCGCGGCTATGACGGCGGTGGCCCCTATACCGATTTGATGCGCCGCCTCGCCCATTGGCTGATGAAGGAGCCAGATCTCGAAGAGGAGATGCTGAAGATCACGAGCCGCGGCGACACCATCACCATCGAGCGCCGCACCATCAAGGACGCGGTGGACCCCGTCACCCTGACCTCGCCCTCCGGCAAGGAAGAGACCGTGACGCTCGAAAAGTCAGAACCCGGCCTGTGGCGGAAGACGCTGACCGCGCGCGAGCAAGGCGTCTATCGCGCCGCCTCCGAGAAGCTCGCAAGCGTCGTCACGGTCGGCAACGCCAATGCGCGCGAGCTTGCATCCGTCACCGCGACCGACAAGCCGCTTGAGCCGATTCTCGAACAGACCGGCGGTGGCAGCTTCTGGCTCGGCCGCGATCAGACCGATACCGCTGCGCTACCGCGCATCGTCATGTTGCGCGGCGGCTCGAAAATGCATGGCTCCGACTGGATCGGGCTCGAGAAGCGCGACGCCTATCGCGTCGAGGGCGTCCGCCTGTTCCCGCTCTTCGGCGGCTTCCTGGCGCTCGCGCTCCTGCTCAGCCTGATTTCCTTCACCTGGTATCGCGAAGGCCATTAGAGCATGATCCCGAAAAGTTGCAGACTTTTCGGATGAGATCATGCGTCAAAGACAAAGACCCAGAGCGAAATCGCGGATTCAATTTGCTGGGATTTCGCTCTAGGCTCCGGGGGGATGCCCTTTGACGGGCCCCCTCATCCCGGCGAGCGTCCCCGGCATGATCTCGAGCGCGAGCACGCGCGCAAGGTCTACCGGTCCCGGCAAAGTCATCTGCCCCGGTGGCACCGGCACAAAGCCGAACCGGCCATAATAGGGCATATCGCCGACCAGCAGCACGAAGCCAAAGCCCTGGCTCTTTGCCCCCTCAAGCCCGGCAGCAATCAGTGCACGCCCGATTCCCTGGCCCGAATGAGCAGGATCGACCACGAGAGGCCCAAGCAGGAGACCGCCCTCCTTGCCGCCAACGGCAATCGCGGTGAAGCGAATACCACCCACGATGGCGCCCTCGCGCCATGCCGTGAGACAAAGCGGGGCGATGGGCGCAATCCCCTCGCGGATCCGATAGGCGCTGCGGGCAAAGCGGCCTGGGCCGAAGGCCTGAGCCGAGAGGGCTGACAAGGCCGGTTCGTCACTTAATTGTTCAAGCCGAATATCGAGTTTCGTGGCGTCCATGGTTTCGCGTCCAAATTAGGCTGATCAAGAGACCCTCAGCCGCGACGCGGGCGCCGAATGGCGAAGTCAGTAACCCAGGGCGTCAACGGCGAGGAAGGATAGAGCGCGCGGGCATGCCGCAGCGTCCTCGTCGTCGCAAGAGCGTCAGTCTGTCGCTTGTTTTACCCATGGCGGCGCTGCCTCTATCACGCCCGACGAAGCTGGTCCAGCCTGTTTCAATATGGTACGCCGCGCCTCCCGCGGTCGTTATCATCTCCTCGCCGAGCTTCGCATCTGTTAAGTTGATCGCGCTAGCGGGGAGGGGTCGGTCGCGCCCCTCGCAAGAAGAGGGCAATGATTGATGGCTGATACGACGCGTTTGCTCGTTCTCTATTATAGCTCCTACGGGCATACCGAGACTCTGGCTTATGCCGTCGCTCACGGCGCACGTGCGGTCGACGGCGTGCAGGTCTCCGTCAAACGCGTGCCCGAATTGATGCCGGAAGACGTGATGCGCAACGCCGGCATGAAAGTCGATCAACCTGCGCCGATCGCCGATCCTGCCGAGCTCGCCAATTACGACGCCATCATTTTCGGCACGCCCACCCGCTTCGGCAACATGACCTCGCAGATGCGGAACTTCCTCGACCAGACCGGACCGCTTTGGGTCGAGGGCGCGCTGATCGGCAAAGTCGGCAGCGTCTTCACCTCGACCTCGACCGGCGGCGGCAACGAGACCACGATCACATCGTTTCACTCGACGCTGCTGCATCACGGCATGGTGGTCGTCGGGCTGCCCTATTCCGCGCCCGACCTCGCCGATATCAGCGAGGTGAGAGGCGGCTCGCCCTATGGCGCCGGAACGATCTCGGCACCCGACGGCTCGCGTCAGCCGTCGCAGAAAGAGCTGAACCTGGCGAGCTTCCAGGGCCATCACGTGGCCAAGATCGCGAAGAAACTCGCCGCCGGCGAATAGAAGTCGCCTCTCACCACAGCGCTTTGACCGGAGCCTGATTGAAAATCTCGTCGAGCCGAGTCTTGGTGCCGGCATCGGTTCGCTCCGGCAAATCGCCTACCGCGAACATGCCGGCCTCGGCGATCTCACCGCGCTTACGATAGTCGCCGCGCCGCTGCCAATGCCGCACCACGAACACGGCGATGTGGTCGCCGGGGAAGCTTGCGAAATTGGCGAAGATGCCGTGGAGCAAAGGTGCGCCCGTAAGCGTGACGCCCACCTCCTCCTCGAGCTCGCGGGCCAGCGCCGTCTCGATGGTCTCGTTCCACTCCACGCCGCCGCCCGGAAAAAACCAGCCCGGCCGATAACCATGACGCACCAGGAGCACGCGATTCTCGTGATCGAGCACCACGCCTTGCGCGCCGAGCGTCATGCCTCTGCGCAATCGCCAGAATGGCCTGAGTACCGAGGTCAGCGCGCGGACGGGAAAAGGCGTCGATTTCGGGGGTCGCTTCAGCCTTGCCTCCTATCGCGCCAACATGCTTGTTAGAGGCGCGCCGATCCTTCAAATGAACCACAATCAAGCACCGGTAAAGCCCCGACTCCATTGTTCACCCTCGCCCATCTCTCCGACATTCACTTAAGCCCGATGCCAAAGGCGCAGCGGTCCGAGCTGATGTCGAAGCGCGTGCTTGGCTATGTGAATTGGCATCGCGGCCGGAAACTGGTGCATCGTCGCGACATTCTCGACATCTTGACCCGCGACATCGTCGAGCGAAAGCCCGACCACATCGCGGTGACCGGCGATCTCGTCAATCTCGGTCTGCCCGAGGAGTTCGTGCGCGCCGCAGAGTGGCTGCATCATCTGGGGCCCCCGGATCGCGTCACCGCCATCCCCGGCAATCACGATGCCTATGTGCGGCTGCATCCGGAGCGCGGCCTGCATCACTGGAAGCCCTATATGGTTGCCAACGACGACGGTGAGGCCTTGATCTCAACACCGGAGACGGCCTTCCCCTTCGTGCGAAGGTTCGGCGACATCGCCATCATCGCCTTGTCATCCGCGGTGCCCACCATGCCCTTTGTCGCCGCGGGCAAGATCGGAAGCGCCCAGCGAGCGCTGCTTGCCCCCGCGCTTTCCAAGCTCGGTCAGCTCGGACTGTTCCGCGTGGTCTTGATTCATCACCCTCCGGTGCCAGGCCAGGCCAATTGGGGGCGGGGCTTGCGCGACGCGAAGAAGCTCCGCGATATTCTCGTCGCCAACGGCGCTGAGCTCATCCTCCACGGCCACAATCACGAGCAGACCATTCGCGAACTCGACACCACGACTGGCACCGCGACCATCGTCGGTGTTCCGTCGGCCTCGGAGGCGGTCGAAGGCCGCGTGCCTGCGGCGCGCTATAATGAATATCTGATCGAGCGCGATGGAAAGCGCTGGTCGTGCGAGATGATCGGCCGCGTCGTCGCGAGCGCACCCGAACATGTCTGGGAGATGGAGCGGCGGACGCTTAAGGTAGGGTGAACCAGGCTGCCGCGAACAGGCCTGCCGCGCCTGTCAGCATGCCGATGATAAAGGCCGCGGCCACCACACCGGTTCCCGAGCCCGACGAATTTGCCTCGGCGAGAAGCCGGTCATCTTTCCGCGAGGGCTCCAACAGCGCCGCTTCCTGCCGCTCGCGCCGCACGATCTCGCGCGCCATGTGGCTGGTGATGCGGTCGGCCATGTCGGCGACGTTGACCGAGCTGAACAATGTCCGCCGACCCTGCTCGCTATTGCGCACCAGCAGATAGGTGCCGTTCTCATCGTCGATGCACACATGGGTGAAGACGTCGATCCACAGCCGCGCCGGCCGGCTCGGGACCAATGTCAGGCTGAAGCGCTCGTCATTGGCTGGCACATCGGCAAACACCGATTGAAGCTCGGCCTTGAGCAGCTCGAGCCGCGCGATCTCGCTGTCGCGACTATCCGCGGTCTGATCGAGGCGCATCGCCTCTTCCAGCCGCGCGCTTTGAATGGCTTCACGCAAGGACCTGCTCGTGGCCGGCCGGGCCATACTCTTGAACTTGTCGTCCATCCCCCGAGCCCCTTTGGGACCTATTTGACCCAGCATACAATCATTTCGCAGAAAGCACGACGCTCGATCTTGCGTCGTCGAACCATTTATCGATGGCTGTGTCGATATTGGCCTGGAGGCTGGATTTCCAGGTCTTTATCGTGGCGTCCAGCGCCTCCTCGTTGGCGGCAAGGAACTGCTCGCGGTTGATCGCCTCATTGGCCTCATTGCCCACATAATCGGCCACGACGCCGACCAGAGCCCCTGCCACAGCGCCAATAACCTGCCCGCCCAGCGGCTCGACGGCCGTTCCGATCGCCGCCCCCTGCCCCATATAGGCAAGCCTGGTGCCGACCGAGGTGGCGATGCGCCGCGAGATCTGCCCAAAGCTCTGCGCCAGCACCGCATTCATGGTCGGCCCGAGTGCCAAGGCCCCGACCGTACCACCTGCCACCGCCGAGCCCACGCCAACCACACCGTCAAAGGCGCGATCCTCCATCAGATAGGTCGGCGCCTTCCATTTCTGCGCGTCCCAATCGAGCTTGCACGTCCACAGCGGGTATTGCCGCCGGGAGGTCTTCCATATGGCTCGTATGCTGCGCCAGGAAGAGCTGAAGCCGCATATCGCTATTGGCGACGACGCGGCGATAAGAGTCGTGCGCGTGCCGCACCGCCTGCTCGACACCTTTGGTGATGACCTGGTCGCGAAGCTCGGGCTTCAGCACCTGCTCTTTGTAATTGCGCAGGAAATAGTCCTTCACATCCGCCTCGACGGCCTCGTTCAGCGACTCGTATTTTCCGGCCTCGATCATGCGGTTGATCGTCGAGGTCAGCGTCTCCTTCAACACCACGTAAGAGCGCTTCCACTCGAAGAACCAGTCGGCGTAGGAATTGATCGCCTCGTCACGGTCCTGAAAGGCCAGCGCGAAGGTGCGGTCGAGATCCTCATGCACGGCCTGCTTGATCCGCGCGCGCTCCTCGTCGAGCATCAGGATGGTGCCGTTGACGAAATCGTCGGTCTCCGACTTGCTGGCGATGACCTTGTGCAGATTGCCGTCGACATCCTTGATGACGAGATCGACCGCATCCGCAGGGCAGAGTCTGATCGGGAAAGAAAATGTCGAGGACGCTCTTGTCCTCGTGCACCGCGGCGGTGTGATCGAGATGCCGCTGATAGGAACGATAGAAGGTGGTGCCGAGCGACATCAGCGCATAGGCCGAGAGGATCAGCGCGAGCGCAATGCCGACAGGCCGCAGCAAATGTCCGAGCCAGCTCTGCTTCACGATTTTCTCGCGCCGCCAGCGTCGCAGACCGGTCGACTTGCGCTTCCGCGTCTTGGCGATGCCGGAACCTGGCGCGTCGTCATCCTCGTGGGGAACCACGGCGTTAGCGCGGTGTTTGGCCATCTCTTGCAGCATGTCTCCGACCCTTGGGGCAAACTTATCACGGCATATAGGGAGCGCGGAGGCGCCTGATAAGAACAGGCCCGAATTGTGGTAATTTGCGGGAGGATCGCTTTCGCGTTTTCGCCTTGAGAGGTGGAACGATGGCCAAACCGCAACAAATCGACCTGCCGCTGTTTCGGCAGCGGATCAACGACCCCGAGCGCGCGTTTCGCCATCTCGTCAAAGAGGCGAAGAGCTGCACCCGCTGCCATCTGTATCGGAATGCAACCCAGACCGTGTTCGGCGAAGGTCCGCTTGATGCCGCACTGATGTTCGTTGGCGAGGAGCCCGGGGATCAGGAGGATCTGCAAGGCAGGCCATTCATCGGACCTGCGGGCAGAGTGCTCGACCGCGCCCTCGCCGAGGCCGGCATCGAGCGCGACAAAGTCTACATCACCAACGCGGTGAAGCACTTCAAGAACGAACCGCGAGGCAAGCGCCGCATCCACAAGAAGCCCGACACCAGCGAGATCGATGCCTGCCGCTGGTGGCTCGACCATGAGCTTGAGCTCATCCAGCCGGAGATCGTGGTGGCGTTAGGCGCCACCGCGGCACGCGGACTTGCCAAAAAGTCGCTCACCATCAACGCCAACCGGGGGCGGCTGATCGAGTTTCGGCCCGGCCTTCAGGGCGTGGTCACCGTGCATCCGTCCTATCTGCTTCGTTTACGCGAGGAGCGAGACAAACGGCGCGAATTTGATTTGCTGGTGAAGGACCTCCGTTTTGCCGCCAAGGCCGCGGAGCGATAGCCGGAGCTAGATCTGCGCGTGGGAGATCTCGGCGACGATCAACGACGCCGCCCGCCAGACGAGCACGAACAGCAAGGCGGCGAAGCTGAAGTTCACCGCGCGGTTGAGCCAGTGGGCGAGCGTCTTGTTCTCGAGGAAGCTGAACAGATTGATGTACCACTGGTCGGCATAAGACAGGCAGTAGAGGAAGATCACGACCAGCGCGATCTGGTGCAGATAGAACAGCACCTCGCTGCCGGACTTCTCGTAGAAATATTTCAAGCCGCCGACCAGCACGAAGTTCCGCAACAGATCGAAGAACCATTGGGTGAAATTGCGCACCACACTGAGGACGGCGACTTCCCGCTCGGCCGCACCACGAACTGGCTGAAATAGGAACGGAAATTCACGGGATTGGTGCCTGCCTAAAGCGCCTCGGCGCCCATTTCGCCGGTCCTGACCCGCATCGCGCCCTCGAGATCGAGCACGAAGATCTTGCCGTCGCCGATATGGCCGGTGCGCGCGCCTTCCGCGATGACCTCGACCACGCTATCGGCGAGCGTGTCGTCCACCGCGATCTCGACCTTGATCTTCGGCACATAATGCATGGTGTACTCTGCGCCGCGGTAAATCTCCTTCTGGCCTTTCTGCCGGCCAAAACCGCGCACCTCGCTGACCGTCATGCCTTGCACGCCCCTTGCGGCGAGAACCTCGCGCACCGCGTCGAGGCGATGCGGCTGGATCACTGCGATGATATATTTCATGAAGCTCTCTCCACTCACGACCGCCCGAACCAGCTTGATAATGACGAAATCGCCGCCCGTAACCATAGCAAAGTGGCGGCAAATCCGGTGAGCCGAATTTAAGAATTTTCCCCCAACGTGCGGCGCAGCTAAGCCAACCCGCCAAGCGCCTCATCAATGAGATGACACAATCTCAAGCCTCGACGTGATATATTGCGCCAATGAGCAAGGCCTTCACCAAGGAATCCGAGGCCGGCGAGGTCTATGACGACCTGCCGGACCGGCCAATTTCCCCGAACAATCTCGTGACCTCGAAGGGTCTCGAGATGATCGAGGCCGAGCTCGCGCGCCTGCATCAGGACCATGCCACGGCAGCAGATAGCGACGACCGCTCATTGCTGGCGAAGATCAACCGGGACTTGCGCTATTGGACCTCGCGGCGCGCAACTGCGCAGGTTGTCGATGCGCCGCGCGACGCGAAGGAAGTGCATTTCGGCTCGACGGTAACGATCCAGCGCGACGACGGCCGCACGCACACCTATCGCATCGTCGGCGAGGACGAAGCCGACCCATCGCTCGGCACGTTGTCTTACGTATCGCCCGTCGCCCAAGCTTTGATGGGCAAGCAAGTCGGCGAAGTGGTCGAAGCCGGCCACAGCGAAGCCGAGATCGTCTCGATCAGCTGAGATCCTAGGTCTTCTTGCCGGGAGTCTTGCTCGGGCCTTCCAGCATCAGTCTGCCCTGCTGCTCCACCAGAGCCTTCGCCTTGTTGGCGAGCAGGGCAAGCACCCAAGGCAGCTCAACTTCGAGCCGGACATGATCGTCGGCCACATCGACCATTCCGTTGGTGGTCTGACCGAGCAAGCTCGCGCTGAAATCGAGATGGTTGCCCTTCCACTCGTCCTTGAGCACGGCGAACGGGCGCCGAGACCCTTGCGCAAGCCGCTGAACCCGTGCCTAGAGGCGCTTCGTGGCCTCCTCCCTGCCGAGCTTGTGGGGGATGGTGACGACGACGGGTACGGGCATCGGGCTGACTTCCTTCTGCGCCTGCCTAAGGATTGCAGGACATGTGGGAAGGAACTACCAGGGGCGAAACAATTGGCTGAGTGAGAGTGTCGTCAGATCAACAACTCCGCCGCATCGATCACATTGACGGTGATCTGCTGCAAGTCGCCTGCTCGCCGGCCCGAGCGCCTGGACGCGGACATCGTCGTTGCTCAAGGCATAGGTCCAGGTGATGGTCTTGGTACCGGTCGCATCGAAGATACCGAGATGCGAGCCGAAGAGTGCGTCGTGCCACCGAACGACTCGACGACCTTGATTTTCCCATTGGCCTTGGCGTGGACAATGCCGCTGTCGTTGAAGACGAAGTCTTCGCGCGCTGCCCGTAAAATCGCCGGTGACTTTCAGCCTTTTGGCCATCCCGTCTCCCTCTGCCGTTGATCGGTCCTGCGGACCTTGCTGTTATGGATTGTCCCGCGCCCGGCGAACAAGAGCAGGTAGGGCCCATGAAAGCCAGGGAAAATGGCCGGAAGACTAGGAAAATGCTTCAACGCTTAACGTCGGAATGGCCAAGATCGTGCTCCGGCGCGATTCTCGCACCAACTGCTTGAGTTCCTTGATATCCGGGAACCGGCCCTGCTCTTTTCGCGACCAGACCAGCTCATCGTCGATCCGCACCTCGAACACCCCGCCGGTCCGATCCGGAATGAGCGTGACCGAGCCGAGCTCGTCGGCGAAGGTGGTCAGCAGCTCTTGCCTCATCCAGCTCGCCCGGAGCAGCCAGCCGCATAAGCGGCAATAGGTAATGGCGATATTGGGATGCGGCGCGTCTGACATTTCGGCGGTCCCGTCCGCCGTCGATACCAGCACCGGGAACCGGGTAACGTCAAATGGTCATTGGGCAGGAAAAAATAGCGCATCAAAAACTTTGATCTGGCGCAAAGCCCGGAAACCGCCGCTGTGCAGAATAGCTTGAGGGGCAAGACAGTCCGTGTGGTCCGCTGGCTTACCCTCCGCGCCCTTGACCGAACGGGAAACCGCTACGGTCAAGGGCGCATTATTTTGCCCCTGGCGGGACCCGAACCGGAGCGCCCCAACCGCCTGGTTCAAAACAATCCGCCTGGTAACCGTTTGCTAAGGCTAAGCCGGTAGAACTGATCCCCTAGTCAGTTAGAGGGATCAGTTATGCGCACCATCTTCGCGTTAGTCGCCATCGCCGCCTCGCTCGCGCTCGGCGGTTGTTTCCACCACAGCCAGCAGGTCTATTCCGAAGATCTGCCGCCGCCGCCCGTTACCTCGATCAAATAATCGAGCAGGGACGGAGCCAACACTGTCCCTGGACCCGACCTGAGGATCACCGCGTCCTCCATTGGCTTCGCTTGGTTTTGCGTCGAAGCTTGGAGGGCGTGAGTTCCTCCGGTTCGGCCCGGGACCTTGCTTGGCTGCCGAAGGCTTGAGCAGCGACAAAAGCTCGAGGTCTTGGGAACCAAATTAACTATGTAGCGTTGGACGGCGTGAGGGAATCATGCACGCGGCCAATGACAACAACTCGGCGCCCGGCTGGATGCCCACGCCCACGGCGTCACAACGCCTATGGTTGTGGCTCGGCTCTTACCTTGCCCTGCCTCTCGTCCTAGGGATCGTGCTCTTGGGCGTGGCCCTTTGAGATGGCGGTTCACAACGCCGCGCCGCTGCAAGAATGATTTGCGGAGCTTATTTCGGTTCCGGCGGCTCGTCTTCGAGCGCCCGATAGGACGCGCCCTCCAAATCCTCGAATTGGCCGGACCGCAAGGCCCAGAGGAAGGCCGCAAGCCCAAGCCCGCCGAGGAAGAGCGCGACCGGGATGAGCCAAGCCAAGGCCGTCATGGCTTTCGCACCCAAGCGAGCCGCATGGCGTTCGCCGTAACCAGGATCGAGGACGTCGCCATCACCACCGCCGCGATCAGCGGCGTGACGAAGCCGGCCATGGCGAGCGGCACGCAGATGATGTTGTAGACGAAGGCGACCGCGAAATTCTGCAGCGCCATGGAGCGCGCGCGCTTTGACGTCGAGATTGCTTCCAGCACGGGCGCGAGCTTCGATCCCTGAAACACGAAATCTGCGGCGCGTTGGCTGATATCGGCGGCGGTCGCCGGAGAAAGCGATGCGTGCGCGGCGGCAAGCGCCGGCGCATCGTTGAGCCCATCGCCGACCATCAGCACTTTATGGCCCTCGCGGGCACGGCCATCGAGCCACGCGATCTTGTCCCCTGGTTTCAGCCCCGCCAGCCAAGTGTCGATGCCGACCTCGGTCGCGATCGTCTCGACGACAAGCGGCCTGTCCCCGGACAGCAGCGCGAGACCGTAGCCTTGGCCGCTTCAGCGAAGCGGCAACCGCAGGTGCGTCGCTTCTGCAGCGCATCGGCAAAGCGGAAAGAGATCGCCGCATCGTTGTCCTTCCGGTACCAGACTTCGCTGCCCCCGCCTGCGGTCTTCACCCCGCAATATTCGGCTGAACCCAGCCGCTCGACCCCATTCTTGGTTTTCCGCTCTAGGCCTTGGCCCGGCGTCTCAGCCACATCGTCCGCGGCCGCGACCGTCTTCAGCCGCGCCGTCGCCGCCGTCACGATCGCCCGCGCATAAGGATGCTTGCTCGAAGCTGCCAGACTCGCCGCCGCGCGAAGCACATTGTCGGGAATTGCATCGGCATCGAGCAGCTCCGGTCGGCCCAGAGTCAACGTGCCGGTCTTGTCGAACACCACCATGTCGATCTCGGCGGCACGTTCCAGCCCGTCCGGCGCCTTGACGATGATGCCCTGCCGAAACAGCCGGCTCGCCGCCGCGATCTGCACCGCAGGAACCGCGAGCGCGAGCGCGCACGGGCAGGTGATGATGAGCACGGCAATGGCATAGGTCAGCGCGGTTTGCCACGAGGCGCCTGCGATCATCCAGCCGGCAAAGGTGAGAGCGCCAAGAATATGCACGGCGGGCGCATAGATTTGCGCCGCGCGGTCGGCGAGCTTCCGGTAATGCGCCTTGCCCTGCTCTGCCGCCTGCATCAGACGGCCGATCTCTGCGAGCAAGGTGGCACTGTCCGCTGCCGTCACCACCATCTTCAGCGGCTGGGCGAGATTGAGGGTCCCGGCATAGACCGGCGATCCCGACGTCACGTTGACCGGAGCGGTCTCGCCGGAAATCAAGCTCTGATCGACTTCGCCCGATCCTTGGATCACAGTGCCGTCGGCGGGCACGCGCTCGCCCGACGCGATGAGCACACGATCCCCAGCCTGGAGGGCATGCGCGGGCACCAGGTGCCGCGAGCCGTCATCGCCGATGACAGTGGCGATACCCCGTTGCAGGCTGAGCAGGTTCTGCGCCTCGCCGCGGGCCCTGACGCGCAAGCTCTCATCGAGAAAGCGGCCGATCAGCAGCAGGAACAGCAACGACACCGCGGCGTCGTAATAGACCTGATCATCGACGCGGATGGTCTGATAGACGCTCATCGCCGTCGCCAGAATGATGGCGAGCGAGATCGGCACATCCATATTGAGGCGGCGTCCGCGCAGCGCGCCGAGCGCGGAGCTGAAGAAGGGTTGCCCCGCATAGACCACGGTGGGCAGCGCGATCAACGCCGATAGCCACCAGAACAGCACCTTGACGCTTTCATCCATGTCGCCGGCGCTTCCGGCCCACACCGAGACCGAAAGCAGCATGATGTTCATTGCGGCAAAGCCCGCGACCGCGACGCGGCGGAGCAGATAGCTTTGCCGTTCGGTGTCCGTTGAAGCTGAGCTCAAATTGATCGGCGCCGCGGCGAAGCCCGCCCCCTCCAGCGCCGCAATCAGATCGGCTTCGCCGGCAAGGTTCGCATCGTAGGACACGGCGACCCGCTTCGCCGCCAGGCTCGCGCGGGCGCTGGAGACGCCAGGCACGCTCATCGCCGCGCGCTCCACCGATTTGAGGCAACCGCCGCAATGCATGTTCTCGATGACCAATGTCAGCGTCGACGGCACTTGCAGCTCGGCGGCTTCGACGCTGGTCGGAGATTTCAGCGGAAGGGCGTGGACCGTCATGGCGTCCCGCCCACGCTGAGCCGCTGTTTGAGCTGGTAGGCGGGCTCACCGGACTCTCGGTTCATCCGGGGTTGCGGCAGAGATCACCCACTGCCCCGGCGGAAGGTCGATCTCCGCCGCGTAGACACCGCCCGCCTCTTCCTTGAGCGAGAGCGCACGGTCCTCTTTGTCGGTGACGGGCCGACCCACCACAGCCTTGATCTGCAAACCGGTGACCGGCCGTGATTTGCCGTCACTCAGACCGAGCAATAAGCGCCGCTTTGCCGCGTCGTAACTCAAAGCGGACTGCCAGCCTTTCTCGGTCTGGCGCTCCGCAGCTGCGATCGTATCGTTGTAATGCAGTCCCCGCCGATACGGATCGCTGTCGCTGCCGGTAAAGGTCGAGAGCGCGAAATAGACGAACAGGCCATTGGCGATCAGCATCACGCCGAAAAACACGACGAGGCTCACCAGAACATGGCGCCCCGTGATGCCATTGGCGAACCAGCCGTCAGTCTTCATCATCATCTTCGTCCTCGGGCGCATGGAACGTCGCCTCGTGCTCAACCTTGGTGCCATTGGCGATGTCGGTGATGACGAAAGCAAAGTTGGTCTCATCATCGTGCAAAGTCGAGACACCTTCTTTGTCCAGCGTCACATAGGCGCGAAGCGGTTGCAGCTCGTCCGGCGCGACGGTGACCGCCGGCTGAGCCTCGGCTTCGTGCCCGACGATGGTGAGCTTCGCCCCCGGCAACCCTTCGACTCCGAGATTGAAGACATGAGGCTCGTAAAGCTTGTTCAGCACCTTGATGGTGTAGCCGTTGCGAATCCCGCCGTCGGAAAGCTTGACATAGAGCGGATTGCGATCGCGGAGGATGTTCACCTCGAGATCCGGGCGCATCGTCCACGCCGTGACCATGATGCCCGCGACTAGCGCGAACGCGCTCGCATAGAGCAGCACGCGCGGGCGCATCAGCTTGATCTCGGCTTTGCCATGCGGCGCCATCTCGAGATTACGAACGGTGTCGTAGGCAATCAGCCCGCGCGGCCGCTCGACCTTGTCCATGATCTCATTGCAAGCATCGATGCAAAGCGCGCATTGAATGCACTCGAGTTGCGCGCCATTGCGGATATCGATGCCGGTCGGACAGACCGCGATGCATTGTTGGCAGTCAATGCAATCTCCCTTGCCCTCCCAACTCTGGCCGGCTTTGTGCGGCCCGCGCGGCTCGCCACGCCAGGCGCGATAGGAGATCAGCAGCGAATCCTGATCGAACATCGCGCCCTGAATGCGCGGCCACGGGCACATATAGATGCAGACCTGCTCGCGGGCGAGGCCGCCGAGCAGATAGGTCGTGACGGTGAAGATGCCGATGAAGCTGTATGCGATAAGCGGCGCATCGAAATTGGCGAGCTGACGCGCAAGCGTCGGCGCATCGGCAAAATAGAACACGAATGCGCCGCCGGTGGCGATCGCGATCAAGAGCCAACTGAAATGCGTGGCCCCCTTACGCCACAGCGTTTCGAACGACCACGGATTCTTGTCGAGACGAAGCCTCTGATTGCGGTCGCCTTGGAACAAGCGCTCGACCGCGATCATCAGATCGGTCCAGACGGTCTGCGGGCAGGTATAGCCGCACCAGACCCGGCCGGCGAGCGCGGTCACGAGAAATAGCCCCAGAGCGGCGAGCACAAGCAGACCGGTAATGTAGTAAAATTCCTGCGGCCAGATCTCGAGAAAGAAGAAAAAGAAGCGCCGCGACGGGAAATCGATCAGCACCGCCTGATCCGGCAGGTACGTCCCGCGATCCCAGCGAAGCCACGGCACCACATAGTAGATGCCGAGCGTCACAGCCATCACGATCCATTTGATCGTGCGAAACTGGCCATGCGCGCGCTTCGGGTAAATCTTGACGTGACGCGCGTAGAGGCTCTCGTCCTGCGGCGCGGGCGGCGGCGCCACCGTCGGGGCGCCCTCTGGCTCCTCTACGAGTGACACGTCTGAGGTGTTTCTCTCATCAGACTTCAACACTAGCATATACCTCGCTCTAGGCTACTCGTCTGCGCCCCCGCGATCTTGCCCGTAAACTGACGTTCGAAGTTCCGGCCTAGCGGCCACCACCCAGCGAATGGACGTAAACGGCGAGCTCTTTGACCGTTTCGGGATCGAGGCGGCTGCTCCAGGCCGGCATCACCCCGCCGCGTCCATTGCGCAGGCTCTCCACGATCGTGGCCTTGTCACCGGAATAAAGCCAAAGCTCATCGGCGAGGTTCGGCGCACCCATCTCGGGATTGCCCTTGCCGTCCTGGCCGTGACAGGCGACGCAAGTTGCGGCGAAAACCTTGCTGCCGCGCTCGGACGCAGCCTGATCGGTGCCACGTCCGGACAGCGACAGCACATATTCCGCGACATCGCCGATTTGCGCTTCGGTCAAGAGTCCCGTCTTGCCAAAGGCCGGCATCTGGTTCATGCGCGTCTTCGGATCGTTGGCGCGAATGCCATGCATGATGGTTTGGTGGATCGCCGCGAGCGAGCCGTCGCCCCACAGCCAGGAATCGTCACGCAGATTAGGATAGCCGGGAAATCCTTGCGCGCCGCGACCGTGACAGGGCGCACAATTGTCGCCGAATGCCGCTTCGCCACCGGCAAGCGCGAATTGCAACAGCTCCGGGTCGGCGGCGATGGTTTGAAGGTCGCTCGCGGCGATCCTCTCGCGAAACTGGGCTTTGGCCGCGTTTGCATCCGCGACTTGAGCGTCGACGCTCTCGCGCGAGCTGTAGCCGAGAAATCCCTTGGTATAACTCGAGACGAGCGGCCAAGACGGCATCAACAGCCAATAGCCGATCGACCAAATGATGCAGGCGTAGAACGTCCAGAGCCACCATTTGGGCAGCGGCCTGTTCAGCTCCTCGATGCCGTCCCATTCATGGCCGGTGGTGGCTGCACCTGTTTCTTTGTCGGTTCTGGGGCTAGCCATGGTGCTCAGTCGTCCCCTTCTTCATCTAAGTCCTTCCGCAACGGAATTTGCGCGTCTTTCTCGAAGCGCTTCTTGTTGCCGGGCCAGAACGCGTAAATCACCACGCCGATGAAAATCGCCATGAAGAGAACGAGTGCCGCAGTCTGGGTGAAGCTCGCAACTTGCTCGTAGCTCATGACATCACCTCAAATTTGGTCCCGCCTCGTCGAACTTGGCGAAATCGACAAGGGTGCCGAGCATCTGCAAATAAGCGATCACGGCATCAAGCTCGGAGACGTGAGAAGGATCGGCGTCGAAATTCCGGACTTGCGCCTTGGGATAGCGCGCCAGGAACTCCTTCACGCCCTCGGCCGCAGGATTGATTTGGCGTTCGACATCGGCGCGCGCGTTCTCGATCATCTCATCGGTGTAAGGCACGCCCGTGACGCGATTCGCCTGCATCTGCTCTGCCATGTCCGCATAGTCGAGCTCGCGCTGTGCCAGATGCGGATAGCCGGGCATCACCGACTCCGGCACCACCGCGCGGGGATCCTGCATATGCAGCTGATGCCACTCATCGGAATATTTGCCGCCGACGCGAGCAAGATCGGGGCCGGTGCGCTTCGATCCCCATTGGAAGGGATGATCGTACATGCTCTCGGCGGCGAGGCTGTAATGGCCATAGCGCTCGACCTCGTCCCTGAGCGAGCGGATCATCTGGCTATGGCAGAGATAGCAGCCTTCGCGGATATAGATGTTGCGGCCGGCAAGCTCGAGCGGCGTATAGGGCCGCATGCCCGTAACCTTCTCGATGGTCGAATTCAGCCAGAATAGCGGCGCGATCTCAACCAAGCCTCCAATCGCGACCGTGATCAGAATGCCGATGAGAAGCAGGATCGAGTTCTTCTCGAGGATTTGATGTTTCGCCCAGTCCATTGCCCCCTCCCTACTCTGCCGGCACGGGGCGGAACTCTGGCGCCGCGGCGATGCGCGGCTGTTCCGCTGCATCGACCGGCTGATCCCCTCGAATGGTTCGCCAGATGTTGTAGACCATGATCAGCGCGCCAATCACGAACAGCACGCCGCCGATGGCGCGAATGATATAGAAGGGATGCATCGCCTCGACCGTCTCGACGAAGGAATATTCTAGGAAGCCGAGACTGTCGTAGGCGCGCCACATCAACCCTTGCAGAATGCCAGACACCCACATCGAGGTAATGTAGAGCAGGATTCCGAGCGTCGCGATCCAGAAATGCCACTCGACCAGGCGCTGGGAATAAAGCGCCTTGCGATGCCAGAGCCAGGGCACCAGGCAATAGACGGCGCCGAAGGTGATGAAGGCAACCCAGCCCAGTGCACCGGAATGCACGTGACCGATGGTCCAATCGGTGTAATGCGACAGCGCATTGACGGACCTGATGCTCATCAGCGGCCCTTCGAAGGTCGACATGCCGTAGAACGCCACGGCGATGACCAGGAAGCGGATGACGGGATCCGTCCTGAGCTTGTCCCAAGCGCCGGACAGCGTCATCAACCCGTTGATCATGCCGCCCCAAGACGGCATCCACAGCATGATCGAGAATGTCATGCCGAGCGTCTGCGCCCAGTCAGGCAGCGCGGTGTAATGCAGATGGTGAGGACCGGCCCAGATATAGAGGAAGATCAGCGACCAGAAATGCACGATGGAGAGGCGGTACGAATAGACCGGACGCTCGGCGCGCTTCGGCACGAAATAATACATCATGCCGAGGAAGCCGGCCGTGAGGAAGAAGCCGACCGCGTTGTGGCCGTACCACCATTGCGTCATGGCATCCTGCACGCCCGAAAACAGGATGTAGCTTTTCGAGCCGAGGAAGGAGACCGGCACCGCCAGATTGTTGATGATGTGCAACATGGCGATGGTGACGATGAAGGCGAGATAGAACCAGTTCGCCACATAGATGTGCGGCTCGCGCCGCTTCGCCAGCGTACCCACGAAGACGAGGAAATAGACCACCCAGACCAGCGTGAGCCAAAGATCCACATACCACTCGGGCTCGGCATATTCTTTCGATTGCGTGACGCCGAGCAGATAGCCGGTGGCGGCAAGCACGATGAAGAGCTGATAGCCCCAGAACACGAACCACGGCGACCATTTGCCCGCGAGCCGCGCGCGGCTCGTGCGCTGCACGACATAGAACGAGGTCGCGATCAGCGCATTGCCGCCGAAGGCGAAGATCACGGCCGAAGTATGCAGCGGACGCAAGCGCCCAAAGCTGGTCCAGGGCAGATCGAGATTGAGCACAGGGAAGGCCAGCTGCCAGGCGATGATGTCGCCCACGAGAAACCCGGCCACGCCCCAGAACACTGTCGCGATCACGCCGGCGCGGATGACGCCGTCGGCATAGCCTTCACCCTCGGCCTGCGCCTCCGTCTTGCTGCTGCGGAGAGCGTCAAAAAGAAAGACCCCCGCGACGCAGGCGGAGACCAGCAAAATCAATCCATGAAAGGCGATGACCGGATCCTTACCGCCGACGGCGAAGGCGAGGCCGATGACGATGCAAATGGCCGCCCCCAGCAAGGCCATGGAATCGGAAAAAGCATTCCACTCAACGCGCTCAGTGATCGGCGCCATTGTCTTCTATCCCCTGCTCAACCGCGAGCACCTTGGTCAATGCATAGAAGTCTGAACCTTGATGAGGATCAAGACTAGTCCGTTCGCGGCGGCGGACATGGCCGACCCGATATCCCGGCCGACGCTCCTCGACAAGCTAAAATACTGATATTAAATGACTAAATAGAACGCCCGCCGAAGCGCGGCATTGCAGCGCAGGGAATCTGCGGAAACCCGCCCGCACAAGTTCTGCATATCGGGAAGATTGACTATCGAATCGGATGGTCCGACCCTACACTTGCGGCACCGCAATTGGGGGGGACTACCCATGTCACTCGGCACTATTCTCATCATCATCCTTATTCTTATTCTGCTTGGCGTTATCCCGACCTGGGGTCACAGCCGCGCATGGGGCTACGGACCCTCCGGCATCGTCGGCCTGATCCTCATCATCCTGTTGATTTTACTGCTGCTCGGAAAGATCTAGCGCGAACAGCCGGGGCAAACCCCCGACCTTAGCGAGTAATCCGAAGAAGAAGCGGCGGACCCGCCGGGTCCACCCCTTTTGCATTTTGTAGCGGCCAGCGTTTGCCGGACTTTGCTGCTTGGCTAGTCTTGCCGCTCGGTGTGCGTTTTCACGTCGCCGCGCATGCGCCGCACGTGGTCCTCGAGCAACCGTCCCGCCGCATTGAAGGCATCGCGCAAGGCAACATAGACGTCTTCATGGGCATGGTTCTCCGGACCGGCGCGCCCAACATGGATGTCGTGCCCCGGAACGCTGAGATCGATGCGGACGCTATAGAGCTTTCCCTTGTGATGGTGACGATGCGGCGCCACGACGACGACACTGCAACTAACGATCCGGTCATAAAATCGTTCGAGCTTGTCTGCCTTCTCGCGAATACGCGCCTCGAGCGCTGGCGAAGGGTCCATTCCGTCAAAACTGATCTGCAAGGGTATTTGCATTGAATTGGAACCTTCTAGACTGTCGATCCTCATCTTGGATAGAACGCACATCCTAGGCGAGCCTTGCGGCAGATCAAGGCCCGTCGCAGCCGTCACATTTCGACAATGTAGCCGTATTCCGCGGCGGATGCCGCAAGCCACGACCAGAAGCTCTCCGCGAAACTCGATGGCACGGCGAGATCGTAACTGGGCACATCGTCGATTTGCCAAAGCTGACAATCGATCAGCGCAATCGCTGTCGTTGCCGCGTCGCCAGGCTTGAACACTCTGGGGTGCAGATCGAGCGAACAGCCTTTGGCCAGCACATCGCGAGCGCGCACACCCGAAATGCGGATCACCGCCTTGCTGTCGGATTGCTCGGTGATTGCGGCGTGCCCGGCGAGATCTTTGGCGAGCGCATCCAATGTCTGTCTTGAGCTTTCGTCCTCGGCAATTGCGAGCCATTGACCCGGCGCAGTGCCGATCAACGCCAAGCCTTTGGCGACAACGCGCTGCGGGCCCCGCGGCAATTCAAGTCCGGTGATTTTGCGGAAAATCTCTTCGACGGCCGGCTCCTGTCCGCTGAGCGCCGCAATGATGCAGAGCTTGAGCCCGCGCCGCTCCTTGAGCGCGACCGGCGGCATCCCTCCCGTCGCTTGGCCATAGCGGCCAGGCACCGCGACGGCGGCAAGTGGAGAAACTGGCGCGAGCTTAGCCACGCTGGCGCTCCCCTTCCGCATCGACGAACACCGGCGAGCAAATCACGCATTCGACGTCGGTCCCGCGCAGCAGATCGACCGCGCGGACATGCTCGCCGATGCGTTGCTGCCCCCGCTTCAGGAAGCCTAAGCCGATATCGTGGCCGAGCTCCGGCGAGAAGGCGACAGAGGTCACATAGCCTTCATCATTGGCGGCATTTGCGCTCGCATCGTTTGGAATGAAATGCGCGCCCGCCGCAAGCTGAGCCGAGGCGTCGAGCGGCCTCACCCCGATAAAAATCGGTCGCTCCGGTTCGGTCAACGCAGGCCGGCCAGCCAGCACACGACCGATACAGTCCTTGTCCGCCAGCATGCCGGCAAGCCCGAGATCGCGCGCCGTGTTCTGCCCGTTGATTTCAGGCCCCGCGACGTGGCCCTTCTCGATACGGAGCACGTTGAGCGCTTCCGTTCCGTATGGCGTGATATCGAACTCGGCGCCCGCCTCCATCAGCGCGCGAATGGCGGCATCGCCATAGCGCGACGGCACCGCGATCTCATACGCAAGTTCTCCGGAATAAGAGACCCGGAACAGCCGCGCACGCACCCCGCCGCAAATCGTGAGGTCCCCCGCCGCCATGCGCGGAAAGCCTTCGTTGGAAATATCGAACGGGGCATCGACCAGCTTGGCGAGCACGTCGCGCGCGCGGGGGCCGGCGATCGAATATTGCGCCCATTGATCCGAGACCGAGACCAGCCGCAGGTTTAACTCTGGCCATAACACTTGCCGGCAAAATTCCAAATGTTGCATGACCTTGCCGGCATTGGCTGTGGTCGTGGTCATGATGAAATGATGCTCGCCGAGCCGCGATGTGGTGCCGTCGTCCATGGCGAAGCCATCCTCGCGCAGCATCAGCCCATAGCGTGCGCGGCCGACCTTCAGCGTCGAGAATTTGTTGACATAGACCCGGTCGAGAAAACGCGCCGCATCAGGCCCCTGAATATCGATCTTGCCGAGTGTTGACACATCGCAGATTCCGACCGACCGGCGTACCGCCGCCGCTTCACGCGATACGCTCTCTTGCCAACTCGTCTCGTCAGGCCGTTGATACCATTGCGCCCTGAGCCACGGTCCAGCTTCAGCAAAGACGGCGCCGTTCTCGATCGCCCAAGCATGGGACGGCGGCAACCGCTTGGGACGGAAGTCCTGACCGCGATGGTGCCCGGCAAAAGCGCCCCAGGTGATCGGCGCATAGGGCGGCCGGAATCCGGGAAGACCGAGGTCGGGAATCGCGCGCCCGGTCAGCTCCGACAGAACCCCAAGCGCCACGACATTGGCGGTCTTGCCCTGGTCGGTTCCCATGCCGAGCGTCGTGTAACGCTTGACGTGCTCGCTGGCGCCGAAGCCCTCTTGCCTCGCCAGCTCGATGTCCTTGGTGGTCACATCGTTCTGCAGATCGACAAAGGCGAACGGCTTGGCGGCGCCCACGCGCCAGAGCGAATCGCTGGCAGCTCGCGGCTTCTCGTTCGCAACCGGGAGTTCGACCGTAGCAGCATCGAATCCGAGCTGTTGCGCAACTTCCGCACCCAGTCTCGCCCCATCGCTGAGCGACCCTGAGAGCGAGAGATGACCGGCGGCAGCGCCTGCAACGTTCATGCTCTGAGGCATCGTCCCAGGGATAAAGCCTTGCAATCTCTCATCCCACACAGGACGGCCACCAAGATGGGTGGTCAGATGCAGCAACGGATTCCAGCCATTGCAGATCGCGAGCAGATCGCAAGCGATGTCGCTCCGCGTGCCGTCGGCATTTCGGACCGCCACACCGCGAAGTATGCGCCCGCCTTCGGCGCGTTCGACCACGGCGCCCGAAATGACCGGACATGGCACGGTGCCATCGTGTTTCCATTCCTTCCGCGAGTCGACCAAGGCCGCAACCGTGACGCCGCTTGCGGTGAGCACGCGCGCCGTCTCGAGCCCGTCATCGGAACTGGCAAACACCACGGCGCGCTTGCCCGGCGCGACTCCGAAGCGTGTGAGATAGGTCCTGACCGCCGAGCCCAGCATGACACCGGGAAGATCGTTGCCGGGAAAAGCGATGCCGCGCTCGATCGCGCCCGACGCCAGCACGGCCCGCTTCGCCACGATGCGCCAACTGCGCTGGCGCGGCATATAAGCTTGCGGAACCGGGGCCGCGTCGTTGACGCGTTCCACCGCCCCATAGCTGCCGCCATCGTAGACCCCGTAGACGGTCGTGCGCGGCATCAGACGCACGTTGTCGAGCGTCTCCAGTTCCGTGATGACGTCGTTGACCCAATCGAGCCCCGCCTCCCAACCTATTGAAAGAGTCTCGGAAAGCAGTCTGCCACCGAAGCGAAAATCCTCTTCGGCGAGGATGACGCGAGCGCCAGCACGGCCCGCCGCCAAAGCAGTCATCAACCCCGCAGGACCCGAGCCGATCACCAGCACATCGCAATGCGCGAAGGCCTTTTCGTAGTGATCCGGATCCGGCTCTAGACTGGCCCGGCCAAGGCCGGCGCTTCGGCGGATCATGGGCTCGTAGACGCGCTCCCAGAAACTCGCCGGCCACATGAAGGTCTTGTAGTAGAAGCCGGCGCCGAAGAACGGCGAGAACAACGAATTGATCGACAGCAAATCGAACTTCAATGACGGCCAGCGATTTTGGCTCGCGGCCTCCAACCCATCATAGAGCTCGACTGTCGTTGCCTTGGTGTTGGGCTCGAGGCGTGCGCCGCTGCGCAGCTCGACCAGAGCATTCGGCTCCTCGGGGCCGGCCGTATAGATGCCGCGCGGCCGGTGATATTTGAACGAGCGACCGACCAGCTTGACGCCGTTCGCGAGCAGCGCCGAGGCGAGCGTGTCGCCCGGATGACCGACATAGTCCCGGCCGTCGAACTTGAAGCGGAGCGTCGTGCTACGATCGACGACGCCGCCTTGCTTGAGACGAAACCGCTGCTCAGCCATCGGCTGCTCCCGATTTCGCGGCCATCGCTACGCTGGAAATCTCATGGGTCCGGGTGTCGCGCACGACTCTAAGCCACGAGCGGCAGCCGCCGCCGTGATACCAAAGCTCGGCAAGCGGCCCTGCAGGATTGTCGCGCAGATAGGAATATTCGAAGAACGCCTGTTGCGCGTCCGCCGCGCTCGGATCCGGGCGCTTCAAATTCGCGGCGCCGAGATAGGTGAACTCGGCCACGTCGCGCATTCCGCAATAGGGGCAGTTGATCCGCATCGATGATCCTCAGTGCAGATTGGTCTGGGCGCCCACGCCCTTCTCGTCGAGAAGAGCGCCGCGAGCGTAACGGTCGAGGCGGAAGGGTTTGATCAAATCGCTAGGCTCGTCCTTGGCGATAAGATGGGCGAACGCCTCACCCGACGCCGGCGTCGCTTTGAAGCCGCCGTAGCACCAGCCGCAATTGAGATAGAAACCCTCAATGCCGGTCTTGTCGAAGATCGGCGAGCCGTCCATCGTCATGTCGAGCAGCCCGGCCCAGTTCCGCAAAATACGCAAGCGGCCGAGATTGGGAAACAGCGCGAGGCCGCCTTCGGCCACGTCCTCCACCACGGGGAGATTGCCGCGTTGCGCGTAGGAATTATAGCCGTCGATGTCTCCGCCGAAGACCAGGCCGCCTTTATCCGACTGGCTCACATAGAAATGCCCGGCGCCGAACGTCACCACATGATCGATCAACGGCTTGATGCCTTCGGTGACGAAGGCCTGGATCACATGCGCCTCAATGGGGAGCCTCAGTCCCGCGAACGCCGCGACACGCGACGTGCTGCCGGCGACCGCAAGTCCCACCTTCTTGGCGCCGATGAAGCCGCGATTGGTCTCGACGCCCTTGACCACGCCTTGCTCGATTCTGAAGCCGGTGACTTCGCAATGCTCGATGATGTCGACACCGCGACTATCGGCGCCGCGCGCATAACCCCAGGCAACGGCATCGTGTCTCACCGTCCCTGCGCGCCGCTGCATCAGAGCGCCGCGAATGGGAAAGCGGGCATTGTCGAAATCCGCGTAAGGCAGATAGTCGCGCACCTGATCGCGCGTCAAAAGCTCGGCATCGACGCCGGAGAGCCGCATCGCATTGCCGCGCCGGACATAGGCGTTTCGCTGCGCATCGGAATGGACGATGTTGAGAATGCCGCGCTGGCTGACCATGGTGTTGTAGTTGAGGTCCTGGGAGAGGCCCTCCCACAACTTCATCGAGCGCTCGTAGAACGCGATGTTGTCAGGGAGCAAATAGTTGGATCGCACGATCGTCGTGTTGCGCCCGACATTGCCGGAGCCGAGATAGGATTTCTCCAGCACCGCGACATTGGTGACGCCGTGATTCTTCGCCAAATAATAGGCCGTCGCGAGACCGTGCCCGCCGCCGCCGACGATGACGACGTCGTAGGATGGTTTCGGCTCTGGCTTCCGCCAGACTTCTGACCAGCCTTTATTGCCGGTGAGCCCGTTGGCGAGGATGGCGAGGCCGGAATAGCGCATGAACTCATTCTGACGCGTCGCGCTCTCCTCTATTGACATTTAGCGACACTCAATCGACATTTAGCGACATGCAGAAGCGCGAAAAACCGCCAAAATCGAACCGCGCCGCGAACAAATACGGTCCGCCCAAGACCGTCGGCTTCCTGCTCATTCCCGGCTTTGCACTGATGTCCTACGCCGCAGCGCTGGAGCCTCTCCGCGCCGCCAATCTGATCTCAGGACGCACGCTCTATCGCTGGTGGCACGCAGCCCCTGGAGGCGGCAAGCAGGTGGCGGCCTCGAACGGCGTCGCCATCATCCCCGATGCCGGAGTCGGTACCGAGCGAGACGCCGATCTTCTCTTCGTCTGTGCCGGCGGCAATCCCGCGACCTTCAACGATAAGGCTACCTTTGCTTGGCTGCGACGCTTGGCGCGGCGCGGTGTCGTTATCGGCGGCATTTCCGGTGGCCCCTACATTCTCGCCCGTGCCGGACTTCTGGACCAGCACCGGGCGACGCTGCATTGGGAGCATCAACCCGCTTTCAGCGAGGACTTCCCAGAGGTCGAGGTCACGCCGTCTCTGTTTGAGATCGACGGCAACCGCATCACCTGTTCCGGCGGCATCTCCGCGCTCGATATGATGGTGGCGCTGATCGAGCAGGATCACGGCCATGAGCTTGCCGCTTCCGTAGGAGACTGGTTCCTGCACACGCATATTCGCGAAGGCTTCGGCCCGCAGCGCATGGATTTGCGCTTCCGTCTCGGCGTCACCGATGAAAAACTGCTCCGCGTGCTCCGCCAGATGGAAACCAGCATCGAGACGCCGCAGTCACGCGAAGACCTGGCACGGATCGCCGGAGTTTCCGTGAGGCAACTCGAGCGTCTGTTCCGCAGCCAACTCGGGCGCGGCATTCATGGGCACTATTCTTCGATGCGGCTCGATCGTGCGCGCCAGCTCTTGCGGGAAACCACATTGCCGATTCTCGACGTCGCGGTCGCGACCGGTTTTGCCTCGTCGAGCCAGTTCGCCCGCGCCTATGGCCGCGCCTTCGGCGAGACGCCCTCGCGCACCCGGGCTAACGCCTGAACTAGCAATCGAGCGTCGTCTTCCGCTCCCAATCAGTGAGGTGGCTCGCATAGTCATTCCAATCGGCGTGCCTGAGCTTCAGATAGGCCGATATGAACGACTCGCCGAGCCCGCTCCGCAACACGCTGGATTGATCGAGAGCGCGAAGAGCGTCGAGCATGTTGAGCGGAAGCTTCTTGGCGCCTTTCACCGTATGCCCTTCGGCATACATGTCGATATCGAGGCGCTTGCCCGGATCGCGGCCGTTCTGGATGCCGTCGAGCCCGGCGACCAGCATGGCCGCCTGCATCGCGTAAGGATTTGCCGCGCCATCGGCCAGTCTGAATTCGAAGCGACCGGGGTCCGGGATTCGGATCATGTGGGTGCGGTTGTTGCCGGTGTAAGTTACGGTATTGGGCGCCCAGCTTGCGCCGGACAGCGTGCGCGGCGCGTTGATGCGCTTATAGGAATTCACCGTCGGATTGGTGATGGCGGCCACCGCGTCCGCCGAATGGATCAACCCGGCAATGAATTGATAGCCGAGCTTGGAGAGGCCCATCGGATCGTTCGAATCCTCGAACAGGTTTTTGCCGTCCTTCGACCACATCGACACGTGCATATGACAGCCATTGCCGGTGAGCGTCGAGAACGGCTTCGGCATGAACGTCGCGCGCAAACCGTGCTTCTCGGCGATTGCCTTGACCATATATTTGAAGAACGCATGCTTGTCGGCGGTCTTCAGCGCGTTGTCGTAGTGCCAGTTCATCTCGAACTGGCCGTTGGCGTCCTCGTGGTCGTTCTGATAGGGCCCCCAGCCGAGTTCGAGCATTGAATCGCAAATCTCGGTAATGACGTCGTAGCGGCGCATCAGCGCTTGCTGGTCGTAACAGGGCTTCGATTGATGATCGCTGGCATCAGAGATGCTTGAGCCATCGGGGCAGATCAAAAAGAACTCGCATTCGACGCCGGTCTTGAGCTCGTAGCCCTTGGCGGCCGCCTCTTCCATCACGCGATTCAGCACGTTGCGAGGCGCCTGCTCGACAAGCTTGCCGCTCATATGCGGATTGGCGGCGAGCCAGCCCACCTCTTTCCGCCAAGGCAGCTGGATGAGGCTGTCCGGGTCGGGGATGGCAAGCATGTCTGGATCGGCGGGCGTCATGTCGAGCCAGCTGGCGAACCCGGCGAAGCCTGCGCCGTTTTTCGCCATCTCATTGATTGCCGCGGCCGGCACCAGCTTCGCCCGCATGATGCCGAACAGATCGACATAGCTAATCAAAAAATACTTTATTCCTTTTTCTTTTGCGATCTGTGCCAGATCCTTAGCCATCGCCTTACCACTCCCGACTTCAGAGCGAATTGCTCTCGTTTCCTGGAATCCAATTGGTGCCGGCGAGCGGCACCTTCGCCATCGCCGCCGCCTCGACCGTCAGCGCCACTAAATCCTCGGGCTCGAGGTTGTGCACATGCGTCTTGCCGTTGGCGCGCGCGATCGTCTGCGTCTCAAGCGTCAACACTGTGAGATAATTCGCAAGCCTCCGCCCAGCTTCGACCGGGTCGAGCCGGCCATAGAGCTCGGGGTCCTGCGTGGTGATCCCTGCCGGATCGCGGCCTTCATGATAGTCGTCGTAGCAGCCCGCGCGCGTGCCCAACTGACGGTAATCTTCCTCCAGATGCTTGGCATTGTCGCCGAGAGCGATCAAAGCCGCGGTGCCGATCGAGACGGCATCGGCGCCAAGCGCCAGCGCCTTGGCAACATCGGCGCCGTTTCTGATGCCGCCCGAAACGATCAGTTGCACCTTGCGATGCATGTCCAGCTCCTGCAGCGCCTGAACCGCCGGACGAATGGCGGCGAGGATCGGAATGCCGACATGCTCGATGAACACTTCCTGCGTGGCCGCAGTACCGCCTTGCATACCGTCCAGAACCACGACGTCGGCGCCGGATTTCACCGCCAGCGCCGTATCGTAATAAGGACGCGCCGCCCCGACCTTGATGTAGATCGGCTTTTCCCAATCGGTAATTTCGCGAAGCTCTCGGATCTTGATCTCGAGGTCGTCAGGGCCGGTCCAATCCGGATGTCGACACGCCGACCGCTGATCAATCCCTTCCGGCAAGGTGCGCATCTCGGCGACGCGTTTGGAAATCTTTTGCCCGAGCAGCATGCCACCGCCGCCAGGCTTGGCGCCCTGCCCGACCACGATCTCGATCGCGTCGGCTTTGCGCAAATGATCCGGGTTCATGCCGTAACGCGACGGCAGGATCTGATAGACGAGATGCTTGGAGTGCCCGCGCTCCTCCTCAGTCATGCCGCCGTCGCCGGTCGTGGTCGAGGTGCCGACGGCGCTGGCGCCGCGCCCCAACGCCTCCTTGGCCGGGCCGGACAGCGACCCAAAGCTCATGCCGGCGATGGTGATCGGAATCTTGAGGTGCAAAGGCTTCTTGGCGAACCGCGTTCCAAGCACGACATCGGTCGCGCATTTCTCGCGATAGCCTTCCAGCGGATAGCGGCTGATCGAGGCGCCGAGAAACAACAGATCGTCGAAATGCGGAAGCCGCCGCTTGGCGCCGAACCCGCGAATGTCATAGATGCCGGTGGCTGCGGCGCGGTGAATCTCCGCGATCGAATGCTCGTCGAACGTCGCCGACGGGCGAGGCGGCGTATGAACCCAGCGGCCTTCGGCACTCATCAATAGGCCTCCAGATTATCCATGTGGAAGTGATAGAGCTTCCGCGCCGAACCATAGCGCTTGAACTCGGAGACATCGACCTCGCCGCCCACGCCGGCCTCGTCGAGCAATTTGCGTAAGGTCTGCTTGTGCTGGTCGGAAAGCGATTTCTCGATGCAGTCTGCACCAAGGCTCTTCACCCTTCCGCGCACGAACAGCCTGGCTTCGTAGATGGAATCGCCCAGCGCGTCGCCAGCGTCACCGAGCACGATGAGGCTGCCGGCTTGCGCCATGAAGGCAGACAGATGTCCGACCGAACCTTTGACCACGATATCGATGCCCCTGGCCGAGATGCCGCAACGGCCGGAGGCGTTGCCGTCGATCACGAGAAGGCCACCGCATCCCGTTGCGCCCGCCGACGACGACGCATCGCCTTTGACGTGGATTCGTCCCGACATCATGTTCTCGGCAAGCCCGACGCCCGCGCTGCCATTGACGATGATATTGGCGCGCTTGTTCATGCCCCCACAGTAATAGCCGACATTGCCGTCAATCTCGATGGTAATTGGCGCATCGACTCCGGCCGCGATGGCATGCTTGCCGCGCGGGTTCACCACGTGGAAGTCGGTGTCGTTGGCCCCTTCCCCAAAATTGTGAAGCATTTGGTTGAAGTCGCGCAAGCTCGTGACGTCGAGATCGATGGTCGGCATCAATGCCGCTCCCAGAAATAGACGGTAGCCGGCTCGGCTTCCCACACCTTCGCCTTCTCGATTCCCGGAAGCACGGCGAGCGCACGATATTCGGTGCCAAAGGCGACATAGTCATCCGTCTCGGCGAGCACGGCATGCTTACAGGCGATGGGATCGCGCAACACGCCGAAACCGGATTCAGTTCCGACCACGAACGTGTAGAAGCCGTCCAAATCTTCGAGCGACGATTTGAGCGCTTGCCCCAGGGTCTCGCCCTCTTCCATCCGCCAGGTGAGATAGTGCGCAGCGACTTCGGTGTCGTTCTCGGTCTCGAAGCTCTGGCCCTTGCGGATCAGCTTACGGCGAAGTGCGTTGTGATTGGACAGCGAGCCGTTATGCACCAGGCATTGATCGCGTCCGGTGGAGAAAGGATGCGCACCGTCGACGGTGACCGCGGACTCGGTCGCCATCCTGGTATGGCCGATGCCGTGCGAGCCTTTCATATGCGCAAGATCGAACCGCTCGGCCACCCTGTCCGGCCGGCCCACCTCTTTGTAGATCTCCATGCGGTTTCCGGCGCTCACCACTTTGACCGTCTTATCCTCGGCGGCAATCGCCTCCCGCGCCGCGGTTTCCAGCTTGGCCGGAACGGTGAAAACCGCGTGGGTCGCGTGTGTCTCTACCGTAACGGGAGCACCGATCGATGCTTCCACCATCCCGGCGAGCGCGGCGAAATTTGTCTTGGCCGACGCGCCTCTGAGCGTGAGCTTGACGTGCTCTGCATCGCCCGAGCCATAGACCGCGAAGCCGGCGCTGTCCGGCCCGCGATCGCACATCGTGCCCAGCATGCCGGCCAGCATCTGACCGAGCTGAGGCTCCAGAGACTTGTTCTTGAGAAAGAGACCGACAATTCCGCACATGCCGCAACCACCACTCCGTTTAACCATGCTCTCGAAGGCTACGGTAACGGTGCTTTACGGCGTCTGTCAACTGTAGGGAATTTTAGTTTACTGTTGAGAAATAGCGACGCGTCAACCGCGCGGATAGATGATGACCGAAAGATAGGTCATCGGCAGCTTGGTCAACTCTTCCGGCCCATGCAGCGCGGCGGAATCGAAGAACAGCGCGTCTCCCGGCGACAACGGATAGGCCTTGTCTGCGTGGCGATAGACCACCTTCCCGGTCAGCATATAAATGAACTCGACACCGGCATGCTGGAACATGGTGTAGGGCTTGGCTTCTTCGGTCAGCGTGATGAGATAAGGCTCGACCACGACTTCTCCTGAGATGGAATGACCGAGCAGCTGGTATTGGTGCCCGGCCTTGGTGCCGCGCCGCTCGATGTTGACGCCCTGACCGCGGGGAACGTAGGAGCAGTCCCGCTGCTCCTCATAGCTCGCGAAAAAGGTCGTCAACGGCACGTTGAGCGCCCGCGACAGCGCCTCCAGGCTGTCGATCGAGGCCGACACCGCGCCGTTCTCGATCTTCGACAGCATACCGGCCGAAAGCCCCGCCTGTTCGGCGAGCTCGGCACCCGTGAGATCCAGCTTGTGGCGCAAGTTTCGCACCTGCGCCCCGATCGAGTGCGCGATGGAGAGACTTTCGGCGGGCCGAGGCGCAAGCGAGCCGGTCTTGAGCTGATCGTTGCGTTTCAGTTCAGTGGCGCTGCGTTTGGGCTTCGGCCCCCGCTTCGCCGGCGCTTTCCGCCTTGCCATGGATGCGCTGCTCATCTCTGGCTGTCCTCGATCCTCCGCGCCTGCCACTTCCCGCATTCGCAGGTGCGGAAGTCAATCCATCATTTCACGTGAGGAAACAAGTTTTCTTGAGCGGTTATCCTCCGAGCCTTCCCGAAAGCAAAGGAGGCGCCGGCTTCGCCGGCGCCTCGCCAAAGCCCGCTTAAGTCGCGGGCCTTTTATGCGCGTCGTCTAATAATAGCGATCGATCGATGCCTTCGTTTCCTCGCCACTCCGGTCGGCCGCCATATCCGACGCAATCTCCTCATTCTCCTGGCGCGTCTGGATGATGTGCCAGCCGATCCAGAAGATGAACCCGAGGATGACCAGAAGCACCTCCCATCCCTGGAAAGGATAGATTGCGCCGACATCCTTGAGGTCAACGGCCCAGCTTGTCATTCCATTGGTCGACATTTTTTCTCTCCTCTCGGATCTCTATTTGATCATCGCCTTTTCAGCCACGCCCACTTCCCGGACCGAGTCCATGAAGGCGTGGTTGAGCGCAAAGTCGACACCCTCGAGCTCGACCTTCGCCGGCACGCGCAACAGGCCCATGCTGTCCAATATCTTGCAGACGATCAAGACCGGGATGAAGCCGAGCAGGAACATCAAGCAAGCACCGGCGAAATTGCCGAGCGGATTGATATGCGCGAAGCCCTCATACGGCGAGGACGGCTGTCCCCACAGCATGAAGCCGGCAATGACGACGCCCATGAATCCGCCATAACCGTGCACCGCGACTGCGCCCACCGCATCGTCGATCTTGAAGCGGCGTTCGACGAAATAGTGCAGCTTGTAGGCGATCGTCGGTACTGCGGCGCCGATCAGCATGGCCTGGATCGGATGGTAGAGATCGTTGCCCGCCGAGGCGCCGATGACACCGCACAATCCGCACGAGAACGTCCAGAATGGATCGCCCTTGGAGATGAGATAGCCGGCCATCATGCCGCCCGATAGCGACATCAGGAAGTTGAACGTGACCGCCGAAAGCGAGGTCGGCGCGAGATAGATATTCGTCGCCGTCCAGGTCTCGCCGGTGATCTGGCCGGCGATTGTCGCAGGCGAGATCAACGGGATGTTGCACGCGGCATAGAATCCCCAGAAGCCCGTATAGATCAGGAACAGGCCGATCGTTACGAGCCACACATTGTGGGGAGGTATGTCGCGCGGCGTCCCGTCCTTCCGGAACTTGCCGAGGCGGGGACCGAGAACCATCAAAAAGGCAAGTGCCCCGCCACCCGCGATGGCATGGACGACACCAGAGGCATAAGCGTCATGATAGCCCCAAAGTTTCACCATCCAGCCTTGCGGATGCCAGCCCCAGGCCGCATCGAGGATCCACAATACCGAGCCGATCAGCACGGCGATGATCCAGAATGCGCCTGAGCGAGCGCGCTCGATGATCGCGCCCGAGATGATCGAGGCGGTCGTGATCGAGAACAGAAGGAACGCGCCCCAGAACACGCCATTGAGGCGGTGCCAGAGCGCGGCATCGGCCGGCGTGACTGCGGCGGCCTCATTGGGATTGACGCCGGAGAGATGCGCCGCCATCAGCGGATTCCAAGGTTCGGCGAATGTTGCCGTAATCAATCCGCCGGTAATTCCCGGTCCGTTCGGAAACGCAAAATAGATCCACCAGCCGAATAAGAAGAAGGTGACGGTCACGACCGGGATCGCCATCGCATTCTTCATCAGTGTTTTGAGATGGTTACGTCTGCGAGACACGCCGACTTCGTATGTGCAGAAGCCGACATGGATCAGAAACATCATCACGATCGTCACCCAGTAGTAGAACTCGGTGAAGATGGTCGTTAGCGCATTTAATTGGTCGCCCATATTATAGTACCCCCTTTTTCCCCTTGCCGGAGAGACGGCGCCCGACCCGGACGTTGCCCCTCAGACGCGATGGACGATTGACCTACATAATCGCCTTCCTCGTTCGAACGCGCGGGCTCGCGGCCCGAGCGGCTAAAGCCAAGTCTATTTTACCCGAGGGTTCCCTCGCCCCATTAATGGCCTCAATGCTAGGCCTATGGCGAAACGGCGTCAACGGACATGAAATTAGATTTCCTCTAGGTAAAACCGCCAACTAAACACGGTCTGGTTGCGAATAGCAGGCGGGCGGGAATTGAGCGCTGGGCCGCCTCAGCCGGCCCACTTTCGCCTTCGCGTTAAGGAGAGGCGCCCGAGTTCAAAGACTCTCAGGGTTCCAGCCTAGCAGCGCCAGCATCAGGAAGAACCCGACGACATAGGCCAGAGCCACCGGCCAGCCTTCTCGCAACCAGCGGGACGCGGATCTCGCCTCCGGCATCAGCCCCGCGACCGCGACGCCCGCGGAGGACCCGAACCAAATCATCGAGCCGCCGAAGCCGACGGCGTAGGCGAGGAACCCCCAATCATAATTGCCCTGCTTGATGGCGAGCGCGGTCAACGGAATATTGTCGAACACGGCAGAGACGAAGCCGAGCCCGAGCGCCGTCTCCCAGCTGGGCAACGGCAAGGATTTGACCGGCATCATCGATGCCGCGGAGACAAGAGCGAGGAGAAAGATCGCGCCGCGCGCGGCTCGGGGCAGAATCGACCAATCCGGCCGCGCGATTGGGGCCATCAGGAGAATTGCCGCCGCGACCGCAAGTCCTATCAGGGGGAACTCGTCCAGAACATGGGCGTCGAGGAGATGCGCCCCGACATTGGCGGCGATCGCCGACGCGAGCACGAAGATGACCACGCCGACATGCCTGAACGAGATGTGCAGACCTATCGGCGGATCCTTGACGATCGGCGCGTATTTCTGTTGGGCAAGCGATGCCGGGATGGCCGAGACGAACAGCGCACACCCAGCCGCGACATAGGCATGAAGCACGGAAAGCGGGCTGACGCCTGCGATCCACATCATTGTCGTCGTGGTGTCGCCGATGACGCTGCCCGCGCCGCCGGCGTTGGCAGCGGCGACAATTGCCGCGAGGTAGCCGATGCGGACGCGGCCTTTGTAGACATGCCGTGCCACGGTCGCGCCGATCAGCGCCGCGGCGATATTGTCGAGGAATGAGGAGAGAACGAACACGAGAGTGAGAAGCACGAGACCGCCGGTCCAATTGTCCGGCAGAGCCGTCGGCATCCAGTCAGGGACGCGGCTCTCCTCGAAATGGCGTGCAAGAAGCGCAAAGCCGACCAGGAGCAGAAACAAATTCGCCAGCAGAACCCATTCATGCTCGTAATGCGCGAGCAGGCCCGCTAGTCCCGGCCCCTCGTTGAAGCCAGTACCAAAAAGCTTCTTGAGCGTGATGACGCCAAGTCCGGTGAGAGCGGCGGCGAAGGTATGGCGATGAAAAAGCGCGACACAGGCGAGCGTGGCGCCGAACAGCAGAAAATCGATCAGCACGGAAAGATCGTGAGCGCTGAGATCCGTGGACCCGGTGTCTATCCTGGGTCAGGATTGGTCGTGTGGTTTGAAATCTGTGGGTTTCCGCCATGAGCAAGGCTTCCGCCAATAACCTTCGCGATCATTTTCTTGGCTGGCAGTGCCGCATCCGGCAGATCGCCATGCGCCAGGACGGCGGCCGGCCTTCGCCGGGCATGCGCCCTCGGGTGCTCGATAGTGCCGGCCGCGAAATTGCGCCGGCGTTGACGGTTCTGATCGTGCCGAAAGAGTCGGCCGAAACCACCGCTCTATTCCGTTTCCAAGTGCAGAAGACCTCCGATCCGAAAGACGTCTACGAGCGGGGGCTGGCATTGCTGCAAGCGGACTATTTCCAGCAGCCGGAGACGTTTCAGCGACCGGCTGACGGCGCTCCTGCCGGGCGGATCGGCTCTCGCCACAACGCTGCTCGCCGAGCGCGCCTGCATTCTGGAATTCGATCAGTTCCGCCAGTTCTACCGGCTGCCTTCCCGGGTCTCGGCATTGCTATCCAGCGATCCCGCCCGCGAGGCCACGATCTGGCACAACCGGCTCTTCAATCCGTCATTGCCCGACGATGTCCAAGTCCTGGCCTTCAGGCCGGACTGGGACCTGGCGGAGGCGACGCCGGCGCCTTGACGCTGGACGCTCCTCACCCGCAAGTTCCCCGGATTCTAGAATTTCCGGTATGCGGCATTCAGCTGATTCAAGGGATGGTTCGGCGAGGTCTGGAATCGCACCAGCAACTCGCGCGCCAGCATGTCCCGGTCCTGTTGATTGTCCGGAAGCTTCATCGATTTCGGGATGCGCACCCAGCCATTGATATTGCGGTCGAAGATTGCGGGCTCACCGGCCTCGAAGCCCATATGCACGTCCTCGAGCCAGTTGAGGTCGTCCCAACCCATGAATTCCATATAGGCGCGAAGGTAAGGCGTTAGCCGCTCGTAATCGGGCACCAGGTTGACATCGTAGCGATAGCCGATGTGCTGGCCGATCTCCTTCTCGCGGGACGTGTCGAGTCCGGCTCCGTTGGCTTTATGTTTTTTCTTACTCATCCCGCTCATCCAATCTTGTGGTAGTCGTCGACGCCGACCGTGAAGTCCGTGCCGGCGAGCGGCACTTGCGCCATCGCCGAGGCTTCCATGGTGAGCGCAGCCAGATCTTCCGGCTCGAGACTGTGCACGTCGGTCTTGCCGCAAGCACGCGCCAGCATCTGCGCTTCCATGGTCAGCGTGTGCAGGAAATTGTAGACGCGCTCGGCGGCTTCATCGGGATCGAGGCGCTTGCGGAGCTCCGGGTCTTGGGTAGCGACGCCGACCGGGCAGCGGCCGGTATGGCAGTGATAGCAATATCCTGCCGGCACGCCGATCTCGCCTTCGAAATCCGCTTCAGGAATATCCTTGTTGCAGTTGAGCGCCATCAAGACGGAATGGCCGATAGCGATCGCGTCGGCGCCGAGTGCCATCGCCTTGGCGACATCGCCGCCATTGCGGATGCCGCCGGCATAGACCAGGCTGATCTCGCCGCGCTTGCCGAGCTCGTCGATGGCGCGGCGCGCCTGCCGGATCGCGGCAATGCCGGGCACGCCGGTATCTTCGGTGGCGATATGCGGACCGGCGCCGGTGCCGCCTTCCATCGCATCGATGTAAATTGAATCGGGACCGCACTTCACCGCCATGCGCACGTCGTCATAAACGCGCGCGGCGCCGAGTTTCAGTTGGATCGGGATTTCCCAATTGGTCGCTTCCCTGATCTCCTCGATCTTGAGCGCGAGATCGTCGGGCCCGAGCCAATCGGGATGCCGCGCCGGCGAGCGCTGATCGATGCCGGCCGGCAGCGAGCGCATCTCGGCCACCTGGTCGGTCACCTTCTGCCCCATCAAATGGCCGCCAAGCCCGACCTTGCAGCCTTGGCCGATGAAAAACTCGCACGCATCGGCGAGCCGCAAATGATGCGGATTGAATCCGTAGCGCGACTGGATGCACTGATAGAACCATTTCAGCGAATAGCGGCGCTCGTCCGGGATCATGCCGCCCTCGCCCGAGCAGGTCGCCGAACCTGCCATGGTGGCCCCGCGCGCGAGCGCGATCTTGGCTTCGTAGGACAGCGCGCCGAAGCTCATGCCCGTCACATAAACCGGGATATCCAGCACCATCGGCCGCTTGGCGCGCGGGCCGATCACCGTCCTCGTCTCGCATTTCTCGCGATAACCCTCGATGACGAAGCGGGTCAGCGTGCCCGGCAGGAAGGTCAGATCGTCCCAATGCGGAATCTTCTTGAACAGCGAGAAGCCGCGCATGCGGTAGCGGCCGAGCTCCGACTTGACGTGGATGTCGTTGATGACTCGTGGCGTGAAGATTTGGCTATGGCCGAGAATGAAGCGCTCCGACTCCGCGGGCACCTTCACGCCATTGCCGTTTTTCTTCTTTTTCTTTTTGCCCAGCTCGCTCATCTCACAGCACCAATTTTTTCTCGGTTGGTTCAAGGTTGTCGTAGTTCCACAATTGCTTGCCGGCCACGATCTTGCGGAAGACCTCGATGCCGCCTTTGGGAGCGAGGTCGTACATGCGCAATTTGCGTGTCAGCCATTCCCGGTCGAGCTCGGTCATCTCGGCCCAAACCGCATCCACGCCGAGGCTCGCCGGCTCGCCGCCGATATAAATCGTGCCGTCATACATGGAGTCGCCGAGATTCTTGCCGGCATTGCCGCAGATCACCATGCGCCCGCGCTGCATCATGAAGCCGGTGAAGGCGCCGGTGTCGCCACCGACAATGATGTTGCCGCCCTTCATGTCGATGCCGGTACGCGAGCCGACATCGCCCTTGCAGACGAGGTCGCCGCCGCGGATCGCAGCACCAAATTGCGAACCGGCGTTCTTCTCGATCAGGATGGTTCCGCTCATCATGTTCTCGGCGCAGGACCAACCGACCCGGCCCGAGATGCGCACGTTGGGGCCGTCGATCAGTCCCAAGCCGAAATAGCCGAGCGAGCCCTCGATGATGAGATTGAGGCGGTTGAGAATGCCGACCGCAATCGAGTGCTTGGCGCCGGGATTCTTGATGACGATGGTGCCGTAGCCATCCTGCATCAATTGCCGGATACGCAAATTGACGGCGTTCGCCGACAACTCGGCCGCGTCGATCTCTGCCCGCTTGTTGAAATCGACATCGAAAGCATTCGGCAACGAGTAGCCGTGATGCGGTTCATTGAGGTCGATATCGAAGAAGGCGAGCTTGGAGCGGCCGCCGAGCTTCTCGGTGTGCATCCCCATTTCATGGGACCGCAGCTCCTGCGCCGAAAGTTCGCCTCGCGCTACCTCTGCCATACGCGAACCTCTTCATCATAGGGGTCTGACGTGTCGATCTCGTGTGGAATGAGAGTGCGGATGGCGACTTCCTCGGATGCGAGCGCGACCAGATTGTCGCTTTCGTAGAGCACCATCGGCTTCGCCGCCATCGTATCCTTGGCCATGCCGAGCTCATTCTCGGTCGCCACGACATAGGTAAACACGCCGTCGATCTCTTTGATCGAGGCCTTCAGCGAGTCTTCGAGCGTCGCGCCCTGCTCCAGATTGTTGGCGGTGTAGACCGCGAGCAGCTCGGAATCGCAATTCGACATGAAACGGTGTCCAAGCCGCTCCATCTCCCGGCGCATGATCCAGTAATTGGTGATCTGCCCGTTATGCACGACGGAAATGTCATTGTATGGGTACGCCCAGTAAGGATGCGCCGAGCGGATATCGACATCGGACTCTGTCGCCATCCGCGTGTGGCCGATCGCATGCGTGCCTCGGAACTTTCCAAGCCCGTATTGTGCCGAGACATCCGTGGCGTCGCCGAGATCTTTGATCAGCTCGAGCGCGCTGCCGAACGACAAAACCTCGGCGCCTTCGATCTGCTCGATGTCGGTGGCAAGCCGTCGCGTGTCGCCGGGATAGCGTAACCGGTAGCGGCGGGCGTAGGGCGTGGGCTCGGTCACCTCCAGCGTCTCGGCGCCAAGCTCAGCGAGCAGCACGTCGACCTCAGCCTGGCGGTCCCTGATCTTCTTCCTGATGTGGTGGTCCTTATCCAGATCCTCGCGCTCGGCGAGCTTGAGCCGCATCACATATTCGTCGGGGGTCGAAACGCCATAGACCGCAAATCCCGTTGAATCAGGCCCGCGATGCTTGAGGCTGCGCAGCATCGCCGTCATTTCCTGACCGACGCTGGTGGCTCCATCGCGATGGATCACGCCTGCAATTCCACACATGTTCTTTCGTCTCCTTCGCCGATTTCGGCGCTTACGGCAGGCAGTCCATATAGGTCTCCGTATCCCATTCGGTCACGGTGGCCATGAAGCGCTCCCACTCGTCGCGCTTATATTCGTCGTAGAGCCGGTACATCTCACCTGGCATCGCCGAGCGGATGACGTCGTCTTTCTCGAGCGCGTTGAGCGCATCGCCGAGCGTCATCGGCAGCCTCTTCACCTGCTTGCCGGCTTCCATCGCCTGATAGATGTTGCGCTCTTCCGACGGTCCGGGATCGAGATTGTTCTTGATCCCGTCGTCCATCGCCTTGATCAGAGCCGCCGCCATCAGATGCGGATTCACCATGGAGTCCACGGCGCGATATTCGAAACGGCCGGGTGCTGAGACGCGCAAACCTGTGGTGCGGTTCTGGAAGCCCCAATCGGAAAACACCGGCGCCCAGAATCCTGTGTCCCACAGCCTGCGGTATGAATTCACCGTCGAGCAGCCGATCGCGGTCAGCGCGCCGAGATGTTTGACGATACCACCGATCGCGTTGAGGCCGACCTTGCCTGGTAACTGGACGTCGCCGGTATCGGGCATGAACGTGTTCTCGCCGCCGGTGGAGTAGAGGTAGTTCTGCGCCAGGCCCGGCAACTTGGCCGGATCGTTGCCGAGCTTCTTGGTCTCGTCCTTGCCGCCCCGCCACAACGAGATGTTGTGATGGCAGCCATTGGCCGAGACGCCCATGAAGGGTTTGCACATGAAGCAGGCGATGATGCCGAACTCGCGCGCCACTTGCGCGCAGATCTGCCGGTAGGTCGCAAGCCGGTCCGCTGTGCGTAGCGCATCGTCGAAGGTGAAGTTGAGCTCAAGCTGCCCGGGTGAATCCTCATGATCGCCCTGGATCATGTCGAGGCCCATCTTCCGGCAATATTCGATCACGCGCATATAGACGGGCCGCAGGCTCTCGAACTGGTCGATATGGTAGCAATAAGGATTGGAGTAGCCGCCGTTCGGCTTCCCGTTCTCGTCCTTCTTCAGCCACATCATCTCCGGCTCGGTGCCGTGCCGGAGCTGCAAGCCATGTTCCTTTTTAAACTGCTCGTGGATGCGGCGGAGATTGCCGCGAGAATCTGCGGTGAGAAAGGCGCCGGGTTCATTCCGCTCTTCGCGGTTGCGGAACAACGTGCACCAAAGCCGCGCCACGCGCGTGTCCCAAGGGAGCTGCATGAACGTCTCTGGCTCCGGAATGCCGACGAGCTCCGCCGCCTCCGGACCGTAGCCGAGATAGTCGCCGCGCCTGTTGAGGAACAAATTCATGGTGGCGCCGTAGACGAGCTGGAAGCCCTTCTGCGCCACCGATTCCCAATGATCGGCGGGGATGCCTTTGCCGCAGATGCGGCCCGTCACCGAGACGAATTGCAGATAGAGATATTCGATGCCGAGCTCGTCGATCTTCTTGCGGACTTCGGCGACCAGCGCTTTGCGTTTCGGATCCTCGACGAAGCGTTCGATATCCGTCTCACTGCCAGAGGACGCGGCGTCATTCATTTCACACCTCTACCGTCAACTCCAAGGGAACGGGCTGTGGGAGGTCGGATGCAACTCGCCCTTCTCGAACCGCGCAAAACGGAACGGCTCTAGAAGCGTGCTCTTCTCCCCCATCAACTCTTGCGCAACGAGCTTGCCCACGCCGAGCATTTTGTAGCCGTGATTGGAATCGGCAATGACGTAGACATTCTCGCGGAACACATCGAACACCGGAAAATTGTCCGGGGTGAAACAGCCAAGGCCGCCAGATTTCTCATCGTTCTTGTAGAACGGCATCTTGCCCTCGAAGCGCTTCTGGCAATGGGCCAGCGCCGAGCACCACATATTGACGAAGTCCTCGCCGACGACGAAGTCCGGCGACTCTGGCCCATAAGGATCGACGGCCACGAGATCGGCATCCTGCTCGACCTTGTACGGCGAGGCGCCGCCCTGGATGCCGCCGAAACTGAAATCTGGCTTGTAGTAGATGCCCCACAGCTTGTCGGTGATCAGCTTGCCGTCCCGATCCGAATACAGCGCTGCGTCGGTATCGACGTGGAGGACGGGCGGGAAGCGTCCATCGTTGGTCTTGTGCAGCTCAGGATCGATCCCGAGCGTGCCTTCCTCCAGGCACCAGAATTTCCACATCGGCACGTCGTGATGCAGCGTCCCGTTGGACTTGACGTCGATGCGCTTCGGCAGCTCGAGCAAGTTCCAGATGTGATTGACCCAAGGTCCGACGCCGACCACGACGATGTCGCAACCGATCCGGCCTTGATTGGTCAGCAGCGCCGTCACAGCCTTGCTGTTGGAGCCGAACTCGAAACCCTGCACCTCGACGCCGGACAGAATCGAGACGCCTTGGCTCTTCGCCTTGGCGGCGAGTCCATGCATGCTCGCCATGTTGTTCGCGTAGCCACCCCGCTTCTCGTGCAGCACCGAGGTGATGCCTTGCGCCTGCCAATCGGAAAACAGCCCCTGCATGTATTTCATCGAGTCTGCGGCGCCCTCGACGAACACCGAATTCATAGCCGATGGCCTTCTGCTGCTCGTAGATCGAGGCGACATCCTCGCGCATGCATTCGGGGCTGATCTGCATGTAGCCCACAGGATGGTAACTGTAGGTTTTTGGATCGCTCTCCCAAATGTCGACGGAGTGAGCCATCAGCTCACGCATCGCGGGCTGGAAATAATTGTTGCGGATGACGCCACAGGCGATGCCGGAGGCGCCGGAGCCGACCGTTCCCTTGTCGACGACGAGAATATCCTCGCCCGAGCCTTTGCCGCTCGCCTTCAGCATTTCGGCCAGATGCAGGGCCGTGCTGAGCCCGTGGATGCCCGCTCCGATGATGGCGTATTTGGTCGAGGATGGCGCTGTCATACGGGACCGCTTTCCATCAAATTGGTCCCAAAGTGGTCCTTCTTACTGGACCTGAGTGACAGAATAGTCCACATTGAACCGCCCAACCCTCAGCCTTGGGCCTTATTAGACACGACGACGAATGCATTGCAAATAAATTCCAATTTTGGCCCAAAGCGGGCCTGCATGACGCGAAGGAATTGGGGCCTTGACCGCTTACCGGACTGACGGGCTCAACCAATTGAAGAAGCCAAGCCGGGGCGTGCGCGCCATCTCCGCTTATTTACAGCGCGCCATCGAGACCGGGGCCTACAGCGAAGGCGACCGCCTTCCCCCTGAGCGGCAATTGGCAGCGACGTTTCAGGCCGCGCGGAGCACCGTGCGCCGCGCGCTGGACCAGCTGGAAAAATCGGGCCTGGTGTCGCGGCGTCTTGGCAGCGGCACCTTTGTCGGCGCGACGGCGGAGTCCAACCATCGCGGCGTCGACCTTGCCGATCAGATCAGTCCCTTGCAGCTTATTGAGGCCCGCCTTGCCGTCGAGCCCTTCACCACGCGGCTCGCAGTGCTGCACGCCACGCGGCCCAATCTGCACGACATGGAGATCGTCTTGGCTCACGCCGAGGCATCGGCCAACGACAAGGAAGCCTTTTCGCGGTGGGACGGTGAATTCCACCTCTTGATCGCCCAGGCGTCACGCAATGCTCTTTTGCTGAGCGTCTATCGTCAGATCAATCAAGTGCGCTTGCACGCCCAATGGGATGCGATGAAAGAAAAGATTCTTACGCCGGAGGTGATCGCCGACTACAATCTGCAGCATCGCAACATCTACAACGCGCTGCATGAGAGAAATGCCCAACTCGCGCAAGTGCTGATTACCGAGCACCTCGAAAAGGCGCGGGACGATCTGCTTCGCGCCGACAGCCCTTAGCCGCCCCGCGCATCTTCAGCTTCGTATCGCTGCTTTGAAATTCTCATAGAGCGTGCGTGCGTCTCGGTTGAATTGCGGTAGCTGTCGCGACACTTCAGCCTGCAATTGGGCGACCGCACCTGGCCCCAGGGTGGATTCGAGCGAGCATGCATATTCCGGAATGACCGCCCATTGGCGGACGGTTTCGTCTGTAATTTCGACGTGGCACTGGAAGCCATAGGCGTGTTTGCCGACGCGTGCGGCTTGGATACCGCAAACATCCGACGCGGCCAGCACCTCGGCGTTGCTGGGGAGGCCTGTCACCTCAGCGCCATGCCATTGCAGCACGGTCATGGGGTCGGGCAGAGCGCGCAACACGGGGTCGCGGCGGCCGGCCTCGGTACTGGACACCGTCAAGACGCCGACCTCTGGAGTCTTCGCCAATCCCACCCTCCCGCCAGTGGCATCAGCCAGCAATTGATGGCCGAGGCAAAACCCGAGATAGGGCCGCTGCATATTCATCACGAACTTCCGGATTGCCGCCTTTTCCGGCACGAACCAGGGATATTCCTCCTCCTGCCAGACGTCCTGAGGGCCGCCCATGACCACCATCAGATCGAATGGCTCGAGGTCCGGGATCGCCTCGCCTTCGTCGAGTTCGATGGTCGTCCATCGAAACCCGTCCTCTCGAAAAAAATCGAGAAAGACCCCAGGAGTTTCAACGGCGATGTGCTGCAGAATGAGGATGTTCATTTATATCTCCAAGACGTCTTGCGTGTCAGACCGCAATCGCGGTCTCCATATGGCCCTAGCGTAAGATCGCATTTCTCATTAGACGATGATGCTCACCATGTCAGCGCCCGATAACAACAATAGCATCGTGATCCGCGACCCCACCGCCGCGGACGAACCCGAGTGGCGGCGACTGTGGGCGGGCTATAATGAATTCTACGAAAAACAGGTCGATGAGCCCGTCACCGCGGCGACTTGGCGACGCCTTCTTCTTAAGTCTGACGGACTGTTCGGGCGCATCGCCGTCTATGACGGCGCGATCGCGGGTTTCGCCGCATGCGTGTTGCACGCCGGCACTTGGACGCAACAGCCCATCTGTTATCTCGAGGACCTGTTCGTTGACCCGAGCTTGCGCGGCAAAGGGATCGGCGAGGCCCTGATCGACGACCTTGTAGCCCAAGCCAAGGAGCGTGGCTGGTCGCGGCTCTATTGGCACACGCGCGCGAACAACGCGGTGGCACGGCGGCTCTACGACAAGTTTGCCATGGCCGACGATTTTGTCCGTTACCGTATTGTTTTCAGCCAGTAAGGCGCCTCGCCGACTGCTAGAACCATCGGCATGGCACCAATGCACGCCCCAGTAGTCAAAACGCTGATCGTCACCGCCGACGACTTTGGCCTGTCCGAACAGATCAACGAGGCGGTTGAACGCGGTCATCGCGACGGCATTCTCTCCGCCGCAAGTCTGATGGTCGGCGCGCCGGCACAAGACGATGCCGTCCGCCGCGCCCGCGAGCTTCCCAATCTTGGTGTGGGACTGCATGTGACCTTGCTGGACGGCCGGCCCGTCTTGCCGCCAAGCGAGATCCCGGGGCTTGTGGGCACGGATGGGCGCTTCTTCACCGACCCGGTCCGCTTCGGCATCGCGCTCTATTTTTCACCCGATCTTCGCACCCAAGCCCACGCCGAGATCGCAGCGCAGTTCCGGCGTTTTCGTGAGACCGGACTCGTCCTCGACCACATCAACGGCCATAAGCATTTCCATCTCCACCCCGTCGTCTTGCAGACCATCCTGCAGATCGCGCCGAGCTTTGACTCGCCTCCGATCCGCGTTCCGTGCGAGCCATTCGCTGCGTCTTACGCAGCAGGCAGGGATCGCGCGCTTGGCCGTTTGACGAGCGGCGCCTTCTATCGTCTACAAACACAGCGCCTCGCGCGGAAACTGAAGCGAGCTGGAATTGCGTCAAACGACTACGTCTTCGGTCTCAACGACAGCGGCGCCATGACGGAACACCTTGTGCTGAGCTTCATCGAGCATCTCCCGCCGGGTATCACCGAACTCTACTGCCATCCGGCGATCGCGCGCTGGGACGGCGCCGACAATCTCCCTGCCGGCTACCGGCCCGAGGAGGAATTCCAAGCGCTTGTGAGCCCCGCCGTGAAAGCTAAACTGGCCGCCTCCGGCCTTCAGCCGCAAAACTTCCGCGCCGCTTGCGGCCGGGGGCTTGAGCCATGAAGCTTGGTGTCATCCTCGGCGCGATTGCCGGCCTCGCACTCGCGACGATTCTCATCGTCCATTTCGGCTGGCGCGGGATCGTCGACGCGGCTGTCGCCGCCGGTTGGCAAGGCCTCCTCGCCATCACCCTCATCTATTTCGTCTGCCTCTTGCTCCTCGCCGCTGCCTGGCAGGCGCTGATCCTCGACCCGCCGCGGAACCTGTTTCTCTCCTGCCTGTGGAGCCGCTGGCTGCGCGAGAGCGTCGGCAATCTGCTCGCGCTGTTGCCCACGGCCGGAGAACTCGCAGGTGCGCGCGAGCTTACCTTTCATGGCGTTCGCCCCGGCATGGCCGGCGCCAGCTCCGTGGTCGATGTCACGCTCGAATTGATGAGCCAGATTGCCTTCACCCTGATCGGGCTTGTTCTCCTGCTCACCTGGTATCGAGGGCAAGAGCTTAGCGTTTGGCTCGCTGGCGGCATCGGCGTTCTGATTTTCGCCGCCGCGAGCTTCATCCTGGCGCAGCGGAAAGGACTGTTCAGCGTTCTGGAGCGGCTCACGGAAAAGATCGACGTGAAATGGGCCTGGAACGATCTGCCCGGCGGCGAAGGCATCCACGATTTCATCCAGGCCATCTATCGCCACCATCGCCGCATCTTTACCGGCTTTGCGTTCCATCTTGCCTCGTGGATCGTCGGCACCGCGGAAGCCTGGGTCGCGCTTTGGTATATGGGCCACCCTTTGCCTTGGTCGGATGTGCTGATCTTGGAAAGCGTCGCCTTCGCGCTCCGCACCGCGACCTTCATCGTGCCGTCGCGGCTTGGCGTGCAGGAAGGTGGCTATGTCGTGCTCGGAGCTATGTTCGGGCTCACGCCCGATGTGGCGCTCGCCCTCTCGCTCTTGAAGCGCGCGCGCGAACTCGTGACCGGCGTTCCATGCTTGATCATTTGGCAAGGTGTCGAGGCGCGGCGTCTGGTAAAGCGGTCAGCTTCCCGCCAGTAATTTGTCGCCCTGCTTGTTGAGCGAACTGACCAGCGCATCCGCGCCGCCCGACTTCAACACCGCGCCGAATTCCGCGCGGCGATTGGCGAGCTCGCTGATCGTCCCGTTGAGATAGACATCGATGATCCGCCAATCGCTGCCGGTATTCCGCACCAGATAGCTGAGCGCCACCGGCTTGCCGTTCGATTGAATGATCTGCGTCTTGACGATCTTGTCGCCATTCTTCTGATCGCTCGTCTGCAAGATTATGAATTGCTCGCCGGAGAACCCATCGAACCGGCTTGCATAGGTCGCAGTGGTCATGCGGGTAAAGGCGGCGACGACAGCTTTCTGCTGCTCAGGCGTCAGCGCAGCCCAGCTTTGCCCAACAGCAATTCTCGTCATCAGCGGCAGGTCGTAGGTCTTGGCCAGCACCGGCGAGAGCTTGTCGTATCGCCCTTTGACCCCAAGGTCTTTCGCCTGCTTCATCGTGTCGAGCAGCGCATCGGAGAGACTGCTCACCCGTTGCGTCGCGGGATCCGCGTCCTGCGCCGCCAAATTGAACGACGCAAAGAGGGACAGCATCAGCCCCAATATCAGGGCAGAAGCGGCACGACGGTTAAACAGGGCTTTCAAGCCGATCATTGCACGCCTGAAACTGCATCAGGCACAAGATCCTGCTCCTTCGTGGCGAGAGCAGGGTTCTTCAGCAGCGTGGCGGTCGAGACCGTGCTCGATGCGGTATCGGTGCCGTAACGGCCCGACGTCCAAGCGCTCGTCTCCAGAGCTTCCTGCAGCTCTGCCTGACGCTTCTGCTGCACCACGCTGCGAAGCATGGTGTAGGGATCGATCGAACTATCTTCCAGCTGCTGCAGCTGGTCGGCCTCGCCAAGTTTCGACATCGGCGTCGTCACCGTTCCCGCCACGCCGACATTGTTGACAGCCGTCGCATACTGCGTGGGCAACAAGCCACCGGCAGGAATTGTCGCCGCGACATCGACCGTCGTGCCGACGAGATCGCGAACATTGGTCGGACCGATCAACGGCACGACCAGATAGGGACTCTTGCGCATGCCCCAGACATAAAGCGTCTGCCCGAAGTCGCCCGATTGCTCGGGGAGTTCGTGCTTCGACGCCACGTCGAACAGACCGCCAACGCCGATCGTCGAGTTCAAGGTGAAGCGTCCGAGCGTCGTCACCGCGGCGCCAACGCGGAGCTGCAAGACGTTGTTGGCGAAGGTCATCGGCTCGGAGAGATTCTGCGTGAAATTGTCCACCGAGTTGCGCACCGGCTCCGGCACGGTGTTGATGTAGGCCTTCGCGACCGGATAGATCACAGCGCGGTTGAAGCGCTGATTACGCTCGAAGGTCGAGCGGTTCATCTTCTCCATCGGGTCGTGGGCTTCGTTCGCCTCATCGCCGGGCAGCGAAGCCACATCGTTCGGCGCTGCATCGCCAGGCAGCGAAGCGACGTCGGCCGGCGTCTCAGCTGTCGTCGTGCTTCCGGTGGTGACGGGCTCATCGCTTGCAAGCTTGTCGGGAGCATAGGACGGGCCACCGGCGCATGCCGAAAGGACCGCCGCAAGCGCGACAGCCGCCATCGCCTTGACAATGGTGAGTGCCTCGACCCTCATCACCCCGACCTAACGCATTCGTCTCCGCCGTTGACACGACGAAGGCCCCTTTTAGCCAGCGAGTTTACCTTGAATCTTGCCACTTGGCTCTGGCTATTTTTTACTCTGGGCGCCATTACAGGCTCCCTCTATGCCCTTTTTGCGGCGGTGTTGCTCCGGCGCTTCGGCCAAAAACCACACTTTTCCCCATCCTCAAGTCCTGATCTCACAGTTTTGAAGCCGCTTTATGGTGCCGAGCCGGGGCTTGAGGCGAATCTGGCCTCGTTCTGCGACCAAGCCTATCGGGGGCGGGTCCAACTGCTTTTCGGCGTCCACAGCGCGACCGATTCTGCCGCCCCGGCGGTGGAGAGGCTTCGGCACCGCTTCCCGGATCGCGAGATCGAGCTGGTCGCGGACGGAAGCGAGCATGGGCAGAACCCCAAGATTTCCAACCTTTTGAATATGTTGCCGCGCGCCCGTTACAAGCTGATCGTGATGGCCGACAGCGATATCCGGGTCGGGCCCGACTACCTCAACGAAATCGTCTCGGCGCTGTCTGCTCCTGGTGTCGGCGTCGTCACCGCGCTCTATCGTGGCTTCCCTGTCGCCGGCCTCTGGTCGCGGCTTTCGGCGGCCTCGATCAACGAGCATTTTCTGCCGAGCGTTCTGGTCGGCCTCGAGCTTGGGCTGGCGAAGCCCTGTTTCGGCGCAACCATCGCTCTCCACACCGACACGCTTGAGCGCATCGGCGGCCTCGGCGCCTTTGCCGACAAACTCGCCGACGACTACGCCATTGGCGAGGCTGTGCGTGGCCTCGGCCTCAAGGTCGCCATCGCGCCAATGCTGGTCGGCCATGCCTGCACCGAGCAAAGCTTCGGCGAATTGCTCCGCCACGACCTCCGCTGGGCGCGCACCTTGCGGCTGATCGAGCCATGGGGATATGCCGGGCTGATCCTCACCCATCCTTTGCCCTTGGCCATCATCGCGGCCGCGTTCAATGGTTTCGGGGCGATCGGCTGGGGCACAATCGCGCTCGCGCTTGCCTGCCGCCTTTCCATTCCGATACAACTGAGGACCTTGCCCCACGGGGACCATGGCTCGCTCCTGCTCAGTCCTGTCCGCGATCTCTTGAGCTTCGCGGTCTTCTTGCTGAGCTTCCTGCCCGGGCCTGTAAGTTGGCGAGGACGTGAATATCGCGCTCGGGACCGGCGGGACGTTGAGTTGAGAGGGACGAATTGATGCGAACGCTTTTCCTGCAAGCGCCGTCTTATGAGGGCTTCGATGGCGGCGCCGGCTCCCGCTATCAGGCACGGCGCGAGATTCGCTCCTTCTGGTATCCGACTTGGCTTGCGCAGCCTGCCGCGCTCGTTCCCAATTCGAAACTGATCGACTCGCCGCCGCATCGCTTGAAATTCGAAGACATCGTCGCCGACATCAAAGCTCACGACCTCATCGTCATGCACACCTCCTCGCCCTCGTTCGGCTCGGACGTGAAGACGGCGGAGATGATCAAGGCGATCAATCCGAGCGTGAAGATCGGTCTCATCGGCGCCAAGGTCGCCGTCGAGCCGAGACAGAGTCTCGAAGCCTCGACCGCGATCGACTTCGTGACGCGGAACGAGTTCGACTTCACCGTCAAGGAAGTGGCCGACGGCCGCGACTGGAGCAAGATTGCCGGCCTCTCCTATCGCAATGCAGAGGGCGCAATCGTCGACAACGAGGATCGTCCCATCCTCGAGGATATGGACGCGCTCCCCTTCGTGACGCCGATCTACAAGCGCGATCTCGTCATCGAGAATTATTTCATCGGCTATCTGAAGCACCCCTACATCTCGTTCTACACGGGGCGCGGCTGCAAATCCCGCTGCACCTTCTGCCTCTGGCCGCAGACCGTCGGCGGCCATCGCTATCGCGTGCGCAGCGTCGGCCACGTCGTCGAGGAATTGGCTTGGGCCAAGTCCGCCTTCCCGCAAGTGAAGGAATTCTTCTTCGACGACGACACGTTCACCGACAACCTGCCGCGCACCGAAGCGCTGGCAAAAGAGATCGGCAAGCTTGGGCTGACCTGGTCCTGCAACGCCAAGGCCAACGTGCCCTATCGAGACGCTCAAGATCATGAAGGACAACGGCCTGCGGCTGCTGCTCGTCGGCTACGAGTCCGGCAACCAGCAGATCCTGCACAACATCAAGAAGGGCATGCTGGTCGACGTGGCGCGCCGCTTCACCAAGGACTGCCACGACCTCGGCATCGTCATCCACGGCACCTTCATCCTCGGCCTGCCGGGCGAGACCAAGGAGACGATCGAGGAGACCATCCGCTTCGCCAACGAGATCAACCCGCACACCATCCAGGTCTCGCTCGCGGCGCCCTATCCCGGCACCTTCCTCTACAATCAGGCGCGCGAGAATGATTGGCTGCATGAGGACGATGAGCTGATCACCGATCACGGCGTGCAGATCGCGCCGATCTCCTATCCGCATCTCAGCCACACCGAGATCTTCGACTCGGTCGAGTCGTTCTATCGCCAGTTCTATTTCCGCGCGCCGAAGATCGCCTCCATCGTCGGCGAGATGGTGCGCAGCCCCGACATGATGAAGCGCCGCCTGCGCGAGGGCGTCGAATTCTTCCGCTTCCTGCGCGAACGCCGCGACATCGCGGCTTGAGCCGCCTATCTGCTCTGTCGCGGCGGTCCCATCAGAATTGGCTGAAACAACACGGCAGCGACCAGCGTCGTCACCAGCGCCAGGCTGAGCAGCTTGCCCATGCTCGACGTGCCGGGATGATTTGACAGCCAGAGACTAGCGAAGGCCGTCGCCGTGGTCGCCGCGCTGAACAGGACCGCGCGCGTCAGCGGCGACGCAAGCAGGCTCGTCTCCCCTTCCCGCCACGCCAGCACGTAATAGATCTTGAAGGCGACGCCGACGCCGAGCAGGAGCGGCAGCGCGATGATATTGGCGAAGTTGAGCGGAAGCCCGAACAGCACGGTGAGCTCGAGCGTGACCACGGCGGCCAGCAGCAGCGGCACCAGCGTCACCAGCACGTCGCTGACGCGCCGCAGCACGAAAGCAAGAATGAGCGTGATCGAGATCAGCGCCAGCGCGGCAGCCTGCAAGAACGCATCGACGATGGTCTTCGCCGATTCTTGAATCGAGGATCGGCGTACCCGTCGCGTCCGGCGCCACTTTCAGCACGGCGTCGGCAAACCGCTCCATATTCGCATTGTCGTTGGGATCGCCGTTCGGCCTAACCTCGATCCGCGCTTTGCCGTCCTTGGCGATCCAATCCTGCTTCAGCTCAGGCGGCAAACTGTCGAGCGAGACCGCTTCGGCCTTGAGGCTCGCGCGGATTTGCTCAAGCCTCAGCTTCAATCCACTGAGCAGCGCCTTCTCGACCTCGGCGCGACGCTGAGGCGTGGCATCGGCGAGTGCTTGCAGCGACTGCGCCACCTTCAAGGCTTCCGCCTTCTCCGCGTCGTCGCCTTTCATCTCGCGATAGGCCTTGGCTGCATCGTCGAGCGCCTGACGCGTCTCCTCATCGCTTGGGCTCGCCGCGATCTCGGTGACATCGAGCGTCGGATTGAGGAGTGACGCCGCGTCCGCAATGATGGCGAGCTTCTCCTCTTGGCTGCTCCGGCACGAAGCTTTGCAACGTCACAACGTCCGAAACCTCCGGCAAGCCATTCAGCTTCTTCGCCAAGGGCGCTGCCTCATCGAGCGAAGGGGCAACGATATTGATCGCGTTCGGCGAGGTCTCGGCATCCTTCATCAGTTCGAGCAATGTCGCGACCAACTCCACCTTGGCGCTGCGCAAATTGAGCGGATTGAAGTCGAATTTCAGCTTGGTCAATAGCGGCAGGCCGGCGACGACAACGATCAGCGTCCCGATCAGGATCGGGATCCGGTACTTCGCCATGAACCGGTCGACCGGCGCGAGCGACCGGTAGCCGATTGCCTCAGGCTCGGCAGGCGCGCGGAGCAGCGTCAACAGCGCCGGCACCATGGTGATGCTGGTGAAGAAAGCGACGATCATGCCCGTGCCGGCAATCAGCCCGAGCTCGGACACGCCGAGATAGGCCGTCGGCAGAAACGCGTAAAATCCTGCGGCCGTCGCCGCCGCGGCAAGCGCCAGCGGCTTCGCGATCAGCTTCGCCGCGCTCCCGAGCGCCGCATTGAGATCGTTATTCCGATGCCGCTCGGCGCGATAACGCACGGCGAACTGAATGCCGAAATCGACACCGATGCCGACGAACAGCACGGCAAAGGCAACCGAGATCAAATTCAGCGCCCCGACCATGGCGAGCCCGAGCGCCGCCGTGATCACGAGGCCGGCAAACAGACTGAGCATCACCGCGAAAATAACTCGTGCCGAGCGAAGCGCGAACCAAAGGATCAGCAGCACCGCCGCCGCCGTCAGCAGGACATTCATCAGAGCGCCGTCCGCGACCGTGGCGAATTCCTCGTCCGCCATGGCGACCGGTCCGGTCAGCCGGACGGTAACGCCATGGTCCGGCGTCAGCCCGAGGGCAACAGCCTCTTTCCGGATGATCTCGGTCGCCGCGGCACCGGGTTCCAGCGCATCGAAATCGAGCACCGGCGACACGCGAATGAGACGCCGCAACTCGCGCGGCTTCGGCGCCTCTCCGGTCATCAACGCGTTCCAGGAGAACGTCGCTGGCTTCCCTTGCAACAAATCGTCGATGGTGGAGGCAAGTTGCGCGAGCGGCTTGGCGAAATCCTTGAACGTGATCGCGCCGTCCTCCACGCCTTGCGGAATGTAGCCGAGCGCTTGCGCCAATCCCCGCAAGCTCGGATCGGCGGAGAGCGTGCCGAGAAAAGCTTGCGCGCGGATCAGCTGATCGGTCGTCGTCCGCACCTCGTCCACCGACAGGAACAACAGCCCGTTGGTCTCGAAGAACGCGCCGCCTGCCGGATCGTAGACGGCCTTGATCTGCTCGGGCTTGTTAGCCAACGCCGCGCTCAGCGATTTGGCGGCGCTGTCGGCGAGTTCCGGCGTCGCCGCATCGATGACCACAAGCAGCGTATCGGATTGGTGCGGAAAGGCGGCGTCGAGCTGCAACTCGCGCTGGCGCCACGGCAAGTCCGGCGAGATCAGCTTTCCCGTATCGGTCTGGATGGCGAAGTTCCGGCATCCATAGGCGCCGGCGCCGATCGTCAGCGCTATCGCGATCAGCAGCGTGACAATCGGATAAGCGCAACAGGCCCGGACCAAGCCGGCGATGCGTGCCTCAAAAAATGGCAATCGTCCCGCTGTCATTGAATTTTCTTATCCATGCGTGGCAATGCCTTAGAATAATTGGGCTTCTGCGCAAAATCCCGATTTGAACCAAAATCCCTTGACCCTGCGCGTCTGTCGCGGGCTAATGCACATAATCATCGGGGGTCAATTAAATCCGGTTCTGTTCATGAAGGTCATCTTGGCGCAGCCACGAGGATTCTGTGCTGGCGTGGTTCGGGCGATTGAGATCGTCGAGCGGGCGCTCGAGAAATATGGTCCACCAGTCTATGTCCGGCACGAGATAGTCCACAATCGTCATGTCGTCGAGAGCTTGCGCGAAAAGGGCGCCATCTTTGTCGAAGAGCTCTCCGAGGTGCCGTCCGGCGCGGTGACCATCTTCAGCGCCCATGGCGTCGCCCGCGCTGTCGAGATCGATGCTGACGCACGTGGCCTGTCGGTTTTGGATGCCGTCTGCCCGCTGGTGGCAAGAGTTCACCACGAGGGCCAGCGCTATTTGGACCAGGGCCGCGTCATCATTCTGATCGGACATGCCGGCCATCCCGAGATCGAAGGCACCATGGGTCAGCTGAAAGGCGAGGTGCATCTCATTCAGAGCAAGGAAGACGTGGAGCGCCTCGTCATCGCGCGAGACACGCCTGTGGCTTACATCACCCAGACCACGCTCAGCGTCGACGATACCCGCGCCACCATCGCGGCCGTGAAGTGAGCACTTCACGGACGTGATCGGTCCCGAGACCCGCGACATCTGTTATGCGACCCAGAACCGGCAAACCGCCGTGCGCGAACTGGCGCGGCTTGTCGATATCATTCTTGTCGTTGGGTCCAGCAACAGCTCGAATTCAAATCGCTTGCGCGAAATCGGCGAAGAGGTCGGCGTGCCGAGCTTTCTTGTCGCCGACGGCAGCGCCTTAAAGCGCGAATGGTTCGATCGGGACTCCCGGATCGGGCTGACGGCGGGCGCGTCGGCTCCCGAAGTCCTGGTCGACGACGTCATTGACACGCTGAAGCAATTCGGGCCAGTCGAGGTGACGACGCTCTCCGGCACCGAAGAGAACATCCATTTCCGCATTCCGCGGGAGTTGGTCGCCTAATTTTGGTCTGAAAAGGCGGCCACACACCGCTCAAACGGGGTTTCAATGGGAATACCGCTAACACAAGCCCTCTCGATCGGGAGTTACGTTCTCGGCCAGCATTTGCGCGGCCGGAAGCGCTATCCGCTCGTGCTGATGCTTGAGCCGCTGTTCCGCTGCAACCTGGCTTGCGCCGGGTGCGGCAAAATCGACTATCCCGAGAAAATTCTCGATCAGCGGCTTTCGCGTCGAGGATGCCCTAGGAGCGATCGACGAATGCGGCGCGCCAGTCGTCGTGCTCGCCGGCGGCGAACCGCTGCTGCACAAAGAGCTGCCCGAGATCGTCACCGGCGCACTGGCCAAAGGCAAATATGTCACCGTCTGCACCAATGCGCTGCTGCTGGAGAAGAAGCTCGATCAGTACAAGCCGCATCCGCGCTTCAATTGGTCGGTGCATCTCGACGGCGACAAGGAGATGCACGATCGCTCGGTCTGCCGGAAGGGCGTCTACGACAAGGCGGTGGCCGCGCTGCAAACCGCCAAGGCCCGCGGCTTCCGCGTCAACATCAATTGCACGTTGTTCAGCGATGCCAAGCCCGATCGCGTCGCCGATTTCTTCGACACCGTCGCCGAGCTTGGCTCCGACGGCATCACCATCTCACCCGGCTATGCCTATGAGCGCGCGCCGGACCAGCAGCATTTCTTGAACCGCGCGCGGACCAAGCAGCTGTTCCGCGATATCTTCGCGAAAGCCAAGGATCGCCGCAAATGGCCGATCTTCCAGTCCAGCCTCTACCTCGATTTCCTCGCCGGCAATCAGACCTATCACTGCACGCCCTGGGGCAATCCGACCCGCACCGTGTTCGGCTGGCAGCGTCCTTGCTATCTGCTCGGCGAAGGCTACGCCAAGACCTTCAAAGAATTGATGGAAGAGACCGAGTGGGACCGCTACGGCACCGGCAATTACGAGAAATGCGCCGACTGCATGGTGCATAGCGGCTTCGAGGCTTCCGCCGTGATGGACTCGGTGCGCAAGCCCTGGAAGGTCGCCATGCTGACGATGTTCGGCATCAAGACCGAAGGCCAGATGGCGCCCGAGATCCCGCTCGATGGCCAGCGTCCCGCCGAGTACGTCTTCTCCAAGCATGTCGAGCAAAAGCTAGCCGAGATCGCCAAAACCGAGTCTCGGCCCGAGCAGGTCGTGGCAGCGGAATAGCGTTCCCATCGCCAGTCTCGTATCGGCGGCCAGCCGGACCAGCGACCGGAGCATGGTCGGATCCTTCGCCAGAGAGACCAGAACACCGCCGATATTGATGCGTCCGTCCGCGCCCATACCGTCGAGTGCGGCTTGCGGGATTTCTCGTGTGACGGGATCGGCAATGGCGCGAAGCACCGCGAACGGAAGCTCATGCTTCGCCGCGAGCCGCGCGACCACATGGCTTTCCATATCGCCAGCGGCCGCGCCGGTCTCGTCGTGGAGCGCCTTCTTCTCCGCCTGACTTCGCAACGGCTGATCGACGCCGGCAATGGTCACGAGATCCGCGACGCCGATCACGCTCTTGATGTGTCCGCTCCAAACCGGATCGGCCGCATAACTCGTCCCGTCATGCACGACGTTGCGTCCGACCGCGCATGTGCCCGCGTCCATGTTCCACGCTAAGCCCGCCGCGATGCCGAAGCTGATCAGAGCTTCGGCGCCGTCGTCGATGGCTTCGGTGATGAGGTCTTCAAGCCGCGCCGAGTCTCCGCCTCCCGACACCGCTTCCACGCCGTCGGATCGCTCGGCGATGCGCGCCTCGGCGCGCAACCCCGTCACCGCGAGAACGAAACCTGGCTCCCGTCCCACGCTCACATCCCGACCAGAACCGAGTTTGTGTTGGCCGCTTTCAAATTGCGGTACCGCGCCAGCGCCCAGAGCGGAAAGAATTTCGCATAGCCGTGATAGCGGAGATAGAACACGCGCGGAAAGCCTGTCGCGGTGAAGCGTGCCTCGTCCCAGAATCCATCCGCGCCTTGCGTGCTCGCGAGATAGTCGATGCCGCGCGCGACAGCTGGATGATCGACCTGGCCTGCGGCCATCAAGCCGAGCAGCGCCCACGCCGTCTGCGACGCCGTGCTCGGCGCCTTCTCATAGCCTTTATAGTCGAGCCTGTAGCTCTCGCCGCCCTCGCCCCAGCCACCATCCTGATTTTGAATCGAGACGAGCCAATCGACGGCTTTCCGCATCGCGGGCGACGTCCGCATCGAGACCGGCGGCATTCAGCGCGCACAGCACCGACCAGGTGCCGTAAATGTAATTCATGCCCCAGCGGCCGTACCAGCTCCCGTCCTTCGCTTGCGTCCGCAACAGATAGGCGATGCCTTTGTCGAGCGCCTCGCTCTTGCCGGAACGCGCGCCGAGCTGCGCCAGCATCGAGACGCAGCGCGCGGTGACGTCCTCCGTCGGCGGGTCGAGCAAGGCGCCGTGATCGGCGAACGGAATCTGGTTCAGATAGTAATATTCGTTGTCGGCATCGAACGCCGCCCAGCCGCCATTCTTGCTCTGCAGGCCCACGCACCCATTCCTGCCCGCGCGCCATCGCCTTGGCTGTACTTGCCGTCCTGGCTCACGCGACGAAGCGCGATCCATGGCCATCACCACGACGGCGGTATCGTCGAGATCGGGATAATGCGGATTGGCATATTGGAAGGCCCAGCCGCCGGGGCGCACATCTGGCCGGGCTGCCGCCCAATCGCCATTGATATCAAGCACTTGCAGCGGCTTCAGCCAGTCCAGGCTGTCGCGAGCGCGGGCCTCGCATTCCGGCCCGCCGACTTCCAGCAGCGTATGCGCCGTGAGCGCCGTGTCCCACACCGGCGAGACGCAAGGCTGGCAATAGGCCTCGTCGTCCTTGATCACCAGCAGCTTCTCGATCGACTTTCGTGCGATGCGCACGCGCGGATCGGTCTCGTCGCGGCCAAGCGCATCGAGCATCAGAAGCGAGTTCACCATCGCCGGGAAGATGGCGCCGAGGCCGTCCTCGCCATTCAGCCGCTCGGTGACGAACTCCTCGGCCTCGTAAATGGCGCGCGCGCGCGTCGACTCCGGCGCATAGGGCTCGAGCGAGCGCAGCACGCGATCGATCCAAGCAAAGATCTTTCGCCAGACCGCGCTTTGATGCGCACCACCTTGCGGCCAATGTCGAACGTCATCCGCCGGCACGACGAACAATTCGGCAATGCCGACGCCCTTGGGATTTTGCGCGCGAGGCTTGAGCCCGTTCAGCACCATCAGCGGCACCAGCACGGTCCGCGCCCAATAGGAGACCTTGTCGAGATGGAACGGGAACCAGCGCGGCAGCAGCATGATCTCGACCGGCATCACCGGCACGGCGCGCCACGGCACCTGCCCATACAGCGCAAGCAGATTGCGCGTGAACACATTGCTCTTGGCGGCGCCGCCTTGCGCCAATATCCATGCTCGCGCCCGCGCCATATGCGGCGCATCGATATCGTGGCCGATCATCTTCAGCGCGAAATAGGCTTTGACGCTGGCGCTGATATCCGAGGCGCCGTCATGGAACAGCGGCCAGCCGCCATCCTTGGATTGAATGCGGCGAAGGTAGCGCGCGATCTTCGCCTCGAGCTCGGCGGCGACCGGCTCGCCGCGATAATGCCGCATCAGCACATATTCGGCCGGGATGGTGGCATCGGCCTCGAGCTCGAACACGAAATGTCCGTCCGGCTTCTGCAGCGCGCAGAGCGCCTCGGTCGCGCGCGCGATCGAACCGCGAGAGCCTTTCGGCGCCTCTCGGCTGCGGTCGCATGCGTCGCTTTCACTGCCGTCATCGAAACCCTCTAACCCTTGAGAACGAGCCGCGCCGCCTCATTCCCGGAACGCACCGCGCCTTCGATGGTGGCAGGGAGCCCCGTCGCCGTCCAGTCGCCGGCAAGGAAGAGATTGCGCCAGCGCGTCCTGGCATGCGGCCTCCTGCGGTTCTGCTCCGGCGTGGCGGCAAACGTCGCGCGCCGCTCCTTGACGATTTGGAATGGCGGCATCGGCCCTTCGATGCCTGTGAGCACCACCACATCGCGCCAAATCTCCTCCGCCAAAGCCTCACGATCGGCCTCGATAAATCGATCGGCACAACTGATCGTGACCGAAAGCCGCTCCGGAAAGGCGAACAGCCATTCGACAATACCGTTCACCACGCCAACCAGGCGCGGCAGACCTTGCGGCGGCGCAACCTTGAAATGCGCATTGACGATGGCGTGGAATTCCGTCGGCGTGGTTAGATTAGGTAGCAGTAGCACCGCGACCGCGGCCGGAACCGCGAGAATGACTGTGTCCTTGGCGCCAAGAGTGACGACATCCTCCGAGAAGTCGAGCGACCGCGCGCGCTCGAATCCCAAGTCGATGCCGCGCAGTTGATGATGGAAATGGATTTTGGCGCCCTTGCGCTCGAGATAGGCGAGCGCGGGGTCGATGAAGGCTGCGCCCAGTCCTTCTGCGGCGACAAGCGGCCGGCAAGCGCGGCCACCCCGCGCGAGCGTCTCCTTGAGGACGGCGCGGGCGAGCGACGCCGACGCCCGCGGCGGGTCCGTATTCAGCGCCGCGAGCAATATGGGGTAGAGCACACGATCATAGGCCGCGCCCTTGCAGCTGATGACATCCGCAATGGGCTGATTTGGATGCCGCCTCAGCAGCTTCGCCAGCGCCAGATAATCTCTCGCTCTTGTGCCAGGCGCGCGGCGTGACTTCGAAAAGATCCACCATGGGATCGGTCCCCTATTCGGCCGGAGGATCCAGCTCTCGCCCGAGACAAGATCGGCGAAGGTAAATTCTGCCCTGTCGGGGCCCACCAGCTTGTCCCCGCTGCCGATGGTTTTGAGCAGCGCAAGCGCGGCGCGATTGGCGGACAATAAGAGATGATTGCCGTTATCGATATTGAGTCCGAGCGCCGGCTCGAAATAGGATCGGCAACGGCCGCCTGCGTGGCGCGCCAGCTCATGCACGACGACTTCGCGTCCGGACCCCGCGAGCTTGACCGCAGCGGAAAGGCCGGCGAGACCGGCGCCGACAATATGCACGGTTCCGCTTCGCATCAGACCATGCCGTAGCGCATGACGGCCCAGGCGAATTGCAGCTTCGAGGGGCGAACCTCTCGTCTTGGCGGGGCCCAACCACGTTCGACCAACTTGTCGAGCAACGCGCGATAGACCGAAGCCATGATGCGCGGCGACCGCACGTTTTCGCGGGCGCAATGTTCCATCACTAACTCGGCTTGCGCGAAATGCGACTTCGCGCCGCATCGCAACGACACCGCACGCTTGGTCTAGCTTTGAATGACTCAGCACCTTGGCCAAGTCCTCATCCTTGATGTCAGCTTCACGCAAGGCCTCTTTCGGCAGATAGAGCCGGCCCATCTCGGAATCTTCGTCGAGATCGCGCAAGATATTGGTCATTTGCAGTGCGCGGCCGAGATGATGCGACAGCTCGCGTCCCTTCGCGTCGTCGATGCCGAAGATTCTTGCCGACAATCTTCCCACCGCCGATGCGACCCGATCGCAATAAAGATCGAGCTCATCCCAATCCGGCGCGCGGATGTCGCGGGCGACATCCATCTCCATGCCGTCGATCACGGCGAGAAAGTCCTGCTTCTTCAGCCCGAAAGTCTCGACCGGCGCGGCAAGCCCTTGCGTCAGCTCACTGGTCTTGCCCGCATAGAGTGCTCTCAATCTCCCCGCGCCAGTCTTCGAGTTTGGCAAAACGTCCCGCCTTCGGGCCCGGATCGTCGGCGATATCATCGACGGCACGGCAGAACGCATAGACTTGGTACATCGCCTCGCGCTGCTCTTTCGGCAGGATCCGCATGGCGAGATAGAACGAGCTCCCCGCCGCGGCCGGTCGCGCGCCCTCCCCCGCCAAACTCTGTCGCTCCGCCCCGCTCATGGTCACGCGCTCTTGCCCGTCCACCGCGCCGCGAAAGTGCGGCCGGCACCTCGCAACCCTTCCAGCAGCGCCGCCCCCTTGCTCAAATGCACAGGCTCGCTCAACGGATCGCGGACCTTGAGCATGCTCAAGCAGCCTTTGCGCCAGCGCGACGATGGCGCCGGTCTCGAGCCCAAGCCGCATATCTTTGACCGCGAGCGGTAGCTTGGCGGCCTCCGGCATCAGCGCATCGGTCTTCTCCACAACGGAACGAAGGGAAGCGAGCAAAGCCGGCGAGCTGCGCTCTGCCCCTAGCTCCTCCACACGCGCGCCATGTGCTTCCAGCATATCCAGCGGCAGATAGACCCGATCCAATTCGGCGTAGTCCTTGCCGCAATCTTGCAGATGGTTGATCACCTGCAACGCCGCGCAGAGCGGATCGGAAAATGCGTAGGTCGAAGGCGCCTCGCCATGCAGGTCGAGCACCATGCGCCCGACCGGCATCGCCGAATAGCGGCAATAATCCATCAGCTCGTCCCAATCGGCATAGCGCCGCTTGGTCACGTCGGTGCGAAATGCGGAGAGTAGATCGAGCGGATGGGTCGGCGGCAAATTCCGCTCCGCCAACACGCGGCGCAAGGGAAGCGCGGCGGCCGCGCTATCGCGCTTGCCGATCAGCGTATCCTCGAGCGCATCGAGACCTGCGAATTTCTGCCGCTCGGCCAGCGTTGCATGGTCGGCGATATCGTCGGCGGCACGGGCGAAGCGGTAGAAGGCGAGCACGTCGCTCCGCAAGCGCGGCGCGATAAGCAAAGACGCGACGGGAAAATTCTCGCCGTGCTCCGTCTTGGTCGGCTCGATCTCGATCGCAACATTCATCGCGTCTTCGCCAGGGCCTGACTTCGCCCTTTCCACATACCCCCCGCTCCGCGCCAATGCTGGTACGCCGAATTGACCGTGAACGCCACATAACAGGCGGCAATTCCCGGCAAAGCCAGGGCCCAAAACGGCGATTGGCCGTAAAATCGAAGGATCGGGAGAAAAGACAGCGTCATTAAGGCCCAAGCCAGCCCCGCGATCCAATTGGCCGGGAAAGCCGCCAAACAGCGTCAGCAACGGGGCTGCGAAAAACGTCAACGCCATGCCGGCCACTGTGCCGGCAAGCAGCAGCGGCGAATAATTCAGCTGGGCATAGGCTGAGCGCGAGACCATGCGCCCAATGTCGCCGAATGTCGGGTAAGGCCTGATGCTGCTTACATCCTCGCTGAGCTGCAGCGAGATCGGCCCCTGCCGCTTCATCAGCTTGGCAAGCGCGCAATCGTCGATCAGCGCGCCTTGGATTGCTTCGATGCCGCCGGCCCGCTTCAGCGCCTCGCGTTTCACCAGCATGCAGCCTCCCGCGGCTGCGGCCACTTTCCTGTCGCTGCGGTTCACCCAGGCGAACGGGTACAGCATCTGAAAGAAATAGATGAAGGCGGGGACCAGCGCGCGCTCGGCGAAGCTCTCGCAATGGAGCTTCGCCATCAGCGAGGTGAGCACATAGTTCCCTGACTTGGCGCGCGCGACCAGGCGCTTCAGCGCGCCCGGCGCATAATGAATGTCGGCGTCGGTGAGGAGCAAGTAATCCGGCGCCGGCCGAGCCGCTTCGGCTTTGGCGATGCCTTGCGCTTGCGCCCAGACCTTGCCGGTCCAGCCAGAAGGCAGAGCCTTGCCTGTGACGATTGCGACTTCGCGGCCGTCCTTAGAGGCAACGCCGCGCGCAGCATCAGCCGTGCCGTCGCTGCTTTGATCATCGACAACGATGACCGAGAGCTTGCCCGGATAATCTTGCGCCAGAATCGAGGCGAGGCTGATCGGCAGCATCGAAGCCTCATCGCGCGCGGGAATCACGACCGCGACACTCGGCCAGCCGCTCTTTGAGATCGGGCGCGCTGTCCTCCTCGCGCTCATCGGCGAGCCAGAAATTGCCGTGCAGAAAGATCAGATAGATCCAGATGCCGAGCGCGAGGGTCGCTATCGCAACGGACAAGGTCACGACAGCATGCCCGCTTGCCGGAACCAATCGATGGCGTCGCGAATGCCCTCATCCGCCGGCCTCGATTTGTAGCCGAGCTCGCGCTCCGCCTTCGCCGAGCTGAAATACATCCGGTATTTCGCCAGCCGCAATCCGTCGAGCGTGACGAAAGGCTCCTTGCCGGTTAGTCTCGCCAAAGCTTCGGCGCCGATCGCGATCGGATAGATCAACTCACGGGGAATGCGAATGGTCGGTGGCGACCGCCCGACCGATCGCGCGATCCGGCCAAGCAGATCCGCCAAACTCATATTCTCCCCGCCGAGAATATAGCGCTCGCCGATCCGTCCCTTGCGCAACGCCGCGACATGCCCGGCGGCGACATCGTCGACATGCACGACATTGAGCCCGGTATCGACATAGGCCGGCATCCGCCCCATAGCGGCTTCGATGATGATACGGCCCGTCGGCGTTGGTTTGACATCGCGTGGTCCGACCGGGGTCGACGGATTGACGATGACCGCTTGTAAGCCCTCGCCCACCATGCGCTCGACCAGACGCTCCGCGGCGACCTTGCTCTTCTTATAGGCGCCGATCGCCTCGGTCTTCTTTGAGCGGCTCGCTCTCGTCAGCGGGCGTTCCGTCCTCGTGCAGCTTCAGCGTCGCCACGCTCGACGTATAGACGATGCGTTCGGCGCCCGCATCACGCGCGGCCTCCATCACGCTTCGCGTGCCCTCGATATTGGCGCGGATGATCTCTTCCGGGTTCGGCGCCCAGAGCCGGTAATCCGCCGCGACATGGAACACGTAGCGCGCACCTTTCGCGGCTTGGCGCATCGAAGCTCGCATCCCGCATGTCGCCTTCGACGATCTCGATGTCGAGCCCGTCGAGATTTTTGCGCGGGCTGCTTCGCCGCACGAGCGCCCTCACGCCAATCCCGGCGCGCAACAGTTCGCGGGCCACCGCCGACCCCACGAAACCCGATCCCCCGGTGATGAACGCGATGTCGGCACCCACGCCTAAGCCCTTCAAATCAATACAAAAGATACGGCTTCCGAATCTCGTCGAACTCCGCCTCGCCGGCGCGCCAGCTCGCGACAATATCGCTCAAAGGAATTTGCGCCTCGATCTGCTCTCTCAATTCTGGCGAGCCCGCGAGAATATCGATCGGCATTTTGTCGTGCTCATATTCGTAAGGCGGCTCGCGCCATTTGAATGCGTCGGGCTTGGAGCCGAAACCTTCCCGCAACAGCGACACGCCGATCTTGACCGGCTCAAAACTGTTCCGGTTCGTCACATGAATCTGGCAGCCGCCGCACGGAACCTTCGCGTGTTTCTGAAAGGTCGGCTCGAAATTCACCGGCCGGAAATACACGCCCTTCAGACCCACCGCATTCATACGCGCGGCAAAAGCTTCGCCATCGAGCCAAGGCGCGCCGATCAGCTCGAACGGCCGCGTGGTGCCGCGCCCTTCCGACATCATCGTGCCTTCGAACAGCACGGTGCCCGGATAGACGATCGCGGTGTCGAGCGTCGGCATGTTCGGCGACGGCATCACCCAAGGAATGTCGGTCGCGTCCCAATACATCTCGCGCGACCAGCCCTGCATCGGAACCGCCTCAAGCTCCGCGCCGATGCCGAAATGATCGTTGAACAGGAGCGCGAGCTCCGCGACGGTCATTCCATGCCGCATCGGCATGCGAAACTGTCCGACGAAGGACTCATAACCCGGCTCGAGCGTCGGCCCTTCGACCGCAACGCCACCGATCGGATTGGGCCGGTCGCAGACGATCACCGGAATTCCGGCCCGTGCCGCCGCCCGCAAACAATTGGCCATGGTGTAGATAAAGGTATAAATCCGCGCGCCGACATCTTGGATGTCGATGACGAGAACGTCGATGAGACTGAGCATCTCGGGCGTCGGCTCGCGTGTCTCGCTATAGAGCGAGAAGATCGGCACGTTCCGCCGCGGATCTTTCCCGTGCGGCGTCTCGATCATGTTGTCTTGCAGAGTCGACTGGTAGCCGTGCTGCGGTCCGAAAATCGCGGTGAGCTTGAAGTCATCAGATTGCGCGAGAAGATCGGCAATATGCCGGAAGCTTTGATCGATCGAGGCCGGGTTGGCAAGCACGCCGACGCGCAAGCCCTTGAGCCGGGGCGAGGCCAACAGAATTTCAGAACCGAGTTTCATGGCGCCCCACCGCCCCCGCTTCGGGGTTTGATTGCAAATGGCCCGAACGTCCTATTGCACAGGGCCTTCGTTGCAATCAATCTCCTCATTCCAGAAACCCAAGGATTTCAATGCAAAGCGATCCCCCTACCGCCCGCTATATCGTTCAGCGGACCGAAACTCTGCCGTCAATTTCAGCCGCCTGGGAAGACGCTTCCTGGTCGCCCGCTCAGACCCTCGCGATTGCAAGCTTCCATCCGCGAAGCTCTCCCCACCGGCCCCGCACCGAGGCGCGGCTCCTGCACAATGGCGAGGCGCTCGCAGTCATCTTCCGCGTCGAGGATCGCTACGTGCTGGCGCGCCACACCTCGTATCAATCGCCGACGCACAAGGATTCCTGCGTCGAGTTCTTCGTGCAGCCGAAACCTGGTCTCGGCTATTTCAATTTCGAGTTCAACGCCATCGGCACGCTGCTGCTCTGGTATATCGACCGCCCGCGACGGCCGGACGGAAGCTTCGAGCATTATATCGAAGTTCCGCTGGAGCTCGCGCGCGGCATCGCGGTTCACGCCTCGCTGGCCGCGCCGATCCACGACGAAATCGCAGGGCCAATCGTTTGGACGCTTGTCGTTCCGCGTGCCGAAATCTCTCTTCGAGAACTTCGTCGGTCCCCTCCCCGATCTCGGCGGCCAGACCTGGCGGGCCAATTTCTATAAATGCGCGGATCTCTCCTCACATCCGCATTGGGGCGCGTGGGCCGAGATCGGCGACCGCCTCGACTTTCACCAACCGTCGCGCTTCGGCGAGATCGTCTTCGCCTGACTGGAGCCTTACAGCTTCACCATCACGTGCCGCGCCACGGTGTAGTCCTCGAGCGCATACATCGACAGGTCCTTGCCGTAGCCGGAGGACTTCAGCCCGCCATGCGGCATCTCGCTCACCAGCATGAAATGCGTGTTGACCCAGGTGGCGCCGTATTGAAGCCGCGCCGCCGTCGCCATGCCTCTGCCGATGTCGGACGTCCACACCGACGACGAGAGACCGTAATCGCTGTCATTCGCCCACTCGACGGCCTGCTCGACATCGTCGAAGCGCGTGACCGAAACCACCGGACCGAACACTTCTTTGCGGACGATCTCGTCGTCCTGCTTGGCGCCAGCGACCACGGTCGGCTCGAAGAAGAATCCTTTGCCGCCAGGCGACTTGCCGCCGGCCGTGATAGAGATGTGCTTCTGCTGACCTGCCCGCTCGACGAAGCTTTGCACGCGCCCTTTCTGGCTCGAAGAGATCAACGGCCCAATGTCATTCTCATCATCATTGGCGAGATTGAATTTGATCTCTTTCACCGCGCTCGACAGATCGGCGACCAGATTGTCGTAGATTTTCTTGCCGGCATAGATGCGGCAGGCGGCGGTGCAGTCCTGGCCGGCGTTATAATAGCCGAACGCCTTGATACCGGAGACCACCGACTCCAGATCCGCGTCGTCGAACACGATGACCGGCGCCTTGCCGCCGAGCTCGAGATGCGTGCGCTTGATCGTCTGGGCCGCGGCTTGCAGCACCTTCTGGCCGGTTCCGATGCTGCCGGTCAGCGACACCATCGCAATCTTCGGATGCGTGATCAGAGCATTGCCGGTCGTCGCGCCGCGCCCGACGACGACATTCACGACGCCCTCCGGGAAGATTTCGGCGATGGTCTTGGCAAGCTTCAACGTCGTCAGCGGCGTCTGCTCCGACGGCTTGAGCACGATAGTATTGCCGCCGGCCAAGGCCGGGGCGAGCTTCCAGGCCGCCATCATCAGCGGATAGTTCCACGGCGCGATCGAGCCGACCACGCCGATCGGATCGCGCCGGATCATCGAGGTGAAGCCCGTCATATATTCGCCGGCCACGCTGCCATGCATGTTGCGCACGGCGCCGGCAAAGATAGCGGAAGCAATCGACAACGCCCGGCATCTCGTCCTGCAGCACGCGAATTCTCGGCTTGCCGCAATTGAGTGCCTCGAGCGTGGCGAACGCTTCGGCGTCTTTCTCGATCGCGTCGGCGAGCTTCAACAGCAGGCCCGAGCGCTCGGCCGGCGTGGTGCGGGACCAGGTCTTGAACGCCGCAGCTGCCGCGTTCACCGCCGCGTCGACCTGCGCCGGCGAGGCATCGGGAAGTGTGACGATCGTCTCCTCGGTCTTCGGGTTGATAACGGCCTCTGCGGCCTCGCTGCCGGCCACGAATTTCGAGCCAATCAACATTTGCGTATCGAGCATGGATTTATCTCCCGCTTAAATCGTGCCGTTTGCCGGCTATTTCGATGACCCGCCGGTGTGCTCGCCCTCGCGCGTCAGATAATACGCGGCAAGGATCGGCAACATCGTAACGGCGATGACGAAGACTGCGACCACATTGGTCACGGGACGCTGACGCGGCCGGATCAGCTCGGACAACATCCAGATCGGCAGCGTGGATTGCTGGCCCGCGGTGAATGTCGTCACGATCACCTCGTCGAACGACAGCGCGAAGGCCAGCATGCCGCCGGCAAGCAGCGCCGTCCCGATCTGCGGCAGGATCACATGCCGGAAAGTCTGGAACGCATTGGCGCCGAGATCCATGGAAGCCTCGATCAGATTGCCGGAAAGGCGCCGGAACCTGGCAATGGCATTGTTGTAGACCACCACGATGCAGAACGTGGCGTGACCGAGCACGATGGTCCAGATCGAGAAGTCGATCCCCATGATGTCAAAGGCCGAGCGCAGCGAAATACCGGTGATGATGCCGGGCAGCGCGATCGGCAGCACGAACAGCAAGGAGATGGTCTCGCGGCCGAAGAACTTGGCACGCGACAGCGCCGCGGCTGCAAGCGTCCCGAAGATCAGCGCCAGCACAGTCGCGATCGCGGCGACCTCGAGCGACAGATAAAACGGCGGCCAAACATCGGGTCGTTCCGACCAGGCGATGGCGAACCATTTCGTGGTGTAGCCGGGCGGCGGGAACTGGAAGCTCCTCTCCTCCGTGGTGAAAGCGTAGAGTAAGATCAGGGCCAGCGGCAGATGCAGGAACAACAGCCCGCCAACCGCCGCGATGCGCAAGCCCAGCGGTGTTTTCTGCGCCACCTCAGAGGACATCGAACGCCCCCATCCGTTTGGCCGCCCAGAGATAGATCCCCATGATCACCATCGGCACCACGGTGAAGGCGGCTGCGAGCGGAACATTTCCGGCCGTCCCTTGCAGCGTGTACACCGCCTGCCCGATCATGAGACGCGAATTGCCGACGATGGTCGGCACGATGTAATCGCCGAGCGTCAGCGAGAACGTGAAGATAGAGCCCGCGATGATGCCGGGCAGCGCCAGCGGAAAGATCACCGTCCAGAATGTCTGCCGGGGCTCCGCGCCGAGGTCGGCCGAGGCTTCGATATAGTTTGTCGGCACGCGCTCCAATGCCGCCTGGATCGGCAGGATCATGTAGGGAATCCAGATGTAAACGAACACCAGGAAGGTGCCGATATAGCTGAATGACAGCGACGGGCCGCCGATGGTCGGCAGCGCCAGAATGCCATCGAGCAGCCAGGAGAGGTGCAGGCCCTCGGCGAGCCAGGTGATAATCCCTTCCTTGGCCAGGATCAGTTTCCAGGCATAGACCTTGACCAGATAGCTCGACCAGAGCGGCATCATCACCGCCAGATAGAACAGCGCCTTGGTCCAGCCGCGCGCATATCGCGCCGCGTAATAGGCAATCGGAAAGGCGATCACCGCGCAAGCCAGCGTGACAAGCGCCGCCATCGCCACCGTGCGTAAGATGATCTGGAGGTTCGACGTCTCGAGCAGCTGCGCATAGGTCGAAAGCGTAAACTCGTGGACGATCAGCCCGGAATAATCGTCGAGCGAATAAAAACTCTGCAACAGCAGCGCGAACAGCGAGCCGACATAGACCACGCCGATCCACAACAAAGGCGGGAGCAACAGCAGAAGGGTCAGGAGCTTGGGGTACGCCAGCAGGAAATCGGAGATCCTGTCGAGGACCCCGTCTTCCCTTTCGGCGGTTATCGCCTTGCTCACTTAGGCACCCTCCATGGTGACCATGGCGGACCTGGGCCAAATCAGCCGCACCTTGTCGCCCTGCTCGAAACTCGCTCCGCCGGCCGGCAACTCGGCCGTGATGCGGGCATTCTCGGTCTCGACGCTGAAGCGGGTCACCGAACCCTGATAGCTGATCATCTTGACTTCGCCGTCGGCATGAGCGCTTCTGCGCCGGCACTTTCGCGCCCGGCGCGAATACACCCACTTTCTCCGGACGCAGACTGGTCCACTTCGCCACCCCGCCATGACTTGACGCGAATTCAGGCGAAAGCACATTCGACGATCCGACGAAGTCGGCGACAAAGCGCGACTGCGGCCGCTCATAGACATCAGTGGGAGAACCGACCTGGACGATCTTGCCGTCATTGAAGATGGCAACGCGGTCGGCCATCGACAGCGCCTCGCCTTGATCGTGCGTGACGAACACAAAGGTGATGCCGAGCTTCTTCTGCAGCGCCTTCAGCTCTTCCTGCATCTGCTCTCTGAGCTTGAGGTCGAGCGCGCCGAGCGGCTCGTCGAGCAGCAGCACCTTCGGTCCGTTCACCAGCGCGCGGGCGAGCGCCACGCGCTGACGCTGCCCGCCTGAGAGTTGCGACGGACGCCGCTCCCCATATTGCGCCAGCTTGACCATGGCGAGAGCGTCTCGCGCTTTGGCTTCGCGTTCCGCCTTCGGCACGCCTTTGATCCTGAGACCGTAGGCGACATTCTCGCCGACCGTCATATGCGGGAACAGCGCATAATCCTGGAACACGGTGTTGACGTTCCGCTTGTAGGGCGGCACGCCTTCGGCGGTCTCGCCAAAAATTTCGATATGGCCCTCGCTTGGCTGCTCGAAGCCCGCGATCAGGCGTAAACACGTCGTCTTGCCCGAACCTGATGGGCCGAGCATGGCGAAGAACTCGCCTTCCATGATGTCGAGCGTGACGCCGTCGACGGCGCGGACCGAGCCGAACCGGCGCGAGACGTTGCGGAAACAGACGGCTGAGGACATCGGGCGGGCCATCGCGGGAGCGGCCCGGCTTTGGTGGGCCGGGCCGCTCTTTGCTGATCAGTTATTTGCCGAGGATGGCAATATAGTCCTTTGCCCATTGCGAGTAGGGCACGCAGCTGCCTTCCTTCTCGCATTTGGCCGTCGGCGTCCGCCAGAACCAGATCTTCTCGAAATTGTCGAAGCCGTTGGTGGCGCAACCTTCATCGGTCAACAGCGCGTTGCCCTTGCAAGCGGCCGGCACCGAAGGCACCGAGCCGAACCAGGAAGCGAGGTCACCTTGCAGCTTCGGGTTCAGCGAATGCTCGAGCCACTTATAGGCGCAGTTCGGGTGCTTGGCCTCGGCGTGCATCATCGTGGTGTCTGCCCAACCCGTTGCCCCTTCCTCAGGGATAGTCGAAGCGACGGGCTTCTTATCTGCTGACAGCAGATTGACCTGGAACGGCCAAGACGAGGACGCGACGACACCTTCATTCTTGAAATCGTCGACCTGCACCATGGCGTCATGCCAATAGCGGCCGACCAGCGCTCTTTGCGCCTGCAGCAGCGCGACCGCCGCGGCATATTGCTCGGCGTTGAGCTCGTAAGGATTCTTGATGCCGAGCTCGGGCTTCTTCTTCATCAGATAGACGGCCGCGTCGGCAATGTAGATCGGGCCGTCATAAGCCTGCACGCGACCCTTGTTGCTCTTGCCGTCGGGAAGGTTCTGTTCCTCGAACACCACCGTCCAGCTCTTCGGCGCCTCCTTGAAGACGTCCGTATTGTAGGCAAGCACGTTCGGTCCCCATTGGAACGGAACGCCGTAATGGACGCCATCGACGGTATGCCACGGCGCGTCTTTCAGCCGGTCGTCCACAGTCTTCCAGCTCGGGACGAGATCGATATTGACCGGCTGGACTTTCTTGCCGGCGACCAATCGCAGCGACGCATCGCCGGATGCGGTCACGAGATCGAAACCGCCCTGGTTCATCAGGGTCACCATCTCGTCCGATGTGGCGGCGGTCTTGACGTTGACCTTGCAGCCCGTCTCCTTCTCGAAGGAGGTCACCCAGTCATAATTCTTATCGGTCTCGCCGCGCTCGATATATCCCGGCCAAGCCACGATATCGACTTGACCTTCGCCCTCGCCGACGGCTTTGGGCATCTCGGCAAGCGCGATGCCGCCAAGACCAACCAAGATAATGACAGCTGCTGAGATACGTCCGGTGGATTTCATTTGCTCTCTCCCCTTAACGAGACGCGGGGGACTCTTACCCGCTTGACTCTCGATTTCCGGTCACGACAGGGCCGCCACCCCGGGTAAACCAAACACGATGTTAGTCGAGGACAGGGTTTTGCGCCACTGGCCTCAACGATAGACAATCAATCTCCCGCGCCCAATTGCCGGGCCTCCCGCTCATTTCTGTAGGGCCATGGCCTCGATCAGCGCGGCGGACGCACGGTTTCCGCTCTCGACGCCACCGTTCATGAAGCCAAGAAAGTCGACGCTGGTATGCTCGCCGGCAAATTGCAGGCGGCCGCCGAGGGCGGGCTCAGCCACCACGTCCAACAGCGTGGTATATTGCCCGACTTTGGCGCTGGCATAGCTGCCGAGCGTGAAGGGGTAGACGGCCCAGAACCACGAAACGACCGCGTTGGGATCGATGGCTTCGGCCATCTTCGGCGACATCTTCGGCAGGTCGGCGCGGAACGCGTCGAGCGCGGACTTGGCGTCGCTGAGGCCAGGTTTGACGCCCAGAAAGTCGGTGATGATGCCGGCGTCGCCCGGCTGGGCGCGGCTTGAATCCCACAAATTCTGGAAGCCGAGATCCGAATAGAACGTGCCGTTCGACGGCGCGGGCAGCCCCGATTCTGGCGTGCGCCAGACGCGCGACGTGGTGCCCTGTAGGATTTTTGCGCTCTGCCCGTAGCCGAGCTCGCGAATGCATTTCAGTTTATCGGCCCCGAGCCGCAGACTCTCCAAACCTTTCACCTGCCGCAGCTTGGTGAACGGCAGCGCCAGGATCACGGCTTCATAACTTTCCGAGGCCGGACCGCCGGGAGCATCGAACCCCAAGACGATTTTCCCGCCCTTCTGGTCGAGCGAGCGTCAGCGCGTAGCCCTGCTTCATCTCGATCTTGTTCTCGAGTGCACCCACCAGGGCTTTGATCAGCGCCGACGACCCGCCTTTGATGCGGAACACCTCGTCGCTTTCACCGAACATCGAAAAGGGCTTGTCCATGTCGGCGGTGATGAAGTCCACCATGTTGAGACTGGACTGGTCCTCCGTCAGCAATCCGAATTCGATGTTGTAACCCACATCGAGCAGATCGATCGCCCAGTCATCGGTCTTGCCGCGAAACTGCTCCAGATAGGCTTTGAGACTCTTCTTATCGAGCTTGTGGGCGTAAGACGTCCATTCGTCGTCCTTGTCGGTGAGCTTGTCCGCGTCCTTGGCGATCTGCTTGGCGATCGGCGCAAAGGCGCCGGTCTGTTTTTCCGGGTCGATCATCTCCTTCGGCATGTGGAATTGGTTCTTGAAGAAATACAGATCCTCGCCGTCGCCTTCGACAGCGAGCTTCTGCATCTCCACGCCGAGCTCGCTGGCGAGCGTCTGCAAATCTTCATGATTGGTGTCCACGAACTCGCCGCCGAGCTCGCAGAACATCCCCTTGTAGAAATCGTATTGGGTGAACATGCGTCCGCCCCAACGATTGCTCGCCTCATACACAATCGGAGTGGCGCCGGCGGCTTGCAGACGATAGGCCGCGGTCAGCCCCGCAACGCCGCCGCCGATGATGGCGACTGGTCCCTTGGGCCGCTCCTGCTTCGCGTAAGCGGTCCAGTCCAAAACCGGCGACAGCGCAGCCGCGCCGGCAGCAGCCGCAGAGAGACGCAGCAATCGGCGTCGCGTCAATGCGGAGGATTGGGGAAGAATGAGACCTTGATCTTGGAAAGAACGAGCCAGGGCTTTCTTTACGGCCTTGAACAGAGGCGTGCGCGACATGGTGAGGCCCCCGATGTTTGTAACGAACGAGCCATTCTACACTGTAGAAGTAGGAGCCTAACCTATCGCGCAGGCCTGCGCCAGCTTTCCGGCGCAACTCACTCACCGAGATCGCGTTTTTATTTCGGAGACGGCAACAGGCATGACGCCGGCAATGCCCGATTGGCGACCTCACGCAGTGCGAAACTTGACTTCAGCCGCACCACGCCCGGAAGCCGCGACAGCTGCTCTTTATGGATGCGCTCGAAATCGGCAAGATCGCGCGCCATGACCGTGATGAGATAGTCGTCCTCGCCCGACATCAAATGGCAGGAGACGATTGACGGCGCCGACGCGACGGCCAGCTCGAAGGCATTGAGCAGCTCCTCGCTCTGGCTCTTGAGGCTGATCTGCACCATCACCGTCATGCTCAAGCCCAGCGCCTCACGGCTGATGCGGGCCTGATAGCCCTTGATGACCTGCTTCTCCTCGAGAGCACGGATCCGGCGGGCGATGGCAGTGGCAGAAAGTGGGATGGTCTCGGCGAGCTCAACCTGGCTCTGGCGGCCGTCTTCAAGCAGGGCGCCGAGAATGGCACGATCTAGCGCATCAAGCTCGATTTCTTTCATTTATCTGCGCTCTATTGGAATAATGATGCCGATATTCTGCGTATTCTAAGCGAGAACGGCTAAAAACGCCAACAATCTTTTGCGAATTCTCGGGCATCCTTCCGGCAGGATATTGCGAGCGGAGGGCATCATGCGCATCGGCGTTCCGACTGAGATCAAGTGCAACGAGTTTCGTGTTGGGCTTGTCCCGGGTTCGGTTCGCGAGCTTACGGCGCGCGGTCACGAAGTCCTGGTGCAGTCTGGCGCCGGCGCCGGCATTTTCGCCGACGACGACGCCTATGCGAAGGCGGGTGCGCGCATTCTGCCGACGGCGGACGCCGTGTTCGCCGACGCGGACATGATCGTCAAAGTGAAAGAGCCTCAGGAAATTGAGTACCGTCGACTCAAGCCGCACCAGATTCTCTTCACCTATCTCCATCTCGCCCCAGATCCGGATCAGGCCCGCGGCCTGTTGGAATCTGGCGCAGCGGCCATTGCCTATGAAACCGTCACCGATGCCAATGGCGGTCTTCCGCTGCTCGCACCGATGAGCGAAGTCGCTGGCCGTCTCGCGATCGAGGCTGCCGCGATCGCGCTTCGCCGCCCGACCGGCGGACGTGGCGTGCTGATGGGCGGCGTCCCCGGCGTTCGTCCGGCCAAAGTTGTCGTGCTTGGCGGCGGCGTGGTCGGCACGCATGCCGCACGCATGGCCGTCGGTCTCGGCGCCGATGTCGCGATCATCGATCGCTCTCTGCCCCGTCTCCGTCAGCTCGACGAATTGTTCGAGGGCCGCGTGCGGACGCTTGCCTCGACCATGGACATCATCGAAACCGAAGTGCTTGCCGCCGATGTCGTGGTCGGCGCAGTGCTCGTCGCCGGAGCCAGCGCGCCGAAGCTCGTCACGCGCGATATGCTCCCTCACATGAAGCGCGGCGCCGTGCTCGTCGATGTGTCGATCGATCAAGGCGGTTGTTTCGAGACCTCGCGTCCCACCACTCACGACGACCCGACATTCGAGGTCGACGGCATCATTCATTATTGCGTGGCGAACATGCCGGGCGCTGTTCCTGTCACCTCGGCGCAGGCGCTCAACAACGCGACGCTGCCTTTCGTCATCAAGCTCGCCAACGAAGGCCTGGCCGCTTTCGATTGCGACAAGCACCTTGCCGCCGGGCTGAACGTCCGCGACGGGCGCATCATGCATGCCGCTGTGGCAGGTTCGCTCGGTTTCGAGACAGCGACAAAGGTTTTACCCGCCGCCGCGGCTTAAAGCCAAGCGACGGGGTTCCCTGGACGCATTTCCCCCCCGCGTCCATTATGGCCGGTCCGCTCTCCCCCCGAGCGGGCCGGCTTTCTCTTACTTCAAGCTCGGGAAATGGAACTCGGCGCCGCCGCGAATACCGGTCGGCCAGCGCGCCGTCACCGTCTTGAGCCGCGTATAGAAGCGCACGCCTTCCGGGCCATAGACCGAATGATCGCCGAACAGCGATCGCTTCCAGCCGCCGAAGGAATGATAGGCGACCGGAACCGGGATCGGCACATTGATGCCGACCATGCCGATTTCGATGCGGTCGGCAAAGGCCCGGGCCGTGTCGCCGTCGCGGGTGAAGATCGCGGCACCGTTGCCGTATTCGTTGCCGTTGACCAGATCGGCGGCCTCTTGATAGCTGCCCGTGCGCGCGACGCAGAGAACCGGCCCGAAGATCTCCGTCTTGTAGATGGTCATGTCCTTCGTCACGCGGTCGAACAGCGAGCCGCCGAGAAAATATCCGCCCTCATAGCCCTGAAGCTCGAGCCCCCGCCCGTCGACGACAAGCTCGGCGCCTTCCTTCACGCCCTGGCCGATCAGATCGGAAATCCGGCGCTTGGCCTCTGCCGTGATCACCGGGCCCATCTCGGACTCCGGATCGGAGGCCGGCCCGACCTTCATGGTGCGGATCTTCGGCGCCAGCGCCTCGACCAGTCGATCCGCGGTCTTATCGCCGACCGGCACCGCGACCGAAATCGCCATGCAGCGTTCGCCTGCAGAGCCGAAGCCTGCCCCCATCAGCGCGTCGACCGCCTGATCCATGTCGGCATCCGGCATGACGATCATGTGGTTCTTGGCGCCGCCCAGCGCCTGCACGCGCTTGCCCGATGCCGAGCCCGCGTCGATACACATGCTCGGCGACCGGTGTCGAGCCGACAAAGCTCACCGCCTTGATGTCGGGATGGTCGAGGATCGCATCGACGACCTCTTTGTCGCCATGCACGATATTGAACACGCCGGCGGAAACCCGGCCTCCTGGAACAAATCCCAGATCAACATCGATGGCGACGGATCGCGCTCGGACGGCTTGAGGATAAATGTGTTTCCGCAAGCGATGGCGACCGGATACATCCACATCGGCACCATGGCCGGGAAATTGAACGGCGTAATGCCGGCGACGACGCCGAGCGGCTGCCGATCCGACCAGCTGTCGATCTCGGGACCGACATTGCGGCTGTACTCGCCCTTGAGGAGATGCGGAATCCCGCAGGCAAAATCCACGACGTCGATACCGCGGGCGAGTTCGCCCAACGCATCGTCATGCGTCTTGCCGTGTTCCTTCGAGATGGCGCGAGCGATCTCGTCGGCATGGCGATCCAGAAGCTCCTTGAAGCGGAACATGGGTTTGATCCGCTTCAGCGGTGGCGTCGCACCCCAACCGACAGAAGCTTTCTTCGCGGCAGCGACGGCTTCATTCACCTCTTCGGCGGTCGAGAGCGGCAGGTTCGCAATCTGCTCGCCGGTCGCAGGATTGAAGATCGGCGCAATCCGCTTCGACGCGGATGTGACCTTGCGTCCGTCGATGGCATTCTGGATGGTTTGCATGCTCAATGTGCCGCCTTGAGGACGCCGGCAAGAATCTCGATCATCTGGTCGATCTCTTTCTTCTCAATGATCAGCGGCGGCGACAGCGCAATGATGTCGCCGGTCGCCCGCACCAGAAGCCCGCGTTCGAACGCCTCGACGAACCGCGCATGCGCCCGCTTGCCCGGCTCGCCAGGCACCGGATCGAACTCGATGGCGCCGATCAGCCCGATATTGCGGATGTCGATAATATGCGGCAGGCCTTTCAGCGAGTGCACGGCCTCCTGCCAATAAGGCGCAAGCTCTGAGGCACGCGTCAGCAATCCCTCTTCCTTGTGCACCTCCAGCGTTGCGATCGATGCTGCGCAAGCCACCGGGTGCCCGGAATAGGTATAGCCGTGGAAGAAATCGATCATCTCCTCCGGGCCGGTCATGAACGCGTCGTGAATGTTGCCCTTCACGAATACCGCGCCCATCGGGATGGTGCCGTTGGTAATGCCCTTCGCCGTGGTGATGATGTCGGGCGAAATATCGAAATAATCCGCCGCGAACGGCGTGCCGAGCCGGCCGAACGCGGTGATGACCTCATCGAAGATCAGCAGAATATCGTGCTTGGCGCAAATTGCCGCGAGCCGCTTCAGATAGCCTTTGGGCGGAACGAGCACGCCGGTTGAGCAGGCAACCGGCTCGACGATCACCGCCGCGATGGTCGAGGCATCATGCAGCGCAACGAGCCGCTCCAGATCGTCCGCCAGTTCTGCGCCATGCTCCGGCTCGCCGCGGCTATACGCGTTGCGGGCGAGATCGTGCGTGTGGCGGATATGGTCGACGCCGCTCAAGAGACGTGCCGAACCATTTACGGTTGTTGGCGATGCCGCCGACCGAGGTGCCGCCGAAATTGACGCCGTGATAGCCCCGCTCGCGGCCGATCAGCCGAACCTTGCTCGCGTTGCCCTTGGCCCGATGATAAGCGAGCGCGATCTTGAGCGCCGTCTCGACTGATTCAGACCCAGAGTTGGTGAAGAACACATGGTCGAAGCCCGGAGGCGCGACGTTGACGAGCTTTGACGCGCATTCGAACGCCCTCGGGTGCCCCATCTGGAAGGTGCCGGCAAAGTCCAGCTCGCCGACCTGCTTGCGCACGGCTTCGACGATTTTCGGCCGGCAGTGCCCGGCATTGACGCACCACAATCCGGACGTCCCGTCGAGCACGCGCCGCCCATCATCTGTGGTGTAATGCATGCGCTCGGCGCTGACGATCAGGCGCGGCGCCCTCTTATATTGGCGGTTCGCCGAGAACGGCATCCAGAAGGCTTCGAGATCATTGGTCGCGAGCTTTGCGCTCATGGTGGGTTGTCCGATAAAGAGTGACTGACGAAATTGAGAAGGCTCACGCGACCCGTGTAACGGCTTCGGTGAGGCTCGTCTCGAAAATATCCATGCCTTCGCCAACCAAAGCGTCGCTGGCGGTGAGCGGCACAAGGAAACGGATCACATTGCCATAGGTGCCGCAGGAGAGAAGGATCAACCCATTCTCATTCGCCACCTTCATCAAGGCTTGAGTGAGTTGCGGCGATGGCTCTCCGCCCGCATCCTTCACCAGCTCGATGGCGCACATGGCGCCGAGACCTCTGCACGTCGCCGATGCAATTGAGATTGGACCGCGTCTTCAGCTGATTGCAGCGGTCGAGAATGATCTTGCCGATCGCATTGGCGCGCTCGCAGAGTTGCTCCTCCTCGATCACATCGAGCACGGCGTGGGCGGCGGCGATCGCAACGGGATTGCCGGCATAGGTGCCGCCGAGACCGCCCGGATTGGATGCATCCATCACGTCGGCGCGCCCCGTGATCGCGGAGAGCGGCAGGCCGCCCGCCAATCCCTTGGCCAGCGTCACCACATCGGCTTTGACGCCCGAATGCTCCAACCCGAACATTTTTCCGGTGCGGGCGAAGCCGGTTTGAATCTCGTCCGCGATCAAGCAGAATGCCGTGCTCGTCGCAGAGCGCCCGCAAGCGCCGAAGAAAATCGAATGGCGCGATGTAGAACCCGCCCTCGCCCTGCACCGGCTCGATGATGATCGCGGCGATGCTCGACGGATCGGCCGTGTACTTGAATAGGGACTTGATGGCATCGAGACTCTGCTCGCTGCTAACGCCATGATATGTATTGGGAAAAGCGACGTTATAGACGTCCGCCGGGAATGGTCCGAAGCCCTTCTTGTAAGGAACCACCTTGCCCGTCAGCGCCATGCCCATCAGGGTGCGGCCGTGAAAACCGCCGCTGAACGAGACGATCCCCGGCCGCCCGGTATAGGCACGCGCCACCTTCACCGCATTCTCGACGGCTTCGGCGCCGGTTGAGATCAGCATGGTCTTGGCCGGAGCAGCGACGGGCGCAATCGCGTTCAGCCGCTCAGCAAGCCGCACATAGGATTCGTATGGCGTCACCTGGAAGCAGACGTGACTGAACGCCTTCAACTGCTCTTCGACGGCAGCGACGACCTTCGGATGCTGATGCCCGGTATTGACCACGGCAATGCCGGCGGCGAAGTCGATATAGCGCTTGCCGTCCTCGCTCCAGATCTCGGCGTTCTTCGCCTTCTTGGCATAGATCTGCGTCGCATGCCCGACGCCGCGCGGCACGGCTCTCTCTCTGCGCTGATGGAGCTCGGCTGAGCTAGGCATAGGAAATTCCGTTTCTCTCTTCGCGGGCGGTCAGGATTGCAGCACGACCGGGCTCGCTCCGGCCCAGCTCACCCAGACCTTCTCGCCGGCGCCGAAATTGTCCTGGTCCCAGCGGGAACGATTGGCGCGCGAGACCCGGATCAAGCGCCCGCTATCAAGCAGGACGTGATAGATCGAGATATCGCCGAGATAGGAGATATCCTTGATCTCTCCCTTGGCCACGTTGTGTGCAGCCGGGCACTCGGGCACCGCAGGTGGCGTGTCGGCATCCTTATGCAGGTTCATTTTTTCTGGGCGGATCGCCACCCAGACCGGCGACATCTCCTGGCCGAGGACGGCGTGAGGAACGTGGACGTGATACGGGTCAAGCTCGGGGCAGGCGACGACGGCCTCATCGGGCTTGTCACTGATCAGCGTGCCCTCGAACATGTTCACCGAGCCGAGGAAGTCGGCGACGAAACGAGAACCTGGAAACTCGTAAAGGTCGGAGGGCGTGCCGAGTTGGGCGATCGAGCCTTTGTTCATGACGGCGATGCGGCAGGCAATGGCCAGCGCCTCGTCCTGGTCATGGGTGACCATGATGAACGTGATCCCGACCTTCTGCTGCAGCTGCGATAGCTCGAAGCGCATGGCTTCGCGCAGTTTGGCGTCGAGTGCCGAGAGCGGCTCGTCGAGCAGCAGCACCTTCGGCTTCTTCACCAGAGCCCGCGCGAGCGCCACACGCTGGCGCTGACCGCCCGACAGCTGATCCGGCATGCGCTCGGCGAGGTGGCCGAGCTGGACCAGATCGAGGGCTTCCTGCACGCGCCTATCCCGCTCTTCCTGAGGCACGCCTTCGATCTTGAGACCGTAGGCGACATTGTCGGCGACCGTCATATGCGGAAACACCGCATAGGATTGGAACACCATGTTCACGGCGCGCTTATTGGGCGGAATGTCGCCCATGTCTTGACCGTCGATCAGGACCTGACCCTCGGTCGGCACTTCTAGGCCGGCAAGCATGCGCAGCAACGTGGTCTTGCCGCAGCCAGACGGCCCGAGCAGCGCGAAGAACTCGCCAGGCATGATGTCGAGGCTGACATTGTCGACCCCGACCGTGGAGCCCCATCGCTTGCAAACGTTGCGGAAGCTGATGATGGGCTTAACGTCGGCATCAGCGACGCCCTTGGCTAGCGCTTGGTCCATGATCCCCCTACCCTTTCTTCTGCCCGCGGCTCTGCATCACCATCATCAGGATCATCAGCACAATCGTCAGCAGGATCAGCATGGTCGATGCGGCGTTGACTTCAGGCGTCACCGAGAAGCGGAGCATCGAATAGACCTTGACCGGGAACGTGATTGTGTCCGGGCCTGAGGTAAAGAACGTGATGACGAAATCGTCGAGCGACAACGTGAAGGCGAGAAGGCCGCCCGCAATTAGCGCCGGCTTGATATGCGGCAACAGCACATCGCGGAATGCCTGCCAATCATTGGCGCCCAAATCTCGCGCCGCCTCGTCCTGCTCTTTGTTGAAGCTCGCCAGTCTGGCGCCCACGACGAGCGCGACGAAGGGGAAACAGAACGAGACATGGGCGATGATGATAGAGCCTAGGCTGAGCGGCCAGGGAAGATCGTTCGGCCAGGGCAGCACGCGGGTAAAGAACAGCAGCATGGCGACACCCATGCAGATTTCCGGCACCACCAGCGGCAGCATGAAGGTCCCCTCCACGACTGTCCTGCCAATGAAGCGATAGCGCCACAACAGCACGGCCGCGAGCGCGCCGATGACAAGCGAGATCAGCGTGGCGATCAGTGCGATCGTCAGCGAGTTGGCGAAGGCGATCAGCAGGTCCTGGTCGTTGAAGAGCTTCACGTAATAGTCAAACGTGAAACCGCGCCAAACGGTGTTCCGCTTGCTGTTGTTGAAGCTGAAGGCGACCAGCGCCACCAGGGGCGCGTAAAGGAAGAAGAAGACCCCGAACAGCCAAAGGCGCATCTGCCACATGCGATTATATTCGAGAGGAGCGCGTCGCTGGGCCATGGCTAGATCCCGTGTCCGTCGGCGGCGCTGCCGCGGCTGAAATAGGCGCGCAAGGCAATGGCTCCGAAGGTTGCGTACATCAACAAGAAGGACAACGCCGCGCCGAACGGCCAGTCGTTGGCCTTTTTGAATTGGCGCTCGATGACGTTGGCGATCATCTGGCTGTCGGGACCGCCGAGGAGATCGGGCGTCAGATAGGCGCCGAGCGCCGGCACGAAGGTGATGATGATGCCGGAGATGATGCCCGGTAGCGCCAGCGGCACGACGATCGACCACAGCGTACGGAGATGGCCTGCGCCGAGGTCGAGGCTCGCCTCGATCAGAGACTTGTCGAGCCGGTCAAGCGCGGCATAGAGCGGCAGAACCATGAACGGCAGATGCACATAGACCAGTCCAACCACCACGGCGAAATTGCTGTAGAGCAGCTGCAGCGGCGTGAAGTCTCCGAGCGGCTGCAAACCCACCAGTGTCATGAACCAGCTCGCGTTGTCCCAAAACCACTCAAGCGTGAAATTGACATAGCCTTCGGTGCGCAGCACGGCGATGAGCGCATAGGTGCGGATCAGAAGATTGGTCCAGAACGGCAACATGATCAGCAGCAGCATCCACGCCCGCCACTTTTCGCTGGCGAACACGATGGACAGCGCCACCGGAAATCCGATGATAAGACAGAGCAGAGTCGTCAGGCCGGCCACGAAAATCGACTTGGCGAAGATCCCGAGATAGAGCGGCTGGAGCGCGCGCGTATAGTTGGCGAAAGTGCCGCTGATGTCGACTTCGGTTAGGCCCGCATTCTGGCCGAAACTGTACGCCCAGACAATCGCCAGCGGGAGCGAGGAAGAACACTACCACCCAGGCGATGGGTGGTAGTGCTGTTGCCAAAAAGGCCAGCCGCCGTTCTTGTGTTCGGGTCGCCATCGCGGCCTTCCTGTCGTTCGCTACATCACATCATTTCGCTTCATCAATCCGCGCGCAGCCGCGTCATCGCTTCGTCGAGCAGACGCGTGAACTCGGGACCGAGGTAGCGCGGATATTCGCACTTGGCCATGAGATCGGCCGGCGGGAAGACCACCGGGTTATTCTTGTAGGAGTCCGGCATCAACGCCACGGCAGCGGCGTTCGGCGACGGATACAGGATCGTCTTGGTGATCTCGGCCCCGACTTCCGGTTCGAAAATGTAGTTGATGAATTTGTGTGCATTCTCCGGATGCGGCGCGCCTTTAGGGATGGCCAGCGTGTCCTGCTGCTTCATGGCGCCTTCCTTCGGCACGATGAAGTTGATGTCCTCATCCTCGGTCATGATTTGCGCGATGTCGCCGTTATACTCCTGCACCACGACCACCTCGCCCGAGAGCAGAAGATCCTGGCCGTTGTCCTCGTGGAAGGACTTGATGTTCGGCTTTTGCTTGATCAGCATCGCCTCGGCCTTTTTGAGCAACTCAGGATCGTCGGAGTTGATCGACCCGCCGAGATATTTGAAGCAATTGCGGAACAGCTCGCTCGCATCCGACATGACAGCGATGCGGCCCTTGTACTCGTCGGAATCAAAAAGCACCTTCCAGCTATCCGGGGTCGACTTGACCTTGGACTTGCGATAGCCGATGCCGATGACGAGCCAGGTGTAGGGCAGACTGAATTTGCGGCCTGGATCGAACGGTGCGTCGGTCATGAATTCCGGCGCGATGTTCTTGATGTTCGGGAATCTTGGCGTGATCGAGCGGCTCGAGCAGATTGGCCTGGATCATGCGCTCGACGAACTCGCTACCCGGTACGATGACGTCGAAGCCTGGATTGCCCGCGCGCAATTTGGCGAACAGCTCGTCGTTGGTGGCGAACAGACTCATATTGACGTCGATGCCGCTCGCCTCCTTGAAGGTCTCGAGCGTGGTCTCGCCGATATAAGTGTCCCAGTTATAGAAATTCAGCTTGGGCTCCTCGGCCGCCCAGGCGGGATATTTCTTGCCGGAGAGGCTGATGCCGATCGCGGCGACACCGAGTCCTTTCAAAATGGAGCGACGCGATGTGCGCCTGTTCAATAACTTTCCTATCGCTTCGGTCATGCTCACTCTCCCCTATGCGTTACTCAGTCGTTTAGTAGTTGCTGGCTCCCTCGATCGGCAAATTTCTGAAATGTGCTGTGGAGTATGAAGCGCCGGGCAGGTCCTCGCCAGCCCATTCGCTAGCCAAACCTCGATCAAATCTGCCTGTTTAGGCATCGATGCCCCCCAGGCAGATATATTTGATCTCGAGATACTCATCCAAACCTTCGGCCGCGCCCTCCCGGCCAAGGCCGGACTCCTTGACCCCGCCGAACGGCACGACCTCATTGGAAAAGATCCCTTCGTTGACGCCGACCATGCCGGCATCCAGTCGCTCTGCCACGCGCCAGGCGCGGCCCAAATTCTGACTGAAGACATAGGCCGCGAGGCCGAACGGCGTGTCATTGGCGAGCTTGATCGCATCGTCCTCGGTGTCGAAGCGCACCAAGGCCGCGACCGGCCCGAAAATCTCTTCCTGGACGATCTCCATGTCCGGCCTGACGCCGGTGACGACCGACGGCTGGTAGAACAACGGTCCTGCCTTGTCTGGTCCGCCGCCCACCAGCACCTTGGCGCCCTTCTTCACGGCATCGCCGACCAGCGTCTCGACCTTCTTGATGGCGTCGCTGTTGATCAGGGGCCCGATATTGGTGCCAGCCTCCATCCCGGGGCCGACCGCGAGTTTCTTCACCGCCTCGACGAGCGCCGAGGCGAACCGGTCATAGATGCCGGCCTGCACCAGAATGCGATTGGCGCACACGCAAGTCTGACCGGCATTCCGATATTTTGACGCCATGGCACCCGGCGACGGCTTGCTCGAGATTGGCGTCGTCGAACACCACGAGCGGCGCATTGCCGCCAAGCTCAAGCGTGAGCTTCTTCACCGTGTCGGCGCATTGCCGATAGAGCGCCTTGCCGACGGCGGTCGATCCCGTGAAGGTGAGTTTGCGCACGCGGGCGTCGTCGCAGAAAACCTTGCCCACCTCCGACGCATGGGTCGTGGTGACGACGTTGAACACGCCGGCCGGCACGCCGGCATCAAGCGCGAGCTTGGCGATCGCGAGCGCACAGAGCGGCGTCTCCGCCGCCGGCTTGACCACGATGGTGCAGCCGGAAGCAAGTGCCGGCGCCACTTTCCGTGTGATCATGGCGATCGGGAAATTCCAGGGCGCGATTGCGGCGACCACCCCGATCGGCTGCTTGATGGTGAGATAGCGTTTCGACGCAAACGTGGTCGGGATCGTGCGTCCGTAAGCGCGCTTGCCTTCCTCGGCAAACCACTCGATGAAAGACGCGCCGTAAGCCACCTCGCCGCGGGATTCAACGAGCGGCTTGCCCTGCTCCGTCGTCATCAACTGCGCAAGGTTCTCGGTCTCCGCGGTGACGAGATCGAACCAGCGCTTGAGGATGGTCGCCCGTTCCTTCGCGGTCTTCGCCGACCAGCCTGGCAGCGCACGTGGCCGCCGCATCGATCGCGCGAGCCGCATCCTTCGGTCCGAGATCGGGAACCGTTGCGATCTCCGCGCCCTGTCGCCGGATCGTAGACCGGGAAGGTCTTGGCGGAATTGACCCATTCGCCGTCGATCAGCGCCGCAGTCGGAAACTTCTTGGCGATCATGTTCATGGTCAATCTCCCATCGCCCCGGCCAGCTTATCGAATTCTCTCAGGGGCGTCATGGGTTAGCCTCACGCAACTCGCGAATACCAGAGATGGTCGAGCGGTGTCACAATCCGCTCGAAATTGCTGCGCTCGGCGTGTTTCAGGCGGGAAAACACCTCCTGGAACCCCGAGCCGAAGGCGTCACGAACGATTTCTGAGCGCTGGAACAGATCGAGCGAGTTGATCCAGGCGGTGGGCAGCATCGGTGCCTCGATGGTCTCGGCATTGCCCTCCACGGCTGGCCCGGGATCGATCTGGTTCGCCATGCCGTGGCTCATCCCTGCAAGAATCGACGCGATGACGAGATAGGGATTGGCGTCGGCGCCGGCGATACGATGCTCGATGCGGGTACCGGCCCCGTCGCTCCGAGGAATCCGCAACGCGACCGTCCGATTGTTGAAGCCCCATTGCGCCGTCATGGACACGTAGGACTTCGGCACGTAGCGCCGATAGGCATTCGCCGACTGTGCCCAGACAGCCATGAAGTCTGGCATGGTCGTCCGCAAACCTCCGAGCGCATGGCGAAACAGCGGCGAGACTGGATCGCCGGCAAACAGATTCTCCCCCGCCCGGTCCATCAGGCTCACATGAACATGCATGCCCGAGCCTGCCCAGTCATGGTGAGGCTTGGCCATGAAGGTGGCCTCGAGCTGATGCGCCCGTGCCGCCGCCTTGACCGCGCGCTTCAACAGCAAGCCATCGAGAGCCGCGCCAACGGCGTCCGCGCGATGCTTGAGGTTGATCTCGAACTGTCCCGGTCCGGACTCCTTCATCACCGCATCGACCGGAAGTCCTTGAACCTCGCAGATCCGATAAATGTCGTCGATGAACGGCGACAGCGTGTCCATCTCCTCGAAGCTGAAGGTCAGCGGCCGGCTCGGATCGTCCGAGAGACCGTCCGGCGTCTCGAGCACGAAGGCGCCATTGGCGCCCTTCTTCGACACATAGAACTCAAGCTCAATCGCCACCGTCGGCGTTTGCCCGGCTCGCGCGAACCGTTCGACCTGAGTCTCCAGCAAGCGCGCGGGGATCGAGATCGTCGCTGACCTCGAGCGCCATCACGGCCTGCGCATGCCTGCCGTCGCCTGCCGGGATCGGCACCAGCGTTCGGCTGAGCAGGTAACATTGGAGATCGGGATCCCCGGTCTCCCACAGCCGCCCGGTCTCCTCGATGCAATTGCCGAGCGGGTCCATGACGAAAATCGAGGCCGGCATCATCACGCCGCGCTTGACCACGCCGGCAAGATCGCCCCTACGGATACGTTTGCCCCGCGGAATCCCGTTCATGTCGAATATGAACGTGTCGATCCATTGCACCGCCGGGTTGGCGTCGAGGAAGGCTTGCGCCTCGTCCATGCTGAGCCGCGAATTGGTCATGCACGGCCCTTCGCTGCCGCGCCGAAGCGGCGGAACAGTCTCTGCGACACGGGATTGGATTTCACGCCCCATTCGGGGTGCCACTGCACGCCGAGGCAGAACGCGGAGTCGTCCGGACCGCGCACGGCTTCGATCAGTCCATCTTCGGCAAACGCTTCCGGCTTCAAACCATCGGCGAGGCGCGAGATGCCTTGCCAGTGCAGCGAGTTGACCATGATCTGATCGCTGCCGATCCAGTCGCGCAATTTCCCCTGAAGCAACACTGGGTGGACTGGACCGTACATCTCGTCCAACGGAAGATCGTAGCGTGGACGATGGTCCTTATGACCGTCGACGTTGTGAACGGCTTGATAGAGGCTACCGCCGAGAGCGACATTCAATTCCTGAAAGCCACGGCAGATCGCAAATAGCGGCGTCTTGCGCTCGACCGCGGCTCGGATCAGCGGCAGTGTCAAAGCGTCGCGCGCCGGATCGGCGGCCTCGGGCCTGAGGGTTTCTTCGGTGCCGTAATACTCGGGCGCGACGTTCGACCGGCTGCCTGACAGCAGGATCGCGTCGGCGACCTCGAGCACGGCGCCGATATCGGTCATGCTGGCGCCCAGCGGAATCAGCAAGGGCTGACATTCTGCCACTTCGGCTATTGCCGTCGAGTACTGGCGCCCCACGGAGTCAAAGACGTTGCCTTCAATCAACTTGGTGCAAGACGGAATGACGACAATCGGACGGCTCATGCGGCGAGCTCTCCGGCAACGTCGTTCAGCGTCTGGTCGAGCGCTTTGGCGATCACCGCCTCCGCTTCGTCGAACTGGGCTTGCGTCCAAATCAGCGGCGGCGCCATCACCATAGTGTCGTAGACGGCCCGCATGATGAAACCTTCGCGGAAGAAATGATCGCGGCAGATCAGCCCGACGCGGCCGGGATCCGCAAAGCGGCGACGCGTCCGCTTGTCGGCGACGAGCTCGATGGCGCCGAGCAGGCCGATGGACCGGACCTCGCCGACCAGCGGGTGGTCTTTGAATTTCGCCAGCATCTTCTTAAGCGCCGGTCCGGTCAATTCCTTGACCCGCGGCACCAACCGCTCGCGCTCCATGATTTCCAGATTCTCCAAGGCAACGGCGCACGCCACCGGATGCCCCGAGAACGTGTAGCCGTGGTTGAAGTCATCTTCGTTTGCCATCAGCGCATCGGCGACCCTGTAGTCCACGATCACGCCGGAAAGCGGGATGTAGCCCGACGTCGCCGCTTTGGCGAAGGTAATGAGGTTCGGGCGGATGCCGTAATATTGCGAGGCCCACCAAGTGCCGAGCCGGCCGAAGCCCGTGATCACCTCGTCGGCGAGGAGAAGGATTCCGTATTTGTCGACGATGCGCTGAATTTCCGGCCAATAGGTCTCAGGCGCGATCTTGACGCCGCCCGCGCCTTGCACCGGCTCGCCGGCAAAGGCCGCAACGTTCTCGGGCCCGACGGCCAAAATCTCGTCTTCGAGCGCGCGCGCCGCGCGGATGCCGAACGCCTCCGGCGTTTCGCCCTCTTCGGCTTCGCCGTACCAATAAGGGTCCATGATATGGCGAAAGCCTTCATAGACAGGATAGCTATGGGCATGCACGTGGCCCATGCCGCCCATCGAGCCTGCCGCAATTGTCGAGCCGTGATAGGCGTTCTTGCGCGAGATGATGATGCGCCGCTTGGGCTGACCTTTGAGCGCCCAATAGTGTCGGATCAGGCGGATCGCTGTGTCGTTCGACTCCGAGCCTGACGAGCCATAGAAAACTTGGTTGAGATTGTCTGGCGCAATCTCGGCGAGCTTCCGCGACAGCAGCACCACAGCGGGATGCGTGGTTTTGAAGAACGTATTGTAATAGGGCAGCTCAAGCATCTGCTTGTAAGCGGCCTCGGCGAGTTCTTTGCGCCCATAGCCGACGCTGCAGGTCCATAAGCCTGCCATGCCGTCGAGGATGCGATTGCCTTCGCTGTCCCAGATATAGGGTCCATCGCCGCGGACAATCACGCGCGCACCGCCGGCCCGTAGTGAGCTGTGATCGGTGAATGGGTGCAGATGGTGGAGCGCGTCCAGCTCTCTCAATTGTTCGGTCTGATATTCGTTCGTCACATCAACCTCCAGCAGAACATGGCCCGCAAGGCCGCTACGCTTAGTGCTGGAAGCTGGCGTGGGGCGTGTAGCCGATACGGGCGCAGAGCAGAAGCAACAGCGCCTTTGGGGTTAACCCGCTCAAACGAAAAACGTGATGCGAAGCTGATTGCGGCGCCAAGGCGCACGCTCCTACTGTTTCCGCGATCGGTCGTGACCGGGTCACGCCACTCCTCCTGCTCGCCTGCGACACACTCTGTCAGCCTTGACAGAGGCTCTTGTAGCGAGTTTGGCTATCGGAAACTCTATTGGCTACGGTGTAGAATTGTCAAGAAAAACAGCAATTAGAGCCGAATCCCGGCCCCGCGGACGACGCGGGCTGGACAAGAATGCCATCCTGGACGCGGCATTTGCCATGCTGTCGCGCGACGGCGAGGCAAGCTTCTCGGTCCGCAAGCTCGGCGCGGAGATCGGCGTCGATCCGATGACGATCTTGCACCATTTCGGCTCCAAGGATGAGCTCTTGCGCCGGATCGCCGACCTTGCGCTATCGACGGTCGAGCTGCCGGTACCGAGTTCGGACTGGCGTGCCGACCTCCGCAACGTGGCCGCGTCCTACCGGGATCTGGCGCAGCGTCACCCCCGCGTGTTTCACCTGCATTTCCGCTTCCATGCCACCGGCCCTGCCGACCACGCTTCGAGCGAAGTGGTGTATCGTGCGCTGCGAACCGCCGGGCTGACGGACGCCGAGGCCGCAGGACTGGGCCTCGCCTTCTACGCCTTCATCCTCGGTTTTGGCCTGGCGGAAGTCGAAGGACTGTTGAGCCCGATCGACGAGGAAGACGAGGCGGAGCTTCAAGCGCTCAATTCCGCCGCCTACCCTGCCACGCTCGCGCTGATCCCCGCCTTCAAGACGCTCGACCGCGATGCGGCATTCGACGCCTCGGTCGAGGCCTTCATCGATGGCGTCTCGTGCCGGAGCAAAACAAGCGTGTCCTAACCGATCACCAAATACGTGCTGAGCGCGATCAGCAGGACGGCGAGCACGACCGAAAAAATCAGATCGGGAACGATGCCGGGGGAATGAATCGCCTGGTCGTCCAGAAGGCGCCCCGTCCGAACAAAGCGGATGGTCGCGACGACAATGGAAATCACGCCGACGATGATGAAAGCCCGCCCGGCGCCTTCGGGAAACGGCCCTGACAATTTCTCCAGCCGCGATCTCGCAGCCTCATCGACGGAAGCGGCGTTGAGCAGCGTGAGAACGAAAATATTGAATTTCTCGATGACGAAGCCGAACGCGATCACCGCAATGCTGGTGCGGAGCCAAGCAAGAAACGTCCGCTCATTGGCTGCGTGGTCGCTGTAGCCACGGATCATCGCGGCCCCCCATCATTTCAAACCGTCAAGCCGCCGCCTTCACATCGCCCTTGAGCGCGGCCTCGAAGATCTTTCGGCTTCCCTCTTTGGTCAGCGGAACCGGGTTGCCGCCGGCAGTCGGATCTTCGAGCGACATTGCGACGATGGTATCGACTTTGCTGCCGTCCACTTTCAATCCGCCAAGATCGTGCGGAACCCCGATTTTCTTGCGGAGATCGAGCACGGCATTGAGGAATCCGTCGAAGCCGCCGTCAATGCCGAGATAACCGGCCAGCCGAACGATCTTCGGCTCGATCGCCTTGCGATTAAACACCAGCACATAGGGCATGAACACGCCATTGGTCATGCCGTGATGGGTGTGATAGAGCGCGCCCACCGGATGCGATAGCGCATGAATGGCGCCGAGACCCTTCTGGAAAGCGGCAGCACCCATCGCCGCCGCGCTCATCATATGGGCACGAGCCTCGAGGTCGTTGCCATTGGCGACTGCCTTCGGGCAGATTCTCGAACACGAGCCGCATGCCCTCGACAGCGACGCCATCGGCAATCGGGTGATAATTCGGCGCGCAATAGGCTTCGAGACAATGCGCGAGCGCGTCCATGCCAGTGCCTGCCGTGATCACCGGCGGCATGCCGACGGTGAGCTCGGGATCGCAGATCACGATCTTCGGCATCATCTTCGGATGGAAGATCACCTTCTTGGTATGCGTCGCCTCTTGCGTGATGACGCCGGCGCGGCCCACTTCCGAGCCGGTCCCCGCGGTGGTCGGCACCGCCACGACCGGCGCGATCTTGTCCGCGTCTGCCCGCGTCCACCAATCGCCGATATCCTCGAAATCCCAGAGCGGCCTCGTCTGACCCGCCATGAAGGCGATAACTTTGCCGGTATCGAGCCCCGATCCGCCGCCAAAGGCGATGATGCCGTCATGCTTGCCGGCCCGGAACACCGCAATCCCGGCCTCGACATTCGACATCCACCGGGTTCGGCTGGATGTCGGAGAACACCGCGACTGGAACGCCTGCCTGCTTAAGCAGATCGACCACTTTTGCGGTGACCGGAAGCTTGGCGAGGCCCGCATCGGTGACGAACAAGGGACGCTCGATGCCTGACGCGCGGCAAGCCTCGGCCAGTTCCTTGATGCGGCCGGCGCCGAAGCGAATAGCAGTCGGGTAGCTCCAATTGGCAGTTGGTACGCTCATGGGATGTTCCAGAAATTAGGAGTGAAGTCAGACGTCGCGGAGGTGAAAGCTCTTCGGCTGCGTCAGCCCATCGAAACCATATTTCGATAGCGCGGAACCGCGCCCGGTGTCCTTGACGCCGGTCCAGGTGAGATACGGGTCGAGATAGTCGCAGCGATTCATATAAATCGTACCGGTCTCGATGCGGCTGCCGATTTCGGCGGCGCGGTCCGTATCCCGGGTCCAGATTGACGCGGTCAGGCCGTAGGGGCTGTCATTCATCAGCGTGATCGCCTCCTCGTCGTCGCGCACCTTCATGATGCCGACCACCGGTCCGAAGCTCTCTTCGCGCATCACTTCCATCTGATGATTGACGTTGACCAGCACTTCCGGCGCGAGATAGGGCGAGCCGGCGCGGTCGCCATCGACCTTCATGTTGATCAAAGCCTTGGCGCCTTTCCGCCGCGCCTCCTCGATCTGACTGCGCACCGTATCGGCAAAGGAGCCGCGCGCCATCGGCCCGAGCGTCGTGGCCTGATCGAGCGGATTGCCCACGACATATTTCCGGGTGAGATCGGCGTAGCCCTCGACGAAATCGTCGAACAGCTTGGCATCGACATAGATGCGCTCGACGCCGCAACAGCATTGGCCAGAATTATAGAAGGCACCGTCGACCAGATTCTCGATGGCATGATCGAGCTTGGCATCGGCGCGGACATAGGCCGGATCCTTGCCGCCGAGCTCAAGTCCAAGCGAAGCGAAAGTGCCGGCAAGCGCACGCTCAATGGCGCGGCCACCGGCGACCGAACCGGTGAAATTGACGTGGTCGATCTTGCCGGAGCCAAGCAGCTTCTCGGTCTGCGCATGCGACAGCACGATATTGTGGAACAGACCCTTGGGCAGGCCGGCGCGCCGGAATGCTTCGGCGATCCGCTCGCCGACCAGCAGCGTCTGCGCGGCATGCTTCAGGATGATGGCATTGCCGGCGAGAAGCCCCGGCACGATGGTGTTGATCGCGGTGAGATAAGGATAGTTCCATGGCGCGATCACCATCACGATGCCGAGCGGCTCGCGGGCGATATAACGGCGGAACCCGGCCTTCTCCGCCGGCATGTATGGCTTGAGCGCTTCCTCAGCCATGGCCACCATGGCGCGGACACGCTCCTCGACGCCGCCCTTCTCGCCGCCATAACGGACCGGCCGTCCCATTTGCCAGGCAAGCTCCACCGCGATGTCGTCGTTCATCGACAGCAGTGCATCGAGGAAGGCGAGCATGTAGCGTCCGCGCTCGGCAATCGGGGTCGCCCGCCATTTTGGCAGCGCGGTCCGCGCCGACGTCAACGCAGCCTCGATCTCCGCGTCGCTTGCAACCGGCCGCTCGGCATAGACCGAGCCGTCGACGGGAGAAATGATCTTCACCGTTTCCGACATGATCTTCTGAACCTCAATATCGCTCGAACCCGCGCCTCAACTCCCAATCCGTGACGCGGCGGTCATATTCAAACTGTTCCCACTCCGCGGTGTGCACATAGTGATCGATCACATCGTCACCGAAGGCAGCGCGAAGCATTTTCGATCCCTTCATCAGTTCCGTCGCCTCGCGGAGCGTTTTCGGCACTTCGCGCAAATCCTTGCCCTGATAGGCATCGCCGGAATAGGCGCCCTCCAATGGCAGTTTTTGCTCTATTCCTGCAAGCCCTGCCGCAAGCAGCGCGGCGAACGCTAGATAAGGGTTAAGGTCGGCGCCGCCAATGCGACATTCGATACGAATGGCTTTGGTGTCCGCCCCGCAAAGCCGGAAGCCTGCGGTGCGGTTATCTTGCGACCAGATCGCCTTGGTAGGAGCGAACGTGCCCGCCTGAAAGCGCTTATAGGAGTTGATATAGGGCGCCAGGAACCAGGTGATCTCCCGCGCATAAGCCAGCTGTCCGGCCACGTAATGCCGCATCAACGGGGACATACCGTGCTCAGCCTTGTCGTCGAGAAACAGCGAGGTCTTGCCCGAGGCGTCCCACAACGAGCTATGAATATGACTGGACGAGCCGGCCAAGTCGTAGCGCCATTTCGACATGAAGGTCACGGCCTTGCCGAACGAAAGCGCGATTTCCTTGCAGCCATTCTTGAGGATCACATGGTTGTCGGCGGTCGTGAGCGCGTCCGCATAGCGGAAATTGAGCTCCTCTTGGCCCGGCCCCCACTCGCCTTTTGAATTCTCGACAGGGATGCCGGCGCCCTTGAGGCCGTTCCGCATCGCGCGCAAGACCTCCTCCTCCTTGGTGGTCTGGAGGATGTGATAGTCCTGGATGTAATTGCCGGTGGTCTTGAGCTGTTGCCAATTCTTGGCTTGTGCCGTTTCATAAGTCTCGTCGAAAAGATAAAACTCGAGCTCGGAGGCAAAATAGGCCGACATGTTCATCTCGGCGAGCCGCGCCACCTGCCGGCGCAAGATCGCCCGTGGACTGTGCGACAGCGGCTCGTGGTGATGATGATCGAGGATGTCGCAGAGCACGAGCGCCGTCGCCGGTAGCCAGGGGGTCCGCCTCAAGGTTGCGAGGTCTGGCTTCATGACGAAATCGCCATAGCCCTTTTCCCAGCTGGCCGCGGCGTAACCCGGCACCGGCTCCATATCGATATCGTCGGCAAGCAGATAGTCGCAGCCGTGGGTCTCTTCATAAGCGCCGCCGAGGAAAAAATCGGCGTCGAAACGCTTGCCGATGAGCCGTCCCTGCATGTCCGGGAAACAGGCGATCACCGTATCGATATCGCCGGAGGCCGCGGCCTCCTTCAGTTCTTTCAACGTCAAGAGACTGGCCATTCTCAGACCCCCGTTACACAACAAAGAGGCCGACCCGTCGCCTCGACTGAGGAGACGAGCGGCGTTCGTCCATAGGCCGCGACATAAAGGATTGCAAGCGCATACACCGTCATCGACCCCTCAACTCTTAATTCGCGACATTGCGGGGTCGTAAAGCGGATCGAGGAAGACTTCCGCGGGCACCCGCGTCGTGGCCACCTCGAGCTCGTAACGCCCTGAGAGCACCTTGTCGCGATCGACGCCGTTCTCCGGGTCGCGGACGTAGCCGTAGCCGATCGAGCGGCCGACCGTATAGCCGTAGCCGCCGCTGGTGAGCCAGCCCACGCGCTTGCCGTCGCGATAGATGGTTTCGCGCCCAAGCAGCACGATGGAAGGATCGGTGGTGAAGCCTGCGAGCAGGCGTGGCAGCTTCTTTGCAGCCTGAGCTTCGAGCGCGGCACGTCCCTGAAATGGTTTGCCCGATTTCAGCTTCACCGCCCAGCCGAGACCGGCAACCAGCGGCGAGTGGTCTGGCCCGATATCCGCGCCCCAGGCGCGGTAGCCCTTCTCCAATCGCAGCAACTCAATGGCGCGGTAGCCGGCATTGGCGATGCCGTGTTGCCGCCCGGCTTCCATCAGCGCATCGTAAACGCTCAAGGCAAACTCGACGGGAATGTGAAGCTCCCAACCCAGCTCGCCGACATAGGTGACACGGAGCGCCAACAAAGGCGCGTCGGCGATTGTTATTCGCTTCACCCTGCCAAACGGGAAGCCCCGCATTCGACATGTCGTGGTCGGTGAGGCTCTGGAGCAATTCGCGCGAGCGAGGACCCATGACCGAGAGCACGGCGTTCGAAGAGGTAACATCGATCAGGCGCGCATCCATCCCTTCTGGGATCGAGCGCGAGATCCAGTCGAAATCGTGCGTGGCAAAGCCGGTGCCCGTCACGATGTAATATTCGCTCGGCGACAGTCTGCCGACCGTAAGGTCGCACTCGATGCCGCCGCGCTCATTCAGCATCTGCGTGTAGATGAGATTTCCCGGCGGCTTGGCGACGTCATTCGCTGCGATCCACGAGAGCGCTTGCTCCGCATCGCGGCCGACCAGCAGAAACTTCGCGAACGACGTCTGATCGAAAACGGCGACGCGCTCGCGGGCTGCCTGGTGCTCGCGGCCGACCGCATCGAACCAGTTCTGGCGCTCGTAGCTATAATGGTCCTCTGGCTTCTCCCCCTTCGCGACATCGGCAAACCAATTCGGCCGTTCCCAGCCAAGCTTCTCGCCGAAACAAGCCCCTTGCGCGCCGAGCCGGTCGTAGAGCGGCGAGCGGCGTAACGGCCGCCCCGAGCGATATTCCTCGTACGGCCACGCCATCGTGTAGTGCTTGCCGTAGGCCTCGAGCGTGCGCGTGCGCACCCAGCTGGTATCCAGGCTATTCTTGCCGAACCGGCGAATATCGACCGGCCAGAGATCGAAGGGCGGAGCGTCTTTGGCGACCCACTCGGCGAGCGCCATACCGGCGCCACCACCTGAGGCAATGCCAAAGGCATTGAAACCGGTGCCGACAAAGATGCCGCGCACCTCTGGAGCTTCGCCGAGAATGAAGTTCCCGTCTGGCGTGAAGCTTTCCGGTCCGTTGATGAACTGCTTGATGCCGGCAGTCTCCATGGCCGGGACGCGACCAATGGCGAGTTCGAGCAGCGGCTCGAAATGCTCCAGATCGTCGTCGAGCAGTTGGAACTCGAAATGACTGGGAAGCCCGTCCACGGCCCACGGCTTCGGATTGGGCTCATAGCCGCCCATCACGAGCCCCCCACCTCCTCTTTCCAATAGGTGAGACGGTCAGGATCGCGCAACGTCGGAAGGCCAGACGTCACGCCGTCGATTGCCTCGGTGATCAGATACTGATGCTGGACCGAGACCAGCGGAATGTTGACGCCGGCCATGCGGCCGATCTCGCGCGACCATTGCCCGGCACAGATCACCAGTTTGTCGCAAGTAATGCGACCTTGGTCGGTGACGACCGCGCGCACGCGATCGGCGTCAACCTCGATCCCGGTGACCTTCACGCCTTCGGCAATGGTAACGCCGTTCTGGCGCGCACCTTTTGCCAGCGACATGGAGATATCGGTTGGCGACACCTGTCCATCCGTAGGGAGAAACGCCGCGCCGACCACATCGTCGACTTGCATCAGCGGCCACAGCTCCTTGCGCCTCCTTGGGGCTGAGGAGATGCATCTCGAGCCCGAACGAGGTGGCGGTGGTTGCCTGCCGCTTCACCTCGGTCCAGCGCTCGGGATTGCAGGCGAGCCGCAATCCGCCGTTGCGCTTCCACCCGGTTGCGAGGCCAGTCTCCTTTTCGAGCCGGTCATAGAGGTCGACGGAGTAGCCGAGCAGCTGGGTGATATTGGCACTTGTGCGCAGCTGGCCGACCAGGCCCGCGGCGTGCCACGTCGAGCCGCTTGTCAGTTTTCCCTGCTCGAGCAGCAGCACGTCCGTGAGGCCCATCTTCCCCAGATGATAGGCCACCGAACAGCCGACGATGCCGCCGCCGATAATGACGATCTTCGCGGAAGACGGCAGCGTGCTCATGCGCGGTCCATGGTGAGATAGGCGGCATAGGCGGTCTCGAAACGTCTCAAATTTTCAGCCGTATAGGCTGCGTAGTCAAAATCGACCGTCGAGTAGAGCTCAGACACCATGCTCCACATGGTCTCGCGTAACAGCGACGCCGCCTTCATGGCGGCAGCGCGGCGGCGCAATTCATCGTCAACGGGAGCATCGAAATAGAGGCTCAAAATCTGCCCCTCCTGCGCTGGTGACAGTTCGCTGTTGGAGGCGAGACCACCCAGATCGAATAGCGGCGAATTGAACCCAGCATATTCCCAGTCCAACAGCCACAGCCGCTGCCCGTCATCGATGAAGTTGGCCGCAAGCAAATCGTTGTGGCCGAACACAACATCGATCGGACCGACGGCCTCCTCAAGTCGTGCGGCACGAGCCAGAAGATCCGGGAGGAGAGGAGCGTGCCGGCTGTTGCCTTCGCTGAAGCGTGTGCGCATAGTCGCGCACGACATGAAACACCCAAAACATCGCGGCAGGGCCGCGCAAATACTGAGGAATTTCCCGGTGACATCGCCGCATCATGTCGACCAGGCGCTCGAGGTTCGCCGGGTTGCGCACATCCTCCGGCGTGAAGGTACGTCCTTCGATGAAATCGAGAACGAGAATTCCTGGCTCTGAATGCACCACGCGGGGACTGAGCCCCGCCAAATACGCCGCCCGGCTCGCGGCCAATTCGTTCGCGCGGACGACCCCGTGAACCAGGATATCGTTCCCGACTCGCACGACGTAGCGGCGTCCACGATCCTCAACGCTGAAATTCTCGTTGGTAATGCCGCCGGCCAGCGGCACCGGCTCAACGCGCTGAGACCAGATCGCAAGCACGGCGACACGCGCCGTAGAATTCTCGCGCGCCTCGTCAACGCCCACGCCTACCCTCCCCCTCGCGCGGCTCTCTACCGGAGTTTCGCCCGTACATAAGGAAACCTGCGCGGGAAACATCCCGCGCAGGCTCTCCAACTCCTATGGACGTCAGGCGATCTCGCCGACGGCCTTCTCCGCCGCCAGGATCTCGGCCTGGCGCTTCTTGATCATCTCGCCGATTGGCGGACCCTGGAAGCGCTTGTTCTCGAACGCGACCCAGATGATGGCCGTGAGGATCAGGAACACCAGCGTGATCCACAGCACCTTGTCGTTCGGCGGCTGCACCGCGATGTAGATGATGAGCCCCATGCAGAGCACCGACGCCACGGCGAACAGCCGATACAGCGTAATGCCGATATCCCACGGTCCCATCGTCGGCCATTTCGGCGTGCCGATGGCAAAGATGCCGAGAGCGATCGGCACCGTGAACGACAGGAACAAGAAGATCAACGTCGCGTTCACCACGATCGTGTAGATATTGGTCCCGCCGATCGACACGGTCTGCGCCATCCAGACGAACAGGAATTCGAGGACAGCGCCCGTCCAGATCGCCGCCACCGGCGTGCGGAATCTGGGACTGACCTGTCGACGCCCATTTGGAGATGAACGGCAAGCCGCCGTCGCGGCTGAAGGCGAAGATCATCCGCGATGCCGACGTCACCGTCGCCAGACCGCACAGGAACTGGGCGATCAGGATCAAGAGATAGAGAATCTTCGTCAGTCCCTCCGGCATGATCGATGTCATCATATGGAAGAAGACGTTCCAGCCCTGCTTGGCGCCTTCCGCCAAGTCCGGGATGGCGATCACCATGGCAGCAGAACATGGCCCAGCCGGCGAGAGACGACCACAGCACCGAATGAACGATGCCGCGCGGCACCGAATGAGCGGCCCAATGGGTCTCTTCGGAAGTATGCGCCGAGGCGTCATAGCCGGTGATCGTGTAGATCGGCAGCAGCAGGCTGAGCGCGAACAGATAGATCAGCGAGTCGCTCTGCGGCCAGACATTGCCACCGGCTTCACCGGAAAAGTTGGTGAAGGTCCACAGCCGGCTCCATTCGATGCGTCGGCGCGAAAGCCAGCAGAAGCCACGATCAAGGCCGCGGTCGTGCCAAGGATGATGTAGCCCGACCAGTCGGTGAGCAAAGCCGTCAGCCTGATGCCGAGATGGTTGATCAAGGCCTGAAGGATTGTGATCACGCCGACGAAGATGACGATCTCCCCGGGCGTGCCGGTCATGCCGATCAACGATCCGAACGTGCCGGTAAAGAAGAAGGCCGTACCGATGTTGATGGCGCCCATCACGGTGATGAGACCGAGCAGGTTGAGCCATGCCGTCACCCAGCCGGTGAAGCGGTTTCCGAGGATCGAGCCCCAATGATAGAGCCCGCCCGCCGTTGGGTAGGCCGAGGCGATCTGCGCCATCGCGATAGCGAACACGGCGGAGACGCCGCACCCCACGATCCAGCCGATGCCTGCGCCCGCGCCGCCGACCGATGAGGTCGCCTGGGCGAAGGAGTTGATGCCTCCCGACAGGATGCAGATGATCGAAAACGAGATGGCGAAGTTCGAAAACTTGCTCATCCCCCGCGAGAGTTCCTGGGCGTAGCCCATTCCGTGGAGGACTTTCATGTCCTCCTTCTTGTCGGCTTCTGTATAAGCCCCGCTTGGTTGTCGCTTAGCAGCCATTTTCTTAACCCCCTATATCGCCCCGTTCCAAATCCAAAATTCACGCCGCAGCATGTTTGGCTCCCATCAGGTGCTTCTCAGCTGCGACGAGAATCTTCGCCAGCCGGTCTGCCCAACTCCGCTGGCCGGCATCATCGCCGATCTCGTCATTGCGAATTTCGATCATGGCGGCCGGCAGGCCCGAAGGCCCGGCATGGCGCTCCACCGTGTAATAGACCTGGTCGGCCGGCGAATAAGGTTCGTTGACGCCGACGTTAAGCGACGGCGTCGGACTTAAGCTCGCCTATCAGGAGATCAGCCAAGCGGCGATCCTCGCCGAACACAATTCCGATCTGCCAGGGGCGGCTCTTCCCCAGATAGACCGGCGTATAGGAGTGGATCGCGATCAATATGGTTGCGCGTCCGGCCGCCTGGCGCCGCTTGAGGCATGCGTCGATCGCCGCATGATACGGCGTGTGGATGAGTTCGATCCGTCGCGAGCGCTCGCCGTCGCTCAAGCCAACATTGGCCGGCACGGGGCGCCCCTCGCTTTCGGTGACGATAAGACTGCGTGCGTCGAGATCGCGATTACAGTCGATCACAAGCCGGGAAACGTCCGGCCAGAAAAGCGGCGCATCGAGCGTCGCCGACAAGCGCCGCGCGACTGGCAGCGCGCCCGGGTCCCACGCGATGTGCGTCTGTAGCGCGTCGTCGGCAAATCCGAATGATTGGTATTCTGTGGGGATGCGATTGGAGGCGTGATCACAGACAATCGCGAACGGTCCGACGCCATCCGGATTCTCGACCACAATCACGCTGCGACTTGAGTCGCTCATCACTCCCCCTCCATCTGCCGGGACGTAAAATCCCTCCGACGAGATGGTTTGGCAGCCCATATTAGCTTTTTGGACGAGAACGTCTAGAACATCCGCAAAGCTGACGCTCCGAATTACACTGCCTCCATTGCACATCGACAGCCGCAAAACATAAGGGCGCCCCTTGGGGCGCCCTTACAGTTCGAAAACTGAGCGACAAACGTCTAGAACGTTGCCTTGACGGTGCCGACCGCGCGCGCGTCGCAATTGTTGCGACCGCCGCTCTGTGCCAAGCACTCTGCATCGTTATAAGTCGTGTCGTAGTAACGGATGTCGGCCGACCAATGCTCCAGGAAGCCGAGCGTCAGGCCCGCATTCCAATAGGTGTAGTCGTGGGCATTCTTTTCGTAGGCCTGGTAGCCCAGGGTGCCGCTGATGCTGGGTGAGAAGAAGTTCCACCACTTCTTCGACAGCGCATAGCCAACCGATCCCTCGATCGCATCAGAGTCGCCAAAGAACTGGAAATTGTCCGGCGACCAATAGTTCTTGACGCCAAGGGTCCATTGCCCGCCGGTCCACGACGCACCGGTGAGCAGCTCGAAATAGCCGATGTTCTCATTATCGCCCGGATAGGTGTAGTAGAGGCCGGCGATGTTGAAGGTGACATCCTTCCATTTCGGCGTGATGCCGACGCCGTAGTCGATCTCGATGCCATCCCCAAATACGGTATTGGATCCCCAGACAAAGGCGTAGAACATGCCATAGGTCAGATCGAACTCGGGCTGAACCGCAGGTTCCTGATCGGTGTTCGAGATGCTGCGGAACATATAGTCCGTCGTCATCGTCGCCGACCCGGTCAGCGTCAGCTTGGTGTCACCGGCTTTGGCGGGCAACGCCAGCCCAGCAACGAGCGCCGCGCTCAAAATGGCTGTTTTCGTAATTCCCGCAAACAAGCTTCCGCGTGTCATTGTCTATGATCCCCCGGTTTTAAGAGTCCCCACGAACTATTTTCGTTCAATTTAAGGGAGACTCAGCGACCCAAACCCCTGTCTTTTGCTACAGTACAAACCCCTTGGCGATCAGCAATCGAAAAATCCCTACTTTTATCAAGTTGTGCCGCAACTGTGGCACTATTGCACCTATCCAAGGGATTTTGCTTATTCCTTCGGCGTCTGAAGCTGCTGCCTAGACATTCCGAGCCCCGGCGCGAGCTTTATTTGGATTACCCCGAGTTCAATCACAGGCCCCCCTCCACCGGAGGCTGCATCGCCCAATTCACCCAAAGCAAACCATACCAAGGAACCCCCCAGCCGCTCTGGACGTTGGTTCGCTATCGTCAAAAACTCATGGCCGACCCTTTTCGCGTGGAAGGCCGCAACAGAGGAGTTCAGCGATGAACTGGGATCGTATCGAAGGTAATTGGAAGCAGTTCACCGGCAAAGTTCAGCAGCAATGGGGCAAGTTGACCGATGACGACCTGAAACAGGTCGAAGGTCGTCGGGTCCAGTTGGTTGGCAAGATCCAGCAGCGTTACGGCGTCGCCAAAGACGAGGCTGAGAAGCAAGTCGATGGTTGGCTGAACAATATGTAGCGATCGAAGAGTGGCGCTGCCGTCGAGGCCTTAGGGCATTCGAGGCAGCGCCATTTTCACAACATTAGACGACAAGAGGGGCACCCTCGTGAGCACTCTTCTCATTGTCATTCTTATTCTGATCCTGATCGGCGCCATCCCCTCTTGGCCCTATAGCCGCGGTTGGGGTTACGGGCCGTCCGGTATCGTCGGCCTGTTGCTCGTCATATTATTGATTTTGATGCTTATGGGCCGCGTTTGAAGCGGAGCGAGATCAGGCGCTGAGCTTGCTTCGGGGATAAGCCCGGCGATCGAAGAACAACGCCTGACTCACAATCGCCTTCACCGTATCCGGCTGATACGGCTTTGTGATCAGGAATGCAGGCTCCGGCCTCTCGCCGGTGAGCAGGCGATCCGGATAGGCCGTGATAAAGACGACCGGCACGGAAAATCCTTCCAGCATCTCGTTGACCGCCTCGAGCCCAGAGCTGCCGTCGGCGAGCTGGATGTCGGCTAGCACAAGGCCAGGCCTCTCTTTTTTGGCGGCCACCAGAGCGTCGCTATGGGTGCGCGCTACAGACGTGACCTGATGGCCCAAGGCCTCGGCAATCCCCTTGAGATCCATAGCGATCATCGGCTCGTCCTCGATGATGAGAACCTTGGTAGCCATTTGCTCGGAGATATCCCGGCCGGCCTGATTGAGCAGCTCTTCGACAGTGTCGGGGTCGACATCCAGGATTACTGCCGTCTCCTCGAGGCTAAATCCCTCGACTGAGCGGAGTAAGAACGCCTGCCGCGGTAGCGGCGTGATGGCCTCTAGCCTCTGATCGATCGTCGTCCCCGGCGACGTTTCGGCGTTTGGTCGGAGATTGACGTCGAGCGAATTGAAAAGCCTCGTGAAAACCCGGTAGAGCGCCACCCGCGGATCGAGATCAGCCTGAAATTGCGCCGGGTCCTCGATCAGGACTTCAAGCGCCGTCACAACGTAAGAATCCCCGGCCGTCTGATTGCCGGCCAGCGCGCGGGCAAATCGCCGCAAATAGGGTAGATGAGGCGCAATCGTTTTCGATATCGACATTATTGCTCCAGTCCCCTGGCCCGTGACGTAAGTCGCTCCTGATGATGGTTATACGCATACGATAGCCGGATTTTAACTCCCCAACGGGCTAAATTGTTCCGGTACATTGGAACTATTTCTAATCACAGCCGTTTTCTAACCGGACCCAGCAACCCATATCTTGGTTGTGAGGGCTAAGTGAGGATTTTCCGTGAGCGACCGGGACGACGCGAAACCGCGGGGCAACAAGCCAAAAGCCAAGATGCAGAAGGGCGAGTGCAGCAGCGTGGGAAAAACCGGCAAGCGAGGTCTATCGCCGTCGCTTCAGGCCCATATTGGTCGTCAACTCCGAGCCATGTTTGACGGGGTTGCTCACGAGCCGGTGCCCGACCGCTTCCTGCAATTGCTCAAAGATCTCGAGCAAAGCGGAGATAAATAGTGCCGCCAAAAGTGTCCGCGAGCCTTCGCGCTTCGCTCATCCAGGAGATGGCAAGCTTGCGAGCCTTTGCCGTGTCGCTTTGCGGCGACAAGGAGCGGGCCGACGATCTCGTGCAGGAGACGTTGTTCAAAGCCTGGAACCATCTCAACTCGTTCAAGGAAGGCACGAACCTAAAGGCTTGGCTCTTCACGATTCTGCGCAACACGTATTTCTCCGAGCGCCGCAAGCGAAAACGCGAAGTCGAGGACGCAGATGGAAGTTATGCGGCAAACCTAGCGACTCCGCCGGAACAACCTGGCCACATGGACATGCAAGATTTCTTGAGCGCGCTGTCCCGATTGCCTGACGATCAACGCGAGGCATTGGTGCTGATTGGTGCCGCCGGATTCTCCTACGAAGAGGCGGCCGAGATCAGCAACTGTGCTGTGGGGACGATCAAGAGTCGCGTCAACCGCGCCCGCAATCGACTGAGCGAGCTTCTTGGGCTCGACGAGGAGGCCGTGGAATTGGCGGCGGCCACCGCGGCAGCCGCATCAGATGCCCGGCGGCGTGCCTGAGAATAAGCTATCCTGCGCAAATTGGGGAACGCGGCATCCTGTTGCTGCATTGGTTCTGTCACCGCAATCGACGCGGAACCTTTCGGCCGATCATAAGTTATGACATCGCAGCTAACGGGGCTCGCCGTTGCTGCAAGAAGCTTAGGAAGCCCGGCCCATTTCCCCCGGGCTTCCTTCTTTTCCGGCCTCCCCTTTCTTCTCGCTAGCCCGGATCACCGCGCCCTCATCGCCTCAACGAGGGGAAAAAAACTAGGCTAGAATGGAACCTTGGTTCCGCGCACTCGGTTCTCCTGGCAACGGCGAGCTATAAGTGGCTCGGAAACCGGCGATCCTAGGCTAAATGCCACGATTTGTTCCGTGTAGCGCGTTGGAGTTGCCGAGGCTGAATCCCATGGACCAGAGTCGCAGATGAAAACGACGGAGCAGCCTGTCGCCGAGGCAGCTCCTGCCCAGCACGGCGCGTCGGACCATCCGGCGTCGACCGGAACGTTGCAGACTGGCTCGGGCGGTTTTGCGCAGCGATGGTTTCGCGCCGTGCGCAACAAGGCAAACCTCATGCCCGTCCTCTTCGGCAAGACCAAGCAGCTCGAGCGCCTGAACATCGAGCTCGAGCGCCGTGTCGCGGAGAGAACGGCTGAGCTCGCGACCTATGCTTATCGTCTTACCGAAAGCGAACGTCGCCGCAGTCTGGCTTTGGCAGCAAGCAAGATGGGCTCTTGGGACTGGGATCTGACGACGGGCGAATGTATCTGGGACGAAGGCCAATTCCGGATTTTTGGCGTTGACCCGGAGACCTTCGAAGTGACGCCGGACAGCTTCAAATCATTGCTCGATCCCGCAGATTGGACTCGGCTGAACGAGGCATTGCAGGACGCTTCGCCTTCCGCTCCGAACTACGAGACCGAGTTCCGCGTGCGGCGTCCCAACGGTGACGTTCGCTGGTGCCTTGCCCGCGCTGCAGCAAGCTTCGGCCCCGACGACAACCTCACACGCATCAGCGGCGTGACGGTCGACATCACCGATCAAAAGCAGGCGCAAGAGCGCCAACTTCTTCTCACCCGCGAGGTCGAGCACCGGGCCCGCAATCTGCTCGCCGTCGTGCAGTCCATGCTGCGGCTGACCAAGGCCAGCACGATCGAGGATTACACGTCTGCGGTGGAAGGCCGCATCGGCGCACTCTCGCGCGCGCATATGTTGCTGTCCGAGTGCCGCTGGGAAGGCGCGTTTCTGCGACGCCTCGTCGATGAGGAGCTCGATCACTATCGGGATGGCCGCAGCAATGCGATCAGCGCCGAAGGTCCCGACATCCTGCTTGAATCGTCCCGGGCGCAGACCATCGCTCTTGCCCTGCACGAGCTCGCCACCAATGCAGCCAAGCATGGTGCGCTTGCCACGCCGTCAGGCCGCCTTCAACTCAATTGGAGGCGTGAGGGCGATACATTGCACCTCGACTGGACGGAAATTGGCGGCCCGAAAGTTCGCACGCCCAAATCTCTTGGCTATGGCGTCGAAGTTATCAGCGCCAGCATTCAGCATCTCGGCGGCGAGGTCGCCTTCGATTGGCGTCCTGAAGGCATGCACTGCAAATTATCGGTGCCGCTGTCCGAACAATCCCAGACGCTTGCGACCTAGCACTTGGCTTGCGAGTTCACGGGCCGGAATGAATGACCGATTTCAACAGCTCGCTGCCGCCCGACCATAGAATCTGAACGCCCAAGCAAAACAGGATGAACGCCGACAGCCTGACCGCGATGTCAGTGCCGCCAGGCCCGAGCAAGCGCTGGATGCGATCCGCATAGGCAAAACACAAGAAGATGGTGAGAGACATCACCACAACGGCCAAGAGGCTCGCCAGAACAAACAGGATCTCATCTGTCGAATTGGTGTAAGACGCCTTGGTAAGTCCAAGGCTGATCACGACCGCGATGGTTCCGGGCCCGGTGGTCAAGGGCAAGGTCAGCGGATAGAAGGCCTGATCGAGCAGCTTGGTTCGTGAAACGCCATCTGCCGAGGCCTCCAGCTCCTTGGTGCTGCCTTCGCTGAGCAGCCTCCACCCGGCGACGGCGACGATGAAGCCGCCGGCGACGCGAAGCACGGGGATCGAAATGCCGTAGAACTCGAGGATCAGCGCACCCAGCAAAAGCGAGCAGACCAGAACGAAAAACGAGTTCCTGGCGACACGCCAGGCGAGGATGCGCCGGATTTCCGGTGTGGCTCGGCGGGTCAAGCCAAGGAAGACGAGCGCCGAACCGGGCGGATTGACCACCGGGAAGAGCGCCGCGAGCACCAGAAGAAACGTGTTGAGAGGAGTGCTCATTCTAAACCGTTCAATTGGCGTGTTGGTAACCGAAAGCTGCCGGACTTCGAGTCGGCATATCCTATCAGATGAAGCCTGCGCCAGCCCGGCATTAGATCGCTTGATTGCCACCTTCGTTCCTGATGAATTCTGCTACCAGGAGCCGAAATGGATTCCGCATCGAAACCGATGTCCCCATGAAAAATGCTATGCGAGTTTTTCTTGCGGCCTTCGCCTTTGCAATTGCCGCCCTGACCACAAATGCTCTGCAGTCGGCACCGACGCAATCTGACGAGGCGGTCCGCCGCTTTGTGGAGCAGGTTAACGACGCCTCGATGTCATTTTTCTCCTCGGGCTCGGAGCAGGATGCCCAGGAAAAGTGCCGAGAATTGCTCTCCTGGGCCTTCGATGTTCCAGCCATGGGCGAATATACGCTCGGCAAAGCCTGGGCGCGCGCCAGCGAGGAGGAACGCAAAGAGTTCCTCCAGGCCTTCGAGGACCAGATCGTTGCGGAGTACCTTCGGCGCATGAAGGCAGGCACAACGATGACGTTCATCGGAACACGATCTCCCGTTGGTGGGGATCTGCTCGCCGCAAGTCGTGTTGCCGTGCCCGGGAAGGACGATCAAACCTGGATCTGGCGAATGCGTCCGGAAGGAGAGACTTGGCGCATCGTCGATGTTTCGGTCGATGGACGTAGCGCGATTCTTGATGAACGCCAAACCTACGCGGAAGTGCTTAAGGCCAATAAAGACGACATGAAAGCGCTCATCGCCTATGTTAGGAGCCGCGCCGACAACTAGGGAGGAAGACCGAATATGCGATTCTCCTACCCCGCGCTCTATGCAGTAAGCCCAGCACCTCCTTGTCGTTCGCCCATGAACACCAAGTTCTGGATCGCTTTCTATATGCAGCAGCCTTTTCGCTCATCGTGTTCCCGGCTGTGGCCGCCCCCATTACCGAGCGCGAGAGGGAGAATTGTCGCGCGGACTATAAACGCTATTGCAAGATCCATCCGCTCGGCAGCGAGGCGCTCCGCGCCTGCATGTCACGCTCTGTACGCAAACTTTCACGCCCCTGCGTGGATGCTCTCGTCGATGCCGGCGAGATGACGCAAGCTCAAGCCAACAAACTTCGCAAGAAGCCAGTACACGCTCAGCGTTCGAAACATAAGCCCACGCACCGGCGCACGCGCAGAAAGTAGTGAACTGTCCCGGTTGAAATCAGGGACGCGTATATGCACATAACTCTCAAGGACTTAATCGCCCAGTCGTCGGCGCAAGGCGGGACCGCTTCAGGTCACGGGCAGCGGTCGATCGCGAAACCAAAGGGATGCCATGCTTGAGTCGATCGTGAATTTTTTCACTCGAATCTTCCAATCGATCGGACGCTTCATTGGCTTGGCCATTAGCGCCGTGCTGTGGCCGTTTGTGTGGGTTGGGCAGTGGTATACACGGCGTGGCTGGATCTTGAGGATCGTTCTCGGCGCCATCCTTCTCGGTATTATCGGCCTCTATGGCTATTTCTTCTGGACCACGCAGCGCTGGGTGAATTTCAACCCGGATTACGCCGCGGCGTACGATCTCGCGGCGCGAAGCAGCTCGACGGATCGTCCGGCAACTCCGCAAACAGGCATCGTCAGCTCGCCGGAGGCGACGACACCGGCCCCTGGCGGAGGCGGAACGCAGACCTGCAGACGTTCCGCCATCGTCGACGTGACCGCCGATCTGGTCGACTTCAACGTCAACCAGAACGCCTGGATTTCCTCGATGATCCTCTACAAGCTCGGGCTGTTCGGCATCGACTGGGACCGCACGCCATTCTTCGACAACAAGGCCGCGTTTCAGCGTGGCGTGAACCAGGCGGTGCGCCGCACCGCGGTCGAGCTCGTCGATACGCTTGGTCGCGTGCGCGGCACCTCACAGATCGATTCCGACCTGCAAAGCGCGCGCGGCAATCTGCAGTTCGACGAGTTCGACCTGGTATTTCGGCCTGAGCCCCTTCGGCCCGAAGACGCCGACGCCGAGCTTTTACCGCGCGTCGATCAAGGACCTTAAAGCTTTCAACGAGCGGCTTGAGAAATGCGAGGCGGTGTTCGACGCTCGCGGCGACAATCTGCTGCAGTTCATCGACCGTATCGCCAACGACATCGGCGCCACCTCGGCGATCCTGCGCGACCGCTCCGAGAAATATAATGGCGGCTGGTTCGACACGCGCGCCGACGACCGCTTCTGGTTCGCCTATGGGCAACTCTACGGCTATTACGGCATCCTCACCGCGGCGCGCGCCGACTTTAAGGATGTGATCGCCCAGCGCGGGCTCACCCAGCTTTGGTCGGAACTGGAGAACCAGCTGCGCGCGTCGCTCAACATTCAGCCCATGATCATCTCGAATGGCGCAGAGTCCGGCTGGCTGATGCCGTCGCATTTGGCGACGATGGGCTTTTACGTGTTGCGGGTCCGCTCCAACCTAGTCGAGATCCGACTCGTCTTGGACCGGTGAGCAGCTACCACGCAGCAATCACCTTTGAGACGACGTTTGATCGTCGACGACGCTGTCTTGGCAGCTTGATACCGGCTCAGATATCGCCATCAACATCACGACCGAGTTCCGTCCGCCAAGGCTTCCATCGTTCCAATGCCACAAGAGTTGTGACGATGATGGCGGCAAGCACCAATGCGCCGACCCAATACGGTATGCCTAGGAGATCGGCGAAAGTGATTTTTCCAGCACCCTGAGCCAGAAAAGTCTGGCTCAATGTCGGCTCGGCATAGGAGTAGGCGATTGCGCCGAAGAGGCCGCCGACCAAGGTGAAGAGGGCATCACGATAGCCGGCGCCGATCTGGGCCAGCACGGTACCGGGGCAGGCGCCAGCCAGCGCTATGCCTGTGCCAAGAATAAGGCCGCCGACGAGGTCTGCACCGTAGAGAGCCGCCTTGGGAGAAATGCTGACCAACCCCAATCCATTCATCACCGCGAGCACGATGGCACCCGTCGCCACCGCGCTCAGGAAGACCTTGAGCATGATGAAATTGCTGAGCTGCATCTGACCGACGATAACGCCTGGTTCAAAGACGCGGGACTTCTCCAAAGCGAAGCCGAACACGGTACCCATGAGGAGACCGACAAGGATGGCAAAGGGCAGCGACATTATTGGCCTCCTCCGGCGCTCAGATGCGCCGCAGCGCGAGCATGGCGGTGGTGATACCGCCGGCGAACATGGCAGCCACGGCAATGGTAGAACCCACACCAAGCTGCGCGACGCCCGACAGGCCATGCCCGCTTGTGCAGCCGTCTGCCAACCGCGCGCCGAACAGCATCAGGAAGCCGGCACCGAAGGCCAGCGCGTAACGGGCAGCTACTGAGGTGGATCCCATTGCGCGTGACCAGATGGGAGAAATTGCTTGTCGCCGTGCGCCTGAGAGGCGCATCGACAAAAATGCGCCGATAGCGATGCCGATGACCATCGCGACCTGCCACCAGTTTTTGCCGGTTGCAGCGACGTGACGCGCGACATAGTCGATGTTTAAGATCGACGGATCAAAGATGCTGGCGGCGACGCCACCGACCGTCACATATGACGACGAGGCTCCCAAGGCCGTCTCTATCAGCAGGAGCGCCGGGATCTGCAGTAAGCCAATGACGATGCCCGCTACGTAAGGCGACCAGGCCTTTTGCTTCAGCCAATCCATTTTTCATCTCCAAACGCCAGTCTTACGTTTAAGAATGGAGAGTTCGACCGGGCTTGGCTTTGATCTTGCTCAAGCGACGTACGGCAGATCGCTGCCGTAGGGCGGGTCAGACGAGGTCTAGGGAAAATTATCTGACAAAATTGGTAGCGGAGGAGGGACTCGAACCCCCGACACGCGGATTATGATTCCGCTGCTCTAACCAGCTGAGCTACTCCGCCAATTGCCTCCAAAGGGCGGAGTTTACTCCGCCGATTGGCTTGCAAGGCGTCGATATAGGGAGCGCCAATAATCCGTGTCAAGGAAACGCCTCGCCACGACCAGCGTTCGGCCGAACTGCCACTTAACTTTGACCCGAACCGGCTCCGGCAACCTGTGCTTGATCCGCGCCACCTTGGCCTTCGCCCCTGTCTCGCGGAGGGGTATCGGCACCGTGCCATAGCCCGGTCTTTTGACGAAACGGAGCATGGTGAACAGGCCGAAAGGCATCAGCGCTCGGCGCTCGGCGAGATCGAGATCCTCGCAGATCATCACATTGTCGAGCGAGAACACCGAATGCCAGCCGATGAGATCGGCGAATGGCGCAAGCTTCCGCTCGATGAGACCACGTAAGCCCTCTTCCTGGCTGAAATGATTGACCAGGATCACCTCGCCGCCCGGGGCGCAAACCCGCTCGAGCTCGCGCATCACTTTGTCCGGGTCCGGCACCACCGTCATCACATACATGGCGACCACGGTGTCGAAACTCTCGTCGGGAAATGCGAGCGCGCTCGCATCCATCTCGTGCAAGCCCTCGACATTGGCGAGCTTCTTGGCGCGTCCCCTCGCCTTCTCGAGCATCTCCGGCGAAAGATCGATTCCCGTGATGGTCAGGTGACTGCCATAGCACGGCAGCGACAGCCCGGTGCCAACGCCCACTTCGAGAACGCGACCTTTGCGGCGGTTGATGATTTTGACCGCGTGCCTGCGGCCCGCATCCGCGACTTGGCCGAAGGTAAAATCGTAAACCGGTGCCCAGCGACGATAGGCATTACGCACAGACGCCGCATCACTCAACGAAGCTCCAGTGCTCAACACACCCTCCAACCGTTTCGACGCCTCGCCACGAAGGTGACTACCGCGATCCCACCGCTACGGATTCTCGCGCCGCATCGAATGTGCCTGCACGAATATCCTTTTTCTTACGTATTAACGCATGGCGAGCCGAACTGATCCAGCCCCCGCCAAGCAGCCTCTCGCCACCGTCCTCGGCATCATAGACCACGCAAGCCTGTCCCGGCGAGACACCATCTTCGCCGTCGGCGAGTTCCACCGAGATCTCGCCACCATCCACTTTCAGCCTCGCCGGCTGCAACGCGCCGCTCGAACGGATCCGGGCGAGAACGTCCATGCCGTCCGCCCCGATCGACTGAAGCGGCACATCGCCGAGCCAGTTCACCTCACGAAGCGCAATCGACTTTGCGCGCAACGCCTCGCGCGGGCCGACCACGACCTCGCGGCGATTGGCATCGAGCTTCAGCACGTAAAGTGGCTCCGGCCCCGCGATGCCGATCCCGCGTCGCTGGCCGATCGTGTAATTGATGATGCCGTTATGGCGGCCGAGCACGCGGCCGTCGATATGGACGATGTCGCCGGCCTCCGCAGCACCAGGGCGCAACCGCTCGATGACTTGCGTGTAGCGGCCCGTCGGCACGAAGCAGATGTCCTGGCTGTCCGATTTCTCCGCCGTCACCAGTCCGAACTCGCGGGCGAAATTCCGTGTCTCTTCCTTGGCGAGATCGCCAAGCGGGAAACGCAGGAAGTTCAATTGCTCGCGCGTCGTGGCGAACAGGAAATAGCTCTGGTCGCGCTCAGCATCCTTGGCGCGGAAGAGATCGAAGCCGTTTCGCCCCGGTCCGCTCCTGACATAATGTCCAGTCGCGAGCGCGGCCGCGCCAAGATCCTCGGCGGTCTTCAACAGATCGGCGAATTTGATCTTCTGGTTGCAGGCCACGCAAGGCACCGGCGTCTCGCCCTTGAGATAGCTGTCGGCGAACGCGCCCATCACCGCGGATGCGAAGCGCTCTTCGTAATCGAGCACGTAATGCGGGATCTTCAGCGCCTCGGCCACGCGCGCGGCATCCTTGATGTCCTGCCCGGCGCAGCAGGAGCCCTTGCGTCCCACCGCCTCGCCATGATCGTAGAGCTGGAGCGTGATGCCGACGACATCATAGCCCTGCCGCTTCAGCAGCGCCGCCACCACCGAGGAATCGACGCCGCCAGACATGGCGACGACGATTTGCGTTTTCTCGGGCGAGCCGGAAATGTGAAGCTTATTAAGCATATGGGCTCGCGCGAAGCCGTCCTCTATCCACGGGAATGGGCGAAGTCTTGGCCGGCGGCCTTCCTCCTCGCCGGCTATGAGCGCTTATCGCCGAAATTTGGCCATAGGCGCTACTGGATAGGCCCAAGATAGGGGCCTGCCAGCGACAGCGCAAGCATAGCCGAACCGCCAGTTCCTGGGCCGCTAGGCCCAAATAGCCGAGTTTTTCAGCCATTGGTTTGTGTCTTCCTTTACCTCGGGGCTTAGGCAAATCTTAAATGCAAGGCTGATAGGCTCCGCTCAAGTTGCTCATAGAGCAAGGTGTTTTGGGCTCATCGAGCGTAGGTGTTTGAGTACGATGACCGAGCATTACAGGCCGCGTGTCAGATATGTGATTGGCCCGGACGGAAGTCCGCTGACTGTCGCAGATCTGCCCCCGAAAGATACCAAGCGTTGGGTCATCCGCCGCAAGGCGGAGGTGGTCGCCGCCGTGCGTGGCGGCTTGATCAGCCTCGAAGAGGCCTGCGAGCGTTACACGCTCACAGTGGACGAGTTCCTGAGCTGGCAGCGTTCGATCGACAAGCACGGCCTGCCGGGCTTGCGGGCGACCCGCATCCAGGAATATCGCGGCGGCTAAGCGGTGCATCAGCTTTGCGCCTGAGCCGCAATGGCTCCGGCGTGCCTGCTGCATGGCTTCGGCCGTCGTGCTTGTCGCCTCGCTGCGCTGGCGCCGGCTTCGGCTGACGTCTTGCTCCTGCGAACCTCGCCTGGGCTCGCGCCGAACCGCCTGCGGAAACTGCGATTGAAATGCGACACGTCGGAAAAGCCCGCGGCAAACGCGATCGCGCTGATGGACATGCTGGCATGGCGCGCGCTCTTAAGCATGCGGCGCGCGAGTAGCAGCCGTTGCTCGAGCACGAAGCTGAATATCGCGGCACTAACCGCCTCGCGGCGCAATTTCATCGAACAGCTTTGATTTCGGGGCCATGCTTCCGCATGTCGCGCCCGTCGTCAGAGATGAGCTCGCGCGGTCCGGCTAAGGCGCGTTGGCCCTGAATAGCTGGCGCAGTGAAAGCGCAGTCCAGGAAGCGACCATAGCGAAGCCTCGGCGTCGAAGCGTTGCATCAGACAGAGCTTCGATATCGAGGCGCAAGATTTGACGCCCGAAGGACCTCCCGCCAAAACGGTAGCCGCTTCGTCGACCGGCAGATCGCTCGTCGAGAACCGCAAACCGGTTGCAATCGCAGCCATGCACCACTCGCTCCAAAGGCATCTCAGTGTAGCCTCGCCAGGCTAAGCAAAAAAGCGAATTTCCCTCTCAGGCAAGAGCGATTTCGCTCCTGTCCAAGACAAGTCTTTGCTGCCGTCCTATCTCTAACCTGAATCGAATGATGAGCGTTGCGCTCATTCGCTGGCCGATTATTCGCAACGACCCTGAGCAGGGCTCATCAAACCAACTCTCAAATAGCGAGCTCGGAGAACAACCATGGCCGTGCCCACATACCACATCACCGATGCCGACAGCGGCGTCTACGGCGCCAACGCCTTCGGCTTCAACGACCCGGGCACGCTCTTGATGGATGCCGACGCCTGGCTCGTCTCGCCTGGTTCGACCCTCGTCATCTTCGCCGCCTTGACGGCCACCATCAACGGCAAGGTCACCTCGTCGAATTTCAGCGGCGGCTTCATGCCGTGACCCGTTCGCCTTCGGCCACTAATTTCAGCGGCGGGGCAATGCTGGCATCCACGTAAACAACTTCAACCCTGGCCGCACCAGCATCACCATCGGCACCACCGGCGAGGTCACTGGATATACCTGGGGAATCGTCGCCGACACTCAACAGCCCACCGACATCATCAACAAGGGCCGCATTGTCGCCGTCGGCCCGAACGGGCTCGCCATCGGCGAAACCGTCGTCTCCGGCAACTACAGCATCAACAATAGCGGCTTCATCGGCTCCGCCTTTCATGGCATCGACCTGAATGTGGGCGCGCTCGGGGGGCTCCGGGGGCACGCACACCATCATCAATTCCGGCACCATCGACGCGCCGGTCGCCATCTTCAGCGCAAACAATTTCGTCATCGAGAAAGTCACCAACAGCGGAACGATCCACGGCGATGTCTCGCTCGGCGGCGAAAGCGATGTCTTCACCGACTTCATCAAGATCAAGAAGCATGGGAAGACCATCACCAATCACGGCGTCGTCGACGGCACCATCGACCTCGGCAACGATAACGACATCTTCAAAGGCGGCAATAACGCCGAGACGGTGCAGGACGGCCACGGCGCCGACACCTACCTGCTTTGCTGGCGGCAACGACACGCTTCTCGCGGCCGCACACACCGGTAGCGACGGCGTCGACAATATCGATGGAGGCAGCGGTGCGCGATACATACGACGCCTCGGCCTCTTGACGACCGGTACCTTAATTATCAATCTGGACACCAAGGCCCATGGTGGCGCTCGCGGCCAATAGCGTTGTCGTCGATGGCCAGACCGATCGCATCTTCAATTTCGAGAACGTCATCGGCAGCGAGGGCGGCGACGTCATTTATGGGAACGCCGCGGCAAACCATATAGTCGGCGTACGGGCCCAGCGCTCTTGGCGCAGACCAAATCTTCGGCTTTGGCGGCAACGACGTTCTCGAGATCCTTGTTCAACGGTAGCCAGCTCTTTGGCGGAGACGGCAACGACGATGCTCCTATCCGGTGGAAGCCAGGGTGGAAGCTTAGACGGCGGCAACGGCAACGACATCCTCACCGCTGGATCCGGGTCAAGCGATCTCTATGGCGGGGCCGGAAAAGATATTCTGACCGGAGGCGATTTCCAGGGTGCCGGACCCAAGCAACATTTGTTCCGTTATAAGGCGCTCTCCGACAGCGGCGTGACGGCCGCCACGCGCGACGTCATCACCAATTTCGGTCCAGGCGGCACTCCTGGCGGGAGCCGGCGACTTCATCGATCTCTCCGCCATCGACGCCATTCCGGCGACTAAGGGCGTCGATGACGACTTCACCTTCATTGACGCCAACCCATGGGGCCACCACGCCGGCGAGCTTCGCTATCTCTCGACCGCGGACCAGACCATCGTCGAGGCCGACGTGAACGGCGACGCCAAGGCCGATTTCTCCATCGCCCTTGACGGCCATCACACGCTGGCAGCGACCGATTTCATTCTCTAACCGGGCTCATGAGACGCTGACTGCAGGTTCATCCACGACCTCGTCGGTCACCACCTCGAAGCCGACAAGATTGCAGACGCCGAACGAGGTGGTGATGGCGACGTCGGTGGCGTCGCGCCCCCGCGCGATCAGAATCCGGCCGATGCGCGGGATGTTGTGCCGCGCGTCGAACGTGTACCAGCGGTCGCCGAGATAGACCTCGAACCAGGCGCTGAAATCCATCGGCGCTTCTTCGGGCGGCACGCCGATATCGCCGAGATAGCCGGTGCAATACCGCGCCGGGATGTTCATGCAGCGGCAGAGCGTGATGGCCAAATGCGCAAAATCGCGGCAAACGCCTCGCCCTTCATCAAAGGCTTCGAAGGCGGTCCTGGTCGGCCTGGCGTGAGGATAGCCGAAGGTGAGATGCTCGTGCACGAAGTCGCAGATCGTCTGCACCAGGGTCCAGCCTTTCGGCACCGTCGCGAATTTCGACCAGGCGAAGTCTGACAGCCGGTCCGTCTCGCAATATCGGCTGCCCATCAGATAGACCAAAGTGTCGACCGGCAGCGCCTCCATCGGGTGCTGCTTTGCCTCCGGCGCGACCGCATCGGGCTCGCCGCTATCACTTATTATAAAGTCCGAGGAAATCGTGAGCTTGCCGGCCGGCGCTTGAACCACGTGGCAAATATTGCCGAAACCGTCGAGATATTCGTTGTTCGGCGCCAGCGCCGGATGGGCGTTGAGATCGTCATTCGTAACGAGATCGTCCCGGCGGCTCGGATGCACGCTCAAGGTGATGATCATCGGTGTTGGCTGAGGGCAGTCGTAGGAAATCTTGTAACCAGCCCGAATCTTCATCTTTGCAGTCCCCGCAGGCTCACGGCAGATACGGCGAAAAGGCCGTTCCCGTTCCTGCATAAAAAGCGCCAGAATCGTGGCAGGCTCCAGTGATCCCACCAAGCCCTCGCCTCAGTACGATTGTCAGCGCTGATGGCCTATTTCAAACAAAGCAGCTGCTTGATGCGTGCCGGCTCGTAACCCAAGACAAGGGTGCCTCCGATCACCGTTCGCGGCACACCCGTATCGCCGAATTTCCGCAGCATAAGCGACTGTCCGCTGGGGGTCGTGACTTCGACGAGCCTATAGGGGATGTGATAGCGCCCGAGCAGGCTGCGGACCTGCCGGCAATAGGGACACCAATAGGCGCTATAGAGAACGACATTCTTGGCGCAAGCCGCCTGCAGCCGGAGTGGAAGCGACATGCGTCCAGGCGAGACACAACGCCGCCACAAGAAACCCACGGCAAATCTTTCTCATGAATCTCTCCGGTGTCTTGCCGCGGACGATTGCGCGAAACGATACCAACACATTCCAGCGCAATGCGGCTAAATCGCGATAGGGCTAACGCGCCATTTACCTTGGCTCTAGCCGGCCGCGCCGGGCTGTCAAAACCGGCAATCAGTCTGACCAGCTCCGCCTGCCGGCTGGTGCCGGTCTTCTTGAACACATGCTCGAGATGCGTCTTCACCGTCGACTTCGCCGTGCCGAGCATCGAGGCCACTTCCGTAACGCCGCCAACCTCGATCACGCCTCGAAGCACTTTCTCCTCCGCGGGCGTCAGCCCGTAAAGCAGCGCCGCGGCGTTGATCGCGGCCGAGACGTCGATGCTCGCCTCGCGGACGAACAATGCCGCAACCGCGGAGTAATCGCGCCGGCGGCACGCGCGCGCGCCCGAAGTCAACGGCAACACGTGGGCGATGAAGCGCCTGCCGGATGCGGTCATCAGCGGCAACGCCATCCCGCCAGCGTCCATGCCACTGTCTCCTTCGACCGAAGCGGCGAAGGCCTTGCTCAACGAGGCCTGAACGCCGTCATCGGCGGCGACCAGACTCCCGGAATCGAGTTTGAGAGGGCTCGCCCGCTTCGAGCATCGCCTCGCCGCTCGCATTGGCATGGGCCAGATTGCCCCGCTCGTCGACGAGAAACACGGCCGAGCTGAGCCCGTCGATGGTCTCGGCGAAATGTCGCGTCTTCGCCTTGTTGAGATCGATCACCTTGCCGATCAGCAGCGCGCGGCGGATATGCGGCGCGACCATCTGCATGCGCCGGAGCATCTCGTCATCGACCAGCCCGTCGCGCTCGTGCCGCACGGCGGCAAGCGCCGCGAGGCTGCTGGCATCTTTGTCGACAATAATCCCGGCGAAATCGACGAAGCCTTGCGGCTCCGCCCATTCTTTATAGAACTGGCTCTGCCGGTATTCGTCATACGAGATAACGTCGCGTCAAGCTCATGACCTCGCCGACCGGGAAGGCCAGACCCTTGGGAAACACTGGATTGATGCGCGCATATTTCTCCACATAGAGAGCGTGGTAGCGGGGCTCCCCGCCCCAATTGAAGATGCGGCTTGCGGTCCGATTGATCACGTCTTGCGAAAACAAATTGGCGGTCGTGGCGCGCGCGAACGCGCAAAGCTTCTCGAAGGACCGAAGGCCACAGCTCCGGATCGAGCGCGGCGTCGTAGGCCTCGCCGACCAGGTCCAGGACTTGGGCCGTCTCGTCTTGCCTAGGTCGAGCCATCCCGTTTACCTCGTTCCGGCCACAAATCACCCTCCCCCAAACGGCCGATACCACGGTTAGCAAGAAGTGAATAGGGTTCCGCCACAACCAGTCGATCCAAGGGTCGGGAGGACAACATGGCCGTGCCTGCATTCCACATCACCAACGAAGAGAGCGGCAGTTTCGGCACCACCACCCGACGAAAGGCAACTTCTCTCGTCAGCGACACCAGGGCTATGCGGCCTTCGAGGACTTGACGGCGATTGCACGATCGTGAATAGCGGTACGATCATATCCGGATTTGACGCCATCGAGCTCAATGGTGGCGGAACCCACACCATCGTCAACTCGGGATTGATCGAAGCGTTCACGGCGATCATTCGCAACCGGTGATTCGAGCGCTCACCAATAGCGGATTACATCATTGGCAACATCGACCTCGGCGGCGGCAACGACAGCTTCACCAATTCCGGAACCGTGACGGCACTCGTCGACCTCGGCGACGGCAACGACACAACAATGGCCGTTCCGCAATTCCACATCACCAATGACGAGAGCGGCAACTTCGGCAGCATCAGCCCGTTTGACGAAACTGGGCCAGGCACGCTTCTCATGGATGCCGACGCCTTTCTGATCTCGGTGAGCAGCACAATTCAGATGGGCGGTGGGCCCTGGACAGCGACCATCAACGGTAAAGTCACCTCGGCGGACTTTTCCGGCACTGACAGTGGGGAATGGGCCGTCACGATGGGGACCAATTCCTCCTTCACGCCTGGAAGCTCCCTTACCGTCGGGGCAAGCGCGGAGATCACCGGCCTTAATGGCGTGCTCGGTTTCAGTCCGATCAACGTGACCAACCTGGGCAGTATCGTGGCGACCGGAAATGTTGCCATTAGCGAGGGCCTTAGCGGCGACTGCACGATCATGAATAGCGGTGCCATCATATCCCCCGATCGTGGGATTTTGTTTAGTTCAATTCAAGGCGGCGGAACGCATACAATCGTCAATTCGGGATCGATCGAAGCGCTGTTGGCGATCGAAAATCTTTCCGCAATCGGGATCGAGCGCGTCACCAATAGCGGGCAGATCGTTGGCACAATCAACCTTGGCGGCGGCGACGACAGCTTCACCAACACCGGGTGCTGTGACGGGCAGTCATCGATCTCGGCACGGGAAACGACAAGTTCACCAATGGCGGCGTCGTGACGCCGACTATTGTCGATCTCGGCGAGGGGAATGACGTCTTCACCAATTTCGCCAAGGTGAAAGTCAAGGGCAAGCTGGTCCAGCAAGCGATGGCTTCGTCGACCGGCGTATCGGCCTTGGCGCCGGCAACGACATGTTCATCGGCGGCAACAACGCGAGATTGTATACGACAGCTATGGCGCCGACAGCTACAAGCTCGGCGGCGGCAACGACACGTTTGTCTCCATGTTCTATTCCCCCGGCATCGGCCTCCCGGACGGGGCCCAGGACTTTGTCGACGGCGGCGCCGGCCGCGATACCTACAACGGCGATGCCGGCAGGCGTGATCAATCTCGACTCCAAGGCGCATGACGGCTTTGCCGCCAATCTCGCCTCGACTTCTGACCGATCACAGCCTCGACGAGAAGATCCTCAATTTCGAGGACGCCATCGGCAGCACCGATGCCGACCGCATCTACGGCACGGCCGGGGCCAACAGTCTTTCCGGCGATTTCGGCAACGATCAAGTCTATGGGCTTGCCGGCAATGACGTGCTCGACGGCGGTGCCGGCGACGATCACCTCTATGGCGGCGCCGGCCGCGATGTCATGACCGGACACGACAATGTCGATAGCGGAGGCATCGGCCAATCGGCTGATACGTTCCATTTTCTGTCATTGTCGGATAGCGGCGTAACCCGCGCAACACGCGATCGTGATCACCGATTTCGACAATACTGCCTCTGCTGGCCGGCGACATCATCGATTTGTCCGCCATCGACGCCGTCGCGGGAACCGCGGTCAACGACGACTTCAGCTTCATCGGCCTCGGCAAATGGCATCACGTCGCCGGCGAGCTACGCTATGTCTGGACGGCGACGCAGACCTTCGTCGAGGCCGACGTCAACGGCGACGCCAAGGTCGATTTCTCGATCGCACTCGACGGCCATCACACGCTGACCACGGCCGACTTCATCGGCGTCTCGCCGGGCTCGGCGCCCGGTCCGGTCACCCCGACCTGCAACCAGTCACATCACCAATGAAAACAGCGGCGATTATGCGCCACGACTGCGTTCGACCAAACCGGTCCGGGCACCCTGCTCATGGATGCCGATGCGTTTCTGGTCTCGACAGGCAATACGATCCAGCTGCAAGGCGGCCCCTGGACCGCGACCATCAACGGCAAGGTCACGTCGTCAGATTTCTCCGGCGGGGGAGCTTGGGGCATCGAATTCGGCACCAGTACTATCCAGTATTCCGGGAAGCTCTCTTATTGTCGGGGCGAGCGGCGAGATCACCGGCAGTAACGCCGTGCACGGAATCAGTCCGATCGACGTTACCAATAAGGGCAACATCGTTGCGACGCAGTCCGTCGCCATCTCGCAGGGCCTTAGCGGCGACTGCACCATCAACAATAGCGGCACGATCGCATCCGCCAACCTGGGAATTGGATTTAGCACAACGCAAGGCAGCGGAATCCACACCATCGTCAATTCCGGCTCAATTATAGCGCTTACGGCGATCAACAATCTCTCGGCAAGCGGGATCGAGCGCGTCACCAATAGCGGCCAGATCGTTGGCACATCAACCTTGGCGGCGGCGACGACAGCTTCACCAACACCGGCAACCGTGACGGGAGTCGTCGATCTCGGTGGCGGCATCGGGATCGTCGATTTCGGCGACGGAAACGACAAGTTCACCAATGGCGGCGTCGTCAGCGCCTTTGTCGATCTTGGCGATGGGAACGACGTCTTCACCAATTTCGCCAAGGTGAAGGTCAAGGGCAAGCTGGTGCAGAAGGACGGCTTCGTGACGGAGCAGATTGATCTCGGCTCCGGCAACGACATGTTTCATCGGCGGCAACAAGGCCGAGACTGGTAGACGACAGCTATGGCGCCGACAGCTACAAGCTCGGCGGCGGCGACGACACGTTTGTCTCCATGTTCTATTCCCCCGGCATCGGTCTTCCGGACGGCGCTCAAGACTTTGTCGATGGCGGCGCGGCCGCGATACCTACAACGGCGATGCCGGAGGCGTGATCAATCTCGACTCCAAGGCGCATGACGGCTTTGCCGCCAATCTCGCCTCGGTGCTGACCGACCACAGCCTCGACGAGAAGATCCTCAATTTCGAGGACGCCATCGGCAGCACCGACGCCGACCGCATCTACGGCACGGCCGGGGCCAATCAGCCTTTCCGGCGATTTCGGCAACGATCAAGCTCTATGGGCTTGCCGGCAATGACGTGCTCGACGGCGGTGTCGGCGACGATCACCTCTATGGCGGCGCCGGCCGCGATGTCATGACCGGGCAAGACAGTGTCGATAGCGGAGGCACGGCATCGGCTGATACGTTCCACTTCCTCGTCATTGTCGGATAGCGGCGTCACCGCGCGCAACACGCGATCGTGATCACCGATTTCGACAATACTGCCCTGGCCGGCCGCAGACATCATCGATTTGTCCGCCATCGACGCCGTCACGGGAACGCGCGTCCAACGACGACTTCACCTTCATCTGCCAGGACAAATGGCATCACGTCGCCGGCGAGCTGCGCTATGTCTGGACGGCGACGCAGACCTTCGTCGAGGCCGACGTCAACGGCGACGCCAAGGTCGATTTCTCCATCGCGCTTGACGGTCACCACACGCTGACGGCGGCCGACTTCACCTTGTAGCGGCGCGCTGTAGGCTGCGGTCCAGGCACGCCAACTAGGCTAAAGCCACCGCAAGGGCTAGCAGGACCACCACTCCGGTAACAACGGGGATTGCCCAACTCGAGCGGGGCAATTCCCAGTCGCCGCTCTCTGATCTGTTACTCGACATGCTCTCTCTCCCCAACCCTCTAGCCAAGCAACGCTGGGTTTTGCTGGCGGTTCCACGAAACGGCCTCATTCGTTAAAAAACAGCGCCGCAATCGTTGCGATCGTGCAACAGCCTACCCGATCCGAATAAACGGGACCTTGTTGGTCTGGAGGGTCAGGATTTCGGGCAAAGAAGAAGCCCGGCGCAGGCCCCTGGTCCGGGCTTCTTCGGAACTTGCGACGAATCTTCCCGCGACAGCGTCGGAGCACGGGGGGACGCTGGGGCCTTCCATCGCTGCCGCATAGGGGTAACGACCCTATGCAGAAGATGGTTCCGCTCTAAAACGGCGATGTAGGACTATTGCGGCTTGGGGGTTCCCGCCGCTTCCGGCTTGGCCGCCGTCACTTTCGGCCAGCCTGTGCTGCAACTGGCATCGCCGAGCTTCCAGCGATCGATATCGGCCTGCATCCGCTCGGCAATCTCCGGCGGCATCTTCCGATTCTGCGTCGTGATGATGGTCGAGATGCCTTCCTGCTTGAAGTCGATGGCATAGGTGCTCATGCCGGCGCGGCCGAGATTGGCGCGATCGTGGATGGTGATCTGCACTTTGCTGCCGTCCGCCGGCACGTCGGCGCGATAGACGTAGTCGGGGAGCAGCGGCTTGTTCACATTGAACCAGCAACGTTTGATGTCGCCGCCCATGATCACATAGGCATCGATTGGCTTCAGCCGGGAGACCGCTGCGGTCCGCGCCGGCGCCGTGCCGGTCGTGTCCTCGACGGCAATCGGCGCGTCCGCGCTTCCTCCGCTGCCACCTCCGCATGACGGCAGCAACAGGAGCAAAGCCAACGCTATCCAAGGCCCTGGTCTCGGCAACGAAAGCCCCCTCGCCATTTCGTTAGTCGCGGAAATTCACATATTGCAGCGGCAGCTCGATATCGAGTCCTTTGACATGCGCGATCACCGCTTGCAGATCGTCCCGCTTCTTGCCGCTCACTCTGAGCTCATCGCCTTGAACTGAGACCTGCACCTTGAACTTGCCGTCTTTGACCTCTTTTACGATTCGCTTGGCGATCTCGCGGTCGATGCCCTGCTTGATGATAGCCTTCTGCCGCACCGCCTGGCCGGCGGCTTTCTCGACCGTCTTATAGTCGATGGCGCCGGCATCGATCTTGCGCCTGGCGAAATGCCCCTGCAGCAGCTCATGCATCTGCTTGAGCTTCAGGTCGTCGTCGGCATTGATGGTGATCTCGGCCTCTTTGCGCTCGATCTTGCAGGACGAGCCCTTGAAGTCGTAACGCTGGCTCATCTCGCGCACCATATTGGCGAGCGCGTTATCGACCTCCGAAAGGTCGGTCTTGGAGACAATGTCGAAAGACGGCATGGCTTGAGACCCCGCTAAAATGCGCGCGGAATAATAGCACGGACTTCCCCTGGAGTTGGGTAGCGGTCGCGGACGTGAAACTGCAGCCTTCTAGCTGGCGACCCGATGGATATTACCGCCAACAGCCATAAGCTCGGCGGACCGGGCCTGCTCGATGCGCACCCGCTCGGCGTCGCGCTCCTCGAGCTGCTCGATCTTCTTCAGGTCCTCGATCGCCAACTCGACCTGCTCGCGCGCCGCTTCGAGCTTCGCCTGGAGATCGGATGCCGACGCCGTCAGGTTATTACGCCTCTGGACCGCTGCCTTGGCAAAGGTCGGATAGGCATAATGGTTGACGTCGCTGATTCCCGCCCGCTCCTGCTCGATTGCGATCTGCCGGTCGAGGTCCGCGGCCATCTGGCCGAATTCGCCGATCATGGACTCGATTTCAGCGACCTTGCGGCGCCGCTCCTCGACCTCGAAGCGTTTCAATCTGATCAATGCGTCCCGTGATTTCATGACTCGCTACCCTCGAATACGCAGTCGTCCCCCAGGAAATTCAATAATCATGCCAAAGGCCTGTCGGTCCCTCGCCCCTCGAATCGCCTCGGGCATGGATCGTAGGCGGAAACGGGCAGCGCCGTTCCGGCACACTGCCCCCATCTCGCCCTGATCTTCGCTGCTAGGCCTTAAGTACCGGTAAACCATATGACCCGCATTTAACCGAAGAGACCCGACGGTGAGTTAAGAAGAATGGTTAGGGCTCGGAACCGGGCTCAGCTTTTGTTAACTATTGACCGTTAATTTCTTGATTCGGATTAACCAATCCACTCTTGCGTCCGCTTTGCGTATTGGGACCACGCCTGAGGAAATGGCCGGGATAGCTCGGAAGACGGGGGATACGAGATGAGGGTTCTTCTAATCGAGGACGACAGCGCGACGGCTCAAAGCATCGAGCTGATGCTGCAGTCGGAAGGCTTTAACGTCTACACGACAGACCTCGGCGAAGAGGGTGTCGACCTCGGCAAACTCTACGATTACGACATTATATTGCTGGACCTGAACCTTCCCGACATGAGCGGGTACGAGGTCCTTAAGACGCTTCGGGTCAGCAAGGTACAAACCCCGATTCTCATCCTCTCCGGCCTTGCCGGCATCGAGGACAAGGTCCGGGGCTTAGGCTTCGGCGCCGACGACTATATGACCAAGCCCTTCCACAAGGACGAACTGGTCGCCCGCATCCACGCCATCGTGCGGAGATCCAAGGGCCATGCCCAGTCTGTGATTCAGACCGGGGGCCTCAAGGTCAACCTCGACACCAAGACCGTCGACGTTAACGGCCAGCGCGTGCATCTGACCGGCAAGGAATATCAGATGCTGGAGCTGCTCTCGCTCCGCAAGGGCACCACGCTCACCAAGGAAATGTTCCTGAACCACCTTTATGGCGGCATGGACGAGCCGGAGCTCAAGATCATCGACGTGTTCATCTGCAAGCTGCGCAAGAAGCTCGCGGCAGCGACCGGCGGTAAGCACTATATCGAGACGGTTTGGGGTCGCGGTTACGTGCTTCGCAACCCCGACGACGAGTCCGAAGTCGCCGCTTAGACCTCAAGACGACAATCGACGGCAGTCAAACGCCGGGCGCAAACACAGCGCTCGGCGTTTTTGCGTTGACGGGTGTTCTAGCGCTTGGCGCCGGCAAGCCGCTTGGCGCTTCGGCCAAGCACGCTCTCATCGGCCTGTACGCAACAGGACGCCTCACCGGCTTCGAGCGTCGCTGCGTGCTTAGCCGAGCGATAGACGCCGCGGGGGCCGCCGCTCACAACGATAAAGTCGGTGCTCAACCCCGTGGTCGTCTCGGCGGCGCCCAGCACGAGCCAGCCATCGAGGGCGAGTGCGCCGGCGAGCCGGGCAAGGACCTTGCGCTTGGTCGGCTCGTCGAAATAGATCAGCACATTCCGGCAGAAGATCACGTCGAAGGCTCGGCCAGGTCCCTCGCGCACGAGATTGTTCTCGCCGAATTTGACCATGCCGCGAATCTCTTGCTTGAGTTCCCAGCCTTTTTCGCGCTTGTCGAAATATTTGACGAGGAGCGAAACCGGCAGGCCCCGTTGCACTTCGAATTGGCTGTAGAGTCCTTTGCGCGCTTTGGCCAAAGCATCCTTGGCGTAGTCGGTGGCATAGATCTCGACACTGTAGCCGTCGAGCTCGGCCTCATGCTCGGCCATCAGCATGGCAAGCGAGTAAGGCTCCTGACCCGTCGCCGCCGCCGCGCACCAGATTCGGATATTTCGCGTTGCGCGCCGCGCGGCAATGAGCGCCGGAAGAATCGCTTCGGCGAAAAATTCAAACGGCGCCTTGTCGCGGAAGAAATAGGATTCCTGCACCGTGACGGCCTGCGCGATGCGTGACCGGAGATACTCGGCCTCCGGCCTGATCGATGCCGCCGCAAGCTCGGACAACGACGTCAAGCCGAACTCCTTGAGCAACGGTCGGAGCCTTGCTTCCAGCAGGCTGCGGTTGTCCTCCCCCAAATTGAGGCCCGAGCGCTCCTTGAGCAGCGCCTGGAAATAGGCGAACTCGCCACGGGTCACGGTCGCACTCCTTGCAGCAACTTCGCGGCAACCTGTCCAATCTCAGCCGGCGGAAGCACGGCGGCACATAGTCCCGCCTCCGCAACCATGCGTGGCATGCCCCACACGACACTTGAACTCTCATCCTGAGCGATGATGCTACCGCCGGCATCGGCGATCTCTCGCGCGCCCTTGGCGCCATCTTGGCCCATACCGGTGAGCACGATACCAAGCGCCGCCGCGCCGTAGGTTCGGGCGACACTCCCGAACAGAGGATCGACCGCAGGCTTGCAAAAATTCACCGGCGCACCGTCAAGAAGCCTGATGCATGGCGCGTCCACGCCCTCGACCGTCATGTGCCTGTTGCCGGGCGCGACATAGATCGTCCCGCGCTTCAACGGTTCCCGGTCGGCCGGCTCTCGCGCTACATGTCCGGTCGCGCGGCTCAAGCGTTCCGCCAGGATCGTGGTGAAAATCGGCGGCATATGTTGCGCGATGACGACCGGCACCTGTCCGAGCATAGATGTCAACTGGCCAAGCACGACGTTCAGCGCCTCCGGCCCTCCCGTTGAACTGCCAATGGCGATAATTCTGGGCGCCACAATCGAGAACGGTCGACGCGCTAGGTTTGGCCGGGCGGCGATTGGCCGCTTGCGCCTGAGCGTGCTTCCGACGGCCTTGATCTTGCGGATGACCTCGCCCCGGAACTCGAGCGACGTCGTGATCTCATGGTTGGAGTCTGGCTTCGGCACATAGTCGAGCGCGCCCAGCGTCAGGGCCTTGAAGCTGATCTCTGCATTACGCTTCGTGAGCGTCGAGACGACCAGGACTTTCAACTGCGGGCGCGCCGCAAGCAGTAGCGGCAGCGCGGTGAGCCCATCCATCACCGGCATCTCAATATCGAGCACGACGACATCGGGGGCGCTTCGGGCCACGTCTTCGACTGCGAGCTTGCCGTTGGCATGGCGCGCCACGGCCTGCAGCTCAGGATCTTCGTCGACCCAGCGCGACACCAGTCCGCGCACCACCGCGGAATCGTCGACGACCATGACGCGGATTGGATCGACTTTCAGCGCTCTGGTGTCCGAAGGCCCAGTCGGGGACGGCGCTGTGAGGTCCGGGTGAAGCATCGGTTACACGCTTCAGACCAGTCCGACCTCGTGAAACTTGGCTTCGATGATGCCGCGATCGAACGGTTTCATGATGTATTCGTTGGCACCGGCACTAATGGCGCGCGTGATGTGCTCGACATCGTTTTCCGTCGTACAGAAAATCACCATGGGCGAATCGCCGCCGCTGCTCTTTGCGTAGCGCCACGAGAAAGGCGATGCCGTCCATCACCGGCATATTCCAATCCAGCAACACCACGTCGGGCATCGACTTGCGGCACTGATCCAGCGCGTCGCGTCCGTTCTCTGCTTCCGATGTCTTGAAGCGCATGTCTTCCAGGATGCGCCGCGCCACCTTGCGGATCACGGCACTATCGTCAACCACGAGGCAATGCTTCATCTTCCGTCCTCCGCTAAGTCCGGCACCGCTCAGGAAGCGGCCCGGTCAAATGCCAGAACCTTGTCGACGTCCACCACCACCATCAGGCCTTCATCCAGCTGGTAAACGCCGCGGCAAATCTCCGCCCAACGCTCGTCGAGATTGACGGGGTTGGCCTCGCAGCGAGATCGGGGCAGCCTGCAGCACTTCGCCGACTCTGTCCACCACCAGCCCATACAGCTCGCCGCGCTCCTCAATTCCGACGGCAACTGCCGGTGCCGAACCATGCCGCGGTCCGAGTCCCAGTCGGCGGCGAAGGTCGACCGCGGTGACAATACGCCCCCGCAGATTGAGCAAACCGGCCACCTCATTGGGCGCCAGGGGCACCGGCGACAAACCGCGCGGCACGAACACGTCGCGCACGCGATCGAGATCGAGGCCAAACACCTGCCCGGCCGTCACCACCGTGACGAAATCCTGCTCTTCCGATGGCGCGCATTGTTCGGTCATGCGGCGCAACTCCATTTCTTGCAGCATTCCTCGAGCGTATCCATCAGGCCTTTGCGATCGAACTTGCCCACATGGCTGACAAAACCGGCATTCCGGGTCTGCTCGATCAGCTTGGGCGAGCCGTAGGACGAAAGCGCGATCATCGGGATCTTGCCCCAGTCCGCGTCCTCCTTGAGCTGGCTCGGCAAAGGCAATCCCGTCCATGCCGGGCATCTCCAGATCGCTGATGATGAGGTCGAAGGCGGCGCCTTTCTCCTTCAGCGCCAAGGCCTCCTCCGCCGAGCCCACCGCCGTCACCCGGTAGCCGCTTGCTTCGAGCAATGGCGCCAGCATGTTGCGGAAGAACTGACTGTCGTCGACCAGCAGCACAGCAATATCGCGCTTTGTCGCCAACTGGCCTTGCTTCAAATGGGCACCGATGCCCTTGGCGAGATAATGCGAGACGTCGACGATTTCGGTGGCGTTGCCGCGAACGATGGCAGCGCCGATCAGACCCGGCTTGTCGGTCGCGATCTCGATCGTGAGCGGTTCCTCCACGATGTCCACGATCTCGTCCACGGCGAGCCCCATGGGCCTATCGGCCTCGGTGAACACCAGCACGGGCTGCATGCCTGTCTCGCGTCGCCGCTGTCCCTCGAAGAACACGATCGGCATCAGCGCGCCGCGATATTGCACCAATTCGTCGCCGTCCATGGTTTCGATGCTTTGCGCCTCGAACTCTTCGAGCCGTGTGATCAACGACAGCGGCACCGCCTTCAACATTGGCGCCGCCGCTCGGAACACCAGCAGTGACGTCGCCGTCACAGAGGCCTCTTGCTCTTCTGCAACGAACAGATCCTTGGTCTCGGTCATGTCGACCGCGGAGATCGCCGCCGCCGAGAGCATTCGGATCGATGATCATGATCACGCTGCCGTCGCCGAGAATGGCATTGCCGGAGAACATCTTGATTTCGCGCAGCAGCATCGACATCGGCTTTACCACCAGGTCTTCGGCATGGAACACGCTGTCGACAAGAACGCCGAAAGTCTTGCGCCCATGCTGCACCACGACAACCGTTGGTATGCTGCCGTGACCCCGAGCGTCAGGACTTTCATCCGTTTCGAGGCGAAGCAGTTCGGCGAGGTTGAGCAGCGGCAACAGCTTGTCGCGCAAGCGGAGCACCGGCGTCGCGTTGATGCGCTCCAACTGGTGCTCTGAATTGTCGCCGACGCGAACAAGCTCCATGACGCTGAACTGCGGAATGGCAAAGCACTGCGCCCCGGCCGACACGATCAGCGCCGGCATGATGGCGAGAGTGAGCGGAATCTTGATGCGGAAGATGGTGCCTGCGCTGGAGGTGGACTTCAGTTCAATCGTGCCGCCGATCACCTCGATATTGGCGCGGACCACGTCCATGCCGACGCCGCGTCCGGAAATCTCCGTCACCTCGCCCGCCGTGGAGAAGCCTGGGCGGAAGATGAAACTGAACACCTCATAGTCGCTGAGGCGATCGAGCTCAGCCTGGGTGGCGAGATGTGAGGCGAGCGCTTTGTATCGAATTTTCGCCGCGCTCAAGCCCCGGCCGTCGTCCTCGACCTCAATGACGATGGAACCGCCTTCTTGCCCGGCGCGCAGCCTAATATGTCCCATCGCCGGCTTGCCGGCTCTGCTCCGCTCCTCTGACGATTCGATGCCATGATCGGCGGCATTGCGAACCATATGCGTGAGCGGATCCTTGATCAGCTCGAGCACCTGCCGGTCGAGCTCGGTCTCGCCGCCATCGAGATCGAGATCGATCGACTTGTCGAGATCGAGTGACAGCTCACGCACGAGACGTGGCAGCTTCTGCCAGGCATTGGCGATCGGTTGCAGGCGGGCCTTCATGATCCCTTCCTGCAACTCGGCGGTGACGGTAGAGAGACGTTGCAGCGGAGTCTTGAACTCGCTCTTGCCGTTCTTGCGCACCAGATCGAGAAGTTGATTGCGCGTCAGCACGAGCTCGCTGACCGTCGTCATTAGATTTTCCAGCATGTCGACGCTGATGCGAACGGTCTGGCTGCGAGGGACCAGGTCCCGGTTGACGCCTTCCGCGGCCGCCGCGCCATCCGGACCCGGCGCTGCGAGCCAGGCGCGCTCCAACTCCTCGAGTGTGGTCTCGCCTGGCTGTAGGGGGCGCCCAAGCTCGCCCACATAGGAGAACTCTGCCGGCCTTTGGAGGCCGCCCGCTTGAGTGAGCGCAAGCCTTTCGAGGCGTTCGATCAGATCGTCGTCGGAGCCGATCGGCTCCGCGCCCGTCGTTTCCAGTCCCGACAAAATCAGCTTGATGCGATCGAGGCTCGCCAAGATCACCGACACGCTCTCGACCGTGACCGGCGCGCCGTCGCGGTACTGGCCCATCAGGGTTTCGGCGGCATGCGCAAGCTTGGCCAGCCGATGTAAGCCGATGAACCCGCAAGTCCCCTTGATGGTGTGCACCAGCCGGAAGATGGCGTTGAGCATCTCGGCGTTGTTCGGCTCGCGCTCGAAGCGGACGAGCTCGGGCTCGAGAAGGTCGATCCTCTCTCCCGTTTCCGTCAGGAAATCGCCTAGCAGCTCGTCCATCGCTTAACCTCGAAGGCAAACATCGGGCGGCAATGCCCGAGCGGTCAGCCCCGCAAGGATATTGGTGAACTCTGGTTTACGTTTAGTTGCGGTGCCCCGAAATTCCGCCAAAAATACTGGCTTCAGACCGCCTTTAGCACCACTTCGCCGTCCTTGGCCTCGACGCTCAGCGCCAGGCCGGACGCCTGAGCGACCAGGTTCGCATAATAAGGCTGGATCGAGTGCGAATCGATTGGCGCCCCATTCGCGCCCGCCAGCAGCCCCGTGACATGCTCGTTAAGCTTTGCCACCTCGCCCTTGGCGGTAACGGTAAAGGCCACGTTCGGGGGGCTCGCCCACGATTTCGACCGTAACCACCCCGCCCCGGGGCAAGGCCACCACGCCCAGCGCCACGAGGTTAAGCAGGAGCTTGACCTTGTTCTTTGGCAGCGTCGCCGCCATCCCCTTCCATTCGAGGCTATGCTTGGCGCTTTGCACGAAGTCGCGCGCCACCTTCTCGGCGTCGCGAAGATCGATCTCCGCGCCCGCAGACCCCGCCGCGCCAAAGGCAAGCCGCGCGAATTGCAGCTTGGCCGAAGCCTGCCGCGCGCTATTGCGGATCAGCTCCATGGCCTGGACGCGCATCTCCTCGTCGGGCTCCTCGGCCAGCATTTCCAGCCCATTGGAGATGGCGCCGACCGGGTTGATCACATCGTGGCAGATGCGGCTCGAGATCAGAGCCGCAAGATCGAGATTGCCGAGTTGCTCGGACATGGCCTCCTCCTAAGTCGCGAATTGACACAGCCCGCTTCGGCAAAAATCTGCTACAGGAACGCCAAATCGGCGGAAACCCTTAGCGGATGCCGCAAGACCGAAACGGAAAAACGAATCAAAGCCCTCAAAGAGCATTCTGCCTTGTCAGCACCAAGTCACACAACCGGAGAGGCGTTCGCCTTCTCTCAGGCCGCATCGGTCCTCACCGACGCTGCCGCTAAGGCAGGCGCAGCCATCATGCGCCACTATCATGAGGGGCCGGAGGTCACGCTCAAGGAAGATCAGAGTCCCGTGACCGCGGCCGATCACGACTCCCAGGCGATCCTCCTCGAGGCGCTCAAGCACCTCGCGCCGGACATTCCGGTGGTCTCGGAGGAAGATGCCGGCGACCGATCGAAGTCGCTGCCGCGCCGCTTCTTCCTGGTCGATCCGCTCGACGGCACCAAGGAATTCATCAAGAAGCGCACCGATTTCACCGTCAATGTGGCGCTGATCGAGGACGGCGTTCCGTGCTTCGGCCTTGTCTACGCGCCGGCGCGAAACGTGCTCGCGCTCACGCCTGAGCCCGGCAAGGCTGTCGAAGCCGAACTCGCCCCAAATGTGAGCGGCGCCGATTTCAGCCGCCTCACCTGCCGGCCCATTCGAGTGCGGAAGCCTTCGCTGGAAGGTCTAGTCGCCGTGGTCAGCCGCTCGCATCTCGATGCCGAGACCGAGAAATTCCTGGCCGGCTACAAGATCGCGAGCCGCTCCGATGCAGGGTCTTCCTTGAAGTTTCTTCTCGTCGCCAGGGGCGAGGCAGACGTCTATCCGAGGCTCGGACCCACCATGGAATGGGACACGGCCGCCGGCGATGCGGTGCTTCGAGCAGCAGGTGGAAGGGTATTTGACGCCCACGGCGGGCCCTTCATTTATGGCAAGACCGACTCAGGCTTGCGCAATAGCGGCTTTGTCGCCTGGGGCGCGGCGGCTTAAGCACGCAGTTCGGGTATTTTTCGTCCCCGAAACGCGGGTCCTAGCCACAGTTTGGTAATAGTTTCAGCCAATCATAAGGGTCTGTTAGCCAAGATCAGCGAGTCTGGTGGGACTCGCGGGGGCAAGCTCATGACCAGATCAGCCATTTTTGCCGCCCTGGCGGCGTTCCTTTTGCCGCTTCTACCGGTTGCGGCCTCGGCGCAATCCGACGATCAGCCGCTCGTCATCTCGCCGCAGCCCCAGGACGGTCAGCCGCCGCGGGTCGAGAGCGCGCCTTTGCCGCCGCCGCCCCAGGCCGGGGACAATGGAGGCCCGGGCAGGCCTTACGAGCCGGCGCCGCAAGGCCAGGCCGGCGACCGCTATGTACCGCCGGAGGCTCAAGACCAGGGCACCTTCTCCAGGGACGAGATTCTGGAGACCGGCCATCGATTCTTCGGCAAGGTCTCGATCGGCTTCGCCCGCGCTGTCGAATATACCTTCCAGCGGGCTGGCCGCCCTAACGGCTATATCCTTGGTGAGGAAGTCGGCGGCGCCTTCGTGGCCGGCCTTCGCTATGGCGAGGGCACGCTCTACACCCGCGACGCCGGCGATTATAAAGTCTATTGGCAGGGCCCGTCGCTCGGCTACGATTTCGGCGGCGATGGCTCCAAAACCATGGTGCTGGTCTACGATCTGCGCGCGCCGGGAGAAATTTTTCAGACTTATGCAGGGCTCGAGGGCTCGGCCTATCTGGTCGGCGGCGTCGGGGTGACCTTCCTCACCCGCGACCATGTGGTCTTGGCGCCAATCCGTTCCGGAGTCGGACTTAGGCTTGGAGCCAATATCGGCTACCTGAAATATACCCGCGAGCCCACCTGGAATCCGTTCTAGATTGGGGCTAAAGGAGACGGCGGAGGGGGCTCCGAGCGGCAGGATGCGCGCGCATTGGCCTTATTCTTGCCCGCGACGCCGGTTCTTGTGACGCGCCCCAGAGGCGGAAACTGGTAGCGATACCGATGATCGATATTGGCATCTACGTTGCGCTTGGCTTCCTTGCCGCGAGCCTGTTGGCGCTCCTGCTCGTGCCGCCGCTCTGGCATCGCGCCGTGCGGCTCACGACCAAGAAGCTCGAGACCACCATGCCGATGTCGGTTGCCGACATTCAGGCCGACAAAGACCAGCTTCGCGCTCAATATGCCATCAAGCTTCGCCGCGTCGAGATGGCCTTGGACAAGGCCAAAGACAAGGCGATCCGCGAGCAGGTCGAGGCCAATAAGCGCCGGGTGAAGATCGCCGAGATCAACGCCGATCTCGCCGCCGCCAAGGCGACCATGGAGGAGAGCGTCAACGCCAACCGCGTGCTTGAGCAAACCATCAAGAAGCGGCTGCCCGATCTCGACAGCAGGCTGAAGGCCGCCAAGGACGTGATCGCCGAGCTCGAAACCACCAATGCCGAGCTTCGCCGCACCACCGAGAGCCAAGCTGCAGCGCTGAAATCGACGCGCGCCACGGCGCAGACGCAGAAGGCCGACATCACCCAATTGCGCAAAGCCTTGGAAGGCGGCACCGGTCGCGTGCGCGGCATCGGCAAATCCGAGGCAAAGGAAATCCAGCTTCTCAGCGCCGAGCTGTCGCGTTTGCGCGAAGAGCTCGAGCGGAACCGCGTCCATCGCGAAGAGAACGATGCGCTGCGTCAAGAGCTGAACCGGCTCGCCACGCAAATCCTTGCCGTTGCCAAGGGTCAGGGCCTGGACTTGCCGCATATCGGCGAAGAGCTGACCCCGCTCCGCGAGGTTCGCAACCTTGCCGAGACGGTCGCCTCCTTCGCCCAGCGATCCGAGCCCATGGCAGCCGAACCCATTTTCCCATACGGCAATGGCATCGAGCGTGAGCCGGAGCCGGAGTTCCCGCCGGAGAACTTCGAACCTGCGCCCGAGCCAGAATCGGTCCCGACCTTCGTGGCCGTGACTGAGGAAATCTCCGTCGATGTCCGACTGGGTGAGCCCGAGCCGGAAGTGGAGACCGAACTTGCCGAGCCCAGCATCGAGGATGGCTTCGCAGGGTCGTACGAGGAAGGTGGGCACGAAATCTCCGAGCCTGAGCCGACCAACGGCGAAGCGCATCACGACGACGAGAACGTCGCCGAGGAGGAGGCCGCCCGCGAGGCCGAGCCCACTCACGAAGACGAGGTCGCTCAAACGTCTTCAGACGACGAGGACGACGACAGCCTTCCCAAGGGGCCCCTCGCCCGCAGGCTGGCGGCAAGGCGCGCCAAGCGCCGCGCCACGAAGAGCAGCGGCCAGAGCTTGGCCGACCGCTTGCGCGGCATTCCTGCCGAAGCTTCCGACGCTTAAGCGCCGCAAATCCTCACGTATGCAAGAAGCTTCGCTGGCTCCCCTCGAGCCGAAGCGCCGTAAGCCTGCCGCTGAATACCGCGCCGGTATCGATGTCGATGCGATTCGATCTGCACCTCCGGCAATGGAACCGGTGTGTGGCCATGCACGACGAATTTGCCGAAATCCGCCCCGCTCTCGAGGAACTCCCCCCTGATCCAGATCAGATCCCGCTCGTCCTGTGATTCTATTGGCACGCCAGGCCGCAAGCCCGCATGAACGAAGAGATAGTCGCCGAACGTCGTCATCAGCGCGAGCGTCTGAAAGAAATGTCGATGGGATTCGGGAAGCGCCGCGGCGAACGCGCCGCGCCAGGCTTCCGCCGGCGCGGCTTCGCGCTCGAGAGTGTGCACGTCCACGCCATAAGATTGCATCGTCGGCTTGGCGTCGTTGACCAGCCAGTGACGCAAGCACGATGCGTCCTCGAGAAAATTGAGCAGCAAGGCTTCGTGATTGCCTTTGAGGAAATGCGCGTCGAAGTCCTTCGGTAGGTCGTCGAGCAGCGCCTCGATCACGCCGCGACTGTCCGGTCCGCGATCGATGTAGTCTCCGAGAAAAACCAGCGTCTTCCGCTCCGCTTGGCTCTGAGCGGCGTCAGCCTCGATCATCGCGAGCAACATGCCGAGCAGATCGAGCCGCCCGTGTATGTCGCCGATCGCGTAGAGCAGCTGGCCGTCCGGCAAAGAGGGATAGGACAAGTCGATCATCCGGGCGTAACGAACACCGGACGATCCTAGCACGGCTGCGCCGAGATCAACTCTGCGCCTTGCCGATGATGTCGTAATAGACCTTTGCCGGGAACCCGAACACGATGCTCACGCAATCCGCTTTCAGGCCGATGAACAACACCATCTCGCCGTCGCGGAGCTTGTCGTCTTGGGTGATGACATAGAGCTTCTCGACCTTCAGCGGCGGAAGTCCGTCGAAGATCAGCGCCCGCCGTTCGAAGGCGGTGAGATCGGGCCCTGCGTAGTAATCGTACTTGGCGTGGACCTGATCGATCGAAGCAAGGATCGTACTCTCGGGCTTGCAGGCGATCGGCGCCGGCGTGTAGGTGCCGTTGTAATAGGTGGTGCCATGCGTCTGCACGAGCGGTCCGAGCTTATCAGGAATAGGCGCGGAGAGCCGCGACAGCGATCAGGGAAACGGCAAGCGCCAAGCCTGCGGTGACTTTCAGCCAATTCGGCATGATCACCTCCGTTCGTTCCGGGGCGGATCACGTTGCTACGTCGCGAAATCGCTCTCTCACCCCATGCCGAGGTTTATGCTGCACCGCACAAAAGCGATTCGCAACTGCCGTCAAATCTCAAGCCGCGATAATGCGACTGCCAGAGCATCTTGGCAACAAGGACCAGATTTTTGGCAATCGTTTGGGCAATAGCCGCTTATTGCGGCTCATGAGGAGGCGCCGTTTTCCACAGAGGCGACCAAGACCAACGCCCAAGGCTTGGTCGGTACGTTAACTCGCCCGCGCCCGTCCCGGCTCGACGATCGAGCGCGCCCCTGCCGTTATCCTCGATCTCGTCATCGCTGACGGCGAAGTTCTGCATGCGCATGGTGTGGTAGCGCTCGAAATAGTCCTTGAGCGGCTTCTCGATGGATTTGTCGTAAGCCGGCCTCGCGACATGTGTGGCACCGTTCACGACCTTGACCACCTTGCCGTCCCTGACCACGAGCTCGCCGTTCTTGAACACCAGCTCCGGCTTGGCGAACATCGCCTCGCGGTTGGCGTCGTCGCGATAGACGGTGATGTCGGCGCAAGCCCCGGCGCCGAGATGCCCAATATTTTTCAAGCCCAGGCTTCGCGCCGGGCCGGCCCGCGTCATGATCGCGATCTCGTCCAAGCTGTATTCGCGCGTCAGCGAGCCGACAATGCTCATGGCGGCGGCATCCGGATTGATCTTCTGCAACATGTCGTCGCGGAAGCTCTTGTCCATCAACAGCCGGATCAGATGCGGATAGGTGTAGAACGGCGCACCGTTCGGATGGTCCGTGGTGAGGAAAATGCGCCACGGATCTTCCATCAGGAGAAACGTCTCGAGCCCGATGCACCATTGCAGCGCATTGACATAGCTCTTGTCGCGATAACGCATCGGCACCACGCCGCAGCCGGCGTCGCACTCGATGTCCATGATCACCGATTTTTTCGGGCTTGCGTTCTTCGAAATGGCGAATTGGCGCATGCTGTCGCCGGACGCGGTGCAGGTCTGGCCGAACATCACCTGCCCGACATCGATGGAGATGTTCGGATTCTTGTTGAGCAACTCGTGGATGCGCGGCGCGCCCGACGAGAAATGCCGGTCGCCCTCGGTGCCGTAGCTGTGGAACTGAATATGGGTGAGATGGAGCGGCAGGCCTTCCGCGGCGCGGATGGTGGCGAGCGTCGTCTCCACATTGCCCGGCACGCCGAGATTGCAGCCATGGACGTGCAGCGGATGCACGACGCCGAGCTCTTGCAGCGCCCGCGCCAGCGTGACGATGATGTCGCGCGGCGTCACATGATAATAAATGTGCTCTTCATCGAGATCGAGCTTGCGCTGATTGAATTTGAAATCGCTGATGCCGCCGGGATTCACCACCTTCACCGCGATCGCCTGCGCGGCGTGCATGGTCCAGGCGACATAATCCTTGATGCGTTCGAACTCCTGCTTGGCCGCGAGCTGGCGCAAGAAGAAATCGTCGCTGCCGAGCATGGCGAAAGCACCCTTGTCCAGCATCGGCGTATCGGCGAGCTCCATATGCGCCTGGCGCGCATTGGCCGGCAGCATGGCCGGCTCAAATCCGGCGGTGTAGCCCATCTCGGCATAGCGATAGCCGGCCAGCAGCGTCGACGGCACCGCGTCGCCAGAGCCGCTTCGCGTCAGCGTCCGTGCGCGCCACCTCGGTGCCGTAATGGTCCTCGGTCAGCATCATGCGCGCGATCGTCATCTTGCCGCCGCCGATATGAGTGTGCGGGTCGATGGCGCCGGCCATGACGATCTTGCCCTTGATGTCGTAGGTCTGATCGGCCCTGGCATTTGGCTCTGGCGCGACGATCTTGCCGTCTCTGACATAGATGTCGCGAATCTCGCCGCTGACCTTATGGGCCGGATCGTAGACCTTGCCGCCAGTTAGCTTCGTCAGCATGAGGGAAGAACTCCAGGCTTAAAGCGCAGCTTCGATCGACGCGAGCACGTCGGCGGCAACCGGAAGCTCGGCACGGCCGAGATCTTTGAGCGGCAAGGACACGACACTGTCGCAGCGAACGAGCAGTCCGCGATGGTCGACGCCGGGCGTGCCCACCGGGATGAAGACTTCGGGCGTTTGCGCCGGCTTCACCGCGGGCGTGCCCAGGAGAATGGTCGGCAACTTGGTCTTGGGCGGCAGGAGATCGGGCGTGAAAGACGCGAGCCAGATCAGGAGATCGCCCTCGCCAGCCGCCAGCATGCGCGAGATCGAATAGAGATAGGGATCGTAATCCGGCTTGCCGCTGGCGAAACTGACGCGCGGCGGCGAACCGCTGAGCCAGGTGCAGACCGCAGCGCCCGTCACCACCCCTTCATTGCCGCCGAGCGGCAACCCGGCGAAACGCGTGGTCGCGGTGAGATCCTTCATGATCTCCGCCACCTGCTGCACGATGATATCCGCATGCGGCACATCAAGACCTGGGGGCGCCCAAGCGAACACGCCGTATTTCGCATTTCGGCAACGCTCGGCGAGAGCTTCGACATCGGCAAGCGTGATGCCCGGGATATCGAGACCCTTAACCGGCGCGCCGCGAAGCCTGGCGCGAAGCGCGGATAAGAGCTCAGGCAGTCTCGGCAGCTCGCAGTCGAGCACCACGATGTCGCCGACCCGCGGCCCCTTCAGCAGGGACAGATCCGGCGCCTTGCCGAGAAACACGACAGTCCGTCGCACCGGCTTCAGGTCGAACATCGAATCCGGCGGCGACACGACGCGCTCGTAGAAGCGCGGATTGAACTTTTGCACGTCCCCGCCGACCATGATGATCAGATCGGCGCGGTTGCGCACCTCGGTCAAAGTCGAGGTAATCCAGCCATTGGTTTGCAGCACTTTGAGATTGCGGTACTGCACCTCGCTCAAGACGTGGTCGACCACGCCGCCCGTGCGATCGGCGAGCGACATGACGGCGCGCATGCCGTCGACATCTGTCGTGAGCCCACCGTAGAGGGGAAGTTTGGCCTTTTTGATGAGAGCGGCAGCTGTCCTCGATCGCCTTCGTCGAGGCTGACCTTCTTGCCCCGGACCATCGGGCTCGAACTCGGCAATTTCCGCTCAAATCCGCTGACGGCCCGCACGCAATCGGTGTTCAAGACCTTAAGCGCGTCGCCCTTCCGCTCGATCTTGAGATCGTCGCACAGCAGCCCGCAAAATGGGCAGGCAACATTGTCATATTGTGCTGTCGCGGCGCGCTGAGAGCTTGTTTTGCGCGCTTCGGTGATTGCCATTCGGACCGCCCCCTCTCAAAGCGCGCCAAGTAAGCATGGGAATGGACACATGACAACTCTGGGCTTCGGGTTCGGAGGGCGGACCACAACTGTCATCAACCCGCTTCAATTTGAACGAGCGACTTAAGCGAACCGCAGTTTCCTATCCTTTATGGTCCCCCAATCTTTCCAGTCACATTTCGGCTGGCATTGATCCAAAGGCCACTCAAATCTACGGAGAGTTTCATGCGTACAACTGTGCTTGCCCTGACCCTCATCGCCGCCTTTGCGGCTCCGGCCTTCGCCGAATCGGAGAAAGCCGCCGAGGAGAAAGCCACCCAAGAGACGGTGAAAAAGGCCCCTGCCCAGAGCGGCGACAATTGGGGGACTTGCGGGGATTCGGTGGAGGACGACAACGGCGGCTGCGAGTAACACGCAGCCCCCGAGCCCGCTACTCGAAGCCGACAAACAGTCACCATTGACGAGCGTCCCAGGCCGCTGCCTGGGCGCTCGTTTCTTTTGACGCTTCCTACTTCTGAAAACCGAAGATCATCCGCAATTCGGCCGGCACGCCTTTCGCGTCACACAATCGTCGGGGCCGCATTGCAGGTCCTCGCCGATCAAATAGCACTCGCCCGGATAGCAATTTGTTTCCGTCCCGCAAACGATCGGGCAGTGCGGCGCCGCCACGCCAGGCGAATATGATTTGGCGTTGCCACTCGCCTCCGAGCGGTCGGACAAAACCAGAGGCCCGGCAACCAGCGCGAGCGCGATGATCGGAAGCGACCCTGCACGTTCTGTCAGGCAATTCCTGAAATGTCGCTTGTCGGACATCGATCGATCCCCCTTCGAAGCGAGCACCAAGTGGCAAGCATACGCCCGGTGACGCAATGCGTGAAGGGAATCGCGGAAAAAATTGGCGCCCCGTAAGGGAATTGAACCCTTGTTTCCGGCGTGAGAGGCCAGCGTCCTGGGCCACTAGACGAACGGGGCGTACCGTTCCGGCCAAGCAAGGCCAAGAGCTATAGCTTGGGCGCGCGAGCCCAATCAAGGCTTATTGCGGCTTGAGCTTCACCCGGGCGACGATTTTGCCGCTTGCCAGGTCTACGACCACGATCTCGGGCCCCTCGCCGCCATTCAGATGGAGCGCGAGCCGGTTGCCATCAAGGGACATCGCCGTCAGGCCCGCGCCCTGCCCCACCGGCAGTTCGATGATCGGCGCCGCACCCATATTCGCCGCCGGCAAGGAAATGACCACGTCTTGCTTCGCATGCGAGGCCTGATAGACAATGGCGGCGAGCACAAAGGCAAATCCGCCGACGAGCAGGATCCCCATCACGATCACGGCGATCTTCAGGATGCGAACCTGGCGCCCGCTGAACACGGTCCCCGGCAGCTTGTCGTCTTGCGCTTTAACCTTCGCCACGACCTTTGGACCTCATGACCGCGCCGCCCGAACCCTCTAAACGACCGCCTCGTCGCCGAAGCGACCGAGAACGATCAAGGCGTGCGACTGGACGTCTTTCTCAGCAAATGCCTGCCGAGCTCAGCCGCACCCGCGTGCAGGCTTTGATCAAGCAGGGTGAAGTACGCTTAAGCGCCGCGACCATAGTCGACGCCAAATATCGGGTCAAACCGGGCGACCGATTCGAGGTTACCGTGCCACCAGCCGGTGCCTGCGGAGCCCGAAGGCGAAACCATCCCGCTCAACATTCTCTACGAGGACGACGCGCTGATCGTCATCGACAAGCCTGCCGGCCTCGTCGTGCATCCTGGCGCCGGCCATTCGAACGGCACGCTCGTCAACGCGCTGATCGCCCATTGCGGCGCGAGTCTCTCCGGCATCGGCGGCGTCGGCGCGGCCCGGCATCGTGCATCGCCTCGACAAGGACACGAGCGGCGTCCTCGTCGTCGCCAAGACCGATCAGGCGCATCGCGCGCTCGCCGCCGCAGTTCGCCGATCATGGCCGCGAAGGCGCGCTCGAGCGCACCTATCTCGCGCTGGTCTGGGGCACGCCGCCGCTGCCCCACGGCACGATCGACGCACCAATCGGGCGCCACCCCACCAGCCGCACCAAGATGGCGGTGCTGCCCAACAAAGGCCGCCACGCCGTCACCCATTATCGCGTGCTGGAAACCTTCGGCGGCCATCCGCCGATCGCCTCGCTCGTCGAATGCACGCTGGAGACCGGGCGCACGCATCAGGTCCGCGTGCATCTGGCCCATATCGGCACGCCGGTGATCGGCGATCCGCTCTACGCCCAAGGCTTCAAGTCGAAGCTGCGCAATCTTCCCGAGACGCTCCGCACAAAAATTATGCAACTCGACCGCCAGGCGCTGCACGCAGCGCGTCTCGCCTTCACCCATCCGAAGACCGGCACCTTACTGGAATTTAATAGTCAGCTACCTGAGGAACTCGCTGAAATCCTTGAGAGCTTCAAGGAACCGTGATCGGGCTCGGAGTCTTTAATCTTAAGGACAAACGCTTTATAGAGTGAGCGCCGGGGGGCGGTGCGTTGGTTTGGAATAATGATGTGGCCCTATGGGCCACAGGAGACTTGCTCTCATGGCTGCGAAGAGCTTGCCGAGTGTCAGCGCGCATGGCGGACTGACGCGCTATCTCGAAGAGATCAGACAGTTCCCGATGCTGGAGCCGCAGCAGGAGTACATGCTCGCCAAGACGTTGGCGCGAGCATGACGACCGCGACGCCGCGCACAAGCTCGTCACCTCGCATCTTCGTCTCGTGGCGCGCATCGCCATGGGCTATCGCGGCTATGGCCTGCCCATCGGCGAGGTCATCTCCGAAGGCAATGTCGGCTTGATGCAGGCGGTGAAGCGGTTCGATCCCGACAAGGGCTTCCGCCTCGCGACCTATGCCATGTGGTGGATCAGGGCTGCGATCCAGGAATACATCCTGCGCTCGTGGAGCCTGGTGAAGATGGGCACCACGGCCGCGCAGAAGAAGCTGTTCTTCAACCTGCGCAAGATCAAGGGTCAGCTCAAGGCCCTCGAAGAGGGCGATCTGCGGCCCGATCAGGTGAAGCAGATCGCGACCAAGCTCGGCGTGACCGAGGAGGACGTGGTCTCGATGAACCGGCGGCTTGCCGGCGATCATTCGCTGAACGCGCCGGTGCGCAACGACGCCGAGAGCGGCGAATGGCAGGACTGGCTGGTCGACGAGACCATGAACCAGGAAGACCGTGCTCGCCGAGTCCGAGGAGAAGGACGAGCGCCGCGAGATGCTGACCAGCGCGCTTGAAGGTCTCAACGAGCGCGAGCGGCGCGTGTTCGAGGCGCGGCGGCTGGCGGACGATCCGCTGACGCTGGAGGAACTGTCCGAGGAATTCGGCGTCAGCCGCGAGCGCATCCGCCAGATCGAGGTGCGCGCCTTCGAGAAGGTGCAGAAGGCGGTGCAGAAAGCAGCGACCCAAGCCTCGCTCCGCGCGCCGGCAACGGTCGATTAAGTCTGATCCTCAGCCGTCGCGCGCCACGTCTCGCGCGATCTCCTCATCGATCTCCTGAATGTCCTTGTCGAACAGCTGTTCCAGCTCGCCCGCCGCGTTCATGCGCGTTGGCGCGCACCTTCTCGGTGTCGGTATAATATTTGTAATCCTCATACAGGCGCTTCTCGTCCTGCCGCTTGAACGTATCGGTCAACCGCTTCACCTCTTTTGGACTTAAGCCAAGACCGCGAAGCAGCCGGCGCGACAGCTCGAGCGCGGAGAGAAACGTCTCGCGCTCGATGATGGTCACCCCGAGATCCATCAATTTGTGCACATGGGTGCGGTCTCTGGCGCGCGCATAGATCGGCAAGTCCGGAAAATGCTGTCGCACGATCTCGGCGACCCGGAGCGAATTCTCGATATCGTCGATGGCGAGCACGAAGGCGCTCGCCTTGTCGGCCTGCGCCGCCCGCAAGATATCGAGCCGTCCCGCGTCGCCGTAATAGATCTGGGCGCCGAAGCGCTTGACGAAATCGACCTGCGCGATGTTCGAATCGAGCGCGGTGAACGGGATGCGGCGGGCGCGCAAAATACGCGCGGCGATCTGTCCGAACCGTCCGAAGCCGGCGATGATGACGTGACCGTCTCCGCCCGGCGGCGTCTCGTATTCCGGCGCCTCCACCTTCCGAGCTTGCGCGCATCCGGTCGTCGATGAGAAGCAAGAGAGGCGTCGCCGCCATCGATAACGTCACGGCGAGGGTCAGCAATGCGGAAAGGTCGGAGCCGATAGCGCCCGCGACGGCGCCGGCCGCAAACAACACGAAGGCGAACTCGCCGCCCTGACTGATGACGAGGCCGAGCCTGACCGCGCTGTCGCGGGGCAAGCCCCACCATCGTCCGAGCAAAAACAGCAGCGTGGCCTTGACCGCGACAAGTCCGACGACAATGGCCAGCAGAAGCAACGGCTTCGCCAGCAGAGCGTCAGGTCGATCGACATGCCGACCGCGATGAAGAAGAGCCCGAGCAGCAGCCCCTCGAACGGCGCGATGTCGGCCTCGATCTGGTGGCGATATTCGGAATCCGCGAGCAGCGCGCCGGCGATGAACGCGCCGAGCGCAGCGGACAGCCCCGCCGCCTCCATGACCAGCGCCACGCCGACCACGGTGAGGAGAGCGCTTGCCGTCATCGCCTCGCGAACCCCTGTCGCGGCGACGAGCCGGTAGAGCCGGCTCAACAGGAACCGCCCGACCACCACGACGCCGAGAATGGTGACGATGGCAAGTCCCGCGGCCTTCAAATCCATGCCCGTCTCTTCGCCCCCGGTGGCGAACAGCGGCACCAAGGCAATGAGCGGAATGGCGGCGAGGTCCTGGAACAGCAGGATGGAGAATGCGAGCCGCCCGTGCCGCGTCGTGAGCTCGTTGCGCTCTTCCAGCACCTGCAGCGCGAAGGCGGTCGAAGACAGCGACAGCGCCAAGCCAACGAACAGCGCTTGGGCGAGGCTGAGCCCAACCGCGAGCGCGATAGTGCCAAGCACGAAGCTCGTGGTGACAAGCTGCAAGGTACCGAGTCCGAAGATCGATGAGCGCATCGACCAGAGCCGGACAGGGCGAAGCTCGAGCCCGATCACGAATAGCAGCATCACCACGCCGAATTCGCCGAATTTCAGAATGTGCTCGACGTCGTTGAGGCCGTAGAGCGACCCGAACACAAAAGGACCGATCACGATTCCGGCGGCCAGATAGCCGATCACCGAGCCCATGCGGAGCGCACGCCCCAGCGGCGCGCCAATGGCGGCGGCAGCGAGGAAAACCGTCACCTGAATGAGCTGCATCAATTCCATGGCTTCGCTTAGCATGCGGAGGGCGAGGCGAGCCAGCCGCCAGCGATCTCGCCCTACAGAGTCATTCCCGCGTAGGCGGGAATCCAGTAATCATTGCAGCCGACAATGTGAGGCGACGAGCCGGATCATCGGCAGGCTAAGCTCGGACCCGCATGACAGCGACCAAGCGCCGCTGAATATCGAACCCAGCCAACCCACCTTCCGTGAGGCGCTCAACGTCTGGGCGAAGATCGGCGTGCTCTCCTTTCGGCGGCCCTGCCGGCCAGATCGCGCTGATGCACCGCATACTGGTCGACGAGCGGAAATGGATCGACGAGCAGCGCTATTTGCATGCGCTCAATTTCTGCATGCTGCTGCCGGGCCCCGAGGCCATGCAGCTTGCCACCTATGTCGGCTGGCGCTTGCACGGCACGATCGGAGGCCTCGCAGCCGGCCTGCTGTTCGTTCTTCCAGGCGCTTTGGTCGTGCTCGCCTTGAGCGTGGCCTACGCTTATTTCGGCCGGCTTCCTCTCGTCGAGGCGGCCTTCGTCGGCATCAAGGCCGCCGTGATCGTCATCGTCATCGAGGCCCTGCTCCGCGTGGCGAAACGCTCCCTGAAGCGTCCGGTCGATTGGCTGATCGCAGCCTCAGCCTTCATCGGCCTCTTCTTTTTTGCCTTGCCCTTCCCTCTGATCATCGCCGCCGCGGCGCTCGCCGGATTCTTCTTCGAGAGTCCGCAAATCGCGACGGGCGCCACGCCATCCGCGCCTCCGCCCGTCCCTCTCTCACGCACCTTGCGCACGGCTGCGCTCTGGCTCGCGATCTGGATCGGTCCGCTTCTTGTGCTCGCCCTGATCCTCGGCCGCGATCACGTCACCACCGATATTTCCATCTTCTTCTCCAAGCTCGCGGTGGTGACGTTTGGCGGCGCCTACTCGGTGCTGGCCTATATGGCGCAGCAGGCGGTGGAGACCCATCATTGGCTCTCCGCCGGCGAGATGCTCGACGGGCTTGGACTCGCCGAGACGACGCCTGGGCCGCTGATTCTGGTCACCGAGTTCGTCGGCTTCCTCGCCGGCTTCCGCCATGGCGGCGAACCGAAGCTTGCCTACGGGCTGCTCGGCGCTCTCGTCACCCTTTGGGCGACCTTCGCGCCTTGCTTCCTATGGATCTTCGTCGGCGCGCCTTACGTCGAGCGGCTGACATCGAGCCCCAAGATCGCGGGCGCGCTTGCCGGCGTCACCGCCGCCGTGGTCGGCGTCATTCTCAATTTGAGTCTCTGGTTCGCGCTGCACGTCTTCTTCGGCACCGTCGAGCCAATCGCCATCGGTCCGCTGCAACTTTCTTGGCCTGACCTCGCGACCCTCAATATCGAAGCGGTCGCGCTCGCCTGCCTGGCCGCGTTCCTGTTATTTCGAATGCATGCCGGGATCGCTTTGACGCTCGCGATCAGCGCGGGCGCTATCGCTCGCCTATTCTACGCGGCTAGCGCGGCACCCAGAGATCGACGAACGGCGCCCTGCACCTAGGTGCCGCGGCGCTCGCTGTACACGCTGGCGAACGGCGCCTCGACCTACGTGTCACGGCCGGTGTCGACCGAAGCGAACGGCGCCGCGGACATAGGTGCGGCGCTTCTTGTAGCCGACCGTTTGCACCAGGCTGGTCTTCGCTTCGATCTTGGAGATCTGCGCCGGCGCGGCGGACGCGTGCGATCGAACCGACAGCCACGCCAAACCCGATGGCGGCGACGCCGAGCAGATAAGAATAATAAGATCATAACACCAACTCTCCATTCACTTTGCCCGCCCCACCATCTGCTCCCCAAGTCTGACGAGGCATCACCAGCAAGGCAAGCCGAAATTATAGCCAGCCTTTGCGCTTGAAATAGAGATAGGGCAGCACCGCGGAGACCATCATCAGCAGGATCGCCAGCGGATAGCCGTAACGCCAATCGAGTTCCGGCATGTGCGTGAAAATTCATGCCGTAGATCGAGGCGATCAGCGTCGGCGGCAGGAACACGACCGCGGCGACCGAGAAGATCTTGATGATGTCGTTCTGCTCGATGTTGATCATGCCGAGCGTGGCATCGAGCAGGAAGATGATCTTGCCCGACGAGAAACGTGGCGTGATCGGTCAGCGAGGCGACGTCGCGCGCGGCGGTGCGAATCGCGCGCCTTCAGGCAGCTTGTCATCCTTTCCGCTCGTTGCGCGCATGGAGCAAGAAAGGTGAGCAAACGCCCCAGCGAGTGCGCGCTCTCTCGCGCACCGTCGAGGTGATCTCGCCCTCGCGCCCAATCGCCTCGAGCAGCACATCGAAGCGGCGCTGCCGCGACGCGATCCGCCCTTCATCTCGAAGATCGAGTGCGACAGCGTGCTCAACCTCTGCCTTGCACGCGCTCGATGAAATCCGCCAAGCGATCGATCGATGCGTCTCGATCAGTCCGATCAGCACGATCGTACCGCTGGTGATCTTGACCTCGGGCCGCAACAGCGCGCGACGAAGATCGAGAATGCGCGGGGCTCGGCATAGCGCACGGTGATGAGCCGCTGCCGCCATAGGATGAAGGTGACCGGCGTCGTCGTGGGCTCGCCCGTGTCGGCCTGATACAGGATCGTCGCCGTCATGAAATGCGCGCCGTCCTCCTGATAGAGCCGGCTCGACGCCTCGATCTCCTGCTGCTCCTCGCGAGTGGGCACGTCGAGCTTCAGCGCCCGCTCGATCTTGCCTTTTCCTCCTCGCGTGGGATTGAGGAGATCGATCCAGACCGCCGCTTCGGTGATCCTGGCGCGGTGCCTTTCTGCGGCACGAGCGCGCCGGCTCGGGTCTCGTAAATGGTGAGCATCGAGCCGTTCCCAGAAGCCCGTAATCGGTTGTGCGAGGGACCATAGACCCAGCCGCGACCCTTGCGCAACCAAGGCGTTTTCCAGCCATTCGTCGCTTCGTTGCGCTGGATCAAGGCTGGGCGAAAGCCGAAAACCTCAAATACGGCACTGAGCGCTTGAGAGGTCGGACGGCGCCCGTTATGGTCGTCCGAATGGCTTCCCGTCTCGGAAGCCGGGATCAGGCTGCATCATGAGCTGGTTACGCCGGCAGCAGGATATTGCGTCGCTCTTCGCCGTTTGGGCCCTGCTGTTCCAGGTCCTGCTCGGGCCTTTTGCCATGGCCGGTCACGCCTTCGGCGCGACGAGCGTCAGCGGGTTCATGTGCACCACGCGGGTCTCGCGCATCCCGTACGACGCTGCCGAAGAACGCCCGACACAACGATTGCCCGGGCTGTAGTCACACCTGTCGCATCGCTTGCGGCGCCTC
>CAVWBG010000004.1:0-125240 GCA_963753175.1 uncultured Alphaproteobacteria bacterium | reverse complement strand
CTCGGGTTTGGGTTTGGCTTCTCGGCACCGGCCGAAGCCGGCAAGGGCGCGGCGATCGCGGGCGGCATCATTGCTGGCGCCGCGATCGGAGCTGCGATCTCGAGCAGCGTCAACCAACCCAAAACTGTCTACGTTGCGGTGCCCCCGCCCCGACCGGCGCAATGGCAACAAGTGTTTTCACCGATCCCGCACATGAATTGCTATCCGGCTCAGCGTGCCTGCTACAACGCCAATGGCGCGTATAACGCCAACTGGACCTACAAGGTCTACGCACGGTGAGGCCGAACATGTCCGTACCTTTCAAAGGCCTTCGCGCCCTCATCTGTCTCGCCGCGGCTGTCCGTTCTGATCGTGGGCGTGACCGCGAGCGTGCTCGCGGAAGATCAAGCCGACGACAACAGGCTCGACGAAGCCTGGAAGGATGCCGTCGGCGATGACGAGAACATCCTGACCGAGAAGCAATTCGCGATGCTGAACAACCTCGCCTTCCAGGCGGCGGTGACCAAGGTCTGTGAGGGTTTTGACCTCGATCAGTCGAAATTCGCCAAGGCGATCACCGATGCCACGACACCGTTGCCGAATCCGGATATGTCGGAGGAGGACATCAAGGTCTGGGAGACCGCGGTGATCATGAGACTTGGCGCCACCTATGGCGTGCTGCTGGCCGAAGGCAACACCAGGCCGGAGCAATTTTGTGCGAGCGCCAAAGAACTTAAGGCCGATCCAGACGTGCCGAATGTTTGGCAATAATGTCGTGATGTGGCTCTAAAGATGCGTTGGCTGCCCGGAGGCGGCCGGGTAAAATGGGGCGGATAATCACGGTATTGCCTTGACGCCAGCCCCAAGTGTTTCCTATGCCCTCGTTTAGTTCTACGGGGCACAAACCGGAGGGTGATGGAATGCGGTTAATTCTAATCTTGCTTGTTTTGATTGCGGCCTTTGTGGTGATTCAGAGCCAAAGGCATGGTTGTAGCTTTGGTCAGGAAGGCTGGATGGGCTGCGTGATGGGCAAGTCCACCGAAGCCACGCCGGCCGCCGAGACTCCTGCGCCGGCTGCCGAGACGCCTGCGCCAGCACCTGCTGAGCCTGCTCCGGCACCCGCCGAGCCTGCTCCGGCCCCGGCCCCGCAATAGTCGAAGGCCGATGCTTCCGTCGGATCTGTTTACGCGGGTTTGACGGTTCGCTGCTAGAATGGGCTGTCCCGGACGCTCGAGAGAGCGCCCGGGCGGCTTTTTGTGTTTATAGCGGCCGGTCTGGCCATCGAGCCGATTGCGTGATTAAATATGCGTGTGAGTGCGTTCGACTACATGGCTCCAGCGGAGCTCTTTACCAGTAAAGCGGCAAAGCGGCCGATCCGCTATGTGCGCTTCAACAGTGCTGCGAAAGCGATCCAATACGCCATCGAGCAGCTTCCAAAGGAATTGCTGGTCGCCACCACGCTCGAAGTCAATGAAGAGCGGTTCGACGGCTTCGGCATCAGGCGACTCTACGAGAATCCGAAGTATCCTTACCGGCGGAAGCAGGCGCAGGCGGCGAGCTAAGCCTTGACAGGGCTGCTCCCGACCTCCATGTTCCCCTTACATTAGTTGCTCGCGATCGCGCGAAGCCGCCGCTCCCAAACTTGCGGCGTTTCATCCCGAGACACTTCCCGAATTTTATCTGGCCCCAGTTAGCGCGTGGGACGCCGGGCCAAACGCCGAACACCCCTGCTCTCATGATTGAGCGGGCCCTTGGCGCATAAGGATATTCCAAATTGACTATGATTACTTTTGACGGACTTGGCCTCGCCGAGCCCTTACAGCGTGCGCTGAAAAGCGAAAACTACACCAAGCCGACGCCGATCCAGGCGCAGGCCATCCCCCTCCTGATCGAGGGTCGCGATCTGTTGGGCATCGCCCAGACCGGCACAGGTAAGACGGCAGCCTTCGCGCTGCCGCTGTTGCACCGGCTCGCTGCCACGAGGCCCGCGCGCGTACCGCGCAGCCCCCGTGCTTTGATTCTCGCTCCAACCCGCGAATTGGCGCGCCAGATCGACGAGCGCGCCCGCGCCTATGGTCGGGCGCTGCACATTCGCACCGCCGTGATTTTCGGCGGCGTCGGCCAAGGTCAACAGGTGAAGGCGCTCCGCGAGGGCGTCGACATCTTGATCGCGACGCCGGGGCGGCTGATCGACCTTCTCAACCAGAACCATGTGCGGCTGGACAAGGTCGAAATCCTCGTCCTCGACGAGGCCGACCGCATGCTCGACATGGGCTTCATCCGCGACGTGCGGAAGATCGTGGCCCAATGTCCCAAACAGCGGCAGACGCTGCTGTTCTCGGCGACCATGCCAAGCGACATTGCCAGGCTCGCCGCAGAAATCTTGCGCAATCCCGCTCGGGTCGAAGTCACGCCGGAGACGATTGCCGTCGATCGCATCGACCAGGGCGTCTATTTCGTCCCGGCGCAGCAGAAGCGGACCCTCCTCACCAAACTGCTCGAGGATCCCGCCATGGATCGCGTCCTGGTCTTCACCAGAACCAAGCATGGCGCGGATAAGGTCTGCCGCTATCTGTCGCAGGCCGGCGAAACCGTCGAGGCGCTGCATGGCAACAAGGCGCAGAACGCGCGCGTGCGTGCGCTCGACGCCTTCAAGAGCGGACGTGCCCGCATCCTGGTCGCCACCGACATCGCCGCGCGCGGTATCGATGTGCAGAACATCTCCCACGTCATCAATTACGAACTGCCGAACGAGCCGGAAAGCTACGTGCATCGCATCGGGCGCACCGCGCGTGCCGGCAAAGGCGGCGCGGCTTTGTCCTTCTGCGACGGCAGCGAGCGGCCTTATCTCCGCTCGATCGAGCGATCTGATCCGGCGCGAGGTTCCAATCCTGGCGCATGATCTGCCGAAGGTCGCGCCGGAGGCCGAGCAGGCACCGGCGAACGGACATTCGCGAAACGGCGCGCCGAAACATCGCCGCCCGCAACGCGGACGGCCCGGCCAAGGCCAGCGCAAGGCTAATGGCAGCCGGCCACATGCGCACGGCCAGAAATCCACGCACCGCAACGCTTCGCGGAGCGGCGCGCAACACTAAGAGTTAAGGGGGAGCGCTCTCTCGGCCCTCCCCCTCATTTCGAAACAGAAGACAGGCGGTACGCCATGGGCCGAAGAAAGCCACAAGTGCAGAATGGTTTCGTGCTGTTCGATGTCGTCTATGAAGACGGCACGCAGCGCTCGAATCGCAAAGTGCCTGCCATCGAACTCGGCGGCCTCGACGGCGACGAGCCCGCACGCACCCACATCGAGATGCAGGATCGCAAGATCAGCGAGATGTCCGGCACGCCGCCAGCGCGCATCAAGACGATCGTCCGCGCGCGCAAGAGCGCAGACCCCGGATCGCAAAAAGCCATGAAGATGCGCAAAGCGAACTAGAGCGAAATCCAAGCGCCTTGAAGCGCGATTCCGCTCTAGTTCTTTATCTCTGGCGCATGATCCGATCCAAAAAGTCTGCAACTTTTCGGGATCATGCTCCGGCGTTCGCCGGAGCCCGCTATTCGGCGGCGGCGAGTTTCAGGCCGCTATGCTCCGGCTGCTCGGCTTTCGCCTCGAGCTTTTCGGCTTGCTTTGCGGTCTTCTCGGCTGGCTTCGGGGCCTTGGCGTGGATCGAAAAGACGCCGCCGGCAAGCACCGCGCCCTTCTCAACCTGAACGTCGCCGCAGCTCACATTGCCTTCGATCCGGCCGGTCGCGCGCACGAGGAGGAACTCCCTTACCTCGACCTTCTCGGACAGCGAGCCGTGAACATCGGCGTCTTCCGAGGTCACGTTGCCCTTGATCACGCCGGACACGCCGACGCGGATCGACCGCGCAGTGACGTCGCCCTCGACGGTGCCATCGACCACGATGATGTCCGGCGCATTGATCTGGCCCTTGATGGTGACGCCTTTTCCGATATAGGCAACGTTCGGCTCGGCAAGCCGTAACTCATTCGTCGTCATTGGACCTCACTCCCCGCAAGTTCGACGGTTAGAACCGTGTTGCATTCGTCAGCCCACCTAAGCTGACCGAAGCCGGGTACGTTGCAAGAACCTGGTGCAATTATCCCCGTTATGCACAAAATTGTGCACAGGCTGCGCGCCGCTCCTCCGGTAGCAAAAGATCGAAGCTGCATCCGTGGATTGGCGGGAGGATTTCGAGCTCAATCCTGAGCTCTAGGAGACCTGGCGCCCACCGGCCACAAGCCACGCTGGATCGAACCAGGTGTCGGCCTCGCCGTCATAAGGCAGCCGCGTGATGTCCCAATGATCGACGAAGGGCGCGTAGGCCGACCAGACCGGAGGGCCGCCGCCGATATAGACCACGCGCTCGGGAAACTGATCGAGCACGGTCTTCGGGTCCATATGCGAGCGGATCTCGACGATGGTGCGATGGCGGTAGGCGAGCGGCGGGATCGAGGCCACGGTGACCGGGCCAGCGATCAGCACATGGCCCCGCGTGAGATCGAAGAAGCGCGCGACGTCGGCCTGGAACTCCCAGCCTTTATTGCCTTCCCAGGGTAGCCTGCCGTTCAGCCCGAGCTGGCCACGGAGACCGACGGCGCACATGGCGCGAACTTCAACCGCCATTTCCTCGTCCTTCACGCGATTGAGGCGAATTGTCCGGCACCTTATCGGCGGATAGCGTTTTGGCCAAGACTCATGCACATGAGGGCATGAAGCGGCGCCCTTCCCCCACTGCCGACAAGAACGAGCGGCTCCGAGCCATCGGCCTGATGATTCTCGCCACGGTCTGCTTCGCCGCGCTCGACACCACGGCGAAATATCTCGTGGCCACGAAGCATATTCCTGTCGGTGAAGTGAGCTGGCTCCGCTTCGTCGGCCATGTCGTGTTCAGCGCCGTGGTGCTGTGGCCGTCCTTTGCGTTCCGGCCTTCGCTTCGTTCGAAGAAGCCGTGGTTGCAAATCTTCCGCTCGGTGCTGATGATCGTCACAACCGGCTTCAACTTCCTCGCGCTGCAATATCTCCAGCTCGACCAGACCATCACCATCTTCTTTCTCACGCCGCTGGTGGTGGCGGCGCTCGCGGGGCCGTTGCTGCATGAATGGGTGGGCTGGCACCGCATGCTGGCGATCGTCGCAGGGTTTCTCGGCGTGCTCCTGGTGATGCATCCGGGCATCGGCACGGTGCATTGGGCCATGCTGCTGGTGCTGATCGCGACGGTGGGCTATGCCCTCTACAATCTCGCCACGCGATATCTCGCGGGGTTCGACTCGGCGCAAGTGACGCAAACCTACACGCCGCTTGCCGGCGTGATCCTTCTGGCGCCGTTCGCGCTTCGCGACTGGCAATGGCCGGCGGAGAGTTGGCTCTGGGTTGCTGTTCGCCTCGCTCGGGTTTTGGGGCGGGCTCGGGCATTGGCTCCTGATCCTCGCCCATCGGCATGCGCCCGCTTCGGTGCTCGCGCCCTTCATCTATCTCGGCCTGATCTGGATGAGCGCCGGAGGCTATCTCGTGTTCGGCGATGTGCCGACGCTGTGGACGCTCTCCGGCGCGGCAGTGGTCATTCTGTCCGGGCTCTATCTGCTGGCGCGCGAGCGGCAGAAAGTCGGCCCGCGCGGCGTGGGCCCGGCCTCCGACATCGCTACGCAGTGACGGCTTAGTCGGCTTCGTCCATAGGGGCCGAGGCATAGCGTTGCTGCACATTCGCGACCAAGTCGGCGAAGCGGCCGTCGCTGATCGCCTCGCGCGCCTTCGCCATCAGTTGCTGATAAAACGCGACATTGGCGAAGGAGAGCAGCATGGCGCCGAGCGTCTCGTTCGAGCGCACCAGATGATGCAGATAAGCCCGCTCATATTGCGCCGCCGGACATGAGCTTTCCGGATCGAGCGGCGTCACGTCCTCGGCATAGCGTGCGTTTCTGAGATTGAGCTTGCCGCCCCAGGTGAAGGCCTGGCAGTGGCGCCCGCTTCGCGTCGGCATCACGCAGTCGAACATGTCGATGCCGCGGGCGATGGCTTGCAGCATGTCCTCCGGCGTGCCGACGCCCATGAGATAATGCGGACGATCTTCAGGCAGGAGCGGCACGGTCTCGTCGAGGACTTTCAGCATCGCCGCCTGCCCCTCGCCGACCGCAAGCCCGCCGATGGCATAGCCGTCGAAGCCGATCCCGATCAGAGCTTCGGCGCTTCGCTGCCGGAGATCGGGATAGACGCCGCCTTGCACGATGCCGAACAGCGCCTGGCCGGGCTTTGCGCAGTTTGGCGAAGGCCTGCTTCGAGCGCTCCGCCCAGCGGAGCGAAAGCTGCATCGACGCTTCGGCCTCGTCATGGGTCGCGGGAAACGGCGTGCATTCATCGAGCACCATCTGGATGTCGGCACCGAGCAGGCATTGCACCTCGATGGCGCGCTCCGGCGTCAGCGTCACGCTGGCGCCGTCGAGATGGGATTGGAAGGTGACGCCGTCTTCGTCGAGCTTTCGCAGCTTGGCCAACGACATGACCTGATAGCCGCCGGAATCGGTGAGGATCGGGCCGTCCCAGTGCATGAAACGATGCAGTCCCCCGAGCTTGGCGATGCGCTCGGCGCCGGGGCGGAGCATCAGATGATAGGTGTTGGCGAGAATGATGTCGGCGCCGGCCTCGCGCACGTCCTCGGGGAACATGGCCTTCACCGTCGCGCCGGTGCCGACCGGCATGAAGGCAGGCGTGCGGATGGCCCCACGCGGTGTCGCGATCTCGCCGGTCCGTGCTGCGCCATCGCGTCGCTCTTCACGGTGAAACGGAAGGCTGACATCAGGCGGCTCTCCGGGCTCAGCAAGCAGGCATCGCCATAAGAATAGAAGCGATAACGCTGCGAAATTGCATGAGCGTAAGCCGCCTTCATCATGTCGAGACCAGAGAAGGCCGAGACCAGCATGAACAGGGTCGAGCGCGGAAGGTGAAAATTCGTGAGCAAAAGGTCGACGAAACGGAAGCAATAGCCGGGCGTGATGAAGATCCGCGTCGCACCCGAGAAGGGCTGCAATCTGCCCTCATCGTCCGTGGCGCTTTCCAAAATTCTGAGCGAGGTGGTGCCCACGGCGACGATCCTGCCCCCCCTCGCCTTCACCGCATTAAGCGCGGCGGCCGTCTCAACCGAGATCGAGCCCTGTTCCGCATGCATGACATGATCCTTAGTGTCGGCGCTCCGCACCGGGAGAAAGGTTCCGGCGCCCACATGCAGCGTCACGAAATGACGCGAGATGTCCCTCGCCGCAAGAGCTTCCATCAGCTTCGGGGTGAAATGCAGGCCAGCGGTCGGCGCCGCGACCGCGCCTTCGTGCCTCGCAAACATGGTTTGGTAGTCGATGCGGTCGCGCTCGTCCGGCAGCGCGGCGGGAGGCGATATAAGGCGGGAGCGGCATGGCGCCGAGCGTGGCGATGGCCTGGTCGAGCGCGGCACCCGAAAGCTCAAAATTCAGCGTCACTTCGCCCTCCGGCCCGCGCGCCTCAACGGTCGCGTTGAGAGTGCCGACCAGGCAGGCATTGCCACCCTCGCCAAAGACAATGCGGTCGCCCTGTTTCAGCCGCTTCGCCGGCCGGGCCAGAGCCAGCCAACGCTGCTCGTCGAGCCTCTCAATCAAGTTCACCGAGATATGGGCCACCGCGCCGTCGCGTTTCCGTGTGCCTTCGAGCTCGGCCGGGATCACGCGGGTGTCGTTGAACACGAGGGCATCTCCAGGCGACAACAGATCGGGAAGATCGGCGATCATCCGATCGGCAAGACGCGGCTGCCCGAGCGGATCGACCACAAGCAGCTTTGCTGCGTCCCGCGGGCTCGCGGGACGCAATGCGATCAATGCTTCCGGAAGATCAAAGTCGAAGTCGTCGACGCGCACGGGAGATCGGGACGGACGTCGCCTCAAGCGGCGTCGGCCGCGACCTTCATCGAGACGATCTTGTCGGGCTTTGCCGGCGGCTCGCCGCGGGTGATCTTGTCGACATTCTCCATGCCTTCGATCACGCGGCCCCAGAGCGTGTATTTGCCGTCGAGGAAATTCGCATCGTCGAAACAGATGAAGAACTGGCTGTCGCCGGAGTCCGGATTTTGCGCGCGCGCCATGGACACGGCGCCGCGCGAATGCGGCTCTTTGTTGAACTCGGCCTTCAGCTTCTGGCCCGAGCCGCCCATGCCGGAGCCGGTCGGATCGCCGGTCTGCGCCATGAAGCCGTCAATGACGCGATGAAACACCACGCCATCATAAAAGCCCTTGCGGGCAAGCTCCTTGATCCGCGCGCAATGGCCAGGCGCCAGGTCTGGCCGCATGGCGATCTTCACTTGTCCCCGCGTGGTGTCGAGGATCAAAATGTCTTCCGGCTTGGTGGTCATGATGCGGTCCTCGTTGGTGGCTCTTATTGCTCGATCGTCGCCTTCTTGACGTAATCGAGCATGGGAAAGTCTTTGTTCAGATAGGCGTTGCCTTCGTCCTGCACGCGCCCCTGATCGGGGCCGGAACCGCGCGGCGCGCCCTCGCCATAGCCATTATAGAGAGAGTCGACCACCTTCATGCCGGACACGACTTGGCCGAACGGCGAGAAGCCCTGACCGTCGAGCCCGACATTATTGTTGAAGTTGATAAAGACTTGTGTGGTGCGCGAGTTCGGTCCGCTGGTGGCGAAGGTGATCATGCCGCGCTTATTGCTCTGCGTCACCGGATCGTCCTTGATGTTGGCGTCGCGCCAGACCTTCGATATCTTCGGATTGCCGTTAATGCCGAACTGCACCATGAAACCCTCGACCACGCGGAAGAAGCGGTCGTTGTCGTAGAAGCCGTTCTTGACGAGATTGTAGAAGCGGTCGGCGCCGTTGGGCGCCCAGTCGCGATGCACCTCAATGACGAAAGGACCTTTGCTGGTGTCGAACTTGACCTTGTAGACATCGGGCGCCGTCTCGTTGAGCGAGGCGGGATCGGACAGACTAGCTGCTTGAACGGCAGTGACGGCCAACACAGAGATCCACGCGGCGGCAAGAATGGCAGCAGTCCGATAAAACATGATGATTCCTCGCTAGAGTTTAGTTGCTGGCTGAGCCGGCGAATTTCTTCTTCAAGGCGACCGCCACGACGGGCGGGACGAAGGACGACACGTCGCCTCCCATTTCGGCAATTTGACGGACGAGGCTCGCCGCAATGTGGCGAGTTCCGGGCGAAGACGCCAAGAACACCGTCTCCATTTCCGGTGCGAGCACGGCATTCATGCCGGCCATCTGCATCTCGTAGTCGAAATCGCCGGCATCCCGTAATCCCCGGAAGATGACGGTAGCCTTCACCTCTTTCGCGGCCTCGACCGTCAGATTGCCGAACGTGGTCAGCTCGAGGGCAAATCCGATCTTGGCGGCGACGGGCTTCAACACTTCCGCCGCCAGTTCCAGACGCTCGGCAGCGGTGAACAGCGGGTGCTTGTCGTGATGGGTGCCGACGGCGATCACCAGCCTGTCGACGAGCTTCCCCGCCCGGCGCACGATATCGATATGGCCGAAGGTGACGGGATCGAAGCTCCCTGGGTAAAGGCCTGATCGCATGGACAAAGCGGCTCCTCGAGGCGCCGCCTCCTGGCGGCCCGGCAAACTGCGCTGGCAGCCCTGTCTCTGTCAATCGCGCTTCGGAAGCCGCCTGCTGCCCCAAAAAGAGAAAGGGCCCGGCAATGCCGAGCCCTTCCGTGCGGACCACTCTTGTTGGTTACTTTATCGGCCCGGCAGAGGCGGCGTGGCCGAAGACATCGCTCAAATTGAAGCGATAGCCGAGGCCCGCGGAGACGATCCAAGGATCGAGGCTGGCGTCGCCGACGACATTGAGGCCGCCGAGCGCCCTGTTGTGGTGCCAGGTGATGTCGGTATCGAGCCAGGTCTTCTTGACATCGAAATTGAGCGACCAGCCATTGCCCAGACCGACATCGAGACCGGCTTGCAAGGTGAAGCCCCAGGCGTCGTCGATGCTCACGTCTTGAGCGCCGAGCAGATTGTCGCCGCTGCCGGTGTTGAAGAAATTGATGTATTGCACGCCCGCGCCGACATAAGGCTGGTACTTGCCGCCCGCGTTGAAGTGGTAATTTGCGGTGAGCGCCGGCGGGAAGATCCAGGTGTCGGCGATCTCGTGCAAGCCGGCGATGGCCCCCTTGCCTTCGACGTCGTGTTTGGCGAAGCAGCAGAACAGCTCGAGCGCCAGATTCTGGTTGAGAAAGTAGGTCAATGTCGTGGCGGGAATCACCTCCGTGCTGACATCGGCATCAGCGCCCGGAATGATAGCGCCACCGGCGCGGACCGTGGCCTCCGTGTCGGGAATGACGGCCGTCCCCAGCACGCGCACCATGAAATTCCCATTATCGCTGCCGGCAGAAGCAGGTTCACTCACGCCGATCGTCATCGCGGCGAGACCAACGGCCAGTATCGCCCCGCCAAACATCCGTCTCATGTCCATCCCCGAAGCCCCCGAACCTAGATCGCGATCCTAATCACGACTCTCCTGACTGGCCCCGACTCTTGGGCCGGAAACGGCGCAACTCCAGCGCCGATCGTGGTAAGTTGCTGACCGAAGTCAGTTTTTGCCGCATCGGCGCTTGGCTGTGGCGATCATGTCACGGGCATTGTTGATTCAGATCAAATTGCTGGCCCCGCAAGACCGCTTACTTGGCTAAGATGCTGGCGACGGATCCCCTGGCGCTGGGGCACATTTCATGGCGACAGATTTGACGATGCAAAAGCGACCGCGCCAAGCAGCCGCCCTCGCCGTTAGACTGACGGGACGGAAACGGACACGTTCGCCTGTTCCCGACGCGATCGCCGCCAAGGCATGCACGATCCACTTAAGGGCAGGCCAAGATGCCGGGTTGAGCTTCGAGGGCGAAGAGGTCGTTCTGATCGTCCGTTCTGGCGTGCTGACGATGAATGTCGCCCTGGGCGGCCGCCCGCGCCAGGCTGTCGCCTTGTATTTTCCCGACGATGCCATTTGGTCGCGTGTTGCGCCGATCCAGCCCGCGACTACTCTGACTGCCGCGACCGAAGCGGAGCTGTGGCGGATGCGCTGCAGCGCATTCGAGGAGCTTGCCTCGCGAGACCCTGCCACGGCGCGCTTCTTCCAGGAGTCTCTTGCCGCGCAGGCCGCGCGACAGGCGTTGCATTCGGCGACGCTGTCGCAGCTCAATGGCGAGGAACGCGCGGCCACGTTTTTCGTCGAGCTTGCGTTGCGCGCGGGGGTCAAACCATCAGGCGGTGCTGCGTTCGATGTGCCGCTATCGCGAAAAGAGCTCGCACTCTATCTCGGGCTCAATGCCGACACGCTGTCGCGGATCATGTCTCGCTTGCGAAGCACAGGCATCGTCGGCCGCGCGGAGCGAAACCGAATCGTCGTGCGCGATGTGGGCGAGTTGATGCGGCTTACGCCGGCAGCCGGCGCTATCAGCGAGATGATCTGAAGGCTAGGCTTCGCCCGGCTCGTCGTCGCCGCCCTCGACGTCTGGGATATGCTCGACCGAGACGACATGCTCGCCTTCGGCGGTGTCGAACACGATCACGCCTTGGGTCGAGCGTCCGACGATGCTGATCCCTTCCACGGGAATGCGGATGAGCTGGCCGCCGTCGGTGACCAGCATGATCTGATCGCTGTCTTCCACCGGGAACGACGCCATCAGTCTGCCGTTCCGCTTATTGACGACCATGGCGATGATGCCTTTGCCGCCGCGTCCGGAGATGCGGTACTCGTAGGCGCTCGAGCGCTTGCCGTAGCCGTTCTCGGAAACCGTAAGCACGAACTGTTCGTGGGCGCTGAGCTCGGCATAGCGCTCGGTGCTCAGCACCACGGTCTCCGCGCTCTCCTCGGCATCGACCTCCGGCTCCTGCTCGGCACCGCCGCGGCGAATGGCGTTGGCCTGGCGGATATAGGCGGCACGCTCGGCGGCGGAGGCCTCGACATGGCCGAGGATCGCCATGGAGATGACCTGGTCTTTGCCTTCCAGCTTGATGCCGCGGACGCCGGCGGATTCGCGGCCCTTGAACACGCGGACATCGGTGACGGGGAAGCGGATCGCCTGGCCTTCCGCGCTCGTCAGCAACACGTCGTGCTGCTCGGTGCAGATCTCGACGCCGATGATGCGGTCGCCTTCCTCTAGCTTCATGGCGATCTTGCCGTTCTGGCGCACCTCGACGAAATCGGACAGCTTGTTGCGGCGAACCGTGCCGCCATTGGTCGCGAACATCACGTCGAGCTTAGCCCACGAGGCTTCATCCTCAGGCAGCGGCAGGATGGTGGTGATGTTCTCGTCCTTGTCGAGCGGCAGCAGATTGATCAGCGCCTTGCCGCGGGCTTGCGGCGCGGCGGCAGGCAACTTCCACACCGTCATCTTGTAGGCCATGCCGCGCGAGGAGAAGAACAACACCGGGGTGTGGGTATTGGCGATGAAGATGCGGGTGACGAAATCCTCTTCGCGCGTCGCCATGCCGGCGCGACCTTTGCCGCCGCGGCGTTGGGCGCGATAGGCGGAGAGCGGCACGCGCTTGATGTAGCCCTTGTGGCTGACGGTGACGACCATGTCCTCGCGCTGGATCAGATCCTCGTCTTCGACCTCGCCTTCCGCCTCGAGGATCTCGGTGCGGCGCGGCGTGCCGAACTCGGCCTTGATGGCTTTCAACTCGTCCTTGATGATCGAGACGATCCGGTCGCGGCTGCGCAAAATAGCGAGATAGTCGGCGATCTCGACGCCGAGCAGCTTCAGTTCATCGCCAATCTCGTCGCGGCCAAGTGCGGTCAGGCGTTGCAGGCGAAGTTCGAGAATGGCGCGGGCCTGCTCTTCGGAGAGTCGATACGTTCCAGCGGCCGAGACCTTGTGGCGCGGATCGGCGATCAGCTCGACGAGCGGAATCACGTCTCCGGCCGGCCAGTCGCGGGCCATCAATTGCTCGCGCGCCGTCGCAGGGTCCGGGGCCTTCCGGATCAGCGCGATGACCTCTTCGATATTGGCAACGGCGATACCGAGACCGACCAAGATGTGGGCGCGGTCGCGGGCCTTCTTCAGCAGGAATTTGGTGCGGCGCCCGACGACTTCCTCGCGGAAATCGCAGAACGCCCAGATCATGTCCTTGAGATTGAACTGCTCCGGCCTGCCGCCGATCAGCGCGACGATATTGGCGCCGAAAGTGCTTTGCAGCGTGGAAAAGCGATAGAGCTGGTTCAACACGACATCGGCCATGGCATCGCGTTTCAGCTCGATCACCACACGCATGCCGTCGCGGCTCGACTCGTCGCGAATATCGGAAATGCCCTCGATCTTCTTCTCGCGCACCAGCTCGGCGATCTTCTCGACCATCGTCGCCTTGTTCACCTGATAGGGAATCTCGGTGATGACCAAAGCTTCGCGATCCTTGCGGATGGTCTCCAAGTTCACGCGGCCGCGCATCAGGATCGAGCCGCGGCCTTTGTGATAGGCGCTCCTGATGCCGTTGCGGCCGAGGATCATGGCACCGGTGGGGAAGTCGGGACCAGGTACGATCTCCATCAGCTCGTCGATGGTGATGGCCGGATTGTCGAGATAGGCCATGCAGGCGTCGATCACCTCGCCTGGATTATGCGGCGGGATGTTGGTCGCCATGCCGACGGCAATACCGCCCGCGCCATTGACGAGGAGATTGGGGAATTTCGCCGGCAGAACCGTCGGCTCGACCAACCGGTCGTCGTAATTGGGCCGGAAGTCGACCGTCTCCTTGTCGAGATCGTCGAGCAGGTATTGCGCAATTTTGGAGAGGCGAGCTTCGGTGTAGCGCTCGGCGGCCGGCGGGTCGCCGTCGACGGAGCCGAAATTGCCCTGCCCGTCGATCAGCGGCACGCGCATGGAGAAATCTTGCGCCATGCGGACCAGCGCGTCGTAAATGGCGAGATTGCCGTGCGGGTGGAAGTCGCCCATGGTGTCGCCGACCACTTTCGACGACTTCATGTGCTTCTTGTTGTAGTCGAGCCCCAGCCGCTGCATGGCGTAGAGGATGCGGCGATGCACGGGCTTCAGTCCGTCGCGCACATCGGGCAGCGCGCGGGACACGATCACGCTCATGGCGTAGTCAAGATAAGACCGCTTCATCTCCTCGATCAGGGAGATGGGCCTGATATCCGATGGGCTTTCAGGGCCCTCCGGGATGTCGATCTTATCGTCGTCGGCCAAGGAGGTTGGGCGTCCGTTACATCGATATGTGGGTCAAAGCTTGCGCGCAGCGAGAGGGCTTCGGCCTCCCGCACTCAGCAAAAATTGCGTGCTAGAGAAACGTTCTATAGCTGATTTGCGCGCGATTCCGCAACTCAAACTTGGCCGTATTTTGGCTTATAGTTCAATGGCTTGTCGGGCTGTTCCGGCGCGTGCCGTTATGAGGTTAATCAGCGATTCGCTCGCAGCGGCCGAGTTTCTTCACGAGAAAATTCGGAACGATCTCCAACCCGCAAACGTTGGTTCGATAGGCGATGGAGTAACGGCTCCTCCCTACCCATCCGAAGAAACCACGAAGGAGAGCATGATGAATCGCTTTCTGATTTCCACAGCCGTGGGCCTGTTCCTCGGGGTGACACCTGCGATCGCGCAGGATCAGGCGCCGCAAGATCAAACCATAAGTCCGCCGGCAATCCAGTCGCCGGCAGAACCCTCTCAAGCACCGTCGGTGATCGACAACTCGATGTCGCCATCGTCGGAGGCACCCTCACCGCAATCGTCGGAGGCAGCGCCATCGACCGAGAGCCCGTCATCGCAATCGTCCGAGGCGGTCCCTCAGTCTATTGCGCCGCCTGAGAAGTCGGCACTGAGTGAGACGCCGAGCGCCGGCAGCGACCAGTTTCTCAGCGCGCAGCAGAGCAACGACTATCTGGCCAGCAATCTGATCGGCGAGACCGTGATCAACGCCAAGAATGAAACCATCGGCGAGGTCAACGATCTGGTGACCGACAAGAGCGGCAAGATCGTCGCCGTGCTGGTTGGCGCCGGCGGATTCCTCGGCATCGGCGAAAAGGACCTCGCGGTGCGTTTCGAGGATCTCAACATCGCGCGTGACGCCAACAACGACCTGAGAGTGATGCTGAACGTCGATCAGGATACGATCGCTGCGGCGCCAGACTATCAGCGGCTCGACGAGCAGCAAATGGTGGAAGGTTCGAACAAGACCGACCGCGAGGATTCCCGCACCTATTAAGGTCGCAGAGTTTGTAGAGTCGAAGCCCGGTGCCTCGATTTAGGCGCCGGGCTTTTCTATGCGGGCTTGGCAACCATCAACCAGAAAATCGCAAGCACCGACAAGAAGGCCGGCCAGCCCAGCACGAACCAGATCCGCATCAGGCGATGATAGAGCGGCGGCGGCGATGTCTTCCCTGCGCGCAGGGCTCCGGCAGCGAGATCGCGCATTCTTGACTGCAGGACGACAACGGGAAGCCAGCAGGCGCCAACGAGAAAATAGAGAACGATGCTCGCCCAGATCCAGGTCTGACTGAACGAAAAGCCGCCGAGATGGACCAGTGCGAGTCCGGTGACCGGCTGGAGGATCGCCGCGGTCGCGGTGAACACATAATCGGCGACGACGACATGGCGAAGCGTGGCGGCGAGAGCCTCGATATTGCCGGCCCGATCGGCCATGAACAGAAAGAAAGCGATGCCAAGACCGGTGCCGAGCAGGATGGCGGCGCCGGCGACATGCAAGAATTTCAATGCGAGATAGAGGTCCAAATTCGCTCGACTGCCGTCAGGGACGCGAGACTGCGCCCGAGCCGGATCAAGACGCCGGGCGGACCGCGAAGACCGAGGATAGACGCTGGCTCAGGCCCTGCAAAGTCTCGTGCAGGCGCTCGCTTACCCATTCTTTGCGGTGCAGCGCCGGGTGCTCGATGAAGTGCCAGGACAAAATGGCGAAGGCGAGCACGGCCGGAAAGCTCGAGACCAGCAACGCGAACGGCGTGATGGTGGGATCCAGCATCACGAAGGCCTGCTGAATCGGGAAGCAGAGAATATAGAGACCGTAGGAATAGTCGCCGATCTTATTGAAGTCGCGGACGAAGCCTGCCGGCACCAGCGCGAACCAGAGCACGCCGTAAGCCAGCGCAATGCGCAGCATCACCTCATGAACGGGCGTGTGGCGCGCGAGAATGGCGCAAGCGCCAAGGATCAGGGCAATTCCGAAATTGAGCCTGATCTTATCGGCAAACACATAGAACGCGCCACCAAGGAAGAAGCCCAGCACGAAGCGTGTGGCGCTGTCGATCGCACTCATCTCACGCAAATCCGTGCCGAAGGTGACGAGGCAATAGCCCGCGAAGATCAAGGCCAGAGTGAGCCCGGCGCGGAAGCGCGTGGCGAGCAACCCGGCAATCGCGAAAGCCGCAAGCAGAATGTAGCAGAAGGCCTCGTAGCGCAGCGTCCAGAGCGGCTGATCGATGACGCCGGAGACGGGAAGCGTGTCGTAAACGCCGGGCAGCGTCATGGTGTGGGTGATCAGGCTCGCGGTGACCGGCACGAACAGCCAGGTGCGGGGATCGGTGAAATAATCCTGCAGAGACACCGAGGTGACGAGCGGCCCCAGCAGGAACGCGATCGCAACGCAGGTGACGAACAGCGCAGGAAACAGCCGCATGAAGCGCGCCACGCCATAGTCGAGAACGGTCGGCCGCGTCATGGCGCTTCGCGTCACGAGAAAGCCGGAGACGATAAAGAAGGTGTCGACGCCGACGCGTCCGAGTTCGAGCGAGCCAAGATCGAGCGCGGCATTGGCGGCCTGCTCCGGCGCCACCAGCGCAAAGCTGTGATCGACCATCACCGCGAAGGCTGCGATGAATCGGATCAGATTGAAGTTGTTGTCTCTGCCGTGAAACAGAGCAGCGATACTGTTGCCCATGTGCCTTCCGGGCCGCGCGGCCGGCGACTAGAATTCAGCTAAAATTGTAAGGAAGTGTAACAGCCAAGGGCGATCGCGCGACAGCGCGGGCTCGTATCAACCTTAAGAGGATATTGACGGGTTTCTTTAAACGCATGATCTCGTCCGAAAAGTCTGCAACTTTTCGGGATCATGCTTCAGAAAGGTATCTCGTCGTCGAGTTCCTTATCGAAGGACGAGCCGCCGCCAAGCGGTCCGGAGCGTCCGAACTCGCCGCCGCCGCCAGCTTGGTCACGGCCCTCGCCGCCACCGCCGCCGCTGGATTTTCCGTCGAGCATGGTCAATTGCGAGTTGAAGCCTTGCAGCACGACTTCGGTCGAGTAGCGGTCTTGGCCGGATTGATCTTGCCATTTCCGCGTTTGCAGCTGGCCTTCCAGGTAAACCTTGGAGCCCTTCTTCAGATATTGCTCGGCAACGCGGGCAAGGCCTTCGCTGAAGATGACGACGCGATGCCATTCGGTCTTCTCGCGACGCTCGCCGCTCGCCTTGTCGCGCCAACTCTCACTGGTCGCCACGCGCAGATTGACGATGGGCCGCCCGTCTTGAGTGTGCCGCACCTCCGGATCGGCGCCAAGATTGCCAATCAGGATAACCTTGTTTACTGAACCCGCCATGACGCTTCCCCGCTACGCTCCAAGTTTCGACTGACTTATCCCGCGCGATACCGGTCATCGCAAGGCGTGGGCCGTCGTTTGCCGACCTGTCCACAGCCTATCCATTTGTACCCGTTTTGTTCCCTCGCGTCCAGGCGCGTTTCAATGGCTTGAGATTTCAAATATTGCGTCCTATGGCTTAAGCAACGACGGTGCCGGATTCGCGTTAACCGAACCTCCAGCCGGATTAGAGCATTCTCTCCGGCCTTCGACGTCTTCAGAGGGATAAGATGCAGCGTTCCGTCGATCATCGACATGGACATTCCACAAAGCGCAGAGTGCCCGAGCGGCGCGAGGACCCGCGCAAGAAAACCCTCGGCTTCAGCCCGCGGCAGCTACCCTTTCTCTATGTGCTGGTCGGCAACTGGATTTTCTCGGCGGCGTTCTTCGCCGGCGTCAAACTGTTCTGGCACTGGGTTCCGACGAGTTGGGACGCCGGAGACCGCATGGCGCTCGTCGTCCAGAACTCGGTGTTCGCCATTCTTCCTGGCGTGATCGGCATCTGCATCGTCGCAGCCCAACGGCTCAATCCGAAGATGTGGGTGGGGCGCACGGCGAAGCCCGGCTCCGCGCTCGACATCAATACGCGTTTCATCCTCAACACGTTCGAGCAGTTCATTGCGTTCTTCGTGGCGAATGCCGGCTTGGCGCTGTATTGCCCGCCCGAGGAAGCCCGCTCGCTCATCCTGCTCACGATCTTGTTCGTGGCCGGCCGCATCCTGTTCTGGATCGGCTATCATTATAATCCTTATTTGCGCGCCTTCGGCTTCGGCATCGGATTCTATCCGACCGTCGCCGCCTTCGCCTGGCTCATGCTGATGATGGTGTTCGGTATCCGCGTGCCGCTCTAGGCCCGCACGCTCATCTCCCGGCCTGCCAGTCGAGAACGGCCTGCGCCGGCCAGAGCAGCATCAACACATTGAGCGTGAGATTGTCGCGGATCACGTAGCCGACGGCCAATTCGAGCGCGACGGCGATGGCGACGGTCAGCCATACGGGCGATATTCTCGCGAAATAGAATCCCGCAATCATGAACAGCGTGTCGAACACCGAGTTGATGACGCTGTCGCCATAATAGTCGAGCGAGACTGTGGTGCCGCGATAGCGGTCGATCAGCCAGCTGGTGTTCTCGACGATCTCCCACGACACTTCGACGCCGGTCGCGATGATGAGCCGCGTGCCGAAGGACAGGCGGCGCGCGAAGAGCCAAAGCAGCCCGTAGAAAATAAAGCCGTGGATGATGTGCGACGGCGAATACCAGTCGGACAGATGCTGCGAATTCTCCGAGCTCATGACCACGCCGTGCCAGAGCTTGACGTAGCCGCATTTGCAGATTGGCTCGCGGCCCATGGCGAGCAGCACGACAGCCTGAAGCAGAACGATGCCGGCGACGGCGAGAAGGGTGATCTGCGTGCGGCTCAGTCTCATGGCGGAGCGCATCTATGCACAACCGCCGCCGCGCCGTCACTAGCCGAAAGTACCTTTGGTCCTATCGATTAGACGCGAGACCTTGGCCTAAAGCACGAAATCGGTCGCGGCGAGACTTGCCACATCCTTGAGCAGAATGGCAAAATCGGGCTTGCCATCGCCATTGATATCGCCTTCGACCAGGGCATCGCCGCCCTTGATCTTGTAGTGCAGCTCGCCCTTCTTATGGTGGAACTTGGCGGTGCCGATGAAGGTGAAGACGTTGTCCAATCCGCCTTTCTTGGCGTCGATCGCCGAGAGGTCGATCTTGTCGAGCTCGCTTGAATTGAAGTCGATGATGACGTCGCGGCCCTTGGCCTTCGCCGTCGAGTTCCTTAAGCGCGGTGAAAACGAAATTATCGGCCCCGGTATAACCGAACAGATTGTCGGCGCCGCCTGCGCCCGTAATGACGTTGTCGCCTTCGTTGCCTTGCAGGGCGTTTGCGGCCGCGGACCCGGTCAGGGCAAAGTCGCCGGTTCCGGCGAGGAAGACATTCTCCACGTTGGCGTAATCGGCGAGATCGATGCCAAAGAACTGCGTCGAGATCGTGTCGGTGCCCTGGCCGGCAAGCTCGGTCACGATGTCGGAGAGGCTATCGAGCGAGTAGAAGTCGTCGCCTGTCCCGCCCTCCATGTCGTCGCCGCCACCCCCGCCTATCATTAGGTCATTCCCGGCGCCGCCTAGGATCTTGTCGCTGCCGGCATCGCCGCGAAGGTCATCATTGCCATCGCCGCCGTCGATCAGATCGTTGCCGGTGCCGCCGTGAATGGTGTCGTCGCCGGCCTCGCCCCGCAGGGTATCGTGGCTGGCATCGCCGGAGAGTTCGTCATCATCGCCTCCGCCCTCCAGCACATCCTCGCCCATGCCGCCATGAAGCTCGTCGTCGCCGGCATCGCCGCGGAGGATGTCGTCGCCATTCGCGCCTGCCAGCGTATCGTTGCCGGCGCGTCCCTCCATCGTGTCGCCGAACCCGGTGCCGACGAGATCGTCGCCGCCGACGGTGCCGAACAGCGTCACCGCCTCCTCGCGCGGATCGAAGATTTGCCCACGGATGGCCGTGCTGCTGGTGTCACCGCCTGTCTGGCTGTCGTCCATAAAGGCGAACATGATACGGCCGTCGGCCAGGGTCGTAACCGTCGGTTCAGACTGAGTCCCCGTTGTGGTCGTATTGACGAGAAACTCGTCGCCTGACTTGGTTCCGTCGGCACTAAAGACCTGGGCGCGCACCGCCGGGAGGGAGGGATCGCCGCTGTTGTCCCCCCAGGCGACGACGAAGCCGCCGTCAGACAAGGCCGTGACGCTTGGCAGTAATTGGCTAGCGACCGTGGTCGTGTTGACGAGAAACTCGCCGCCTGAATGTCGTGCCGTCGGCATTGAAGATTTGCGCGCGGATCGCCGCCGCATCGGTGTCATCGCCGGTGAGGCTGTTATCCTGCCAGGCAACGACGAAGCGTCCGTCGGCTAAGCCAACCACGGCGGGGGCAAACTGAGGGCCGACGGTCGTCGTGTTGACCAGGAACTCGCCGCCGGAGACGCTGCCGTCGGCATTGAAGATTTGCGCGCGGACCGCCAACAGGTCGGTATCGCCGCCCGAGTTGCTGGCATCCCGCCAAGTAACGACGAAGCCGCCATTCGTCAGCGCCGCTATGCTCGCCTTAGATTGGTCGCCTGACGTTGCCGTGTTGACGAGGAACTCGGTGCCGGACGGGCTGCCATCCTGCTTGAAGATTTGCGCGCGCACCGCGAATGCATCGGTATCGCCGCCCGTCTGGCTGCCGTCCGTCCAGGCGACGACAAACCCGCCATCAACTAAAGCCGTGATCGTCGGGTCCAACTGATTGTCTAGCGTCGTGGTCGGGATCAAGAACTCGGTGCCGGCCGGGTTGCCGTCGGCGCCATAGATTTGGCCGCGCACGGCGCTGCCGTCGGTGTCGCCGCCAGACAGGCTGGCATCGTTCCAGGCGATGACAAAGCCGCCATCTGCCAGGGCAGTAATAGTTGGAACGTCCTGAAAGTCCGTGGTGGTCGTATTGACCAGAAACTCGTTGTCGAATGTGCTGCCATCGGCATTGAAGATCTGCGCCCGAATAGCGGAACCGCTCGTATCTCCATCCGTTGCGCTGGAGTTTGTCCAGGAGACGACAAAGCGCCCATCGGCCAAGGCCGTAATGGTCGGTGAACTTTGATCATTTGCTGTGGTCGTATTGACCAGGAATTCACTGCCCCATTTGATCGGTGTGCTCACGACGCTTCTCCTCAGTGTACTGTCCATGAGGAAATAGCGTTCCGCTGCTTTCGGCGGGGTTCAGAAAACCGTTCAAATTGCTGGATTAAATCCTCGTCAGGATTTGCGTCGCGGATTAAATCGCGTCAGAATTTGGGCGACGGCTCAGAATTTCTTGAACAGCGTGAAAACCACGCCCCAGGCTTCGACGGTGTTGATCGAGTAAACCGAGGTCGCCGACTTTATCTTCATTGTCATATCCCGCTCCGGCATGTCGTAGGCCAGCACCGGACCGATCTCGAACGCGGCGGCGCGATTGCCGTCGGGCGGGATGGGAACGCCGCGAATCTTGTCGTCCTCCGGCTGATAGGCGTAGAAGCCGGCGACACCCAACTGAAACCTGCCAATATGCTCGGACACCGCGAACTCGAAATCGAGGAGATCGCCGGTCTGAAAATGCGTCTCCGGATTTTCGAGGTAGTTGTTCCAATACATGCGGAAGCTGAACTCGGTCCCCTCAGCGAGGATCGGCGCGGTGGTGTAGGTGAAGCCGCCGGTCGGGGCGAAGTCCCAAGTGTTCTGGCCGAGGCTCAAAGCTTGCGTGGTGAGACTGGTCGAATCGAAATTGCCGGCCGGGAACAGCGTGCCGAAGCCGGCGAGCACGGTGAGGCCTTGCAGGATCGGATAGGCGCCCGGATATTTCGACGGACGCGGCTTGGCCCAGGAGCGCGACCAGTCGATTTCGACATAGGGATCGCCGACGGTGCCATTTGCACTCGTTGTTCTCGCCGATGAACAAATGACCGCAAGTTTTGCCGAAGGGAACCAGAGCGCCGATGCCGATCGAGCCGCCCAGCACCTTGCCTTTGGGGACGTAGAAGAGAAACGGCGCGCCCAACTCCCTTGAAGAGATGCATGGTCTTCAGCGCCGGGACGGTGTCGCCCTGTCCGTCGAGGAAGTTGTAGGCTTCCGCCGCCAGCGCAAAGGTTCCGGCATAGAGGCCCGGAGGCGGCAGCATGGCCGAGCGAATGTCGGTGCCGCCAATCGGGCCGGCGGCCGCTGGGCCTTCAATGGCGTGGGCCGGCGCGGCCAGGCCGAACATGGCGCCCAGCACTAGAAGCAATCTCGCGACCTGCATGCGCGCCTCGCCCAACGACCCGGCTTGCGGCGCAAGATTAGTGGGGATTTGCAACAGTGACTGTTGCATTCTTGCCTCGGTTCAGCAGGAAATAACTCTGAGTTGCAGCTAGGAGGCTAAGCTCTTGAATAAGGGGGAAAACCGGCCTGCGGCAAAGGCTGGCTTGCTCCCAAACCTCTAGAAGTCTAAGCCTTGCACGGCGGCAGCAGGCCACCGACATTCACCAACACATGACCTCCAAATCGATCACAATTCGCGGCGCGCGCGAGCACAACCTCAAAAACATCACCATCGAGTTGCCGCGCGAGCGACTGGTGGTGCTCACCGGTCTGTCCGGCTCGGGCAAGTCGAGCCTCGCCTTCGACACGATCTATGCCGAGGGCCAGCGCCGCTATGTCGAGTCGCTGTCGGCCTATGCGCGGCAATTCCTCGACATGATGCAGAAGCCGGACGTCGATCATATCGACGGACTGTCGCCGGCGATCTCGATCGAGCAGAAGACCACCTCGCGCAACCCGCGCTCGACCGTCGGCACCGTCACCGAGATCTACGACTATATGCGGCTGCTCTGGGCGCGGGTCGGCATCCCCTATTCGCCGGCGACGGGTCTCCCGATCGAGAGCCAGACCGTGAGCCAGATGGTCGACCGGGTGCTTGGCGCTGCCCGAAGGCACGCGGCTCTATCTGTTGGCGCCGATCGCGCGCGGGCGGAAGGGCGAATATAAAAAGGAATTCGCCGAGCTGCAGAAGAAGGGCTTCCAGCGGCTCAAGATCGACGGCAGGTTCTACGAGATCGCCGAGGCCCCGACCCTCGACAAGAAATACAAGCACGACATCGACGTGGTGGTGGACCGCATCGTGGTGCGGCCGGACGTGAGCGCGCGGCTTGCCGACAGTTTCGAGACGGCGCTCGGGTTATCGGACGACGGCATCGCCATCGCCGAGTTTGCCGACAATGAGAAAGAGCGCATCATCTTCTCGGCGAAATTCGCCTGCCCGGTGTCGGGCTTCACCATCGAGGAGATCGAGCCCCGGCTGTTCTCGTTCAACAACCCGTATGGCGCGTGCCCGGAATGCGACGGGCTCGGCACCGAGCTGTTCTTCGAGCCGGAGCTGATCGTGCCGGACGAGAAGCTCTCCCTCGCCCGCGGCGCCATCGCGCCCTGGACGCGGACGTGCGCCACCTCGCCCTATTATCAGCAGACGCTGGAAGCTCTGGCCCGCGCCTACAAGCAGAAGATGACGACGCCGTGGAAGGATCTGCCGGAGGATTTCCGCAATGTGATCCTGTACGGCTCGGGCGAGGACGAGATCAATTTCATCTATGACGACAGCGTGCGCAAATACAGCACGAAGAAGCCGTTCGAAGGCGTGATCAACAATATCGAGCGGCGCTGGCGCGAGACCGACTCGGCCTGGGTGACGGAAGAGCTGTCGCGCTATCAGTCCGAGCAGGCCTGCGAGGTCTGCACCGGCTATCGGCTGAAGCCGCAAGCGCTCGCGGTGAAGATCGACGGCCACCATATCGGCCAGGTCACCGAGATGTCGATCCGGGCGGCGTCCGCCTGGTTCGAGCAACTGCCGAAGAAACTCACCGCCAAGCAGAACGAGATCGCGGTGCGCATCCTGAAAGAGATCCGCGAGCGGCTCGCCTTCCTCAACGATGTCGGGCTCGATTATCTCACCCTCGCCCGCGCCTCCGGCACGCTCTCCGGCGGCGAGAGCCAGCGCATCCGCCTCGCCTCGCAGATCGGCTCAGGCCTGACCGGCGTGCTCTATGTGCTCGACGAGCCCTCGATCGGCCTGCATCAGCGCGACAATGCGCGGCTGCTCGACACGCTGAAATCGCTTCGCGACCTGGGCAATAGCGTGCTCGTCGTCGAGCATGACGAAGACGCCATCCTCACCGCCGACTATGTCGTCGACATGGGCCCCGGCGCCGGCGTGCATGGCGGCGAAGTGGTGGCCGAAGGCACGCCCGACCAGGTGATGGCCAACCCGAACAGCCTCACCGGGCAATATCTCACCGGCTTCAAGCAGATCCCGATGCGGCACGAGCGGCGGAAACCCGTCAAGGGCAAGCGCCTCTCCGTGCTCGGCGCGCGCGCCAACAATCTGAAAGACATCACCGTCGATATTCCGCTCGGGCTGTTCACCTGCGTCACCGGAGTCTCCGGCGGCGGCAAATCCACCTTTCTGATCGAGACGCTCTATCGCGCGGTCGCCCGCAAGCTGAACGATTCCCGCGAGCTGCCCGGCGCGCACGATTCGATCGAAGGCCTCGAATATCTCGACAAGGTGATCGACATCGACCAGAGCCCGATCGGCCGCACGCCGCGCTCGAACCCCGCGACCTATACCGGCGCCTTCACGCCGATCCGCGAATGGTTCGCCGAGCTGCCCGAAGCCAAGGCGCGCGGCTACAAGCCCGGCCGCTTCTCCTTCAACGTCAAAGGCGGGCGCTGCGAGGCCTGCCAGGGCGACGGCGTCATCAAGATCGAGATGCATTTCCTGCCCGACGTCTATGTCACCTGCGACGTCTGCAAGGGCAAGCGCTACGACCGCGAGACGCTGGAGATCAAGTTCAAGGGCCATTCCATCGCCGACGTGCTCGACATGACGGTGGAGGAAGCCGCGGAACTGTTCAAGGCGGTGCCGTCCGTGCGCGACAAGCTCGAGACGCTGGCGCGCGTGGGCCTCGGCTATATCCATGTCGGCCAGCAGGCGACCACGCTCTCGGGCGGCGAGGCGCAGCGCATCAAATTGTCGAAGGAGCTGTCGAAGCGCGCCACCGGGCGCACGCTCTATATTCTCGACGAGCCGACCACGGGCCTGCATTTCCACGACGTGGCGAAGCTGCTCGAAGTGCTGCACGAGCTGGTCGATCAGGGCAACACCGTCGTCGTCATCGAGCACAATCTCGAAGTGATCAAGACCGCGGACTATATCGTCGATCTCGGCCCGGAAGGCGGCGACCAAGGCGGCCATGTGGTCGCGATCGGCACGCCGGAGGAGATCGCGGCGAACGCGGCGAGCTATACCGGGCACTATCTCAAGGGCGCGCTGAAGCGGCGCGGTGGCGGCAGGGCGAAGCGGGCGGCGGCGGAGTGATTGGGCGGAGTGGTCACGGTTCACTTAACAGCCAATAGCAAGCCTTTTTTTCTTGATCTCCTGAGCTTCGCGCTCAATCGCTTCAGTCGATAGATATGGTTTAATTGCTCGAACCTTTCTTGCGAGTTCGGGGATTTCTTGTTTTGAGCCGCTTTCGTGAGTTGCCCGGTCGACAAAAATAAGCGTACTCGCCATCTCCAAGTCTTGGGCAGACCTGGAGCCGAAATTTTCAAGCACCCAATCTATGCTCTTACTGTTCTGTGACAGGAAGGTCTTGGCGCAGTTCGTGACCTCATCAATGTGAGAACCAGGCCGATATTGATATCCTTTTCCTCCGGTAGGATAGAAAGTGACTTCACTTTTCACTGCGCCGAGCGCCTCCGCGTACTTGAGGTCGTCGAGAACATCACTGTCGAATGGGCCGTAAGTGTATAAGCGAAAGTCATAAGAAAGCGGGACTGCCTTCAACGCTTTCAGAAAATAAGCGAGTTTCATCAGCGCTGTGCGTCCTGGCGGACTTGGAGCGCGTTGAACTAACGTCTGCCATAAGGGCAACTTGGTTCAGATTATTCTCGGCCATAGGACCCTCCTCATATCATTTTTATTTTTTCGATTGCTTTATCCCGATTCTCCGGGCGGGCGTAGAGACGCACCTTACGGGATGGGGTCGATCTTCCCCACCACGGAAGAATAGCTTGAGAGTGCGGCAACGGATGGCTTCGGCGTTTCTGCTAGAACCTGAATGTCCGCAGGCCCTACTTTGTACCAAGATTTTTCAGCCGGAATTTCCGCCGCCAAGAGCGGCCCAAGCGCCTTGCGCCAATCAACGAGACGCTTAAGCTCCTCAGACGATAAACGCTCAGACGTGGAGGCTATTTCGCGAAAGTGGTCGCGCGACCTCAGTCGTTTCCCATCGTCGCCGCCTTTCCCGCGTTCGAGCAGCCCGAGGAGCTCGCCAGTCGTCCCATTCCAGGTAACGATCGAGGTTCTTGCCTTTCGGCTCGGAAAAGTGTCCGTCCGGCAGAAGGTCTGCCAGCGCATTTTGCAAGTGGTGATCATAAATGACGCGGGTCTTATGAAAATAGACCTGGGTGAACATAAAATAGCGTGCGACGATCAGGCCCTCCGCAGCATGCCACCCTCCATCCGTCACGCCGATCCGCGGCCCCCCTTCTTCGACCCCCGGCATAGCGATTACTGTGTGTACTAAGCGTTGCCAGTCGTAATGACCGTAACTGACTCCACAGTGGGAGTGAGTCTCGCAGCAGATAGTCCATTCGATCAGCGTCGAGCTGACCGTCGATTAGGTCGCGCCAAAAAAGGGCGTCGCCGGCCTCGGCCTTCCCTTCAAGAAGGTTGGCAACATCATCTGCCGTAAGCCCCCAATTAATATTTAGCGGATGCTGCTTGATAGCATCGTCAAAATGGTGCCGAACGATTTCCGCTGAGTACTGTTCGTGTTTGTAGCGCTCGCCGGTGCTACTGTCGCGGAAAGGCAGGAGTTCCTCTGCTGCATGTGAAAAAGGTGCATGCCCGATGTCGTGAAGCAGCGTGGCCAGCCGAACCAATTGCCGATGCCGACCTAGGCCCTCATCCTTGTAGCCGAACTCAGATCGAAGGATGTCTCTGGAGCGACTTCAGCGATACCGTCGTAGAGCATCGAAGCCATGTGCATTACGCCGAGTGAGTGCTCGAAACGTGCGTGCGCATGGCCCCTGGAAATACTTGATCGGTCCATCCAAGTTGCCGAATGCGCCTTAGGCGCTGAAATGCGGGTTGGGAAATGACTTTCCACTCAAGATCGTTGAGTGACACGAACCCGTAGACTGGGCACCGAATTTCATACGTCCTATGCGGATCAGCGGCCATCGGTGGATCGACTCTAAAGATGGCAACCATCTCATGTTCTTGTTTTGTTCGCAATACTGCGGTAGGATATCTTCTGGCCGATTCTCTTGCGAGAACCCAGCGCGGATTAGGGATCGGCCCACCACTTGTTTTTGATGGAGGAACTTATCCCCGACACGTAGTCCTGGGGCAGGCTGATTTCGAAAGGAGAGCGAAATGACACGCATCAAAGGGCGAAACGACGGCCCTGGGGGCGTAATGAGCACTACGGATATCGGCAGTCGAAAAGACGTGCCTCGAAGCGTGGTTGTAAATGAGATCAAGCGCGACCTGCATCCTGGCGCGCACGTCGTAAAGATCAATGGGCGCGAATATGCTCGGGACAATCCTGATGGGTCGAAGTCGGACAATGTGAACAGAGGTCGGTGACCTACTCTACGGCCTGCCGCGCCTCGGACTCGACACCACCTCCTCGCTGAAGTGGCACGCTGTTGAAGCACAATGCCGTGGGGCGACGCGCGGCTGCCAGCGGATTTTGTCGTAACGAACCTCGCATCGAATGAGCGCGCCTGCCGCCCCTTCATTGGGAGGAAGAAAACTCTTCTCGTGCTACCGGACCGTCACGGAGCGACGAGCTAATACCAACGCGCTTCACCTCCGGTCCCGCGTAAGCGAGCGGAGATAGGTCGCGGCGATGGCGCCGTGACGGCAGAGCCTGAAGATCGAGTTGGAGATGAGTTGCTCGGGCCGGACCCGGCGCCGCATCCGCTCGGCGACGCGGGCGATCAGCCTTCCGAGGCGGCCTGGCGGGCCGATGAAGCCGGCGGCTTCGGTCATAAACCATGCATGTTGGAGATCGGGTTCGCCGAAATCGATGATGTCGTCTTGAGTTCATGTATCCATTCTTGTCCTTTTTGTTGTTGGCATGATTTGCATATAGGGAGAGACGCGCGAAGATGCGAGCGCGCGCCGCCTGCTCCCTGCCTCCCCTTGATGGGGAGGCCGACGCGCTACAAGCGCGTCGGGTGGGGCGATTTGCTGGAGCGCTTATTCTATCCCCCCCACCCCGACGCCGCTAGCGGCGTCGGACCCTCCCCGCGAGGGGGAGGTTGGGACTCGTGGTGATGCTGTTCGAAAAAAACTTATCCCCGCGCTCCAAGCCTCGATTAGACTCCTCCCACCTCGTCCAGTTTAGGGGCGTTTCTCGAGGCGTTCGTGAGGCGGGATGAGGTGCGGCGCCCGCGGGTCCGGTCTCGCAAGACCGGACACTCGGGCGGCATCGGGGCTCCGCTCGGGACCAATACGAGTCCCTGCCAGGAGCTGGCTGATAGACTGGGCATGTCCGTTCGATGTGCTCGCTAAAAAGCGCGGCCCGATGTTGCAGTAAGACGCCGCTTGTGGCGCGCCGCGAGGCGCCCGCCGTGGTCCGATGAGGATCGCGGATACCATAGGTTTGCGCCTTTCGGCGCGCCACTCCCCTCACCCTGAGGGGGACAGCGTTTTGCATAACCCGGACGGAACTCCGTCGCGGTGACAAAGGAGTTTGTGCTGATGCAGAGCGTGACGGCTTGCTCCAAGCCTCCCCTTGACGGGGAGGCCGGCGAGAAATCTCGCGAAGCGAGATTCGAGCCGGGTGGGGTGACGCGTCGGCCGTAGCGAATTCCCCCCACCCGGCGCGCCTGAATGAAGCGCGCCGACCTCCCCACGAGGGGGAGGTAAGAGCCCGCGGGTTGACCCAAGGCGGAGTCTATTGTGTAACGCGAGGCGCAAAGCAGCCCTGCTTCAATCATCCTCACCAAGCCCGCCGGAACAAGCCTGAATGGCAAAATCGCCCAAATTGCCCGAGGAGGTTAAGGGTTTCCTCGACGAAGCCAACGCGGCCAGCGATCCGGCCCGGACCGCCTGGCTCGCCTTTCTCGCGCTGCTCACCTATGTGGTGGTGACGCTCGCCTCCGTCAGCCACAAGGACCTGCTGCTCAACAGCCCGGTCAGGCTGCCGATCATCAATGCGGACATCCCGCTCGTCGGCTTCTTTCAATACGCGCCGGCGATGCTGTTGCTGGTCTATCTGTCGCTGCTGGTGCAGCACGTCGTTCTGGCGCGGAAATACCGCAAGTTCACCGACGCGCTGGCCGCCTATGAGATGAAAGCGCGAACCGGCACGTCGCCCGCGAGCGGGTGCATTCCTACGCGTTCTCGCAGATCCTGGCCGGTCCCGAAGCCAATCGCATCACCAAGTTGATGATGCAGCTGATTGTCTACGTGACCTTCGCCGTGCTGCCGATCGTCACGCTGCTCTATTTCCAGATCAAGTTCCTGCCCTACCATGAGGTCTGGATCACCTACTGGCATCGCTTCGCGGTGATCCTCGGCTTCGCCATGCTGATCCTGCTCACGCCGATCATGCAGCATGCGCCGCCGAAGCGGAAATGGGACATCAGAGTTGGGCCGCAGGCGGAAGCCTGGGAGGCTTCGGGCCGGCAGGTTCTCATGATCCTTCTGCTGCTGCCGATCGTCGTCGGCTTCAGCTGGCTGATCGCCACGGTTCCAGACGAATGGATCGACCGGCGTCTCGGGTTTGTCCCGCCGGCAACCGCCGGGATCGGTGCTGCGGACGAGGCGAAGCTGCTGAACCCGCATCGTGCGGCGTCTGGTCTACGACCGCCTCCCCGACGACGGCAATAAAGGATGGTGGCGGCGTTGGCTGTTGTCCTATCGCGTGCTGATCGTGGAAGACACCGATCTCGGCGTCGATGAAGCCGCCAAGCTCGTGCTCCGCGAGCGCAATTTTCGCTACGCGCTGCTCAACCGGTCGGACTTTCGCCGCGCCGATCTGACCTGGGCCGATCTCCGGGCCGCGCAACTGTGGAGGACTTCGGCAAAGGGCAAGCTCAACGACACCCAGCTTCAGGGCGCAGTCCTGAAAGAGGCGCAGCTTCAGGGCGCGCATTTGAGTTCGGCCTCGTTTCAGGGCGCCGATTTGAGTCTCGCCGAGCTTCAGGGCGCCAATCTGAGTTACGCCAAACTTCAGGGCGCCGATTTGCGAGGGGCGCAGCTGCAGGGCGCCGATCTGCGTTACGCCCGGCTTCAGGGCGCGGATCTTGAAGGAGCCCAGCTCCAGGATGCCGATCTGGAAGGCGCCGCGCTTCAGGGCGCGGATTTGGCATCGGCGGAGATTTGGCTCGCCAAATTCCCTCGCGGTCTCACCGAGCAATGGCCGGTTCCGCTTGGGCTGACGCAAGTGAAAATGTCGGCGCCGACAGCGGAGGAAAAGGCGCAAGTGAAACAGGGCATCGATACCGACATCACCGACCCTGAACTGCGCGGGGTTGTGATGGCCCGCCTCGATCCGATCCTGCGCAACGAGCCACCAAACTGGGAGGATGAAAAGAGCTGGGAGGATTACGGCCGCAAGCGCGAAGGCGCCCTCGCCTGAGGAACTCGCCCGGTTTCATGCCGGTTTGGCTTGCGACGACACCGACGGCACCATCGCGACCAGCATGGCGGGACGCGCCAAGGAATTCGAAACTGAGCATTTCGGCAAAGGCTATGCCAAGCCTTTCGCAAGCGCGCTGCTCGATGAGAATTGCAAGGGCGGCAAGGCGCTCACCGACGAGACGCGGGCAGCGCTGAAAAGTCTCGCTGCAGCGCCGGAGTGAGGATGGGTGAGCTAAGCGGGTGCCGTGCGGCTGCCCACCCGCAGAGTCCTGGTCCGATCAGGTGATCGAGCCGATGACGCCGTCGATCAGATAATTGGTCTGCTGAAGTTCGTCGGCATAGGGTCCATAGGTCGTTCCGGCCGGCACCACCAGCTTGCCTGTATTGTCCTTGATCGGACCGACGAAGATCGCGTCCCCGTCCTTCATCGCCTGCATGGCGGTCTTGGCGGCGTTGATCGCCTGCGGCGTCGCTCCGGCACCGAACGGGCTCGAGCGGACATAATCCTTGTCGTATCCGCCGGTGACGAAGTTCGGCAGGGTTCCGCCCTTCTGCAGCGTTTCGATGAATGTCTCGAACATGTCGGTCCAGTTGTAGTCGGCGCCGGTGATGTAGCCCTTGGGCGCGAGCGGGGCCTGGTTGAAGGCGTGACCGCAGGTCTTGACGCCGCGCTTCTCGGCCGTCTCGATGACGACCTGCGGGGCGTCCAGGTGACACGTGATGACATCGCAGCCTGCGTCGACGAGTGCGTTCGTCGCCGCGGCGTCGTGAGCCTCATCCTCCCAACCGCCGGTGAAGATGACCTGCACGGTCGCATCGGGATTGGTCTGGCGGCTGCCGAGAAGGAATGAGTTCACATTGAGCAGCACGGGCCCGAACGGGAATCCGGCGACGAAGCCGAGCTTGTTCGTCTTGGTGCAGAGACCGGCGGCAACGCCGTTCACGTAGTGGCCCTGGTTGATCAACGCGTTTTGGCTGCCGACATTCGGCGGGAAGGTCGTCGTTTGCGTGTGCCGTGGCTTGGCGGAACACGACATTCGGATATTTCTTCGCCATCGCCAGCAGGAAAGGATCGTTGTCGAACGACGTCGAAAAGACCAGTGAGGCGCCATCGGCGATCAAGTCCTCCATCGCCTTGGTGTAGGCTCTGGTCTCCGCATCGTCCTTGCCGCTACCGTAGTTGGTGCTCTCCGGAAGGTAACCCGCCTGAACGACCCTTACGTTCGGAACCCCCTTCAGCGCCGCGGCAGCCGCCGCAAAGGACTGGTTCCAGCCCCAATCCTGGCGCGGGCCGATATAGACGAAGCCGGCCGTAAGATCGGCCGCACGCGCGGACCGAATGGGCAGGATGCCTGTGACCAGGCCGGCAGCGCCGAGCAGGGCAATGCCTTTGAGCGCCTCGCGCCGATTGGGATCGTATCCGGACATACCGCCCTCTCCGCTCACGGGAAATCACAGCGGCCGCGTGCTCGGACCCCCGATACTCGCTTCATTCGGCCTTCAATGGCCGGCAGTTTATTGCGATCGTCTGCATGGTTTTGCCGGCTTTTCCGTCGCAACCCAAACGCGTTTTGTTGGCGAACGGCGGATCCAGAAAATATTCAAAATCATCCGGATCGTCATGCTCGATCAGCCGATATAATTTGTACGGGCCGCCGTCGCAGATCAGTTGCTCGCTATCGACGAAAAGCGATGCCGGCAGCACGAAGATATGCTCGACGTTCGGATTTGCCGCGCACCATTTTTCTTTGAGCTCGGCGTGATCTTTCGCCTGGATGATCAGCGCGTCGGGGCCTTCGGCGGCCGAAGCCGATCCGGAAAATGCGGGCCTAGCGCCGGCCAGCATCGCCGCGATCGTCACGAAACGACAAGTCGATCCATCTTCCGTCTCCCTAGGCTTCAGCATCGCTGCTTGTTGAACGACGATGCCCTCACAGCGAGGCTGATACAATGCTGATACAATATAGGATGGATACAGAATGAACATAATGAGATACCTAGGCCCCGCTGCGGAGTGAGGTAGAGTTGTCAGAGTTTGTTTTGGCCGTCCGCAATTGACCCATAGGGCTTGTGGAGGTCCGCCACAGAGCGGTTACATTCTATATAGGCGCTTTGAACACACTCTGAAGCGGCCACCGCGGAACGAGCAAGCGAGATGCGAATGTCGAAGATAAACTTTCAATCTTATCCTGTGTGGGACAGGCCGACGCGGTGGTTCCATTGGATCAATTTTATTTGTGTCGTTGCGCTGGCCGCTATCGGTACCGCCATCCTCTACGATAAAGAGCTCGGTGTGACCGACGGTGGTAAGACACTTTTGAAGACCACCCATGTCTGGTTCGGCTACGTCTTCGCCGTCAATCTGGCTTGGCGGATCGCTTGGGCCTTCCTTGGCAATCGGCATGCGAGCTGGTCCGCAATTTTCCCGTTCCACAAAGGTTATGGAGCTCGGTTCAAGACCTATCTGCGTGAACTGATCCGCGGGGATGTACGCCCCTACCTGGGTCACAACCCAGTTGCGCGGCTGATGGTTTCCACATTCTTCGTGCTCTTAGTCGTGCAGGCCGTGACGGGTCTCGTTCTCGCTGGGACGGATATCTACTATCCGCCATTCGGTCGTTGGATTGCCAGCTGGATTGCGGCGCCCGGGGTCGATCCTTCGACGATTGCCCCATACGACAAGACCGGCATCGACCCCACATCATGGGAGGCGATGCGCTCGTTCCGCTCAATATTTTTGACCGTCCACTACTGGAATTTCTACGCGCTTCTTGTGGCGATCGTGATCCATATCACCGGAGTGATTGTGACCGAGCTGCGCGAAGGAGGCGGCATCGTCTCCGCAATGTTTACGGGGCGAAAGGCATTCGATCGGGAACCAGCGGACGATGTCTAGGCAGGCTGACGAGACGCGGCATTGGATCGCCCAATGCACCAAATATGTTCGCCTGTAGCTGCGGTCGTCGCGAGGCGTCGGATTAGCGGTATGAGGCGCGACGCAAGCGGGTTGGTCACGCAAGATCGGCACTCGGGCGGCGCTGCTCTGCGGCCCATAGCCGAAACTCTAGGGCCGCGCAGCTCAGCGGGCAGAGCGCCGAGACTTGCGGGCCGCGAGCCGGGATGTGATAGCCTCTCTCCATGCCCCTCCTCATCGCGCTCCATCTCCTTGCCGCCGTCGTTTGGGTGGGCGGAATGTTCTTCGCCTATATGGTGTTGCGCCCGTCGGCGGGACCGCTTGAAACAGAGGCGCGGCTTCAACTCTGGCAGAGGGTCTTCCAGCGCTTCTTTCCCTTCGTGTGGGCGAGCATCGCCGTTCTGCTTCTAAGCGGCTATGGCATGATGGTGCTGGCATTCGGAGGCTTTGCCGGCGCTCCGCTCTTCGTCCATGTCATGCAAGCGCTCGGCATCATGATGATGATGCTCTTCCTGCATCTCTATTTCGCGCCATGGCGGCGTTTCAGCGAAGCGGTGAGCGGCAACGACTTTCCCACAGCCGCGGCTCAGCTCGCGCAGATCCGCCGCATCGTCGCCATCAACCTCGTGCTCGGGCTCGCCACGATCGTCGTCGGCGCGAGCGGCCGTCTCTGGTAGCGGCTCGCGCACAAAATTGCCGGGCTTGACCCGGCAATCCATTCCACTAACGCCTCCATGCGGCGAGACGTGAAGGCGTGGATGCCCGGATCAAGTCCGGGCATGACGAGGAGGAGAGGAAATCGGGAAGAAAGAAAGGAACGGAGGAAGAGAGAAAGAAAACGAGAAAGCTACTCGGATCCGGGACTACTCTTGCGAGATGGTCACGCTGCCGGCGCTGCCGCAATTGCCAAAGGTGGGCGCGTCACCGTAGCGAAGGCATGACGCTTTCGCATCATCGCTCGGGCCAAGCGCCATCGGCAGCGCAGATCTGCCCTCGGTCACGCAGCCCGCAAGCGCAAGAGGCAGCAACAAAATCGCGAGCCATTTCAGCATTTGGCGGGTCCCGTCTTTTTAAATGCCGCTTCTAGAGATAGGCGCGGGTCCGTTAATTACAAGTGTTCGGAGTCGGGCGCCTCGGCCAAAAAATTGCAAAAAACGTCGGGATTTTGGCCCTTTTTTCGGTGTAACACACAAGAATCTTCGGGAATTTTGCAGAGTTTTGCAGACTTTTGCCTACGAATTAGGCCTAAAAGAGCACATGTGAAGAGGCGAAGCCGAGGTCTCGGGCGGAAGGTTCAGCCCGGCCTGGCTCAAATTCAGGGGAGAACAAACACATGATGTCCAAGTCTGAGATCGTCCAGAAAATTGCCGACGATACCTCGCTGTCGAAGAAGGACGTGAAGTCCGTCATGGAGTCGCTGGCGGCCGTCGGCTACAAGGAACTGAAGAAGACCGGCTCCTTCATGCTGCCCGGCTTTTGCAAGTTCGTGGTGATCAAGAAGCCGGCCACCAAAGAGCGCACCGGCATCAACCCGTTCACCAAAGAGCCGACCGTGTTCAAGGCAAAGCCGGCGCGCAAAGTGCTGAAGGCTCGGCCGGTGAAGGCCGCGAAGGATGCGGTGTAGCGAGCCGTTCCTTTTGACGCATAATCTTATCTGAAAAGTCTGCAACTTTTCGGGATCATGCTCCAGTTCGGTGGGGTCAATCATTTGAGTAGAAGGAGTTTCGCATGGTTGACCAGGCAGCGCTGAACGAGCTCGAGAAGCGCATCCAGATCGTCGAGGACAATCTGCGTCAGCTGATGGAGCAGGCCGCCGCCTATTCCGGGGCGGCGGACGAGGAGCGCAATGCCGATCGCATCGCCACTCAGCAAGCGAAGCTCGATGCGCTCCTGAAGGAGCGCGACGAGCTGGTCGGCAAGGGCTAGAGACAGCTGTCGTCTCGTCAGAAGACTTTGTTGATCGAGACCGTGACGGCTTGCGACGTCACTTGCTGCGACAAGTTGAGAAAGGCGGTACCCGCGGTGGGCTCGCCCTCACCGCTTCGCCGGCGCATAGAACACGCTATCGATCTCCGCGATATCGTCGTCGAATAGGCGCTTCACCTCGACCATGGTGCGCGGCGGATAAGGCGGACCGCCCCAGAGCTCACCTTGCGCCTTTTCCACCATCGGCGCATAGCGCGGCAGATCGCTGAGATAGATGGTCAGCCGCACGCAATCCTTCAGGCTGGCGCCCTCCGACTCCGCAATGGTCTTGATGTTGAGGAAGGCCTGGCGGATGCGCGCTTGCGGGTCCTTCACCAGTTTGTTGGTCGCAGGATCGATGCCCTGCATGCCGGCGACAAAGACGAAGTCCCCTGCCCGCGCACCGAGACTCCAGGTGCCTTCCGCCTTGATGGCGCCAGGCGGATCGAGCGTCTTCACGCCGTTCGGCGATTCCGCGTTGGCCGCACCGAGAGATGCGACCAAAATCAGCAGCGTCACAAATGGTCGATGGCGCAGCCCCATTTCAGATCCTCCGAGCTCCTGGTGGCGAATCAGGCGTGCCGATAGGGCTTGAACGATCTGCTTTTTGACGGAGGGGGGCAAGACGATCCCGGAATGGCTGAGCGACATGACGAGGATGCACGGCGTTTCACTATCGCGTGTATTTGTCTGCGGTCGCTTGCGCTGCAAGGGATGCGGACGGCATCATGCGTCACGAAATTGAAATCGGGGAAGACTCTCAATGCATCCTCTCTTGAAGACGGTCGGTCTCGGCTTCGTCGCCGGTTTCTTTGCAGTGCTGATCTTTCATCAGTCATTGTGGTTGGTGCTCAATGTCGTCGGACTGATCCCGCCGGAACGGCCGGCCTGGCCACTCGATCCGATTCCGCCCTTCGGCGTGCCGTCGGTGCTCTCGAAAGCGTTCTGGGGCGGGGTTTGGGGCGCAGCTTTGGCCCCGCTGTTGGATCGCTTTAGCGGACGCTCCTATTGGACAGCGTGGATCGTTGTCGGCTCGGTGGCGGCGACGCTCGTTGCCTTCTTCGTCGTGCCGGCGATCAAGGGCGAGCCGATCCCGGAGATGTGGCCGCGCTTCCTCGCAGGCCTTCTGGTCAATGCCGCATGGGGTTTCGGCACTGGGCTGATGTTATACTTCGCGCGGACGCGCCGCGCTTGAGGTCCCACACTGGGGGAGGATCGAAATGCCGCTTCTAAAGCTTTTGATATTCGGCTTCGCCGCCGGGTTTCTCGCGGTGCCGATCTTCCACCAAGGCCTGTGGTGGATCTTCAATCAGACCGGCGTGATCCCGCGAGAGCGGGCAGCCTGGGTGATGGATCCGATCCCGCCTTTCGGCGTGCCGGCCCTCGTCTCGAAGGCCTTTTGGGGCGGCGTGTGGGGTGCGGCGCTTGCCTGCTTGTTGGCCGGTCTTGACGGCGTCAGCTATTGGGCAGGCTGGATCCTGGTCGGCGCCTTCGCGCTCACGTTGGTTGCCTTCTTGGTGGTGCCGCGGCTCAAGGGCGAGGCAATGCCGGCGCCCTTCCTGCCGCGCTTCCTCGTGGGACTCTCGGTCAACGGCGCCTGGGGATTCGGCACGGCGCTGCTGTTGCGCCTGCTTGCTGCTGCGGGACTCTAGAGCGACATCCGTTTGTTTGAATCACGATTCCGCTCTAGGTCTTTTGTCTTTGACGCATGCTCTAACCTTCGCGGTTTGGCGTGCCGAGGATGTGGCTCTTCGGCGGCAACATCACCTGATCGAAATCTTGCGTGAACATCGCAGCGGAGAAGAAGGCGACGGCGCGAAGCGTTTCCTTGCCGGTGTTCTCCAGATCATGCCGCATCGGCGTCGGCAGCACGAAGACGCTGCCGGGACCAACTTTGTGCGTCGACCCATCCTCGAGGTAGAGCTTGCCCTCGCCAGCGACGATGTATTGCGTCTCCTCGGTGGCGTCGGTGTGCCAGCCGAGCCGCTTTCCGGGCTCGATCTCATAGACGATGGTCGACGACGCCGTTGCGCCATGGCCGCCATAGACCGCGAACGCTCCGGCCCAATGCACAGCCTTGTCGGTTTCGCCCCAGACCTCGGCGCGCTTGAGACTGTTGGAGTCGATGATCGAAACCTTGTTTATCGTGGCGTCGAACTTGGTCGCTGCGGCTTGTGTCATGTGCTGGGTCCTCCTGATGCTGAAGCTTAGGATACGCTGGTCGCCCCGCGAATGTAACTCTACGGTCTCGGTTAGGCGTCGGTGTCGGCGCTTATCCGCATTCGAAATCGAGTTGTGATCATCGACTTAGGTCGCGGCAAGTTTTTGATCAGCTTCGGTGGCGCGTTGCAGCGCGGGGCGCTGTTCCAGTCTTGCGACATAGTCGACGAATTCTTGCCGCTTCGGCAGAAGATCGAACATCATGCCCCATCGCAACGTCGACCCGACGACAACGTCAGCCGCGGTAAAGCGCTCGCCCATTAGGTAAGGCCCCTTGGCCACCGCCTTCGCCACCACATCCATGACCGTGTCGAAATCGCCATAACCAAGCGTGCCTCTTCGCGGCTCCTCTTTGCGGGGAAAGGCACGATCGGTAATCGCGGGCTCGATGCACCCGGGTCCGAAGAACAGCCATTTGAGATAGACGCCGCGGCGCGGATCACCGATCGGCACATTGAGCTTCGCGTGCAGGGAATTCATCGGCGAGATAGGTGCAGATAGCGGCGGCTTCCGTGATGACGGCATCGCCGTGTTTCAGAGCAGGCACCTTCCCCATGGGGTTGATGGCAATGTAGTCGGGCTTGTGCTGCTCTCCCGCCATAAGATTTATCAGATGCAGGTCGTAAGGCTCACCGATCTCTTCCAACATCCAACGGACGATGGACGAGCGCGAAGGCGCCGCGTGATAGAGCGTGAGCGTGGGCATTTTTTGAGCCTCCAGGGTTTGGTGTCCGAGTATAGGGCTCACGAGGCAATTCCATGACGAAAGCAAAAAAGGCCAAGCCCAAACGCTGGTCCCAGGAGGTTACGGAGCATTCGCATGCGCTCGATCTCGAGCAAGGCGTCTTCACGCTCAAGGATCCGAAGAAGATCGCGGCCTCGCTCAAACGCTCGGCCGAGACGAGCAAGCGGCGCAAGGCCGACCCCTTCAGGTCAGCAATGTCCATGCTCGTGTTCTATATCAATCGCGCCGGCAAGAGCTTGAGTGAGGCCGACCGCGCCAGATTGGAAAAGGCCAAGACCGAACTTCGCAAGGCGTTCGATAAAGAGTAGCCAGTTCGACCGCAGGCGCAGATTCCGGCATGATTCCAATAGCTTGTGGCATAATCACAAAAAAGCGCGAATTGTGACCGATTTACTTCCCCGGGCAGCTGCCAGGAGTTGAGTTTCGCGTTCCGGCCTGCTTGTTTCGGTGGGGCTAACATAACGCGCAGACACTAAAATCGCTCATGGATGGTCAACAGAAATGGCGCTGGGCCGGCATTGTGTCGGTCGCCAGCATATGTGGTGTGGTCCTGACCGAGACCGCCGCCAATTTGCTTGGCGGCTATATCTCGGACCAGATCAAGAGCTGGGAGCCGCCGGCGGAAGCGAATGTCGCATCGGTCGCGCCAGCGCCCGTCGTTAAGTCAGACAAGTCCGACACAAAGCCAGTTGCCGACACCGAAGAGCCAGTCGCCGACACCGAGGAGGAAGTCCTCGTCGCGGCCGTGCCGGCTCGCGACGCCAAGGAGTCACAAGCGGTCACCACTCAATCGCTGAGGCCGACCCCCTCGCCCGATCCGCAGCCGCAACCGATGAGCGGGTCCGTCGAGAAGGTGCTCGATACCGCGACAATCCTTGTCGGTGGTCAGAGGCTGATGCTCGCCGGCATCACCGGTTTCGGCTCGCCCTATCGCGATCAGCTGGCAAAGTTTATCCAGGAGCAAGGCGGCAAGGTTCGTTGTGCGCCGATCGGCGATCGCTATAGCTGTTTCGTCAGCAATGTCGATCTCGGGCTCGCCGCGCTCACCAATGGCGCGGCGCGCACGGCGGCCGACGCCCCGCCTGCCTATCGTCAGGCCGAGGCCGAGGCGAAAAAAAGTAAACGCGGCATCTATCAGTGAGAGGCGTTTCGGAGGGATGGTCATGCCAATAGTCACCCAGTGCTGGAGATTGCTACCAGCGCTCGCGCTCGTGAGCTTGCTTGGCGGCTGCGTGACCAATGGTCCGCGCCAAGAGGCAGGGACCGGCATCGGCGCCGTGGCCGGCGGTGTTGGCGGCGCCTTGATCGCAAGGAATAACGGGATGAATCCTGTCGCAGGCGCCGTGGTCGGCGCTGTGGCCGGCGGCATCATTGGCAACGCAATCGGCAAAGCTCTCGATGACGAGGAGCGGCGGCAGCTCGCCCTCGCCACGCAACGGGCGGCCAACGCGCCGGCCACGCGGAACCAGCCGCCTGCCAAAGTGGCCTGGAAGCGCACCGACCCTGCCACCAAGCAAGTCACGGCTTCAGGCTGGGTCGTGCCGAAAACAGATCCCTACGAGCGCGCCGACGGCACCACCTGCCGAGACGTCACGCAGACCGTGGAAAAAGGCGGGCAGACGGAAAGCCAAGACGTCACGCTGTGCAAGACGCAAGTCGCCCAAGCCGACGGTTCCAACTGGGTGATCCCGCAATAGCATCGTCACGCAGGCGCGGCGGCGAATTTGTCTTCCGCATGATTGGCGAAGGTTGCGAGGAGCGCGTTGAAGGCGGCCGCCTCCGCGCGCTCAGGGCCGAGCTCATCCTGCAGTCCAAGCAGAATGGCGCGATATTCGGCATAGTTCGGCAGCGGCTCTCCCCGGTGCCAGGCGAAGTCGCCGATATGGAAGAACTTGACCCACGAGAACAGCAGATCGATCCACTCGCCGAGATCGGACGGTAGCTCGATTTCCGTGCGCTCGAGCTGGTCGCCTGCGCCGATCTGGACGAGGGCCCCGTCGAGAAACGGCGTGGCCGGAGCATCCAGAAAAACGAAACTGAAGCGCTTCTCGCCTCGCTGCTCACCGCTCGCCTCGAACAGCGAAAAAGTCAGGCCGGAAAGCCGAGCATGCGGAAGGACGGCAAAAGTGGCGCCCTTGACGTCGGGCTCGCTCACGAGGTGGATCCCCGCATCGTTAGCTTGATCGGCGAAGACACGAGCATCCGCAGCGACGGAATCGGCGACCAGGATCCTGCCGGACCTCTTGCGATCGATCGTTTCGATGGATGATCCGCCGGCAGCGAGCAGATAGCGTTGGCTTCGCTCGGCCAAGCGACGCAAATAGGTTAACAGCTTGAGGCGCGCTTTCGCCTCGCGGCAACGCCCGGTAAAGCTAACGCGCACAAGATCCATGCCCCCCAGTCCCCCCTTTTTTAGCTGACACAATTTGCGGGAGCGAAATGGCAGAAGCAAGGAATCGGGGAAAAATCTGAAAGATGGTGAACGAACCCTAGACTGAGGGTCGCGACGACCCGAAACTCCTCACCTCTGTGGCGACTCGGTTGGAGTCCAGGACATGGCGGATTGGGGCAATTTCTATACGCTGGTCGGGACCGTGGCGGGAACGCTGATCGGTCTCATCTTTGTCGTGATCACCTTCAGCAGTGACCGAAAGATCGAGGGTGACGAACATCGCACCCGGTTCTTTGTGACGCCGCTCCTGGTCTATTTCACGACGCTGCTGCTGCTCTCCTTGGCGTTGGCGGCGCCGCTTGAGGATCAATTCCGCGCGGTTCTGCTCGGCGTGCTCGGCTGCGCCGGCTTTGCCTATGTCACCAATCTCGCCATGACCTCGCGGCGGCGAAACGACATCGAAGAGCATGAAGTGTTGTGGGACATCTTGCTGCCGATTGCCGCCTATATCCTGATTGCCGTCGCTGCGACGGCATGGGCCTTGAGCGCCAGCTTCGCCGATGAAGTCGCTGCGATTGCTGCAGCCGTCCTACTCGTCGCGGCTATTCGAAAGAGCTGGATCATCACTCTCGCGATCGCCGGACGTCGCAAACGGAAGTGAAACGTCCGTCGTGCTCAGGCTATTTGAACAGCGCGAAATAGATGACGTAGAGCCAGCTGAAAATGCCGTGGATGATGGCCCACAGGATCGAATGGTTGTTGGTGTAAGAGATCGCGATGGCGAGCGCGGTGCCGAAACTGATGCCGTATTTGGCGCCTTCCATTCCGTAATTTGGCCCGTTCATAACCGTCCTCCTCTAGACTGACCTCGATAAAACACAGACGGCACGACCAGCGCCATGCCGTCTGTTGCAGTGTAGCCGCGCGAGATCGCGCGGGGCAAATTTTCCGCTCGGCTCGCGCTTAGGCCTTGGCGTGTGCGCGATGGCTGGCGGCTCCAGCGAGCATGCCGGCGAGCTTCTCCGAGACATAGCCGAACACGGCGCCGACCATCATCGAGATGATGATGACGAAGACCGGATTGGCAATCGACGTCGCGGTCAGATTGGCGACGCCGTCGGCGGTCAGCAGGGTCAGGGCAACGGTCGAGGCGAAGCCATAGACTTGCGCCGGGATTGCCGAGAACATTTCGATGTTGGCGAGCAGACACCATCGCCGCAACGCCGATGCCGACGCAGATCGCGGCCCAGATCGGCACACCGAGCTTGTCGCCCATGCCGGTGCGCAACGCTGCGTAGAGCGTAATGCCGGCGATGATGGCGCCGGCGAAGTTGGCCACGACCGTCGACATCAGGCCATGCTCCTTGCCGCCGCAATGGAAGTAGCAGCCCCAGGCGATGAAGGCCGCCCAGATCGCGAGCATGCCGCCGAGCGGGCCAAGGAAGAGCCATGTGGCGACGGCGCCAAGCACGCCGAGGCTAATTGCAAGTGCTGTATTGGTGGACATCTCACCCCCCTTTTGGTTGGGAGAGCGGGTGGGTGTTGCCCGTGACTAGCCAGGCGGTCCACCGGCTCTACGGAACGAAGCCCGTTATTGTTTCGACTCGGCTTCGGGCGGAAGCTTAGTCCAGTTCTGTCCCATTTTGAACACGGAATTGCCATTATGCCCAAAAAACGGGCTGGGACTTAGGGTTAGCCCTTGGCATAGGCCTCTGGCCCACAGGCGAAAACAGCTGCGCAAACGGTCTGTTAGCAAGTCAATCGGATTGTCCCTTGCCAGCACTTGTGCAGCGGAGGCGCAGATGCCAGTTTGGTTTTCCAAGCTCTTGCAGGATTGGCGGAGTTCTGGCCTCCGATCCTTGGTCGTTGGTCATTGCGGCGATCATCTTGCCGTCTGCATCGTCGCGGCTGCGCTGTATTGGTCCTACACGTCGCTCGTGACTTGGTCTTCCTTGTTCCTCGAAGAGACGGCCAGTGAGCTCGGCCGAGCTTCATGTCGGATACAAGGCCCTAAAGAAGCCCCTGCGGGATCTGAATGGCCTCTACCGAAACGGTCGGCGCATTGGAACTGCTCTGAAGTCTGACATCGACGTGCCCAAAGGCGACGGTCAAATTTCAAAACGTCAAGCATCAACGGAGAACTAGACCGCACTACACCCTTCGAATTCCAAGACCTCATCCTCACCTACAAGAGCTGCGATGTGTCGGAGAGAATCCGCAAGGGCGATGAAGTGTCGTTCACATATTACAACGTGAGGTTTGCGATTGTTGGAAAGCGTGTCGACTGAGCCTGCGGGCCTTTATCCCCGCTGCGACAAATTCAGTAGCGTCGATTTCGGTAGGCTGGCGAGGTCTTTGATGTACCAATCCTCGACCTTGACCACGGCCGGGTTCTCGCCGTTCTCATAAATCCAGGAGTTGACCGCGTATTTTTGCCCGGACTTCTTCTCGGCAAGCACGGCCGTCCAGTGCGGCCAGTATTTGATCGGGTCGCCCTGCATGGTGCCCTTTAGGAGGTCACCCTTGGAGAATGGGATCTCCACGGTGTGATGCTTCAAGAGTTCATTCGACTGGAGGACGAGCAGATAGCTCGTCGTGTTGGTGGCCTCGTCGACGCAATCCTCCTGAGTCGGATCGCCGGATCCTCCATATTCCATTCCCGCCCGATCGTTGATGCCGAGCTTTTTTGCCGACCTTTACCTCGATCCGTGCAATTGCATAGGCGATGGCGCGGCGCTCCTCGAAGGGCGTATCGGCGCGTTTCGTCTTGCGCATTATTGCGGCGAGCTCGGCGATGTCGGATTTGTGGAAATAGTAGGTCGTCTTCATCTTGCAGGTATAGGCGTGACAGACTTCGACGGCTTGGCCTTGCGGCGGCGCCACATTGAAGGAGGCGTAATGCTTGCGGGGGTCGCCGCTGCGGTCATGCGTGCAGCCAGCCAAAACGGCGGCAGCGATCAGCAGAGTGACGAAGCCGGCAGCCTGTCGCATTGAAAATCCAGCGATTTTCGATTCCTACCCCTGTTGCTCTATAGCATCAGTTTTCGCTCACAGACAGGGCAGCCTTACGGAAAATGCCGCTTTATCAAGCGTCTGTCGTTTCGGGCCACAGTGGCCGATTTCCTTGCAAGACCAACGCTATAGGGACTAGCTAGGATCATGACCCGCGACGTTCATGTGATCGGAGGCGGCCTTGCCGGAAGCGAGGCGGCCTGGCAGCTGGCGCAAGCCGGCGTGCCCGTGGTGCTGCACGAAATGCGGCCCATCCAGAAAACCGAGGCGCATAAGACCGACGCGCTTGCCGAGCTCGTCTGCTCCAATTCCTTCCGCTCGGACGATTTCGAGAACAATGCGGTCGGCCTGTTGCATGAGGAGATGCGGCGCGCCGGCTCGCTCATCATGCGGGCGGCCGATGCCAATAAACTTCCCGCCGGCGGCGCTTTGGCGGTCGATCGCGAAGGCTTTGCCGCGTCGGTGACGAATGCGCTCGAAGCGAACGCGCTGATCACCATCGTTAGGGAAGAGATCGACGGCTTGCCGCCGAAGAATTGGGACAGCGTGATCATCGCGACTGGTCCCCTCACCTCACAGGCGCTCGCCCGCGCCATCCAGACCATGACCGGCGAGGCTGAACTTGCCTTCTTCGATGCCATCGCGCCCATCGTGCATCGCGAGAGTATCGACATGGATATTTGCTGGCTCCAGTCCCGCTACGACAAAGTGGGACCCGGCGGCGGCGATGCCGATTACATCAACTGCCCGCTCGACAAGACGCAATACGAGGCTTTCGTCGCGGCGCTGCTCGCAGGCGAGAAGACCGCATTCAAGGATTTCGAGCAGGCCACGCCCTATTTCGAGGGCTGCCTGCCGATCGAAGTGATGGCGGAGCGTGGGCTTGAAACTTTGCGGTACGGTCCGATGAAGCCGGTCGGGCTCACCAACAAACATCGCCCCGACGTGAAGCCTTATGCCGTGGTGCAGCTCCGGCAGGACAATGCGCTCGGCACGCTATGGAACATGGTCGGCTTCCAGACCAAGCTGAAGCATGGCGAACAGGTGCGGACCTTCCGCATGATCCCGGGGCTCGAAAACGCAGAGTTCGCGCGGCTCGGCGGCCTGCATCGCAATACTTTTCTCAATAGCCCGAAGCTTCTCGATGATCAGCTCCGTCTGAAAGCCGATCAGCGGCTGCGCTTCGCGGGGCAGATCACAGGCGTCGAAGGCTATGTCGAGTCCGCGGCGATCGGACTTCTGGCCGGGCGCTTTGCCGCCGCCGAGCGGCTTGGTGAAAGGCTTGCGCCGCCGCCGCCGACCACGGCGTTCGGCGCGCTGCTGCATCACATCACCGGCGGGCATCTGAGCGATGGAACGGCGCGGAGCTTTCAGCCGATGAATGTGAATTTCGGGTTGTTCCCACCGATCGAGACCGACAGAGGTCGCGGACGCAAAGCAGACCGAACAGCAACCAGGCGGCAAGCCATCAGCGCCCGCGCGCTGGCCGATCTGGAGTCCTGGCTCGGGCGAAGCCGGCCTCTATCGCGGCCGAGTAGACGCTAAGGTGTTTTCTCGAGCACCAGCCAGAAGCGCAGCAGCGAGATCCTGAGATTGGGCTCCTGAAACATGCCGTTCAGATTGTCGATCAGCACCGTGCCGGAAAGCCCGCCGCCGGAGGCATGAAGCTGAACCGGCCGATGCTCGTTGCTCATCAGATTGGTGAGCTCGCGGGCCGCGTCGAAAATGTTGAAGCGAAGCTCCGCCCCCTGCTCCGTCTGCACATAGAGCACATTGTCGGCGAGTTGCAGGCGGACGGGCCCTAGCCCTTCCACCGTCACCGTCTGGGGCGGAATGGGTGTTGGCTCGATCGTGTTGCCGGAGAACACGATCGGACCGAGCGCAGTACCCGGGCCGGTAAAGGCTACGATCGCGGGCGCGTTGGAGTAGTGGCTAAAATAGGAGACTTCCTTCGAGCTCAAGATATCTGGCCGGAGGCCGAGCGCTTGCAAGACTTCGCGGGTTTGCACTTCGGGCGTCTTCTCCGGCGCGAACGGATTGCTGCCCGTGCCCTCGAACCAAGGCTTGAGCGTGCGGAGAGCATGATGGGTGTTGAGATACCATTCGATGCCGCGCACGCGCGACGCGTCGGTGCCGAGACGGCTACTGTCCGGATTTGAGTCGGTCCGCGCGACGAGCTTGCCGTCGACGAGCACGCCTCTTTTGATGAGGAGCTTTTCGAGCTCGGCGCGCTGGCTCATCACGGAGAAGCCGATCGCCCCGCCAGGGCCGAACGAAGCGGCAAGCAGCAGGAGCGCCAACATGCCCGGCACCAGTCGGAGATCGAAATTCTCGCCCCTGGTCACGCGAATGATGGCGAGCGCGAGCGCCCAGACGCCGATCAGCACCATCAGATAACGGTCTTCAGTCACCCCGTAATCGGCGATGCGCCGATAGACCGCAAGGAACAGCAGCATCACCGGCAGAGCCGTGAGCCACACCCAATAGCGCCAGAACAAGCGCACCAACGTGCCGCCAGTCTCGCGGATGGGATAGCCGACGAGGAGCGTCGCCGCGCCGACCATGAGATAGCCGACGACCATGCTGCCGAGCGTCCCCTTAGGCAGCGTCCATTCGAGCGCGATCTTGACGGCATAGGCGTAGAGAATGGCGGTGTAGACGAGGAGCAGCGGTACCAGCACGAATTTCACCAAGGCCGCAGCAGCCCGCATGATGAACTCGCTCTGGTCCCGTTCGGTGATGGTGTCGGTAAAGCTCCGCGGTGCGAAGGCAAGCGCACTCACCGGCGCGACCAGGCCGAGGCTCACCGTCCAGATATGCTCGTGCCAGCGCGCAGGCAGATCGAGCGAGAACAGCGTGTTCAATGTTTCCACGATGCTGGAGAGGCCGGCGCCCAACAGGCAGGCGCCCGCAAGCGCGACGCCCGCGCCGAGCACCAGGCGCTGATTGAACAGCCAAAACGATGAATTGCTTTCGTCGCGGCCAAGGAAGCCGGCAAGGCCGACGAGAAGCAGAAGTCCGCCGATGAGAAGCTTGGGGTCGAGCCAAATGCACCAGGCAAGCCAGACCAGAAGGGCAATCACCAGAATGCCGGCGGCGGAGAGAGCGAACCTTGCGGCTTGGGTGCGCCTGGTCGATTCCACGAACAGATCGACGGCCACGACCCAAAGGAAGCAGGCTGCCAATGCCCCGAGGGTCCTGAGCGTGACCTCGCTCATATTGGAGCCGTGATAGAGCTTGTAGAAGGTGAAGAGCACGGCGAAGCCGACACCCAGCGGAAAGCGCTCGACCGCGGCGCTAATGTCCGGCAGCCAACCCCGCCACGACCATGTCCTTGCCGTCTTTGCCATGAGCTTCCCCTACCGCCAGGTTGCGAACCGCCACAGACGATAAAGCGGATTGATGGTGCTTACGAAGCGGAAAGGATCGTCCGCAACCTTGGCCAGGGCGGCCAGATATGGCCGGACCAGCGCAAGCGGCAGGAAGAGCTTTCGTTCGCGCGCCGGGAGATCGGGGAGTTTCCCCTCCGCATCCTCCAGAGCTATTTGCGCCTTGCCACGCAGCTCTGAAAGCACAGACGCAAGGCCAGGGCTCGCTCTGCCTGCAAGGACGTCTTCAAACGAAGTGCCGTGACGGCGAAGCAGATCGTCAGGGAGATCGCACCGGCCCTGCGCTGCGTGAACGGGCAAGGACCGCATCAAACCGGTAAGGCCGTAGGCCCGGCCAGAGGCCTGACAGAGGGGTTGGAGCCGATCTCGTGTCTCCGCCGCCAACAGTCGCGGCCGCCGCAAACAGGCTGCCGGCGGTGGCATCGAGATAGCCGTCGAGCGCGGCCATGTCCGGCATGATCCTGACCGCGACATCGAACTCTCGCGCATCGATCATCCCGCCGATCGGCTCTGCCGCGTCTGGATGGCGCTGCAGAAGGCTGCCAATCGCGTCGAGCCACGGGACTTCCCGTTGCCTCCCCGGTCGCGCCGGGCCAGCGCCTCACGCCACCACTGCAATTTAATCTTGCCGAGGTCGGGCTCGGTCACCCGCTCGCCGATGCGGGCGAGTTCGACATTCAAGGCATAGAGGGCGAAGAGATCGTCGCGTGCGGATGAAGGTGCGAACAGCGTGGCGAGGTAACGGTCGGGATCGCCCTCGCGGAGGATCGCGACAATCGTACTTGCTCGCTCCGCCTCATCCAATCGAGGCCTCGCTTCCTCCAGATGGCAGAATCAGGCGCGCGCTGCAGCCCCTGCCCTCGCGCCTTCCCCGCTCTTGGTGAAGGCATCGCGCTTCACGCCGAGGATCAATTGTAGAGGCGCCGCGACGAAGATCGAGGAATAGGCGCCGATGACGATGCCCCAGCACATGGCAAGCGCGAACCCATAGATCGCCTCGCCGCCAACGATGAGGAAGGGCATCATGGCGAGGAAGGTCACCACATGGGTCAGCGTGGTTCGCGACAGCGTCTCGTTAATCGAGACGTTGAGCAACTCAACCATCGGCATGCGCCGGTACTTCCGCAAATTCTCCCGGATTCGGTCGAAGATGACGACCTTGTCGTTCAGCGAATAGCCGATGATGGTGAGGATAGCGGCGATCGACGATAGATTGAACTCGATCTGGAGCAACGAATACAGGCCGATGGTTCCGGTCACGTCGTGAATCAGCGAGGCGATGGCAGCGACGGCGAACTGCCATTCGAAGCGGAACCAGACATAGATGAGAATGCCGATCATGGCGACGACCACGGCAACCGTACCGCCGGCAATCAATTCATTCGACACCGTGGGTCCGACGACCTCCACGCGGCGATATTCGACGCCGTCACCCAGCGCCTGCTTCACCTTGCCGATCGAGGCCTGTTGCTCCTGCTCGGTCGGCTGGGCCGCGATGCGGATCAGCACATTATCGGGCGCGCCGAATTCCTGAATCTGCACTTCGCCGATATTCAGCGCATGAATCTTGGAACGGATAGAAGCGAGATCGGCGGTGCTGTCCTTGGTCTTGATCTCGAGCAGCGTGCCGCCCTGGAAGTCGATGCCGAAATTGAGCCCGTGCGTCCATAGCAGCAACAAAGGAACGACGGTGAGCAGCGCGGACACAACCCAGCTGATCGTCCGCAAGCGAACGAAATCGATCTTGGTATCCGGAGGGACAAAGCTGAAGCCTCTGAACATATCTGTTCTTTCCTAAATCGGCACGAGAGTGGGCCGCCAACGACGCAGCCAATATGAGACCATCATCCGCGTCACGGTAACGGCGGTGAACAAGGAGGTGAGGATGCCGATGGTCAGCGTCACGGCGAAGCCGCGCACGGCGCCGGAGCCCAGCCAAAACAAAACCAAAGTCGAGATCAGCGTCGTCACGTTAGAGTCGATAATGGTGGCCATGGCACGCGTGTAGCCGGCTTCGATCGAAGCCACCGGCGACTTGCCCGACCTGATCTCTTCCCGGATGCGCTCGTTGATCAGCACGTTGGCGTCGACGGCGATGCCGATGGTGAGCACGATGCCGGCGATGCCGGGCAAGGTCAGCGTGGCGCCGAGCAGCGAGAGGACGCCGAAGATCAGCGCGATGTTAATCAGCAGCGCGAGATTGGCAAACAGCCCGAAGAAACCGTAAGCCGCGAACATGAAGATGACGACGAGCGCGAGCCCCATCAGGGCCGCCTTCTTGCCTGAGGCAATGGAATCCGCGCCGAGGCTTGCGCCGACAGTCCGCTCCTCGATGGCGGTGAGCTTGGCCGGCAGCGCACCGGAACGGAGCAGCACGGCGAGATCATTGGCGCGCTCGACGGTGAAATTGCCGCTGATCTGGCCAGTGCCGCCGAGGATCGGCTCGTTGATGCGGGGCGCTGTGATCACCTTGTCGTCAAGCAGGACGGCAAAGGGCAGCCCGACGTTCTCTTGGGTGATCTTGCCGAAGCGCTTGGCGCCGGCGGCGTCGAAGCGGAAGGTCACAACCGGCTCGCCGGTGCGGTCGTCGAAGGAGGCTTGCGCATCGACCAGATTCTGGCCGGTCAAGAGCACCTCGTCCTTCAGCACATAGGGAACCGGAGGATTCTCTTCGTCGTAAGCGAGCACATCGCCTGCCGGCACGCGCTTGCTGGTCGCCGCCTCGCCGGCGTCGACCGATGGATCGACCATCTTGAATTCGAGCTTACCTGTCTCGCCGATGAGATTCTTCAAGCGCTCAACATCCTGGATGCCAGGCACTTGCACGAGAATACGGTTACGGCCTTCGCGCTGGATGATCGGCTCCGTGGTACCGAGCTGGTCGACGCGGCGCCGGATGGTCTCGATCGAGGCCTGGATCGCGGCGCGCATGCGCTGGTTGAGGCCAACATCGGTGATGGTCAGCGTGATCCCATCATCGCCGCTCTTCTCGACGGCGAGGTCGTGGCCGGAGAACTCACTGAAGACATTGCCGCCCACGGCCACCGAGAGTTTGTTCAGGTCATTGAAAGCCTTGTCGTAATCGGCAGCGCTGCGGATCTTGACCGAAACGGATCGCGTCGCCGCGTTCTGCGCGAGGTCGGTATAACCGATCGCGGGCTTTGCCCCGCGCAACGTATCGCGGACGTCGCTGCGCACTGTCTTCAACCAATCCTCGACTACTTCCTTTTCGTCGAGCTGGTAGAGAAGATGCGCGCCGCCTTGCAGGTCGAGGCCGAGATTGATCTGCTTATGCGGAAGCCAAGACGGCAGCCCCGCCAGGCTCGATGCCGGGAACAGGTTCGGGAGCGCGAGCAGGAAGCCCAGGAGCACAATGCCCCATACGAGGATCACCTTCCATCTTTGAAAATGCAGCATGGCTGCCTGACGCTCCGCTTAGTCTATGGCGCTAATCGATTAGTTTAATTCTATCACTCCGAGGCCGATTTCGGCTTCGAACTTGCCGCCGGCTCGGTCTTGCCACGGATCTCGGAGATGGTCCCGCGCAGGACTTTGATGCGCACCCCATCCGCGATTTCGATCTGCAGCTCGTTATCTTCGACCTTGGAAACCTTGCCGATGATGCCGCCTGAGGTCACGACCGTGTCGCCCCGGCGGATGGCGGCCACCATGTCCCGATGCTCTTTCAGGCGCTTCTGCTGCGGCCGGATCATCATGAAATACATGATGCCGATGATCATCATGGTCGGGACGATGAGGCTGTTCAGGTAGTCCATCGCGCCCGGCGACGCGGCTTGGGCGTAGACAAAACTCGTCATTCGGTCTGATCCTTCGGCTTAGACGTTCCGGGCCCGCTTGCGGGCCCGATCCCCTGTTGAACGCCTTTGGGCGCTTCGATTTGGCGGGACTATAGCCACCTCGACCGGCTTTGCAACGGGGCGGTTTGAGCCATTTCCGGGCCTTTCTTATGCCGGCGCTTCGGCGTAAACCGGTCCGCCATGAATTACCAGGAACCTTTGACAGGCCTGCTAGAGCGCATCGCCAGGGCGCTGGAGCGCTTGAGCCCTGCCCGCGAGCGGCATGCCGATTTCGGGGCCGCCGAGGCCTTTGTCTGGCACGCAGAGCCGCAAGGCTTCGTGCCGGTCCGCGAAGTGAACCGGGTTCCCCTCTCCTTGCTCAAGGGCATCGAGGCCCAGCGCGACACGTTGCTGGTCAATACGCGGCAATTCGCGAAAAGTTTGCCGGCCAACAATGCGTTGCTTTGGGGCGCGCGGGGCATGGGCAAGAGCTCATTGGTGAAGGCCGTGCATGCGGAAGTGTGCCGGAGCGAGGCGCCGCTCAAGCTGATCGAAATCCACCGCGAGGATATCGGCACTCTTCCCCAATGTTTGAATCACTTACGCGAGGCGGCTCAACATCGTTTCCTGGTGTTCTGCGACGACCTGTCCTTCGAGACGCGCGACACCTCCTACAAATCGCTCAAAGCCGTGCTGGAAGGCGGCATCGAGGGCCGGCCCGAGAATTTGTTGTTCTACGCGACATCGAACCGGCGGCATCTGATGCCGCGCGAGATGCTCGAGAATGAGCGCTCGACCGCGATCAATCCGTCGGAGGCGGTGGAGGAAAAAGTGTCGCTGTCGGATCGCTTCGGCCTTTGGATCGGCTTCCACAATTGCAGCCAGGACGATTATCTGGAGATGGTGCGGGGTTACGCGCGCCATTACCGGCTAGAGAAGGATAGCGCCGCACTCAAGAAGGAGGCGCTGGCCTGGGCTGCAAGCCGCGGCTCGCGCTCGGGCCGCGTTGCCTGGCAATTCATCCAAGACTTGGCCGGACGCCTGGGCGTGAAGCTCGACGCCTAATCCGCGCTCGCTTGCGCGTTCGACATATATTTCGTCGGGTCGATCGGACGCGAGCCTTTGCGCAGCTCGAAATGCACCAGAGGCTGGCTCACGGCGCCGGTCTTGCCGGCCTTGGCGATGACCTGGCCGCGGCGCACCTTGTCGCCGCGCTTCACCATCAGCTCTTCGTTATGCGCGTAGGCCGACACCCAATTGTTCGAGTGACGGATCAGGATCAGATTGCCGTAGGGCTTGAGCTCGTCGCCGGCATAGGCCACGACGCCGTTCTCGGCGGCCTTGACCGAGGTGCCTTGCGGCACGGCGAGATCGATGCCGTCATTATGGCCGCCGTCGGCCTTGGTGCCGAATTCGGAAATGATGCGACCCTGCACCGGCCAGCGGAAGCTGTTGCCCGACATCGGATCCGGCTGCGGCAGCTGGTCCGTGCTTGTGCCTGAGCTCGCCGTCTTGGTCTCCGGCGCCTTGGTCTCGACTGGCTTGGAGTCCGCCGTCGTGGTTTCCAGTGACTTGGGCGAACCACCGCCGATCACCTCGTCCGAAGCGGCGATAGGCGTGGTCGGCTTCTCGTCTTTAGTTTTGTCGTCAGACGCCGATTGCGTCGGCGAAGGTTCGGACGGCTTGACGCTGTCCGGCGCCGTGATGGTCGTGGTCTTGACCGTGCGCACATCGGGAGACGTTACTCCAGGAGCTTCGAGCTCAGACGGCTTGCTGGTCTCGGCGACTTCCGGCGTGATCACTTCCTGCTTCGCGCTCGGGATGATCAAGGTCTGATTGATCTGGAGACGATCGACGCGGGTGAGCTTGTTCGCCGCGATCAGCTCTTTCTCCGAGATCTTGAACTTGTTGGCGATGCCGCGCGGCGTATCGCCCTTCTGCACCTTATAGGTCTCGCCTTGTGCGGAGGCCTCGGTCACAGGAGTCGACGGCGCCGCAGGTGCGGCAGGCGCGGCAGAAGACCAGCCCGGACCCGGGATGACCAGTTCCTGGCCTGCGGTGAGGCGCGTGTCGGTCAGATTGTTGGCGCTCTTGATCGCCTCGACCGTGACGCTATAGCGCCTGGCGAGCACCGAGAGCGTATCGCCCCTCCCCACTTTGATCGTGCGACCGGCAGTTGGCTCGCCGGCGACCCGGACGACTGCGGGCTGCGGGCGCGGGCTTGCTTGCCAGCCACCGTAGGACGCGTTCTGCACGCGTGGCGCGGCACCCGGTTGCGGAGAATAAGACGCGGGCATGGCGCGCGGCAGCGGCGAAGACTGGACGGGCGGCAGGCTTGCACGCGCAACCCCGCCTTGCGAGCCAGGCGCCTGACCGTGGGCGTAAACGGATTCCTGCGGAACCGGCAGCGACGATGTCGTGGTGAGATCGGCCTGCTGTTGCGGAGGCGTGCCGACCGTCGAGGCGTTTTCGCCCGAGGATGTCAGATTGAAGGCTGGGAAATCGAAGCGGGAACTGCTCGCGCTGCACCCGCCAAGGACTAGAACCGCCGCGGCCGCCGCTATGAGCGCGATGCCACGGCCGACCGCCGCATGTTTCATCCCTACTGCCCCACGCAAAACTACTGGCGCCCAGTAAACGTCGTGAGAGGTAAACATGCTGTTAACGATCCTTTCCGATGTCGCGAAAAGATTCGCGTTCCGTGTCTTTGGCGACGCCATGCAGCAGCGGAACGAAGCGGACAGGGAGCAGCTCGGTGGTCACGAGGCCGTCTTGGGTCTTGTCGATCTGGACGAGTTGTTGGGTGTCGCGGCTCTCGCCGATGGGCAAGGATCATGCGGCCGCCGATCTTGAGCTGATCGACCAGAGCTTGCGGCGGTTCGTGGCGCGGCGGCCGTGACGATGATGCGGTCGAACGGCGCTTGCGGCGGCCAGCCGAGCCAGCCATCGCCGATGATGGTGGTGACGTTGGCGATGCGGAGCTTGGCGAGGCGCTTCTCGGCAAGCTTCTGCAATTCGCGCCAGCGCTCGATGGTGTAGACGCGGCGGCAGAGATGCGAGAGCACCGCAGCCTGATAGCCGGAGCCGGTGCCGATCTCGAGCACCTTGTGGCGCGGATCGAGCTCGAGCTTCTCGGTCATGAAGGCGACGACAAAAGGCTGCGAGATGGTCTGGCCGCATTCGATCGGAAGCGCGATGTCGTGATAGGCGTGATCGCCGAACGAGGCATCGATGAATTGTTCCCGCGGCACGCGCTCGATCGCACGCAAGACCGCGGTGTCGCGGATGCCGCGACGCCTCAGCTGCATGATCAAGCCAATCTGGTCTTGCGCGCTCGCCATGATCCGAGCCGGCCCCACCTCCGGGATTGCGAGTATCGGGTGATTCTCGCTTTCTGTCAGTGGCCTAGCACTTTAGCGAGGCGGCTCCTCGTCTCTTCATGGGTGAAATTGAGATAGAGGGGCGTGACGGAGATGAGATTGGAGCGGGCGGCCCAGAGATCGGTGCCTTTCGGGGGGCTCGAAGGCCGCCGCTCGATGCCGATCCAGTAATAGGCGCGGCCCCTGGTATCCATGCGGTCGTCGATGCGGACCTGATCGGCGCTGCGCAAATCCTGCACCGTCGCCGCCATGCCTTTCACCGCATCGGGCGCACAATCCGGGAAATTGACGTTGAGCACGACGTTTTCCGGCCAGCCGGCCTCCAACAGCTTCCGCACCAAGGGAGCGCCGTGGCGCATCGGCGTCTCCCATTGCGGCGCGCCCCGCTCGAAGCCTTCGGTGACCAGGCTCATGGCGATCGATGGGATGCCGAGCAGTGCTGCTTCGATGGCGCCGGCGACGGTGCCTGAGTAGTTGACGTCATCGGCAAGGTTCTGGCCGCGATTGACGCCGGAGAGCACGAGATCCGGCGGCTGGTCGGGCAAGAGGAAGCGGACGCCCATGATGACGCAATCGGTCGGCGTGCCCTTCACCGCATAGCGGCGTGTCCCGAGCTCCCGCATGCGCAAAGGCTCGGCAAGGGTGAGCGAATGTGCGGCGCCTGACTGATCGGTCTCGGGCGCAATGACCCAGACATCGTCGCTCAGATCGGTCGCGATCTTCTCCAGCACGTCGAGGCCGGCCGCCTCGATGCCGTCGTCGTTGGTGATGAGGATGCGCATGGCTGTTCTGAGCTCTATCACCTGCACTTCGTCATGCCCGGGCTGAAGTCCCGGGCATCCAATGCCGAGCATCGGCACGAGGCAGCGCTCTCTATTGGATTGCCGGGTCAAGCCCGGCAATGACGCCGGGGAGTGAGGCTGGCGCATGCATCACCCACACGCTCGATTTTGGTGAGGCCGCCCATATAGGGCTTGAGGACCTCAGGCACGCGGACCGAGCCGTCTTCCTCCTGGTAATTCTCCAGCACGGCGATCAGCGCGCGGCCGACGGCGACGCCGGAGCCGTTCAGCGTGTGGACGAAGCGGGTGTCCTTGGCGTTCTTGGGCCGATAACGCGCATTCATGCGGCGGGCCTGGAAATCGCCGCAGACCGAGCAGGAGCTGATCTCGCGATAGGCGTCCTGCCCGGGCAGCCAGACCTCGATGTCGTAGGTCTTCTGCGCGGCGAAGCCCATGTCGCCGGTCGAGAGCACGATGGTGCGGAAGGGAAGCTCGAGCCGCTTCAACACTTCCTCGGCGCATTTCGTCATGCGCTCATGCTCGGCGGCCGATTGCTCCGGCGTGGTGATGGAGACGAGCTCGACCTTGTTGAATTGATGCTGGCGGATCATGCCGCGCGTGTCTTTGCCCGCGGCGCCGGCCTCGGCGCGGAAGCATGGCGTGCCGGCGGTGACGCGGATCGGGAGCTTGGCCTCGTCGGTGATGTCCTCGCGCACGAGATTGGTGAGCGGCACTTCGGCGGTGGGGATGAGCCAGAGACGACCTCTATCGCTCGAATTGATCTGCAGAACTCATTCCGTCACGGTTGCCATCTGATTGTGCCAGACTGCTCCATCGATCAGCTCGGATCCAACTTCCACTCGGATCGCTCCGCTAGCTGTTGAACAACGTCAGTCCATGCGGCTAGATCTCGAGCTGGCCGTTGACGTTGCAGAAACTGATCGTCCGCAAACTTCGGCAGTTGCGCGGTGCCGAACATGGTGTCGTCGCGGACGAGCAGCGGCGGGCTGACTTCGGTGTAGCCGTGCTCGCTCGTGTGCAGGTCGAGCATGAATTGGGCGAGAGCGCGTTCGAGGCGCGCGAGCGCGCCCTTCAACACGACGAAGCGGGCGCCGGAGAGTTTCGCCGCCGTCTCGAAATCCATCAGGCCGAGCGCCTCGCCGATCTCGAAATGCTGCTTCGGCTGAAATGGAAATTTCTTCGGCGTGCCGACTTTGCGCAGTTCCTTGTTGGCCTTCTCGTCGCCGACCGGAACGTCGGGCAGCGGCGTGTTGGGGATGCCGGCGAGCAGGTCGCGAAATTCGGTTTCGAGCTGCCGCTCTCGCTCCTCGCCTTGCTGAATGGTCTCTTTGAGGCTCGCCACCTCGTCCATCAGGGCTTTGGCGGTCTTCTCGTCCTTGGCGGCCTTGGCCTTGCCGATCGTCCTTCGAGGCGGCGTTGCGGCGCGCCTGCGCGTCCTGCAATTGTTGAATCGTTCCGCGGCGTTCCTCGTCCAGCTTCAGAATTCGATTCAACAGGGCTTTGGGGTCGTCGAAGGCGCGGTCCTTCAGCCCCTTCACAAAGGCGTCCTGGTTGTCACGAATCCATTTGATATCGAGCACGGGCTTGAATCCTACGAAATGTTCGATTGGCCCCGTATAGGGCGCTAGACCTTGAGTCGTCCACCTCTCCTTCGTCATGGCCGGGCTTGTCCCGGCCATCCATGATGACTCCCCCATCGCGGAAGCCGCCTATTGGATGCCCGGAACAGTCCGGGCATGACGCCGGTGGCGGGCAGCACGGTCCTTGCCGCGACGCGAATGCGCCCGGGCTATGAGGGTGCGGCGCGCCGAAAGACGCAAACCTATGGTGTCCGCGATCCTTCGACAGGACCGCAGCGGGCGCCTCGCGGCGCGCCACAAGCGGCGATTTGACAACGCCGGGCCGCGCTTTTTATCGGCGCATCGAGTGGACACGCCATCTATCAGCCAGCTCCTGGCAGGGCCTCGTATTGGACCCGGGCGGAGCCCCGACGCCGCCCGAGTGCTCGCTTTGCGTGCATGAACCCGCGGGCGCCGCATCCCGTCCCGCCTCACAACGCCTCGCGAAGCGCCCTCAAAGCGGACGAGATAAGGCCAGTGTAAGCGCCGTTCAGAACGCGGGGATAAGTTTTGCTTTGCTAAGAACCGCCGCCGCCGCAGGCATTGGGTCCCCAAGCGGTGGTGTAGTCACACGGGACCCAGTAAGGGTCCTCGTAATCTTCCTGCTGAACCCTCTTTTTCGCCCGCTCGTAACTCGAGGACCCATCCAGGGTCGCCTCGGCTTGCGGGGGCTTGGCTTTGCCATGGAGCTTGGCACGGTCCGCAAGACTGGGTGTCATCGAGAGTGCCAGGACGGTCGCGGCGAGGATGAGTTTGTGCATGATTGTCCTCCGTTGAAGCGGCTAGTCTGCATCTAGGACTCCTTTGTGTCCAAGACCAGCCGGCTCAAGCGATCGTGAAAGCGGCGCGTCCTAGTCCCCGGGCCGCAACGTGACGATCGCCAGGCGGCCGTCGGTGCGCCAGGGATCGCCGCCGCCATTCTTGCCCTCGCAATCGGCGTGGAAGCCGTCGCGCCACTCGACCGATTGCACCAATCCGGCCTGCCTTCAGTTCGCTGACCAGGCGGTCGCGCTCGGCATCGACGTCCGGCGCGATGTGATGCGTCACCTGCCCCGTGGTGTGGCTGAGGCCGACTTTGTCGTCGAAGGTCGCGGCGCCGAACCAGCCGGCGCGATCCTCATAGAGCTGATCCCACTTGCCAGAAGCGGACATGGTGACGCTTGCCCGGACCACCGGCGAGCGGCTGCTCGAAAGCGAGATCCTGCTTGCGGCCGAACAGAAACAAATTGCTCACCGGCGCATCGTCGTCGGGACGACGGAGGACCGTGTCGGCGCGATGCGCACGCTGCTCGTGAAGGTGATCGGGTCGGCCGGATACCAGCCGGCGGCGGTCATGGCGCGCACGACATCGCCTTCGCTGCCGACCAGGCCGATATTGATCGGATCGCCGGGATGACCGTCGCCGGTCTCAGTCAGCCTGTCGGCTTGGGTGAAAAATGGATGACGTTTGAAATGCCGGAGCCAAAGCCGCGGCACGATCAGATAGGCCGCGATCGCCCAGACCAGGAGGACCAGCAGCAGAGTCTTGGTGTCGGGGATGTGGAGCATGCGCGGTCGCCTACGCCGGCTTTTTAGCCGATTTGGCCGTCGACGCCGAGGCCGCGTGGCTCTTCTCGGCAAGCGTCACCGCGAAGATCGAGAGCTCGTAGAGCAGCACGGTCGGCACCGCGAGCGCGATCTGGCTGATCGGATCTGGCGGCGTCAGCACCGCCGCGACGACGAACACGGCGAGGATGGCGTGCTTGCGCTTGGCCCTCAGTCCGGCCGCGGTGACGAGGCCGGCACGCGCCAGCAGCGTGAGCAGCACCGGCAGCTGGAAGCAAATGCCGAAGCCGAGGATCAGCGCCATGATCAGCGAGAGATATTCGCTCACCTTGGCGGTGAGCTGGATCTGCACCTGATCGCCGCCGGTCTGCTGCATCGACAGGAAGAAGGTCATGGCGAGCGGCATGGCGACGAAATAGACGAGCGCCGCGCCCAGCAAGAACAGGATCGGCGTGGCGACCAGGAACGGCAGGAAGGCTTTGCGCTCGCTTTTGTAGAGGCCGGGCGCCACGAACATATAAATCTGCGAGGCGATGATGGGAAAGGCGAGGAAGATGGCGCCGAACAGAGCGAGCTTCACTTCGGTGAAGAAGAATTCCTGCGGGGCGGTGTAGATCATCTCGATCGGCGCATTGGCGCCGGCGGCCCAGCGATAGGGCCAGAGCAGGAGATTGTAGATCGGCTTGGCGAAATAGAAGCAGACGAGAAACGCGGCGAAGGTCGCCAGCAGCGACCAGACCAGCCTTTTGCGGAGCTCGATCAGATGCTCCATCAGCGGCGCCTTGGTCGCCTCGATGTCGTCGTCCTGCGTCATGGCTTCTTGCCCCGTGACGCTTTCGGCTTGGCTTGTCTTGGCGCGGCTGGATTTGCCTGTCTTGGCCGGCTTCTTCTTCGGCTTGGGCTTTGGCGCTGCGGCAGCCGGCTTAATTTCCGGCGTGGAAGCGGGCGATGGATTGGGGAGCATCAGCGGCTTGTCGACGATCGGCGCGCTCAAATCATCGCGCACGCTATGCATGGCCTTTCTGACTTCTTCGATCTCGGCCTCGCGCATCGCGTCTTCGAACTGGCGCTGGAAGTCGCCGGCCATGCGGCGGAGCTTGCCGGCATAAGAGCCGAAGGTGCGCATCATGCGCGGCAGGTCCTTCGGACCCACCACGATGATGGCGACGACGGCAATGACGAGAAGCTCCGACCAGCCGATATCGAACATGGGTGTGGTTTACGCCCCAGGGTGGGAGGGAACAAGCCAGCCCAGGATGAAGGGCTAGCTGGTCTTGCGGCTCCGCGCCGACTTGGCGCCGGAGGTCTTGGCGCGAGAGGCTGTCTTGGCCCGTGCAGGCGAGGCGCGCTTATGCTCGATGGCCTTGGGTGCGGGGCGTGAAGGCGCCTCTTCCTCGTCCTCGCTGATGCCCTTCTTGAAGCTCTTGATGCCTTGGGCGACGTCGCCCATCAGCTCGGAAATCTTGCCGCGGCCGAACAGCAGCACGAACAGCACCAATACGATGAGGATATGCGACCAGCTCAGGCCCATGCTTCGTCTCCTAGGCGGAATTTTTTTGCACTATGGCAGTAAAGCGGCATGGCCACCGCAAGACTGGCGGCGATTGGCCCCTACTCCGCCGGAAACACCAGAACGGCGCCCGCATCGACGCTGACGCCAAGCTCGGTTCCGGGAGACGGCGCGTCGCTTTCGCGCACCCGCGCCAGGATCGGCGCATCGAGACCCTGCACGGCAAGCTCGACCAGCGCGTTGTCGCCGAGAAAGCGCTGATGCAGCGCGCGCGCCGGGATGCCCTCGCCAACGGGCAAGAGCCGGACGCCGCGCTGCCGGACACAAACGATCGCGGCCGAGCCTTCGGCAAAGCCTTGCGCCGGAAAGCTGCCGAGCGCGGTGACCGCGTTGCCTTGTTTGATGGTGGCCGGCACCTCGTTCAAATCGGAGAACGCGCGGGCGGTGAGGATGTCTTTCGGGTTGCGATAGAGATCGACCGCGGAGCCGATCTGAGCGATCCGCCCTTGCCGCATCAGCGCCACGCGGTCGCCCATGCGCATCGCCTCCTCGGCATCGTGGGTGACGACGATCGAGGTGGCGCGCGTCTCATTCAGAATGGCGAGCGTCTCCTCCCGCATCTTTTCCCGCAAGCGCGGGTCGAGACCGGAGAACGGCTCGTCCATCAAGAGCACGCCGGGCCGCGGCGCGATGGCGCGGGCGAGCGCCACACGCTGCTGCTCGCCGCCGGACAGAATGTGCGGATATTCGTTGGCGTAATGGGCGAGGCCGACGCGATCGAGCGCCGCAAGCGCTTCACGCTTCGCCTCGCTCCGCGTCAGCGATTTCAAGCCGAAGGCGACATTGTCGAGGATGGAAAGATGCGGGAACAGCGCGAAGTCCTGAAACATCAAGCCGACGCCGCGCTTCTCAGGCGGAACGAAGCGGTTGGGGCCGGCGACCTCTTGTCCGTCGATGAGAACGCGGCCCGCGCTTGGCCGCTCGACGCCGGCGGCAATTCTGAGCAGCGTGGTCTTGCCGCAACCGGAGGGTCCGACCAGGCAGACGATCTCACCCGGCGCCACGTCGAGGCTGACATTGTCGAGCGCGAGCTTGCCGCCGAATTCGCGCGACACGCAATCGAAGGTTAATTGCGCGGCGAAGGTGACGGCGGCTTTGCCACGCCGCTCAGGCAGGCGCCGTTCTTTCCGTTTTCCGGCGGCGTTGTTCAGGAACGAAAACACGAGGCTGGTCTAACTGTCGCGTAGGCTCAGTGCAACACCGCGCGATGGTTCGAGGCCCGGCCGCATCCTGAGGTGCGAGCGAGCGAGCCTCGAGGACGCCGGGCACCTCACCATGACGCGCGACGCTATTCGTCGGAGCTCAGCCCCTCTTCGTCCTCGCCGAGCGGCTCGTCCTCGAGCGGATCCTCGTCCTCGCGGAGGTCGGGCGCATCGTTGGGGTTCGGCATGGAGAAGCCGGCGGGCAGCGTCGAATCGAGCAGCCCTGCCCCCTTCAGCTCGTTCAAGCCCGGAAGGTCGCTGATCTGGTCGAAGCCGAAATGGGCGAGGAAGGCTTCGGTCGTGCCATAGGTCACCGGGCGACCCGGCGCGCGGCGGCGACCACGGAGCTTGATCCAACCGGTCTCCAACAGCACGTCGAGCGTTCCCTTCGAGGTGGAGACGCCCCTGATCTCCTCGATCTCGGCGCGGGTCACCGGCTGGTGGTAGGCGATGATGGCAAGCGTCTCCAGCGCCGCGCGCGACAGGCGCCGCTGCTCGACGGCCTGGCGCTCGAGCAGAAAAGCGAGATCGTCGGCGGTGCGGAACGCCCATTTGCCGGCGACGCGGACGAGATTGACGCCCCTGCCCGCATAAAGTCCTTGCAGCTCTTCGAGCAGCGCCACGACATCTTCTCCGGCAGCGAAATGCTCCTTCAGCGTGGCCTCATCCAGCGGCTCGGGCGCGGCGAACAGCAGCGCCTCGATGATGCGCAGCTTCTCGCTGCGGTCGGCGGACGGCAGCGCGCGCAGATTTGACCGCGGCGGGAACGGCAAGAGCAGGCTGCGCCTTTTGTGGTCGCTGTCGGCGGGGTCCATGTCAATCGCTCGGTCGAGATTTGGCGGGTTCATTGTGACGAATCCTTTTTGTTGTTAGCGCCCTCAAGCGGCTTTGGTGCGGCGACGAACGAGAAGGGGTGCGAAGGATTTGGCTTGCCTCATTTCGAGCGCGCCTTCGCGAGTCATTTCGAGTGTAGCGCTGAAGCTCGAAGCGAGTGCCGTCTTCCGGAGCTCAGGTTCGTAGAGAAACTCGGCGAGGAGCTGGTCGAGCGGCGCCCAGTCGCAACTCATGCCGAGCAGACGCTCAAGCTCGCTGCGCGCTTCCTTGATCGACCACACCGTGCGCGGCGGCAATCTCCAGCTCGTGACCGCGGTGCGCTGGCGCTGTTGCGAATAGGCTTTCAGCAGATCGTAGACATTGGCCTCGAATTGGCTGTTGCGGATGACAAGGATCGGCTCCGGCATGCCGCGAGCGAACACGTCGCGGCCCAAGCGTTTCCGCGTCATCAACTGCGCCGCGGCGTCGCGCATGGCATGGAGGCGCTGCAGCCTGAAGGCGAGCAAGGCCGCGAGCTCCTCGCCGGTCGGCTCGCCCTCTTCGCTTGTCTCGGACGGCAGCAACAGCTTCGACTTGAGGAACGCGAGCCACGCCGCCATGACGAGATAGTCCGCGGCGATCTCGAGCCGAAGCGCGCGCGCCTCGGTGATGAATTGCAGATATTGCTCGGCGAGCGCGAGCACGGAAATTCGCGCGAGATCGACTTTCTGCGTTCGCGCCAGCGCCAGCAGAAGATCGAGCGGGCCCTCGAAGCCTTCGACGTCGATGACCAAGGTCTCGCCGGGCTCGGGCGCCTCTCGCTCCTCGTCCTCCCACAACGCAGCGTCGTCGCGGTCGGGAGCCTCGTCGTGCTCTTGCATCGTTGTGATCGTCGCCGCTCATGCGAGCTCCACACCGTTCGAAGCCGAAGCAACCGGAATCTCGGTCATCTCGGCGACAAGGGCGAGTGCCGCCTCCGCGTCGAAGGGTTCGGGCGCACGGAAGAATCGCCCGCGCCCGCTCGAAGCGCGCAAGCGCCTCGCCTTGAAGCGGCGGCACCGCGCTTGCGACCTGCTCCATCTCGGCGAAATCGCCGCTGCAATGCAGCGCCACGTCGCAACCGGCATCGATCACGGCCGATGCGCGGTCCGCAAAGGGCCCGCGAAGCGCTTTCATGCCGAGGTCGTCGCTCATCACCAAGCCTTTGAGTCCGATCAGATTTCGAATCACTTCACCCATTATACCGGGGGATATGGTGGCGGGTCGAAGGTCATCGAAGGCCTCCAGCACGACATGGGCGGTCATGGCCAAGGGCGCGTCATTTAGGGCCTGAAACGGCCTAAAATCGACGGCTTCCAAGGCCTCTCGCGAAGCTTCAATTCGAGGCAAATCGAGGTGGCTATCGGCGTGAGCCCGCCCATGGCCCGGGAACATGCTTAATGACGGGCAGGACGCCACCCGCCAGCGTGCCTTCGATCACGGCCCGGCCAAGCGCGATCACCACGTCCGGATCGGTGCTGAAGGCGCGATCGCCGATGATCTCATGCGCGCCCGCTTCCGGCACATCGAGAACCGGCGTGCAGTTCACGTTGATGCCGAGATCGTAGAGTTCTGCTGCGATCAGCCGCGCGCCGGCGAAGGCCGCCAATTTTGCCCGCTCTGGATCGCGCTCGTAAGCGAGCCCATAGCGACGCGCCGGCGGCATCTCCCGCCAATAGGGCGCGCGCAGACGCTGCACGCGGCCACCCTCTTGATCGATGAGGACGAGCAGTTCGTCGCTGCCCACGGCCTCTCGGAATGAGGCGACGAGCGCACGGACCTGATCGGGATCCTTGCAGTTCCGCGCAAAGAGAATGAGACCGCAAGGCCGCGTCCGCGCGAACAGCGCGCGTTCGGAATTGGTCAGCGCGAGTCCGGCGCAACCTGAGATAAAGGCGTTGAGTTCCACGAGCCGGGGCTAACGGCCGCCTGACCCGCGGTCAAGCGGCGAGTTGATCCGAACTATTGAGTGGCGACCATGCAATCTGCCTGGCCTTGGGCCTTGAGCTGGCTACAAAGCTTGGAGGCCGTTCCCTTGTCGGCGATCGGTCCAACGCGCAAGCGATACCAGGTGCCTTTCGATCCGAGATCAGCTTTCTGCACCATGGGCCGGTAATTGGCGAGCAGCGACGGATATTTCTGCTGCATGTCGGCGAAGGAGGCGAGCGCCTCGGTCTGGTCCTTCTTCGAGCCGAGCTGCACGACATAGGATGCCGGCTTGGCAGGTGCCGCTTGCGGCGCGGGCTCTGCGGCAGCGACAGGCGCCGGCTTCGGTGCGGGCTTCGGTTTCGCTGCAGGCGCGGGCGTCGGCGGAACGGCTGCGACTTCGGCCGGCTCGGCAGCCGCAGGAGCTGCAGCGGGCGCCGGTGCGGCGGGCATGGCCGGCGCGGTCGCGGCGAGTTGCGGCTGAGCTTCAGCAGCGGCTGGAGCGTCGGCACTTGCGACTTCAGCCGGAGCTTCGGCCTCGACGACAGAACCGTCAGCCGTGACCTTCATCGTCTTTACCTTGCGCGGGCCACCATCTTCGGCGGCGGCTGGGTCATCGGTGGAAGCCACAGTCGCGGGCGTATCAACCGATTGCGTGGTTTGCGGCGCGCCGTCAGCGCCGGCCGGAATGGCGGCCGTGGCGCCGGGCATTGCCGGCATGGCGAGCTCTTCCTGGCGCGGGACCAATTGATCAGCCTCCGGCTGGTCGCCGTTCTGCAGACGATCGTAGATGAGCTTGTTCTTGTGCGGAAAGTCCTTGCCGCCGGGCTGGTCGGGGGCTGCCTTCACAGGACGACTGTCGGCCTGTACCAGCGGGGGCTGGCCTGCGCCAATACCGCCGCCGCTTTGCTTATAGGCGAATGCAAGCGCGCCACCGAGCGCCACCGCGCCCAGCAACGCGGCGCCGACCATGACCATACTGCGATTGCGCAACGATGAAATCCGCGGACCCTTCGCTGTCTCTTTCGCGGCGATCTCCGCCTCGCCAAGGAAATCGGCGTCGGGTTGCTCGCTCTCGTAAAAACTTTGCGCCTGCCGATTCACTTGCGCGCTCGCGCCGAGCGAAATCTGCGGCGGCTGGTGGTCGTAGTCCGATTGGAATGCTGTGACCTGACGGCCGGGCATCGGCGCACCGGCTTGTCCGTAATTCGGCGCCCCACCCTGCTGCATGCCGGCGTAGCTCGGCATAGGTGGCACAGGCTGTCCGCCGCCGAACGACACGTTCGGAGCTCCGAGATCAAGCGGCGCATCTTGCGTGAAGGACGCATCAGCCGGATAGCCTAGATCTTCGGGGAAGCTCGCATCGGTACCGTTCGCTTCCGGAAAACTTGCGTCGGCGTAGTTGGGATCGGGAAAGCTTCCATCGGGGAAGTTGCCGTCGGGAAAACTCGCGTCAGCGAAACTCGCATCTTCATCGCCAGCTTCCGGGAAGCTCGCATCCTGATAGGACGGCTGATAATTCTGCGGCGATTGCGGCTGGGGCTGATAATTCTGCGGCGCTTGCGGTTGGCTCTGATAATTCTGCGCCGGATAAGGCTGAGCAGCGGGATAGGATTCCTGCTGATAATTTTGCGGCGGGTAGGATTGGGCCGGATAGGCTTGGGGCGGATAAGGCTGCGGGGCGCTCTGCGGCGCGGGCTGATAAGACGGCGCGGCTTGCGATTGCGCATAGCCCTGATGGGACTTGCGGCGCGCTCGTCATCGGATCGGAATAATTCTGCGGTTGCATCGGCTGCGGCGCCGGCTGGCTGGGCGCCTGATTGGCATAAGCGGCATAGCTTGGCGCCGCTGGTCTCGCTTGCGGCTGCTCACCGCCGCGCGTCACCGGCGTGTAAGACGGCATCTGCGCGAATACGGGCTTGGTGCCAGCCGCCGAAAATCGAGCGTTGTCCCAGGCCTGTGGGCTTCGTTGCTCCGGAGCTCATATTGGGTTCCTCGCTCAATTGATGCTGATCATCGCTCCAAACCAAATCGGCTGGAAGCGTCTCATTGGTGCTTTGACTAGCGAAATCTGACTGAAACTTATGGGGCGGGACGGCCTCAAGGCCGTAACCCTCTTCACGCATTGACATGGCGACTTCCCTCGAACCACCCCCCACTCCCCGCTGGTCGGCTCAATGCAGCTCGTTCATCGCGTGAACGCCGAGAATGCCCAAACCCGACGCTAAAACACGCTTTGTAGCAGCAACGAGAGCCACGCGAGCGCGTGTCAACTCTCGATCTGTTTCGTAAATAAATCGTAATTGTGGCGAGTCTTTGCCTCGGTTCCAAAGACTATGGAAGTCTCCAGCAAGATCATACAGATAGAAGGCTATGCGGTGGGGCTCATGGGCTATTGCCGCAGCTTCAACTAGCCTCGGAAAATGTGCCAGCCGACGGATCAAATCGAGTTCGGCATCATCGGCTAATCTATCGAGATCACTTCGCGCCAACGCAGCCTCCGACAGGTCGAGGTCCGGAAAGGCTTCCGCTACGTTACGCAATACTGAGGTCGCCCTTGCATGGGCGTACTGGACATAGAAGACCGGGTTGTCCCGCGACTGCTCGGTGACCTTGACGAAGTCGAAATCGAGCGGCGCGTCATTCTTCCGGTAGAGCATCATGAAACGGACGGGGCCCGGCCCCACCTCGTCCACGACCTCGCGGAGCGTGACGAATGTCCCGGCACGTTTCGACATCTTGACAGGCTCTCCCCCTCGAAACAAGCGCACCAGTTGACAAAGTTTGACGTCGAGGCTGGCAGCCCCGTTGCTCAAGGCCCCCACGGCGGCTTTCATTCTCTTAACATGGCCGCTGTGGTCGGCGCCCCAAACATCGATCATAGAGTTAAAGCCCCGTCTGAACTTGTCGCGGTGATAGGCCATGTCGCTTGCGAAATACGTGTATGAGCCATCGGACTTGACCAGCGGGCGGTCCATGTCGTCGCCGAACGCGGTCGAGCGGAACAGAAGCTGCTCACGGTCTTCCCACTCCTCATCGACCTTGCCCTTGGGTGGCGGGAGACTGCCCCTGTAGATAAGTCCCTTGGCTTTCAGCTCGGCGATGGTCTCGGCGATCTGGTCGTGCCCCGAATTGAGTGACGCCTCGGAAAAGAAAACGTCGTGGCGGATGCTGAGTTCCGCCAAATCCTGCTCGATCATGGCAAGCATCGATTCAAGCGCGGCCTCTCTGACGATGGGGAGCCAGTCGCTCTCGGGCAGTGTCTTAAGGTCGGCGCCATGCTGCTCGACGAGCTTCTGCCCGACGGAGCGAAGATAGTCGCCAGGATAGAGTCCTTCCGGAATCTCGCCGATGTCTTCGCCGAGAGCTTCGCGGTAGCGCAGATACGCCGAGCGCGCGAGCACATCGACCTGAGCGCCGGCATCGTTGACATAATATTCGCGGGTCACGCCATAGCCGGCGAAAGCGAGAAGACTGGCGAGCGCATCGCCGAACACCGCACCGCGGCAATGGCCGACATGCATCGGGCCGGTCGGGTTGGCCGAGACATATTCGACATTGACCACCTCACCGAGGCCGATGGCGCTGCGGCCATAGACCTCGCCCATCTCCAAGACCATGCGCAAGACGGAGGGCCAGAAGGCGCGGGTGATGGTGAGGTTGATGAAGCCGGGACCTGCGATCTCCACGCTCTCGACATTCGGATCGACGGCGATCAGCGGCGACAGACGCTCGGCCAGCGCCTTCGGCGCCATGCCGGCAGCCTTGGCCAACACCATCGCGGCATTGGTGGCGAGATCGCCATGCGAAGCTTCCTTCGGCGGCTCGAGCGTGACGCCCGCGAGGCTCGCATCTTTGGGCACGACGCCGTCATGCTTCAGCTGCTCGACCGCAGCCAGCACGCGCTCATGCAATCCGGTGAAAACGTCCATGGAAACCGCCTTAGAGAGTTCCGGCGCGACTAACGCAAATTGGGGGTGGCGTCAAACAGGCGCCGATGCTCGGAAAGGGCATAGCGGTCCGTCATACCGGCGATGAAGTCACAAACATGGCGGGAATAGGCTTTGCTGCCGATTGCAGGCGCCTGCTCCCGCCACTCGGGCGGCAGGGCCTCGACGTGGTCTCGATAGCGGGCGAACAGGTCCGTGACCACGCCTTCGGCCTCCGTCATGATCCGCACCACGCGCGGGCTGCGATAGACTTTCGCGCCCAAGAATGCGCGCAAGGCCTCAAGCTCATTGGTCATGGTCTTCGAAAACGACGCGATCGCGATGTCGGCTCCCCTCACCTCGTCGGCACTTTGCGGACGAAGCCGACCGAGCCGCGCTTCCGTCTCGGCGACGGCATCCTCGATCATCGAAGTGATCATGCGGCGGTTGGTCTCGTAGAGCAGCCGCGCGCCCTCGATGCCCGGATAGATCTTGCGCACAGTCGCGAGCGTCCGAGCCGCCAGCGGACTCTCGGCAAGCTCCTCGAAGCTGAAACAGCCGGCGCGATAACCGTCGTCGATGTCATGATTGTTGTAAGCGATGTCGTCGGCGAGCGAGGCCACTTGCGCTTCGAGCGAGGCGTAGGTCGCGAGCTCGAGATCGTGCTTCGCACAATAGTCGGTGATCGCCTCTGGAATGTTCGGGCCCCGCAAGGGACCGTTGTGCTTGACCAGGCCTTCCAGCGTTTCCCAGGTGAGGTTCAGTCCGTCGAACTTCGCATATTTCTTTTCGAGCGCGGTGACGACACGAAGCGATTGGGCATTGTGGTCGAAGCCGCCAGCTTCCGCCATGCTGGAGGCAAGGGCTCGCTCGCCGGAATGGCCGAAGGGCGGATGGCCGAGATCGTGCGCGAGCGCCAGCGCCTCGGTCAGATCCTCGTCGAGCCGCAAGGTGCGGGCGATCGAGCGGGCGATCTGCGCGACTTCCAGGCTATGGGTGAGCCTGGTCCGGTAATGGTCGCCCTCGTGATAGATGAAGACTTGGGTCTTATGCGTGAGCCTGCGGAAGGCGCTCGCATGCAAGATGCGGTCACGGTCGCGGGCGAAGGGAGAGCGCGACGGGCTCGGCTCCTCCGGCACGAGGCGTCCTCGGGAGGACCGGAAATCCACGGCATAGGGCGCAAGCGGGCCTGGCTCTCGCTGGCTCGCGAAGCCCGATTTTGGGGCAATTTGCCCCTTAGCTTTCCGGCCTTGGTCGATTGACAAGCTCTGCCGCCATCCTATCTTTCGATTGAGCGACATTATCTCTGTCCGGCACGCTATAGACTAAGCCGGCAAGCAAATTGGCCTAAACCAACATGAGCGAAGCGTCCATCACCTTAAGCCCGCGCGCGGCCCGCCGAATTGCGGAAATTCTCAGCACCGAGGCCGCGCAAGCGCTGTTCCGGGTCAGCGTCGAGGGCGGCGGCTGCTCGGGCTTCCAATATCGCTTCGATGTGACGCGGGAAACCGCGCCTGACGACATGCTGATCGAACGCGACGGCGCCCGCGTGCTGATCGATCCGGTGTCGCAGGGCTTTCTGCAAGGCGCCGAGATCGACTTCGTCGACGAGTTGATCGGCGCGCAGTTCAAGATCAACAACCCGAACGTGACGGCCTCTTGCGGCTGCGGCACCAGCTTCTCGGTCTAGCTTCCCTGTAGATGTCATGGCCGGGCTTGTCCCGGCCATCCACGAATTTCGTGGGTAAAACGTGGATGCCCGCGACAAGCGCGGGCATGACGAGGTGGTAAGGTCGAGGCTAGAAACAAGCGCATCATGAAAATCGCCACCTGGAACATCAACGGCATCAAGGCACGTCTCGATACGGCCAAGACCTGGCTCGGCGTCGGCCTCGCCCGACATCGCCTGTTTGCAAGAGATCAAATGCGTCGACGAGGCGTTCCCCAAATCCGAATTCGAGGACCTTGGCTACAACGTCGCCGTTCATGGGCAGAAGGGCTTCAACGGCGTGGCGTTGCTGTCGAAGCTCAAGTTCGACGAAGTGGCGCCGCGTCTTGCCGGCGATCCCGACGATGTGCAGGCGCGCTATCTCGAGGCGGTGGTCTCCGTCCCCTCCGGCGTGCTCCGCATCGTCAATATCTATCTGCCCAATGGCAACCCCACCGGCACGGAGAAATTCGCCTACAAGCTCGCCTGGATGACGCGTCTCAAGGCACGCATCGCCTCGTTGCTCGTCAATGAAGAGCCGATGATCGTTGCCGGAGATTTCAACGTCATCCCGACACCGGACGACGTCTATAACCCAGCCGCCTGGGTGGACGATGCGCTGTTCCGGCCGGAGACACGCGCGCATTTTCAGGCGCTGCTCAATGTCGGACTGACCGACGCCTTCCGCGCCTGCCACGACGAGAAGCAGCGTTACACATTCTGGGATTATCAGGCCGGCGCCTGGCAGAAGAACCAGGGCTTACGCATCGATCATATGCTGCTGTCGCCGCAAGCCGCGGACCGGCTGGTCAGTTGCGAGATCGATCCCACGCCACGCGGCTGGGAGAAACCGTCGGACCATGTCCCGGTGATTGTGAAGCTCGATCTCTAGGAGGGCTCTTTGACGCATCATCTTGTCCGAAAAGTCTGCAACTTTTCGGGATGATGCTTTAGCGCGGGTCGGCGTCCTGGGTGACGGCGCCGAAGCCAACAGGCATGCCCTTCGGCGGTGGCGGCGCCTTGCTCGTGCCGCTGAGCTGCTCGCCTGTGCCGGCGAGATCATCCTTCGGCATCGAGGCGGCGACAGCAGGGGCTCCCCGTGCCGCCCCGGCCCAAGCAGGCATCACGGCTTCCGCTGCTTTGCGGGTCGCGGCATCGGACTTCGCGGTCACGTCGCGATAGAGCTCCTCGATCCATTTCGGCTCCCTGCCCGAGAGCTTCGCATTCTCGTGCGCGAGCGTGATCAGAGCGAGACCCTTCGCCGGACTCTTGCGAATCCCATCGCCAGTCCAGAGCAGTTCGCCGAGTTTGGCTTGGGCTTCCGGATCCTGTTTCTTTGCCGCGGCAGCCAGCCAATTGGCGCCGAGTCTCGGGTCCTTCTGCACGCCCTCACCCGCTAGATACAGGCGGCCGAGCTCGTATTGTGCGTCGGCATCACCGAAATAACTCGCGGCATGCCGGTAGAGACCGGCGGCACGCGCGGGATCGCTCTTCAAGCCAATCCCGGGAACGCCCTTCCGGCAATATTGGCCAAGGACGACGAAGGCCTCGGCAACGAATTTCGCGACCGGGCTCGATGGCGCGATCTCGGCATGCTGATCGGCGATCCGCTGGTAATAGGTGAAGGCCCTGCCTTCGTCGCGGGGAACGCCGTCGCCGCGCGCATAGGCACGCGCTAATTTCAGCTCGGCGCCGAGCACGCCGCGCTCGGCGGCATAGGACAGCGCCGGAAGGGCTGCATCCATATGACCGGATTTCGCTGCAGCTGCGCCTTGGCGATAGGCCTCGGTGGCCGACGCATAAGGCGGCGCGTCCTCCGCGCCGGTCGCGGCCGGAGCGAGAGCCATCATGGCCGCGAGCGCGGCGAAGGAGATGGCGCTACTGATCCGCATAGCACTGACCTTCCGCCTCGGCGCCGGGATGCGTCACCGCACCGGTCCGCGCCGGTCCAACTTCTTGCGCGTATTTCCAGATCGCGCCGCTGCCGAAGGTGCTCGGGCGCGGCTTCCAGGATTTGGCGCGCGAGGCGAGTTCCGCCTCGCTCAGCTCGACATCGAGCGTGCCCTTCTCGGCATCGATCACGATGATGTCGCCCTCTTTGAGCAGCCCGATCGGGCCGCCGAGCGCCGCTTCAGGACCGACATGGCCGATGCAGAAGCCGCGCGTGGCGCCGGAGAAGCGGCCATCGGTGATCAGCGCGACCTTGTCGCCCATGCCCTGGCCGTAGAGCGCAGCGGTGGTGGACAACATCTCACGCATGCCGGGGCCGCCTTTCGGGCCCTCATAGCGAATGACGATGACGTCGCCTTCTTTGTACTTCTTGGCGCTGACCGCAGCGAAAGCATCCTCCTCGCAATCGAAGATGCGCGCAGGTCCGCGGAATTTGACGTTTTTCATGCCGGCGACCTTGACGATGGCGCCGTCCGGCGCGAGCGAACCGCGCAAGCCCACCACGCCGCCAGTCGGCGACAGCGGCTTGTTCGCAGGCCGCACAACGTCTTGATCCGGGTTCCAGGCAACTTTCGCGAGGTTCTCCGCCATGGTCCGCCCGGTCACGGTGAGGCAATCGCCGTGCATGTAGCCATGATCGAGCAAGGTCTTCATCAGCAGCGGGATGCCGCCCGCCTCGAACATGTCCTTGGCGACGTAGCGGCCGGACGGCTTCAGATCCGCGATATAGGGCGTGCGCTTCAAAACCTCGGCGACGGCGAAGAGATCGAAATCGATGCCGCATTCATGCGCGATTGCAGGCAGATGCAGCGCGGCATTGGTCGAGCCGCCGGTCGCGGCAACGACGGCGGCCGCATTCTCCAGGGCTTTGCGCGTGACGATGTCGCGCGGACGGATATTGAGCGCGATCAGGTCCATCACCTTCTCGCCGGCGGCCATGCAGAACTTGTCCCTGATCTCGTAAGGCGCAGGCGCGCCGGCCGAGTAAGGCAGCGCGAGGCCGATCGCCTCGGAGACGGTCGCCATGGTGTTGGCGGTGAATTGCGCGCCACACGCGCCAGCGGAAGGACAAGCGACCTGCTCGAGCTCGTCGAGATCTTCGAGCGTGACCTTGCCGACGGAATATTGGCCGACGGCCTCGAACAGATCCTGCACCGTGACCGGGTTCCCCCGGAACGAGCCCGGAAGGATGGAGCCGCCATAGATGAAGATCGACGGCACGTTGAGGCGGCACATCGCCATCATCATGCCGGGCAGCGACTTGTCGCAACCGGCCATGCCGACCAGCGCGTCGTAGCAATGGCCGCGCATGGTGAGCTCGACGCTATCGGCGATGACCTCGCGCGAGGGCAGCGAGGACTTCATGCCCTGATGCCCCATGGCGATGCCGTCGGTGACGGTGATGGTGCAGAATTCGCGCGGCGTGCCGTGAGCGGCGGCGACGCCCTGCTTCACGGCCTGCGCCTGACGCATCAGCGAGATGTTGCAGGGTGCGGCTTCATTCCAGCAGGTGGCGACGCCGACGAAGGGCTGATGGATCTGCTCGCGGCGACAGACCCATCGCGTAATAATAGGAGCGGTGCGGCGCGCGGGCGGGGCCCTCGGTCACGTGCCGGCTCGGCAAACGGGTCTTATCGAACGTCTTTGCGTCCATCGTGAATTGCCCAGGATGAGCTTGAGAGGCAGGCTCCCCAGCCGTCGCCTCATCTCGAGCGGCGGAAGATTTGCTAACACCGCCACTCTAACAAACCCCAATAATCGGAAGTTTTATGGCGCAAACGAGGCGAAAATGCCTCAGTCTGTGGCCATTCAGTAACAGTTAGCGAAAAACTAGTTCAAGCTTGCTTCGGAAAGCCAAGTGTTTCGCGAAAAATCCAGTCTTGGGCTTGCGCGAAGTCACACGCCACGCAACATCACCGCCGTCATTGAAACGTCATCCGCGGCGTTGAGCGAGGGGTCTTTGGCGACAGCACCGAAATCGAAACGGAAGCCGGTCAAAAAATCCGCGTCGCCGGTGCTTCCCCTGCCCGATCCAAAATTTCGCGGCCCCTTTCGGCCCTTCAACGACCCGGGGCGCGACGAAGCCTGGTGGTGGCTTGGGCTTCCGATCTGTGCCGGCCTGTTCGTCATTATCAGCTTCCGGGTGGCGCCGGAGTTCTACCATTGGTGGGTCGCGCGCGAAGGTCCGGGGATCTTGGAGACCGCCCAGTTCCTCTTGATGGTGATGGGTTTCGCGATCGCCGTGCAGCTGCTGCTCGATCCCTTCGTGCGCGCGCGGCCGCTCGTGCTTGCAGTCACCATCCTCGCCGCGTTCACCTGCCTCTATGTCGGTGGCGAAGAAGTCGGCTGGGGTCAGCACATCTTCTTCTGGGCCGAACCCGAGCTTACCACCGCGGCGAACCCCGAAGGCGAGCTCGGCCTGCACACGATCAATCCCGCCTTCGAGCAAGTGCCGCGACAGATTCTTGTTTTCGGCGTCCTGATCGGCGGCCTCATCGTGCCGGTGGCCGCGAGGGTCTATCCAAGTCTCAGGACGTCGAGGATCGCTCTGTTCCTTCCCGCCGCCGTGATGTTTCCGACCGCAGCTTGCGTCGCCTTCTTCAAGCTCTGGGAGGTCCTGAGCAAGCAGGGCCTGATCGGAGAATTCGGCAAGCGTCCGAGCGAAACCATCGAGGTCTATCTCTATTTCTTCGTGTTCGCCTATCTCGTGGTGTTCGAGCGGCGCATCTCTCAGATCGAGGCTGAGGCGAGGCGATGATGACGACCGCCTCGCCACATCTCCCGGACCCAAAATATCCGGGACCGTATCGTCCGTTTATCGATCCGGGCTGGGATGAAGCATGGTGGTGGCTCGGAGTTCCGCTGTTCGTCGCGCTGTTCGTCATCGGGAGCCATCAACTCAATCCGGACTGGTACTATCGTTGGGTGATTCCGGAAGGCTACGGCATCCTTGAGATGTCGCATTTCCTCATGCCTGCGGCGGGGCTGATCATCGCTTGCAGATTGCTCGCGCTTCCCTTCGTCAGGGCGCGGCCCCTCACCTTCGCGGTGACGCTGATTGCTGCGCTGTCCTGCCTCTATATCGCCGGCGAGGAGATGAGCTGGGGCCAGCACTTTTTTCACTGGAACACACCGGAATACTGGACCGAGGTGAACCGCCAGGAAGAAACGAATTTGCACAACACCTATGCGGTGTTCGAAAAGACGCCGCGGGCGATCCTGGAAATCGGCATGTTCATCGGCGGGATTTTGGTGCCGCTGGCGGCTTGGTGCGACAGGCGCGTGCGCGCCAACCGGGTCTCGCTGTTTCTGCCGGCGGCTGCGCTAGCGCCGGCGGCGATCGGCGCCATGGCGTGGAAATTCTCAGACATACTCTATGCACGCGGGACGATCCCCGAACTGATCGGGCGCCCGAGCGAGACGGTCGAGACCTATCTCTATTTCTTTGTTCTGGCTTATCTGATCGTCTTCTCCCGGCGCATCCATGCGCTCGAGGACGAGGGCGAACCTTCACCTAACGCAAACCCATCACTAAACTAAGGTTGCTCCGGATCGCCGGGATCGGGTGTCCGAGGCGGAATCGCCAAAATCTTATCAATGCGGCGACCGTCCAGATCCATGACCTCGAAGCGCCAGCCCGCATAGTCAAAATGTTCCCCCACGGTGGGCAGATGTCCAAATTGGGAGAGCGCGAAACCGGCAATGGTATGGAAGCCCCCATCCGCCGGCGGGATACTCAGCCGATCGAACGCGTCCTGCGCGGACATCATGCCATCGATGAGGAGTGAGCCGTCCTCCCGTTCGATAGCCTCGGGCTCCTCGCCCACCACATCGGGCAAATTGCCGGCGATGGCTTCGAGCAGGTCGGTCTGGGTGACGATACCTTCCAGACCTCCATACTCGTCGACGATCGTCGCCAAACGGACCGGCGACTTCTTGAATTGGTCCAGGACCCTGAAGATCGTCATGGCCTCGTGAACCACGAGCGGCTTGCGCATGACAGCGAGGGGAGCCAATGGCTTGCCATCGAGAATTTGATCGAGCAGGTCCTTCTTGACGACCATACCGATCGGCTCATCGATGCTGCCCTTGGCGACGAGCAGCTGCTCATGGCGACAGGCGCGAATTCTTTTCAGGGCCTCTTCCCGGCTGTCGTCGGCATCGATCCATTCGACATCGACGCGCGGAGTCATGATGTCGCTGATGCGGCGGTCGCCAATATTGAGAACCCGCTCGACCAATTCCTGCTGCGCTTCCTGCAGCAGCCCGCCTTCCTGGCTGGCGGTGACCAGAAGTTTCAGCTCTTCCGGAGAATGTAAGGTTTCCTCGCTGGTGCCCGGACGCAAGCCGCAAGAGCCGCAGCACGAGATTGCCCAAGCCGTTGAGGGAGACGATCGCAGGCCAGAGCAGCACGCGGAACAGCGCCGAGCGGACGCACGACCGCAAGCGCGGTTCCTTCGCTGCGCTGAAGGGCGAGACTTTTCGGCGCGAGCTCACCAAGAACGATATGAAGCGCGGTGATGATAATGAATGCGACCGCGACAGCAATCGCGTGAGAGCCTGTCGTCGCGAGCCAGCTCGGCAGTCCGGCCAGCAGAGGTTCAATCAGATGTGCGAGCGCGGGCTCGCCGATCCAACCCAGCGCGAGCGACGAAATCGTTATGCCCAACTGCGTTGCAGCAAGATTGGCGTCGAGATTGTCGACAGCCTTCTGAAGTACCCTGGCATTGGCTCGCCCGGCAGAGACGAGTTCGGTCACCCGGCTTCGGCGAACCGCAACCAAGGAAAACTCGGCAGCGACAAAGAAGCCGTTCGCGGCAACGAGCAACAACACCAGAAAGATTCCAAACAGGTCAGCCAAACTGCCATCGGGCGTGGGCATGTTCTCCTCTCAATACTGATGGTGAGCGATTTTGGGAGTATAGAGCCCGGTGCCGTGCCGGTCACTCTCGCTCTAGACTGAGCGACTTAGAGAGCGGCTTCGAGGCGTTTCAGGGCCTGCTCGAGGCGTGCGGCGGTGGCTTCCGCCTCGACTTTCCGCTCGCGCTGTTCCTCGACGACGTGCTCCGGCGCACGGGAGACGAATTGCTCATTGGCGAGCTTGGCGTCGATGGCTTTGATGTCGGAACCCAGCCGGTCGATCTCACGCTTGAGCCGCTTCGACTCGGCATCGACGTCGATGACGCCGGCGAGCGGCAGCGCCAGCGTCGCCTCGTCGAGCACGATCTGCACCGCGCCTTGCGGCGGTTTGCCGAAGGAGAGGCTTTCGAGCCGCGCCAGACGCGACAGCGTGCTCTCGTGACGCTTCGCTCTCGCCTCGGTGTCCGCATTCGCCCCGGAGATGACGAGAGGCACTTTGGCCGCAGCCGGCACATTCATTTCGGCGCGCACCGAGCGGACTTCGGAGACGAGCCGGATCAGCCAGGAGATCTCGGCATCGGCTTCGGCATTCTCGAGCCCCTGTCGCTCGGGCCAGGGCGCCAGCATCAGGAAGGATTTGCGGCCCTCGCTCTCAGACGCAAGCTTCGCCCAGAGCTCCTCGGTGACGAAGGGCATGAAGGGGTGCAGCAGCGTGAGCGCGCGGTCGAGCGCCCAAGAGGTCATGGCGCGCGTCTCCGCAATCGCCTCTTGGTCGTCGCCAGCAAGCACAGGCTTGATCAGCTCAAGATACCAGTCGCAGAACACGTGCCAGATGAAATGATAGATGGCGCTTGCGGCCTCGTTGAAGCGGAAGGCTTGCAGCGCATCGGTGACGGATTGAAGCGCGCGCTCGCTTTCGCCGGCGATCCAGCGATTGACGGTGACTTTCGCTTTGGCCGGATTAAAACCCGGTTGCGGGGCGCACTCGTTCATCTGCGAGAAGCGCGCAGCGTTCCACAGCTTGGTCGCGAAATTGCGGTAGCCTTCGACGCGGGAGGTGGCGAGCTTGATGTCGCGGCCTTGGGCTGCCATAGCGGCGAGCGTGAAGCGGAGCGCATCCGCGCCGTAGTCATCGATCAGCACGAGAGGATCGATCACGTTCCCCTTCGACTTCGACATTTTCTGGCCCTTCTCGTCGCGGACCAGCGCGTGAATATAGACGTCGCGGAACGGCACCTCTTCCATCACATGCATGCCCATCATCATCATGCGGGCGACCCAGAAGAAGATGATGTCGAAGCCGGTGATGAGCACGTCGGTCGGATAGTAGCGGGCGAGCTCGGGCGTCTTGTCGGGCCAGCCGAGCGTCGAGAACGGCCAGAGCGCCGAAGAGAACCAAGTGTCGAGCACGTCCTCGTCGCGTTCGAGCTCCACCGCCTTGCCGTAATGGGCTTCGGCGGCGGCTGTCGCGTCCTCTTCCTCCTCGGCGACGAAGATCTTGCCGTCAGGTCCGTACCAGGCCGGGATTTGATGTCCCCACCAGAGCTGGCGGGAGATGCACCAAGGCTGGATGTTCTCCATCCAGTGGAAATAGGTGGTCTCCCAATTCTTCGGGACGAACACGGTGCGGCCGCGCTTCACCGCGTCGATCGCGGGCACGGCAAGCGTCTTGGCGTCGACATACCATTGATCGGTGAGGAAGGGCTCGATCACGGCGCCGGACCGGTCGCCGCGCGGCACGGCGTGGGTATAAGCCTCGATCTTCTCGATCAGCCCTAAACCTTCCAGCCGCTCGACGATCATCTTGCGTCCGGCGAAGCGGAACACGCCGTGCAATTCCTGAAGCGTTAGAGTCGAGTTCCGGATTCGGGTCGACGCCGCGGGTGAAGTCGGCATTGCCTTCGAGCGCGAGCTTCGCCTCAGGATCGAGGATGTTGATCATCGGGAGCGCGTGGCGTTTGCCCACCTCGAAATCGTTGAAGTCATGCGCCGGCGTGATCTTCACCGCGCCGGAGCCCTTCTCGGGATCGGAATATTCGTCGGCGACGATCGGGATGCGGCGGCCGACCAGCGGCAGGATCACGTTCTTGCCGACCAAGATGCTTGTAGCGCTCATCGTCAGGGTGCACGGCGACAGCGGTATCGCCGAGCATGGTCTCGGGCCGCGTGGTGGCGACCACGATGAATTCGCTGGTGCCCTCGATCGGATAGCGAAGATGCCAGAGATGGCCCTTGGTCTCGGCCTGCTCGACTTCGAGATCGGAAATCGCGGTGAGAAGCTCCGGGTCCCAATTGACGAGGCGCTTGTCCTTGTAGATCAGCCCGGAGCGATAGAGCTCGACGAAGACTTTGCGCACGGCGCGGGACAGCCCCTCGTCCATGGTGAAGCGGAGCCGCGACCAATCGCAGGAGGCGCCCAAGCGCTTCAGCTGGCCGACGATGGTGTTGCCGGACTCTTCTTTCCATTGCCAGACGCGCTCGATGAACTTCTCGCGGCCGAGCGCACGGCGCCCCTGCTCCTGCCGCTCCATCAATTGGCGCTCAACCACCATCTGGGTGGCGATGCCGGCGTGATCGGTGCCGGGCTGCCAGAGCACGTCCCTGCCCCGCATGCGCTCGAAGCGCACCAGCACGTCTTGCAGCGTGTTGTTCAGCGCATGCCCCATATGGAGCGAGCCGGTGACGTTCGGCGGCGGGATGACGATGGCGAAGGGTTTGGCCCCGGCGCGGCCGGGCGCGAACGCGTTCTGCGTCCTCCCAGGCACGGTAGATCTGTCCTTCGATCGAAGCTGGCTGATAAGTCTTTTCGAGCATGGATGACCGTTGGCGAACTCACTCTAGATCGGGAATTATTGTCATGCCCGCGAAGGCGGGCATCCAGTAACCGGCAAACCGTGTTGTTTACTGGATTCCCGCCTTCGCGGGAATGACAGCGAGGCCGCGCAATTGCGACCAGGGACAATCAGGAGAGACGGATAATTCGCGCGGCAAGAAACGACAAGTAAGAATGGCGAGGCCGATTAATAAGGCCGTCTCCGCTGCTCGTTCTTCTGCCAGCGCGCCTCGGCATCTTTGAGCTCATCGCGCAGCGCGGCTTCAAGCACCCGCGACATATGCTCGTCGAGCCATTCCCGCAGCAGCGGCCGCAGCATCTCCTTGACGCTGTCCTCGAGTGAGCGGCCGGAAGGATCGATGCCAAATTCGGAATAATGCGTCTTGCGCATGCCGTGACTGCCATTGCCGTTGATATGAGTGGATGCCGACTCAGGCTCCGGCGCTTTTACCGGTTCCGGCTCAGGCATCGATCCCACGTTCTGGAGCCATGACGGCATCTCGGGTTCTGGAGCTGGACTCGCCGCAAGCTCTTCGATGGGCTCAGGCCGATAGAACGTCTCGGCAACCGTTTCGGCTTCGAGCGTGGTCAAGACCAGTTCCGGTTCGGCATCATCATCGAAGCCTTCCGGTTCGGCCTCGAAGACCGGCTCACGCAACGGCTCGTAAACCGGGTCGGGCAGAGGCCGGTAGGGCTCCGGCGCGACCGCCTGTTCCGCTTGCGCCATGCGCGCCTGCTCGCGGGCGCGAAGCTCGGCGATGGCGAGATCGAGTGCGGACGGTTCCTCAGCCGGCGGCTCAGGCATGGTCATGACCGGCTCGGTCGCGCTCGCCCGTGGCTGCGCAATTTCTGTCTCCGCCACGATAATCGTCTCGGTAACGTCCGCGCGCGCGGGCGCCGGGTACTCCAATTCTGGCAGTGAAGCGGTCTCATCGGCCACAGCCTGCAGCTCACTCAGCTCTTTGGTCAGGTCGAGAATGTCGTCGTCGTCGCTCGCGATGTCCGCAGGCGCCGCGCCGCTTAGCACACGCGCAATGTCATCGATGATCTTGGTGTCCGCGTCCGAGTCGAACTCGGATGATTTCGCCTCTGGAGGGGATGCCGGCGAACTCTCCGCCGATTTCGCCTCATCGTCCGAAATGATCCGACGGATCGAAGCGAGTATCTCCTCCATCGTCGGTTCCGGAGCGCGCTCCATGCTGCCCATCACTAAAACCCCTTGCCGCCATTCGCCCCCGCTACACCAGAGAATAACCCTCCGGGTGGCCCACAAGCAGCTGCTAGCTTAACACACGGTTAACCTACAAGTCTCGACCAGGATACGGAAACGGGGCCATGCTTGAGCGCATGGTTAATACACAAATTATTCGTCCGGTGTGGGGGGCGACGGCGGCCTGAGGCCCCAAAACTTGTTCTTCACAATATCATAGTGCTCGATCGGATCGTAATAAGGCACTGACAGACCGAGGCTTTGTGCGTCCAGCCGGCCGACGGCGGCATAGAGCGAATATTCCGCGACAATCCGGTCGCGCAGCGCCTGAACCAGCTGGATCTGGGAGCCCAAGAACTCCAGCTGGGCATTGAGGACGTCGAGCGTGGTGCGCTGACCGACCTTCTCCTCCTCCTGAACGCCGGCAAGCGCGATTCTGTTGGCCTCCACGGCAGCCTTGGCCGATTCGATCTGGGCGGTGGAGGATTGCAGAATGCCCCAGTTGGAGACCACATCGGCGTGGACCCTGAGTCTCGGCGTCCTCGACCTCTTTCTTGCGCTGATTGTTGAACTCCTTGGCCTGGCGGATGCCGGCCGCGACCGCTCCACCCTGATAGAACGGCACGGTCACCCGCGCGGTGAAGGTCGTCGACTCCTGCTCCTCGATGAAATTGCTGAGGTCGAAGAATCTCTGATAATTCGCCTCGGCGCGTGATCTGAGGCATCAACTCGCCGACGAGCCGGTTGACGCTATAGAGCGACGCCTCCTCGAGATAGACCTGTGTCAGAACGACGGGATTCTCGCCATCGCCAAGCGTCATCGACTCATCGAGGGTCGATGGCAACAAATGCAGGATCGAAGGCGGATTGGCGAGATCGCTCGGCGGATGACCGATGATCCGCTCATAGGTCGCCCGGCTTGTCTTGAGATCCGATTGCGCCCTCGCGAGGGTCGAGAGGGCATCCGCCCTACGCGCTTCGGCTTGAGCGACATCGGTCCGAGTTACCTCACCGACGTCGAAGCGGTCTTTGGTCTGCTTCAACTGCTCGGTCAATACCGTGACGTTGTTCTCGCGCAAGCGGACGACAGCGGTGAAGCTCACGACATCCACATAGGCGGTGACGCCGTCCAGCAGCACCGATTGCTCGATATTGCGGAGATTCTCGCGGCCGGCTTGCACGGTGGACTTGGCTTCGCGGATGGCGTTGAGGTTCTGGAAGCCGTTGAACAAAGTCTGGCTCAACTGCACGCCATAGCCGTGCGGATGGTTCAGGCCGTCGTTCGCGCTCGCTTGGCCGGAAGTTAGAATACATCTTGTGCTTAGACGAAGGGGTTTCGGGGGTGCGGTCTTCGCCGTCGCTATGCAATCATTACCTGGTCCCTTGACATTGCCGTGTTGCGTCAAGTAGTTGGCCTCGCCGGTGCCGGAGATGGTGGGGCGCAAACCGGACATGGCGCGCGCGACCTCTTCGTCGGTGGCGCGCAATCTGGCCCGCTCTGCGTTCATGGTCGGATTGATCAGATAGGCGTTTTCCAACGCCTCAAACAGCGTCTCCGCGGAGGCATGGCCTGGAACAAGAGCGGCGCAGACGAGCAGGCATGCGAAAGCGAAGCCGCTACGTTGCCGCCACGGCCTCCCCGTGCGGGACAAGTCGTGCTTGCTCACGACGCCACCCATTCCTTGCAGTTCCCGCAATCGACGGCGATCTTGCCCCCGACCGCAACGCCAAACATAGAGCAGCTTAAGCGTTGAGGTACACTCGTTACAGGTTGCTCTGGGCAATTCCTGTAAAAAACTCAATGCACTGTGGGATGGGAGCAACAGTAAAATCCCGGACTCAGAACGCAAATTGTGGCGCCGGGGCAAATCCCGGGAGGGATTTCGCCCCGACATCGAAATGTGGCAAGCCGCTGACCGCCCCGCCGGCCTTGACGTAGAGCCAAACCCTGGGCTGGACGGAGCTGGCAATGATCGCCGCCAGGCGGCCACCCTCGCCCAATTGGTCGAAAAGGGCATCGGGGACGGAGGGTACACTCCCGTTTATGACAATGGCATCGTAAGGCGCGCCGGCCGCGTGACCTCCGGCAAGCGCATCCCTGACGATGCGCACGTTGGTCATCGCAAGCTCCCGCAATGTGGCGCTCGCCGCGGCCGCGAGTTCGGGCTCGGGCTCGACCCCGATCACTTCGCGTCCAAGCTGAGAGAGAAGCGCCGTCGAATAGCCCGTGGCGCAGCCGACATCCAAGACGCGATCGTCTGCCCCGACAGCGGCCAATTGGATGAGCCTTGATTGCGCCAGTGGCGACAGGAGGAAGCGCGCTGGCGCACCGTCGCGCGACGGCCAAACTTGCAGCGCCTCGTCGATATAGGCGAAGGGGCGCAAGGAAGCCGGCACGAATCGTTCCCGCGGTATCGCCGCAACCGCAGCAAGCACGCGCGGATCGTTGACGCTGCTCGGGCGGAGCTGCGTTTCGATCATGGTGCGGCGCTGAATTTCGGACTCGATCATGATCTCCACTATGACAGCTGAAAGCGCCTCAATCCTGCGGCGCTTAACCACATACATCCGCCAGCGTACCGTCAGCGCAGCATTTCTGCTAAATCGTCAGCTCTATCGGCTCAAAGTTTTGCGTATTGACGGGAGTGGGGATCGACACCTAGTAACGCGAGAGACGTATCTCGCCCGACTAATGGCCACGTGGCGGAGTGGTTACGCAGCGGACTGCAAATCCGTGCACCCCAGTTCGATTCTGGGCGTGGCCTCCAATATTCATCGGTTTCGTTTTCCATCGGCACCTCGCGCAAACCGTTGCTGACAGCCGATTATCTTGAAAAACTTGCTATTTTCGGCCCCAGCACCCATATTAGAGTACACGGCACGCCCATTGTGGGTGCGGACTTAGACCGACGGCAAGACCATAGCGCCAAATACGCGCACGTTTCTCTTCCCGACATCTTAGACGCCGAGCGGCTTGTTAGCCTCTGGGCCCGGTAAATGACCCTTACGGGAAAAGGAACTTCTTCCATGCGCCTCACTGGCACAGTCAAATTTTTTAATGCGTCGCGCGGCTTCGGCTTCATCTCGCCCGAGAACGGCGACAAAGATGTTTTCGTCCACGCTTCGGCTCTTGAGGCCGCCGGCCTCTCCCTCAACGAGGGTGACAAAGTCACTTTCGAGGTCGAGGACGACAAGCGCGGCAAAGGCATGAAGGCGGCCAACGTACAGGCGGCCTAACGCCGATATTGAGCATCAAAGCGGCGTCCCGGAGGGGCGCCGCCATTAGCGAAACGAGAGAGAAATCTATTGGTGGACTTCAAGGCATCAGCGGAACTGTTTCCATCTCGTAGATGGAATTCGGGCAAAGCTCCCGCGAGCTACAAGCGATTTCCGTCGACCGCGAAGGCTGTCCAATTTGCGATCGAGACGCTGCCGGCGGAATTTCTGCTCGGCGCGATTCTTCAAGTTGGAGACGACCGATACGATCGTGACGGTATTCAGCAACTTTACGAGAGCAAGAAATATCCACTGGCGCGGCGACTATTAGGAGAAACTGTGATGAGTAAGGCTGCTGAGCGAATGTCGGCCGCGCGCCGGAATGCAGAGACACCGTTCGGTAAGTCGAAGCCGCAAGGTCAAAACTTCAAACTCGACCAAGAGCGCGAGGCTGAGGCCATGAGCTTGAAGACCGCGCGATTGCGCGAACTTCGTTTGGCCAAGGAAGCCGCCGACAGCGCAGCGAAGGCTCTTGCCCCTGCCCCGGCGAAGACCACGGCGCGTAAACCCAGAAAGAGCAAGCAGACCTAGATCTGCTTCGCTTTCGTCTCACTTCTCAACGGTCTTCGACGTCGTTTGGCTGTCCGGATTTGGCCTGCTGATCCCTCTCGCCGTTTTTGTCGCGGTGCCACCAGACGGTAAGTCTGCGCCGCGCACGGCGGACGGGCGGAAGATCGACCGAGAGCACGAGAAGCCCTAGCGGGATCATCCAAAAACCCAAGACGGGCAAGAACCCAACAAACCCACCGGCCACAAGCAAAATGCCGATCCCGATCCGGGTCGGCCGCGACTGGGGCAGATGAAAGTGGCGGTTGGCAAAGCGGACTTTGTGGGCCATGACCCCGGACATAGACATTGAAGGCTGAGGCCGCAATGGCCGAACTCTGCGGCGCTAATGGCCTCTAGAAACCCCCCTCGCCTTTTGCTATGACGCCCCGATGGCGTGACCCTTATTCTCACGCACTGGTCCCCGGTAGCTCAGTTGGTAGAGCAAGCGGCTGTTAACCGCTGGGTCGCTGGTTCGAGTCCGGCCCGGGGAGCCAAACACTTCACACTTTTGCCAATGTGCGGGGAAGCGTCGCGTCATGGTTCGCGCCAGGTGATGTACATTGTCTGGCGCGGAAGTAGCAGGGGGATCAGTTATGCGGATTCTTGTAGCAGTCATCGTCATCCTCGCCGCCACACCGACGCTTGCCTGCATGTATGACGAAGATTGCGAATCCGGGGCAAGCTGCGTGAAGGGGACAGGCATGTATGGCGCTTGCGTCGGCGGCAAATCAAACAATCCGCACGACGCCGACACGCGCAAGGAGTTACCAGTCGATGAACCTACCGAAGAGAGTTGCGCTAAGGATGGTAGCTGCGAGTCCCCAGACCAATAGGTCGCTGCCTTAGCCCGCTTCCCGCTGTTTGTTTTGATGAAATGGACGGCGTTCAAGCCTCGCCACGCTCACCGCGTCAACTCAGACGTCATCGGGCAATCGAGGGTTTTCTCCAGCGCCTGCACCAGATCGTCCTCGGTCTTGGCGGTGAGATAGAGCCCGCCAGTTTGATCGGCGAGGCATTTCGCTTCGCCGATACTCTGCTCGCCCGTCCAGGACAGGGTCCCCGGCCGGTAAGCGATGACATGCACGGTGAGGCGCTTGGCCAAGGCATGCAGCGCCTTGCCGATCTCGCAAGGCGAGCCGCCGCAGGTCTCCTCGCCGTCGGTGAGGACGACGATGACGCCGGGCTTCACCGTGTAGTCGAGCACATCGGCGGCTTGCTTGACGCCGGCGGTGAGCGGCGTGTGTCCGGCCGGCACCAGCGCGTTGACGTCTCTCATGATGATCTCGGCGGCGTTCGGCGTGGGCCTGAGATTGAGTTCGACGTTGCACTGGTTGTAAGGCCCGGGACCGTAAGTGAGGAGACCGATGCGGTGGTACTTGGCGGCGCTCGGCAGAACCTTGGCCAGCGCCGAGCGCGCCCAGTCGATGCGCGACACCGTACCTCCGTTGCCCGAGAGCACTGGACCAGACATCGAACCGGACGCGTCGAACACGAGCATGGCGTCTTCGGTGCAAGGTGCGGGCTTGGCATCCTCGGCGCGGGAAGGCGCAGCGGTCCAAGCAACGACGCAAGCGAGCGCGGCGAGCCGAATGAAGAAAGATAGGAAGCTCGCGCGGTTTTGCATGACGCGCCGACATTAGCGCAATTTGTCGCTGGGTTGCGATTCTTCCTAGTTGCCGGGCTTCACGGGTCCAACCGCTGGGAAGCCGGCGCGGAGATAGGCGACGATCTGCCAGATCTGCTCCTTGCTCAGGGTGTCTTTGAAGGCCGGCATGGCGGTGCCGAACGGAACGCCGCCTTCGGAGATGGTCCATAAGAGATAAGGGTCGATGGCGATCGGCTGATCCATCAGATAAGCGAGCAGCGCCGGCGACGGCGCCAAATCTCCCGCCGCCTCGCCATTGCCGAGACCGGTATCGCCATGACACTTGGCGCAATGCGCGGCGTAGAGATCGCCGCCGGCGACAATTGCTTGGGTGGTGTAGCCGACGTCGTTCTCCGCATCGAGATAGATTTGCGGCACGTCCTTATTCATGAAGGCCGAATGCCGCGCCAGACGCTGCCGCTGCTCGGGGCTCATATTCTTCATCTCCCACGGCGTGGTTTGGCCCTCCTTCCACATATTGGACCACCAATTGGGCGCGCCGGGCTGGGGGTCTTGCGCGAAGGCCACCCCGGCGAACATCGTTAGGAACGCAGCAAGGGCGCCCGCCGTCACGCAGCGTCTTCGGAATTTCGACATTCAGACCTCCAGCCTGTCAATCCTAGCACGAACTCGCGCGGCCCCCGCCCTTCCTCGCTCAGCGCCGCTTCTTCCGCTGCTGTTGTGGCCTCACGACTTTCTTCTGAGCCCCGCCGCCACGCCTGATCGCGGCGCCTTGCTTTGCGTGATGCTGCTTCACCTTGGCCTGGCCGCCGCCGTGAGACTTTACCGTAGGCTTCTTGTGGCCATGCGGCTTGACCTTGGGCTCCTTGTGGCCTTTTGGCTTGACCGTGGGCTTCTTATGGTCGTGCGGCTTGACGTGATCGATCGGCTTCCTCACGCAAGCATTGCCTTTTCGCACCGTTCCGCGCGGGCAAGGCTTCACGATCTTGACGCAACGGTCGCCACGCCTGATCTCACCCGCTCCGCAGAGATGGCCGGTCTTCACGCAGTGGCCATTCTCGAAGTGGAATCCTGGTTGGCAATGCTCGGTAATCCGCACGCATTCGCCATGCTTCTTGATCGTGCCCGGCGGGCAACGCTCCGGATGCTTGACGCAATGGCCGTGCTCAAGATGCGAGCCAGGCGGGCAGTGCGGGATGCGGACGCAATGGTTGCCGCGTCTCACGGTGCCGGGCGGGCATGGCCTGACGCAATGGTGATCCTCCAGATGCGTGCCCGGCGGGCAGCCGGTCTCGGGAATCGGAATCCATTCCGGAATCGGGCTGACGCAGTAACCATCCTCCAGATGCGTGCCGGGCGGGCAAACCGGTTGCGGAATAACCGTCTCCGGTATGACAGGCTCAGGGATGACCGTCGTCGGCGGATGCGGCGTGTAGATCTGCGACGGCGGCGTCACATCCATCGGCACGCAATGCTCGTCGTTGGACGGATTATTATCCCGCGGCCCGACCACCGGCGTGTCGAGGCTTGCGCAGTTCTCCGTCCCATTGGCGACGTTCGCAGGCATCTTCATGGTGACGACGATGCTGATCGACTCACCCTCATTCAGCGACACCTGGTCATGCTCGCAGGCATAGCGGCCGCCACCCGACTTACAGTGCCAATTCGTCGGGAAGGCATAGCTTGCGGTTGCGCCGGACTGCAGCTGCTCGGAGAGCCGCGGTTTGCCCGACCAACTGCCTGGCCCTTCGTTGATGAACTTGATCTCGAAGACGCAGATCCCGCCTGCCTTGCAGGTGCCGACCTGACTCTTTTCGATTCTGATATCCGGAGTCGGCGTCGGCTCCGGCGTTGGCTCAGGGGCGGGCTCGGGAATCGAGATCGGAATGCAGGTTTGATCGTTCTGCGGAATCGGATCGCGCTTTGTACCTTGCTCGACGATGAGGCAATTCTTCGCCCCATGCTTCAGGTCCTGAGGCAGCTTCACCACGACGGAGAAGCGCATCCCCTTCCCTGCCGGCAGAGTGGTTTGCGGGCCTGAGCAGGTGACGGTCGATCCCGATTGCCGGCAATTCTTGCCGCTCTGGAGCGAGGCGCCTTCAGGCAATTTGTCCGTCAATGTCGGGCGTCCGGTCCAAGATCCGGGTCCACGATTGATGAACCAAAGATCGAAGCTGCAGGAATTTCCTGGCTGGCAGGTCGGCGTGGTTTGAACTTTGAGCGGCACCAAGTCCGGCGGGGTTCCGCCCATGACAACAGGATCGCAGACGCGGTCGTTGTCTGGATTTTGATCCTTTGTGGTGACGACGATCTCGACGCAGTTCTTGACGCCATCGGGCAACGTTTCCGGCATCTTGAGCGTGATGATGACGGTCCTTGAGTCTCCGGGCGCGAGCGAGACTTGGCTCGGGCTTTCGCAGGAGAGCTTGTTGCTTGTCTGACCGCAGATCCAACCGGAACTGCCGACGAAGGTCGCGCCAATCGGGAGCTCGTCCTTGATGATAGGCGTGCCGTTCCAGGTGCCGGGACCGTGATTGATGATCGTCACGCTGTACTGGCAGAGCTCGTTCGGCAGGCAATTCTTGATCAGCTGATCCTTCTTGATCTCCAGATCGAGCGGCTGCACCGGCTCGATGGGCTCGACGGGAGGCACTGCCGGCGGAATTGGCGTCAGCGGCGTTGCCGGGGTCACGGGAATCGGCGCCGGCAAGATCAGCACCTGATGGCAGTCCCAATCATTGTCGGGATTGTAGTCGCCGGGCCACGCAGCACTGCCCGGGAACAATAAGCCTGACGCCATTTGATCGGCGTTGGGTAGCCCATCCGGCGGGAAGCCGTTATCGGCCTGCCATTGCGCGATGGCCGCCATGGTCACGGCATCGAGGATGCCGTCGATCGGACCGACCGCATAGCCAAGCGCGGCGAGCGCCTGCTCAATGACGAGGATCGTCGCCGGATCATTCATGTCGGTCGACGGCAGCCAGATGTCGTAGATGCAGTTCTCGACCATCTCACCGACATTGCCGAACGGCAGCAGCACGTCCTTGGTGAGGGTGACGGATTCGCCGGGGAGCAACGTCACCCAAGCGTGCATGCAGTACACATTGTCGGAGCCGACCGGCTGATTGCAGATCCAATCCGGTTGAGGAGCGTAATCCCAAAGAATGGAACCTGGCGGGAGCGTCTCGACTTCCCAGAGCGGACCATCCCAGATGCCTGGTCCGTTATTGGTGATGGTGATGGTGAAGGTGCAGATGCCGCCCTCGATGCACTCCGCCGGGCCGGTCTTGTCTTTGCTGAGGTCAGGCCCTTCTTCGATCGGCGGGAACTCAGGCTCCGGGGGCGTCTCGACCCCAGGCGGCAGCACTTCGGCAGGCACTTCTCCTTCTGCCGGCACTTCTTCGTCTTCTTCCTCGCCTTCCTCGCCGACTTTCTCGCAATCCTCGTAAATTGCGATGTCGCCAATCTTGGTGGCGTCGTTCTTGGCCAAGGACTTCATGATCGCCGCGCCGTTGGCGTCGACATTGATGTCGGTGTCGATCATCCACGATTGCGAGGGACCGGTCGCGGGGTAAGGCGCCTCACCTGTCGTCGGATAGGCTTGCGTCGCCGCCTCAGGCAGGAGTTGGTCGAAACCGAATTCCGGCGTGCCTTGCGCGCCGTGGACTTGCGAGCCGTCCTCGAACTTGCCGGTGTCCGGAACGTAACATGGGCCGAAGGGCGAGCACAGCGAGTCGCCGGTCATCCAGACGAATTGGTCCGGCTTCGCCAGATCGATCGCCCACTCGACATTATAGCCGTAACCAAAATCGGCGCCGCCCGAGCTATTGGCACGCAGGAAGGGCGCGCGCTCGTTCTTGCGATCGTAGAAGCCGACATCGTAACGGCCGATCGGCTGCCAGACGCCCTTCTCGTCGAGTTCATAGCGGAGCACCCTCGCCTCATGCGGATAGGCGAAAGGCTCTTCGGCATCGAGACCGAGATTGCGCACGCCGCCGCGCTCGGCGACGAGCATGACGTTCTGCTCGATACATTCCGGGAAGGCGATGTCGCTGACCGGATTGCTGCGGCCGGCTCTGGCGATGTCAGCGGGATCGGTGAAGAAATCGGGCAGGAAGAATTCGCGTCTGACGCTCGATGCATCGAAATCGCCGTCTTCGGTGATGGCGACGGACCATACCGAGTTACGCTTCTCCTCGTCGCTGGCACCGGCATAATCGGGATTGCCGAAACCCTGGCTGCTCCAAACCGCGTAGTACAATCGGACTGCGCCCTCGGCGTCCTCGCGCACGCCAAGGCCCCATACGCGCCTGCGGAAGTCGGCGAAGTTCCAGCATTCGGGCGACTTGGAGAAGTCGCCGCTCGGACAGTCCTTAATCTTGGCAGCGCTTTTCGGATCGAAGGAAACTTGCGGAAGCGAGCCCTGTGCACCGGTCGCCGCGTCGACGAAACTCGCACGGCCGGTCACGCCGTGATCGAAATGACCGAGATCGGAGCCATCCTGGATGGAGAGCCGGTGAATCATGCCGGTCTCGAGGTCGGAGACGTAAAGCTGCAGATGCGTCTTATCGAAGGCGATGTTGCCGAGGGCAGCGCCGGTATTTTCGCGCCCGTCGAGCGTGATGTTGGCGAACAGGCTCGGCTGATAGTCGTTGGCGGCATCGAGCATCCACACCGCGCCCGGACCCCCGTCGGGGCCCCACATGCCTTTCATCCAATCGGCATTATCCGGTGTGCGATGCAATCCAAAGGCAGAGGTGGCCGTCAGATAGACGTTCGGCGTTTGTGCATCGTTGAGGGTGACGCCGAAGACTTGGCCAACCTCGCCAGCTGTGACTGGTGTGTGCTGCGGCTCGTTAAGCCAATGCTGGCCGCGCGGCGGCTGCGCCGGGTTGCGAATATCGATGACACTACCGACGGTGCCGCCGGCGTCGATCACCGTATTGGCGCCGTCCTTCGTCGTGCCGGAGAAGCGGGTGACGTAGGCCTCTCCAGGCTCGAAGCTCTCCTGAGCGCCGAGCGATGCCAGGGAGAGCGGCTATCAGCAATAAAGTGAAAATTGCGAAAGAAAAAATCCGGCCTGAGGTCCTTGGCATATGCCGCTTCAAGGACCTGGCTGAGGCAAATGACATGCCTTCCTCCCAGTATGTAAATGCAATTGGCACTTACACTGAGGAATTGTGCACCTCAGCGCCTTGATATTGATCAAGTGTCCGGGGACTACGGTAAGGGTCGGGTTAAGCCGGGATAAATTTCAGCGCGAGCCCGTTCATGCAATAGCGCTTGCCGGTCGGCGGCGGGCCGTCATCGAAGACGTGGCCGAGATGACCGCCGCAACGGCGGCAATGCACCTCGCTCCGCTGCATGCCGAAGCTCCAATCGTCGCTGAGACGAACGGCGTTGTCGATCGGGGCATAGAAGCTCGGCCAGCCGGTGCCGCTCTCGAATTTGGTTTTCGACTCGTAGAGGGGCAGGTCGCAGCCGGCGCAAGCGAAGATGCCGTCGCGTTTCTCCTGATTGAGTGGAGAGGTGAAAGGCCGCTCGGTGTCTTCCTCGCGCAGCACCGCATATTGCTCCGGCGTCAGCAGCTTCTTCCATTCTTCCGGCGTGTGATTAACCTCGAAGGTCTCGCCGGCGTGCGCGGTTCCAGCAGCGCCGAAGCGTCTCTTGATTAAGGTGACGCCCAAGGCGCTCGCGGCAATGGTCGCGGCCCCGATGGCGAATTGGCGTCTCGTCGGCATAGTCATTCCTTTCGTCCTCAGCCACTTTGGCAGGCGCATCAGCGCAGAGACTTCTCGAGGATTAGATAGGTATTCGGCGCGCCAAACTGTACTCAACTTGCGCGCACAGACGATCACTTCCGCGTGGATCGGCATTTACCTCGCCGTGGCTTGCCTCGCGGCGGCAACGCGATACATATGCCCGGACGGACCTAAAGGCAGCGGAGGTTTCATGCTGAGTACAGCCCTCATTATTATTTTGATTTTGATGCTGATCGGGGCGGTGCCGGCATGGCCCTATAATCGTGGCTGGAGCTACGGCCCTTCGGCAATCCTGGGACTGATCCTCGTCGTCCTGCTTGTCATGCGTCTCGTCGGCAAGGTCTGAATCAACCCATTGTTAGGGAAGCTGGCGCATTTTTGGCCGCTTACGGCTTTTGAGGATGAAAAGACATGGGGCACGCAGCGCGAGCAATCGACCTCGATCAAGCCAAGCTCGATCCGGCTTCGGTCTTCAATCACCCGCATGACGTGATCGCGGCCAAAGGACTCACCGAAGAGGACAAGAAATCGATCCTCAGCCGTTGGGAGCAAGATGCCGACGCGCTGCTGCGCGCCGCCGACGAAGGCATGCCGGTCGAGCATCGCAGCCCAGGCGAATTATTGCGCGCCGTGCATGAGGCGATGCAATTGCTGGATGCGGCCGATCAACGCCGCTAGGGCAAAAAATATCTTTTATTTTTCAAACTGATACCGGCTTTTGCCGACAAGACGGTGCGCCCGCCTTCGTCGCAATTTCCGCCGTCGAGTATTGTATTAAATGACCGGAAAGACCACATCGGCCACAGTCGTCTTCCACATCCCCCAATGCCTAGGTTGAGGATCGAACATGCCGTATGACCCCCATTCAAGCGACACCTCCACATCCAACACTCCGTCCGGCCGCGCCGAAGACGAGCGCGTCAAGGCGGCCTGGTCCGATTTGCAGCGCGATCTCGACGCGCTCGGACGCCAGCTCAACGAACTTCGCAATCACAGCTCCACGCTCGGCGAGCATCTGGTCAACAGCGTCCAAGCCAGCTTCGACCAGGTGAGAGGCCGCACCATGCAGTGGCAGGACCTGACCTTGAAGCAGCTCGACGAGCTGCGAAACGCTGCGTTCCGTCAGGCCGGCGATGCGCAGAACGCTTATGGCGACGTCCGCGCCAAGTCGCAGGAAGCCGCCCGCCAAGTTTGGGAGCGCTCGGAGCCGCTCCGCCAAGGCGCCAAGGATGTCGGCGAAGGCCTGATCCGCGCCTGGACCGAAGTCCGCGCTTCGCTCGGCAAGGCGGCTAGCCGCCTGCAAGAAGACGCCAACAAGACGTCGACGACCTCCAGCGACAAAACTCCGGGCTCGACCTACTAGTCCGTCAATTCTTCAGACGCAATTTCGGGAGGGCATGCGGCAAGCCGCGTGCCCTCTTTTTTTGCGAAATTCCGCGAAAACGCCCGGTCTTCCCGCATGAATGCCAGCTGAACGAGGGTCTCAGATCCGGTTCAGCCCGCCTCCGGCAAGATGGTTCCCGTAATTCGAGACGGGACCATCTAAACCTGGAGGCTAAACCGATGATGATCAATCTCCTGCGCTACGCTTCTGTCCTTCTGCTTGGCTTTGCCACGCTCGCCATCGTCATGACGATGATTATCGTTGCTGCGGAAGCCAAAGACAATGAATCCAACTCCGGCACGCCGGCTGGCGCCAAATCGTTGATCGCACCGAAATCGGATCGCAGCGAAGTTGCCGAGACGAGTGGCAAAGGCGGTAACGACAGCGCCGACCGCCCGCGTCAGATCATCGTCGAGGAGGCCAAGCCGCTTCCGTCAAAGAAGATCGAAGTGGCCAAGGGCGAAGAGATCACCCCGCCAGCGCCGACGAGCTCTCCCGCGCCGAAGCTGTTGACGGCCGAGACCGCGGACGATGCCGCGCCTGAGACCGAGACTGCGCCGGCGGTTCCCGCACCCAAGGCCGAAGCGCCTGTCGAGGCCGCGCCCGCGCCCAAGCTGACCTCTGATTCCTATCACACCACCTATCGCCACTCGTATCTACGGCCATGCTTACGGCTACGGCTACAGCGACGACGATTATGACGGCTGTGAGTAAGCGTTGAGTTCTCTTCTTCTCTCCTGAGTTGCTCCCAACTGGGGCCCGGATATTTCGCCGGGCCTCTTTTTTTCAGGATGAAACCGGTTCGCGCGCGGCCTCAAGCCGCCGCGCCTCACGCCGAACATTCAAAGGCTCGGCACGGACAAGCCCGCGAACCGAATTGCCGAGATAGATGCGGTCGGCAGACGCGAGATCGGTCAGGCTCAACACGGCTTCGCTCGCGGCAGCGCGCGGCAGATCGAGCAATTCCTCGCGCAAGGTTCCAGGAAGCAGGCCGGCAGCAAGAGCCGGCGTGAAGAGCCGTCCGTCGCGCTCGATAAAGATCGTGGTGCGCGTACCCTCGGTGAGCTCGCCGCGACGGTTGAGGAAGATGACCTCGTCGCAAGCGGTGAGCGCCTTTAGCCGTTCCAGCTCTTTGTCGTAGAATTGCCGCTGCGTCGTCTTGTGAAAATAGAGCGGATCCTTCTCGTCGACCGGATTCTCGGAGACGGCGAATTTCCACACCGTGTCCTTGGTGGGGAGCTCGATGGCGGTCGAGGTCACGGTCAGCACGCCGTCCTCGGCGAGCAGAAGCCGCACGAGATAGACCTCTCCCGGAAGCGACGCCACTTCGGCTTCGAGCGCGCCCAGCACGCCGTCGCGCGTGAAGGGATAGGCGAAATGCAAAGCCGAAGCCTGCAGCCGCGCGAGATGCCGTTCCAACAGATAGAAGCCTTTGCCGCGTTCCCAGCGGAGCGTCTCGATCAGCTGGAAAGGTGCGTCAGGTTTGGTGAGGAACTGCGCTTTCAACAGACATTCGTCGAATTCGGAGCCGACTTTTGAGTCAGCGACAAGGCCACCACCGATGCCCATCTCGCCGCCTTCTTGGTCGAGCACGATGGTGCGGATGGCGACGTTGAATTGGGCATCGCCATTCGGCGCGATGCGGCCGATGGCGCCGGTATAGATGCCGCGAGGTTCGCCTTCGAGCTCGCGAATGATCTCCATGGCGCGGACTTTCGGCGCGCCGGTGACCGAGCCGCAAGGGAACAGTGCCTTCAGAATATCGGTGAAGCCGATATCGCCGCGAAGCTCGGCCGTGATCCCCGAGGTCATCTGATGCACGCTGCGATAAGTCTCGACGGTGAAGAGATCGGTGACCTCGACCGTGCCGATCTTGGCGATGCGGCCGAGATCGTTCCGGAGCAGATCGACGATCATCAAATTCTCGGCGCGCTGCTTCTCGTCCATGGTGAGCCAGGTCTTCAGCCGCGCATCCTCGCTGGAATTCTTGCCGCGAGGTGCTGTGCCCTTCATCGGCCGCGCGAACATGCGTTTGCCTTCGCGGCGAAAGAACAATTCCGGCGAAAGCGAGAGGACTTGGAAGTCAGGCGTGCCGATCAATCCGCCATAGGCCACGCGCTGTTTGCGACGGAGCGCCGCGTAGAGCGCGACCGGGTTACCTTGGAAGGCGAAGCGATATTTCAGTGTGAGGTTGATCTGATAGACGTCGCCGGCGGCGATGTAGTCCTGCACCTTGTCGAAGGCGTTCATGTAGTCGCCGCGCGACCAGGACAGTTTCAGGTCGGACAGGATCGAGCGGTCGTTGGCGCCGTTGTCCTCGAGCCAAACCTTGACCGCAGCGTCATCGAGGCGGCGTGGCTCGCGACACAGCCCGACCCAGAGCAGCGGTTGGCTCCGATCCTTCGGCATCAGATCGCGGAGCTTCGGCTCCAGACAATAGCCAAGCTCGTAGGCGAAGAAGCCGGCGGCGTGCAGGCCTTCAGCCAATCCAGTCTCGATGGCGGCGAGAGCGGACTCGACCTCGCTCCGGCTCCCACGCCACGACGATGCGCTCGGGCGCCTCATAGAGCAGGCTCGCGCCGCCTTGGCTCAGGCTGTCGTCGAGAAGGATGTAAGGCGTGGCGGTCATGGCGAAACGCGGAAGGCCCAAGCTTTCGCCCGGAGCATAGCCCATCTTGGAAAAGCGGTGGTTGATTTCGCGGCGAAAAGATCAGCCCAGAATCAGCATCTCGCCCTTGCCGAGCACGGCCATGTCGCCCATCAGGCGGCGTGCGCGAAACGGTAGTTTCGAGAGACAGCCGGCCTTGTCCAATTGGCGGCCGAGCAGCCGGAGATAGTTGAAATCGAGCTTGCCGAAATCGCTGAAGGTTGGCAGCAGCTGCTTCGGTTGCTTGGCGAGGATCAGCGTGCCGCGGCGCAAGCCGTAACCGGCGAGCCGGCCGACCTTGCCGTCGATCATGATGGTGCCGGCGACCATCCAGCCGCCGGCATATTCGCCGGCATTGCCGCCAACAATGATAGTGCCGCGACGCATGCGATGGCCGACCACGTCGCCGACATTGCCGCCGACGACGATGCGGCCGCCGCGCATGCCGAGGCTCTCGCCGTCCGCCACGCCACCGGTCCGCTCGCCGGAATTGCCGCCGATGTCGATCTCGCCGCCGATCATCGATCCACCGGTGAAGGCGCCGGCATTGCCTTTGACCTTGATCTTGCCGCCGGACATGCCGGCGCCGAGATAGGCTCCGGCATCGCCATCGACGAAGATTTCGCCCTCGGTCAGTGCCCTGCCGATGCGGTCGCAGGAGCTGTCGGTGCCGACTAGGCGTAGAGTGTGCGCATCGTTTCCCTTGATCTTGAACACATCGCCGACTGTCGTGCGCTCACGCGTCGTGCCGATCGAGATGGCTTCGATGTCCTTCGGCTTCTTGCCGACAAGATTGAGCGGCACCAGCGGCGAGAGGTCGAGGCGTTCGGCGCCGCGGTCCTTGAGTTCGAGAGTGAGCGCGCTCACGCGATAATCTCCTTGAGATGGAAATGATGCGGGCCGAGATTGCCACCATAATTTCCGGCGGTGATGTGGGTGACGCCCTGTTTGGCGCCGCCGGCGGCAATGGCGTGGATGCCGGCACGCATGGCGGCCGCGACATCGGCAGCGGTCAAACCGTCGATGACGATTTCGAGCACAGCTTCAATGTCAGGCGCGAGATCGGTTTTCACCGCGCCCTTCAGCGTCGGGCAATAGGCGTCGTTGGTGGAGGCAATCTGACCCTTATATTTCGAGCCCACCTTGGAGCCGGAGCGGACGATGCCGCCGGGAAACGGGGTGATGACGCCCGGCACGTCGTCGATGGCTTTGACCGCGCGCTCGCACGCCGCGAGCACGGCGGCGTGAGATTTGCCGAGCACGAGAAGATTGCCGCCGCCCACCGCCTTCTTGGTGAGGCCGGTCTTCTCCTCGCAGACGAACTCGCCGTCCATGACGGGGATGCGCCAATAGCGCCTGCCGTTGATGACTTTCGACATCTGCCAGCCGTCGCCAAAGAAGCGGAGCGAGGAGCCGAGCTTCAAACTCTTCTCGCCGTCGAGCCCGGAGAAACACGCAGAGCCCGGGCTGGTCAGCACGCATTGGCCGACGCGGTTCCTAAGCTGCCGTTGCAGCTTGTCGGTATCCATGGCGAAGAGCAGCACGGCGACGCCGGAGCGGCCATCCGGCGTCTCCTTGGGGGACAGTTTGCCTTCGATGCCGGCTTCCGCGCCGCAGGCAATCACCGAGGTGGCGAAACCGGTCATGGTGCGGGCCGCAGTCAAGGCCCAACCAGGGGTGGACGCGGTGATGATGATCCGCGTGCCGACCATGGGAAAGGCCTCGGCAAAGGTCTCGACGATATTGACGCCCTTCAGCTTCAATTTGGACATGACCGGGCCTGGCCCCCTCCTCCATCTCGGCGCTTCAGCCGCGCACCATTAAACAGGACCCCCAAGGGGCGCAAGCGCAAGCAAGTCGGCGGAGGGAAGGACGTCCCGCCGCCAGCCAAGAAAGGCTCAATCTTTGGGCTTGTCGTATTTGATATAGGCGAAACGCATGTCGTCCTTGGGGCAACCCTCAAGTGCGCCCTGCTCCAGCGCCGGCTGCCAGTGGACCACCTCTTCGATCTTCTTGGCGAGCTCGAAATCCTTATCCGTGATGCCCTTGGCGGCGTGGTTCATCAGCCGGACCTCGACCCAGGCATAAGAGGCGGTGATGTCGGGGTGATGCCAGGCGGCTTCCGCCAGGTGGCCCACCGTATTGATCACCATCAGCGTGCCCTTCCAGCTGTTGGTCTTGTATTTTCGCCTGATCCAGCCGCCTTCCAGATGCCAATGCGGCAGCTCCGCCTTCAGCCTCTGCTCAACCTCGGCGTCGCTATAGGTTCGCTCGGACGTTGCCATGTCGGCCCAGTTTTGAAAGAGTAAGGGGGCTCCTCCCCTGGCATCCAGCATATCGAGAGGCTACGACCCAATCAATGGACGAGGGCCGGTCAAATTCGGCTGGGGCTGGCGCTCGCGCGCTGCCTCGTTCGGCGGGCGTTTCCGTCATGACGACTGCCCGGCTGCATTTCGGCTTTCTCGATCCGAGCGGACGGGGACCTGAGCCATTTGGCAGCTTCGGGCTTGCCATCGACAGGCCGGTGACGCGGCTCACGCTTCGCCGTGCCAATGCGTTGAAAGTGACCGGCGAGGAAGCGGAACGCGCCGCGCACTACCTTGCTCCACGCTAGCCGAGGCTTACGATCTTCCGAACAGCTATGCCCTAAATATCGACGAAGCGATTCCGACCCATTCCGGCCTTGGCTCCGGCACGCAGCTCGCGCTTGCAGTGGGCAGCGCACTGTCCACGCTCGAAGGCTTAGACGCGACCCCGCAGGAGATCGCAATCCGGCTCGGGCGCGGCGCGCGCTCCGGCATCGGCATCGCCACATTCGCAAGCGGCGGCGTGGTGCTCGATAGTGGCCCGGTCTCAGGCGCGCTGCCTAAGCTCATCGCGCGTGTTCCCTTCCCGGAAGATTGGCGCGTTTTGCTGATCTTCGATCCTTATCTTGCGGGGATTCATGGCGGCGCGGAGGCTGCGGCGTTCGACGAGGCGCCGGACTTTCCGCAAAGCGAGGTGGAAGAGCTTCGCAGTCGCGTTCTCAATCGCGCTCTGCCCGCGCTCGAGAAGCACGACTTCAATGGCTTCAGCGCCGAGGTCGGGTATCTGCAAGCGCGCATGGGCGCGTATTTCGCTTCGCTGCAAGGTGGACCCATCGTCAGTAGCGGCGTCGCCAAGGTGCTCGACTGGGTCGCGACACAAGGCCTTAAGGGGATCGGCCAGAGCTCGTGGGGCCCGACCGGCTTCGTCTTCGTCAGATCCGAATCCGAAGGCGCCTCGCTGCTCGAAAAGGCGCAAGGACTTAGCGACTTCGCCGGTCTTCGATTCCAACTGGTCCGGGGACGAAACCAGGGCGCTGAAGTATCAGTGTACTGATCGGTTAAGGTTTCCCGGCAACCATAACTCAGAGGGCTTGGCCGCACCCCCGATTGTGGTTTAAGGCTTCCCCATCCATTGTCGCCGCGTCCGGCGATTCCAGCCATGTTTATAGGAGTGCTTACGAAGATGGCGCATCCCCGCATTTTGCACATGATCACACCGCTCAAGCATATGAGCCCGTTCGATGTGAACATGGCGCTCGACGCCGGATATGACGCGGCAATTCCCTACACCAATGTCACCATCGAGGATGTGAAGGGTTTGGTGCAGGACGCAATCTTCAGCCGCGGGCCGGAAGGGGTGAAACGCACCGGCATGTTCATCGCCGGCAAGCGCGCCGTCGAAGCGCTCGACATGATGGATCGTGCCAAGGCCGCCATGGTGCCGCCCTTCGAAATCTCCGTGTTCTCGGATCCGGCCGGCTCCTTCACCACCGCCGCGGCGATGGTGGCTTGTGTGAAGCAGGCGCTTCGCGAAAAATTCTCCACCGACCTCAAGGGCAAGGACATCGCCATCTATGGCGGCACCGGCGTGGTCGGATTTGCCTCCGCCGTGATCTCGGCGATGGAAGGCGCCACCGCAACGTTGATCGGCTATGACGGTCCAGAGCGCGTGAAGAAATTCGCCGAAGACATCAATGCCCGCTTCGGCACCAATGTCGGTTATGCCGACGGCTCGACCGAAGAGCAGAAGACGGAGCTGGTGCGGAATGCCGATATCGTGTTCGCCGCCGGTCCTGCCGGCAAAAGATTGCTGACGCTCGATCAGCTCAAGCAAGCGAAAGATCTGAAAGTCGTCACCGACGTGAACGCCGTGCCGCCGTCCGGCATCGAAGGTGTCGGCGTCAACGACAACGCGACCCCGATCAAGGGCACGAGCGCGGTTGGCATCGGGGCGCTCGCGGTCGGCAACATCAAGTACAAGACCGAGGCCGGAATGTTCGACCAGATGATCAAATCGGATAAACCGCTCTATCTCGATTTCCGCGACGCCTACACACTTGCGCAGAAACTCACCAAGTAGCCTGCCGTCGATCCTGATCGTCGCCATTTCGGGACGAGGCCTGGCGGCGGCCGCGCGCCGTGCCGACCTCGTCCCGCTCGTTCTCGATTTCTTCGCCGATGAAGACACCGAAGAGATCGCGCAGGGTTGCGTGAAATTCACGGGCGCTATCGGAAGCGGGATTACAGTCGAACCCGCTGATCGAGGGGCTGGCAGAACTCGCGGCAAGAGCGCCCTCGCCCGTGCTGGGCTGCGTCGCCGGCTCAGGATTCGAGGATCGGCCCGAACTGTTGAGCCAAATCGCCGAGCGTTGGCCGCTGCTCGGCAACGACTCCGAGACGGTGGCACGGATCAAGTCCGTCGAGTTTTTCAGCAGGCTCGATGGTTTAGGGATTCCGCATCCGCGCTCGCAAACGGAACCGCCTTTAGGCGAAGGTTGGCTGACAAAGCGCCGCGGCGCTGCCGGAGGAAGCCATGTCGCGCGTTACGTGCCCGGCGCCTCGGTATCGCCTTCCACCTATTTCCAAGAGACGGTGAAGGGCCTGGCCGTCTCGGCGCTGTTCGTCGGCAATGGCAGGGATGCTTGCGTGCTCGGCTTCAGCGAGCAATGGACTGACCCAAGCCCGGCCTCGCCGTTTCGTTATGGGGGCGCCGCGCGCCCGGCTTCAGCTTTCGGAGAAACTGCAAGACGAAATCACCGCGTCGGTCTTGAAGGCATCCACCGCGTTCAAGCTGAAAGGGCTCGGCAGCGCGGACTTCATCGTCGACGACGACACGGGAACGGCGCTGCTGTTGGAGATCAATCCGCGCCCAGGCGCCACGCTCGACATTTTCGACGAGGAGATTCAGCCGCTCCTCAAGCTCCATCTCGATGCGGTCCTCGACGGCAAACTGCCCGCCTCTCCGCTCGTGCTCGAAGGCGCCATGGCCTCGGCAATCGTCTATGCGCCGGAACGGCTCATCATCACCGAGGACATGGCCTGGCCGGATTGGGTGGCGGACCGGCCTCGCGCCTGCGAATCCATCGACAAAAACCGTCCAATATGCACTGTGTTGGCGCGCGCCGAGACAAAAGCCCGCGCCAAGCGGCTGGTCACGGAGCGCCAAAACACAATTCTGGCCGAAACCGGCCCAAAAACAGGGGGGCAAGCGTGACTAGCGGGGACCACAAACCTACAAAAAATTCCGGACTGCCAAGCGTCAATGGACTGGTCGAGCCTCTCGTCGAGGCGCTCATTCGCGACGCGGCGGCGCTCCGCGTCGAGGTGAGCAAGGGCTCGCTCGGCGAGACCCGCATCGATTGCGGCGTGAACGCGATCGGCGGCGTCGAGGCCGGACGCCGCATGGCCGAGATCTGCCTCGGCGGCCTTGGCCGCGTGGCCATCGAAGTGACCGATCCGGCTAGCCCGTGGCCGTTCGTGGTGACGGTGCATACCAGCCAGCCGGTGCTCGCCTGTCTCGGCTCGCAATATGCGGGCTGGTCGCTCTCGGTCGAGCACAAGGGCAAGAAATATAACGTGCTCGGCTCGGGCCCTGCGCGCGCGCTCGGCTCATCCGAAAAATTGTTCGATGAACTCGGCTATCGCGATCACGCGAAGAGCGGCTGCCTCGTGCTCGAAGCCGACAGCCCACCGCCCGAAGCCCTGGTCGAGTTGGTCGCCAAGGCGTGCAATTTGAAACCCGAGAAGCTCACCTTCATCTACGCGCCGACATCGAGCCTCGCCGGCACCGTCCAGATCGTGGCGCGATGCTTGGAGGTCGCGATGCACAAATCGCACGAGCTGCATTTTCCGCTGGAGCATATCGTCGACGGCATCGCCACGGCGCCGCTGTCGCCGCCTGCATCCTCCTTCATCGCCGCCATGGGCCGCACCAACGACGCCATCATCTATGGCGGCCGCGTGCAGCTCTATGTCAGCGGAGAGACGAAGGCTGCGCGCGAACTCGCCGAGCAATTGCCGAGCATCAAGTCGAAAGATTACGGCAAGCCCTTCGCCGATATCTTCTCAGCGGTGAAAGGCGATTTCTATGCCATCGACCGCATGCTGTTCAGCCCGGCGATGGTGACGGTCACCGCGCTCAAGAGCGGCGAGAGCTTCGAGTCAGGGCACATCGACACCGCGATCCTCGCCCGCTCCTTCTCGTCATGACCTCGGACATCATCCTCTTCGGCGACGGCAAAGACTGGCACGGGCGAAGCCTCGCCCGCGCCTTCAAGAAGCGTGGGATCAAACCCCTCACCGCACCGCTCGCGACGTGCGGCTTCTCGACGGAGACCCGGACCGGCCTTGCTATTCCGGGATTGGGCGATCATCTGCCGCGCGGCGCCTTCGTGCGCTTCGTGCCGGGCGGCACGTTCGAGGAAGTGACAACCTATCTCGGCGTCATCCACGCTTTGCGCGAACTCGGGGTGAAGGTGTGGAACGACGCCCGCGCCATCGAGCGCTGCGTCGACAAATCCACCACCACGTTCTTCTTGCAGAAGGACGGCGTGCCGACGCCACGGACCTGGACCGGCGTGAAGCGCGAGAATGCGATCGCGCTCATCAAGAAGATGACGCGCGAAGGCGCGCTGCTGGTGCAGAAGCCGCTGTTCGGCGCCCAAGGCAAAGGCTTGCGCCTGATCGCCTCGCCTTCCGATCTGGCGCCTGCTGAAGACGTGAACGGCGTCTATTATTTGCAGGAATTCGTCCGCCCCAAGGTCGAAGGCAGCCACCGCGATTGGCGTCTGTTCGTGCTCGGTGGCCGCGTGGTCGCATCGATGATCCGCCACGGATCGAGCTGGATCACCAATATCAAACAAGGCGCCCGCGCCGAGGCCGCGATCCCCGACCAAGACCTGATCTCGCTCGCTTTACGCGCGACAGCGTCGGTCGGTGCGGACTATGCTGGCGTCGATATCATCGAGGCGCCTGAGGGCGGATATCTCGTGCTGGAAGTGAATTCCATGCCGGCCTGGAACGGATTGCAGCAGGTCACGCGGACCAAGATCGCCGATCAGCTGGTTGCCGCCTTTCTCCACGACGCGCTCGGAGAGCCCCGGAGCGAGGGGCAAGAGGGCGCTTGAGCGGCCCCCTCGCCCCAGCCGCCATCGCTTCCGCCTTCGAAGCCGCCTGCCTCGCCGAGCTCGATGCGCTCAAGCCCGGCAATGTGCATCGCTATGGCGAGGGCCATGGCATGAGCGTCGCCGATTTCGAAACGAGCGCCCGGGTCGCCGCGCCCTATCTCGCCGAGGCCGACAGCTCGGTTGGGCTGCGCATCCGCCACGCAATCGAGGCGACGGCGCGCGCGGTCGGACAGAACACCAATCTCGGCATCGTGCTGTTATGTGCTCCGTTAGCTTCGGCCGCGCTCGCATCTGGCGGCGGCGATCTTCGAAAGTGCCTCGCCACTGTGCTCGAAACCTTGACCGTCGAGGACGCGAAAGACACCTATGCCGCTATTCGCCTCGCCAAGGCAGGCGGCCTTGGAACGGTCGAAAAGCACGATCTCGGATTGGAGCCGAAGGTCACGCTGCTCGAAGCCATGCGCGAGGCGGAGGCACGCGACCGCATCGCCTGGAATTACACGCATGAGTATGCCGATATTTTCGTCACGGGGATCCCGCGTCTCAAACAGGGCCGAGCCAGGTATGGCGCCCATGAATGGGCCGTCACCGATCTCTATCTCAGCCTGCTCGCTAAGATCCCGGACACGCTGATCGCGCGGAAGTTCGGGGTGAAAGCGGCCGCCCAAGTTACTGAAAATGCGTATAAAACCTTGAAGGCTTTCGTCGAGGCTGAAACCGCTGAAGCGAGGGTCGACGCGCTGCTGACATTCGACAAGGCCTTGAAAGATCGCGACCTCAACCCCGGCACGACGGCGGATCTGACGGTTGCCACGTTGTTCGCAAGTTCGCTCCAGGCAATGGAAATCCCCGCTTAAGGGCCTTCAGACGTCGAACAATCGACTTGCCGATCCTTGGAAGCCCGGACTATGTTCCCCCCACGCAGCTCGGACCCAGAGTTGCGGACGGAGGCGCATCCACCATCAGCACTTTCGTCGGCTTGCTGCCGGCACAATCGGTGATTGGCGTAAGCTGTAGTGTCATTGGTTTTAGCGAACTAGGGAGGACTTGGTACATGGCCAAGATTAGTGGTGTTTGTGTCGGCGAGTCGCTCATTGGCGACGGTAACGAAGTTGCTCATATTGACTTGCTTCTTGGCCCACGTGGCAGCGCCGTTGAATCGGCATTCTGCAATGCGTTGACCAACAACAAGGACGGTTTCACCACGCTGCTCGCGGTGGTCGCGCCGAACCTTTTGTGCAAGCCTGCGACGATCCTCTACAACAAAGTGACGATCAAAGACGCCCGCCAAGCCGTGCAGATGTTCGGCCCGGCGCAGTACGCGGTGGCCAAGGCTGTTGCCAACTCCGTCGCCGAAGGCGTGATCCCCGCCAACGAGGCCGACGATCTCTTTGTCTGCGTCGGCGTTTTCATCCATTGGGAAGCCAAGGACGACAAGAAGATCCAGGACTTCAACTACCGCGCCACCAAGGAAGCCCTCGCGCGCGCCGTCAAGGGCGAGCCGAAGGCCGCCGCCGTGACCGCAGCGAAGGACAAGGCTCAGCACCCGTTCGCCGCTGGTTGAATGGGGGGAACCCCAGGTCGGGAAACAACCGGGAAACCATCGGGCCCGGGCCCGATTAGGCGGTGGCTCCAGAAACTGGGCTTTTGATCCTTGAGCGCGTTGTGCGCTTAGCTATTGAGATCGCCGTCTTCGCAAGAAGGCGGCGATTTCATTTTGGCCGATGCTTCCGTCATGGAGCGCCGTGGCGAGAAGCGCGCCCTTCGCGCCCAAGCTTGCGACGGTGTCGAGATCGGAGATGTTGCGCACGCCGCCTGCCGCGTAGACGTCGCAAGCTCCGGCGCGGGCCACGATGTTGTTCAGCAACTCCAGATCGGGCCCTTGCTCGGTGCCGACGCGCGGAAGGTTCATCGCAATCACCCGTTGCGGCCACAATTCGGAGCTGGTGAAGATGTTCTGCGGTCCCTGATAACCGTCTCTTCCGACGTCGATCGACAGCACAAGACTGTTGCCGATATTCAGCTTCAGGTCGTTCCAATCCTCGAGATTGGCGATACTCTCCGTTCCGATGACGAGCGTCGTGCCGAGCGGGAGCCAAAAAGCGCAATCGGAGAGATCGCCAAATCCAGCATCGATCCAGAGCGTGGTGTCGAGCAGCACGTCGGCGAGTTCGCGGCACAGATCGAAATGATTGCCCGTGCCTTCAATCGCATCGAGGTCAGCGACATAGAGGACCGGCGATTGGGTCAGCGCGATGAGCGCCTGGGCGATGCCGAGCGGATCGCGCGCATCGCCAAGCGGGGTCTCGATCGGGCGATAATCGGCCCGCTTGCCGCCTTTGGCGTGGACGACGGCGCCGCCTTTAAGGTCTAGGACGGGAATGAGGGCGAATTCACTCATTGGACCTCTATTGGCTTGAACGGGGCGAAGCTATCGCAGAAGAAGTATTATGAGGCAAATAATCGGCTGGGATTTGGGCGGCGCCAATATCAAAAGCGCCTGTGTTAACGGGGGTCGCGTGACTTCCGTGACGCAAACGCCCTGCCCCGCGATGCAAGACGCCTGCAAATTCGATCAGGCATTCGGCCGGGCGCTTGCTGGACTTCCCGCGGCGGCCGAGTTCCATGCCGTGACCATGACCGGCGAGTTGTCGGATGTGTTCGCCGACCGGCAGGAGGGCGTGCTGTATTTATCAGCAGATGGTCGAGAAGGCTTTCCCGAATGTCGCGGTCTACGCGGGGCGAGTGGGATTTGTCCCACCACAAAACGTGGCCGATCATGTCGGCGATATCGCTTCGGCGAATTGGCACGCGAGCGCCTCGCTTGCGGCGCGAAGATGCAGCGACGGTCTGCTGATCGATATTGGAACGACAACCGCCGATCTCATTCCCTTCCGCAATGGCGTGGTCGCAAACTCCGGCTATACCGACGCAGAGCGGCTGCAAACCGGCGAGCTCGTCTATACCGGGGTCGTGCGCACGCCGGTCATGGCGATCGCGCAAGACGCAACCTTCCGTGGCAAGAAGCAAAGGACCGCGGCGGAACGCTTCGCCACGATGGGCGACGTTTATCGCTTGACCGGGGAATTGCCCGAGGACGCCGACCCTTATCCGACCGCAGATCAGCGCGGCAAGAGTCGCGAGGAGAGTGCGAGCCGGCTCGCGCGGATGTTGGGCATGGATGGCTCCGACGCCGCGATGTCGGACTGGGTCGCGCTTGCGAACAATTTCGCCGGCCGGCAACTGGCTCTCCTGGAGGAGGCCGCTAACCAAGTTCTAACGGCAGCGAGCGTCTCACCCGCCGTGCCGATCGTCGGGGCCGGATGCGGGCGATTTCTCGCCCTTCGCCTGGCCGAGGCACTTGGGAGTCCTTATCTGGATTTCGTCGAGATGATCGACGCCGAGCCAAAAGTGCGGGAGATGGCCGCGCGCTGTGCCCCTTCTGTTGCAGTCGCGCTGCTTGCGGGGGATTTCCTTAAAGGATCTCGCCGAGACATCTAGCCTTTTCCACACAACCCATTAGATTGGAATAGTAATGGCCGCCGAAGGAGCAAATTTGACCACCGACACCGACGCCGACGGCGATCATGACGACATCATCTATCCGTCCACCATACCGTTCATTTTAATGCATTTCGCCTGCTTCGCGGCGATTTGGACGGGCGTGACCTGGCAAGCCTTGGCCATCTGCATCGCGCTGTATTGGCTGCGCATCTTTGCCATCGGGGCCGGGTATCACCGCTATTTTTCGCACCGGGCCTATTCCACCAGCAGAGCGTTTCAGTTCTTGCTCGCCTTCCTGGCGCAGACCACGGCACAGAAAAGCGTGATCTGGTGGGCTTCCAAACACCGCCATCACCATCTGTATTCCGACACCAAGCAAGACGTCCATTCACCGCGGCACAAAGGCTTTCTCTACAGTCATGTTGGGTGGATTTTTTCGCGGAAGCATGACTTCCCCGATTTCGACAAGGTCGGCGATTTGATGCGCTATCCCGAACTGAGGTGGCTTCACAAATTCGAGCAGTTGCCCGCTGTGATCCTTGCCGTTCTCTGTTTTCTTGCCGCCGGCTGGTCAGGCCTCGTGGTCGGATTCGTTTGGAGCACCGTGCTGGTTTATCACGCGACCTTCTGCATCAATTCGCTGGCTCACGTCAGCGGAAGCACGCGATACGTGACCGGCGACGACTCCCGCAACAATTGGCTGCTGGCGGTCTTCACCATGGGCGAAGGCTGGCACAACAATCATCACGCATTCCAGAGCAGCGTCCGGCAGGGCTTTCGCTGGTGGGAGATCGATCCGACCTATTACCTCTTACGGGGTCTGTCCTGGCTCGGGCTGGTCTGGGACTTGAGACTGCCGCCAGAGCAGGTGCTGCGCAACGAGCAGAGGCTTGGCGTGGCCGTCATTAATCGCGCCGCCGAGCAGCTTGCGGCACGATTTAACTCCGAGCACGTGGCGCAGGCGATTGCTGCCGCTCTCCAGGGACCGGAGCTGTCAGCCTTGCAGGACATGCTCGCGCGCGCGCATCAACGCACAACCGACGTGCTGATGACGCTGCATCTCCCCCATATCCCCACCCGCGAGGAGTTCGTGCGCGAGGCAAGGGCCATGTTCGCCCGCACCAAGTCGCTCGATGAGATCGTCGACCGTGCCTATGAGTTGCTGCTGATCTCTGTCGGCACCCGCTTGGCTGCGCCGATCGAAAGCAAGTCATAAGCGGACCAAAGGAGCGTCGGATGCCCTATGTACGTGCGTTGTCAGCCGGGCTGCTCGTGATCGGACTTGGTTTGGCCGCCGGCCCGAATCATGCTGACGCGGGTGCGATTCCGTCCCCGTCCCTAAACACCGCCACTCCTTTGGTGCAGAAGGCCGACTATTGGCGCCGCTATTATCGGCAACACGGTTATCCGCCGCCAGTGGTGGTTCCTGCGCCAGTTCCCGATGCGGACGCGCTGCCCGCGGTCAATCCGCCCGTGGTGATGGAGGTTCCGCTGCGTCCGGCAAGTTGCGGCGAATATCATTATTGGGACGGTGCGGCTTGCGTCGATGCGCGCTTCAACAAGCCCTATCTCGGACCGATCCAGTCGCGCTAATCAGCTGCGGAATGCTCAAGCGTGCACAGCGCATAATGGTCGAACATGCGCGTGTCTATTGCACGTCCCGGCCAATAGGCGCGGTGGAGTTCGGCCGTGGTCACATTGTCGGCGGTGGCGAGACCTGCCTCCCTGGCAAAGGCGGGGAGATCGTCGAGGCCGAACTGCCAGGGCGCGCCCATCGCGGCGAAGCGCTCGACGAATTTGGTGATATCCTCCTCGCCTGTCGCATAGTCGATGACCGCCTCCGACATGTAGTCGAAGGAGATGCTGAACGCGCGCAACGCGTCTCGCAACTCGGCTAAGACATTCAGGTTCATTGCTTTCGTCAAATACATCGTATTGCCTTCCCAGATGAAGAAGGCAGGCTCGAAGCGGTCGAAACCGTTGGCCTCGAGCAGCGGCAGCACGCCTTTCTCGACATAATTCCCGGGAATGAAATTATCGGCTGCGCGATAGCCCGCCGCTTCCAGCCGTTCCCGCTTGAAGCTCAGCGTATTGGCGTCGTCGATCTCGTAATAGACGACGCCAGGCGCTTGTTTGCGGAACGGCCTGGTGTCGAGGCCAGCGCCGAGAATGACGATCTGCCGGCAGCCGGCGGCGATCGCTTGATCCAGCCTGTCGTCGAAATACCGCGTTCTGATCCGGACATTCATCACCCCCGGCGGAAAGCTGCCGGCAATCATTTCGGCTGCCTGCTTGGTCCGCTCGTCGAGAAAAATCGGCACGACGGGATCGACGTAGAGCGGCTTCGGCTCGCTATTCTCGCTGGCGCGGAACTCGGCGACGACAAAAGCGGTCCCGGTGACATTCTTGATGTCGGTCATCAATTCTCTCGTTGGCTTGATTGTAGTTCCGCAGGCTTTATGGGGGCGTCTCACGTTGCACGGGCGCGCGCGGCCGGGTCGCCGGGTCGACGTTCGTGATGCTGCCGAGATAGGTGAGGATGGCGGCGACCTGCTCGTCGGAGAATTGAATTTGCGGCATGTCGCGATGTCTTCGATCCCATGCCTTCGGCGAAACCTTCCTCGAGCTGCTCGATCGGATAGCGGAGATAGATGTCGCGAAGCGGCGGCGCCTTCGGCAGCGGACTCTCGCCCTTGTCCGCAATGGAATGGCAGCGGCTGCAATTCTGCTCGAGCAGCAGCTTGCCCTCGCTCGCCGACTCTGGCGCGCCCATAGCCCCTTGGGCCCCTATGAGCAGAAGGGCAAGACAAGCGGCGGCGCAGCCGATGCGGAGAGATTGTGTCATTGTCGTCCCCCTCCTCCGTTTGACGCTCAAGCTTGCGGCGCGTGCTTGAAATGATCCTCGATCTTCTCGACGAGGAGCCGCCAGGCCTCATGCTCTCTCGGACCTGCGGTCTTTTCTACCGCGATCTGAAGATAGGCAAGCTCGCGCTCGATCTTGTCGCGCGGCAGCATATGCAGGCGGCTCGTCAGGATCGCGGCCTCGATCACCGCGGCCTGGGCGCGATTGAAGCCCTCGAACGGCTTATGCACCCCTTGATGGACGAGACGGCAGTGAAAGCGCGGACGAAGCTCGTCCTCCTCGACGCTCTCAACCTCCAGCTCCAAATGGGTGAGTGCGCCGTCGAGCACCGCGCCGGAAATATGGGCGGCCGGGTGCGTGGGCCAATCGCGCTTGCCGGTGAGACATCCGGCAAAGACCAGCACGTCGTCGGTCAAGTTCACGACCGCGAAGGGCGTGGCGCGAAGATTGTCGAGCGTGGCGGAGGGCTTGAATGGCGCCAGTACATAGCCGCCCTCCTCCATGATCAGGCCGAGCGGCGCGACATGCACCGTGCCGTCAGGGTTAAGCGTGGTGACGATGGTCTCGCGGATCATTGGCATCGAAGACGTCTTAGTCCTTGTTCTTCCGCTTGGCGATCAGGGTATGGCCGGCGGCTTTCAGCTTGGTCCGATCTTCCAGCGGGGCATCCGCCGAGACGCCCCAATCGAGCGGCTCGTCCTGGCTAAAGCGCTTTCCTAAGCGGAAGGCAATCTCGGCCCGCGCCAGCTCCGCGGCGAGATAGAAGGCGTGGGCGCCGTCGTTTTCAACGCCGAGTTTCGGAAACAGCGAGAATGCGTCCTGCGCCACGTGATGGCCGTCCCGATTGTAAATATGAATGCCGTCCTCGGCGACTTCGATGCGGAAATTCTTGTCGCGCACTTCCGAGGCGGCTTGCTTGATCTCTTCAGGGTCTTGCGGGAACGGCCGCTTGGAATGCAGCGAGAGCAACGCGTCGGTGTAGTCCTTCGGCAGATCGTGCTCCTCGCGTGAGGCGTACATGAGGCGGCGCGCCATATCGTGCTCTTCGAGGGTGCGGCTTGTATGCGGGCTCACCTGCACGACAAGCACATGACGGATGTGGAGCTCGGACGCGATGCCGAGCAGGACAGCGGTGATGCCGGTGGTGTCGGCGTCGGTCAGTTCGGTCAGATTGCCGGTGCCCATCAAGATCTCAGCCTTGGGCCGAGCGCGGCGGAGCTCGGCGTAACGTTCGAGCGAGCGCATGAAACCGAAATTGATCGGATCGAGCACCGGGTCGGCGAGATAGTCGCGGCCCTTGGCGTCGAGCGTATCCATGGCGCGATAGAGCGAGTCCATATCGCCATGGTCCTTCGGCACGAGGATGGGAACAGACTTCACTTGATCGGCGATGTGAAGATTGTCCTCGTTGAGGCTGAGCAGATAATCCGCGCCTGCTCTGCCGCCCCGCAACAGCTCGTCGTTGTCGAAGGAATCGACACTCACCTTGCAGCCCTTCTCCTTCAAGCGCGCGGACCGCTTCTTCCAGATGCGGAAAGGGCGTGTCGGGCAGGCAGCCGAGGTCGATGACGTTGGCGCCTTTCCGGCAATAGTCCTCCGCGCGCTTGACGATCGCCTCGACCGGCAGCGCCGAGGCATCGACGATCTCGGCGAAGATCTGGATATCGTATTTGGTCATGTCGACGGCCTTGGCGGCGCGGCCGAAAAACTGCGGAATGTCTTTCAGCTCATCCGGCCCGCGCACAAAGGGTACGCCGAATTTCTCGCTCAAGCGTTCAAGATCGGCACGGCACCGCCCGGGCAACATGACGCGATCCGCCTCCACTGGCTTCGTCAGACGCCGCGCGATGATCTCCTCGGTCATCAAGGCGGCGACCTTCACCCCGATATCCAGCACCTTCCAGCCGAAGCCCGCCTTCATGCCCTGCAGCACCGCCTCGAGCCGCGGCCTTGCCAGATGTCCGGTGAGGAAGAGGATGCTCTCGGCCATGGCTGTTCGCGCTCGTTGTCGATCTGCCGCTTCGGTGGCACCTCAGCAAGCTTCGCGGCATCGCATACCGGCGATTGCCGGTATCGAGCGCAGCTACGACGCGACTCTCCCCTGCGGATGTTGGCTTCGTTTATAACTGAGTACCGGCTGTCGCCGGTATGACGAGGATGCGCTCCTTGCCGCTGGCTCATCCACCGAGAGGCAACCTTCGATTGCCTCATGCAAATTGCGCATGAGCTCGTCCATGGTTTCGCCTTCGGTGGCGCAGCCGGGAATCGCCGGAACTTCCGCCCAGAATCCGCCTTCCTCCGCCTCGTGCACGATGGCTTTGATCTTCATATCCTGGCTCCAAGCTCAGACGGCGAAGATACGCCGAAAAGAGCAGAATTCAAGAGAACGTAGGTTCAATCGATCGATGCGCCGCAAGCGCGGCGCCTGCCAGCATTTCGGCAAAGGCCGTTTGGTCGTTCCGGCCGAGCAAATAGGCCTTCACCCCCGATCGTTGCAACATGGACGAGAACGCCGCATCGACAACGCCATCGCGCGCAAGCTGATCGCACTTATGGCGGCGAATTTCCGCGCGATGGACTTGATGACGTAGCAGGTGCTCGCGCCGAGCCTTCCGGCAAGCCAAAGCGCGAGGCTGTCGGAGGTCACGGTCCAGGATTGCGGAATGTCGCTGCGGCCGGAGACAAGATTATAGGGCGCCCAGACCGCGACACGGCCCTGCTCCAGCGCATCGCGCAAAGCCTGTTCGGTGTCGCAGACTTCGAAACCGGACCTTAGCCCAGCGACCGCCCAAGCGAGCTGATCCATGGCGAGCAACGCCATGCGGTGCGCCGCCTCATCGCCGAAGCCGAGTGAGCTCTGCGAAGAGCGGACCTCGTCGGCGAGCGCGCCGCCTCCGGGAACCACAACGATGCGGCCCGCGCCTTGCGCGATAGCATCGAGCCAAGACTGGAGCTCGCTCGAACGGACGACGCTGCCGCCAAGCTTGACGACGATCAGCCCGGTCGATGTGGCGAGGCTTCGTTCGCTTGAGACAAGCCGCCTCTCGCTCACCGCCGTGTCCCCTTCTTGACGCGCACGATCTCGACGCCGACAGCGCCAGGATCTTTATCGAGCTTCTCGATTCTGACGGTGACTCGCGCGGCGCGCGGATGAGCCAGGCAGAGGCTCGCGACGTCCTCGGCCAGGGTCTCCACAAGGTTGATATGACCGCGGGCGATGATGGATTTGATGCCGCCGATGATGTGGTCGTAATCGAGCGCACGATTGATGTCGTCGTTCAGGTCTGCCGTGGCCGGGAGGATATCGACATCGACCGAGAAGCGGACACGCTGGGTGACGCCCTTCTCATGGGTGTAAACGCCGATCTCGACGTCGAGCACGTAATCATGGACGAAGACCCGGTCCAAGACCGTGTTCTTGCCGGCAGAAACGGTCTTGCTCTTTCGCTTGGCCGTCATGAAAAGCTCCGCTCGCGGCTACTCTATTCCGCGCGAAGTACTTTGTTCGCGCATGATCTTATCGGAAAACCGGTCTCCACTTTTCCGGATCATGCTCTAGCATAGCGCGGGTGAAAGAAGTCTGGGCATTTCCGCGCCCGGCTCGTTAACCGGAATCAGCGACCTGATGCCTGCACAGGCTTCGAGGTCGATGGAGGCGTTGCGGGCGCCGTCGCGGCAGAGCGCGCTGCGAAAGCCGAGGAGATCGGGTTGGAGCGCCAGTAGAGGCGCGCACATGGCGGGCTTTCAGCGACCCGGCGAGACCCGCCATCAGACCGTGCCCCCTGGCGCGTGAGACAAATCGCGCGATCTCCTCGATCTCCAGATGATCGAGCAGCGATTGGCCGGTCTTGCTCATCGTATCCAGCATGACGCCATGGGCGCCGATCGCGGCGGCCAGCGCCAATGCGTCGAAATCCGGCATGGCGTCGGCGAACAGGACAAGAATGAGCTTGTGCTGACGAGTGACCTGCGCCAGTTCGGCAATCGCCGCTTCGGCGTGCGGATCCGGAAAAGCGCCAAGCTTGACGTAGTCGACGCCGCTTGCGCCGACCTTCGTGACGGCTTCGCACAGCAATCTTGCCTCCATGGGGAGATCGCCGATGGTCGCGCTGGTCTTGGCGCGGCCAGCGATGAGGCGGACGGCCTTTGCCAGTAACTCTCTATCGACAGCACCGAGGGCGCCTGCGGACGGTTCCTTGAAATCGATGAGATCGGCGCCGGCTTTAAGCGCGAGCGAGGCCTCGGCGGCGTCGCGGACGCTCGCGAGAAACTGCGTCTCAGTCCTCACCGGAACAGCCAATTGAAAGTGCCGCCGCCGCGACGGGAGCCGCTGTTGCGAGAGTCAGCTTGGCCGCCAAACCCGAAGAAGTCGCCCTCATCTCTCGGCGCTCGGACCACCTTCGGCTTGCGAAGCTTGACTTCATTGGCATTGCCGTCGGGATCGGTGACGACGACGGAAACGGACTGCCAGTTCCATTGCGCGGCATTGGCGCCCCAGGCATGCGGCTCGATGGAGATGACCTTGTTGGCCCAGGTGTCGACGATGGCGACATATTCGAGGCTGGTGCCCTGGCCGTCGCCGAGATCGCCGGCGTAGTAACGCAACAAGCCGATGCCGGCGAGCGCATCCTTCAGCAGAGTCCATTCGAGGATCTTCGGCTTGCCCGAGCCGAACATTTCCAAATCGGCGCGGAGCGAGGGATATTTCGGGTTGCTGGCGATGTAGCGGCCTTTGGCCGGCTCCTTGATCACCCAACCGGAGATCGGCGCCGCGAGCGCGTCGCCCTGCTCTTGCGGCACTTCTTGTCCAAGCCGCTGCAAAGACTCCCGGCTCGCAGTATCGAACGGATCGTGGCTGAGGACATTCTTATAGTCCTCGATGGCATCCTCGGTGCGCTCCTGCGCCTCGTAAATGCCGCCACGGATTTGCAACGACACAGGATCGCCGGGTGAGACGGTCAGACCGGCATTCACATCCTGCAATGCGCCATATTTGTCGCCGGACTGAAGCTTGGCAGAGGCAAGCATGGCGTAAGCCGCGACATTCTTTGGATCGAGCTCGATGGCATGGGTGAGGTCGACGATGGCAGGCTCAAAGCGCCGAACATCCGTCAACAGGATGCCACGCTCGATAAACGCGTCGACGAGCTCCGGCTTGGCCTCGATCACCTTGTCGAGATCGGTCTGCGCGGGATTGAATTTCTTGGCTGCGATATAGGCACGAGCGCGCAACAGGAGAACGTCAGGCTGGTCCGGGTCGGCGGCGAGCACTTGAGTGAAGTCGTCCGCGGCCTGGTCATATTTCTCGACGGCGAGATAGGCTTCGCCGCGATTGCGTAGCGCAGATTCGTATTTGTTGTTGAGGTTGAGCGCGCGGGTGAAATCGCGGATCGCGGCATGGTAACGATTGAGCGCGGCGTGCGCCTTGCCGCGGCCGTTGAACGGCACCGCGCTGGTCGGCATCAACTCGGCGGCTTTGCGGAAATCATGGAAGGCCTGCTCATATTGGCCGAGTGCGGCACGGGCATTGCCGCGATTGTTGTAGGCGGCGCCATAGTTCGGCGATAGCGCGATGGCGCGATCGAAGTCCCGCGCGGCCTCGTCGGGATGGCCGAGATCCATGACCGCGTTACCGCGATTGTTGTAGACGGTGGCGTTCTCGGGCGAGATCTGAATCGAGAGATTGAAGTCGTCGACGGCCTCGGTGGTGCGCTTCAGCCGCCATTTGGCGACGCCGCGATCGCTGTAGGCCGCAGCCTTGACGAAGTCGGCGATCTCCGGCGTGGCCAGCACCTCGTCATAGGCGGCGATGGCCTTGTCGTATTGACCGCGGAGCAGCGCGGCAGCGCCTTCGCGGGCGCGGAACATCGTCTTGTCCTCGGCATGGGCGGCGCGCCACGCCAAGGATGAGGATCAAGAAAAGCCAGAGAATTTTGCCGCTTGTTCGCATGAAAGGGGAAAAACAGAGCTGTGTTTGACCTTCAAACTGCCATCTCTCCCCTTAAGGCGGGACTGTGTCAATAAAGGGTCATTTGGGGCCCTAGAACGGTGTGCCGCTTGAGCTTTCCAGCAGCTCGCGCAAGACCTCCGGCAGCATCTCCGGCAGGTCTTCTGCGATCAGGCCGGGGCCAAAGGCGAGCGCGGCCGCGCCATGCAGCCACGTAGCGGCGCTTGCCGCTTCGAAGGCCGGCATGCCTTGCGCGAGCAGGCCTCCGATCATGCCGGCGAGCACGTCCCCGCTGCCGGCGGTCGCAAGCCATGGGCTGGTGGTGGCATTGATCGAGGCCCTGCCGTCCGGCGAAGCGACGACGGTGTCGGGGCCCTTGAGGAGAACGGTCGCGCCCGACCGTGAGGCGCCCTCCCTGGCGGCATCGAGCTTCGAGGCAGCGCGAATTTTGCCGAACAGCGAACCGAACTCGCCCTCATGCGGGGTGAGAATGACGGGCGCGGTCCGGCCGGCGATCGAAGCGAAGAGCGTGGTGCTGTCGCCGGCAAAGCTCGTCAGCGCATCGGCATCGAGAACGACCGCGGCCTTGGATCGCAAGGATGCGAGCACCATGGCCTTCAGGCGCTCGCCGACACCTGCACCCGGCCCCATCACAACGACGTTCTTGCGCTCATCTTCGAGCATGGCACTCAGCGCGTCGGCATCGTCGCAAGGACGAACCATGATGGCGGTGAGTTGAGCGGCATTGACGGCGAGCGCGTCTGCCGGAGACGCGACCGTCACGAGGCCGCTACCGCCGCGGAGCGCGCCGCGCGCCGCGAGCCGTGCGGCACCCGTACTCCATAATGGGCCGGAGACGACGACGCTGTGCCCTCTTCGATATTTGTGGCCGGTCGCTTCAGGCCAGGGAAAGTGGTCGAGCCAAAGCTCCGGCTCGTTGGCGAAAGTCTTTGGCTCGATGGTGTCGAGCACGCTCTCCGGAATGCCGATATCGGCGAGGATGGTGTCTCCGCAATAGGCCCGGCCCGGGTAGAGCAGATGCCCGGGCTTCAAGCGGAAGAAGGTCACGGTCGCCAGCGCATCAATGGCAATGCCCCTCACCTCGCCGGTCGTGCCGTCAATACCGCTCGGCACGTCGATGGCGATGACGGGGATGGCGCTTTGATTGATCGCTTCGATCAGGCTCGCGGCGTCGCCCTCGATGTCGCGCGCAAGGCCGGCCCCGAACAGTCCATCGACAATGACATCGGCACCTTCGAGGAAATCGAGCTTCAGCGCTTCGATCGTCCCGTCCCAACGCTTGGCCATGGTGGCGGCGTCGCTCGGAAGCCGCGCAACCTCACCGAGGAGTCCGAGCCGGACGGTGTAGCCCTTGTCGCGCAGGAGCCGGGCGGCAACGAAGCCGTCGCCGCCATTATTGCCGGGACCGCACAGCACCGTGACGCGGCGGACATCGGGGAAGCGGCGGGCGACCTCGTCGGCGACGGCGGACCCAGCGTTCTCCATGAGCACGAGACCCGCGACGCCGCCCGCGATGGCGAGACGATCAGCCTCGGCCATTTCCTTTGCGCTCAGAAGTTCAAGCATCGGTCGATCAGGGCCCCTCGGAAGCTCAATGCACCATGCCAGAAAAGTCCAAAAACGAGGCAAAGAGCTGCTGCTTGTTTTTTAATCAGTCAGCTTAATTCTTGTGCGCGCCCGCAAGCCCGATATTGCCAACGCGCCCAAAGCCTGTCTTAAGACGCTGACATCTCTCGGCAAAAATTGTGCCTAGGGATTGGCATAGGGTGTGCTTTGGCCCCCTCACAAACTGTTAAGAAGCGAGCCGGGTCGGCGGAGCGCTGTCTTTTTGCGCCCTTGGGAGGTCAGAACAAGCATGAAGAAGATCGAGGCAATCATCAAACCCTTCAAGCTCGATGAAGTGAAGGAGGCGCTGCAGGAGATCGGCCTCCAAGGCATCACCGTCACCGAGGCCAAGGGCTTCGGCCGCCAGAAGGGTCATACCGAACTCTATCGCGGCGCGGAGTACGTGGTCGACTTCCTGCCCAAAGTGAAACTTGAGATCGTGCTTGGCGACAACATGGTAGAAAAGGCAATTGAGGCTATTATCGCCTCCGCCAAGACGGGCCGGATCGGGGATGGGAAAATCTTCGTCTCCAATGTGGAAGAAGCTGTTCGGATCCGTACCGGCGAGACGGGGAACGACGCCATTTGATGCAACGCGGTCCGCATGTGGCCGGCCGTCATCAAACATGCCAATAACAGGGGAGTAACATGGCAGACGCTAAGCAGGTAGTTAAGAAGATCAAAGACGAAGACATCAAGTACGTCGACCTCCGCTTCACCGACCCGCGGGGCAAGATGCAGCACGTCACTATGGACGCGCGCGAGATGGACGAGGACGCTTTCAACGACGGCATCATGTTCGACGGCTCGTCGATCGCCGGCTGGAAGGTGATCAACGAGTCGGACATGAAGCTGATGCCGGACACGAGCACGGCGGTGCTCGACCCATTCTTTGCGCAAAGCACGTTAGCGATCTTCTGCGACGTGCTCGAGCCTCTCACCAATGAGCCCTATGAGCGCGATCCGCGCGGCATTGCCAACAAGGCGATGGCCTATCTGAAGCAGACCGGCGCCGGCGACATGGCGGTGTTCGGCCCGGAAGCCGAGTTCTTCGTGTTCGACGACGTCCGCTTCGCGACTGATCCGTTCAATTGCGGCTACAAGATCGACTCGATCGAGCTGCCCTCGAACATGGACACCGAATATGAGATGGGCAATCTCGGTCACCGGCCGCGCACCAAGGGCGGCTATTTCCCGGTGCCGCCGATCGATTCCGCGCAAGATCTCCGCTCGGAGATGCTGAGCGTGATGGCCGATATGGGCGTCGTCACCGAGAAGCATCACCACGAGGTGGGCGCGGCCCAGCACGAGCTCGGCATCAAGTTTGGTCCGCTGGTCAAACTGGCCAACTCGATGCAGATCTACAAATACGTGATCCACAACGTGGCCCAGGCCTACGGCAAGACCGCAACGTTCATGCCGAAGCCGGTGTTCGGCGATAACGGCTCGGGCATGCACACCCACCAGTCGATCTGGAAGGACGGCAAGCCGATGTTCGCCGGCGACAAATATGCCGACCTGTCCGACATGGCGCTCAACTATATCGGCGGCATTCTCAAGCACGCCAAGGCGCTCAATGCCTACACCAACCCGCTGACCAACTCCTATAAGCGGCTGGTGCCGGGCTACGAGGCGCCGGTGCTGCTCGCCTATTCCTCGCGCAACCGTTCGGCATCCTGCCGCATTCCGCTCGGCTCAGGCCCGAAGGCGAAGCGCGTCGAGGTGCGGTTCCCCGATCCAGGCGCCAATCCCTATCTCGCCTTCGCGGCGATGCTGATGGCCGGTCTCGACGGCATCGAGAACAAGATCCATCCCGGCGATCCGATCGACAAGAACCTCTACGATCTGCCGCCTGAGGAGCTGGCCAAGGTGCCGACCGTTTGCGGGTCGCTCCGCGAGGCTTGCGAGTCGCTCGACGCGGATCGCGCCTTCCTGAAGAAGGGCAACGTGTTCACCGACGACGCCATCGATTCCTATCTCGAACTTCGCATGGAAGAGGTCGAGCGGTTCGAGATGATGCCGCATCCGATCGAGTTCGATATGTATTACAGCGTGTAACGTTCTAGACGATTTTGCAGACAAGCAAGGGGCGGCCGTTGCAAAACGACCGCCCCTCTTTGCTGCCCGGCCCGCTGAACCTTCGAATTCCCGCGTGACCCCCCGGTACGCGGATTGTCGGTGAATAAGGTTCCCGCCAGGCTCCCCCTAGAACTGTCTCCCGTTTGCGCATGATCTAATCGGAAAACCGGCTTCCACTTTTCCGGATCATGCTCCGTCACATGAAGTAATAGGCCCCGAACGCGATGCCTGCGAAAGCGAGCGTGTAGATCCACTCCTTCTGGCTCTCGTACCAAACCCCGATCATCGACGGGATGCCGAACACCACGAAGCGGCAGAGCGAGACGATGGTCAGGCCTGCGACCGAGGTGAGAAACCAAAAGCTGAAATCCGGCGAGGTGATGCTGCCGGTCGAGTCTCCGGCGTCGACCAGCACGAATTCGGGGCTGGTTCCCCCTACCCTCACCACCGCATAGAGCGCGGCTGACGCCAGCATCACGAGAAAGAAATAACGCACGCGGTTGCCCCTTTGAACTCCGTTGCCTTTGAGACAAATTTTAGGGGGCGGGCGTAAACAATCGGGAAAGCGATAGGCTTAACGGGAGGTAAAGGGTCAGGCAGCCTTCCATTTGATCGAGCAGCCGATTGAGGCGGTCTGGTCGCGAGGGCCCTGCCCGGTCTCGGCGATCAGCTTCATGGCCTCGAACAGCTCGCGGCGGGCCCCTGGAGGCGACGGATCGCGGCCGCTGGCATCGATCCGCCCGCGATATTGCAATTCCAGTTTGTCGTTGAAGCCGAAGAAATCCGGCGTGCAGATGGCGTCGTAGGCGCGCGCAACGTCTTGGCTTTCGTCATAGAGATAGGGAAAGTTGAAGCCGTGCTCCGCCGCGAAGCGCTTCATGTTGTCGAAGGAATCGTCCGGATAATGGATGGCGTCGTTCGCGGAGATGGCAACGGCGCTCACGCCGAGGCCTTTCAGCTCGCCGACATCGCGCACGATCCGATCCGTCACCGCCTTCACATAGGGGCAGTGATTGCAGATGAACATCACCAGCGTGCCGTTCTTCCCACGCAGCGATTCGAGGCTGTAAGTCTTGCCGTCGACGCCCGGAAGCGTGAAGCCGGGGGCCTTCCAGCCAAAATCGCAGATGGGCGTGTGCTCAGCCATCGATCTCACCTATTCGCAAATCTGTCACGGTGCCAATCTAGTTTGAACGACGCATTCCGCACGGGGTGAGTTCCATATGGCCAAAACAGACACTTTCTGCAACAGGGCCGAGGCCTATGAGGCGCATGATGACGTGCCCTTGAGCCCGCCGGAAGCGGAATCGATCGGCGACGTCATCTTCAAGCGCTATAGCCGCCGCGAAATCCTACGCGGCAGTCTCGGCGCCGCTGCCGCCGCGTCGTTGTTCGGTCCGACGCTGCTCGCCACTCACTCCGTCAAGGCGCAGGCTGCGGAGCAGGCGGTGGGGTTCGACGAGGTCAAGGCCGGCGTCGATGAGACACATCATGTGGCGGAAGGCTATCGCGCCGAGGTGCTGCTCCGCTGGGGCGATCCGCTGTTCAACGATGCGCCAAGTTTCGATCCGCGCAAGCAAAGCGCAGAGGCACAACTCAAGCAGTTCGGTTACAACAACGACTACATCGCCTTCTTTCCGCTCGATGCGAGCGGCGACCGCGCGCTGCTCTGCATCAATCACGAATACACCAATGAAGAGGTGATGTTTCCGGGGCTCAAGCGGCAAGACCTTTGCTGCTTCGAGGACATGACGGCAGAGCTCGTCGGCATCGAGATGGCGGCGCATGGCGTCAGCATCGTGGAGATTGCGCGCGAGGGCTCGTCGTGGCGCCCGGTGCTCGACAGCCGCTACAATCGGCGCATCAGCCCGCTCAACACCAAGATGAGCGTCGACGGCCCGGCGGCCGGCGACGCCAGGCTCAAGACCAGCGCCGACCCTTCCGGATCGGACATCCTCGGCACGCTCAACAATTGCGCCGGCGGGCGGACGCCCTGGGGCACCTATCTCACCGCGGAAGAGAATTTCCACGGCTATTTCTGGACCGACCAGCGCGACGCGGAGAACAAGCCGATCAAAGGGATCGGGGCCACGCAAGCGAGGAGCTATGACCGCTACGGCGTGCCGGGGCTCTGGCAGGGCTGGGGCAAGTTCCACGACCGCTTCAATGTCGACAAGGAGGCGAACGAGCCGAACCGTTTCGGCTGGATCGTCGAGATCGACCCGCTCGATCCCAACTCGGTGCCGGTGAAGCACACCGCACTTGGCCGCTTCCGCCATGAAGGGGCCGAGACGGTTCTCAACAAAGACGGTCGCGTCGTCGTCTATTGCGGCGACGATGGGCGCGGCGAATATGTGTATCGCTTCGTCTCCGCTGGCGGTGCTGGTGACGACCCGCGGGGAGCTGGCGCACAGCGGTGAAGGCCGCGCTCGGGCGTCAGCTCGCGCAGCTCGCGCGCGCCGAGATCGCCCGGGAATCGATCCGCCGCTTCGGGGCGGCCGCCGTGGTGCGGGATGTGGCCGCGGCCATCGAGCTCGCCAACCGCATGGCCCCCGAGCATCTCGAGCTGCAGGCTGCGCGATCCCTTTGCCCACCTGGGCGCGATCCGCAACGCCGGCGCCGTCTTCCTCGGGGAGTACGCCCCCGAGCCGGTCGGGGACTGACGTGGCGGGGCCCAACCACGTGCTGCCGACCGCCGGTACCGCCCGTTTCGCCTCGGCCCTTTCGGTCGACAACTTCATCAAACGCACCAGTCTGATCCACTACTCCGCCGACGCCTTGCGCCGCGAAGCCGCGGACATCCTGCGGCTGGCGGAGGTCGAGGGCCTGGGCGCCCACGCCAATTCGATCCGGGTCCGATTGAGCCGGGGACCCAGGCGGCCGGCCTTTCCCGGAAGAAAACGGGTCCGGCCGTCGAACGAGAGAAATGATTTTCGCACGTGAGCGTTGGTTGCCGCTCAGCTATCTGAAACTGCTATTCAACTACGAAATGCGCGAAAATCGCGAAAGTGCCTAACGACTCAGGTGATTAGGCTGAAGACTTTGAAGGGCAATAGCGATCGCGCAGGTCTTTTCCCTTCAGGCTTTCTACCTGAGTGCTTGCATTGTCTTTGGCTTTCGGTTCCATACAGATGCTTGGTTTCCGTTTTAGCGCCTTTCGCGTATTTCGTGAAGCTCCCTCTTTCCCATCCATCATATTATCCTGAGTAATTACGCGCGCTGTTTCGAAAAATGCGAGGGGGCAGAAGCAGTGTGCCCGCCACCGTGCTGGAATCAGGCACAGAACCGGTTTGGCAGCGGGGAAGGGACGGGGGGCAACGGGCTCATAGAAGTGGTTTCAGAACCCCGGATCACGCCCGAGGGCAAGGCGCAGGCCGATTCGAAAGCGCAGCATACACGATAGTATGTGAGCATTTCGAGAGGCCTGCAACGCCGCCATCGGGTGTCAGACGGGGTTATGAACCCGCTTCTAATCGATGGCGGCCAGCACGTCGAACCCGCCTTTGACCAGGGCTTTCTTGATCAGCCCCGTTTTGCAGGCGGCGAGGCGGAAATGGTACACGCGCTTGCGGGACTTCTGCAGCGTCATGCTGACGTTGATGACGTCTCCGCCTGCGTCGTTGATGATCTGCAGGGCTTTCTTCAGCAGCTCCGGCTTGTTTCCGGCGGCGACGTCCATGCGCGATGTGGAGGAGAGGATTCCCATCATGTCGATGAAGGCTCGAAGCATGTCCGATTCCGTGATGATGCCGACCAGCTTGCCCTTTTTCACTACAGGGATGCCGCTGATTTTGTGCTTGTAAATGAGCTGTGCTGCAATCTCGATATCATGGTCCGGGTCCACGATGATCGGGTTCTTGATCATCAGGTCGGAAAGGGTAAAAGAGCCCTGCGACCATAGAGGGAATAAGCCCCGGTCCTCAAGTCCGCCAGCGTCACAAATCCTACCGTCTTGTTTCCCTCTCCCGTCACAGGGAGATGGCGGATGGAGTTGACCTTCATCAGCTCAATCGCGCGGCTGATGGGCGCGTTGGCGGTGATGGTGATGGGGGTTGAGATCATCAGGTCTCGGATTTGCATGGTCGTACCCTCGCACGCCAGGATAACACTTCGGGAACGGGCAAAGCACAGCGGAGCCGCCGAACCGACAGGATGGTTTTCATCTTAGCGGGTTTGCTGCGCGGGTGCAATAAAGAGCGCTGCGATCAGCAGGGCGCATGCGGCAGATAGCTGGCCGAGGGGTTCTTCGGCCAGATAATCCCCCGTCAGCTCGAAAGCCCGGGCCCGGCAGCCACCGCAGAAACGGCGGTACTCGCAGTAGCCGCAACGACCGTGGTAATTATCCAGGTCGCGCATCTGCCTGAATACCGGCGAACCGTTCCAGACCTCACCGAAGGTCTGTTCGTTCACGTCGCCGCATTTTACATCAAGGAAGCCGCAAATCTGAACCTCGCCCTTGTAGGAGATGAAACAGAAGCCCTGGCCGCCGAGGCAACCCTTGGCCCGGGCGTCCATGCCGAACTCCTCGGGTGTGACTTTCTTGCCCTCTTCGTGGGCGCGCTGCCTGAGGATGCGGTAATAGTGCGGCGCGCAGGTCGGCTTGAAGTGCAGGGGAACCGATTCCCGCTGGTCGTAGACCCAGTTGAGCGTCTCCTCGTATTGCTCGGGGGACAACTCCTGCGCCGCCAGCTCCTTGCCGCGCCCCGTGGGCACGAGCAGGAAGGGATGGAAGGCCGCGGCGCCCAGATCGATCGCCAGCTTGAGGATGTCGGGCAGCTCGCCGAGGTTCACCTTGGTCACAGTCGTGTTGATCTGGAACTCGAGGCCCGCCTTCTTGGCGTTCTCGATGCCGCGAATGGCTTCTTCGAAAGCGCCGGGGACCCGGCGAAAATCATCATGGGTCGCGGCGGTGGCGCCGTCGATGCTGATGCTGATGCGCTCGATGCCGGCATCTTCGAGCTTCTGGGCGTTCTCCTCGTTGAGGAGGGTGCCGCAGGGCGACATGACCATCTTCAGCCCCTTGTCGGCCCCGTAGCGGGCGATCTCGTAGATGTTCTTCCGCAGCATCGGATCGCCGCCGGTCAGGATGACGATGGGATTTGCCGATCTCGGCGATCTGGTCGAGCAGGCGGTAGGCCTCCGATGTATCGAGCTCGCCGGTGTAAGGGCCCCGGGGTCGCCGAGCCCCGGCGGTGGACGCAGGACAGGTTGCAGTTGCGCGTGGTCTCCCACGCCACAAGGCGCAGGGAGCCTTGCGTGGCCGAGGGCTGCCCGGAAGGGTGCGGATGCGCGTGGTGCGAAGCGTGATCGGTCATGGATTGCTCAACGTTGATGGCGTCGTAAAAAGCTTTTTTCCTGAACCCTGAACCCTGAACCCTCTCTACCTGGCAGTTACTAATTCCTTTTGTGGGAGCGGCATCTTGCCGCGATGGTATCGTGGCTGGAAGCCACTCCCACAGGAAATTAACTTCGATCCATGCAGGCAGACATTCAGCGCCTGCCTTCTTTCGGTTACGTGCGTTTCAGCAGCCGGGCGGCATCCATCGCGAAGTAGGTGATGATGAGGTCGGCGCCGGCGCGTTTGATGGCCGTGAGGGTTTCCATCATCACCCGCGGGCCGTCGAGCCAGCCCATCTGTTCGGCCGCCTTGATCATCGAGTACTCGCCGCTGACATTGTAGGCGGCCACCGGCAGGTCGAATTCCTGCCGTACCCGGTAGATGACGTCGAGATAGGCGAGCGCCGGTTTCACCATCACGATGTCCGCCCCTTCCTCCACGTCCATCGACACTTCACGGATGGCCTCCAGGGCGTTGGCGGGGTCCATCTGAGACGCTCCGCCGGTCGCCGAACTTGGGGGCGGAGTCGGCCGCGGCGCAGGAAGGGTCCATAGTAGGACGAGCAGTACTTGGCCGAATAGGCCATGATCGGGACGCGGCTGAAGTTGCTTTCGTCCAGGGTCTCG
>CAVWBG010000003.1:255000-335777 GCA_963753175.1 uncultured Alphaproteobacteria bacterium | reverse complement strand
TCCTCATCACCGGCTGTTCCTCAGGCATTGGCCTCGCTTCGGCGCGGGAGATGAAGCGGCGAGGCTGGCGCGTGTTCGCCACGGCGCGGAAGCCTGAGGACATTGCCCGGCTGCGCGACGAAGAGGGCGTCGAAAGCCTCTATCTCGATTATGCCGAGCCGGGCTCGATCAGAGTTTCCGCCGAGCAGGTGCTGGAAGAAACCGGCGGCAGGCTCGACGCGCTGTTCAATAATGGCGCCTACGGACAGCCGGGCGCGGTGGAGGACCTCAAGCCTGAAGTGTTGCGCGCGCAATTCGAGGTCAATGTGTTCGGCTGGCACGATCTCACCGCCCGCATCATTCCGGCGATGCGCAAAGCGGGCGAGGGACGGATCGTGTTCTGCTCATCGGTGCTCGGGCTGATCGCGGCACCTTATCGGGGCGCCTATTGCGCGTCGAAATTCGCCATCGAGGCGCTGGCCGACACGCTCCGCGTGGAGCTCGCCGCATCGGGCATCAAGGTGATCCTGATCGAGCCGGGTCCCATCGCCACGCGTTTCGTCGAGCATGCGCTGGAGGCCTACCGGCGCAATATCGATCTGGAGAACTCCGCCCATCGCGACATCTATCGCGCGCGGATCGCCCGGATGGAGGAGGGCGGCACGCAGGGCTTCAAGCTCGGGCCGGAAGCGGTCGCGGCCAAGCTCGCCACCGCGCTCGAAAGCCGCAAGCCCAAGGCCCGTTATTATGTCACTCTGCCCACTTACGCCGTGGCGTTCTTGCGCAGGATCTTGCCCGCCCGCGCCTTGGACGAAGTCGCGGTCAGGAACTAGAAAGACCCGATAAGGGTTGAAAACCAAGCGGGCGAGGGGAGAAAGACGCCATGCAGGACATCGTCGGATATGCCGTCCCCATTGCGCTTGCCGCGGTCGCGATCGTGTTGCTTTTGGGGCTGTGGAACATGCTCAGGGGCGGCAGTCCCAATCTGAGCCAGACCCTGATGCGCTGGCGCGTGGTCCTGCAATTTATCGCGATCTGCATCGTGATGCTGGCGATCTATCTCGGCGGAAAATACTAGGGACACGCCCAGTTTCACCCGCTTTCTCAGGGTGACTTGACCAACCCCAAGGTGTAGCTAGGCTAACCTTAGAGGGGTCCGGCGATGGTTGTCCTCAACAAGATCTATACGCGCACCGGCGATGCCGGTACGACCGCGCTCGGCTCAGGCCGGCGCGTGCCGAAATACGATCTTCGCGTCGAGGCCTATGGCACGCTCGACGAGACCAATGCCGCGATCGGGCTCGCGCGCGTGCACACCAGAACCGCCGATCCGGAGCTCGATGCGATGCTCGCCCGGATTCAGAACGATCTGTTCGATCTCGGCGCCGATCTCTGTTTTCCGGATGAGACCAAGGATGCGCGCGGACGGCTGAACGTCACCGATGCGCAAGTGGCGCGGCTCGAGACCGAGATCGACACGCTCAATCGCGACCTGCAACCGTTACGGTCCTTCGTGCTTCCCGGAGGCTCGCCGGCATCGAGCTTCCTGCATCTGGCGCGCACCATTTCGCGCCGCGCCGAGCGACTGATGGTGGCGCTCGCCTCACGCGAGAGCGTGGGCGAAGCGGGATTGCGCTATATCAATCGGGTGTCGGACTTTTTGTTCGTGGCGAGCCGCTATGCCAACGACAAGGGGCGGACCGACGTGTTGTGGGTCAAGGGTCAGAACCGCTAGCCGAAGGCGTCCGTGTGTCTCCGTGTTCATTCCCCTCCACGACACCAACCCGCTGAAAAGCATCGACCATCAGTACGTCACCTTCGCACTGATTGCTCTCAACGTGGCTGTGTTCGTCATCTTCCAGACCGGTTGGGTGATTCCGCTAGAGAATGAGAACGCGGCGATGTTCGCCGTCATCCCCGCTGATCTCCTAGGGCCCACGGCGAAGACCGTGATCTCGCCGACCTTTCCCATGCCGGAGCGGTTCACCCTGGTCACCTATATGTTCTTGCATGGGGGCTGGATTCACCTGATCGGCAACATGCTGTTCCTCTGGGTGTTCGGCGACAATGTCGAGGACGCCATGGGCCATATCCGCTTCATCATGTTCTACCTGATGTGCGGGATTTTCGCCGGCGCTGCTGCATTCCTGGATGATGCCGAACTCCGATCTGCCCCTGATCGGGGCGAGCGGGGCGGTTGCCGGCATCATCGCGGCCTATCTGATCCTGCATCCCAAGGTGAAGGTCTGGGTGCTGGCGCTGTGGCGCATCCCGATCAAGCTCAACGCCTCCTGGGCGCTCGGCATCTGGGTGGCGGCGCAGGTGGCCAGCCTGTTTTTCGATTCCGAGGAAAACGTTGCCTGGTGGGCCCATATTGGCGGCCTCGCGGCCGGCGCGGTCCTAATCTTGTTTATGCGGCGGCGCGGTGTGCTGCTGTTCGATAAGACCCAAGGCGGGGCCTAAACTTCCAAAAAAACCCGGAAAGCATTGACTTGTGCACTGCCGGGCAGTACCGTCCCGGCCATTTCGCAGGTGCGAGATAAGCGTGGCTCGGCGGCCAAAATCGTCGAAAGTCGGGGAAGCTGGCCCCATGAAAATCTTGGTTCCCGTCAAGCGGGTCGTCGACGCCAACGTCAAGGTCCGGGTCAAGCCGGACGGCGGCGGGGTCGATCTCGCCAATGCCAAGATGGCGATGAACCCGTTCGACGAAATCGCCGTCGAGGAAGCGGTCCGCATCAAGGAACGCGGCGAGGCCAGCGAGATCGTCGCCGTTTCGATCGGCAGTGCCAAAGCCGCCGATACGCTCCGCACCGCGCTCGCCATGGGTGCCGACCGGGCCATCCTGGTGAAGACCGACGCCAATGTCGAACCGCTGGCCGTCGCCAAACTCCTCAAGAAGATTATCGAGAGCGAGAAGCCCGAGCTTGTCATCATGGGCAAGCAGGCGATCGACGACGATTGCAATCAGACCGGACAGATGCTGGCTGGCCTGCTTGGCTGGCCGCAAGGCACGTTCGCCTCGAAGATCGAGCTGAACGGCTCGAAGATCCGCGTGGTGCGTGAAGTGGATGGCGGACTTGAGACCATCGCGCTGTCGAAGCCCGCGATCGTGACCACGGATTTGCGACTGAACGAGCCGCGTTATGCATCGCTGCCGAATATCATGAAGGCGAAGAAGAAGCCGGTCGACGAGACCACGCCCGAGGCGCTCGGTGTGGACATCGCCCCGAGATTGAAAGTCGTTTCACTGACCGAGCCCAAGACACGTGTGGCTGGCATCAAAGTCGACAGTGCGGCGGCGCTGGTCGAGAAGCTCAAGAACGAAGCGGGGGTGCTGTAGATGGCCACGCTTCTCCTCGCCGATCACGACAACAAGATGCTCGCGCCGTCGACGGGAAAAGCGCTGACGGCCGCGCGCGAGATCGGCGGCGATGTCGATATTCTCGTCGCGGGCCAGAGTTGCCGTGGCGTCGCCGAGCAAGCCGCCAAGCTCGACGGCGTGCGGAAAGTGCTGATCGCGGAAGCGCCTCAGCTTGCGCAACTCCTTGCCGAGGAAATCGCGGCTCTGATCGTGAAGCTGATGGCGAATTACGGCGCACTGCTCGCGCCTGCCACGACCATGGGCAAGAATGTGCTGCCCCGCGTGGCGGCGCTGCTCGACGTGGCGCAAGTCTCCGACATCATCGCGGTCAAAGCGCCGGACACTTTCGAACGCCCCGTCTATGCCGGAAACGCCATCGAGACGGTGAAGACGACCGACAAGACGATCGTGGCCACGGTCAGGACCTCGGTATTTGCCGCTGCAGGCGAGGGCGGGTCTGCCCCGATCGAAGCCATCACGCCGCCGGCGCCGCTCGGGCTTTCCAGCTTCGAGACATCGCCATCAGCCAGAGCGAGCGGCCGGAGCTGACGGCAGCCCGGATCGTGGTTTCGGGCGGGCGCGGCATGCAGTCCGGAGACAATTTCAAGAAACTGATCGAGCCGCTCGCGGATCGTCTTGGCGCCGCCGTCGGCGCCAGCCGCGCCGCGGTCGATGCCGGCTATATGCCGAACGACCATCAGGTCGGGCAGACCGGCAAGGTCGTGGCGCCGGAGCTCTATATCGCGATCGGCATTTCCGGCGCGATCCAGCATCTTGCCGGCATGAAGGATTCCAAAGTGATCGTGGCCATCAACAAAGATGCCGACGCTCCGATTTTCCAAGTCGCCGATTATGGCCTCGTCGGCGATCTGTTCACGGTGCTGCCCGAGCTCGAAGCCGAGCTCAAGAAGGCAGGGTATTAGGGCGATGTATGCTCATGGAGAGTGACGATGGACGAGATCGTTCAAGGCGCGACATTACTCGCCGAACCGAAAACCTCGCGAGAGACTAAGACCATGCCCATTCGCAAAATCGGCATCGTCGGCGCAGGGCAGATGGGAAGCGGCATCGCCCATGTGGTGGCGCTCTCCGGCTATCAAGCGGTGATCAACGATCTGGACCCTGCGCGGTTCGATGCCGCGATCAAGGCCATCGACAAAAACCTCACCCGCCAAGTGGCCTCCGGCAAGATCAACGACGAGGATCGCAAGCAGGCGCTGTCCCGCATCTCCTTCGCCGAGACGTTCTCGGGCTTCGGCGATGCCGATCTGGTCATCGAGGCGGCGACCGAAGACGAGTCGGTCAAGCGCAAGATCTTCGTGCAGCTCTGTCCCTATCTCAAGCCAGACGCCATCGTCGCCACCAACACCTCCTCGATCTCGATCACGCGGCTTGCCGCCGGCACCGACCGGCCGGAGCATTTCATCGGCTTACATTTCATGAACCCGGCGCCGGTGATGGAGCTGGTGGAGATGATCCGCGGCATCGCCACCGACGACGTGACCTTCGCCCGCGCCAAGGAGTTCGTCGAGACGCTCGGTAAGACCACCGCCGTCTCGGAAGATTTCCCCGCCTTCATGGTCAACCGCATCTTGCTGCCGATGATCAACGAGGCGGTGTACACGCTCTATGAGGGCGTGGGCTCGGTCGATGCCATCGACACCGCGATGCGGCTCGGCGCGCATCACCCGATGGGGCCGCTGCAGCTTGCCGATTTCATCGGGCTCGATACCTGCCTGTCGATCATGCAGGTGCTGTATGAGGGGCTCGCCGATTTCAAATACCGGCCTTGTCCGCTCTTGGTGAAATATGTCGAGGCGGGCTGGCTCGGCCGGAAGACCAAGCGCGGCTTCTACGATTATCGCGGCGAAAAGCCGATGCCGACGCGGTAGGCTTTAAGCTCGTTCAAGAGCGTCTGCGGGACTTTGTCGCGTGGCCATCCAGGCCGGATAAAGCGACGCCAAAACACCCAACAGAATCGCCGCTACCGCGGTTGCAGCGACAAGATCGAAGGTCGGGCGCACCGCGACGTAGCGGCCGATCGCCGGAATCGAGCTCAGCAGATGCGATCCGGCGATGCCGAGAAGAACCCCGACGACGCTGCCGATGCCGGACAGGATGAAACCTTCGATGACGAGGGCGCCCATGATCCGTCCTTTCGACCAGCCGATTGCCGAGAGGATGCCCATCTCGCGGGTTCGCTCGAGGACGGCCATGAGCAGGGTATTCAAGACCATAAGGATGCCCATCAGAAGCGCCACCCATGCCATGGAGGTGGATACGGCGCTGAGCAGTCCCAACAGACTATCGTTGCGGAACACACCCTCGCTGGTGGAGACCGACAATTGCCCCAGAGCCTCGATCTCTTTGGCGATGCGGTCCGCTTCTGCTTTGTCGCGCGGGTGCTCGAGCTTGATGGACAAGAATGTCACCGCGCCGGCGCGAAAGGTAAGGTCTTGCAGATCGGTCAGATCGACGATGACTTGGTTGCGGTTGATCAGCGACGAATAATGCGTAATCCCGATAATGGGAAATTGCTCGCCCAAGAGCGTGATGTTGTCGCCCACATCTTTTTGCAGGGCGCGGGCGATATCGTTGCCGACCAAGGCGAACCGGCGTTGGCCCGGCTGCGGTAGGCTGCCCTTCTCGAGCGGAACATTCTGCCAATAGAAACTGTCCTTGGCCCAACCCACGGCAATTACGTGGTCGTCATTGTCGGTGGCGGCAAACGTGATCAGCTGGCCGGCGACGGCCGCTACCCCGGGGATTGCAGCGATCTGTGGGGTTAGAGATTGCGGGATGGTTCCACCGAAAGGCTCGGCGATGCCCCGCCGCCTGACCGTCAGGTCGGCGCCATGCTCGTCGAAGCTCTGTTGCACGTTCTCATGCACGCTTCGCGACAGGCCGTAGAGCGTAATGAAGCTCCCCACCGCAATGGCGACGCCCAGCATAGTGAGCATCGAGCGAGTTGGCCGGCGCCTGAGGTTACGAAACGCGAGCTGAAGATGATTCACGTTGTGACCTGCGAATTGAGTTCGACCGTTGCTGGGACACTCTGCCGTCTTTGATTTTAAGTTGCCTCGCACAACGGCATGCGAAGCTCGGTTCATGCGTGACCAGGACCAGCGTTACGCCGCGTGAGCGATGCAAATCGAAACAGAAGATCCATGATGGCCGCCGAATTGGCGCTATCGAGATTGCCGCTCGGCTCGTCGGCGAGAATGAGCGTCGGGTTGTTGACGATGCCGCGTGCGATGGCCACCCGCTGGCGCTCGCCGCCGGAAAGCTCATGCGGCAGATGTGTCGCCCGCTTGGTAAGTCCCACGGTCTTGAGCGCGAGGCTGGCGCGACGCTGACGCTCGTGACTGCCGAGGCCAGTGCCGAACATCGCGATTTCGATATTCTCCCGCGCCGTCAAAGTCGGAAATAAATTGAAGTCCTGAAAGACGATGCCGATCTCCGAACGTCGCAGGTTCGTCCACAGTTCTGGCGTTGAGACTGGCGTGTCCTTCCACCGGACGACGCCCTTGATGGGCATTCGGATGCCGCACATCAACATGATCAATGTCGTCTTGCCGCTGCCGCTCGCCCCAACAATGGCGACCGACTCGCCTTGCCGTATGGTGAGGCTGACATCGTTCAGCGCGACAATCCGACCGTCGTCGAATTGATGGCTGACATGCTCAAAACTGATCAGATTGGGAGCGGGCACGACGGAACACCATTCAGCTGGGCGGCGGGCAAAGGCCTTCGTGCCGCTACAGCAAGTCTAGCAGGCTATAGGGGTAAGGCTTAATTTGTTGGGACATCGGGGCGCAACCCATCCGCGCAAGCTTAACGCCGTGGCTGATGAAGTTGCGTCGAATTGGGCGCCTGGCGTGCCAGGATTAGACGTCGAGATCGCCCGGGAAGGTGCCATCGGGGTGCGGGCACTTGACCTTCAGCACGTACCAGCCGCGATGCGCCTTTTCCCAGTTCGGGGTCTCGGTCAATGCCATGCGGGAGCAGACATTGGGATCGGAGAAATTGGGCACCGGTGCCGGACCGTCGCCGGCAAAGCGGTCGTACATCTGCACCAGCTCATTTCGGCACGTGTCGAGATCCAGCTTGACGCCGTTAACGGGGAAGCCGTTGACGTCGAGAGGGCCTTGATTGGCAAGGGCTTGGCAGACAACGAACATCAGTGACGTCGGGGGCATCATGGTCCGGTCCTTCAAACTCGCCCAGTAAGTTGGCGAGGAGAGTTTCCCGGCCAATCTGGCAAACTATCCCAACATATGGGCGGGGGCGCCAGACTTTGCCAGATGGGGCCTCAGCTCTATTCACCGGAAATGCGAGGAGAACGGCTCGACCGCACCCTCGACGACTGCCTCGTCTCCGTCCGGCATTAGGCTTAATATCAGACCAAGGGCGCGACCTGGGCTTGCTGGCACCCTGGTTGCACAGGTCGCGGGCAAGACGCGCAACGAGGGCTCAAAATGAGTTTGCCGCCGCCATTTCTGTATTTGTCGAAGAGCACTGTCCCGGAGAACAGTCCGTCCGGGCGGGTCGTCGGTAAGTTCGTGCTGATCGATGGCCCCTACAGCCTCAGCTTGCTCGATGACGCAGACGGCCGTTTTGCGATCGACGCCAACAACAATCTTATCGTCACCGGGGCGCTGGACTTCGAGGAAGCGCAATTTCAGCTCATCAAGGTGCGCGCTTCGGAGGGGGCCAACATCATCTTCGAGGACGACTTCCTTATCAAAGTCCAAGACGTCAAAAGCGTCTCGATCAAGCTCGACCCTTACGACGCCCGGCACGGCCCGCTGCACGGAAGCAGCGAAGACGACAGGATCGCGGGCAGCTGTTTTGCCGACAAAATTGCCGGACGCGGCGGTGACGATGTGCTGCGCGGCTGGAATGGCGACGATGTGCTGATTGGCGGGCTGGGGCAGGATCGGCTCTTCGGCAATGGCGGCGCCGACCACTTCGTGTTCCGCTCCGCAGCTGAGAGCAGCGTGGACGCGCCCGACATCATCCGCGGCTTCCGCCATAGCCAGGGCGACAAGATCGATCTTCGCGGCATCGAAGCGCGGTCGCTCAACGGCGATCATTTCGATTTTGTCGGCAATGCCGGCTTCGGCAATCACGAAGGCGAGCTTCGCTTCGACGCGGCAACGCATCTCCTCGAAGGCGATCTTGATGGTGACGGCACCGCCGATTTCGCCATCGAGATCCACGTCGCCAATTTGGCGCGGGGCGATCTGTTGCTGTAGCCGCCGCCCGTCGCCGCAATCGCTTCAGAGAATAAAGTCGTCCACCGTCAGGTGAGCACTGGTCCCGAGACCAGCAACGCCATCGTCGGCTTGGACGTGAACCAGAATACGAAAGTCGGCGCGACCGTCGCCGTTGAGGTCGCCCGCGACGACGCCGTGCTTGTAGCGCAGTTGGCCGGCGTGCTCGGTGAAGCGATGGCCGCCGATGAAATGGAACGATTGATCGCCTGAGCTGTGACGCCTGGCATCGATTGCCGCCATGTCGATCTTGGTCGCCTTCGGCAAGGTTGAAGTCGAGAATCACGTCGGAACCGATGCGGCCTCGGACAGAATCAAAAATAAAGAGATCGGCGCCGTCTCCGCCATGCAGGCGATCCTTGCCCGCGCCGCCGCTTAGAATATCGTCGCCGCCACCGCCGATCAGCCTGTCCGAACCTCTGCGGCCGAAAAGGGCGTTGTCTGCCTCGTTGCCAATGACGATATCGTCGCCGGATCCGCCGATCGCGTTCTCGATGACGGCGCCCGGTGCGATCGCCACATTCCCGGTGAGCCTGCCCACATTCGAGAACATACCCTCGCGCAAGTCGAGGATCTGGTCCTGGGCAAAACCGGAAAAATCGAAACTATCGACGCCGCCCGCATCCCAGACGGCAAAGATCGGCGCGTCCGTCGCGGTCTCGAGATGAAAGGCGTCTTGCTCGGTATTGGAGTTGAAGCCGTAGACGGTATCGTCGGTCCGCGTCGTCATGTTCGCGCCGTAGAGGCGCTGGATGGCGACGATATCGTGCAGCAGCGGCGTGCCGGCATAGAATTGAGCATGATAGGCGCCGGTGTTCGCGGCCGACCAATAGCTCATCAGGGAATATTGCCGGCTGTCCTCGATATAGGTGGCGCTGTTTTCGTAGGAGATGAAGCCGCCGCCGGCGTTGTAATCGCCCGGATGTTGCAGACCGAGCGTATGACCAATCTCATGCAGCAGGGTCATGAAACGATAGGTTTCCGGCGTCGTCGCTCGCTCGTCGTAATATCTGTTGACCCAGACATCGCCGGCAGGCGCGCCAGCGTCCATGTCGGTCGGGTCGGGATAGAAAGCGAAGGCCGCGGCGCCATCGTTGTTGGCATAGTAGTCGCCGAACAAGATGGTGGCGTTGTCGGTGAAGGCGTTCTCGCCGCTTACGCCATCGCCGACCCGGACGAAGCTGACATTGGCAAGGTCCGACCAGAGACTGAGCGCGCGCGTCGCATCTTCGATCTGCTTCGCGGTGAACTGCCCGAACGTCTGCTGCTGATTGTGCGGATAGTTGTTGTAGCTGGGCGCGGTTGCCCGGAAGCCGAAGCTGATGGGCCCGGCCGCCTCGCCCAAAGTCGTGCCCCATTGATAGCCGCCACGCGTAATCTGCGCGCCGGCTTCCTCCGGGCTCATGGAAATCGTCGGCATAGCGGCCTCGAACGCGCCCCTTCACGGGTAGTGCTGAAGCCGCAAGCCTGAGGGATGAGCCGTGAACTCCCCGGCAATCTCACCGGGCAAACCTTTTGCGAAGTTTCGACGTGTTTGAGTGGGCTTCGCGCAAATTGTCAGGATCGGGAGTTGATGCAGCTCAAGGACAGCTCGAGAGACGCCGATTAGAGACAAACTGTCATGCGCCAAGAGCCGGGTGCGGGCGTCCGGCCAGATGGGAAGGTCAGGGGATGGCAGTCTCAAGGGGAGTTTGGCCGCTGTTGGAGCAGGTCCGTCGGCGGCAGCAATTAATGGACCGCATGATGCTCACGACCGGCGTGAACATGACCCGGGTCGTGAGTATTGATGGGGGCCTCGCCTTCCTCGAGGCGAGCTGCAAATGCCGCCTCTGTCCGGACGAACCGGCCTGCGTCCACTGGCTGGAAGGCGCCGAGGCGCGGGCGGAGGTCGAAACTCCACCGGAGTTCTGCCCGAACGCCAAGCTGTTCAAGTCATCCCGCGACGAATGAAGGCGTCGTGACCCCGTCAGGATTCCAGCCTGTGACCCCTCAGATTGGGAAGCTGACCGCATAAATTGAATTTATTCAGCTTGCCGTCGGCATGCTGCATTTCTGTTGCGTTGGTGACCCCCGTCCTCCTATGCCATGCCATTGACTTGGCCCGGGGGGCTTGATGAGTCTCGTCACGACCTATTTGTGTTTGGCGGGGGCGATCCTCACGGAAGTGATCGCCACGATCGCATTGGCGGCATCCAAAAGTCTTACAAAGCCAATCCCGAGCGTCATATCGGTCTTCTGTTTCGTCGCCGCGTTCTGGCTTCTCTCCTTCCCGCTTCGGACCATGCCAACCGGGATCGTGTATGCCGTCTGGTCGGGATTGGGGATTGTGCTGATAACGGCGGTTTCGTGGGTCTGGGCCAAGCAGGTGCTGGACGTTCCAGCCCTTATTGGCATGGCGCTCATCACGACAGGCGTGATCGTCATCAATGTATTTTCAAAATCGGAAATCTCCGCGGAGACCCAAGAGCAGTCATGCTCAGCGGCAAAATCAAATTCCGCCAAGTGCCAATAAGCGGACATCGCACCTAACTTTTATGCCGGGTCAACACCAGTAATGGCCTCGAACGTCACCTCAGGATTAGCGGTGTCACGAATCTGCTGAAGTGATTTCGGATCCCTTAGTTTTCGACCAGGAAAAATCAATCGAAGTCTGCGTTCGGCGTTCCGATCGCAGCGCCGAACAGTTGATTATCCGCCTCTCGGAGCCGTCGGCACACTTCCCTGCCCATGTTCATCTGGATCAGCGCGAACTGCTTTAGATCCTGAGCGTAGACCTGATAGAGGTTGGCGGCTGAAATACGGATTGCGGTGCAATCTTCGATTGCGCGGACGGAGGCGCTGCGCGGAGAGAGGTCCATCACCGCCATTTCTCCGAAGCAGTCGCCCTGCTTCAGGGTTTGGAGGAGGTACTCCCGCCCGTGCCAGGATTTTAGCACCGCGACTTTGCCCGTTTCGAGGACGAACATTGAATCCGCTTGGTCGTATTCGCGGAAAAAGAACTCGTTCATCGGGACAGACACGACTGGGCACACGCCGAGCAGGAATTGGAGGATGTCGGCCCGGATTCCACCGAAAACAGGCATGCGCTGCAGGAGTTCGATCCGTGCTTCTTGCATGGCGACACTTCCGGAGTTGGCGTCACTATGATCCGCGGCGGATCAGTCCGCAAGGAAGAGCGATGGTCGAATGCAGGCGGCAAAATCAACGTCCGCTAAGTGCCAATAAGCGACAGTCTCTAGGTGATGGTGACCCCGACAGGATTCGAACCTGTGACCCTCAGATTAGGAATCTGATGCTCTATCCTACTGAGCTACGGGGTCTTAATGCGTCTCAATATAGGGACGTTGGGGCCGGTATAGGCCCTTTTTCTTGATAACAAAATACGAGATGGCGGCCCGACCTAAGCTGGGGACGGGCGGATGCTCCAATTTTGCGTCCCGCCCGTTTCGTTGTAAAGATTCGGGCGCCTTTGTTGATGCGCGCGCCAGTAGTCGCGTTCCACCCGTGCCCTAGTAGATTCGCCTAAGGCTTGTGGCCGAAGAGGCGCAAGCACCCAAGATCGCGTTCGGAGAGGAACAGGCATGGATCGACTTTCGCGTGCGCTCCTCGTTAGCAGCATCGTTGCCGCAACGCTCCTCTCGCTGTGTTGGCCGCTGAGCGCCCCGCAAGCCGCCGAGGCCAAATTCGATCCCTCGATTCCGCCGGCCTATAGCGAGCCTGTGGTGCTTGCGAGCAAGGACTGGCGTGCTTGAGGTCAGGCTGACCGCGCATCAGGGCGAAGCCAAATTCAACACCGTGGCGGTGCCGGTCAAGAACATGCTGGTGTTCGGCTACGAATTGATCCGCGGCACGGCCTCGAACGGCGAGATGTCGGCGGACAATCTCTATCCCTCGCCGACGCTGCAAGTCTTTCCCGGCGAGACGCTGATCATCCATTTCGACAATGGCTGACCGGCCTCACCATCCGCGATTTCTTCGATCCGCAATATACCAGAGTTGGCGAGGAGGTGCCGCTCTATCCGGCGATGATGACCTCGTCGCCGATCAATCTGCACACGCACGGCCTGCATGTCAGTCCCAAGGGAAACTCCGACAATGTGATGCTGCACATTCCGGCGGGACTGTCGAACACCTATACCTATCGACATTCCGAAGAACCAGCCGCACGGCGCCTATTGGTATCACAGCCATCTGCATGGGCTGACGACGCCGCATGTCTATTTCGGGATGGCGGGTCTGCTCGCGATCGGCAGGACCGACGGCAATCTTCCGCTGGTCACCAAGCACCGCATCCCGATCCGCAACATGGTGCTGCAATATAATGCGGTGTTCGATCGGGCAGGGGGCCTCGCCCAGATCAACAATGTGAATTGGCCGCAATGGCTCTCGACGATCAAGCCGCCGGAAGGCGACGAGCTCGCCAAGGGCACCTACCGTCCGCTGCTTGCTCCGGTGAACTTCCTCGAGTCGAAGACGGGCACGCAATATCTCACCGTCTGGTATTCGGGCCCGCTATCGATTCAGAACCAGCGTGGACGCTTCGAATTCATCCCGAGCAATTTGCAGCGCTTCACCGCAAATCCGGGCGGACCGAGCGGCGATCTCGAGGCCAACCCGTCGCTTCCTGACTATCATGCGCGACGTGCAGTTCACGGTGAACGGCCTGTTCCAGCCGGTGATCAAGAGCAAGCCTGGCCAGACCGAGATCTGGGTGCTCGCGAATGTGAGCGACATCGCCTATATGAGCGTGCATCTCACCGAGACGGCGACGGGCAGGCACCCGAAGATCGCCATTGTCGGAACAGACGGCAATCCGAGCCCTGCGGTGCACTATCCCGTCCGTTCGAGGACGGCACGCGGCTCGTGATCCCGCCGGCGTCGCGTTTCGCCATCGCGGTGACGATACCCGCCAGAGGCGAGCTCGTGCTCGAGATGCCGTCGATCGGCGAGCGGCGCCAGGACAGCGAGCGCGCCGGGCATTCTTTACACCAATGACGGCAGCGGAAATCCGCCGGCGACGCTCGGCACCTTGAGCATCCTGCCGTCGGCCGTGAGCTATTACGACGGATTTTTCTTTTTCCCGACGCAAGTTCTGGCGCGCGCCGTGCCGAGCGGCGGGCAGGGCGTCACCATCGCGTTCAAGGAGGGACAGAAGCTCGGGGCCTTTGCCGCGTTCGACGATCTTTCCAAGCTCACGCCCGACTTCACCCGCAAGCTCACGATCATGGGCGGCTTTCTCAACGATCTGGCGAGCAAGGACGATCCGAAATCCTTCGTCTATGCCTATGAAGGCATCGCCTTTCCCAACGTCATGCTGCTGCAGCCGCGGCTGAACTCGGTCGAAGAGTGGACCTTCATCAACAAGAACAACGACGAGCATCCGATCCACATTCACGTCAACGATTTCCAGGTGACCAGCACTTTCGATCCCACCACCGGTCTCAGGACGGGGCCGGACATGTGGGAGGTGGACAACGCCAACGTGCCGGCGCCGACGCTCGGGTCCGAACGAATCGGTGATCCAGACCGGCGATCTGTCGATGCGGACGCAGGTTCGAGGACTATACCGGCCTGTTCGTGCAGCACTGCCATCGCCTCAACCACGAGGACAACGGGCTGATGACGCTGGTCAATGTCATCCCCGCCGTGTCGTCCTATGCGGTGGCCGTTCCCGGATCGGCGGGGCATGCGGCGCAGGTGAAGGTCTATGACGGCAATGGCGACAGACTGCTCGCGACGGTGACGCCGTTCCCCGGCTACGAGGGAAGCGTCAGCGTGGCGATGGGCGATGTCGACGACGACAACGTGCTCGACCTCGTGGTCGGCGCCGGCAAGGACCACGCGCCTGAGGTCGTCGTTTTTTCGGGAAGCGCGAAAGACGGCAAGGAAGCCTTCGCGACCGAGCTTGCGCGCTTTGCCGCCTTCGACGCAAACGCGCGCGGCGGCGTCAGCGTGACCTCGACGCAAATCGACGGAACGACCGCCGACAATATCGTCGTCGGGCTCCGGGCCCGGCGCGCCCAGCGAGGTGAAGGTGTTCAGCACCAAGCTGCGCGGCATTGGGCTCGGCGCCGAAATTTTTTCAACCTTCAGCCCCTATCCGGGCGATCAATCCGGGGTGACTCTCGCCTCGGGCTTCACCGATTTCTCTACGGGGCGAAACAGCATCGTCACCGCGCCGGGGGAGGGCGCAACTGCCGAAATCAAGCTCTGGGTGTACACGCTGTTCACGCCGATCGCGGGCGCCGAGGCGAACCGAGCCGGTCGACATCCACAAGCCCGCCAATAGTGCGACGATCACGCCGTTCGGCAGCGATTATCGCGGCGGCGTGTCGCTGGCCGCCGGCTGGCTCACGGGCTCGCAAGGCGGCGCCGAGGCGATCGTCGTCGGCCAGAAGGCCAGCCCCGGCGCGGTCAAAGTCTATTCGAGCGGCTCTGCGCTTGCAGGGCGGTCCTGAGATGTATCTGATGAGCATGATGGCCCATAGCCACGCTGTCGACTTCACGGAAGCGGCGAGCTTCACCCCGTTCGGCGAGGGCTCCGGCGTGAGTGTCGCCACCACCAGTACGACGATCGGAGCTGATCTGCTGGTGAGCGGTGTTGCCGCCGACGATAATGCCGTGCAGGTTCGGAAATTCCAGCTGGTCAGGCCGAGCCCGGACGCGCCGATGCTCGACGCCAAGCAAATCGGCCAAATCGCCTCGGAAGGCTCGGTTCCGAGCGTGCTCGGAGGCGATTGAGCGGACCCGTGAGCGCCGAGACCAGCACACTCCTCCTTTGCACGCGCGTGCTTCCCGGCCGCGAGGCCGAGTTCGCGCAATGGCATGTGCGCTGGCAGAGCGCGGTGCTCGCCGTCGAAGGGCGCGATCAGCGTCGAGTTCTGGCCGCCGGCGCCGCCGGATCAGCTCGAAACGGTGGTGGTCAATCGCTTCACCTCGGTCGATGCGCTGCAGGCCTGGCGGCGCAGCGAGCAAAATCAGAAGCTCGTCGCGGAGGCCGCGCCGCTGGTCGAAGCCGGGCTGGTGATGCAGCTGGTCGGACAGGCGGCGGTCGAATATTCCGTCCGGCACGGCGTGACCATGGTGATGGTCACCGAGATCAAGCCCGGGCAAGGAAGCGGCCTATCGCGCCTGGGCGGATCGCATCCAGAAACTTCAGGCGACGTTCCCCGGCTATATCGGCTCGTTCGTGCAGCCGCCGCAGCATAAAGAGCGGGGCTGGACCACGGTGCTCCGCTTCGACTCGGCAGCCAATCTCGATCGCTGGATCAAGTCGAAAGAGCGGGCGGCGATGGTCAAGGAGAGCGAGGATCTGGTCGCCGACTTCCACGCGCAGCGCGTCGATACATCGTTTCCGGGATGGGTACCGAGCGATCCGACCACGGGCAAGCCGCCGAATATGTGGAAGACGGCAGCGCTCATTCTGCTCACGCTGTTCCCCGTCATCATGCTGGAGCTCAAATTCCTCAATCCGCAACTGGCGACGCTGAACCCGGCGGTCGCGCACTTTCATCGGCAACGCCATCAGCGTCGCGGTCACCACCTGGCCGCTGATGCCGCTCGCGATCTGGATGTTCAGCGCCTGGCTGTTTCCCGAGAACAAGCCGCGCTGGCTGGTGCTGACCAGCCCGCTGTTTCTGCTCGCCGCCTACGCGGTCGAAATCGCATTGTTCTGGCATCTTACTCGACTGATTTCGTCAGATCGCGCGAGATCGGACGGCGTATCGATATCGGCGAAGATGCGGTCCGATGCGATTGGCACCTCGACGATGCACTCGAGGGTGCTTCGCCAGCAATTGCTTGGCGCCGGCATCGCCGGTCGAGCTGCATCATCTCGGGGAAATAGGCCGCGCCCCACAGAATTGGATTTCCCACCTTGCCGTCGTTGACCGGAACGCAGATCGCGTCGCGGTCTTTCGCGGCGGCCATCAGCGCGCGCGATGTCGCGCGCTCTCGACCGTACGGCATGTCGCCGAGCAGGATCACTGCGCCGTCGCAATCCGGCGGTAGCGCGGCGAGACCTGCGCGAAGCGAGGTGCTCAAGCCTTGCTCGAAGTCGGGGTTGTTGACGATGGTCACATCCAGGCCCTGCAAGCGCCGCGGCAATACGATTGGCCTCGAAGCCGGTGACCACGATAACGGGGCAGACGGCACCACTTTCGAGCGCCGTCTCGGCGACGCGCGCGATCATCGGCTTGCCGTCGACGAGCTCCAGCAGCTTGTTGCGCGGCCCCATGCGCGAGGAGCGCCCTGCGGCGAGCACGATGGCCGCGATGGTCATTTCCGGCCCTTGCCGCGCTGCACGGCGGTGATCTCGGCGATGATGGAGACGGCGATCTCGGCGGCGCCTTGCGCGCCGATATCGAGGCCGATCGGCGCATGAATGCGATCGATGGCCTTGCTTTTGACGCCCGCCTTGCATCAGCCGCTCGACGCGCTTGGCATGGGTGACCTTGCTGCCCAGCGCGCCGACATAGAAGGCGTCCGAGGCCAGCGCGTAGATGAGGGCCGGATCGTCGATCCTCGGGTCATGGGTCAGCGCGATCAGCGCCGTGCGTTCGTCGACGCCGATCTTGGGCAGCGCCTCGTCGGGCCAGTCGCGCAAGATCGTCACATCGCCGAAGCGCTCTTCGGTGGCGAAGGCGGAGCGGGGATCAATGACAATGACTTCGTAGCCAAGGGCGCGCGCCATCGGCACCAGAGGCTGCGCCACATGCACGGCGCCGACGATGATCAGGCGCGTGGTCGGATTGAGCACGTTGATGAAGCTGTCGCTGCCGACGGCCGTGCTCTTGTCGCGGCGGAAGGCATCGTCCAGCGCGGGCGCGAGATCAGGGCCGAGATCGCCAGACTGATGAGCAAGGCTTTGAGCGCCGGACGATAGATTGGTGACCAGCGCGACCTTGCGGCGCGCTCTCGACGTCCTCGATGAGCTGATGCAGCAGAGGCTTCGCGGCGCCGGGATCGAGTTTCTCGACGAAGATGCGGATGGTGCCGCCGCAAGCGAGCCCGACCTTCCAGGCGGTCTCGTCCTCGACGCCGAATTCCAGCGTCTTCGGCGCGCCGCTCGCGATCACGTCCTTGGCTTGCTCGATGACCTCGGCCTCGACGCAGCCGCCAGAGACCGAGCCCAGGAAATTGCCGTCGGCGTCGATCAGGAGCAGGCTGCCCACAGGTTGCGGCGCCGAGCCCCAGGTCTGGATCACGGTGGCAAGTGCCACGCTCCTGCCGTCGTCCAGCCAGTCGAGGGCTTTGCCGAGAATTGCCGGGTCTGCCGCGCTCATCGCCTGATCTCCGACTCGGGTTCTGACCAGAGATCATTGTCCAGATTTCCTTGACGGATTGACAGCATTATCGTGGACAGGCGCCGGCCTATCCTATCCTGCGCCCGGTGAATCAGGCATTGTCGCGTGCTTGCGGGCTCATGAGGCGGCCATGAATCTGAACACGATTACCGAGGTCAAGCGCCCCACAACGGTCGAGGAAATTCCCGCTTGGCACGAGGGCTTTGCCTGGCTTGCCGGCGGCACCTGGCTGTTCTCGACGCCGCAAATCACCACCCATACGCTGATCGATCTGGAGAGCTTGCGCTGGCCCGCGCTCAAGGCCGACGCAGACGGGCTCGAGATCGCCGCGACCTGCACCATCGCCGAGCTCGAGCAGTTCAAGGCGCCGGCGGAATGGACCGCAGCGCCGCTGCTGAAGCTTTGCGCGCACGCGCTTCTGATGTCGTTCAAGATTTACAATGCCGCGACGGTCGGCGGGAATATCGTCATGTCGCTGCCGGCCGGCGCCATGATCTCGCTCACGACCGCGCTCGAAGGCGTTTATAGGCTCTGGCCGCGCGATCAGATTCCGCGGAAAGTGCCCGCGATCAATTTCGTCACCGGCAATCACATGAACGTGCTGCGGCCGGGAGAGCTGCTGCGCAGCATCCATCTCCCCGCAAGCGCGCTGACCAAGGACTTCGCCTTCCGTCGCAACTCGCTCACCCATCTCGGACGGTCCGCCGCGCTCATCATCGGCACCAAGAGCCAAGGCGGCAACGATTTGATGCTGACCATCACGGCATCGACGCCGAAACCGGTGCAGCTGCATTTCGACCGCCATGCCGACGGCGGGCGCTCTGCACCACGCGATCGATGCCGCAATTCCGGATAATGGCTGGTTCGACGACGTGCATGGCTCGGCGCCCTATAAGCAGCACCTCACTTATTACTACGCCGAGCAGATCCGCGCGGAGCTCGCCGCGAAATGAACCTCACGGTCAACGGCAAGAAGCTCTCGGCGAAGCCTGCGCCCGGCCAATGCTTGCGGACCTATTTGCGCGAGCATGGCTGGTTCGGCGTCAAGAAGGGCTGCGATCAGGGCGATTGCGGCGCCTGCACCGTCTATATCGACGGCAAGCCGTTTCACTCCTGCCTGGTGCCGGCGTTTCGCGCCGAAGGCCGCGAGGTAACGACCATCGAAGGTCTCGCCAAAGACGGCGAATTGCATCCGATGCAGAAGGCGTTTCTCGACGCGCAAGCCTTTCAATGCGGCTTCTGCGCCGCCGGCATGATCATGACCTCGGCCACGTTCAACGAGGAGGATCGCAACGACCTGCCGCGCATGCTGAAGGGCAATCTCTGCCGCTGCACCGGCTATCACTCGATCGACGATGCGCTGCACGGCGTGGTCAATGTCGAGGAAGATGTCGCGGGCGAAGCCTGCGGCCGGAGCGTGCGCAATCCGTTCGCGGAAGGCGATCGTCACCGGCCAAGCGCATTACACGCTCGACGTGCCGCCGATGGACGGCATGCTGCATCTCAAAGTCTTGCGCTCGCCGCATCCGCATGCGCGCATCAAATCGATCAATCGCGACAAGGCGCTTGCCGTGCCCGGCGTCGTCGCCGTCTACACCTGGGAGGACGTGCCGCGGAAGCTCTACTCCACCGCGACGCACGAGGATCATCTGGTCGATCCGGACGATACCTACATTCTCGACAATGTGGTGCGCTTCGTCGGCCAGCGTGTCGCCGCCGTTGTGGCCGAAACCGAGGGCGCCGCGGAAGAAGCCTGCCGGCTGCTCGAAGTCGATTACGAGCTGCTGCCGACCGTGTTCGATCCGGAAGTGGCCATGACGCCGGTCGCGCCGGTGCTGCACAACAGAAGCGTCGCCTTTCACGACAATATCTATGTCGACATTCACGGCGAGCTCGGCAGCGTCGAGCAGGGTTTCAAGGACGCCGATGCCATCCACGAGATGACCTATTCGACCTCGCGGGTGCAGCACGTGCATCTGGAGACGCATGGCTCGCTCGCCTGGCGCGGCGAGGACGGGCGCCTGCATGTGCGGACCAGCTCGCAAGCGCCGTTCATCGCCAAGCAGAAGCTTTGCTATCTGTTCGGGCTGTTCGATCGCGACGTCCATGTGTTCACCGAGCGCATCGGCGGCGGCTTCGGCGGCAAGCAGGAAATGATCTCGGAGGATCTCTGCGTGCTCGCCACGCTGAAGACCGGCCGGCCGGTGATGTGGGAGTTCACGCGGGCAGAGCAGTTCATCGGCGCCACCACGCGGCATCCGATGACCACGCATGTGAAGCTCGGCGCCAAGAAGGACGGCACCTTCACCGCGCTCCAGGTGCGGGTCGTGTCCAATACCGGCGCCTATGGCGGCCATGGCGGCGAGACGCTTGCCGCCGCGCTTGGCAGCCCGATCGCCGCCTATCGCTGCGACAACAAGAAGGCCGACGGCTATGCCGTCTATACCAATATGGTGCCGGCCGGCGGGTTCAGAGGCTATGGCGCGTCGCAGACCACCTTCGCCATCGAATGCGCCGTCGACGACATGGCGAAGCTGCTCAGGCATCGATCCGTTCGAGATCAGGCGCAAGAACATGATCCGGGAGACCGACCGGATCGAGTCGATCTGGAAAGAGCCGTCCGACGTCATGTTCGGCAGCTACGGCATCAAGCAATGTCTCGATCTGGTCGAGACGGCGCTGAAGAGCGGCAGGGGACTGCCCAAGCCCGAAGGCGAGGACTGGCTGGAGGGAACCGGCATCGGCATGGCCATGCTCGATTCCGGGCCGCCCACCGAGCACCGCTCGGGCGCCGAGATTCGTCTCCTGCCGGACGGCACCTATCACCTTGCCGTTGGCTCCACCGAGATGGGCAACGGCTCGACCACGTCGCACCGCCAGATCGCGGCCTCGGTGCTCGGCACGCGCGCCGAACAATATCGCCATCATCAACGGCGACACCGACCAGACGCCCTACGACACCGGCACCTTCGCCAGCACCGGGACGGTGGTCGCCGGGCAGGCGGTGGAGAAGACGGCGGTTGCGCTCCGCGATGTGCTGATCGACTTTGCCGCCCGCAATTTCGGCTGCAAGCCGGAAGATTGCAGTCTGCAGGATGATTCCATCATCTGCGCCAACCGGAAAATTCCGCTCACCGAGATTCACGCGGCAGGCGCCAAGATCGGCGACCGTTTCGTGGTCAGGCGCAAAGCCTATCTCTCGCCACGCACCATCGGCTTCAACGTGCAGGGGGTGCGGCTCGCGGTGCATCGCGTCACCGGCGAGGTGATGACCTTGCAGAGCGTGCATGCCGCCGATATCGGCAAGGCTGATCAATCCGATGCAGTGCCGAGGCCAGCTCGACGGCGCCGTCGCCATGGGCTTCGGCTGGGCGCTCTACGAGAAGATGGTCTATGACGATAACGGCGCGATGGTGAACCCGGCGCTTGCGCGACTATCGCATCCCGGCCTTCGCCGACGTGCCGCGCACCGAAATCTATTTCGCCGATACCTACGACACGGTCGGCCCGCTCGGCGCCAAGGCGCAAGGCGAATGCGCGATCAATGCGGTGGCGCCGGCGATCGCCAACGCCATCGCCAATGCGACCGGCGTGCGCTTCCCGGATCTGCCGTTCACGCCGGACCGGATTTTCGACAAGCTGAAGTAGTCGCCGCGACCGAACTAGCTCGCCTTCTCGGCTGCAGAGGTGTTGCTCGGCGGGCCGCTCAAGGGCTTGCCTTTGTCCCAGGCCTGCTTCTTGTAGGCGTTGCCGTCCTTGACGATCTTGGTGGTCCAGCCGGTGTTCCAGGTGATCACCGCGGCGCCCTTCTCCTCCTTCCAGGTGCCAGTCATGGGTTTGTCCTTGTGCTCGGCCGTCGCACTTGCCATCTGCAGAGAGCACGATCTCGAAGGGGTGGCCCTTCGTGTCCTTGACCTTCCATCTGCCCTCGAACTCGCTGGCTGCGCCGGCAAAGCTGCCGAGCCCCATGGCGAGAGTTCCGGCAAGGGCAATCACCGCCATTCTTTTGAGGAACTGCATGGACTCTCCCTTCATCAAGTTTGAGGGAAACCGACAGCCTATTTCGGGGTGCAGGCGCCGAACAGAGCGAAGGATGATTTGCCGGATGCGATGCCGCCGACAAGGTCGCCGGTCTCGAGCGTCAGCGTGGCGTTCCAGGTTTCCTGGTCCTGGGTGCCGTAGAGGAAGATCGCCTTGTCGGTGATGGTGATGCCCTCGATGTCTTCGGTCCGCGTCGGCCCGCTCAACCCGGCCGAGGTCAATTGCTTCTTGTCGAGATCGAGCGTGATGAAGTCCGAGAGGTTCATGGCGTCGTTGTCGGTTTCTTTGCAGCCGCCCAGGGCATGGCACTCATAGACCTCCTGGATGGCGCAGAGATAGGTGCTGGAAGCCGCGCGCGATGCTGCCGGCGCGAGGCAGATGGCCGCGATCAGAAATGCCGCTACAATCAAATTACGCATTGCCATCCCCCTTACATCGAGACTTGATAGCCGCGCGCCGTGAGGCAGGTCGCGCCCGCGGCGAGATAGGCGGCATAAAGAGCATCGAGCTGGGCGGCTTCATCCCGGCCGACGACGCCGCCGATCAGGCCGCCGCTTGGGCTGGTCGCCACCGTCATGCCGGGACCCACAGGTGTGGGAACGATCAGCCCGGTGACGGTGCCTCCGGCCATTCCCGGCCGCACGATGATCGGCAATCCTGTCGGGCTATAGCCTGTCTGCTGCACCGCCCAATCGGCGCAAGCGGCGCGATCGGCGTCCTGCTGCTGCGGGCTCTGACCCTGCAAGGGATAGGCGAACAGCGCACGGGCAAACGCATCATGCGTCAGCCCAGTGACAACGACCAACGCGGCCAGACCGCAAATGAAGCGACCAACTCGTCTCATTGCTCCCCCCAACAATTGACGCGAACAACTCTAGCCGGCACGAAGTGCCGGGCTTTGGCAGGCAGTCTAGGTCTGGTTAGGGAGCCCGTCTACCGGCGGACTTAGGAGGCCTGCGGCTTGGGCAGCCTGGACCTTGGCCACGCTGCGCTTCAGGCGGCGGGCCTTCAAGGAGAGCTCGTCGTCGGCAGCCTTCATGAGAAAGGCGTCGAGGCCGCCGCGATGCTCGACCGAGCGCAGCGCCTGCGCGCTGATGGTGAGGCGCACGTGCTTCTTCAGCGCGTCGCTCTGCAGGGTCACATTGCAGAGATTGGGCAAGAAGCGGCGCTTGGTTCTGCGGTTGGCATGGCTCACATTGTTTCCGGAAAGCACCGCTTTCCCAGTCAATTCACAACGACGCGCCATCGCTTCAATCCTTCTCCACAATCTGGCGGAAGCCGGCGCGGGGGCAGGGACTGCAAAAAGCCCAAGGCCCGCAACGGCGTGGCGAGATATACGGGGGACAGTTCCGCAGGTCAAGGCGGCTTGCAACCGGCGCCTCAACCTCAGAATTGACGAATTCCGCGAATAATCCCACTGTTGTCTAGAGTAGAGCTTTTTTGAGGCTTTTGCCGGGTTCGGGGACAATGCAGGCAGCAGGACATTGCTTGAGGCTTGCAGCCGTCGGCGCGCTGACCTGCTTCTTGGCCGGCGCGCCTGCCGATGCCGAGAACGGCATTACCACGGCAAACCAGGTCGTGGTCGTCTATCGCGTCGATATTGCCGGCTTCAATCTTGGCAATTTTACCGTGACGGGCCGGTTCCGCGGCGACGACTACGATTTGCGCGGCGTCGGCAATTTCTCGATCCTTCAAGGCCTGGTTTATCAGTGGAAGGGCACAGACGCTCGGCAAGGGCAAGATGACCAATGAAGGGCCTGAGCCCGCCATGTATGCGCTGACCTACCAAGGCGGCGGCAAAGGCGAGCAGCTCCGCATGAATTTTGCCGGTGGCGGGGTCACCGATGTCGCCATCGTGCCGCGCCATCGCGCCAGCCCCCGCACCATTCCGGTGACCAAGGAGCAGCTGGAAAAGGTGTTCGATCCGCTGAGCGGCGCCTTCCTCTACGCCCATTCGGACAATCCGAACGGCGATGCGAGGGTCTGCGAGCAGCAAGTCCCGGTGTTCGACGGCAGGCAGCGCTTCGACCTCGTGCTCACGCCAAAGCGCGTGGTGCAGGTGAAGCGGGATCCGAAAAGCGGCGGATATGCCGGACCAGCTGTGATCTGCCAGGTCCGATTCATCCCGATCGCGGGCTACCAGCCGGAGAATCCCGGGATTCAATTGATGTCGCAGTCGGACGAGATCGAGGTCTGGCTGGTGCCGTTGCGCGGGACTTCGATGTATGTGCCCTACCGCATCGTGCTGCCAACTCCGATCGGCTACGGCTCGGCGCTTGGCCACCTCGTTCCAAGTCAGGGGTCCGCAGCGCGCGAGCAACGATCCCGCGCCGCAGCCATAAGCGCTCGATTCGTCAGACGGCATCGCAACATTGCGCCGCAAGACGTTGTCCACGGCCCCGAATCACTGCCAATCGTTAATGGCAAGGAGCCCAATCCCAAGATATTGTAGGGAACAGATACCGAAGACTGACGCTCCCCTGATTCGTGCCCGCTTCGTTCACTTTGCTTTCACCCTATCCGGGGACGAGAGATGAACGCCGACACAAGAGGTTGAATCTCTCGAGCGAGCGAGACGAGGGAAGAACGAAATCCGAATAGGCTGATGTCAGCGATTCGGACGGGATTCGTTCCGGGCGTGTTCCGGCGCTGAAGGCTCGCCCAGTAAGGGCCTGTTAATAAAGGAATTCACGACATGGTCGGGCCGGTCAGGGCAAACCCAGCAAGGTCGGCGAGCACGCGGGGCGTCACCGCGGTGCTCGGTCCGACCAATACGGGCAAGACCCATCTCGCCATCGAGCGCATGCTCGCCCATGATTTGGGAGTCATCGGGCTGCCGCTTCGGCTGCTGGCGCGCGAGGTCTACGACAAGGTCGTGGCGAGGGCCGGCGCCGGCCAAGTCGCGCTGATCACCGGCGAGGAGAAGATCAAGCCGCCTTCGCCGCGGTTCTATGTCTGCACCGTCGAGGCCATGCCGCTCGATCTCGAGCCCGATTTCGTCGCCATCGACGAGATCCAGCTCGCGGCCGACGGTGAGCGCGGCCACATCTTCACCGATAGGCTGTTCCATGCGCGGGGTCTGAACGAGACGCTGCTGCTCGGCGCCGCCACCATGCGTGACGTGATCCGCGAGGTGCTGCCAGGCGCCAATCTGGTGTCGCGGCCGCGCCTCTCCAATCTCACTTACGCCGGCGACAAGAAGATCACGCGCCTGCCGCGCCGCTCGGCCATTGTCGCGTTCTCAACCAGCGATGTTTACGCGATTGCCGAGCTGGTGCGGCGCCAGCGCGGTGGTGCCGCGGTCGTGCTCGGCGCGCTCAGTCCGAGAACCAGGAACGCGCAAGTCTCGCTCTATCAGAACGGCGATGTCGATTTCATCGTGGCGACGGATGCGATCGGAATGGGCCTCAATCTCGATCTCGATCATGTCGCCTTTGCCGGGGTGCGCAAATTCGACGGCCAATCGCATCGCAATCTCACGCCGGCCGAGCTTGGCCAGATCGCGGGGCGCGCCGGCCGTCACATGAATGACGGCACGTTCGGGGTGACCGGCCAGGTTCCGCCGTTCGAACCAGACCTGGTCGACCGCCTGGAGAATCATAATTTCGATCAGATCGGTCTCTTGCAATGGCGGAACCGCAACCTGGATGTCGCCTCGATCGATCGGCTGAAGGAGAGCTTGAAGGCAACGCCGGAGAACCGCAGGCTGGTCCGCTCGCGCATGGTCGACGATGTCATCGCGCTCGAGAATGTCACCCGCGATCCTGCCATTCGCGACATGGCCTCGGGCCCGGCCGCGGTGGCGCTGCTCTGGGAGATGTGCCAGATCCCCGACTACCGCAAGATCTCGGCGGCGAGCCACGCCGAAATGATCGCCACGCTCTACAATTTCGTCATGAGCGACGCTGCGAAGATTCCTTCGGATTGGTTCGCGCGTCAGGTCGCGCTCGCCGACCGCACCGACGGCGATCTCGACACCCTGTCGAACCGGCTGGCGCAAATCCGGACCTGGACCTTCGTCTCGCATCGTGGCCATTGGCTCGACGATCCGGAACATTGGCAGGAACGCACGCGCGCCATCGAGGACACGCTGTCGGACGCGCTGCATGAAGGTTTGGCGAAGCGTTTCGTCGATCGGCGCACCAGCGTCTCTGATGCGCCGCTTGCGCGACAAAGAGGAGATGGTGGCGGAGATCGGCGGCGACGGCGCCATCATGGTCGAGAATCACTATGTCGGCAGGTTGGACGGCTTTCACTTCACGCCGGATGCTTCGGGTGAGGGTATTCACGGCCGCGCCACGCGGCACGCGGCGGCCAAGGTGCTGTCGCGCGAGCTGGCGATCCGGGCCGACGCCCTTGTTGCCGCGCCGGACGAGGCGATTACGCTTTCCCCGAATGGGCGGATCGTGTGGGCAGGATCGGAGATCGCGCGGCTCGAGCGCGGGGAGAACACGCTGAAACCTCGTCTCCAGCTCAACGCCGATGAGCATTTGGCGTTGCCAGAGCGCGAGCGCGTGATGAAGCGGCTCGATCTCTGGCTAGAGACACAGATTTCGACGCGGTTGAAGCCGCTGGTCAGCTTGAGCGATCCAGCAGGCCTCAACGGTTTGGCCAGAGGCATCGCCTTCAGACTGGTCGAGAATTTCGGCACGCTTCGCCGCGACGCCATCGCCGATGAGTTGAAAGCGCTCGAGCAACAAGAGCGCGCCAGCCTGCGCCAGCACGGGGTGCGCTTCGGCGCCTTCAATATCTATGTTCCCTCGCTGCTGAAACCTGGTGCCGCGGAACTTCTAACCTTGCTGTGGGCTCTGCATTCAGGGCGCGATCACGGCATCACGCTCGATGCGCTGCCGCCGCGGCCGCAGCAGGGCCTTACCTCGGTCGAAGCCGATCGGCTTGTGCCAGAGGCCTTTTGGCGCGTGGCGGGATTTCATCTCGCAGGCGCCAGGGCGGTGCGCATCGACATGCTGGAGCGGCTCGCCGATCTGATCCGCGTGCGCGTGGCCTATCGTCCCGGCGGCGACGGCGAGGCGCCGTTGGGCGCGACTGGAGACGGCGGCTTCCGCGTGGTGCCGGATCTGATGTCGGTGGTCGGCTGCTCGGGCGAGGATTTCGCCTCGATCCTCAAATCCTTCGGTTTCAAGCGCGAGCGGCGGAAGATTGCGGGGGGCAGTGCTGCGGCCGAACCCGACTCTCAACCTGCGCCAGAGACATTCGAAGAAATTTGGCGTCCGAGCCGGCGGAAAGATCGAAACGAACATCCCGTCCGCCATCGCGGCAAGCCTGCGGCGAGCAAGGCCCCGCGTGACAAGCGGAAGCAACCTCCGCGGCCGCAGCAGGCACCCCCGCAGCGTCCGATCTCGACCGAACATTCTCCGTTTGCGGCGCTTGCAGACCTGAGGCGGAGCCTTGCGCGCCGTCCCGAGCGGGGTTGATCGGTGGACGCACAGCGGCTCGATAAATGGTTGTGGTGCGCGCGGCTGGTGAAGACCCGAACGTTGTCCGCGAAACTGATTGAAGCGGGCAAAGTCCGCGTCAATGGCGGGCGGGCTCTGAAACCGTCGCGGCATGTGGCGACGGGTGACGTCATCACGGCAAGTCTGGGGCGGGTCGTGGTGGTGCGTGTGCTCGGCGCGGTCGAGCGCCGGGTGTCGGCAAGCTTGGCGCGGACGCTCTACGAGGATCTGACGCCGCCGCCTCCGCCGCAGGACGAAAAACCTGTCAGTCGTGGCGCGCGGCCGACCAAGCGCGACCGGCGGCGGATCGACGCTTTCATCTCTCAGGGTGACTGAAGGTCCGAGCGTTGCGCTATGCGGCGCTGGATTTGCTTTTCGGGGACTCGCCGATTTTGGTCGTGCCCCGGCGCAACATCTCGGTCATCTCTGCCGCCGGGACCGGCCGGCTGAAATAAAAGCCTTGGGCTTGGCGGCAACCGGCGGCCATCAGGAATCGCATTTGGGCTTCGGTCTCCACGCCCTCGGCGATGACCTCGATGCCAAGCTCGTTGGCGAGACGAATGGCGGCGCGAACCACGGCGGCCTTGCGATAATCCACCGCCACGCGGAAAACGAATTCCTGCGCGAGCTTCAGTCGCGAGACGGGATAGATCGTCAAATATTTCAGCGACGAATAGCCGGTGCCGAAATCGTCGATCGCGATCTTGGTGCCCATGTGCCTCAGCGCATAGAGCGCTTCGCTGTGCCGCTGCGTCGCGTCCATCAGCACGGACTCGGTGAGCTCGAGCTCGATGTGGGCGGGGTCGATATCCCAGCGCTTTAGCGTCTCCTCGACGTCGCGGCCAAACTCGGACGTGCCCCTGAGCTGCACCCCGGAAACGTTTACCGCCAAGACGGACGGGGCCAGGTTCTCGGCCTGCCATTGTTTGAGCTGACGGCTGGCGTCGTTCAAGACCCATTGGCCAAGGGGTACGATCACGCCGGTTCGCTCGGCGATTGCGATGAACTGGCCGGGCGCTAGCAACCCGCGACTCTTGTGATTCCAGCGAACCAGGGCCTCCGCACCAATGATGCGGCCGGTGGCGATCTCGACCTGGGGCTGGTAGTGAAGCACGAGCTCGTCGTTCTCGATCGCGGCGCGGAGTTCTTCGGTGACGCGCACGCGCTCGCGCACTTGTTGGTCGAGGTCAGGGGTGTGGAAGCAGAAGCGATTGCGGCCATCAGCCTTGGCGCGATAGAGCGCGAGGTCGGCCTGAACCATCATGGTATCCGGTCCGTCGTTGTCCGGGGAATAGACAGAGATGCCAATGCTCGAGGTGATGTTGATCTCGTGGCCCTCGATGCTGAATGGCGCGGCAAGAACCTTGCCGATCTTGGTTGCCAACGCGCCCGTCGTGCTGGTGTCGATCACATTGGATTGCAGGATGGCGAATTCGTCGCCCCCGAAGCGCGAGACGACATCGGATTCGCGCACGGCCAGCTCTCAAGCGGTCCACCACGCCCTTGATGAGAACGTCACCCATCGGGTGGCCAAGCGTATCGTTTACATCTTTGAAGTCGTCGATATCGAGATAGAGCACGGCAAAGGCTGGAGCGCCGCGCCTTGCATTGGCGTATGCCAGCGTCAATTGTTTGATGAAGGCGCGCCGGTTCGCGAGGCTGGTCAGCAGGTCGGTGTCGGCGAGCAGTGTGACGCGGTCGTGCGCCTTCTCGAGCTGCCGGGCATAACGGAGCGACGCCCACAGATAGGCGAGCAAGGTGCCGAACAACAGCACAACGCCGAGCGCGGCAATCCATGCGCGATAAAATCCGGTAATTCCCTGTTGAACCGGCACCACGGCAAGCGTCCAGGTGACATCTCCCGCCTTTATCGCTGCGGTCCAAGGCGGTGTTTCAGAATCGCTGGCCTTATTCAGCCCACCGCCTGCGGTCGTGCCTCTCGCGGACATAGATTGGCGAGGCGCCGGCGCGCGCGTAGAGATAGAGGTTGACATTGTGAGGCAGCATTTTCTTGTCGAGGACGGCGTTGAACAGGGCGTCAATCTGAAACACGCCCACGACCATGCCGCGCGTGTTGCGTCGCCGTTGTTCAGTCGTGTCCGTCGGCACGCCTTGCTTGTAGACGGGAAGAAAGGCCAAGAATCCCGATCGGCTCCCGTCGATGGGATTGCGGAGCCAGATATTCTGGGCGGTGGCCATGGTGTTGCTGTCGCGCGCGCGCGCGATGGCCTCGCTTCGAACCGGTTCGGAATTGAGATCGGTGCCGAAGGTCGCCCGCTTGTATTTGGTCGCCGTCGAGTAGACGATTGGAAAATACTCGTCGCGTTGTGGCTCTGGCGGCATGGGACCGCTTGCAGTCCAGGTCCTGATGGAAAAATCGCCAAGGCCGGCTTCACGCTGTTTCTGCTCGAACGCGGCACGCTCGTCGCGGGTCACGCGCGGGCACCAAAGCAGCCGCATCGCGTCGCCATATCCGGCAAGGATCTGGTCGGTAAAGAGGGTGAACTCGTCGGGGTCGACCTCGTTCGAGGAATCGTAAAAGGCGCGCGTCGCGCGCATCTTATCGAGATATTCGTTCAGGCCGCTTTGCAGGACCGTCGCGTAGTCGCCCGCGACATTGTTGAAGTCTTGCCGGTACAGTCGCTCTTCCCAGGCCGAGACCGTCACCCAAGCGAAGACGGCGGACACCAGACCAAGGCATGCGACAGCAAGGAGCGGCATGTAATGCATACCGGGTCCCCACCTCTTCTTCAGCTCAAAGCGGTGCGGCATGTTTCGGGTCCCTGGCGGGAACGCCTTATTTTTGGGGCGCCACCAACTGCCCGATTGCCATAGATTGATTGACGGCGGATTAGGATTAGTCCGGCAATTCAACCGATGGTTGGCTGCGGCCGCTCCGTTGCACGATGCGGCAATCGGCGAGCGATGGCTGTCCTTGTGCAAAGCAGAGCTTTGCGATAGGCAGGGCCCTCTTCGGCCAGTTTCGAAGGATTTTAGAAGGGTCGGATTGCCGGTAGGCTGGCCCGGCAAAGTCATGTGGGATCGATGACTTACGTCGTCACGGAAGTTTGTATCAAGTGCAAATATACCGATTGCGTGGAGGTATGCCCGGTAGACTGCTTCTACGAGGGCGAGAACATGCTCGTCATTCATCCCGACGAATGCATCGATTGCGGGGTTTGTGAGCCGGAATGCCCGGTTGACGCCATCAAGCCGGACACCGAGCCCAATCTTGACCGTTGGTTGGAGGTCAATCGGCAATATTCCGAGACTTGGCCGAATATCACGACCAAGAAGCCGGCGCCGCCTGACGCCGACGCCTTCACCAAAGAACCGGACAAATTCGCCAAATATTTCACGCCGAATCCCGGCGAGGGCGACTAAGACCGTTAACCTTGTAGTCAAAATGCCGCATATTGCGGCGCGGAAACGCCATTGTTGCGTCGCGCCCTAGCTGGCGGTTTTGATAAAATTGTGTTATCCTGTTGTCGGAATGGCGAAAACCGCCGCGGCAAGAGCAATCGAGAGATGCGTCCATTATTCGGGGCGCTCTTTTTTTCCGACTTGGGGGAAGTCACGCGATTGGGTGTTGCCTGATCGTTGCTCAATTTTTGCGTGCGTGCGGCAATACGCGGACGGCCATTTTGGCCGGGCAAACACTTAGAGAAGTGAGACGAGAGTAATGCCAGACAAGAAAAAGCCCCAGCAGAGACACGGATTTCGCACCGGCGAGTATATCGTTTACCCCTCTCATGGTGTCGGTCGTATCGTATCCATCGAAGAACAGCAGATCGCGGGTGCTGCGCTTGAACTCTTCGTCATCAACTTCGAAAAAGACAAGATGACGCTCAGGGTTCCTACGGGCAAGCTGGCGAGTGTTGGCATGCGGAAGCTGTCTGAGGATAAGACGGTCAAACGCGCTCTGGCCACGCTCAAGGGCAAGGCCCGGATCAAACGGACCATGTGGTCGCGCCGCGCCCAGGAATACGAAGCGAAGATCAATTCGGGCGATCTGGTGGCTATCGCCGAGGTGGTTCGTGACCTCTACCGGTCCGAGGCACAGCCGGAGCAGTCCTATTCGGAGCGGCAGCTTTATGAAGCCGCGCTCGACCGCATGGCTCGTGAAATCGCTGCCGTGGATCGGATCGACGAGGCAAGCGCAATCGCCAAGATCGACGACGTGCTGGCCAAGAGCGCCCGCCACGCCAAGATCGCTGCCGATACAGAGGCTCGCGGCCGCGCGGCCTAAACGACTTCACTGATTGAGCCGGCCCGAGCTCGGGGAAGCGTTCCCAGCCGGGCCGGTTTTATTTTTGTCTTCCGGCAAGAGTTCGAGTTGCTCGGGGTGGTCGGCCACGATCATCGGCCCGTTCCGCCATTCCACCCAGCCGCGGACCCTCACGCGTCTGCCTTTCAGCGATTTCAGATCCAAGCCTGCCTCCGTGAACGAAGGCACATCCTTCGGCTCGATCGCGATGGTGAAGTCGGTTCGCCAGTCCTTAGTGAAATTGAGATAGACGCGTCCGTTCGCTTCGCCGGTTTCTGCTACGACGCCTTCGACCAACTGATAGCTATGCGACAGGCGGCTCAGCTTCTCGGTGTCGGCTGCATCCAACACGCGATAGGCCCAGGAATTCCAGATGCCGCGCTTGGCGGCCCTTGCCTCGGCTTCCTCCGCCAGCAAAGCATCGACACAAGCACGATTGTCGCGAAACGAGTAGACGCGGGCGAGACCCGCTTTCACGAGCTCCTGTTGCAGCCATTGCCGCGCGCCGTCCCTCAAGACATAGACTTGCGCGAGCTTATAGCCGTGCCGGTCAGTTCGATTGCCGCCGAAACGAAGCTCCAGCTCTGCCCCTGAGGCGAGACGCTTCGTCATGTCGCTGGCCTCCGCGACCAACGGCCATGGCTCAGCTCCATGCCAGCCGAGCGGAGTTTGCGGGGTCTTGGCGCCGATCAGCCTGACGATTGTCCCGTCGGTGAGTTCCAGGGTCTCGGCATCTTTGACTGATGCGACCGTGGCGCGCTCAGGCTCGGAGAGTTGGCATGATGCCGCATGGCTGGGCTCGGCACTTGCAAGCAGAGCGAGACCGGCGGCAACAAATGGCAGAAGGCGCATGGCTGAAAGCTAATGCCGCGAGACGCGAGCTGACTAGCGCTTTCGAGGGCGTGGCGGGTGGGAAGACCGATTAGCCCGCGCGGCGGGAGCCGCGTGTTCGCAAACAATCGTCCGGGAGCAATTTGCGGCCGAGGCCGGAGTTGGAGAGATAGATGCGCTCAATCTCTTCGGGCAATTGCGGCCGGCTGATGAGAAAGCCTTGAATTTCGTCGCAGCCCTCGAAACGCACCGCCTCGAGCTGCTCCTTGGTCTCGACGCCCTCCGCCGTGGTGGCGATGCCGAGGCTGCGGGCAAGATTGACGATGGCTCGCACGATCTTGAGAGAGACGTGATTGACGGCGATCTTCTTGATGAAGGCGTGGTCGATCTTGATCTTGTCGAAGGGGAAGTTGCTGAGATAGTTCAGGCTCGAATAACCGGTGCCGAAGTCGTCCATCACGATTCTAATACCGGCCTCGCGGAGCTGATGCAGCGTCGCAAGGTTGGCGTCGGTCTCCTCGAGCAGGACGGTCTCCGTCACCTCGAGTTCGAGACGATCGGCAGGCAAGCCGGAAGCTGCCAAAGCGCCGAATACGGTCTGCATCAATCCCGGGCGCTTGAGCTGCACCGGAGAAAGGTTGAGCGCGACTTTGACCCGGTCTGGCCAATCGGCGACGCGCTGGCAGGCCTCCCGAAGCGCCCATTCTCCAAGCGGGATGATCAGGCCGGTTTCCTCGGCAATCGGGATAAACTCAATTGGAGGAATCAGACCACGTTCTGGATGACGCCAGCGCATCAGCGCCTCGACGCCGGTCATCTGGTAGAGCTTGAGATCGACGATCGGCTGGTAATGCAATTCGATCTCATTATTGGCCAATGCCTTATGCAGGTCGGCGGTCAGACGCCGGCGATCCCGCGCGCGCTCGTTAAGCTCGCGCTCGAACAGGAGATAGGTCCTGCGACCCTTGGCCTTGGCGGAATAGAGCGCGAGATCCGCGTTCCGCATCAGCTTCTCGGCGACATCCCCGTCCTTGGGCGCCAGCGCGATGCCGATGCTGACGCCGACGAAGACTTGCTGGTCTCCGACATTGAACGGCTCGCTCATGGCGTCTACCAGCCGGCGCGCCAAGCCGACGGCGTCGTCGCCTGTTTCAATGCCAACCTGGACGATGGCGAACTCGTCACCGCCGAGCCTCGCCACCATGTCTCGGTCTCTGGCGATGCTCCGCAAACGCGTGGCGACGGCTCGTAAGAGCGCGTCTCCCACAGGATGACCGAGCGTATCGTTGACCGTCTTGAAGTTGTCGAGGTCGAGAATATGCAGCGCCAGACGCTCGCCGCGGCGCGTGCGGGCGAGCTCGACCGCGAGGCGTTCGTCGAGCAGACTACGGTTGGGCAGATCGGTCAGCGCGTCGTGATGCGCCATATGGGCGATCTTGGCCTCCAAACGCTGCTTCTCGGTGATGTCCTCCTGCACATCGACCCAACCGCCATTGGGGAGGGGTTGTGCGGTGATGAGCACGGTGCGTCCGGACTTTAGATGCTGAATTTCCGCGATGGATTCGCCGCGCGAGAGGCGCGCCAAATGATCGTCGATCCAAGTTTGCACCTGCTCGAAACTGTCCCAGCTCTCGCAGTCAGTCTCTCGTTTCATATGAAATTGCACGATTTCGGCGAGCGGCGTGCCGGGCCGCGTCAAGCGTTTCGGGGAGGTCGTAGATCTGGCGATAGAGTCGATTGCAGGTGATCAACCGCGCATCGGGACCAAAGGTGGAGAAGCCGCGCGCCATGTGATCGAGCGCGGTCTCCATTTGCCATTGCTGGGCACGCAGCGCCTCCTCGGCGAGCTTTTCTTTTGTAATGTCAACTCTGACCGACACGTAACCGTCAATCCGAGCTCTTGCATCCCTCGACGGAACGATGACGGTATTCACCCAATAGAATGATCCATCCTTGGCGCGGTTCTTGATCTCGCCCTGCCAGGTCTCGCCCGCAGTGATGGTCCGCCACATCTGTTTGAAGAAAGAAGCGGGATGGTGCCCGGAATTGACAATGCGATGCGACTGTCCAAGCAGCTCTGCCTCGCTATAGCCGCTGATTTTGACGAACCGCTCATTGGCGTAGGTGATCCGGCCGCGCATATCGGTTGCGCTGATGATGGCGAGCGGCATCGAAGGCCTGCGACAGCGAATGTTGACCGTGGTCGCTGAGCGTCCGGTCGGCCGCGAAAATTCTCTCATTGGCGATGGGCGGTTCTGCCGCGTTCGGGTGCGGGATAACGTTGTCGGGATATTCCATCGAATTGCCCAGTCTCGATGACGCGCAGCTATATGCGTGGACCAGCTGGTCGTGGCCCACAGAGAACCTCCGCAGAATTTGTGACAGTATTGTTTCAGCGGACCGTTAGTTGCATCGCTACAAGTCGATTCGATTTTTGCGGGAGCAGACTTGGTTACTGGCCGGCGATGGCGAATTGGAGGATGAGGGTGCGCTGTAAGGCACTGAAATTGTCATCTGAAATCAGGGTGATGACAGTCTCGCCGGAGGCCGCGCGATGGGCGGCGATACCTTCCATATTGTCGATATTGTAGCGATCGGTAGCCTCGAGCAGTGTCTCGCCGAGAATGGTGGCGCCAGGCTTCAGTTCCTCGGCGCGGATTCGGCGAATGCGCATCTGCACGCCCTCGCTAAAGCGGAAGCGGCGCTCCAGCAGGATGAGACCGCCATCGGGAAGAGCCGCCACATCCGTCAGGTCGAAGCCGCCGATGATTCTTGATGGCGAACGACCCAGGCGAGGAGCCGCCGAGCAACCAGGCTTGCAGGTTGCCGTTCTTGGTGGTGAGGCGCTCGGGGAGCGCGGCGATGGTGCCCTTGAGTTTGCCGCCGCGAATGAGCGCGAGCGCTTCCACGCCGCGATTGGCATCGAGACGTTTGGCTTCGGCAGGCAAAGCCAGCTGGCCGTTGGGCGGTCCGAAATTGTCCGAGGCGAAGGGATAGCGAAGGATGCGGTGGTTGCGCTCGAAGGAGACGTAGGCGACGCCGGCGGTCGGGTTGCCCTCGATCAACGTCAGGCCTTCCGAGTCGCGGAGCTTGTCGTCGCGGATCGGCTTGCCGTCGGGCCCGAGGATCGGGCCGATGGTGGCATCGCTCAAGCCTTTCAGGACGCGGCCGTCATAGTCGAGATTGGCGCGGAGCCAACTTCCCGCATCGGAAATCGCCAGCAATGTCTTGCCGGAGGCGTCGAGTGCGAACGCCGAGTAACCGCCGAAATGGGGGCTCGAGGCAAACAGGCTGAGACCGCCGCGGTAGATCAGCTTGTCGAAAGTCTTGCGCTGCGGATTCTCGCGATCGAAATCCACCGGCAGCGACGACACGGTGATCGGCTCGGCTCGTTGCAGCACGCTGGTCGGCTTGTCGGCGAAAGCCGGCAATACCACAGACACGAACGCGGCAGCGACCAACCCGACGGCGATAAGGCGCAAGGATCGGTGCAAGATGTGGGGTCCGTTAATGGAGTTTGCGGCGCCGCGTGCGCGAGGAAGCGGGGCCTGCGCGATTCCGCTCGCGCCACGCGACGTCCTCGTCGAATAACTCGGCGAGCTTGTCGGTCATAACGCCGGCAAGCTCCTCGGCGTCGGTGACGGTGACGGCGCGGCGGTAATAGCGGGTGACGTCGTGGCCGATGCCGATGGCGACAAGCTCGACCGGAGAGCGCGTCTCGATCTCGGCGATGACGTGGCGCAAATGCCGCTCGAGATAGGCGCCGGAATTGACCGACAGCGTGGAATCGTCGACCGGCGCGCCGTCGGAGATCATCATCAGGATGCGGCGCTGTTCGGGGCGCGCGAGCAGGCGGTTATGCGCCCAGGCCAACGCCTCGCCGTCGATATTCTCCTTCAAGCAGCCCCTCGCGCATCATCAGGCCGAGATTGCGGCGAGAGCGCCGCCAGGGCGCGTCGGCGGCCTTATAGATGATGTGCCGGAGATCGTTGAGGCGGCCGGGAATGGCGGGCTTGCCGGAGTTCAGCCATTGCTCGCGGGCATGGCCGCCTTTCCAGGCGCGGGTGGTAAAGCCCAAAATCTCGACCTTGACGCCACAGCGTTCCAGCGTGCGCGCCAAGAGATCGGCGCAGCAGGCAGCGACCATGATCGGGCGCCCGCGCATCGAGCCGGAATTGTCGAGCAGCAGGGTCACCACGGTGTCGCGGAAACTGGTCTCGCGTTCCTGCTTGAAGGTCAGAGGGTGCATCGGATCGACGACGATGCGGGCAAGCCTCGCTGCATCGATCATGCCTTCCTCGAGATCGAAGTCCCAGCCGCGATTTTGCTGCGCGAGCAGGCGGCGCTGCAGCCGATTGGCGAGCCGGGCGACGGCGCCATGCAAGGTCTGCAATTGCTTGTCGAGGAAGGCCCGCAAGCGATCGAGCTCATCGACCGCGCAGAGATCCTCGGCGTTGACGATCTCGTCAAAGGCGCGGGTGTAAACCGTGTAGCCGTAGGCCTCCGGATCATCGAGCACCGAGACATTGGGCCGCCAGGCCTCGGGACGCTGCGGCGCCTCGTAATTTTCGCCATCGCGATCGAGCTGATCCGAGCCGGTATTTTCATTGTCGTCTGAGGTGGTGTCGTTTTCCGACTCTTCCGCGCGCTCTTGATCGGCGGCGGCTTGCGATTGCTGACGCCCATCGGCGTCCTCGTCCTCGGCGGACATGTTCTCGTCGGGCTCGCCTTCCTTGCCCTCTGCAGTTATCCTCCGAGGAGGTGTCGAGCTGGTCGGCGAGATTGAGTGCGGCCAAGAGATCGCGGGCGAGCCTGCCGAAGCTGGCCTGGTCGGCCATGAGTTCCGGCATGCGATCGAGCAGGGGCCGCGCGCGTTCCTCGATCCAGGGGCGCCACACATTGACGATGGCGCGCGCCTTTGCGGGCGCGGGCGCTCCGGTCAGACGCTCGCGCACCAGAAGCGCCAACGCATCTGGAAGCGGCGCCTCGGTCCGCTCGGTCAATTGGCCGAACCGGCTCCGCTCGTAACGGTTCTCGATGCGGGCGGAGAGATTGGCGGCGACGCCCTTCATGCGGCGCGCGCCGATGGCCTCGACCCGCGCCTGCTCGATGGCTTCGAACACAGCGCGGGCCTCGCCGCTTGCAGGCGTGAGGCGCGCATGAAGCTTGGGATCGTGACAGGCGATCGATAAGCGCTGCCGCATCGGCATGGCCACGAATAACGGCAAGCTCGGTTCTGGTCGGGATGCGCGAAGGCTCGGGCAGCCGCGCGGTCTTGCCGGAGAGGCCCGCAGGCTCGTTCGAGAACACGACCTCGACGGCGTTGTCGGCGGCGATGGCGCGGGTCGTGAGCGTGACGGCGCGCTTGAACGGATCGAGGGGTGCGTCTTTCCGTTTGGTCAGCGCCATTTAGCTCAACGCCACATTGGCGGTCGATTGCGGCAGGTCCTCGCCGAAACAACGCTGGTAGAACTCGGCGATCAGGCCGCGCTCCAGCTCGTCGCATTTGTTCAAGAAGGAGAGCGCGAACGCCGTGCCGATATCGCCGAAGATCTCGGCGTTCTCGGCCCAGGTGATCACGGTCCGCGGGCTCATCACCGTGGAGAGGTCGCCATTCATGAAGGCGTTCCGCGTCAGCTCGGCGACGCGCACCATGTTCGACACGGTCTTGCGGCCGGACTCGGTGTTCCAGGCCTTGGCCTTGGCGAGCACGATATTCACCTCGTCGTCATGCGGCAGGTAATTCAGCGTGGCGACGATCGACCAGCGGTCCATCTGACCCTGATTGATCTGCTGGGTGCCGTGATAGAGGCCGGATGTGTCGCCGAGGCCGATGGTGTTGGTGGTGGCGAACAGGCGGAAGGCGGGATGCGGCCGGATCACCTTCGACTGGTCGAGCAACGTCAGCTTGCCGGAGACTTCGAGCACGCGCTGGATCACGAACATCACATCGGGGCGGCCGGCGTCGTACTCGTCGAAGCAGAGCGCGGTGTTGGTCTGCAGCGCGTAAGGCAGAATGCCCTCGCGGAACTCGGTCACCTGCATGCCGTCCTTGATGACGATGGCGTCCTTGCCGACGAGATCGATGCGGCTCACATGGCTGTCGAGATTGATGCGCATGCATGGCCAATTGAGCCGCGCCGCGACCTGCTCGATATGCGTCGACTTGCCGGTGCCGTGATAGCCCTGGATCATCACGCGGCGGTTGTGCTTGAAGCCGGCGAGGATGGCGAGCGTCACCTCTTTGTTGAAGAGGTAATCGGGATCGACATCCGGCACGTGCAGATCGGCTTGCGAATAAGCCGGCACTTCGAGATCGGTGTCGATGCCGAAAACCTGGCGCACGGACACCGCCATATCCGGCAGTCCGGCGGCGTTCGAAGCAGCATGAAGCGTCATGAGATAGCCTGTCGTCTTGGTTGGTTGTTTGTCGCGGTTGTTGGAGCTCGATCTTAAGCCAAAGCCCTTAAACTAGGGTCAAGCAAGGCTAAATCAAGCAAGTCCAGCCTGCCTCAGATAATTATAGGCTTGGATCACCTCGCGCAACTTGTCCTCGGAGCGCCGATCCCCGCCATTATGGTCTGGGTGGTGGAGCTTAACCAGTTCCTTGAAGCGCGCCTTGATCTCGGCCTTGGTGGCGTCGTCCTCGAGGCTGAGCATGCGCAGGCACTTCCGCTCGGCGCGATGGATGGTGCGCTCGGGCTTGGCGGCGGCCTTGGCGGCCTCCTCGGCAAAGAGATTGAACGGATCCTTGGTCTCGAAGCTATGGCCGTAGCCGCGTATGGGCCGGCGCTGCTTGCGAGCCGCGGTTCCGCGCCCAAGGGTTGACGCCGATGAACCAGGTCGGGCGGTGGCCGATGGTGTCGTCCTTCTGGTGCTTGACCACGGCCTCGTCGGGCAGGCCGGAAAAATAATTGTAAGTCTTGTTGTACTGGCGGACGTGATCGAGGCAGAAGCGGTGATACTGGCCCTCGCGGTTGCGACCCTTTGGCGCGGGGTAGAGTCCGGGCTCGCTGCAGCCTTGCCACTCGCAAGAGGGGCAGGTGTCGCGGAGCATCCGGTTCTCGTCCGGCTTGACGCGGAGGCGGTCGAAGAATTTCGAGTTGAGCTTCATATCAGAGACATTATGGGAAGCGATGCGATGCGGAACAAGCATGGCAAGAAGCGGCGAATAAGAGTATCCTAGGGAGGCGACTGGACTGTGAAGCTTGGTCCTCTCAGCGGCGCCGGCATAGTCTCCAGATGCGCATGCAGATTCGAGCAAACCATCAAGGACAGTTGCTGAATGTCGAGCATCTTCGCAGCCGGTCTCGCTTCGAGGTCGATCAACGATTCCCATCGTCATGCGGGCCATGCCTCATCGCCGGGCTCCGGCGAGAGTCATTTCAGCGTGAAAGTGGTGGCGTCGGCCTTTGACGGCAAGTCGCGGGTCGAGCGCCATCGCATGGTCAACGCAGCGCTGGCCGATCTCCTGCAAGGCAAAGTGCATGCGCTCGCGATCCAAGCGCTGGCGCCGGGGGAGACCCGATAATCACGACGCGGCGGCTTGCTCTTTCCCTTCACTGCTAGTCTCCAGCTTCGTCACCTTCAGCGCGGTGATGCGGTTCTTCTGCCGGCGCAACACCTCGAAGCGGAAGCCGTGAAAGGTGAAGGCCTGGCCCGGATTGGGGATGGTCTGGGCTTCGTGGATGACGAGACCAGCGATGGTGGTCGCCTCCTCGTCAGGGATGTTCCATTCCATCAGCCGGTTCACGTCGCGGATCGGCGCCGAGCCGTCGACCAGCAGCGAGCCATCGGCCTGCGGTCTTGCGAGCACGCCGCCGATATCGGTCTCGTCGCTGATCTCGCCGACGATCTCCTCGATGATGTCCTCGAGCGTGACGAGGCCCATCACCTCCCCATATTCGTCGACGACGATGGCGAAATGCGCCTTCCTCGTCCTGAACGCCGCAAGCTGATATTTCAGCGTCGTGGTGTCGGGCACGAACCAGGGCGGGGTCGCGAGCGACATCACGTCGATCTTGCTGAGATCTCCTTTGGCTTCGCGGAGCGCCTGAAGCAGAGTCTTGGCGTGGAGCACGCCGATGATTTCCTCGCGCTCGCCACGCCACAGCGGCAGGCGGGTGTGCGAGCTCTTCAGCGCGGCATCGACGATCTGCTCAGGCGGCAGGTCGGCGTCGATAGCGTCCATGTTGGTCCGGTGCACCATGATGTCGGTGACGGTGAGCTCGCGAAGATCGAGCACGCCGCCAAGCATGTCGCGGTCAAGTTTGCGGACCCCGCCTTCCTTGTGATGCAGCTCGATGGCGCCCCGGATCTCCTCATGCGCCGAGAGCACATCGGTGTCTGCGCTGACCGAGATGCCGAACAGCCGCAAGGTCTGGCGCACCAGCCATTGCATGGCTGCGGTGATCGGCGCGAGCACCGCCACGATGAAGCGAATGCTCGGGGCCACGGCGAGTGCCATGCGGTCGGCGTTGACGATGGCGTAGGTCTTCGGCAGCACCTCGGCGAACAGGACGACCAGCACCGTCATGACGATCGTGGCATAGGCGACGCCGGCATCGCCAAAGAATTCAAGAAGTATGCTTGTCGCCAGCGCCGAGGCGGCAATGTTGGCGAGGTTGTAACTTAACAGGATGGCGCCGATCAGCCGCTCGCGGGTCAGCAGCAAGCGATTGACGATGCGGGCGCGGCGGTTGCCATCGTCTTCGAGAGCGTGCATCCGGGCCCGCGAAGCGGCGGTGAGTGCCGTCTCGGCGCCTGAGAAATAGGCCGAGATGATCAGCATCCCCAGGATCGCCCCGAGCGTAATGCCAAGACCGAGTGTCACTTCTTAGAGCACTCCCGGCCCAAGAATTTTGTCAGAGCGTCCATCTTCACGTTGCGCTCCAGGAACGCCTCGCCGATGCGGCGGACCAGCACCAGCGCGAGCTTGCCGCCCTTCACCTTCTTGTCCTGCGCCATCAGCGCCAGCATCTCCTCCGGCGAGGGCTTGGCCCCGTGGATCTGCGCGATCTTGGTGGGGAGGCCCACGGCAGTCGAGATGCTGGGCGACGCGAGCGGCATCTTCTTTCGGGCATAGGCCTTGCTCGACCGAGAAATCGAAGGCGAGCCGCATGCCGATGGCGATGGACTCGCCATGAAGCAGCCGTTCCGAGTAACCGGCGAAGGCTTCGAGCGCATGGCCGAAAGTGTGGCCGAGATTGAGCAGAGCGCGGGTGCCGGTCAATTCGAACTCGTCTTCCTCGACGATCTTGGCCTTGGCGCGGATGCTGGTGGCGATGGCGTGCAGCCTGTCGTCCCGATCGCCGGCGAAAACCGCCTGCCAATGGGTTTCGAGCCAGGTGAAGAAGGGCGCGTCGCCAAGCAGCCCGTATTTCACCACTTCGGCATAACCGGACCGGAACTCGCGCGCCGGCAGCGTGCTCAACACAGATGTATCGGCAAGCACGAGGCTCGGCTGATGAAAGGCGCCGATCAGGTTCTTGCCTTGTTTGGTGTCGATGCCGGTCTTGCCGCCGACCGAGGAATCCACTTGCGCCAAAAGTGTCGTGGGGATCTGCACGAAGCGAACGCCACGGCGGAGCACGCTCGCGGCGAAGCCGGCGAGATCGCCGACCACGCCGCCACCGAGAGCCACGACGCAATCGCCGCGCTCGACGCCAATTTCGAGCAAGCGCTCGGAAAGACCGGCGAGCACGGCAAAGCTCTTGCTCGATTCGCCCGGGTGCGACGATGGCCTGGCCGATATAGATCTTCTCGCGTTCTAGGCTATTGGCGAGCGGCTCAAGATAGAGTGCGGCGACATTGGCATCGGTCACCACAACGCAACGCGCGCCGGGCACGGCGGCCGCGATCCTTGGCCCGGCCGAGCCGATCAGATGCTCGCCGACGACGATCTGGTAGCTCCGCTCTTTGAGCGAAACGTCGATAATGGTCTCGGTCGGGCTTGATGCCTTCGAGCTCGCGCGGTCGCGCATCATGTAACTCTGTCGCTCCTCGGCGCCTTTGACCTTGCCGTCTGGCAGCCGAGCTTGACCGCCAGCGAGTCGATCACTTCCTTGACGATCACCTCATGAGGCACGTCGCGGCTCTCCACGGTGATGTCGGCCTCGGCATAGATCGGGTAGCGCTCCGCCATCAAATCGCGCATCACTTGTTCATTGTCGCGGCCAATGAGCAAGGGACGATGGTTCCGCCGCCTGACCCGGTGCAGGAGCACGGGAAGCTCGGCGCGAAGCCAGATGGAGATGCCGTGATGCCGGATCGTGGCCCTCGTCTCCTCCGTCATATAGGCGCCGCCGCCGGTCGCCAGCACTTGCGGGCCGGCCTCCAGCAGCCGCGCGATGACTTTCCGCTCGCCTTGGCGGAAATAGGCCTCGCCGTGCTCGGCGAAGATTTCCGTGATCGATTGCCCGGCTGCCTCCTCGATTTCCTTGTCGGCGTCGACAAAAGGCAGGTCCAGCTTGGCGGCCAAACGCTTGCCGACCGCGGTCTTGCCTGCCCCCATAAGTCCAATCAGCACAACGCTTTTGGGCCCAAGAGCCGCGATGATCGCAGGCACCTGCTGCTCACGGTCTTCTTTCTTGCGCTCGGCCAGTGCTAAACTCATTCATGTCACGGGATGGGGAGGCGCGCCGCCTGGGTGCGTCAATAGGCTACGGTTCCATAAACTTCCGATGCTGACAACGGGCTTTCGAATCGTTCATCATGTGGAAAAGGGACAAGCAACGGGTCTATCTCAGCCAAGGTCTGAGCCACAATAAGGCCCTGTTCGCGACGAATAGACGGTCGAGGAAAACGAGTGCTCCGATGCCGACTCTGTTTCGGTTCCTTATGGTTATAGCGCTGATTGGCGGTACCGTCGCTGGAAGCCTCTATGTGCTTGCCGAATATTTTCAGCCAGAGCCCAAGGAAATCTCCAAGTCCTTGCGAGGCGTCAAGGCACGCGAGGGCGATCTGCCGCCGCCTACCGCTGCCGTCCCCGCTACGCCTCCCACGGCTGCAGTCCCTACTGCTCCCCCCACAGCTGCAGTCCCTGCTGCTCCCGGCACGGAAGCGGTTCCCGCTGCTCCCAGCACGCCCGCTCCAAGCGCTGCGGACCCTGCCGCTCCTGCTGCTCCTAGCACTCCCGCCCAGCCTCAATAGTTCCGACGCATTCGCGCAGGTCGAGCGGAAAGAGCTTCCGGCCATTCCAGGCACGGAGAGCGAGACCCCATCCGCGCCGTCTCGCCCGCAAGTGTTGTCGCCCAGTGTGGGGACAGGCAGCTCGGCGCAAGAAAGTCCGCTGCCCTCGGATCTGTGGAGCGGGGCCGATGCGCCCGCGCTGGAGCGGCTGCTAAGCGGCGTGGCGTTGCCATCGCCGTCGCCGACGCTTGCGACTTTGATCGCGAGAGCGCTGGCGCAAGGTGCGAGCGACGGCACCGAGCTTGCGATCAGGCTCGATGCGCTCGCGAAGGCGGGGCGCATCGACCAGGAGATCGTGCTGCTCGGCGGCGCCAGTGCAATCCGGCGAGCCTGGCGCGGCTGCGCTCTATGCCACGGCGCTGCTCGAAGCGGGGCGTGAGGATGACGCCTGCGCCGTCGCGATCGATCCGCCGCCGCAGAGCGTGCCTGCGAGCGCCAAGCCGACGCGAGCGGCTTTCCTTATTCCCGCTTATTGCGCGGCGGCGAAAGGCGATCAGCCTGGCGCCAATCTTGCGCTACAGCTTGCCCGGGATCGCGGCGTGCAAGCGCCGGTTCCCTTCGCGGTGATCGAAAGCTTGGGCACCTCGAAGTCCGTCCCCCTGCCCAAGACTGTCGAGACCTTCGACTATCTGTTTCTCAGGCTCGATGCGAAATCGCTTCCCGCCAGTCTCGCGGCGAAGGCATCGCCGGCGCTGCTCTCCCTCATCGCGCATGACGAAGCCGCGCCTCCCGGGTTGCGGCTTGCGGCGGCCGAGCGCGCCGCATCGCTCAATGTGATCGACGGTGCGGCGCTGGCGAAGGCCTATCGCGACGTGGCGCCCAAACTCGCAAAGGCCGCCACTCCACCCGAGCTTCGAGCGAAACTCTTCGCCGCGCTCGAAGCGGCGCCCTCGGCCAAGATCAAGGCCGAGTCGATCGATGCGCTGTTGGCCAGCGGACGCGATGCCGGGATCGAGATTCCTCTCGGTGAGGCCCTGCAGCCGGCACGCGCTGATTTGGCGGCGAATCCAGAAGCCGCGGAATACGCCGAGACAGCCTTGCGCGCGGCGGTTCTGGCCGGCGATACGCAAGCCGCATGGGCCTGGGTCGATGCCGGCGGCAATCGGCTCCAGCTCTGGCAGCTCTTGCTGGCGGCGGCCGATCCGTCCGACCCTCGCACGGCGACCGCTCTTGCCGATGGTGTGGAGATTGCGGCAATCGGTGGATTGCCTGGCCCGCTGCTGCATCGACTCGTCGCCGTGCTCGACGCGCTCGATTACGAGGTGCCGATTCCGCTATGGGACGAGGCGAACAAGACGCAGCAGCCAAGCGACGGCTATCTGCCCTGAGACGGGACTTCTCAGCCAATTGAAGGACGCGTCCGATCGTGGCGCTGTCGGGCGTACCGTGCTGCTCGCGGCTGCGGTGCTCGGACCGAAGGGGCCGGCGGATGCTAATCTCCTTGCGCTCGGCGATGCGGTGCGCGCACTGAAGCGCGTGGGACTCGATGCCGAGGCGCGTCGTGTCGGCTTCGAGGCGCTCTATGCGCACATGCCGCAGAAGCCGCAGAAGAAGAGCTGAGGGATGGGCAAGAAAAGCGCGACAGAATCTGAACTCGCGCTGTTTCTCGACATGCTGATTGCCGAGCGTGGCGCTGCTGCGCATACAATCGAAGCCTACACGCGAGACCTCGCCGCATTCCTCGCCTTTCTCGCCGCGCGGGGAGTCAATGCCAAGACCGCGACCAGCGACCAGATCCGCGCCTTCCTTGCCGCCCTTAGCAAGAAGGGATTGGCGCCGACGTCGCGGGCGCGAAAACTTTCGGCCATTCGCCAGTTCTTTCGCTTCCTGCTCGCCGAAGGCATCAGGGACGACGATCCATGCTCGGCGATCGACAGCCCGAAATTGGGACGGCCCTTGCCGAAGATCCTGTCGCTGGCAGACGTCGAGAAATTGCTCGAGACCGCATCCGATCAGGTCTGTTCCGCGAAAGAAGGAGGCGCCAAGCTCCGCGCGCTCAGGCTCTATGCATTGCTGGAGACGCTCTATGCCACGGGCTTGCGCGTCTCGGAGCTGATTGCGCTGCCGCGGGACGCGCTGGTCGGCGACGATCAGGTCATCACCATCAAGGGCAAAGGCGGCCGCGAGCGGCTGGTGCCGCTGACCGATGCCGCGCGGAAAGCCATCGCGGCGCAGCTCGACGCGATCGAGAGCGATGCGGGGAGGGCGCACTCGCCTTGGTTGTTCCCGTCGCCCGGTGGTGCCGAGCCGCTCACCCGCCAGCGCTTCGGCCAGGAGCTGAAGGCGCTCGCCATCGCCTCCGGGGTGGCGCCGGACCGGGTGTCGCCGCATGTGCTCCGGCATGCCTTCGCCAGCCATTTATTGGAGCGGGGGGCTGATTTGCGGACCGTGCAACAGCTGCTCGGCCATGCCGATATCTCCACCACCCAGATCTATACCCATGTGATCGAGGAGCGGCTCCGGCGCCTGGTCGAGGAGCACCACCCGCTTGCACAGGCACATTTAACCAAACGGCGCTAGGGTTTTTGGCTGGCTATAGGGCGGTATGACCGGTTGACAGGTTTTTCGCCTAAGGCCACTTAACACTGAACCTCCCGCCGCCCTTCGCGCGGAAAATGGCCGATAACGGCCTTCCAGAGCCTTTAAGGACGAGATGCGCACCTATCTCGATTTCGAGAAACCCATTGCCGAGCTTGAAAGCAAAGTCGCCGAGCTCAAGGCGCTTTCGACCGAGCAGCGCTCGGTGCATATCGAAGATGAGCTGAGCCGGCTCGAGGCCAAGGCCAAAGAGGCGTTGGAAGAGACCTATGCCGAGCTGACCCCTTGGCAGAAGACGCAAGTCGCCCGGCATCCTGAGCGCCCGCATTTCCGGCACTACATCGACGGCATGGTCGAGGATTTCACCCCGCTTGCCGGCGACCGGGCGTTCGGCGAGGACCAGGCCATTGTCGGCGGCATCGGGAGCTTAAGGGGCCGGCCGGTGCTGGTGATCGGCCATGAGAAGGGCTCCGACACCGAAGGCCGCATCAAGCACAATTTCGGCATGGCGAGGCCGGAAGGCTATCGCAAGGCGGTACGGCTGATGGAGCTCGCCGATCGCTTCGGGCTGCCGGTGGTGAGCCTGATCGATACGGCAGGCGCCTATCCCGGCATCGGTGCCGAGGAGCGTGGCCAGGCCGAGGCCATCGCGAGGTCGACCGATTGCTGCATGGGCCTCGGCGTGCCCATCGTCGCGGTGATCATCGGGGAGGGAGGCTCTGGCGGCGCCGTCGCCATCGCCACCGCGAACCGGATCTACATGCTGCAGCACGCCATCTATACGGTCGCCTCGCCGGAAGCCGCCGCCTCGATCCTGTGGCGCGATTCGTCCAGGGCGGTCGATGCGGCCACCAATATGAAAATCACGGCCCAGGATTTGCTCAAACTGGGCATAATCGACGGAATCATCCCCGAGCCCGTCGGGGGGGCACACCGGGACGGCGCCGAGGTGGTGAAAGCGGCGGCGGAGGTCATCGCCAAGGCTTTGGCCGAGTTCGACGGGCTTTCTCCACAGGAGATTCGCAAGGCGCGGCGCGAGAAATTCCTTGCTATGGGCCGGGGGGCTTGAGCGTCCTGCCTGAAAAAGCGCCAATTTTTGAGTCCAATTGACGGGCAGGACTTGGTATATTAGCGGAGCCATTGGGGGATTTGCCGAAGCTCGAGCGGATGCCGTTTGGGGCCGCTAACTTCGCTTTAACCTCATAAGCTCGATCTTGACCGGGATGCGCTGAGGGGCACTCGCGTATGCATCGATCAGGTTGGTTAAAGGCCGCGATAGCGGCTGCCGCGACGGCTTCGGTCTTCGCGCTGGCAGCGTGCGGCCAATTCACGCCCGACTATCTAAAGCCGCTCTCCCCCAAGACACGCGCACTTCTCGCCGAGAAGGGGATGACGGAAGAGTCTCCGATCCTGATCCGCATCTTCAAGGCAGAGTCCGAACTCGAAGTCTGGAAGCAAAAAGAGAACGGCCGCTTCTATCACTTCAAGACCTATCCGATCTGCGACTGGTCCGGCAAACTCGGGCCGAAGGTAGACCAAGGTGATCGCCAGACACCCGAAGGATTCTATCTCGTCGACGAAGGCCAGATGAATCCGAAGAGCAAATACCACCTCGCCTTCAATGTCGGATTCCCCAACGCCTATGATCGCTCGCTCGGCCGCTCCGGTGGCGACATCATGGTGCATGGCGATTGCAAGTCGGCCGGCTGTTTCGCCATGACCGACGCCGTGGTCGAGGAGATCTACATCTTGGCGAGGGAATCGCTCGGCGGCGGGCAAACCGAGTTTCAGCTCCAGGCCTATCCGTTCCGCATGACCGCCGCCAATATGGCGCAGCACAAAGACGACAAATGGTACGGCTTCTGGCAGAACATCAAAGAAGGCTACGATTATTTCGAGGTGACGCATCTGCCGGTGAAGGTCGATGTCTGCGATCATCGCTATGTGATCAACGCTGCCTTCTCCTCGACACCCGAACCGAGTAGCGCCTGTCCGTCGTATCAGCGCCTACCGGTGATCGCGGCGCCGAAAGAAGTGAAGACGCAACAGGCGAAAGTCGATGTGCCGCAGACGAAGCCGCTCGGCAGCGTGTTGGGCCTGAGCTTCGGTCCGGCCAAGCCCGTGTATCAGGCCTTCACGCTCGGCCCGGCGACGCCGACGCTGCCGGCGCCGAAGAAATAACACCCTTCCAATTCCCGACGAGCCGACACGCGATTGCCGTAGTTTGTGGCATGATGTGACGCATGTTGCGCTTTCTCTTCAATCTGATGCTGCTGCTCGCCGTCATCGGCGCGGGCCTCTATTATTTCTATCGCGGGGACCAACAGCTGATCGACCGCGCGCGGGTCAATCTCACGCGCGAGGCTTATAGCCTGCTTTACCGGATGGGCGTGACGCTGCCGGGCACGCCGGACTATGCCAGGCTCGATGCGCGACTGGCCGAGAAGGGCGTGAAGCCCGGCGATCCGGTCCTGGTCCGCGTGTTCAAGCTTGAATCCGAACTCGAGCTTTGGCTGGAGAAGGACGGGCGCTACGTCAAGTTCGCGACCTATCCGATCTGCCGTTTCTCCGGGCGTCTCGGTCCGAAGCTGAGAGAAGGCGACAGGCAAGCCCCGGAAGGCTTCTATACGGTGGCGAAGGAGCAGCTCAATCCGAACAGCCGCTGGCACCGCTCCTTCAATCTCGGTTATCCCAACGCGTTCGACAGCGCGCATGACCGCACCGGTTCGCTGATCATGGTGCATGGCGGCTGCCTCTCGATCGGCTGCTTCGCCATTACCGATGCAGGCGTCGATGAGGTGTGGCGGCTGGTGACGGCGGCGCTCGACAAAGGCCAGCCGCGCTTCGCCGTGCAAGTGTTTCCCTTTCGCATGACGGACGAGAATCTCGCGCTCCGCAAGAAGAGCGCCTTTGCCGAATTCTGGGCGAACTTAAAGACGGGTCACGACCTCTTCGAGTCTTCGGGCGTGCCGCCGGTCGTCAGCGTGTGCGACGGCGCTTACGCGTTCGAGCCTGGGACGGCGGGCGCGGAGGTGAAGCTGGTCGAAGCGAAGTGCCCGAAGCTCGCCGAGAGAGCTCCGGCAATTTTATCGTCTGCCTCCCAACACGCACAGCGTCATTCCCGCGGAGGCGATAGTAACCTGCCGCTCGCAGTTTGAGCAACGACCTTTGGCTGGTTACTGGATGCCCGCCTTCGCGGGCATGACAACAGTGGGGCTTTTGCCGGAATGACGATCCCTAACCCAGCGCGCCGTGGCAGTGCTTGTATTTCTTGCCGGAGCCGCAAGGGCAGAGCGCATTGCGCTGCACCTTGCCCCAGCTCGACGGATCGGCGGGGTTTGGCTTTGAGGCGGAAGCGGGCTTCGGGCTGCGGGCAAGCCTGGCGCCGCCCCGGCCATTGCCGCCGGGACCAGCACCGGCCATCTCCAGCGCCAACTCATCCTCGCCGGTGGTCGGATCGAAATGATGCGCCTCCATCGGCGGCAGCTCCTCGGCGTCGAGCGGCGGGTACTTCACCTTGCGGCGCCAGCTGCACATGCATCAATTGCCCGGTCACCGCCTCGCGCAGCTTCGACAGCATGTGCTCGAACAGCGTGAAAGCCTCGCTCTTATATTCGTTGAGCGGATCGCGCTGGCCGTAGCCGCGCAAGCCGATCACCTGGCGGAGATGCTCGAGCGTCACGAGATGCTCGCGCCAGAGATGGTCGAGGGTCTGTAACAGCACCGCCTTCTCGATCTGGCGCATGACGTTGGGGCCGATATCGACGGCCTTCTTCGCCGCCCTTTCGTCGGCCGCCTGAATCAGGCGCTCGTGCAGCACGACTTCGTCGATGCCTTCTTCCTTGGCCCAATCGGCAATCGGCAGATCGGCATCGAAGACGCCTTGCATCTGCTCGTGCAACTCCGCGACCTTCCATTGCTCGGGGAACGACTTCTCCGGCACGTTGGCGGCGACGAGATCGTCGACCACCTGGCGGCGCATGTCGGCGATGGTCTCGCCGAGATCGGCGTCAGACATCAGCTCGCGGCGCTGCTCGAAGATCGCTTTGCGCTGATCGTTCATCACGTTGTCGTATTTGAGCAGGTTCTTGCGGATGTCGAAGTTCCGCGCCTCGACCTTGGCTTGCGCTTTTTCCAGCGCCTTGTTGATCCAGGGATGGACGATGGCCTCGTCCTCTTTCAGGCCGAGCGCCTTCAGCATGGTGTCCATGCGCTCCGAGCCGAAGATGCGCATGAGGTCGTCCTCGAGCGAGAGGAAGAAACGCGAGCGGCCTGGGTCGCCTTGACGGCCTGAGCGGCCGCGAAGCTGGTTGTCGATGCGGCGGCTCTCATGCCGCTCGGTGCCGATGACGTAAAGGCCGCCGGCTTCGAGCGCCCTTCGCTTCTTCTCGGCAACTTCGGACTTGATGACGTCGCGCTTCCTGGCGATCGCCGCCTCGTCGGGCTCGGTGCCCTTCTCGCGCTCGGCAGCGAGCCAATCCTCGAGCAGCATGTCCGGGTTGCCGCCAAGCTGAATGTCGGTGCCGCGTCCGGCCATGTTGGTGGCGATGGTCACCGAGCCGGGAACGCCGGCCTGGGCGATGATATGGGCCTCTTGCTCGTGGTAGCGGGCGTTGAGCACTTGATGCGGGACTTTGTCCTTCTTCAGGAGCTCGGACAGGATCTCGGATTTCTCGATCGAGGTGGTGCCGACCAGAGTCGGCTGGCCGCGTTTGCGCGCTTCCTCGATCAGCGTGCTGATGGCTTTGTATTTTTCCAGCGCGGTGCGATAGACCTCGTCGTGCTCGTCGTCGCGGATCATGTCCATATTGGTCGGCACCTCGACCACGTCGAGGCCGTAAATGTCCAGAAATTCGTCGGCCTCGGTGAGCGCGGTGCCGGTCATGCCGGCGAGCTTCTCGTAGAGGCGGAAGTAATTCTGGAAGGTGATCGAGGCCAGCGTCTGGTTCTCGGGCTGCACGCGACACGTGCTCCTTGGCCTCGAGCGCCTGATGCAAGCCTTCCGAATAGCGGCGGCCCTGCATCATGCGGCCGGTGAACTCGTCGATGATGATGACCTCGTCGTCCTTGACGATGTAGTCGCGGTCGCGCTGGAACAGCGTGTGGGCGCGGAGCGCCTGCTGGGCGTGGTGCACGACGGTGACGTTCTCGACGTCGTAAAGCGAATCCCCCTTCAGCATGCCGGCTTCGGTCAGGAGTTGCTCGAGATGCTCGTTGCCGGCCTCGGTCAGGGTGACGACTCGAGTCTTCTCATCGAGCTCGTAATCCGTTTTCTCCAATTTCGGGATGAAGATGTTGATGCTGTTGTAGAGCTCGGAGCGGTCGTCGAGCGGGCCGGAGATGATCAGCGGCGTCCTCGCCTCGTCGATCAGGATCGAGTCCACCTCGTCGACGATGGCGTAGTGGTGGCCGCGCTGCACCATCTCGAACTCGGAATATTTCATGTTGTCGCGGAGATAGTCGAAGCCGAATTCGTTATTGGTGCCGTAGGTCACGTCGCAAGCATATTGCTCGCGCCGCTGCGGGTCGTTCAAGTCGTGCACGATGACGCCGACTGAGAGCCCGAGGAATTCGTAGATGGCGCCCATCCAAGCAGAGTCGCGCTTGGCGAGATAGTCATTGACGGTGACGACGTGGACGCCGTTTCCGGTGAGTGCATTGAGATAGACGGGAAGGGTGGCGACGAGCGTCTTGCCTTCGCCGGTCTTCATCTCGGCGATGCGGCCTTCGTGCAGCACCATGCCGCCGATCAGCTGCACGTCGAAATGGCGCTGACCGAGCGTCCGCTTGGCGGCCTCGCGAACGGTGGCGAAGGCTTCGGGGATCAAATCTTCGAGCGGCGTGCCGTCCTTTACGCGTTTCTTGAACGCCTCGGTGCGGGCGCGCAGAGCCTCGTCAGAGAGCTTCTCGACCTCAGGTTCGAGAGCGTTGATCTGAGCGACGATGGATGGGTATTTCTTGAGCTTGCGCTCGTTCGAAGTCCCGAAGATCTTGCCGGCAATCGCGCCGAGGGAAAGCATTATGTCGAGCCTCTCAATTTCGCGTGAGCCGCGTGCGGGACGCTGGCTTCGGCTGGTACCGGCATGGAGTTAAGGACTGCTTCAGGTCTCAACTTGGCAGGCCGCTAGCCCTTGGCGTGCCCCGCGCGCACGGCACGAAACGCGCCGAAAGTGTCGAAAAAACGCCAAGGAAGCGAGCGACGCTGAGACATAAGTGGCGGCCCTAGCCTTGTCAACGCGACGCCCTGGCGGCTACCCGGCCGCGCCAACACAGGAGCCCGGGTTGTGTGGTCGCCCTGGCCCCGCCTATATAGTGTCATGAGCGCATCGTGCTGCAATTCGCCTTCAGACCCGCATCGCGGAAATCCCGCCTATCGTAAAGCCCTGTGGGCGGTGCTGGCGATCAATGCGGCCATGTTCGCGGTCGAGATCGGAGCCGGCATGGCGGCGGGTTCGGCGTCGCTTCAGGCCGACGCCCTCGACTTCTTGGGCGACGCCGCCAATTACGGAATTAGCCTCTTCGTCGTCGGCATGGCGCTCCGCTACCGCGCCATGGCGGCCCTTGCGAAGGGCTCGACCATGGCCGTGTTCGGTTTGTGGGTCATCGGGATCGCAATTTGGCATGGGATGCAAGGTACGCTGCCTGGCGCTCTCACGATGGGGGCGGTGGGACTTGCGGCACTGGCGGCCAATGCAGCCTCCTTCGCCATTCTGTGGGCCCATCGCGGCGGCGATGCCAACATGCGCTCAGCGTGGATCTGCACGCGAAACGATGTGCTCGGCAATCTTGCGGTGTTGGTCGCGGCGCTTGGCGTGTTCGGTACCGGCACAGGTTGGCCCGACATCATTGTGGCGGTGATCATGGCCGGCCTCGCTCTACAGGGCGCGATGATTGTGCTGAGACAGTCTGCCGGTGAATTGCGGACGCCGGTGCCGGTTCCGACAAAAAGCGCGTGAGCTAAGCGATCTTTTCGTCCGCTTCGGCTTGAGTTTGCCCGATCTCGTCGAGTCTCGCCTTCAGCGACAATTTGCTGAGCTTGTCGAAGGGCAGGCTGACGAAGATCCCGATGCGCTGGTTGAGCATGCGCATGGTGTCGGCAAAGACGAGACGTTGCTCGACTTCAGTCCCCTTCGCCGCGGCGGGATCGGGTAGACCCCAATGCGCGGTCATGGGCTGACCCGGCCAGATGGGACAGACCTCGTTCGCGGCGTTGTCGCAGACCGTGAAGACGAAATCGAGATCGGGCGCGCCTTCCTTGGCGAACTCCTCCCAAGATTTCGAGCGCAAGTTCGAGGTGTCGTAGTTGGTCTTGCGCAGGAGATCGAGCGCGTAAGGATGGACATGGCCAAGCGGGTGGCTGCCGGCGCTATAGGCCTTGAACCTGCCCATGCCTAAACGGTTCAGGACCGATTCAGCGATGATGGAGCGGGCCGAATTGCCGGTGCAAAGAAACAGGACATTCAGGGGTCGCTGCTTGGAGACGATCTTCATGGCTTCTAACCCTCAAGCGTTACAGCAATCCGCGCCGCAACATTCGCCGAGCGCATGGTCGATCAGCGGCGCGCAGGTTTCAGGTTTGCCGCCGCAACAATCCTCGACGAGGAAACAGAGCAGCGCGCGGGTGCCCTCAAGATCGACGGCATAGATGATGGAGCGGGCCTGCTTCCGCGAAGCAACCAGCTTGGAGCGGGAGAGAATGGCGAGGTGCGAGGACAACGTGTTGTGCGGGATACCGAGGGCCCGGGCGATGTCGCCGGCGGCCATGCCGTTGGATCCGGCCTGCACGAGAAGGCGGAAGACCTTCAGCCTGCTTTCCTGCGCGAGCGCGCCGAATGCGTCGATTGCTGTTTCTATTTCCATATGTCTAGACATATCGAAATAATGGATCGAGGTCAAGGCTGAGTAGGGTAACGGTGCAAGGGCTCGGGCCTTGGCAGGGCCCAGATGCAGGGCTATGAAGGCCGCCGGGGGAAGCGCTGGTACCCAGCTCGCCGATGAACGCGAGGCGGGCAGAAGAAGGAACAATCTCGTGAAAACTTGGTCAGCCGTGCTGCTGTTTGCAGCGTCAATCGCCTTCGCATCAGCGCCTGCCGCGGCAGAGGATGCCGTCGTCGCCAAGGTTGATGGCGCCGAAATCAAGCAATCCGATCTCGACTTCGCCGCTTCCGAAGTTGGCTCGCAGCTCGCGAACTATCCCGAAGAGGATCGCCGGCGCCTGCTCTTGCAATTCGTCATCGAGAATCAGTTGATGGCCGCGGCGGCCCAGAAGGCAGAGCTGGAGAAGGCGCCGGATTTCGAGGGGCGGCTCGCCTATCACAAGCGCCGCGCGTTGCGTGACGCCTATTACGAGAAGAGCGTGCGCGGTGGCGTGTCGGAGGATGAGGCGAAGAAGCTTTATGACGAGAAGATCGGAAGCGTGAAGCCGGAGCCGGAGATTCACGCGCGCCATATCCTCGTCGATACCGAGGACGAGGCCAAGGACATCAAGCAGCGTCTGGAGAAGGGCGAGGACTTCGCCACGCTGGCAAAAGAGAAGTCGAAGGACAAGAATGCTGATGGCGGCGATCTCGGCTTCTTCGGCAAGGGCCAGATGCTGAAGCCGTTCGAGGACGCGGCATTCGGGCTCGAGGTCGGCAAGATTTCCGACCCGGTCAAGACTCAGTTCGGCTGGCACATCATCAAGGTCGAGGAGAAGCGCGACCGGCCGGCGCCGAAATTCGAGGACGTCAAGGGCCCGATCATGGCGCAGCTGATGCAGCAAAAGGCGCAAGAGGCGATGCGCTCCTTGCATGACGGCGCCAAGATCGAAGTGCTGGACGAGAAGATCAAGCGGTCGATGCAGGATGCGGCGGCCAGGGGCGATGCAGCGCCTTTGGAAGATGAGGAAGCGCCCGGCTCGGATGTCGAGGACAATCACTAGAGCATGATTGGGGGGGCTCAGTTTCCGCTCAGATCGTGCCCTAACAAAGCGGCCGCGCCGAAAGGCGGCCGCATACATCCATGACGACGATCTCGCCGTTTGCGCCGAAATCTCTGCCGCGTCTGCCGGTGATCGAGGGCGTGCGCTTCGCGACCTGCGAAGCGGGAATCCGCTACGCCAACCGCACGGATCTGATGCTGGCGTTGTTCGAGCCGGGAACATCCGTCGCCGGGATCCTGACCCAATCGAAGACGGCATCGGCGCCTGTAGAGTGGTGCCGGGCCCATCTTCCTCATGGCATGGCGCGCGCGCTCGTCGTCAATTCCGGCAACGCCAATGCCTTTACGGGCAAGCGTGGTCGCGAAACCGTGGGGCTCACGGTCGAGGCAACGGCACAAGTGGTCGGCTGCCTGACGGCCGATGTCTATGTCGCTTCCACGGGCGTGATTGGCGAGCCGCTCGATGCAAGCAAGATCACGGCGCGTCTCGGCGAGCTTGCGGAACGCGCCATGCCGGATGCTTGCGAGAGCGCGGCGCGCGCGATCATGACCACGGACACTTATCCGAAAGTCGCGACGCGCGAAGCAGAGATCGGCGGAGTTAAGGTCACCATCAACGGCATTGCCAAGGGTGCCGGCATGATCCAGCCCGACATGGCGACCCTGCTCGGCTTTCTGTTCACGGATGCCGCGATCGAGCCTCAGGCGCTGCACAGCGTGCTTGCGGAGGCCGCCGAGGACAGTTTCAACGCTATCACCATCGACGGCGACACGTCGACGAGCGACACGCTGTTGCTGTTCGCCACCGGCGCTGCGGCATCACGGGGGAGCCCTCGCATCGTCAAAGGCGACGATCCGCGTCTTGCCAATTTCCGCGCGGCGTTGGCCGATTTGGCGCGCGATCTCGCGCAGCAAATCGTGAAGGACGGCGAAGGCGCATCCAAGTTTGTCACGGTGACGGTGACTGGCGCCGAGACCAAGGAAGCCGCGCGGAAGATCGCCTTCTCGATTGCGAATTCCCCCCTGGTGAAGACGGCGATCGCCGGCCAGGATCCGAATTGGGGCCGCATCGTCGCGGCGGTCGGCAAAGCTGGAGAGGCTGCGGACCGCGATCGGCTTGTCTATCACGTTCGGCGATATCGACGTGGCGAAGGACGGCGCGGTGGCGCCGAATTATCGTGAGGCGCTCGGTGCGGCCTACATGAAGCAGCCCGAGATCGTGATCGGAGTCGACGTCGGCGTGGGCCAAGCCCGGGCCACGGTTTGGACGTGCGACCTCACCCACGGCTATATCGCCATCAACGCGGATTATCGTTCCTAATTTTAATAAAATTGCTGGCGAACTGTAGCGAGAAATTAAGCGCGGAGAGGGCAGCATGGAGACTGGTCTACGACGTCCGACTGTCGTCGTCGTGGCCTGTGTGCTGCTCGGTCCTGACGGCTCGGTATTGCTGGCAAGGCGCCCCAAGGGGCGTGAGCTGGCCGGGCTCTGGGAGTTTCCGGGCGGTAAGATGGAGTCCGGAGAACAGCCGGAGGATGCCTTGATCCGAGAACTGGAAGAAGAACTCGGCGTCCGGGCCAAGCGCGAGAACCTCGTGCCGCTCACCTTTGTCAGCCATTCCTATCGCGAGTTCCATCTGCTGATGCCGCTTTATGTTTGCGAGGCGTGGGAGGGAGACGTCGCGGCCGAGGAGGGCCAGGAGCTCGCCTGGGTCCATCCCGATCAACTCGATAACTACGCCATGCCGCCGGCCGACGAGCCGCTCAAGACCAGCCTTCCCGCGCTGCTACAGGCAAGACGGAGCTTGATGTCATGATGCGCCAGACAAGGAATGTGATGTCGCTCTTGCTCTGTTTTGCAAAAGACACGAGTGGGTCGGTCCGCCATCGAATATGGTTTGATTGGTTCGGCCATCTGCGTTGCCATCGTCCGGGATCGTAGTTTGCGATGGGTCGGATCAACTGGTCACCATGTGGACGAGCGTGTTGAATATCTTCAACTAGCGCTTGTTTCGCGGTGCCTGCCGCGCCGGAAAGGGCGCCTTGTCGCCCGCCGATTGTTCCGTCGTCCCCAGAGCATCTGCCAGACGCGTCGCAGCGCTTCCCGGCCGCAACGGCTTTTGCTGGCTGGCGTCGGGCGCCCAGCCACAAAGATAGACGATCTCGAAACTCGCACCGATCTTGCCGCCTTCGACGCTGTGGCGCGTCGCGATAAATCTGCTCGGCGCGCTCGAGCGTGCCGCGGGCGAGCGGCGTCTTCCGCCGCGACTGCAGCACGTTGCCGCCGCCCATGGCGCGGAGCTCGCGCATCAGATCGATGAGCGTCGCATAGGTCACGGTGACGATCTCGGAATCGGTGACGGGAAGCGCGAAGCCGGCGCGCTGCAGCAGCGCGCCGTACTCCCTGACATCGGCGAAGGGGGCGATATGCGGGCTGGCGCCGCCTTCGATCTCCGTCTCGGCCTCAAGCAGAGCGGTTCGCAGTTCAATCAGGGATCGCGCGCCGAGTGCCGCCGCCATGAACAGACCATCGGGCACGAGGCATCGCCGGATCTGGATCAAAGCGCCGGGAATGTCGTTGACGCGATGGAGCGCCAGGCCCGACACGATCAGGTTGAAGCTTGGCTCGCGAAACGGAAGCAAGTCCTCGTCACAGACCAGGGAGGGTCGCGGACACCGCGCGGCGAGCTCGAAGGTGCTGTCGGCGTAGATCATGCCACCGACATTGGGCAGAGCGGCGACGCGACGCCCGACTAAGCCATGGTGGGCGCCGAGATCGAGCGCTAAAGGAAACTCGCGTAACACCGCTCCGATCCGCTCGGCGAGCTCGGTCGCCACATGGGCGATCAGGAACTCATGCTCGGCAAAGCCTGCGGCAAAGCGTGCGCGGCGGGCCCGCAACAGGCGGCGGTCGAAGATCTGGGCGTCCTCGCTCATGGCCTATTCTCTCACATCTTTCGTAAGGATGGGTTTGCGGCCTATCATGGTCCCCATGGCAATGAGCGAAACAGGTGCTCCAACGGCCGTTCGCACCAGGAAGCGTCCGGGTCTTGTCGCGACCATGCTCGGCTCGCTGGCGGATTTGCTGCTGCCGCCGGTCTGCATCGTCTGCCGGACGCGGATCGGAGATCATGGGCTGCTCTGCGGCGCATGCTTTGCCGAGATCGACTTCATCGCAAGCCCGCTCTGCGACAGGCTCGGGGTGCCGCTGCCTTACGAGACCGGCGGACCCAATCTGTCCGCAAGCGCCATCGCCAATCCGCCGGCCTATGACCGGGCCAGGGCTGCCGCCCGCTATTCGGCGACGATGCGCGACCTGATTCAGAGCTTCAAATATCGCGACCGGCATGAGGGCTTGCCCTTGTTCGGAAGGTGGCTGGTCAAAGCCGGCCAGGACTTGCTTGAAGAGGCCGATGTGCTTGTTCCGGTGCCGCTCTACCGCTCGAGGCTGTGGTCGCGGCGGTTCAACCAATCGGCGCTGCTGGCGCAAGAGACCGGCCGGCTGAGCGGCGTGGCGGTCGATTGCTTCGTGCTCAAGCGCGTGCGGGCGACCATGAGCCAGGTCGGGCTCACTGCGAAGCAACGCAAGCGCAATGTCGCCGGCGCCTTCCGGCTCGACCCGGCAGGGAAACAACGAATTAAGGGCAAGCGCGTTATCGTCGTCGACGACGTCATTACGACTGGAGCCACCGTGGAAGCTTGCGCCAAGACTTTGAAGCGGGGAGGGGCCGCGCATGTCGATGTGCTCGCGCTGGCGAGAGCCGTGGAGCCCACCGCCTTCATGCTATAGAACATCCGAAATGGCGCGCATCATTCTCTACACCACCGACTTCTGCGGCTATTGCCGCGCGGCGAAGCAGCTCCTCCTGCGCAAAGGTCTCGATTTCGAGGAGATCGATGTCGGCGCCGACCAGGAGCTTCGCATCGATATGGTGCATCGCGCGGGTGGACGACGAACCGTGCCTCAGATCTTCATCGATGGTCGGCCGATCGGCGGCTATCTGGAACTTGCCGAGCTCGAGCGCGAAGGCAGGCTTGACGTGTTGCTGGCGAATGAACCCGGCGGCGTCGAGTCATGACGAAAGAGCAATCGAAAATTTTTCGTGCGGCGCTGGTGCAGCTCAGATCCGGCCGCAATGTCGAGGCCAATCTCGCGGTGGCGGAGCGATTGATCCGCGAGGCGGCCAGGGGCGGCGCGCTCTACATTCAAACGCCCGAGAACACCGCGATCATGGAGCTCGAGCCGGAGCTTCTGCTGGCGGCGGTGCAAGCCGAAGCGGACAGCGTGGCCCTGCAAAGGTTGCGGTCGCTCGCCTCGGAGCTCGGAGTTTGGCTGCATATCGGCTCGCTCGGCATCAAGCTCGAGCCTCAGCGCGTCGCCAATCGGTCGTACCTGATCGGCCCTGACGGCGCGATCGTCACGCGATACGACAAGCTGCATCTGTTCGATGTCGATCTCGCCGGCGGCGAGAGCTATCGGGAATCGAAATTGTTCCAGAGCGGCGACAAGGCCGTGGTCGCCGACCTGCCGTTCGGGCGTCTCGGCCTCAGCATTTGCTACGATCTTCGCTTCGCCGCGCTCTATCGGGCGCTGGCGATAGCGGGCGCCGAATTCATTTCCGTGCCGGCGGCGTTTACCAAGCAGACCGGAGAGGCGCATTGGACCGTGCTGTTGCGTGCGCGGGCGATTGAGACGGGGGCCTTTGTGCTTGCGGCTGCCCAAGGCGGCACCCATGAAAACGGGCGAAGCACTTACGGGCATTCGATGGTGGTCTCGCCCTGGGGCGAGGTGCTGGCCGAGGCCGGCGAGGACCCGGGGGTGATTTTTGCCGAGATCGATCTAGGGGAAAGCGAAGCTGCCAGGGCGCGGATTCCGTCGCTTCAAGCATGGCCGCTCGTTCGAGATAAAGAGAGGGGTCGAGTTGATCAAGACCCCTTGCGGAACGACCGGCCGGAGAGTAACGACTTTTTGTCAATCGCCCTGATACAGACAAGATGCTTGTCGATAAAGTGGTGCCGAGCAGAGGGTTTCAGCGCAACCAAGGTTTGAACATGGCTTTCAGAGCTGGCTACACGGATTTCCGCACTCTTTGTGCCATCCTTTCAATGACCTTCCTGCTCGCCTACGGGGCAATGCTCGCCTACGGGACAGGTGCCAGGGCCGAGCCCGAGGGCGCGGTGCCGCCTGACGCCGCTCAGGCCCAATCTGAATCCGGGTCCGGCGAAGGGCATGGAACCAGCCCCGTCGTCGGAGGCCAGACCGAGGCTCAAGGCGCCGGTACCGAAGTCGCGCCCGAGGCTGCTCAGACCGAGGCTCAAGGCGCCGGCACCGAAGCCGCGCCCGAGGCCGCTCAGACCGAGGCTGCCCCAGCCGACAGCGACCCTGCCGATGAAGATGCGGCCGCCGGAACCGAGGAGAAGCCTGCCGAGGACGCTGCCGCAGCAACCGAAGCCACGCCCGAGGAGCCCGCATCCAAGGTCCTTATCACCGTCGACAAGGAAGCCCAGCAGATGACGGTCTGGGTCGACGGCGTCGAGCAACATTCTTGGCCGGTCTCGACCGGCATGGCGGGCTATTCCACTCCGTCAGGCGACTATACCGCGAGCTCCATGAACGAGATCTGGTACAGCAAGCAGTGGGACAATGCGCCGATGCCGAACGCGATCTTCTTCACCAAGAAGGGGCACGCGATTCACGGCAGCCTTGACGTGAAACATCTCGGCAAGCCAGCGTCGCATGGCTGCGTGCGCATCTCGCCCACCAACGCCAAGACGCTTTACGCCCTGGTGAAAGAGAAGGGCCTCAAGAATACTCAAGATCGTGCTCACCGGCGTCACGCCTGGCGGCGAATACAAAGTGGCAAACCAGCCGAAGGGCTATCAATACGGCGATGTCCCGCCCTGGTTTCAGCAGGGACAGGGTTATTACAATCCTCAGCCGAGACGCAGGGGCTTGTTCGGGTCGGACGCCGCTGGTTCCAGCCGGACGCGCGCCAAGGCTACTATCAGCCGCCCGCGGATATTACTACCGCCGGCTATTAATCGCCCTCGCGAGCGCAACTATTAGCCCCTTCCGAGCTCAGCTGCGCTTAGTGACAACCACTTCGAGATACTCGCTGGGGACCACCAACGTGCCGTCCTTGGCAACGTTGAATTTGTCGAGCAGCGCATAGAGGTCAGCCTCGAGCGCTTGCCGTGCTTCCGCATCAATCGCTGTGAACGTCTTCAGCACCGGGCCGTAATAGGTGCGGAAGATTTCCAGCCAGTGCGCCGGCGATTTGTATCGGACGACGAAATCCCGGCTCGCGGCCGCGATCGTTCCCTTGCCAGCAAACAGCGCGTCGAGATGCGCCTTCGTGCCCCAAAGCGCCGGCGATTTCACGCCGGGTGCGGGCGGCGAATATTTCCCGATGGTCTTGAACAATTGTCCGACAAAACCTTCCGGCGTCCAATTGGCGAGACCGATCTTGCCGCCGGGGCGGCAGACACGGACGAGCTCACTCGCGGCCTGTTGTTGATTTGGCGTGAACATGACGCCGAAAGTCGACAGCACGACATCGAAGCTGCCGTCGGCGAAGGGGAGGTCTTCCGCGTCGGCTTCCAGGAAGCTGGCCTTTAAATGATCGGCTGCGGCACGCACACGGCCATGAGCTAGAAGCGAGTCGACATAATCCGTTGACACGACTTCGGCGAAGCGGCGGGCGGCGGCGAGCGTCGCATTACCGTTGCCGGCGGCGACATCGAGGACGCGTTGGTTGCTGCGAAGATCGACAGCCTCGCACAGTGTCTCGCCGACGATCTGCACTGTGACGCCGATCATGCCGTAGTCGCCTGAGCTCCAAGCCGCCTGCTGGCGGCTCTTGATCGCGGCGAGATCGATGGTGGTGGGGTTTGCTTGAACGTTCATATTTCCATTCCTTTACTACTATGCGCTCACAACCGAAGTGTGTTGTAGCGATCAGAGGACGAAATCGCCCTTCACAAGGTGGTCTGCATTGACGTGGATCTCGAAATCGGCTCTGCCGTCGCCGTTCACATCGCCTGAGAGCACGTGGCCCTTATAGCGAAGCTCACCATCGTGGTGGCCGAAGCCGTGTGCGCCGACGAAGTGGAAGGCCTGATTGCCGTGCTTATGACTGTTGGCGTCGATGCCTGAGACGTCGATCTTGTCGCCCTCGGCGTGACTGAAATCGAGGATCTGGTCGCGTCCGCTCCCCTTGACGGAGTCCGCGATCGATTTGAAGATGAAGACATCTTGTCCCGCGTCGCCAGCGAGGGTGTCGGTCCCTGCGCCGCCGGCAAGAAGATCACGCCCCTCCCCACCGTTGAGCTCGTCGAGGCCGTCGCCGCCGAACAACTGGTCGCCGTCGTCGCCTCCACTGAGAGAGTCGTCTCCCGCGTCGCCAAAGATTGCATCGTCCCCCGCGCCGCCGAACGCCGAATCATTGCCGAGGCCGCCGGAAAGGATATTTACCTGATCGTTGCCGATCAGATTGTCGTTGCCCTGCTCGCCGAATGCATCGAACCCGCTTGTATCGAGATCGATGCGATCGTCGCCTGCGCCTGCGACGACGCGCTCGCCGGCGTGTGCCGAGTAATTGTCGTTCGAGCCGCTGAAAAAGACATTCACATCGGCGTCGAGATCCGTCATGAGCACAGAATAGGCGCCGCGCTGGCCGCTGGCGTGAGAGAAGACATCGAGAAAATACGTGCCCGATACGGTCGGCGTGAACGACAGAAACGAGTTTAGGCTCGCGCTGTTGTCATCGTTCTCCGCCACCATCGCTCCGGAGGCGTCATGCAGCCTAAGCTGGGAGTCTCCGTCGGGGGCGCCAAGAATCTGCAGCGCCAGTGAGAAGCTATAGTCAACGCCCGCCGTCAGGGAGACGCGGATCCAATCATGATCCCCAAATGTCTCCAATTGGCCGGAAAACGTTCCGGTGCCCCCGCCGAGGTTCGTATCGAGAACGGCGGTGGTCGTCGCATTGCCTGGAATTTCTGGCATGTGTTTGCTCCACGTTGAGAGGATGGTTGTGGAAGGGCCTACCGGGACCGGCCCTGCCTCCGGTCCCGAAGCGCTCTAGGTCTGTGTCAAGAAGAAGTCGTTGGCCGTGAGATGGTTGACGTGCTGCACGTCGAGACGGAAATCGGCGCGGCCGTCGCCGTTGACGTCACCTTCGACGAACAGCACGTGGTCGCGGTCCTGCACGAAATGCAGCTCGCCCGCCTTGTGGTGAAAGCTCGCGCGCGCCGATGAAGTGGAAGGCCTGGAGTCCATCCACCTTGGTGTTGGCATCGATATCCGAAAGGTCGATCTTGTCGCCTTGCCCGTGATGGAAATCCCTGATCACGTCGATAGCTCTGCCCTTGCTCTCGCGGATGGAATTGAAGTCAAAGACGTCCGCGTCGGCGCCGCCAATGAGAATGTCTTTGCCCAGTCCGCCGGTCAGCCGGTCTGCGCCTACACCACCATTCAGGGCGTCATTGGCGTTCATGCCGGTGAGATTGTCGGCGCCATCCAGTCCGTTGATGGTCGAAGCATCCTGACGGCCGACGATGGTGTCACCTGCGCCGGTGCCGTTAATGGTCTGGTTGCGCGGATCGAGGATGACGTAGTCCAGCGTGGTGAGATTGGTGGCGTCGCCGGTCTCGTTGTTGAAGGTCACGATCACGCGGCCATCCTGGAGCGTGGCGAGACTGACGCCGAACGGTCCCTGGTCGCCGGGATTGTCGATGATGACCTGGTTGCCGACGGCGTTGCCGTTTTTGTCGAAACGCTGCAGCACAAGACCGAAATCGCCCGAGCCGTCGCTCTCCTGCCCGAAGGACTGGCCCCATTCGACGATGAAGCCGCCATCGTTCAGCGCGGCGACATGCGGCACGAGGCCGCCAGTAGAGCCGGCGATGGTGTGCGGCGCCTGGTCCAGGGGTAGGCCCCGTTCGTTGGTGAAGCGGCGGAACTCGATGCCGTTATTGTCCTGCCAAGCGACAACGATCTGATCGTCGCTCGTGGTGTTAAGCGTGCCGCCATTGGTGACGACCATGTCGGGAAGGATCGCGTTGAGGCCGGCACCGCTGACGATGACCTCATGCGAGCCGAAAACGCCTTGCGCCACGTCGCCTCCGGCAGGCGTGTAAATATGGAGTCGAATATCCCGCTCATCGGGAACGCCCGCCGCACCAGGCGTGAAGCTCTGATAGGCGAGGGCGACGTTGCCGTTGGCGAGCCCGGCGATGGTTGGATCGAGCTGCGACTGATTGGGGCAGGCACGGCCGCTTGTATCAGGATCACGCCGACACTCTTTGTGCCGTTGCCGTTCACGAACTGCAGGTTCTGGAAGAATCTCCCGCCTTGGAAGGTTTCGAAGACCACCGCCGAGCCGCCGTTCGATGTAGCCGTTGCATCTTGGAAGGTCTCGCTTTGACCTGAGCCCGCGACCGGTGTCGCGTTGGCGGGATCGGCGGTGTTGAAGATGTGCCACATCACGTCGCCCTCGGCACCGGTTAGGATTGGGTTCGTCTGCTGGTATTCCGCGATCAGCGATCCGTCGCTCTGCTGCACGAATTGCGGCGCACTCAGCGGCACGACTAGCGTGTTGCCGACATCGGCGAGCAGATTGCCGGTAACGAAGCTGCCCTGCGGGTTCAGCTGAAAGCCGAACATGTCGTTGCCGGACGACCAGCCAACCATGACATTGTCGCCGGTGACCGCGGTGACATGCGCGCCGCCGGCGAAGGGATCGTCGGTCAGCGTGACCTCGTTGCTCCAGAAAGTCGGTGTCGTCGTGATGTGGGGCTTCGGTTTCGTCTTCATAGGTAATCGCTCCTCGAAATTGCTCCCGCAGCGCTTAGGCGCTGCGGGCGTGGGGTTGGTCGTGATGCGGGGGGCCGCAATGCTGACAGGCTTGCGCGGGCTGTGGTGGGCCGCGACGGCAAGCTTCGTTGTCAGGCGCGCATGTAGGGGGACGAGTTGGCGGCGGCCCCCTCCGGTCGGAGGGGAAATGAGCGCACGCGAATTCAAGAACGCGTGAACGCGTTCTCAGCAGCGGCTTCCCATGCGCGCGTGCGGCAAAATGACATGCCGATTAGCGCCGGGAACGCGCACCACGAAATTTTGGAGAGGCTGATTAGTCGAGAAGGGGGCTGGTGAAGCTTGCCACCAGCTTGACCAGAGCGGTCTGACGATTGGCTCCGGTCTTCGCATAGATGTTGCCGAGATGGAATTTGACCGTGGTTTCGGCGATGCCGAGAGTTTGCGCCACCTCGGGCACGCTCCCTGCATCGAACACGGCATGGAGCACGCGGAGCTCCGTCGGCGTCAGCTTGTAAGTCCGGCTGATGATCTCGGCGGACGACGGCAAATCCAGATCGGCTTTGCGAACGAACATTGCAGCCACGGCCTTATACGCAAGGCCGGCGCGGCGGCGTTCGCCCGAGCTCAGAGGCAGCACGTGCGCGACATAGCGGGTCCCATCATGCGCAGTCAGCGCCAATGCGGTGCCGCTGACGCCAAGCGCGGCGTCGCCCTGGCCGGCGACGGCGAATATCTCGCGCAAGGTTTGGTTGATCCGCGCATCGCGGGTCACAAGCTGGCCGGCAATCGAACGCAGCACGTCGTCCGTCGCCAAAATATCGCGCGCGGCGCCGTTGGCATGGACGATGCGGCCTTTGGCATCGACGAGGAACAGGCCGGCGCTAAGCCCATCCAGAGTTTCCGCGAGCATCGCCGCTTCGGCATGTTTGAGGTCCATCGCTTTGCCGACCAGAGTCGCGCGACGGACATGCGGCACCACTTGCGCCATTCGCCGGCGGATCTCGTCATCGACCGGCCCGCGGGTCTTGCTGGTGACGACCCTCAGAAGAGTACTCGAAGTGCCGGATTGCTCGATGACGGCGTTAGCGGAGTCGAGCCAACCTTGCGGCTTCGCCCATTCCCGATAGAAGCGTCCGTCCAGATAGTCATCGAAGGGCACGAGGTCCGCGACACTCGCCACTCGCCCGTGGTCGAGCGGGGATGACGCGAGAGGATCGAATTTCGAATATGTCTCCAGATAGGCCTGGATGCCCTCCGGCTCGAAGCCAACGTCGTAATAGACGTTGATATTCTTTTGCACGGAATCTCTGAGGCCAAGACCGCCGGCCTGAGCGCCGGCGAAGGCTGCGATCAGAGCAACGGTGTCGGGCCATCGCGCCGAATCGAGCGCGGCGTCGTAGATGTGCTCGACGACTTGATCCAGTTCGGGACGTTCATTTTTGTGCATATGCCACAATCTGTCCTGAACACACGCCTTGTCAGGGGCACCCGATTTGCCGGTCAGTTGGGCCCCTAGAGTGTCCTTTTCAAGGTGATACAACCAACCCAGCGCCGGAGCGAAACGCTAAGTTACTGATTTTGCATGGATATCCACGCCAAAGGTTGACTGCCCTGCAATAAAATTTATTGCTGCGAAACCGAGATTTTCGGGCTGGGGGCGTCCTCAGGTGGCTTCGCTCGCCTTGGCAGGGTGGTCACGGACGATGGCAGGCGCAGTGAGCCAAAAGGTCGGGGTCGTGGTCATGGGTAGGCCTCCTCAAAAAAGATGGTTCGTGCGGGGGGATTTCGCTGTGCGGTTCTTTACTGGGTCGCCCAATTGGCATAAATGTCTTTATGCCCTCGTTTTCTGCCAAACCCGCTCGTAAGTCTCCTGCCGCTCCGAAGCGCGTCGTTTTCTTGGTGTTCGACGGTTTTCTCGCTACCGACTTGGCGGGTTCGGCGGACGCCTTCTTCATCGCCAATTTCTTCACTTCGAAGCCGCTCTACGAGCTCCACTACGTCTCCGCCAAGGGCGGTCCGGTGGCGAGTGCCTCGGGTCTTGTGGTCGAGACGCGATCCGCCAAGTCAGTTCTCTCATCGCCGATCGATACGTTCATCGTCGCCGGCGGCCCAAGCGCTGAAGAAGCCAGTCGCGATAAATCGCTTGTCCGCCTGGTGCGGCGCATGGCGCGTAAGGCACGCCGCGTATGCTCGGTGTGCAGCGGCACCTTCGTGCTCGCAGCCTCGGGAATTCTCGATGGCAAGCGTGCGGTGACGCACTGGTTTGTGTGCGATGCTTTTCGGGAGCGCTTTCCCGCTGTCCGTCTCGAGCTCGACCCAATCTATGTCCAGGACGGAGCCGTTTGGACGTCGGCCGGCATAACCGCGGGGATAGACCTCACCATTGCGCTCATCGGCAGCGACCATGGTAGCGCTCTTGCTGCCAAGGTTGCCAAGCAGATGGTCGTCTTCCTCCAGCGACCCGGCGGGCAAGCGCAGTTTAGCGTCCCGCTGCTCATGCAGATCGCTTCGGCCGAGCGCGACGACCCGGTGTACGCTCTCAGCGCCTATATCGCCGAGAATCTTGCGGGGGATCTATCCGTTGGTGCACTGGCGCGCGAGGCGGGGATGGCGCCGCGAACCTTCGCCCGGCTTCTGGCGAAACGTCCCGGGAGACTTACCCCCGCCAAGCTTGTGGAAGCCGCGAGGGTCGAGGCTGCGTGCCGCGCACTAAGCGCCACAAACCGGCCAGCAAAGCATGTGGCGGCTATTTGCGGATTCCGCGATGATGAAAGAATGCGTCGTGCGTTTCGGCGAAGGCTTGGCATCAGCCCAAGCGACTACCGCGCAAGGTTTTCCTGATCTTAGCCGGTCAGTGGGCTCTCATAGCCGTCGCGAAATAATTGACGTCGGGATACGCTAATGGACGAGACGACGATTGATAGAGGCGCCATGGGGCGTCTGGCCAAGGCTTTGACCTTCGTCTGCGGGGCGGATCACCCGACGACGGTTGCGCTGAAAACGGCAGCCGAGAGTGGTTCGGATCGCGACATCAAAGCGGCAAGAAGTTTGTTTCTAAAGTTGAAGCCGGGCGAGCGCAAAGCGGCCTTGGCCATGCTCGGCGAGTGAATGTGATTTAGGTGCGGACGTCTTGACTCATGCTTGAGAGCCCTGGATTGATTGGTGAGTGCAATCGCAAGGTGGGAGGAAGACATGGCCAAAGGTCAAATGCGGAGCAATAAAGAGAAGAAGAAACCGAAGGCCAACAAGCCGAAGGGCGTCGCGCCGGCAGCTTCGCCGTTTGCGTCCAGCGGGCCGCAGGGAAAGCCCGGCCAAGGCCCGAAGAAGTAGCCGTCGAGCGCAAGCAGCCTCAGCCGCGCTGGATTGCCGTGGCGAAATAATTGACGTCGGTATCGGGGCCGAGCCGCCATTCATCGGCGAGCGGGTTATAGACCATGCCGGTCGTGTCGGTGAGTTTGAGCCCGGCCGCGCTCAAGGCTGACGCCAAGCTCCTCGGGCCGCACGAAGCGCTCCCATTGATGCGTGCCGATCGGCAGCCAGCGCAAGATATACTCGGCGCCGACGATGGCGAGCGCATAGGCCTTCAAGGTGCGGTTCAGCGTCGAGAGAATCATCGATGCCGCCTGGTTTGACCAGAGGGGCGACCGCTTTGAGGAAGGCCGGGACGTCCGGCACATGCTCGACGACTTCGAGCAGCAACACGACATCGTAGCTCTTGCCCTTCGCCGACGATAGTCTTCGGCAGTCGTGGCTTCATACTCGATGTCGAGGTTTGAGGCTCGCGCATGGGCTTTGGCGGCCTCGATGGTGGCATGCGCCGGATCGATGCCGGTCACGGACGCGCCGAGCCTGGTCAGCGGCTCGCAGACGAGGCCGCCGCCGCAGCCAATGTCGAGCACGCTCAGGCCGGAAAGGCTCTTCTGTGTCTTCGGATCGCGGGCGAAGTGCCGGCAGATCTGGTCGCGGATATAAGTGAGCCTGACCGGATTGATGCGGTGCAGCGGCCGGAACGGCCCTTCGGCGTCCCACCATTCGGCGGCGAGCCTGCCGAAGCGGGCGATTTCCTCTGCATCGAGCGTGGCAGACTGGGCCTGGCTTTGCGTCATGGCAGCATTGGGGGCCGCCCCTTCACCTCCTGTCAAGAAGCCCTGGGTTAGCCAGGTTGCGGGTTTTCGCCCTTGTCAGTAAGAAGATGCCACTTCCTGGCCGGCCGATGCGGGGCCGGCCATCGTTTTGCAAGATTTGCCTTTGGCGCATGATCTTGTCCGAAAAGTCTGCAACTTTTCGGGATCATGCTTGAGGACAACAAATTGGCCCTGTTGGTGCTCAAATTCGGCGGTACGTCGGTCGCGGATGTCGACCGGATCCGCAATGTCGCGGCGCACGTCAAGCGTGAGGTGGACGCCGGACACGCTTGCGCCGTGGTGGTTTCGGCCATGGCTGGGCAGACCAATCAGCTGGTGTCCTGGGTCGAGCAGGCCTGGGGCGTCGCCGAGCGGCGCAATAAAGGCGACGACGTCTCGGTACAATATGACTGCAAGGAATATGACGCGGTGGTGGCTTCCGGAGAGCAGGTGACGTCCGGGCTGCTCGCCATCGTATTGCAGTCGATGGGGGTCAAGGCGCGGTCCTGGCAGGGCTGGCAAATTCCGCTGATGACCGACGACGCGCATCGCGCGGCCCGGATCAAGGGCGTGGCGATCGACGAGCTGAAAGCCCGCGCTCTCTCGGGCGAAGTTGCCGTGGTCGCCGGGTTCCAGGGCGTTGGGCCCGGGAATCGCATCTCGACCTTGGGCCGCGGCGGCTCGGATACGAGCGCGGTGGCGCTTGCGGCCGCACTGACCGCCGACCGTTGCGACATCTACACCGACGTCGACGGGGTCTACACCACCGACCCGCGCGTGGTGCCCAAGGCCCGCCGGCTTGACAAAATCTCCTATGAAGAGATGTTGGAGATGGCTTCGCAAGGCTCCAAGGTCTTACAAACGCGCTCGGTCGAGCTCGCCATGCAGAAGGGCGTAAGGCTGCTGGTGCGCTCGAGCTTCGATGCTCCCGATCTCGGCGGCAGAAAGGGGCCCGAAGACATTGTCGAACTTGGTACGCTGGTTTGCCATGAGGATGAGATCGTGGAACAGAACGTTGTAAGCGGCATTGCCTATGCGCGGGACGAGGCCAAGGTCACGCTGATGAAAATCGCGGACAAGCCTGGCATCGCCGCTGCCGTGTTCGGACCGCTCGCCGAAGCCAATATCAATGTCGACATGATCGTGCAGAACGTGTCGGAGGCTGGCTTCACCGACCTCACCTTCACGGTGCAAAGCGCGGACTACGACCGCGCGCTTGAGGTTTTGAAGAAGGCCAAGGGCAGAATCGGTTATCAAGATTTGCAGGGCTCGACCGACATCGCCAAGGTTTCGGCGATCGGCGTCGGGATGCGCAGCCATGCCGGCGTCGCCGCGCAAATGTTCAGCGCGCTTGCCGAAAAAGGCATCAATATCGAGGCGATCTCGACATCCGAGATCAAAATCAGCGTATTGATCGACGCGGCCTATGCCGAGCTTGCGGTGCGAACCTTGCACAGCCTGTTCGGCCTGGACGGCCAGTAGGTTTTTTCGAGCGGCAAAGCCAAGGCTATTCGAGCTCAGGCCCGCCGCTTAAGGCGAGGACTTAGGACGAGCCATGGCCAACACGCTCGGCGCTCCGAGACAATTGCTCCGCCGCTTGCGCGAGGTGATGGCCACGCGTGAGAGCGTGCAGGACCGTCTCGACAAGGTGGTGACGCTGATCGCCGGCAACATGGTGGCCGAGGTGTCGTCGCTGTATCTGCTCAGGCGTGACGGCTCGTTCGAATTGTTCGCGACCGAAGGCTTGAACCGCGAGGCGGTGCACAACACGCATCTGAAGCCCGGTGAAGGTCTGGTTGGCCTGATCGCCGAGCAGGCGGAAGCCAAGCAATATCCCGACGCGCAGGCTCATCCGGCGTTTTCGTTCCGGCCCGAAACCGGCGAGGAGGTCTATCACTCCTTCCTCGGCGTCCCGATCTTGCGCGGCGGCAACGCCATCGGCGTGTTGACGGTGCAGAACCGCACCCACCGCACCTATAGCGACGAGGAAGTCGAGGCGCTGCAGACCACCGCCATGGTGCTCGCAGAGATGATCGCCTCCGCCGGACTGACGCTGGAGAGCGACGCGTCCGCCGAGAACAAGCGCGAACAGAATCTCGTCTTCAAGGGCGCGGTGATTTCCGAAGGCGTGGCGCTCGGCCATGTGGTGCTGCACGAACCGCGCATCGTCGTCACCAAGCTGATCGCCGAAGACCTCGAGCTGGAGCGGCGCCGGTTGAAACAGGCAATCGACGAGCTCACCGGCAATATTGACGAGATGCTCGAGCGTGGCGATCTCGCGCGCGCCGGCGAGCATCGCGAGGTGCTGGAGGCGTTCCGCATGTTCGCCCATGACCGCGGCTGGCAGCGGCGGCTGGACGAGGCCATGCAGACCGGGCTCACCGCGGATGCCGCCGTGCAGCGCGTGCGCAACGACACGCGCGCGCGCATGCTGCGTGAGACCGACCCGCAATTGCGCGAGCGCCTGCACGATATCGACGATCTCTCCAACAGGTTGTTGCGCCTCTTGGCGGGCGGCGCGGCCATGACGGCGGCATCGGGCGCGCTGCCACAAGATGCCATTCTTATTGCGCGCAATATGGGGCCGGCCGAGCTGCTCGATTACGACCGGCAGCGCTTGCGGGCGCTTGTGCTGGAGGAGGGTGGCACCACCAGCCACGTCGCCATCGTGGCGCGCGCGCTGGGGCTCGTTGCCATCACCCAAGCCAAGGGCGTGCTCGACAGCGTCGACCCAGGCGATCCAGCGATCCTCGATGCCGAGTCCGGCGAGCTACATCTCCGGCCGACGCCGGAAGTCGTCGCCGCCTATTCCGACAAGGTGCGGTTCCGTGCGCGGCGTCAGGCGCAATATGCGGCGTTGCGCACCGTGCCGCCGGTGACGCTCGACGGACAACACGTGTCGCTCAATATCAACGCCGGCCTGGTGTACGACCTGCCGCATCTCGATCAGTCCGGCGCCGACGGCATTGGCCTGTTCCGCACCGAGCTGCAATTCATGATCGCCTCGACCTTCCCGCGGCTTGAGCAGCAGACGCGCATCTATAAGGCGATCCTCGATGCTGCCAGCGACCGCCCGGTGACATTCCGCTCGCTCGATGTCGGCGGCGACAAGGTGCTGCCGTTTTTCCGCACCACCAAAGAAGAGAACCCCGCGCTTGGTTGGCGCGCGATCAGAATGGCGCTCGACAGGCCTGCGTTGTTCCGCACGCAGATCCGCGCGCTGCTTCGCGCCGCGCAAGGCCGCGAGCTTCGCGTCATGTTGCCGATGATTGCCGACGTTTCGGAGTTTCAAGCGGCGAAAGCTCTGATCGACCACGAAGTGACGATCCTGAAGCGGCACTCCTATCAAGAGCCGAAGCGGTTGATGATCGGCGCCATGGTGGAGGTGCCGGCGCTGCTCTGGCAGCTCGACCGATTGTTGCCGCTCGTCGATTTCGCCTCCGTTGGTTCGAACGATCTGATGCAGTTTCTGTTTGCGGTCGATCGAGGCAATGAGCTCGTGGCGCATCGCTTCGACACGCTCAACCCGGCAAATTTGAAGCCGCTGGCGATGATTGTCGAGGCCGCGACGCGGCACCACGTGCCGCTCAACCTCTGCGGCGAGATGGCGGGGAAGCCGCTGGAAGCCATGGCCCTGATCGGGCTTGGATACCGCGCGATCTCGATGGCTCCGGCCTCGATCGGTCCGGTCAAGGCCATGGTGCTGTCGCTCGATGCGGGCGATTTGCGGTGCAAATTGAACGATCTGTTGGCAACCCGGGCGACGTCGCTTCGGGAAGATTTGAAGCTTTATGCAGCCGAGAAAGGCGTGCAAGTATAGGATAGAAACCGGTCATGAGGCGCCGGGAGGCTTGCAAAGCGGCGGTTGATAGGCTTGTGTTGAACGAGATTCGAAGGAAACGGGATCGGCCTAGCCATGCCGACCGAACCCACGCGAGCGCCGGGCAATCCTCCGGAGGCCTCCGATGGACGGCGCCTACACATTCACGGGATCAAAGAGATGCCAGCCGGCTATGATGCTGAGGTGGCGGACCTGTTTCGGGACTTACGTGCCGCGAGCAATTTGTCCGAAGCAGATTTGGCTGCAACATTGGCGACCCGCCTAGAGGTGGTGCAGGCGCTCGAGCAGGGCGCGCTTTATGCCCTGCCGCCGTGGCCAGAGACGAGCCGGGTGGTGAATTCCTACGGCCTCTTGCTCAATCTCGACGTGCGGCCGCTGCTCCGGCGCATCTATGCCCAGATCGAGCCGAGTTCGATGGGGCAGGATCCTTACGCCATGGCTGAGGCCCGGCCTGTCCCAGAGCCGCAAGCCGCTCCGCCGCGTAGCCCGCTGGATATTCCGTTCGAGGCCGCAGTGCCGCGGCGGCCGCAGCCTTATCCGGAGCCGCAGCGGGCTCCGCAACAGAATTGGGCGCCGCCGCCGGTGGATCGCCGGATGCAGCCCCGAGCGCCGGGAGCGCCGATGCCGGGGGGCCCGATGCCTGGGAGACCAGGGCCAGCAGGCGCCGCAGATGCCGCCGCAGCGTCCACCGCAAGCCGCGCCGGCCCGGGCACCGCAAATGCCTCAGCCCCAGGCCCGGCCTCAGCCGATGCCGCCGCAAACCCAAGCGCCCCAAGCTCCGGTGCCGAGACCGCAGCCAATCCCGGCCAGTGCGCCAACCGCCCCAGCAATGGAGGCGAAGGCTGCTCCGGAAAAGAAGAGTTGGCGCGGCAAAGCCCTCAAATGGGGCATCCCGGCCGTCATTCTGATCGCGGCAGTATTTGGCTTCCTGGCGCTAGGCGGCGATTCGGGCCTGGTCGGCATATCGAACCCGTCGCAATCGGGCGGAAAAGCGGATAAACCCACCGATCCCGACGATCCGCGCAGCCATAAAGCAGACCGGCTGCCGAGCCCCAACGGCCTCTAACTTAAAAGTCAGCCAGAAATGACGACGATCCCCGAGACGAGATTGAATCAGCTCGTTGCCCGTTGGCAGACGGTGCAAGGCGCACTGTCCCAAGGCACCGATCAGGAAACGTATGTCCGGTTGTCGCGCGAATTTGCCGAGCTCGATCCCATCGTCGCCACCATCAATGCGCTGCGCAAGGCCGAGCAAGAGCGCGACGACCTGAAAGCGATGATCGACGATCCTAGCTCCGATGCAGAGATGAGCGCTCTCGCCGAAGAAGAGCATACCGCGCTCGAGACGACGATCGAGTCGCTTGAGCGTGAGTTGAAAGTGCTGTTGCTGCCGAAAGACTCCGCCGATGAGAAGAGCGCGATCCTCGAAGTCCGCGCTGGCACCGGCGGCGAAGAGGCGGCTTTGTTCGCAGGCGATCTGTTCCGCATGTATCAGCGCTACGCCGACCGGATGGGCTGGAAGGTCAACATTCTCTCGTCGAGCGAGTCGGCGACCGGCGGCTATAAGGAAATCATCGCCAACGTAACCGGCAAGGGCGTGTTCGCCCGGCTCAAATTCGAATCCGGCGTGCATCGCGTGCAGCGTGTACCCGAGACCGAGGCTCAAGGTCGCATACACACCTCGGCGGCGACAGTTGCGGTGCTGCCCGAAGCCGAAGAGGTCGATATCAAGATCGACGAAAAGGATTTGCGCATCGACGTATTTCGGGCGAGCGGCCCTGGCGGGCAGTCGGTCAACACTACCGACAGCGCGGTGCGGATCACGCATTTGCCGAGCGGTCTTGTGGTCAGTCAGCAGGATGAAAAATCGCAACACAAGAACAAGGCCAAGGCGATGAAGGTGTTGCGCGCCCGTCTTTATGATCTCGAACGATCCAAGCTCGATGCCGAGCGCGCACAAAACCGGCGAAGCCAAATCGGCACCGGCGACCGCTCAGAGCGCATCCGCACCTATAATTTTCCGCAAGGGCGTGTCACCGACCATCGCATCGGCTTCACCACGCATCAACTCCCCTATGTGCTCGAAGGGGCGCCTGCGCTCGACGAGATCATCGACGCGCTAACCACCGAGCATCAGACCGCGCAACTCGCAGCGATGCAGGAAGAAGCCCATGCGTGAGGCGGCGGCATTGACATTCCTTGACGCAGCGCGGAAACCGGCGAACGAGGCGACAGGCATTCGCCGCAGCAGCGAGTGCGTTCCGCGACGCTTGCATTGAAACACCCGAGCTCGATGCGCGGCTGCTGCTCTGCCATGCGGCGGGGCTGACGCAGGAGGCCTATGTCGCGGTCGCCCGACACTCGGTTGAATGAGGATGCCGCATCGCGGTTCGACGCGATGATTGCGCGCCGCCTGGAAGGCGAGCCCGTCTCGCGCATCATCGGCACGAAGGAATTTTACGGCAGGACATTCGCCATCGATCGGCACACGCTCGATCCGCGCCCCGACACCGAGACCTTGATCGATGCTGTGCTCGACACGCTCAGGCGCGAAGGCCGCCTCGAGGAAAAGCTTCGCATTTTGGATCTCGGCACCGGCACGGGCTGCATTCTGCTGACGCTGCTGGCGGAGCTTCCATTCGCGCGTGGCGTCGGCAGCGATGTGAGCGCAGGCGCGCTCGACATCGCGCGGCGGAATGCGCGAGAGCTCGGCGTCGGCGATCGGGCGAGCTTTGTCGCCGGCGATTGGTTCGCGCCGATCGAAGGCAGCTTCGACATCGTACGTGTCCAATCCGCCTTATATTGCGAGCGCCGAGATCGCGGGGCTTTCGCGCGAGGTGAGCTACGACCCGCTGCTTGCGCTCGATGGCGGGGCAGATGGGCTTCACGGCCTATCGGCGGATTGCTTCCGGCGTGGGGCGGGTCCTTAACCCTGGAGGTCTAGTGTTTCTCGAGATCGGAGAAACCCAAGGAGAGGCCGTGCTCGGGCTATTGCGCGATTCAGGCCTCAAAATCGACGCTGGTCGGTCGGTTTGGACCGATCTTGGGGGCCGACAGCGCTCCGTCGGGGCCAGGCTTGGCTAATGGTCGCAGGCAAAAAAGGGGCTTGGAAAATCGCCATATTCGCGCTAGTTTCCGCCTCAGCGGATTGATTTTTCGGCGAGCGGCGTTGCAAAACGCCGGGCCGGGTTGCAGACGGCAACGAAGCGGACCCTTTCTGAACCTCGATTGACTGGCCCCCAAAGCCTATCGGGACGTTCGGAAGGCGCTTAACCGCCCATATCGACACTAGGGTTGGCCCGCACTTCGAAAAGACTGACAGCCTAGCGCTGGAGAAAGACCATAGGTGCTTGCGGAGCGGAGCTCGGCAAGCGCGCGTGGGTCATCAATGCAAAGCCAAGTCGCCTCGGCGACATGAGAGGGTGATCGTGAATTTTAGAGTGAAGAAGAAGGAACGCGGCATGGACCGCTTATTGGGGTTGAACACAGGCCTATGAGGCAAGGACAGCAGAATATCGTCGGGGACGCGGCCGTGGTGGCCGTAAGCCGCAAAATCCACTCTCGCGCAGCTTCGAATCGAACGGCCCGGACGTAAAAATCCGCGGCACGGCAGCGCATATCGCCGAGAAATATACCTCGCTCGCGCGCGATGCGATGGCGTCGGGCGATCTCGTCGGCTCGGAGAGTTATCTTCAGCACGCCGAGCATTACAACCGCATCATCATGGCGGCGCAGCAGCAGTTCGGTCCTCAGGGCGGACAGCCCGGAGACACCGCCAACGGCGCCGGCTTCCGTCCGCGCTTCGAAGGCGACGACGAAGGCGGCGAAGGCGATGGCGAGGGCGATGATTTCCGCGGTGGGCCGCAATATCAGGGCCGTGAACCGCAGCAGGGTCGCGAGTACCAGGGCCGTGAGCCGTACCAGGGCCGCGAGCCGCAGCAGGGCCGCGAGCGCCAGGGAGCCGGCGGGCAAGACCGCGAGCGCCATACCGGCGACCGGGAGCATCACCCCAGCGGACGCGAGCATGGTCGCCGCGGCGCCAATGGGGCGCAACCGGGCAACCGCCAGCGCGACGATCAGAGCCAGCCGGAAGCGGTGCAACAGGCCGACGAGACCGCGCCGGACCGCACCAGCTGATCTTTATCAGTCTTAGGTTTGTGCGCGGCGTTTGGCCGGGCGATCCCGTTTGCGCGGGCCTCCCCTCTTTTTGTTGCACCAAGCGTTCGCTATATCTCCATTAAGGAGCGCGGAGCTATGACCTCTCTGCCGCCCGCGCCGATGAGGGGATTTCCATGGATTTCGAAAAATTTTCCGATCGCCTGAAAGGTTTCATTCAGTCGGCGCAGACGCTGGCGCTGCGTGAAGGCAATCCGCAGATCACGCCGGAACATCTGTTGAAGGTGTTGCTCGACGATCCGGAAGGCTTGGCGAGCGGGCTGATTCAGCGCGCCGGCGGCAAGCCGAAGGAGGCGCTGGAGCGCACCGAAGCGGCGCTCGGCAAATTGCCGAAAGTTTCCGGCGGCGGCGCGACGCAGCCGCATATGGCGGCGGCGTTGGGCCGCGTGCTCGACCAGGCCGAGCAGATGGCGACCAAGGCCGGCGATAGTTTCGTCACCGTGGAGCGGGTGTTGCAGGCGCTCGCCATGGCGAAAGAGGCGGACGCCTCCAAGATCCTCACCGAGTTCCGGCGTCACGCCGCAAAGCCTCAACACTACGATCAACGATCTGCGCAAAGGCCGCACCGCAGATAGCGCCGGCGCCGAGCAGGCCTATGACGCGCTGAAGCGCTACACCCGCGATTTCACCGAGGCTGCCGCATCCGGCAAGCTCGATCCGGTGATCGGGCGCGACGAGGAGATCCGCCGCACCATCCAAGTGCTGTCGCGCCGCACCAAGAACAATCCGGTGCTGATCGGCGAGCCCGGCGTCGGCAAGACCGCGATCGTCGAAGGCCTGGCGCATCGCATCGTCAAGGGCGACGTGCCGGAAAGCCTGAAGGACAAGAAGGTGCTGTCGCTCGATCTCGGCGCGCTGGTCGCCGGCGCCAAATATCGCGGCGAGTTCGAGGAGCGGCTGAAGGCCGTGCTCTCGGAGATCGAGGCGGCGCAAGGCCAGATCATTCTCTTTATCGACGAGATGCACACGCTGGTCGGGGCCGGCAAGGCCGACGGCGCCATGGATGCCTCCAATCTGCTGAAGCCCGCGCTCGCGCGCGGCGAACTGCATTGCGTCGGCGCCACCACGCTCGATGAATATCGCAAACACGTGGAGAAGGACGCGGCCCTCGCACGTCGCTTCCAGCCGGTGTTCGTGCCGGAGCCGACGGTCGAGGATACGATCTCGATTTTGCGCGGGCTGAATGAGAAATACGAGCTGCATCACGGCGTGCGCATCGCCGACTGCGGCGCTGGTCGCCGCCGCCACGCTCTCCAACCGCTATATCACCGACCGCTTCCTGCCCGACAAAGCCATCGACCTGGTCGACGAGGCGGCGTCGCGGCTTCGCATGCAGATCGATTCCAAGCCCGAAGCGCTCGACGAGCTCGACCGGCGCATCATCCAGCTCAAGATCGAGCGCGAAGCGCTTGAAGAAGGAAACCGACAAGGCCTCGAAGGACCGCCTGGAGAAGCTCGAGAAGGAGCTGGTCAATCTCGAAGAGCAGGCGAGCTCGCTGACGAGCCGCTGGCAGAGCGAGAAGGACAAGCTCGCCGGCGCGCAGAAGCTGAAAGAGCAGCTCGACCATGCGCGGAACGAATTGGAGCAGGCGCAGCGCCGCGGCGATCTCGCCAAGGCGGGCGAGCTGGCTTACGGCGTGATCCCCGACCTGGAAAAGAAGCTGAAAGACGTCGAGGAGGCCGAAGACAAGACCGGCACCATGGCCGCGGAAGTCGTCACCCCCGACATGATCGCCTCGGTGGTCTCGCGCTGGACCGGCATCCCGGTCGACAAGATGCTGGAAGGCGAGCGCGAGAAGCTGCTGAAAATGGAAGAGCAGATCGTCAAGCGCGTGGTCGGCCAGGACGAAGCGGTGCACGCCGTCTCCACCGCCGTGCGCCGCTCCCGCGCCGGCCTGCAAGATCCGAACCGGCCGATGGGCTCGTTCATGTTCCTAGGCCCGACCGGCGTCGGCAAGACCGAGCTTGCGCGCGCGCTCGCCGAATTCCTGTTCGACGACGAGCACGCCATCATCCGCATCGACATGAGCGAATATATGGAGAAGCATTCGGTGGCGCGGCTGATCGGCGCGCCGCCCGGCTATGTCGGCTACGAAGAGGGCGGCGCGCTCACCGAAGCCGTGCGCCGGCGCCCCTATCAGGTCATTCTGTTCGACGAGATCGAGAAGGCGCATCCGGACGTGTTCAACGTGCTGCTGCAAGTGCTCGACGACGGCAGGCTCACCGACGGGCAAGGCCGCACCGTCGATTTCCGCAACACGCTGATCATCATGACCTCCAATCTCGGCTCGGAATATCTGGTCAACCAGGCCGAGGGCGAGGATTCGTGACGCCGTGCGCGGAGAGGTGATGAACGTGGTGCGCCACCATTTCCGCCCGGAGTTCCTCAACCGCGTCGACGAGATCCTGCTGTTCCATCGCCTGAAGCGGAGCGAGATGACGCGCATCGTCGACATCCAGCTCGATCGCCTGAAGAAGCTGCTCGCCGACCGCAAGATCACCATCCAGCTCGACGACAAGGCGCGCGAATGGCTGGGCGACAAGGGCTACGACCCGGCCTATGGCGCCAGGCCGCTGAAGCGCGTGATCCAGAAATATGTGCAAGACCCGCTCGCCGAGCAGGTGCTCGCCGGCAAGATCCATGACGGGGAGACGGTGAAGATCAGCGCCGGCAAGGACGGGCTGGTGATTCAACGGCGAGACGGTGAGCCAGCCGAGCGCTCGGCATTAGAGGACGCGCGTTGCAGTGAATTGCTGGAAGATTCGGCGAAGGCGCTGATCTTCCCGCGACAGCTCGAGAGCCTCGCATCATTCCCGCTCGAGGGCGGCGCTTCCTCGAAACTTCGATTCTCGCGCTGCGGGAAGCGTGTGCCGGCGTACAACTAGCTGACGCTCAATCCGGCGACATCGGCATCTGGATTGCCCGCGTGCCGCTCTACGCCCGGGCAATCGACCGCAAGGAGTTGGGAAGGAGCGACGTGCGGCTGAGAGGCGAGACGAGGAAGCGACGGAGAGAGGGAAGGACGAGGAAACGAAGGAACGAGACAGCGCTTACTGCGCGGCGCTGGCGTCGGCGACGCGGCTGGTCACCGGATCGAGCTGCATCAGGGCTTCGATGCGCTTCTTCTCTTTCTGGAACTCGGCGAGCTCGTGTTGGGTGAGCTGCAGTCCGCGCGGGACCTGGATGGTCATCGGGTTCACGAATTTCGCGTTGACCAGGATCTCGTAATGGCAATGCGCGCCGGTCGAGCGGCCGGTGGAGCCGACAAGCCCGATCACCTGGCCCTGCTTCACGTGCAGGCCGGGCCGCAGGCCGGAGGCATATTGCGACAGATGGCCGTAAGCGGTGGTGAAGCCGTTCGAGTGGCGGATGCGGATGTAATTGCCGTAGCCGCCTTCGCGCCCGACCATCTCGACGGTGCCGTCGCCGGCGGCGAGGATCGGGGTGCCGGTGGGGGCCGCCCAGTCGACGCCGGTATGCATGCGGACATAGCCCAGGATCGGATGGCGGCGGGAGCCGAAGCCGGACGTGTAGCGGCCGCCTTTGACCGGATTGCGCATCAGGAACTTTTTCGCGCTGTTGCCCTGCTCGTCGTAATAGTCGACTTGGCCGTCAGGGGTGCGGAAGCGGTAGAAGTCGCGGGTGGCGCCGTCGACAC
>CAVWBG010000003.1:0-250000 GCA_963753175.1 uncultured Alphaproteobacteria bacterium | reverse complement strand
CGTGAAATCCTGTCTGAACATGGGGGGACCACCCTCCAAGCCTAAGTACTCGTGTGCGACCGATAGCGAACAAGTACCGTGAGGGAAAGGTGAAAAGCACCCCGACGAGGGGAGTGAAATAGACCTGAAACCGAATGCCTACAAACAGTCGGAGCCTACCTTCGGGTGGGTGACGGCGTACCTTTTGTATAATGGGTCAGCGAGTTAGTCTGCCGAGCAAGCTTAAGCCGTTAGGTGTAGGCGCAGCGAAAGCGAGTCTGAACAGGGCGACACAGTTCGGCGGATTAGACCCGAAACCAGGTGATCTAGGCATGAGCAGGCTGAAGGTGAGGTAACACTCACTGGAGGGCCGAACCCACCGTCGTTGAAAAGACGGGGGATGACTTGTGCCTAGGGGTGAAAGGCCAATCAAACCTGGAAATAGCTGGTTCTCCGCGAAATCTATTTAGGTAGAGCGTCGGACGAATACTCTCGGGGGTAGAGCACTGGATGGGCTAGGGGGCCTCAACGGCTTACCAAACCTAACCAAACTCCGAATACCGAGACGTACTATCCGGCAGACACACGGCGGGTGCTAAGGTCCGTCGTGAAAAGGGAAACAGCCCTGACCGCCAGCTAAGGTCCCCAAGTTATGGCTAAGTGTGAAAGGATGTGAAAATCCCAAAACAACCAGGAGGTTGGCTTAGAAGCAGCCATCCTTTAAAGAAAGCGTAACAGCTCACTGGTCTAATTAAGGATTTTTGCGCCGACAATGTATCGGGGCTAAAGCCATACACCGAAGCTGCGGGTGTGCACGCAAGTGCACGCGGTAGCGGAGCGTTCCGTAAGCCTGCGAAGGGTCACCGCGAGGTGGCCTGGAGGTATCGGAAGAGCGAATGCTGACATGAGTAACGATAAGAAGTGTGAGAGACACTTCCGCCGTAAGTCCAAGGGTTCCTGCGCAATGCTAATCAGCGCAGGGTTAGCCGGCTCCTAAGGCGAGGGCGAAAGCCGTAGTCGATGGGAACCACGTTAATATTCGTGGGCCAGTGGGTGAGTGACGAATCCTAAAAGTTGTCTGGTCTTATTGGATTGACCGGGCAGCGAAGGGGTTCCAGGAAATAGCCCCCACATCAGACCGTACCCTAAACCGACACAGGTGGACTGGTAGAGTATACCAAGGCGCTTGAGAGAACTGCGTTGAAGGAACTCGGCAAATTGCCCCCGTAACTTCGGGAGAAGGGGGCCCCACGTTTGGGCAACCAGGCGTGGGGGGCACAGACTAGGGGGTGGCGACTGTTTATTAAAAACACAGGGCTCTGCGAAGCCGCAAGGCGACGTATAGGGTCTGACGCCTGCCCGGTGCCGGAAGGTTAAGAGGAGAGGTGCAAGCCTTGAATCGAAGCCCCGGTAAACGGCGGCCGTAACTATAACGGTCCTAAGGTAGCGAAATTCCTTGTCGGGTAAGTTCCGACCTGCACGAATGGCGTAACGACTTCCCCACTGTCTCCAACGCAGACTCAGTGAAATTGAATTCCCCGTGAAGATGCGGGGTTCCTGCGGTTAGACGGAAAGACCCCGTGAACCTTTACTATAGCTTTGCACTGGTATTCGTGGTGACATGTGTAGAATAGGTGGGAGACTTTGATCCGGGGGCGCCAGTTCCCGGGGAGTCATCGTTGAAATACCACCCTTGTGATTATGGATATCTAACCGCGGCCCGTCATCCGGGTCCGAGACAGTGCATGGTGGGTAGTTTGACTGGGGCGGTCGCCTCCCAAAAAGTAACGGAGGCGCGCGAAGGTGGGCTCAAGCTGGTCGGAAATCAGCTGTCGAGTGCAAAGGCATAAGCCTGCCTGACTGCGAGACTGACGAGTCGAGCAGAGACGAAAGTCGGCCTTAGTGATCCGGTGGTCCCGCGTGGAAGGGCCATCGCTCAACGGATAAAAGGTACTCCGGGGATAACAGGCTGATGATGCCCAAGAGTCCATATCGACGGCATCGTTTGGCACCTCGATGTCGGCTCATCACATCCTGGGGCTGGAGCAGGTCCCAAGGGTTCGGCTGTTCGCCGATTAAAGTGGTACGTGAGCTGGGTTTAGAACGTCGTGAGACAGTTCGGTCCCTATCTGCCGTAGGTGTAGGAGAATTGAGAGGATCTGTCCCTAGTACGAGAGGACCGGGATGGACGCACCTCTAGTGGACCTGTTGTCGCGCCAGCGGCATAGCAGGGTAGCCAAGTGCGGACGGGATAACCGCTGAAAGCATCTAAGCGGGAAACCCACCTCGAAACTAGTTCTCCCTTGAGAGCCGTGGAAGACCACCACGTTGATAGGCTGGGTGTGGAAGCGCAGCAATGCGTGAAGCTAACCAGTACTAATCGCTCGATCGGCTTGATTGCTTTCATTGTCAGTGTCCATCTCTGATGCGCTACCGCGCTTCGCGCTACTTGAGCGCGCGGTGCTGCAGCGCAACGAGACGAGACACGTAAGACCAAATTTCGACACTGCCCTTCGTTGGCCTGGTGATATTGGCGGAGCGCCCACACCCGATCCCATCCCGAACTCGGCCGTGAAAGGCTCCAGCGCCCATGGTACTGCGTCTTAAGACGCGGGAGAGTAGGTCATCGCCAGGCTTACCAAGGCCAGTGTCACTAAAATGTTTGCGCTACCGGGCTTCGGCCTGGTTGAGCGCATCATCAATCGCGCATCAGCGCGTCATCGAGAATTTCCCCTCTTACACGATCGTTGGTTCGCGCAATTTCGTGCGCTACCAGCTTCGCGCTACTTAAACGCAAAACCAAAAGCCGCCGCGGGTTATCCCCGCGGCGGTTTTTTGCGTTTAGAATTCACCGATTGAGTTATCGCTTGAGCGTCGGTGTCGAAAGCGCTGGTTGAGATGCATTTGCGGCCGCGTTCGGCTCGCAATGTGTCTTCACCGCACAGGGTTCGTCCTCTCGTTGGCCCGAACGATCCGTCACGTCGGGGTATGCTGTCGATACAGCGGAAAGGCCAAAGAGGTCGATGGTCGTGAAGAGAGCAAACTTGTTCATGGTCGATCTCCCTCGCCGTTCAATTGGTTTCATCGGCGCGGAGTTTCGCTGAGTGGGTCTGAACTAGTGCTGAGGCCGATATTCATTCAGCATTCACGGGGCGGATGGGTCCGGAACGTGCAGCATATGAAACGCAGCGCCGGCATCTTGATGTATCGCGGACAGGGCTCCGAGCTCGAAGTCCTGCTCGTGCATCCGGGCGGTCCGTTCTGGGCGAAGAAGGACGACGGCGCCTGGTCGATCCCGAAAGGCGAATATGACGAGGCCGAGGAGCCGCTCGCCTGCGCCATCCGCGAGTTCGAAGAGGAACTCGGGTCGCGACCTCGACGGCACTTTCATCGAGCTCGGCGAGATCGTGCAGCCGAGCCGCAAGATCGTTACCGCGTTCGCCGTCGAAGGCGAGTTCGATCCCGCGGCGCTCAGGTCGAATCGGTTCGAGCTCGAATGGCCGCCGAAAAGCGGGCGGATGCAGTCCTTCCCGGAAGTCGATCGCGTCGGCATGGTTCACGCCCGACCTTGCCAAGGTCAAAATTCTGCCGGGACAACAAGGCTTTATCGACCGGCTGCTGGCTGCGTTGCACAAGCCTAGGTAGCGAAAGGTGAGATTTTGGCATGATGTCGCATGCGTTCCATCTTCGGGCGGTACGGGCTACGATGCCTCCGGGGCCGACCAAGTCACGGACCGGGACGGGAGCAATTGCCGATGCGTAGCGAAAGCCGGGCCAAGGCCCTTCTGGTCTTGACCATCTCAGCAGCTTGCGCGGTCGTGGCGCTCAACGGTTCTCATCGCGCCTACGCCGATCCGCTCAACCCGTTCGGCGGCTCGACGAATATCGGGCCGGTGACGCCGGAAGAGAAGGCGCGGCGTGAGGCCGTGCGGAACGAGCTCTATACGCGCTACGCCGGCGACTACCGCATGCCGGTGCCGTTCATCAGCGAGGCGAGCGTCACCGCGCTCGAGGCGGCGATCGCGCGCTATCAGCAAATCGCCGCGTCCGGCGGCTGGCCCATTGTTGGCGACAACGCGACGCTCAGGCCGGGCGACACCAGCGCCGACATCGCGACGATCCGCAAGCATCTGATGATCGAAGGCGATCTGCCGCAGGGCAACGCCGGCAATCCAAATTTCGACGCCGAGTTCCTCGAAGGACTCGCGCGCTTTCAGATCCGCAACGGCCAGCGCGTCAGCGGCTTCGTCGATTCCCGCACGCTCGCGGCCTTGAATGTTCCAGCGTCCGAGCGCGTCACGCAACTCCAGACCAATCTCGTGCGCGTGAAGGAGCTGATGAAGATCAATCAGGCGCCGCGCTACGTGCTCGTCAACGTGCCGGCCTTCGTCGCGCAGGCGGTGGAGAAGGGCGACCTCGCGCTCGACTCCAATGTCGTCGCCGGGAAACCTGCGCGCGCCACGCCGGAAGTGTCGGCCAGAATCGTCGAGATCAATTTCTTTCCGACTTGGACCGTTCCGGAAACTGTCGCGCAACAGGATCTCATCCCAAAGATCCGGAAGGATCCGAGCTACTTCGCAAACGAGCATTTCAGCGTCATGACCGACTGGAAGGCGAAGCCGCTCGATCCCGCCACGGTGGATTGGAATTCACCCCAGGTGGTGAGTTACAGGTTCCGGCAAGACTCGGGGACGTTCAACGCGCTCGGCGTGGTCCGCATCAACATGCCGAACAAGCACGCCGTCTATATGCATGACACGCCGCTGAAGCAGTTGTTCGGCCAGAGCGTGCGGGCTTTCTCATCCGGCTGCGTGCGCGTGGAGCGCGTGCTCGATCTCGTCGCCTGGCTGCTTGCGCCGGTCGGCTGGACGCCTGAGCGCGTGCAGGCGGCAGCGAGCTCCGGGGAGCGGCTCGACGTCAAGCTGAAGGCGCCGGTGCCGGTGCATTTCGTCTATCTCACCGCCTTTGCCACGCCGAACGGGGTGGTTGAATTCCGGCCCGATATCTATGGCCGCGACGGTGTTGGCGAGGGCGCCGACGATCCGCGCGACGCGGTTGTGGCGCAGCAGCGCGCGGCTGTTACGCCCTAAGTGTACGCGCATCGCGGCGGAGCGCCGCACGCGACACCGCGGCACAAGACAATCGTAATCCTCCAGGCTTAAAGACTCGGGCGAAACTCGATTCATGGTGCTCGGCCGGAGGTGTTCTGTTTTGGAATGTAGAATGCGCAGACTGACCAGACTCCGTATGGTCGAGATCGGGGTTGCGGTCCTCCTGACGCTGGCCGCTCTCGTCTTCATTGGCCTGACGGTCTGGGCTGCGGAGCCGGGTATCCATGTCGCCGACGCCTGGGCGCGGCCGAGCCTCGGCAAGACCAATGTCAGCGCCGCCTACATGAACATCGTCAATGACGGGCGAAGCGGACACGCTCAATTCCGCGCGCTCGGAGCTGGTCGAAGCCATCGAGATGCATCAGACCACGATGAGTGAGGATGGCGTGATGCAGATGCGCAAAGTGGAGGGTGGCTTACCGGTTCCGGCGCAAGGCACGCTGGCGCTTGCGCCAGGGGGCACGCATTTGATGCTGGTTGGCCTGAAGCAGCCGCTCGAAGAAGGCGGCGATTTGCCCATGACGCTCGAGTTCGAGCGTGCCGGCGCCATCGATGTGCGTGTGCCGGTTAAAGCGACCGCGCCGGCGCACTAAAGCGCGGCCTATTGCGGTTCTTGATATCCCGTGAGGCGGCAGAAAAAGATCGCCCGGGACTTATCCTTCACCATGGGAACATCGACGCTGCCGAGCCTTTCGCTTTCGGCGAATGACGATATGACCTGCGACGGGCACTTCCTTTGCGTGACGAAGAGCACGGGGCCCGGGGCGTCCTTATTCATGGCCCGCGTCAACTCGTATTGGTTCATCGGCTTAGGCTGGTACAGCCAGACATAAAGCGGTGTCGGGTTGTCGCGGAGATAATACAGCAGCTCCCCCGCCATCTCGCGCGAGTCGACCAGGATCGAGCCATAGTGATCCTCGGCGAGTTTCGTCCGCACCGCGTCGGCGACACCGCGCCAGCCTACGACGCGGGAGAGAAACTGCAGGCGTTCGAAGGTGGGAAGTTGCGGCGCGAAGGAAGGAGCCGATGGCGATCAAGGCGGCAACAGCGAGATGCAGCGCGAGCGAGATGCGGAACAGCAGCATCCGTCCTAACTCGAACATCACTGCGGTGACGAGAATCGTCGCCGCGGGATAGGAAACTGCGGTCCAGTTGCCGTGAGCGCGTGAGAGCAGCGACTGGACGAGAAGCAGGGCCAGAACCGGTAGGGAGAAGGCGAGCAAGAGAATCTTGTCGTCGCTTTGTTTGTCGCGAAATGCCCGAAAGGTCGTGCGGAGATAGACGGCCATGAGGATCGGGCCGAACACGCCGAATTGCACGACGATGTAATCGAGCAGGGCCAGCGGATGCACGTAAGGGAATTTCCAGCCGATATTGGCGGCGGTGTGCTGGAAGGTGACGAAGTCGTGTTGAGCGTTCCAGATCAGCATCGGCGCCGCGAAGGCGAGTGCGATGAAGGCCGCCACGATTCCGCGTCCACCCTTCAGCGCCTCGCGGGCATCGCGGGAAAAAATTGCGTGGCAGGCCGCAGAGAGCGCGAAATAGATCATCGCCTGCTTGGAGAGAAGTCCGAGGCCTACCGCGACCCCGAGCAGAACAGCGAAGCGCATCTCTCTGCCCTTCACCAAATTGATCCAAGCGTAGAGCGCGAGCGACCAGAACAGCACGAGCGGCACGTCGGTCGTGATCAGCATCGAGGAATAGGACACGCCGGGAAGCGTGGCGAAGACGATCGCCGACCAGAAGGCGATGCGCTCGCTATAGAGCTGCCGCGCGGCGGCGTAGATGATGATCGAGGTGAGGGTGTAGAGGACGGGGGAGGCCGCGCGCACGCAAGCCTCGCCGTTGCCGCAGATCTCCGTGGCGCCGCGGATCACCCAGGCGATCATCGGCGGCTTGGAGAAATAGCCCCAGGCGAGCTCGCGCGACCAGGTCCAATATTGCGCCTCGTCAAGGACGAGATCGATGCGCGCAGCAACAAGGGCTGCAATGCGGATCGCGAGCAGGGCGCCGAGCCAGAACAGGAGCGGCAGGAAATAGCCGGCTTCAGACTGTTCGGCGTCGGTCTTCTGGCGCTGCATTTTCAGGGTTACCGCAGAACTTTAGGGGCCGGGGTTGCCCGGTGTACAAGGTTGTGCGGCGCGGCGAAAGCTTGCTACTGATCGGGAGCGATGCCCGATTGTCGCGGGGGAGGTGTGATTGCGTATTTCCGTTGTAATTCCGGCCTTTAACGAGGCAGGGAATATCGGGCGCCTGGTGGAAGAGACCTATGGCGCGGTGCCTCGCGACATGCTCGGCGAAGTGATTGTGGTTGACGACGCGAGCGACGACGGCACGGCTGCAGAGGTCAAGGCGCTGTTCCCGCGACATGGCTCGTTGCGCTATCTCCGGCATGGCACCCGTGCGGGCCAGAGTGCGGCATTTTCGACCGGGGTCCGGGCCGCGAAATTTCCAGTTATCGCCACCATGGATGGCGACGGGCAAAACGATCCCAATGACATTCCCCGGCTCGTCGCCAAGTTAGGTCCCGAAGGCGGCGCGCCTGCCATGGTGGCTGGCATCCGCGTGGGCCGCAAAGGCCCGGGCTCGCGGAAACTGGCCTCACGCTTTGCCAATTGGATCAGAGACCGTGTGCTCGACGACGGCTGTCCCGATACCGGATGCGGGCTCAAGGTTTATTGGCGCGATGCCTACCTGGCGCTGCCCTATTTCCATGGCATGCACCGTTATTTACCTGCCTTTTTTCTGTCCTATGGTCGTGAAATTGCTTATGAGCCGGTCAACGATCGGCCAAGGCTGCGGGGCACGTCAAAATATACTAATCTTGGACGCGCCCTGATCGGCCTCTACGACCTTGTCGGCGTGAGTTGGCTGCGCAAGCGGACGATTTTGCCGCCGGTCGAAGAGGTGAGGGCTGGGGCGCAAGCGGGCGGCGATGCGAAAAAGGAAATTCGCGCCGAAGCACGCCGCGTCCGCACATAAAGTTGTTGGGGGTTGTCGCGATGAATCTGAGCAGTCTTCTCCATTGGTGGCACGACACGTCCACGGCCGAGATTATTTGGGTCGCGATCGGGCTCTTCGCGCAAGCCATGTTCTCGATGCGGTTCATCGTGCAGTGGATCGCCTCGGAGAAGGCGCGCGCGAGCATCGTGCCGGAGACGTTCTGGTATTTCAGTTTCGTCGGCGGCTTCATGCTGCTCGCCTATGCCGTCTATCGCGCCGACCCGGTGTTCATTCTCGGCCAGGCGACCGGCCTGGTGATCTATGCGCGCAACATCTATTTCATCTGGACACACAAGCGCGCGCCTGAGACGGCCCGCGCCGTTTGAGCAATGCGTCTGAAAGATCTCAGCGTCGTCGAACAGCTCGCACTCGCGCTGTCATTGGTGTTGTTCGGATTCCTGCTGATCGATCCGTTTGTGCTCGAGCGCGCCAAGAGGCTGTCGCCGGCAGCGGTTGAATTCTTCCGCACCATTACCGATGTCGGCACTTCGGCCTGGATGCTGATTCCGACGGGTGCGGCGATCGCGGTCGCTTTGGTGCTCAGGCAAAAACATGTCGGCTTTCGCAACGAGGCCGCCTATGGGCTGATCGCGAGCACGATCGGCTACGTGTTCGTCAGTGTGGGCGGTGCAGGACTGATCTCCAGCCTCACCAAGAATATCGTCGGCAGGGCGCGTCCAAAATTATTCGATAGCGGCGGGCCACTCGACTTTCATCTGTTCGCGTTCGATCCGGATTACGCGTCGTTTCCGTCTGGCCATGCCACCAATATTTTCGCCTTCGCCACGGTGATCGGAATTTTGTGGCCGCGGGCGCGCGTGCTGCTCTATATCGGCGCCGCCTGGATCGCCGCGACACGGCCTTTGATCGGCCAGCATTACTTTACCGACGCGGTGGCCGGCGCCATTCTCGGCACGGTGTTTCCCTTCATCGTGCGCGAGAGCTTCGCCAGGCGGCGCTGGCTGTTCGAGCGTGCCGTTGATGGAAGCTATAAAATACGGGGTCTACGCACCCAGCGCTGGCTTGGTTGGCCCAATCTGGCAGGGGATTCGGCGGACGTGCGGCGATAGCGCCGGAATGCTGGAAATCCTTGGTGCGGATGCCCATATAGGGGTTCAACAGCGCGCTTCACATCTGCCTCGAACCTGCTATAGGTTCCGGCTCTTCGGGCCGGCCCGGCTTTGAAGCTGATTTACCAAAAACGTTGACGCGGGGTGGAGCAGCCCGGTAGCTCGTCAGGCTCATAACCTGAAGGTCATAGGTTCAAATCCTATCCCCGCAACCAACGTCTAATTCCGGCTAATCGCGACGCCACCCAGCGAAACGGCGAGGTCGCGCGCCACGAAGTTGAGGCGCGCAGCGCTGCGACCGTCGCCTCCAGCGCCGCGACGTGCGCATCGCGTTCAGCCGCGGCCGCGAGCGCGACCTCCAACTTGTCGGCCCGGCACTTCGCTTCCGCCAGCTCCGACTCGCGTTGCACCAGCGCGGCCTCGCCCGCTGCGACCTCACCGGCGAGCCGGTTGGCATCAGCGTGACTGGCATTCAGCGCCGCGTGTTTTCTCAAAGCGCCGGCCAAGCGCCAGAACACCTCTCGAACGTCGGTCGTTGAGGCCGGATCGCGCGTTGCAGTAAGCAGCGCCCTGAGCGGACCCTCTATCTCCGCGCCCACCCCGAGCACGCCAAGGCCATGCCCATGTAGGAACTCGAAATGCGGATACTGCTGGCTGAGTTCGGCCCAGAGCCGGAACACTCCGAAATTGTGCTCACGGACATTGGTGTCGTGGAACAGCACTACCGCGCGACTGGACAGTTTCGGCAGCCACGACTCAAAATCGTGCCTTACAGCGTCATAGGCGTGCATGCCGTCGATGTGCAAAAGATCGATTGAACCGTCGAGAAAATAAGGCAGCGCCTCGTCAAATCTGCAACGCAGCAGCTCCGAAAACATCCCATATTTCTTGTTGTGGTCAGTGACCGTGGCGAAAACATCGTCTTCATAAAACCCGGAGTGCTGGTCACCGCGCCAGGTGTCGACCGCGTAGCAGCGGGTCGGCAGGCCCAGTCTCGTGACGGCTTGGCAGAAAGCAAAATAAGAAGCGCCAAAATATGTTCCGAGTTCCACAAGCTGCGTAGGCCGGTGCGCCTCGATGAGCCAACAAGCAAAAGGAATATGTTCAATCCAGGCGGACGGCTGATCGAGTTGGTCGGGCTCAATCAGCATCCTTGAGATAGCTCGGATACCGTCACCTTGGAATATCAAATTCAACGGATCGATTCGCTCGGCCCGGAAACCCCCGACGTCAGCCACTGACCCCAGTTTCAGCTCTTTCCGTGGACCCGCCAATGTCGGTTACCCGCGCTGCTCGGCTTTGCGGTTGCAGCTTAACGGGACCAGACTCGGGTTTCAATCTGGGTTTGCCGAGGCGGGGCGGCGCGCGCGCAAGGAGAAAAACTCACGTCGCCGTTGGGCCCGGGTCCAGTCTGCTGCGGAACAGAAGCGTTATGAGGAAACCGGCGGCGAAGCCGCCGATATGGGCCATGTAGGCGACGCCGCCGACATTTGCGCTTTCGTCGGTATAGGCGATCGAGCCCATGCCGCTGAACAGCTGGACCGCGATCCACATGCCAAGCACGATGACCGCAGGCATGGCGACGACCTGGCGTCCCATCAGCACGTTGACGCGCGATTGCGGGAACATGAGGATGTAGGAGCCGAGCACGCCGGCAATGGCGCCCGAGGCTCCAACATTGGGAATTGGTGAATTGGGAGCGATCGCGTATTGCGCGAAGGTCGCGGCGATACCGGTCAGCAAATAGAAGAGCAGGAATTGAAAGCGCCCTAGCCGGTCCTCGACATTGTCGCCGAAGATCCACAGGAACAGCATGTTGCCGAACAGGTGCATCCAGCCGCCGTGCAGGAACATCGCGGTGAGGACGGTATAGGCATAGGCCGCCGGCGATTCGGAAAAGCGAGCAGGGATGAAGGCAAATTGCTGGATGAACCCTTCGCCCGCGGAGAGCTCGAGCAGGAACATGATCACATTGAGCGCGATGAGAATGACGGTGACGACCGGCACGGTCCGGCGCTGAGAATTGTCGTCGCCCAATGGAAACATGCCGGTGGTTCCCCCGCGAAGAACGAGTGGCGAGGATCATAGTTCCGGCGGTGCGGTTGTCTACCAAAGCCCTTGTGGAGGGCCTGATATCCTCCCATATGCGCCGGGGTTGACGCGGGGCGTCCTGTTGCCCATGTGCCACAGAGACGCTTGCAAGCCATGATTTGGACCGGCACAAAGGAGATCGTCGCCATCCTGTAATGGCGATTCGTTTCAATAGAGGGTCGTGGGGCGAGGATTGGAGGACCTGGTGGTCATGATGCGATCAAATTTCCAAAGGCGTACGGCGCTCGTTGCAGCATTGGCGCTGTCGCTTTTCGCCTTCCCGACGGCGAAACCCGCGCTCTCGGATCCCGGCCCGTTCAACATGTTGCTTGGATCTTGGGGCGGCACTGGCGAATACAGGCTCGAGGACGGCACGCGCGACCGCATCAAATGCAATGCCTATTATACAGGCGGCGGCTCGCAGCTCGGCATGGCCATTCGCTGCTCAAGCGACAACAACAAGATCGAGATCAGGAGCAAGCTGAACAGTAGCGGTGGACGGATCACCGGACATTGGGAAGAGCGCACGTACAATGCCGAGGGCGATGCCAGCGGCACGGCCACCGGCGACAGGATCACGCTCCAGATCACGGGCGCGGTGTCCGGCAGTATGTCGGTCGCCTATACCGCCAAGTCGCAAACCGTCTCGATCGCCACCTCAAATATCGCGCTTCGCTCGGTTAACATTACGCTGAACCGAAGCTGATCCCGGACGCTGTTTTGCGCCTGTTGACGCAAGGCCTATCCCGAGGATTGCCTTTCAGGGCCCTAGACCTCTATGGCTAGGCTTACGATGGCGAATGGCCGGAGGAGCCTAGGATGGGTAGCACACCCTTACTCACAGCTGAGTTCGAAGGCGAGCAACTGAAGCTCTCTGCCGCTGGGTCTTGGACCGCGGCGAATGCGGGAGAGCTGGAGGCGCTGGTCGACGGCGTCGCACGTGAAGCGCCTAAAGCACGCAGCATGTCGATCGACATGGGTGACGTGCGCGGCTTCGATACGTTCGGTGCCTGGCTTCTCGAACGCCTGACTCGACTCTTTAGCGTGGCAGGCGGCAAGGCCGAGATCGTCGGCCTCCCCGCGCACGACCTCAAGCTTCTCGAGGAGATGCATGGCGTCAACCGCAATGCGGTCGTTGCACCTGGCCGCGAGAACAAAATCGTCTCAGCGCTCGCCGCGCTTGGGCGCGGGCTGACCGGCTCCTGGCGCGATCTCATTCTCTTCGCCGAGATGTTCGGCGCGCTTGGCACGGCCGCCGCGCGGGTGGTCATGCGGCCGAGAGATTTCCGATTTACCTCGGCCGTCAACCAGCTCGATCGCGTGGCCTGGCAGGCGGTGCCGATCATTCTGCTGATCACGTTCCTCATCGGCGGGATCATCTCGCAGCAGGGTATCTTTCACTTCCGCAAATTCGGCGCCGAGCTTTACTCCGTCGATCTCGTCGGCATCCTGGTGTTGCGCGAGATCGGCGTGTTGATCGTGGCCATCATGGTGGCGGGCCGCTCGGGCAGCTCTTACACGGCGGAGCTCGGCTCGATGATGATGCGCGAGGAAGTCGACGCGCTTCGCACCATGGGATTCGATCCGATCGAAGTGCTGGTGCTGCCGCGGGTGCTCGTCCTCGTCATCGCACTGCCGATTCTGACCTTCCTGGGCTCGATGGCAGCACTTTATGGCGGCGGACTCGTGGCGTGGCTCTATGGCGGGATGAGTCCGGAAATTTATCTCGAGCGTCTGACGCAAGCGATCTCGGTCACGCATTTCAAAGTCGGCATGCTGAAGGCGCCGTTCATGGGCCTAGTGATCGGCATCGTGGCGTGCGCCGAAGGGCTGCAAGTTAAAGGCAGCGCCGAATCGCTCGGCTTGCAGACGACAGCGTCGGTGGTGAAGTCGATTTTCCTCGTCATCGTGCTCGACGGATTGTTCGCGATCTTCTTCGCCTCGATCGGGATGTGATCGAAAGTCTCGTCGATATGACAGAATGATGACTGATCTGGCGCAAGATCGATTGCGCCGGGCATGCTAGTCTGTGGGGTCTCCCAAGACCAAAAGCATGCCATGAAGTCGCGTATCATCGAAGAGTTAGGCCAGGGCGAAATCCTGCTACCGGGTCTCGTTGCGGAGGGACTCCGCGCCAATGACCGCGCCAAGGTGCGGATGAGCGTGTTGCAGGCGGCGGCGGAGCATGCGCGCAATCCGGAAGCGCAGCCGGCGGATCTCGTCGCGGAGTGCCGTAACGCCGGCGTCGATGTCGTCGCCACGCGATCGCTCGTCTCCGGCGCGCGCAAGACTGCGAGTGGGGTGATCGAAGCACCCGACCTTGCCAAGCTAGGCGAGTCCCTCGTGGGCGACGTGGCAACCATGATCAGGGCGGTCGGCGCGGCTGATGCGCGCGAGGGCGAAGCGGCGGAGGATCGGCTCGCCGCGATAAAGTCCAAGGTCCGCCTCGGCGAGGCGCAGATTGCCGAAGCCGAGATCGTCGAGCTCACCTCGGTGTCGGGCGACGGGCGGGACAGTCTGCACCGTCTCGTCATGGACCTGCATAAAGCTCTCAACCGTCTTGCGGTGCGATGCGCCGATGAGATGCTCGACGGCGCACATACGCATGGACTGACGAACGAAGATAAGGCGTCGGTTGCCGCCTTCATGCGCGGGCTCAATCGCACGAAAGGCCTCAAATTCGATCATCCCGGTCTCGACACGATCGCAACCCGCGCCGGCACACGTCTCGTGATTCAAAACGACATCGGCACGACCGATGCGCATGTACTGCTCGTCGGCGTGGACGGCTTGTCGGTCACGATTACGCATACCGACGTGCACGAGTCGCGGGCGAAATTCTTTATCAAACTGTTCGAGCGGTTCCCGGTGCGTTGGAGTGGGCTGCAAACGAAAAAGAAAGCGGACCTCGCCAAAGGCGATACCTTCTATTTGGTGACCGGGACGCTGGAAGCCGAAAGCCCCGAGCATCGCGACAATTTTCTCGCAGCGATCGGCGCTTCGCTCGTCTTTCTCATCGACTGGAACAAAGCGCGCAAAGCCATTCGCAAGCTCTTGAACAACCGCGACGCCATTCGCGTGCTCGATTGGGCGGCGCGGCACGAAATCGGCCATCGCGCCTTTCTCGAACTTGGCGGTATCGAACTCGTGGCTGCGGTCGTGCGGCACGCCGCGCCTGATCGCATCGGCTTCGGCGAAGATCTCGGCGAGGTGCTTGGGCGGGATGCTTCGGTCGATTTCTTGAAGACCACACTCAGGCTATCCACCGAGGCCGTGCGTCAGCGCAGGTCTTCGCGCTCTGTCAGGGAGGCGCTGGAAGCGGATCTTGCCGGCCGGATCGATCGCACAGAAAGCTCGCTGTTGACGACCGTGGTCAGGCAAATGGGGCTCGCCCGCGATATCGCTGCAGCCATCGCCGGCGATTTGTCGGCGTATGAGCGCAGGTCGGGATCGAGCCAGGCCGCGACCGCGTTTCGTGCCAAGCGAATCGAGGAGAAAGCCGATGCAATTGCGCTCGACGCTCGGGCAGCCATTGTCCGCACCCAGGCCAGCGTCATTGTTGCCCGTCTCGTCGATACGGCGGAGAACGCGATCGACGAACTGGAGCAGGCAGCGTTCTTTGCCACGCTCATTCCGCCAAAGATTGATCCGAACGTGTTGCAACCTCTGAATGAGCTTTGTGCGGCTGCCGCGGAGGGAACCGGAGCCGCCGCGCGGGGCCTGGAAGCCGCAGCGTGCATTGGCGAGGGAGAGAGGTCCGACAACGACGATGCGCTTGCAGCGACCGACCGCCTTTCAGAGCTTGAGCATGTCGCAGACCGTGCGGAGCGCAGGGTGACCGAGGTCTTACTGCGGAGCGAGGGCGACTTACGATCGGCCTTGTGTGTGCTTGAGCTTGCACGCTCGTTGGAGCGCGCGACCGATCGGCTTTCGGCAGTGGGGCATCTCTTGCACGACCACGTCATGGCCGATTTGTCCAGCTAAGAGGGGTGGCGCATCCATGACGATCATCTATCTGAACGAAGCCGCTCGCGAGGGTGCGGCGCCTGCCGAGGAGGTGGGTGCCAAGGCGGCAATCCTTGCCAAGGTGGCGGCTGCCGGCGTTCCAGTGCCACCGGCCTTCGTTCTTCCGATCCGTCTCGGCGCAGCGTTGATCGCAGGCGATGTCGAAGCGGAGAAGGAATTCGCCGAGGGGCTTCGCGAGGGCATTGAGTATTTGCAGAATGCGACCGGGCGGGGTTTCGGCGATCGCCGCGAGCCGCTATCTGGTTTCCGTTCGTTCCGGCGCGGCGCGCTCGATGCCTGGCATGCTCGACACGGTGCTCGATGTCGGTTGCACCAAGGCTGCGACACGAGGCCTGATCCGCATGACGGGCAATCCGCGTTTTGCCTGGGACTGCCGCCGGCGCTTCCTCGAAGCTTATGCGGAGACAGTGCTCGGTCTTGACCCAGCGATCTTGTTTTCGAAGCGCGACGCGCTGATCGCCCTCGAGAGTGCTGAAACTGATCGCGATCTCGACAGCGAGGCGCTCGAACGTCTGGTCTCGACCTATGAAAGCGAGATTGCCGAAGCCGACGGGGAAATTCCCGATGATCCGATGCAGCAGCTCACCGCCGCCGCGCGCGCCGTCTACCAATCTTGGATGTCAGACCGTGCTTGCAGCTATCGCCGCCTGCAGGGGCTTGATTACCTCAAGGGCAGCGCCGTGACGGTGCAAGCCATGGTGTTCGGCAACAAGGGCTCTAGTTCCGGCGCAGGTGTCGCCTTCTCTCGCGATCCATCGACGGGCGTTGCCGTGCCGCAGATCGATGTCTTGTTCGAGGCGCAAGGCGAGGACGTGGTGTCGGGGCGCCGCACGCCGATGACCGAGAAGGAGCTCGCGGTGATCGCACCCGCGGCGGCGGAAGAGTTGCGCCGTTGCTTGGTCCGGCTGGAGCGACAATTCAAGGACGTGCAGGACATCGAGTTCACGATCGAGGACGGAAAGCTTTGGATCTTGCAGAGCCGTGCCGCCAAGCGCACGCCGCGGGCTGCGCTCAAGATCGCCGTCGATCTCGTGCGCGAGGGCATGCTCACGCCTGCGCAAGGTCTTCGTCAGATCGAAGGGCTCGACCTTGGGTCGGTCGCAATGACGCGGTTCGCGGGAGAAGCCTCGCCGCTTACGCGCGGTATTGGGGCTGCGGCCGGCGTCGCCGTCGGCATCGCGGCCTTCGATTCGCTGAGGGCGGAGCAGCTCGCGAGCGCCGGCGATCCCGTCATCCTCATTCGCCCGGATATCGACACCTCCGACGTTCAAGGCATGGCTGCTTCCTCCGGGGTGCTGACCGCATCTGGCGGCCGCACCGCTCATGCCTCGCTCATCGCGCGGCAAATGGGCAAGGCTTGCGTCGTCGGCTGCGACGAGCTTGAGGTGAAGCCAGACCTGCGTTTGGCTCAAATTGGGTCCATCACCATCAAAGAGGGTGATTGGATCTCCATCGATGGGGGCACTGGCGAGGTCTTCCTTGGACAACGCGAGATCGTTACCGACCGGCCAGAGGCCGATTTGAGGGAGATCGCGCGGTGGCAGGCTGAAATGGGCAGCCAGGTAGAGCAGGGCGATCTGGCTTGCGTGGACTAGGTTCGAGCCGGTATGGGTGCGGCCATGGTCCGCACCGGCGCAACACCCCAAAACCCCGATTCCGCCTCAGTTTCTGACAACCATAGTGATTGCGCAAAAATCCCGCAGAAGGCTGCCTGCGGCAGCTTGGGTCGCGCTCCTGACTGTTTTCCACTAGCCCGGATGTAGCTTGATCGATGGAAGAAGCTCCCGTCATCAAAGTGCGAGACCTCGTCGTCGGCTTCGGCGACCATGTCGTGCTCGACCATTTGTCTCTCGATGTTAAGAAGGGCGAGATCCTCGGCATCGTCGGCACGTCGGGCGGCGGCAAGTCGGTGCTGCTCCGCACCATCATCGGGCTGTTGCCGAAGCGCGAAGGCACGATCGAGGTGCTTGGCGTCAACCTCGATAGTGCAAGCGAAGAAGAGCGCCGGGCGCTGGAGCGGCGTTGGGGCATTCTGTTTCAGCAGGGGGCGCTGTTCTCCTCGCTCACCGTCAGGCAGAACGTGCAGTTCCCGATGCGCGAGAATCTCAAACTGTCCGACCGCATGATGGACGAGATGGCGCTTGCCAAGCTCGAGATGGTGGGGCTTGGGCGGAGAGACGCCGACAAATTTCCCTCCGAGCTTTCGGGCGGCATGACCAAGCGTGTGGCGCTGGCGCGGGCGCTCGCGCTCGATCCGGAAATCGTGTTTCTCGACGAGCCCACCTCCGGCCTCGATCCGATCTCGGGCGGCGATTTCGATCAACTGATCAAGACGCTGCAAGGGACGTTGGGCCTCACCGTGTTCATGGTGACGCACGATCTGGAAAGTATGTACACCGTCTGCGACCGGGTCGCCGCGTTGGCGGATGGCCGCGTTGTCGCGATCGGGCCGATGTCCACCATGCTAGAATGCACCCACCCTTGGGTGCAGACCTATTTCCAAGGCAAACGAGGCGCGCTGCTGGCCGAGCGGCGGGTCTCCAATCATTGAGAGGCGCTTCGAACCATGGAAACGCGTGCCCGCTACGCATTGATTGGACTGTTCATGCTCGCCGTGATCGCTGCGAGCTTCGCCTTCGTCTACTGGCTGGAAAATACCGGCGGGTTCCTCGACCGGGCGTCGTATCGCATTCAGTTCTCGAGCCCGGTGCCCGGGCTCCTGGTAGGGTCGGCGGTCAATTTCAACGGCATCCGGGTCGGCGAGGTCACGGAGCTCGCGCTCGATCCGGCAGAGCCTCAATCGGTGGTGGCGACAATCGCGGTGGAGCGGAACATCCCGATCCGTTCCGACACAGAGGTGAGTGTCGACGTGCAAGGACTCACCGGGGGCGCGCTGATCGCGCTCAGAGGTGGAAGCCCGTCGGCGCCTCCGCTCGAAGCCGATGACGGCAGCCCGCCGACCCTCATCGCCGCGCCCTCGGCTGGCCAGGACTGGACCCAAGCCGCGCGCGACGCGTTCCAGCGCGTCGACAAACTGCTGGCCGAGAATTCGGATGCGCTGCACAGCGCTATCAGCAACATCGACACGTTTGCTCAGGCGCTCGCGCGGAATTCCGACAAGGTCGACAGCATCGTTGCCGGTATCGAGCGTATGACTGGCGGGTCGACGCCGAAGTCCCAGCTGCCCACTTATGACCTGACCGCGGTGAAAGATTTCCCGCCGCTGACAAAGGCGCCGGATTGGCAACTCGCCGTGCCTGAGCCGACGGCTTTGATGGCGGTCAACACCGACAAGATGCAGACGCAGCCCGCGCAAGGCGAGACCATCGCGATCCCCAATGCTCAGTGGGCCGACAATCTCCCGGTGATGCTGCAAGAGAAAGTCGTGCAGAGCTTCGAGAATGCCGGCTACGCGCAAGCCGTCAGCAGGCCGCGCGACGGGCTCCAGGCAGGCTTCCAGCTCCTGATCGACATCAGGCGTTTCGCCATTTCGACTTCGGGCGCGCCGACCGCCGAGATCGAATTCGTGGCCAAGATCTTGAGCCAGGACGGCAAGATCCTGGCGGCCAAGACCTTCACGGCGACCGCCCCGGCCGAGTCTGCCGAGGCCCCGGCTGCGGCTGCCGCGCTCAACCAGGCCTTCGCCAAGGCCGTGACCGAACTCGTGCCGTGGACCGCCGATGCGGTCGGCGCCGCGCCAATGCCTCCAGTGACAACGTCGCCTCCGTCAGGTGCGGTGCCCCCGGCAGACGCAATGCCTCCGGAGCCTACGCCGCCGACCTAGTCCACGGTCGTTAATGCTGGTGAATATAGAGGCCGGGCGCAGGCCAGAGCGGATGGATACCGCGCTCGGGCGCGCCCATTTCTGGAGGCGACACCAACTCGTGCGCGCTTCGCCGTTTGAGCCATTGCGCGAAGGCGGGCCACCAGGACCCTTCGCATAAGGTGGCCGACGCAAGCCAGGTGTCCGGGTCGACATAACGATCGCCGCGCCTGCGGGTCGCAATATGATAGCGCCTGCCGCGATGACCGGGCTCGGAGACGATGCCGGCATTGTGGCCGCCATTGGTGAGGACGTAGGTCACCTCGGTGTCGGTGAACAAACTCACCTTATAGACCGAGCGCCACGGCGCGATATGGTCGGTCTCGGTGCCGACGGCAAAGATCGGCGCTTCGATATCCTTCAGCGCGATCACCTTGCCTTCGACCGCATAGCGGCCGGCGGTCAATCGGTTCTCGAGAAACAGTGCGCGCAGATATTGCGAGTGCATGCGGTAGGGGAGGCGCGTCTGGTCGGCGTTCCAGAAGGTGAGATCCGTCACCTGTGTCACGCTCACCGAGAAAATATTCGCGCATCATCTTCGACCAGACGAGGTCGTTGGAGCGAAGGATCTTGAAGGCACCCGCCATCTGCTTGGTGTCGAGCACGCCCTGATCCCACATCATGTCCTCGAGATAGGCGATCTGGCTTTCATCGACGAACAGCATTAGCTCGCCGGCCTCGCTGAAATCGGTCTGCGCGGCAAGAAGCGACATAGTCTGTAAGCGGTCGTCGTTGTTCCCTGCCATGGTCGCAGCGGCGATGGCGAGCAGCGTGCCGCCAATGCAATAGCCGCAAGCATGAACCTTGCGGTCGGGTACGATAGTGTTGATGGCGTCGAGCGCCGCCATGACGCCTGAGGTGCGATAGGCGTCGAAGGTGATGTCGCGGTCGGATGCTGTCGGATTCCGCCAGGAGATCATGAACACGGTGAAACCGCTGCTCGACGAGATAACGGACGAGCGAGTTCTCCGGCCGCAAGTCGAGCACGTAATATTTCATGATCCATGCCGGCACGATCAGGAGCGGCTCGGCGACCACGGTCTCGGTCGAGGGCTTGTATTGAATGAGCTCCATCAGCTCGTTGCGGTAGACAACCTCTCCCGGCGTAATGGCCAAAGTCTCGCCGAGCTTGAGGTCGTCGGTTTCCGGTCGCGGCTGCCCGGAAAGGGTCCGCAGCATGTCGTCCTGGAAGTTGGTCGCGCCGCGCATGAGATTGGCGCCGGTCTCGTTCCGCGTGCGCTCGATGATCGTGGGGTTCAGCCAGGGAAAGTTCGAGGGCGACCAGACATCGAGCATCTGGTGCGCCATGAAGCCGACCCGCGCGGCATTTTTCGGCGTCATGCCGCGCACTTCGCGCGTTGCCTCTCGTCCACCAGAATTCCGCGGCGAGAAAAGCTTGCTGCCACAAGAGAAAGGGCACTTGGCGCCAAGCTTCGTCGACGAAGCGCCGGTCGGAGGGTTGCGGCGCGGAAGGGCGGCTCGACCGTTTCGGAAAGACTCTTGGGCGGCGAAACGGGCAAGCCGCGCATTGGCGTTTGGCTGCCATGTTCCCGAGTTCGAGCAGCCGTCCCGGCGCATTGGCGAGATGCGAAGCCCAATCGAACCAGGCCGCATAGAGAGCGTGCGGGGAGATGCCTTGGGTGAGGCGAGCGCTGAAAGCCCGGCCGACACGATCGAAGGTCTCGAAGCTGTGGGACGTCGGCCGGTCCTCCTCCCGATAAAGAGGGGGCTGGCCAGACTGAGGAATTCTAGCCTCAGCGGCGATCGGGTGTGGCGGCTGGGTATTCATGGCCAGAACAGCTAAAACCTCTCGTCGTGACGGCTTGGTGACAAGGTAGGGACGCGGCCCCTTCGACCAGAGGACAATCTGCCCCGGTTCGGGTTACGGAAGGTTGAGTTGGATCAAGGGGGCTTCCAGACCGGGCTCGCCCCCTTGCGGCGGAAGGCGTCTCCGCGCATAACCAGCCGAATTTGACGGGAATGGAGACGGTTATGGACCTCGCTGCGCTTAACAAGGTTGCCAACGCCATGGTCGCGCCCGGGAAGGGCATTCTCGCGGCCGACGAATTGGGCGGGACGATCAAGAAGCGGTTCGAGGCCATTGGGGTCGAATCGACCGAAGACAGCCGCCGGGATTATCGCGAGCTCCTGTTCCGCTCGGCCAAGGCCATGACGAACCGGATTTCCGGGGTGATTCTGTTCGATGAGACGCTGAGGCAGGCCGCCAAGGACGGGACGCCGCTCGCCAAGGTCATCGAGCAGGCCGGTTCGATCCCGGGAATCAAGGTGGACAAGGGCACCAAGCCGCTCCCCTTCTCGCCAGGCGAGGTGATTACCGAGGGGCTGGACGGCTTGCGCGAGCGGCTGATCGAATATCGGGGCCTAGGCGCGAAATTCTGCAAATGGCGGGCTGTCCTCGACATTGGGCCCGGAATCCCGAGCTTTAATTGCGTCAACGCCAATGCCCAGGCGCTCGCCCGCTATGCCGCGCTTTGCCAGGAGGAGGGCCTGGTGCCGATCGTGGAGCCTGAGGTCCTCATGGACGGCGACCACGATATCGACCGCTGCTATGAGGTCACCGAATTCGCCCTGAAGACCGTCTACCAGGAGCTCTACTACGCCAGGGTCAAGCTCGAGGGGACCGTGCTCAAGCCGAACATGGTGGTGCCGGGCAAGAAATGCCCGAAACGGGCGTCGGCGGCCGAGGTTGCCGAGAAGACACTGAAAGTGCTCAAGAATTGCGTGCCGCCGGCAGTCCCGGGAATTGCTTTCCTCTCCGGAGGGCAGTCGGATGTCGAGGCCACGGCCCATCTCGATGCCATGAATAGAATCGGGAACACGCCTTGGCGCTTGAGCTTCTCCTACGGGCGAGCCCTTCAGGCGGCCCCGCAAAAGGCCTGGTCCGGCAAGGCCGAGAACGTGGCGGCCGCTCAAGCGGCCTTCTCGCATCGGGCCGAGATGAATGGGCTGGCAAGCCTCGGAAAATGGTCGGAAGATCTCGAGAAAAAGGCGGCTTAAGCCGCCAGAATCGGGGCTGGACGACTGCCTAAGAACTGACGCCGTTCTGTCTGAATTTTGTGCTGTTTTGGCGCGCCGATTAAGCATTTGGGGCCGCGAGGCGCGGTCCTGTGGACGGCCACTTTGGGCTTGAAGGCGAAGTTTTCGGCGCGACGTTCGAGCGACGAGCGTCTCCGATAACACACTGAATAATATCAAAAAAATTGACTTGCCGGGGTGCCGGCTTCAGGGCTAAATAGGCCTACGAAGCTCGTGGCGGAAATGTCACAAGACGGCCAAAAACGACCCTGCCTGCTTCGTTACCAATTTACCTTCCAAGCGGAACGCGTATAAGCACATTCAGAACTCTCTTTCGGGGGGGAACTGTCCGCAATTGCGGATTAAGGCTTTTCCGAAGCGATGCCGAGAGGCTAATTCGGACCGAGAGTTTGGATTAGGCAATTTATCAGGGAAGGTGGAGATGGACATGTTTGGGGGACTGACAAAAACATCCAGCCGCATCGCCATCGCAGCTGCACTTGGGATGACGCTCGGCGGTTTCGCCATGAGCGCCAATACGGCCCAAGCTGCAGACCTCGGGGGCGACTGCTGCGCGGATCTCGAGGAGCGGGTAGCGGAACTGGAAGCAACAACCGTCCGCAAGGGCAACAAGAAGGTCTCAGTGACCCTCTCCGGTTGGGTGACCAAGTCGGTCAACTTCTGGGACGATGGTCATGAGCAAAACGTGTATGTCGGTGATAAGGGCACGACGCTGTCGAGCCACTTCCAGATCTCCGGCAGCGCGACGATCAGCCCCGGCTGGTCCGGCGGTTACACGATGAGCGTCGAGGCGCCCGGTACGGCCTTCGGCTTCGGCTCGAACCAATTCGTTCCTGGCGATGACGATGGCGTCCAGACGATCGACACGCTCCTGTCCTATATGTGGGTCAAGAGCGACAAATACGGTACTTTGAACTGGGGTCTCTTGAGCCAGGCGACGGATAACGTGGCACTTCTGCCCGACTTGTCCGGCACCATCATTGAATCGAACGCCGTCATGTTCGAAGGCGTCAGCTTCAATCTGCGGGCTAAGGGCCTGGCCAACAACGAGTCCGGTCTTGCCAATGGCATTTGGGGCACGTTCCTCTTCTGCGACACGGCGAAGGCGGGGATCGGCGCGGACTGCAACGGCGTTCCCTACAACGCAGTGCGGTACGACTCACCGACCTTCGGCGGTTTCAGCGTTTCGACCTCATTTGGGCGAGGATGACATCTGGCGATGTCGCTCTGAAGTACGCGGCAGACTGGAACTCGATCAAAGTGTCGGCTGCGGCTGGTTATACCCACACGACAGACGAGCGTTATCTCGGTGGTGGCGGTGGCCTTGCCAACTTCGAAAAGACTACCGAGCTGTTCCAGGTCGGTGCCTCGGTTCTGCACGTTCCTTCAGGCCTGTTCGTCTACGGCTTGTATCAGAACGAGCATGCCAATCCGACGCCGTTCAATGCCAACCTCTTCGCACCGGGGAATAGCGCGGACAACGAGAGCGACACCTACTACATCAAGGCCGGTATCAAGCGGACTTGGAGCCCGTTGGGCGCGACCGTGCTCTTCGGTGAGTGGGCCCAGTACAACAACATGTACGGCGACGTGAAGTTCGCCGATGCATGCGCCGCTAGCTTGGCTGGCTCCGATTGGTCAATCCGGTGGTACCGCTACGGCTTGCGCCACCAGCGCGACCGGCACGGCCTTCGCCACTGGCTCTGAAGTTCAGCGCTGGGGCGTGGGCGTGGTCCAGGAGATCGACTCCGCAGCCATGCACCTCTACGCACGGTGGCAGCATCTTGAGCTCAACGTCGACCTGGTTGACGGCGCTGGCTCTGGCCTCAACCAAGACTTCGACGATTGGGATCTGTTCCAGGTCGGTGGCGTGATCTTCTTCTAAGCCAAAGACCAGAACGACCTTTACGGAAGCCGCCCCCTTCGGGGCGGCTTCTTTTTTGCCTATCTGAATGAGGTAAACCCGGCAGGTGAGAGGGTTGTTAAAGGGGGCAAGCGGCGCTATGTCATGGCCGAGGCCCGGGTCGCCTAAACGCAGGCATAGGCCTCAGGCTCCAAGAGACAAGAGACATGCAGAAAGAAGCGCCCAAGGGCGGCTCCCTCCACGACCCGGTCCTGACCGTCAAGGACGTGTCCTATTTCTACGGGCCCAAGCAGGCGCTGCATGACGTGTCCTTCGATGTCTACCCGGGCAAGGTGACCGCCTTGCTCGGTCCGAACGGCGCCGGCAAGACGACGCTGTTTTCCCTGATCACAAGGCTGTTCGATGCCCCCACGGGCAGGATCGAGATCTGCGGCAAGTCCCCCTCCGAGTGGGGCGCCAAGGCGCTGGGGCCGCTCGGCGTGGTGTTTCAGCAGCCGACGCTCGATCTCGACCTCACGGTGAAGCAAAACTTGCGCTATTTCGCGGCGCTCCGGGGCCTGCCCAAGAAGGAGGCCGACGAGCGCATGATCGCCGCGCTCGATGCGCTCGATATGAAGGAACGAATCGGGGAGCGGGTGCGGGCGCTGAATGGCGGCCATCGCCGGCGCGTGGAAATCGCCCGCGGCATCCTGCATAGCCCCAAATTGCTCTTGCTTGATGAGCCGACGATCGGGCTCGACGTGCCGACTCGCACGGCAATCGTGCGGCACATCCATGAACTCGCGCGTAACGACAAGATTGGCGTCTTGTGGGCCACCCATTTGTTCGATGAGGTCGAGCCTGGCGACGATCTTCTCGTGCTCAATCGAGGGCGCATCGTCGCGCGCGGAGAAACCAAGGACGTGGTCGCGGAGACCGGCGCCAAGGATCTCGGCGGCGCCTTCCAGCTGTTGATTGGCGGCGACACGGGCGAGGACATCGCGGCATGAACGTGATGCACTGGACGCGCGCCTTCAACGGTATCGTCTGGCGCGAACTCGTGCGCTTTCTACAGCAGCGCGAGCGGTTCTTTGCGGCGCTGGTCCGGCCGCTGATCTGGCTGATCATCTTTGCCGCAGGCTTTCGCGCCGCGCTCGGCATCGCGATCATCCCGCCCTACCAGACCTACATCACCTACGACGTCTACATCACGCCCGGCCTCTTGGCGATGATCCAGCTCTTCAACGGCATGCAGAGCTCGCTGTCGATGGTCTATGACCGCGAGATGGGATCGATGCGCGTGTTGTTGACGACGCCACTGCCGCGCTGGTTCCTGCTGACGGCGCGGCTCTTTGCCGGCGTCATCGTCTCGCTGTTCCAGGTCTATGCATTTCTGCTGGTCGCCTATTTCTTCGGTGTGGAGCTGCCGCCGCTCGGCTACATCACCGCGATCCCGGCGTTGATCCTGACAGGGATGCTGTTCGGCGCGCTCGGCATGCTGCTGTCGTCCACGATCAAGCAGCTCGAGAATTTCGCCGGCATCATGAATTTCGTCATCTTCCCGATGTTCTTCGCGTCGTCCGCGCTCTATCCGCTGTGGAAGATGAAAGAGGGAAGCCTCTGGCTGTATTATATCTGCCTCTACAATCCCTTCACCTGGGCGGTCGAGCTGATCAGGTTCGCCTTCTATCTCGAGGTGAACTGGACCGCGCTTGCGGTGGTAGTGGGATGCCTCGTGGTGTTTCTCGGACTGTCGTTCTGGGCCTACGACCCGTCCTTCGGCATCCAGCAGCGCAAGGTCGGCGGTCCGGCTCCCGCGGCGGCGTAATTGGGCTTCCGCGACGCGCGCCTTTCGGCCAAAGCCTCCCACTCGTTTGGCGTCATTCCCGCGAAGGCGGGAATCCAGTAGCCACAAGTTTCTCGCCTCACGAGCAAGATTGTCAATTTCCTGGATTACTGGATGCCCGCCTTCGCGGGACATGACAATTGTCGATGCTTAGCCGGCGAAGAAATTGGCCGGGTGCTGGCGCAAGAGGTCGCCATAGATTGCCTCGACGGCGTCGGCGTCCCGCTCGGCGCGAGGCGTGGTGACGGGGATCGTGGCGACCACCTTGGTCGGCCTGGGCGCCAGCAGAACCAGCTGGTCCGCAAGCAGAATGGCTTCGCGCGGGTTGTGCGTGACGAGGATCGCCGTGGTCGGCCGCGCCGACCAGACTTCGATCAGCAGCTTCCGCAATCGATCCGCAATCCGCTCATCGAGCGAGACGAATGGCTCGTCCAGCAACAGCAGGTCCGGCTTGGTGGCGAAGGCGCGGGCGAGTGCCACGCGGCGTGCCAGACCCAGCGACAATTCCTGCGGATAGGCCGGCAGCTTGTCGGCGATGCCGAGGGCTTGCGCCAGATGTTCGAGGTCGGCTTCGGTGAAGCTTGGATCGGCGACGAGCATGATATTCTGCTTCACCGTGCGCCAAGGAAGCAGCCGCGGCTCCTGAAACATGACGCCGATGCGCGCATTCTCGGGCTTGATAATCTCGCCGACAAAACGGCTGTCGAGGCCGGCGAGAATGCGGAGCAACGTGGTCTTGCCGCAGCCGGAAGGCCCCATCAGCACCGTCATGCTGTCGGGCACGATATCGAGGACGAAGTCGCGGATCGCGGGAACGGGCGTCCCGTCGACCCCGACATGGGTCTTGTCCTCGATGCGGATTTCAAACCGGCTTGTTGCGCCAGCGGGTCGAACGTCGTTCAAGGGGCTGTACCAGTAGATATTCGATGGCGAGCATGACGGCGACAAAGGCGAAGGTGTAGCCAAGGATCGCCGTCACATTGAAAAGTTGAAAATTGAGATGAAGTTCGAACCCGACGCCGTTCGGCCGGCCAAGCAACTCGACCACGAGGACGATCTTCCAGATCAGGGAAATGCCGGAGCGGGACGCCGCGGCGAAATAGGGCTGGAGCTGCGGCAGAGTCACGTTGGTGAGCTTCACCATTGGCGGCATGCGATAGGCACGCGCCATCTCATCGAGGCTGGGATCCAGCGCCCGGCCGCCCTCGCGAAGCGTCACCACGACGTTTGGAATTTTGTTGAGCGCCACGGCGCCGATGGCGGCCGCTTCATTCAGGCCGAACCAAACATAAGCGAGGATGATGATGACGAGCGCGGGCAGGTTGAGCAGCACGATGAGCCAAGGATCGAGCGCGCGGTCGAGAGCGGGCGATTGACCCATGGCAAGACCGATCACGCTGCCGATCAGCATGGCGACGACGAAGGAGGCGACCACGCGCCAAAGTGTGATGCCGAGCTCGGGCAACATGTCGCCGTGAAGCGTCTCGTCCACCATGTAGCGCAGAACCGCGCCGGGTCCGGGCAAGAGCCGGCTCTGCGCGATCTCCGCCGCAATCATCCAGATCAGCAGGAAGATCGCGACCGACAGCACGGAAACGAGCGGGCCGCGAAACGCACGCAGCCAGGACCTTTGCTCCGTCGGGGCAGCGATGACGCTCAATTCTTGTCGCCCTTCCAAAATGTGCCGGGCGCGAGCTCCGTGGCGGGTCCGACGAGCTTCTCGCCGCCAAGCTCGCGCAAGAACTGGTAGAGAACTTTGGCATCCGCTTCGTTGTCGGCCACGGAGCGTTCCGGAATGCCTTCGCGATAGCGGCGTCTCAAGGCCTCGAACGTGGCCTGATCCTCGACCTGCATCAAGGGCTTAATGCGATCCCACTCTTCGTTTGACGTCGCCAGCAGTTCATCCGCCTTGGCTGCGGCGCGAAGGAAGCCGTCAACAGCCTTGGCATTTTCCTTGGCCCAGCTTTCGCTGAAGACATAGCCGACCATGGCGACTTCGCCTTTGGCGCCGAGTTCGCTGACCACCTCCTCGACCCCGATCAATTGCTTGAACCCTTTTGCCTCGAGGCGCGCCGCGTAGGGCCAGAAGTTGAGCACGGCATCGAGGGCACCCTGTTGGGCGCGCTCGGAGAGGAGAGGGGGTGCACCATATTCCTGCGTCGTCGCGGTGCGCAGATCCAGGTTGGCGGTCTTCAGCGCATAGGCCACGAGCAGGAGCCAGCTCTTGTCGAGCGGACCGCCGGCGACGCCGAGCTTCTTGCCCTTGAGGTCCGTCAGCGTTTTGATTGGGGAATCGGGGGGCACCATGATCGCGCCCAGCGCGGTAGTGAAGGGAGAAAACGTAAAGTCGGCGCCGCCGCTCCGCTCGCGGGAGACCCAAAGCCAATCCGTGGCGATGATATCGACGGAGCTTCCTTGCAAGCCGACAGCGGTTGCTTGCGAACTGGCGAGCGGCATGATGTCGAGCTCGATGCCTTCGGCTTTATCGAGACCGTTATGTTGAATGACGTCGAGCACCCAACTCACGGTGCCGAATTTCAGCACTCCGACCTTGACCTTGGTCATGGCTGAAGCCGGCGTTTGGCCCGCGATCGCAACGAACGCGCAGACCAAGAATGCGAAAAGACCTAACCGCAACGGGCGTCCTCCAATGTTATCGTTCGAACCTAACGTGCCCGGAGCTTGCCACCGCCGCGCGCTTGGATTCTTGCTGCCGCGAAGGGCGGCAAATTCTCCTGGGGCCCGCCAAAATCAGGCCCGGGATGCTTATGTCGCGCATAGAGCGAGAGTGGCGGTGCATACTCTAGCGATCTCGGTGAACTACGCAAGATTTGCTTCCTCTTTCCTGGCACCGATAGGGACATTAGGCAAAATCCGGGGTTTTCGCTTGGCAAATTCTCAGGCAGGGGGCCTTAGACGATAGCCATGGCCGCGTACGGTCTCGAATAGGGGCTCGGTTCCGGGCGTGTCGATTTTCCGCCTGAGCCTCGCAATATAAACGTCGACGACATTGGTCAGCGGGTCCTCGCTATAGCCCCAGACCTGGTTGAGAATGCGGGTCCGGGAGAACACCTTGCCGGGTGCGCCCATCAAAAGCTCAAGGATGGCGAGTTCCTTGGCGGTAAGCTTGATGGTTGCGCCGCCACGCCTCACTTCGAGCAAATCGCGATCGAGCACAAGGTCTGCAATCTGAAGGATATTGGAGGTGGGGGCGAAATTGTGCGAGCGGCGGACGAGAGCCTCGAGACGCACGAGCAACTCGTCGAAATCGAAGGGCTTGGCGAGATAGTCGTCGGCGCCGATCTTCAGTCCTTTGATCTTGTCTTCGAGCGTGTCCATGGCGGTCAGCATCAGAATGGGCGTGCGGTCGCCTTCCTGGCGCAGGCGCTGGCAGACGTCGTAGCCGTGCATGTCGGGCAGCATCAGATCGAGCACGATCACGTCGAACTCGCCGGTCTTGGCGAGATCGACTCCTTCGCCGCCAGTGCCGGCGACGGTCACGCCGTGATTTTCGGCGCGCAAGCCCCGGTCGATGAAGTCGGCAACCCGCGGCTCGTCTTCCACCAGCAGAACGTTCACTTAGAAGCCTCCGTGTTTGCTGTGGGCAGTGCGATCGTCACCGTGGTTCCTTCGCCCAAACGGCTCGCCATTTCAATCCTTCCCTTGTGTGCCTCGACGATGGCCTTGGCAACGGGAAGCCCGAGCCCCAAGCCCTCGGCGTTGTGTTCTGCGGCGTTGCCGGCGCGGCGGAAGCGCTCAAAGATGTTTTCCAGCTCGTCCTCGGGGATACCGATGCCGCGGTCGGTGACGCGTACGGTCACCTCGCCATCATGCCGCGCCATGCCGACCTTGACCTCGCCGTTCGACTTGGAATAGCGCACAGCATTGTCAAGCAACACCAGGAAGAGCTGGCGCAATCTTGCCGGGTCGCCGGTGACATGCTGGTGCGCCGCGCCATTGACGTCGCAAGCCACATGCACTGATTTAGCATCGGCCAGCACTTCGGCGTCGCCGCAGACTTTCTCCACCAGCTCGCTGAGATCCACGGATTGCAAGTTTAGCCTAGCCGCGCTGGCGCCTTGGCGGGCAATGAACAGGAGGTCGTTGACGAGGAGAGACAGGTGCTTGGCCTGCTCGACGATACGGGCGATGGATTGCTTGTAATCGCTAATGCGTTTGTTGGCGCCACGCAGCGCGATCTCGCCTTCGCCACGGATGATGGTGAGAGGGGTGCGCAGCTCGTGGCTGATATCGGCGAAAAAGCCGCGGCGCCTCTCGTCGATGTTGCGCAAGGTCTGGTTGGCCTGGCTGAGTTCCTCGGTGCGCTCCTCGACAAGCTTCTCCAGATTGGCGTGCGCGTCCTGAAGCGCCTGTTGATGCGCCTGGAGATCGGCGGCCATGCGATTGAAGCTCTGGCCGAGATCGGCGAATTCATCACGCCCCGAAATGGCGATGCGATGCGACAGGTCACCTTCGGCGAGCGCGCGTGTGCCGCGCAACAGCTCGGCGAGCGGCGTGCGCAAGCGGCGCAACAGGAGAAGCACGAGGGACAGCGTGGCGAGGATGGAGACGAAGGCGAGAATCTGACTGGAGCGCTCCAATCTGCTCAAGAGTTGCGCCGCGTCGGCGTCGATGCGCACGACTTCGGCGGTCTCGTCGGCAACGGCGACTTCGATCAGCTGGTTGAGCTTCTGGTCGATGCCGCTCTTGAGCAAGGTAATCAGGCTTTGCCAGGCGATGTCCGGGCGGCCGCGGCTCCGCAATTGCTCGACTTCGTTCAACTGGTCGAGGGTGTGCTGAAACTCCTTTTCGATGTCGTCGAGCCGCTTGAGTTCCGCGGATTCGGTATGGCGCTCGGCGACGTCAACAAGCGCGAGCTCCTGTTCGGTAAGGGATCGAAGCGTGGCCAGGTCGGATTCGATGACTTTCTGCAAATAGGCGGCGCCCAGGGGCCGGTCGGAAAGGCCGGTGAGCAGGGTATCGGTCCAGGCCTTGAACAGCTGCTGGCTATGGCGCGACAGCTGGAGCTGCCGCTCGAGCTCCTGATGGGCAATCCGGGAGCGGGTGAGGTAGCTATTGGACTGGGTTACGCCCCAATAAGCGAGCGCCGCAGCCGAGAGGGCGAGCGCCAGCAAGAGACCCGCTGTAATGAGGAGCTTGGTCTGGTAGCGCATGAATGTCTCAAGAACTCGCGAACCCGGAAACCAGGGATTATTGCCTTGTTGCGGCCGGTGGAGCCTGCCTTGCCGCGGGACAATAGCTGGTTTCTCTATACAGCACTTTCCTAAAGACTTGGCCGGGTCTTGGCGCTCGCCTGTCATGATTTTTTCATCCGGGCGTCAGGCCGCCTTCAATCGAGGGCGCCCTGGAGGGGCCCGATTTTGGCGGCTTGGCAAGGCCGGGCTGCAGGTCATTGCAACAACAGGCATCTTTTTTGCCACGCGCTGTCAAACTGACATCTGGTAGAGTTCTGGCAAGAAGAAGAATCAGAATTTTGCAGGGACTTTAAATTGGGGACGGGGGTAAGGTCTTGCCAAACAAGGGGATTAGACTGCGCGTAGCGCGCGGCCTGGCGCTGTCAGTGGCGGCTTCCGCACTGGCTGCCGGATGGCTTTTGGTAGGCGCGGCAAAGCCGGCCTACGCCGAATTTGAAATCCAGGAATCCGAGGTCGAAAAGGGCGAAGTCGAGCTCGAATATCGCGGCGCCGTGCATTGGGGCTTCCCCAAGGCCGAGAAGGAGGAGGCCGGAGGAGGACGAGGAGGCCGGCGCGCTGGAGGAGGAGGAAGAGGCGAGTCCCTCCGGCAGAGCCACGATTTCGAGTTCCAATGGGGCGTCACCGACCGCTGGATGTTCTCAACGACGCTCAGCACCGACGAGCCGCTGGATGAGAATTTCGAGACGAGCTCGGTCGAGATCGAGCTGCAATACGAGATGATCGAGCGCGAGGGCAACGGGCTCGGGCCTGGCCTTCATCGTGGGCTACGGCATTGCGACGCGTGGTGGAGAGGCCGACGAGATCGAATTCGGCCCGATCGTCGAATAGCAGACCGGCAAATCTGTTGCTGACGCTCAATCCGTTCTTCAGCGGCGCAGGTCGGCGAGAACCGGGAAACCGACAGCCTCGGCTTCGAATATGGCTGGCGCGCCGAATACGAGTTCGCCAAGCATTGGGGCGTCGGCGTCGAAATGTTCGGCGAGATCGAGGATCTCGCCAATGCCGGTTCGTTCGACGATCAGGAGCACAGCCTCGGCCCGACCATCTTCTACAATCCCGGCGATGACGACGACGAGGGTGAGGAAGTCGGCGACGAGGGCGATGACGAGGCGGAGAAGAAGGAGGGCGGAGGCCCGGCCGAGATGGAATTCTCCCTGAATGTCGGCGTCCAGTTCGGCCTGACCGATGCGACCTCCGACACGGCGCTGAAATTCCAAGGCGTCGCTTGCCTTCTAGTCTAGTCCCCAAACTGCAAACCAAGGCGGCCTTCGTCCTTTGACGAGGGCCGCTTTTTTGCCTTGACGAACCGCGTCCCGGGCCGCCATCAACCCCTCATGCATATCAAGGTCCTTGGGTCGGCTGCGGGAGGCGGTTTCCCGCAGTGGAATTGTAACGGGCGGAACTCCGCTGATGTCCGTCAGGGGAAACCGGGCTTGAAACCGCGTACCCAAGCCTCGGTCGCGGTCAGCGCCGATGGCCGCCAATGGGTCCTCCTGAACGCGAGCCCGGACCTAAGACAGCAGATCAACGAGACGGCCGAGCTGCAACCTGCGCCTGACGGTCCTCCGCGCAACAGCCCGATCAAGGCCGTGGTCCTGACCAATGCCGATGTCGACGCGATCGCGGGACTTTTGACCTTGCGCGAGGGGCAGCGTTTGACCGTCTATGGCGATCAGCGCGTGCTCGATGTGCTGGCGAGAAACAGCATCTTCGAGGTGCTCGACGCGAAGCTCGTCGCAAGGAAGGCGATGCAGTCGGGAGAGAAGTTCGCCGTCGAAGGACCGGAAGGACCGCTCGGCATCGAGATCGAGGCCTTCTTTGTCCCAGGCAAGATCCCGCTCTATCTCGAGGATGAGAGGGCTGCGCAGGGGTTCGGCACGCAAGAGGGCGATACGGTCGGCCTCAAAGTGACCGAGCAAGAAACGGGGCGCCATTTCTTCTATATTCCCGGCTGCGCCAAGCTCGATGCGCCGTTGAGGGCGCGGCTCAAGGGTGCGCCGCTCGTGTTCTTTGACGGCACGCTTTACACCAACAATGAGATGGTGGAACAGGGCCTGCTGAATAAGACCGGCGACCGTATCGGGCATATGAATATGTCCGGATCGTCCGGCACCATCGCCGCCTTCGCCGATCTCGACGTCAAACGTAAGGTCTTCATTCACATCAATAATTCGAATCCGGCGCTCAGGGACGACGGGCCTGAGCGCAAAGCGGTCGAGGCGGCGGGCTGGGAAGTTTCCTATGACGGGATGGCGTTGAAGGTCTGATCCATGTGCGGCATCGCTGGCTTCCTCGAGCTGGAGCGCCGCTCCGGAACGCATGAGCTCGAAGCGCTTGCGGGCGCCATGGCGGCAACGCTCCGCCATCGTGGACCGGATGCCAGCGGCGTCTGGGCCGATGCCGAAGCCGGCATCGCATTCGGCCATACCAGGCTCTCTATCGTCGATCTCTCGCCCGCTGGCGCGCAGCCGATGGTGTCGTCCTGCGGACGCTTCGTCATTGTCTATAACGGCGAGATCTTCAACGCCGCGGAGCTCCGGCCTGAGCTTGAGGCCAAGGGTCGCCGCTTCAGAGGTCACTCCGATACGGAAGTGATCGTCGAGGCTTTCGCCGAGTGGGGCGTGGAGGCGACGGCGAAGCGCATCATCGGCATGTTCGCCATCGCGGCCTATGACCGGCGCGACAAGCGCTTGAGCCTGGTGCGCGACCGGCTCGGCATCAAGCCGCTTTATTGGGGAAAGGTGGGCACGCGGATCGCCTTCGCCTCCGAGCTCAAGGCATTTGCCGCATTGCCCGGCTGGACGAAAGAGCTCAATCGCGACGCGCTCGCGTCCTATTTCAGATTTGCGTATGTCCCGGCGCCGCATTCGATTTATCGCGGCATTTCGAAATTGATGCCGGGACATATCGCGACGATCGACCCTACCGGCGAGACGCGGATCGAACCGTTCTGGACGCTGGCCGAGGCTGCGGAGCGCGGCAAAGAAAATCAACTCGATGTCGGCGACAAGCAGGCTTGCGACATGCTGGAGGCGCTGCTCGGCGACGCCGTCGGGAGACGGCTCGTGGCCGACGTGCCGCTCGGTGCGTTTCTTTCAGGCGGAATCGATTCGACCGCGGTCGCGGCGATGATGCGGATGAAGAGCAACGCTCCGGTCCGGACCTACTCGATCGGGTTTCGCGAGCAGGGCTTCGACGAGGCGCCGCATGCGAGCGCGGTGGCAGCGCATCTCGGCACCGAGCACACCGAGCTTTATGTCAGCGCGAAAGAGGCGCAAGACGCGATCCCGCTGATGCCCGAGATCTATGACGAGCCGTTCGCGGATTCCTCGCAAGTGCCGACTTATCTGTTGTCGAAGTTGACGCGTCAGCATGTGACGGTGGCGCTCTCGGGCGACGGCGGCGATGAATTATTCGCCGGCTATACGCGGCACCGCTTTGCCCGCTCCATGCAGTCGATGCCGCCGCGCGTCGCGCAAGTTCTCGCCTCGGGCCTCGACCTTGCCGGGCCTGCGGTCTGGGACACGACTGTTCCGCTTGGTGCCGGCGCGGAAGCGTCCCTCTTATGGTGGCGACAAAATCCAGAAGACTGCCGCGATGTTGCGCGAGGGCCCGCAAGGCGGCTATCGCAGCCTGGTCAGCGCCTGGGACGATCCAGAGACGATCGTGCCTGGTGCAACGAGAGCCCAAGGGCGCGATCTTCGATCCCGAGCTTGCAGCTGCGCTGCCCGACGGGCTCGACCGCATGCAATATCTCGACACGCTCACTTATCTCCCCGACGACATTCTCACCAAGGTCGACCGCGCCAGCATGGCGGTCGCGCTCGAAGTCCGGGTGCCGATCCTCGATCACCGCATGGTGGAATTTTCCTGGCGATTGCCATCGCGATTCAAGATGCGGGGCGGCAAGGGAAAATGGCTGTTGCGGCAGCTGGCTTATCGGCACGTGCCGAAAGCCTTGCTGGACCGGCCGAAAAGCGGCTTTGCCGTGCCGATTGGCGCGTGGCTGCGGGGGCCGCTACGCGATTGGGCCGAGACCTTGCTCGAGCCTGGCAGGCTTGAAGAAGGCGGCTTGCTCAACGCGGGACCGATCCAAGCCCGCTGGCAGGAACATCTCAGCGGACGGCGGAATTGGCACGCCTCGCTGTGGACCGTGCTGATGTTTCAAGCGTGGCGCGAAGCAAACCGGATCTAGCTGGCCCGGCCGGTCCTTAAGATCTTCGAGAGAGACGACATTGGCGGGGCGATCGTCGCCTCGCGGCTCCGTCTTCGCCGGTTCGGCAGGCTTGTCCTGGCTGGTGACAATCGGGCGATGCAAGACTTCGGTCGCGATCCGCCAATGCTCTTCGATGTGCTCGACGAAGGCGCGCGGGCGTTCGGCGAATAATCGCTCGCCACGTTTCTCAGCATCACGACGAAGCGCCTTTTGTTTCTTTCGGCAGCGCTGCAAGAAGGACTCGGTGTCGTCTGGCGTGCCGAACACCATGGTCGGCGTCGAGATCAGCCGGCTCAGAAGCGCAATGTCGTGATCGTCGCCGAGGATTTGAGACAGCGCGCGGGAGTCCTCGACGCGCGCATTGAGCACAGCGGGCCAACTCGGGGCCAAGAGCTGCATATGCCGCCAATGATGCTGCACGCCTTTCCGCCACTCGTGGAAATCTTCGTCGTGGCCGGTGGCGAAAGCTTCGGCAAAGGCCCTGCGCGCGGCCTTGTAGCGAAGCCGCAAGCCTTCCGCCACGACCTGAAAATCGTCGGGGTAGATGGCAAGGCCGGCGACGGCTGGTCTGAGGCCGGACAGAGCCCGCAGCGCATCCGAGACGGCGGTGCCTTCGAGATTGCGCTCCGCAGCGTCGCGCCGCTTCATCAGCCATGCGCGCAGCGATTGAGTGGGTGTCGTCGCATCGCTCAACTCTCCAGCTCCGAGCTTGTCGATGGCGTCGATCAAGGCATGGGCATCGCGGGCCGGTGCGAGCCCGAGCGCAATGGTGCGGAGCCGATCGGTCAGATTGTCGAAGACCGGATCGGGCAGACCTGGCCGGATCAGCGCGAGGAGGGCGCGCAACCGCTTCAGGCATTTGCGTGCGCTATGGATGCCGCCGTGACGATCGGAGGCGGAGCGAAGCGCGCTCTCGGCATATTCGAGCTCGGCCAGCGCGACGCGCCGTACGCTCTCGCTCATCGGCAATAGTGGGTCGAGTTTGTAGCTCATCTTGGCCCTTTAGCCTCCTTAAGGGCGGCCTGATGATCCGGGGACAAGGGCCTCGCGGTCAAGACTGAATCTGATCCCCTAGGTCTGTGGATGAGCTGTGGATAAGTCGCGCCGCCAGGGGGACGTCGCTGCAATCCAGGAGCGAGTTCTCTCCTCTGGGTTGAGATTTGTGACAATGTCGGTGATGACGGCGGCGGACGATGCGCCAGCTTCAAGCACCGAGGCCACGGTTTCCAGTGTGATGCCACCAATAGCAACGAGCGGAGCCTGCGCCTTGTTCCGCCATTCGGCGATACGGGCGAGGCCTTGCGGGGCCCATGGCATCTGCTTCAGCTTGGTCTCGTAGATCGGTCCGAGGGCGACATAGTCGGGCTCGGCCTCGAGGGCTGTGGCGAGCTCCTGGTCGCTATGGGTGCTGATGCCAAGCTTGAGGCGGGCGCTTTTGATTGCCGTAAGATCGGCGGACGCCAAATCCTCCTGCCCGAGATGGATGAAATCGGCGCCTGTCTCGATCGCCTCACGCCAATAGTCATTGACCACGAGTTGGCAGTCATGGGCACGACAGAGCTCCACGGCCGTATCGATCTCGGCGCGGATGGTCTCCGGGGGCGCGTCCTTGATACGGAGCTGAACGAGCTTGACGCCGAGCGGCAGCAATCGCCGAGCCAGTCCGTATTGGGGAGGATGGGATAGAACGGATCGAGCGTCAGCACTGGATCAAGAGACACGGTCGATCTTGAAGAAGGGCGTGCCGGCGACGGGCGTCGAGGGGGTGCCCATATCGCGCGGCTCGATGAGCCCGGCTTCGAAGCCCTGCCTGCCGGCCTCGACGGATTTGGCGAAAGCAGTTGCCATGGTCACCGGGTCGGCGGCTTTGGCGATGGCCGTGTTGAGCAGCACCCCGTCATAGCCAAGTTCCATGACTTCGGCGGCATGAGACGGGGCGCCGAGGCCGGCATCGACGATCAATGTCGTTTCCGGGAAATAGGCGCGGAGCGTCTTCAGCGCTGGTTTGTTCATGAGACCGCGCGCGGAGCCGATCGGCGATGCCCAGGGCATCAGAACTTGGCAGCCGGCAGCAACCAGGCGCTCGGCCGCGCTCAAATCCTCCGTCGTGTAGGGAAGCACCTCGAAGCCTTCGGCACAGAGAACGTTCGCCGCCTCGACCAGGCCGAACAGCTCAGGCTGCAGCGTGTCGTCATTGGCGATGACTTCGAGCTTGACCCAATTGGTGCCGAACAGCTCGCGCGCCATTTCAGCCGTGGCGATGGCTTCCTTGGCGGTGCGGCAGCCGGCGGTGTTGGGCAACACGCGAACGCCGAGCTGCTCGATCAACTCCCAGAAGCCTTGGCCGGTGCGGGCGCGCGCCGCCTCGCGACGCAGCGAGACGGTGACGATCTCGGTCCTCGAGGCCTCGACCGCGCGGCGCAAGATGTCGGGCGAGGGATATTGCGCCGTGCCGAGCAGCAGCCTCGATTTGAAATTGGCGCCATAGAGTTTCAACATCAGCCACCCTGCCTCGGCGACACGATCTCGATCTCGTCCGACGGTGAAAGTTCGGTCGAGGCGCGCTTCGCCGCAGCGACGAAGCTGCCATTGATGGCGGTCGCGATCTTGGCGCCGGCAAAGCCGAGCTCGCCGCAAAGCTCATCGAGATTGCGCGCCTTGGTCGCGACGGGCTCACCGTTGATCAGGATCTGCAACGAACACCTCTTCGTCTTTCGCGCCAGTTTCGAGAAAATCGGCCATAAGCTCGGCAAGCACCGGCGCGAGCAAAAAGCCATGGCGGTACAAGCCGTTCACATAGATATAGCGCCCGCGCAGGATAATCCTAGGCCGATTATCCGGAAAAGCGGGCCGGGCGCCGGCCCCTTGCAGCACGATTTCGGCCTCGGCGAAGGCCGGGATCGAGCGCATAAGCCGCCGAGAGCAGATCGAGCGCCGAGCGGAGCGTGATGGGCCCGGTCTCCTCGCTTTCGATCTCGGTGGCGCCGATCAGATAGACGCCATCTCCCCAGGGCACGACATAAAGCGGAAAACGGGGATGAAGCAGGCGGAATGGCCGCGACAGCGCGACCTCGCGGCTTTTCACCACGATGCGCTCGCCGCGCACGCCACGGAGGTTGGCAAATCGTCCTTGGCGGCGAGGCCGCGGCAATCGATGACGAGATCGGCGTCGCCGAGGTGCCTCGCCTTCGCCGAAGCGAAGCTCGACGCCTTTCGCCTTCATTGGTTGAGCAAGAAGTGCAGCGCCGGCTCCGGCGCGAGGTGACCCTCATTTGGGAAAAACAGGCCGGTTTGGAAACGGCCAGCGAGCGCGGGCTCGAACGTCTCGACCCGTTCCTGGCCCAAGCGGGCATGGCCGATCGTCATCCTCTCGAAGCGATCGAGCTCGGCGCGGTCGCGGGGTAGCGCAAGCACCAGCGTGCCGTTGGCGACGTGCCGGGATAATGCTCGCGCCAGAGAGCGAGCCCGCGCTGCCCGAGTTTGCGGATCGTGGCCTCAGCGCTCTCCCTCCTCGCAATTCGGCGCGAGCATGGCGCCGGCAAAGAGGCTGCACGCGAAGGTGAAGGGTTCGGGCGAGCGCTCGCACAGCGTCACTTTGTGTCCACGCTGGGCGAGCAGGTACGCTTGCCAAAGTCCCACGACACCAGCGCCGCGGATCGCTATCGATTTCGGTTGCTGCGCCATCGCTTCGTCAATCTCCGACGGCCAGGCCTTCGCGCCGTTTATCGGCGCCGCCTTCGAGGCCCTGGTCGGTCACGGCGATGATATGGAGACCGCTGGTCATCGATGTGCGCTTCACCTGATGTCCGAGCTTGCTCATGTCGCCGGCGAGCCCATCGAAGCCGGGATCGGGCTCGAGGAGGAACTCATCGCCGGTCGAGCCGAAATTGATCAGGTCCGCCGCTTGTTGCGGATCGAGGTGCCAGTCGATCAGGCCGACGAGGCCCTTGAGCACGTAGAGGATGATGGCCGAGCCGCCGGGCGAGCCGAGCACGAAACGAACCTGCCTGTCGTTGGCGAAGACGATGGTCGGATCGAGCGAACTCCGCGGTCTTTTTCCCGGCTCGACGCGATTGGCGGCGGGACGTCCGTCTTCGTCGGTCGGCACGAACGAGAAATCGGTGAGCTGATTGTTGAGCAGGAAGCCGCGCACCATCAGGCGCGAGCCGAAGGCCTGCTCGATGGTCGTGGTCATGGACAGCGCATTGCCGTCATCGTCGATGATGGAGATTTGGCTGGTGCCGATGCTCTCTTGCGTTCGGTCGCGGCCGAAGGCGCCTTGGCGCGCATTGGGGGGCTCGCCGGCCGTGACGTGTGGCGCAGAGCGATCGGGAGCGATCAGTGCGCGACGCTGATTGAGATAGGTCGGGTCGAGCAGGCCCTTCACCGGCACTGGGACAAAATCAGGATCGCCGAGATAGCGAGCCGATCGGCAAAAGCGAGACGCTCGGCTTCCGCGATCAGATGGGTTGGCTCAGGTTGCAGCGGACGCTCCGCCAAGGTCGAAAGGCGCGATCAGCGCCAGGACTTGCGAAACCGCGACACCGCCGGAAGAGGGCGGGCTTGCGCCGCAGATCTCAAAAGCGCGATAGGGAACGCAGAGAGGCTCGCGCTCTTTGGCACGATAATTGGCAAGATCCTCCGCCGAGAGCTTGCCGGGCCCACGCGGATCGTGCTGGACGGCATTCGTGATGTCCTTGGCGAGGTCGCCCTCATAAAAGGCCTTCGGTCCGCTGTTCGCGATCAGATCAAAGGTCTCGGCGAGCGCAGGGTTGGTGAGCCTGTATCCCGATGGCCACGGTCGTCCTTGCGCATCGAAGAAATATGCGCGCGCCCTGGGCGCGAAACTTTCAGGCTTCTCCTCGCTGAGCAATTGCGCGAGCCGTGGCGAAATGGCAAAGCCGTCACGCGACAGCGCGATGGCTGGCTGAAACAAATCAGCCGAAGGGAGCTTGCCGTATTTCTCATGGGCGAGAGCGAGCGCCGCGAGCACGCCCGGCGTGCCGATCGATAGTCCGCTCTCCATGGCCTGCTCGCGCGGCATCGGCTTGCCGTCTTTATCGAGGAAGAGATCTGGGGTCGCGGCTGCGGGCGCCGTCTCGCGGCCGTCGATGTTGGTCAGTTCTTGCCCGCCTTGTCCCAATAGAGCAGGAAGGCGCCGCCGCCGATGCCGGAGGATTGCGGCTCGACCAGATTGAGCACCATCTGTGTGGCGATCGCCGCATCGATCGCGCAGCCGCCTTTGCGCAACATGGCAAGGCCGGCCTCCGCGGCGAGCGGATTGGCGGCGACGACCATATGCTTCTTCGCCGTGACCAGAGGCCGCGAGGCAATCGCGGATGCGCCTTCAGGCTGCTCGAAGGCGTGCAGGTTTGCGCCCGCGCCAAAGACGAGCAGGGCGAGGAAAGTGGCGAAGATAAAACGGGCCGGTCGCATGGCGCGCAGCATAGACGGTTTCGGCGAATGGGAAAGCTCAGTGGAAATCGCGGGATTTCGGGATGATGCGCGCCTCGCGCGGGTGGCAGCGCGGATGAAAGCGGGGATGTGAGCGCTCGCGGAGCGGCCGTTTGACGTGGTCAGCGGGCGCAAGCGGAAGAGCGGCATCCTCATCAGAAGGGCGCCAGGAGCCCGGGTCTGGCCGCTTCACCTCGTCGGCATTGGCGACGGGAAGATTGATGTCAGCTTCGTCGTCAGTGAGAAGATGCAGCCAGTCGCTGCGGTCTTCGAGCCGCTCGGCAACGACATGAATGATGTCCTCGTGGCGTTGCACGCGGCCATGCACCACGACGAGGCGCGCGCCCATGACGACGATGCGCTCCCGCTCCAGCACTTTGGGCCAGATCACCGAATTCGCGACGCCGGTCTCGTCCTCGATGGTCATGAACACGACGCCTGCCGCAGAGCCTGGGCGCTGGCGCACCAACACGACGCCGGCAACGCTGACGCGGGATCCGTCGCGGGAATTTCTGAGATCGGCGCAAGACAGGATGCGTCTTGCCTTCGCCCGCTCGCGGAGGAAGGCCATCGGATGGGCTTTGAGGGAGAGGCGGAGCGTGCGGTAGTCGTTCACCACATGCTCGGGCAACGGCATGATGGGGAGCGCCACGTGTTCGCTCGACGCCGATCTCCGCGGTATCGGCATGCTCGAACAGCGGCAGCGGAATTTCCTTCGGCAGGCCGCGCACCTCCCAGAGCGCTTGGCGGCGGTCGAGGCCCATGGAGCGGAAAGCATCCGCCGCGGCCAAGCGTTCGAGACAGGCGCGGCTCACGCCGCTCCGCCGCCATAGGTCCGAGACGTCTCCGTATTTTTTCACCCCCTCACCCCATCCCTCTCCCCCAAGGGGAGAGGGAGTCTCAAGTCGAGCCGCCGGTACTCCCTCTCCCCATCGGGGAGAGGGCTAGGGTGAGGGGGAGCGAATAAATGAGGTTGGAGTTCGGTGGGGACGCAATCGCGGATGGAGACGATTTGCTTCACATCGTCTTCGCGCATGCCGTCGATCTGACGCATGCCGAGACGCAGCGCAAACGTACCACTTGAGGCTGGTTCCAGCGTGCAGTCCCACAGGCTGTGATTGACGTCGACCTCACGGCCTTCGACATCATGATCGATCGCGCAACGCACGATCTGCGCCGGCGCATAGAAGCCCATTGGCTGCGCGTTGAGCAGCGCCGCGGCAAACGCTGCCGGGTAATGGCATTTGATCCAGGCCGAGACATAGACGAGATGGGCGAAGCTCGCGGCGTGGCTCTCGGGGAAGCCATATTCGCCAAAGCCTTTGATCTGGTTGAAACAGCGCATCGCGAAGTCTTGCGGATAGCCGCGCGAAGTCATGCGGCCGACCATCTTCGCCTGGAGCTTGTCGATGGTGCCGCGGCGGCGGAACGTGGCCATGGCGCGGCGGAGCTCGTTGGCCTCAGGCCCGGTGAATTTCGCCGCGACCATCGCGAGCCGCATCGCCTGCTCCTGGAACAGCGGCACGCCCATGGTCTTGCCCAGCACCTGGCGAAGCTCGTCCGCAGGCCCATGGTCGGGGTGGGGCGCGGGGAAATCGACGGCCTCGTCGCCGCAGCGGCGGCGCAAGTATGGGTGGACCATGTCGCCCTGGATCGGGCCTGGGCGCACGATGGCGACCTCGATGACGAGATCGTAGAAGCAGCGGGGCTTCAGCCGCGGCAGCATGTTCATCTGCGCGCGGCTTTCCACCTGGAACACGCCGATCGAATTGGCGCGGCAGAGCATGTCGTAGACGTCAGGATCGTCGCGCGGCACCGTGCCGAGCGCGAGGCTCCGGCCATAATGCTGCTCGATCAGAGCGAAGGCCTTGCGGATGCAAGTGAGCATGCCCAAGCCCAGCACATCGACCTTCAGCAACCCGAGCGCATCGAGATCGTCCTTGTCCCATTCGATGAAGGTGCGGTCCTCCATCGCGGCATTGCCGATGGGGACAACCTCCGACAAGGGTCCCCGCGTCAGCACGAAGCCGCCGACATGTTGGGAGAGATGGCGGGGGAAGCCGATCAGCTCCTGCGTCAGTTCGAGCACGCGGGCAAGCAGCGGGTCGGACGGATCGAGTCCCGCCTGGCGGACGTAAGTCTCAGGCAGCGAAGAATTGCTCAAGCCCCAGATGGTGGTGGCGAGCGCCGAGACCGTATCCTCGGAGAGGCCAAGCGCTTTGCCGACTTCGCGGATCGCCGAGCGGCCACGATAGGAGATCACGGTCGCGGCGATGCCGGCGCGGTCGCGACCGTAGCGCCCGTAGATATATTGAATCACCTCTTCGCGCCGCTCGTGCTCGAAATCGACGTCGATATCGGGGGGCTCTTTTCGCTCCGGCGAGACGAAGCGCTCGAACAGCAGATCGATCTCGGTCGGGTTCACATTGGTGATGGCAAGGCAGTAGCAGACGGCGGAGTTGGCCGCCGAGCCCCGGCCCTGGCAGAGAATGCCGATCGAGCGGGCATAATGCACGATATCGTGGACGGTGAGGAAATAACGCGCGTAGTCGAGTTCGGCGATCAGCACGAGCTCCTTCTCCAGCGTGTCGCTCACATGGGCAGGAATGCCGCCGGGGAAACGCCAGGCAGCACCTGCCCAAGTGAGACCTTCGAGATGGCTTTGCGGGGTTTTGCCTTCGGGAACCGGCTCATCCGGGTATTCGTAACGGAGCTCGTCGAGGGAAAAGCTGCAGGTTTCGGCGATCTCGATGGTTCGCGCAAGTGCCTCTTCGTGGCCTTTGAACAAGCGCGCCATCTCTTTTGGCGATTTCAGATGCCGCTCGCCATTGGCTTCGAGCCTCAAGCCGGCGTCGTGGATGGTGCATTTCTCGCGGATGCAGGTGAGCACATCCTGCAAAGTGCGGCGGTGCGCCGCGTGATAGAGCACGGCATTGGTAGCGACGAGGAGGAGGCCAATGCGCTGCGCAAGCTCTGCCAGACTTGCGATGCGCGCTCTGTCATCGCCGCGGTAAGAGTGACTCGCGGCGAGGTAGAGGCGAGTGCTGCGACCCAAGCGCCTGCTTGATGCGGCGAAGTTGAGATTCCAATTCAGAGAGCGCGATGAAGATCAGGCCGTCGGCGTGATCGGTGACATCGGAAAGATGGAGCGTGCATTTGCCTTTTTCGGCGCGGCGCATGCCAAGCGTGAGCAGGCGGCAGAGCCTGCCATAGGCTTCGCGGTCGGTTGGGTAGGTGAGCAGGCTGATGCCGTCTTCGAGATTGAGCCTCGCGCCGACGATGAATTTGATCCCGACTTCCTTGGCTGCGAGATGGGCGCGGACCACGCCGGCCAGCGTGTTGCGGTCGGTGACGGCGATGGCGCTCAGGCCGAGCGCCTTGGCTTGCGCCACCAGTTCCTCGCCATGCGAACCACCCCGCAGGAACGAGAAATTGCTGGTGACATCGAGCTCTGCGTCGGGAGTCATCCGAACACCCCATGCAGATACCAGGCAGGCGTGTCGCCACCTTCCTGATAGAGGCCTTCGCGGAACACCCAGTAGCGATGTCCCTCTTCGTCCTCGATGCGGTAATAGTCGCGCGGACGGGCAGCGACTTTGCCCGGCTTCAACGCCCGCCACCATTCAGGCGCGATGCGCTCCGGCCCCTCGGCCTTGACCACGCGACGGCTCAAGCGGCGCCAGGTGAAGCGGGCAGGCGGTCCTTCGGGAATTTCAGCAAGCACCTTGAGAGGCTCGGGCTCTGCCAGGAGCAGCGTAGGACGTGTCGGCTTGGCTGGTTCGATTTGCGCCCAAGGCGAAGAGGGGGTGAAGGCGGTGCGTATGCTTTGGGCCCGTTCAGGCAGGTGACTTGCTTGCCGGTGCAGGCGGCGAACGGCGAAAGCGCCCAAGCGATTGGCGAGGCGGTCGATCAAGGGCTCCGGCGATAATTTCTCGCGCGCCTCGGCGAGGACTCACTTGGGTCAGCGGCAAAGGTTCGGCGACAAAGGCCGCCAAACCCATCCGGTCGACGCCGAAGCCCATATCGAGATTGGCGAGCTTCTCCTGCAAAAGCCGCAACAAATGCGGGAACTCGCGGGACGGCGCGCTCAAGCCGGCTTCGATCTCCGTGCAAGAACCGTCGGCGCGATCGATGCGAAGCTTTAGTTTGCGGGCCCCCATCCGCCCGCGCGCAAGCTTCTGACAGAGGTCTGCTGTGATCAGCTCCAGCACGGTGATGATGCCTTCGTGGCTGATGAGGGGTTCGGCGAAAGCAAGCGCGACTTCATAGCGACGCGGTGGAAAGAGCGGCGCGCGCTTCTCCTGTTTTGTCCCGCGCGCCTGATCGAGACGGAGAAGCACAGCCTCCGCGGCATCCTTGGAATGGAAGCGCCGCTCGAGACTTGCGCGCGGCAGTTCGTAGAGCTGGCCGATGCGCTTCAAGCCGAGCCGCTTGAGCAGGCGCGTAACTTCGGGGCCGAGACGCAAGGCCTCGACAGGCAGAGGCTGAAGCGCAGCATCCACACCGTCCTCAGGGACGATGATCGGGAGGTTGTGGCCGTATCGGGCGAGCGCATGCGCGGCGCCCAAAGTTGGCGCGAGCGCAAGCTGCGCGCTGAAGTCGAGAGACTGAAAGACTTGCGCGAGGTCCGCGAGAAGCTCGGCCTCGCCGCCAAAGAGATGCGGTACGCCGGTGATGTCGAGCCAAAGTCCATCATCGCCCTCGGTATTGAGGGTTGGGCTGTAACGGACGCAGATCCGCGCGAGCGCGTGTAATGTCTCTGCGTCGCGATCTGGCGCTGAAGGCAAAGTGAGAAGGTGAGGGCAGATGGCGCGGGCGTCGGCGAGGCCCATGCTTGGATAGAGCCCGTTGCTTTCAGCTCTGGCATTGATTGCAGTGAGGAAGAGCCCGCGGGCTTCCGTGCCGACCAAAGCGAAAGGCCGGCGATTGAAAATCGTCTTGTCCCTAATGGGCGTAGGCCCGTTCTTCCCTCTCTCCCGCTTCAGCCGCTCGATCGGAAGATGCGGCAGAAAGACGGAAACGATCCTGTTCATCACTCAACTCCACGCTCCAACTTCGCATCGTCATTCCGCGGCAGCGCTCGAGCGTGAGATGCCAACAAGGATGGCCCGGTGCGTTTTGATCGAAAGCCGCTCCGTGGCTTTTCTCCGCGCCGATGCGCCAGCGCGTGAGCGTGCCGGGAAGACCGTTAGAGCGATGCCCGGAGAGGAGCAGGCACGGTGTGCGCGTCGCTTTCGCCGCAAGACCGAGACGGCGGGCGAAGAGCGGCGCTTCGATCTCGATCTGGCCGAGGCAGGCGGTGGCTGCGCCGCTTTTCAATCCCTCTTCCAGTGCCCAGGCCGCATCGTTCGAGGTTCTCGCCTCGACGATGAGGAGGAGGGCAGGATCGAGACCGAGGGCAAGGAGGCCGGCGCCGTAAGGACGGCCCCATTCGCGGGCGGCATGAGCGGTGAGGCACCATAGAAGGAGTGCTGGCCGGTGGGCCGGTTTCGCCAAGCTCTGCCCGAGCACGGCAAGCGCGAAACTGAGCGCCGCCGGCATATCGCGATAAGAGGCAGGCTTGATCTCGTGTAGCCCCGCCTGGGTAAGCTGGGTGAGGGGTAACTCCCTCCCTTTGTAAGGGGGAGGGTCGGGGAGGGGGTCGGGCTTGGTTGCCGAGAAATGACCCCCACCCGGCACAGCACTTCGTGCAGTGCCGCCCTCCCCCTTTCTGGGGGAGGGAGAGGAGATCGCGGCACCGCTCAGGCTCATCTCCACGTCGGAGAGAGGATGAGAAGGAAGCGAGCAGGCAGGGCTCAGGGCGCCCGCGTCGGTCGCGGGGGGTAGGGCTAGAGACACGGGAACCCGCTCAAGCACGTGGATACGCGCACACAAATGCTCGATCAGGGAGCGCCGCTCAACCCCGCCTGCTTCCTCGACGCCAGACGGAAACTCAACGACAAATTCGCCGTCTGGAACGCCGTTACGCATACTTCACTCCAACTTTCGTTCCTGCTTTGTTCTTAATCCGAGTCTCGATCAAAGTCAAGGTCAGGCCCCTGGGACCGGGATGGTTAGCATTCCGGTAACCAAGAAGGGTGGACACTCGCCCCGTAAAAAGTGACGGGGATTAGTCATGCGTATCGTCAATTTTGCCCGCGCAGGCGCGCTCGCCGCGCTGGCCACTGTTCTCATCACATCCGTAACCGAACCGGCCGAGGCCGGCTTCTTCGATCTGTTCAGCTCTTCGCCGAACCAGGATTCGAGCGGGAGAGAGCTCGTGGTGTTCCGGGTGAAGGCCGATCCCGGCACCATCATCGTCAGCTTCGCCGACCGGAAGCTCTATTACGTGCTGCCGAACTATCGCGCCATCTCCTATCCGATCGGCGCGCCGATGGGCCTGGCACGCTGGGAAGGCGTGCTCAAGGTCAGCGAGAAGCGGATCAATCCGATGTGGACGCCGACCGCGGATATGCGCCGGGAAAACCCGACGCTGCCGGCTTATGTGCCAGGCGGCCATCCGCTCAATCCCCTGGGAGTGCGGGCGCTTTACCTTGGCAATACGACCTATCGCATTCACGGCACCGACGCGCCCTGGACTATCGGCCAGGACGTCTCCCATGGCTGCATCCGCATGTACAATAACGACGTGATCGACCTTTATGAGCGGGTGCCGGTCGGGAGCAAGGTCGTCGTCACCTGGCAGCGCTACGCCTGGTAGCGCGCTCAAGCAGCGCGAAGCGCGGTAGCGCAAACAAACTGCTCCAAAGCAGCGCGTTCGGGAAAGGTCCTAGGCCAGAAGCCTCCAATCCTCCATAATTGCCGCCTAGCAAAGTGCAGGATCCGAGGGAGATCGATTTTGCGGGGCACGGTTCGATCTGCGGCAATTGCTTTCGCGCTTTGCGCCATTGCCGCAGCTGCGTCCGCCCATCCCCATGTCTGGGCGACAGTCCGATCGGATGTCGAGTTCGGACCCAATCATCAGATCGTTGCCGTCCGTCATCATTGGACGTTCGATGAGTTCTACACCGCCATGGCGCTGCAGGGGCTCGATACAGACAGCGACGGCAAATATTCGGCCGAGGAGCTGAAGCCGCTCGCCGAGGTCAATGTCAACTCGCTCAAGGAGTTCGACTATTTCACCTATCTGCATCTCGCCGGCGACGAGGACAATCTCATCAAGCTGAAGCCTCCGGTGAACTACTCGCTCGACTATGACGGCAAGCTGCTCACGCTCCATTTCACCTTGCCGCTCGAGACGCCGGTCGATCCGCATGGCAAGCCCGTCGATGTCGACGTGTACGACCCCTCGTTCTTCGTTGCTTTCGGCTTTGCCACGGAGAAGCCCGTCGCGCTTTCCGGCACCGAGACCAAAGGCTGCGTGGCGGAAATCGAAAAGCCGGACCCGGGATTGGCGGAAGATGCCAAGGCGCTGAGCGAATCCTTTTTCAGTCAGCTCGGTCCCAGTTCGAATTTCGGCTCGCAATTCGCTCAGACGGTCACGGTGAAATGCGGCGACGCGCATCTCTAAGGCTGTCGGGTTGTCTTGCCACACTTGCTTTTGTGGCAGTTTGCTTGCTCCCCACATTTGCAGTCCAACCGGCTCGGGCCGAGATGCAGCCGATCACGCCATTCGCCGCGGCCGGCGAGGCCGCCCCGCCAGCAGCGTTCGCTCGTCCAGGTGTCGCGGCGTTCAAGCCCTCGAGCCCGCTCGGGCCGGTGTTTGCTTGGGTTCTGGAAACGCAGCAGGCTTTGCAGCAGCGGCTTGCAGGCAGCGTCAGGGGGCTCAAGGCCGACAATCCGCTCGCCGGAGCTTTCACCCTCGCCTTGCTGTCATTTCTCTACGGCGTGGTGCATGCGGTGGGCCCCGGCCACGGCAAGACGATCATTTCGTCCTATGTCGTCGCCAATGAGAAGACGGCGCGGCGGGGGATCATCGTCTCCTTCATTGCCGCAGCCTTGCAGGCTGTGACCGCGATCGCGCTGGTCGGCATTTTCGCCGTGTTGATCAACGCGCCTGGCGTCGAGATCACGGCTTGGTCCAATCAACTTGAAACCGTGAGCTACGCGATGATCGCAATCGTGGGGCTCTGGCTCCTGGTGAGCCAGCTCGTTGCGATTTGGGGCGGATGGCGTGGAGAGTCACCGACGCCCATCACCATCACGGCCAGATCATGATCATCACGGCATGCACACGCGCCCATCATCACGGTCACACCCACGCCGAAGGCGAAGCTTGCGACCACATGGTCGATCCGCGCGCGCTGTCCGGTCCGTTCTCCTGGCGAAAGATGATGGCGGTGGTGTTCTCGGTCGGCATCAGGCCTTGCACCGGCGCCATCCTCGTTCTCGTGTTCGCGCTGACCCAAGGCGTGTTCTGGGCGGGCGTCGCCGCGACCTTCGCCATGGCGCTCGGCACGGCGATTACTGTGGCGATCCTCGCGACGCTGGCGCTTGGCTCGCGCGAGCTTGCGCTCAAGCTCGGCGGGGAAAGCACCAAATTCGGGACCGCGGTCTGGACAATTTGCAGACTCGGCGGGGCAGGCTTGATCTTCCTGTTCGGCGCCACCTTGTTCATCGCCTCGTTGGGGCCGGCGCGACCATTCTGAGAGGCATTGGGGTTTCCGATTTAGGCGGCAAGAGCGCCGACGAGCATCCACACGCCGAAGCTCAGCACCAGCACTGAGCCGCTAATCTCCAATATCGTCCCCAAGCGATACCGCCAGCCTTCGGTTCGGTCGAGCAGCCCCATGAACCGCTCTCGCGCGAATGCCGCAGCGAGGGCGATCCCGCCGATGGTGACGATCATGCCGATCGTCATGGCAGCAGTCACGGCGAGGCCTGCCGCGAGCATGCCCCGCGCAAGCGCATAGCTCATGATGAAGGTGGTCAGCGGGCAGGGGATCATGCCGGTCACCAGTGCCAGCGTTTTGCCGCCGCGGTGGCGGACATGACGGTCGGCGCGAGTGGTGCGCCAGAGCAAGAATGCTCCGATGATCGCGATGAGCAATCCGCTCGGTGCCTCGAAGTCGGGGGTGCGCCCGCCGTGGGCGAAAGCCCGGTCGATGACGGCGAACCCGGCCAGCACCAGGACCAGGGCAAGCCCGACATGGGTCAGTGCGAGGATGGCGCCATTGGCGACGCCCTCCCACAACTTGGCGGGCTGGCCAAGATGATACGAAACGAGCACGGTCTTGCCGTGGCCCGGCATCAGCGCGTGGACGGCTCCGAACAGAACCGCCGCAGCCATGGCAGCAAAGATTGCCCGAGGATCGCCGCCGGCGACATCGCCGAGACCGTCGGCCATGCCGCCATGGAGCCAGTGCTGAAGAGCGATGAGACTGCTCATCTTATCTTCTTATCTCCGGTTCGGCGCGATCTTGTTCGTCGCCTCGTTGGGGCCGGCACCACCATTTTGACGCCACCCCTGCAAGCCATTGGCGCCGCTGCAGCAATTGTGAGCATCCAATGCACACTTGCCTGAAGTGCCGGGGATGAATATCTCTCTTTCCGCCCTCGAATTGGCGGATAGGGCAGTAATACCCAAATAGTTGAGGAGCGCGAGTTCCGCGCCGGAGGCAATCATGGCACTGCAACTTGGCGACATCGCCCCGGATTTCGAGGCCGACACCACTGAAGGCAAGCTCCGGTTTCATGAGTGGCTGGGCAATTCCTGGGGCGTGCTGTTCTCGCACCCCAAGGATTTCACCCCGGTCTGCACCACCGAGCTCGGCTATATGGCGAGGAGCAAGCCTGAATTCGACAGACGCGGGGTGAAGATCATCGGGCTCAGTGTCGACCCGGTGGAATTGCACAAGAAATGGTCGGACGACATCAAGGAGACGCAAGGCGCAGCGCCAAACTATCCGATGATCGGCGATCCGGACCTCAAAATCTCCAAGCTCTACGGCATGTTGCCAGCGAGCACCTCCGGGACATCGGAGGGTCGGACGCCGGCGGATAATCAGACTGTGCGCAACGTCTTCGTCATCGGTCCCGACAAGAAGATCAAACTCGTTCTGATGTACCCGATGACCACCGGCCGCAATTTCGATGAGGTGCTCAGGGTCATCGACTCGCATGCAGCTCACCGCCAAGCACCGGGTGGCGACGCCGGTGAACTGGAAGCAGGGCGACGAGGTGATCATCGCGGGCTCAGTGTCCGACGAAGAGGCGAAGAAGATCTACCCACAAGGCTGGAAGGCGCCGAAGCCTTATATTCGCATTGTACCGTCGCCCAAGGGCTAACGTTGCAAGACACAATCCTTACCTGTCACAAAAATAGCATTGTCGACACTTTACGCCTTATGCTAGAAAACACTGTGTACGGATCATGTCCGTAGGGTGGGGGCTGGTCCGGCATATCCGGCCGACCAGGAGTGCCGGGCAGGGCGGTTGATGTCTAATCCAAGCGGCTCGGACCCGAGTGGGGCCGGAACGGAAGCGCGAGAAACCGCAGAGCGCCTCGCCCAAGACATTGCGCCGATGGTCAAGCAGGCGCGTGAGGCGGGATGCGACTTCCTCGCTTATCTGCTTGGGATGGCGCTAAAAGAGTGCCGTCGCATCGCGCAAGGCGAGCGCGAGAGATAGAGCTACTCGTTCCAAACTTAGCTGAAGGTGCAAGCGGATGACATTGCCGCAAACGCCGCTGCTCACCACGGATTGCGCGATCTTTAACGGCGAGGATGAGGTGCTGCTGATCCGTCGCAAGCACCCTCCCTTCGCCGGCTCCTACGCGTTGCCCGGGGGCTTTGTCGAGATCGGCGAGACGGTCGAGGCGGCGTGCATTCGCGAAGTCCGCGAAGAGACCGGGCTCGACATCAGCGAACCAACATTGGTGGGTGTCTATTCACGGCCGGGGCGCGACCCGAGGGGTCATACGGTGAGTGTCGCGTTTGCGGTTAAGCTGACAAAGGCGGCTGAACCGCAAGCCGGCTCCGATGCGGCCTCGGCGGGATGGATCGCCGATTGGCGAAAAGTTTCCCTCGCTTTCGACCATGCCGAGATCGTCGCCGATGCAGAGGCCCTGCTTCAGGCCGCCTCACCGAAATTAGTCAGGTTCCTGCGAATCGATCGCGGCGATGCTCCGAACCAACGCCTTGCTGCGCGGCTGAAGGCGCTGAGCTCCGAATAGCCGACGCGTTGAGCGATTTCGGTCAAGGTGAGCGAGCTCTCGAACAGATAACGATGCGCGAGGCGGCGCCTGGTATCGTCGAACAGCCGTTGGAACGATGTGCCTTGCGCTTTCAAGAGCCGGTGCAAGCTTCCCGGCTTGATGCCCAACTCATCGGCCACGCGCTTCGGGCCGGTGTTGCCGCGCTGGAGGCAGCGAAGGATGGCGTTGCGGACTCTGTTCAGCGGGTCCTCTTCGGATTTCTGATGCGCGAGCTCTTGCTCGCAAAAGCGCGTCACCAGATTGAAGCAGATTGGGGTCGGCACTCGGCATCGGTAGATTGAGCGTGGCGCCGCCAATGACGATAGAATTGTAACTCTGATCGAAAGCGATCCGGCCGCCGAGCCGCCGCTCATATTCCTCACAGTCGGTGGGCTGGTGATGCGTCACCCCGACCGAAAGCGGGCGCCACGACGGGCCAGCCGCGGATTGAATGCGGCAGATGAAGCGCATCAGAACGAAGTCGGTGAGCTGGGCGACATTGGACATGGTCACGGGGTAGGTCCATTCGATCCGCGCGGCGCCCGATGGTTCGCTTAAGGACGCTACGTTGGAATTGAAGACGCGCTGATAGTGGATGAACGATCTCAATGCCGTCTTCAGGTCGGGAGCGCTTGCCATGAGGTAGCCAAGCGGGTTGGCGAACTTTGCCGTGCTGCCATATTTGAGCCCGAAGCAGGGATCGCCGGTCGCTTGGGCGGCCAACGTCAGGGCCAGGGCGAAATTTTCGAGTGGCAGCCAGTTGAACTGATCCTCCAGCGTGTTCGGCGGGATCGAGACCTTGGCAAGGATCGGCGCGGGGTCGAGGTCATAGGTCTTCAACATCTGGCCAAAGCCCGACAGCGCGGCTGCGCGAATTCGCGCATCGCTGGCGAATGGCTCCTGCGAACGGCCTTTCTCCTTAGGCACCCTGGCCACCCGTCTATCCTCGCTCCATGCAGCCCTTGCGGGAGAACTCTGTTCAACCCCCCTGATTTGGCGAAGTCAAATCCACCGCACGGGATGTCAACTATCGGTGAGGCGGGTCGTGAGAGAATGTGGCGGATTCGAGATGGGTATCCCTATGGCCGATGAGAACATCATTGTCCGGACCGATGCGTCTGCGCGCCTGGAAACGGACGATTTCGAGCACGTGCTGCAAAGACTTGTGGTCATTGCCAGCGAGCAGAATCGCGGATTCCTGGCCTATCTCCTGACCATGGCGCTGATCCATCTGCGAGACGAGAGTTCCGAGCGGACGACGCCTAGCCATTGAGGCGAGCTCCGGTCCAGGGCCTGACGAGTTCCTCCCCAGATTCCCTAGGCGACCCTCACCCAATGTCCTATCTAAAGCGGCATCGCGCCATGGAGCGTTGTCGATGAATGAGGCACCGAAGGCCGGGAAATTGGCTTCGAAGGGGTCCGTCAAGGCCGGGAAGATCGGGGTGCTCCTGGTCAATCTCGGCACGCCGGACGACACCGGCTATTGGCCGATGCGGCGCTATCTCAAGGAGTTCCTCTCCGACCGCCGCGTGATTGAGACCAACCGCGTGCTCTGGTGGCTCATTCTCAACGGCGTCGTTCTGGTGCGGCGTCCTTTCGCCAGTGGAGAGAAATACCGCTCGATCTGGAACGAGGAGAAGAACGAGTCTCCGCTTCGCACCATCACCAGGAGCCAGGCGGAAAAGGTGGCAGCCGCATTCGCCTCGCTGCATCAGATCGTCGTCGACTGGGCGATGCGCTACGGATCTCCGTCGATTGCTTCAAGGATTGAAGCGCTGGCTGAACAAGGCTGCGACCGACTGCTGGTGTTTCCGCTCTATCCGCAATATTCGGCCTCGACCACGGCGACGGTCAACGACAAGGCCTTCGAGTCGCTACTCACGATGCGCGCGCAGCCGGCGCTTCGTACCGTGCCCGCTTATCCGGACGATCCGGTCTATATCGAGGCGCTGGCGCAATCGATCCGCACGCATCTCGCACGCCTCGACTTCGAGCCCGAGGTGATCCTCGCCTCGTTCCATGGTCTGCCGCAGAGCTATGTCGACAAAGGCGATCCCTATCAGGCCCAATGCAAGGTCACGGCCGATGCGCTGCGAAAAGCCCTTGGCTATGACGAAAAGAAATTCCGGCTCACCTTCCAATCGCGCTTCGGCCGCGCGGAGTGGCTCAGGCCCTATACCGACAAGACGGTCGAGGCTCTGGCGGGAGAAGGTGTCAAGCGGCTCGCCATCCTGACGCCAGGCTTCGTCGCCGATTGCGTCGAGACGCTGGAAGAGATCGCGCAGGAGAACAAAGAGATCTTCCTCGAGCATGGCGGGGAGAGTTTCTCTTTCATCCCCTGCCTCAACGACAGCGATGACGGCATCGGCGTGCTGACCCATGTCATAAGGCGCGAGCTTCAGGGCTGGATTTGATATGATCCCACCTCGGGGGAGCTTGATGGTTGCGGCTTTGCTTCGCGTCCTTTTACTGTTGAGCCTTGTTCTGTTCAGCGCGGCGGCGTTTGCCGCGGAGACAGGCGCGGACACGAGCACCATGGATCGGCTGGTCTATGTGACCGTCGCGGGCGCGCCGGGAGACGGTGAGCAAGCGCTGTCGAAAGCGCTCTATGACGCGCTGGCCGTTCGAGGGGTGAAGCAGGCGAGCTTCAGCGACACCAATGTCCATGAGATCGAGGTGATCGTCCGCGTCGAAACGGACGCAGCCGGAAAGCAGACCGTCAAGATCAATTGGATCGTGTTCGACGCCGAAGGGAACACGCTCGGGCACGTCTCCCAATCCAAGTCCATCCGCAAAGGCTCTCTCGACAAGGTCTGGGGCCCGGCCGCCAAGGCGGCGGCCAATGCCGCCTCTGGCGAGATCATGGAGCTGCTAAAGCAGAAATAGCCCGCATTCAGCATGGGTTCAGCTTGGAGGATGCACAGCTCCCGGTTAGGATGGACGGCAACCGCCGCCGCCAGACCCTGGGAGGGGGACATGCGCCGCGCAGCGATACTGCTCTTACTTGCTTACGCTAGTTTCATTGCCTTCGCTCCGGCTGCATTCGCCGCCAAGCGCGTGGCCTTCGTCGTCGGCATCGACAAATACGACAATCTTCCGGCGCAGCAACAATTGAAAAAGGCGCTGAGCGATGCGCATGCCGTGGGCGAGACGCTTGAAGGCCTCGGCTATGACGTCATCGAAGGCGAACAACGTCGCGCGACTCGAATTTCCTCGAGGCAATGGCAGCAATTTCTTGAATCGCATCGAACCCGGCGATGAGGCGGCGTTCTTCTTTGCCGGCCACGGTGTCGAGATCGGCGGTCTCAACTTCCTCCTGCCGCGGGATGTCCCCAGCGTCGCGTCCGGCGAAGACGAAGTGCTCAAGGCCTCTGGCGTGTCTCTCGGCGACGTCTTGGAGCAGGTGCGGGACAGGAAGCCGCAAATCGGTCTCTACATTATCGACGCCTGCCGCGACAATCCCTTCGCCGATGCCAAGGGCAGAGGGCATTGGCGCCACGCGCGGGACTTGCGCGCGTCGAACCGCCGAGCGGCACCTTCATCATGTTTTCGGCAGGGGCCAAGGAGAGTGCGCTCGACCGGCTTTCCGATGACGACAACGCAATCCCAATTCAGTGTATACGCGCGCCTTGTTGCCGGAGCTGAAGAGCGTCCGGCAAGAGCATCACCGATATTGCACGCGATGTGCGGCGTGAAGTGCGGGAGACCGCGCAGACGGTCAATCACGTGCAGACACCTGCTTATTACGACGAGGTGGTGGGCGAGTTCTGCCCGGCCGGATGCGAGGCGGTCGCGGCGGCGATCGCTGTTGTCACCCAACCGGAACCGGCAAAGCCAGCTGCACCATCTCCTGCAGCGGCGCTCACGGCAAAGCCCGCCGAGCCACCCGTGCCTGAAGCAGCGCCCGAGCGTGAACCCCGCCGGCGCAGTCGGAGGAAAATAAACAACGACGTCGCGGCTCTCGCTCCCGCGCGGATTTCCCCAAGTGCGGTTTCGTCTTTGTCGGCAGAGCCGATTCAAGAGATCGTATTCCGACGTGATTTGGTGTGTTGCCGTCTCGCCGGATGGAACTCTGGTCGCAACCGGAGACCACGCGTTCAATGTGAAGCTTTGGGACGTCGCGACGGGAAAGCTCGTCAAGACCTGGGGGCGCATAGCGGAGACGTGAACGCGATCGCCTTCTCGAGTGACGGCGCACTCCTCGCTACTGCGGGCGAAGACCATAATGTCGGAGTGTGGGACGTAAAATCCGGAAGCTCAAGCGCATGTTAAAGGGTCATGCCGAGCCGGTGCTGTCCGTCACCTTCTCGCCCGACGGCAGCGAGATCGCTTCAGGCAGCAACGATAGCACCATTCGCTTGTGGCGCACTTCGGATGGCAAGTTCTGCGGTCCTTCACCGGCCAGTCATATTCGGTAAGGCGGTGTTCCTTTCGCCGGATGGAGGCGCCTGGCCTCGGCTGGCTGGGCCGACGGAGTGATGCTGTGGGATGTGGCGACCGGCAAAGCTATCGGCCTTCTCCACCGCTACCGGTGACTATGTCGATCAAACTGGCCTTCTCGCCCGACTGGCAGACGCGGCTACGGCGACCGATAATCTCGTGAAGTTTGGGATGTCACTCACCTCGAGCGCATTCGCACTCTGGTGCTCGGGCCAGAGGATGTGGACGAAGTCCAATATTCGCCCGATGGGACCTTGGTCGCCGCCGTGAATAACAAAGCACTTGGCTCTGAGACGCGGCTAGTGGCGCGCTTCGGCTCGACGTCAAAGATCCGATCTATGTAGTGACTTCAGTTGCCTTCTCGCCTGACGGCTCGATGCTGGTGGTGGTCGGTGGCAATCATCCAATTTTAAGCCCTGAGGTGCAGCGCCACCGCCAAGCGCTGGCTGAGGTCCTGCCGCCATCGGCCTCGAGATTTAACGCGAAACGTCGAATTCCCGGCGACGGATCTACAAATCTCGTTATCGCCCACCCATCTATTTGGCGCCGACTGGAAGGGGAGCGATGGTAGGTTTTGGTTAGCGCCTATCGGCTAACTGAATACTCGATGACACTCTGGGAGGGTGCCAATGCTCGGCTTCAATATCTTCGTCGTTTTCCTGCTCGTTCTGTTTGTCGCCTTCGTCATGGCCGGCGTCAAAGTCGTGCCCCAAGGCTGGAACTATACCGTCGAGCGCTTCGGCCGCTATACGCGCACGCTGCTTCCAGGCCTCACTCTGATCATCCCCTTCATCGACCGCATCGGCCGCAAGCTCAATGTGATGGAGCAGGTGATCGCGGTGCCGAGCCAGGAGGTGATCACCAAGGACAACGCCATGGTCACCGTCGACGGCGTCGCCTTCTTCCAGGTGCTCGACGCGGCGCAAGCGAGCTACGAGGTCACCAATCTCGAGATCGCCATTCTCAATCTGACCATGACCAATATCCGCACGGTGATGGGCTCGATGGACTTGGACAAGCTTCTGTCCGAGCGCGACGAGATCAATCATCGCCTGCTGAAGGTCGTCGACGACGCCACGCATAATTGGGGCGTCAAGGTCACCCGTATCGAGATCAAGGACATCGCGCCGCCGCGCGACCTGGTCGACTCGATGGCGCGGCAGATGAAGGCCGAACGCGACAAGCGTGCCGCCATCTTGGTCGCGGAAGGCGAGAGGCAGGCCGCGATCCTGAGCGCCGAAGGCGCCAAGCAGGCGCAGATCCTCGCGGCCGAGGGCCGCAGAGAAGCCGCCTTCAAGGACGCCGAGGCGCGAGAGCGCTCGGCGGAAGCCGAAGCCAAGGCGACGCAGATGGTGAGCGCGGCCATCGAGCAAGGCAGCGCGCAAGCCATCAACTATTTCGTTGCCAACAATTATGTCGGCGCGCTGAAGGCGCTGGCCGAGGCCGACAATCAGAAGGTGCTGATCCTGCCGATCGAAGCGACTTCGGTGCTCGGCACGATCGCCGGCGTCGCCGAGATCGCGCGGGAAGCCTTCGGCGGCTTGGGAGGGAATTCCGTCGAGCCGCCACAGAAGCCGACGCGTCCGCGCAGTGGCGCCGGCTCGGTCCCCTCCGTGTAGCGAAGGACCTTAGCCATGGAAGTCTTCCACCATCTTGGCGCCTGGAGCTGGATGATCCTCGCCGCGATCCTGTTCGTGCTCGAGCTGACGGCACCCGGCATCTTCTTCATGTGGTTCGGGCTCGCGGCGGCGGTCACCGGTCTCATTGCCTTCGGCTTCGACGTGAGCTGGCAATGGCAGCTGATCTGGTTCTGCTTGCTGTCGCTCGCCGCAATCTTGTTCGCGATCAAATATCTGCGCAAACATCCCTTGCACAGCGAACGGCCGCTTTTGAACGAGCGCGCCGTGCAACATATCGGCGAGGTGCATCCGCTGATCGACGCCATCGCCAACGGGCGGGGCAGCGTCAAGATCGGCGACTCGGTCTGGCGCGTGGAAGGTCCCGCGCTGCCCCAGGGGGCGATGGTGAAGATCGTCGGCGCCGACGGGACACGACTAAAAGTGGTTGCGGTCTAGCGTCAGACTTCGATCTCCTGGATCGAGCTGACTTGGGGCGGAATTTCCGCCGTCGTGTCTTTCAGCGGCCAGAGGCCCTTTGCCTCACGCATCTCGCCGTTGCCGCTGACGCGAACGTCGATAAAGCCAACATCCCGCAGCATCTTGGCGATCTTGTCGTTGGTCGCGATCTGCTCCCACCAGCGCAAGGAAATGATGGCGCGGTAGCGTTTGCCGTTATGGACGGTGAATTTGGACATTGGCGTGCCGATACAACTCTAAATAGCTATAAATACAATATACACGCTATTTAGGGAAGTGGCTAGGCTACACGCTCGAACCAGGCGGTTACGGCCTCGCGTGACGCCGGCGGAAGGGTGAGCCAAAGCTTGGTGCGACGGAGAAGGAAGTCCTCCTCCGTCATGGCGTCTTCGGTCTCAATGGCGTGTTCCAGCTCGGCCCGCATGATCCCGGGCGCGATCTCCTCTGCCGTTGCGGGGTCGCGCGCGATCCGGGCAAAGAGCGTCTCAATCTGATCGCCATAGGTCAGCGCCCAGCGCCGACGCGTTTCAGGCGCAACAGCCCCGGGGCCACGCTCGGCGCGTGCCAGCAGTTCCTGCCTAGAGAAATGACCGCCGTAAAGCGGCACGCCCTCGGTCCAGGGCCCCTCGATTCTGGCGCCGAGATTGCGAAGCTCGTCTAACACGCTCTCCGCAAGGGCGCGGTGCGTGGTGAGCTTGCCGCCATAGAGCGTGACCATGCCGCCTCTGCCTTGAGAGATTGAGGCGAGCACGGGGCTCCGGCTGATCTGGCTTGGCTTCACGTCGCCCGCATCGTGCAGCGCGCGCACGCCGGACCAGGTGAAGACGATGTCGGCATTCGTCACCGGTCCGCCACTTCCCGCGAAATAGCGGTTATAGGCATCGAGCAGATAGGTACGTTCTTCGTCCGAGCACCGCGCCTCACCGGGGTCGGCTTGATGCGGTACTTCCGTGGTGCCGACAATCAGGAAACGTCCCTCGAGCCAAGGGATGACGAACAGGACGCGGTCCTCCTCGTCCTGCAAAGTGTAAGCGTCGGTCTGCGGCGGGTCCGGCATCTTCAAGACGATATGACTGCCGCGCACGAGCCTTAACGGGTGAGGGGGAGGCGGCTTCGCGCAGAGCGCATCGACTTTGTCGACCCATGGACCCGAGGCGTTGACGACAAAGCGCGCTTCGACGCGGCGTTTCATGCCGCGCTCGTCGAGCTCGACCGCATAGCCATTATCGAGAGGCGCGATCGCCGTCACCGCGCGGCGGTTCAAAATATCGGCGCCGCGGCCGCGCGCATCGAGCAGCACGGCGAGGGTGAGCCGCGCATCGTCTGCCTCGCAGTCATAGTAATGGAGAACGGAACTGAGATTTTGAGTGCGGAGGCGCGGCAGCCTCGCGATCTCTTGCGCCGAGAGGCGCCCACCCACCGGCAAGCCGTCGCCGATCGACAGAAGGTCGTAAAGCGCGAGGCCTGCGTGGATGAGGAGGCCTGGCCGCTTCTGCCAGCGATAGATCGGCATGAGAAATCGCAGTTTTTCGACGAGGTGTGGCGCGGTCTTGAGGAGATTGGCGCGCTCCACCAGGGACTCGCGGACAAGCTTCAATTCGAGCTGTTCGAGATAGCGCAAGCCGCCATGGATCAGCTTCGAGGAGGCGGAGGAGGTGGCGGATGCGTAGTCGCCCTTCTCGGCGAGCATCACTTTCAGCCCGCGCCCCACGGCATCGCGCGCGACCGCAGCGCCATGAATGCCGCCACCAATGACCAGAAGGTCGAAGGTTTCGGTGGCCACTTTGACCTAGGCGACGCCGGCGCGGAGCAGATCGTGGATGTGGATGATGCCGACGGGGCGGCCGTCCTCGACGACGAAGAGCGCGGTGATGCTGGAGGCATTGGCGAGCTCCAGCGCGGCGCTGGCCAAGAGATCCGGCGTCACGGTCTTCGGCGCGACCGTCATGATCTCGCCGGTCCGTTTGCCGAGCAGCCCGTCGCCCATGTGACGGCGAAGATCGCCGTCGGTGATGATCCCGGCGAGACGTCCGTCGCCGTCCACGACACCAAGACAGCCGAAGGCCTTCTCGGTCATGACCACGATGGCCTCGCTCATGGAGGCGTCGGTGGGCGCGAGCGGCAGGCGATCCTCCCCATGCATCAGGTCGCCGACGAATTTCAGCCTGGCGCCGAGCTGGCCGCCGGGATGGAAGATCTTGAAGTCGAGCGCGGTGAAGCCCTTGCTCTCGAGCAGCGCGATGGCGAGGCAATCGCCGAGCGCGAGCTGCATCAGGGTTGAGGTGGTGGGCGCCAAGCCATGCGGGCAGGCTTCCTTGGCGTGCGGCAGAGTGAGCACGACTTCGGCGGCTTGCGCCAGCGCGCTCTCGGGATTCGAGGTGACGGCGATCAGGGGCACGGCGAAGCGGCGCGAATAGGAGACGAGGCTGCCGAGCTCGACGGTCTCGCCAGACCAGGAAAAGGCCAGCACCACATCGTCTCGCGTGATCATGCCGAGATCGCCGTGGCTGGCTTCGCTCGGATGCACGAAATGCGCAGGGCTTCCGGTGGAGGAGAGCGTGCCCGCGACTTTGAGGCCGATATGGCCGCTCTTGCCCATGCCGGTGACGATGACCCGGCCGCGGCAGGCGCGGATGATGGCGACGGCCTCGGCAAAGCTCGGAGCGAGGTCGCCCCGGAGTGCCGTATCGAGCGCGCTCAAGCCTTGGGTCTCGAAGTCGATGGTCCGGGTTGCCGAGGCAATGGCCGCTTCGGCGTCGCCCCGTTGGAATCGATCAATTTTCAGGCTGACTGCCATCGTTCCCCGTGCCCTTCCCTGAGTTGGCGAATTTAGCACGGAATTGGGCCCTGGAAGCCAGGAGTCTTGCCCCAATTCCGCACAAGCCTAAACAGCTCATTAACCTTATTCCCCCTAGGCTGATCGGATCAACGGTCCTCGGAGTGCCGGCCCACAAGGGTTTTTCGGCCCTCCTCGTCCGATCGAGGTGCGTCTTTGCCGCGTCGCCACATTATATGCGCAGCGGGCGCTCTCGCTGCCGCAGCCGTCCTGGCCGTGGCCGGTCAGGCGGAGGCGCAAGGATTATGGCTCGGCGCCACTTCGCGGCAGCATCGCGTCTGAAGAAGCAGCCGACGGGACCTGGGGGGCAAGCGTTCGCAAGGCGACGGAGACCGGAGCCGCGACCCAGGATGACGGTGCTGGCGCCGGCGACAGCGCCGACGCAGCGACGGACCAGCCGCCAACACCATCGAATCAGGCCGGTCCGCTAGGAGGACTTGGCGATGCGCCGCAAGTACCGGAGGCCGATACCGAGCCGGTGCTCGCGGTGGAGGAAGAAGAGGGGATTACGCCGCTTCCAGGAATCGATCTCACCCGGCGGGAGATCGGACCGCTGCATAGCGCCACATTGCCGGAGCGGCACGATCTCGATCCTTATCTTCCCATCGGCATGCGGTTCGGGACCTTCCTGTTCTTCCCCGAAGTGGAGACCGGAGGGATTTTTACCGACAACGTTCTCGGCACGCGAACCGATACACATTCGGACAAGGCCATCGAGGTCTCGCCGACGCTTCGTCTCGTCTCGGATTGGAGCCGGCATTTCTTCGCCGCCGAGTTCAATGCCGACCGGAGCTGGTATGAGGATTTCCCCGTCGAGGACGACAAGAACTATCAGGGCCTGCTCAAGGGCCGCATCGACGTGACGCGGCGGACCCATCTCGGCCTCGAGGCGGAGAAGTCCCAGACGCAAGAGGGCCGCAACTCGATCAGCCTCACCGACATCGCCGGCGAGCAGACAATTCTGCAAGAGCAACATCTGGAGGCCTATGCCGACCACACCTTCAACAGAGTGACGATGAAGCTGACCGGCATCGTTGCCGACTACGATTACGACGACGACCAAGACCCATTCCTCGAAGGTCCGGTGCCGTTCCAAGACATCCGCGACTATAAACAGACGCAAGGCACGCTCAGGACCAGTTACGAGTTCACGCCGACCTGGACCGGTTTCGTCGAGGGATCGCTGAACGAGCGCGACTATAAGCAAGAGGTGAGCTCGGAAGGCATCCGCCGCGGCTCGACCGGAAGCGTCGTGGCGGCCGGCGTCACCGTCAATTTCTCCAACAAATTGACCGGAGAAATCAGCCTCGGCTGGGGTCAGCAAGAATCGATCGAGCAGAGCTTCTCGCCGATCGAGGGGCCGCTCTTGAATGCCGATCTGATCTGGCTACCGAATTCCTTGACCAAGGTCGAATTCATCGCGCGCTCGGAGATCGACGAGACGACGCTGGTCGATTCCTTCGGCGCCATCGACCGGTTCTACGAACTATCGGTGCAGCACGCGTTCTGGACCTATCTCGTGCTCGGCGCCTACGTGTCCTACGAAAATGCCGATTATGTCGACAGCACGCTGGTCGATCAGCGCCTCAAGGAGGGCCTCACCGGCGAGTATTATTTCAACCCGCTGGTGTCGACCTATGCGCGCTACGAGCACACCGATTTCTTCTCGACCGACGAGGAGAGCGACTTCGTCGAGAACGAGGTCAGAGTCGGGATGAGGTTTCGGCGGTAGCTTACTTGACGAGCTGCTTCAGCTCCTCGGTCAAAACCTCGCTCAACTCGGGCCGGTCGAGCGCGTAGGTGACATTGGCGAGCAGGAAGCCGAGCTTCGAGCCGCAATCGAAGCTCTTGCCCTCATGCTTGACGGCGTGGAATTTCTGCCGCTCGAGCAGCTTCAGCATCGCATCGGTAAGTTGGATCTCGCCGCCTTTGCCGTGCTCCTGCACCGACAGCACGTCGAAAATCTCCGGCTGCAAGATATAGCGCCCGAGAATCGAAAGGTTGGACGGCTCGGTGCCGGCACGCGGCTTCTCCACCATGCCGTTGATGGGAAAGACGTTGCCGGAGCCGGTAGTCTCCTTGACGCTGACCACGCCGTAGCTCTCGACCTTGTCGTAGGGCACGGCCTCGACGGCGACGATATTGCCGCCGGTCTTGGCATAGACGTCCAGCATCTGGGCGAGGCAGCCTTTGCCATTCGCTTTGACGAGCACGTCGGGAAGCAGCAGCGCGAAGGGCTCGCGGCCGACGATGTCGCGCGCGCACCAGACCGCATGGCCAAGGCCGAGCGGCATTTGCTGGCGGGTGAAGCTGGTGGCGCCGGGACCGAGCTGGTCGGCGCCGAGCGCGCCAAGCTCGGTGAGCTTGCCGCGGGCGGTCAGCGCCCGTTCGAGCTCGACCTGCTTGTCGAAATGGTCCTCGATCACGGTCTTGTTGCGGCCGGTGACGAAGATGAAATGCTCGATGCCGGCCGCGCGTGCCTCGTCGACGACATGCTGAATCAGCGGCCGGTCGACCACGGTCAGCATTTCTTTCGGCATCGCCTTGGTGGCGGGCAAGAAACGGGTGCCAAGTCCCCCGACAGGGAACACGGCCTTGCGGACGGGAGCGCCCATGTTAAGTCCTCGTTAACCTCGTGAAGTGGATGCGCAGGAAGGAGTGATAGGCCCCAGTTAGAAGTCCCTCAACATGTTTCCGATAGCAAGCGTTGAATTGCAACGGCGCAAGTTCTGAGGGCTTTATGAGCGTATTGGTCACGGGCGGCGCCGGCTATATCGGCAGCCATATGGTGCTGGAACTCCTCGATGCCGGGGAGGACGTCCTCGTTCTCGACAATCTGTCCACAGGCTTCCGCTGGGCGGTCCCCGCCGAGGCCAAATTCGTCGAAGGCGACATTGGCGACCACAATCTGGTGCGCCGCCTGCTGCTCAAGAACGAGATCGACGCGGTCATTCATTTCGCCGGTTCGATCGTGGTGCCGGACTCGATCTCCGACCCGCTCGGCTACTACCACAACAATACCTGCAAATCGCGCTCGCTGCTGGCGTGCACGGTCGAAGCCAAGGTGCCGCATTTCATCTTCTCTTCGACGGCGGCGGTCTACGGCATGCCGCAGCAGAATCCGGTCGCCGAAGATGCGCGGCTCGAGCCGATCTCGCCCTATGGCTCGTCCAAATTGATGACCGAGATCATGCTGCGCGATACGGCGCATGCGCATGACCTTCACTATGTGGCGTTGCGCTATTTCAATGTCGCCGGCGCCGACCCGCTGGGCCGTTCCGGTCAATCGACGCCCACATGCGACGCATCTGATCAAGGTTGCCGGGCAGGCGGCGTTGGGTCAGCGGCCTCATCTCGAAGTCTACGGCACCGACTATCCGACGCCCGACGGCACTTGCGTCCGCGACTATATTCACGTGACCGATCTCGCCCGAGCCCATGTCTCCGCGCTTGAATATCTGCGCGAAGGCGGCAAGAGCGAGGTGCTGAATTGCGGCTATGGCACCGGCTATTCGGTGCTCGATGTGATCGATGCGGTGAAGCGGGCCTCAGGCAGCGATTTCGCCGTTCGATTTGGACCGCGCAGGCCGGGCGACCCGGCGGCACTGATCGCCCAAGCCGACCGGATCGGCGAGGTGCTGGGCTGGGTGCCGATGCTCGACGATCTCGACACGATCGTGGAGAGCGCGCTTGGCTGGGAGCAGCGGCTGACCGAGGTCCGCGCGGCTTCCTAAGCCTCAATCTTTTGCCTTTTCAGCGCCGCAGGCGCTCGCCACAATCCCTCCGATCTCGAATCTGGCGGAGGGATGAATGTGGAAGCGCGCAACATTTGCCATTCTCGCCTTGGCGGGCCTTCTGCACTCATCGGCGCGGAACCGTCGCTGCGCCAGCGAAAGATGACGTAGCAGTCTACAAAAAAGCGGTGGAACAGCGCTTCGGCGAGTGGCTTGAGAGCCTTTGGCCGCAGGCCGAAGCGGCTGGAGTTTCACGCGAGACCTTCGACGCCAATGTCAAAGGCCTGAAGCTCAACTGGACCTTGCCGCATCTGGTGTTGCCGAATCCCGCCGCGCCTGATGGCCCGGCACTGCCGCCGTCCTTGGCGCAAGCCCAAGTTCCGAAACATCAGCCCGAGTTCGACGCGCCTGCCGGCTATTTCAATGCCGGTGCCATGAAAGCGCTCGCCGCGACGGGACGCAGCAAGTTCCAGGAATATGGCGCTCAACTCGCCGCCATTCAGAAGCAATATAATGTGCCTGCCAGCATCATTGTCGCGATCTGGGGCCGCGAGACGGGCTTCGGCAAAGTCGACTCCGCTTATGACGCGCTGCAGACCATGGCGACGCAAGCCTTCATGGGGCGGCGCCCCGAGGAGTTCACCAAGCAATTCATCGCCGCGCTGAAAATCCTGCAAGAGGGTCACGCGACGCGCGCCGCGATGCGAAGCTCATGGGCCGGAGCCATGGGCTACACCCAATTCATGCCGTCGGATTTCGAAAATTTCGGTGTCGATTTCGACGGCGACGGCAAGCGCGACATCTGGAACACGATTCCGGACGCGCTCGCCTCGACCGGCAATTCGCTGCACAGCCAAGGCTGGGATGGATCGAAGATTTGGGCCTATGAAGTCACGCTGCCGGCGGATTTCGATTGCTCGCTGCAAGGACCGGACCTGGCGAAGCCGATCGGCGAATGGATGAAGCTCGGCGTGGCGCGGGTGAAAGGCAAAGAGTTCCCGAAAGAGAAGCTCGGCGACAACGCGTTCCTGGTTCTGCCCGCCGGGCTGAAAGGTCCGGCGTTCCTCGCCACCGACAATTTCTCGGTGCTGAAGCTCTATAACAACTCCGATGTCTACGCGATCTTCGTCGGCCATGTCGCCGATATGATCGCCGGCAATGAGCCGGTCGCATTCGTCGGCGCCTGGCAGCCGGTCGAGCGGTTCCCGCGCGACCGCATCCAGCGGTTCCAGCAGGTGCTGGTCTCCCAAGGCTACGATGTGGGCAAGGTCGACGGGCTTTCGGGCTTCAAGACGCGCCGGTCGATCGGATTGGCGGAAAAAAAGCGAGGCCTGCCACTGACTTGCTACCCGAGCAGCGCGCTGGTCAATGCGGTGCTGAAAGAGGCCGAGACGCCGCAATAGACCAGGCATTTGCTGCCTAGGTTTTGCCCGGTCCAATTGCTAGGTTGCGGCCCATGCGAATCGCTCTCCTCACAAGAACGCTTGGGCTTGGCGCCATGGTCGCCGCCGCTGCTCGTGCTTTCTCCTTTCGGTGGCGCCGTCCGCGCGTGCCGACGATTTCCAGGCCTGGGTCGAACGCTTCTGGCCAACGGCCAAGGCGGCCGGCATCACGCGGCAGACTTACGACCTCGCCTTCAAGGGCATGACGCCAGATCCCAAAGTGGTCGAGGCCGCAAACTTCCAGCCGGAATATGTGAAGCCGATCGGCGAATATATCGATCGCGTCGTCTCCGACAAACGCGTCGAGACGGGGAAGACGAAGCTCGTCGAGAATAAGGATCTGCTCGACGCCATCGAGAAGCGCTACGGCGTCGACCGGCATATCATCGTCGCCATCTGGGGGGTCGAGTCGAATTTCGGCACGCAGCCCGGCGACATGAATGTGATCCGCTCGCTGGCGACGCTGATCTATACCGGCACCAAAGCCAAATTCGCCAAGCCGCAGCTGATCGCGGCGTTGAAGATCCTGCAACGCGGCGACATCACTTACGAAGCGATGAACGGGTCCTGGGCCGGCGCCATGGGCCACACGCAATTCATCCCCACCACCTATCAGGCTTACGCCGTGGACTACGACGGCGACGGCAAGCGCAATATCTGGGGCGATGTGCCCGACGCGCTCGCTTCGACCGCAAGCTATTTGAAGGTCTCGAATTGGCGAACCGGCGAGAGTTGGGGTTATGAGGTTTCGCTGCCCAAGGGATTCAATCCAGCCAAGGTCAGCGAGAGCACGTCGAAGACACTGGCCGCTTGGAGCAAGCTCGGCATCGTGCGCGCCAACGGCGCCGCCTATCCGCGCCCGGGCGACAAGGCGACCTTGTTCGCGCCTGCGGGCACGAACGGACCGGCTTTCCTCGTGCTGAATAATTTCCGATCGATCCTCCGCTACAATGTGGCGAAATCATATGCGCTTGGCGGTCGGCCACCTTTCCGACCGCTTGCGCGGGGAGGGACCGTTTCATCCATCCCTGGCCCACGGACGAGACCCATCTTTCGCTCGACCAGCGCATGGAATTGCAGCGGCTGCTCGTCGCCAAAGGGCTGCTGACCGGCGACCCGGACGGCGTCATCGGACCGGCAACGCTCGAAGCGCTGAAAACCTATCAACGGGCCAATAAGCTCCCGGTTGACGGCTTTCCAAGCCAGACGCTGCTGCAAATGTTGCGCAAACAGGGCTGAGGCCGCTACAGTTGGCTGGGCTCGGGGGGTTGCAAATTCGTCACAACGGTACGGCGATTAAGTGTTCGGCAACCGAAAACGGGCAAGAATGGTGAAGGGAATCTTTGCGTTTTGCCGTAGAGTTCCGGGTTCGTGTCAGCCTGGGACTTTCTGGGGAGGGCTTCAGTCAGAGGCCCTGAGGGTCATGTCTGGTATCGCGTCTTGTCTCCGTTCGCTGGCGTTTGCGCAAAATTCCGCCCTCAAAGGCGTCTTCCTCGCATTGCTGACGGTCGGTGCGTTCGTCGTGGGCATCGACGGAGCGGCGGCGCAGAGCACGCCCGAGTTTCAGCGCACCTATGTCAATCCGTTCCCGAGCGGCGACCGCTATCGCGTCCTTGTGCTTGGCGACTCGCTTGGTGACGGCTTGTGGTCCGGTCTCTATCGGACCTTCCAAGAGGACAAGAACCTCGAGATCGTGAATCAATCCAAAGTGTCGAGCGGTTTCGTGCGCGTCGACTATTACGACTGGAACAAGGCGCTCGACGATATTCTGAAAGACAACAATTACCAGATGGTCGTGGTGATGTTCGGCGCCAATGACAGTCAGCCGATCCGCCAGGGCAAGGAATATTTCAAGCCCGGCACCGACGCCTGGCGCGAGGCTTACGGCAAGCGCGTCGAGGCCTTCATCAAGAAACTGCGCGAGAAAAAGCTCGCGGTGTATTGGGCGGGCCTGCCGATCATGCGCAGTCCCAATCAGAGCGATGACGCGCAATTCCTCAACGATGTGTTCCGCGAGAAGGCCTTCATCAACGGCGCCAAATTCGTCGACACCTGGAGCGGCTTCACCGACGATTCCGGCCGCTACAGCGCCTATGGCCCGGACATGGAAGGTCAGGTGAAGCGGCTGCGCGCCGATGACGGCGTGCATTTCACCATGCGTGGCTACCTCAAGCTCGCGCATTTCGTGGAAAAAGAGATGCGCCACGATCTGAGCCTCGCCAAGCTCGAGCGCAACATCCCGCTCGCCGGCGATGCGCAAGAGCAAGCCAAGATGATGGGCCGAGCCGTCAACGCCGGGCCAACGGCGACGCCGCCGGCCGGGACGCCAGTGCCTCCCGTGGCTGAGGCGCCGGACAGTGGCATGCCAGCGGACGAGGCAGCCGAAGCCTCACCGGCGCCCGATGCGGTCGGCGCTGCGCCGGCGGTTGATGCAGCCGCTCCCGGCGCAAATCCCGAGCAGCCAGCGGCGTTGCAAGAGCAGGCCAAGGCCGGCGATGTCGAGCTCGTGCGCCCCGACATACCGGCGACCACGCTCGAAGCCGCGCAAAGCATGACGCAAGGCGCCGGATCTTCGATGCCGGAAAGTGAAATGATTTCGAGCGATCTTCCTGACGGCCTGACTGCGCTGTCCTCAATCTCGTCGGCAAGCGATTTGTCAGGTTCGTCAAAGCCCAAGCTGCCGCTCACAGAACGGCCATATTACAAAGTTCTGATCGAGGGCGAGCAATTGAAGCCGAAGGCAGGGAGAGCCGACGATTTCGCTTGGCCGAGAAGCTAGTTTTAAGAGCGCTTTTGTAACGGGGTCTTGCGCTCATGGGGGACGACCACAGCTCACGCGGGGAGCCCGCGGGCGATTTGCGTGCCGCGCGTCTTTGGCGCTGGTGGCCCGCATGGCTTGGCGCCGCCGCCGTTGGCGCGCTTGCCGTTCTTGGCCTACCTGAATTTTCGTCCAATGCGCCGGATCCGGTGGCGGTTCAGGAGCCGGCGGTCGTTGACGTCGAGCCTCTTGCGCAAACCCGCGACGCAGCGAACATCCCGTCGCCCATCGCTGCCGAGACGCCCGTCGCGCCAAAGCCCCACAGCGGCAAGTTAGCGACTTTCTACAACGCCCTGGCGGGTCTGGAGGCCGGCACCAACGCATCGAAGGTCACGGTGCTCCATCTCGGCGACAGCCATATTGCCTCGGACAGGATCACCGGAGAGGTGCGCAAGCTGATGCAGGCGCGGTTTGGCGATGCCGGGCGCGGCCTGATGATGCCGGGCTTTCCCTTCCCCTATTACAAGGCGCCGGGATTTGATTTCGAAAAAATCGGCGAGTGGACGCCCGCGAATAGTCTCGCTGAAGACGGAACTTATGGAATTTCCGGTGTCAGCCTGAGTTCGGCCTCCCCTGAGGCTGCGCTGGTTTTGACCAGTACAGGCGCACCCTTCGCCTCCGCCGAGGTGATTTTGCTGCAAGGCCCTGGCATGGGGCGCGTTGCGATCACCGCCGGGGATGTGCACGAGGAGATTTCGACCGCCGCGGATCAGCAATCGGTCTTACGCGTGCCGCTCGCCGGCAAAGCGAGCTCGGTCAAGATCGAAGCCAAAGGCGATGGGCCTGATAACCGTGCTCGGATGGTCGGTCTCAACCGGGCAAGCCAGGTGTCAGCTACGTCAATCTCGGTATCCCCGGAGCCTCGGCTTTGACCACGACCCGGTTCGACCGTGACCTTGCTTCGAGCGATATCGAGGCGCTGTCGCCCAAGCTCGTCGTGCTCGGCTATGGCACCAATGAAGGCTTTATCGACAGTCTCGATCTCAATGCCTACGCGAGGGGATATGAGCGCCTGATCGCGCTGATCAAGGATGCCGCGCCGGATGCGAGCCTAGTGATTTTGGGACCGCTCGACGGGGCGCGGCTGCCGCGTTTTGTGAAGACCGCGAACAAGGCGGAGCTGCCTTGCCGTGCGCTGAGCGACGACGAGCGCGCCAATTACGATGCGCTGGTCGCGGCCAAGGATGAGAAAATCGCGCATTGGTACACGCCGCCGAAGCTCGATGACGTGCGCCAGATGCTGAAGAAAATCGCCGAGCGGCACGATGCGCTTTATTGGGACATGTCGGCGGTGATGGGAGGTCCGTGCGGCATCGAGAGTTGGGTCAAGGCGACGCCACCGCTGGCGCTGCCCGATCACGTGCATCTCAGCGACGAGGGCTCGCGTCGTGTTGGCGGCGCGCTCTATGCGGCACTGATTGCCGATTACGATCGGCATCGGCGGCAGGCCGATGACTCAGGCGCTCTGGCGCCGGAGGGCGCTGCTGCTGCTCGCCTCGCGGGGCGGTGAGGGGAGAGCGGGGGGCATGCTGTTTCCGACACTCAGTTTCGGCATCTTCTTTCTCGGCGTGTTCGCGGCGGCATGGGAGCTGCGGAAATGGCCCGAAGCGCGCAAGGCCTTTCTGGTCGGCGTCAGCTACATCTTCTATGCGTGCTGGGATTGGCGTTTTACGGTGCTGCTCGCCGCGAGCTCGCTGATCAACTACACGGCGGGAAGGCTGCTTGCGGTTACCGAGAGTGACCGGGGACGACGCCAGCTTGTCGTCATCGCGGTTGCGCTCAATCTCGTCATCCTCGCCTTCTTCAAATATTTCGGCTTCTTCATGGAGTCGCTGTCCGATCTGCTCACGCAAGTCGGGCTCGAACGGGACCTGCCGTTCCTGGAGATTCTGCTCCCGATCGGCATTTCCTTCTTCACGTTCCACGGCATCTCTTATGTGGTCGACGTCTATCGCGGCAAAATTCCGGCCGAGGAGTCGCCGCTCGACGTCTTGCTCTATATCTCCTTCTTCCCGCAGCTTGTCGCCGGGCCGATCATCCGCGCGTCGGATTTCCTGCCGCAACTCAAGACCGAACCCAAGCTCGACCGCGCCATGGTCGCGAACGGCATCGTGTTGATCCTGCTCGGGCTGTTCAAGAAGATGGTGATCGCGAACTATCTCGCGAATGAGCTGGTCGATGGCGTGTTCTTCGATCCAAGCGCCTATTCTGGGCCCGATCTCCTGCTCGCGCTTTATGGCTACGCGGTGCAGATCTATTGCGACTTCTCCGGCTATAGCGACATCGCCATCGGCGTTGCCGGACTGCTCGGCTATCACTTCAAGCCGAATTTCATGCAGCCTTATCGCGCGGCGTCGTTACGCGAGTTCTGGCAACGCTGGCATATCTCGCTGTCGAGCTGGCTCCGCGACTATCTCTATAAGCCGCTTGGCGGCAGCCATCACGGCACGGCGCAGACCTATCGCAATCTGCTCCTTACCATGCTGCTTGGCGGGCTTTGGCATGGCGCTGCCCTCACCTTCATCGTCTGGGGTGCGATCCACGGCACGGCGCTGGTGATCGAGCGCATGATCCTGGCCTTCAAGCCGGCGCCGGTGCAAATCGTGCAACTCGCGGGCTATGGCCCAGTCGGCCGCGTGCTCGCCTTCGGCGCCATGGGCGGACAAGCCTTCGGCAAGGCGCTGTCGGTGTTCGTGACCTTCAACATCGTCTGCCTGGCCTGGATCTTCTTCCGCTCGGAGTCGATGAGTTACGCCTTCGACTATCTCCGGGGGTTGACCGACTGGTCAGGTCCGGTGGAGCGGGCGACGCCATTTCTCGTGGCGCTGATCTTCGTGTCGCTCGCCGCGCATTTCGTTTCGGAGGATCTCGTCGAGCGCATGAGCGCCAAGCTTCACGATGCCGGGGCGCTCACGCTCGGCGCGGTGCTCGGTTTCGGTATCTTGTTCATTTGGGCGATGGCGCCCGAGGGAGTGGCGCCGTTCATCTACTTCCAGTTCTGAGTTCTCGTCAGCGTGAGTGTGCGTACCATGTCGTTTGCGTTGGAATATCGTAAGAAGCATCTGATCGCGCCGAAGAAGAGCGAGGCGCCGGCGCCAAAGACCAAGGCCAAGCCGAAACGGCGCGCGCGCAAGGCGCCTCCGAAGCAGGTGTGGTCGCCGCGGTCCGGCCTGAGGAGACAAAGGCGAACCGGGCGACCGTGCTCGGGGCGCTGTTGCTCGCCGCCTTGATCCTTGCCGTGTTCAATTCGGAAGGCCTGCGGCTTGCCGCGGGCGATCTTGCCGAGCAAGAGGTTGGGCGCCCAGTGCTTGTCGTCTCGGAAGCCTGGGACGAAACCATGGAGCGCGTCGGCGCCAAGGCGCTGATGGCTTCGGTGCGGAAGGTCGTCGAGGAAGCCCGGGAAGCGAGTTGGGCGGATGTCGCGGTCATTGCCGGTGCCGCGCCGCAAGGTGACCGTCGGACAATCGCTGCAGGCATCGCTGGCGGCGACATCACCGGCTCGCTGCCGCACCGGGCGAAAGCATGCGATTGAGGTGAGGGACTAGAGCTTCACGCGGCAGGTCGGTCTTGCCCATCAGGAATTTGTCGATGGCATGAGCCGCCTGGCGGCCTTCGCGGATTGCCCAGACCACGAGAGACTGCCCGCGGCGCATGTCGCCGGCGGCAAACACCTTGGCCCTCGAGGTGCGGTAGTCGAGATCGTTGGCTTTCACGTTGCCGCGCTGATCGAGATCGAGGCGGAGATCCTTGACCATGCCCTCTTGCACGGGATGCATGAATCCCATGGCGAGCAGAACGAGATCTGCAGGAATCTGGAACTCGCTGCCGGGAACAGGCTTCAACTGCCCGTTCAGGCGGACACATTCGAGCTGCTCGACTTTGCCGTTGGAGCCCAGGAAACGGCTTGTCGCCACGCTGAAATCGCGCGCGGCGCCCTCGGCCTGGCTTGAAGAGGTTCGCATTTTGAGTGGCCAGTTCGGCCAGGTCAGATCTTTGTTCTCTTTGTCCGGCGGCATCGGCAGGATTTCGAGCTGGGTCACCGAGACGGCGCCTTGACGGAACGAGGTGCCGATGCAGTCGGAGCCGGTGTCGCCACCGCCGATCACAACGACCTGCTTGCCGTTGGCCAGGATCGGCTCGACATCGCCCAGCGCCTCGCCGGACACACGCTTATTCTGCTGCGGCAGGAAGTTCATGGCGAAGTGAATGCCGTGAAGCTCGCGGCCGGGAACAGGGAGATCGCGGGGGAACTCGGCGCCACCCGTGAGCAACAGGGCATCGTGCTTCCGCTCGAGCTCATGGATGCTCACATCCTTGCCGACATGGACGTTGCAGTGGAAGGTCACGCCTTCGGCTTCCATCTGCTTCACGCGGCGCTCGACGATGTATTTCTCCATCTTGAAATCGGGAATGCCGTAGCGGAGCAGTCCACCGGCTTGCGCACGCTTCTCATAGACATGAACGTCGTGGCCGGCGCGCGCGAGTTGCTGCGCGGCGGCGAGGCCGGCCGGCCCTGAGCCGACGATTGCGACGCGCTTGCCGGTCTTCCGCTCGGGCGGCTCCGGCCTGATCCAGCCTTCGGCAAAGCCGCGATCGGCGATGGCGCATTCGATGGATTTGATGGTGACCGGCTCGTCGATGATGTTGAGCGTGCAGGCAGCCTCGCAGGGCGCCGGGCAGATGCGGCCGGTGACTTCCGGGAAATTGTTGGTCGAGTGCAGGTTCTCTGAAGCCGCGCGCCAATCCGATTGGTAGACGAGATCGTTCCAGTCGGGGATCTGATTGTTGACTGGGCAGCCGGTGTGACAATAGGGGATGCCGCAATCCATGCAGCGTGCGGCCTGGCGGGTGAGATCGCCCTCGCTCGGCGGAATGATGAACTCGCGATAATGGCGCACGCGGTCGGCGGCCGGCTCATAGTGCCGGTCCTCGCGGTCGATTTCGAGGAAGCCTGTGATCTTACCCATAGGGGCTCTGCTATTTCCCGTTGGTGCGGAGGCCGATTTCGATTTCGCCCATGCCGGTTTTGTCGAGCATTTGCGCTTTGGCCATCTCTTCCAGCGCGCGGCGATACTCGACCGGCATCACCTTGACGAATTTCGGCAAATACTCGGCCCAATTGTCGAGAATGAGCTTGGCGCGCGACGAGCCCGTGTAATGGAGATGGTTTAAGATCGAGCTGACGCAGCCGCGCCTCGTCGTTCTTGGTCATGTCGGCGATGTCAACGAGGCCGTGGCTCTCGAGGTCGTTGCCCTGATGACCGTTGCGCTCCAGAGCCTGGTTCTCGCTCGGGATCGGCTCGAGATCGACCATGGCCATGTTGCAGCGCTGCTCGAAATCGCCCTCCTCATCGAGCACGTAAGCGATACCGCCGGACATACCGGCTGCGAAATTCCGCCCCGTCGCGCCGATGACGACCACCACGCCGCCGGTCATGTATTCGCAGCCATGATCCCCGGTGCCCTCGACCACGGCGATGGCGCCGGAGTTCCGGACAGCGAAGCGCTCGCCGCCAACGCCACGGAAATAGCACTCACCGGCAATGGCGCCATAAAGCACGGTATTGCCGACAATGATCGACTGCTCGGGCACGATGCCCGAGTCTTTCGGCGGGCGCACGATCAGGCGGCCACCGGATAGACCTTTGCCGACATAGTCGTTGGCTTCGCCTTCGAGATCGAGCGTCACGCCATGCGCAAGCCAGGCGCCGAAGCTCTGCCCGGCGGACCCTTTCAAGTTCACCCAGATGGTGTCTTCGGGCAGGCCGGTATGGCCGTAACGCTTGGCGATCTCGCCGGACAGCATGGCGCCGGTGGTGCGGTCGACATTTCGGATTGGAAGCTCGAACTTGACCGGCTTCTTTTCCTCGATCGCGGCGCGGCTTTGCGCAATCAGCGTCTTGTCGAGCACCTCGTCGAGCGCGTGGTCCTGGCGCTCGGCGTTGTAGATCGCGACCTCAGGCGGCACGTCGGGCTTATGGAAGATGCGGGTGAAATCGAGACCCTTGGCCTTCCAATGGTCGATGGCCTGCTCCTTATCGAGGATCTCGGTCCTGCCGATCATCTCGGAGAAGGTGCGGAAGCCGAGTGCGGCCATATATTCGCGGACCTCTTCGGCGACGAAGAAGAAGAAATTGATGACGTGCTCGGGCTTGCCGGTGAAGCGCGCGCGCAGCACCGGGTCTTGCGTGGCGACGCCGACCGGGCAGGTGTTCAGATGGCATTTCCGCATCATGATGCAGCCGGCAGCGATCAGCGGCGCGGTGGCGAAGCCGAATTCGTCGGCGCCGAGCAGCGCACCGACGATGACGTCGCGCCCGGTGCGCAAGCCGCCATCGACCTGCACGGCGATGCGGCCGCGTAAACGATTGAGCACGAGCGTCTGCTGGGTCTCGGCGAGGCCGATCTCCCAGGGCGAGCCCGCATGCTTGATCGAGGTGAGGGGTGAAGCGCCGGTGCCGCCCTCGATAGCCCGCAATGGTGACGTGGTCGGACATCGCCTTGGCGACGCCGGCAGCGACCGTGCCGACGCCGATCTCGGAGACGAGCTTCACCGAGACGTCGCCCTCAGGGTTCACGTTCTTCAGATCGAAGATCAGCTGCTTCAGATCCTCGATCGAGTAGATGTCATGGTGCGGCGGCGGCGAGATCAGGCCGACGCCGGGCGTTGAGTGCCTGACCTTGGCGATGGTGGCATCGACCTTGTGGCCGGGAAGCTGGCCGCCTTCGCCGGGCTTGGCGCCTTGCGCGATCTTGATCTGCATCATGTCGGAGTTGACGAGATATTCCGTCGTCACGCCGAAGCGGCCGGAGGCCACCTGCTTGATCGCAGAGCGCATGGAATCGCCGTTCGGCAGCGGCTTGAAGCGATCCGACTCCTCGCCGCCTTCGCCGGTGTTGGATTTACCGCCGATACGGTTCATGGCGATGGCGAGCGTGGTATGCGCCTCGCGGCTGATCGAGCCGAATGACATGGCGCCGGTGGCAAAGCGCTTCACGATCTCCTTGGCAGGCTCGACCTCAGCGAGGGGGACGGGCTTCCGGCCCATCTCCTCGGCGGTCTTGATGCGGAACATGCCGCGCAACGTCAGGAGCTGCTCGGCCTGCTCATTGATCGACTTGGCGTAAGAGCGATATTTCTCGGGCAGCTCGCCACGGACCGCATGTTGCAGGTCGGCGACCACGTTCGGGCGCCAGACATGCGCCTCGCCGCGAATGCGGAAGGCGTAGTCGCCGCCGACTTCGAGCGCGTCGCGCATGACCGGCACGTTGGAAAAGGAGAGCCGGTGGCGCTCGAGCAGTCTCGCGCGCAATCTCCTCGAGACCGACGCCCTCGACTTGGGTGTGGGTGCCGGTGAAATATTTGGCGATGAAATCCGACCGGAGACCGATGGCGTCGAAAATCTGCGCGCCGCAATAGGATTGATAGGTCGAGATGCCCATCTTCGACATCACTTTGAGGATGCCCTTGTCGGTCGCCTTGATGTAGCGCTTCACGGCTTCTTCCGCCGTGATCTCCTCCTCAATCGAGGGCAGCATGTCGACGATGGTCTCGAAGGCGAGATAAGGATTGATGGCTTCGGCGCCGTAGCCCGCGAGCGTCGCGAATTGATGCACCTCGCAAGCTTCGCCGGTCTCGACCACGAGGCCGACCGAGGTCCTGAGGCCACAGCGGATCAGATGGTGATGCACCGCGCTGGTCGCCAGCAAAGACGGGATCGGCACGCGGTCCGGACCGATGGCGCGGTCCGACAGAACGATGATGTTCTCGCCGGCGCGAACGGCCTGCTCGGCCTTGCGGCACAGCGTGTCGAGCGCGGGCGCCATACCGGCCGCGCCCTGATCGGCGGCGAAAGTGATGTCGAGGGTCACGGTGCGGAAATGATTGTCGGGCACATCGCCGATGCCGCGAATGCGCTCCAGATTTTCATTGGTCAGAATCGGATGTGCCGCTTCGAGCCGCTTCTGCTTCGAGGTGCCCTCGAGGTCGAGCAGGTTCGGCCGCGGACCGATAAAGGTCACGAGCGACATCACCAGCTCCTCGCGGATCGAGTCGATCGGTGGGTTGGTCACTTGGGCGAAGTTCTGCTTGAAATAAGTGTGCAGCAGCTTCGACCGGTTCGACAGAGCCGAGATTGGCGTGTCATTGCCCATCGAGCCCACGGCCTCCTGGCCGGTTTGGGCCATCGGCGCCATCAGGAATTTGAGGCTCTCTTGGGTGTAGCCGAAGGCCTGCTGGCGATCGAGCAGGCTCACATTGGTGCGCGGCAGCGAGGCGGCAGAGCCTGGAAGCTCATGCACGCGGATCTGCGTTGCATCCAGCCATTGCTGATAAGGATGCGCGCTCGCGAGCTCGGCCTTGATCTCCTCGTCGGAGACGATGCGCTTCTTCTCGAGGTCGATCAGCAGCATCTTGCCGGGCTGGAGCCGCCATTTCTTGACGATGTCCTTCTCGGGGATCGGCAGCACGCCGGTCTCGGACGCCATCACCACAAGACCGTCTTTGGTGACGAAATAGCGGGCGGGCCGGAGGCCGTTCCGGTCGAGCGTGGCGCCGATCTGGCGGCCGTCGGTGAAGGCCATGGCGGCAGGGCCGTCCCAGGGCTCCATCAGGCAGGCGTGATATTCGTAGAAGGCGCGGCGCTTGGCATCCATCAGCGGATTGCCGGCCCAAGCCTCGGGAATCAGCATCATCGCGGCGTGCGCGAGTGAGTAGCCGCCCTGCACCAGGAATTCGAGTGCGTTGTCGAAGCAGGCGGTGTCGGACTGGCCTTCGTAGGAGATCGGCCAGAGCTTTCCGATGTCTTTGCCGAACAGCGGCGACGACACGCTCGCCTGGCGCGCCGCCATCCAGTTCAGATTGCCGCGGAGCGTGTTGATCTCGCCGTTATGCGCGACCATGCGATAAGGATGCGCGAGCTTCCACGACGGGAAGGTGTTGGTCGAGAAGCGCTGATGCACCAGCGCGAGCGCCGAAGCAAACAGCGGGTGATGCAGATCGGGATAATAGGCGCCGAGCTGATAGGCGAGGAACATGCCCTTGTAAACCAGCGTGCGGCACGACAGCGACACGGTGTAGAAGCCGATGTCGCGGCCACCGTTGTCGCCGTTGATGGTGTTGGAGATGACCTTGCGCAGGATGTAGAGCTTCCGCTCGAAATTGGTCTCATCCTTGATGTTTTTGCCACGCCCGATGAAGACCTGCCGATGTCGCGGCTCGGTCTCGACAATCATTGGCGGCAGGCAGGAATTGTCGGTCGGCACGTCGCGCCAGCCGAGAACTTCCATGCCCTCGGCCTCGACCACGCGCTGAACGGTGGACTCGCAATAGATGCGCTGCACTTCGTTCGCCGGCATGAACATGTAGCCGACGGCGTAGTCGCCGGGCGCAGGCAATTTGATCCCGAGCGAGGAACAGGTCTTGTGCAGGAACTCATGCGGGATCTGCACCAGCATGCCGGCGCCGTCGCCGGCATTCGGGTCGGCGCCGGCCGCGCCCCGGTGAGTCAGATTGACCAGGATGTTGAGGCCGCACTCGACGATCTTGTGACTGGGTACCGCGTTCAGGTCGGCGACGAAGCCGACGCCGCAGGCATCGTGCTCACGGAGCGGATCGAAAAGGCCTTGCGCCGGCGGAGCGCCCAAACGCACCGTCCCCTTACCGCGCAAATCTTTCAACTCGACCGCCATGGTGACATCGCAGCCCACGCGACACCTGCCCCGGCGCTCCTTCACAAAGGGTTGGATCGGCACCGGGAGCAAGTTCGCGAGGGCTATCGCCTTCGCCTCAATAACCGCTCAAGGACGGAGAAGGGCTAGCCGCCGCGCCCTCTTGCACCCTTATTTAGGTACACGGACAAAGGTCAGCAAGCCTGTCCTATTCCTGCCCAAAATGACAGATTTCCAATATGGGCACAAGCGAGATTCAAGGTTCTGGGAGGGGGCGTCACGCGCCTTCACCTGAGCTTGACTTGACGCTCCAGGCCTTGCCCGCGACTACTTCCCATCCTCTAATTGGGCCATGGGCATCAATCAAAGTAGCAGGAAAGGGAGACAGATGGACGACAGGACCAAGATGGCTTCTGGGCTCGCGGTGGCGAGCGCCTTTGCCGCTGCGCTGGGGCTGGCAGGAATGAGCCAGAAAGCCGTGGCCGCCGACGATGCGGGCAAAGAGAAATGCTATGGCGTAGCCAAAGCCGGCGAGAATGACTGCGCAGGCGGTCTGTTGGGCTGCTCGGGGAGTTCCAAGGTCGATTATCAAGGCAATGCCTGGAAGCTTGTCCCTAAGGGCACCTGCACGACCATGGAGCTTCCCGATGGGCGGAAGGGAAGCCTGGAGCCGCTCGACCGCGACCTGCCTCCGGCTTGATGCTCAATGACCGACGCTGCTGCACATAGGCCGAATGGCCCGATCCCGCCACGCGCCGGGGTCGGGCTGAAGCCGCAGCATTACCGCGAGATCATCGAAACCAGACCCGGCATCGGCTGGTTCGAGATCCATGCCGAGAACTATATGGGCGAGGGCGGGCCGCCGCACCGTTACATGGAGGCGGTGCGGGAGCTCTATCCGATCTCGCTCCATGGCGTGGGGCTCTCGATCGGCGGCGCCGGCCCCCTCGACAAAGAGCATCTGGCACGACTGAAACATCTCGCGCAGCGCTACGAGCCTGCGCTGTTCTCGGAGCATCTCGCCTGGTCGAGCCACGACAATCTCTATCTCAACGATCTGCTGCCGCTGCCCTACAACGAGGAGACGCTGGCGCGGGTCTCCGATCATATCGATGAGGTGCAGGACGTGCTCGGGCGGAAGATGCTGCTCGAAAATCCTTCGACCTATGTCGCCTTCGACAACGCGACGATGAGCGAGATCGAATTTTTGCAAGCGATCGTGCGGCGGACAGGATGCGGGCTTCTGCTCGACGTCAACAATGTGTTCGTCCAGGCGGTCAATCATTGCTTCGAGCCCGAAGCCTATATCGATGCGTTTCCGATCGAGCATGTCGAAGAAATCCATCTCGGCGGACATGCCGAGGACGCGGATGACGACGGATCTGCGATCCTGATCGACGATCATGGACATGAGATCGCGGACCCGGTGTGGAAGCTCTACGCCCGCGCCATTGCGCGGAGCGGTCCGAAGCCGACGCTGATCGAATGGGACAACGACGTGCCGGAATGGCCGGTGCTCTTCGCCGAGGCGCAACGCGCCGACGCCATCATCGCCGACCGGCGCAGCAATCATGGGCGAGCTTAGCAGACTGCAGCGGGACTTTGCCGCCGCGATCCTCACCGCGCGAGAGACTTTGCCGGCGCCCCTCACGAGACGAGCCGGTGGAGAGCCGCATCGCCGCTTCAATGTCTATCGCAACAATGTCTATTCCAGCCTGATCGATGTGATGCAGGCCCGCTTTCCGGTGGCGTCGCTCCTGGTGGGCGATGAGTTCTTCCGCGCCATGGCGCGGGTCTATATCGAGCAGGAGCCGCCGCGGTCGGCAGTGTTGATCCGCTATGGCGAAAGCTTTCCGTCCTTTGTTGCGAGTTTTCCGCCGGCCCAGTCCGTACCTTACCTGGCAGACATGGCCGCGCTCGAATGGGCTTGGCACGCGGCCTATCACGCCGCAGACGCCGCGCCGCTCCCGCTCGAGGAGCTCGCCTGTGTGGCAGATCACGCGGGCGACGCCGTGCTCAAGCTCCATCCCTCGCTCGGGTTGGTGAGATCCGCCTTTCCGATCGTGACGATCTACGAGCTGCACGCCGAGAGAGCCGAGCCGCCGCAGACGAAGCTCGAGGCGCAAGGTGAAGATGCGCTCGGTGCTCAGGCCCGATCTCGACGTCGAGATCAGAAGACTGCCGGCGGGCGCGGTGACGTTCATCGAAACCCTCGCAAGCTCGGCACAGCATCGGAGAGGCAAATGAGGCCGCGTTGCGGAGCGCTCCCGATTTCGACCTGGAAGCTAATCTTTTGGGGCTGATGACAAGTGGCGCGATTGTTGGCGTCGATGGCAGGCCGGGACGGGATGCCTAACAAGGTCTTAACAAAATAGAATGTGCCTATTTCAAAGGCTTAACCCCCGCGTAAATCGCGGCTGGTAAACTTCTTACCGTCGCGTTCCGTGAATTGTTCTTCGTGCCGGGCCGCGGCGTAGCAGGCTCTCTCCCAAGCACCTGCGATAATGAGAAGGGCGCCCTCGTTGCAGAGAGCGCCCCTCTTGTTGTTGCGTAACGACGCTAGCGCCGATTAGGCGGCGCGGCTGTCGATGACCTTCGGCTTCTCGGCCTTCGCCGTGCCGATCGGGATATTGCGGGGCTTCTTCGCCTCCGGGATCTCGCGCACGAGGTCGATGTGCAGCAAGCCGTTCTCCAGGCTCGCGCCCTTGACCACGACGTGGTCGGCAAGCTGGAAGCGGCGCTCGAAGCTTCGCGAAGCGATGCCGCGATGGAGATACGTCGCGTCCTCCTTCTCCGTCAGCTTCTCGCCTTTCACGGTGAGCGTGTTCTCCTTCACCTCGATATTGAGGTCGCTGTCGCCGAAGCCGGCGACGGCCATGGAGATGCGGTAGTCGTTCTCACCGACGCGCTCGATATTGTAGGGCGGGTAGCTCGGCGCATCGCCGTCGAACGAGCCGAGCGTATCGAGCAACGAGCCGAGCCGGTCGAAGCCGATGGTGGAACGATAGAGTGGGGTAAGATCGAATTGCCTCATGTCACATCCTCCTGATGAAGCGATATGGTTTGGGAGCCCGCTCACGGCGGAGCCGGGCGAAGATGCGCAAGCCATTCGGCCTTGCGCGTAAGGCGATATGGGAATTGCGTCGGCGCGCCGTCAAGAGGCGTAGGCCATTGAAAATAAAGGTGAAAACGCGAAGGTCGCCGAGTGAGAACTTGCGGGCGAGCGTCGGGGCGGTGGACCGAATGCGCCGCCTTTTTGCTGCTGAAAAACTGTGGTGCGGTGAGAGCCTGCTGAGGTAAGACCTTCCTCTAGGAGCGCGGCAGATCTCATGGACCTCATCGCCACACCGAAAAATCCGATCCCGCTCGGCGCGGCGACCGGCTTCCTCGACATCAAGAAGAACGTTGCGGGTGCGCTATGCGCGCTGGCCGTCGGCGCTGAAAGAGCGGCGCGGCACGGTCTGCATCTTTCCCGGCCGCAGCGAATTCATCGAGAAATATTTCGAGGTGGTGGGCGAGCTCCGCCGCCGCGGTTTCGCCGTCGCGATCATGGATTGGCGCGGGCAGGGCGGGTCGAGCCGGCTCGCCGGCAATGCGCTGAAGGGCCATATTCGCGACTTCAGCGACTATGAGAGCGATCTCAGCCGCTTCATGACGGACGTGGTGCTGCCGGATTGTCCGCCGCCCTTCTTCGCGCTCGGCCATTCGATGGGCGCGACCATCCTGCTCGAAGCCGCGACGAAGAAGGGCTGCTGGTTCTCGCGCATGGTGCTCTGTGCGCCGATGCTGAAGATCGCGGACTTGCCGATGCCGGTCTGGGCTTGCCGCCAGCTGACAGAAATCATCTCATTTTCCGGCTTCGGAACCACGATGGCGCCGGGCGGCATGAAGGACTATCTCGCCAGCCAGAATTTCGAGAACAATCCGCTGACGTCTGACCGCGAGCGTTTCTTGCGCAATCAATCGGTGGTCGCGGTGGCGCCGAAGCTCGCCGTCGGTCCACCCACGATCGGCTGGGTGCATGCGGCGCTTGCCGCCATGGCGGACATCGAGAGCGAGAGCTTCCCCTCGCGCTTGCGCGTCCCCGTGCTGATGTTGGCGGCGGGTGCCGATCGGATCGTTTGCAGCAAGGCGATCGAGGCGTTTTCCATGCGGCTCAAAGCCGGATCGCAAATCGTGCTGCGCGGCTCGCGTCACGAGATCATGCAGGAGCGCGACCTGATCCGCGAGCAATTCTGGGCGGCGTTCGACGCCTATGTGACCGGCGCCGTGATGCGCCGCGCGGGTTAGGCCGCCAAAACCTTCATCGCTTCCGCATGCAGCTTGGCATCGCCCGCGGCGATGATGCGGCCGCCGTCTTTCGGGTCGCCGCCGTCCCAGGTGGTGACGATGCCGCCGGCGCGCTCGATGATCGGGATCAACGCCAAGATATCGTAGGCGTTCAGTCCGGCTTCGACGACGAGGTCGAGCTGGCCCATCGCGAGCAGGCAATAATTGTAGCAATCGCCACCGTAGCGGCGCATGCGGACCTGGCGGGCCAAAGCTTCAAATCGGTGCGCTTCATCGGGGCCAAACATCTCGGGCGTGCTTGCGGCCATGAACGCATCTTTCAATGAGGGGCAATTGCGCGTCGCGATCGGCCGGTCGAGCCCGTCATGGCGGTACCAGCTCTCCCTCTCGCCGCTCCAGAAGCGTTCCTTGGTGAAAGGCTGAGCCATCAGGCCGAGCAGGGGCTCGCCGTTGCGGGCGAGCCCGATCAGGCTGCCCCAAAGCGGCTGACCGATGATGAAGGCGCGTGTGCCGTCGATCGGGTCGATCACCCAGCAATAGGGACCTGCGCCCTCTTTGCGACCGAGTTCCTCGCCGACGACGCCATGGTCCGGATAGGTCTCGTCCAGGGCCGCCCGGATGGCGCGCTCGGCGCCCGACATCGGCGGCGGTCACCGGATCGAGCCAGTCGCCTCCCTTATGGTCGATCGCCCCGATCGCCCGGAAATGCGGCAATATGACCTCCGCGGCGCGATCGGCGAGGCCATGGGCGGTCATCAGGAAATGCGCAAATTGGGGATCGGACAGGGTCGCCACCAAGGTCGAGATGCGGGTCTATTTTTCTTTTAGAATCAATATGTAGGACGGAACGCAGCGGAGTTTATCGCGGGGTGCTGTGGCTCCGGACTGTGTCTTCGTGACCAGATTGCATCACTTCCCGGCAATATTACGAGAACACGACTGGAACCTTGCATTTTGTGCGCCGCAATGACATATTGTTGCAACGCGGCATGACACTCCGTCGTGTCGCTGCCCTCCTTGGGCGTTTCCTCCCTAGACTTGGGCCGTTCGGATCCTTTCGAACGGCCCTTTTTTTATGTATCTCAATGTCTTGGTCTGATGGCTATTCGGCGGCTGCCCTTGGCACGGCCAATCTCGACGTTCCGAGGGCGATGGCTTTCACCATGCGCTCGAGATCGGCTCGCAAGCGGCCGAAGGCGGCCGATTTCTCGAAGCTTACCTCGTCCATATAGAGTGCGCGATTGACCTCGACCTGGAGGGCGTGAATGCCCTCATGCGGCCGGCCGTAATTCTCGGTGATATAGCCGCCGGCATAGGGCTTGTTCAGCACGACGACATGACCGAGCGAGCGCAGCTGGCCGCTGGCAAGCCGGATCAGATCCGGGCTGCAGGAGGTGCCAAATCGGTCGCCAAGCACGAAATCCGGGCGGCCAACACCCTGATCGGCCATGGGACTCGAGGGCATCGAATGGCAGTCGATCAGTACAGCCACGCCGAACTGACGCTGGGCCTCGGCGACAAGTTCCTTCAACGTTGCGTGGTAGGGCGTATAGAGCCGGTTGATGCGCTCCAGCGCGGCGCCCACCGTTAGCGGCTCGCGGTAGATCTCGTCAGCCTCCGAGACGATGCGCGCGATGGTGCCAAGGCCGCCGACCACCCGCACCGATTGGGTATTGGCATAATGCGGCAGCCCCTCCCGGAATAAGACCGGATCGAGCTCGTAAGGCTCCCGGTTGACGTCGAGATAGGACCTCGGGAAGTGGGCGAAGAGTAGCGGCGCGCCCAAATCGGCGACGAAGCTGAAAAGCTCCTCCACATAGGAATCTTCCGACCGTCTGAGGGTCAGAGAATCAAGCTTGGAAGCGGCCAGGAAGGCTTGCGGATAGACCCTGCCGCTATGGGGAGAGTTGAAAACAAAAGGAAGTTTCAGCTCTTTCGGGCGCAACACCTCAAAAGGAGGCTTGAGCTCGTTCTCGATAGAGTGGGCCTCGTTATGGCTGTGGGTCATGCTGCCCTATTTAGGGGGCCTATGGCTGACGTGAAAGGCAAGAATTGCGCTTGAAACTCTGCCAATCGGCGCATCCGCTGTCTAGGCGTTCTTCGCCCTTGTGCGGGGGCCAAATAAACGTAATGATTTGGCCCCGGGGGCAAGAGAGAGGCCGCCAATAGGCGCTTTGTGGGGCCCAAGGCAATCGGTCCTTTACCAAGTCAGTGTATCGACAAGTAATGCGTTAGGGGGACAGGGATGGTCGCGAACGATCCGAATGCGCGCGGGGTTCAACGTATTCTGCTAGCCGAAGATGACGAGGATATGCGCCGGTTTCTGGTCAAGGCCTTGGCCAAAGCCGGGTATGACGTCGTCTCGTTCGGCAATGGCCTCGAGGCTTATGAGAGGCTCCGCGAGGAGCCCTTCACGCTGCTTCTGACCGACATCGTGATGCCGGAGATGGACGGCATCGAGCTGGCGCGGAAGGCGAGCGAGCTCGACCCGGACCTCAAGATCATGTTCATCACGGGCTTCGCTGCGGTGGCGCTCAATCCCGACAACCACGCGCCGAAGGATGCCAAGATCCTGTCGAAGCCGTTCCATTTGCGGGACCTGGTCGATCAGGTGGAGCGTCTGCTCGCGGCCTAGGTGGCGGTTGCCTTCATCCGGCCTCGTCGATATAGAGGCCAGTTCCGGCACACGGATAAGGGCGGTTAGCTCAGCGGTAGAGCACTACGTTGACATCGTAGGGGTCACTAGTTCGATCCTAGTACCGCCCACCATTCTTTCCAAGCCTGTCCTATTCGCCTGTCGCATTGTGGACCATTTCGGACAGTCGATCGATATCTCTGACAATCAGAGTTCCGCCCCGCTTTTCGATCACACCTTCCTTGGCCAGCCGATTTAATTCGCGCGTCACAGCCTCGCGGTGGGTGCTGACGCGACTCGCAATCTCGGCATGGGTCGGCGCCGGGGCGATGCGGGCACCCTTGCCGTCCTTTCCCCCGAGGCTGGCCAAGCGCAGTAATTCGGCCTGTATGCGATTGTTGACAGCAAGAGTGCTGAATTCATAGACGCGCGTTGTTAAAGCTCTGATCGTTCTGACAAGGCGCGGCAACAGCGCGACGGCCAGTCCCTGCTCCGACCCCAGCAAGTCGCGAAATTTGGCGCCAGTCATCGAGGCTATAACGCAATTTGTTCGGGCTTCGACGCTAGCGGAGCGAGGACCGCCATCGATTGCCGGGAACTCGCCAAAAATCTCCCCGGCAGCCAATTCGCGAAAGCTCACGGCTTTACCGACGGACGAGTAAATCGTCACGCGGACTTCGCCCAAGGTTATGAAAAACACATCATCAGAAGGATCGAGATAGCTCACGATCGGTTCTTCAGGCTTATATCGGCGCCAGGAACAATGTTGCTCGATGCGATTCAAGCTGCTTGCCGGCAAGCCAGCAAAAGCAGTGATCCGGGCAAGAGAGTATTGTTTATCCGCTGCTTGGACCATTAGCAGCCCCGGGAGGCCGATTAACTCCTCCCCCTTAACACAAATTTGCGCGCCTTACATTCCCGAGCACCCGCTTGCGGTGTGGCAAATCTCACTGCGTGAATCCGAGCGTCGCGGCATCATTCCTCTGCAAGCTCAATCAAGCTTGATCAACAGAAACACAGGAGATGCGCCATGACCCGGACCCAGTACAAGGTTCCCCAGTTCTCTACCGATCAGTCGTTTCCCTACGTCCTGCTATGCAGCACGGTCGGCACGATCATCAGCCTAGCGGCAGCTTGGCTTATCGCGGCCCACTCGTTGGCTCCCATGGTCGCCTAAGGTCTATCAAAAACCGGAGGTTTCGCCATGACTCGCCTCTTATCAAAGAGTGAACTCTTGGTGGTCGCAAAGGGAGTTAGTCGGCCGAGTGTGCAAGATGGGTCCATTCCCGAACTCTTGGTCTTCAGCGTCGGTCTCGGCGTCGGCTTTGGACTCTTGTTCGCCACCGTGATTCTGTGGACTGACACCTTTGCGATCTTCAGCCTGATTAACTCGCAATCCGCACCACTTACGACACTGCTCGTCTTTGTTGTGGTGTGCAGTCTCAAGTTTGTCGCGTTGGCGATCGCGACCGCGGTGGTGAATCGCTGCCAGATAGTCCACGCCAATAGGACGTCCCCACAAGAGACGCCCCCCTGAGGCCTATCCAGCACGGGTCGGCTTGAGCGCCGTGACGCTGTAGGTCGAGACCGGCTTGGCGAAGCCTTTGAGCTGGAGGTCGCCGACATGTTCGGCCTCGACCAAGCCTTCGATCTCATTCAACGTCTTCTTGTTGGTCAGGATTTGCTCCAGCCTTCGCCTCGCCGCAAAGACGCGCCGCGAGATTGGTGACGGTTCCGACAGCTCCGTAGTCGAGTCTGACCTTCAAATCCGATCGCCCCGATCGTGGCAAAGCCCTGGGCGATGCCGATGCCGAGCGATAGATCGTATCCCGTTCTTCTCCATTCAACGCTTATGTCCTTGACCGCGCTCTCGCATGGCGACTGCCATGCGCAACGCTCGCTCTGCCGGGTTTGGAATGACGACGGGGTCGTTGAAAAAAATCATCATGCCGTCGCCGGTAAATCGCTCAAGAGTTCCCTCGTACTCGAGGATCAGTTTGCCCATCTCTGAATGATACTGTCTGAGGACTCCCATCACGTCCTCTGGTTCACAGCTTTCGGCGAAAGCAGTAAAACCGCGCAGATCCAGGAATACGACGACGACCTCACGCCGATGGCTGGCCAGCGGGTCAATGGCGCCGCCAGCGACGATAGCTTCTGCCAGCTGCGGCGAAAAAAATCTGCGAAGACGAGACAAACTCTCGAGTTGACTCAGTTGTTCGCTCACGCGCTTTTCTAGGGTTGCATTCCATTCGCTAAGCTTCGCACTTTGCGCTTGTACGGCGTCATTCAACTCCTTAATGCGCAACATTGACTTAAACTCGTGCCACGAGCGCTCCGTGGTCAACGGGTTTTGTCAGGTACTCGTCTGCGCCTCCTTCGAGGGCGGCGGCCACGTCCTTTGGATCCGACCGTGCGGTGATCATGATAATCGGGATGAACGGCAGTGATGCGTCCGACCTTAGTTGCCGGCATACGCTCAGTCCGTCGAGTTTAGGCATCATATAGTCGAGTAAGATCAGGTCTGGTATTGCCTGACGGGCAATGGCCAGCGCCTCCTCGCCGTCGCGAGCGATCAGTATCTCATAGTTGTTCGCCGCAAGACGGCTCCGAAAAATATCGAGATTGTCCGGATTGTCATCAGCGATGAGGATTCGCGCTGGCGTCCTCACGACATGCCTTTCAAGATTGTGCCTGGGAGAGGTGCTCTCGAAGCTTGGCTAAAAGCCCGCGAGGACTGAAGGGCTTTGTTACATAGCCGCTACACCCTGCCTCGAATGCCGCCACGTCATCTCCGCTCAATGCAAAGGACGTGACAGCGATAATGGGAATCTCTTTTAGATTGGGATCGGCTTTAATCCGTCTCGTTGCCTCATGGCCGTTGATGTCCGGAAGCTGGATGTCCATTAGGATGAGGTCGGGGCGATACTCGGCGGCCATAGCAACCCCTTGCTCCCCCGTCGATGCCTCTGCCATCTGATAACCAGCGCTGGTAAGCACATCGCGAAGTATGCGCCGATTGTCGTCGTTATCCTCAATGATCAAAATTCGCTGGCTCATGACTCGTTTGCCTGCCGTTGAACCTGTACAGGCAGCGTGAAAGAAAAGACTGAGCCCTTACCCGGGCTGGATTCGACCCAAATGCGTCCCCCATGCAGTTCGATAATTCGCTTAGCAATGGCGAGTCCTAATCCCGTTCCGCTCTTCTTTACAATGCTCGCGTTTTCGGCCTGCTGAAATTCCTCAAAGATTCTCGCGTGATCCGACTCGGCGATTCCGGGCCCCGTGTCGGTAACGGACACGGTGAAATTGTCGTCGGCGGTGATCACGGCGATATGAACTTCGCCCGCTTCCGTGAACTTTATCGCATTGCCGAGAAGATTCAGGATCACCTGTGTTATGCGGCGTTCATCGCCTCTGCCTCTGGGGAGGCCGGGCTGAACCGTCGACCTGAGCATCAGCTGCTTTTCTGCCGCCAGTCCTTGAACGGCGGTGGTGGTCATGTGAACAATCTCATCCATAGAATAGTCAGCGAGCGCTAGATCGACCGATCCAGATTCGATCTTGGACAAGTCGAGCACTTCGTTGATAAGCCCAAGAAGGTGGCGTGCGTTTTTGTCCAATCTGACCAAGGCTTCGCGGACCTTGTCGGGGATCTCGCCATAAATCTTGTCCAGTATGAGCTCGGTATACCCAACGATGGCGTTCAGCGGCGTGCGCAACTCATGACTCATGCTGGCCAGGAATTGAGATTTGTGCTTGCTCGCGATTTCGAGCTGACGACTTTTCTCCTGAAGCTCCATCAAGAGTCGGTTGTTCTGGATGGCAAGGGCAAGTTGCTGCGCAACCGGATCGAGCAACTCCAGATCTCGCTCGGTGTATGCGTGGGGCGCCCTATGATCCAAGAAGAAGTAGCCGACCGCGTCGTCTCCGGCGAGCAAGGGCAGCATAAGGCTCGAGCGCACACCTTCGTTCAATAAGAACTTGTCTTCGGCGAAGAACTGTTCGACGGCCCGATCGCGAACAAGCCGAGATTTTTTCTCTGCGAGCACCCATGCTCCAGCGGTGCCCTCGGCATGCGGCCATGACTGACCTTGCCACGAAGCCAAAGGCGGCTCCGCTACCGAAAGCGCCATCATCAAGTTATCGTCCTCTGGAACGACGACGCCGATCCGATCGTAGGCGAGGAGAGCCTTCACCGCCGCGGCGAACGCCGGATAAACATCGCTCAGTTGGAGAGATCGCCTCAGGACCGGCTGGGCAGCGGCATAAAGCCGAGAATGTTCGCTGGCGACCGCTGCTTGAGTTGCCAAGAGCTTGAGCGGTTCCAACGCCGCCGGATCAAAAGGTCGTTTGCCTCTCCAACCGGCTGCCAAAACTCCAATGGTATGATTTTGGATCAGCAGCGGCACGACCGCGAATGCGGGTGATCGAAATGCCTCAATTCGATCGAAAGGAGGTTTGAGTTGCAGGTGTTCCGGAACGGGAGTGTGACCGTCGACGGCGATCGGTTGCTGGGTCTGATAAACTTGTGCGAGTGCACCGCCTTCCGGACCGATCGGGACTCGAATTGTCTCGAGAACTCCTTAGTCTCCGTGCTTGCCGTCGCCTGGAGCCATTTTCCGCCCGGATCCGCAAGTAGGATGGTTAGGCGATCCAGGTGCAGAACGTCTCGCGCGGTACGAATGAAGCCATCGAACCAATCTTTCAGCCCTAACGGCCCATGGATTCTAAAGCCTGCTTGATAGAGAGTTTGAAAAAATTCAGCGAGTTTGCGCTGCGTAACGTCAGCCCACGATCCGACAATTTCGAACGGCTGGCCTTTTCCGTCAAAGACGGTTTTGAACGAGTCCTGAAACCAGCGATAATGTCCGTCGCCATGGCGAAAGCGGTATTCAAGATTTCCCCCGCCCTCGTGAATTAGGCGCGATACCTCGGACGAAACTCTCCGCGTATCTTGAGGGTGAATGTGGGTCGTCCAGAAATCTGGATCGTCGAGCATATCTCGCGCCGTATATCCCAAAATCTGTTCGATATTGTCGCTGACAAAAGTGCAGGCGAAATCGCCGGAGGCTTGAGTCGTGTAGACAATCGCGGGACACACAGCGAGGACATGCTGTAACCGCTCATGCGCCGCTTTGAGCTCTGCCTCGGCCATATCGCTCTCTGGGATGCGCGTATCCGTGGTGTGGCAATGAAAATGTAAGCGCGGTTGAAGTCCCTGTCCGCGGTCAATATGGCCCGGAACTATAGCTCAGACTGCCACCAGGGGACGAGTCCCAGCGGTTAACCAGGCAGCGGTTGCGCCGCTTCGACCCAAACAGCCAAGCTGGCAAATCAAATTCTTCTGAAAAATCAATGCTTTCGCAGTGTGGCAAATGCCACAGCGCAAATCCCATCGTTGCGGCACATTCCTCTCACGCTTCGAGCTCAAGAGGTCTTGAGCGGCGCCTAAGAGAGGACCTTCGACATGAACAGCTCCATCGACAATTCATTTCCCCACGTTCTGGTGTGCAGCACCCTCGGCACAGTGGTCAGCCTCGCCTTCGTTTGGATCGCGACCGTTCAATCGTTGGCTTCTGCCGTCGCCTAGCATCACCGACTCGGACACAGGACAGAAACTTGAGGATCTCGCCATGACCCGCAACAAGACAAGCCATTCGACTCCGTATGCGCTTATAAGCAGCACTCTGGGAACCAGCCTTGTCAGCATTTTTGCGGCTTGGCTCGCAGCCTCCTTACTCTACGCACCAGCGATGGCTCCTACCGGCGCCCCGAATGCTACGCAATTACACTCACACCCTTCCGCTTCCGGCCGCTTATTTCAATTATCGCCCATTCCTCCTGGCGCCGACTGGACTTCGTAACACTTTTTTCCCTCTCCCACCTCAGCCCGCCCCTTCGGCGGGCTTTCTCTTTGGCTCGGACATCCCGCAAAGATGACAAATCGGCGAACGGCGGATTAACGCCGGATTAAAGACGCTTGGCGGCGCTTGTCCCCGGCCTCGCGCTTAGGTCTAGTCTCCGACCGGAAGGAGTTCTTTGTGTAATGGAGGAACGTCCAATGACGAAACTATCGATTGCAACGCTCGGAGTTCTCTTTGCCGTCGTTGCTACACCGGTCTTCGCCGGCGCGCTGACCGAGCAGCAAGTCGAAGGCGTGCAAACGACGATCAAGGGCATGGAATGCACGGTCGACGATACGGACATCACGTCGAAGGGCGACGGTTACAAGGCCGACGATGTCGAGTGCAAAGACGGCAATTACGACATGAACTTGGACAAGGACTTCAAGGTGACCGGCAAGGAAAAAGAGGACTAAAACTCAATCCTTGCTCAAATTTTGCGCAAGCCCCAGATGGCGCGCGCTTCAGTGATCGTCCCGGGCGGCTATTTGCCGTCCGGGACTTTTGCTACCGAGCCTTGCTCAGCTCAGCAATTTGGTGTCGAATTGAAGCCGGCTACGGAGCTTGTGCTCCGATGCGCGGCACAACCGAGAGTTCTCGGGACCACGGCCTACTCGGAGAGCCAAATGGTGACATTGCAAGTAAACGGACAAGAGCACGAGCTCGACGTCCCGGACGACATGCCGCTGCTGTGGGCCTTACGCGATGTGGTGGGCCTGACCGGGACGAAGTTCGGCTGCGGTGTCGCACTTTGCGGCGCCTGCACGGTGCATCTCGACGGTCGTGCCATACGGTCTTGCATCACGCCGGTCGCCAGCGTCGCCGGCAAGGCGATCACGACCATCGAAGCGATCGGCGAAACGTCGAGCGGCAAGAAGATTCAGCAAGCCTGGCTCAACATCGAAGTGGTGCAGTGCGGCTACTGCCAACCGGGCCAGATCATGTCGGCCGCCGCGTTGATCGAGAGCAATCCCAATCCTAGCGATGCCGAGATCGATGCGGCCATGTCCGGCAACATTTGCCGCTGCGGCACCTATCCGCGCATCCGCGCCGCCATCAAGCAGGCATCGCAATCCGCTTAGTCTAGGGAATCGAATCGCCATGGGTTTGCAGCGCCGGTTACAGCAGACCGAACACGAGGCCAAGGCGGGAAGCGTTTCGCGCCGGACCTTCCTGCTGACCGGTGCGGCCGCCGGCGGCGGCTTGCTGGTTGGCTTCGCTCTGCCCCGGCTCATCGACGTCAAAGCCGCCCCCGCAAGCGGCGACAACTTTGCCCCGAACGCCTTCATCCGCATTGGCCGTGACGACAGCATCGCTCTGGTCATGCCGCAGGTCGAGATGGGGCAGGGCACCTATACGTCGATGTCCATGCTGATCGCCGAGGAGCTCGAGGTCGATCTCGCGCAAGTGACCGCGGAAGCCGCTCCCCCTAACGACAAGCTCTACGGAAATCCGCTGCTCGGGTTCCAGGTGACCGGCGGTTCCACCTCGGTGCCGGCCTTTTGGGAGCCGCTGCGCCGCGCCGGCGCCGTCGCCCGCGTCATGCTGATAAAGGCGGCGGCGAATGACTGGGGCGTCGATCCCGCGTCCTGCCGTGCCGAAAAGGGAGAGGTGATCAATCCAGCAACCGGCCAGAGGCGGAAATATGGCGAGCTCGCCGATGCGGCGGCGAAGCTGCCGACGCCGGAGAATGTCGCGCTCAAGGACCCCAAGAATTTCACGCTGATCGGAACGCCGGCCAAGCGCATCGACACGCCGGACAAAGTGGACGGCAAGGCCGTGTTCGGCATCGATGTGATGATTCCCGGCATGAAGTTCGCCACCGTGGCGATTTGCCCCGTGATTGGCGGCAAGCTCGCCAAGGTCGACGACAGCAAGACCATGTCGGTCGCGGGCGTGCGCCAAGTGGTGCGTCTCGACAATGCCGTGGCGGTGGTGGGCGACAATATGTGGGCCGCGATGCAAGGCCTTGCCGCGCTCGACATCGATTGGGATGACGGGCCCAATGCCAAAGTCTCGACCGCAGACATCGTGCAGCAGATGGCAACCGACTCGCAGAAGCAAGGCGTCGTCGGTCGCAAGGATGGCGATGTCGCCAAGGGTTTGGAGGGCGCCGCCAAGAAGATCGAGGCTATCTACGAGCTGCCGTTTCTGGCGCACGCGGCGATGGAGCCGATGAACTGCACCGTGCATGTGCGGGAAGACGGCTGCGACGTCTGGGTCGGAACTCAGGTCGTGAGCCGCGCCCAAGCGACCGCCGCGGAAGTCACCGGTCTGCCGCCGGAGAAGGTCCAGGTGCACAACCATCTGATCGGCGGTGGGTTCGGCCGCCGGTTGGACATAGACGGCATCACGCTGGCGGTGGCGATCGCCAAACAGGTCGAGGGACCGGTGAAGATCGTGTGGAGCCGCGAGGAGGATATCCAGCACGACGTTTATCGGCCCTATTATTACGACCGGCTCACTGCCGGCTTGGACGCAGACGGCATGCCGGTCGCTTGGAGCCACCGCGTCACCGGCTCCTCGATCGTGGCGCGCTGGGTTCCGCCGGCCTTCAAAGATGGTCTCGATTTCGACGCCGTCGAGGGCGCGGCGAAAGAAATGCCCTATTCGATTCCCAACATTCTGGTCGACTAGGTCCGCAGCGAGCCTCCTGCCGGCCTCACCACGGGATGGTGGCGCGGCGTCGGACCCACGCACAATATCTTCGTGGTCGAGAGCTTCATCGACGAGCTTGCGGCGGCGGCGAAGAAAGATCCGGTCGAATATCGCCGCGCACTGCTCGGCAAATCGCCGCGCGTGCTTGGCGTGCTCAATCTCGCGGCGGAGAAGGCCGGCTGGGGGCAGGCGCTGCCAGAAGGTGTCGGGCGCGGCGTCTCGGTGCAATTCGCGATGGGCAGCTATCTGTCGCAGATCGCCGACGTGGAAGTGACCAAGGACGGCGACGTCATGGTCCGGCGCGTGGTCTGCGCGGTCGATTGCGGACACATCGTCAATCCCGACACGATCAAGGCGCAGATCGAAGGCGGCATCATCTTCGGCATCAGCGCCGCGCTATGGGGCGAGGTGACGCTCAAGGATGGCCGCGTCGAGCAACGTAATTTCAACGATTATCGCGTGGTGCGGATCAACGAGACGCCGCTGATCGAGGTGCATCTGGTGACCAGCACCGAGGCCCCAGGCGGTATTGGCGAGCCCGGTACGATCGGCATTGCCCCGGCCGTCGCCAATGCGATCTTCGCGCTCACCGGCAAGCGCATCCGCAAACTGCCGATCAAGGATCAATTGCGGCCCACATAGGTTCGAGGATGAGTCGGTCCAGAATACTCTTCGCTCTCGCCGTCGTGCTGTTGGCGGGCGTGGCCGTGGCGTGGCTGCTTGTTGCGGACCGGCGATCCCACCGTCGTTTGCGAGCGGCAGCCGCGTCGAGCTTGCGGAGTTTAAAGGGGCGAATCCCACCGGCGTGCCCCCGGCTCTTGCGAGTGCCGATCTTATTGCGCGCGGCGAATATCTGACGCGTGCCGCCGATTGTGCCGCCTGCCATACCGTGCCGGGAGGCAAACCTTTCGCCGGCGGCCTCGCGTTCAAGCTGCCGATGATCGGCACGCTCTATTCGACGAACATCACGCCCGATGCCGAGACCGGCATCGGCGCCTGGAGCGATGATGAATTCGTCAGGGCCTTGCACGAGGGAATCGGCAAGGATGGCGAGCATCTCTATCCGGCCTTTCCCTACGCCTCGTACACCTTGATGACGCGCGACGACGCGCTTGCCATCAAGGCCTATCTGTTCAGCCTGAAGCCGGTGAAATACACGCCGCCGCCCAACGACATTTCATTTCCGTTCAATCAACGCTACCTGATGGCGTTCTGGAACGCGCTGTTCAGTCCAAATCATCGCTTCCGGCCCAATGTCGATCAGCCTCCGGAATGGAATTGCGGCGCCTATCTCGTCGAGGCGCTCGGCCATTGCGGCGATTGCCACACGCCGCGCAATATTTTGTTCGGGTTGAAGGCGCATGAGAAATTCGCAGGCGAGGTCGTGCAAGGCTGGAAGGCGTACAACATCACGCCCGACAAGGACTGGGGCATCGGCTCGTGGTCGGAAGCGCAGCTCCAAAATTATCTTGGTCATGGTCATGCCGACGGGCGCGGCTCGGCGAGCGGACCGATGGCGGAGGTCGTCGACAACAGCCTGCGCTTCCTGAGCGACGACGACATCAAGGCCATGGGCATCTATGTGACGAGCGTTCCTGCGGTCAGTGCAGCCGGTTCGGCGGCTGCCGTGCGCACCCCTGCCGCCAAGGAGCAAGTCGCAACGCCGACTCCCTTGAGTGCCGGCGGTGACCATCTCGGCTTGCGCATGTTCGAGGGTGCCTGCATTGGCTGCCATAGCTTGACGGCAGCGGAACGGTCTCGAACTATGCGACGCTTGTCGGCTCACGAAGCGTGAATGACCCTGAAGGCTTGAATGCCACGCAAGCGATCTTGCAGGGCACGCACCTTCACACAAGCTCGGCAAGATGTTCATGCCCGACTTCGGTAACGGCTATTCGGATGCGGAGATCGCCGCTTTGGTCAATTATGTGACCGGCCAGTTTGGAGCCAGCGCATCTCAGGTCACGCCGGTCGAGGTCGCCAAGCGGCGGCAAGAGAATTAGCTGGCGCAGAGTGGCGCGCTAGTTTTCCTCGAAGGCGAGGAAGCGGGCGATCTTCCAGCTGCCGTCGGGTGTTTTGCGGAAAATGTCGAGGCCAGGCTCGCGCGAGACGATCGCCGTGCCGCCACCCTTCGGCTCGATTGTCAGGGTCCAGACCAGGCGCACCGCCGCCATATCGCCGGAGACGATGATCTCCTTGATGTCGAGCGCATAAGTAAAAGAGCGGGCTTCATCCTTGAGTGACTTCCGCAGAAGCGCGCAAAGCTCATCGAAATTGCGCTCCGGCTGGCCGCGGAAATCGGACTTAAGATCGGGTGCGAACAGGCCGCAGACTTTGTCCGCTTTGCCGTCGTTGAAATCCGCCATCCATTGCGTCAGGGCGGCTTTGATCTCCGCTTCAGCGGTTTCGTCGGCGCCGCAGCCAGCCAGCGGGCCCAAGAGGAGGGCGATTGCGGCGAACAGAGCCAGGCGCAAATTGGTCATAATTCCCTCCAGCAGGGCCGCAAAAGCCGCACACCCCGAGATTGACAGGCAAGCGGCCGATTGCCTATGGTCCGGCGCAAATGTGGCGCGGGGTTCCCACGCCGGTTCTCAATCCCCGCACGGAAGTTTTTGCCATGAAGATCAAGAATTCACTGAGAGCTTTGCGTGTCCGGCACCGCAACAACCGCGTCGTGCGCCGGCGGGGACGGCTTTACGTCATCAATAAGACGAACCGCCGCTTCAAGGCCCGCCAGGGCTAAGATTTCCTTGGGATTTATTGCTTTGACGGCCTGGGCAGCCGCCCTTAGCCTTGAGGCATGATCGAACTCTCCCGCATCATCGGCATGATCTTGCTCGTGGGCTCCGGCTCCGCGTGGGTGGCCGGCGTCTATGCCGCCGAGTCGGACGGCCAGCTGCCCGCGATTATCGAGCAGCCGGAGCAATTGGACCCCGACGATCCGCAAGACGAGGCCGATGAGCCCGGCGATTCCGATGATGGCGCCGAACCGATGCCGGGTCAGCCGCTTCCGGATAGCGGGCCGCCGCCCTCAGCCTCCGACGACAAGGATGACGGCTCCGAATTCGCACTCGACGTGCCGCCGGACCCTGAGCTTCGACGGAAGATGCTGGATGAGCTTTATCTGCGGCTCGGCAGAGCCAAGGATGCCAAATCGGCGGAACCGATCGTGGAGTCGATCGAGCATCTCTGGCATGTGTCAGGCAGCGCCACGGTCGACCTTCTGATCGCGCGTGCCGAGATTTTCGCCGATGGCGTCGACCCGGATCTCTCCATGCAGATCCTCGATGCTGTGGTCGATCTCGCGCCGGACGACGCCGAGGGTTGGCATCAGCGCGGCCGGCTTTACGCGATGCGCAAAGACTATGAGCGCGCCGCAACCGATCTGCGCAAGGCGTTGTCGATCGATGACAAGCACTACAAGGCTTGGCGCGAACTCGGCGAGGTGTTGAATGCGACCGGCGACAAGCAGGGCGCCGACGAAGCTTTCGGCAAGGCCGCCAAGATCAATCCGTTCCTCGATGAATTGCAGAAGAAGCTGCCCGTCGAGCCGTCTCCCGACGATTTCGGCCAGGATATCTGACGCTACCCCGAGCTAGAGACCTTCGTAGCCGTCGTCGCCGACATAGGCGATGCGGAGCATGTTGGTGGCGCCGGGCGTGCCGAGCGGAACGCCGGCGGAGATGATGACGCGCTCGCCCGGATTGGCGAGACCCTCTTTGTAAGCGATGTGGCAGGCCTTGGAGACCATGTCGTCGAGGTCGCGCGGGTCGTCGGTCAAGACGCAATGCAGGCCCCAGACCAGCGCGAGCTTCCGTCCCGTCGCCGGGATCGGAGTGAGCGCGAGGATTGCCCGATGCGGCCGCTCGCGCGCGGCGCGGAGGCTGGTGGCGCCGGACGCCGTGTAGCAGATGATGGCGGCGAGGTTCAGCGTCTCGGCCACGGTGCGGGCGGCGGCCGAGATGGCGTCGGCACCCGTCGCCTCGGGATCGATGCGCTGCGCATGGATGATCGCCTCGTAGAGCGGGTCGCGCTCCACCTCCATGGCGACACGGTCCATGGTGGCGACGGCCTCGACCGGATATTTGCCGACGGCGGATTCGGCTGAGAGCATCACGGCGTCGACGCCCTCAAACACGGCGGTGGCGACGTCGGAGACCTCGGCGCGAGTCGGCACCGGCGCAAAGATCATCGATTCCAGCATCTGGGTCGCGACCACCACGGGCTTGCCGGCGTTTCGCGCCGCGCGCGTAATCTGCTTCTGCAAGCCGGGCACCTTCTCCACCGGCATCTCGACGCCGAGATCGCCGCGCGCGACCATGATGCCGTCGGCGAGCTCGACGATCTCCTTCAATTGCTTGATGGCCGCCGGCTTCTCGATCTTGGCCATGATCGAGGAGCGGCCCTTCGAGATCTTATGCGCTTCGGCGACGTCGTCGGCGCGCTGCACGAAAGAGAGCGCGATCCAGGCGACCCCAAGCTGAAGCGCCTGCTCGATGTCGGCATGGTCCTTGTCGGTCATGGCGGCAAGCGGGATCACGGTGTCGGGCAGGCTGATGCCCTTCTTGCTTGCCAGCATGCCGCTGGTGAGCACTTCGGCATCGATGCGCACATCGCTCGCCTCGATGACTTTCAGTTTGAACTTGCCGTCGTCGAGCAGCAGGGTGTGGCCGGCCTCGACCGCCTTGAAGATTTCGGGATGCGGCAGGTGAACGCGGCCCAGGCCGCCGACCAACTCGCGTTTGACGAAGCTCAGGATGTCGCCTTCGTTCAGCCGAATGGCGCCGGACTCGAAGGAGCCGATGCGGAGCTTCGGCCCTTGCAGATCGACGAGAATGCCGATCGGCCGGGAGAACTCTTTCTCGAGCTTGCGCACGATGCCGTGCGCCTCGCGGAAGCTTTCCGGCGTCGTGTGACTCATATTGATGCGGAAGACGTCGGCGCCTGCCTCGAACAGGGCCCGCATTGTCGCTTCGTTACTGGAGACAGGACCGAGTGTGGCGACGATCTTGACGCGACGATTGCGTCTCATTGCGGCTTCGCTTCGCCCTCGGGATCGGTGAGACGAACGGTCCAGTCCCGCTCCTCGCCAGTGTCGACCTCGAAGAAACCGGTACGCTTGAAGCCACGCTTCACGCAGTCCTTAGTGTCGCGGATAGTGAAAGATTTGTCGTCGGTACACATATAAAGAGCGCCTGCCCATTCGCCGCCGCGGTCGTAATCGATAGCGTGGATATAATAGAAGCGACCGATCAACACGCCCTTAAGCAGCGTCTCGCAGGTATGAGAGGCGACGTTCCACCAGCCCTCGGTGGCCCAGCCCTCGGCATCTTTATAGCCGATGGCGACGCCGACGCGGCTCGCGGTGGTGTTGCAAAGTTTGAGATCGGCAAGCGCCGGTGCGGCGCCAAGCCCGATGCAGAGCAGGGCTACGAGGCTGTACAGATAGGAAAAATGGCGCCGGGGCATCGCGCTGCTCGCCACCTTGCGCCAATTCGAAGTCCAGTCCCGCATGCGTCCCACAGCTCAAGAATCAGGGTTAACAATTTACAAACTTAGCATTGAATGGCTTAGGTTTGTCTCACCAAGCGGTGCAATTCAAGTGGCAAGAAACCAGCCGAGAATTATGGGTAATTTGCGTCAGGAGCTAGGCCGGCCCGGTTCTTGCGAGGGCGTTAAGGCCAGCAACGCAGCGATTAGCCATGCTTGACGCAAGATCACGGGGCGAGGGCCGGGCGCGGGCCAGTTCAGCGCAGCAGGCGGCCGCGGAGCGCCCTTACCGGCGTATCGAGGGGGATGTCGCTTCAGGGCTGCTGCTGCTCTGCGACCACGCGTCCAATGCGCTGCCCAAGGCCTATGGCAGCCTTGGGCTGCCGCCGCACGAATTCCATCGCCACATTGCCTCTGACATCGGCGCCGCCGGGGTGACGCAGCGGATTGCCGAAGCTTTGAACGCACCCGCACTGCTCACGCGCTATTCGCGGCTCCTGATCGACCCCAATCGGGGCGCCGACGATCCCACCCTGATCATGCAGATTTCGGACGGCGCCGTGGTGCCGGGCAATGCCACGATCGACGAGGCCGAGCGGCAGGTTCGAATCGCGCGCTATTACGAGCCCTATCACGCGGCGATCTCGGAGGCGATCGATGCGGCGCTCGCCGCAGGCAAGCCGCCAGTTCTCTTCTCCGTGCATAGCTTCACCTCGGCCTGGAGGGGCGTGCAACGCCCGTGGCATGTGGCGGTGCTGTGGGACAAGGACCCGAGATTGGCCCTGCCGCTGCTTGATGCCTTTCAGGCAATTCCAGGTGTCGTCGCCGGCGACAACGTTCCTTATTCAGGGAAGCTCTATGGCGACACGCTGTATCGGCATGGAACGCGCGGGGGCTCGCGCATGTGCTGATCGAGGTTCGGCAAGACTTGATCATGACCCCGGAAGGCCAAGCCGAATGGGGCGACAGGCTGGCTGACGTGCTCCGGAACATCATGCAAGACGAGGACCTCGCAACCGAGCTCCATTCAGTGCAGCATTTCGGTTCCTACACCGACGCATAGACGCCTCTGGATAAGCTGGAAAACCTCCGGCCTGCGGTTGAAGCCGCGATGGGGCCGTGAATAAGCTCCTCGCAAATCCAAACACAAACAATTCGGGGGACGAAAATTGCTCCAGACCTCAGCCAGAGACCAACTCCGCACCATCGTCGCCCGCATCGAGCGGTTGGAGGAAGAGAAGGCCGCGCTCGCCACAGATCTTCGTGAAGTCTATGCAGAGGCGAAGGGGAACGGTTTCGACGTCAAGGCGCTCAGGGCGGTGATCCGCATCCGGAAGCAGGACGCCGATAAGCGGAAAGAGGAAGTGGCCGTGCTCGACACCTATCTGCATGCGCTCGGCATGGCGGAGACGGCGGAGGCCGCTTAAGCTCTCGGTCTAGCGGGCGGAGTTGGAAGCGAGCTGAGTCGAGCGGGGCGCCTGGAGTTCGGCATAGAAGCTCTTCACGGCTTGCCCGGAGAAGCTCTGCGCGGCAGCCAGCCCCTGATAGCCGGAAGTCGGGCGCAAATTCAGCGCCAGCGGACGATCCATATCTTCGAACAGATAGGCGATGTCCTTCTGCTCCGGCGCAATGAGCGCGCCGATGTTTGCGTTGTAGGTGATTGAACGTTCGGTCATCAGGCTCGCGACCTCGAAGGGCACGTAAGACAGCTCATCGGGATGGTCGTCGTCGGCTTCAGGCGCACCGACAACTTCGGCATCCTGATAAAGCGGGAACTGTCCGGGCGGGCTCGCCGAGAGGCCAACCGACGGGCGAGGCGGCTCTTCGCTGCTCCCTGCCACGCTCGCATAGAGGAAACGCTTCTCGGACTTTGGTTTCGGCGACGGTGTCGGAACTGCCGGCTCGGGCTCCGGCGTATACGAAGCGAGGATCGGCCGCGGCAACTCCGCCTCAGGAGCTGGCATTGCCCTCGACGCAGGCTCTGCGACCGCGACCAGGGTGTTGGACTTCTTCACAAGACCTTTTGCCAGGGCGAGCTGGTAGTCCTTCGACGTGATCGGCTTACCGTCAGAGGGTAGATATTTCGACTTGCCGCTCGGGAACAGGGCCGCAAGCTCTTGGCGCGGGATACGCGGCCACATGCGAACATGGCCGGTGTCGACATGGACGAAGGGAATGCCGGAGGTCGGGTAGTAGCCGACGCCGCCCCATTCCTGCACCAGTGCGGAATTGCGCAGCGCCTTCACCGGCACGTCGGGGAAGCTGATATCCGCGGCCTTGCCCTGAATATGCTGGCTCTTCTTCGCCTGGCCGCCGCCACGCTTGCGCATCGATGCGTTCGTAGCTGCGGAGCGGTAGCCCGAGATCAGGTGAACGGGCTCCTTCGAGCCCAATTGCTGATGCAGGGTCCAGATATGGTCGATCAGCTCGGGATCCATTTCGCGCGATTCGTTCTTGCGCCAGTCGCGCATGAAAACGTTCAGGCGTTTCATGGCCTCGGAATCATAATTGCCGTCCTTTTTGTAGGTGACGGTCATGGTTTCCTTGGTGTGGATATTGAAGATCGAGAGCGTTCGCGATTCGCCATTGGCGTGCGCATGCATGCCGGCCGAGGGCCAAAACCAGCCGGCCGCGATCGTGATCGCGAGGCTTGCGCCAAGCATGGCGCGGTTTACGACGGTCCCCCCGAATTTCATTCCAGCGCGCGCTTCCCTCACGACCAGTGCCTGGTCAGCGTTCCGGGCCGCAAAACCCCCTCAGGCTCACGGCTTGGCCGGTGGCGTGGTTAACCCCGGCGCGAAGTGACACTATTCGGAGAAATAGGTGAAAAAGAAGGCGAACTCGTTAACGCTGACGCGCTTGAGAGCCCCAGAAATCGGGGATTTCCGGGCCTAATGGGCAAAAATCCGGTGGACTAACCCTAATTCGGGTCGAAGCCCCAACCGTCGCGCGCCGAGCCGCGGCGTTGCCGGGACTGCTGGACCTGTGCCTGAGGCGGGAACGGGTCTCCGTCGAACGCCACCGGCTCCGGCGGGGGCATCGCCCCTCCGAACTTCAACGCGGCCGCCATGCGGGCATCGTGACCGTAGAGGTCGTTGAAGGTGGAGATCGAGCCGTCTTCGTTCACGCGAAGGGTGAAGTAATTCACGTAGACGGGAATCTTCTGACGCAGAGCGATGTGCTGATCATAGCTGCCCTGGATGGCGGAGGCGACCTTCCCGTTTGACCAGCCCTGATCTTCCCTCAGCAAGAGCGCTGCGAGGTGATCTGGATTCTCCACGCGCATGCAGCCATGGCTCTCAGCGCGCACCGGCTTGGCGAAGAGGAATTGCTGCGGCGTATCGTGCATATAGACGTCATGCTTGTTCGGGAAGACGAACTTGACGACGCCGAGCACATTGGATGGCCCCGGCGGCTGATAGATGTTGAGGGCGCGAATGTCGATGCGGCTCCAATCGAGCGTCGACGGGTCGACTTCCCTGCCGCCGTAATTGATCTTGAGATTGTGCCGCTCGAGCACGGCTGTGTTCCAGCTGCCGCCGCCGAACCAACCGCCGCCCTCGGTAACGTAAGGCCTGATCTCTTCCGTCTTGATCGAGTTCGGCACGTTCCAATAAGGATTGAACACAATCTCCTGCATATCCTGACCGAAGATCGGCGTCTGCTTGTCGGTCTTGCCCACCACGACCTTGGTCGTGTGGATGACCTTCCCTTCCTTGCTCACGCGCAGCATGAACTCGGGAATATTGACGGCGACGTAGAACTGGCCGAGGTCGTGCGGCAACCAGCGCCAGCGCTCCATGTTGATCAGGATCTTCCTGATCGTCGCCGGATTGGATGCGACCTCGCGATGACGCTCATGGTTGTTGAGGAGCCGCCGCGTGCCGGCGCCCACCAGACCGTCAGGGGCGACGCCGCGGGACTTCTGAAAGTCGCGGACGGCACTATCGACGCTGTCGTCGAACAAATTCTCGTTGGTCGCATCCGAGGCCACCTCAAGCCGCTTGCGAAGCAGCGCGACCTGCTCGTTCTCGACGCCCTTTTTAAGAACGGGTCCGTCGGGGATCTTGACGATCTCGACGGCCGCCGGCTCTTCCTTGGTCGGGCCGCCGCGAAGCTCGATCAACTTTTGACGAAGCGCCTCGAATTGCGGCTGATCAGGTTGGAAGCTGCGCAAATAGGCGGCCGGATCGGGGCGGATGGCGATCACCCCCAACACCTCGGAGGGCTCGGGCAAGGCAAGTGTCGGATCGAGATTTTTGGAAAGGCTCTGCGGATTGATGCGGCCGCCGCGCGCGTCATGCGCATAATCCAGCACGGCAAAGTCGATCTTGATCTCGGCGTCGGCCAGCTGCGCGGCGGCTTGATCGCTGCTCGCGTCAAATGCGTCGAGTTTGGGGAGCGGATAATCGGCGCTGCGAAGGCCATATTCGTCAGCCTTGGCGATCTCTGCCGCAACGGCCTTGCCGCGCTCGGTCAGGCCGTTTTCATCGACCCAGAGCAGCTTGGCGTCGGGCGCCGAATAGAACTCGACGAGAGCGCCTTGTTCGGCCTTATGCGCTTCCGAGGCGTGGGTGAATTTCGCTGAGAGCTGATTCTGAACCGCAATGCGGATGGCATCAGCGCGTCCGATCAAAGTGTCAGGCGCATCCGGCTCGGCCGCGATGGCGGGCAAGCTTAGGGCCGCGACCAGACACGAGGCAAACGCAAGACGGAAGATTGGCCTCATTCAGAGCTCCTCTGACCGTACTCTCAACAACGATTCGGCAGAGTTCGAACCCTAGCCCGGCACCTCGCTGTTGACCATACTAGGACACAATCGAAGTTGCCCGGCGTCACATTTTTTCCAGAAGTGTGGCTTCCCTGCCGAACACAATACCACCCTCGGACGAAATCGCGTCAGGAACGCGATCTCGTTTTTGCAACTTCGCGCTTAGGCCTTGAAATTCCCCGACCCCTGGGGACCAGGCCCTAATTGACCCTCGCCTCGAGACCGATCTCCCGCATCTTGCGGTAGAGCGTCGAGCGCCCGATGCCGAGCCTTTTGGCGATCTCGGTCATTCTTCCCCGATAGCGGCCGAAGGCAAGCCTGATCATGTCGGCTTCAACAGCTTCGAGCGAGCGGATGTCGCCTGAATCGCTCAAAGCGGGGATGCCGACAGCGTCACGCCCATTGCCAGAAGGGACATGGATGGTCGCCGGGGCATTCGGTGAATCCCCAAGCATTACAGGGCCTTCGATCCGCGGTGTGCGGTCCTTCGGCGCTGGCGCCGGCGGCACGGTGACGGCATAGCCTTCAACATGGGCCGCGATCTGCGGGAACTCGTTCACCGTGAGCATCGGGGTGTCGGCAAGCACCACCGCGCGGAACACGGCGTTCTCGAGCTGGCGAATGTTGCCGGGCCAGGAATAGCGCATCAGCATGGCGAGGGCGTCGCCCTCGATGCCATTGATCCGCTTGCCTTCTTCGGCGGCGAACCGCGCCACGAAATGGCTCACCAGATCGGGGACGTCGTCGAGGCGTTCGCGGAATGGCGGCACCCAGATGGGGAACACGTTCAGCCGATAATAGAGATCCTCGCGGAAGCGGCCGTCATGGACCAGATTGATCAGGTTCTGATTGGTGGCGGAGATCAGCCGGATGTCGACCTTTACCTTCTGCTTGCCACCGACGGGATCGATCTCGCCGTCTTGCAGGGCACGCAGCAGCTTGACTTGGGCGTCGAGCGGCAATTCGCCGATTTCGTCTAGGAAGAGAGTGCCGCCGTCGGCCTCGACGAATTTGCCGACGCGCTTCTCGGAGGCGCCGGTGAAGGCGCCCTTCTCATGGCCGAACAGAATGCTCTCGACCAGATTCTCCGGAATCGCGCCGCAATTGACGGTGACGAAGGGCTTGTTCTTTCGTGCGCTCTCGCCCTGAATGGCGCGGGCGATCAGCTCCTTGCCGACGCCGGATTCGCCCTCGATCAGCACCGGGATGTTGGAGTTTGCCGCGCGGCGCCCGAGCTCGATCACCCGGGTCATGGCCTCGCTGCCGGCAATGAGATCGTCGAAGCCGAGCTCGCCCTTGGCGGAGGCCTTCATCCGAGACAGCTCGTCGGCGAGCGCCTCGATCTTCAGCGCGTTCTTGATGGAGACTTCGAGCCGCTCCGGGCTTACCGGCTTCACCACGAAGTCCACGGCGCCGGCGCGCATGGCCGAAATGGCCGCGTCGATGCTGCCATTGGCCGTCTGCACGATGGCCGGCGGCTTTTTCGGCAGCGAGCGCATGGCGGAGAGCACGGCCATGCCGTCAGTGCCAGGCATGACGAGATCGAGCAGGACGAGGCAGATTTCGCCGGCCGGGTCGGCCTTTAGCGCGAGCAGGGCCTTGTCGCCGCTATCGGCGGCGGTGACGCTATATCCGAGGCGTTTGATGGTTTCTTCCAGGATACGGCGCTGGGCCGGGTCGTCATCGACGACCAGAACACGTTTGGGCATGACGCAACACTCACTCGGGCTACTGACACAAAACCGGAGCAGCTGCTGGGCCTTACTGACCGAGGTGAGCTGCTTCTGTGCCAAAATTGTGCAGCGTAAGGGTAAATATCCTCTTTATCTCGGTTCGATTTTGGTGATGCCCGTCGAGGTCCTGGTCAAAATTTCATCTGGAGGCCAGGAAATCGCCCTTGCGAGGCCATCGGCGCATTCCCTAACTAAGGCACGCCGAGGCCCCTCCCAGAAGGTTATGATGAACAATGCGCTCAACTGAATGGATCGTTGGCCCCCGACAGGCCTCAGCTGCTTCGGCCGCGAAATCGAAGGGCGTCGCCCCGAAGGTGAAGCTTGGGTCGCTGCCGGAGTGGAATCTCACCGACCTCTATCCGAGTGTCGATGCGCCGAGACTGCATGCCGACCTCAAGACGGCCGAGCAGGCCGCGGATGTCATGCATGAGCGCTATTGCGGCAAGCTCGCCAAAGTCGCCGATGGCGGCAAGGGCGGCGCGGCGCTCGCCGACGCGGTCCGCGAGTTCGAGGCCTTAAGCGACATCATGGGCCGCATCGTCTCCTATGCGAGCCTGCTCTATGCCGCCGACACCGCCGACCCGATGCGGCAGAAATTCTTCGGCGACATTCAAGAGAAGATCACCACGATCTCCTCCAAGCTGCTGTTCTTTCCGCTCGAGCTGAACCGGATCGAGGATGAGGTCCTCGAAAAGGCGATGGCCGCTTCCGAGCTTGGGCATTACCGGCCTTGGGTCGAGGATCTACGCAAAGAGAAGCCGTACCAGCTCGACGACAAGCTCGAGCAGCTGTTTCACGAAAAGGCGGTGAGCGGGCGCGGCGCCTGGAACCGTCTGTTCAACGAGACCATGACGGCGATGCGGTTCGAGGTCGGCAAGGAGAAGCTCAGTCTCGAGCCGACGCTCAACCTCCTGCTCGACAAAGACGAGAAGAAGCGGAAGCAGGGCGCCGAAGCCTTGGCTAAGGCGTTCAAAGAGAATGTGCGCCTCTTCACGCTGATCACCAACACGCTCGCCAAGGACAAGGAAATCTCCGACCGCTGGCGCGGCTTTGCCGATGTCGCCGACTCACGGCATCTCGACAATCGCGTCGAGAAAGAAGTGGTCGACGCGCTGGTCGCCGCCGTGCGCGCAGGCCTATCCGCGGCTCTCGCACCGCTATTACGCGATGAAGGCGAAATGGCTCGGCAAGAAGAAGCTCAATCATTGGGACCGCAACGCGCCGCTGCCAGAGGAAGCCACGCGGACCATTCCCTGGGCCGACGCGCGCGGCACCGTGCTCAAGGCCTACGGTGATTTCTCGCCGCGCATGGCGGGGATCGCGGACGAGTTCTTCGCCAATGGCTGGATCGATGCGCCGGTGCGCGAGGGGAAATCGCCGGGCGCCTTCTCGCATCCGACCGTGCCGAGCGCGCATCCCTATATTCTGCTCAACTATCAGGGCAAGCCGCGCGATGTGATGACGCTGGCGCACGAGCTTGGCCACGGCGTGCATCAGGTGCTCGCCAATTGCCAAGGCCCGCTGATGGCGCCGACGCCGCTGACGCTGGCCGAGACCGCGAGCGTGTTCGGCGAGATGCTGACCTTCCGCAAATTGCTCGACGACGCGACTTCGCCGAAGGAACGGAAGGCGATGCTTGCCGCCAAGGTCGAGGACATGATCAACACCGTGGTGCGGCAGATCGCGTTCTATTCGTTCGAGCGCAAAGTGCACGAAGAGCGGCGCCAGGGCGAGCTGACCTCCGAGCGGCTCGGCGAGATCTGGATGGAGGTACAGCGTGAGAGCCTGGGCCCCGCGATCGACTTCAAGCCGGGCTATGAGAATTTCTGGTGCTACATCCCGCATTTCATCCACTCGCCGTTTTACGTCTACGCCTATGCGTTCGGCGATTGCCTGGTGAACTCGCTCTACGCCGTCTACGAGAAGGCGGAGCCGGGATTCGCCGAGCGCTATCTCGACATGCTCGCGGCCGGCGGCACCAAGCATCATAAAGAGCTGCTGGCGCCGTTCGGCCTCGACGCGACCGAGCCCGGCTTCTGGTCGATGGGCCTCAAAGTGATCGAAGGCCTGATCGACGAATTGGAGGAAATGGATGCCTGACTTTAGTCAGTGGAGCGACGCGCAGATCGGAAATCTGATCGTCTCCATGGTGCCCATTGTGCTGTGGGGCGCGGCGCTGCTGTTCGCGGGCGTCGCCATCTGGCGGGCCGAAAGGCCGGTGATTTGGGGCATCGTGTTCGACAGACTGCTCCGCTATCTCTTCATCTTTCCGCTCGGTGTGCAGGCCCTTTGGGCCTTTCTCTCTCATGTGTTCTTGCCGGAAGAATCGGCGGCCGCGATCGGTTGGGCGCCGAGCCCGTTCCAATATGAAGTGGGCGTCGCCAATCTCGGCATCGCGATCGGCTCGTTCTACGCCGCGTTCAGCGGCTTTCAGGCGCGCGCGGCGATGGCCATCGCGGCCGGCTGCTTTCTCGCCGGTGCCGGCGTCGGGCATATCAATCAGATCATCGAGGATGCGAATTTCGCGCCGGGCAATGCCGGGCCGATCATGATCACGGATTTTCTCACGCCGATCGTGGTTCTCGTGCTGCTATTGTTGAGCCCGCGTGGAAGCCAAACACCGTCAGGTCCGCTCATGTCCGAGCAGCTGGCGAGAGCGCGCGAGGATCTCGAGAAGTCACTCAACGGTATCGAGAACGCGAGCTAGTGCCAGCGCATTTCAATGGCTGGCGAAGACTTCCGTGGCGCCGTCCTTCTTGATCAAGAGCACGTCGTAAGGTTCGGTCTTGCCGTCGCGTTGTTCCATGCCGGGCGAGCCAACAGGCATGCCGGGGACGGTGAGGCCGATGGCATCGGGGCGCTCGGCGACCAGGCGCTTGATGTCGGAGGCCGGCACGTGGCCCTCGATGACGTAGCCGTCGATCTTCGCCGGTGTGGCAGGAATCGAGCTTCTCGCCGATGCCGGCGGCGCGCTTGATCTTGTCGAGCGTGGTTGTGTCCGCCGCGTTGGTCTTCACCGCGAAGCCGTTCTCCTCGAGATGCGTCACCCATTTCCCGCAGCATTGGCAGGACGCGGATTTCCAAACTTCGATCGAGGGCGTTGTCGCTTCAGCAAATGCTGGCCCCGTGAAGAGGAGGGCGATGGCAGCAATCACATGGCGGATGATCGGCTTCATTCGACAACCCTTCGGGCTCGCGGAAACAAAGTCCATCAATCAATATGGGGGAGCGTTGCTCTAATTATGGCACGGCCCCCTTTGAAACCGCGGTTGAGCGGCTGCGATCGGCCTATCCAAGCCGTCGTTTAGAGCCTCTGTTGCTCAAGCTGACGCATTGCGGGCCTGCCTCGGATTGTGCTATTCGGGCCGACGAAGAAAATCGATAAGCAACAGGGGTTAGGGAATGCACATCGATCCAAAACAGGGCCATCCGGCCATGGATTATTCCGAGCACATGAAGACGTATAATCTGTTCCTCAAGGGCTCGCTGTACCTCTTGGCCAGCTGCGTGGTGATCGTCGCGTTCTTGTTCTTGTTCGTAGCCTAGAAGCGCGTTTTTCCAGCCAGTTAGCGGCAGCATGCTGCCGCTTCCCCGAAATTCTGATAGGCAGTCAGCACGGGCGAATTCATCGCCCGCGGCAGCGAGCGACGGAACCAAGATGTTTGTCATTGGCGTGCCCGCAGAAGGAAGCGACGAACCCCGGATCGGGATCACGCCCGAGACCGTGAAGAAGCTCGTCAAGGCGGGCGGCACGGTCAAGATCAGGTCGGGCGCCGGAACCCGCTCGCATTTCTCCGATGCGCAATATCAGGAGGCGGGCGCGAAGATCGCCAAATCCGATGCCGAAGCGGTTTCGGATGCCGATCTCGTGCTCACGGTCAGGCGGCCCTCGGCCGCTGCTCGCCAAGTCGATCAAGAAGAGCGCGTTGCTCGTCGGCATGCTCGATCCCTATTCCGATGCAGACGGACTTGCCGGCCTCGCCAAGACCGGCGCGTCGGTGTTCGCCATGGAGCTGATGCCGCGCATCAGCCGCGCGCAAAGCATGGACGTGTTGTCGTCGCAGTCCAATCTCGCCGGCTATAAAGCCGTGGTCGACGCGGCTGCGTTGTTCTCGCGTGCGTTGCCAATGATGATGACGGCGGCCGGCACGGTGCCCGCCGCGCGCGTCTTCGTCATGGGCGTGGGTGTTGCCGGCCTGCAAGCCATCGCCACGGCGCGGAGGCTCGGCGCCATCGTCACCGCGACCGATGTGCGCCCCGCCGTCAAGGAGCAGGTGGCCTCGCTCGGCGCCAAGTTCATCGCGGTCGAGGACGAAGAATTCAAGCAGGCGGAGACCTCGGGCGGCTACGCCAAGGAAATGTCCGACGCCTACAAGCAGAAGCAGGCCGCGCTGATCGCCGAGCACGTCAAGAACCAGGACATCGTCATCACCACGGCGCTGATCCCGGGACGTCCGGCGCCGAAGCTGATCTCCAAGGCGATGATCGAGAGCATGCGGCCCGGCTCGATCATCGTCGATCTCGCGGTGGAGCGCGGCGGCAATGCCGAGCTCGCCAAACCGGGCCAGGTCGTCGAGCACAACGGCGTGACGATCATGGGCAAGCTCAATCTGCCCGGCCTCGTGCCTGACAATGCTTCGAGCCTCTATGCCCGCAATCTGTTTGCCTTCGTCGAACTCCTGATCGGGAAAGAGTCGAAGGCGGTGGAAGTGCCGTGGGACGACGACATCGTCAAGGGCACGCTGATCGCCCGCGACGGCGCCATCGTGCACCCGATGATTGGCTCTGCGGCAAAGCCGGCGCCAGCGCCGGCGAACGCCAAGACCAAGGCGAACGGCAATGGCGGCGCCAAGCCGGCCAAGCCCAAAGGGAGCAAGTCATGACGCTGCGACGCTTGACGATCGGTCTCGCTGCAATCTTTGCGTTCGCGGTTGCTGCTGGCCCTCCCGGCCACCGAGGCTCTGGCGAAAGAGGGCGCGGACGGCGGACACAGCTTCATCTCGTTCTTCTCGATCTTCGTGATGGCGATCTTCGTCGGCTATTACGTGGTGTGGAGCGTGACACCGGCACTGCATACGCCGCTGATGAGCGTGACCAATGCCATCTCGTCGGTGATCGTGGTCGGCGCGTTGCTCGCCGTCAGCGTCGAGGCGGCGGAGGCCGCCGCGTCCGGCGGCTGGACGGCAAAGCTCCTCGGTTTCGCCGCGCTGATCATGGCGAGCGTCAATATTTTCGGCGGTTTCCTCGTCACGCAACGCATGCTCGCCATGTATCAGAAGAAAAAGAAGTGAGAGGGCAGGGCATGAATAACGATCTCGTCGCGCTGCTCTATCTCGTTTCCGGCGTCCTCTTCATCCTGGCGCTGCGCGGGCTGTCGTCGCCCGAGACCTCGCGACAGGGCAATTATTTCGGCATGACCGGCATGGCGATCGCGGTCGCGACCACGCTTGCCGTGGCGCGGCCTTCCGATCCCTTCACCTGGGTCATGATCTTAGGCGGTATCGCCATCGGCGGCGGCATCGGCGCCTTTACCGCGCGGCGCATCCCGATGACGGCGATGCCGGAGCTGGTCGCGGCCTTCCATTCGCTGGTCGGTCTCGCGGCGGTGCTGGTCGCGGCGGCGGCCTTCTACGCGCCGGAAGCCTTCGGCATCGGCGTCCCCGGCGACATCCACACGCAGAGCCTGATCGAGATGTCGCTTGGGGCCGCCATCGGCGCCATCACCTTCACCGGCTCGATCATCGCATTCTTGAAGCTGTCGGGCCGCATGTCGGGCAAGCCGATCACGCTTCCGGGGCGTCACGCTCTCAACCTTGGTTTGGCGCTCGCGCTCGTCGCTTGCGTGGTGATGTTCTGCAACGAGCAGAGCTGAAACCTATTTCTGGGCGATCGCCGGCCTGTCGCTGCTGCTCGGCGTGCTCATCATCATACCGATCGGTGGCGCCGACATGCCGGTCGTTATCTCGATGCTCAACTCCTATTCCGGATGGGCCGCGGCCGGCATCGGCTTCACGCTCGGCAATGCGGCGCTGATCATCACCGGCGCCCTGGTCGGCTCGTCGGGCGCGATCCTCTCCTACATCATGTGCAAGGGGATGAACCGCTCCTTCATCTCCGTCATCCTCGGCGGGTTTGGCGGCGAGGTGGCAGGTCCTGCCGGCGGCGGGGAACAAAAGCCGGTGAAGCTCGGCTCGGCCGACGACGCGGCCTTCCTGATGAAGAATGCGGGCAAGGTGATCATCGTGCCGGGTTACGGCATGGCGGTGGCGCAAGCCCAGCACGCGCTCCGCGAGATGGTTGACGGACTGAAGAAGAACGGCGTCGAAGTGAAATACGCGATCCATCCGGTCGCGGGCCGCATGCCTGGCCATATGAATGTGTTGCTCGCCGAAGCCAACGTGCCTTACGACGAAGTGTTCGAGCTCGAGGACATCAATAGTGAATTCGCGCAAGCCGACGTCGTCTATGTGATCGGCGCCAATGACGTGACCAACCCGGCCGCCGAAGACGATCCGTCCTCGCCGATTTACGGCATGCCAGTGTTGCAAGTGTGGAAGGCCGGCACCGTGCTGTTCAACAAGCGATCGCTGGCATCAGGTTATGCCGGCATCGACAATCCGCTGTTTTATCGCGACAACACCATGATGGTGCTGGGCGACGCGAAGAAGATGACCGAGGGCATCGCCAAGGCGCTGTAACGATCAGGCGAATTGACGCGGGGTTCTTGCCGCGAAACGTTCAGCAACAATCTGTGAACTTTAGGCGGCGCAAGCTTTTTCGCAGGCCAAGCGCCATCTTAACGATTTTGCGCTTTAAGGAAGAAAGCCTGTCGTCGGCTTCTTCGGCACGATTTGTGCGAATCTGCCATCCAATCGTCACAAAGAAACGGAAAGCAGGCGCCGCCGGGCGGGCACATCCACATAAGCCACGATGAACACGCCGTTCAAGCGAGGTTCATGCGTGGCTTGCTAATTGCGCGGTCGAGTTGGAAGCACTGTTAAAAAGGGACCACGGTCGCTCATGTTGAATTTGATCCTCGCTCTGATCGGAATTGCTGCGCTGATCTGCGTCGTGTCGCGGCTGCTGCACCGTTATTTCATCTATCTGCCGGATCGCACGCGGTATGTGCCGGAGGCCGTGGGACTCGCAGGCGTCGAGGAAGTCACGCTTGAAACCGAGGATGGTGTTCGTCTGATCGCTTGGCATTCGCCGGCGAGAGGAAACAGGCCGACGCTGCTTTATTTCACCGGTGTCGGCGGTTGCGTGGGCACACGCGCTGAAAAAATCAGACGGCTCCGCTCCATGGGCTTTGGCGTTTTCATGCTCAACTACCGCCGCTATGGCGGCTCGGGCGGCCGTCCCAGCGAAGTCAAGAATGTTTCCGACGCGGCGCTCGCTTACGATTGGCTGTGGAAGCGCGGGCTGAAGCCCAGCGAGATCGTCGCCTATGGCGAGTCGATCGGCAGCGGTGTCGCGACCCAGCTTGCGCGCTTGCGTCCCGTCAAGGCATTGGTGATGGAAGCGACGTTCACCTCGATCGTCGATGTCGGACGTCAAGTCTGGTGGTGTTTGCCGCTCAATCTGATCATGGTCGATCAATATCGCAATCTCGAGCACATCAAGAGCGTGAAGGTTCCGCTGTTGATCATGCACGGGGCGCGAGACAGCATGATCCCTGTCAATCAGGCTCGGCATCTCTATGCCGAAGCAAACGAACCGAAGAAGCTCGCCATCCTGCCCAGAGGCGACCACAGCGATCTCTACGATTGCGGTGCGGTCGAGCGCGTGCGCGATTTTCTCGAGGCGCTCGATGCGAACGTCGTCATGCCGGTGCCGGCCAGGCATGCGCCTCAGCTCGAGGTCGTGGCGGCGTAAGACGCGCGACAACGCTCAAGCAATCGTCTTCAGGAAATTCTTAGAAAGAGCGAGCAGGGGCGCCGCGCGGGGTGCGGGGCTTGGGCGCGGCAATCAGGCCTTCGCGCTGCGCCTTCTTGCGGGCGAGCTTCCGGGCTCTCCGGATGGCCTCGGCCTTCTCGCGGGCGCGCTTCTCGGACGGCTTTTCGTAATAGTTGCGGAGCTTCATCTCGCGGAAGATGCCCTCGCGTTGCATCTTCTTTTTCAAGGCGCGTAAGGCCTGATCGACATTGTTATCGCGAACGACGACTTGCAACGCTGCTATCTCCGATTGGCCGTTGATGTTTGGAGTGGAGGCGGGGGCCAAATATGACCCTGACCGAAACCGGTAAGAGTCCCGCATCCGGCGGTTGCTGTAACAGAAGGCCGGTTGGTTGTCCAGCCAGTATGACGCTTGCTTACCGCTTCGGGACGATCCTTGTGTAGTGGCCCATCTTACGGCCGGGGCGGGCTTCGGCCTTGCCGTAGAGATGAAGCCCCGTACCTTCGGCGGCGGCGAGCTTGGGCCAGCGATTCACGTCGTCCCCGATCAAATTGGTCATGACCGCGTCGCTATGGCGGGAGGTCTCGCCAAGCGGCCAGCCGGCGATGGCCCGGATGTGGTTCTCGAACTGGCTGACGAGGCAGGCATCGAGGGTCCAATGGCCGGAATTATGCACCCGGGGTGCCATCTCGTTGACGACGAGATTGGGGCGCGAGCCGTCGCATTGGAACATCTCGACACAGAGCACGCCCACATAAGACAGGGCATCGGCGATTTGCCCTGCGATTTCTCTCGCCGCATAGGCCACATCGTCGGGGATCGAGGCGGGCACGGTGCTGGTCGCGAGGATGCCGCCTTGATGCACGTTCTCGACCGGATCGTAGTAACGAAGCTCGCCGTCTTTCCCGCGCACGACGATCATTGAGATCTCGCGCTCGAACAGCACCATGCCTTCGAGCACGGCGGGCACGCCGCCGATCGCCTGCAACGCGGCTTCGGCTTCCGCCTGATTGCGGATCAGAGCCTGACCTTTGCCGTCATAGCCGAAGCGCCGCGTCTTCAGGATCGCCGGCAGCTTGATGGCCGAGATCGCGCGCTTCAGCGATGCAATATCGTCGACGGGCGCGAACGGCGCGACTTGGATGCCGAGCCCGGAAACGAACTCTTTCTCGACCAGCCGGTCTTGCGCGACGGCGAACGCGCGTGGCGGCGGAAACACTGGCGCTTCGCGGCCGGCGGCTTCGAGCGTCGCGGCGGGCACATTCTCGAACTCGCAAGTGACGATATCGACCCCACGCGCGAAAGCGTCGAGCGCCGCGTAATCCTCATAGCTACCGATCATGGTCTTGGCGGCGACGTCGGAAGCAGGCGGTGCCGTCTCGTCGGAATAGATATGGGTCTTGAGCCCGAGCCTCGAGGCGGCCACCGACAGCATGCGGCCAAGCTGACCGCCGCCGAGAATTCCAATCGTGCTGCCGGGCGGCAGCGGCGCCTCACGCATCCTCGACGGCCTCGGGGACGCCGGCGGTTTGCGCGGCGCGGAAGGCGGCAACGCGGGCCGCAAGCCTGGCATCGCTGAGCGCCAGAATCTCGGCGGCCAAGATGCCGGCATTGGTGGCGCCGGCTTCGCCGATGGCGAGCGTGCCGACGGGAACGCCGGCCGGCATCTGTGCGATGGAGAGAAGACTATCGAGGCCTTTGAGCGTTTTGCTCTCGATGGGTACGCCGAGCACCGGCAGATCGGTCATCGATGCCGCCATGCCCGGGAGGTGCGCCGCGCCGCCGGCACCGGCAATGATCACCTTCAGCCCGCGTTTTTGCGCCCGCGTTGCATAGTCGTAGAGCCGCTTCGGCGTCCGGTGTGCAGAGACGACTTTGGTTTCGTACGGCACTTTCAGCTTGTCGAGCACGGCGGCCGCGGCCTTCAGTGTCGGCCAGTCGGAGCGGCTTCCCATGATAATGCCGACGCTCGGCTTCTTTTGGCTCATGTCATATGCTTCGGGATTCGCTGGGCCAACGCAGGGAAAGCGCGGGATTAAAGCGTTGTGCGGGGCTTGGCAAGGCACGTTTGCGGGAGGGACGATGAACATCACCAGGATCTATCTCTTAATGATCACGGTCGGGTTGTTTCCGATCGCCTTGAGCTATGGCGTCGACCCGGCCAGCACGCTGCCAAAGCTGTTCGGTTTCCCAGTGGAGGCGCCCAATGAGACGCAGCTCTTCAGGGTCTATATGTGCCTCTATCTCGGCATGTGCGTGTTCTGCGCGCTGGCGGCCTTCCGGCCGGAATGGCAGCGCGTGGCATTGATCTGGGCCATCATCTTCATGGCCTCGCTCGCCACGGGGCGGGTGCTCAGCATCGTTCTCGACGGGATGCCGGCATCCCTGCTCAATTGGTATCTCGTGGTGGAAGTCGCGATGGCACTATTTGGGCTTTGGATCCTGGCGCGCCGGGAAGCGAAGCTGGGCCTCAAGCGATAATGTCGGGGAGCAGCTGGTCCTCGATCCGGGCGATCTCGTCCTTGAGGGAGAGCTTTTTCTTCTTTAGCCGCTTCAATTGCAGCGGGTCGGCGCGGCCGGATTCCTCGAGCGCATTGATGGCGCTGTCGAGATCGCGATGTTCCTGCTTGAGCTTGGCCAGCATCGCGCGGAGTTCGCGAACCTCCTCGCTCTCCATCGGACGCCCCTCTCCCCTGGAATGCCCAAGTTTACGGCGAAATCCGCCCCATGCAAGGGGTGCGCCTTGTTTGGGCACTGCCACGAGACGAAACCAAGTGTGAGGGGAAAGCGTTCTTCGGAGGATTAGACAAATCGTCGCCGATTTGTCACTATGGTTAGCCTGAGACCAACGACGATGGAGGTCCGATATGGCGCTTGAAGGACATCTCGTGGAGTTGTCAGAAAAACACCGAGCCCTTGACCGCAAAATCGAAGAGGAACTGGCCCGGCCGTTAGCCGACCCGGTCAAGATCACGGAATGGAAGCGTCAAAAGCTGCGTTTGAAGGATGAGATCGAGAAATTGAAACACGAGCCGAGCCACTAGTCGCTCGGCTTTGCTATCTATAACAAAGGTCGCAGGGGCAGGATGCTACCCGCCCCGAGCGGCCTTTGGCATCTTTGGGTTGGGATCTGGAGGGGCGGTTGCGACAGGTGATCCGCAGTGCGTGTTTGGGCAGAGCCTCGGCCTGCATCTTGGCGATGGCTTTGATTGTGCTTTGCGCCGCACCGGCCAAGGCCGCCGACAAGACGCTCATCGACAAGGGCGAAGTTCTCGTCAAAGAGAACTGCGCGCGCTGCCATGCGATCGGCAAGGAGGGCGACAGTCCCCATCCGCCGGCGCCGCCGTTCCGGACGCTTTCCAAGAAATACCCGGTCGAGGACCTTGCCGAATCACTCGCCGAAGGCATCGTCTCCGGCCACCCCGACATGCCGATCTTCGTGTTCGGCCCCCACGATGTCGATGCGATCATCGATTATTTGCAGTCGATCCAGGTTCAATAGGTCTCCGACTTGGCGCTTAGCGTTGCGCGCGCGCAACTAAGCTTGGATTTCTGTTGGTCTTGCTGGCAATTAACCCCGGAATTCAATTCTTTTGTGCGGCGCCACGTTAAAGTCGATATTATAATTCACGTCTCGTTAAGCATCCCGCGTCAACACTGATTATGGGCAACGCGCGCCAATTCGCTCGCGGACGCAAGGGGAGAACGGCGATCAAAAAGCTCGTCAGCATATTCGTGATCTTGGGGGCGTTGGCCTATATGGCGATCCTCTCGGTCGTGGTGCCGGCTCCCTCGGCCACGCGCGAGGAGGCCAAGCGGAAGCTCGCCTATGAGCAGACGATTGCTGAGGCTGCGAACCGCGCCCTGACGTCCGAGGACGATGAGGCTTCGGCCGATCAATCCTGGCAGGCGACGGTCGAGGCCAGCGAGCCAGCCCCCCAAGAAGCTGAGCCCACTCCTCAAGCAAGCGAGCCCGCTCCTCAGGCAAGCGAGGCCACTCCCGCAGACGACGGCATGGACGTGACGGCCAGCCTGGATCAGCCCGCGGGTGAGACCGACGATACCGAGCAGCCTGGGACTCAAGAAGAAGAAATCAGCATGCCGGAGGAGCAAGAGGCTCGCGAGACCGAGACGAGCTCGCTCGACACCACGGGATCGCTGCCCGAAGAGCCCCAAGAGGAATGGGTGCAGATCGCGATCTCCGGAGCCTCGATGTATTCGGCTGCTGCCGACGATGCCACGGTGCTGTTCGCGTTTCCCTCGGGCCGGCGGCTCAAGGTCGTCGCCCGGGAAGAAGGCTGGCTGCAAGTCACCGATCCGCAAAGCAATACGACCGGATGGATGAAGGCCGCCTATTTGGCGCCCGTCGCCCCCGCCTATACGCAAGAAGCCCAGACCTACCAATATCGCGAGCGGCCGAACTGGTTCCGCCGTCAGCGCGAGGGCATGGAGGGCATGATCAACCGCGCCCTCGGCGGCTTGTAGGCTTTTCCAGATTTCGTTTCTTGAGACTTAGGTCGGCGGCGCCACTTCGGCGCGATGCTCGTCGTGACCGTGATGGTCGTGGTGAGGGGGCTCGCCATGGTGATGGCCGTTGACCGGATGGCCATTGGCGGGCTGGCCGTGCGGTATCACGCCGGCGACGCGGTGCTCGCGCTCGACCGCGACGCGTGCGGCGTCGTTCTGGGTATAGAGCTCCATATGCTCCGCATCTTCCTCGGCGACGGGGATCAGCGAATCGTCGCGATAGGATTTCGCGGTGGGATCGGCTTCGACTTCGTCGCAAAAGCGCTTCAGCATCAGCCAACGCTGCGCAAGCATGATGTGGCGGCGGACGGTGTCGGCGGCATATTTGGCATAGAACGGCACGATGCCTTCCAGCGGCAGGCCCGGGCGGCGGTCTTTGCGGTATTTGACGCGGAAGATGCCCCATTGCAGCGGGTGCAGATTCTCGATCTTCACCGCGCTGGAGAACCACAGCAGCACCGGCATCAGCGAACGAATATTGATGCCCTTGGCGTACGCGCGGCGCAGCACCGTCTTCAGATGATCGTCGGTATAGAAGATATCCCAAGCCGAGCGGTAAGCATCCTGCCACTCGTCGCGACTCATCTTGGCGTGGCCGGTGACGACATGCTCGAGCTCATATTTGTTCATGTCGGGATCCATCGCCACGCCCTTCTCGGCGAGGACCTTGTGATCCTCGGAGCCGGGAAGCGGGGTGAGCACGAAAAATTCCAGCGCGTCGAGCGGAAGCTCGCGCTTGATGATCTCGAGATCGTGGCGGATCGACTCAGGGGTATCTTGCGGGAAGCCGAGAATGTAGCCGGCGAACGTCATGATGCCCGCTTCCTTGAAGTCGAGCAGCATCTTCCGGTACTCGGTGATCTTGTTCTGCCGCTTCTTCGCCGCGATCAGGTTCGCGGGGTTGATATTCTCCAAGTCCGATGAACACGCGGGTGACGCCGGCACGGCGCGATTTCTCGATGAAGTTCGGGATCTTGTGGCAGAGCGTGTCGACCTGGATCATGAAGCGGACGTCGAGGCCGTCGACCTCGCGCACTTTGATGATGCGGTCGTAGATCGCTTCCCAATCTTTGTTGCGGGCGAAATTGTCGTCGGTGATGAAGAAGCGCTTGATGCCTTGCGCCCAGTTGATCTTGAGGATCTGCTCGATCGAGTCCGGAGAGCGATAGCGTGACTTGCGGCCCTGCACGTTGATGATGGTGCAGAACGAGCATTGGAACGGACAGCCGCGGCCGGCATCGAAGCTGGTGACGTTGCCGACGGTATATTTGACGAAGTCGGCGGGAAGAAATGGCGGTGCAGCGACCGAGCCGATATCCGGCAAGTCCTTCATGTAATCGTAAAGCGGGCGAAGCGTGCCGCGGCTCGCATCGATCAGTACCTCATCGAGCCTGCCTTCGGCTTCGCCGGCGAAGATCGAGATGCCGAGGTTTTGCGCTTCCTTGATGTCATCGGGAATCTCGGGAAGCATGGCGAGACAGCCGGAGACATGGAAGCCGCCGATGATGACGGGAACGCCGGCCGCACGAAGCGGCCTGCAGATATCGAGCGTGCGGGGGAATTCATTCGATTGCGCGCCGATGATGCCGACCAGACCAAAATTGCCATGGGCCTTGAGGCGCTTGATGATCTCGGCCGTCTTGACGCGGGTATTGGTCTCGTCGATCGCGGTCACGTCGATGGCGACGTCATCGCCCAAGATGCTGCGCTCTCCGGCATCGGTGGCGAGCGCATAGACGGTCGCCAGCGAGTTCGACGGCATGGTCGAGCGCAGCCATTGCACGACATAGCCGTCATCGTCGTAGTGCGACGGCTTGATCAGGATGAGCTGAAAGCGCCGGCTCGGTGCCTTCTTCAGCATTATGGGTCCCCCGCCTCAGAGGATGCCCACGTTCTGGGAGACGCAACTTTCGACCTCGAGGTCGATGGCGCCAGACTTTGTACGATAAACCCCCAAAACCCGCGCACCGGCACGCTGCCGAAGCAGCGGCCTAGTGAACTGAACCACATTCCAGGTGGGGCGTCCAACGAATAGGGGTCGTAGACAACTCCTATTTCGCCCGAGATTTCACGCCTCTAGCCTGGTCGAACGAGGCGATGTCCTTGGCCAGAAAATAATTGAGCATGGTGCGGATGGTGGCGATCACGGCGAGCTTGGAGATGTCGTCCCAGGTCGGCGCCACGGCGGTGCGCACCAGATCGGCGGCGAGGGCAAATTCCAGCGCGAGCAAGATCCAGGTGGCGAAGCGGAGCCAGATCTCGCGGCCGCGGGGCGAGTCGGCTTCGCCTTGCCAAATGGCGACCACGACAAGCGAGATTGCCTGCACCGCGCCGAAGGTGACGACCAGCACGGCGCCCGCCTGAATGAACAGCGCGACGAGCTCGGCAATCTCCTTGAAGTTGGTGTCGAGCGTGATGGCCGATTCCCCCTTGTTCGTCAGACTGCTGCCAAGCGTGCTTCCCGTGCATCCAATTTGTCTGTCCTAGACGTTGTCATGCCCGCGAAGGCGGGCATCCAGTAAACGACAGCGCTCATTCGATTACGTGGATTGCCCGCCTTCGCGGGCAATGACCGAGCCCATCAGCGTCTTCGTTCACACCTTATCCGCCAACTCGCGCAGCTTGAATTTCTGGATCTTGCCGGTCGAGGTCTTGGGGATGTCGGTGAAGACGACATGGCGCGGGCATTTGTAGCGCGCGAGCCTCTCTTTGCACCAGGCGATGATCTCGTCGGCGGTCGCCTTCGCATCGGGCCTGAGCTCGATAAAGGCGCAAGGCGTCTCGCCCCATTTCTCGTCGTGCTTGGCGACGACGGCGGCCGACGCGACCGCGGGGTGCTTGTAGAGCACGTCCTCCACCTCGATCGAGGAGATGTTCTCGCCGCCCGAGATGATGATGTCCTTGGAGCGGTCCTTCAGCTGGATATAGCCGTCGGGATGCAGCACGCCGAGATCGCCGGAGTGAAACCAGCCGCCGGCGAAGGCCTCGTCGGTGGCCTTCTGGTTTTTGAGATAGCCCTTCATCACGATATTGCCGCGGAACATCACTTCGCCGAGCGTCTCGCCGTCGGCGGGCACCACCTCCATGGTTTCGGGGTCCATCACGGTCAAGCCTTCGAGCGCGACATAGCACACGCCCTGGCGGATGCGCTTGGCGAGCCGCTCCTCGCGCGGAAGATCGTCCCACTCGTCGTGCCATTCGTTGATGGTGGCGGGCCCATAGGTTTCGGTCAGTCCATAAAGATGCGTCAGCTCGAAGCCGGCCTCGTCCATCTTGGCGAGCACGGCGGCGGGAGGCGGGGCGGCGGCATGATTGAAAGAGACGCGATGGTCGAAAGGACGCTTGTCCTCCTCTCCGGCGTTGAGCAGGCAGGCCATGACGAAGGGGGCGCCGGAGAGATGCGTCACCCTATGATCGGCGATGGCGTCGTAGATCGCCTTCGCCCGCACCAGGCGGAGACAGACATGGGTGCCGGCGACCGCAGAGATCGACCAGGGAAAGCACCAGCCATTGCAATGAAACATCGGCAGCGTCCAGAGATAGACCGGATGCTGCGTCATCCCTGTCGCCAAAGCGTTGGCGTAACACATCAGAGCGGCGCCGCGATGCGTGTAGACCACGCCCTTGGGATTGCCGGTCGTGCCGCTGGTGTAGTTGAGCGTGATGGCGTTCCATTCGTCCGACGGCATCTTCCAGGCGAAGTCCGGATTGCCTGAGGCCAAGAACTCCTCGTAGTCGATCTCGCCGAGACGCGTCCCTTCGACGCCGCATTCGAGATCGCGATAGTTGACGATCAGAGGCTTTGCCTTGGCGAGCGCCAACGCGGCTTTGAGGGTCGGCGTAAACTCCGTGTCGGCGATCAGAACCTTGGTCTCGGCGTGATCGAGCATGAAGGCGATGGCTTCGGGATCGAGACGGGTATTGATCGAGTGGAGCACGGCGCCGAGCATCGGCACGCCGTAATGCGCCTCCAACATCGGCGGCGTGTTGGCCAGCATCACGGAGACGGTGTCGCCGACGCCGACGTCCCAGGCGGCAAGCACCGAAGCCAGCCGTCTCGCTCGCGCGTAGAACTCCGCGTAGGAGTAGCGGCGTCTGCCATGAATGATGGCGGTGTGATCCGGAAAGACGTGCGCAGCCCGCTCAAGGAAGATGAGCGGCGTCAGCGGCTGGTAGTTGGCTTCGGTCTTGCCGAGATTGACGTCGTACGCGTTGGCCACCGACCGCCCCCTAGATGCGCTGCCTTGACGCAGCCTAGCGGGGCTTAAGCCTCCGGATCAATTGCCTTGCACGGTTAAGCGGCAAGGGAAGGGGCCTAAGGCCAAGATTTAGGCCCCCGCCTAGCCCCTCGAATAATAAGCCAGCGTAGCCGCAAAGATGACGGTCGCGCCAAGCACCACAACGAGAAAGCCAATTTCGCCTGCACTCATGATCATTCCCCTCAGTTCAGTTAGAGGGGCAATCATTGGCAAAGCGGGCTATGGCGCTTTGATCCTGGTCAAATTCGCCGAGGTGGCCGGTAGGGCAGCGCTATTCGCGGTGAAGGTCCTTCAGCCTGGCGAACACCGAGTCGGCGTCGGGGACCTCTTCCTCCTCGTCGGGGGCGGTCATGGCGACGCGGGCCTCTTGAGCCAAGGCGGTCGCCATCGGCGCCTCCCGCTCGACAGGCATTTCGCAGCGCGATGGTTTCCTCGACCGGGAGCGAGCGTGCCGGCTTTGGCCGGTTCGGCGCCTGCGTCCTTCTTTTCGAGACGCTTCGCCGCCTTCTTGACCTCGGCATCGAGATCGATCTGGCTGCAGAGACCGAGCGTCACCGGATCTTGGGCGACGAGACCGGGCGAGTTCCAATGGGTGCGGTCGCGAATGGCGATGATGGTCGGCTTGGTGGTGCCGACGAGCCGCATGATCTGCGAATCCTTGAGCTCGGGATGGTTGCGCAGCAGCCAAAGGATGGCGTTGGGGCGATCCTGACGGCGCGACACCGGTGTATAACGCGGGCCGCGCTTGGTCTTCACCTCGGGAACCTCGACCTTGGCTTCGGCGAGCTTCAGCCTGTGGGAGGTGTCTTCCTCGGCCTTGGCAATCTCGTCGCGGCTGAGCTGGCCGGAAGAAATCGGGTCCATGCCCTTGATGCCATGAGCCACGTCGCCATCGGCGATGCCCTTCACTTCGAGCACATGCAGGCCGCAAAATTGGGCGATCTGCTCGAAGGTGAGCGAGGTGTTGTCGACCAGCCAAACGGCGGTCGCCTTGGGCATCAAAGGGGTACGGTCCATGGTTTTCCAGCCTTAAAAGTGAAGCGAAGCTCCCGCCCCCTTCCGGCGCGAGAGCCTATGCGATGAACATGAAGGGGAATGGGCCCTATATAGGGGCTGATGCCTGATTAGGCAAATGCTTCGGTTGTCAGGCCACCAGCACGATCTTGCCGATATGGGCCGGATCGTCGATGCGGGCGTGGGCGGAAGCGGCGTCGGTAAACTTAAAGGTCGAATCGATCACGGGCTTAACCTTGCCGGCTTCGATCAGTGGCCAGACCAGTTCCTCGATCGCCTTGGCCATGCGCGCTTTGGCCTCGGCGCTCTGCGCGCGAAGCGTCGAGCCGGTCAGCGTCAGCCGCCGCATCATCAGCCGCATCAGGTCGAGCTCGACTTTGGAGCCTTTGAGAAAGGCGATCTGCACGATGCGGCCTTCGAGCGCTGCCGCCTTTAAATCTCGCTCGATATAGTCGCCGCCGACCATGTCGAGAATGACGTCGGCGCCGTGACCTTCGGTCGTCTCGCGCACCGCCTCGACGAAATCTTCCTCGTGGTAGTTGATGGCGCGCGTGGCGCCGAGCGCCAAGCAGGCCTTCGCCTTCTCCGCGCTGCCGACCGTGACGATCACCCGCGCGCCGAAGGCGGCGGCCATCTGAATTGCGGTGGTGCCGATGCCGCTCGTGCCGCCATGGACCAAGAGCCAGTCGCCGGGCTTCAGCTGCCCGCGCTCGAACACATTGTTCCAGACGGTGAAGACAGTTTCCGGCAGAGCGGCCGCTTCGATCATGGAAAGACCTTTCGGCACCGGAAGCGTGGTTGCTTCGGGTGCCACGGCGTATTCAGCATAGCCGCCGCCATTGACGAGCGCGCAGACCTGATCGCCTTGCTTGAATCTCTTCGCGCCCGGTCCAAGCGCTACGACCTTTCCGGCGACTTCGAGACCGAGCAGATCGGAGGCGCCTTTGGGCGGCGGATAGAGACCCTGGCGCTGCAGCACGTCGGGGCGGTTGATGCCGGCGGCTGCGACCTTGATCAGCACCTCACCGGCTCCCGGCCGCGGGACCGGGCGCTCGGCCGGAACCAGTACTTCTGGTCCGCCAGGCTCAAGCGCCTCGATGACGGTCATGGTATTTGGCAGCATGCGAATTCGTCCCTCAAGTGAGTTTGGGTCGGTTTGGTCAAGGTGCTAAGATGCTTCGCCGACAAAGGGAAGCGCAATGGACCTCGACGATCTCGAGCCGAAGAAGAAAGCGAAGGCCTATGAGCTCGGCCAGGATCTCGCCAAGCTCTCGGTCGGCGAGCTCGCCGCATTGATCGAAACTCTGAAAGAGGAGATCGCGCGCGTCGAGACCCAGCTCGCGGCGAAGCAATCCTCGAAGAGCGCCGCTGAATCTGTCTTCAAGCGCTGACGGCAACCACTCAGTCATTTTGGTAAACGCGGCTTAGCATTAATCCGTTGTTAGGGGTTTCTCGCTACGCTCACAGTCATCCAGTCCTCTGGATCGAGTGGCACGTCCACTCGGTTTTGACGCCTCCCTGTTAACTTTCCTGAGCCGCCCTGAAGGCGGCTCTTTTTTTGGCCGAAGCCCCGCCGTTTTTTGCTGGAGGCCCTCGCCGTTAACCATTCGGGCGCAGAAACGGCTGACCTTTTCTCTAATTGTCGTAATATGCCTCTCGGGGTTTGGCGTAGAGGGGGCGTTCATGGTCGGAAGATCAAGGAGCGGGAGCCGTGGCGCGGTCACGGTTTCCTTCGGAGCGAAATTCGCGCGCTCCGATCAGTTCAGGCTGGTGTTTCGGGAAGGCATGGCGCTGGTCGAGGCGGCCGCGACCTATCTCGATGGCGAAGGCCGTAAAGAAGCACGGAAATTGAAGCCGCCGCATTCGCTGGCTTACGCCACGGAGAGCATGCGGCTGACGACGCGGCTGATGCAGCTTGCGTCCTGGCTTCTGATCCGCCGCGCGGTGAGCGAAGGCGAGCTCACCCCGGAACAGGCTCTCGAAGAGCAGCGGAAAATCAAATTGCCGGCGCCGGGGGCGGAAAAGCCGAGCCGGGACATATCGGCGCTGCCGCCGAAATTGCGGGATCTGATCGCGCAAAGCCTGAAATTGCAGGATCGCGTGGTGAGGCTCGACGAGATGCTCGGCCTCCACCGCATGTCGTCGGGCACGGCAGCGGCCAATCCGCTGCAAAACCAGATGTCGCGGTTAGAGGCTGCTTTCGGCGCGAAGCCCGAATAGGCTTAAGCCTATTTCAGGAAGCCTTCGTATTTCCGCTTGAAGCGGGTCAGGCGGCCGCCACGGTCGGTCAGATGCTGGCCGCCGCCGGTCCAGGCCGGATGCGTCTTCGGATCGATATCGAGCTTGAGCGTGTCGCCCTCGGAACCGTAGGTCGAGTAAGTGGTAAACTCGGTACCGTCGGTCATCACCACTTTGATCTGGTGATACTTGGGATGAATGTCCTTTTTCATGGCAAAAGCTCGCTTCGAGATGGGGAGGATGACTTTGCGCCAGCCTATAACGGAAGTTCGGGCAGGGCACAAGACTGCGCCGGAAAGGCGCAAGGCCTAGGCCTTCCCGTGGGGGCCTCATCCCCGTAAAGTCCGCCACTTTCTTACGCTGGGCCAGGAAAAGTGCAGCTTCAGAGTTCAAAGCCAAATGGCCTCGATGTCGAGGGGGGCTCGCGCGCCAATGGGAAGGCGCCGCGCCCTTCGCTGCGGCCCCTGTTCGCGCTGAAGCCTTATCTCGCGCGTCACAAGGGCATGCTGGCCGCGGCGTTTCTGGCGCTCCTGGTTTCCGCAGGCGCCACGCTCGCCATTCCGCTCGCCGTCCGGCGCATGATCGATCTCGGCTTCTCCGGCATCGAGCCCGATCTCGTCGACAAATATTTCGCCACGCTGGTGGGCGTGGGACTGATCTTGGCGCTGGCCAGCGCGGCGCGGTTCTATTGCGTCAACTGGCTGGGCGAGCGCGTCGTCGCGGATATCCGCCGCGACGTGTTCAGGCATCTCACCGGCTTGAGCCCCGCGTTTTACGAGACGGCGCATTCCGGCGAGGTGATGTCGCGGCTCACCGCCGACACGACGCAAGTCAAGGCTGCGGCCGGCACCGTCATCTCGCAAGCCTTGCGCAATTTTCTCATTCTGATCGGCGCTTGCAGCATGATGGTGGTGACAAGCCCGAAATTGTCGCTCGCGGTTCTGGTCGCCATCCCGGTCATCGTGCTGCCGCTCGTGGCTTATGGGCGGGCCGTGCGGGCTCTGTCGCGCGAGGCGCAAGACACGCTGGCGCACGCGTCGGCCTATGCATCCGAAAGCTTCGAGCCAGCTCCGCGTGTTGCAAGCCTTCACGCAAGAAGGCGCGGTGACCAAACGGTTCGGTGAATCGGTCGAGCGCTCCTTCGCGGCGGCGGACGCACGCGCCAAGGCCCGCGCCGGGCTGACCGGCATCGCCATCTTCCTGGTCGTGGCGAGCGTGGTCGGCGTGCTCTGGTATGGCGCGCAAGACGTGCTGTCGGGAACCATGACCGGCGGGCGGCTCGGCCAGTTCGTGCTCTATGCGCTGCTCGCAGGCGCTGCTGTCGGCGAGCTCAGCGAGGTTTGGGGCGAGGTCAGCCAAGCCGCAGGCGCTGCCGAGCGCCTGGCGGAATTGCTCTCGATCGAGACCAAGATCAAATCGCCCACCCATCCCAAGAAGCTGCCGACGCCACCGCGCGGCGAGATCGCTTTCAAGAATGTCGTGTTCTCTTATCCGCTCAGGCCCGAGACCAGCGCGCTGAAAGGCGTGAGCTTCGACGTGGCGAAGGGCGAGAGGGTCGCGATCGTGGGACCGTCGGGCGCCGGCAAGACCACCATCTTCGCGCTGCTGCTTCGCTTCTACGATGTGAGCTCCGGTGAGGTCACCGTCGACGGCGTCAAGGTGAGCGAGGCCGATCTCACCGAGCTTCGTTCGCGCTTCGCCATCGTGCCGCAAGAGACCGAGCTGTTCGCCGACACCGTCGCCGCCAATATCGCTTATGGCGCGGCGAGCGCGACGCAAGCCGAGATCGAGCAAGCAGCCCGCGCCGCGTTCGCGCATGATTTCATCGTGGCCTTGCCGCAAGGCTACGCCACCATGCTCGGCGAGCGCGGCGTGACGCTGTCGGCCGGGCAGCGGCAGCGGATCGCGATTGCGCGCGCCGTGTTGCGGAACGCGCCGATCCTGCTGCTCGACGAGGCGACAAGCGCGCTCGATGCGGAGAGCGAAACCCTGGTGCAACGCGCGCTCGACGGCATCATGAAAGGCCGCACCACGCTCGTGATCGCGCATCGGCTGTCGACGGTGACGGAGGCCGATCGCATCCTGGTGCTCGACCAGGGGCGGCTGGTGGAACAGGGCACGCATCGGAGCCTGCTTGGCAAAGGCGGCCTCTATCAGCGGCTGGCGGAGCTGCAATTCGCCCCGGACGCCGCCGAGTAATAAACCCCGATTTCCTGCTGTTTGCCTCCCCTGGCGTTCAGCTTCGGTTCAGCTAGACTTTGCTTTTCTGCCAGTCAGCCGAAAGTTGGAAGCCGAGGAGAGGGGCCATGAGAGCCATAGGTCTTATACTTAGCGCGACGCTGATGGCGTCGCTCCTGATGCTGGCGACCGTTCCGGCCAAGGCCGAGGACCCGTCCGCCAACCAGATCATCAACTCCCTGCAAGGAAAGACGGTGAAATTCCGCTCCTTCGACCCGGGCCAGGCGCAGCGGGAGAAGAAGCAAGAGGAGCTTGTCAGCAAATTGCGGGGCATGAAGACCCGCCAAATCACGGTGGAAGAGCGGAAAGAGATCGCCGAGGTGGTCAAGGAGAACGACCTTCCGGCCATCGATCTCGAAGTCTTCTTCGACTACGACTCCGCCGCCATCACCGACGAAGCTTTGCCGATCCTGGAGAAGCTCGGCGAGGCCTTGAACAGCGACAAGCTGAAAGGCTCGGTGTTCATGGTGGCCGGCCATACCGATGCGCATGGCAGCGCCGAGTATAATCTCGGTCTCTCCAATGCGCGCGCGAAATCGGTGCGCGAATTCCTGATCAAGAAGTTCGAGATCGCGCCGGATCAGCTGGTCTCGGTCGGCTTCGGCGAAGAGCAGCTGAAGAATGCAGACGATCCGGACGCGGGCGAAAATCGCCGCGTGCAGGTCGTCAACATGGCGAACAAGGACGTGGCCGCGAAGGCGCAAGCGCCCGATGCGGAGTCTGCCCCGCCCAAGGCCAAGGACGAGCCGGCTGAGGAAGCGCCAGGCGCGGAAGACGCGCCGCCGCCTGAAGGCGAAGGCGAGGACGCACCACCGGAGCAGTAGAGATTTTGTGGCGCGGCGTCCCTGACTGGGGGCAGGGCGCGGCGCCGAGAGCAACAGAGATGAAAGGTCGAATAGAGGAGACTTCCCCCATGACAGCGTTCCGTAAGGTTATGTTCGGCATCGTGCTCTGCGCGTTCGCGGGCTTCGGCGCGCAAAGCGCGCTGGCCGAGAATTTGAGCAAGGACCAGATGGTCAAATCGCTCAAAGCCAAGCCGAGTTTCAAATTCAAGGCGCATGCAGCCGAGAAGGCAGCGCCTCCTTCTGGCGGTGCTCCGTCGAACAGCATGCAGTCGGCGCCGGCGACCGGTTCCGCGCCTTCCGCGTCTTCCCCCTCACATCATCAATTCGCCCGTGAGCTTCGCCATCTGAGCCGCGATGCGCGGCGGATCACGGTCGAGGAGCGCAAGAAGGTGATCGAGGTGGTGCGGCATGACGATCTGCCGTCGATCGATGTCGAAGTGTTCTTCGCCTACGATTCGTCTTCGATCCTGCCAGAGGCGCTGCCGAAGCTGATCACGCTCGGCCAGGCTTTGTCCGATCCCGAGCTCAGAGGGCAGTTCGTTCCTGATCGCAGGCCACACCGACGCACGCGGCTCCGACTTCTATAATCTCGAGCTGTCGAATGCGCGGGCGGAAGCGGTGAAGCGGTTCCTCGTCTCCAACTTCCATCTCGACCCCGAAAGCCTGATCACGCTCGGCTTCGGCGAGGAGCAGCTGAAGAATCCCTATAGCCCGTTCTCGGGCGAGAATCGCCGCGTGCAGATCGTCAATGTCGCGGCACCGGTGGCGCAGAGATAGTGAGACTAGCGCTCGGTGAGTTTCAGCTCGATGCGGCGGTTCTTGGCGAGAGCGTCGTCGGCGGCGCCGGAATCGATCGGCTGGAACTCACCGAACCCTGCCGCGACGAGCCGGTTGGCTGGAATGCCCTGGTCCATCAGATAGCGCACCACCGAGATGGCGCGGGCCGAGGACAGCTCCCAGTTGGAGGGAAATTCCGGGGTGGCGATCGGGTTGATGTCGGTATGGCCGTCGATACGCATGACCCAGCCAATATCCGGAGGGATCTTGGTCTCGAGCTCTTTCAGGGCGCCGGCAAGCTTGTCGAGTTGGTCGGTTGCGCCGGATTTGAGCACGGCAGAGCCTGAATCGAACAGAACGTCGGACGGGAACACGAAGCGGTCGCCGACGACCTGGAAATCGGCGCGATTGCCGAGCGCCTCTCTCAGCTTGCCGAAGAAATCCGAGCGGTAGCGGGCGAGCTCCTGCACCTTCTTGGCCAAAGCGACGTTCAGCCTCTGACCGAGATCGGCGATCCTGGTCTGGCTATCCTTGTCCTTCGCCTCGGAGGCGTCCAGCGCCTCTTGCAAGGACGCAATCTGGAGCCGCAACGCCGCGAGCTGCTGGTTCAGGATCTCGACCTTGGCCAGCGCGTCGTTGGTGATCTGCTTCTGCTGATCGAGCTCGCCGCCAAGCTCGGTCGCTTTGGCCTCGGCACTGTCGGTCTTGCCGCCTTGCTCGCCCATCATGCCGGTGAGGCGGGCGTTCTCCTTCTCTTTGTCGACAAGCGTCGCCTGCAACGCCGCGAGGCTGTCCTCGACGGATTCCTTCTTGGAGCGTTCCAGCGCGAGCAGCTCGGTCAGCTGCGACAGCTGGCGGTTCAGACGCGACAGCATGGTGTCCTTGCCGCTGGTCTGCTGGGTGATGAAATAGCTCGAGAGCATGAAGAACGACATCAGGAAGGTGACCACCAACAACAGCGTCGACAACATGTCGACGAAGCCCGGCCAATAATTCGCGGCCTGGGGCCGGCGGCGGGCGCGCGCGAGAGCCATCGCTAGCCGCGCTCCTCGCGTGCCGGCAATTTCGCCTTGTCGGTGATTTGTCTCAACACACTCGCCAGCTCGTGCTGGTGCTGCGCTTGCTCATCGGCCCATTCGCGGACGACCTTCTGCTCGGCGCGCATCTGCCGGATCAGTTTGTCCACGCCCTGCGCCAGGTCCTTGACCGCGGTGCCGGTATTGTCGTTGAGCACACGGGTGTCGACCTTCTCGCTCAAATCGGCGAGCGAGCGCTGCATGTCGAGAAGCGCGAAGCGGAGCTGCGGCGCCATTGAGGACGCGGGTGCGCCTTCCGCGGATTGGAGTTCAGTAATGCCAGAGAGCCAATCTTCGAGCTCATTGTAGAAACGGCTTTGGGCATGGCCGGCTTGTAGATCGAGAAAGCCCAGGATCAGCGAGCCCGCGAGGCCGAACATCGAGCAGGAGAAGGCGGTGCCCATGCCCTTCAAGGGCGCGGCCAGGCCTTCCTTCAACTGGTCGAACATCATGGTGCTCTCGCCGCCATTGGTATCGAGCGCGCTGATGGTGCCGCCAACCGAGGTCACGGTCTGCAGCAAGCCCCAAAAGGTGCCGAGCAGGCCGAGGAAAATCAGGAGGCCGACCAGGTAGCGGGTGGTTTCGCGTTGCTCGTCGAGCCGCGAGGCCACCGAATCGAGCAGCGAGCGCATGGCCCCGGTATGCAGCGCCAGATGGCCGGTGCGGTCGCGCAGCATGGTTGCCATCGGCGCCAGCAACACCGGCTGCTTGTCGATGGTGATGCCGGGATCGGAGATGCGGAAATTATTGACCCAGCGGATCTCGGGATAGAGCCGCAGCACCTGCCGGAAGGAATAGACGATGCCGACCAGAAGCACGCCGATGATCAGCGCGTTCAGCCCAGGATTGGCCAGGAAGCTGTTCCGCAATTGCTGGGTCTGACCGTCGACGACGACGGCGAGGAGCCCTGCGAGAATCAGGAACAGCGTCATGCGCCAGAGAAAGACTTGCGGCTTGGTGAGCTTGGCCTTGTAGTCGGCTGGTGTCGCTGCCGTTGCTGCCATGAGCGAAGTCCTGTTGTCTCGTTGCGAGGCAAAAGAGTCGGCCAGAGATTAGCCGAATACTATGACATGCAAAACGGCAACCTCAGGGCAGTGCACACGGAAGTTGCAGCGTGGGGGACGATATAGAGGCGGCGCTGCCGTGGCTACGGGAACTCTTCCAGGCAATGTCATGGTGACTTTGTGGCCGGCTTGATCAGCTTCAACAGCTGGCGGTGGATCGCCTCATTACCGGCGACGACGCTGCCATCGCCCAAAACACGCTCGTGACCGCTCGCGTCGGTGACGTATCCACCCGCCTCTCTCACAATGACGATGCCGGCGGCAAGATCCCAGGGCTTCAGATTGCGCTCCCAATAGCCGTCGAAGCGCCCGGCCGCGATCCAGGCGAGATCGAGCGAGGCGGCGCCGGTGCGCCGGAGCCCCGAGCTTGCGGCCATCACCGCGCGGGCTTCATCGAGGAAACCGTCGTGATCGGGCTTGCCGCGATGCGGCACGCCGGTGACGATGACGCAATCGGAGATGTCGGTCCGTGCCGCTACTCTGATGCGGCGGTCGTTGAGATAGGCGCCCTTACCCTTCTCGGCGGTGAAGGTCTCGTTGCTGGCAGGGCAGTAGATGAGGCCGGCGACCAGCTCGCCCTCGCGCTCGAGCGCGATCGAGATGGCAAAGAGCGGAATGCCGTGCAGGAAATTGGTGGTGCCGTCGAGCGGATCGACGATGAAGCGGTGGGTGGCATCCGCGCCCTTTACCTCGCCGCGCTCCTCCATGAGAAAGCCGTAGCCAGGCCTGGCGCGGGACAGCTCGTTGAAAATAATTTCCTCGGCGCGATGGTCGGCGGCGGTGACGAAATTGGCGGGGCCTTTGATCGAGACTTGCAGCTGCGCGACCTCGCCGAAATCGCGCGCGAGGCTGCGGCCCGCTTTGCGCGCGGCCCCGAGCATCACGTTCATCAGCGCTGAAGCGGGCATCGGTTCCGGGCCTTCTTGTCATGCCCGCGAAGGCGGGCATCCAGTAATCGGCAAAGTCAGTTGTTCAGTTTTAGACGCCAGCGTTTACTGGATTCCCGCTTCCGCGGGAATGACAGACTGCATGCTAATCGGCGCGGCGCACGTAAGTGAGTTCGTTGGTGTCGACCACGACGCGGGTGCCGGCCTCGATGAAGGGGGGCACGAGAATGCGCACGCCGTTATCGAGCTTGGCAGGCTTATAGGACGACGCGGCGGTCTGTCCCTTCACCACCGGATCGGCCTCGACCACTTCGAGGGTGACCTGATCGGGAAGCGACACGTTGATGGGGCGTCCCTCGTGGCTCTCCACCGTCACCATCATGCCGTCTTGCAAGAAGGCCGCGCGCTCCTCGAGGAAATCGCGAGCAATCTGGATCTGGTCGTAGGTGTCGGTGTCCATGAAGGTGAGCATGTCGCCTTCGGCGAACAGGAACTGGTAGTCCTTCTGTTCGAGCCTGACGCGCTCGACCGTCTCGGAGGAGCGGAAGCGTTCGTTCAGCTTGGTGCCGTCGATGGCGTTCTTGAGCTCGACTTGGGCGTAGGCCGGACCCTTGCCCGGCTTGACGGCTTGCGTCTTCACGGCGACCCAGAGCGAGCCCTTATGCTCGATGACGTTGCCGGGCCTGATCTCGTTGCCGTTGATTTTCATGGAATGCCTTGATTTTCGAGGAATTTGGCGTGGGGCGAGTTTTGGACGTGCGTAGCCCTGACTGTCAAGGTGCCAGGAGCAGAGGCGAGGACCGCAATCCGGCTAATTGCTCGCGCCTTCGCGCCATTGCTCGGCGGCCTTCTCGGCGGCCGCGCGCTCGTCCTTGGAGAGCTTGGCCAGCAGGAGATCGAGGTTGAAATCGCTGACTCCGGCTTCTCGCGCGAGGAGATGCCATTTGGCGGCTTGAACGGGGTCGGCTTGGACGACCACGCCATTGGCATAGAGACGTGCGAGCCGGTTCTGGCCGACCGGATTGCCGGCTTCCGCAGATTGGCGGAAAAGTTTCGCCGCGCGCTGCTCGTCGGCGGAGACGCCTTCGCCCTTGAACAGCATGACCCCGTATTCGACTTCAGCTTCGGGCAAGCCGGCCTCGGCGGCCTTTCCCGTCCATTCCGCGGCCTTGGCCTTGTCTACCGGGACGCCGCGGCCGAATTGGTAGAAGGCGCCGAGGTCGTAAGCCGCCGCGGCGTTGCCCTGCTCGGCCGCCTTCTGCATCCACTCGACTGCCTTTGCATCGTCGGCGGGGCGGCCTTTGCCGTGGAGATAGACCAGGGCGAGATTATATTGCGCCGCCGGGTTGCCGTTCTTGGCGGCTTGCTCGAACAGATCGGCCGCCTTGCTCAAATCCTTCGGTACGCCGCGCCCCTCGGCCGTGAAGCGTGCCCAGTGAGAACTGTGCGTTGGCATCGCCGAGCTCGGCGGCCTTCGCATAAGCTTCGGCGGCCTTGCTGAAATCCTGCGCGACGCCAAGACCTTCGGAATAGATCTCGCCCATCAAAGTGTAGGCTTCTTTGGAGCCGGCTTGCGCTTCTTGTTCTGCAAGCTTCAGCGCAGTGAGGTACTTTCCTTGGAAATAGGCATTGTAGGACGCGCTCTCCTCGGACCACGCCGGCGATGACGCAATCGCAAGCGCGACCGCTAGGCCAAACATGGCGTGTTGCGCATTGCCGCCCTTCACGCCGCGCTCCTGGCTTGCGTGATCGAAGCGGCGATCTCCGAAAGTCTAGAGACTGCGCCTTCGTCGAGCCAGAGGCTTGCGGAAGGCATAACGAAATCCGCGCCCAACTCCGCCAGTCGCGCCGCCTCTGCCGCATCTTCGACGTCGAGGGCAACGCAGGGCACCTGAAAGATCTCGCTCCACCAGGCGATTAGCTCGGCGCGCTGCTCGCTGGCGAGTGGCGCTCCCCCAAAGGCGATGTAATCGGCACCCATTTCGGCGAGAGTCATGGCGGCGTGGCGGTTATCGCCGCAACTTACCCCCAGGATCGCGGCATTACCGAGGCGGGCGCGGGCTTGCCCGTAGCTGCGTTCGTCCGCATCGCTGAGGTGCAGTCCGTCGGCGCCGAGCGACAACGCAAGCTCTAAATCATTTTCCACGAGAACGGCGATACCGTAGCCTTGCGTGCGCCGCACAATTTCCGATGCTTGAGCGAAATCCGGCGGCGCATCGCCAGCTGCAAGCAAAACGCATGCAACTTCAGTGCTCGCGATGGTTTGCTCGAACGCCGCCGTCACCTCGCGCGACAACAATGGCGGAAGCTTGAGGTAGAGTTGGCACTGTGGATCGGTGGTGGCCATCATTCTGGCTCCGTTCTCCACCAGTCTTTCGTTGAAGCCGCGTTAATTCGAGCCCGTCTCAAAGCAGCAGGCGATTTTTATGTCAACGACAGCGTTGAACGCGAAATATCGAAGAGAGTTGTTGAACATCGCGCGATTTGTCACCACATTGTCATTGATAGTCGAGTCGTGGGTGGCGGCATTTGCCGGGGCGGCTTGGCGTCTTGCGTGACCGAGGTGAGGGATGGGCCAGTCCGATGCTGTTCAGCAGGCAGCGACGCGACTAGACGCGGCTGTTGAGTCCTAGCCAAATCCCTCAACGAATTTCTCGAAGACATTCAATCGGTAGCCGCCTTGCGAGAGCAAGTTCGGACGCTGACGACCGAGCGCGACCGGCTGTTGCAGGAGCTGGAAGACGAGCGCGGCCGCGCCCGGCGCCTCGAAGCGGCAAATGACGAAGTTTCCGATAGGCTCGAGGCGCTGACGGGAACGCTGAAAACGATCGTACCGGCGGGGCGGGGCTCTGCGGGACTCGAACTGTAGAGGGAGTGTGCCATGGGTGACGTCACTATCACGCTCAACGGGCGCACCTATCGTCTCGAGTGCGGCGAAGGAGAAGAAGCGCATCTGATCGCGCTCGCCGAATATTTCGGCGGTCATGTCGAGACGATGAAAAAGAAGTTTGGCCAAGTCGGCGACGACCGTCTCATATTGATGGCGGCGCTGATGGTCACAGACGAGCTTTCCGAGCTGAAGCGGCAAGTCCAAGAGTTGAAGACCACTGTGGTAGAGCTTCGCCGCGAAAGGTCCATGATCGAAGACATGGCCGCCAGCGCCATCGGCGGGGCGTCGGACCGTTTGGAATCTTTGAATGAACGGCTGGCCGGCGGCGTCACACATCACGGGGCGGCGCCCGCACGAAGCTGACGCGAATTGCTTAGTCCTACCGCCTTGGCATCGCTATAGTGGCATTCGGCGGGCTGCGAGGTGCGTTAGGGGCAATTTCCCCGGGCCCTATAAGATCCTAAGGGAGCTGACCCTGGCGGGGACCTTGGTCTCCGTCACTTGGCGCCCACCTACTATAGTAGGGTAAACCAGGGATCGACGCTCCGACGGCCATCGTGGCCTCGCCTCTTGCATGAAGGGCCGGCTTCCCGCCGGCCCTTGTTGTTGTGAGGCGCTCATAAAGATTTTCTGGATAAGACCTGAAGCATGCGGATTTTGTTTCTTGGTGACGTAGTGGGACGGTCGGGCCGGAATGCGGTGACCCGCGTGCTCCCCGAATTGCGTGACCGCTATTCCCTCGATTTCGTCGTCGTCAATGGCGAGAACGCCGCCGGAGGCTTCGGCATCTCCGAACAAATCTTCACCGACTTGCTCGATGCCGGCGCCGATGTGGTGACGACCGGCAATCATGTCTGGGATCAGCGCGAGACGCTGGTGTTCATCGAGCGCCATGACCGGCTGTTGCGCCCGGTCAATTTTCCGAGTGGCGCGCCGGGCAGGGGCGCCGGCCTGTTCAAGGCGGCCAATGGCGGCGAGGTCCTCGTCGTCAATGCCATGGGCCGCGTGTTCATGGCGGATATCGATTGTCCGTTCCGCACCGTGGAGAGGGAGCTCGAAGCTTGCCCGTTGAAGACAGGCGCCGACGCCATCCTGATCGATTTCCACGCCGAGGCGACCAGCGAGAAACAGGCGATGGGTCATTTTGCCGACGGGCGGGCGAGCGTGGTCATCGGCACGCATACGCATGTGCCGACTGCGGACGAGCAGATCCTGCCGCTCGGCACCGCCTATATCAGCGACGCGGGAATGTGCGGCGATTACGATTCGGTGCTCGGCATGGAGAAGGCCGAACCGCTGCAACGCTTCCTGAGCAAAATTCCGAGCGAGCGGTTTCAGCCCGCTTCCGGCGAAGCGACGATCTGTGGCCTAGCGATCGAGACCGACGACGCGACGGGATTGGCGCGCGCCATCGCCCCGTTGCGGATCGGCGGCAAGCTCTCGCAGGCCGAGCCGAGCTTCTGGCAATAGTGCTTAGCTGGCGCTGCGGAGTTTGTGCACCGTGGCAGTCGGGCGCCCGGACTTGCTATGCGCCAGAAGCCGCCGCAGGCAACCGATCGCGTCGTCGAGATGGGCCAGCGCCTGATCGGTGTCGAAGGTCTCGAGGTGAAGAGCCATGCGGGCTTTGGCCACGTGCCCGGCAGCCTCGCTGCAGAGGTCCGAGAGTTCGGTCAGGCGTTCGGGTCCTGACGGCATTGGGGCAGAAGCATTCGACTTGCGCAGCATGAATTCCCCCTCCTGATTGGCGACGCGGGTACAAGACACCGATCACTCAGCCCAATCTTGTCGTCCCGGTAGGGTTAAGGACGCCCTAATGGGCTTCTGCCGCCTTCGCAGGGCGCTCAGGGGATTTGGCCGTATTGCAATGGATTTTGGGCCGTCCCGCTTCTATAAGTCCCCGGGACTTGCAGAAGAGGGTTATCGACGGGAAACGACATGGCAGGGCATTCGAAATTCAAGAATATTCAGTTCCGCAAAGGGGCGCAGGACAAGAAGCGGTCCAAGCTGTTTTCCAAGCTCGCCCGCGAAATCACCGCGGCGGCCAAGATGGGCCTGCCGGATCCCGCCATGAACGCGCGCCTCAGGGGCGCGGTCCAGACCGCACGTGCCCAGAACATGCCGAGGGACAATATCGAGCGCGCCATCAAGAAGAGCGCGGAAGCGGGTGGAGCGAATTACGAGGAGGTCCGCTACGAAGGCTTCGGCACGGGCGGCGTGGGCGTGATCGTCGAGACCTTGACCGACAATCGGAACCGTACCGCGAGCGAGGTGCGCTCGATCTTCTCCAAGTTCGGCGGCAATCTCGGTGAGACCGGCGCGGTCTCCTTCAATTTCGACAGGCTCGGCGCCATCGAGTTCGACGCCGACAAGGCCACCGCCGACACCATGCTCGAAGCCGCGATCGAGGCGGGCGCGGAGGATGTCGAATCGGATGAGGATGGGCACTACGTCTATTGCGATCCCGACCAGCTGCATCAAGTCGGCAAGGCGCTCGAAGCCAAGTTCGGCGAGCCGCGCGGGGCGCGCATTCTGTGGCGGGCGAAAAGCGGCGTGCCGGTCGAGGAGGAGGGCGCGCAGAAGCTGTTGCGCATGATCGAGACGCTCGAGGACTCCGACGACGTGCAGAATGTCTACGCCAATTTCGAAATCGCAGACGACATATTGGAGCGCTTGAGCGCGTGAGCATGACACAAGCGAAACCATCGCGAACGCCGCGCGCCGAGGCCTACAAACACATGCGCGAGCAATCGGCGCTGCCGGGACGGGGCGGAATCGCGCGCATTTGTCGCCGCCTTCTGGAATACGGTCGGGGGCTTGCGCGAAGGCCTCACCACCGAGGCGGCCATCAAACAGGAGGTTGCGCTTGCGCTGATCGGCATCCCGCTATCCTTCTGGCTGGCGACCAGTCTTTGGACCTGGGTCGCGTTGATTGGAAGCCTGCTCGCGCTGCTCGCCGTCGAATTTCTCAACACGGCCATCGAACGGCTTTGCAATCACATTCACCCCGAGCGGCACGACACGATCAGGATCATCAAGGATCTCGGCTCGGCGGCGGTGTTTTTCGCGATTTTGCTGACCGGTCTGATCTGGGTCGCAGCGCTATGGGTGCGACTTGGCTTCTGATCCCCGCCGCGAGGATCAAGAACCTCATCATATAAGCTAATCACGCGAACGATTTGTAGCGACTGCTGCCAATTAGCTTGTGCAGCCTCTCAGAACACCAGCACCCTGTCGGCTTCAAGCAACGCGGCGGCGAGTTCATCCATACTGCTGCGCTTGGCGCCCGGCATGATCTCAGCGTCGGTAAGACCGCGAGCATCCATGCAGGTGCTGCAGAGTAAAACCTGTCCCTTGCCGGCCAACACGCGCTTCAACATGCGCTCGATGTTGTAGTAACCCTCCGGAGTTTTCTGACTTGCCTTCGCGCCGATCACAGCGTCGGCCATGAGAAACATGGTGACGCCAGCCTCCGGGTCCTTCTTCACGAGAGCATTCGCAAGGCGAAGCGCGTTGTAACAGCGCTCGCTGCCGTAGGGCGGCTCATTGAGAATGAAGAGCAACTTCATGATGCCGTTTCCGCGGGAGTTGTTGTCCCAGAAGATCGCTACCATTGCTCCATGCCACCGTGCAGCACGCGGACATCCCGGCAGCCGGCATTACGGAACAGCACCGCCGAGTTAGCTGACCGCTTATCCGTAAGGCACACAACAATGATCGGCCTGTCCTTGAGCGCCTTGATCTCCATCAAGCGTTCTGGCGTCTCGCCTGCTTGGGTGAAGACGATTTTCGCTTTTATCTGATGACAAAAACTTTGCCAATTTCGAGGTCGCCGACCATAGAATTGAGCGGTTAAGCTCTTGACGCGACTCCTATTGGGCTTTGAGCATGAGTTGGCAGCTTCGCGATACGGAAAAGATCATCAAGGGGAATGAGGCGCTGCTCGGCGCCAAGCACATGCTTGTCGCCATGACGCGGGTGCGGAACGAAGCGCTGATCCTGCCAGACACGCTCGAACATCTTGGCAACCAGGTGGACGCGATCGTCGCCTATGACGATGCGAGCACCGACCAGACGGTCGAGATTTTGCGCGAGCATCCGAAGGTCGCGCTTGTCGTCGCCAATCAATCCTGGGAACCGGACGTCGCGGCGCGGAAACAGGCAGAAGGACGCCATCGAGGATTGTTGCTCGATATGGCGCGGGCGGAGCTCCCGCATGACTGGATGCTGTGTTTCGATCCGGACGAGCGCGTCACCGGGAATTTGCGCGAATTCGTCAGGAACGCTGGGAACAGCGACGCGGTTCGGGTGCGGCTGTTCGATGCCTATATGACCCCCGACGATCATGCGCCGTATCGCTCGGATTTGGCGCTGCTCGACTTCCGGCGCTTCTACGGGCCGGAGCAGCGGGACATTCTGATGTTGTGGCGCAATCGGCCGGAGATCGGTTTCGCCGAAGGCCACGGCCGCACGCCCGGCGGCATGAGCCGCGTCACGACCGATCTCTATTGCCAGCATTACGGCAAGTCGCTGTCGGTCGAGCATTGGGAAGAGACTTGTGACTATTACATCCGGCATTTTCCCTTTGAGACCTATGGGAAGAAATGGACCGAGCGTAAAGGCCAGGCGATCCACACCTCATCGGATTTCGACCGGCCGCTCTACGCATGGGGCGATGAACTGTTCGCCAATGCGGTCGGCATGTGACATGGCCGACTTCATTCGCTGATAAAGCAACGGCCCGCTCCATCTAGGGGCGGGCCGTTCGATTTTAGTCGTGCCGCTTCAGCTTAGAGCGGAGCGGGCTGGTCCGAGCTCGGAGCGCTTGGCGTGCTCGGCGTCGACTCTTCCTTCTGATCGCCGGAGTCTTGGTCATCGAAGTCGGATTCATCGTCATCCGCGGCGCTTGGCGGACCTTGATGGTGACGCATGCCGCCACCACCCATCATGCCGCCGCCATGATACCGCTTGGTGAAGAATTTTCCGGGGGCGTGATCCGGCGGTCCGAATTTCTCCTCGAGAGCCTGAACCTTGGCCAACTGCTCGGGCGTCAAGGTCGAGCGGAGCGTTTCGATCGCCTTGGATAAAGTCTCCGCGCTCTTGGCGCGAGCGATCGCGTCATCGGCGAGACGCTGCAATCTCGACGAAGGCTTGGGGTTTGGTCTCGGTCGGCGAGGTAGCGGCGGGAGTAGCCGGCGTCTCCGGGGCTGCCGGCTTCAGCATGGCTTGCAGCGCATCGGTGAAATCGCGCCAGGCGTCGAGCTGGTTGGCGCGAATGCCGAGCTCGGTCTCCATCGCGCTCAGCTTCTCAGCCAAGCCGGCGGAGCCCTTCGAGCACCCCTTGTGCATTCCGCCGTGACCATCCATCGCTCCCATGTGATTTGATGATCCGTGCCGCATGGCATGTCGAGACTCGCGACCCATCATGCTGCCGCCACCCATCATGCCGCCGCCCATGCGGTCACCGTGTCCCATCATGCTGCCGCCACCCATCATGTCGCCGCGGCCCATGCGGTCGCCGCGACCCATCGTGCCGCCGCCACCCATCATGTCGCCGCGACCCACGCGGTCACCGCGATCCCTTCGGTCACCGCGATCCCTTCGGTCGTCATCCCTATCGTCGCCCCGCATATGGTGAGCGGCGTAGGCCACTCTGTCGCGGAAATGTTGTCCTCGAGATGTTGCAAAGAGCACTAAGCCCGCGATTCCGGCAGCGACCAGAAGTACGATGGCGGCAATTGTCATGTTGCGTGTCATGGGCGGAAATCCTCCGTGGTTTCGCCGCTAAACTACGCAACGAAGTGGCGCATTTGTGTCCGACTTACCGGGGGGGGGCTCCTAGGGCGAGTACCCCCCACGGCAGCCCCCATGGCGTCCATTTCGAGGCCCTCGTCGAGGCCAAAGACCGAACTCAGATCGGAAAGCTTCGTCATCCGGGCAAACGAAAGCCGGTGCGGAGATTATTCCAACACCGGCTTTCTCAGTTACCGAAAGGTCTCAGCGGGGAATGTCGTGGCCGCGGCCCTTGCCACCCTTGCCTTTGCCTTTGCCGCCACCGCCGCCGCCATCTCCGCCACCGCCGCCGCCTCCGCAATTGCAGGGGACGCGCACCGGCACCTTCACCTCTTTGATGACTTCCTTGATGACGATCTTCTCGACCGGGACTCTGACCTCTTTGATCACGATCTTTTCGACAGGGACCTTCACCTCTTTGATGACTTCCTTGACGACGATCTTCTCCACCGGGACCTCTTTGACGACGATTTTCTCGACGGGAACCTTGACCTCTTTGATGACCTCGAAGGGCACTTTCACTTCCTTGATCACTTCGACCGGGACCTCTTTGATGACTTCGTTGGTCACGATCTTTTCGACAGGGACCTCTTTGATCAGTGTCCTGATCTCAGGCGTGTCGGCGATCCGAGTTGGGTCAGGGAAAGTGTTGGCTTCGTCAGCGAGCGAGCGGGCGCGGTCCTTCAGCCGCTTGGCGGTCGGCGCAAGATCGCTTTTGGGATAGCGGGCCAAGAAGGCTTCGTAGGCCAGCACCGAGTTCAGTCTCACCGCGTCGAACCAGGCAAACATCTCCAGCCGGCGGTCGAGGATGATGGTGATCTCATTCACCCAAGGCGCGTCGGGGAAGAGCACGAGGAACAGCTGATAGACGATCACGTTGTCCTCGCGCACCACGATGTCATAAGCCTCGTCCGCGGAACGCGACTTGAGATCTTTACTCCACTCGGCTTCGGATTTCTCCGGCTCGGGCTCTTTGATCTCGCCCTCGCCGGGGAAGAAGGCGAAGGGCTCGGTCAGCGCCGTGATCTCCCACGGGGTCTGGCGGCCTTCGGTCGATTGGTGCACGGCGAGACGGACATTCTGAAACACGGTCCCGATCTCAGCACCCGGCACTTTCGCCTGCTCGATGAAGGCGGCGGTGAAGGGACTGTTATTGCCCTCGCCGTCTGCGGCGACGGCGCCGGGCGAGGTCGAATAGGCGACGATCGAGCCTTCCGGCGCATTGACGATGGCGAGGCCTTTGCCGGTCGATTTCGCGATCTCCTTGAAGGGATCGTTGCGGCAAGCATCGAGGATGACGATCCTTGTCTTGCTCGGCACGGCCGACATCAGATTCATGACATCGGCGAGACGGACGGCTTCGAGCGGCACGTCTTCGGCTTGGGTGATCTTGGCGTCGACGGGGATGAGATAGTTCTCGCCGTCGATCTGGACACCGTGGCCTGCGAAATAGATCAGCGCCACGGAGTCCTTGTCCTTGGTCGGAGAGCTTGCCGGCGAAATCGCGCACCGCGCCCAGCATGTCGGACTGGCCGAGATCGAGCGCCTGGTCGACCTCAAAGCCGGCCTCGTCGAGCATGGCTTTGACGGCCTTGGCGTCTTTGGTGGGGTTCGGCAGCGCCGAGACGCCCTCGTAATTCGAATTGCCGAGAACGAGCGCGAAGCGGTCTTCCGCGAGTGCGCTCGATATGCCGGGCAGCGCCAAAAGCGCCACGAAGGCAAGAATGAGCCGATTGATCATGACGCCTCTCCTGTCAGGATGAGCCTCGGGCGGCGAGGCTATGCATCTTGTGGTTTATCACGCGAGCGGCGTGAACAGGTGCTGAAGCCAGAGTTCAGTTGGCGTTCATCGGTGGAATGCCTAACAGGCGGATTTCCTCGCTTTGTGCTATGAGCGGCGACCCATTCGCCCGAACCGAGACGCCATCCATGCGCCTCCTCCTCGTCGCCGACCTGCATTACTCGCTACCGCAATATGATTGGGTGCTGGAGATGGCGCCCGATTTCGACGTGGTCGTCATCGCGGGCGATCATCTCGATGTCGCTTCGCTGGTCGACGGACGCGCGCAGAGCGTGGTGATCCGGAAATACTTCAATCGATTGCGGGAAAAAACCCGCCTCCTGATCTGCTCCGGCAATCACGATCTCGATTCGAAGAACGAGGCGGGGGAGAAGATCGCCAAATGGCTCGGCACGTCGCAGAATGAAGGCGTGTTGTCGGACGGCGAGTCGGTGGTGGTCGACGGGACGTTCTTCACCATTTGCCCCTGGTGGGACGGGCCGATCGTGCGCCAGGGCATTGCCGCGCAGCTCGCCGAGGCCGCGGCGAAACGCACCGGCCAATGGATCTGGATCCACCACGCGCCGCCGGCGCAATCGCCGACCAGCTGGGGCGGCGCGCGCTATTTCGGCGACGTCGAACTCAGGGAGTGGATCGAGCGATACCATCCCGACATCGTGCTATCGGGTCACGTGCACGAGTCGCCCTTCATCAAGGACGGCTCCTGGGTGGACCGCATCGGCGACACCTGGGTGTTCAACGCCGGCAATCAGCCGGGCGCGCTGCCGACGCACATCATCATCGACACCGAGAGTCACGAGGCGTTTTGGTTTTCGGCCATTGCCAATCAGTTCATCAGGCTCGATCAGCCGCTCGAACGTCCGGTGAAGCGGCTGGAGGCAATTCCGGATTGGCTCAGAGCATGATGCGGAAAAGTGGAAACCGGTTTTCCGAAAACATCATGCTCATGATCAGAGTCGTGGATCCGTCTCACGTTCTGGGCCGAGCTTGAATTCCTCGTGCTGCTGGTGGATCAGCGATTCCAGAATCTCTCCGACCATGCCGAGATGGTTGCCGTGGCCTTCGAACTGCCGCTTGAGATCGACCAGATAGGTGGTCGCGCCGTTGAGGCGCTCGGCGAGCAATCTCGCGAGCAGGAAGGCGATCTCAGGGTTGGATTTGAGAAAGCTCTGCGCATCCTCGAACATGAAGACGCCGACCGGCGATAGAGCCCGGACCGTCGCGGTATGCGGCCGGTTGAGCAGCACGGACATTTCGCCGAACACAGCGCCGGGGTCGCTGATGATGGCGACCTGGGTATCGCCCCGCAGCACCTCGACACTGCCGGATGCCAGCACGTAAAGCCGGCCGGAGGTGTCTCCCTCGGAAAGCAGAAGCGTCCCCGCCGGGAACTCCTGCCGGGGTGCGCCGGCGCAACGATCGAGGATTGAGGCCATCAGTGGTTCCCACGCTCTTTTCCGATTACCCCGGCGAAATCCCCGTGTCGTGGCGAAATTTTGTGCACGCCTGCTCCCGGCTACCCCTGGCGGGCGCCCGCGTGGCACACTGGCGCAAGGTGATTCGTTGCCCACTGGGACCCGATTCTGGCCAACACCATGGGAAATATCCGCATTATCGGCATCGACCCGGGCTTAAGGCGCACCGGCTGGGGCGTCATCGATTATGACGGGGTGAGGCTCGGCTTTGTCGCTTGCGGCTCGGTCGAGTCGGACCAGGCCGAGAGCCTCGGGGTGCGGCTCCGGCAATTGTTCGATGGGCTGTCGCAAGTGCTGGCCCGGCTCGAGCCAATGGAGGCGGCAATCGAGCAGACCTTCGTCAATCGCGACGCCGGCGCCACGCTGAAACTCGGCCAGGCGCGGGGCATCGCCATGCTGGTGCCGGCGCTGCTCGGGCTGCCGATCGCCGAATATGCGCCGAACGCGGTGAAGAAGAGTGTGGTCGGCGCCGGTCACGCCGGCAAGGATCAGATCCGCGCCATGGTCACGCATCTTCTGCCGCGCGCGAGTTTCGACAGCACCGATGCTGCGGATGCGCTCGCCATCGCCATCACGCACGCGCATGGAAGAACGTTCGCGCGATTGGAGGCGAGGATCGTCGCCGAATTGAGGGACGCGCCATGATCGGCAAGCTCACCGGAAGACTCGATGCGATCTCGGCCAATGCCGTCATCCTCGATGTCGGCGGTGTCGGCTACGAGGTGACGGTCGGTGCGCGCACCTTCGGCGTGTTGCCCGCGATCGGCGAGACAGTCAGCCTCGCCATCGACACGCATGTGCGCGAGGACGAGATCAGGCTCTACGGTTTTGTCACCGAGCATGAGCGCAGCTGGTTCCGCGCGCTACAGACGGTGCAAGGTGTCGGCGCTAAAGTCGCGCTCGCGGTGCTCGGCACCTTGTCGACTTCCGATCTCGCCAATGCCGTGGCACTCGGCGACAAGGGCATGGTGTCGCGCGCACCGGGCGTGGGACCAAAGGTTGCCATGCGCATCGTCGCCGAATTGAAAGACAAGATGCCGACACTCGCGCCTGCGATCGTTGTTGGTGGTGGATTTGGTCCGGTTGCGGTGTTGCCTGACGGTATTGCCGCGCAAGACGCCGTCTCGGCGCTCACCAATCTCGGCTATGGTCATGCGCAAGCCGCCGGCGCGATCTCGGCCGCGATCGGCAAGGTTGGACGCGACGCGCGCCCCGAGGAGCTGATCCGGGTCGGGCTTGAAGGAGCTCGCTCATGGCTGACCGGATGCTGGCCGCGGTGAAGCGGGACGAGGACCAGGCGGATGTTTCGCTCCGCCCGCAGACGCTTGCCGAGTTCATCGGCCAGGCCAAAATCCGTAACAATCTCAAGGTGTTCATCGATGCCGCCCGGTCGCAGGCGCGAGGCGCTCGACCATGTGCTGTTTGCCGGGCCTCCGGGCTTGGGCAAGACCACGCTGGCGCAGATCGTGGCGCGCGAGCTCGGGGTGAATTTCCGCGCGACGTCCGGTCCGGTGATTGCGAAGGCCGGCGACCTCGCCGCGCTCCTCACCAATCTCGAGGATCGCGACGTTCTCTTCATCGACGAAATCCACCGGCTCAATCCGGCGATCGAGGAAATTCTCTATCCGGCGATGGAGGACTATCAGCTCGACCTCATCATCGGCGAGGGACCGGCGGCGCGATCGGTCCGCATCGACCTGTCGCGCTTCACGTTGATCGGCGCCACCACGCGCACGGGTCTTCTCACCACGCCGCTCCGCGAGCGCTTCGGCATTCCGATCAGGCTCGAATTCTACGAGGTCGCCGAGCTCGAAGAGATCGTGCGGCGCGGTGCGCGGTCTGCTCGGACTGCCGCTGACGCAAGAAGGCGCGCATGAGATCGCGCGGCGCGCGCGGGGCACGCCGCGCGTCGCGGGACGACTGCTCCGCCGCGTGCGCGACTTCGCCAATGTCGCCGGCGCGTCCGCCGTCGACGCCAAGCTCGCCGACGGCGCGCTGTCGCAACTCGAAGTCGACAATCGCGGGCTCGATGCGCTCGATCATCGTTATCTTCGCTGCATCGCCATCAATTACGGCGGCGGCCCGGTCGGCATCGAGACGATCGCGGCGGCGCTGTCGGAACCGCGCGACGCCATCGAGGAAATCATCGAGCCTTATCTGTTGCAGCAGGGCTTCATCGCGCGAACCCCGCGCGGGCGGATGCTGACACCGGCCGCGTTCGCGCATCTCGGGCTCGATCAGCCGGAGCGGCCGGCGGCGCAATTCCCACTCTTCAGCAACGGTGACGAATGAGGAAGGACTGGCCTGACCTGGCCGGGCGGATCGAAGGGGACAGTCATGTGCTTCCCATCCGCGTCTATTTCGAGGACACGGATTTCGCGGGCCTCGTCTACCACGCCAATTACCTGAAATTCTGCGAGCGCGGCCGGACGGACTTCATCCGCCTGCTTGGCATCCATCATCAGGCCCTGGCCAACCCGGAACAGGGCGAGCCGGCGGTGTTCGTGGTGCGGCGGATCGAGATCGATTATCTGAAGCCCGCGCGTCTCGACGACGTGCTCGAAGTGGTCACCTGGTGCAGTGAGATCGGCGGAGCGTCGCTCACCCTTTCCCAGGAGGTGCGCCGGGGAAAGACGGTGCATCGTCCGCGCCAAGGTCGTCGTGGTCCTGATCTCGGGCGCAGGCAAACCACAGCGGATCGGAACGCTGATCCGCGATGCGCTTCAACGATTCGTTAACCATCAAGCTCCCATCGTGGAATCCAAATGATGCGAGGGAGCCGGGCTCGGTAACCAAGCCCAAGTTTAGTCACATTCGCTCGCGTAAGGTCGGGCCGGTTTAGGTGCGGAAAATCTATTCCGGCAAATGGCTGCGGGGTCTCGCGTGAAAGCTTGAGGCCCCCAGTTTAGCCGTCTCGAGGGCAAAAGCCCGGGGCGGGGGTCGGAGCTATTGCCACGGGGCCATCATGAATCCGCCGGACGTCGCCGTCGATCTCTCAGTTTGGCAGCTGTTCAGCAACGCCCATATCGTCGTCAAGATCGTGATGATCGGTCTGTTGGCGGCGTCGGTGTGGAGTTGGGCGATCATCCTCGAGAAATTCTTCCTGTTCGCCAAGACGCGGAAGGAGACCGACAAATTCGAGCAGGTGTTCTGGTCGGGCCAGTCGCTGGAGGAGCTCTACCAGGCGCTGGCGCAGCGCAGGAACACCGGCATGGCCGCATTGTTCGTTGCCGCCATGCGCGAATGGAAGCGAAGCCTCGAACGCGACGCCGGCAAGCCGATGCCGGGCGTGCAGCTCCGCGTCGACAAGGTGATGGACGTGACCATCAGCCGAGAGGTGGAGCGCATGGAGCGGCGGCTGACATTTCTGGCAACTGTGGGCTCAACCGCGCCATTTGTCGGCCTGTTCGGCACGGTGTGGGGCATCATGTCGAGCTTTCAGGCGATCGCGATCAGCAAGAATACCAATCTCGCCGTGGTGGCGCCGGGCATCGCGGAGGCCTTGTTCGCGACCGCGCTTGGTCTGCTCGCCGCCATTCCGGCCGTCATTTTCTATAACAAATTCAACAGCGAGGTCGCTCGCCAGGCGAGCCGGCTCGAGGGCTTCGCCGATGAATTCGGCGCGATCCTGTCGCGGCAGATCGACAAGACGTCGTAAGGGGCAAGCAGTATGGGTGCGGGACTTGAGGTCGGCGGTGCACTTGCCGGAAGACGCGCGCGGCGTCGCTCGGCGCGACCGATGGCCGAGATCAACGTCACGCCGATGGTCGACGTCATGCTGGTGCTGCTGATCATCTTCATGGTGACGGCGCCGCTGCTCACCGTGGGCGTTCCGATCGAACTGCCGAAGACGGAGGCTAAGCAACTCGAAGGCGACAAGGAGCCGCTGACGATCAGCGTGCAGCCTGACGGCAAGATCTTCCTGCAAGAGACCGAGCTTAGTCTCGACGAAATTGTGCCAAAACTCACGGCTATCAGTAAGAACGGGTTCGAAGAGCGGATCTTCGTGCGTGGAGATCGCAGGGTCGATTACGGCCAGATCATGAAGGTCATGGCCACGATCAACGCGGCAGGGTTTCGCCGCATCGCGCTGATATCCGATCTCGAGGACAAGCCTTAGAGGGGATCTGGTTTGCGCCGGAGCACTGTCATCTCCATCGCGCTGCATGCGGCGATTCTGGTTTGGGCCGTGGCGATCTTTCCCTCGGCGCGGCTCGACGCGCCGCCGCTCCTCGACGTGCCTGTGGATATCATGACGCCGTCGGAGTTCACCAAGCTCAAGGCCGGCATGGTCGATGCCAAGGACGACGGGCCGCTGGAGAAGAAGCCGGAGGAGCCGAAGCCGAAGGCGGTGACCGAGAAAGAGGCGCCGAAGCCGAAGCGGACGCGACGGTTCCCCGCCCGAAAGCGCCTGAGAAAGAGGCGAGGCCAAGCCGAAGGACGAGCCGAAGCCCGAAGAAAAAAAGGAAGTGGTGAAGGCCGAGAAGCCGAAACCGGTGAAGCCTGAGCCGCCGAAGAAGCCGAAGCCCGCGCCCGAGGCGAAGAAGCGAGACTTCAACGCTGATCGGATCGCGGCGCTCCTCAACAAGATCCCGGATCAGACGCAAGCGACGCCTAAAGCAACCGACGCGCCACCGGAGGCGCCGAAGAAGCCGGTGCATGGGCAAACGACCGGCACGGAGCTGACCATGTCGGTCAACGAGATCGACGCGCTCCGGGCCAAGATCGCGCAATGCTGGAGTCCGCCGCCGGGCGGGCTCGGCGCCGAGCACATCGTGGTCAGGCTCAGGATGCAGCTCAACCAGGACGGCAGCCTGGTCGGCTATCCGAGCGTCGAGAATAGCGGCGGCTCAGGCTTCTTCCAGGCCGCCGCCGATAGCGCGGTGCGCGCCGTGTATCAGTGCCAGCCTTATTCCTCGCTTCCGGCCGACAAATACTCGGTCTGGCGCGACCTCATCCTCAATTTCGACCCAAGCCAGATGTACGGCAGCGGCTAGGATTGCCATGACAACTCCCTTGAACCTTTCGATCGCCTCCCGAACGCTCCTGCCGGCCGTTGCTGCCTTGGCGCTGCTCTTTGCGCCCAAGCCCGCCAACGCCGTGGTCGAGCTCAACATCACGCAAGGCACGATCCAGCCGCTGCCGATCGCCATCACCGACTTCTCCGCCGACGGCTCGCTCGATCCCGCCACCGCCAGAGAAATCTCGGACGTGGTCTCGGCCGACCTCAAATCGTCCGGCCTGTTCGCGCCGATCGACCATGCGGCCTTCATCGAGCAGGGCCTCGATACGGCAAGGGCGCCGCGGTTCCAGGATTGGCGGGTGCTCAATGCCCAGGCGCTGGTGGTCGGCCGAATCGGCGACAGCGACGGCAGACTCAAGGCCGAGTTCAGGCTGTGGGACGTGCAGTCCGGCAAGCAATTGGCCGGAGAGCAGTTTTTCACCAGGCCCAAGGACGCGCGGCGAATTGGGCATCTGATCGCGGACGCGGTCTATGAGAAGATCACGGGCGAGGCCGGCTATTTCGATACGCGTGTCGTCTTCGTCGACGAATCAGGGCCAAAGGACAAGCGGGTCAAGCGCTTGGCCATCATGGACCAGGATGGGCACAATGTCCGTCTGCTGACGTCCGGCCAGGACCTGGTGGTGACGCCGCGCTTCAGCCCGTCCACCCAGGACATCACCTACATGTCCTACGAGGGCGATGACCCCAAGGTCTATCTGCTGAATATCGAGACCGGGCAGAAGGAGATCGTGGGCGGCTTTCCGGGCATGACCTTTGCGCCGCGATTCTCGCCCGAATGGGCAACAGATCGTGATGAGCCTCGAGCAGGGCGGCAGCTCCAATATCTACGCGATGGACCTCCGCAGCCGGCGCACCACGCAGCTGACCAAGGTCGACGCGATCAATACCGCGCCCTGCTATGCGCCGGACGGACGCCAGGTCGTTTTCGAGTCGGATCGGGACGGTTCGCAGCAGCTTTATGTGATGAATTCCGACGGCTCGAACCAGCACAAGATCAGCCGCGAAGGCGGCAGCTACTCCACGCCGGTCTGGTCGCCGCGGGGCGATCTGATCGCCTTCACCAAGCAGACCGGTGGACAATTCCTGATCGGTGTCATGAAGCCGGACGGGTCGGGCGAGCGGATCCTGACCGAAGGCTTCCACAATGAGGGTCCGACCTGGGCGCCGAACGGTAGGGTGTTGATGTTCTTCAGAGAATCACCCGGTGCCTCAGGTGGCCCGCGGCTCTATACGATCGACCTGACGGGCTATAACGAGCGCCAGGTGGCAACGCCTGCTTTCGGGTCGGATCCAGCCTGGTCGCCGCTGATCAACTAAAGCGGGGCGCCCTTGTCGCCTTTCGGCGCAGCGCCAAACGTTTTCTTAACCATACTTGCTCAGTCTGCCCTCTTCCCTCTTCCGGATAGCGTGAAGGGCGCTGGAGGGGTTGAGAATCGGCGTGGCATTTTGGCATCTATGACTGACAAAACAGTCGCTGGACTTCAGTCCCATCTTGATCCGAGTGCCCCACACCGGTACATGCAAAGACGGCAACTGCCGGTTAACCAAAGGAGAGAAGACCATGCAGGGTTTGAAGGGCGTTATCGTCATCGCCACGATCGTGGCCGCCACCGTTGCGCTTGGTGGCTGCTTCGGACACCACGAGAAGGCAGTGACCCACGAGCCCCTGAAGCTCGGGTCAGCCGATGTCGTGGTCGAGCAGGTTGTTCGCGTCTAACGACGCGGTTGAGAGGTTTCCTCTCAGCGGAAGGCTAACTTCCGCAACTACGGAATAAGGATGCCAGGGAGCCCAAGCAAATGCGGCGGCACCCTCGGCATCCATTCCTTTTCTAGGCTGCCTCTTTTCTAGGCATTGCCTTACTTTTCCAAACCCGCCTCCACTTTCTGGTCATTCTTGGCTGCCAACCTCTTGGGAATCAGGGGGTAGGGGATCGTTAAGGTTTTCAGGTCAACGATTTCCTAAAATTTGGGGTAGTGGGAGTAACCATGATGCGGTCGAGTTATAGGATTAGCCGTGCCTGCAAGATCGCGGGCGTTCTGGCTGTGGCGGTCCTGCTTGCAGCCTGCTCGAAAGAGCAATTGCCGCCTAAGCAATATGGTGTCGGTGGTGAAGGCCCCATCGCGCCAGGGACGTCGCGGGATTTCGCCGTCAATGTCGGCGACGTGGTGCGATTCGAGGTCGATAGCTCCGACCTCACCCCGCAGGCGCAGACCATCCTTAACGACCAGGCAAGCTGGCTCAATCAGTACCCGCAATACACAATTACCGTCGAAGGCCATGCCGATGAGCGGGGCACGCGCGAATACAATATCGCGCTTGGCGCCAGGCGAGCGACTTCGGTCCGGAGCTATCTCGCGAGCCACGGGGTGGCCTCGTCTCGACTGCGCACCATCTCCTACGGCAAGGAGCGTCCGATCGCGGTCTGCGACGACATCTCTTGCTGGTCGCAGAACAGGCGCGCGCAGACCATCCTCAACAATCGGGCGATGGCCGGAAACTAGCCCTGTGGGTTTGCCTGAGGCAAGGCGACATCACAGTTTAGCCGAACAATGCGATAGACTTGCGTGGTGCGACGCTGCCGGATAGGCCTGTCGCCATGCATTGCAAGGCTCGCTCGTGATTGCTTCGCTTTTCAGCCGGCGCCGAACGTGGCGCGCTACGCTCCTTTGGGCGACCCTGGTCGTGCTCGCGTTTCCCGTCGGACCCTCGCTGGCGCAGACGGCCGAACCCGCACCTCCTGCGAAGCCTGCCGGGGACAGTACCGCCACTCGCATCGAAAGCATGGAGGAGCAGCTCCGCGGGCTGAAGGCCACGGTCGGTGCGCTTGAATCGCTGTTGCGATCGAAGCCCGGGGTGACGCTGCCGCAAGAAGAGGTGCAAGCGCCGCGCGCCGTCGCCGGTCCCGAGGGGCCAAGCGAGATCGATTCGCGCATCGAGGCGCTGGAGACGCAAGTCTCGGCGCTGACCAGTCAGATCGAGCAGATGACGAAGCAGCTCGCAGCGCTGCAGGCTAAGCCACAAGCGGCAGCGCCCGAGCAATTGCCGCCGAGCGAGGCGCTGCGGCCCTTGCGAGAGGATGAGCCGCCGCCGCAGCAAGCCGCACCTGCTCTCGCAGCCTCAGGCGGCGAACCCGATGCCGCCAAGAGCATCTTGCCGGAGAAGGCGAACGATGCGGACGAGGAGCCCGCGAAGCTGCCGCCGGATGAAGCGCCTGAAGCACCGATGCAAAACGCTAACGCGCAGCCGGCGAGCCTGGCTTCGTTTCCGCCGGCCGATGCCGCGAGCCTCTATAACCAGGGCTACGGCGATCTCCTGCGACGCGACTACGATTCCGCTGAGATCGCCTTCCGCCGGCTGATCGAGGGCCATCCCAACGACAAGCTTGCAGGCGATGCGCAATATTGGCTTGGCGAAAGCTATTACGTGCGCGGCCAATACAAGAACGCGGCGGACGCCTTCCTCAAGGGCTACAAATCGTACGGCGCGAGCCCGAAGGCGCCGGACAGCCTGTTGAAGCTCGGCATGTCGCTCGCAGCACTCGGACAGAAAGAGGCGGCCTGCTCGAGCTTCGCCGAGCTCGGCACCAAGTTTCCGTCGGCGCCTTCCCATGTGCGCGAAGAGGCTGCCTCCGAGCGCCGCAAAGCCGGTTGTTGAGATGGACAACGCGTTGCCATTGTCGATGGAAGAGGCGGTGACACTTCTCGCGCCGCTCGCGCGTTATCCGCGCGTTGCGCTCGCCGTGTCGGGAGGTCCTGACAGTCTTGCGCTGCTGCATCTTGCGCATCAACTCCGCGATGCTGGCGCGCTTCGAACTGAAATCATTGTGCTGACGGTCGATCACGGACTGCGCGCTAATTCGCGTGACGAGGCGCAAATGGTCGGCGCGCTCGCCGCGCAGTTCGGCTTCGACCATGCCATTCTTGAGTGGCGTCCGGCCGAATATCCCAAAGCCGGATTGCAGGAAGCTGCGCGTGAAGCGCGCTACGGATTGATGGCGGAGTATTGCCACGCTCAGAACATTCCGGCGTTGGTCACGGCGCATCAACTCGAGGATCAGGCTGAGACGATGCTGATGCGGCTTGCGCGCGGCAGCGGACTCGATGGCTTGGCCGCGATTCCTGAGAGGAGCCATTGGGCGGGTCTCGTCATTCTTCGTCCGCTCCTCAGCGTACCCAAGGCGCGCCTCGTCGCGACACTTCGCGCTGCCGGAATTGACTGGGCCGAAGATCCGACCAATCGCGACACGCGATATGAGCGTGCGCGGATCAGGGCCGCAGGCGAGGCGATGGATGCTCTTGGACTGACAGCCGGAAGCGCTGGCGCGTTCGGCGCGACGTTTGGCGCGCGCGCGAGAAGCCCTCGATCGCACGACCGAGAATTTTCTCGCGAGCCATTGTGTGACGAGCGACGCCGGGTATTGCACGCTAGACATCGAGGCGCTGCTCGCGGCGCCGGAAGAAATTGCGCTCCGCACGCTTGGCAGCGTCATCGAAGTTGTTGGCGCTCGAAACGCGACGTTGAACCTCGCCAAGTTGGAATCGCTCCTGGCTTCGATCAAGCAGCGTCCCGCGACGTCACAGACCTTGGGCGGTTGCCGGCTGCAATTGCTGGAGCAGGGGCTCGGCGTGTTCCGCGAGGCGAGGCGAAGCATGCCGATCGTGGCGCTTGCTCCCGGTGGTCGGGCGCTGTGGGACAACCGCTTCAGCGTGGCCCTCGCACCCGAGGCGCCGGGTCCTGTCACGGTTAAGGCCCTTGGTGACGGGCTTTCCAGAGAGAGGCGTGCCGATTTCCCCTGGCTCGCGAGCGTGCCGCGTCAGGCCCGCGTCGCGCTTCCGGCGTGCTGGCGGGAGGGGGAACTCCTCTCCATCCCCAGGGTTTTACCTAACAGCGGGCTCGGAGACGCCCACGGCTTCAGCGCCTCGTTCCTCGGCGCGCGATGGACGGGTCGAAATATCGCCTGAATTGGCGCGTGCTTTTAAAGGAGCGTGCACTTCTTTGGGGTAGCTTTACTTGGCAAATTGGCGCCACCTTCCTATGTTAACAGGTCTTACCGTCGCTAAGGCCTTCAGACTTGGAGGCTTGAGGCAGGGTGAGGCGAAAGGCGCATGGTCTTGCGCCGTTGCATCAGTCAGGATCGCTTAATGAATTCCAATTTCCGCAACTTCGCCATCTGGGTCTTCATCCTTCTGCTGCTGTTTGCGCTGTTCAATCTGTTTCAGAACCCTGGCGTCCATGTCCGCGGCAATGAGATCAGTTTCTCGCAGCTCTTGACCGACGTCGAGGGCGGCAACGTCCAAGATGTGACCATCGCCGGAAACGAGATCACAGGGCATTATTCCGACGGCCGCACCTTCCAGACCTATGCGCCGGAGGATCCGGGCCTGGTCGACAGGCTGAACCGCAAGGGCGTGAAGATCACCGCGAAGCCCTCCGAGGAAGAGGTGCCGTCGCTGCTCGGCGTGCTGGTGTCCTGGTTCCCGATGCTGCTGCTGGTCGCTGTGTGGATCTTCTTCATGCGGCAAATGCAGTCGGGTGGCGGCCGTGCCATGGGCTTCGGTAAGTCCAAGGCGAAGCTGCTCACCGAACGCCATGGCCGCGTCACGTTCGACGATGTCGCCGGCGTCGAGGAGGCCAAGGAAGATCTCGAGGAGATCGTCGAGTTCCTGCGCGATCCTCAGAAATTTCAAAAGCTCGGCGGGCGCATCCCGCGCGGCGCGTTGCTGGTCGGGCCTCCGGGTACCGGCAAGACGTTGCTCGCGCGCGCCATCGCCGGCGAGGCCAATGTGCCGTTCTTCACGATTTCCGGTTCTGACTTCGTCGAGATGTTCGTCGGCGTGGGTGCGTCGCGCGTGCGCGACATGTTCGAGCAGGCGAAGAAGAACGCGCCCTGCATCATCTTCATCGATGAAATCGATGCCGTCGGCCGCCATCGTGGCGCAGGCCTCGGCGGCGGCAATGACGAGCGCGAGCAGACGCTGAATCAGTTGCTGGTCGAGATGGACGGCTTCGAAGCCAATGAAGGCATCATTCTGATTGCCGCGACCAATCGTCCCGATGTGCTCGATCCCGCGCTGCTGCGGCCGGGCCGCTTCGACCGGCAGGTCGTGGTGCCGCGTCCCGACATTATCGGCCGCGAGAAGATCCTGAAGGTGCATGTGCGGAAAGTGCCGCTCGCTCCGGATGTCGATCTGCGCGTCATCGCGCGCGGCACGCCGGGGTTCTCCGGCGCCGATCTCGCCAATCTCGTCAACGAGGCGGCATTGCTCGCCGCGCGCCGTTCGAAGCGCGTGGTCGACACAGCTCGAATTCGAAGACGCCAAGGACAAAGTGATGATGGGCGCCGAGCGCCGCTCCATGGTGATGACCGAGGAGGAAAAGACGCTGACCGCCTATCACGAGGGCGGTCACGCGCTGGTCGCAATGCATATGACGGCGTCAGACCCGGTGCACAAGGCCACGATCATTCCGCGCGGACGTGCGCTCGGCATGGTGATGCGGCTGCCTGAGCGCGATCTGCTGTCCTATACGCGCGCGAGGCTGAAGGCCGACATCACGGTCGCCATGGGCGGACGTGTCGCCGAAGAGATCGTGTTCGGCTACGACAAGGTGACGTCCGGCGCGTCGTCCGACATCAAGATGGCGACGTTGCTCGCGCGCGCCATGGTCACGCAATATGGCATGAGCGACAAGCTCGGGCCGCTGGCCTATGGCGACAACGAGGAAGAAGTCTTCCTCGGCCATTCCATCGCGCGGACGCAGAATCTCTCCGACGAGACGCAGACCGTGGTCGACGAGGAGATCCATCGCCTGGTCGATGAGTGGCTTCGAGCACGCGAAGAAGATCATCCAGGAGAATCTCGACGATCTGCACACGATCGCGCGGGGGCTGCTGGAATATGAGACGCTGTCCGGCGACGAGATCAAGGATCTGCTGCGTGGTCGGCCACCGGTGCGTGAGTTCCCGGTCGAGCCGCCGGCGCGCACGGCGCCAGCCTCTGCCGTGCCGACAGCCGGTCGCGGCAAGAAGGCGCCTGATCCGGAGCCGGACACTGGCGGCTTGGCGCCCGAGCCCTCGACCTAAGGCTGCTCGGCCTGTCTCTGCGGGCGCGCCTCCCTCGAATTGTGGTAGGGCCTTCTGTCTCGTCCCAATTCCGCTAAGTCGGTCATGGCTGATCCGAAGCTCTATCTCCGGCCCGTTGGGTTGCTCTACGGCGCGACGGCGGCTGCCGCACTCTCCTCAAATCTGGCGTTGCCGCTTGCCGGTAGTGCCCTTGCGTTCACTGCGGCCGAGCTGATCGAGGGGACGCCTCGCAAAGCGAAGAAGCGTCTCTTCCCCGCAAAGGATCTTGCCGCTTCGCGCGAACCCGGCATCAGCGAATTGCTCGAGCGCGTCACGGCGAAACGTCCGCCCTTTGCCGGTCTCACGCTGGATCGGCCGCTGTTGATGGGCATCGTCAATGTCACGCCGGATTCGTTCTCCGACGGCGGGCTCTACGACACCAAGGAGGAGGCCATCACCCACGCCGCGACGCTCGCACGCGAGGGTGCGGCCATCGTCGATATTGGCGGGGAGTTGACGCGGCCGGGATCCGATGCGGTCGAGGACGACGAGGAGCTCTCCCGCGTCGTTCCGGTCATCGAAGGGCTCAATGGGTTTGGCGCTGTGATTTCCATCGATACGCGGAAGGCAAAAGTGGCGAAGGCAGCGGCCAAAGCCGGCGCCAAGATCTTCAACGACGTGTCGGCGCTGACCTACGATGCGGACAGTCTAAAGGTGGCGGCGGAGACCGGCATGGATGTGGTGCTGATGCATGCCAAGGGCGAGCCGAAGACCATGCAGGACGATCCCAGTTACGACGACGTGGTGCTCGAAGTGTATGACTATCTCGAGGAGCGCGTCGCTGCCGCGGTCGGAGCCGGTATCGGCCTGGAAAAGATCGCCATCGATCCCGGGCATCGGCTTCGGCAAGACGATCGCGCACAATCTCGCGCTGATGGCCAATCTCACCCTGTTCCACGGTCTTGGCGTGCCGATCCTGGTCGGCGCCTCGCGCAAGCGCTTCATCGGCGAGGTGAGCCAGAAGCACGAACCCCGCTTGCGGGAGCCGGGCTCTCATGCCGCGGCCATTGCCGCCGCCGGCCAGGGGGTCCAGATGCTCAGGGTCCATGACGTGGCAGGAACGGCCCAGGCGCTCGAAGTGTGGCGGCTGGCGGTCACCGGCGAGGCCGAAAAGGGCTGAAATGCTAGGTTTCCATGTAACTTTTGCTTACATTTTTTGAACCTAGCCTCAATAAGTTAGGCGCATAATGATGACCGACAAAAAGCCCGATCGGGCCGCCCGCAGGGCCGGCTCAAGATCAGAGGGGGGCTCAGAAGAAATGACCCGCAAGTTTTTCGGCACGGATGGCATCCGTGGCAGCGCCAATTCCTATCCGATGACCTCGGAAGTGGCGATGAAAGTCGGCATGGCCGCGGGCACGCTGTTCAGCAACGGCTCCTACCGGCATCGCGTGGTGATCGGCAAGGATACCAGGCTCTCCGGCTACATGATCGAATCCGCGTTGCTGTCCGGCTTTACCGCGGTCGGCATGGACGTGTTTCTGCTCGGGCCGATGCCTACCCCCGCCGTTGCCATGCTCACGCGCTCGCTCCGCGCCGATCTCGGCGTGATGATCTCCGCGTCGCATAATCCCTTCGCCGATAACGGCATCAAGCTGTTCGGGCCCGACGGCTACAAGCTCTCCGACGAGAAGGAAGCCGAGATCGAAGCCTTGATGGGCAGCGATATGGACGACCATTTGGCTTCTCCGGAGAAGATCGGCCGCGCCACGCGCATCGACAGCGCGCGCGAGCGCTACATCGAATTCGCCAAGCGCACGCTGCCGAAGAATTTGCGCTTCGACGGCATCCGCTGCGTGATCGATTGCGCCAATGGTGCGGGCTACAAAGTGGCGCCCGAGGCGCTGTGGGAGCTCGGCGCCGACGTGGTCAAAATCGGTGTCGATCCGAACGGTCTCAACATCAACCGCGACTGTGGCTCGACCTCGCCTGAGGATCTGATCCGAAAAGTGGGCGAGGTGCGCGCCGATATCGGCATCGCGCTCGACGGCGACGCGGACCGCGTGGTGATCGTCGACGAGAAGGGCAGCATCATCGACGGCGATCAGCTGATGGCGGTGATCGCGGAGTCCTGGCTGAAGCGCGGGCGTCTGGCCGGAGGCGGCATCGTCGCCACGGTGATGTCCAATCTCGGGCTTGAGCGCTATCTCGAAAATCTCGATCTCGGCCTGGCGCGGACCCCGGTCGGCGACCGCTACGTGGTCGAGCATATGCTTCGGCACGGCTACAATGTCGGCGGCGAGCAATCCGGCCATATCGTGCTGTCTGACTTCTCCACGACCGGCGACGGGCTGGTCACCGCCTTGCAAATCCTGGCCGTGGTGGCGCAGAGCGGCAAGCCGGTGAGCGAGGTCTGCAATCGGTTCGAGCCGCTGCCGCAAGTGCTGAAGAATGTCCGCTACAAGAGCGGCCAGCCGCTCGACAATGTCGCCGTCAGGCGCGCCATCGATAGCGGCAAGTCCAAGCTCGGCAAGGCCGGCCGGCTCGTGATCCGGCCTTCGGGCACGGAACCCGTGATTCGTGTCATGGCGGAAGGCGACGACGAGAAGCTCGTTAACACCGTCGTCTCCGACATCGTGCACGCGCTCAAGGACGCGGCCGCCTAGGACCGCGCGGCTCGCCGCTAAAATTCCACAGGTTTATCAATAACTTATTTGTCAGATCGGCCCCGGTTTGACGCGTCGGGTCGCGCTGTTCCGCGCCGGCACGCCGTTTAGCAGTCCGTTAACCATTGGGCGTCCATAGTCCCAAAACGACACAGCCAGTGTGAAGCGGTCCTTTAAGTGCCCGGCGCACCGGCTGAGCGACAAAGGGGATAGACATGGGACACACACGCTCAATCATCGCCGGCATTGTTCTGGCCGTCGTCCAGACCGCCGGCGCTTATGCTGCCGATCTCGGCCTTCCACCGCCTCCGCCTTTGGAGGAGCCCTGCTGCGCCAGTGACTGGTACCTCAAGGGCTTTCTCGGTATCACCAGCTACGACGTGGATTCGATCGACACGCCGCTGTTCGACACTGCGGACTTTCACTATCTTCGATACCGGCTTCGAGGGTTCGGGTTTTGCCGGTCTCGGCCTCGGTTACCAGTTCAACAACTGGCTCCGCTTCGACGTGACGAGCGAATATCGCAACCGTGTCGACCTTCCATGGGCTCGACGCCTACGACGGCGATGCACGGCTCGTTCGGCACCGATCAATATACCGCGACCCTGAAATCCTGGGTGAGCTTGGCCAATCTCTATTGGGATATCGGCTGCTGGAGCGGGATCACGCCCTATGTCGGCGGCGGCGTCGGTTATGCCAAGAATTGGATCGGCGACTATACCGACATCAATACCCCCAATCTGGGTGTGGCGTTTGCCAACACGCATTCGGATGGCAGCTTGGCCTGGGCCGTGCACGCCGGTCTTGCCTATGACGTGACGAAGAATTTCACCGTCGACCTCGCTTACCGCTATCTCGATATCGGCGACGCGCAGAGCGGCACCATCCATGCCTATGACAATAGCAGCGTGGCGCCGGGCCTCGAATTCAACGACATCACCTCACACGACGTCATGCTGTCGGCACGCTACAAATTCGGCTGCTGCGGCGGCGAGGCGCCGATGCCGGTCGCGTTCAAGTAGACTTTTTCAATAACGTTCCACTACCCCAACCGACCAACTCGACCGCCCGTCGCTTCGACGGGCGGTTTTTTTATGCGCCCTTGACCGCGCCTTAGCGCGCCCGTAAGGCCTTCCCTATATAAGGGAGCCAGAGGACAACGCGTGACCAGTCTACCTAAGCCAACTCGGCGCCCCGCCAATCCGCGATTCTCGTCGGGGCCTTGCACCAAGCGTCCAGGCTGGTCGGTCGAGGCGCTGAAGGGCGCGCTGCTCGGGCGCAATCATCGCCAGCCCGAAACCAAGGCGAGGATCGAGCTGGCGCTGACGAAGACGCGGGAGCTGCTGCGACTCCCGCACGGCTATCGCGTCGCGCTGGTGCCGGCGTCGGATACCGGCGCCGTGGAGATGGCGCTGTGGTCGCTGCTGGGGCCGCGCGGCGTCGATGTGCTCGCCTGGGACGCGTTCAGCCAGGACTGGGTCACCGACATCAAGGAGCAACTCAAACTCAAAGATGTCCGCGCCTTCGTCGCGCCCTATGGCGAGCTTCCCGATCTCTCCCAAGTCGATTGCAACCGCGACGTGGTGTTCGCCTGGAACGGCACCACGTCCGGCGTGCGCGTGCCGAACGCAGATTGGATCGACGCGAAGCGCCAAGGCCTCACGATCTGCGACGGGACCTCTGCCATCTTCGCGCAAGAGATCGACTGGACGAAGCTCGATGCCACGACCTTCTCCTGGCAGAAGGTGCTGGGCGGAGAGGCGCAGCACGGCATGCTGATCCTCTCGCCCCGCGCCATCGCGCGGCTGGAGAGCTACACGCCGCCCTGGCCGCTGCCGAAGCTGTTCCGCATGACCAAAGACGGCAAGCTGAAGGAGGAGCTGTTCGAGGGCTCGACCATCAACACGCCGTCGATGCTCCTGCGTGCAGGATTATCTCGATGCGCTGTCCTGGGTGGAGAGCGTCGGCGGCGTGAAGGGTACGATCGCGCGCTCCGACGCCAATGCCGCGATCATCGCGGACGTGGGTGGCGAAAACGCCTTGGGTCGATTTCGTGGCGCGCGTGCCGGAGACGCGCTCCAACACGTCGGTCTGTCTCAAGATCGTCGACAAGGACGTGCTGGCGCTGCCGCCGGATCTGCAAGCCGAATTGCCGAGGCGGATCGCGCGATTGCTCGACGAAGAAAATGTGGCCAAGGACATCGCGTCTTATCGCGCCGCGCCGCCGGGCTTGCGCATCTGGACCGGCGCCACGGTGGAGCGCAGCGATGTCGAAGCGCTGATGCCGTGGCTCGACTGGGCCTTCGCGGAAGCGAAGCAGAGCATCGCCAAGGCGGCTTAGCCATGTTGGGGTTTTGGGGCGTTGGCCCTCGCATCGGCCCGAGCAGCCGCGCTATAAGTTCTCACGGCCCCGCCCGAAGCGGGGCCGTTTGTGTGTCTTTTCAAAGACTTAGAGGATTTGCAAGTGGCCAATGTCGTGGTCGTCGGCTCCCAATGGGGCGACGAAGGCAAGGGCAAGATCGTGGACTGGCTGTCGGAGCGCGCCGATATCGTGGTGCGCTTCCAGGGCGGCCACAATGCCGGCCACACGCTGGTGGTCGACGGCGTCACCTATAAACTTTCGCTGCTGCCGTCCGGCGTCGTGCGCAAGGGCAAGCTCTCGGTGATCGGCAACGGCGTGGTGCTCGACCCTTGGGCGTTCGCCGAGGAGATCGCGCGGATCGAGGCGCTCGGCGTCAGCATCTCCCGCGACAATCTCCGCGTCGCCGAGAACGCCACGCTGATCCTGCCGCTGCACCGCGAGCTCGACGCGTTGCGCGAGGCGGAAGCCGGCGACGGCAAGATCGGCACCACCAAGCGCGGCATCGGTCCGGCCTATGAGGACAAAGTCGGCCGGCGCGCGATCCGGGTGATGGACCTTCAGGACTTGCCGAGTCTCAAGCCGAAGATCGAGCGCGTGCTCGCGCATCACAATCCGCTCCGTCGCGGGCTCGGTCAGAGCGAGATCGGCGCCGACGAGCTCTGCGCGCAGCTCCGAGAGATCGCGCCGAAGGTTCTGCCCTTCGTCGATACGGTCTGGGCGCTGCTCGACGCCAAGCGCCGCCAGGGCAAACGCATTCTGTTCGAAGGCGCGCAAGGCGCGCTGCTCGACATCGATCACGGCACCTATCCGTTCGTCACCTCGTCGAACACGGTGGCGGCGCAAGCCGCGACTGGCTCGGGCGTCGGGCCCGGCGCCATCGGCTATGTGCTCGGCATCACCAAGGCCTATACGACGCGGGTGGGCGAGGGGCCGTTCCCGACCGAGCTGAAGGACGAGACGGGCAAGCTGATCGGCGAGCGCGGTGCCGAGTTCGGCACGGTGACGGGGCGGCCGCGCCGCTGCGGCTGGTTCGATGCGTGCCTGGTGCGGCAGACGCGGAAAGTCTCCGGCATCAACGGGCTCGCGCTCACCAAGCTCGACGTGCTGGACGAATTGCCCGAGCTCAAGATTTGCGTCGGCTACAGGCTCGACGGCAAGGAGCTCGATCATCTTCCCGCCGCGCAAGGGGCGCAGGCGCGGGTCGAGCCGATCTACGAGACGATGAAGGGCTGGAAGAAATCGACGCGCGGCGCGCGGAGCTGGGCGGAGCTGCCGGCGCAATGCATCAAATATGTGCGGCGGCTCGAGGAGCTGATCGGCGCGCCGGTGGCGCTGCTCTCGACCAGCCCGAAGCGCGAGGACACCATCCTCGTGCGCGATCCGTTTGTGGATTGAGGATGCAGCGCGTGGCACAGCAATTTCCCTGGAAACTGGCGTGGATCACCGGAGCGTCCGGCGCGATCTGCGGCGAGATCGCGAAGCGGCTGGCGGCTTCCGGCGTCACGGTCGCGGCCACGGCGCGCCATGCGGACAAATTGCAGGCGCTGGCCGCGGGAAGCGACAAGATCAAGGCCTATCCCGCCGATGTGCTGAAGCCTGACGAGCTGAAAGCCTGCGCCGCCAAGATCGAGAGAGAGGACGGCCCGATCGATCTCGCGCTGCTCGGCGCCGGCATGTATGCGCCGTTCGACATCCGCAATATCGACCTCGACGGCTTCCATAAGACCATGGCGCTCAATGTCGACGGCGTGATCAACGGGATCGCCGCGGTGCTGCCGTCGATGCTTGCGCGGAAATCGGGCCAAATCGCCATCATGGGCTCGCTGTTCGGCTATGCGGGCTGGCCGGAGAACGGGTCTTACGGGGCGAGCAAGGCGGCATTGATCAATCTCGCCGAGAGCCTGAAACTCGAACTGGAGGGGACCGGGGTCGCGCTCACTTTGATCAATCCGGGCTTCGTCGATACGCCGCTCAACGCCTCCTACGACCCGAAGAAGAAGCTCTATGTGATGAGCAAGGAGCGTTGCGCGCGGAAGATTCTGGAGAAGCTCGGCAAGAAGCCTTACGAGATCGCCTTCCCGCCGCAGGTCTCGATTTTCCTGAAGACCATGCGCTCGCTGCCGCGGGCGATCTCCTTCCCGCTGATCCGCTGGTTCACGCGAAGATGCACTGGTCGGCCTTAGGCTCGCTACCCGGCCTGGCGGGATGATCGCGGCCATCCAGTTCTACCCTCATCGTGAGGGGATGCCGCAGGAGCCGGGTGAGGCGAGCTGCGCTAGGGCAAGAGCTCCCGGAAATAATTGTCGAGCAGACGGTCCTGGGGTCGGCTCTGCGGCGGGCATCGGCGAAGAGTTGCAGGCGCTGGCCGAAGGCCTTCACCACTTGCGGCTTGGTCAGGAACGGCGTCTGGTTGAACAAAGGCGTGCCGCCATGCGCGCTACAGAACTCGTTATAGGCAACCAGAAATTTCTCCCATTCCTTGCCGCCGGTCGATGACGGGTCGATCGAGAGCGTCGGCCCGTCCCAGCAATAAGACAGCAGCGCCTCGCGGTCGGCGGCGATGGCATAGCCCACGCTCGGCAGGTCGCAGCGAAAGCCGGTCTTGGCGGCGTAGTCGGCGCAGAAATCGCAATAGGCGTCGAGCGTGTCGAAGAAGCCCGGCTCGTAGAACGCCCACATGGTGAAGATATATTTGTTCTGACCCGGCTCGCGCGGATAGTTGATGATCTGGGCGTGCGGCCAGGTGCGGTCGCTGCGCACGACATAGACGAGACCCTGGCGCAGCAAGAACATCAGCAGATCGGCGGCGGCCACGCGATATTTCTCGTTGGTGGTTTTGCGCCGGATCCAGTGGTTCAGCGCAGGTCCGTATTTCCGCCAGAAGCGATTGCGGTAGGACCAGCGATGCCGCGATGTCGGCTTGGCGTTCGGATTGTCCTTGCGCAGCTCGACGACCACGCGGCGCGCATAGGGGAAGATGTAATACATCACCGCGTAGCCTTCGCGCCTTGTAGCGCGGAAAGTTGTCGCGGAATTCTTTCAAGGAGAGCGAGACGTGACGGACGGCAAGCGCAGTCGTCGGCCGCACCTTGATGGTCACTTCGTAGACGATGCCGAACAATCCATAGGACGAGCGGAGCACCCGCATCACTTCGGGATGCTCGTGTGCGGTAATCTCGCGGAGCTCGCCTTGCGGCGTCACCAGCTTCATGCTGGTCACATAGGAGCTGATCTGGCCGAAGCCGCCGGGAAAGGATGAGTCCTTGGTCGCGGCCGTCGCCATGGCGGCGAGCGTCACATTGCCGATCTCGGTGGTGATGTAGGGCTGCAAGCCCCGGTCCTTCAGTGCATTGGCGAGCTGCTGATGCGACACGCCGGCCTCGACCGTGACCGTGTCCTCGCTGAAATAGAGGATGTGGTTCATGGCCTTCATGTCGACCATGGTGCCGCCTTCGTCGTCGCCGTTCATGCGCGCGGTCGAATGCATCGAGCCGGCGGGGCGCACCGGCGAGGGGTAGCGGATTTTGTCCTTCATGATCTCGACGATGTCGTCGACGGAGGTCGGCGTCGCCAAGACCTTGGGATGGTAGGTCCAGGTCTGGTCCCAGCTCTTGATGGTGATGTCTTGTTTGGTGTCCATGCCTACCCCCTGACGCAAGGTCCCGACCATAATGCAATCGGCGGCGGAATACAGGCTGGCATGGCGGAGGCCCGATTGTCGCAGCGGTTTGATCGGGATCAATGAGTTTCCGAAATTTTGCCGCATTCCGGGCCGAGGAGCCGCTTCCCGGCACTTTTGACATTTGGTGCGCGTTTAAGCTTCTGTGCTATCCAATTCGGGCCGGATTCGAGGCTTGGCGGCAGTCGTTAATATGGAGCGGACGTGAAGCGATATTGCATCATTGGCGCTGGCGCCTCAGGGCTTCCCGTGGTGAAGGCCTTCGCCGATAGCGGGATTGCGTTCGATTGTTTCGAGGCGCTGGCGGATGTCGGCGGCATCTGGAATCCGGAGAGCCCGCACGCCGTCTACGGCTCGACCTATCTGAACTCCTCGGAAAAACTCACGCGCTATATCGATTTGTGGTTTCCCGAGGGGCTGCCTTATTACCTCAGCTGCCAGCAGGCGGAAGATTATCTCCGCTCCTACGCGCGCGAGTTCGGGCTCTACGACAAGATCAGCTTCAACAAGAAGGTGAAGTCGGCCAAGCGTGTCGACGGACATTGGGAGATCGAGATCGAGGGCGAGAAGAAGCCTCGGCTCTATGACGGGCTGGTCGTCGCCAACGGACATCATTGGCATGCGAAGATGCCGACCGATCCCGGCAAGTTCGATGGCGAGATCCTGCATTCGCACGACGTGAAGTCGAAGGACCAGCTCAAGGGCAAGCGCGTGCTGGTCGTCGGCGCCGGCAACTCGGCGGTCGATATTCTTTCCGATGCGGCGCTCGACGGGACGCGCGCCGTGCACTCGATGCGGCGCTCCTATTATTTCTTCCCGAAGACGCTGTGGGGCAAGCCGACCGATCTGGTGATCGACCGCTTGAGCCGGCCGCCATTCCCGCGTCGCTGGCGCTACCGGCTGTTCAAGCTCGGCATGCGGGTGCTGATCGGCTCGCATTACAAATATGGACTGCCGGCGCCCGACCACAAGTTGTTCGAAGCGCATCCGACCGCCTGCAACACCTATCTCGACCACATCATCCATGGACGGGTGGTGACCAAGCCCGGGATCGAACGGCTGGATGGCAAGCGCGTCTATTTCGTCGACGATACGTCCGAAGAGATCGATCTCATCGTCTACGCCACCGGTTACGACATCAGTTTCCCGTTCATGGACCGGTCCTACATTCTCGATGAAACCGGCGCGTCGAAGCTCTTCATCCACACCTTCGACCGGGAGACCGACGATCTCTTCGTCGTCGGCCTGTTCGAGCCGGCGGAGGGCGGGCGTGTGGCAGCTCGCCGACTATCAGGCGAAGCTGATCGCGGCCTATCTCTCGGCGTGCGAGAAGGATCCGAAGCGCGCCAATCTGGTTCCGGCACCTCAAAGCCACCGCCACGCCGGATATCGGCCATGGCATCGAATGGCAGGACACCGCCTGGCACCGCTTTGAAATCCATCACCTTTATTTCCGCCGCTACATGAAGCGTCTGTTGCGGAAATTCGGTCTGGGCAAGGTCGAGCCGATCCCGCGGCCAGAGCCGGACAGGCGTCCCGGAGAAAAAAGCCGCCTGAGCTCAGGCTCGCCTCCTGATATAGAATCGGTACGCTTCGCGCCGCTCATAGGGGGGTCCCGCCCGTGTTTCGACTGTTCTTCGCTTCGACGATCACGATCGGTCTGCTCATTGCCATGGTGTTCGGCCTGGTCATGGCCGTGGCGGTGTCGGCGGGTGAAGTCAATCTCGGCGTCGCCATCGCGTTCACTGTCATCATCAATCTGGTGATCTGGCTGATCAGTCCGTGGCTGTCCGACCTCACGCTCCGCTGGTTCAACAAGCTCGAATTTCTCGACGATGCGGTGGTGAAGCAACGCTATCCCGGCGTGCACCAGCTGATCCATCAGGTCGCAGACGACTATCGCTTCAAGGCGCCGCGCATCGGCTTCATTCCCGACCGCAATCCAACCGCTTTTACCTATGGGCTGCTTCGCTCCAATGCCCGCATCGTGGTGACGCAAGGCATTTTCGAATTTCTCAACGAGGAAGAGGCGAAGGCTGTGGTCGCGCACGAGCTCGGCCACATCGTGCATCGCGATTTCATCGTGATGACGATGGCGGGCATGCTGGTGCAGATTCTCTATCAGATCTATGCGGCGATGGCGCGAAGCAGCAGTGGTAGCAGCAAAAAGAAGGGCGGCGCGGCGGCGGTCGGGCTCGCGGCGCTGATCTGCTACTATATCGGCATCTATCTCCTGCTCTATCTCAGCCGCACGCGCGAATATCTCGCCGACGGCTTCTCGGCCGGCCAGAGTCGAGCCGAAACATCTGGCGAGCGCGCTGGTCAAGATCGCCTATGGCATCGTCCAGATCGAGGACACCGAGGCCACGCAAAGTCTGCTACGCAGCTCGCGTCATCTCGGCGTGATCGACGTGAACAACGCGAAAGGCGCGGGCCTGGTCTACGAGACCGCCGAGAAGAGCGGCGGCTCGGTCGCCGAGGCCATGCTGTTCGATGCCTATAATCCCTGGGCGCCGCTGGATCCAGCTCAACTCGACGCATCCTCTGACCGGGCGGCGCATCGCCCATCTCGGGCAGATCGCCAAGGAACAGGGCCAGGACTTCAGCGGCTACGACGTCGAAGCGGCCGCCGCGCGGGTGAAGCTCGACCGTGCGCAAGCTCTGGGGCAAATTCCTATTCGAGCTCCTGATCCTGGTCGTGCCAGCCATCGCGGCAATCGTCGCCGGCGTTTTGACCGGCACTTGGCAACTTGCGCTCGCGGCGGGGGCTGTGGCGGTGCTCGTGACGCTGCCGCTCCGCTATCCAACCGGCACGCCGACAGACACGACGGTGATGGCGCTGATGAGCGATCCCGCCGCCTCGCCGGTCAGAGCAAGCAAGGTCAGACTGCAAGGCAAGGCGATTGGCCGGGTCAGCCCGGCTTTGTCGCCGGCGCCGACGTGATCTATCAGGATAAGACCGGATTGATGGCGGTCGATTTCCGCTCCGTGTTCGGGGGCATCGGCGAACTCTTCACCGGCTGGAAGCGTGTGCCGCAGCATCTCGATCAGCCCGGCACCGCCGAGGGTTGGTTCAAGCGTGGCATGGGCGGCTACATCATGTTGAAGGAGCTGTCCTCGACCGCGGGCACGCTTCGCGCCTATCCGCTCTTCTGGCAGATCTTCCTTTGCCTCGTTGCGATCGGCGCGAGCTTCTGGTTCCTACTGGTTCACTGAGCGGACTTCGAAGCGCGGCGGAGCTGAGAGGCGACGAGGCGCGGCATCAATGCATTGAGGACAAGAAGCGCACGGAAGGCCCATGGCCGCACGGCAAGAGGCTGTTTTTTCTCGATCGCCGCCACGATGGTTTCGGCTGCCTCGTCCGGCGTGAGCGTGGGCATCAGCGTCGGGTTTGTCCTTCGGCACGTTCTCGCGGCTGCCGGGATTGTGCTCCCAATAAGGGCTCTCGACCGTCCCCAACACGACGAGCGTCACAGCGATGCCCTTGCCTCTGGTTTCGGTGCGGAGCGCCTCGGTGAAGCCGGCGAGCGCGTGGCGCGCGGCGATATAGGCAGAAGCATTCGGCCAAACGAGGTAGGAGGCGGGCGAAGTGATGCAGGCAATGCTGCCGCTTCCCCGGGCGAGCATCGCCGGCAGAAAGGCGTGCGTGACGTAGAAGGCGGCAAGATAAGGCACCGCGATCATCGCACGGGCCTCTTCCGGGCTGGTCTCGAGGAACGGCAGCCAACGGCCGACGCCGGCATTATTGATCAGAATATTGGGCGTTCCGAGTTCCCGGCCGACGCGTTGGCCGAGCTCGGTTACGGCATCCAGAATCGGCAAGATCGATCTTGTAGGGATTGGCCGTGCCGCCGGCCTGCTTGATCTCGCCGGCCACTCGTTCCAGACGATCCTTGCTTCGCGCCAGCAAGACGACGTTCGCGCCGCGACTTGCGTAGAGCTTGGCGGTTGCCTCGCCGATCCCGCTTGAGGCCCCGGTTATCACCACGAGACTGGACGCCATTGGATTTCCTCCATTTGCCCGCAAGATCGCATGCGCGCTTCAGTCGAACGTTTCGAATTGGGGCAAGCACTGTGTCTTTCAAGCTACAGCTAAGCATCAACCTCTAGCTGCGGCCGTAAAGGCACTGCCATGCAGCTTCAGGGCGGACTATCCTACCCCATCATTTAGTTGCCTGAGGGAGGCGTTTCATGAGGTCGCTGTGGCGGTTCTTGGTAGTTGCTTTGATTGCGGCGGTCATCGGCATGGCGCAAGGCTCGCCGGCTTCCGCCGGGTGTGTTGGGTTCTCCGGAACCGCCGACGGGTTTGACAGAGAGACGGCAATCCAGCGTGCGCAGCAGGCGCTTGCCGACGCCGTCTCCGGCTTCAAATCAGAGAAGAAACTTGGCGCGATCACGGTCAGCGGCATGAAGGCCAAGCCGCAACCCTATTGGCGCGACAGCGTCTCGGCCGACCTGTTCCGTGGGCCTCCGATCATCAAGTCGAATTCCTACACGATCTGCTGGACGGGCGTGATCTCGCCGTTCGTCTGCACCTCGGGCGCCAAGGTCTGCTACTAGGCTTTAGAGATTGATTTAATTCTCCGGGACGGTGTTCGCGTCCCGGAGCTGGCTTGCTGTGCGCGACTTAAGCGTGCGCTGGGATGAGCAGCGACGTGGTCTTCGGTCGCTTCATCATCAGCACCAGCGGCAGGATGGCGAGCGTCACCACTCCGATGAACCAGAACAGATCGACGAAGGCGAGCATCTGTGCTTGCCGTCCGATCTCCTGCGCCATGCCGACGACGGTGGCCGGAGAGCGCGGGTCAAGCCCTTGCGCCGCGAGGTAAGGCGGCAGTGCGGGATTGAACGGGCTGATATGGGCGATCAGATCATCCCAATGGACCTGACCCTGGCGGACGAAGAGCCAGCTCACGACCGCAATACCGATGGATGAGCCGATACCGCGCATCAGGGCATAAAGACCGGCAGCCTCGTCGAGCTTGCTATCGGGGATGCTCCCGAAGGCCACCGCCGTCAACGGCACGAAGAACAAGCCCATGCCGATGCCCGCGACGATTCCAGGCGAGGCAATGGCCCAGGCGTCAGCCTGCAGCGAGAGTCCGGCCATCTGGATGGTGCCGACCGCCGAAAGGACGAGCCCGACCGCCACGAGCAGGCGTTGGTCGATGTAACGAATGAGAAACTGGCCGGTGATGGCGAGCGTGATGGCGCTCGCGATCGCGCGAGGCACGAACAGCATGCCGGCATCCATTGGCGGGTAACCCATGAGACGCTGGGTCAGAAGCGGCAATAGCGCGACGGTGCCGAACAGCGTGACGCCGTAGGCGGTGATGGCGATGAGGCCGGCCAGGAAATTGCGGTTCTTGAACAGCGACAGGTCGATGATGCTGCCCGGCCTATTCCAGGCATACATGAGGAAGGCCGTACTGGAGAAGATGGTGAGGGCGGTGAAAAACTGGATCAGGCGCGAGTTGAACCAGTCGCGCGTCTGGCCCTGATCGAGCACGAATTGCAGCGACCCAACCGCCAGGACCAACAAGATCAGCCCGATCCAGTCGGTCTTCATGTATCGAATAGCGGTCTGCGGCAGATGGCCCATGGCGAGCAGCAGGGCGAACAGGCCGATCGGCACGTTGATGTAAAACACTGCGCGCCAAATAAAGGTCTCGGTGAGCCAGCCGCCAAAAGTCGGGCCCAGCACCGGCGCGACCATGATGCCGAGGCCGAAAATGGCGAGCGCCTGGCCCGCTTTCTCGCGCGGGAAGGCGTCGAGCAGGATGGCTTGGCTCAAGGGCACGAGGGGCGCGCCCATCAGTCCTTGTGCCAGCCGGAACACGACCATGGCCTCGAGGCTCCAGGCGAGGCCGCAGAGGGCTGAGGAAACCACGAAGCCGAGAATCGAAATGATGAGGAGGCGCCTGCGCCCGAGCCGTGCCGAGAGGTATCCGGTGAGCGGCATCACGACGGCGGCGGACACGAGATAGGAGGTCAGCACCCAGGTGATTTGATCGGAGGTCGCGCCGAACGAGCCCAGCATATGCGGGATGGCCACGCTCACGATGGTGATGTCGAGGACCTCAAGAAAGGCGGTCAGCACCACCGCCACGACGAGCGCGACCGACGGCCGTTTCTCCGGCGGCGGCGGCGGCGGTGGCTCGGCGCGATGCGGGGGTTTCGGCGGGCGCGACTTGTTGCCCGCCATATTGCGCCAACTCATTTATCTTCCTGAGTCGTGTCGACCGTGACCGTAGCGCTGGCGCCGACGCGTAAAGTCTCCGACGGATCGTGAGGAGGATTAGAGATCCGGATCCTGACGGGGAAGCGCTGCGTGACCTTGACCCAATTGCCGGTGGCGTTCTCCGGCGGCAGCACCGAGAAGGTGGCGCCGGAGCCGGCACTGATGCTTTCGACCACGCCTTCGAGGGTGACGGCCGGATACATGTCGAGACGGATCGTTGCGGGTTGGCCGAGCCTGACACGGGCGAGGTCGGTTTCTTTGAAATTGGCGTTCACCCACCATTGGTTCGATTCAATGATGGCGAAGAGCGGACTGCCGGCCTGCACGGTGGCGCCGGGCCTGAGGCTGACATTGGAGACGGTGCCATCGGTGGGCGCGGTCACATGCGTCTTGACCCGGTCATGGGTGGATTTGGTGAGGGCGGCGGCGGCGGACCGGAGCTGGACGGTCGGCGTCGTCACCGTAAGCTGCTTGTCCTGCGCGGCGGCAAATTCGTCCTCGGCGTTCCGATAGTCCTTGAGAGCGTTCCGCCAATTGGAAATCGCGGTGCTCATGGTCGCTGAGGGCGAAGTGCTGTCGCCTTGCGTGTCCTTGGCCTCGCGATAGGCCTTGAGCGCGTCGTCCAGCGCCTTCCGCTTGTCCTCCAGCGTGTTGGCGGCCTGCTTCAGATTGTCGGCGGCGGTGCCGGCGGCGGCGGCGGCGGCGTCGAATTGGGCGCGCGCATTGCGGAGAGCCGCTTCGTAGAGCGTCGGATCGATATCGAAGAGCGGGTCGTCCGTCTGTACGGCGTCGTCGGTCGTGACATAGACGCGGATCACGGGACCGGAGACCTCGCTCGCGACCCGCACGATGTTGGTTCCGACATAGGCATTGTCAGTCGAGGGGTAGAGCTCGCTATGGCGCCAATAGAGAATAGCGCCGCCGATCGAGACAAGAATGACAAGCAGAAGCGCGATCCACCGCAAGGCGGCGAACAAATTGCCGGGTTTCGTGCGAGAGTCCGTCGAGGCGTCTTGGTTCACCTTACATCCTATCCAGGTTACAAGCAGGGAATGGCGCGCTGCCGTGGCTGTTCTTTAGAACGCAATTCGCGGCGAAGCACGGCGGAATAATGGCGGAGGATTAAACTGGTTAGAGCCTCGCCGCAACATTCTCGTTATTTCCCATGTGGAGCGCCAGTTTGCCGCAAGTTCAAAGAATATATATGACTTTGCCGGGCCTTAAGGCCGCAAGTTCCTGCTTTAGAGCCACTTGCGTTATGTTATGATTAGAATCACAATTAGTCATATTTCAGTGGGCGCCCGAGTCCTTAACGACCAAGTCGATTAGCGCCTCAAGTTTCAGTGAAAAGTTGATCCAGTCCGTACGGCGTTGGGACCATGTGGTTCTCCGTCTGTGCTGGACCTTTACTGCCTGACGATCCGCGGATCACGACACAAACGGGAGGGGAAAATGAAACATTCGACTTTGATCGCAAGACTAATGGGTCCGGTCTTGCTGCTGATGGGTGCTGGCATGGTGCTTGGGCTTTGGCTCAGCCCCGACACCTATACCGGTGTGATGAAAGACTTCATGGGCAACCTCGCCCTCATCTGGCTGATCGGCATTTTGGCGCTGGTGGCGGGTCTCGCCATCGTCAACGCTCATAATGTCTGGATTGGCGATTGGCGGGTGCTGATCACCATCCTCGGCTGGCTCTTGATCTTGCGCGGCGTGACCAATTTGCTGCTTCCCGGCAAGGTGCAGGAGCTCGGCAACCGCATGATGGAGGGCCACGGCCCGTCGGTGATCGGCGCCATCGCGCTGCTCGTGCTCGGCGGCATTCTCACGGCCATGGGTTATGAATCCGAGTGCAAGAAATATTGCGGCGCGATGCCCGCTAGATCGTCAGCGCCGGCCCGATGCAGCCAAACCTGCCCGCACGGCCAAACCGGCGCGGAAAACGACGAGACGGCGGCGCCGCTAGCGCTTTCACGTTCTTTCGAGGCCTGCCGCCGGCGACAAGATTGATTGTCGCCGGTAGCCAGCCTACTGACGCATAATCTGCCGAAAAGTCTGCAACTTTTCGGATTAGCTACTGCATTCCGAGGGGAGCCCCAGGGAAGGGGCTGAGAGTCCGCTTCGCCTTGAAAGGCACTGCGGAGACCCTTTGAACCTGATCCGGGTCGTGCCGGCGAAGGGACTGGAATTGTTCGGCCCCCAGCCTCGCTTGCCCCGGCAGCTACCTCACAAGGAGCATGCCGATGAACAAGCAAATCTCTGCCAAAGACATTCAGCCGACCGAGGTGACGACAGGCCCGCTCTCCGGCAGCCGCAAGGTCTATTCAGCGCCGGATGGCCATGACGATGTCCGCGTGCCGTTCCGCGAGATTGCGCTGACCGACGGCACCAGTTTCCGGGTCTACGACACTTCGGGCCCCTATACCGACCCCGTCATTACCAGATGACGTGCGCGCGGGCTGCCGCCGTTGCGCGCGCCCTGGATCGAAGCGCGCGAGCCAAGGACGGCGATCTCGTCACCCAGCTCGAATTCGCCCGCGCCGGGATCGTCACCAAGGAGATGGTCTATATCGCGCATCGCGAGAATGTCGGGCGTGCGTGCGCGGCCGACGAGGCGGAAGCGCGGCTCGCCGACGGGGAAAGTTTCGGCGCGTCGCTGCCGGCCTTCGTGACGCCGGAATTCGTCCGCAGCGAAGTGGCGCGCGGCCGCGCCATCATCCCGGCCAATATCAAGCACCCCGAATCCGAGCCGATGATCATCGGCCGGAACTTCCTCACCAAGATCAACGCCAATATCGGCAACTCCGCCGTGACCTCGTCCGTCGAGGAGGAGGTGGAGAAGATGGTGTGGGCGATCCGCTGGGGCGCCGACACGGTGATGGATCTCTCCACGGGCAAGAACATCCACGCCACGCGGGAATGGATCATCCGCAATTCGCCGGTGCCGATCGGCACCGTGCCGATCTATCAGGCGCTGGAGAAGGTGCATGGCGATCCGGTCAAGCTCGATTGGGAGTGCTATCGCGATACGCTGATCGAGCAGGCCGAGCAGGGCGTGGATTATTTCACCATCCATGCCGGGGTGCGGCTTCGCTACATCCATCTCACCGCGGAACGCGTCACCGGCATCGTCTCCCGTGGCGGCTCGATCATGGCCAAATGGTGCCTTTCGCATCACAAGGAGAGCTTCCTCTATGAGCGCTTCGACGAGATCTGCGACATCATGCGGAAATACGACGTGTCGTTCTCGCTCGGCGACGGCTTGCGGCCCGGCTCGATCGCCGACGCCAATGACCGCGCCCAATTCGCCGAGCTCGAGACGCTTGGCGAGCTGACCAAGATCGCCTGGGACAAAGGCTGCCAGGTGATGATCGAAGGGCCCGGGCCACGTGCCGATGCACAAGATCAAGATCAATGTGGAGAAGCAGCTCGAGGAATGCGGCGAGGCGCCGTTCTATACGCTGGGCCCGCTCGTCACCGACATCGCGCCGGCCTACGACCACATCACGAGCGCGATCGGGGCGGCGATGATCGGCTGGTTCGGCACCGCGATGCTTTGCTACGTGACGCCGAAGGAGCATCTCGGCCTGCCCGAACCGCGACGACGTCAAGGCGGGCGTGATCGCCTACAAGATCGCCGCGCACGCCGCCGACCTCGCCAAGGGGCATCCGGGCGCGCAGGCGCGCGACGACGCGCTGTCGAAGGCGCGGTTCGAGTTCCGCTGGGAGGATCAGTTCAACCTCTCGCTCGATCCCGACACGGCGCGGTCCTATCACGACGAGACGCTGCCGAAAGAGGCGCACAAGCTTGCGCATTTCTGCTCGATGTGCGGGCCGAAATTCTGCTCGATGGAGATCACGCAGCAGGTGCGGGATTATGCGGCGGCGCTGGCGGAGAAGGAGCAGGTCTCAAGATGGCGGAGAAGGAGCAGGTCTCAAGCAGCGAAGCGGTAGACCTGGCAAGGACGCGCGGCATGGCGGAGATGAGCGAGAAGTTCCGCGAGGCCGGTGCTGAGGTTTATGTGGAGGAGCAATAGGGCGGTGCCTAGTCGGCGCGCCTCCCCTACAGCCCCGCCTGGATGGCCTTGAGCAGCTGGTAGCGCATCGCGGTGTTGTTGCTCGTGAGCGAGATCACGAAGCGCACCCGCCCGTTCTTCTTGGTGTCGGCGTAGCCCGCCAGCGTGCGGACGCCGGAAAAGGTGCCGGTCTTGAAGAGGGCGCCTTTGCCGCTGCGGAGCAGGTTGGCATGGGGCTCGAAAAGATCGAGCACCTGCGCGAGGCCGCGGGCCGTGAAGCGGTTGTCGCGGCTGATGCCCGAGCCCTCCTCGAGATGGATGTCCTCGGCGAGGCCGTTGGCGGCAAGCATGGCGTTCGCGACTTTCAGCGATTTCTCGAGGCTGACGGATCCGCCCAGGGTCCCGCCGATCTCCAGGAAGACCTGGTTGGCGATGTAGTTGTTCGAGCCGAGGAGCAACCCCTTGAGGACCTCCGAGAGGGTGCGCGACTGGCGATGCACGTAGACCGGCTTCAGGCCCTCGGGCACGGTTCCGGTCGAGATCTTGCCCTTGACGCTGCCGCCGGCGCGGCTCGATGAACGCGGCGATCAGCTCGCCGGCATATTTCAGGCTCACCGCCGGGTCCTTGCTCAGGCTGATGCGGCCGCGGCCATTGGGGCCCCGCGCTTGGAACTCACTGATCGCCAGCGGCGTGATCGGCGTCTGCTCCTCGGCGGAGCGGACCGTCTTGCCCTTGCGCACGGCGCTGATCGTGTTGAAGTTCACCGCGAGCGCCGTGTTCAGCGCGTCGTAGGCCTCGTCGGTGTTCTCGATGCCCGGGATGCGGAGGTCGGAAGGATAGTAGCTCGCATCGAGGACGATGCCGGTGATCGGCTCCTTGCCGATCGCGGCGACCAGCTCCGGCGCGAGCGGCTCCAGCTCCTCGGAGATTAGAAAGGGATCGCCGCCGCCGCGCACGTACAGCACCCGCTTGTCGTCCAGGTAGAACTTGGTCTCGAAGCGGTAGTCGCCGCCGAGCACCTCCATCGCCAGCCAGGCCGTCACGATCTTGGCGACGGAAGCCGGGACGAAGGGCTTGTCCGCGTTCTGGGCCACCAGCTCTTTGCCCTCTTCGTCCAGCACGAGCACCACCCCGGATGGAGCAAGCGCCGCGACCTTCTCCTTGGCGCCGGCGAGCGCCGGGGCCGGCAGCAGGAGAAGGGCGATAGCGAGGGCGGGCAGGCGAGACCTCATGGCAACTCCAGCGCGGGGGCGCAGCTTCTGCGACTTGCGACCTATGCTAGCGACCCTCAAGCGTTAAGTCAGTAGATCGCAGAATTTCCGGCCGTAGCGGGTTCAACGTTCAAGGAGTGACGCGGCGAGCAATTATGCGGCAGCCCCGCGGAGTCGGCTTACGACAAAGCCTCCGGGTTCCAGCCGAGCAGCGCGAGCATGAGGAAGAACCCGGCGACATAGGCCACGACCACGGGCCATCCCTCTTTTAGCCAGCGGGCGGCGGATCTCGCTTCCGGCATCAGCCCCGCGACCGCGACGCCCGCGGACGACCCGAACCAGATCATCGAGCCGCCGAAGCCGACGGCGTAGGCCAGGAACCCCCAGTCATAATTGCCCTGCTTGATGGCGAGCGCGGTCAACGGAATATTGTCGAACACCGCCGAGACGAAGCCGAGCCCGAGCGCCGTCTCCCAGCTGGGCAACGGCAAGGATTTGACCGGCATCATCGACGCCGCGGAGACAAGAGCGAGGAGAAAGATCGCGCCGCGCGCGGCGTGGGGCAGAATCGACCAATCCGGCCGCGCGATCGGGGCCGTCAGGAGAATTGCCGCCGCGACCGCAAGTCCTATCAGGGGAAGCTCGTCCAGAATATGGGCGTCGAGGAGATGCGCCCCGACATTGGCGGCGATCGCCGACGCGAGCACGAAGACGACCACGCCGACGTGCCTGAACGAGATGTGCAGACCTGACGGCGGATCCTTGACGATCGGCGCGTATTTCTGTTGGGCAAGCGATGCCGGGATGCCCGAGACGAACAGCGCACACACCGCCGCGACATAGGCATGAAGCACCTGAAAGCGGGCTGACGCCGGCGATCCAAAGCATTGTCGTCGTCGTGTCGCCGATGACGCTGCCCGCGCCGCCGGCGTTGGCCGCGGCGACAATTGCCGCGAGGTAGCCGATGCGGACGCGGCCTTTGATAGACATGCCGCGCCACGGTCGCGCCGATCAGCGCCGCGGCGATATTGTCGAGGAATGCGGAGAGAACGAACACGAGAGTGAGAAGCACGAAACCGCCGGTCCAATTGTCCGGTAGCACGGCCGGCATCCAGTCGGGGACGCGGCTCTCCTCGAAATGGCGTGCGAGGAGAGCGAAGCCGACCAGAAGCAGAAACAAATTCGCCAGCAGAACCCATTCATGCTCGTAATGCGCCAGCAGGCCTGCCAGCCCCGGCCCCTCGTTGAAGCCGGTCCCCAACAGCTTCTTGAGCGTGATGACGCCGAGGCCGATGAGAGCGGCGGCGAGCGTATGACGATGAAAAATTGCGACGCCGGCGAGCGTGGCGCCGAACAGCAGAAAATCGATCAGCACCGATAGATCGTGAGCGCTGAGATGGGGGGCGACGTTAGGCACGCTAAGTTCCCGCCGGTTTCGTGTCGATCAAGCTGAGTAATCGACTGCTGGCGAGAAATCAAAGCTTAACCCTCAGGTTGAACCGGTGGCCGTCTGTCAACCGCGGAATGATACGGGTCAGCGCCTGGCAAGTTCCGGCGACGGCCGTGCGAAGAGCGCCGGCCATGCGATCGCGCGCATAGCGACTCAGTGAGTTGTGCGCACGGCGGACATGTCTGAAGCGGCCCGTGGTGGCGAGCGATGAGGTGGCGAGGCGCTCGACGCCTACGCTCGCCGATCTCAGTCTGCACGAAGCTGCCTTTTTCCAATTGCGACATCTCGCGGCCGGAGATCGTAACGCCAGCGCTGCCTGCGCAGATGAAGAGAAGCTTTTCGAGGGGCTGGACTTCTTCGGCCGGGTTCGTGCCTTGAGGGATTTCGCGGAACTCGCCGGCAGAGTCAGGAGTCGGCACGATTAAGTGCGTCGCTAAGCCTGGCGATAACACTGCGAATGGGTCTGCGTTCGCCGACCGGCAGGCGAAGCTGCCCAGATCGGGCCCGCACACGGCCGCCTCCACGCTGATAGGCGTTGATGGCGATGAAGATGACAGCTCGACCAATGCCGGTTCGCAAGACCAGCGCCCGACAAGGTCGAATCGAGAACCCCAAGCGATAGCCTGACGGTCGCGACCAGCCTCGACCGGTCGATGTCGGTCAGCCAATAGGATACCGACGATCAGGCCATAGGAGAGATGGCCTTGTTCCAATTGTGAGATCTCGCGGCCGGAGATCGTAACGCCAGTCGTCCATAGGCCTCCGCCGATGAAGACAAGCCTTATCTCGAGTCCCGTGTCTGCCGTCTGCTTCGGCCATAGTGCGTGCCTTGTTAGGGACGTCGACGGAGATATTTCACACGGCAGAGACGAGTCGCGCGATATGTGCGGCCCCCTGCAGCCGCCGTCAACGCGCTCGCGAAGGCCGATTTCATCCTTTAAGTCGCAAGGCGGGATGTCTGCTTATGGTGCAAACGGCAGACCGCATCTGACTTATCCCCGCGCTCCAAACCTCCATTATACTGCGTCCACCTCGTCCTTCTAAAGGGGCGTTCTCATGAGGCGTCGTGAGGCGGGATGAGGTGCGGCGCCCGCGGGTTGGTCTCGCAAGACCTTCACTCGGGCGGCGCCGGGGCTCCGCCCGGGACCACTACGAGTCCCTGCCAGGAGCTGGCTGATAGTCAGCCACGTCCGTTCGACGTGTCGCTAGAAAGCGCGGCCCGGCGCCGAATGAACGCCGCTTGTGGCGCGCCGCGAGGCGCCCGCCGTGGGCCTGTTGAGGGCTCGCGGACACCATAGGTTTTGCGTCTTTCGGCGCGCCGCTCCCCTTCGGGGGGAGAGATTGCAGCAAAGCCCGGGCGGACCTCCGTCGCGGTAACGGGGATTCATGCCCAAATTGACGTTTAGCAGGCGGCGTTTTCGGGGTATTTTGAGGCGCGCCCGAGGGACCGGACAGGGGGCTCGCTTGTTGCCTGCACGCCAGATCATTGCTGCCAGCGCGATCGCGTCGCTGCTGATCGCGAGCGGGGCTTTCTTGTCCCCTGACGCAGCATGGGCTGCCAAACCTGAGGCCAAATCCCAAGCCCCGGCCGAAAAGCAAGCCGAAGCCCCCGCCGACAATTGCAAGGACGAGTTGGGGCTCGCGATGCTCTCCTCGCCGATGGCCGCGTGGAAGGGTGCGCCCTTGCGCGTCATCTTTGCCGCGGAGAAGAAGCTCGACGGCGAACTTTCTTTGATTGCGCCCGATGGCAAGGTCGCCGTCTCATCGCGCGACCGGCAGGGCGGGCCACCCTATGTCTGGTCCGCCGAAATCGCCTCACCTGCTCCAGGGAATTGGCAGGCGAAGCTCGTTCGCGAGGGCGCATCGGCCGATTGCGGCACGGTCATTCGCGAGATCGTGGTGCAAAAGAAGGAGCCGCCCCGGCAGCGCGCGAAGGGAAAGGGCGTCTGGCCCGTCACCGCTCAGTGGGATCGCGCCGCGGAAAATCTCTACTCCGCCTGGATCGAGGAATTGTTCGACGCGCCGCTCGACGAGCAGCCGTCGTGGAAGGCGATGCACGACGTGCTGCACGATCGCTCCCGCAATGTGCTGTTCAATCATCTGGGGCTTAAGGAGGACGAGAAGGGGTTCATCATTCAACCCGACTGCGCCGACGTTCCGTATTTCCTGCGCGCCTACTTCGCCTTCAAGATGGGCCTGCCGTTCGGTTATTCGAAATGCACGCGGGGTGACGGCGGCCAGGCGCCGAAATGTCCGCAATGGTGGAACGTCGACAACGAGGAGCCGCCTCCTTCGCCGCAGCAGTCGAAAGCGCCGAACCAGTCCGCCGGCCTGTTCGGCATGTTTGCAGCACCAGTTGCCGCTCAGCCGGTGATGAAGCTGCCGCCGAAGCCGCAAGGGCTGGTGGCGGGGTTCGCCTATTATCTGCGGACGACCATCGCCAACGCGGTGCACTCGGGCAACGGGCGGACGGCGGCGGACGACGACAACACCGATTATTATCCGGTGCCGCTGACCGAAGCCGCGCTTCGCCCCGGCACCATCTATGCCGATCCGTACGGCCACGTTCTCATCCTCGTGAAGCGCGTGGCGCAAACAAGCGAGGGAGCTGGCGTGTTCCTCGCCGTCGACGGCCAGCCCGACGGGACGGTGGCGCGGAAGCGGTTCTGGCGCGGCAATTTCCTGTTCGCGCAGGATCCCGCGCTCGGCAGCCCCGGGTTCAAGGGTTTCCGCCCGATCGTGCGCGAGAAGAACGGCACTCTGAGCCGCATGACCAATGACGAGATCGCGAAGAACCCGGACTACGGCGATTATTCGCTCGAGCAGTCGAAAATCGCGGTGGAGGATTTCTACGACCGCATGGATGACGTGATGTCGCCTGAGCCGCTCGATCCGGTGCGGGCTCTGAATGAGGTGGTCACCTCGCTCGAGGAGCAGGTGAACACCCGCGTGGCGTCGGTCGAGAACGGACGCAAATACCAGGTCGAAGGCGGCCGCGAAGTGGCGATGCCTGACGGCGCCACGATCTTCGAGACGACAGGCGCGTGGGAAGATTTCGCGACGCCGTCGCGCGATTTGCGTCTCCTGATCGCGATCGACGTGGTGCGCGGCTTTCCGGATCGCGTGGCGCGGCGGCCGGAGCGCTACGCGATGCCGCAAGGTAAGAGCGTCGATGAGGTCAAGGCGGAGCTGGAGAGCACACTCGCCTCGGAGCTCGCTACGCGGAAATTTTCCTATAAGCGCAGCGACGGCTCGGATTGGACGCTCACGCTGAAAGACGTGCTCGATCGCATCTCGGCGCTGGAGATGGCGTATAATGTGAATGACTGTGCCGAGCTCAGATGGGGGGCGGCCGAGGACAGCGAGGAGGCCGCGACCTGCAAGCGGCGCGCGCCGTCGGCACAGCGGCAGAAGATGAGCGAATATCGCGCCTGGTTCAGCGAGCGCCGCCGCCCGCCGCGGGGTTAGTCATTCAGCTTCACGCAAACCTCTCGCGGGCGCGAGCGCGGGCCTTCGCCGCCTCGATCTCGCGGTCGCGTGCCGGGGCCGTGGTTTGCAGCGAATGCAACAGGCGGCGCGTCGAACCTGAAACTCTCCGCGACGGCGCGCTCGAAGGCCGCGACATTCGCAAGCGATGGTTTGTTCGAGCCGGACACCTTGCGGACGAATTGCAGCGCGGCGGCGTGGATTTCGTCGTCGCTCGCCGGCGGCTCGAAATTGAACAGGGTGCGGATGTTGCGGCACATGATTTGCCTCCTGCGTAGCGGGCCTTTATGCTCAGGCCATTATAGCTGGAGGTGGCCCCGCTCAACCATCGGATGTTTTCGCCGCCGTCAGTCCTCCGGCAAATCCGACCACGACAAAGAGAATATTCGCCATCGGCGACCATTCGACCTTGCCCTGCAGGAAGGCCATGGCAGCGACAAACAACACGAGCGTCAGCAGCAAGGCCGTCGTGCTGTACCTGCCAAAACCTGGGGTCTTGGTGCTGAAAATTCCCACAATAGCGGCAGCAAAAACCAGTATTACCCCCAGCGGTATATAGGCTTGGGCCTGCATGGCGATCTCCATTTGGATTCCCTCAATAAGATGCAAAGCCGCTTTCGCGGCTCCGTCGCACCACAATGAATTTACGCGACGCTGTCAGATGGCATGACCGAGGACTTGGCCATTCAACAACAAACGAGGGTTGGGGCGGTTTGGTTCCGAGGTCGAGCATGCGAAAATTCGACGCTCATGGCGGGGCCGGATATCGGCTATAGTCGGCCTCTCGCGAAACACACGCTGGAATCACAATGAGCAAAGTTACTTACGAGATCATTCGTCACGAGAACGGCTGGGCCTATAAAGCCCGCGGCACCATCTCGGAGACATTTCCGAGCCACGAGGCCGCGCTCGAAGCGGCGCGGGTTGCCGCCGGCGAGCAGAAGGTGCCGGGCGAGACCGTCGGTATCCAATACGAGACCGCGGACGGTATCTGGCACGAGGAAGTCGACTCCGGCCGCGACCGGCCGGAGACCGCCATCAAGGATAAGGCGTAAGCCCGCTCTACTGATTGCCGGCAGGCGCTGCGGGGGCAGGAGCAGCAGGTGCTGCTGGTGCCGGCGCTGGAGCGTTGGCGGCAGGTGCGGGCGGATTGGCCTTCATCACCTGCTCACGAAGCTTCTGCTGCTGCGCGGCGATGACTTTGGGGTCGGCAGGCGGCCCTGCATTGGCCTTGGCGAAGCCGGTGAGCGGCAGTGGGGCGGCGAGCAGGGAGCCGTCGAGACGGATGGCCTTCACCATCAGGGACTGACCCTTCTGCATTTTCTCGACGATGGCCGGAGTGGCGTCAAAATCCGCCAGACAGCCTGCGGGCAAACACGTCAAATAGGGCCCGGTCATCGGTTGGTCCTGATCGAAGGTGATCTGGACGCCCTTCTGATTGAGCATGGCCAGAGGCAGGGTGATGCGGAGCGTTTTGTTCCCGACGCCCTGCTGCTCGATGATACCGGCGCCGGCGACGAACTGACCGTTCTGAGCGCGCGCTTCCATCAGCGTGAGGCAGGTGGGAGTGGCGCCCGGCGATTCCGGCGCGCAGAGCTTGGTCCAGGGCGAATAGAGCGGGATCGCGGCCGGCTTCGCCGCGGCTGCAGGCTTCTGGGCAGGCGCCGGCTTGGGCGCTGGGGCGGTTTCCTGGGCTTGGGCGGCGCCGACCGACAAGGCAACGCCAAGCACGGCCAAGAGCAACACCCGGTTATTCATACGCTTTTCGTCCATGACCCTCTTTCCCCTCTGTCTCAGGCTCTAGCCCTTAGCCTTGCGGCGATGCAGGTTCATACTGGTATTGGCGAGAAACTGGAACCCCATCAGCGCGTTGTTTTTGCCGCATGATTGCGGCGGAGTGACCGCAAAATCGCGATATGCTCTAGGGGCGATTATAGGTTTTTTGGTGACAGGAGAGGTGCGGTTTTGGCCGAACTCAGCCAGGGCGACAGCCGGCTTCGCTTGAGCGTGCTGTTCACTGTCACGGTGCATTGCCTCTTCCTCATTTTCCTGACCGTCTTCTTGTTCAATCACGCCAATCCGAAGGGCGACGGAATGGAGATGGTCGCCGTGGGCGCGGCCTTCATGTTCATCTTCTTGCCGCTCAGCCTGCCGGCCTTCGTTCTCTCCAAAGAGGGTCGGGCACTCGTCATTGCGGCCATCCTCGCCGGGCTCGCCTCGTTTGCCTATTTCGCATTCTGGCTGGAAATCCTCGATGAGCTTCACCTCTCTTGACGACGCAGCGAGGCGGCGGAGCCGGCGTGCTTGGCTGACCACGATCTTCGCAATGTCGATTGTGTCGGCCACGCCGGCGCTGAGCGAAGATGCCGGGCGGAAGGTCGAGAGCGGTGTCGATGCGGTCGCCTTGGCGGCGGCAGGCCCGAAGCCGTTCGTCGATATTGTCTGCCCGCTGATGCAGCAAGAAGCCGCTTCGATGAAGCTGCCGCCGATGTTCTTCGTGCGGCTGATCTGGAAAGAAAGCCGGTTCAATCCGAGCGCCGTCAGTCCGAAGGGCGCGCAAGGCATCGCCCAGTTCATGCCAGGGACTGCGGAGGAGAGGGGACTCGAAGATCCGTTCGAGCCGAAAGCCGCGATCGCGCATTCGGCGAGTCTCCTGTCCGATCTGCGCGACGAGTTCGGCAATGTCGGTCTTGCCGCTGCGGCCTATAACGCCGGCGCCGAGCGCGTGCGCGATTGGCTCGCGGGTCGCTCGCGTCTGCCGTGGGAGACCGTGAGCTATGTCCAGTTCGTGACGGGACGCGCCGCAGAGGAATGGAAGCTCGCCGAGACCAACGCTTCCCAATTCGATCGGCGATGGTGCGGGCGACGTGGTCGAGCAATGCCGCCAACTCGCGCCGCTCGTGGTGCGCGCGGTCTATGAGACCGAGCCGCTGACGGCGAGCGGTGCGTGGCGCCCCTGGGGCATTCAAGTCTCGACCGCCTTCTCCAAGGCGAGGGCACTTGCCTGGTTCGGCCGGCTCAAGCAGCGTCATGCGTCCGTGCTTGCCGAGGCTGAGCCATTCGTGCTGCCGGAGCGGAATTTGAGCCGCGGGCGGCGCTATCTCTACATGGTGCAGATCGGCGCCGATAATCGCGAGGACGCGACCAAACTCTGCGCCGCGCTTCGCAAGAATGGCGGCGCCTGCATCGTGCAGAAGAATTGATGCAGGCGCGCGCTTCGCGTGGCTAAAACGACTTGCTCGCGTTGACCCAGAGCGTTCCTTCGCGCTCGAGCTGATAGCCGTTGGGATCGTCGAACACGGGCTGAAGCCATTCGGCGCTCACCCGCAATCCTTGCAACGTTCCGCCCGGCACCACGGTGTTGACGCCGAAGCCGATATCGAAGAAATGGCCGCCATAGTTGAATTGCAGGTCTGGCGGGCTCGAATGGTTATGGGGCGCGTTATAGTGGCTCCTCGATCTTGCCCTGATCGGTGTAGAGGCCGCGCAGCGAGGTCGAGAGCCAATTGGCGACGCGATAGCTACCCCAACCCGTGGCCTGGAAGACATCGCCGAGCCGATAGCCGGACTCGTTCTCTTTCTCCATACGGATGATGCCTAGGGCTTGCGCGCCCCAGGTGAGGCGGTCGGCGCGGCCGGTATAGGTGATGCTCGGCCAGCAGTCCCAGGTGCCCGAGCCAGGCTGCATGCCGTAATGGGTGAAGAGGCCGTCCGTCTTCTGGTCGACCGAGCCGGTCGGCGCGCTGAACATCGGGCTCACATGCACATGATAGCCCGGGCCGTCGAACAGCTTGATCTCTGGGCCGAAGATGGTGTCGCCGAAGCCGTCGGTGCCGTGCGAATGACTGCCCGTATGGGCGTGACCTTCATCGTGATCGCCCATGTCCATGGCCATGTGACCGCCGTGCTCGTGGTCGTTACCGCCGTGAGACATGCCCTTGAGCGGACCATGGTCATCTCGTGCTGCATCCACATCGGCATCACCATCAGCGTCATCCAATCGGTCGGCGCGTACATGATGTCGAGCATGTTCATCTGCATGGTCATGTCGCTTGCCGTCATCGAGCACGTATGTGGCGTGCAGCCTTTGTCGATGATCTCCATGTCGGAGGCCTTGTTGGTGCCGTGCAGCATGTCGCCGCCAGCATGGCTATAGAAATAGCGATAGCCGAGCATGAACTCGCCCTTCTTGTGCAGATGGTCGAACATCACGCCGGCGGGCGCGTGCTGATCGGCGAGCGGTCCCGAACCCGAACCGGGCTCGGGATCGGCGTGAGCGTTGGCGAAAGTGAGCAGCGTTCCGATGAAGCAGGCCCAGATGGTCAGTGCGCCGCGAGGCGCGGATAGAAATGTCATGGCTTAAGCCCCCCATGCGCGCCGGCAGCCAAGCCGGCACGCTCATTGATTTGAAATTGAGTGCGTGATCGCAATCGCGCGCAAACGCGCTCAACCCCTCGAAGCGAGGAGCGTGCTCGCGTTCAACCGCGATAATTTTGGGTGCTTACGCCAGTGGAGGAGCGCGGGACTGAAAGTCCGAGCGCCAGTCCGAGTTGGCGAGGTTTTCCACGCCATCGGGGCGGACATCGCCAACAAGAGCCAGAGTGGGCGGCGGCGCCGTGACGGCAGGGGCCGCCGCCATCGCCGGCGAGGCGCCGCAAGCGATGCGACAAGTGTGGCTACAGCCCGGGCAATCGTTATGCCGGGTTTGCTTGGACGGCGTGCCGGGATTGACGAGACCGCGCGTCGTGCACATGAACCCGCCGAGGCTCGTGGCGCCGAAGGCGTGACCGGCCATGGCGAAGGGCCCGAGCAGGACCTGGAAGAGCAGGGCCCAAACGGCGAAGAGCGACGCAATATCCTGCTGCCGGCGTAACCAGCTCATGCGTTCATGCCTCGATCTCGGCTTCCGAGATGGGAAGCCATTCGGACGACCATAACGGGCGCCGTCCGACCCCTCAAGCGCTCAGTGCCGCTATTTGAGGATTTCGGCTTTCGCCCAGCCTTGATCCAGCGCAACGAAGCGGCGAAAGGTCCGAAACGCCTTGGTTGGCAAGGGGTCGCGGCTGGGTCTATGGTCCCTCGCACAACCGGTACGGGTTCTGGGGACGGCTCGATGCTCACGATTTACGAGGCCAAAGCCGGCGCGCTGGTGCCGCAAAAAGGTACCGCGCGGATCACCGAAGCCGCGGTCTGGATCGATCTCCTCAATCCCACGCACGAAGAAGAAAGCAAGGTCGAGCGGGCGCTGAAACTCGAAGTGCCCACCCGTGAGGAGCAGCAGGAAATCGAAGCGTCGAGCCGGCTCTATCAGGAGGACGGCGCGCACTACATGACGGCGACGATCCTGTACCAGGCTTACACGGGCGAGCCCACGACCACTCCGGTGACCTTCATTCTGATGGGTCAGCGTCTGATCACCTTGCGTTACGCGCAACCGAAAGCATTCTCGATCTTCGCCACGCGCTGTCTGCGGCCCGAGGTCAAGATCACCAGCGGCACGATCGTGCTGATAGGACTGATCGAGACGCTGATCGATCGCCTGGCGGATTCGATCGAACGCATGCAAGGAGAGGTCGACACGCTGTCGCACTCCATCTTCGAGATGAGAGGCGGATCGGCGACGCGGCAACGGCGCTTCGATATCTCGCTCAAAGCGATTGGACGCCAAGGGGAAATCACCGGCCGTGCGCGAGAGAGCGCGCACTCGCTGGGGCGTCTGCTTACCTTTCTTGCCCATGCGGTCACCGAGCGAGGCGAAGACAAGATGACCAAGGCGCGGATTCGCACCGCGGCGCGCGACGTCGCCTCGCTCACCGATCACACCACGTTTCTCGCGGGCAAGATCATCTTCCTGCTCGATGCCACACTCGGCATGATCAACATTCAACAAAACGACATCATCAAGATCTTCTCCATCGCCGCGGTCGTGTTCCTGCCGCCGACGCTGGTCGCCTCGATCTACGGCATGAATTTTCACCATATGCCGGAGCTCGACTGGCACTACGGTTACCCATTGGCGATTCTTTTGATGATCGCCTCCGCCGTGCTGCCCTATCTATTTTTCAAGCGTAAAGGTTGGCTATAATTTCGGCTTGCCTTGCTGGTGATGCCTCGTCAGACTCGGGGCAGATGGTGGGGCGCGCAAAGTGATTGGAGCGTTGGTGTCATGATTCATTATTCTTTTCTGCTCGGCGTCGCAGCCATCGGGTTTGGCGTTGCCGCCGGTTCGATGCAAGCGTCCGCCACGCCTGCGCAAATTTCCCAGGTCGATGCGAAGTCCAGCCTGGTGCAAACGGTCGGCTACAAGAAACGCCGCACCTATGTCCGCGCGCCCTTCACGTCAGTCGACACCGGCCGTGACACGTGGGTCGCGGCGCCTTTCGCCAGAGTGTACAGCGGGCGCCGCGGCACTTGGGTCAGGGCGCCATTTGTCGATCTCTGGGTGCCGCGCTAGCCGACATAGAATAGTGCGAGCGATAGGCCCGCACTGATCGCGAGCGTCAATGCGATCCCGGCATGCATTCGAAATAACAGGAACGCGGCCAGGCAGGCGAGCGCGACCGCTTCGATATTGAGGGTCGCGAGGTCAGGGCGCGACACCTGCAACGGACCGATGGCGACCGGCTCGACGGTGCCGAAGAAGACGTGCAGCGCGAACCACAGACTCAAATTCAGAATGACGCCGACCACGGCGGCGGTGACGCCGGCAAGCGCTCCCGCGATCTTGGGGCTCGATGTCAGCCGCTCGACGTAAGGCGCGCCAACGAAGATCCATAAGAAGCAAGGCGCGAAGGTTGCCCAGAGCGTGACGAGAGCGCCAAGCAGTCCGTAGGCAAGCTGTGGTTCGCCGCCATGGCGGAAGCCGGCCAAGAAGCCGACGAACTCGGTGACGAGGATCAGCGGCCCAGGCGTTGTCTCGGCTAACCCAAGTCCGTCCAGCATCTCGCCGGCGGAGAGCCAATGATGGGTCTCCACCGCCTGCTGCGCCATATAGGCCAGCACCGAGTAGGCGCCGCCAAACGTCACGACCGCGAGCTTGGAGAAGAAAATGGAAATGTCGGTGGTGACGTGATCGCGGCCGAGGATCAGGGCGAGCACAAGGAGCGGACCGATCCAGATCGCAAGCCAGAGCGCCGCCGTGCGCAAGGTGCGCGAGAGAGGGACGGGTGGAGGCACGGATGGCGCGGCGCCCGTCGCGATTTGCGGACTCTCAAAGAAGAATCCGGCGAGCGCCGCGGCGGCAATGATCAGAGGGAAGGGCAAGGCAAAAAAGAAAAGACCGATGAAGGCCGAGGCTGCAATCAGCCAATCGACCGGACGCTTCAGAGAGCGTTTCGCCACCCGGAGCAGGGCCTCGATGACGATGACGATCACGGCGGCCTTGATGCCGACGAAGGCCGCCTCGACGAGCAGGAAGCCGGCCGAAATAAGCGTAAGCCACGCTCAGGGCGAGTACGACGAGCGCGCCGGGAAGAACGAAGAGCAGGCCGGCTGCGAGGCCGCCGATCGTTCCATGCAAACGCCAGCCGATATAGGTCGCAAGCTGCATGGCCTCAGGCCCCGGCAGCAGCATGCAGAAATTGAGCGCATGCAGATAGCGCTGCTCGTCGATCCATTTACGCTCGTCGACCAGCATGCGGTGCATCAGCGCGATCTGGCCGGCAGGGCCGCCGAACGAGAGCACGCCAATCTTCGCCCAAACGTTGAGCGCCTCACGGAAGGTTGGTTTTGAGTTGACTGGCTTCGACGTCCATATATCGAGTTCTCCGCCGTCATGCCCGCGAAGGCGGGCATGCCAGTAGCCACCAAGCGACGTTGTTCACGATAGCCGGCATTGATTACTGGATTCCCGCCTTCGCGGGAATGACTCAGAGTATGCGACGCAGGACGCCTAGCTCCTGCCGCTATCCGCATGCTAAGCGAAGCCATGGAATCGATGCAGCTCATTCAGGTGGCGGTTTTCCTCGCCGCCGCCGCCATCGGCGCGCCGCTGGGGCGGGCGCTCCGCATGGGCTCGGTGATCGGCTATCTGGCTGCCGGAATCGTGATCGGTCCTTTCGTGTTCGGGTCGCTCTACGGCCTCAACGACGTCGAGCACATCCTGAAGTTCGGCGAATTCGGCGTGGTGATGCTGCTGTTCGTGATCGGGCTCGAGCTTCGCCCAGTCCGGCTCTGGTCGATGCGCTCATCGATCTTCGGACTTGGAACTCTCCAGCTTGTCGCCACGAGTTTGGTGCTTGGCGCGGTCGCGCTTGCGCTTGGACTCAGCCTCGCCCAAGCTTTGTTCGTTGGCTTGGCGCTGTCGCTGTCTTCGACCGCCTTCGCGCTGCAGGTGCTGGAGGAGCGCAACGAGCTCACGACGCGGCACGGGCGGCTCGCCTTCTCGGTGCTGCTGTTCCAGGACCTCGCAGCCATCCCGCTGATCGCCTTGGTGCCGCTGTTCGCCACTGGGGGCGAAGAGACGGGCATGGATCTGCGGGCCGCAGGGCTTGCCATCGTCACCATTCTCGGCGTCGTGGTGGTGGGACGGTTCCTGTTGAGCCGGCTCTACCGGCTCGTCGCCGCGACCGGGGTTCGCGAGGCGATGACGGCGAGCGCGCTCCTCACCGTGGTCGGCGTGGCGCTGGTCATGGAGGCGGCGGGGCTGTCCGCTGCGCTCGGCGCCTTCATCGCCGGCGCGCTGCTCGCGGATAGCGAATATCGCCACCAGATCGAGGCCGATATCGCGCCGTTCGAGGGGCTGCTGCTCGGGCTCTTCTTCATCGCGGTCGGCATGTCGATCGACCTGACGCTATTGCTGGCGAAGCCGTTGCTTCTGGCGGCCATCGTCGTCGGCCTTGTCGCGGTCAAGGCAACGCTGCTCTTTTTGCTTGCACGATGGTGGGGCTTGCCCCGGGACGGCGCGGTCAGGCTCGGTCTCGTCATCAGTCAGGGCGGCGAGTTCGCCTTCGTGTTGTTCGCGGCCGGCGCGGTCGCGGGCGCGATCGGGTCCGAGCTTTCCGCATTGCTGACCCTAGCGGTGACTTTATCGATGGCGGCGACGCCTCTCTTGCTTCTGATCGACGACCGAATGCGCCAAGCTCGGAAGGTGGAGGCGCCGAAATACGAGACGCCGCCAGGCGGAGACGGTCATGTCATCATCGCCGGCTTCGGACGTTTCGGCCAGATCGCGGCGCGTATTTTGCGCGCCCGCCGCATCCCGTTCACCGCGCTCGATTTCGAACATCGCGCAAGTCGATTTCGTCAAGCGCTTCGGCGCCCAGATCTATTATGGCGACGCCGGGCGGCTCGATATTTTGCGGGCGGCGCAGGCCGACAAGGCGCGCGCCTTTGTGCTCGCGATCGACGATATGGAGAATTCGCTTCGGGTCGCCGAGATCGTGCGGCAGCACTTTCCAGACTTGCCGATCTATGCGCGCGCCAGAGACCGCACCCATGTGCATAAACTCATGGATCTCGGGGTGACCGTCATCGAGCGCGAGACGTTTCTTTCCGCGCTCGAACTCTCGCGACGACTGCTTCGCGGACTTGGCTTAAGTCCAAGAGAGGTGAAGCGGTTGACCGATACGTTCAAGCGCCAGGACGAGAAGCGCCTCTACGAAGACTACAAATATTACACCGACACGGAGAAGGTGCGCGCCAACGCGCTGAACGCCGCGAGCGAGCTGGAACAGCTGTTCGACAAGGACATTCAGGAGATCGATGAGGAGATCGCGCGAGACGCGGCGCGCGACGGTTGAGGCGCTGGACTTAGTCGACCGTTGCCGGCGCGCGGAGCGAGGCTTGCGTCGCCGCTTTCTGCACCGCCTTCTGCACCTTCTCGAAGGCGCGGACCTCGATCTGGCGGATGCGTTCGCGGCTCACGCCAAATTCCTCGGAGAGCTGCTCCAGCGTCAAGGGGTCTTCAGACAGCCGCCGCGCCTCGAACACACGCCGCTCGCGCTCGTTGAGATCTTCGAGCGCGCTGGTAAGCATCTCGTGGCGCTGGTCCTTTTCTTCGGATTCGGCGAGCCTGTCTTCCTGGTTCATGGACTCGTCGACCAACCAGTCCATCCACTCGCCGCTCTCGGCATCGTTCCGCACCGGCGCGTTCAGCGAGGAGTCGCCGGCCAGCCGCCGGTTCATGGAGATCACATCCTCCTCGGTCACGCCGAGCCTGGTCGCGATCTGCTTCACCTGATCGGGCCTGAGGTCTCCCTCTTCGAGGGCCTTCAGCTGACTCTTGATCTTGCGTAAGTTGAAGAACAGCTTCTTCTGCGCCGCCGTGGTGCCCATCTTCACCAGGCTCCACGAGCGCAGGATATATTCCTGGATCGCAGCCCTGATCCACCACATGGCATAGGTCGCGAGCCGGAAGCCTTTGTCGGGATCGAAGCGCTTCACCGCCTGCATCAAGCCGACATTGCCTTCGGAGATGACCTCGCCGATGGGGAGGCCATAGCCGCGATAGCCCATGGCGATGCGCGCCACGAGACGGAGATGCGAGGTGACGAGCTGATGCGCGGCGTCGCGGTCGCCATGCTCGCGCCAACTCTTGGCGAGCATGTACTCCTGCTGGGGCTCCAGCATCGGGAACTGTCTGATCTCTTCGAGATAGCGCGTCAGTCCGCCATGCGCGCTGACACTCGGCAAGCTTTTCGCAGCCATGAGAGCAAGTCTCCTGTGGCCTATAGGGCCACACTCTATTTCAAACCAACGCACCGCCCCCCGGCGCTCACTCTATAAAGCGTTTGTCCTTAAGATTAAAGACTCTCGCCCGATCACGGTTCCTTGAAGCTTCCAAGGATTTCAGCGAGTTCCTCAGGTAGCTGACTATTAAATTCCAGTAAGGTGCCGGTCGTCGGATGGGTGAAGGCGAGGCGCGCAGCGTGCAGCGCCTGGCGATCGAGTTGCATAATTTTTGTGCGGAGCGGCTCGGGAAGATTGTGCGGCTTCGACTTGAAGCCTTGCGCGTAGAGCGGATCGCCGATCACCGGCGTGCCGATATGAGCGAGATGCACGCGGACCTGATGCGTGCGCCCGGTCTCCAGCGTGCATTCGACGAGCGAGGCGATCGGCGGATGGCCGCCGAAAGTCTCCAGCACGCGGTAATGGGTGACGGCGTGGCGACCTTTATTGGGCAGCACCGCCATCTTGGTGCGGCTGGTGGGGTGGCGGCCGATCGGTGCGTCGATCGTGCCGTGGGGCAGCGGCGGCGTGCCCCAGACGAGGGCGAGATAGGTCCGCTCGAGCGCGCCTTCGCGACCATGATCGGCGAACTCGGCGGCGAGCGCGCGATGGGCAGAATCGGTCTTGGCGACGACGAGGACGCCGCTCGTATCCTTGTCGAGGCGATGCACGATGCCGGGACGCGCCACGCCGCCGATGCCGGAGAGGCTCGCGCCGCAATGGGCGATCAGCGCATTGACGAGAGTGCCGCTCGCATGCCCTGCGCCCGGATGCACGACGAGTCCGGCCGGCTTGTCGATGACGATCAGCGCGTCGTCCTCATAAAGGATGTTCAGCGGGATGGTTTCGCCTTCGGGCTCCGCAGGCACCGGCGGCGGCACGGTAACCTCGAATCGGTCGCCCGGTTTGACCCGATATTTGGCGTCGACTATGGTCGCGGCGCTTAAGCGCACTTCACCCTGCTTGATCAAAGCCTGCACGCGGGTGCGGCTCAGCTCGGGCAGGCGCTGGCTGAGAAAGACGTCCAGGCGCACGCCTTGATCGTCCTCGGTCGCTTCGGCGACGAGGCGGTCTTTAGAGGGTTCGGGCGGCGCGGTCATGAGGTCCAGAGATCGTGGCGAGGGTTAAAGCGCAAGACGACAAGCTGCCGGGGACCGTGTTCAGCGGGCGCCAGGTTCGCATCCTGAAGATCGCCGTGATCGTGATGGGGATCCTGCTCGTCGGCGGATTTGCCTTTGTGCTCGCCGCCATTGTCTATCAGGCCTCGCATGCGAAGCAAGACGTGGCCGCTCCTGTGCCGCCGGCGGATATGGGTGCGGCGCCGATCATCGAGCTGCCAGTGGGGCAGGGCGCGGGCCTAACGGCGATGTCCCTTGATGGCAACCGGCTCGCGCTCCATCTGAATGGCGCCGATGGCCCTGAGATCGTGGTCGTCGACCTCGCAAGCGGCAAAATCGTCGCCCGGGTGAAGCTCAAGCCGCAATAAGCCTTGATTGGCCTCGGGCGCCCAAGCTATAGCTTTTGGCCTTGCTTGGCCGGAACGGTACGCCCCGTTCGTCTAGTGGCCCAGGACGCTGGCCTCTCACGCCGGAAACAGGGGTTCGAAACCCCTACGGGGCGCCATTTTTTTTGACACTGAATCGATTTCCCCAACTTTTCTCCAATAAACGTGTCGCACAATTCGACCGGTGCTGACAGGCTAACGTTAGCAATTGTCCGGTTCGAGGTTAGTTTGGGGCACATTGGGGGGTCCATGCCGCCAATCAGCTTTAAACGGCATAGGTTTCCGCCCGACGTCATCCGCCAGGCGGTTTGGCTCTATTTCCGGTTCACCCTGAGCTTTCGGGATGTGGAGGAAGTGCTGGCTCAGCGAGGGATCGACGTCAGCAACGAGACTGTCCGCTGCTGGTCTCTCAAGTTTGGCCGGTTCTTTGCTCAGAACCTTCCCCGTTCCAGGACTAAGCCAACCGGTCGCTGGCACCTGGACGAAATCGTCGTGAAGATTCGCGGAAATCGGATGTGGCTCTGGCGGGCTGTGGACGACGAGGGCGAAGTTCTCGATGTCCTAGTTCAGAAACGCCGCAATACAAAGGCTGCGTTGAGGTTATTGCGCAAATTGCTCAAGAACCAGGGCATCCATCCGGAGACGCTTACGACGCATAGTCTGCCTTCGTATGGCGCCGCGTTCCGCAAACTAGGCTGCCGCGACCGCCACCTGCCCGGACAGATGCTCGCTAACAATCGAGCGGAGAATTCTCATTTAATTATTCGACGACGGGAGCGCAAACAGCAAAAGTTCAAGTCACAATCTTCAGCCCAGAGGTTTCTCGCCACCCACGCCGCCGTCTACAACAACTTTAACGTCCAACGTCACCTTATCCGCCGACCCACGCTTCGTCTCTTCCGAGTCGAAGCTGATCGAACCTGGGCGGCCGCAACTTCTGCGGCATGAGCGATTACACTCGGGTTGCCTGTTAGCGGATTTTGTGAGTTGGCTTGTCAATGCCCCTCGATCTTCTATGCGGTCGGGCACCAACACATTGGCCTGACACTGGCACCCGTGACCGGGGAGCTGATTTCCGATCTGGTGGCCGACCGTCAGCCCAGACACGATATCTCCGCTTTCGATCTACGGCGATTCTGACCGCCTGACCAAGCGCTGGTAGCGATAGGGCGCAGGATCGACGATCGGCCTCTCGCCCGTCACCAAGTCAGCCATGAGATGGCCTGCGCCGGGGCCGATGCCGAAGCCGTGTCCGGAGAAGCCGCTCGCAATGAAGAGGCCGGGAAGCGTCGGGACTTCGGAGATGACGGGAACGCCATCCGGCGTCGCATCGATGACGCCGGCCCAGCGCTCGGCGACTTTCATGCGGCCGAATGCCGGAAAGCTGCGCTCGAGGTTCCTTGCCCCTTCATCGAGAATGGCGTGCGAGGGCGCGGGGTCGAGCGTGCGCACCGTCTCGAACGGTGTCTCGGCGTCGAGCGCCCAGCGCCTCGGGATCCGCCACTCCTCGAGGAAGCTCCGGCCGACGCGGAGCCGCAATTCGTGCCACTGGGTGACGAGGGCAGGGAGGAAGTCGAAGAACAGCCTGAAACTGTCCGGCGTGAGCTCGGCGACGTTGGCGTTCCGCCGCGCGATCGGTGTAGCCGCCGTCGAGCCGCTTGCGGAAGGCGAAATTGTCGGCGCCGGCGGCGCGATCCGGCGCGCCCTCGACGGGACCGGTGCGCATCACCGAGGCGAGCAGCTTGAGCTGCGGCAGCTCCACCCCGAGATTGCCGCAGAAGAGCCGCGACCATGCGCCGCCGGCGAGCACGGCCTTGCTGCAGCGGATCGGCCCTTTCTCGGTAACGACGCCGCTCACCGCCCCTGCTGATGTCTCGAGCCCGCGCACGGCGCAGCGCTCGAGGATCGCGGCGCCGTTGCGGAAGGCCGCATTGGCGATGGCCGAGGTGGCCTTCTCCGGCTCGGCGCAGCCGTCGCTTGGCGTGTAGAGCGCCGCCGGCCAGCGGCGCGACGACCCGGCAGCAGCCGGTCGATCTCGTCTGATCCGATCAGGCGGGAGTCGATCTGGATACGCCTCGGCGTGCGCGAGCCACGCCTCGTGCTTTGCCGCCTCCTTCGCCGTCTCGCAGAGATAGACGATGCCGGTCTGGCGAAATCCCGGTCTCGGCCTGGGTGCGCGCGTTCATGCCCTCCCACAGACGCAAGGACTCGACGGCGAGCGGGACCTCGGCGAGATCGCGCCCCATCTTGCGGCACCAGCCCCAATTGCGGCTCGACTGCTCGCCGGCGATCGTGCCCTTCTCGCAGAGCGCGACCGACACGCCTCGCTCCGCGAGACAGAGCGCGGTGGAGGCGCCGATGATGCCGCCGCCGATGACGACGACGTCTACCTCAGCCGGAAGCTCTGATGTGGTGAGAACGGGATCGACGCGTGGTGGCATCAATTGCTTTCTGCACATTGCGCCGCGGCGGGCTCACACCGCGGTGAAGCAGTTGTCGACGAAGAGATGCGCGCCGTTGACGAAGCTCGCCTCGTCGCTCGCGAGAAACAGGGCGGCGCGCGCCACCTCCTCGGGCTCGCAAATGCGGCCCTGCTGAACGGCAAGCGCCGCATCCGACATGTCGACGCCAAGCTTGTTGAGCTCGGCAACCTCGCGCAGGCCGTGCGGCGTGCGCACGAACCCCGGGCAGACGGCGTTGCAGCGGATGTTCTGGTCGCGATACTCGACCGCGATCGAGCGAGCGAACATGTGGCAGGCGCCCTTCGACGTATTGTAGACGACCTCCCTCGGCGTCGCGGCGATGGCCGAGATCGACGATGTGCAGACGATCGATCCTCCCCCGGCCGCGATCATCCCGGGCAGCACGGCCTTGGTCACGAGGAACATGCTCGTGACGTTGACCGCCATCAGCCATTCCCAGTCCGCGAGCGTGGTCTCGAGGAAAGGCTTGATGATGATGGAGCCGGCGTGATTGAAGAGCACATTGGGCGCGCCGAGCGCCGCGGTGATGGCCGCAACCGCCGCGTTGACCTCGGCTTCGTTCGCGACGTCCGCGCGCGCAAACACAGCCGTGCCGCCCGCCGCTTCGATCTCGGCTACGACGGCACGTCCCGCCTCCTCGTTGCGGTCGACAACGCCGACCTTGGCGCCCTCGGCCGCGAACAGCTTCGACGAGGCGCCTCCCATGCCGGTTGCGCCGCCTGAGATCAATGCGATCTTGCCTGCTAGTCTGCCGGACATGGTGCGTTCATCCTTCTTCTCAGAGACGGTCGGCTATTCTAGAACGGCACGAGGCGCGACCGAAAGTGGCAAGCGGAGCGTTCTCGTCTCCGGGCAATCAGGCGGGATCACTGATGAGCCGATACTGGGAAGTCTACAACAGCTGGAAGGCCGATCCCGAAGCGTTCTGGGCCAATGCTGCCGCTGCCGTCCATTGGGCAAAGCCCTACGACAAAGTGTTCGACGCGACCGCCGGACAATACGGACGCTGGTTTCCTGGGGCGCTTTGCAACACGGCTTACAATTGCCTCGACCGGCACGTGGATGCGGGACGCGGCGCGGTAAACGCGCTCATTTACGATAGCCCGGTAACGAACACCAAGCGGACGCTCACCTATCGTGAGCTTCGCGACGAGGTGGCGGCGTTCGCGGCCGTTCTGGCGGGGCTCGGCATCGAGAAAGGCGACCGCGTCGTCATTTACATGCCGATGGTGCCGGAGGCAGTGATCGCGATGCTGGCCGCGGCTCGCCTCGGCGCGATCCACTCGGTTGTGTTCGGCGGCTTCGCCAGCAACGAGCTCGCCAAACGCCTCGACGATGCCAAGCCCAAAGTGGTCGTGTCGAGCTCGTGCGGTGTAGAGCCGGGCCGCATCGTCGCTTACAAGCCGCTTCTCGACAAGGCCATCGAGATTGCGGCCCACAAGCCCGAGAGCTGCATCATCCTCCAGCGCCCGATTGCTACCGCGCAATTGCACACGGGTCGCGACCACGATTGGGCACGGCTCGTCGCGGACGCTAAATCGCGGGGTCTCAGCGCAGAGTGCGTCGCCGTAGAGGCTACCGACCCGCTCTACATCCTCTACACGTCGGGCAGCACAGGCGCGCCCAAGGGCGTCGTGCGTGACAATGGTGGTCACATGGTGGCTCTGCTGTGGTCGATGAAGAACCTTTACGGGGTCGAGCCGGGCGAGGTGTTCTGGGCCGCATCCGACATCGGCTGGGTCGTGGGACATTCCTATATCGTCTATGGGCCGCTCCTGGCCGGCAATACGACCATCCTCTACGAAGGCAAGCCCGTCGGAACGCCCGACGCGGGGGCGTTTTGGCGCGTTGCAAGCGAGCACAAAGTTGCTGCCCTCTTTACGGCGCCGACAGCGTTGCGCGCGATCAAAAAAGAGGATCCGCACGGCCTCAACATCCGGAACTACGACCTTTCTAGCCTGCGCACGCTGTTCCTGGCCGGAGAGCGCGCCGATCCCGATACCGTGCTCTGGGCCGAGGAGCACCTTAAGGTGCCGGTGATAGATCACTGGTGGCAGACGGAGACAGGCTGGGCCATTGCCGGCAACCCGATCGGTCTCGGCCGGCTCCCGGTCAAGCGCGGCTCGCCGACCGTGCCAATGCCCGGCTATGAGGTGAACGTCCTCGACGACGGGGGTCATCCCCTCGCGGAAGGTCAACTCGGCAATATCGCAATCAAGCTGCCGCTTCCGCCCGGCTGTTCGCCGAACCTGTGGAACGCCGACGCCAGCTTCGGTCAGAGCTATCTCGCGGAGTTCCCGGGTTACTACAAGACCGCCGATGCCGGCTATCGCGACGCGGACGGCTACCTTTTCGTCATGGGCCGCACCGACGACGTCATCAACGTCGCCGGTCACCGCCTGTCGACTGGCGCGATTGAGGAGGTGCTGGCGTCCCACAAAGATGTGGCCGAGTGCGCCGTGATCGGTGCCGCCGACGCGCTAAAAGGCGAAGTGCCCGTCGGCTTCCTCGTGCTCAAGGCTGGCGTCAACCGCGACAGGGCCGCGATCGAGAAAGAGGTGGTCGACCTCGTACGCGAAAGGATCGGCCCCGTCGCCGCTTTCAAAGCCGCGGTGACAGTGGCGCGCCTGCCCAAGACCCGCTCGGGGAAAATCCTGCGCGGCACCATCAAGAAGATCGTCGACGGCGCGAGCTTCAACATGCCGGCCACCATCGACGATCCGGCCATACTAGACGAGATCGGCGCAGCGCTCATGACCCGAAAGGACGCTGTGCCGACATCGTGACGGCATTCGGCGTCCGAGACCCGTACCCCAACTAGGATAGAGTCGCCAGCGAGTCAGAAAGCGCCTTGACGAGAAGGTCGGCATGGTCCCGCTCAAAGCAGAGCGGCGGGCGGATCTTGAGGACGTTGCCATGGGGGCCGGCAATGCCGACCAGGACATTGCGGTCGCGGAGCATGTCCACGACTCGGGTTGCGGCGTCCCTGTCCGGCTTCTTCGACTTGCGGTCGCGCACGAGTTCGACGCCGATGTAAAGTCCCTTTCCCCGCACGTCGCCGACTTGGCTGAAGCGCTGCGCGACGCCACTCTAGCTCCGCCAAGAGATAGGCGCCGATCTCGAGCGCGTTCTGCTGCAGGTTCTCGGCCTCGATCGTCTCCAAGACGGCGAGGCCGGCCGCGGCGGCGACCGGGTTTCCTCCGAACGTGTTGAAGTAGCCGGAAGTTGCCCCGAAGGTCTCGAGCAGATCCGGTTTCACCGCGACCCCGCCGATCGGATAGCCGTTGCCCATGGGCTTACCCATGACGACCATGTCGGGGACGAGGCCGTGACGCTCAAAACCCCACATCGTTTCGCCCGTGCGGGCGAAGCCCGGCTGCACCTCGTCGGCAATGAACATGCCACCCGCTTTGCGCACACTCGCGATGGCTTCGGCCATGAATCCGGGCTCGCCCGGGTAGATGCCGTCGCTCGAGAAGATGCTGTCGGCAACGAGCCCGGCGAAGCGGATTTTCTTTCTCTTCATGGCCGCAATCGCCTTCCTAATGTTGGCGGCGAAGAGCGGTCCCACGTCCTTGGACGGTGCTCGATACGTGTCGGGGGCTGGAACCAGAAAGACATGCGGATTGCGCGGCTCGGCGCTCGCCGACGAGGGGGAGATCTCGGTCGCGGCCCGCGTATTGCCGTGATAGGCGTTCTCCGTCACGATGAAGCCGGTGCCGCCCGTGACCGCGCGTGCGATGCGCAGCGCCAAGTCGACGCTTTCGCTCCCCGTGCACGTCAGGACGATATTGGAGACCTCGCGCGGCAGCGTCGCCAAGAGCCTTTCCGCATAGGTGTAGACGATCTCACAGAGGTAGCGGCTGTGCGTGTTGAGGGTCGCCATTTGCCGCGACACAGCAGCGACGACGCGTGGATGGCAGTGGCCCACGGACGCCACGTTGTTGTAGGCGTCGAGATAGCGCGTGCCGTCGGCACCAATGAGCCAGACGCCTTCGCCTCGGACGAGATTGAGGGGGCGCGCGTAGAATAGCATCGATGTCGGACCGAACACGCGCCTGCGGCGGGCGACGAGGTCCGCCATCTCAGGATCGAGGCCGGATGCCGCTCGCATGTCGAACGCGTTGAGTTCGAGAATTTTTCGTGTCGCTGTCATGACATCCTTCGAGTCACACGACGCATCGCTGGAAGCGCCTCGGGCTCCGCTCGCCTCTAGCCTAGATCAGTCCGTCTCCATCGTTCAATTTTTTCCGACCTACCGGGGTGCCGCGGCCCGCCGGCCCGCGCCCAGGGGGCAAGTTGTGCGGCTTTTCTGTAAAATGCGCTTCGGCGCCGCTAGCATTCTCTATAGTCTGGTTCCAGTGATGTCGATCTCCGTGAGGAAGAGCCACCATGGCAGGGGAGCCGAGCACGTTCGCTAATCGCTGGAAGCGCTTCTCCGACTGGGATGAGCGCCCGCTTCGGCTTGACAAATTCGCGATCGAGGACGCGGAGAACGGATTTGCGTCTTTTACCAGCCGTCACGATCCAAAGTCGGGACTGACATTGGGGTCTGGCGGCATCGAAATGATGGACGGCGTCGGCGTTGGCGACTTCGACATGATCGACACGTTCATCGCCCGCTATCACATCGATCCGGAGATCGCGCCGGAAGCCATGGCCATGCCATCGAGCGAGGTCGCGCGGATGCTGGTCGACATGAACGTGCCGCGCAGCGAGCTGGTGCGACTTGCCCACGGCATGACGCCGGCCAAGCTCGCCGAGGTCGTCTCCCAGCTCTCATCTCTCGAGATCGCCTTCGCCTACAGCAAGATGCGCGCCCGCAAGACGCCCGGTAATCAAGCGCACGTGACCAACGCCAAGGACGACCCGCTGCAGATGGCTGCCGATGCCGCGACCGCGGTCGCATTCGGATTCGACGAGGTCGAGACGACGATGAGAGTCGCGCGAAATGCTTGGTCGAATGCAGTTGCATGCGCGGTCGGGGCCTCGGTCGGACGTTGGGGGACGCTGTTTCAGTGCTCGAGCGAGGAGGCAGAGGAGCTCAAGATCGGCATGGCCGGTTTTACCTCTTATGCCGAGACGGTCTCCGTCTACGGCACCGAGAAGAGCTTCATCGATGGCGACGACACCCCCTGGTCGAAAGCCTTTCTCGCGGCGGCCTACGCCTCGCGCGGCATCAAGATGCGCTGCACCTCGGGCGCCGGGTCGGAGCTGCTCATGGGGTTCCACGAGAAGAAGTCGCTGCTTTATCTCGAGGCGCGCTGCCTCTGTCTTCAGCGCGCCATGGGCGTGCAGGGCACGCAGAATGGCGGCATCGACGGGGCGCCAATCACCTGCACCATACCGGGTGGAATGCGCGAGTTGATGGCGGAGAATCTGATCGCCGTCTGGCTCGATCTAGAATGCGCCTCCGGCAATGACGCGCGTGCGACCGAATCCGAGATCCGCGTCGGGGCCAAGATCCTGCCCTTTCTCATCGCCGGCTCCGACCTCATATGCTCGGGGTTCGGGTCGATCCTGAAATACGACAATTCTTTCAATGCGTCGCTTCTTAACGGCGAGGAGCTCGAGGACTATCTCGTGCTCCAGCGCGATTTCGAGGCCGACGGCGGTCTCACCCCCGTCGAGGAGACCCGTGTCTTTGCGCTGCGAACGCGCGCCGTCGAAGCCATCAGCGCCGTGCTCGAGGAGCTTGGCCTCGGGCAACCGACAGAGGATATGAAGAGCAGCGTCGTCGCCGCGTCGGGATCGGATGAGACGCGAAGCTATCTGCCCCGCGACGTGGTGCCCATCAGCGAGAGTATCAAGGAGCGCGCGATCACCGTCGTCGACGTGATCAAGGCCCTCGCCGGGCGCGGCTTCACGGAGGAGGCGGAGAATCTTCTAAAGCCTCTTGAGATTGCGTGTTTCCGGCGACTATCTGCAGACGTCTGCGCTGGTCCGTGACGGCCGTATTCTCAGCGCGATCAACGATCCCAATGACTATTTGGGGCCTGGCACCGGCTACCGCGTAAGCGAGGCGCGCCGCGAGGAGATCGTGGCGATCCGCGACGTGCTCACGCGCGAGGAGGTCCTGAGAGCCGAGGCCGTGCACAAGGCGGCCGAGAGCAAACGCGTCAGCTACCGGACGATGGGCCCTGCCGCCGCGGGCAACGATCGCCGTGAGGTCGTGATCGGGGTGAGCCCCGCGTTCGGCATCAAGCTCTTCCAGACCGTTGCGGGTCATCCCCTGTCCGCAACCCTGCGCGAGCTGATCGGTGGCATCACCGAAGGGGGCGCGAGGGCTCGTGTCGTGCGGATGAAGCATACGGCCGACACGTCGTTTCTGGGCCTCAGCGCCGCCCACCTCGCGGGGTCGGGCGTCGGCATTGGCATCCAGGCGAAGGGCACTGCGGTCATTCACCAGAAGGACCGCCTACCGCACAACAATCTCGAGCTCTTCTCCAACTCCCCGATCACCAGGCTCGATCACTATCGACGCATGGGGGCCAACGCTGCCGCCTACGCGCTGGGCGAAATGCCAGAGCCGGTCGTGGTGCCGACTCGGGGTGAGGCTATGGGTTCGCGCTATCATGCGCGTGTGGCGCTGATCTATGCCATCGAGACTGAATTGACCTCGGAGGGTGCGGTGCCCGAGGACGTAGAGGTCGCCTTCCTGGGGAGCGCCGCATGAGCGAGGAACGGCTGTCGATCGCAGACTATCCGTTGGCGGAGAAGCGCCGCGACATCGTGCGCGGAAAGCGCGGCAAGGGCCTCGATGAGATCACGCTCGAGGCCCTGCTTGAGGACCGCGTCACAATCGAGGACCTGCGCATCACGGCCGCGGCGCTGCGCCAGCAGGCGGAGATCGCCCGCGCCGCCGGGCGAGGCACGTTGGCCGCGAACTTCGAGCGTGGCGCCGAGCTCGTGGACGTGCCGCAAGACACGATCATGCGCATTTACGAGCTGTTGCGTCCTGGCCGCGCTCAATCGCAGGATGAGCTTCGCGCGGTGGCCCGGGAGCTGCGCGATCAATTTGGAGCCGAGGGCATTGCGGCGTTCGTGGAGGAGGCCGCATCGGTTTACGAGCGGCGCGGCTTGTTCAAAAAGCGGTTCTGAGCTGGAATGACCTGGAAGACGGCCTATCGATCGATTTACTACGACGGAGCGCCCGAGCCCGCCGATCCGGACCTCACTAAGGAGAATACGGCGCTCCTCATCATCGACGTGCAGAACACCTATTTCACGCGGGCAGAGCGGGCCTCGCTGTCTGCCGATGAACAGCGCCGCTACGATGCCTGGAATCCCTTCCACGAACGGATGCGCGAAATCGTCATCCCCCGCACGCGGGAACTCCTGGGACTGTTTCGCAAGAATGGGTACGAATGCCTCTTCGCGCGCATCGCGTGCCATACCAAGGACGGTCGCGACCGATCCCTGTCGCAGAAGATGCCGGGCTGGAACAATTTGCTTCTGCCCAAGGATGAGGCACCGTCTCAACTCATCGACGAGTTCCAGCCCCAAGGCGACGAGATCGTAGTGACAAAAACGACCGACAGCGCCCTGACCGGGACCAATCTGCGGCTGATCCTCACCAATCTCGGTATCAAGACCGTTGTGTGCTGCGGGATTTTCACCGACCAGTGCGTGTCCTCGACGGTCCGCAGCCTGGCCGACGAGAGCTTCGGCGTCGTCGTGGTCGAGGATTGCTGTGCTGCGGGAACGGACGAGCTGCATCACAAGGAGCTCGAAATCATCAACATGATCTACTGCCACGTCATGTCGAGCGTTGAACTCAAGGCAATCATGGGCTTAGGGCTTAAATGCTGAGGCGGACCAATTTCTTATCCGGAAGGTCAGCGCCACAAAGAGTCAGGCTTGCCGCTTGTGGATGAGGTTCACCAGTCACGCTCAAGCTTGTTTTGGCGACAGATCAAGATCATCATGGCTAGAATGGGGCCGGTAACGGGGGGTCCGCCGGTACCGCCAGCTGTTGTTTCGGACCAGCGTAAATGGGGGATAAGCCAACATGACACAAAGCTCAGCAGCTGCGCTTGAGGCGCAGGAAAGTTTCGAAGTCCACAAAGAAAAGGTCGATCTGCTCCACGCCAAAGCTGTCGGGCTCGTGGGCGTTCTTTTCCTGACCGTGACGGGCGCAGCGCCGATGTCGGCGATGCTCGGTAACGTTCCCTTCGCCGCGGGCTTCGGCAACGGGATCTATGTTCCCGCCGCCTTCCTGCTCGCCACGATCGTGCTCACCATCTTCTCTGTCGGCTTTGCGGCCATGGCGCAGAAGGTGTCGAGCGTCGGCGGCTTCTACTCCTATATCAGCCTCGGGCTCGGACGCGACATGGGAATGGCGGCGGGCATGGCGTCGTTCGTCTCCTATAGCGTCTTCGAGGCATCTTTATGCGGTCTCTTCGCCTTCTTCGGCAACGCGTGGATCCAGGCCCATTTTGGCATCAATGTTCCATGGATCTGGCTTGCAGTGTTCATGATCGCGCTGATCTCGGTCCTGAGCTACCGGGACGTGCAGCTTTCGGTCAAGATCCTCGGTGTTGCGCTTATTCTCGAGGTGATCATCCTGGTGATTTTCGATGCCGGCGCCATCATGTCGAGCACGTCGAATTTCAATGTCGAAGCTCTCAACGTCTTCAACGTCAACACACCGGTTGCCGAGCAGAAGGTGGGCGATGTGGACATCGCGGCCGGCGCCGCGGCGGTCGGCATCTTCATGGCCTTCTGGTCTTGGGTCGGCTTCGAGATGGCGCCCAATTACGCCGAGGAATCGCGTGATCCCAAGCGCATCATTCCGCGCTCACTCTATTACTCAGTCATCGGGCTCGGACTATTCTACATCTTCACCAGCTGGTGCGCGGTCTCCTCCTACCCGACCGAAGGCGACATGCTCGTCAAGGCCGCGAAGGATTCGGGCAATTTCTTCCTCACCCCGATAGGGGAAAACGTCGGCGGGTGGGCGCTGGAGCTGATGAGCATTCTGATCCTAACGAGTTCCTTTGCTTGCGGCATGGCATTCCACAACACCGCAGCGCGTTATGCCTACTCGCTCGGCCGCGAGGGTGTGTTCCTGCGCGTGCTGGGCAAGACGCACCCCACGTTCAAAAGCCCGCACATCGCCTCCACGGCACAGTCGGCGCTGGCGCTGATCTGGGTTGGCCTCTTCGCCATCTTCCTGGGAACTGACGATCCCAACGCTCAGGCCTACGTCGCCATCTACACGATGCTCGCCATTCTCGGCACAATGCTGCTGCTCATTCTGCAGGCCTTCGTGTCGATCGCGATCATCGTCTACTTCCGCCAGAACCATCCGGGCGAAGTCGGAATCATTCCCGGCCTGATCGCGCCGGCGATCGCATTTGTCGCTCAGGTCTACCTCGTCTACCTGCTGGTCGTTAATCTGGGGACATTCGGCGGCAGCGGCAGCTTCGGCAGCAACATTCCCTACATTGCGCTCGCCATCATCGTCTGGGGCTTCATCTGGGGTGTGGTGCTCAGGACCGCCGCACCTCAGGTTCACGCCAAGATCGGCCGCCTTGTGTTCAACGAAAAGTAACAGGCTTGAAATGTTCGCGGCACGATTCCCGCGAAAGATGTAAATTCGGGCGGGCGTCGCGGAGGCGGCGCCTGCCCTTGTTTCAAGGGCGCTTTTTGTCGACGCGAATTTTGGAGAGACGTCATGCTGACACCGATCGCCGGGCGGTCCGTCATTGTAACTGGGTCGAGTAAGGGTATCGGCAAGGGAATCGCAAAGATCTTTGCCCGCAGCGGCGGCAAGGTGCTCGTCGTCTCCCGCCATCTCGATGAGGCGGAGGCCTGTGCCGACGAGTTGCGCCGCGATGGCGGGACGGCAAAGGGCCATGCCGCAGACGTGACGAAAATAGAAGACATGCAAGGGATGGCGGACGCGGCGGCCGCGGCACACGGAGGCATCGACATATTGTGCGCCAATGCCGGCATTTTCCCGCAAGTCAAGATTGAGGACCTCTCCTCGGAAGATTGGGACCACGTCATGGCGACCAACCTCAAGGGTACCTTTCTTCCGATCAAGGCCTGCCTGCCGCACCTCAAGAAATCCGACCAGGGCCGTATCGTGATCACGTCGTCGATCACGGGTCCGGTCACCGGCTTCCCGGGATGGGCACATTACGGCGCGACCAAAGCTGGTCAGCTTGGCTTCATGCGCACGGCCTGCATCGAGTTCGCCAAGTACGGCATCACCGTCAACGCCGTACTGCCCGGCAATATCCTGACCGAAGGCTTGATCGCGCTCGGGCCGGAATACGAGCGCTCGATGGCGGCGTCAATTCCGTTGAAGAAGCTCGGGACGGTTGAGGATATCGGCTATGCTGCCCTGTTCCTGGCGTCGAAAGAGGCCGGCTACATCACCGGCCAGACCATCATCATCGACGGCGGGCAAATTCTCCCGGAAAGCATGGACGCGCTCGCTCAGGCTTAGCTGCCTCCTAGCGATGCCGGCGCGCTTCGCTGAAACGCGACAGATAGCGCTCGCACAAGGGAAGAGTGCGTCGCGTATATTCGACGCCCATGGACTGAGCGAGCTCCGTCTCCGAATGCGAGCCGATCCAAGCGACGAGCAGTAGACGGCGCAGCATCACGAAGGTATCGATTTCCGCCTCTTCCTCGGCGGAGAGCTTGCCGACACGGCGATAGCCCCGCACCCACGCTTCGAGGAGCTCCGGCACTTCGGGATCGTGCTCGAAAAACGACACGGTCGTTGCGCAGTCATAGAGAAACCAGGAAAAGCCGCAGTCGTCGAAGTCGATGACCTTGATGGTGCCACGGTCGGCGAGCAGGTTAGCGAGACGCATGTCGCCATGGATGAGATTGAACCGGTCGGGCGCCTTGCCGAACCGGTCAAGACGTCGCTCGATGAGCCGCACCGTCTCGCCAAACGCTTCGAGGGCCTCTGCCGTGATCCCCATTCCATCTTGCCACCTGCCCCAATGCGGTCGCTTACCGAGACTCGTGTCGAAGTCCCAGCTGTGGCGTTCAAACCAAGAGGGCCGCTGCCACGCGCGCACGTGTGCGTGCATGCGGGCTGCCGTCTCTCCCAAAGTCTCGAAGCCGGCAGCGTCCGTCGCGGCAGGTTCTTGTCCCTCCTCCCAGGCGAAGAGAACGACGTTGCGTGGCCTCGGCAGTCCCTCGTGCGCCACGGTCTGAATCAACTCCCCATCCTTGCCCGGGATCGGGGTCGGCGTGATCGCGGCGCCCGATGCCTTGAGCGCTATCTGCCACTGCAGCTCAGAGGCGATCGCCGTCCGCGAGTGATAGCCCTCGCGGTGCACACGGAGCGCCCACTTGGACCCGGTCGCGGAATCGTCGACACGGTAGGTCGCGTTCTCGGAGAGGTTGATCAGCTGCAGTGTGACAGTGGTCGGCAGCGCGTAGCGCCTGACGGCCCGCTCCGCCAGACTCTGCAGCCGGCACAACAGTTCCTCGTGAGAAAGCGCGGCCTCACCTGCCATCGTTTTTCTCCCTTGGCGTTGGCATTCATCGATCCGCGCCAGACGTCTCACAATTACACTACGGACCGGCTTGCCGGCGAGTTCTATGCAACCGGCGACTCGGACGTCAAGGTGTTGTGCTTCTCAGGTGTCGCATCGACCGCGCGGCGGGCTCTACCACAAACGTCCGCTGACGGTCAGTTTCTGACGTCCCAGCGCCAAGTTACGATGTCGGCTTGGTGCCAGAACCGGACTCTCGAAGATTAGTGCAGTGACTTCCGCTGCTGGCACGAAACGGAAGTCAGCTGCCTCCGCGTAATACGTCCCGTCCTTCCCGAAAATTCCGTCCGGCCCTCCCCATATTTTTCATCACACTCCTCCGTGGCTGACCAATTCCCACGGAGCTTCACCCGGAGCATTCCATTCTCCGGCACGAGCCGGATCTCTTCGATGAGTTCGCGGATGCATTCCGCGGCCTCTATGCGGAATTTCAAGTTTCCTCGCCAGAATTGGCATGACGTCAAGCGCGTCTGGCTTGACCCTTGATCCGGCTTGATGGCTTCGGCAGTCTAGGGCAAGAAGGGATCGGTCATGCATATTCTCGTTTTGCAGCATGAAGAGATCGAGCATCTCGGCGTCTTCAAGGCGTTCCTTGAGCAGGATGGCGCCACCTGGCAGGTGGTCGAGCTCGACGAGGGCGAACCGATTCCGGCGCTCGATCCCTTCGATGGCATGATCGTCATGGGCGGCCCGCAAGATGTGTGGCAGGAGGATCGCTATCCCTGGCTGCGCGACGAGAAGGCTGCGATCCGCCGCTTCGTGGTGGACATGCGGCGCCCATTTTTCGGCATTTGCCTCGGCCATCAGCTTCTCGCCGATGCGCTCGGGGGAAGCGTGCAGCCAGCAAGATCTCCCGAACGCGGCGTGCACCGCGTGTCAAGGACCGAGGAGGGCGCGCGCGATCTCCTGCTGCGCGATTTGAGCGATCCCATTACCGTGTTCGAATGGCATGGCGCGGAAGTGGTTGCCTTACCCCCGGGCGCCACCGTGCTTGCCAAGAATGAGGCCTGCGCCATTCAGGCCTTTCGCTATGGCGCGCGCGCCTATGGCGTTCAGTTTCATATCGAGGTGACGAAGGATACGGTCGCCGATTGGGCCCAGCATATCAGACCGGTGATGGACGAGGCGGAACTGGCGCGCCAAGTTGATGCCGCCTATCCGCAACTCTATCGTCTCGCGCGCAACGCCTACGACAATCTCAAGACGTTATGGGCGCGCGCCCTGGCTAGGCGCGTAGCGATGGTGAAGTCCGCCTAGCGCGACGATCACGCCGCACCTGTCCTTTCCGAAAATTCCATCCGGCCTGGATTCGCATTGTAAGGCAGAATCATCGCATCATTGAGAGCGATGTTGCGATGCGCACGCGCACACCGATTTACACATCAGGCAAACGCGCCGCTCGTTCGCAGTTATGCGCCTTGGGGCTCCCTGCTCGCCCACAAATTTTCCCTGCTTTGGCGCCCAGGGAATTCCATTCGCAAACAATTGCATTTCCTCCCGAAGGCCGGGGCGCCTCAGTCATCTCGAGCCCGAAATCGGCGAATTTCCCTGTATCTTCCCGCTGAACAGGGAACAAGCACGCAGAGACGGGTTCGCCGATGACTGCCTGCTCCGCCAGTTTCAGTTGAGTGCAATCGATCGCAGCTCAGCGCCGAGTAAATCCGCTATCCGCAACAATTCGGCTAAAGAGTGCGCTTGCATCTTGCGCATGATATTGGCTCGATGCACCTTCGCCGTGGCGTTGCTGATCCCCATCTTGGCGGCAATTTGCTTATTGGTGAGACCGGCAGCGACGAGCCCGATCACTTGCTTCTCACGCGCGGTGAGCGACTTCGAAACGAGCGCGCAAGACCGTAAGGGTCTCCTCATCCTTGCGCCGCACGCGGTCAATGTTCAGTGCCGCCCGAACAGCCTCCAGAAGATCTTGGTCCCGGAAGGGCTTGGTCAGAAACTCGACGGCGCCGAGCTTCATGGCCCGCACACTCATCGGAATATCGCCATGCCCAGTAATGAAAATGATCGGCAGGGAGTCGCCGGACTTCAAAAGTTCATTCTGAAACTCAAGCCCGGTAAGGCCGGGCAACCTCACGTCGAGGATCAGGCAGCTTGGAGCATCGGGTCGGTGAAATCTCATAAAGGCCGGGGCCGAGTCGAATAGCTCGGCGTGCAACCCGACGGTCTCCAGGAGATTCTTCAACGACTCGCGAACCGAGGCATCATCGTCAATGACGAACACAACGGGTTCTGGAGGGGAGCGCTCCTTCATCGGGACTTCATGCGGATTGGCTTGGCTCGTCGTTTGGCAAACTTATCTGAAACACAGATCCGCCGTCATGTGCCGGGGCCGCTGTGATGCGGCCGCCATGCGCTTCAATGATCGATCGGCAGATTGAAAGCCCCATGCCCATTCCTTCCGGCTTCGTGGAAAAGAACGGCTCAAAGACACGCTCTAGATTGGCCTGATCAATTCCGGTTCCAGTGTCCTCAACGGTTACAAGTATGCCAGAGTTGTCGACCTTTTGGGAGCGGATGGTGAGCATCCGCCGCTCGACCGAGGCCATCGCTTCGACGGCATTGGCAATCAAATTGAGTAGCACTTGCTGGAGCTGAATGCGGACGGCCGATATGGGCGACAGATCGTCGGCGAGTTCGGTTCGAACCGTAATCCCATGATGTCTTAAGTCGGTGCGAACGAATGTTATGACCTCACGAACGAGGTCATTCATATCAAGCTGGATTCGCTCCTGGCTGCCTTTCTCCAGCATTGCACGAACGCTGCGGATGACCTCGCTCGCCCGCCCCGCATCACTAACCACGCGCTCGAGCACTGATCGCGCCCGCTCCACATTCGGCGGGTCCTTGCCTAGCCAGTGCAAGCTCGCATTGGCGTTATTCACAATTGCAGCAAGCGGCTGGTTGATTTCATGCGCGATCGAAGCCGCCATCTCGCCCATGGTTGTTATCCGCGCGACGCGGGCCAGTTCGGTTTGCATTGTCGCCCTTTGCGCCGCGTCGGAAGCCTCGCGCTCGCGCGCTTCCGCAAGCTCCGCCAGCATCACATTGAAGGCCGCGGCGAGCCGGCCGATCTCGTCCCGGCTCTCGTAGTCGGTGCGCAGCCTGTAGTCCTTGGTCTGCGCCACCTCATCGGCCAGATGTTCGAGTTTCCTCAGCGGTTGCACGATGTACCTTCCAGTCATCAGCGCAAATGCGAGACTGAGCGCCACCAGAAGACCGTTCAGAAGGAGGCTGCGCCGCAGTTTGCTGAGAAGGTTGGATAGGCGCAAATTGAGCAGTCGCTTCAACTCAACCAAGCTCACCGTCCAAGCGTTGATCGCGCTGTCTACTGCTGCAGCATAGCGATTATCGAGTGCACTCGCGTCACCGGCGCCATCGAGTTTCTTTTTCACGGCGTCAAGATAGGCGCTCCAAGCCAAAACCATGGCGGCTATATCGGCATCGAGAGATTGCCGAAGCCGAGAACCATTGTCGCCGCGGTATGACGCGTGCAGGTCTCTCTCTATCCCTTCGAGAGTCGATCGGATCGTCCCGTCCAACACCAAAGCACGCACTGCGAGGGTCTCCGGCGCCGACTGGGTAGAGGAAGGCATCTCGAGCTGAGACTGGAGCTCGCCGATCCCGCTGAGCAGGGCCGGTATCTTGGCGACGACAATGTCCTGGACGTAGTAGCTATCGAGGTCCGGGTCGAGGGTGAGGTTGGAGTCGTCGCCAATCCTCGATGCGAGGTTGCGCGCCGCAGTAAGCGCAGCGACAGAGGAGGCCCGTCTCTCGCCGTCATTTGTCGATGCGAGCTTGCCGACCGCCTCCGCGAGCGCGCGTTCGAGTTCGGCCGTCTCCAGCTGTTCGGACTCAACCTTGGCGGTCGCCGCGAGCTTGTTCAGCACTGCGCTGATTGCGCTCCTCTCCGTTGCGCTCGGCAACGTGTCCAGGTCTTGCTTCATGACTAGCGCGTAGACGTCCCGGAGGAGCTCCAAATGCCGGACGCCGACAAGCTCCTTGCGCACGAAATGAATGGCGATTTGTTTCTCGGAAACGAGACCATAGTTCGCCACCACCAGCGCGCCGACGAACACGCTGCACAGGAGCAAAAGCTTCGTGCTGGTTCGCAGGCTCTTGAACATCGGTAAACTCACTGGCGGCCGGCGTTGGCGTGGAACGGTGGTCGACCCTCGCAACTTAGCGGCGCTTAGCGTGTCGCGAAACCGGCAATGGGCCCACAGGCATCTAAACCAAAGGCGAATGCGGGTTATCGTTTTGGTAATGCCTTCATACCCTGGGCCAATGGAGCCTTCGTTCCCCGTAGCTTATCTTCTCATGGTGCGAAGACGCGACACGGGCGCTCCGACAGTCGCTTCCCGAGGCGAGGCCTTAATAATGAAGAAATCCACCAAGTTCACGGCTCTACTCGCGTTCCTCCTCTTGCTCTCGGCCGGAGTGAATTCCATCTTCATCGGAATCCCCGGGGGAAGCATGAAAACGCAGCAAGTTCGCCATGAGGTGTCCGCTTTGCAGCAAGCCTCCGCGCTTGAATGCACGTCTGACCCGAAGCATTGCTCATTTGCAGTTCGCTGAATCGAAAACTGACCTCTGCGAGCGCCTGATTCTGTCCGCTGACATTGGCTCATCAATCTGTTTGCAAACCAAATTGCAAACGAACCACGCGGCACAGCACGGTTTGGGGCATCACAAGCCAGCAGTTTCGGAACGGAAATGGCGAACCGGAGCACATGCTGAGTTAAGTGGCGACACGCGACAGCACGAGAATCTTAGAACTCGAAAACCGTTGTACGGGTAACCGTGCCGAGGGTTCGAATCTCTCCCTCTCCGCCAATTCGCCTTTCGAGCGGCAACATTCAAAAATTGATGATCGAACCGACGGCGACGAAATCGATGTCATCGATCATGTCGAGGTTGCCGCCGGTTACATGGGCCTGATGCTTGCGGTATTTGAGCCAAACCGACATCGCCGCGGAGTCGATTTCCTGAACGGCGCCCAGCCCCCAATGTGAGAAGTCGCTCGACGTGATACCGAAATTGAGGGCGGCCGGCCCGATCTGGTCAAGATATTGGCCGCCTTCACCGTAGACGATCGTATGGCCCAGGCTCGTCCACTGCTTCCTGCATGCCGGTCTTGACGTACCATTGACGGCTGTTGGGCTCGGTTAGCCCGGAGAATATCGGCACGCCGTTATTGTCCTCGCGACCGTAGTCGCCATGGACGAACAACCCCGTCGCCAGATGCTCGATATAGCCACCGGCCTGGAAGAAATCGGAATCTTTGCGAACCGAGACCGGCGGCAACTGAGTGACCTCGTCCGTGTTGACTGAATAGCCGGTGCCGAGCGCGATCTTGAAGCCCGCGATCTCCTTGTTGTAGCGAAGCGCAATCTCGCGAACGTCATCCTCGCTCACACTCGCCGAGACCATGAAGCCGGCGTACACCGGACTGTCATAGCGAACGCCACTCATGACGATGCCGTTGCAATCGCCGCCCCAAGGCCGCGCCTGCGAATAGCAATAGCCGAGCTGGCCCCATGTGATCGGGAGGAGCTCTCCTTTCGAGCGCAGGAAGAAGCCGGCGCCGTCGAACAGCACGTAATTTGCCATGAGCTGTGTGCCGGACAGATCCGTATACATCGCGGCGCTCTTCGAGGCCTGGGCGTTCAGTCCGACGGCAAGTTTTCCGTAGTCACGGCTGTTGACGTACCAAAAGGAGAGTTGCTGCTTCAGGTTGTCGACGGAGTCGTCATTGATCTGATTGAGCTGGAACGGGTTGACGTGCAGGTCTTGAGTCCGAAGCATGTAACCTGCGGTCCAGCCCGGCGCGATTTGTGCCTGCCCATTCAGTCTGAAATTGGTGGCCTGAGTCGGCCCCATGCCGCTGAGATAGAGATTGTCCTCGACCCCATCGTCCCAATAGAGCAATTGCTGCGCGTAATAGCCGCTCAGCGTCACGCTGACTTTCTGGTTCCCTTTTCTCACTGTCGTGGCCTCGAGCTCGGCGATGCGCTGCTCGAGGTCCGCGCAACAATCGCCACTCAAGTCGGCCGCCCGCGCCGCGCCTGCGCCGAGTTGCCACACCATGCCGCAGACGAGCAGCATGCTCGCCGCGCCTGCGATGTGTCCTCTCTTGCCCGCTCCGATCATCGAGATTTCGCGATCAACTCCACGAGAATGCATAGCATTCCACGCTCTCAGCGCCCCGTCCTTGCGCTAACGCAACTTCACTATTGTGGCCGCTACCGCCCAGCTCGCTCCTGCTCTCCGGATTGATTTGCGTCAACGTCAATTCCCCAAAGGCGGTCATTATTCCCTAGCCGATCTTCCGGCTTCGCAAGTGCGAGAAAAGGAAGGATGTGCATGGCTGCCGCGACCACTCTGAATTATCCCCCAGCAAGTAAGACTTGGCTTCAGAGTTGGACCCCCGAAGAGGCTGGCTTTTGGGACAAAACAGGCAAGCGCCTCGCTTGGCGAACGCTCGTCATCACGACCGCCAATCTGACGCTCGCGTTCATCGTTTGGTTTCTCGTGTCGGCGCTGGTGGTGCGTCTGCCCGGAGTGGGCTTCGACCTCTCGAGCTCGCAACTTTTCTGGCTTGCAGCCCTACCGGGACTTGCCGGCGGCACATTCAGGATCATCCATACCTTCCTGGTGCCGCTCTACGGTACCCGCAACGTGGTCGCCGCATCGACGCTGTTGCTGCTCGTTCCGGCGATTGGCTGGTTCTTCGCAGTTCAGGATCCAACCACGCCCTATTGGGTTCTGGTGGTGCTCGCGTTGTTGGCTGGGCTCGGCGGCGGCAATTTCTCGTCGTTCATGCCATCGACCAGCCTGTTCTTCCCCAAGCGCCTGCAAGGCACGGCGCTCGCGATTCAGGCAGGCGTCGGCAATTTTGGCGTGAGCATCGTCCAATTCGTCACGCCCTGGATCATTGGAATTGCGTTGGCTGGCTCGCTCTTGGGGCCTGCGCAGGTCTTCACGAGAGAAGGCGTCGAGACGCCAATATGGCTGCAGAACGCCGCGGCGATCTATGTGCCGTTCATCCTTGTGTTCGGCATTGCCGCCTGGGTGATGCTGAGAAGCGTACCGGTCCATGCCAATTTCCGCGAGCAGCTCGACATCTTCAAGATGAAGCACGGGCTCTTTATGACGTTCCTTTACGTCGGAACCTTCGGCACGTTCTCGGGCCTCGCTGCAACCTTTCCACTGCTGACAAAGCAGATCTACGGCGGGTTCCCGGACGCGCCCGACCCACTGCATTATGCTTTTCTGGGTCCACTTGTCGGCTCGGCGGCACGCATTCTGGGCGGTCCGCTCTCTGACAAGTTAGGCGGGGCGCGCGTCACCCAATGGTCGTGCATTGGCATGCTTGCCTGCGTCATGGCGGTGACCTTCTTCACGGCGCCGACTTCGACGGCTGAGTTCCCCTATTTCCTTGCGGCGATCATTGCACTCTTCTTCTTCTCGGGAATCGGCAACGCCTCGACCTTCAAGCAGATACCGATGATCTTTCCGCCGCGTCAGGCCGGTGGCGTGATCGGCTGGACTGGCGCCATGGCGGCTTACGGTCCCTTCGCCGTGGGCCTGATGCTCGCCTATTCCTACGACTGGTTCGGCTCGTTCAATCCGTTCTTCTACTGGGCGGCCTTCTTCTACCTCATCTGCATCGGCATCAATTGGTGGTTCTACGCTCGGAAGGGCGCGGAGAAGCCCTGCTGAGTCGAATGCCAACTAAGGAGTTTCCCTTAGGGCGAAGCCCTCAATTTCAGCCGGCCTCGGATCGGTAGATAATTGAGGAGAAAAAAGGGCCAGAAGTATGAGCCACTTCCTCGATCGACTGACCTTCTTTAACCGCGTCGTCGGCGATTTTTCGGATGGCCACGGCATCGTCACGCGCGAGGATCGGCGCTGGGAGGACGGCTATCGCAAGCGCTGGCAGCACGACAAGATCGTGCGCTCCACGCACGGCGCGAACTGCACCGGTTCCTGTTCCTGGAAGATCTACGTCAAGGGTGGCATCGTCACTTGGGAGACGCAGCAGACCGACTATCCCCGCACGCGGCCCGAGCTTCCCAATCATGAACCGCGCGGCTGCTCAAGGGGCGCGAGCTATTCCTGGTATCTCTATTCCGGCAATCGGGTGAAATATCCGCTGGTCCGCTCGCGGCTGCTGCGGCTTTGGCGCGAGGCGCGGCTGACGAAATCGCCCGCTGCCGCCTGGGCTTCGATCGTCGAGGACAAGGATAAGCGCGCATCCTACGTGAAGAAGCGCGGGCTTGGCGGCTTTGTTCGCGCCGATTGGGACGAAGTCACCGAAATCATCGCCGCGGCCAACGCCTATACGGTGAAGACTTACGGGCCCGACCGCGTCTGCGGCTTCTCGCCGATTCCGGCGATGTCGATGGTGAGCTATGCCGCCGGCGCGCGCTATCTCTCGCTGCTCGGCGGCGCGTGTCTCTCCTTCTATGACTGGTATTGCGATCTGCCGCCGGCTTCGCCCCAGACCTGGGGCGAGCAGACCGACGTGCCGGAATCGGCGGATTGGTACAATTCCGGCTTTCTCATTCTGTGGGGCTCCAACGTGCCCCAAACGCGCACGCCCGACGCGCATTTTTACACCGAGGCGCGCTATCGCGGCGCCAAGAGCGTCGTCATTTCCCCTGACTATTCGGAAGCGTCGAAATTCGCCGATGTCTGGCTCTCGGTGAAGCAGGGTACCGATGCGGCGCTCGCGCTAGCCATGGGACATGTCATCCTCAAAGAGTTCCATGTCGACCGGCAGACCCCCTATTTCGCCGACTATCTCCGCCGCTATACCGACATGCCGATGCTGGTGCGTCTCGTCCGCCAGGACGGACGGCTGGTGCCGGATCGCTTCCTGCGCGCCTCCGATTTCGCCGGCGCGCTCGGTGAAACCAATAATCCGGAATGGAAGACAGTCGCTCTTGATGAGGGAACCGGCTCGGTTGTCGCGCCACGCGGCTCAGTGGGCTTCCGCTGGGGCGAGAACGGCAAATGGAATCTCGGGGAGCAGGAGAGCGGCGGCAAGGATGTGAAGCTCAGACTCTCGCTCGATGGTGCGAGCGATGAAATGGCCGCGATCGCCTTCCCCTATTTCGGCAATGTCGTGCATGAGCATTTCGCTTCGACCACGCATGACAGCGTGCTCGAACGGAACGTGCCGGTGAAGCGTATGGCACTCGCCGATGGCGAGGCGCTGGTCGCGACCGTCTACGATCTCTTCCTCGCCAATTACGGCGTCGATCGCGGCTTCGGTGGCGGCAATGTCGCTACGTCTTACGATGACGAGACGCCTTACACACCGGCCTGGGCGGAAGCCATCTCTGGCGTACCGCGCGATAAGATCATCGCGGTAGCGCGCGGCTTCGCCGACAACGCCGAGAAGACCAATGGACGCTCGATGGTGATCATCGGCGCGGCGATGAACCATTGGTACCACATGGATATGAACTATCGCGGCGTCATCAACATGCTGGTGATGTGCGGTTGCGTCGGGCAATCCGGCGGCGGCTGGTCGCACTATGTCGGACAGGAGAAACTGCGACCGCAGACCGGCTGGCTGCCGCTCGCCTTCGCGCTCGATTGGGCGCGGCCGCCACGGCAGCAGAACGCGACGTCGTTCTGGTACGCCCATAGCGACCAATGGCGCTACGAGACGCTCGACGTGCGCGAGATCCTTTCGCCGACGGCACCGCCTGGACCGTGGGACGGCGCGCTCATCGACTACAACGTCCGCGCCGAGCGCATGGGCTGGCTGCCGTCGGCGCCGCAGCTCGAGCAGAATCCCCTCACCATCGCCGCCGACGCGGCCAAGGCCGGCCTCGATGTCAAAGCCTACGTGGCGCAAGGGCTGAAGTCTGGCGCGCTCAAGCTTGCTTGCGACGATCCCGACAACCCAGAGAACTGGCCACGCAATCTTTTCGTCTGGCGCTCGAACCTGCTCGGCTCCTCCGGCAAGGGTCACGAATATTTCCTCAAGCACCTGTTGGGCACGACCCACGGCGTGATGGGCAAGGATCTCGGGGAAGCGGGGCGTCAGAAGCCGCAAGATGTCGTCTGGCATGACGAAGCGCCGGAAGGGAAGCTCGACCTTCTCGTCACGCTCGATTTCCGCATGTCGACCACCTGCGTCTATTCCGACATCGTGCTGCCGACCGCGACCTGGTACGAGAAGAACGACCTCAACACGTCCGACATGCATCCCTTCATCCACCCGCTGACCGCGGCGGTGGACCCGGTCTGGGAATGCCGGAGCGATTGGGACATCTACAAAGTCGATCGCGCGGAAATTCTCCGAGGTCGCCCCGGAGCTGCTCGGCGTCGAGAAGGACGTCGTGCTGACGCCCATCATGCACGACACACCCGGCGAGATTGCCCAGGCCCTCGACGTCAAGGATTGGAAGCGCGGCGAAGTTGAGCCGATCCCCGGCAAGACCATGCCGCAAGTGACGCTGGTCGAGCGCGATTATCCCAATCTCTATCGCCGCTTCACCGCGCTCGGGCCATTGATGACGACGCTCGGCAATGGCGGCAAAGGCATGAGCTGGAACACCGAGCACGAGGTCGATCTGCTCGGCCGCCTCAACGGCCGCGTGACCGATGAGGGGCCGACCAAGGGCCTCCCGAAGATCGAGACCGATATCGATGCCGCCGAGACCATCCTCATGCTCGCGCCGGAGACCAATGGCGAGGTTGCGGTGAAGGCTTGGGAGTCACTGCAAAAATTTACCGGCCGCGAGCACGCGCATCTGGCGCTGCCAAAAGAAGATGAGAAGATCAGGTTCCGCGATGTGGTGGCGCAGCCGCGAAAGATCATCTCCTCCCCGATCTGGTCGGGGCTCGAGTCCGAGAAGGTCTGCTACAACGCGAGCTACACCAATGTGCACGAGCTGATCCCGTGGCGGACGCTGACCGGACGCCAGCAGCTCTACCAGGATCATCTCTGGATGCGGGCCTTCGGCGAAGGCTTGTGCGTCTATCGTCCGCCGATCGACACCAAGACCGTCAAGCCGGTCATCGATCGCAAGCCCAACGGCAACAAGACGATCGTGCTCAATTTCATCACGCCCCACCAGAAATGGGGCATTCACTCGACCTATACCGATAATTTGCTGATGCTGACGCTGTCGCGCGGCGGGCCCATCGTCTGGATCAGCGAGGTCGACGCGGAAGAGGCCGGCATCGTCGACAACGATTGGATCGAGGCCTTCAACTCAAACGGCGCGCTCGTCGCCCGCGCCGTGGTCTCCCAGCGCGTCAAGCAAGGCATGTGCATGATGTATCACGCGCAGGAGAAGATCGTGAACGTGCCGGGGTCCGAGCAGACCGGGCAGCGCGGCGGCATCCATAACTCAGTGACGCGCACGGTGCTGAAGCCGACGCATATGATCGGCGGCTACGCGCAGCAATCCTACGGCTTCAACTATTACGGCACGGTCGGGTCCAACCGCGACGAGTTCGTCATCATCCGCAAGATGGAACATGTCGATTGGCTGGAGGAACCGGCAGAGGATGCCCCGAAAATTGCGGGCAAGCATTTGGAGGCTGCCGAATGAAGATCCGCGCCCAGATCGCGATGGTGCTGAACCTCGACAAATGTATCGGCTGTCACACCTGCTCGGTCACCTGCAAGAACGTTTGGACCAGCCGCGAGGGCATGGAATATGCGTGGTTCAACAATGTCGAGACCAAGCCCGGCATCGGTTACCCGAAGGACTGGGAAAACCAGGAACGCTGGAACGGCGGCTGGCATCGCAAGGCGAACGGCAAGATCGAGCCAAAGCTCGGCGCCAAATGGCGTGTGCTCGCCAAGATCTTCGCCAATCCCGACCTGCCCGAGATTGACGACTATTACGAGCCCTTCACCTTCGACTACGAGCATTTGCAGAAGGCGCCGGAGCTGAAGGCCTCGCCTACCGCGCGTCCCCGCTCGCTGATCACCGGCGAGCGCATGGAGAAGATCGAAGGGGGACCGAACTGGGAGGAGATTCTCGGCGGCGAGTTCGCCAAGCGCTCGGCGGACTACAATTTCGACGGCATCCAGAAGGAGATCTACGGCGAGTTCGAGAACACCTTCATGATGTATCTGCCGCGGCTTTGCGAGCACTGTCTCAATCCGTCTTGCGTCGCGGCGTGCCCCTCAGGCGCGATCTATAAGCGCGAGGAGGACGGCATCGTCCTCATCGACCAGGACAAATGCCGCGGCTGGCGCATGTGCGTCTCGGCCTGTCCCTACAAGAAGATCTATTACAATTGGTCGAGCGGCAAATCCGAGAAATGCATCTTCTGCTATCCGCGTATCGAGGCGGGGCAGCCCACGGTGTGCTCGGAGACCTGCGTCGGGACGCATCCGCTATCTCGGCGTCGTGCTCTACGATGCCGACCGCATCGAGGAAGCGGCGAGCGTTGCCGACGAGCGCGATCTCTACGAGGCACAGCTTTCGGTCTTTCTCGATCCCAACGACGAGGAGGTGATCGCGCAAGCCCGCGCCGACGGCGTCCAGGAGAATTGGCTCGAAGCCGCCAAGCGGTCCCCGGTGTGGAAGATGGCGATGGACTGGAAGGTCGCTTTCCCGCTCCATCCCGAATATCGCACGCTGCCGATGGTCTGGTATGTGCCGCCGCTGTCTCCGATCCAGTCGGCCGCCGAAGCAAATCTGATCGACCATGACGGCAAGTTGCCGGATGTCCGTTCGCTTCGCATTCCCCTCAAATATCTCGCCAACCTGCTCACCGCCGGTCAGGAGGAACCTATCGCACTGGCCTTGGAGCGCATGCTCGCCATGCGCGCCTATATGCGGGGAAAGACGGTGGATGGCGTGGTCGACGAGGACGTCGCCGCTCGTGTCGGCCTCACACCGCTCCAGATCGAGGAAATGTATCAGGTCATGGCGATCGCCAATTACGAGGACCGCTTCGTCATCCCGACCGCGCATCGCGAGCTCGGCGAGGACGCCTACGACATCCGCGGCTCTTGCGGCTTCTCCTTCGGCAATGGCTGCTCGGGCGGCACGTCCGAGCCCAATCTGTTCGGCACGCCGAAGCGCGTGAAGACGCCGATGGAGGTCGGGTGATGGCTAGGACCTTCAAGATTTTGTCGGCACTGCTGAGCTATCCGACATCGGCGCTGCAAGACGCTGCCGATGAGTTTGCGCAACACGCTTCGCGATGAGGCGCTGTTACCGGACTCCACACAAGGGGGCCTGGAGAAACTGATCGATGAGTTCGCCGCCGAGCGATCTCTACGAATTGCAGGAGCGCTATGTCGATCTGTTCGATCGCGGCCGATCGTCTGTCGCTCTATCTCTTCGAGCATGTGCACGGCGAAAGCCGCGATCGCGGCCAAGCGATGATCGATCTGAAAGCGCTCTATGAGAGTCATGGGCTCAATACAACGAGCAGTGAGCTTCCGGATTTCCTGCCGCTGTTCCTTGAATTTCTGTCGACGCTGCCGCTTGATGAGGCGCGTCCGCTGCTCGGACAAACTGCTCACATTAACGCGATGCTCGGCGAGCGCTTGCGCAAGCGCGACGCGCCGTACTCGGTGCTGTTCGAGGCACTCGATGCGCTCGCGTCGGTCGCGCCGGATTCGCCACAAGTTGAGGTAAGCCCGGACCTTGCCGAGGAGGACCCGGCCGATCTCGCTCTGCTCGATGCCCAATGGGAAGATGCACCAGTGACGCTTCGGTCCTGAGGCCGCGCCCAATTGCAAGGACGGGCTCATCGCCAAGATTCGTGCCGGACGCCGTCCGGCGCCAGGGCTGGCGCGGTAAGGAGACATCATGAGCGACTTCATCAATAACGCGCTCTTCGGGTGGTATCCCTATCTCTGTCTCACGGTGTTTCTGCTCGGCAGCCTGATCAGATTCGACCGCGAGCAATATACGTGGCGGTCCGGATCGAGCCAGCTGTTGCGGCGGAAGCAGCTGATGTGGGGATCAAATCTCTTCCATGTCGGCATCCTCATCATCTTCGTCGGGCATTTCGTCGGCCTGCTGACGCCGATTGCTATCTTCGACTTTCTCGGCATCTCGCATTCCTTCAAGCAGATGATGGCCATCGTCGATCGGCGGCCTTGCCGGCGTCGCTTGCCTTATCGGCATGACGCTGCTCGTGCATCGCAGGCTGTTCGAACTCGCGAATTCGCAAGACGTCGTCCTTCGGCGACATCGCCGTTCTCCTCCTCCTCTACGCGCAGCTCCTGCTGGGGTTGGCCACGATTCCCATTTCGCTCAACCATCTTGATGGAGCTGAAATGGTGCGGTTCATGACCTGGGCCCAAGGCATCCTGACCTTGCAGCCGGGTGTGGCCTCGCTCATTGCCGACGCCAATCCCATCTTCAAGCTCCACCTCTTCCTCGGCATGACGATCTTCCTCGTCTTCCCCTTCACGCGCCTCGTTCATGTCTGGAGCGCGCCGATCTGGTATCTTGGCAGGCGCGGCTATCAGGTGGTGCGTTCGAAACGACCAGTTTCAGCCTTCGCAGACAAGGGCGCGGGCCGGCCGGAAGGCGCTAGGTCTCCGATGCCAGCGGAGTGATGGGTGTGATCTGCGCTGCACAAACTGCTCGCGACAAATCGAAGGCTCTTCGGGTAAACCACCCATGATCATTGGCGATCTGCTTGCACAGTTTGATGATGAAGCGGTTGTTAGCGAGACGGTGCTCCGGCTTGGCGATTTGCGCTTGCTCGCCGATCTGCGAAAGCGCGCGGATGCGGCAGGAATGGCGCTCGGCGCCTTCACGGCGCTGACGGTGCAACGCTATGCCGACGACGCCTCGGATGAAGAGTGGGTGACCTTGGTCGGCCAGCTGAGCCGCGTGGCCGATCCGGGTCTGGCGCTCGTCAAGCGTGCGCTTCTCTACTCGACGACCTGATGCAGAAGAGCGCACGCAAGCCGGGGGGCCAGCCCCGGGTCGCCCCGGCGGATCGCGACACTATTGCCTTGTTCAGCTACGGTTTCCGTCCCTTCTTCCTTGGCGCCGTCATCTGGGCAATCGTAGCGGTGGCGCTGTGGATTGGCTCGCTCCAAGGTCATCTTGAACTTGCGCCTTCCTATGGCGCCCTTCTCTGGCATGGCCATGAGATGCTTTTCGGCTATGGCTCGGCCGTCGTGGCGGGCTTCCTCCTTACGGCGGTGCCGAACTGGACCGGGCGGCTCCCGGTTGCGGGCCTCCGCCTTATGGTTCTCTTCTCAGTCTGGTGCGTTGGCCGTGTCGCTCTCCTCCTCACGGGCGTGATCGGTCCCCTTGTTCCAGTGGTCATCGACAGCTTTTTTGTGCCCTGCCTGCTCGTTGTCATTGGGCGCGAGATCGTCGTCGGGCAGAACTGGCGCAATTTGGCGCCGCTTGTTTTGATCGGGCTCTTCGCAGCCGCGAATATCGCCTTTCATGCGGAAGCGCTGACCTCAGGCGCGCCCGATTTCGGACTTCGCACAGGGGTTGCGGCTCTCATCGCTCTTATTGTGCTGATCGGCGGCCGTATTCTGCCGAGCTTCACCCACAGCTGGTTGTCCCGAGCGGGCTCTCGGGTCCTTCCGGTGCCATTTGGGCCGTTCGATAAGCTCGCTCTCCTCGTGACCGGCTTCGCACTCGTCGCCTGGATCGCGTTCCCCACTCAAACGATAACGGCGCTACTCTTTCTTGTCGCCGCGGCGGTGCTTTGCCTGCGGCTCTGGCGCTGGAAGGGTGCATATACATGGCGCGAGCCGCTCGTGCTCATTCTCCATGTAGGCTACGCTTTTGTGCCGCTCGGTTTTCTCCTCGGCGCAATATCCATCTTTCAACCGGACGCTCTAATGGGCACGGCAGCCTTGCATGCCTGGACGGTCGGCGCCGTCGGAACCATGACGCTCGCCGTCATGACACGGGCGACGCGGGGTCACACCGGTCACGATTTGAGTGCTTCTAAACTGACTGTCGTCATTTATGCCACGATCGTCGCAGCCGCCCTCTTGCGCATCGGCGCGGGTTTTTTTCCTGAATTTTACATGGTTCTAATCGAGGTCGCGGGCGCGGCCTGGATCGCAGCCTTCACCCTGTTCCTCATCGAATATTCGCCCATGCTGCTCAGCCCTCGCATTGAGCGTGGTGGCAGGGGCTGACTTGCGACCATTTCTCGCGCGGCAGGTTTGATGCAGGTCAACGACAGGATCTGCCCGCTCGATTAAAGGAGATTCATCGTCGGCCATCAAGTCGGGGCAAATCGCCGGCAGATTGGTAGGTCAGGGATGGGAACCTCACGGGGAATGTGGCCGCTATTGGAGCAAGTCCTCCGGCACCAAGAATTGATGGACCGGATGATGGTGACAAGCGGCGTTGACATCTATTCAGCAGCAAATGTTGATGGTGGGTTGGCGCTCCTAGAGGCCAGCACGAAATGCCGCCTCTGCAAGCACGAAGATGCTTGTGTCTTTTGGCTGGAGGAGGCCGATGGGCTGAAATCGCCACCGGATTTCTGCCCCAACGCCCGCTTCTTCAAGGCGAACGGCGCCATTGACAACTGAGTTGAATCTTCTGTCTCGGTGGTTGGATGCATTCAAACATTAACCTGTTGTGGTCGCTTCAGCTCCGTGTAGTGTGGGAAGGCACCACCACAACTGGGCTCCGTTAGGGAACTGCCTAGGGGCCTCCAACCAAGAAGCCGTCGGCATGCTATGTTTGGCTGCGGCGACCGCGGTTTCGTGCGGCCATCATCGTTACCATTCCTGACGAAATTTGCGGCAGCGTCTTAAGACGCGAGCAGTCCCGGCGCTCCTAAAGTCTGGTCTCGGACCTCACAACCAACCGGACCGCAAGAACAACAGGGAGCAATGCCGCCATGGCAAGCGTCAATTTTTCAGAAGGTTTCACCCCCGATCAACTCGCAGCGCTTCTCGCCACGATGTGGGAAAGCGGAGTGACCGTGACGGAGGTGATCGGTGACGGCCCGGATACGATCACCCTCGCCGACGAAGCGGGCGACGCCATCGTCATCAGCGGCCAGTTCGAGTTCGACGAGGAACAAGAGCTTCACGGCACACTGACGCAAATTGCAATTCTGCAGGCGTCGGCGGTTGTTGTCACCGTGACCGATTTCAACGATTTCGACGCGCACGCCATCGTCGATGGCCTTGAGACTGCGCTCGATTCAAGCGGCGCGGGGCCGGGAGAGCTTCACGACCTATTCGAGCTCCTTGGCGCCGACTCGATTGAGACCGAGGGCAGCGATGACGATGACGAGGTCGATGGCGACGACGGCGACGACGATCTCGGCGGCGGTGCCGGCGACGATGATATCAATGGTGGATCGGGCGACGATCACCTTCACGGCGACCAGGGCGACGACGACCTCAGCGGCGATGAGGGCGACGACAGTCTCAATGGAGGATCGGGCGACGACACGGCTGACTACAGCCTAGAGGCTGGCACAGACGGGGTTCGCGCCAATTTGATGAAGCGCATGGCCACGGATACGTGGGGAACTCATGATCGCTTCAAGAGCATCGAGAACCTGTCAGGGTCTGTGAACGACGACATGCTGACCGGCGACAACAAGGGCAACGTTGTCGAGGGCAATGAGGGCGCTGACGGCATCAAGGGGCTCAACGGGGACGATACGCTCGATGGCGGCCTCGGAGACGACGTGCTCTCAGGCGGCAATGGCAAGGACGATATCTCGGGGTCCGATGGCGACGACGATCTCAGCGGCGGCAATGGCAAGGACGACCTCGACGGCGGCCTCGACGATGACGTGCTCAAGGGCGGCAACGGCAAGGACGTGCTCGATGGCGGCGAGGGCGCCGATACCCTGATCGGGGGAAGGGGACGAGACACATTTCTATTCTCCGATCCCGTGTCTGGACCTGACACGATCATGGACTTCCGCAGCCATGTCGACAGAATTGCCATCGACTTCAACGCCGGCGCCGGGGAGGATTTGGAATCGGACGATTTCTTCCTCAGCACCGACTTGTCTGGCCTGACAACGGGGCAGGCCGCGCTGATCTACGACCGTGACACCGGCGTGCTGTCTTATGATGCGGATGGTCTGGACGGGAATGATGCCGTGGACCTGGCTCATCTCAAGCCGGGCACGATGTTGAGCAAGACTGATTTCGACTTCGTGGGTTAGCCGACGTACCAAAAAAGCGAGCGCCCAGGCATCGGCCTGGACGCTCGTCAATGGTGACTGATTGTCGGCTTCGAGTAGCGGGCTCGGGGGCTGCGTGGTTACTCGCAGCCGCCGTTGTCGTCCTCCACCGAATCCCCGCAAGTCCCCCAATTGTCGCCGCTCTGGGCAGGGGCCTTTTTCACCGTCTGTTCTTGGGCCGGGGTGGCTTTCTCCTCAGCGGCTTTCTCCGATTCGGCGAAGGCCGGAGCGGCAAAGGCGGCGATGAGGGTCAGGGCAAGCACAGTTGTACGCATGAAACTCTCCGTAGATTTGAGTGGCCTTTGGATCAATGCCAGCCGAAATGGGACTGGAAAGATTGGGGGACCATAAAGGATAGGAAACTGCGGTTCGCTTAAGTCGCTCGTTCAAATTGAAGGGGGTTGATGACAGTTGCGGTCCGCCCTCCGAACCCGAAGCCCAGAGTTGTCATGTGCCCATTCCCATGCTTACTTGGCGCGCTTTGAGAGGGGGCGGTCCGAATGGCAATCACCGAAGCGCGCAAAACAAGCTCTCAGCGCGCCACAACAGCGCGGTATGACGACGTTGCCTGCCCATTTTGCGGGCTGCTCTGCGACGATCTCAAGATCGAGCGGAAGGGCGACGCGCTTAAGGTTCTGAACACCGATTGCGTGCGGGCAGTCAGCGGATTCGAACGGAAATTGCCGAGTTCGAGCCCGATGGTCCGGGGCAAGAAGGTCAGCCTCGACGAAGCCGTCAGAACGGCCGCTGGGCTCATCAATAAGGCACAACTTCCACTGTTCGGTGGGCTCACGACAGATGTCGACGGCATGCGCGCCGTCATGTCGCTCGCCGATCGCACGGGCGGCGTGGTCGACCACGTCTTGAGCGAGGTGCAGTACCGCAATCTCAAAGTGCTGCAAACCAACGGCTGGATTACCTCCACTTTGACCGAGGTGCGCAACCGCGCCGATCTGATCATCATGGTCGGCGGGGACGTGCAAAAGTTCAATCCGCGCTTCTACGAGCGCGTCGTGTCGCCGCCGGATTCGATGTTCGACCTGAAGCCGGCGAAACGTACTGTGGTGTTTCTCGGCAAGGCTCCGGATCTGGCTTTGCTGAAAGGTCCCCGCGTCGGCGAGATTGTGGTGCTCGACTGCGAGTTGCCGAGACTCCCCGAGTTGTTATCCGCCCTTCGCGCCAGGCTGCGCGGCGCTCCCGTGCATGGGCTCGACATTCCCGGCATCACGCTTGCCGATGTCGAAGTTCTCGCCGAACGTTGCCGAAATGCGAAATACGGCGTGTTCGCTTGGGCGCCCCCAGGCCTTGATGTGCCGCATGCGGATATCATCGTGCAGCAGGTGGCGGAGATCATGAAGGATCTCACCGCGACCACGCGCTTCGCTGGTCTGCCGCTCGGAGGCAATGAAGGGGTGGTGACGGGCGCTTCGGTCTGCACCTGGCTCAGCGGCTCGCCGCCGCGCGTCAGTTTCGCCAGCGGCAAGCCGGATTACGATCCCTATCTCTATTCGATTTCGCGCATGCTTGCTTCTGGCGAGGGCGATGTCTTGATCTGGCTTGCGTCTTTTACGCCCGATCTCCTGCCGCCCAAGACCAAGTTGCCGACCATCCTCCTGGGCACGCCGGCCGCCCAGCCGGCGCAACCCCCCGAAGTCTTCATCCCGGTGGGGACGCCTGGCGTCGATCATCGCGGACTGCTCATTCGTTGCGACAGCGTTGTTTCGCTGCCACTGAAAGACCTTGGTCGCGCCGAGCTGCCGGTTGCCGCCGACGTTCTCGCGTCGATCGAAGCTGCGCTTTAAGCCTGGAGTTCATCCCTGATGCTGACGAAGCTAACTGGCGGCAAGGTCTACGATCCGGCCCATAAGGTCAGTGGGGAGATTCGCGACATTTATGTCAGAGATGGCAAGATCGTTGCCCCCGAGCCAAATGCCAGGGCCGATCAGACCTACGACATCAAAGGCAAGATCGTCATGGCCGGCGCCATCGACCCGCACACGCATATCGGCGGCGGCAAGATGACGATCGCGCGCATGATGCTGACCGAGGATCATTACGGTACCGAGGTGGCGCGGACCGACCTAACGCGCAGCGGTTCGGGCGACGCGGTGCCTTCGACGTTGCTTGCCGGCTATCGCTATGCCGAGATGGGCTACACCGCCTGTTTTGAGCCGGCCATGCTGCCGGCAAATGCGCGCCAGGCGCATATGGAGCTTGCCGATACGCCGATGCTGGACAAGGGCGCGTTCGCCATGCTCGGCAGCGATGATTTCTTCTTACGCCAACTCGCGGCCAAGCAGGAATTCGAGCGCATCAAGGATTATGTCGCCTGGACCATGCACGCCGCGCAGGCGATCGCAGTCAAAGTGGTGAACCCCGGCGGCATCAGCGATTTCAAATTCAATCAGCGCAAGCTCGATCTCGACGAAGAGCACATTTATTATCATGTGACGCCGCGCGACATCATCGTCACGCTGGCGCGTGCCCTGCAAGATCTCGGCGTCGTGCATCCGCTGCACATTCATGGCTGCAATCTCGGTGTGCCGGGCAATGTGGAGACAACGCTCGCCACCATCCGCGCCGCGGAGGGCCTGCCGCTGCATCTCACCCATATTCAGTTCCACAGCTATGGCACCGAGGGCGACCGGCACTTCTCGTCGGGCGCGCCGCGCATCCACGAGTTGCTCAACAAGAATCCGAACATCTCCATCGATGTCGGCCAGGTGATGTTCGGTCAGACCTGCACTGCGTCAGGCGACAGCATGCGCCAATTCGCCATCTCGAAGAACGCCAGCCCGAAAAAATCGGTGATCATGGACATTGAGTGCGACGCCGGCTGCGGCGTGGTGCCGATGCGCTACCGCGACAAGAGCTATGTCAATGCGCTGCAATGGTGCATCGGGCTTGAGACATTTCTTTTGATGGAAGACCCGTGGCGGATCTTCCTCACCACGGACCATCCGAACGGCGCGCCGTTCTACACCTATCCCCATCTGATCCGGCTGTTGATGGACAAGGGCTTCCGCGACGACATGTTGCAGAAGATCAACCCCGATGCCGCCGCCATGAGCATTGTCGGCTCGCTGACGCGTGAATACAGCTTGGACGAGATCGCGATCATGACGCGGGCCGGCCCGGCGCGAAGCTTGGGCTTAAAAAATATCGGACATCTCGGCACCGGCGCTTGCGCGGACATCACCGTCTATCGCGACGAAGCCAACCGCGAGGCGATGTTCGCCAAGCCAGAACTCGTGTTCAAGAACGGCGAGCTCGTGGTCAGAGACGGCAAGGTCGTCAAAGTCGTGAATGGCGCGACCCATGTCGCGAGGCCTGCCTACGACAAGTCGATCGAGGCGCAGCTCAAGCACTATTTCGAGGACTACCACACTATGCGCATGGAGAACTTCGCCGTCAGCGACGAAGAGATCGAGAATAACGGTAGGGGCGCGCTCATCGTGGAGCCGGGCCGCGCCAGAGTTCGCGTAGGTCGAACTCGGCACTACAGACTGAAGTCGGAATCGATGTGCTTCCGCTCGGTTCAGGCGCCCGTATGGAAGCAGGTCACAAATACAAAGCCACTGCTGCGGTCTTCATCCGGAGAGCTTCGCTCGACACGCCATCCGCACTTGAGGTGCTGACGTCGCACTACAAGCTCACTGCAGGTGAAGCGCGAGTCCTGCAGGCGGTGGTGGATCACGATAGCGTCCGCGCGATGGCTAATGCGCTTGGAATCTCCCAGATCACGGTCAAGACCCACCTGCGAAGCCTGTTCGAAAAGACGGGTTTGCGGCGTCAAGCGGAGCTCGTGAAGCTGGTCGCCAGTTCCGCCAATCCGTTCTAGCGAACTTTTTTCTTCGGAGACGGTGTTGGGGGAGATGCTCCCGCCGCTCCCACGCCGCGGCCTCCCTGAACTGAGCCAACGCTCATTCCGTCCCTAGTATTATTTTTGCCAGACGACCGCATTGCACAATGGGCGAGACCAGTGGCAAAGTTCCAATTCCGGCCTGGGATTTTCTGAACCCGGACGCCACGGTCGGGCAAATGATGGAGGCGCTATCATGCTGACCAAGTTTACTCTGGTTCTCGGTTGCGTCCTTCTATTGCCGATGCAGATCGCATTGTCGGCACCGCCCACACCGCAAAAAACGAATGCCGTGCTTTGTCAGACCGAGGCTCAGGCAATTGCCTTTGCCTCGCGTGAGGCCGAGGGCAACACGGAGCCGATGGCGATCTACTATGTAAACAGGGCTGCCGGGGCCGAGGTCTGCGGCCGCTACCAAGGATATGCGGTCGTCGAGGTGCAGAAGACCACCAACTATCAAGGCGGCCTCTATATGCTGGCAGGCTTCCGGTTTAAGGAAGACGGTGCGCTGGGTTGGACGGCAAGCTGGGTGACGCCGTTCCAGGGTGCTGCCCTCGAGCGGGGAACGTAATCGCCTCTTGTCAGTGTCTGCCCCGCGTTTGAGGGATGCATCCTGTGGAAAAGCGCCTGCAAATGAGCCGCAATAAGCGGCTATTGCCCAAACGATTGCCAAAAATCTGGTCCTTGTTGCCAAGATGCTCTGGCAGTCGCATTATCGCGGCTTGAGATTTGACGGCGGTTGCGAATCGTTTTTGTGCGGTGCAGCATAAACCTCGGCATGGGGTGAGAGAGCGATTTCGCGACTTAGCAACGTGATCTGCCCCGGAACGAACGGAGGTGATCATGCCGAATTGGCTGAAAGTCACCGCAGGCTTGGCGCTTGCCGTTTCCCTGATCGCTGTCGCGGCTCTCCGCGCCTATTCCGATAAGCTCGGCCCGCTCGTGCAGGCGCATGGCACCACCTATTACAACGGCACCTACACGCCGGCGCCGATCGCCTGCAAGCCCGAGAGTACGATCCTTGCTTCGATCGATCAGGTCCACGCCAAATACGATTACTACGCAGGGCCCGATCTCACTGCCTTCGAACGGCGGGCGTTGATCTTCGACGGACTTCCGCCGCTGAAGGTCGAGAAGCTCTATGTCATCACCCAAGACGACAAGCTCCGCGACGGCGAGATGGTGTTGTTCATCGGCCTGAAAGCGAATTGCGTGAGCATCGTGTTCGGGTTCCCGGCAAAGGTCTATTACGACATCATCGGCAAGGCGCAGAGTTGATCTCGGCGCGGCCATGCTAGGATCGTCCGGTGTTTCTTACGTCCGGATGATCGACTTGTCCTATCCCTCCCTACCAAATGGCCAGCTGCTCTACGCGATCGGCGACATACACGGGCGCCTCGATCTGCTCGGCATGTTGCTGGCGATGATCGAGGCGGACGCCGCTCAGAGCCAAGCGGAGCGGAAGACTCTGGTTTTTCTCGGAGACTACATCGATCGCGGACCGGACAGCCGCGGCGTGATCGAGGCGCTGCTCGACGACCTACCGAAAGATTTCGATGCGCATTTCCTCAAGGGCAATCACGAGGCTTTGTTACTTGGTTTTCTCGAGGACGCATCGTGCTTGCGTCACTGGCTGGTCAACGACGCCAAGTCGACGATGCAATCTTATGGCGTTGACGTGCACACTCTCGAGCGCGAAGGCGCGCCGGCGGAAGCCTGGCGCGGCGCGTTCGCATCAGCGCTCCCCGAATCGCATCGCCATTTCTTTCAGACGCTCCCGCTGATGGCGACGTTCGGCGACTATCTCTTCGTTCATGCGGGCTTGCGTCCTGGCGTGCCGATAAAATCACAGGACGAGCGGGATCTGATCTGGATTAGAGGTGAGTTCCTCGAGAGCGGGGCGGATTTCGGCAAATTCGTCGTGCATGGCCACACACCGGTTGCGTTGCCGGAGGTGAGATCGAACCGCATCGATATCGATACCGGAGCGGTGACCCGCGGCAGGCTTACGGCGCTGCGACTCGAGGGGAGCCAGCGGAGCTTCTTACATACTTGAGGGTCTGCTTCGCTTAAGCGTCGGAAGCTTCGGCGGGAATGCCGCGCAAGCGGTCGGCCAAGCTTTGGCCAAGGCCCTTGCTGCTCGATTTCGTGGCCTGGCGTTTGGCGCGTCTTGCCGCAAGCCTGCGGGCGAGGGGACCCTTGGGAGGGCTGTCGTCATCCGCGTCGTCCGAAGCGGCAGCTTGCTCAACTTCGTCTTCGTGAGCGGGCTCGGCCTCGTGGGCGGCCTCCTCCTCGGCGACGCTCTCGTCCTCGTGGTGCGCTTCGCCGTTGGTCGGCTCTGGCTCGGAGATTTCGTGCCCACCTTCCTCGTATGATCCTGCGAAGCCATCCTCGATGCTGGGCTCGGCAAGTTCAGTCTCCACTTCCGGCTCCGGCTCACCCAACCGGACATCGACGGAGATTTCCTCAGTGACGGCCACGAAGGTCGGAACCAATTCTGGCTCGGGTGCAGGTTCGAAGCTCTCCTGGGGGAACTCGGGCTCCGGCTCACGCTCTATGCCGTTGCCGTATGGGAAGAGGGGCTCTGGCGTTATGGGCTCTGATCGCTGGGCGAAGGAGGCGACCGTCTCGGCAAGGTTGCGAACCTCGCGAAGCGGGGTCAGCTCTTCGCCAATATGCGGCAAATCCACGCCCTGACCCTTGGCAACGGCAAGGATTTGCGTGGCGAGCCGGTTCAGCTCCTGACGCAGCGCATCGTTCTCTTCGCGATGGACGCGGGTCCGCTCGAGCTCTTCGCGCAAACGCGATAGCTCGGCGCTGAGAAGCTGGATTTCCTTTGCCTCGGATTTGCCGACGCGCACGCGACCGGTGCCGCCTTCCAAGGCTTTGCGCAATTGGGTGATGTCGGCCTTCTGCGTCTGCGCCGTGGCGCGCGTCGATTTCAGCGCCGCAGCTTGGCTCTCGGTGGTGCGGCGAAGCTCGGCGTTGGTGGTTTCGAGCTCGGCGATCACGTCCTTGGCGGCCTTCAGCCTGCTGTCGAGATCGGGCAACCGCTTCTTGATGGTTTGCTCAAGCACGCGGTTGGCGTTGACGCTCTCCTCCATGGTCGCCTTGGCGGCGGCGAGATCGGCGTTGATCTCGGCGATCTTGACCCGACGCTTATTGGCCTCGACCTGCTCGCGGATCGCCTTGTCTTTGGCCTTGTCCAAGGCCATCTCGACGCGGCGAAGCTTGATGGCATATTGAGCGCGAAGCTGGTCTTTGTCGGCCTGAATGTCGGCAACCGACATCGGCATGGTGGTCTCGAGCTTCTTGGTCGTGAGCCGCACGGCGCGATGCCAGAGCGGCGGCACAAGCAGGAGCGCTAATAGGCTCGCGGCAAGGAAGCCAAGCGCAACGTAGATGCCAATATCGATCATCGGTATCGCTACCAGTTTCCGCCTCTGGGGCGCGTCACAAGAACCGGCGTCGCGGGCAAGAATAAGGCCAATGCGCGCGCATCCTGCCGCTCGGAGCCCCCTCCGCCGTCTCCTTTAGCCCCAATCTAGAACGGATTCCAGGTGGGCTCGCGGGTATATTTCAGGTAGCCGATATTGGCTCCAAGCCTAAGTCCCACTCCGGAACGGATTGGCGCCAAGACCACATGGTCGCGGGTGAGGAAGGTCACGCCCACGCCACCGACCAGATAGGCCGAGCCCTCGAGCCCAGCATAAGTCTGAAAAATTTCTCCCGGCGCGCGCAGATCGTAGACCAACACCATGGTTTTGGAGCCATCGCCGCCGAAATCGTAGCCGAGCGACGGGCCCTGCCAATAGACTTTATAATCGCCGGCGTCGCGGGTGTAGAGCGTGCCCTCGCCATAGCGAAGGCCGGCCACGAAGGCGCCGCCGACTTCCTCACCAAGGATATAGCCGTTAGGGCGCCCAGCCCGCTGGAAGGTATATTCGACAGCGCGGGCGAAGCCGATTGAGACCTTGCCGAAGAATCGATGGCCAGTCTCCAGAATCTCGTCCCTGGAGAAGGTGCCCTGGTCTTGAGCCTCCGGCGGTACATAGCGGTCGCCGGCTTGGCCTTGCGGCGCCGGCTCGTAAGGCCTGCCCGGGCCTCCATTGTCCTCGGCCTGGGGCGGTGGCGGCAAAGGCGCGCTCTCGACCCGCGGCGGCTGACCGTCCTGGGGCTGCGGCGAGATGACGAGCGGCTGATCGTCGGATTGCGCCGAGGCCGCAACCGATAGAAGCGGCAAAAGGAACGCCGCCAGGGCGGCAAAAATGGCTGATCTGGTCATGAACTTGCCCCCGCGAATCCCACCTAACTCGCTGATCGTGGCTAACAGACCCTTATGATTGGCTGAAACTATTACCAAACTGTGGCTAGGACCCGCGTTTCGGGGACGAAAAATACCCGAACTGCGTGCTTAAGCCGCCGCGCCCCAGGCGACAAAGCCGCTATTGCGCAAGCCTGAGTCGGTCTTGCCATAAATGAAGGGCCCGCCGTGGGCGTCGAATACCCTTCCACCTGCTGCTCGAAGCACCGCATCGCCGGCGGCCGTGTCCCATTCCATGGTGGGTCCGAGCCTCGGATAGACGTCCGCCTCGCCCCTCGCCACGAGAAGAAACTTCAAGGAAGACCCTGCATCTGAGCGGCTCGCGACCTTGTAGCCGGCCAGGAATTTCTCGGTCTCGGCATCGAGATGCGAGCGGCTGACCACGGCGACTAGTCCGTTCGAAGCGGGCTTCCGTACTCGAATGGGGCGGCAGGCGAGGTGGCTGAAATCGGCGCCGCTCTCATTTGGGTCCAGCTCGGCTTCGACGGCCTTGCCCGGCTCAGGGGTGAGCGCGAGCACGTTTCGCGCCGGCGCGTAGACAAGGCCGAAGCACGGAACGCCGTCCTCGATCAGGGCCACATTGACGGTGAAATCGGTGCGCTTCTTGATGAATTCCTTGGTGCCGTCGAGCGGATCGACCAGGAAGAAGCGGCGCGGCAGCGACTTGGATCGGTCGCCGGCATCTTCCTCCGAGACAACCGGAATGTCCGGCGCGAGGTGCTTGAGCGCCTCGAGGAGAATCGCCTGGGAGTCGTGATCGGCCGCGGTCACGGGACTCTGATCCTCCTTGAGCGTGACTTCGGGGCCTTCATGATAGTGGCGCATGATGGCTGCGCCTGCCTTAGCGGCAGCGTCGGTGAGGACAGATGCGGCCTGAGAGAAGGCGAATGCCTCTCCGGTTGTGTGACTTGGTGCTGACAAGGCAGAATGCTCTTTGAGGGCTTTGATTCGTTTTTCCGTTTCGGTCTTGCGGCATCCGCTAAGGGTTTCCGCCGATTTGGCGTTCCTGTAGCAGATTTTTGCCGAAGCGGGCTGTGTCAATTCGCGACTTAGGAGGAGGCCATGTCCGAGCAACTCGGCAATCTCGATCTTGCGGCTCTGATCTCGAGCCGCATCTGCCACGATGTGATCAACCCGGTCGGCGCCATCTCCAATGGGCTGGAAATGCTGGCGGAGGAGCCAGACGAAGAGATGCGCGTCCAGGCCATGGAGCTGATCCGCAATAGTGCGCGGCAGGCTTCGGCCAAGCTGCAATTCGCGCGGCTTGCCTTTGGCGCCGCGGGGTCTGCGGGCGCGGAGATCGATCTTCGCGACGCCGAGAAGGTGGCTCGCGACTTCGTGCAAAGCGCCAAGCATAGCCTCGAATGGAAGGGGATGGCGGCGACCCTGCCAAAGAACAAGGTCAAGCTCCTGCTTAACCTTGTGGCGCTGGGCGTGGTGGCCTTGCCCCGGGGCGGGGTGGTTATGGTCGAAATCGTTGGCGAACCCCCGAACGTGGCCTTTACCGTTACCGCCAAGGGCGAAGTGGCAAAGCTTAACGAGCATGTCACGGGGCTGCTGGCGGGCGCGAATGGGGCGCCAATCAATTCGCATTCGATCCAGCCTTATTATGCGAACCTGGTCGCTCAGGCGTCCGGCCTGGCGCTGAGCGTCGAGGCCAAGGACGGCGAAGTGGTGCTAAAGGCGGTCTGAAGCCAGTATTTTTGGCGGAATTTCGGGGCACCGCAACTAAACGTAAACCAGAGTTCACCAATATCCTTGCGGGGCTGACCGCTCGGGCATTGCCGCCCGATGTTTGCCTTCGAGGTTAAGCGATGGACGAGCTGCTAGGCGATTTCCTGACGGAAACGGGAGAGAGGATCGATCTTCTCGAGCCCGAACTCGTCCGCTTCGAGCGCGAGCCCAACAACGCCGAGATGCTCAACGCCATCTTCCGGCTGGTGCACACCATCAAGGGGACTTGCGGGTTCATCGGCTTACATCGGCTGGCCAAGCTTGCGCACGCTGCCGAAACCCTGATGGGCCAGTACCGCGACGGCGCGCCGGTCACGGTCGAGAGCGTGTCGGTGATCTTGGCGAGCCTCGATCGCATCAAGCTGATTTTGTCGGGACTGGAAACGACGGGTGCGGAACCGATCGGCTCCGACGACGATCTGATCGAACGCCTCGAAAGGCTTGCGCTCAGTCAAGCGGGCAGCTTCCAAAGACCGGCGGAGTTCTCCTATGTGGGCGAGCTTGGGCGCCCTCTACAGCCAGGCGAGACCACACTCGAGGAGCTGGAGCGCGCCTGGCTCGCAGCGCCGGGTCCGGATGGTGTGGCGGCCGCGGAAGGCGTCAACCGGGACCTGGTCCCTCGTAGCCAGACCGTCCGCATCAGCGTCGACATGCTGGAAAATTTAATGACGACGGTCAGCGAGCTCGTGCTGACGCGCAATCAGCTTCTCGATCTGGTGCGCAAGAACGGCAAGAGCGAGTTCAAGACACCGCTGCAACGTCTCTCCACCGTCACCGCGGAGTTGCAGGAAGGGATCATGAAGGCCCGCTTGCAGCCGATCGCCAATGCCTGGCAGAAGTTGCCACGTCTCGTGCGTGAGCTGTCGCTCGATCTCGGCAAGTCGATTGAGCTCGAGCTTGATGGCGGCGAGACCGAACTCGACCGGCAAGTGCTCGAGCTGGTCAAGGATCCGCTGACGCACATGGTTCGCAATGCCGCCGATCATGGCATCGAATTCGTCAGAGGAGCGGAGCAGAGCCGGCAAGCCGGCGATGGGACACATTAGGCTGCGCGCCGGCCAAGAAGGCGGTTCCATCGTCATCGAAGTCGAGGACGATGGGCGGGGCTTGAGCGCGGCGAAAATTCGATACAAGGCGCTCGCCTCACACCTTGCCACCCAGGCAGAGCTTGCTCGCTTGAGCGACTATGAGGTGTTCAGTTTCATCTTCCGGCCAGGCTTCTCCACGGCGGGCGAGGTGACGGAAATTTCAGGACGCGGCGTCGGCATGGACGTGGTCCGCGCCAATATCGAGGTGATCGGCGGCACGATTGAACTGAAATCGACGTCGACCGCCGGCACCGTCTTCCGCATCAAGATTCCGCTCACCCTCGCCATCATGCCGGCGCTGATCGTGGCGGCCGGCACGCAGCGCTTTGCCATTCCGCAGTTCAGCGTCATGGAGCTTGTTCGCGTCGGCGACAATTCAGAACACCAGTTGGAGCGCATCAACGCGACGCCGGTGCTCCGCTTGCGCGACAAACTGCTGCCGCTGCTCAACCTCGCCGAATTGCTCCACCTCGAAACGGATGAAAGTCCAGACGGTCGGGGCCACGGCAGCATACCAACGGTCGTCGTGGTGCAACACGGGCGCAAGACTTTCGGCGTTCTTGTCGACAGCGTCTTCCATGCCGAAGACCTGGTGGTAAAGCCGATGTCGACGTTGCTGCGCGAAATCAAGATGTTCTCCGGCAACGCCATTCTCGGCGACGGCAGCGTGATCATGATCATCGATCCGAATGCTCTCGGAGCGGCGATCTCCGCGATCGATATGACAGAAACCAAGGATCTGTTCGTTGCAGAAGAGCAAGAGGCCTCTGTGACGGCGACGTCACTGCTCGTGTTCCGAGCGGCGGCGCCAATGTTGAAGGCGGTGCCGCTGTCGTTGATCACACGGCTCGAAGAGTTCGAGGCGCAAAGCATCGAAACCATGGACGGCGACGAATTGGTGCAATATCGCGGCGCGCTGATGCCGATCGTGTTCTTCGAGGGACAGCAGCGCCGCGAGACAGGCATGCAACCCGTACTGGTGTTCACCGAGGCCGATAGGCCCATGGGGCTCGCCGTGGACGAGATCGTGGACATCGTGGAGGAACCGCTCACGATCGAGATCGCGACGGACAAGCCGGGTCTGATCGGCGCCGCCATCGTTCGCGGCAACGCCACCGAAATCGTCGACGTCTCGCATTATCTCGCCAAGGGCATTGGTGCCCATTTGAAGCAAGGCCAGTTGGCGACAAAGCGCGATATTGCTGTGCTGCTGGTCGACGACAGTCAGTTCTTCCGCAACATGTTGGCGCCATTGCTCGAAGCAAGCGGCTACCGGGTGACGGCGGTGGGCTCGGCGGAGGAGGCCTTGGCGCTGAAGGAGAAAGGCGCCGCCTTCGACCTTATCATCAGCGATCTGGAGATGCCCGGCATGGACGGGATTGCCTTTGCCGGCCAGCTCAAGGAGGACGCGGACTGGGGCAAGATCCCGATGATCGCGCTTTCGTCCTACGGCTCGCCCAAGCTGATCGAGCAGACCCGGAATGCTGGTTTTGTCAGCCATGTGGGCAAGTTCGATCGCAAAGGCCTGATGGATACGCTCGAGGAATGCTGCAAGAAATGGAGTTGCGCCGCATGACCGAACAATGCGCGCCGTCGGAAGAACAGGATTTTGTCACAGTAGTGACGGCCGGGCAGGTATTCGGCCTGGATCTCGATCGCGTGCGCGACGTGTTCGTGCCGCGCGGCCTGTCGCCGGTGCCCCTGGCGCCCAATGAGGTGGCCGGTTTGCTCAATCTGCGGGGGCGTATTGTCACCGCGGTCGACCTTCGCCGCCGACTGGGACTCGGACCGCGGCATGGTTCGGCACCGGCGGTTGCCGTGGGAATTGAAGAGCGCGGCGAGCTGTATGGGTTGGTGGTGGACAGAGTCGGCGAAGTGCTCAGGCTGCCCCGATCTCGCTGCGAGCCCAACCCGGTCAATCTCGACGAGCGTTGGGCGGAGATTTGCCGCGGCGTTTACCAGCTGGACGAGGGCCTGATGGTGGTGATCGACGTCGACAAGGTTCTGGCATTTGACCGGGCCGCTTCCTGAGCGGTGCCGGACTTAGCGGAGGACGGAAGATGAAGCATTGCCTCGTGGTTGACGATAGTGCTGTGATCCGCAAGGTCGCGCGGCGCATCCTGGAAGACATGCGCTTCAAGACATCGGAAGCAGAGAACGGACGCGACGCGCTGGATCAGTGCCGCAAGTCGATGCCCGACGTGGTGTTGCTGGATTGGAATATGCCGGTGATGGACGGCATCGCCTTTCTCGTGGCGCTGCGCAAAGAAAGCGGCGGCGATTCGCCCATGGTGATCTTCTGTACGACGGAGAACGATGTCGAGCACATCACGCGCGCCATTAGTGCCGGTGCCAACGAATACATCATGAAACCGTTCGATCGCGGCATCATCGAAGCCAAGTTTCACGAGGTCGGACTGGTCTGAAGCGTGTAACCGATGCTTCACCCAGACCTCACAGCGCCGTCCCCGACTGGGCCTTCGGACACCAGAGCGCCGAAAGTCGATCCAATCCGCGTCATGGTCGTCGACGATTCCGCGGTGGTGCGCGGACTAATGTCGCGCTGGGTCGACGAAGATCCTGAGCTGCAGGCCGTGGCGCGCCATGCCAACGGCAAGTTCGCAGTCGAAGACGTTGCCCGAAGCGCCCCCGATGTCGTCGTGCTCGATCTTGAGATGCCGGTGATGGATGGGCTCACCGCGCTGCCGCTACTGCTTGCGGCGCGTCCGCAGTTGAAAGTCCTGGTCGTCTCGACGCTCACGAAGCGTAATGCAGAGATCAGCTTCAAGGCCCTGACGCGGGGCGCGCTCGACTATGTGCCGAAGCCAAACTCCAACCATGAAATCACCACGTCGCTCGAGTTCCGGAGCGAGGTCATCCGCAAGATCAAGGCCGTCGGAAGCACGCTCAGGCGTAAGCGGCCAATCGTCGGCCGGCCAAACCTAGCGCGTCGACCGTTTTCGATTGTGGCGCCCAGAATTATCGCCATTGGCAGTTCAACGGGAGGGCCGGAGGCGCTGAACGTCGTGCTTGGCCAGTTGACATCTGTGCTCGGACAGGTGCCGGTCGTCATCGCGCAACATATGCCGCCGATTTTCACCACGATCCTGGCGGAACGCTTGAGCCGCGCGACCGGACATGTAGCGCAAGAGCCGGCCGACCGGGAACCGTTGAAGCGCGGGACGATCTATGTCGCGCCCGGCAACAGGCACATGACGGTCGAGGGCGTGGACGCGCCATGCATCAGGCTTCTTGACGGTGCGCCGGTGAATTTTTGCAAGCCTGCGGTCGATCCTCTGTTCGGGAGTGTCGCCCGAACCTATGGCGCGGCGGCGCTTGGTATCGTGCTCACCGGTATGGGCCAAGATGGCGCCAAGGGCGCGCGAGAGATCGCCGATGCCGGCGGTAGCATCATCGCTCAGGATGAGAGTTCAAGTGTCGTGTGGGGCATGCCACGCATGGTTGCGGAGGCGGGACTATGTGCCGCCGTGCTTCCGCCGGCTGAGATTGGGCAGGTTGCTGCGAAGTTGCTGCAAGGAGTGCGACCGTGACCCGTGGCGAGTTCGCCTATTTCCAGGCGCTGCTCAAGGAGCGCTCGGGCCTCAATTTGGGGGAGGACAACCGCAGCCTGCTGGAAGCAAGGCTCCGACCGTTGCTCAAGGAGTTCGGCTTGACGTCGTTGTCCGAGCTTGCGGCGGCATCGATCAGGCCGGAGGCCGAGTATCTCCGGTCACGTATCGCGCAGGCCGTCACGGTGCAGGAATCCTATTTCTTCCGCGACAAGGCGCCGTTTGAATTTTTTGCCGAAGCGATTCTTCCGGCACTCATCGCCGCGCGGCGCGCAACGCGAAATATCCGAATCTGGTGCGCAGCGGCGGCGACGGGTCAGGAACCTTACTCGCTTGCCATGCTGATGGCGGAGCATGAGGCCGAGCTCGAAGGGTACAGTGTCGAGATCTATGCGACCGACTACGCCAAGGATGCTTTGGCCAAAGCGCGTAAAGGACTCTACAGCCAATTCGAAGTGCAACGGGGCCTGCCGGTATCGCTCCTCGTCAAACATTTCGACAAGCGCGAAAAAGGCTGGGAACTCAAGCAAGAGATTCGCGGCATGGTCAAATTCGGCGAGAACAATCTCGTGCGCGAGGGACCTGGCCGAGCCTTCGACGTGATCTTCTGCCGGAATGTGCTGATCTATTTCGACGAGCCGACCAAGCGCAAGGTCCTTGCCCGACTCGCCGGCGCACTCGCCCTCGATGGCTGGCTCGTGCTGGGCGCCGCTGAGACGACCACGGGGTTGAGCACCGACTTTATCGTTGTGAGCGGCGGCCCCCGAGGCGTCTATCGCCCGGCTAAGCACGCAGCGACGCTCGAAGCCGGTGAGGCGTCCTGTTGCGTACAGGCCGATGAGAGCGTGCTTGGCCGAAGCGCCAAGCGGCTTGCCGGCGCCAAGCGCTAGAACACCCGTCAACGCAAAAACGCCGAGCGCTGTGTTTGCGCCCGGCGTTTGACTGCCGTCAATCGTCTTGAGGTACTAAGCGGCGACTTCGGATTCGTCGTCGGGGTTGCGAAGCACGTAACCGCGACCCCAAACCGTCTCGATGTAGTGCTTGCCGCCGGTCGCTGCCGCGAGCTTCTTGCGCAGCTTGCAGATGAACACGTCGATGATCTTGAGCTCGGGCTCGTCCATGCCGCCATAAAGGTGGTTCAGGAACATTTCCTTGGTGAGCGTGGTGCCCTTGCGGAGCGAGAGCAGCTCCAGCATCTGATATTCCTTGCCGGTCAGATGCACGCGCTGGCCGTTAACGTCGACGGTCTTGGTATCGAGGTTGACTTTGAGGCCCCCGGTCTGAATCACCGACTGGGCATGGCCCTTGGATCTCCGCACGATGGCGTGGATGCGGGCGACCAGTTCGTCCTTGTGGAAGGGCTTGGTCATATAGTCGTCGGCGCCGAAGCCTAAGCCCCGGACCTTGTCCTCGATGCCGGCAAGGCCGGAGAGGATGAGAATCGGGGTTTGTACCTTGCTGACCCGAAGCGTCTTAAGGACCTCGTACCCGCTCATGTCGGGAAGGTTCAGGTCCAGCAATATAATGTCGTAATCGTAGAGTTTGCCGAGGTCGACACCCTCTTCGCCGAGGTCTGTCGTGTAGACGTTAAAGCCTTCCGACTGCAGCATCAGCTCGATGCTTTGAGCCGTCGCGCTGTCGTCCTCGATTAGAAGAACCCTCATCTCGTATCCCCCGTCTTCCGAGCTATCCCGGCCATTTCCTCAGGCGTGGTCCCAATACGCAAAGCGGACGCAAGAGTGGATTGGTTAATCCGAATCAAGAAATTAACGGTCAATAGTTAACAAAAGCTGAGCCCGGTTCCGAGCCCTAACCATTCTTCTTAACTCACGTCGGGGTCTCTTCGGTTAAATGCGGGTCATATGGTTTACCGGTACTTAAGGCCTAGCAGCGAAGATCAGGGCGAGATGGGGGCAGTGTGCCGGAACGGCGCTGCCCGTTTCCGCCTACGATCCATGCCCGAGGCGATTCGAGGGGCGAAGGACCGGCAGGCCTTTGGCATGATTATTGAATTTCCTGGGGGACGACTGCGTATTTGAGGGTAGCGAGTCATGAAATCACGGGACGCATTGATCAGATTGAAACGCTTCGAGGTCGAGGAGCGGCGCCGCAAGGTCGCTGAAATCGAGTCCATGATCGGCGAATTCGGCCAGATGGCCGCGGACCTCGACCGGCAGATCGCCATCGAGCAGGAGCGGGCGGGAATCAGCGACGTCAACCATTATGCCTATCCGACCTTTGCCAAGGCAGCGGTCCAGAGGCGTAATAACCTGACGGCGTCGGCATCCGATCTCCAGGCGAAGCTCGAAGCGGCGCGCGAGCAGGTCGAGTTGGCGATCGAGGACCTGAAGAAGATCGAGCAGCTCGAGGAGCGCGACGCCGAGCGGGTGCGCATCGAGCAGGCCCGGTCCGCCGAGCTTATGACTGTTGGCGGTAATATCCATCGGGTCGCCAGCTAGAAGGCTGCAGTTTCACGTCCGCGACCGCTACCCAACTCCAGGGGAAGTCCGTGCTATTATTCCACGCGCATTTTAGCGGGGTCTCAAGCCATGCCGTCTTTCGACATTGTCTCCAAGACCGACCTTTCGGAGGTCGATAACGCGCTTGCCAATATGGTGCGCGAGATGAGCCAGCGTTACGACTTCAAGGGCTCGTCCTGCAAGATCGAGCGCAAAGAGGCCGAGATCACCATCAATGCCGACGACGACCTGAAGCTCAAGCAGATGCATGAGCTGCTGCAGGGGCATTTCGCCAGGCGCAAGATCGATGCCGGCGCCATCGACTATAAGACGGTCGAGAAAGCCGCCGGCCAGGCGGTGCGGCAGAAGGCCATCATCAAGCAGGGCATCGACCGCGAGATCGCCAAGCGAATCGTAAAAGAGGTCAAAGACGGCAAGTTCAAGGTGCAGGTCTCAGTTCAAGGCGATGAGCTCAGAGTGAGCGGCAAGAAGCGGGACGATCTGCAAGCGGTGATCGCGCATGTCAAAGGACTCGATATCGAGCTGCCGCTGCAATATGTGAACTTCCGCGAATAATCGAAATGGCGAGGGGGCTTGTCGTTGCCGAGACCACGGTCTTGGATAGCGTTGGCTTTGCTCGTGCTGCTGCCGTCATGCGGCGGCGGCAGCGGAAGCGCGGACGTGCCGACTGCCGTGGTCGATGACACGACCGGCACCGCGCCGGCGCGGACGGCAGCGGTCTCCCGGCTGAAGCCAATCGATGCCTATGTGATCATGGGCGGCGACATCAAACGCTGCTGGTTCAACGTGAACAAGCCGCTGCTCCCCGACTACGTCTATCGCGCCGACGTGCCGGCGGACGGCAGCAAAGTGCAAATCACCATCCACGATCGCGCCAATCTCGGCCGCGCCGGCATGAGCACCTATGCCATCGATTTCAAGCAGGAAGGCATCTCGACCATCATCACGACGCAGAATCGCAAGATGCCGCCGGAGATTGCCGAGCGGATGCAGGCCGATATCGACCGCTGGAAGCTCGGCGATGCCACGTTGCAGCTCAGGCTGGCCGAAGGTGACCGCGGCCAAGCCGAAGCGGCGGGAACCCCCAAGCCGCAATAGTCCTACATCGCCGTTTTAGAGCGGAACCATCTTCGGCATATGGTCGTTACCCCTATGCGGCAGCGATGGAAGGCCCCAGCGTCCCCCCGTGCTCCGACGCTGTCGCGGGAAGATTCGTCGCAAGTTCGGAAGAAGCCCGGACCAGGGGCCTGCGCCGGGCTTCTTCTTTGCCCGAAATCCTGACCCTCCAGACCAACAAGGTCCCGTTTATTCGCGATCGGATAGGCTGTTGCACGATCGCAACGATTGCGGCGCTGTTTCTTAACGAATGAGGCCGTTTCGTGGAACCGCCAGCAAAACCCAGCGTTGCTTGGCTAGAGGGTTGGGGAGAGAGAGCATGTCGAGTAACAGATCAGAGAGCGGCGACTGGGAATTGCCCCGCTCGAGTTGGGCAATCCCCGTTGTTACCGGAGTGGTGGTCCTGCTAGCCCTTGCGGTGGCTTTGGCCTAGTTGGCGTGCCTGGACCGCAGCCTACGGCGCGCCGATAAAGTCGGCCCCCGTCAGCGTGGGGTGATCGTCAAATTCTGGGACACCGGTCGCTGGCGATGACAGTATTCAGGCCTCGTTGAGTAAAGCCTTCGCCGCTTCGGTCGAAGGGGATAGTGGCATGGGCGCCGGCGGCATGGCGTTGCCGCTCGTGACCGCGTCCGGCGGCCGCTTCATCGCCCACGTGCTGCCATTGACCTCCGGCGCGCGCCGTGCCGCCGGTTCCCAGTACTCCGCCGTTGCCGCCTTGTTCATACGCGAGGCAAATATTGACGTTCCGACCGCGCTCAACGCCGCAGCGCAGCTCTACGCATTGACGCCCGCCGAAGTGAAAGTGCTGCGGGGCGTGATCGAGGTCGGCGGCGACAGTCCGGCGCGGCCTGCCAGGCCCAAGGTAAATGGCGGTTAGCCCTATCGCGATTTGGCCTCATTGCGCTTCGATTGTTGGTATCGTTTCGCGCAATCGTCCGCGGCAAGACACCGGAGAGATTCATGAGAAAGATTTGCCGTGGGTTTCTTGTGGCGGTGTTGTGTCTCGCCTGGATGCATGTCGCTTCCACTCCGGCTGAGGCGGCTTGCGCCAAGACTGTCGTTCTCTATAGCGCCTATTGGTGTCCCTATTGCCGGCAGGTCCGCAGCCTGCTCGGGCGCTATCACATCCCCTATAAGCTCGTCGAAGTCACGAGCCCCAGCGGACAGTCGCTTATGTTGCGGAAGTTCGGCGACACGGGAGTGCCGCGAACCGTGATCGGAGGCACCCTTGTCTTGGGTTATGAGCCGGCACGGATCAAGCAGCTGCTTTGTTTGAAATAGGCCATCAGCGCTGACAATCGTACTGAGGCGAGGGCGTGGTGGGATCACTGGAGCCTGCCACGATTCTGGCGCTTTTTATGCAGGAACGGGAACGGCCTTTTCGCCGTATCTGCCGTGAGCCTGCGGGGACTGCAAAGATGAAGATTCGGGCTGGTTACAACATTTCCTACGACTGCCCTCAGCCGACACCGATGATCATCACCTTGAGCGTGCATCCGAGCCGCCGGGACGATCTCATTACGAATGACGATCTCAACGCCCATCCGGCGCTGGCGCCGAACAACGAATATCTCGACGGTTTCGGCAATATTTGCCACGTGGTTCAGGCGCCGGCCGGCAAGCTCACGATTTCCTCGGACTTTATTATAAGGGACAGCGGCGAGCCCGATGCGGTCGCGCCGGAGGCAAAGCAGCACCCGATGGAGGCGCTGCCCGTCGACACCCTGGTCTATCTGATGGGCAGCCGATATTGCGAGACGGACCGGCTGTCAGAACTCGCCTGGGCCAAATTTGCGACATGTGCCGAAAGGCTGGACCCTGGTGCAGACGATCTGCGACTTCGTGCACGAGCATCTCACCTTCGGCTATCCTCACGCCAGGCCGACCAGGACCGCCTTCGAAGCCTTTGATGAAGGGCGAGGCGTTTGCCGCGATTTTGCGCATTTGGCCATCACGCTCTGCCGCTGCATGAACATCCCGGCGCGGTACTGCACCGGCTATCTCGGCGATATCGGCGTGCCGCCCGAAGAAGCGCCGATGGATTTCAGCGCCTGGTTCGAGGTCTATCTCGGCGACCGCTGGTACACGTTCGACGCGCGGCACAACATCCCGCGCATCGGCCGGATTCTGATCGCGCGGGGCAGGGATGCCACCGACGTCGCCATCACCACCTCGTTCGGCGTCTGCAATCTTGTCGGCTTCGAGGTGGTGACCGACGAGGTCGCCGAAGGCGAACGGGTCACGGCATGAGGCGCGACATGCGGAAGCATCGCCCCGAAATCAAAGCTGTTCGATGAAATTGCGTCGCGAGGCTTAGCCGCCGCGATATTCCTGGATGCGGGTCGCCCGCAAGCCCGGCAGGCCGTGCTTGTCGATCGAACGCTGCCAGCTCAGGAACTCGTCCACTGTGAGCGTGTAACGCTCGCAGGCCTCTTCGAGGCTGATCAAGCCGCCACGCACGGCGGCGACGACCTCCGCCTTGCGGCGGATGACCCAACGCTTGGTATCTTTCGGGGGCAGATCTGCGACAGTCAGCGGACTTCCGTCCGGGCCAATCACATATCTGACACGCGGCCTGTAATGCTCGGTCATCGTACTCAAACACCTACGCTCGATGAGCCCAAAACACCTTGCTCTATGAGCAACTTGAGCGGAGCCTATCAGCCTTGCATTTAAGATTTGCCTAAGCCCCGAGGTAAAGGAAGACACAAACCAATGGCTGAAAAACTCGGCTATTTGGGCCTAGCGGCCCAGGAACCGGCGGTTCGGCTATGCTTGCGCTGTCGCAAGCAGGCCCCTATCTTGGGCCTATCCAGTAGCGCCTATGGCCAAATTTCGGCGATAAGCGCTCATAGCCGGCGAGGAGGAAGGCCGCCGGCCAAGACTTCGCCCATTCCCGTGGATAGAGGACGGCTTCGCGCGAGCCCATATGCTTAATAAGCTTCACATTTCCGGATCGCCCGAGACGACGCGAATCGTCGTTGCCATGTCTGGCGGCGTCGATTCCTCGGTGGTGGCGGCGCTGCTCAAGCGGCAGGGCTATGATGTCGTCGGCATCACGCTCCAGCTCTACGATCATGGCGAGGCGGTGGGACGCAAGGGCTCCTGCTGCGCCGGGCAGGACATCAAGGATGCCGCGCGCGTGGCCGAGGCGCTGAAGATCCCGCATTACGTGCTCGATTACGAAGAGCGCTTCGCCAACGCGGTGATGGGCGCGTTCGCCGACAGCTATCTCAAGGGCGAGACGCCGGTGCCTTGCGTTGCCTGCAACCAGAAGATCAAATTCGCCGATCTGTTGAAGACCGCCGAGGATCTTGGCGCGGCCGCGCTCGCGACTGGACATTATGTCCGGAGCGGACCGGGGCGAAACGGCTTCGATCTCTTCCGCGCCAAGGATGCGGAGCGCGACCAGAGCTATTTCCTGTTCGCCACGACGCGCGAGCAATTGAACTTCCTGCGTTTCCCGCTTGGCGATCTCGCCAAGGAAGAGACACGGAATTTCGCCCGCGAGTTCGGACTGGTGACGGCGGAGAAATCGGACAGCCAGGACATCTGCTTTGTGCCGACGGGCCGCTACACCCAAGTCATCGAGCGGTTGCGCCCGGGTGCTGCGGAGGCCGGCGACATCGTCCATATCGACGGCCGCGTGCTCGGCCGCCATGACGGCATCATCAATTACACGATCGGCCAGCGACGCGGGATCGGCATCGCGGGGCCGGAGCCGCTTTACGTGCTGAAGCTCGATGCCAATCGCCGCGAGGTCGTGGTCGGGCCGCGCGAGGCGTTGCGCGCAAAGTCGATTGCGCTTCGTGAGGTGAACTGGCTCGGCGATGTGCCGCTTCAGTCGATCGGGGCGGACGGCATGGACGTTCTCGCCCGGATCCGTTCGAGCGGCGCGTTGCAGCCGGCGAGGCTGAAAGTGGATGGTGGCGAGATCTCGGTGGAACTCGCCGACGGCGAAGATGGCGTCTCGCCGGGACAGGCTTGCGTGGTCTATGATGCCGAGGACGGTGGCGAGAGGCTGCTTGGCGGGGGCTGGATCAGTTCGGCTCGCCATGCGTTAATACGTAAGAAAAAGGATATTCGTGCAGGCACATTCGATGCGGCGCGAGAATCCGTAGCGGTGGGATCGCGGTAATCACCTTCGGGCGAGGCCGGTTCGAAACGGTTGGAGGGTGTGTTGAGCACTGGAGCTTCGTTGAGTGATGCGGCGTCTGTGCGTAATGCCTATCGTCGCTGGGCACCGGTTTACGATTTTACCTTCGGCCAAGTCGCGGATGCGGGCCGCAGGCACGCGGTCAAAATCATCAACCGCCGCAAAGGTCGCGTTCTCGAAGTGGGCGTCGGCACCGGGCTGTCGCTGCCGTGCTATGGCAGCCATCTGACCATCACGGGAATCGATCTTTCGCCGGAGATGCTCGAGAAGGCGAGGGGACGCGCCAAGAAGCTCGCCAATGTCGAGGGCTTGCACGAGATGGATGCGAGCGCGCTCGCATTTCCCGACGAGAGTTTCGACACCGTGGTCGCCATGTATGTGATGACGGTGGTGCCGGATCCGGACAAAGTGATGCGCGAGCTCGAGCGGGTTTGCGCCCCGGGCGGCGAGGTGATCCTGGTCAATCATTTCAGCCAGGAAGAGGGCCTACGTGGTCTCATCGAGCGGAAGCTCGCGCCATTCGCCGATCTCATCGGCTGGCATTCGGTGTTCTCGCTCGACAATGTGATGATCTGCGAGGATCTCGATCTGGCCGAGCGCCGAGCGCTGATGCCTTTCGGCCTGTTCACCATGCTCCGTTTCGTCAAAAGACCGGGCTATGGCACGGTGCCGATACCCCTCCGCGAGACAGGCGCGAAGGCCAAGGTGGCGCGGGTCAAGCACAGGTTGCCGGAGCCGGTTCGGGTCAAAGTTAAGTGGCAGTTCGGCCGAACGCTGGTCGTGGCAAGGCGTTTCCTTGACACGGATTATTGGCGCTCCCTATATCGACGCCTTGCAAGCCAATCGGCGGAGTAAACTCCGCCCTTTGGAAGCAATTGGCGGAGTAGCTCAGCTGGTTAGAGCAGCGGAATCATAATCCGCGTGTCGGGGGTTCGAGTCCCTCCTCCGCTACCAA
>CAVWBG010000002.1:0-1300821 GCA_963753175.1 uncultured Alphaproteobacteria bacterium | reverse complement strand
GATCACGTCCTCGAACGTGCGCAGGCCCGTGCACGGTGCGCTGACCAGCACCGCCATGTTGCCCGGGCGATGCTCGTTCTTCCACATCCGCATATGCGCTTTCGGGATCTGCTCCCAAGGGAAGACTTCTGACATGCATGGATCGATGCGCCGCTCGATGACGAGCGCGTTGGCCTGACTGGCCTGCAGCAGATGGGCAAAATGCGAGCCCTGGATGCGCTTCTGATGCATCCACACATAGCGGGCGTCCATGGTGAGATTGTAACCGGTGGTGCCCGCGCAGAACACGACCATGCCGCCGCGCTTCACCACCAGCGTCGACACCGGGAAGGTCGCCTCGCCGGGGTGCTCGAACACGCTATCGACGTTGACGCCCTTGCCGGTGATCTCCCAGATCGCCTTGCCGAAATTGCGCGCCTCTTTCAGCCAGACGTCGTATTCCGGCGTGCCGACTTTGGGCAGCGGACCCCAGCATTTGAAATTGTTGCGATTGATGACGCCCTTGGCGCCGAGCGACATGACGAAGTCTTTCTTGTCGTCGCCGGAGACGACGCCGATGGCGTTGGCGCCCGCGGTGGCGCAGAGCTGCACCGCCATCGAGCCGAGACCGCCTGAGGCGCCCCAGACCAGCACGTTATGACCCGGCTTCAGCGTGTGCGGGCGATGGCCGAACAACATGCGGTAAGAGGTGGCGAGGGTGAGCGTGTAGCAGGCTGCCTCTTCCCAGGTGAGATGCTTTGGTCGCGGCAGCAATTGACGATCCTGCACGCGCGCGAATTGCGCAAACGAGCCATCCGGAGTCTCGTAGCCCCAGATGCGCTGCGAGGTGGAAAACATCGGGTCGCCGCCGTTACATTCCTCGTCGTCGCCGTCGTCTTGATTGCAGTGAACCACGACCTCGTCGCCGACCTTCCAGCGCTTCACCTTGGAGCCGACCGCCCAGACGATGCCGGACGCGTCCGAGCCGGCGATGTGATACGGGTTCTTGTGACCGTCGAGCGGCGAGATCGGAATCCCGAGCGCGGCCCACACGCCGTTGTAATTGACGCCGGCGGCCATCACCAGGATGAGCACCTCGTGGCTGTCGAGCTCCCAGGTCGGCAGCACCTCGACTTGCATCGCCTGATCCGGCGGCCCGTGACGATCTTTGCGGATCGACCAGGCGTACATGTTCTTCGGCACATGACCGAGCGGTGGAATCTCGCCGATCTCGTACAGATCTTTTAACTCGGGCGCGCTCTCCGCGAGAGGCACTGCTGCTAGCGACATCTCATTCATCCGTTTGTTCCCCCGCCGACGCGTTTAGCCGGATTTTTGCATTGCGGCAATTGTCTGACATCCATCTCGCGACTGCAACAAATTTACTCAGAGCAGGTTTAACGCGCAAAAGGCGCCCTCCGATCCAGCTTTGCGGCAAATAGGAGCCAACCCCGAGCGCGGAGCGTTAGCAAAAACAGAGGGCCCTGCCCAGAGGAGAGAATTGCGGGGGGGAATCGTCTTCCCCACAGAAAAGCGCGGATTTTCGCCCTTCCGGCCCTCATAGCCTCTTAACAAGGAAGCGGAATCGCGCCATTTGTGGAGATCGCGTTAGGGCAAAATCAGGCCCTTGAGGTCAAGATCGGCTTTCTTCGTCCAAGGAGACGACCCATGTCCGTTCGCTTGCTCGTTGCCTCAACAGTTTTCCTGGCAGGCGTCGCCTTGGCCTTGGCCGAGGAGCGGCATCGACAATATCGACGCCGGCGCCGACTCCGACGCTCTTGGCTTCGGCATCCAGGGTGAGCATTTCGATGCCCTCCCGGTCGACGCAGGAACCATTGCCGCTCCATCCCGTGGTCCGGCGGTGAAGCTCGACGCCGAAGAGGAGGCCGACGCCGAGAACGACAATCCCGACCCGGCCTTGGGCGACGCCGGTCCCTCTCCGCTCGGCATGCCCGGGGCTTCAGGCAATCGGTGGTTCCGCTGGCTCCGCGTCCATTCCCGCGAAGGCGGGAATCCAGTGAGCATTGCTGTCAGCGTCTATGATGCATCCACACGTAGCGCGCATCCATGGTGAGATTGTAGCCGGTGGTGCCGGCGCAGAACACGACCATGCCGCCGCGCTTCACAATCAGCGTCGAGACCGGGAAGGTCGCCTCGCCCGGATGCTCGAACACGAGATCGACGTTCACGCCTTTGCCGGTGATCTCCCAGATCGCCTTGCCGAAATTCCGCGACTCTTTCAGCCACACATCATATTCCGGCGTGCCGACTTTGGGCAGCTGACCCCAGCATTTGAAATTGTTGCGATTGATGACGCCCTTGGCGCCGAGCGACATGACGAAGTCTTTCTTGTCGTCGCCGGAGACGACGCCGATGGCGTTGGCGCCGGCTGTCGCGCAGAGCTGCACCGCCATCGAGCCGAGACCGCCCGATGCGCCCCAGACCAGCACGTTATGGCCGGGCTTCAGCGTGTGCGGGCGATGGCCGAACAACATGCGGTAAGACGTGGCAAGAGTGAGCGTGTAGCACGCCGCCTCTTCCCAGGTGAGATGCTGCGGCCGCGGCAGCAATTGGCGGTCCTGCACGCGGGCGAATTGCGCGAACGATCCGTCCGGAGTCTCGTAACCCCAGATGCGCTGCGATGTGGAGAACATCGGGTCGCCGCCGTTACATTCCTCGTCGTCGCCGTCGTCTTGATTGCAGTGAACCACGACCTCGTCGCCGACCTTCCAGCGCTTCACCTTCGAGCCGACCTTCCAGACGATGCCCGAGGCATCCGAGCCGGCGATATGATACGGGTTCTTGTGGCCGTCGAGCGTGGAGACCGGGATGCCGAGGGCCGCCCACACACCGTTGTAATTGACGCCCGCGGCCATCACCAGGATGAGCACCTCGTGGCTATCGAGCTCCCAGGTCGGCAGTACCTCGACTTGCATCGCCTGATCCGGCGGACCGTGGCGATCTTTGCGGATCGACCAGGCGTACATATTCTTCGGCACATGACCGAGCGGTGGAATCTCGCCGATCTCGTACAGATCTTTCAGTTCGGGCGCGCTCTCCGCGAGAGGCACTGCTGCTAGCGACATCTCATTCATCCGTTTGTTCCCCCGCCGACGCCTTTAGCCGGTTTTTTGCATTGCGACAATTGTCTGTCATCTATCTCGCGACTGCAACAAATTAGCACAGAGCAGGTTTAACGCGCGAAAGGCGCCCTCCGATCCAGCGTTGCGGCAAATAGAGCCAGCCCCGAGCGCGGAGCGTTTAGCAAAAACAGAGGGCCATGCCCAGTGGAGAGAACCGAGGCGGCAAATCCTCTTTCCCACAGAAAAGGGCGGATTTTCGCCCTTCCGGCCCTCATAGTCTCTTAACAAGGAAGCGGAATCGCGCCATTTGTGGAGATCGCGTTAGGGCAAAATCAGGCCCTCGAGGTCAAGATCGGCTTCTCTTCGTCCAAGGAGACGACCCATGTCCGTTCGCTTGCTCATTGCCTCAACCCTTTTCCTGGCGGGCGCCGCCTTGGCCTTGGCCGAGGAGCGGCATCACAATATGGACACCGGCGCCGACTCCGACGCTCTTGGCTTCGGCATCCAGGGTGAGCATTTCGATCCCCTCCCGGTCGACGCAGGAACCATTGCCGCTCCGTCCCGCGGTCCTGCGGCGAAGCTCGACGCCGAAGAGGAAGCCGACGCCAAGGACGACAATCCCGATCCGGCCATGGGCGATGCAGGTCCCTCGCCGCTGGGCATGCCCGAACCACCTCAGAGTGGCCAATAGCGACTGGGGGTGAGGCGCTTTGACGCTTCCCCGGAACTGATCCTTTTTTGAGGGCGTTGGCCGATGGCGAACGCTCTCCAGGCAAACTCCGCAACGGACCGTCTTTGAACGCGGCGGTGGCCTTTCCATATTTCTGGAGGAGACGCCGGGTGAAAGGACAGCAACATGCGCAGCAACCGGGTCCCAGTTTTCCTCACCATACTGACCCTCGCAGTCTTTGCCGTGACCACGAACGGACATGCGGGCTCAGGCGGCGGTGGCGGAATGGGCGCTGGCAACGCAACGGGCGGCCACAGCTTCGACTTGAGCTCGGGCGGCGCTTCAGGGATGAGCCTTGCTCACGTTGGCGGTCTTGGCACGACGCCTTCCCTCTCCTCCGAAATCGCAACGCCGGGCAAATCTCATCTTGGCACTGCGGAGACTCTTGCCCCTCTCCCGGAGATCGATGCCCCCTCAACCACTCTTGGGCATGCAGGCGGCATGGGCCATGACGACATGGCCACGCTGGGCAAGGGCGTTGCGTTGTCCCATGGCCGCGGCATCCAAGCCATCGACCCGGACCTCGACATGACGAAAATCGGCGGCGACATGTCGGGCCGCTCAAGCCTTCACTATGGCGAAGTGACCATCGACAGGCTAGATCGGGACCTCGAGAAATTTGACCCGCAACAGGTTTCGAACGCTCAATCGAAAGACCGGCATCCTGCAACGCGAAATGGAAGCGGCGATCGCCGTGGTCTGACCGACCGACAAAGAGCTGCGCTTGCCAAGCAACTGGCGCCTTCCAATTCGGTCCCGACCACGATCGGCTCAAGCACGCCAATCGCCAACACACCCTTCAGTCTGGCGCCGTCGATCCCAAGCACGACATCTCCCGTCACTGTTTCGCCAGATGCATCTCTTAGTACCGCGCTGCCGCCGAGCCAGATGGCCGTTCAAACCACGGCGAACCAAATCGAGGATACCAGCGCGCCGCTCAGCGCCAGCGATCTTTCCAGCTTAAGGACTCTGTTCTTTCCGAGCGGAGGACCGGCAGCGGCGCTCACCTCGTCGCAATCCCCGCTCGGTGTCGGGCTGAGTGTTGGCTCGACCCTCTCCCGTGACATCGCGATCGATCCGCTGCCGGATATTGCGTTGAGTTCGGCGGACTCGGCAAACCTGGGCTATGTCTATGACGGCCAAACCATCGTGATCGCCGACTACAATACGCGCGAGGTGGTCGCCGTCCTCAGCGGGTCGGGCTGAGAGCCCGAGTCGCCTTAACATCCGGGCAATTTTTCCGTCCGAATGTTGCTCTTGCGGCGTCCTCGTGCTTCGATGCCGCCATTAAATCCCTGGGCGATCGAGCGCGACTATGAGCGGAAAATCTATCAAGCGGGACAAGCCCTGGCTATTCCGCACCTATGCCGGCCATTCCACCGCGAAGGCCTCGAACGAGCTGTACCGGAAGAATCTCTCCAAGGGTCAGACCGGGCTCTCGATCGCCTTCGATCTGCCGACCCAGACCGGTTACGATTCCGACCACATCCTCGCCCGCGGCGAGGTTGGCAAGGTCGGCGTGCCGATCTCGCATCTCGGCGACATGCGCGCGCTGCTCGAGGGCATCCCGCTCGGCGAGATGAACACCTCGATGACCATCAACGCCACGGCGGCCTGGCTGCTCGCGCTCTATATCGCCCTTGCCGACGAGCAAGGTGTCCCGCGGGAGAAGCTCACCGGCACGGTGCAGAACGACATCTTGAAGGAATATCTCTCGCGCGGAACTTATGTGTTCCCGCCGGCGCCGTCGCTCAGGCTGATCAAGGACACCATCGTCTACACCTCACGCGAGATGCCGAAATGGAACCCGACCAATATCTGCTCCTATCATTTGCAGGAAGCCGGGGCCACGCCGGTGCAGGAGCTTGCCTTCGCGCTCGCCCATGCCGAGGCCGTGCTCGATGAGGTGAAGAAGTCCGGCGAAGTCTCCGACGCGGAGTTCCCGGAGCTGTTCGGCCGCATCTCGTTCTTCGTCAATGCCGGCGTGCGCTTCATCACCGAGATCTGCAAGATGCGCGCGTTCGTCGATCTCTGGGACGAGATCGGCGAGAAACGTTATGGCGTCGACGATCCGGCGCTGCGGCGCTTCCGCTACGGCGTGCAGGTGAATTCGTTGGGCCTCACCGAGCAGCAGCCCGAGAACAACCCCTATCGCATCTTGCTCTCGATGCTCGCGGTGACGCTGTCGAAGAAGGCGCGCGCGCGCGCCGTGCAGCTTCCAGCCTGGAACGAGGCGCTCGGTCTGCCGCGGCCTTTCGACCAGCAATGGTCGCTCCGCCTGCAGCAGATCGTCGCCTACGAGACCGACCTGCTCGAATATGCCGACATTTTCGACGGCTCCGAAGCCATCGACCGCAAAGTCGAATAGCTGAAGCAAGAAGCGCGCGCCGAGCTTGCGCGCATCCAGGAGATGGGCGGCGCGGTTGCCGCCATCGACTACATGAAAGAGGCGCTGATCAAATCCAATGCCGCCCGCGTCGAGGCCATCGAGAAGGGCGAGCAGATCCTGGTCGGCGTCAACGCCTATACCGAGACCGAGCCCTCGCCGCTGTCTGCGAGTGGCGATGGCATTCTGACCGTGTCGGAAGCGGTCGAGATCGAGCAGATCGCAAATCTGAATGCCTGGCGCCAGCGCCGCGACGACAAGGCCGTCCGCGACGCTCTCGTCGCGCTGAAATCAGCTGCCGCCGAAGGCCGCAACATCATGGAGCCGTCGATCGCAGCCGCCAAAGCCGGCGTCACCACCGGCGAATGGGGCCAGGTGTTGCGCGAAGTGTTCGGCGAGTATCGCGCGCCGACCGGCATCCACGCCAAGCGCGAGAAGGACGAGGCGCGGCTCGAAGCAGGTGAGGAAGAGCGTCGATGAGCTTTCCGAGAAGCTCGGCCGTCGACTGACCTTCGTCGTCGGCAAGCCCGGCCTCGACGGCCATTCCAACGGCGCCGAGCAGATCGCCGTCCGCGCCACCGATGTCGGCATGGAAGTCGTCTATGACGGCATCAGGCTGACGCCCGCCGAGATCGTGGCGCAAGCCAAGGAGGCCAACGCTCACGTGCTCGGCCTCTCGATCCTGTCCGGCTCGCATGTGGCGCTGGTCCGCGACGTGGCGCAGCGCATGCGCGAGGCCGGCATGGGCAACGTTCCCATCGTGGTCGGCGGCATCATTCCGACCGACGACGTCAATATCCTGAAGCAATGCGGCGCGTCGGCCATCTACACGCCGAAGGATTTTCAGCTGAACGACATCATGGTGGGCATCGTGAAACTCGTCGACGCCAAGGCCGAGGAGCTTGCAGGCGCAAGCATCCCCGTGCCCGCCGCTTCGCGCCCGGGAGAAGGTGCCGCTATGAAATTAGTCACCGCGTCAACTCGCGCTTGCAGCCGCGGTCGCTCTCACGCCGATTCTTGCGCAGGCAGGCGATGCGAACGCGCCTCAAAGCCCGCCCAGTGGCCCTTCGAAGATCATCTCCGGCAGCGGCGATGTCAGCGTCGAGGGAAAGGAGGCAGCGCGGGCCGGCGATAGAACCGGCAACGGCACCGTCGTCGAAGGCTCCTCCAACGTCTTCATCAACGGCAAGCCTGCCGCCATTCAAGGCAGCAAGACCGGCTGCGGCGGCTCGGTGGTGACCGGCTCTGCAAGCGTCTTCATCAACGGCAAGCCCATGGCAACGGCCGGCGATTCAACCGCCTGCCCTGGCCAATAGTCGGCTTGGCCGTCTCGCCCCTTTGCCGCTAGACTTAGGCTTCGCGCCGATTCTTTAAGGGCGCCCATTGTTTAGGGGGACCACCATGAACATCAATCTCAGCGCCCCGCGCCGGGAGACGTTTCTCATCTCCGTCGTCATCGCCATTCTGGTCGTGCTTGGCCAGATCGTGGCGTTGCCGTTTTTCACCGGCTACGGCCTAGGACTGCTGTTGATCGCTTATTTGATCTTGGTCGCCGGCGTCCTGATGGACAATCTCTAGACGCGAGGCTAGGACGCGCGGCTCAGCTTCTTGCGACGCGGCAGGAACGGCACCACGTCGTGATACGTCACGTCCTCGTCGAGCGCGAGGAAGGGAGCGAGCGCCGCATGGAGCTCGCGGCCGCGGATCGGCTTCGACACATAGCCGTTCATGCCGGACGCGAGAAACTTCTCGCGGTCGCCTTTCATGGCCTTCGCCGTCAACGCGATGATCGGAACTTCTGCCGCCGGCCCATGCAGCAGACGGAGCGCTGCGTCGTCTGCACGCCGTCGAGCTCCGGCATCATGATATCCATCAGCACGAGATCGTAGGTATTGGAGGCGAGCGCCATGATGGCTGACGCGCCGGTCTCGACCATCTCGTAGGTGAGGCCGAACTCGTCGAGATAGGCGCCGATCAACATGCGGTTCACGGCATTGTCCTCGACGACGAGAAGATGTCCTTGCAGCCGCCGCGGAGGCTGCGTGTCCTTGCCATTCTTCTGGCCGCTTTCGGCCCGCTCGGCGGCAATCGCAAACCAGAACAGGCTGCCCTGTCCGACTTCGCTCTCGCAGCCGATCTCGCCGCCCATCAGCTGCACCAGCCGTTGCGCGATCGAAAGCCCGAGTCCGGTGCCGCCGTACTGCGTGGCCGTCGCGCTGCCGGCTTGGATATACGGCTCGAACAGCCGCTCTTGGTCTTCGCGATCGAGACCGATGCCGGTATCCGTCACGTCGAAGCGAAGCATGAAGCTAGAGTTGGTTTCGCGCGCGCTCACATGCAGGCGGACCGAGCCTTCAGACGTGAACTTCAGCGCGTTGTCGATCAGATTGGTGAGGATCTGGCGAATGCGCGTGGCGTCGCCCTTGACGAAGCGCGGGCAGGTCGCGCCGATGTCGAGCCCGCTGGCGAGACCCTTCTCGCTGGCTCTCACCTGTAGGCCTTGTGCGACGCTTTGCACCAGGTCGTGCAGGTCGAACGGCGCCGTGTCGAGCTCGAACCTTCCGGCATCGAGCTTGGAGAAATCGAGAATGTCGTTGAGGACGGTGAGCAGGCTTCTCGCCGAGTGATGCAGCGTGCTTGCGTATTTCTTCTGAGTCTCGTCGAGATTGGTCTGCTGCAGCAGTTCCGCCATGGAGATGATGGCGCCCATTGGCGTGCGCAATTCATGGCTAACGGTGGCGAGCAGTTCGGACTTGGCCTTGTCCGCGGCTTCTGCCGCCTCTTTGGCCTCGCGCTCTTGTGCTATGCAGTCGACAAGAGCCTGAATTTGCCCGAACAGATCGTCGGCACGGAAGTCCTCTGGACGCATGGATAACCCCCAATTTGCTCGGCTGTGGCAAGCTTGGTTGATGATGCAACGGATCGCTTAAGTCAGGGCTAAGTAATTGGATTGAATTTGATTTAATTGACCGCGGCCTGAGGCTAAGACCCCATCCATGATCGTTTGTTCCTGTACCGAGATCACGTCGAAGGATATCGAGGAGGCCGTCGCCGCGCTCCGCACCAGCGATCCCTTTGTCGTGCTGACCCCCGGCCTGATCTACCGGCAATTGGGCAAGCGGCCGTCTTGCGGCAGCTGCCTGCCACTAATTACCAAGCTGATGCTTTCCTTTGACGAGGAGGGCCCGGCAATGCCGGGCGTCGAGGCGGACATCGGTCGCCGATCGAGGACGGCTAGCCTAAATGGGCCAGAAACGGTCATGATCGCGCCCGAGACCTGACGGGAGATGAGGAAATGAAGGGCAATCCGAAAGTCATCGAATATCTCAACAAGGCGCTGACCAGCGAGCTCACCGCCGTCAACCAATATTGGTTGCACTACCGCCTCATGGACGATTGGGGATTTACCAAGCTCGCCAAGAAGGAGCGCGAGGAATCCATCGAGGAGATGCATCACGCCGACAAGCTCGTGACCCGCATCATTTTCCTCGAGGGCTTTCCCAACATGCAGCGCCTCGATCCCTTGATGATCGGCCAGAACATCAAGGAAATTTTGGAATGCGACCTCAAGGCCGAGTACGGCGCCCGCGCGCTGTACATGGAAGCGCGCGCCTGCTGCCGCAAAGAAGAAGACTACGTCACCATGGATCTGTTCGAGGAGCTGCTCGGCGACGAGGAAGGTCACATCAACTACCTTGAGACGCAGCTGAACCTGCTGAACGACATCGGCATTCAAAACTACGGTCAGCTCAACGCGCATTCCGCCGACGACATGCCTGAGGAGAGTGCTTGAGTTTGGCGCCGCGTCTCGACGGACCACGGCTTGCCGCCGGCGTCCGGTGGTCAAGCCAAGCAGCTCGTCGTCTTCCTTCACGGCTATGGCGCCGACGGCAACGACCTGATTGCCTTGGGTCGCGAATGGGCGAGGCAGCTGCCCCATGCCGCCTTCGTCTCGCCCCATGCGCCGGAGCCGTGCGGCATGGCGCCGATGGGACGGCAGTGGTTCAACTTGACGTTCCGCGATCCGAACGAGCTCTGCGAACGGCGTCGCCAAGGCAGGCCCGGTGATTAATGCCTTTCTCGATGCCGAACTCGAGCGCATGCAACTCCCCTCGCGCGCGCTCGGCCTGGTCGGCTTCAGTCAGGGCGCGATGCTTGCGCTTGCCGTAGGGCTTTCGCGAAAGCCGGCGCCTGCGGCGATCGTCGGCTACTCCGGCGCGCTTCCCGGCATCGAGGCGATCAAGGAGCCCGGCGACCGTCCGGCGATTCTCCTGGTCCATGGCGACATGGATGAGGTCATCCCGGTCGATGCCATGCTGATCGCGCGCGAGCAGCTTGCCGCGGCCGGACTTCCTGTCGAGTGGCATGTGGCCGAGGGCGTTGGCCACGGCATTGACGGCGAGGGCTTGCGCCTCGGCGGCGCCTTTCTCAAACAGGCCTTTCGCCGGCACCGGCTAGCGTCATCCTCTAAGACAACAGCGGGAATCCTCGACCACAGCATCTTGGGTGCTTCACATTCGTGACACGCCCCTATAGTATCCCGCGCGTACCCGGGTGCGACGGGCAAGTGTAAGGGATTTGACCGCCTTGAACGTCGCAACTGCCTCCGCATCGCCGGGCACTTTCCCGGCCCTTGTGCTGAACGCCGACTATCGGCCGCTGTCTTATTATCCGCTGTCGCTCTGGGGCTGGCAGGATGCGGTCAAGGCCGTGTTCCTCGATCGCGTCAATATCGTCTCGGAATATGACCGCGCGGTGCATTCACCCTCGATCGAGATGAAGCTGCCGAGCGTGGTCTCGCTCAAGACCTATATCAGGCCGGCGCGCTACCCGGCCTTCACCCGATTCAACGTGTTCCTGCGCGACCGCTTCTCCTGCCAATATTGCGGCGACGCGGACGACCTGACCTTCGATCATCTCGTGCCGCGCTCGCGCGGCGGCCTGACCCGCTGGGACAACGTGGTCACGGCCTGCGCGCCGTGCAATCTCATGAAGGGCGGCAAGCTGCCCGCCGAGGCGAAGATGTGGCCCGGGCAGAAGCCCTATCGCCCGACCGTGTTCGAGCTGCACCGCAACGGCCGGCTGTTCCCGCCGAACTATCTGCATGAGAGCTGGCTCGATTATCTCTACTGGGATACCGAACTCGAGCCGTAAGGCTTGGCTCAGCGCTTCTGCGCCACGCCGTATCCGGCGAGTCCGGCAAGCGCGAGCGACAGCACCGCACTCCATCCCGCGAAGGACAGGCCGAGAAAGCGCCACGCCGCCTCGTCGCAGGCGATGACCTTGTTGTCCTCGAGCGATCCCGCCAGACCGCCCTCGCCCCATTGGATGGTCGAACCGCCCGAACATTCCGTCGGCCCCGGCCACCATTTCCACTCGACGCCGGAATGATAGAACCCGAGCGCGGCATTGGCGAGGAAAGCGAGCGCGATGAGAGCAAAGATGATGCGAGCGACATCGTCCTTCTCCGCACGCGCGGCAAAAAACGCGGCGATGCTTGCGAGCACGGCAAAGTAATAGGCGTAACGCTCGATCAGGCAGAGATGGCACGGCAGGTACCCGCCGAGCATCTCGAAGGCATGCGCGGTCAGCACCGTTCCTGCGGCGCCGGTAAACAGCAGCGAGCTGATCAGCATCAGTCGCCCCGCAGCTCTGTCGAAATCCACTGCCATGTCAGAACGCATATTTTGCGATGAGGAAGCCGCCGACGATCACGCCGAGAAAAGCCGTGGTGACGAGCGTCAGCCGCTTCTCGATGAAGCCTCTGATCGGCTCGCCATAGATGCGCAAGAGCTCCGCCTCGAGGAAGAACCGCGCACCCCGGGTAATCAGCGACAGCACGACGAAATAGAAGAAATTGTAGCCGGCGAACCCGGACGCGATCGTCACGATCTTATAGGGGATCGGCGTCATGCCCTTGATCAGAATGATCCAAGCGCCCCATTGGTCGTAAGCCGCGCGGAACGCCTCCATCCCCTCGCCATAGCCATAGACCTTGATCAGCCATTGGCCGAGCGTGTCGTAGAGCAGCGCCCCGATCGCATAGCCGAGGATACCGCCCGCGACCGAGGCGATGGTGCAGACCAGCGCATAGAGCCTGGCCTTGTGCGGCTGCGCCAGCGCCATCGGCACCAGCAACAGATCGGGAGGAATGGGAAACACCGAGCTTTCGGCAAACGACACGGCGGCCAAGGCCGGCAGCGCGTGCTTGCTTCCCGAAAGATCGATGACCTTGTCGTACATCTTCTGCAGCATGGCGGCTTGCTTAGCTGGGCAAACCGGTCTTGTCCATCGCGCGCCGTCTAGGGCTCGGCGCGGGACGCGCCGAGCCTCGAAGATAAACCTCACGCCGCCATCCTTCGAGGCTCGCTCCCGGAGCTATCCCCCAGTTGACGCCAGACTTCCCGCCGCTTACCCCATGTTCCGCGCCCGTGCCCCAGTGGCGGAATGGTAGACGCGGCAAACTCAAAATCTGTTGCCTGCAAGGGCGTGCTGGTTCGAGTCCGGCCTGGGGCACCACAATCTCTTCCAGGCGGGGAGCCGTCGTGGACAAACCGACTGACACAGATTGGATCATCAAGGCGATGATCGCCGTGGCAGCGGCCGACGGTCAGGATCAATGCCCGCGAGGTGGGCTTGATTCAAAAGCTCTTTCACGCCCAGACCGGCCGTTCCGTGGACGCAAGTGGGGTCATTCTCGCCGTCCAGGCCTATGCCACCAAGCGAGACGTACTTGCGGAACTGGCTGTTGCCGCAGGGAGCATGAGCCGGGAGACCAAGGAAGAAATTATCCAAGCCGCATATCGAATGCTCCTCGCCGATGAATACGTCGCCAAAGAGGAGCTAAAGAGAATAAGAGAGATCGCCACCGTGCTCGGAATTTCCGAGAGTCATCTTGAAGCAATCATGGCGGCAACCAAGCCACCGTCCGACTGACGCATGGCGCTGGTTCGCTGGATCACATAGTTGCCGATGACACGCCGCCGAGCCATTTTTGGCGTAGAGCTGCATCATGCGGGCGAACGGGTGGACGGTCCTCAGATGAAGTCGCTGTTGCTCCAGTCGATCTGGAAATAGTCCGTCACGAAGAAGCAGCCGCCAAAGTTGTCATAACGCACATAAGTTCCGTCACCCTCAGGCGTGTTTTGCGTCGTAGAGCTTTGATGAGACCGCCTTGGCAGCTTTGTGGCTCTATGCCACTTCAGGTGGCCCCTACCCGCCCTTGCGCACCGGCGACCTGGTTCTTCCCGAGGCCCGTCCCGAAAGCGTCGCCATTCCGGCACCAGGCCGTCACCATAGCCCAGACGCGCTAGATGTCGATCCCTACCCCATCGATGGCCTGATCAAAAACGGGAACTGGCGAAATAAACCGGACGTCGTCGTTGTCGCAGTCGCCAGGTCGGATCTGTCAAAGACGACGCCCTTAGGTGACTGGATCAACCGCGGCATCCTAAACCGTGTCGCGATCTATCGTGATCCCAACCTCACCGATGGACCAAGTGGCCCGCATCCCCTGGCCGGAACTTCGAAGACATCTGTACGGCAAGCCATATGATATCTTCTTGGGACTCCGTCGACAAATGATCGGCCGTCGTCGCAGCCAGCTACCTTATCCCGCTTCCCGATGCCGCAGGGCTCTCCATCGGCAAGGTCGAAATGGTGTCCGACCTCTATTTCGACAATGCATTGGTGCGACGATCAGGCAACGTTGGCCGCGTAATTCCGAATGCACATCACGGACTCGATTCCGACAGCCCACGCCCCATGCCCAGTCTCCTCCGGTGCCTCCGACCAATAGTTTGAGAAAATCTATTCGAACTCCGTCTTGGCCGGGGCCTCCATGCAGGTCTTGCCGGGTCATTGCCAGCGCCTCGCCGAACAGCGCGTCGTTGCCCCCTCTCCCGATCAGCGCGTCGTGACCGCCCAAGCCCTTAATTAGGTCGTTCGGTCGCCCGTGCCACGCAAAATGTCATTACCGCCCGTTCCTCGAATCCGTGCCATCACTTCCTGCCTTATCCTGATGACCTAGAAACAGGCTGGCAGAAGGATAAGATCGCGGCATTGATCCACCTCAAGCTGGCGTTGGCCCTGAGGCGCTAATATCCGAAAGCGTGGCTTCAACTTCGAGAGCCAAGGGATGATGAAGAAACTCCTGACCGTCGTAGGTCTTTGCGCCACCTTGGTTGGCGTGTGGCTCTACGTCACGTGGAATGGTTGTGGCTCTGCGTCACGTGGAATGGTCCCTACCCGGCTCTAAAGACCGGTGACCTCGTGTTTCAAACCTCCACCAGCAATCAGTCCGGTGCCATCCCTATCGCCACCGCCAAGCCCTGTAGCCATATGGGCATCATCAAGAATGTTGGCGCCGGGCGTGCTGGTGCCATTGAGCCGGCGAACCGTCAAGGAACGCCGTTCGAGGCTTGGCCGAAGCGCGCGTGTGCGCCGTATCGCCATCTACCGCGATCCTGAACTTACCGAACGGCAAGCCGCACAGATTATCGCCGCTGCCAAGCTGCTCTACGGCAAGCCCTATGATATTTTCTTCTCGCTCAACAACGATGCAATTTATTGCAGCGAGTTGCCCTATCTCGCTTACAACGCCGCCGGACTTTCCATTGGGAAGGTTGAGAAGGTCTCGGACCTCCATTTTGACAACGCCTTGGTAAGACGTCTGCATCCAACGGCGCTGGCGCGAAATATCATTGCTGCACGTCGCGCTACGATTCGTGCCATGACTTCGAGCACTTCGCTCTCATCTCGACTCGTGACTTACTCCTGCAGGCATCGCAGCTGATAGCCGGTTCAAGAAAATCTATTCGAACTACCCTGCTCTAATCCCGACTGCTCACTTCAAGCTCACATATTCTGCGCGCGTAAATGCATCATGCGCGCGAACGGGTGATCGGCGATCTCGTGCTGATGACCCAGCACCTTGACCCCGGCTTGCCGCCACCGCATGATCGTTCTCGACCGAGCTGCCGGAGACCCCGATCGCGCCGATCAGCTCGCCATCCTCGATGATCGGCAAGCCGCCCGGAAACGTGATCAGGCCCTGGTTGGAAACTTCGATGCCGTAGAGCGGGCCGCCAGGCTGCGACAGCTTGCCGATCTCGCCCGACCCCATGGTGAAGAAGCATGCCGTCTTCGCCTTCTTCATCGCGATATCGATCGAGCCGACCCAGGCGTCGTCCATGCGCATGAAGGCTTTGAGGTTGGAGCCGGAATCGACGATGGCGATGCACATTTTTGTCTTGAGCTTGATCGCTTCCTTTTGCGCGGCGGCAATTGCCTTCTCGGCGTTCTCCAGATCGATATGCATTCGAATATCCTTTCGGGTTGACGTCTAAGATGAGAAGGCGGCCTGATGCCGCCTCCTCGCTCAATTGATAAGCTTAGCTCTAACTAGCGCTTCTTCAGGTCGCGCCAGCTCTTCTCAATCATGTCCACGCCGTAATGCTGCGCCGCCTTTTTGATATTGGCGAAGGCAAGCTCGCGGTCGTTGTCGGTCACGCCCTGCACCTGATCGAAGCGCGCGAGCGCGTTTCGCACATGATCGGCGTCGGTCAGCGGCTCTTTTCGCTGCTTCGGAAACGCGAACACGCTTTCCGGCAGATCGCTCCGCGTCGAGAGATCGCCATGCACGGTGTGGGGTTGCCAGGTGGTCTGCATATCGTCGTCCTCCTAGTTGCAGTTCACTCAAATGAACCCATCCCTGCCCCATAAAATTTAGCGTTTTGCCTTGCCCGGTCCGCGGCCGACAAGATTTGGAACCTCTTCGCCGAGCGCCGTGGCGAGGTCGATCTGGTGATCCTGCTCCTGCACCAGGATCTCGCGGATCTGCTCGGCCATGGCGAATTCGCCCAGCGCCTCGCATTGCTTGATGCGCTCGCGGTAATTGATGATGGTCTCGTTCTCGTTGTCGAGATCGAAGCGGAGCATGTCCTTGGCCTTGTCGGAGACCTTGACCGGCTTCGGCGTGACCGTCGGCATCTTGCCGAGATAATCGATCTGCCGCGAGATCGTCAGCGCATGTTCGAGCTCTTGATGCGCGTGCTCGACCAACTGGTCGGCGATGTTCATGTACTCGGCGCCTTTCAGCACCTGCGAATAGACCACGTAGGCGATGATCGCCTGATATTCGCGAGCCAAGATCTTCATTCAGCAATTCCGCCAACTGATCGCGCGTAATCTCTTGCCCAGCCATATGTTTCCTCCTCGTTCAAATGTCACGGCGAAGCCCACGCCCGGACTCCACGCGGATGAAAATTGATCATAGTCTAGCTACAGATTGATTGCGTTGCACCCTTGCGGTAACGCCTTGAGGGCCTGCGGGGTTCAGGCATAGAGCGACCGGAACTCGTAACGGAAGCTTGAACGCGGAAGCGAGGCTTTGTTGGAAATTCGCGTCACCAAGGACGGTCCTTACCTGGTCTCGGACAATTTGCCGCTCGCCAAGGTGACCATCGGCGCGAATGAGGACGGCGAGTCGGTTCGCTATGACTGGGGCAAGCCCTATAAGGAGCAGCGCCAATATTACCTCTGCCGCTGCGGCCATAGCGGCAGCAAGCCCTATTGTGACGGCACCCACGCCAAGATCGGCTTTGACGGCACCGAGACCGCGAGCCGCAAGCCCTATCGCGAGCAGGCGAAGCTGATCGAGGGACCGGTGCTGTCGCTGACCGATGCGGAGAGCCTTTGCGCCTTCGCCCGGTTTTGCGACCCCAACGGACAGGTCTGGCGGCTGGTCGAGGAGACCGACCATGCCAAGGCCAAACAGGATTTCGTGCGCCAGACCTGCGATTGCCCCTCAGGGCGCCTCGTCGCCTGGGACAACGAGACCGGTAAGCCGATCGAGCCCAAGCTCGAGCCCTCGCTTGGCCTGATCGAGGATCCGGTCGAGCAATGTTCCGGCCCGATTTGGGCCCGGGGCGGCATCCAAGTGATTGCCGCGGATGGCTTCCACTACGAGGTTCGGAACCGCGTCACGCTGTGCCGCTGCGGCGCCTCCAAGAACAAGCCGTTCTGCGACGGCACCCACGCCGCGATCAAGTTCCGGGACGAGAGCTAAAGCAGCAAGGTGAAAGCCTAACGCAGCAACTTGCCGCAACCCAGGGTTTAGGTTGCGCCTTGAAAGGCCGGCTTGAATAGCTAAATTTCAAGGAGAACGCGCCCTTCCTCACAACCTTTTGGCGTTCAGGTTAGAGACAGGAAGGCTCCGCTAAGGTGCCAAGCCTTGAGTAGGATCAAGGACGGATGCCCCGCTAAAGGGCAAAGGCATTGAAGGATTTTTGGCCGCCTGCATGCGGCGCTTTGCACCTGAAAAGACCATGGCCCGGAGCCGTTTTTCGGGCTATGGGAAGGGCAAAGAAAACAAGGAAACGCTGGGCACTTAGACATGGATTATCAGAGTTTTTTTCGTCGTCATCTTGGATTCGCTGCACGCTGAAGGGCGCTACCGCGTCTTCGCCGATCTGAAGCGCCGCCGGGGCTCGTACCCCACGGCCCAGCACTTCACCAAGGACGGCGCGCACGATGTGACCGTCTGGTGCTCCAACGACTATCTCGGCATGAGCCAGCACCCGGTGGTGATCGAGGCCATGCATGAGGCGGTCGATAGCGTCGGCGCCGGCTCTGGCGGCACGCGCAACATCTCCGGCACCACCCACTACCATGTCGAGCTCGAAGCCGAGCTTGCTTCGCTCCACGGCAAAGAGGCGGCGCTCCTCTTCACCTCGGCCTATAACGCCAACGATGCCACGCTCTCGACCTTGCAGCGGCTGATCCCTGGCCTCGTCATCTTCTCCGACGCAGAAGAACCACGCCTCGATGATCTCCGGCATCTTGCGCGGCGGCGGCGAGAAGCACGTCTTCCGTCACAACGACCTCGAAGACCTCGAAGCCAAGTTGAAATCCGTGCCCGCCGATGCGCCCAAGCTGATCGCGTTCGAGAGCGTCTATTCGATGGACGGCCATATCGCCCCGGTCGCGGCGATTTGCGATCTCGCCGAGAAATATGGCGCGCTGACCTATATCGACGAAGTTCACGCCGTCGGCCTCTACGGCCCGCATGGCGGCGGCATCGCCGAGCGCGAGGGCGTGGCGCATCGCATCGACATTTTCAACGGCACGCTGGCCAAGGGCTTCGGCGTCATGGGCGGCTACATCGCCGCGAGCAAAGATATTTGCGACGCCATCCGCTCCTTCGCGCCGGGCTTCATCTTCACCACCTCGCTCGCGCCGGTGATCGCGGCCGGCGCGCTGGCGAGCATCCGTCATTTGAAGAAAAGCGAGTTCGAGCGCGCGCGGCTCCGCGAGCGCGTGCGCACGCTGAAGACGAAGCTCGCCGAGGCAAAGCCTGCCGGTGATGGACAATCCGAGCCACATCGTTCCCGTCATGGTCGGCGATCCCGTGCATTGCAAGGCCGTCACCGACATGCTGCTCGAGCGCTATGGCATCTACGTGCAGCCGATCAACTACCCGACCGTGTCGCGCGGCACCGAGCGCATGCGTCTCACGCCCTCGCCCGTGCATAGCGATGCGCAGATGGCGGCTTTGGTCGATGCGTTGCAGGAGCTGTGGGCACGCTGCCCCGTCGCCAACGGCAAATATGTGAGGCTCGCGGCGGAGTAGAGCGAGATCTGCCGCGGGCGCTGCCCATGCATTCCAAAACGCGACGCATTGCCGCCAGCGCCCTAGCCTCGCTGCCTCTTGCGATTTTCGTGCTGCTCTGCATCTGGAGCGACCACGGCTCGACCGAAGAGCCGCCGCAAGCGGCTGTCGAGGCCGCCACATCCGCCATTTCTCCGGACGATCCCTCCAAGGTGATCGTCGGCGCCTATATCAACGACATCCAGGAGCTCGATTTCAAAACCAACTCCTATGCCGTCGATCTCTATGTCTGGTTCCGCTGGAAGCCGACCGAACGAGTGTCGATCCTTCCAAATCCATGGAGTTCATGAACCGCTACGAGCCGGACGACCATCTCCGCACCGAGCTCTACGAACAGCCGAAACCGATGCCGGACGGCACCGTCTACTCCATCATCCGGAACCAAGGCCGCTTCTCGACCAAATTTCCGCTCGAGCATTATCCGTTCGACACCCAGTCGCTCGCCGTGGAGATGGAGGACACCGTTTCCGGTGCCGACAAGCAGGTCTACGTCCCCGACCCCAAAGGCGCCGTCACCATCAACCCCGACATCACCCTTCCCGGCTTCAGGGTCGGCAAGCCGGTGATGCACATCACCGCTAAGGCCTACCCCACCGATTTCGGCGACCTCACCGAGGCGGATGCCGTGCCCTATTCGCGCGTGATGCTGTCGGTGCCGGTGACGCGGCCGATCCTCGCCATGACCATCAAGACCTTCGTGCCGATCGCGCTGATCGTGGTCTGCGCCGCGCTCGTGTTCTTCGTGCGCCCGCATTACGTCGAGGGCCGCATGGGCCTCGGCATCACCGCGCTGCTGACCCTCGTTGCGCTTCAGCTCACCTCCGGCGCCTCGCTGCCAGAGGTCGATTATCTGATGATGCTGGATAAGATTTATCTGCTGGCTTATTTCTTCATCATCATCTCGCTCGCCCATGTGGTGGCGACCTCATGGCGAAGCGCGGACCCGAAGGCCGAAGCCTCGATCTCCCGCGGTGACCGCATCTGGGTCTCGGTGCTGCTCGGCAGCTACATCCTGGCCAATATCGTGATTTTCGCGTCGACGCTCCACGCGCGTGTAATTTCGCCCAACACTTGACGTCACGCTTTTTGCTCTGATGCCCGGTCAAGCCCGGGCATGACGGAGACTGGGCTCTTGCCGAGGAACATCCCCACGTCATCGCCGGGCTTGACCCGGCGATCCAGGAGCCGAGGATAAAATCACGCGGCCTTCGCAGCTTCCTTGCCGGCAGCGTCGAGCGAGGCGAACTCTTCGTCGCTGAGCTCGATCGTGACCGAAGCCACATTCTCCTCGAGATGCTTGACCTTCGAGGTACCCGGGATCGGCAGCATCACCGGGCTCCGCTTCAGCACCCAGGCAAGCGCGATCTGACTCGGGCTGGCGCGATGCCTGCCGGCGATGGTGTCGAGAATGGTGCCACGCTTGGCGAGATCGCCGGCCGCGAGCGGGTACCACGGAATGAATCCGATACCGTTCGCCTCGCAATAATTCAGCACCTCCTCGCTGCCCCGATCGACCAGATTGTAGCGGTTCTGCACCGTCGCCACCGGGAACAGTTTCGAGGCCATCTCGATATCGGCGATGGTGACCTCGCTCAACCCCGCCTGCCGGATGATGCCGTCATCGATCATCTGCCGGATGGCGCCGAACTGCTCGTCGGCCGGCACTTTCGGATCGATGCGATGCAATTGCCAAAGCCCGATCTGCTCGACGCCGAGCTTCTCACAGCTTTTGATGGCCTGCTCGCGCAGGCGTTTCGGATCGCCGTTGACCTTCCACACGCTCGGGGCCCGGCCGCTCGAGCCCAGCCTTGGTCGCGATCAGAAGCCCGTCATAAGGATAGAGGACTTCGCGGATCAGCTCCTCGGAGACATCGGGCCCGTAGGAATCCGCGGTGTCGATGAAATTGATGCAGAGCTCCGGCACGCGCTTCAAGGTGGCGACCGCCTCGTCGCGATCCTGCGGCGGACCGAAAATGCCCTTGCCGGTGATGCGCATGGCGCCGAAGCCGAGGCGATGCACATCGATCACGCCGCCGATCTTGAACGACCCCGATTTCCTTGCGTCGAGCTCGGGATCGATTTTTTTCACAGTCTTGCTCATGACCCGTCTTTTATGCCTCCAGTTGCGCACGAAGCTTAGAACCGAGCCGCCGGCCGAGCCGTCTCGGCCGCTTGCGGATAACGTCCGCTGCGCTGATGCTTGTAATATTGCACGCGCGAGCGGCGCGCTTTCTTCGCGCGCCAGGACGCGCGCAAACGCTGCACGCCGAGCCAGGCGAAAAATACCGAAGCGGCGATAAACGCCAATCCAAAACCGACAATGATCATGGCAGACTCCTCCTCTGCCCCCAATATGGGTAGACGTTTGAGGCGGCGTCGAGTTCCATGGTCAATATGCCGCGATGCGGCGCATGGCTCAATTTTGTGCAGCGAAAATGCACAGCGAGACAAATCGGCGGCGGATGGCCCACGCCTAAGTGAGCCCGTTAATCTCTCTTTCCAGTCTGTCCCATCCGGTGCGAACCGCCGTCGTGAAAACGCGCAGCCTCTCCTCGGCCACGTCCCAGTTCACGATCCGCAGTGTCGCGTTGTCGTATCGGCAGCGGCATCGGTGGTTACGTAGGAATCGGCGACGAAGGCGATCCCCACCGTGAGAAGAGCTCCGAAAATCACGCCCAACAGGAATCGCATTTGCGTTGCCTTTCAAAGCCGGGCCGCATCTTTCCGTGCAACGTAACGCCTCTGAGGCAATTATGTTTCATCTACCTGCCGGGCTACTCAGAGGAGAACCACTTCCCGACGCTCGACCAGAACCCCTCGGATTTTTGCTCCGGTTGGGCGGCGGCAGCCGGTCGCCTGGTGCGCAAGCTCGACGCCGAGGCTCCTTCGATATAGCCGCTATAGATCCAGCCCTTCTCCGAGGTCTCCGGGTTGGTCACCTGCAGCCAGCCGCGTTTGCGGTCGGAAACCTCAACCTTGGCGCCCTTCGCCACCACGCCGATGATTTGCGATGACGACGACGGACCGTCACGCAGATTGACAAAGGCGGAAGGCGTGACCCAGTCCGCGCCGTCAGTCTCGGTCTGGCCGGATTTGGTTTTCTCGGGCGCGGCTGATTGCGGTTTGACGGACTCTTCCGGCGGCGTGATCGATCCGGTTTCGGACGGCGCATTCGCCACCTCCCCGGCCGGCGCAATCGCCGCCTCGACGGGCGCGGGTGGAAGCGTCGGCTCAGCGCCAGCATTGGTCGGGATCGCAGCCAGCACAGCTTCGCTACCATCCGGCGGAGCTTGCTCGATTGCGGCCGGCGTCACTTTCAGGATCGTCTCGGCGTCGGCGATCACCGCGCCATCCGGCGCAATCAGCCTGATCGCCAGTTTGGCGTCGCCATTCGCCGCCTCGGGCAAAGTGAGACGCAGATCGCCGATCTGATCCGTGCGCAAATTCCATTCCGTTTCGCCATAGGGACGCCCATCGGAGAACAGGCTGCCGAGCGGCAGACCGGCGATGGCGATGACGCTGCGGCGCGGCACGCCGTCGGTGCCGTCGAGCGCGATCGGGAAGCCGATTTCCTCGCCGGCCTTCGCTTCGATTGTGGGAGGGGCAGTGAGCACCGCTGGCAAGACGGTCTGAACTGTCGGCGCAGGCGCTGCCGGCTGTTGGGCAGGCGGATTTGCCGTGCCGAACCAGAGCATCGCGCCGAGAATTGCATTCGGGACGAGCGCCACAACAGCCAAGACGGCGATCAGGACTTTGACGCCCCAACCCAGCGCGGACCGGGCAGGCGTCGCCGGCATCGAGATCGCCGGCGGCACCGGCGCAGGCCTCATCTGCGGTGGCGACGGTGGCAGCGAAAGCGTGACTGGCGCTTTCGGCTTGCGCAATGCGTTGGTCCTGGCTTCCGTCAAATTGGCCACGCTCCAGACTGGCGGCATGCGGACCGTGGTGATCGACGGATAGCGATCTTCTTCCGCAACGCGGCGCTTGCCGCCTGGCTTGTCGGCCTGAGAGACGATTCTGAGTCGCACCATGGATTCGCCGGTCTTTCGACCCCTCCCCCTGACGAATCGCTCCGACGCAAAGACAAACAAGAGAAGATTCGCAAACTTCCGTTCCCAACTGTCACTGACGCGATTGACCGGACCGCGAAGGAAGGCAGCGAAGCCAGACGAGAGACGAGGAAATGTCACCGCCAAACCCGGCGTTGCCACTCCCAATACGCTGCAGATCCCTCTTTAGTTTCCTCAACAATGAATGACGGATGCGGTTCCCTTCCCTCTGGAGAACCGCGAATCCGTCGGCGTGTCCCAAATTGCGTCTAGCAAGGCGCTGGACCGATATTTGGGCAGCAAAATGATCATCATGGGGCGGCAGGTTCCGATCCACAGGAAATCAACAATGTGGCGCGTGCCTATTTTCCGTTCCGCCAGGCCAAATAATCTTTCGTGCAGGGCTCGAATTCCATGTCCTCCCAGAACTCCTCGAAGGAAACGCCGTAATGTTTGCCGGCGAGAAACGCGACGAAGAATTCGCGCGCCGCAGGCGGAATGTTCTTGGTGTTTTCTTGCCCGCAAAGCCGCGCGCGGCCGCGGCAGCATTTCGCGCGCCGGCAGGCGGCATTGCCGCACACCCGCCACAGCGCGAGAAAATTGCTCCAATGGCGGAGCTCCTGGTCCTCGGTGAGTTTGTCTTGTCTCGTCTCGGTCATCGCACCTTTCGTCTTCGTCATGTGTCGTCTTGAGGCTCGAACACGCTCCCACTCCCCCCGTGGAGCGGATCCGCCATCGCGGAACGCGCAGCGTCGGTGGGGGATCGCGCCGGAGCAAGCACGCTCCACCGTCTCGCTTACGCCATCCCGGCTCCCCGTCACGGGGATGGCATGGAGCCGTGGATGCGTCACGGCGCTCCCGCAGTGAAGGGGAGTGGCGCGCCGAAAGACGCAAGCCGATGGTGTCACCGCGATCGGCTCGGAACACGCCCGGGCTTTGCCGAGCTCTCTCCGCCCATGAAGGCGGAGCGGCGCGCGAAGACGCAAACTATGGTGTCCGTGATCCTTTGCGGATCACGTCGCGCTCGCGGCGCGCCACTTGCGGCAACTTTTTACGGACACCGGGCCGCGCTTTTGCCGTAAGTGCCCCGCTTGCCCGCCGGAAGATCGTCGTACGGGCTCGCGTTTGAGATGGACCTCGACCGGCCCAACTTGACCTTACGGTCGTCAGCCAGCTCCTGGCAGGGCCTCGTAATGGACCCGGGCGGAGCCCCGGCGCCGCCCGAGTGACCCGTCAAGCGAACGAGCCCCGCAGGCGCCGCACCTCATCCCGCTCTTCGCGCGCTTCGCGACAGCGCCCCTTCAAGAGAACGAGGTGTGAGCATGATAAAGGAGGTTTGGAGCGCGGGGATAAGTTTTGCGGAGTCGGGCGTCCGCTTCAAGACCCGATCCAATTCAGGATCGAGCAGCGCGCCTAGGAGCCGGTGACGCCCGCCATGTCATGCATCGGGTGCACGCTGTGCATCGCCGCATCTTGATCCAGCGCGGCCTCGAGCTCCAAAGGATCGATGACCGCCATCTCGATCGCAGACCCGGAAGGCGCAGGCACAAAGATGGATGTCGCTACCCGACGGTAGGCCATGAAGGACAACTCTTCGAGGAGCTCTTCGTCAGTCACCACCCGATAGTCGGCAGGCGGCAGCAAACGATCGACGCCCTTGAGGTGGAAGGGTCGATGGAACGTGACAATCTTGGTGGTCGTGCGCATCGTCATCTCGGACCGCCATCAAACACGAGGGACGGAAGCTTCAGGTCGCGGTGGCTTTTCATTCTGGTTTAACTGGCCTGTTTCGCTCCTCGCGCGCCATGTTCAAAATCTCGTCAGAGCGTTTGCCCTCTGTGTCGATCCCGACCCGCTTCAGTTCAGCCTTGGCATCTTCCACAAGCTGACCGATTTTCGGCAACGGAAGTCTGGAAATGTCGTCTACTGTCATCCGCATGGGATCAAATGCTCCTTTACGCTACGGTCCGACTTTATGATTTTCACTTGTTAGCCTCTTCAGTGTCGCGTTGCCCTCGATGAGCACCATCTGATTGTGGCCAGCGCGAAGCAACACGGCCCGCCTCCAAGAGCGCACGGGTTTCTCTCTTGAGAGACCATCATTGTGATCATCGCCGATGTCTGAGATGTAGATCGTCTTCATTGGTCAGCTCGCTCTAGCCAAATCGAATTGGCTGCAAAGCGTCTCCGTGATTTCCCAGATTCTGTGCCGGCACTCGGGTTGAATCCGCGAACCATCACGCTCCACGGCGACGTGCCAGAGCCTGCCAACCCCATGCGAGATGGCAATAGCGCCGACGGCTCGGCACGCCGGATCCTTGCGAAGCTCGGTCATGAACAGGACCTCGAGCTCGGCACGCGTCTTTGTCAGTTTCTGCGGCATCCCACAAACCTCCCTCATTAGTGCACCTTCCCTCGTCACACCCGCGCCGCGCGCCATTTGCGCCTTGATCGGCTCGGCCGCGTCGGCGGTCACTTTGGTCGAGAGCGCGCGAACTTCCTCGGCTTGCGCCGTCAACACGCCGAACTGCTTCCGCCAAAAGGCAGTCTGCAGTTCGACGATATCGGCGAGGTTCTTGGCCTTCGCCAGGCTCGAAGCCAGGTCGAAGCTCGCATCGAGATTGCGCCGGGCGATGTCGACGATTCTGCGGTTGAACGCGGCAGCGCCTTGGCCGGCAGCATCGAAAGACCGCTCGAACGTCGTCAACGACGCATCGAAAGCATCCTTGGAGCGGTCATAGGCCTCGCGGCTCTGCGCCACATTCTTCTCGGCAAGGGCGCGCACGCCCTCAGGAACGGCAGTGTCGAGGCCGAGATGACCGAGCTGGTCGGTCATGTTGCGATAGACGGAGCGGATCTGGTCGGCGGCAGCTTGGGTCGTCTGGGTCGTCGTCATGAAAGGCCTCTTGGGGTTAAAGCGCAGGCGCGCAGGGCAATTTTTCGCAGGCTGGAAAGCCGCGGGTTCTCGAGCGTGAATGGTGCTCGGCGTGCTGAAAATTTCCGGAAAAGGGGGCGCGCACGGAGTTGGCGCGGTAGTCTTCACCGTCAGCGCCTTAGTCGGCGTGCCAGTGGAAGAACCATGCGCCTTGCCCAAACTTAAAGCAAGCTCCACGCGAGAAACCGTTATGCCGCTTCAAGCAATTGGATGCGATTCAGCTCTGAGCCGCGCCTCGTCCCGCCATTGCGCGTGCTAGATTGCAGGAATGGCAGAAGCCGACCCATCGCAAGCGCGCCTGAAGCGCCGCCTCGAGCTGGTGCGAGCGCATGTCGATTGCGAGAACAGGCACGATTTCGACGGCATCATCGCCACGTTCGGAAGCGCGGTGGCCTATGAGGACCAGGCCTGGCGGGAGCGTTTTCCCGGATCGGACGGCATCCGGACCTATTACCGAAGAGTTCTTGCAGGCTTGTGCCGATCTCCGGATAGATGTGCACCAAGAGCATGTCTGCGCGGACACGATCGTTCTAGAGGTCACCATCAGCGGCACCCATACCGGCTCGTGGCACGGCCTGCTCGCCACCGGACGGCGCTTCGCAATTCCGCTCTGCGGAATCTACACCTTCGACGACAATGACCGGCTCGCCGGCGAGCGCATCTATTACGACCGCGCCACCGTGTTCGCGCAGCTTGGCGTGTTTCACGAGCCAGTGGGCTTGCTCGGCAGATTATCGCTGGTGCTCAATCATCCGCTGACGATCGGCCGGTCACTTGTGCGGGCGATCTGGAAATAGCGGCGACGCCCCGAGTTGGCCCGTCAAGCGCGTTTCCTGGCCGTGCGCTGGGATTGGCTGATCGACCGGCAGCGCCTCGTCGGCATTCCGTTCGGACGCCGGCGACCAATTCGTCGTGCAAATTTCACGCGTCCCGACCATCGCAGTTGCATAGGGCTGCGCCTCGTCTCCCATGATGGCATGGTCGTCGCCCATGCGGCATTGGCGACAAAAACCCTGCGATGATTGCAAAGAAACTGTCTACCATGACCCGCCCTTTCTGAGCCCTGCTTGAGCGTACTCAATCGAAGCGCCTGGTCATCGTGCCAACCTTTTGAGCACCTCATAAAACTCCTGAGCTGCACAATGCGCGGGAGTCGAATAATCGAGTGCCACTAACCGAGCATCTAGGCGCCCCCAGTCGGACGGCTTCCACTCAAATGGACATGGATCGAAGTCTCCCGGCTCGTACCAATCGGGAAATCCATTCGATATAAATAATTCGTCGCGCTCGACCTTAGTAAGCGGAACAGCTGCTCGAACAAGCAGCACTACCCCGGTTGGGGAACAAGCGATCACGGGGCAGAGCATGTCTCTCCGTCGGGGTGTTGTGTGCGAAAAGAGAGCATACTCGAAGAGGTTGCATTGCACTCCGCAATCGTTCAGCGCAATTTTGAGCGCGAAGGAGTTCTAGGGCGAGAACAGCCCTAGTGGTCCCCCTCCGTCAAAGCAAGTCGCGTCTTACCGTGCTTTCCGCTTGGTTCCGACATTCGTCCAGACGCATGTCTTGAAGAAGTTCCTATTTAGCACATAGCCATTTGCTCCCGTTAAAGCGGTGCTCTTGCGACCCCCTCCCCCTAAAGCACTGACTCCATAGCCATTCGCTATTGGGCAAAACGCCCGGTCTCCCCCAGATATCTCTTGTTCGAACGGCGATATGGCCAGCCGGTCGGACGTGGACACAACCGGCCAGACCCTAAAGGAGACCGTTCATGAATGAACCTGCTTATCGCCCTTGCGCTGATCACCGCCTTCGCCGCCCGGCCGCGGCCGAGACAGTTCCCCAACGTTTATATGTCCCGCTAAACCCTGAACCCGAACAAAAAGCGCCCGTGCAAAGCGACCAACCCCCACTGAATTTGAAAGATCTTCCTCGCCCATCCTCGCTGGCTCGGTCACCGCCTTCGCAGCGCCGGGATGGCACGAAGTGGCGCACTCCGACCTAAACGCGCTTCGCCCGGCCTTTTTTGCTTTAGGCGTGGTCGCGCCACGCAACTTTTTGCCTCCATCCGAATTGAGCTGAGCAACGACAACTCAAGGTGAGCCTCTTATGCCCAAGCAGCCAAAGACGCTGGACGATTTGTTTCGCGCTCGCAGCTTGCGCCCAAGAAGTCGTTGCCACGCTCCCCAAGATGGCCAAGGCCGCGCAACATCCGCAGCTCAAAATGGCCTTCGAGAGCATCTGAAGGAGAGCGAGGGCCACGTGCGACGGGTCGAGCGGGTTTTCGCCATTCTCGGCAAGACGCCGCAAGGGACGACGCTGCGACGCGATCGTCGGCATCCCCGACGAAGGCGCCGAGATCATCAAGGACTATAAGGCGCACGCCCGCGCTGAACGCCGCCCTGATCGGCGGCGCAGGCCGTCGAGCATTACGAGATCTCGCGCTACGGCACGCTTCGCACCTGGGCCGAAGAGCTTGGCCTTGGCGATGCCGCCTCGCTGCTCCAGGCGACCCTCGATGAAGAGAAAGCCACCGACCAGACGCTCACGGCCATCGCCAAGTCTGCCGTCAACCAAGACGCCGAAGCGGCCTGACGCGCTGATTCCATACCCTGCCCGCCTCGCCAACTCCCCGCGGGAGGCGGTGGGTCGTGTCGCGGAAAGCTGAGCCTAGTGGCCCGAGGCTTTGCTGCGGTTCACTTGCGTCGCTGGCGACCTCGAGGACACCAGCGCGCGCACGCATCCATGCGACAGCTTCTGCCCGGCTCTGTCCATGCAGGCGCGAGCGCCGTGGTGTCGAGGCCGTATTCGCCGCAAAGCGACTTGTAGTCCGATGCGCAAGCCTGCTGCACCGCCTTGCTGTAATGTTGGCTCGCGACTTCGCCGGCCATCGCCGGGCCAGCGGTGATCGAAATACCGATAGCGCGCAAGATTCTGATGTTTCATGATGGTCCCCCCGTCCGCGCCAGCATTTCAAATTCAAGCCGGGAAAGCGAGCGAAGGTTCGAGCTCGAGATGAAGTTTGCCAGCAGCCGATGCAGGCGCGACGCACTCGCGCTCGTAGAGCGGGCAAAATTTTGTCGCTATTGGCGGAGCGCTAGCGCTATACGCACTCGAGCGGTAGGGCATCAAGAAAGGAGCCGCCCCGAGGGATGGGACGGCTCCTTGCCAGAGCCGGGCTCTGGCTGTCTCGCTTTAGCTCCTGCTACTCTTGGAGCTTTCCGACTGTCCAGATCCAAGGGCGGGGTTGGCCTTGGAGGTACTTGCAGCGGACGAGCCGGCCGGCGACGAGCTTTGCTCCTTGGCGCCGCGAGACTTGTCGACCTCACCGGACTCGAGCGAGCGAGTCCGAGGACTTTGGCTTGGCGCTAGCGGCGCCAGAATTTGGAGGCGCGGAGCTCTGCTCCATCGCTCCAGTCGATTTATCCGCCGAGCCGGTGCCCGGCTCGGTTGCAGCCTTCGCGGCCTCATGCGAAGTGCCTGACTGTGTCGGCGGCTGCAGCTGCTGCTTGGACGAGGAGTCCAAATTCTCGGCAGCAAGAGCCGGCGTGAGACCAAGCAGAAGCGCTGCTGTGGCCGTTGAGACGAGAAATCGGGTCATGACGACCTCCTTCCTTTATCTTTCGTACCAACATTCATGGCCGGAGAATTCCTGGGCCATGCAGAGATAAACGTTTGCAGGTGGGGATCGTTCCTTGCCGGAAATTCGCGTCATGCGCGCGGATTAGCCTGCGTCATTCCGGCGCAAGCGAATCCACTCCCCCTGACAGGAGGCCGACGGCGTCATCGCCGGACTCGATCCGGCGATCCATTCGCGACTGGCGCGTCCGACCTCCTGCAGCGGTCACGGCATGGATCGAGCCCGGGCATGCCGAGCAAGTCGAGCTACCGCTTCGCTGCTTGAGCGCTGTCTTACTTCGCGCTACCGCTTCGCTGCTTGAGCGCGGCGGAGATGCGCGCGGATCGGCTCCGAGGTGGCGGCGACGAGCTCGGTGGTGAGCGTGCGAAGCTCCTGCGCCTGCGCCGTGAAGTTCTCGATCGTCTCCTGCCAATGTTTCATCTGCAGCTTCAACGCCTGCATCGGGTTGGTGACGCCGGCGAGATCGCGCGCATGCTCGAGATTTGCGTTCATCGCCTCTTGCGCGATGTCGAGCAGCTTGGCGTTGACGGCACTGGCGCTTTTTTGTGCGGCAGTCAGCGATTGCTTAAAGGTCTCGGCGGCATCGTCGCCTGCGGTCTTGGGCGTGGTCACCAAGGCGCGGGAGGCTGACTTCGGCGCGAGGACCGGCTTCGGCGCGGGCTCCGGCATTGGCTCCGGCGCATAAATCACCTCAGCCTCGTGCTCGCTTGCTCTGGCGGCGCTGCTCAGCGAGACTTTCTTCTTTTCCAACGTCGTCTCCGCGGCCTTCAGCGCCTGCGCGGCTTCGCGGAGATTGACCTTCTCTGCCTTTTCTTTGTGCGTCTTCTTCGATTTCCCTGACTTACGTTCTGTCATTGCATTCCCCTTTTTTCGCCGAATGGACCAGCGGGGGGACTGATCGCGAGGTTCCGGCTCTGCTCCAGAGTCCAAATTAATGCAAAGCCGGGGCCATATTGCGGCAGCTTGCGCTCAAGCAGCGAAGCGGTAGCGCAGATTAAGGACTCGCGCGAGGAGGTCGCTCGAATTAGCTGACACTTCGCGAAGTAACTCGAGAGCGGGAGTCTTTGTTAGGCTACCGCTTCGCGACTCGAGGCGCTTCTAGTTGCGCTATCGCTTCACTACTTGAGCGCTTTGTTCGCGCTATCGCTTCACTATTTGAGCGCGGGAGGCGGCGGCTGGCCCGGTTCCTGCGGCAGCCTTGGATCGAACACGGCCCAGCTCGGCGCTTCCTTGGTCCAGATGGTGATGGCGGGCTTGGCCACTTCCGGATCGTCGAGCGTGCCGGCGCGAACCGCGAGCAGATGCGGGCGCGACTTGGCGCCGGTGAACACCGGCGTCCCGCATTTCGGGCAGAAGCGCGAATACATCTCGTTGCCGCTGTCGGCGACGCTCCCGAAATCGCTTAGCTCGCCGGAGACCGTAATGGACTCGGAGGGGAAGATGACGTTGACCGTGCCGCTGCCGCCGCCAATCTTTTGACAACGCCTGCACCAGCACACCCGCGTGGTGATCGGGCGGCGCGGAGATCTCGTACCGCACCGCCCCGCATAAACATCCGCCGGTAATGGTCATATTTTTCTCGCCCCTATTTTTGGCGCAAGGTCACAATAGGAAATCCACTGCAGCAAAGCTGAGGTTTCCGAACGCGATGGAAAAATCGGCAACCTTATCGCCGTTCACATCGAGCGACACGATGGTTTGATTGTTGGCATTCACCGCGCGAATCGCGCCGAGACTGCCGTCGAAAGCGACATTGTTGCCGATGAAATGAAAATTGTCGTTGGTGTTGAGCGACTGCAGGTCGATCAGATCGCCGCCGGCGACGCCCGCGCCATCGAAGTCGGCAATAGTGTCACGCGTTGCTTTGGTTGGGCCGCTATCCTTCAGCGAAATGTAGAGAAACGAGTCTGACATCGGCGCCGCCGACGAGAAAGTCAGCACCGCCAAGGCCGATGATGGTATCCTGAGCCACTGCCGCCGTCAAATGTGTCGGCGCCCTTCGATCCCCAGAAGATGTCAAAGCCAACGGTGCCGATAAACGCCTCGATTCCGGTCACCGTATCGATGCCAATAGCCTGACCTCCCGCAGAGACCCTCACCGAATGCGGGTCAACGCCGGAATGAACGACGCTATCGAGATTGACCGTGATGAAGCCATTGTTGACGAGCGTTCGGCTGCGTTATAGATGTCCGTATCCCGGCGCCGCCATTGACAATATCGGCCCCGTCACCGCTCGGCGACGAGCTGACATAGACGGCAAAGTAGGTGTCGTTGCCGCCGCCGAAACTGTAGCTATCAGTCCCTTCATCATCCCGCACTTTTTCCGCGCGCTTGCCGCCTCGGAAAATGTCGTCGCCGACGCCGAGATCGATGATGCCTGTGACGATGCCGTGCTTGATGACGCCGCCGACCTTCTTGAAGTTGGTGAAAATATCGTTGCCGCCGCCAAGGTCGGCTCCTCCACCGATAAACGGCAGGGCCTTCGAGCCTGCCCCAGTTTGTGACGTTCTCGATGCCGTCATCCCCGACTATCGCAGCACCGCCGCCAAAAGACAGCGATGATGCCCGCGTTCGTGATTGTGTGGACTCCCAGTCCATCGGCCAGGATCCCGGTGACCTCCACCCTCAATCACCCCCGCTTTGAGATTCCTGATGGTGAAGTCACCGTCATTGTTTTCCCAAATGCCGGCGGAATTGGTCTTGGACGAGATCGCCCCGGCATTGGTGATGTTCGTGGCGTGATTGGCAAGAATGCCATATGAGCCGCCGAAGATTTCTGCACCGGCATTGATCTTGACAGTCGAGACCAACGTCGCTGCATCGCCGAGGAAGATGGCGCGACCAGGTTGGAAAAGACGAGGCCGCTGATTGTGATGTTCCAACCGCCACCTCCGAGCATCCATCGCATCGAGGAACGGATCGTTGGATAGAACCCTCGCCGTTGGGTCGACGATGATGGTCCCGCCCGGCCCAGCATCGGCGTATGGACCGTAGGTATTTCCGTTGAGGAAATGAAACGACATGGTTCTCCTCCTGAGGGTTCACAGCGGTTCGCCGCCATTCTCTTCCGATCACTGATGTTGGGCAAGCGCGCGGCCTCCCGACCCCCCAAAAGAAAATGGCCGGACAAGCGCCCGGCCATTCGTAGGCAAATGAAAAGAGGCTACATCCCCATCGCCGCGGCCTTGTTCAGCAACGCCTCGGCCTGGCGGATCGAGGCGATGTCGATCAGGCGGCCGTCGAGCGACACCGCGCCCTTGCCTTCCTTCGCCGCCTGCTTCATCGCCTCGACGATGCGCTTCGCCTTGGTGACCTCGGCCTCCGACGGCGTGAACACCTTGTTGGCGAGCTCGACCTGGGACGGATGGATCGCCCATTTGCCCTCGAAGCCGAGCACGGCGGCGCGCTTGGCCGCGGCGGGTAGCCGTCAGGATCGGAGAAATCGCCGAACGGCCCGTCGATCGGACGCAAGCCGTAGGCGCGGCAGGCCACCATCATGCGCGACAGCGCGTAATGCCACGGGTCGTTCCAGTAATATTGGCGGGGCTTGTCGCCGTCTTTATCGGCGAGAATGCCGTAATCCGGATGCGGCGCGCCGATGCCCATGGTGCGGGCGCGAGTCGAGGCCGCATAGTCTGCGACGCCGAAGCTCATCGCCTCGACGCGCTTGGAGCTCTGCGCGATCGCTTCCACATTGGCCATGCCGAGCGCGGTCTCGATCAGCAGCTCGAAGCCGATCTTCTTCTCGCGCTTCTTATATTGCTCGATCTGCGTCACCAGCATGTCGATGGCATAGACGTCCTGCGGCACGCCGGTCTTGGGGATCAGGATCATGTCGAGGCGCGGGCAGTTCTCCACCACATCGACCACGTCGCGATAGGCGTAATGCGTGTCGAGACCGTTGATGCGGATCATCATGATCTTGGTGCCCCAATCGATGTCGTTCAGGCCCTGGATGATGTTCTTGCGCGCCTGCTCCTTGTCGTCGGGCGCGACCGCGTCTTCGAGATCGAGGAAGATGATGTCGGCGGCGCCCTTCGCGGCCTTCTCGAACAGCGACGGGTTCGACCCCGGCACGGCAAGCTCGGAACGGTGCAGGCGCGGTGTCGCCTGTTGGATCAACGTGAAACTCATATCTCTTCCTTTCCCTCTCTTAGACTTTCGTTTTCGATTTAACCTGTGGCGCCGAGACCGGCGGCAACGCAATTGATGGAGAGCAGCAGTGCCGGCTTGTAGCGTTCCTTGTCAGCCTCGTCCGCGCCTCGGAACAGCCGCAACAGCTCGACCTGCTCGCGATTGACCTCGTTGATGGTGGGAAGCCGCGTCGCCAACGCCGCGCGATGTTGCGGGAAGCGCTCGGCCAGCATTGTGCCGCCGCTCACTTTCAGCACCATTTCCTTGGTCAGCTCAAGCTCGGTATTTGATCATGTCGAAGATCGTCTGCCGCAAAGCCTGGTCGCTGACAAGCCCGGCATAGGCCCCGGCAATGTCCAAATCCACCAGAAGCAAGGTTTTCTCGACTTCGTCGATGATCAGCCGGAACAGCCTGGAATCCTTGAACATTCGGCCGAGCAGGGCCTCGCCCCGCCTCGCCCCGCACCGAAAGGAAGGCCTTCAGCGCCGCGCCCACCCCGTACCAGCCGGTGATCAAATGCCGGTTCTGGGCCCAGGCGAACACCCAGGGGATCGCCCTTAAGATCCTTCAGCGATTTGGCGCCGAACCGCCTTGCCGGCCGCGACCCGATATTGAGCAGCGCGATCTCCTCGATCGGGCTCGCCGGCTTGAAAATAGCTGACAAGCTCGGGCTTGCTGGCGAGGCCCAGATAGGCCGCGCGCGCCGCCCCCGACAGCGCCTCCAAGCGCGTCGTCGAACTCCCATTTCGGCTGTAGCGCCTCTTCCCGCTCGGATTTCAGCGCATGCTCGAACACGCTCGCGGCGAGCAGTTCCATCTGGTAGCCGGCAGTGCCGCGATTGGCATATTTCGAGGAGACCACCTCGCCCTGCTCGGTGACGCGGAAGCGGCCGCGGATCGAGCCGGCAGGCTGCGCGGCGATGGCGCGTCCCGTCGGCGCGCCGCCGCGCGACACCGAGCCGCCGCGTCCATGGAAGAAAGCGATATTGACGCCGGCCTCGGCGCCGATCTTCGTCAGCTTGGTTTGCGCCTTGGCGAGTTCCCAATTCGAGGTGACGTAGCCGCCGTCTTTGTTGGAGTCGGAATAGCCGATCATCACCTCTTGCACGTTGCCCTGCCAACGCGTGGAGCGGCGGACCAGCGGCACGTTGAGCAGCTCGCGCATGATTTGCGGCGCGGCGCGCAAATCCTCGATGGTCTCGAACAGCGGCACGATCGGCAGCGGGCAGATCTCGGTGCCGGTGGAATCGAGAAACACGCCGCCCTCTTTGGCCAGCAGATAAGCGCCGAGTATGTCGTCGACCGAGCGCGTCATCGACAGAATGAAGGAGCCGAACGCCTCGCGGTCGAGCGAGCGCCTGAGCTCGGCGACCGAGCGGAAAATATCCAGCGTCTCTTGCGCCGTCGGCGGCAGAGCAGACATCACGCGCGGGCCGTCCGCAGGCCGCGCCAGCTCGCGCAACAGCCAATTCCGCCATTCCGGCGTGTTGGGCTCTGGCGGCGTATCCTCGCCGTGGCCTGCCGTCGCCCACCACAGCGCCTGCAAGGCTTCGGTGGTGCGTGTCGTGTTCTCGCTGAAGTCGAGCCTCACCGTGGAGAAGCGGAAGATTTGCGCGGCGATGCGCACCGGCCGCACCAGATCGACGCCGAGCGAGCCGAGCCCGGCCTCGATCAGCGCGTCCTCCAGAAGCTGCAAGTCGAAGATCAGCTCGTCGGCATTGGCGTAAGCCGGCCGGTCGAGCCCGATCTCCGGGCTCTCCTGACGCAGGATGGCGCCTTCGAGCTTGCTCAGCACTAGAGTGAGGAACTGCCGATAGGCCTCGCCGGGATTGCGAGCCTTGATCGCCTCGCCCTGCCCGCTCACTTCCAATTCCTGGTCGAGATGGGCGCGGAAGGAGTCCGGCACCGGGCTGCGCCCGCTCCGACACCGACAGCGCCTTGAGCAGATCGATGACGCGGGCGCGATAACGCTGCAAGGAGGCGAGCGCATTCTCCCGCAAGGTCCAGCGCGTCACCTCGGCGGTCACCCAAGGATTGCCGTCGCGGTCGCCGCCGATCCACGAGCCGAACTGAAAGAAGGGCGGCACGTCGGATTTGATGCCGGGATAATGCGTCGCAAGCTGCGCCTCGATTTCCATATGCATTTTCGGTGCGATCTCGAACAACGCCTCTTCGAAGAAGTGCAGGCCTCTCAGCACTTCGTGCTGCACAGTCGGCTTCTCCAGATGCAGCTCGCCCGTCATCCATACGAGCTCGATCTGGTCGCGGAGATCGTCGAGCAGCGCTTGCCGCTCGCGCTCCGTCCAGCGCGGATTTTCCAGCTCGCGCAAAGTCAGATAAATCTTCCGGTATTTCTCCAGCACCGTGACGCGCTTCGACTCGGTCGGATGCGCGGTGATCACCGGGCGGATGCGTAAAGTCGAGAGCAGCTTCTCGATCTCGCCGGCGCTGACATTGTTCGCCTTGCGCCTCGGACAGCACATGCGCGAACGTGCCTTTGCAGATTCTCGCGGCCGCGCGTGTTCTCGATGTTGCGCCGCCGCCGCATCGCCGCGTTCTGCTCGGCGATCGACAGCAGCTGAAACCACAGGCCTTGCGCTTGCAGCGCCCGGCTCATCAGTTCCGGCGTGAAGCCTGAGATATTGCCGCCGCCTTTGAGGATCGGCTCGATCTCCGGCTGATGCCGCCGCACCACGTCGAGCAGCAGCCCGAACAGAATATCGGCCGCCTCTTTCGCCGAAGTGCCGGTGATGAGCGCCTCCGGCACCGGGTCCGCAGGTCGTCTCAGCTGAATGACATCCTTATTCATCGAAACGCCCGCGCAACGCCAACGGCGCGGCCCTCAAGGGACCGCGCGCGTCGATACAGTCCTGTGCAGCGAAAACGGCGCGGCCCGGTTTAAGCAGATGCGCGGCGCTCGCTCCGTCCCGACAGCACGGCCGCCATCGTCGAGCCGAACTCGCTCGGATTGGGCGCGACTGCCAGACCGCAAGAGCGCATGATCTCCGCCTTCTCGGCCGCGCTATCGCCGGCCGCCGAGATGATCGCGCCGGCATGGCCCATGCGGCGGCCCTTCGGCGCCGTGAGGCCAGCGACGAACCCGACCACCGGCTTCGACATGTTCTCCTTGATCCAGGCCGAGGCTTCGGCCTCTTGCGGGCCGCCGATCTCGCCGATGATCAGCACGGCTTCGGTCTGCGGATCTTCCTCGAACAGCTGCGAGATGATCGAGGAAAGAGCTGCCGTTGATCGGATCGCCGCCAATGCCGACGCGAGGTCGAGATGCCGATGCCGAGCGCCTTCAATTGCGAGGCGGCCTCATAGCCAAGCGTGCCGGAGCGCGAGATCACGCCGACCGAGCCTTGCAGATAAATATGGCCGGGCATGATGCCGAGCATCGACTTGCCGGGGCTGATGATGCCGGCGCAATTCGGCCCGACCAGCATCGGGCGATTGGCTTTCGGATAGCGCATCATGTAGCGCTTCACCCGCATCATGTCCTGCGCCGGAATGCCGTCGGTGATCGAGCAGATCAGCCGCGACGCCGGCATCCGCCGCCTCCATGATGGCATCGGCGCAAAAGGCCGGCGCCACGAAGGTGATGCTGGCTTGCGCGCCGGTCTGCTTCACCGCCTCCTTCACCGTGTTGAACACGGGCAAGCCGGCATGGGTCGTGCCGCCTTTGCCGGGGGTCACGCCGCCGACGACGTTGGAGCCGTACTCCATCATCTCCTTGGTGTGGAACTTGCCTTTGTCGCCGGTCATGCCTTGCACGATGATCGGCGTCTTTTCGTCAATCAGGATACTCATCGGTCGTCTCCTCTAGGCCTGCTTTATGCAGCGCTCTTCCACGCCGCCACGGCCTTGTCCGCCGCTTCCGCCAACGTCTCGGCGGTGATCAGCTTCAATCCGCTCTCCGCCAGAATCTTCCGTCCCTCATCCACATTGGTGCCGGCAAGCCTGACGACCAGCGGCACCTTCACATCGACGGTCTGGCAGGCCTGCACCACGCCCTTCGCCACCCAATCGCAGCGATTGATGCCGGCGAAGATGTTGACCAGCACCGCCTTCACCTTGGCGTCGGACAGAACCAGCTTCAGCGCCGTGGCGATACGCTCCGGCGAAGCGCCGCCGCCGACGTCGAGGAAGTTCGCCGGATTGCCGCCGGCGTGCTTGATCATGTCCATGGTGGCCATGGCGAGACCTGCGCCATTGACGATGCAGCCGATCTCGCCGTCGAGCCCGATATAATTGAGGTTATGCTCGGCGGCTTGCGCCTCGCGCGGATCCTGCTGCGAGGGATCGTGCATGTCGGCGACGTGGTGACGGCGGAACAGCGCGTTGTCGTCGAACGACATCTTGGCGTCGAGCGCCAGCACCCGGTCGTCCTTGGTCACCACCAGCGGATTGATCTCGAGCATGGTCGCGTCGCAATCGCGGAAGGCGCGATAGGCGTTCATGATCGTCGACACCGCGCCCTGCACCTGCTTGATGTTGAGCCCAAGATTGAAGGCGAGCTCGCGCGCCTGGAAGGCCTGCAAGCCCACGGCCGGCTCGACGATCACCTGCAGGATCATTTCCGGCTCTTTCTTGGCGATCTCCTCGATCTCCATGCCGCCGCGCTGCGAGGCGATGACCCGGATGCGCTCGGCTTTGCGGTCGAGCACATAGCCGAGATAGAGCTCGCGATCGAACGGCTCGGCCACCTCGATATAGACGCGCTGCACGGGCTTGCCTTCCGGGCCGGTCTGGATCGTGACCAGACGTTTGCCGAGCAGGTTCTGCGCCGCCTCGCGCACCTCGTGATAGGTCTTGCAGAGCTTGATGCCGCCGGCCTTGCCGCGAGCACCAGCATGGATCTGAGCCTTCACCGCCCAGTTCCAACCGCCGAGCTCGGTCGCGGCGTAGACCGCCTGATCGGGCGAGAACGCCACCGCGCCTTTCGGCACCGGCACGCCGAACGTGGCCCAGCAATTCCTTGGCTTGATACTCGTGAACGTCCAATTCTTCCTCCCTTAAGCTCTCTTGTCTCGCGGTCCTTATTGGAGCGCTTAGCTCACTTTTGCTTTCACGGTGGCGTAGGCCTTCTCGGTCACCCGCTCCGCGCTATCCATCAATTGGCCAACCTCCTTCAGCTTGGCCTCGGCATAAGACCGATCATTGATCATTTTCGCGTTGGTGAAAACATTTAAGGCGGCACTTCGCAGTGCAGCAAAAGCGGCCAGCACGCCGACGCCGGCATCCGAAATCACCCCAAGGTTTCCCTTTTCGGCGGCAATAGCCGCAAGATCGATCACTTCGCGGGCCGCATGGCAGCAGGCGAGCGGCACCTCGGTCGCGACTTTCAGGGCTTTCTGGATCGCCTCGGCGCGGACTTCCTTCTCGCTCGTCGGTCTCTTTCGGCATGCCGTAAGCGCCCATCACCGTGCCGAAAGCGCGGACGTCGTCCTCGATCATGCCGGTGAGCTTCTTGCGCAGCGCCTCGGACTTCGCCAGCACGTCCTTCATGTCGGCTTCGACATCGGCATATTTCTTTTTGCCGATGGTGAGATTGCACACCATGCTGACCAGAGCCGCGCCCTTGGCGCCCATGATCGCAGCGGCACTGCCGCCGCCCGGCGTCGCATTCTGGCTCGCGAGCTCATCGAGAAATGTCTCGATCGATGAGTCTTTGATCTGCGCGCTCATGCCATCGCCTTCGCCAGCGCGTAGATCTCCTCGGCGTCGAACACGGCTTCAGAGCTTTCGAACATCTTGCCGATGCAGCCGCGATGCAGCTTCAATTTGAGCCCGCCGATGCCGAGCGCGCCGAAGCAGAGCTTGCCGTGCGCGCTCCTTGCCCTTGTCCGTCGCCTCGATGCCCTCGATGCCGAGCGGCGGCTGCGCGTTCACGTCGGCCAGCAGCTCGATGTTGGGATTGTCCTTCCAGGCCGAGAGCGGCAGAAGCTGCACGCCGATGGCGCCGGCAGCAAAGACGATGTTGGCATCCTTGATGGCTGCGGCACGCGAGGCATCGTCGGACGCCGGCGACCCCCTTCACCTTGACGCCGAACCGCGATCTCGATGGCCTTTGCGGCGTACTCGGCTCGCTCCTTGGTGCGCGAGGTGATGGTCACTTCGGCACCCTCCTCCGCAAGAAAGGCGGCAGCGCGCATGCCGACCGGCCCGGTGCCGGCGAGCACCACCGCCTTCTTGCCGGCAAGCGGTTTGGCCTTGGCGAGCAGCGCCACGCCGGCCGCCGCCGTCGTGTTCGAGCCGTTGGAATCGAGCATGATGGAGACGCGGAACGGCCCGAAGAAGCTTCTTCTTCACCGCCTCGAACAGCGCCTCGCCCTTACCCATGTCGCCGCCGCCGACGAAGATCGCGGTGTTCTGCTTGTCCTTGCCGCCACGGGTGAAGATCGTGCCGTCGACCAGCGCGCCGACATTGTCCGGCGTCACATTGGCGTAGCCGGTGACGCTGTCGGCGCCGCCGTCATAGCCGACCACCGTGTCGAACACGCTCGCATAGGCATCGGTGTCGAACAGGAACAGCAGCTTTTTCATGGGTTCAGGTCTCCGGCGCCTACTCGACCACGTTCTGCGGCTTGCCCGCGACGAAGGCCTCGATATTGTCGATCAGCTGATCCGACAGGATCTGCATCGCCTCCTTGCTCGCCCAGGCGACATGCGGCGTGACGATGAGATTGGGGATGGTCTTGTCGAGCAGGATATTGCCGTCCTTCGGCGGCTCGACCGTCAGCACGTCGAAACCTGCGCCGGCGATGGTGCCGTCTTTCAGCGCTTTCGCCAGCGCCGCCTCGTCGACCAGCCCGCCGCGCGCGGTGTTGATCAGGATCGCGGTCGGCTTCATCTTCTTGAACTCTTTCTCGCCGATCATGTTCTTGGTCTCTGGCGTCAGCGGCACATGCAAAGTGATGATGTCGCTCTCTTTCAGAATGGTCTCGAAATCGGTGAGTCCCGGCTTGCGGGAACACGTCGTAAGCCAGCACCTTCATGCCGAGCGCCTCGGCGCGCTTGCCGATCGACTTGCCGAGCGCGCCATAGCCGACGATGCCGAGCGTCGAGCCGGCGATGTCGCGGATCGGGTGGGTCAAAAAGCAGAACTGGCTCGACTTGTTCCACACGCCGTTCTGCACGTCATTGACATAGGTCAGCAGATTGCGGCGGAGCGCGAAGATCAGCGCGATGACGTGCTCGGGCACGGTGTTGAAGGCATAGTTGCGGATATTGACCACGGTGATGCCGTGCTCTTTGCAATAGGCCTTGTCGACCACGTCGGTGCCGGTCGCCGCGACCGCGATCAGCTTCAGCTTCGGCAGCTGCTTCAGCACGTCGGCCCGCATCGGCACCTTGTTGATGATGGCGATGGTCGCGTCCTTCAGCCGCGTGACGATCTCGTCCGGCGTCCAGGTCGAGTCATATTCTTTATATGTGTGCGGAAAATTCGGCTTGCGGACATTCGCATCCACCGACTCCCGATCGAGAAAAACGATCGCGTGCTCCACTGACCCCATCCTCTACAAAACCGCGGACGAAACGCCGCGATAGACTTCCACCGACCACCGGCGCTTGAAACGAGCGCCGGCCGAACATCTCAAAAGCCCTGCAGCGAGATTGCCCCCCAATCCGCTACTTAAGCGCGGACCTATTCGGCCGCGAGTTTCTTCACTTTGGCCTCGGCTGCGGCGCGGAACTGCGCCTGCGCCGCGCCAACACCCGACCCGAGCTCGACATCGATGCCGACATCGTTCATCGCCATCTCGGCGCCGGCGATGGCGCCGAGCAGCATCAGTTCGTTGAGATCGCCGAGATGCCCGATGCGGAACAATTTGCCGGCCACTTGAGACAGACCCGGCGCCGAGCGCGAGATTGTACCGCTTATAGGCGCGATCGATCACGTCGGCGCCGTTGAAACCCTGCCGGCACCATGATCGCGGTGACGGTGTCAGAATACCATTTCGGCTCTTTGGCGCAAGTCGTGAGGCCCCAAGCCTTCACCGCGGCGCGGGCGCCTTCCGCCAGATGATGATGCCGGGCGATGACGTTCTCGAGCCCCTCCTCGTCCAGGATGGCAAGCGCCTCGCGCAAACCGTAGAGCAGCGGCAGCGACGGCGTGTAGGGGAAGTAACCGGTTGCGTTGGCTTTGATCTGGTCGCCGAGATCGAAATAGGCCTTGCGGCAGGCGGCGCCTTCCATCTTCGCGCGCGCTTTCTCGCTGAGGCAGACAATGCCGAGGCCGGCCGGCAAGCATCAGGCCCTTCTGCGAGCCGGTGATGGCGAGATCGACGCCCCAATCGTCGAAGCGGAAATCGATGCTGCCGATCGAGCTCACGCCGTCGACAAAAAGCAGTGCCGGGTGCTTGGCTGCATCCATGGCGCGGCGGACCGCGGCAACATCGGAGGTGACGCCGGTCGCCGTCTCGTTATGCACGATGAGGACGCCCTTGATCTCGTGGTTCTTGTCGGCGCGAAGCGCCTGTTCGATCTTCTCAGGGTGGGCGCCGGTGCCCCACTCTTCATCCTGGTTGATGACCTCGAGCCCATGACGGCGGGCGAGTTCGCTCCAGAGATGGCTGAACTGGCCGAAGCGCGGCGCCAGCACCTTGTCGCCGGGCGACAGCGTATTGGTCAGCGCGGCTTCCCAGGCTCCAGTGCCGCTCGACGGAAAGATGACGACCTGGCCGGTCTTGGTCTTCAGGATCTTCTTCATGCCCTCGTAAAGGGGCACGGTCAGCTTGGGAAAGTCGGAGGAGCGATGATCCTCCATGGCGACATGCATCGCCCGCAAGATGCGGTCGGGCACATTGGTCGGCCCAGGCACAAATAGAAAATTGCGGCCAGCTCTTCTGGTCCCAAGCATCCCATCAATCTCCCTAGACTAAGGCCGCCTTGAGCTTATTCTTTAGGCTCTTAGCGCGTCCGCGCGGCACTGTGGTAGCGTCCACACGTAAACCTGGCAACAGTTTTGAGCTTCTATGGCCGCGATTTGGTTAGTCTTTCAGGCGATTTGCGAACCTGATCGACCGGGCCAGACTTCACCCGGTTCCGGCTGAACTTGCTTTGATTTTCATCAGCAAGTTCGCGCGCGCGCAGCCCGAGCTTCACCATGCCAAAGCTGATGCGAGAGCCTCAGAGAGCTAGAACAGCCCGCTGATGCGGCCGTCCGCCGCAAGCTCGATATTATTGGCTGCCGGAACCTTGGGCAGTCCGGGCATGGTCATGATGTCCCCGCAGATCACCACGATGAACTCGGCCCCTGCCGACAGCCTGACCTCGCGGATCGGGATGGTGAACCCGGTAGGCGCCCCCTTGGCGTCCGACATTGGTCGTGAAGCTGTATTGGGTCTTGGCCACGCAGATCGGGAAATTGCCGAAACCTTCTTTTTCCAGCTCGGCGAGCCGATCCTTCACGCTCTTATCGGCGGTGATGTCCGAGGCGCCGTAGATCTCCTGCGCGATCGTCTTCACCTTGTCCCAGAGCTTCATGTCGTCCGGATAGAGCGGCTTGAACTTGGACGGCGTCTTGTCGATGGTCTCGACCACGGTCCGCGCCAGATCGGCGGCGCCCTCGCCGCCGGCAGCCCAATGGTCGGCGAGCACGCATTTGACGCCAAGCCCGGCGCAAAGCTTGTTGAGCAGCTCGACCTCTGCCTCGGTGTCGGTGCTGAAGCGGTTGATCGAGACGATGACCGGAACGCCATAGCGCTTCAGATTCTCGACATGCTTCTTGAGATTGGCGAAGCCCTTCTCCAGCGCCTCGACATTTTCAGACTTCAGCGCGTCCTTGGCCACGCCGCCATGCATCTTGAGCGCGCGGATGGTGGCAACCAGCACCACGCAATCGGGCGTGAGCCCCGCTTTGCGGCATTTGATGTCGAAGAATTTCTCCGCGCCGAGATCGGCGCCGAAGCCCGCCTCGGTCACCACATAATCGGCGAGTTTGAGCGCGGCCTTGGTGGCGATCACCGAATTGCAGCCATGGGCGATATTGGCGAACGGCCCGCCATGAATGAACGCTGGATTGTTCTCGAGCGTCTGCACCAGGTTCGGCGCGAGCGCATCTTTGAGCAGCGCCGCCATCGAGCCCGCAGCCGACAAATCTTTCGCCGTGACCGCCTTCTTGCCGCGCGTCTGCCCGATCTGGATCTGGCCAAGACGGCGCTGCAGATCTGCAAGATCGGTGGCGAGGCAGAAGATCGCCATGACCTCGGAGGCCACCGTGATGTCGAAGCCGGCTTCGCGCGGGTAACCGTTGGCCGCGCCGCCGAGCGAGGTGACGATCGAGCGGAGCGCCCGGTCGTTCATGTCGACGGCGCGCCGCCAGGTGATGCGCCGCGTGTCGATGTCGAGCGCATTGCCCCAATAGACGTGATTGTCGATCAAGGCGGCGAGCAGATTATTGGCGGCGCCGATCGCATGGAAATCGCCGGTGAAGTGCAGATTGATATCCTCCATCGGCACCACTTGCGCATAGCCGCCGCCGGCGGCCCCGCCCTTCACCCCGAAGCAGGGCCCGAGGCTAGGCTCTCTGAGGCAGATCATCGCCTTTTTGCCGATGGCGTTCAGCGCATCGCCAAGCCCGACCGTGGTCGTGGTCTTGCCCTCGCCGGCTGGCGTCGGCGTGATCGCCGTGACCAGGATCAGCTTGCCGTCGGGCTTCTTCTTCAGCGTGTCGATGTAATCGAGCGAAATCTTCGCCTTATAATGCCCGTAAGGCAGCACGTATTCTTGCGGAATCCCAAGCCTTTCCTTGGCGATCTCGATCACCGGCCGCATCGACGCTGCCTGGCTGATCTCGATGTCGGATTTCGGCTTTTTGTGCTGCTCTTCTGACTTAGCTGACATAACGAAGGGCGTCCCCAACACTTGGCTGCACCGGCAAAAGGAAGCGCAACCTAATTCATTCGCTTGCCTTGTTGCAATCGTCTGTGCGAGGGGAAGCCCTCTTCGAAGGGGAACCGGAATGAAGCCGAGAGCGCTGCTGGAAGCCATGTTCAAGGCCGCCGTCGAGGCCGCTCTCCCCTCGCTCTGCGTTCCGGCGAACCTGCCCGCCCGGCCCAAGGGCCGCACCATCATCATCGGCGCCGGCAAAGCGTCCGGCGCCATGGCCAAGGCCGTCGAGGATGCCTGGGACGGTCCGCTCGAAGGCCTGGTCGTCACCCGCTACGGCTATCGCGTGCCGACCACCCGGCTCGAAGTGGTCGAGGCCGCCCACCCGGTGCCGGATGCCGCCGGCCGCGAGGCGGCGAAGCGCATCTTCGACATGGTGCAAGGCCTCACCAAGGACGACCTCGTGCTCTGCCTGATTTCCGGCGGCGGCTCGGCGCTGCTGGCGCTTCCGCCGCGAAGGTCTCACCCTCGAGGACAAGCAGGCGGTGAACAAGGCGCTGCTCAAGAGCGGCGCGACCATCTCCGAGATGAACACGGTGCGGAAGCATCTCTCCGCGATCAAGGGCGGCAGACTTGCCGCCGCCGCTGCTCCCGCGAAAGTCGTCGCGCTGATGATCTCCGACGTGCCCGGCGACGATCCTTCGATCATCGCGTCCGGCCCGACTGTCGTCGATCCCTCCACCAACGAAGACGCGCTCGGCATCATCGAGAAATATTCGATCGAAGTTCCGACAAGCGTGCGCGAGCGTTTGCGCAACGCCGACGAGACGCCGAAGCCCGGCGACAAGCGTCTCGCCTCCGTCGAGAACATCATGATCGCCACGCCGCAAGCCTCGCTCGATGCGGCAGCCGAAGTCGCGCGCCGCGCCGGCGTCAAGCCTGTCATCCTCGGCGACTCCATCGAAGGCGAGTCCCGCGACGTGGCGCTGGTTCATGCCGGCATCGCGCGGCAATGCGCCATGCGCGGGCAACCCGAGCAGCCGCCTTGCGTGCTGATCTCCGGCGGCGAGACCACCATCACGCTGAAGGGCAAAGGCAAAGGCGGCCGCAACACCGAGTTCCTGCTCGCGCTCGCCATCGCGCTGAACTCCATGGATGGAATTTACGCGGTCGCCGGCGACACTGACGGCGTCGACGGCAGCGAGGACAATGCCGGCGCCTTCATCGATCCGACCACGCTGGCACGAGCCGAGAAGGCCGGCATCAACGCCAAGGCCATGCTCGCCGACAACGACCCTTGGACTTTCTTCAACAAGATCGGCGATCTCTTGGTGACCGGCCCCACCCTCACCAACGTCAACGATTTCCGCGCCGTGCTGATCGAGAAGCCTTCGAAATAGGACGGACTCAATGAGGATCGTTTCGCTCGGCTTGGTCGCATCTCTTGTCTTGGGCATGCAGTTCGCGCTCGCCGCCGATCAGAGCGCGGTCGATTACATCAAGCGAGCGTTACGCCGACGCGCCCGAGCCTGGCGCCAAGGCGAGCTTCTCACCCCGCCTCCAGGCACTCTGGATTGCATGTGACTTGAAGGAACAGATGAGCGGCGACCCGTGCATGGACTTCAACATCTGGGTGAACGCGCAAGACTGGGAGATCAAGCATCTCAAGATCGAGCAGCTCAAAGTCGACGAACAGCTTAAAGCCGACGATAAATCGGCGCACGTGCAGGCGAGCTTCAGCAATATGGACCGGAAAGAATCCATCCGCTTCGATCTGTTGCGCGATCCGCAAGGCTGGGTCGTCGACGAAATCTCGACCGGCTGCGACACGCTGTCCGGCGTGCTGAAGGGCAAGCCGTCGACGGCGTGCTGACGCGCGCGCGAGTCCTGATCCCGCTTTGACTCGCGGAACCGTCAGGCAGATTTGCGGCCCCGCTCCGCCCGGCCGGGGGTTCCTCGTGAACAGAGCCCGCCTCTTAACTGAGCATCCGCGCTCATAAGTTGCTATGCTGACAAGACGAATATCCTGCGCAGGCCGGCCCCGACCAATCGCGTTTGTTCACTCGAGGCACAGGCCGGATCAATTGGGAGCGACGCCATGGCCACATCATCGCCGACGCCACCATCACCGGCAACATCGTCGAATCCCCGCTAACGGGCTCGACTATAACGCCGACGATATCGATGTCGTCATCGCGGCCGACGTGCTCGTTGCCTCCCGCGATGATTCGGCGTCAGCAGCAGTCGACCAACAGCACGCTGATCAATAACGGCAGCATCCTCGTCGGCGACTTCACCACCTCGCACTATGGCGTGGCTTTCGTCGGACATCGGCGCCATCACCAACAATCGCAGCGGTTTGATCGTGGGCATACCGGCGTCTATGTCGACAATGGCGCCTTTGACATCGTCAATCACGGACAAATCTTCGGCATGGTCGTAAGCGGCGTGCTGCTCTCAACATTCGGCGGCACTGCTCTGACCAATGACGGCGAGATCTTCGGCGAGCTCGCACGGTGTCTCTGTCGGCCCCGCGTTCACGGACGGCAGCACGATCCGTGAACTCAGGTCTGATCCGCTCCGATCAATACGGCGTCGACGTAACCAATGCCGGCTTGACGACGATTGTTCAGAACTTCGAATGGCGGCATCATTCGCGGCGAGTCGCCGCCATTCATACCAGCGCGGGAGCGTTATCGCTCACCAATCGAGGCGTGCTCGATGGCGGCATCGACTGCAACGACTGCAGCGCGGCCGATGTCGTGATCAATCGCGGCAAGATCCTCGGTGAGGTCCATCTCGGCGGCGGCCCCGACATCTTCAACAGCGCGCGCGGCAGCTTCGGCGCCATCTTCGGCGAAGCCGGCAATGATCGGCTGATCGGCAGCACGGGCAAGAACACGCTTGTCGGTGGACTCGACAAGGACACCATGACCGGCGGCGCGAGCGCCGACAAATTCGTCTTCAACGACACGCTCGAGAGCGCCGTCGGCGCCAATCGCGACCGTATCACGGATTTCAGCCATAGGCAGCATGACAAGATCGATCTGCATCTGATCGACGCCAACACCATCCTTGGCGGCGACCAGGCCTTCAAGTTCATCGGCAAGCAGCAATTCCACGACACGGCCGGCGAGTTGCGCGTCGTGAAGCAGGGCAAGTCCGTCATCGTCTCGGGCGACATCAACGGAGACGGTATCGCCGACTTCCAGATCGACGTGCACGCGGCCGGTCTGGTGAAGGGCGACTTCATCCTGTGAGGCCGAGCAACAGTAGCCCGCCGCGGGAGGGCCGCGGCGGGCTCGTGCTGATGCCGTCCGGGGTGGAGCGGCCCTATTAGCCGTGCATCAGCACAGTGTCGATCACGTGGATCACGCCGTTCGACTGCATCACGTTCTTGATGGTGATCTTGGCGGCGTTGCCTTTGGCATCCCAGATCCACACCGCGCCGTCCTTGAGCTCGACGGTGAGGTCTTCACCCTCGACGGTCTTCAGCGTGGTCTTGCCGCCGGCCTTCTTCGCGGCATCCATCAGATCCTTCGCCGACAGACGGCCGGGAACGACGTGATAGGTCAGCACGCCGACCAGCGCGTCCTTGTTCTCGGGCTTGAGCAGCGTGTCGACCGTGCCGGCCGGCAGCTTGGCGAAAGCCTCGTTGGTCGGCGCGAACACCGTGAACGGGCCGGCGCCTTGCAGCGTGTCGACCAGGCCGGCGGCCTTCACCGCCGCGACCAGCGTGGTGTGGTCCTTGGAATTGACGGCGTTCTGGATGATGTTCTTGGACGGGAACATCGGGGCGCCGCCGACCGTGACGGTCTTCTCCGCAGCCGTGGTCGGCAGCGAGGCGATGGTGGTGAAGCCGAGCGCGAGCGCGGCCGCGGTCAAACATGCGATCTTCGTGAGTTTCATTGTCGTCTCCTGTTGCTAAATCCTGCCCCTACTTCTCGGGGTCGGACGGAGCTACGGGAGAGAGACGCGGGCGGATGCGTTCACGCCCGATCACAAAAACCTGATCGGACTAAAGCTGCGCCAGTTTGCCGTTGGCGATCATCGGGCCGGTCGGCTGGCCAGTCGGCGAGCCGCCTTTCGGCTCGAGCTGAAACGGCGAGCACGGCGTCGGCGGTTGACGCGAGGCGAGCAGCTCTTTCGGCACTTCCACCTTGACCGCGTGCCGGTCGGGATCGATCGAGCCCGAGCGAATGCGGCGTGCTCGCCTTGCGGAATCAGCCACAGCTCCATGGAGGTTGTCTGCTCGGCCGTCGAGCAGCGAGGCCGGCACGATCGCGAGGGTCTGTCATCGCCCGGATTGACCGCGGCGACGAAGCTCAATCTTCCCGCCCTCGGCATCGAGTCGCGCCAGCAGCGGCTCGCCGCTCGGCGTCGGCGCCAACGTCACGGCAATCAGCGCCGCGATCGAGGCAAGCGCCACGGACGCCGAGCCGATGGCGAGATTCCGCCACAGCGCGATATTGTTCCAGAGCCCGCCGCTGCGTTTCCGCTCCTTCTCGGCGCGAGCGATTGCGGCCTCGACGCGGCTCCAGCCGTCGAGCGGCGGCTGCACCGAAGGAATTGCATTTGCCAGGCCCCCGAGCCGCTCCTCCCAGAAGGCGACCTCGCGCGCGAAGGCAAGATCGGCCTCGAGCCGCCGCTCCGCTTGGCGCCGCTCGGCAGCCGACAGCACGCCAAGCACATATTCGGCGGCGAGCAGGTCGCGATCTTCTCTGGCGTTTGTATCGCTCATCGCTGCAAACAATCCTTGAGGCGCAACAATCCGCGCCTGATCCAACTTTTCATCGTGCCGAGCGGCACGTTCTGAGCTTCCGCAAGCTGCTCATAGGTGAAACCATCCATAAACGCGGCGCGGATCGCTTGGCGCTGCCGCGCCTCCAATTCCTCGAGACATCCGGCGAGCCTTCGGCTTTCCCCTTCCGCCTCGATCAGGTCGGAGGCGAGCGGCGCCACATCCGCGATCTCCGCCGCCTCTTCGAGTGGCACCGAGCGCCTGAGCTGCGACCCCGACCTGAGCCGGTCGATGGCCCGGTTCCGCGCGATGGCCACCAGCCAGGAAATCGGGCTCGCCCGCGACGAATCGAACTCGCCGCCCTTCCGCCAAATCGTCAGATACACTTCTTGCAGCACGTCTTCGGCCTCGCTTCGATCCTTCAAGATACGAAGCACGACGCCAAAAAGCTTCGCCGAGGTCGCGTCATAGACGAATCGGAGCGCCTGCCGGTCGCCCGAGCCGGCGCGAGTGAGCGCCGCGGCGAGCTCGGCGCGCCTGATCTCGCTCTCTTTGTCGTTCGACCCCATAGCCACAGGTCCCACCAAAAAGCCCACTCACAGCCGACCGCCGCTGCATATTCTTCTACCCAATCGCAGTGCAATTCGGTTAATTTCGCAGTTGCGAATTGGGGGCGGCGCGCTACTCTTGCACTGCTTCGGGCTGCTTTCCGTCTTGCCACGGAACAGTCGAATTTGCACGGCCTATGGGACGGGCCAATCTGCCGGGTGCGGCTTCTAAAATTGGAACGAGGGGAGCGGACTGAATGCTGAGACGATCTTGCCTTGGTGTTCTCCTTGGCACCCTCATCTTAGCCCCGCGTCAAGCGAGTGCGGGCCCGGCCCTCGTCTTCGAGCCCTATAACGGCACGGTGTTCTATTCCGAGGACCCGGACCTGCCCTGGTTCCCGGCCTCGCTCACCAAATTGATGACGGCTTACGTCACTTTCCAGGCGATCAAGGACGGCAAGATCGCGCTGGACACCAAGCTCGCCTGCTCCAAGAACGCCGTGGCGCAGGCGCCGAGCAAGCTGGGCTTGCCCGTCGGCGGCGAGATCACGGTGGATACGGCGCTGAAGGTGCTGATCGTCAAATCCGCCAACGACGTCGCCGTGATACTGGCCGAAGGTGTCGGCGGCGATCTGGATAGTTTTATCGGCCAGATGAACGCGGCGGCGCAGAAGCTCGGCATGACCAAGACGCATTTCGCCAATCCCAATGGGCTGCCCGATGAGCGCCAGGTCACCACGGCCCGCGATCTCGCCAAGCTCGCCCGCGCCATCATCGTCGAGTTCCCGGAATATGCGAACCTGTTCAAGCTGCCCCAGGTGCAGGTCGGCAAGAAGGTGATGCGCACGCATAACGGCCTGCTCGTCGACTATCCCGGCGCCGACGGCATGAAGACCGGCTTCATCTGCAATTCCGGATATAATGTCGTGGCATCCGCCACGCGCGACGGCAGGAAGCTCGTCGCCGTCGTGCTCGGCGAAGTCTCGATCGCATCGCGACGCGACCGCGCCACCGATCTGCTCGAGAACGGCTTCAAGCGCTATTTCTGGAAATCGGTATTCGGCACCAGTCTCGACGGACTTGCCATGCAAGCCTCGCTGACCGACCAGCCGGCGCATCTGTTCGACAGCATCTGCGGACCCGGCCGCGCCGCCGCCAGGGCCGCCGTGGCGAAGCAGAATCGAGCACCGGCACCAAGAAGAAATACGTCAAGAAGAAGACTGGCAGCTCCGTCGCCACCACGCGGTAGCTCTGCTGCCTCTTCCTGCTTTCCCGATCTGAACAGCTTCAAAACGACGAGCCCGGTTCTTCGAGGAATTCTGCTTCCTCGTCGGTCGTGTCCCGGCCGAGAATCGCGTTGCGATGTGGAAAGCGGCCGAAGCGATCGATCACCGCCTTGTGCCGCAGCGCCCAATCGAGCGCGACCGGATTCCGCAGAGCCGTCATCAGCTCGATGCATCGCACCTGGTCGGCTGCATCTTCGGAATGCTCGAAAGGCAGATAGAGAGCCCATCGCTTGATCGGTGGCAGCTGCGCGTCGATACCGTTCGCGATCGCCTGCTTGGCGAGTTCAAGCGCGAGCGGATCGGTGGCGAACGACCGCTTCTCGCCCCTGAACATGTTGCGTGGAAATTGGTCGAGCACGACGATCGCCGCGACATAACCGTCCGGCGTCTCAAGCCATGACGCCGGCACACCCTCTCGCAGCCGATCGTAAATCGCGGCGAAGCGCTGCTTGATCGTCTCGTCACGCTCCTCGGATTTTTTGAACCAGTCCTCGGGCTTCAGCTCCTCGAACCAGAACCTGTTCACCGCATCGATTGATCGCTGCGATTCATGAGTGCTTGCGACATCTCGTACTCAGCTCGGAGAACCGCCGATCGCCGCCTCGATCAGCCGCTTGGCATCCGCCGAACCCCAATCCGCCGGGCCGACCAGCCGGCCGATCTCTTTGCCGTCGCGATCGATCAGCAGCGTCGTCGGCATGCCGACCGCTTTCACCGCGGCGAACAATTTGCCGGATGGATCGGTGTAGGGCGCGAGATGCGTGGCGCCGGTCTCGTCGAGAAATTTCTTCGCCTTGTCGCCGCCGCCGCGGTCGATATTGACCGCGACCACCTCGAAATCCTTGCCGCCGAGCTCGGCTTGGAGCTTGTCGAGTTGCGGCATCTCCTCGCGGCAGGGCACGCACCAGGAGGCCCAGATATTGAGAAGCACGATCTTGCCCTTGAAGTCGGCGAGCGTCTTGGTCTCGCCGCCCGGCGCCGGCGAAACTCAGCTCCGGCAGATCGAGCGGCTTCGGCCGGACCAGGAGCGGCGCCATGGCGCCCTTATTGAGCCCAACCAGCGGGCCTTTAACGACTTCTTCGTCCTGGGCCGAGCTTTCCCCCGCCGGCGCAGCCGATTCCACGCCCCTCCCATTGTCAGAAGGGCCGAAAATCAAATATACCGTGCCGAACCCGGCGATCGCCGCGAGTAAGGCGGCGGCGAGATAAACTGCCGGTGATCGGTTACGTTGCTTCGTCATTGTCTCAGCGGACCTGTGGCTTTCGTCATGCCCGGCTTTATGCCGGGCATCCACGCATTTCTGATCAAAAATTCGTGGATGGTCGGGACAAGCCCGGCAGTGACGAGGCGAGAATGGCGATACTTAGAGGCTTAGGACCCTAAAAGTCATGACCAACAAAATGTGGGGCGGGCGCTTCGCTTCCAGTCCCGCCGCGATCATGGAGGAGATCAATGCCTCCATCTCATTCGACAAGCGGCTCTGGCGCCAGGACATCGCCGGATCGAAGGCGCATGCCGCCATGCTCGCCGCCACCGGCATCTTGACCAAGGCCGAAGCGAAGAAGATCGCCGACGGTCTCGACCAGATCGCGGCCGAGATCGAGTCCGGCAAATTCAAATTCTCGGCCAAGCTCGAGGACATCCATCTCAATATCGAGAGCCGGCTGAAGGATATCATCGGCCCCGTGGCCGGCAAGCTGCACACCGCGCGCTCGCGGAACGATCAGGTCGCGACCGATTTCCGTCTCTATATCAGGGACGAGATCGATACCATCGATGTGCTGCTCGCCGAGCTTGAGCTTGCGCTCGCGGAGAAGGCGCTTCCTCACGCCGCGACCATCATGCCCGGCTTCACCCATCTGCAAACGGCGCAGCCCATCACCTTCGGCCATCATCTCCTGGCCTATGTCGAGATGTTCGCGCGCGACCAACAGAGATTTGCCGACGCGCGGGCGAGATTGAATGAGTGCCCGCTCGGCGCAGCGGCGCTCGCCGGCACGAGCTTCGCAATCGATCGCGAGCGGACATCGAAAGCACTCGGCTTCGACCGGCCGTCTGCGAATTCGCTCGACGCCGTGTCCGATCGGGACTTCGCGCTGGAGACGCTGGCCGCCGCGAGCATCGCGAGCGTGCATCTGTCGCGTCTCGCCGAGGAGATCGTGCTGTGGGTGAGCCCGCAATTCGGCTTCGCCACGCTCTCCGACAAATTTTCCACCGGCTCCTCGATCATGCCGCAAAAGCGGAACCCGGATGCGGCCGAGCTGATCCGCGCCAAGTCCGGGCGCATCGCCGGCGCCTTCGCTGGCCTGCTGATGGTGATGAAGGGCCTGCCCCTCGCCTACGCCAAGGACATGCAAGAGGACAAGGAGCAGGTCTTTGCCGCGCTCGATGCGCTGAAGCTCGGACTTGCCGCCATGGCCGGCATGGTGGCCGACCTCGAGCCCGATCCGGTCGCCATGGAGAAGGCCGCAGGCAGCCGGACATTCGACCGCGACCGACCTTGCCGACTGGCTCGTGCGCGAGCTTGGCCTCCCCTTTAGGGACGCCCACCACGTCACGGGGCGAATCGTTGCCCTGGCGGATCTCAAGAAAACCACGCTTGCGGAGCTCGATTTGGCCGATTTCCGGTCGGTTGAGCCGAAAATCACCAAGGGGGTTTTTGGCGTGCTAAGTGTTGGCAATTCGGTCAAAAGCCGGAAATCCTATGGGGGAACCGCCCCTGCCAATGTCCGCTCCCAGGCCAACCGGTGGATAAAGCGTTTGGCGAAGCAGGGTGGCCGCGATAAACTTAACCAAGGGCCCAAGAAGGCCTAGAGGGGTTTGGACCATGGGAAGCGCGTTGCGCGCCCTATTGATTGCTGCGCTTGTCATGGCTGTTGGGCTGAGTGGCTGCGGACGCAGGGGCTCGCTCGATCGGCCGAAACCGCCATATCCCGAGACCAAGGCCGACCCGCAGACGAAAATGTCGCAAACGCCTGACCGCAAGCTCTGGATCGACCGCCTGCTCAACTAGGATTTAGAGCAGCTTCCCATGCATCATTTCGCCTACCGCGCCGGCGTGCTTCACGCCGAAGACGTCAACCTATCCGACCTTGCATCGGCCGTAGGCACGCCCTTCTATTGCTATTCGACCGCGACGCTGGAGCGGCACTATCGCGTCTTTGCCGAGGCCTTCGCCGGCACCGACGCAGCTGGTCTGTTATTCGATCAAAGCCAATTCCAATCTCGGCGTGCTCGCCACTCTGGGACGCGCCGGCGCAGGCATGGACGTCGTCTCCGAGGGCGAGCTTCGCCGCGCGCTCGCCGTCAACGTCCCGCCGCAGAAGATCGTCTTCTCAGGTGTCGGCAAGACCCGCGAGGAGATGGCGTTCGCGCTGGAGAAAGGCATCTTCGCTTTCAACGTCGAGTTCGAGCCCGAGCTCAGATTGCTGAGCGAGGTCGCCTCGTCCAAGGGAACGACCGCGAGGATCGCGCTTCGCGTCAACCCGGATGTCGACGCCAAGACTCACCACAAGATCGCGACCGGGAAGGCCGAGAACAAATTCGGCGTGCCGTTCGCGCGTGCGCTCGAACTTTATCGTCTGGCGAGTGAGCTCCCCGGCATCGACGCGACCGGCGTGCACATGCATATCGGCAGCCAGATCACCGACCTCGATCCGTTCAAGAACGCCTTCGCATTGCTTGCGGAACTTGTCTCCACGCTTCGCGCCGAAGGCTTCAACATCGAATTCGCCAATCTCGGCGGCGGGCTTGGCGTGCCCTATCGCAGCGACGAGGAAGCGCCGCCGCTTCCGTCCGACTATGCGGACCTGGTGAAGCAGGCCGTCGGCGGACTCGGCCTCAAACTTCTGTTCGAGCCCGGCCGCATGATCGCCGCCAATGCCGGCATCCTCGTCACCCGCGTGCTCTATGTGAAGCACGAGAGCGAAAAGACTTTCACCATCGTCGATGCGGCGATGAACGACCTGGTCCGCCCCACGCTCTACGACGCCTATCACGAGATCTGGCCGGTCAACGAGCCGGCGCCCAAGGCGCACATGAAAGTCACCGACGTGGTCGGGCCGGTCTGCGAGACCGGCGATTATCTGGCGTTAAGTCGCGCGCTGCCCGAGCTGCAATCCGGCGACCTGATCGCAGTCATGACGGCGGGCGCCTACGGCGCCGTGCTCGCCTCGCAATATAACAGCCGTCTTCTCGTGCCTGAGGTGCTGGTCCACGGCGCCCGCTCCGCCGTCACCCGGCCGCGGCCAACCTATGACGATCTGCTTGCCGCCGAGCGCCTCCCCGATTGGGTGAAGCGCGACCGAAAAGTCTAGCAAAACCGGCCCCCAACATGACGGAACGGTAATGTGGTGCGGCGCGTTTTCGCCGGTATTCTTCCCCACATTCTGCTTGCCGCTGCGGCCGATATGATAGACTTGGCGCCAACATGATTTCACGACCGGGCCAAAAGGCCCCGAACGAGACGAGTGACGAGAAAGTCAACGCAAGCCGCTTCGAGCGGCGCGTGACGTTGAGTCGGCTCGCCCTCATTCTGGAACGCATGTGGGAGGCCCTGCTCTGGCCCTTCCTTGTCGTCTCGCTGTTCCTGATCGTTTCCTTGTTCGAGCTTTGGGGCGCGCTGCCGCCGCTCGCGCACCGCATCCTGCTGTTCGGCTTCGGCATTGCGCTGCTCGCGTCCTTTATCCCGCTCGTGCGCATCTCCTGGCCGACGCGGCAAGAGGCGCTGCGCCGGCTCGAGCGCGACGCCGGCATCAAGCACCGGCCTGCGACCTCTTATGAAGACCGCCTCGGCGATACTGCCTCGGGTGAAGCCACGTTGCTCTGGCACGCGCATCGCGACCGTCTGGCGCGGCTCGTTGCGAGACTGAAACCGCGCTGGCCGGATCCGCGCACCGACCGCAGCGACCCGTTCGCGCTCCGCGCCGTGCTTCTGCTTCTGCTCTTCGTCGGATTTCTCTCCGCCGGCGGCAGCTCCTGGGACAGAATTCGTCAGGCCTTTACGCTGGCGCCGCGCACCGCAGTGGCGCTGATGCGCCTCGATGCCTGGGTCGCGCCTCCGGTCTATACCCAGCTTGCGCCTATCGTGCTCGCTGACGGCACCGAGCCGGTCGGCACCGGTGCAGAGAGCTTCCGCGCGCTGCAAGTGCCGGAGCGGAGCGAGCTCATCGTGCGTGCGCATGCGCCGCAAGGCGAGACCTTGAGCCTCATCACCGACAAAGTGGATGGTGGCTCGCCGGTCACCATCGAGCCGAAGAAGTCGGGAAGCCAAGGCCTCGTCGAGTTCAACGTCAAGCTCACCGAGGACGGCTCGGCGGACGTGCGCGTCGGCGGCGCGACCGTCGCCAAATGGCGTTTCGCCATGATCAAGGACGAAACCCCCACCATCAATCTGATGGGGAACCCGACCGTGACGCCGCGCGGCGCGCTGCGTCTGGTGTTCCATGCCGAGGACGATCATAGCGTGGCGAGCGCCGAAGCAAAGTTCGCCCTCGCCGAAGGACAACTCGCCACCACCACGCCAGAAATTGCCTTGCCCGGGGAGAAGGACCCGCTGCTCGAGCCTCCCTCGATGCGGCTCCAGCTTCCGCGCGCGAACCAGAAGATCGTCGACGGCAAGGCCACCCAGGACCTGACCTCGCATCCTTGGGCGGGGCTGAAAGTGAATATGGTTCTGTCCGCCCACGACCAAGCCGGCCAGATCGGATCGAGCCAGCCTTACCAATTCATTCTGCCCGAGCGCAACTTCACCAAAGCGTTGGCGCGGGCCGTGGTCGAGCAGCGCAAGAAGCTGGTGCGCGAGCCTGACTCCGCCGAGCGTGTCGCTCGCGCGCTCGACGCGCTCACCCTCGGCGGCGAGAAGGCCATCGACAACTCCTCCATCTATCTTGCCATCCGCAACGCCTTTTGGCGGTTGTCGAACGACCAGTCCCGCGAAAGCATCGCGAGCGTGGTTGGGCAGCTTTGGGACATCGCGCTGAAGATCGAGGACGGCGATCTGCCGGAAGCCGAGCGCGCGGTGAAGGAAGCGCAGGAGAAATTGTCTGAGGCGCTGGCGAACGACGCGTCTCCGGAGGAGATCTCCCGCCTCGTCAACGAACTTCGCGAGGCGCTTGGGCAATACCTGAAATCTTTGGCCGAGCGCCAGCAGCGCGATCAGCAGCAAGGCGAGCCCAATCAAGCCTCCGATCAGGAGATCTCGCCGCAGGATCTCGACAAGATGCTCAAGAACATCGAGCAGCTCGCCAAGTCCGGATCGAAGGACATGGCGCAGGACATGCTGGCCGAATTGAAGGACGTTCTCGATCAGCTCGAGACCGGGCAATCCCCGAGCACCGCGAAAGACAAGCGCGCCGAGAAGATGATGAACGACCTGAAGGAGATGGTGAGCAAGCAGCAGAAGCTGCTCGACGATACCTACAAGGAAAAGCGCAAAGAAGCCGGCAGCCAGCCCGGTGAAGAGTTCGAGGTGAGCCCGCCCGGTCAGCCCATGGAATGGGGCAACAACATGAACATGAATCCCCTGTTCGAGATGCCGGAGGAAGGCGACAACGGCAAGCAAGACCCGAATGCGCGCGGCAAGGAGAGCGATGAGGGCCGGCCCGGCGAGCAAGGCGAAGGCAAGCGCGGCCGCGTCGGTCAGGGCTCCAGCCGCTATGGCAGTCTCGGCAGCCGGCAGGGCGACATCGAGCAGCAATTGCAAAGCCTGATCGACCGCATGCGCATGGAAGGCGCCGAAGCGCCGCAGCAATTCGAAGGCGCGGGCAAATCCATGAACGAGGCCAAGGACGCGCTCGGTGACGAAAATCTCGATCGCGCCGCGCAGGCCGAGAGCCAGGCGCTGGAGAAATTGCGCGAGGGCGCTCAATCCATGGCGCAGCAGATGACCGAGAACGGTGAGAACCAGGAAGGCCGGGGCCAGGGCAATAACGGCCGCGATCCGCTTGGCCGTCCCGACCGCAGCAACAGGCCCGATCTCGGCCTCTCGGTGAAAGTCCCCGACGCCATCGACATCCAGCGCGCCCGCGAAGTTCTCGATGAAGTTCGCCGCAGGCTGGGCGATCCCTCGCGTCCCCCGATCGAGCTCGACTACCTCGAGCGCCTGATCCGCTCTTATTAGGGCTCCACAATCTTCCCGACGAAGGGCAGCTCGCGATAGTGGTGGGCGAGGTCCATGCCGTAGCCGACCACGAACACCGGCGGACAGCGGAAGCCATGGAAGTCCGGTTCGACCGGCACCGCTCTCTTCACTTGCTTATCGATCAGCACGCACGTGAACACGCGCTGAGCGCCACGCTGCAAGAGCAGATCCTTGGCAAAGGCAAGCGTGCGTCCCGAATCCAGAATATCGTCGACGATGACGATGTCGCGGCCTTCAATCGGGCTTGAGACATCGTGCAGGATTTTCACTGCGCCTTGCGAGACGGTGCCCTCGCCGTAGCTCGCCAGGAACAGAAAATCGATCTCGGGCGCCGAGTCCCTCGCGATGCAGCGCCCGGATCAGATCCGCGGCAAAGATGAAGCTGCCCTTGAGGATGGCGACGATCAGCGGCTCTTTGAGCGAGGATGCGGCGATGTCGCGGGCAAGTTCGTCGATGCGCCGCTGAATGTCGCCTACGCTATAGAGCGGCTCGATCGTGGCGTCGCCGGCCGCTTGCATCGCAATCATTGCGCCCTGGCGAACCGCACCTTCAGCTTGCGGACCTCCGCCGGCGGCGAGGCGATCTCGGCGAGGAAAGGTGCTGCCTCGCCGGCGCCGAGCGGCTCTTCCCTTGCCACCGTGGTATATTGCGACAGCTCTTTGCCGTTCTCGTCGAGCAAGACCACCACGACGACCGGCGGTTTGATTGCGGCATCGGTGAGATTGACGATGTCGCCCTTGACCTCGAGCACGGTCTCTTCGCCCTCTTGGTGGAAGCCATAGTTGACGCCTTGGAAAGCGAGACCCGTTGAATTGATCGGCATGCCGAGTGCCGCGTAGAGCCGCGTCGCGCCGGGCAGCATCGACACCACTGTTTTCGGCGCCATCAACACGAAACCCGTAAGGCCGAGCAGGAACAGAATGAGCAGCAGCCAGCCCATCCTGGTGCCGCGACCGGATTCCTTTATGGGAGGCGGCGCGATTTCTGCCATCGGAGCTTCCGCGGGCGGAGCTGATTCCCACTCGCCGAACATTCCGGCGTCGTCTTGCGCCGGAGCTTCAGCACCCATGGCTGCTCCCCCGTCGGTGGGCTGGTCGGGGGCCATCTCGCCGGCAGCATCGAACTCGGCATCTTGCTGTGCATAACTCTCATAGGAGAAATTATCCCGGCCATTGCTCGCCGGCGGATAGAAGCCTTTTTCCTCTTCAGGGGCCGCAGGCGGCACTTCCTCGTAGGCGGGTGCCGAAGCTCGACTCTGCCGGCGGCTCGGGCTCATAGCTGGCGAAACTCGGGCATTTCCGGCGGCGCCGGGGGCATTGGCGGCGGAGGTGCCGGAGCCTCCTCGACGCGCGGCGGCGCAGCAATGGGCATCTCCAGCATCGGCGGAATGGGCCGCGCCTGCCAGATATGGCTGCATTTGCTGCAGCGGACTTTGCGGCCCTCAGGCGGGATGACTGCCGCGATCTCGTAGCGGGTCCCGCAAGAGGGGCAGATGATAACCGTCGCCATGATCGGAACCGTTTAGGCTAACCCCATCTCGGTTTAGCCGGAGTGCCCCCACGTCCTTGCCCAAATCCATTGATACCGGACAGCGAGTTCAGCATAAAGTCGGAAGTTGCGCAGAAAATGCTAATGCGGCTCGAGGTCGGCGGTTGATTCGCTTTGAAAATGTCGGGCTTCGCTACGGCACCGGCCCGGAGATCCTACGCGACGTCACCTTTCATATCCTGCCAGGGTCCTTTCACTTCCTGACGGGCCCTTCCGGCGCGGGCAAAACCTCGCTGCTCAGGCTCCTGTTCATGTCGATCAGGCCGAGCCGGGGGCTGATTTTCGTGTTGGGCGAGAACCTCTCCGAGCTGAGCCCAAGCCGGCCGCGCCGAGCTCAGGCGCCGGATCGGCATCGTGTTCCAGGATTTCCGCCTGCTCGAGCACCTCACCACCTGGGAGAACGTGGCCCTGCCTTTACGCGTCATGGGTAAGCGCGAATCCGATTATCGCGACGACGTCACCGATCTCCTGAACTGGGTCGGGCTCGGCGACCGCATGCATGCCTATCCGGAAATCCTGTCCGGCGGCGAGAAGCAGCGGGCGGCCATCGCCCGCGCCGTGATCGGCGCCCGGAATTGCTCCTCGCCGACGAGCCGACCGGCAACGTCGATCCCGTCATTGCCAACCGGTTGTTGCGCCTGTTCGTCGAGTTGAACCGGCTCGGCACCTCGGTCATTATCGCGACGCACGATTATGCCCTGATGGACCAGCTCGATGCGCCGCGCCTCGTCCTCTTGGACGGCCACCTCCAGATCCGCTGAGCCCGTGACCTTCCTCACCAACATCCGCGACTATCCGTGGTCAGGCCTCGTGGCGGGGATCGTGCCGAACCGGCTCGCGTCCTATCTGCCGGCGCGCTTCCAAGCCAAATCCACCCAGATCGTGCCCTCGGCCTCGATCGCCGGTAACGCGCTGACCGTGGTGATCGCCATCATGAGTTTCCTCGCCAGCCTCACCGCGGGCGCGGTCTACATGGTCAATCAATCCGCCTCGGCCTGGGTGAGCGATATCGCGAGCGAGATCACCATCGAGCTCGATCCGCTGGTCGACGCCGCCGACATCGAGAAGAAGATGACGCTGGTGTCGCTGTTTCTCGCCAAGCAGAAGGGCATCACCGAAGTGAAACCCCTCACCGCGGAGGATTTCGGCCAAGCTGCTCGAGCCTTGGCTCGGCCACAACGCTGCTCTCGCCGAGCTTCCCGTGCCGCGCCTGATCGCGGTCGAGATCGATCGCTCTAATCCTCCCGACATCGACGCTGATCAAAAACGCGCTGACGCAAAATTTCGAGGGCGTCACGCTTGACGATCACGGCCGCTGGCAGGCCGAGATCAAGACACTGACGCGATCCGCCGCGCTCGGCGGCCTCGCCGTGCTGGCGCTCGTCTTCGCCGCCACCATCGCCGTCATCGTCTCGGCGACGCGGAGCGCCATGGCGTCGAACCGCGAGATCATCGAGGTGCTGCATTTCGTCGGCGCCAATGAGCGCTTCATCAGCCGCGAGTTCGAGCGGCATTTTCTCGGGCTCGGCGTGCGCGCAGGCCTCGTCGGCGCCATCGCCGCGGCGCTCGCCTTTCTGCTGATGCCTTACGTCATGAGCTTTGGCAGCGGCGGCATCACCGAAGCCGAAATGCATCGTCTGGTCGGCCCCGGACGCCTCGATCTTTGGGGCTATCTCCTTTGTTTTTTCGTGGTTTTTGTCGTCGCCGGACTGTGCATGGTCACCTCGCGGCTCGGCGTGATTCGCGTTCTCAAGGCCTATGAATGACGCTCGGTGTGGGCGCGCAAATCGTCCGCCAACCGATTTCCTCTTCGCCCGATTAAGACTATTGTCGCGCGCCGTCTGATGTAGCGGAGTAGGCAGTGACGGAAGAAGAGAAAGAGCCTGGCGTAAGCCATTTCACCCTCTTCGTTGGAGGGCTGAGGTTCATCTTCGACTTGATCTTGCTCTGCGTCGTGCTGCTCTGCATCGGCTTCATCATCTTTGCGCGGAATTTGGAACGGACCCAAGAGGGGCCGGTCCGCGCCGCCGACGGCATCACCGTGCTGACCGGCGGCGGCTCCCGCATCGACGAGGCGATGAAGCTGCTCGCCAATCACAAAGCGAGCCGCGTGCTGATCACCGGCGTCTATAAGAAGACCACAAAGGCGCAACTGAAAAGCTTGGCGAGCCAAGGCGACCAACTCTTCACCTGTTGCGTTGATCTCGATTACGAGGCGCGCAATACCATCGACAACGCCACCGAGACCGCCGAGTGGGTGGCCAAGCACAAATATAATTCCGTGATCGTCGTCACCTCGAATTATCACATGCCGCGCGCGCTGGCCGAGCTCGGCCGTGCCATGCCGGGCGTGAGCCTGATCCCCTATTCCGTCGTCGACAACAACGTGCATCTCGACCGCTGGTGGACCTATCCCGGTACGGCGAAATTGCTGGTCTCCGAATATCTGAAATATCTGCCGGCGGTCGCGCGATTGGGCGCCACCAATCTGATGCGGCGCGCGCTGAGCGGGCGCGGGACAGTGACCGCCGAGGATCGGCCGGAGCCATAGAGGTGCGCGCATTCCTCTTCAACGTCTTGTTCTATGTGACCACGGTGCTGTTTCTCGGCCTCGGCAGTCCGTTGCTGTTCGGGCCGCGATCCTGGGCCATGTGGGCGCTGGCGCTGCACGCAAAGACCGAGCTCTGGCTGCTGAAGACCATCGTCGGCACCAAGCTCGAAGTGCGAGGCCGCGAGAAATTGCCGAAAGGCGCTTGCCTCGTCGCCTCCAAGCATCAATCGGCCTGGGAGACCTTCGCCCTCATCCCGCTCTTCCGCGACCCAGCCTATCTGATGAAGCGCGAGCTGTTCTGGATCCCGTTCCACGGCTGGTTCTCCTACAAGTTCAAGATGATCCCGGTCGATCGCGACAAGGGCCCGGCAGCACTTCGCCGCATGCTGGCCGAAGCCAAGACGCGGGCCGGCGCGGGGCGCGAGATCATCATCTTCCCGGAAGGCACGCGCAGAGCGCCCGGCGCCCCGCCCGACTACAAGACGGGCGTGTTCCTGCTCTATGAGGCGCTGCAGATCCCTTGCGTGCCGGTGGCGCTCAACTCGGGGCTGTTCTGGCCGAGGCGAAGCTTCAAGCGCTACCCGGGCACCATCATCGTCGAATTCCTCGATCCCATCCCGCCCGGACTATCGAAGCGGGAATTCCTGCCGCGCCTGCAGGAAACCATCGAAACCGCCTCGAATCGCCTGATCGCCGAGGCCGGCGGCTAGGGCATGATCCCGAAAAGTTGCAGACTTTTCGGACAAGATCATGCGTCAAAGACACGGAACGCCTCGCCAATTAGGGCGTTGGTCTGTGGACAGAAAAGCGGCGTTTACCCTTTGTTAACCTGATTCGGCCCATGGTCGTGTTCTAGCTTTGTTCCAGGATTTGTCCAAGATTTCGACGGAGCAGCGTCTTGAAAACGTCATCGGGTAACCCATCTGACGAGTCAGTTACGGTTAACGGGGTTGGTGAGGGGCAAACGTCCATGTGGATGAGCCAGGCTGAAGTGAGCGAGAGGAACCATTGGGGCCCTGCCGACGAGCCGGCGCTTGTATGCGCCGAGGCTCCGTTCAATCATGCCTTCCATTATTGGCGCGGCGCCTCCGGCCACCGTCACCTGCACACGGTCTATAGCCTGGTCGATTGCCCGGCGCTCCCCCGAGCCAATTACATCTTGGTGCGCCGCCATGACGATGGCAGCCGCGAGGCGCTGAATTTCGGTCAGACCAAGGACGATGCCCAGACGCTCAATCTCGCCCATCTGCGCCACGAGGGCGCCAAGCTCGGCGCCAACGAGGTGCATATTCACCTCCTCGCCGACACCCCCGAGGAGCGCGATCAGGTCGAGATGGACCTGACCACGGCGCACGCCAAGCGTTTCGCCTCAGCGGCTTAAGCTTCCAACTGATCCCTCAGCGCCATGACCAGCTCGCTCAGCAACGGGTCGTGCGCGCCTGCGTCCTCGAGGTGCTGGAAGGTCCTCAACACATATTCGACATTGCCGCCCGCCTGGCCCTTGCCGGCGCGGATGATGGCGAGCTGCTGCTCGATGGAAAGTTTACCGGCATATTGCTCGTGATTGCGATCGACGAGATAGCACAGCGCGCGGAAAGTCCGTCCCGATCCGTCGAGCAGCGTCACCGGCCGCATCGCCTCGACATAGACATCCGTCACCTGCTCGCGTGCGCGTAAATAGGTAAGGGTCTCGTCCTCGGTTCCCGGCGTCACGCGGAAAGCGACACCTTTGCAGGCGCCCCCTTTGTCGAGGCCGAGCACCAGTCCAGGCTTGGCCTGCGTTCCGCGATGCACGACGGAATAGACGCAGAGCGCACGATGCGCGCCCCTGAGCCGCGCCGGCGCCTGCTCTTCGAAGGCAAAGCCGGGGCTCCACATCAACGAGCCGTAACCGAACACCCAGAGATCAGTCATCGTGCCCGTGCGGCCGGCCGAAATCCGCGCTCGGCGTGTCTTGTCCCGCTTCGATGATGCCGCGGCGGATCGCGCGGGTTCGGGCAAAATGGTCGTAAAGCGCGTCCCCGTCCCCGCGCCTGATCGCCTTGGTCAACGCCGCCACATCCTCGTTGAAGCGGCCGAGCATTTCCAGGACACCCTCCTTGTTGGCGAGGAAGATATCGCGCCACATGGTGGGATCCGAGGCCGCGATCCGGGTGAAGTCGCGGAAGCCGCCGGCCGAGAATTTCAGCACCTCCGAGCGCGTCACCGTCTCAAGCTCATCGGCCGTGCCCACGATGGTGTAGGCGATCAGGTGCGGCAGATGGCTGGTGACGGCGAGCACCAGGTCGTGATGGTCGGGCGTCATGGTCTCGACATTGGCGCCGAGCTTCCGCCAAAACGCGGCAAGCCTCTCGACGGCCTTGGGCTCGGTGCCTTCCGGCGGCGTCAGGATGCACCAGCGGCCCTCGAACAGCTCGGCGAAACCGGCATCTGGACCGGAATGTTCGGTGCCGGCGACCGGATGGGCGGGCACAAAATGCACGTTTCTCGGCAAATGCGGGCCCATGTCGCGCACGATCGAGCCTTTCACCGAGCCCACATCGGAGACGACTGCGCCGGGCTTGAGATGCGGACCGATCTCCTTGGCGACCGCACCGCAAACGCCGACCGGCACGCAGACAATGACGAGATCGGCGCCTTCCACCGCCTCGGCGGAGGTCTCCACCACGCGATCGGCGATGCCAAGCTCGACGACGCGCTGCCGCGTCTCGGCTGAGCGCGAGGTTGCCACGATCTTTCGCACCACGCCTTGTGCTCGCGGGCAGCCCGCATGATGGACGAGCCGATCAGGCCGGGCCCGATGATGGCGAGCGTGTCGAAGAGGGGCTCAGCCATCAGCGATCAACTTTCGCCCATGAAGCTGGCAAGCGCATCGAGCACGGCGAGATTGTCCGCCTCGCTGCCGATGGTGAGCCGGAGCGCTTCGGGGAAGCCGTACTCCTCCACTTTCCGCACGATGATGTGCTTGGTGTGCAGGAAGCGGTCGGCCTCCGCGGCGGAGTGACCGTTCTTGCCGGGAAAGTGCACCAGCAGAAAATTCGTGGCGCTCGGCGTCACGTCGAGCCCGAGGCCGGACAACGCCTCTCGCATCCGCTCGCGCCAAATTTCGTTATGCACGACCGAGGCATCGACATGGGCGAGATCGGCGAGCGCCGCGATGCCGGACGCGATCGCGGGTCCCGACACATTGAACGGACCCCGGATGCGGTTCAGCGCATCCGCGATCGCCGGCGGGCAATAGGCCCAGCCGAGCCGGAGCGAGGCAAGCCCGTAGATCTTGGAAAAGGTCCGCGTCATCACCGTGTTCTGCGTCGTGGCCACGAGCTCGATGCCCGCCTCGTAGTCGTTGGCGCGCACATATTCGGCATAGGCCGCGTCGAGCACGAGCAGCACGTCTTCGGGCAAGCCCGCCCGCAAGCGCCGCACCTCGTCGATCGGGAGATAGGTCCCGGTCGGGTTGTTCGGATTGGCGAGGAACACCATGCGCGTGGCAGGGCTCACCCGCTTCAGGATCGCATCGACATCGGCCGTGAGATTCTTCTCCGGCGCCACGACGGGCTTGGCACCCGCGCCCATGATCGCAATCTTGTAAACCAGGAAGCCGTGCTCGCTGTAGATCGCCTCATCGCCCGGCCCGAGATAGGCCTGCGCCAGGAGATTGAGCAGCTCGTCCGAGCCTGCGCCGCAGACGATCCGTGCCGGATCGAGCCCGTAAAGCTTGCCGATCGCTTCACGCAAGCTCCTGGCCGAGCCGTCCGGGTAGCGCGCCAAGGTCTTAACCGCTTCGAGATAAGCCTCGACCGCGCGCGGACTAGGCCCAAACGGGGTCTCGTTCGACGAGAGCTTGATGACCGTAGCTGGCGCCTTCGAGCGCAGCCTTGCCGGGGACATAGGGCGCAATGCCGCTAATGCCCGGACGTGGCTCTGGCGCGCGCTTCGCGCTCATGCTTCTTGCTCCTTAATGATGCCCCGATAGGGGAGCATGCCGGCCTGTCTTAGGGCCTTTCAGCCGCGGAAGGCAAAGAAAACATTGACTTTCAACGGTAAGCTCCTAGCTAACGCCGATGAGTTAAGCTCCGCTTTCGCAAGCTGGATGCAGGTCGAGTAGGTAAGAGAAAAGAATGAGCGAAGCGCCGACGAGCCAAGCCTTCACCGATAAGTCGGTCAGGTTTGCGCAAATTGCCAATCCGCAGAGCGACATCGTTCACTTCAACGATCCGCTCCCGCTCGACTGCGGCGGCAGCCTGGCGCCCTATTCCATCGCCTATCAGACCTACGGCACGCTGAATGAGGCCAAGTCCAACGTCATCCTGGTCTGCCATGCGCTGACCGGCGACCAGCACGTCGCCAACATCCATCCCGTCACCGGCAAGCCCGGCTGGTGGGACACCATGGTCGGCCCCGGCAAGCCGATCGACACCGACCGCTATTTCGTGCTCTGCCCCAACGTCCTTGGCGGCTGCATGGGCTCGACCGGGCCGAGCTCGATCAACCCGGCGACCGGCACTCCTTACGGCCCCGACTTCCCCGTCATCACCATCGGCGACATGGTGCGGGCGCAAGCGCGCCTGCTCGACCATCTCGGCATTCCGGATCTGCTCTCGGTGCTCGGCGGCTCGATGGGCGGCATGCAGGTGCTGGAATGGGCGGCCGAATATAAGGACCGCGTCTATTCCGCGGTGCCGATCGCTTGCGCCGCGCGCCACTCCTCGCAGAACATCGCCTTCCATGAGGTCGGCCGCCAAGCGGTGATGGCCGATCCCGAATGGTGCCAGGGCCGCTATCTCGACGAGGGCAGAAGCCCGCGTAAAGGCTTGGCCGTTGCCCGCATGGCCGCGCACATCACCTATCTGTCCGACGACGCGCTGCACGAGAAATTCGGCCGCAGCCTCCAGGACCGCGACAAGATCACCTTCGGCTTCGATGCCGATTTCCAGGTGGAGAGCTATCTGCGCCACCAAGGCTTGAGCTTTGTCGACCGCTTCGACGCCAATTCCTATCTCTACATCACCCGCGCCATGGATTATTTCGACATCGCCGCGGACCATGATGGCGTGCTCGCTAATGCGTTCGTCGGAACAAGGACGCGCTTCTGTCTGGTGTCGTTCACCTCCGACTGGCTGTTCCCGACCGAGGAGAGCCGCGAGATCGTGCATGCGCTGAACGCGGTCGCCGCCAATGTCTCCTTCGTCGAGATCAAGTCGAACAAGGGCCACGATACCTTCCTGCTGCATGAGCCGGAACTGTTCGCCACCATCAGAGGCTTTTTGAACGCTGCCGCAAATCAGCGCGGCGTCGCTCTTGCCGGAGGACAGCAATGAACGTGAATGTTCCTCCGCACGCCGTGCGCCACACCGAGACGTCGCGCGTCGACCTGCTGCTCATCGCCGAGATGGTGGCGCCGGGGTCCCGCGTGCTCGATATCGGCTGCGGCGACGGTACGCTGCTTAGGCTGCTCGCCGAGCGGCGCGGCGTCGATGCGCGCGGCATCGAGCTCTCCCAAGCCGGCGTGAACAATTGCGTGGCGCAAGGCCTGGCCGTGATCCAGGGCGACGCCGATACCGACCTCATCCACTACCCGGCGCTTGCCTTCGATTACGCCATCCTGTCGCAGACCATCCAGGCCACCTACTCGTCCGCGCCATGTGCTGGAGCAGCTTTTGCGCATCGGCAAGCGCGCCATCGTGTCGTTTCCGAATTTCGGTCATTGGAACGTGCGTGCGCGGCTGCTGTTCGGCGGCAAGATGCCCAGAACCGACAATCTGCCGGACCGCTGGTACGACACGCCCAACATCCATCTCTGCACCATCAAGGATTTCCGCGATCTCTGCGAGGATGTCGGCGCCAAGGTGGAGCGCGTCGTGGCGCTCAACGCCTATGGCCGCAAGCTCGGCGTCTCGCTGCCGAACTTCGCGCAGAATCTGTTCGGCGAGCAGGCGGTGTTCGTGCTGTCGCGGTAGCCCTGACGCGCGACCGCGTCTCACAAGATGAAGTCGCCCTTGCTCAGCGCGGCGACGTTGGTCGACCTCGATCTGGAAATCCGCCCTGCCGTCGCCGTTGACGTCGCCCTCGACGATGACAAACCCGGCTTTCCTGACGAAATGCAGCTCGCCTTTGACGTCGTGAAACTTCTGCCCGGCGATGAACTTGAATTTCTGGTTGCCGTTCACGCCGGTCTTGGCGTCGATGCCTCTAAGGTCGATCCGATCATCGTTGACCGCATCGAAATCCGTGATCACGTCGCGCTGCGGCGCCTTTCACGGCTCTCGTTTGGCCTTGTTGAAGTCGAAAATATCCGCACCCAACATCGCCCGTCAGTAATATCCTTGCCCTTGCCGCCGATCAGCGTGTCGCCGCCGCCAAGCCCTTCGAGCGTATCGTTGCCGGCAAATCCAAAGATCAGGTCGTCTAGCTCGCTCGGCAGGAACTGCCCGGCCGCCGAGTTGAGCGGCGTCGATCGTGTCATTGCCTGCGGTCCCGTTGATGGTAAGGCCTGTGGTATCGACCCGAAACACGCTGAGGCCGGAGTCGGACTGGCTTCCCACGATCACAAAAGTATCGCCGCCAACCACGGCTGTGGTCACCGTGCAGGCCCTGGCGAGCTTGAGCGGATCGGCCCCGCCAATTCCTCCATCTGACACAGCGGCAAAGGGGATAAGCGTACCGTCCGCGGCAACGCCGAACACACTTAACGCGCCGCCAGTGACGGCAAGCTCGGCAATATTGACGGCAAACAGATAGGCCGTGCCGGCAATTGTTGCCGTCGCCAGCGCGTCTACTGAACCGAGGAACAGCGAGGCGTTGTCGGGCTGATTGAACACATTGTTCAGGCTCCCATCCGCCGCGACGTCGAATACGCTAATGCCGCCGAAGGTAACCAACTCGGACGAGCCGGCTACGAAGGCAAAAGTCTTGGCTCCGACCAGAGCCGAGGTGACGGAAACCGCGCCGTCGAGTTGCAAGGTGGCATTGTCCACGACAGCATCTGCATTTGTGATCGTCCCAAGGCCAGGATTAATTACATTCGAAAGCACTAAGTCGTTGCCGACATCGGCAATAAATAAGAAGGGTGACCCCGCCACGGTGGCGATGTGAAGACCGCGCGGCTCGCTCAACCGTGCTTCGACATTTCGAACCGGGGTCAAGGACACCGGCAGCGCTGACCGAGAATACGCTGATGCCGTCGTCGTCGGCGCCCACCGCATAGAGGTAGGTCACACCGCCCGATCAGCGCGGCGGAGAGTGACGCGACACCGTCTAGGAACAGTTCGTCCCCACCCTCTGTGTCGGCCAGGTTGAAGACATTGGTTAAGTGTCCATCAGTTGCGCTAACCGAGAAGACGCTGATACCGTCATCGACCGCGCCCCCAACGAACAGAAAGGTCGTGCCGCTGATTACAGCCGTTGTGACGGTGACAGCGCCGTTTAGGAACGAGTTCGTCGAAGCCCTCAGTGTCAGTGACATTGCCGCCCGCAACAGCGACGTTGGTGAGCGTTCCGTCTGCGGCGAGAGAGAACACGCTGACGCCGTCATCGGTAAAGCCGGTGCCGAAGACATAGGTTGACGCCGCCGACCACCGCCGTGGTCACGGCGTTGAACTCGCCAAATTTGGTCAACGTCCCGTTCAGCAGTTCGAACGTTCCGTTGTCCGTGACGTTGGCGGTATTGACGAGAGTGACAGGCCATGACTACTCCTCTGCCTTGAAATCGTGTCGACGCATCATTCGCGGACAGCCGGTTCGGCTCAGAATTCGCCCTTAAGGCCTAGGAGATGCGGTCCGTTGCAAGTGTCCCGCGACAGCTGGTGTGTTGAGAGCTCGCCTGATCGTCCCGATTAACCAACAGGGCAACCTCGCCCGACATTGTCTCGCAGTCCGGTGGAGCCTACTATGGGCCGGTCCCGATCCTCGCTGCTCCCATCTGGTACCAAGCGATGCAGTCCAATAGCCGGATTCTCGGGGTCATCGAACGGCTATACGCCGCGGCGGCCGGCCTGGAGTAGTGGGACGAGGCCGTTGCCTCCTTGGTCGGCCTCATGGATGGGGGTCACGCGGCGCTGCATCTGAGCGGCAACGGCGGAAGCTTGGACCTCGCCGCCTATGCCGGGTTGGATGAGGACGAACAAACGCTGTTTCGCTCGCGCGAGGCCATGGAGCTGTTCGCTCCCTTTGCCGCATCGGTTCCGCTCAACACCGCATTCTCAGCCTTCGAATGCTGGTCTCGAACGCGACTTCGAGCGCTCCGGCTTCTATAATGAGATCATCCGCCCGGCCAACGGCTTCTACGGCGCCGGAGTGATGGGGCTCGTCCCCTCCGGTCCGCTGTTCCTTTCCGTCTGCCGCCCCCGCAATGATCGCGATTTCGATGCGGACGAGATCGAAATGCTGCAAACCCTCCTTCCACACATTGCGACGGCTGTTGAGCTGAGTCAGCGGCTGCGCATCGCGAGTGAAGGCTATGCGAGCCTGACGCGTGTGTTGGATCGCCTCGACTCCGGAGTCATTCTCGTCAACGCCGGCGGCGTGCCCGTCTATGCCAACACCCAAGCCCTGAGCATCGTCGCCGAAGCGGACGGCCTCGCGCTCAATGGCGGCCTTACCGCAGCGACGCCCGAGGCCACGCGGCGACTGCGCGCAGCGCTCGCGCAAGCCGCCTCCGACTCTGCGGTCGAGCCGGTAAGGCTTGCGCTCGAGCGCCCCTCGCATCGGCCGCCGCTGCAACTTGCGTTTCTGCCGATCTGGCGGCTCGGAGCAGTCGTGCCTGGCGCAGGCAACGCTGCCGTCGCGATCTTCTTGACCGTGCCGGGTGCAACGCCCTCGATCGAACGGCAGATGGTCGCCGATGCCTTCAGGCTGACAAGACGCGAAAGCGAAGTCGCCGTGCGTCTCGCGGAGGGACAGGACCTGGCGAGCATCGCCGATACGCTCGGCATTCGCGTCGCGGCGGCGCGGCAATATTTAAAACGAGTTTTCGATAAAACCGGCGTGCACAATCGCGCCGCGTTGGTGGCGTTAATCCGCGGCTTTGCCGAACCTTGGCGCTGAGACGACAACCGACGTCTTAAGTTCGAATTGCTGCAACGCACATCGTTTTCTGTCTCATCTTCGTCAAAGTCCCGTGCTAGATTTTTGCGTGGCTGACGTGGGGGTTTGCCGACACTGCGGTCATTGCCGGGGAAGGGCAGAGACCGAGGAGGTGGGATATGGCACACCCAAAGATTATCCTGCGCGGCAGGAGGATCATTCTCCTCAGCGGTTACAACGATCGTGCCAAAGGAAACGCCGAAGAGGGCAGCGATGCCCGGCGCGGTTTTGTTGTTAATGCTGAGGACAAATTGAGCCAAGCGGCCTTACGCGATCCAGATGCGGTTGCCTTTGGCTATGTGCATGGCGAATGGCACGCCGCGGCCTGAATTCGCCCGGCGTAAAGTGCAGCAGCAATGATGGAGCAAGCGGACCCGTTCACGGGGTCGCCGGCACCGGGATAAACCGGCGCCGCATCTTGGCACGCGCGCTGACGGGAACGGCGCCATAGACCTGCTTGCTCGCCTCGACCACGATCACGCCGGAAAACGCCGGCCATAGCACCAGCCCGAGCCGTTCAAAAAGCACCGGCCATCTCAACAGCACGCGCCAGCCGAACGGCGGCATATAGAGCGCATATTGCCAGTCCTCGGGCGAGAACATCGCCTCTTTGAGCAGTTTCGCGAGCTGCGACCGGCTATAGGGCTGACCGTGGCCGAACGGCGTGGTGTCGAGTTGCGCCCAGAGCCCCCGGCGGTTGGGCACCACGATCAGGAGCCGGCCATTCGGCGCCAGCACCCGCCAAAGCTCCCGGAGCAATTCGCGCGCATTCTCCGACCATTCCAGCATATGCACCAGCAGGATGCAGTCGGCGCTGTCGTCGCGGAGCGGCAACTCGGCCTCCTCGACCAGCACCGTTTCGTTGGCGTTGCCTTCCGGCCATTGGATCACGCCCTGCTCTGCCGGCATCAACGCGCCGAGCACATCCGCTTCGCTCCTGATCGCGCCAAGATAAGGTGTGGCGAAGCCGAGCCCGAATATTCGGGCATTCTTCAGATTGCCAAGCCGGGATTTTAGCCTCGCGCCGAGCAATCGCCGCGCCACCTGCCCGAGCGGGCTGGCATAGAAAGCCTTGAGATCGATGGCGTCGAGATGCATGGCCCATCATATCCGGCGGATTTGGGCAAGAAAGTCTTACCACTCTTCGACTAAGCAAAGCCCCGATGTTAGGGTCGGCGGAACGAGGCAAAACGGCGGTTAACGATGGCAGATTTGGAAATCTTTCAATTTCCCACCCGGGGCGACAATTACGGGGTCCTGATTCACGACCCGGCAACCGAGGCCACGGCCTCGATCGATGCGCCCGACGCCGAGCAAATCCTGGCGGCGCTGCACGAGATGGGCTGGACTCTGACCCATATTCTCGTAACCCACCACCATCACGATCATACCGCCGGCAACGAGGTCCTACGGCGCATGACCGGCTGCACCATCATAGGCCCGCAAGCCGAGGCCCGCTCCATCCCCGGCATCGATATTCAAGTGAAGGAAGGCGACATTATCGAGATCGGCGACGCCAAGGCGACCGTGATCGAGACCCCCGGACATACGCGCGGCCATGTCAGCTATTATTTCCCCGACGACAAGCTGGTTTTCGTCGGCGACACGTTGTTCTCGCTCGGCTGCGGCAAGCTCTTGGAAGGCGACGCCAAGACCATGTGGCACTCGCTGGTGAAGCTCGCTCTGCTCCCGCCGGACACCAGCCTCTATTGCGGCCACGAATACACCGCCAACAACGCCCGCTTCGCGCTCACCATTGAGCCGGAGAACGCGGCGCTGCAAGCGCGCGCCACGGAAGTAGCTCGAAGGACCGAGCTCGGTCAGCCCTCGCTGCCAACGTCGATCGAGCAGGAGCTCGAGACCAATCCGTTCTTGCGCGCTTCCAGCCCCGCAATTCAGAAGCGGCTCGGCATGGAGGGGCGTGAGCCCTGGGAAATTTTCGGTGAGATCCGCAAGCGCAAGGATAGGTTTCGAACATATCTCCGGCGTCATGCCCGGCTTTATGCCGGGCATCCAATGGGGCGGTTCGGCAACGTAACCCGAGGCAATCTCATCAATGGATGGCCGGGACAAGCCCGGCCATGACGACTATTGTGGGTAGATGACCGGGATACTCACTGCCGACGAGATCATCGCGCATCTGAAGCTGAAGCCGCACCCCGAAGGCGGTTGGTTCCGCGAGACCTTCCGCGATGCGCCGGGTCACAAGGGCCGCGCGCATTCCACCGCGATTCTCTTTTTGCTCAAAGCAGGCGAGGTTTCACGTTGGCATCGCGTCGATGCCGCAGAGCTCTGGCACTGGCATGGCGGCGCGCCGCTGCTGCTCGAGGTGAAAGAGGGCGAGACGCGCCATGACTATCGCTTAGGCCCGAACCTCCTCGCCGGCGAGCATCCGCAAGGCATCGTGCCGGCAGGCGCCTGGCAGTCCGCGCAAAGCCTGGGCGCCTGGACGCTGCTCGGCTGCACCGTGGCGCCCGGCTTCGACTTCGCCGGTTTCGAGCTCGCGCCCGAAGGCTTCGTGCCCTGACGCTTGCGCTCGCCTATTGCGCCTCGACCAAGCCCGAATTGATCAGACGCCGATGGAAGGCGAGGATGTTGCTGCGCGGCTCGCAGCCGAAATAGCGGCCCCGGCACGCCACCATCAGTCGCTTACGCTCTAGCTGCGCCTCGGAGAGCGGCAGCCCGGCGACTTCCAGCATCACCGTCCCGAGATAAGCGATATCCAGCGGGTCGTAGACCGGCAATGGCGGCAGCGGATAATTGTGCCCCAGCATCGCGTAATACGTAATGTAAGGACCCGGCTTTCCCCCCTCGCCGATATCGGGGCTGTCATCGCCCCACACGTTATTGATCAGATTCCACGTCGCGCTCGGCTGATGATCGCCGTAACGCACGACAACAATGGGCTCGTCGGGGAAGCGGCGCTTAAGCTCGTCCATGAGATAATCGCCGTCGCGTTGCGCCATCGCCGTACGACGCAAGAACTCGTTCATCTCAGGCGAGGTGCCGGGACCGCCGCCCGGCACGTTCTCGTCCGGCATATAGGCGCTGTTATAGGGGCCATGCGACGCCATGGTCTGGACGTAGACGAATAGCGGCTGCTCGGACGAATTGAAGTGCTGATCCATCTCCCTCAGCATGTTCTGGAAATAGAACCGGTCGCGCTCTTTCGTGGTGGGCGCACCTTGAGCCTCCCGATCCAGAATCTTCTCGAAGCCAATCGATTTGTAGAACCGGTCAAGCGAGACGAAGCCGTTGCTCATCGGAAACAGCATCAAGGTTCGATAGCCGCAGTTCTCAAGCGACTGCGGCAGCGTCTCCTTGAGCCTGCCGTTCATGAGAACTTGCACGAACATCCGCATGTCGCCGAAGGCCTTGGTCGAGATGCCCGTCAACAGCGCAAATTCGGTGACCCAAGACCCGCCACCATAGGTCTCCACCCTGAGCCTGTGCAGCCGATCGTCGTCGGACCGGAAAAATTTATCGAGCGTGTGATCGTATTGCAGCTGCGGGAACAGACTGGGCGGCACCAGCGACTCTTGGTGAATCAAGACGAGGTGCGGCGGCTTGGACCGTGGTGCACAATTGGCCGTGGCCGCAAAGTCGGGAAGCGCGGTTCGCTCGGCAGCTTCGACCAATTGTCCACGCGCCAGCGTGCGCCAAGTATCGGCCCACGATAGGTAAAACGCCGAAACAAAGGAGCCGTCTTGGACGAACATCTTAAATGCACCGCCCTCGGCGGTCGCCTTAGGCTGGAGCACTGCCGCCGCCGTCACCGCAAGGACCAGGGCCAAGGCCGAAGCCAAGCGCGAGAGCCGCACCACGTCGAAGCGCCAAGCCAAAGCTGCTCCGATGAGAGCGGCGGCAAGCGACCCAACGGCGCCGACTAAGTAGCTGCGATAATCTTCCCAGATGAACTCGATCGTCGCCGCGTTCAGATAGAAGAACAGATCGTAGGAGTGGAAAGCCATGTTCATCACGGCTTTCTTCTCGAGCGAGCAGAGACCGACAAGTGCGACGAGGGCGAAGGTCAAAATGCTGGAGAACAGCAGACGCCGCGTCAGGAGCGCGATAGCCGAACTGATGGCGGCGGTCACCGCCAGCGCGAACCAAAATCGCGCTGCAATCGGCTCGGTATAGATCAATAGAGTGAGTGTGGCGCCAAGCAGCGTCAGAGCGCTTGCGACGATAATGACCTGCCGTTTCCCCCCGACCGGCATGGCTACAGCCTTCATTCCTGACGCTTAATGTTTGGGCGCCTATTGTTGTCCTGCTGTCACCATACTGTCAAAAACGATCGGTTGGGAACTGATCTCTTTAGAATGCGCGAAGCTCCGCCGCCGGCGGGCAAATGGGGGGCAGCACCCCGGCCTACCGGGGTGTCAAACGGCCAAACTCAGCCTTTTCCTCTGGAGACGAGGCAAAGGCCTTAGTCCATGAACTGGCCGCCATTGATGGTGAGCGTCGAGCCGGTGATCCAGGCCGCTTCGTCGGCGGCGAGGAACACCACGCAACGTCCGATTTCGTCGGCCTCGCCGAGCCGCCCGACCGGGATCTGGCCCACGATCGATTTCATCACGTCCTCGGACACGCCGGCCAGCAGGTCGGTTTTGACGTATCCAGGGGCGATCGCGTTCACCGTCACGCCTTTCCGCGCGCTCTCCAGCGCCAACGCGCGGGTAAAGCCGATCACGCCTGACTTGGCCGAGCAATAATTGACCAGGCCAAGCTGGCCCTTCTGCCCGTTGATCGAGGAGATGTTGACGATGCGCCCGAAGCCGCGATCGCGCATGCCGTTGATCACCGGCCGCGTCATGTTGAACAGCGAGTCGAGATTGGTGCGGATCACTTCCGACCATTGCTCGTGGCTCATTTTCTGCAGCATGGCATCGCGGGAAATGCCGGCATTGTTGACCAGCACCTCGACCGGGCCGACCTCGTTCTCGACATTGACGATGCCCTGCTCGCAGGCGACGTAGTCGGTCACGTCCCATTTGAACACCGGGATCTTGGTTTCCTTCTTGAAGGCCTTCGCCGCCTCGTCATTGCCGTGATAAACGGCGGCGACGTTGTAGCCGGCCTTCTTCAACGCCTTCGAAACCGCAGCACCAATGCCGCGCGTTCCGCCCGTGACGAGCGCCACTCTCCCCATGACTTCCTCCCTATTTGGCGCTCTTTGGCGCCTGCTGTCTTTTCAGTGACGAATGCCCCCGCCTTCCAACAGCGGAGGCATTCGCCAAACCGAACCCTAATGCAACGACGCCAGCGATCAATCCCGCTCGAGGCACATGGCGATACCCATGCCGCCGCCGATGCAGAGCGTCGCGAGGCCCTTCTTGGCATCGCGCTTCTGCATCTCGTGCAGCAACGTCACCAGCACGCGTGCGCCGGATGCGCCGATCGGGTGGCCGATGGCAATAGCGCCACCATTGACGTTGACCTTGGCTGTATCCCAGCCGAGATCCTTGTTCACGGCAAGCGCCTGCGCGGCGAAGGCCTCGTTGGCCTCAACCAGATCGAGGTCGCCGACCTTCCAACCGGCCTTCTCCAGCGCTTTGCGTGACGCAGGGATTGGGCCTGAGCCCATGACCTTGGGATCGACGCCCGCGGTCGCCCACGACGCGATGCGCGCAAGCGGCTTCAATTTCCGCTTCTTGGCTTCCTTCGCGCTCATCAGCACCAGCGCCGCGGCGCCGTCATTGATGCCCGACGAATTGCCAGCGGTGACCGTGCCTTCTTTGTCGAAAGCAGGCCTGAGTTTTGCCGCGTCCTCGAGCTTGGCGCCTTCGCGGATATATTCGTCGTCGGCGACGATGGTCTCACCCTTCCGCGTCTTCACCGTGACCGGCACGATCTCGTCCTTGAACTTGCCGGCCTTCCTCGCGGCCTCGGCCTTGTTCTGCGACGCCGTCGCGAACTTGTCCTGGTCATCGCGGGTGATCTGCCACTGCTTGGCAACGTTCTCGGCAGTGTTGCCCATGTGATAGCCGTTGAAGGCTTCCCACAGACCGTCCTTGATCATGCTGTCGACGAGCTCGAGCGCGCCCATCTTCTGGCCGTTGCGCAAATGCGCGACATGCGGCGACATGCTCATATTCTCTTGGCCGCCGGCGACCACGATGTCGGCATCGCCGGTCGCGATCTGTTGCGCGCCCAGCGCGATGGCGCGCAAGCCCGAGCCGCACACTTGGTTCACGCCGAAGGCCGTCGCCTCGACCGGGATGCCGGCGGCGACCGCAGCCTGCCGCGCCGGGTTCTGGCCCTGGCCGGCGATCAGCACCTGGCCCATGATCACTTCGTCGACCTCGTCAGGCTTCACCCCGGCGCGCTCCAGCGCGGCCCGGATGGCAACTTCGCCCAGCTGGTGCGCCGGCAGGCTCGAAAGTGCCCCGTTGAAAGAGCCGACTGGCGTCCGCGCCGCGCCGACGATCACAATGTCTTCGTCTTTCATCCTCGTCTCCACTAACCCAATCGAGCCAAGGTCATAGCTTAGTGAACGGCCGCTTGGAAGCCTAGGGCGTCCGTTAAGGGTGCGGCAAAGCCTCTGGTGCCCCGCACAAATATCGTGCTAGGGATTTCGCAGGTGCGGTATAGATATAGCCCTGGTTTTAGTGGGCGCGGGAGCAATAGACGTGGCAAGGGACACCGATCAGGAGAGCCGCCCGGTCATTATCAAGAAATACGCGAACCGTAGGCTCTACAATACTGACACGAGCACCTATGTGACGCTCGAGGACCTGGCCGAAATGGTGCGGTCGGAGCGGGATTTCGTGGTGTTCGATGCCAAGACGGGTGAGGATCTGACCCACGCCGTCCTGACCCAGATCATCGTCGAGCAGGAAAGCCGCGGCACCAACCTCCTGCCGATCGGCTTTTTGCGCCAGCTGATCCGCTTCTATGGCGACAGCATGCAGCGCCTGGTGCCGAGCTATCTCGAATTCAGCTTGGATTCGCTGACCCGGCAGCAAGAAGACTATCGCCAGAAATTTGCCACCACCTTTGGCACCGCCGCCTTCGAGGCCATGCAAGAGCAGGTGCGGAAGAATTTTGTCACCTTCGAGAAGGCCCTCGGCCTGTTCAGCCCGTTCGCTGCCTCGGAGATGAACGAGAGCAAGAATTCCGAGCCATCGTCGTCGCAAGGCGCACAGAGCACCGACGAGATCGCCACGCTGAAAGCCGAGCTATCGGCGATGCAGCAACGGCTCGAGCAGCTCTCCAAGCGCTAGCACACCGTCTGCAACCCGTCGCAACCGCGGGCAAAGGCGACAGGGACGGCGACGGCAAAGCCGACTTCCATCGAGGTGCATGGTAACGGCACCATCCTCGCCACTGACCTGATCATCAATATCTGAGCAGCTAAATCAGCGGCGGCCGGGATTCCGCTTGGCCGCCGCTTTGCCAAAAATCGCAAGATTCATGCCGCCCAGCGTATTTCCGCACAATAAAAAAAGTTTCTTCCCACTATTGCCAGCATGACGTGTGCCGCCCATATTGCGCGCAAACGTTGCATGGCAGACGTTTGCACATAAGGGAGGAGGATCACATGACAAGCTTCACGTCACCCACAGGCGTAAAATTCGATATCGTTGCCGGCGAGGGCAGCACGCCCGAGCTCCATGCCGCTATGTCGAAGCCATCCAACCAGCCGAACCCTGTCGTCGTCGAGGGCGCGATCGCCTTGTTGCGCACTTCGCTGACCTCGATGCTGTGGTTCTGGCCGCTGCGACAGCCGTCGCAACCGGTCTCGAGAGCGAAAAGACATCGGAGACGATTGCGGTAGCTGAAGCTGTCCTGATTACTGCTCGCCGCCGACACTATAGTCGCGGCGCGCGGCGCGGATGGTGACCGAGAAACCTGCCACGACATCGATCAGCGCGATGATCGTGATCAAAAAGAACAGCGACGTCGCTGCCGTCGGCACCACCAGGAACCAGATCAGATAGAGCACGAACACGATCATCGATAGCGCATGATCGGCAACCGAGTTGCCGCCCGTGCGCGTCGATTTCAGAATCTCGAAGAACAGCAGCATCAGGCTGAGCAGCAGCACCGCGTCGCTCACCGTGAAGGCCCAAGCCGGAGCCCCCGAGGGCAGCGTGAGCTCGAACAGCGGATGATTGAGCTCGACCCCGGTCGCTGCGACCGCGTTATAGACGATCCAGGGGATCAAGAGCGTGGGAACGACGGTCAGCCAAGTGCCGCGCGCGCGGTATCGTCGCGATTTGGGCTCCGGTGTCGGCTCGACCATCACCATGGCGCGCGTTCCCTTCGATCCCCGGCTTCGCGCCGGTTGCTGGAGGCTTAAGCCTCTTCTTTGACCTTCAGCACCTGGCGGCCGCGATACCGGCCCGATTTGAGATCGATATGGTGCGGCCGGCGAAGCTCGCCAGACTCCTTGTCCTCGACATAGGTCGGGCGCCGCCAGCGCATCGTGGGAACGCCGGTTATCGCGCTTCATGCGCGAGGTTTTTCTTTTGGGAACAGCCATCGTAGAGCCTTTAATTATCGTGGATTATTGCTAGTCAGCCCGCCCTTATAGGGGCAATCGCCGCCCCTGGCCAGTGCCGGATTTCCGCCTTTTTCGCCTACCGGGACACGCAACCGACCCGGTCCTGCATGATCCCCATGCGCCGCTCGACCGCAGCCGCGTGCCGCAAGATTCGGGGCCCTGGCTTGCCCGGATTGCGGGTCAACGGACTGGGCAACGCCGCCGCCAGCAGCGCCGCCTCATGCCGCGTCAGCGCCGAGGCGCTTTTATGGAAATAATGCTGGCTCGCCGCCTCCGCCCCGTAAATGCTGGGGCCCCATTCCGCGATATTCAGATAGACCTCGATGGTGCGCTGCTTCGGCCAGAGCAGCGTCATCAGATGAGCCAGCGGCACTTCGATGATCTTCCGCACATAGCTTCTGGGCGACCACAGGAACAGGTTCTTCACCGTCTGCATGGTGATGGTGCTGGCGCCCCTGAATTCGCCGCGCTTCCGCGCCTCCTTGATCGCGTCCCTGACCGCGCCCCAATCCACGCCCCAATGCCGGCAGAACTGCCCGTCCTCCGAGGCGATCACCGCGAGCGGCAGGTTTGGCGAGATCTGCTCGATCGGCACCCAGCGCCGCTCCAAGGTCTCGCCCCGAAGCTTGTCCACCAGCATCATCGGCGTGAAGGGCGGATTGATGAAGCGATAGACGACCATGATGATGACGAGCACGCCGAACGCGATGCTCAAGAGCTGGAAGGCGCGCCGGATCCAGGGATGCCTGTCTCGCCTCCGCCTGCGCGCCGCCATCGCTTCCTCAATCCTCATTCGCATGATCCCGAAAAGTTGCAGACTTTTCGGACAAGATCAGCGTCTCGATCGTTTGCTCTAGAGCGCTTTTACCCTTGGTTTGCGCGTCGAGCAACGTGCTATTAGGGTATTGGTGACTGACATCTTGCGGCATGGGGCCGCTCCTTCCCGCCGATCCATCCATGCGATTTGTCGACGAGCTAGAGCGCATAGCGAAACTGACCGAGAGCAAGGCTCGATAGCCTCGTCCCGGCAACCGATCCGACGCGGCTTGGCGAGGCCATGCGCTATGCCCTGCTCGGCCCCGGCAAACGCTTACGCCCCTTCCTCGTGGTTTCGTCGGCGCATGTGTTCGGCGTCCCCGAAAGCCAGGCGCTCGAGGCGGCTGCCGCGCTCGAATGCATCCATTGTTATTCGCTGGTGCATGACGATCTGCCTTGCATGGACGATGACGATCTCAGGCGCGGCCGCCCGACCACCCATATCGCCTTCGACGAGGCGACCGCGGTCCTGACCGGCGACGGCTTGCTGACGCTCGCTTTCGAGATCATGAGCAGGCCGGAAGTCGATCCCGATCCCGCCATCCGCGTCGAGCTTGTGTCGCTGCTTGCTAAGGCGGCCGGCTGGCAAGGCATGGTGCTCGGCCAGGCGCTCGATCTCGAAGCCGAAGGCCGCAGCTTGAACATGGACGAGACTTTGCAGATGCAAGCGCTGAAGACCGGCGCGCTGTTCAAATTCGCCTGCGAGGCCGGCGCCGTGCTCGGCCGTGCCAAGCCGGACGCGCGCCGCGCGCTGCTCGACTATGCCACCGCGCTCGGTCAGGCCTTCCAGCTCGCCGACGATCTGCTCGACGCACAAAGCACGACCGCCAAGCTCGGCAAGGCCGCCGCCAAGGACGCCGCGCGCGGCAAGGCGACCTTCATCGCACTGCTCGGCATTGACGGCGCGAAGAAGCAGCTTGCCGGCCTGGTGCATCGATGCAAAATCCGCGCTTGCACCTCTCGGCGCCAACGCCGAACCGCTCGCCGAGGCCGCCCGCTTCGTCGCAACAGAGAGAATTAGAGCCATGGCGAAACCGAAATCGAAGCGCGCGCCGCAAACGGGGAGATCCATGAGCCTCGGCGAGATGGCCAAGGCCCATATCCGCTTCATCATCGCCATTTTCGTCGGCATCGCGGTTTGGATCTTCGTACCGCTCGACGAACCTCTCTTGCGGTTTCTCGCGGCATGGAACGCGGCGGGTTGGCTGTTTATCGCGCTGGTGCTGGTGATGATGGCGCGAGCCGAGATCGAAGGCATCAAGCGTCAAGCCAGCCTCGAGGATGAAAGTCGCGCCGTGCTTCTCGCCGCCGTCGTTCTCGGCTCGGTTGCCACCCTGCTCGCGATCGTGGCGCAGCTCTCGGCGCTAAGCAAAGAACATGGGCCGGACCGGACGCTGATCTTCGCGCTGTCCTTCTCCACCATCCTGGTGTCGTGGTTTCTCATCCATATCGTGTTCGCCACCTATTACGCGCATGAGTTCCACCGCGAGGCGAAGGGCGCGCCTGCCGGCCATGGCGGCGGCCTCAAATTTCCGGACGACCGTGTCCCGGACTATCTCGATTTTCTCTATTTCTCGTTTGTTGTCGGCACCACGGCGCAAACCTCCGATGTCGCGGTCAGCTCGCACATCATGCGCCGCGTCGTCATGGGCCACGGGCTGTTGTCGTTCTTCTTCAACACCACGGTGATTGCGCTCGTGGTCAATTTGACGGCGCAGCTCGCCGGCTGATCTCTATGCGCCGCCGGCTTCGGCTTGGCGCAGGTCTGGCAGTCAGCAGGAACGACGAATGCTCGGGATTCTGCGGGCTGAGCCGGACGAAGGCACTTGTCTCGACTCCCGGCACCAGCACCAGATCCTCTTTCGCGTCGCGCATGGCGAGTCTTCACATTCTTTGCCGCCTGCTCCAGCCAGAAATCGGACAGAAACACGCCGTCCGTGAAGCAATGCAGTTTGTCCTTGTTGCGCGCCGACCGCCTCGCAGCGCGCGCCGTCCAGATTGGTGTAGGTCTCGGTCTTGCCGCGGAAATTGGCGCGGATCTTGGCGAGATAATTGCCTTTGTCCTCATCGCCGCTTGGGCTGCGCGCCGTGACAATGACCGTGATGGCGGTGACGAGCTGGCCGGGATGCTGCTTCAAATGCGCGGCGTCGTAGAGCTCTGGTCCAACAGCCGAGCCACGGATCTTTTGCTTCCGCTTGCGGCTGCTCCTCGCTCTCTTCGTCCTGCGCGAAAGCAGTCATCGTGCCCAAGAGAACGCAGAGAGCCAACACCCCCAAACGCATCGTCCGTCCCCTACTCCGCCGCGCTCCGCCCGATCGCGCCCTGGCCGTAGCGCCGCTCGATATAGTCGATCACCATCTGCTTGAAGTCCGCGGCGACATTCGGCCCGCGCAGGGTGACGGATTTCTTGCCGTCGACGAACACCGGCGCCGCCGGCGCTTCGCCGGTGCCCGGCAGCGAGATGCCGATATCGGCATGTTTCGATTCGCCCGGCCCGTTGACGATGCAGCCCATCACCGCGACGTTGAGCGTCTCCACGCCCGGATAGCGGCGCTTCCACTCCGGCATCGAGTCGCGGATGAAATCCTGGATGTCGCGGGCAAGCTCTTGAAATGTCGTGGACGTGGTGCGGCCGCAACCGGGACACGCCGCGACCAGCGGCACGAAGCTGCGGAAGCCCATGCTCTGCAACAGCTCCTGCGCCACCTTCACTTCGAGCGTGCGGTCGCCGCCGGGCTCCGGCGTCAGCGAGATGCGGATCGTGTCGCCGATGCCCTCTTGCATCAGCACCGAGAGCGCGGCCGAAGACGCAACGATGCCCTTCGAGCCCATGCCGGCTTCGGTCAGTCCGAGATGCAGCGCGAGATCGGAGCGCGAAGCGAGCAACCGATAGACCGCGATCAGATCCTGCACCGCGCTGACCTTGGCCGAGAGCACGATGCGGTCCGCGCCCATGCCAAGTTCCATGGCGCGATCGGAGCTGATCAGCGCCGATTGCACGATGGCCTCGTGCATCACCTCGCGGGCGTCTTTCGGCTCCGGCGAGGCGGCGTTCTGGTCCATCAGCCGCGTCAGCAAATCTTGATCGAGGCTGCCCCAATTCACGCCGATGCGGACCGGCTTGTCGTGCTTCAGCGCGATCTCGATGATCTGCGAGAACTGCTTGTCCTTCTTGTCCTTGAAGCCGACATTGCCGGGATTGATGCGGTATTTGGCGAGCGCCGCCGCGCAGTCCGGATAATTGGCGAGCAGCGTGTGGCCATTATAATGAAAGTCGCCGACGATCGGCACATCGACGCCCATCGCCAGCAGCTTCTCGTGGATATGCGGCACCGCCTCGGCGGCCTCTTCCCGGTCCACCGTGATCCGCACCAGCTCCGAGCCGGTCCGATGCAAGGCCGCGACCTGGGCAACCGTCGAAGCGACATCGGCCGTGTCGGTATTGGTCATCGACTGCACCACGACCGGTGCTGCGCCGCCAATTGTGACGCCGCCGACATCGACCGGGATCGATCGTTTTCGCTGCATTCCGCCCATTGCCATGGCCCAAGGATACATCACATTTGTTTCAGCCGCGCTAGGGCAAGCAATCACCCTTTTTGCCGTCTTTGCCGCAACGTCAGGACGAGATCGGCCAGCAGCGCTGCCAGGGCAACGCCGGTCGCGGCACTGAGAGCGGTGGCGGGGTCTGGCGTCCGATCCGGGGTCAGCCCTTGCGCCGCTTCCAGCAACAGTGCGAGGGGCAGCAGCACCGCAGCCACCTGCATGGGCCGGGGCCACACGAGGCAGAAGATCGTGGTCACGGCGAAATAGGCCAGGAAGTGCTCGACCAGCCAATGCAGGCCGAGCCTGATCTGCCATTCGGCCGGCATGAGCGTCGCAATCACAATAGTCACGAGCAGCGCTACGCCGAGCAGTCGCAGCCATTTCGAGTTGGCAGGCATGATCGACAATCTGAAATCTAGGACGACAGCGCCGCCGTGAGCGCTCCGACATTGTTGCGGAACATGTCGAGATAGGTCGGCGCCGGGCCGTCGGGGCCCGACAGCGCGTCGGTATAGAGCGTGCCGCCGATCTTGGCCCCGGTCTCGCGCGCGATCTGGTCGAGCAGGCGGTGATCGGTGATGTTCTCCATGAACACCGCCGGGATGTGCTCGCCCCTGATCTGGCGGATGATCGAGGCCACGTCCTTGGCGGAGGCTTCCGCTTCCGTGCTCACGCCCTCCGGCGCGATCACCTTCAGCCCATAGGCCGCGCCGAAATAGCCGAACGCGTCGTGGCTGGTGATGATCTTCCGCCGAGTCCTCGGGCAGCTTGGCGCAGCGCCGCCTTCACCGCATCGTCCTCAGCTGCGATCTCGTCGAGATATTTCGCGGCGTTGGCCTCGTAGATCGCCTTGCCCTCCGGATCGGCGGCGATCAGCCCGTCGCGGATATTGGCGACATAGAGCTTGCCGTTGGCGAGGCTCTGCCAGGCATGCGGGTCGGTGATCGTCTTCCGCCTTGCCGTCCTCCTCCTCGATCATGGTCAGCGGCTTCACGCCTTCGCTCGCGACCACGACCTTGCCCTTGAAGCCGGAGGATTTCTCCAGGCGCTCCATCCAGCCTTCGAAGCCGAGCCCGTTGACGAAGAGAATTTGCGCGCCCGCCAGAGTCTTGGCGTCGGCAGGCGTCGGCTCGAACACATGCGCATCGCCGTCCGGACCGACCAGCGTCGTGAGTTCGATGCGGTCGCCGCCGACCTGTTTCACCATGTCGCCGAGAATGCTGAACGAGGCCACCGCCTTGATCTTGTCGGCGGCATCCGCGCTCGCCGGCAATCCGAACAGACTTGCCGCAAGCAACAACGCCGCGAGAAACATTCTTCATGACTTCACTCCTCTTCGTCACGCCTCGAGATGTCTCTGCGGCACCAGCCGCCACAGCAATCCGCCGCGCGGTCCCGCCAGCATCGACAGCAGATAGAACACGCCGCTCACCAGCACGATGGCCGGGCCCGTCGGCACGTTTGAGTGATAGGAGATCAGCAGCCCGGTCAGGCTCGCCGCCATGCCGGCGATGATCGAGGCCGCGATCATCGAGGACAGATCCTCCGTCCAGAACCGCGCCGTCACCGCCGGCAGCAGCATCATGCCGACCGCGAGCAGCGTGCCGAGCGCCTGAAAGCCGCTCACCAGATTGAGCACCACCAGCACGAGAAACAGCACATGCGTGGTGAGGCTCGGGCCGCCGACCGAACGCAAATATTGCGGATCGAAACATTCCAGCACCAGCGGCCGGTAGATCAGCGCGAGCGTCGTCAGCGTAACCGTGGCGATGGCGCCGATCAGGATCAGCGCCGCATCGTCGAGCGCGAGCACGGTGCCGAACAGCACATGCAGGAGATCGACATTGGAGCCTCTGATCGAGACGATCATCACGCCGAGCGCGAGCGAGACCAGATAGAACGCGGCAAGGCTCGCATCCTCTTTTAACGAGGTGGACCGCGCCACGAGACCTGCGAGCAGAGCCACCGCAAGCCCGGCGGCAAAGCCGCCAAGGCTCATCGCCAGCAGCGACAGCCCCGCAAGCAGATAGCCGATGGCGGCGCCCGGCAGGATGGCATGGCTCAGCGCGTCGCCCATCAGGCTCATGCGCCGCAGCATCAGAAACACCCCGATCGGCGGCGCGCTGACCGAGAGCGCGAGCAGGCCGACCAGCGCCCGGCGCATGAATTCGAACTCGATGAAGGGCTGAATGAGACCGTCGATCATGCGCGCTGCCGTTCCTTTTCCGCCTCTTCCTCGCGCGCGCAGATCGCGGCATGGTCGTCGAAGCTCTGGGCGAACGATTTGGCCTTGGCGAAGTTCTTCGGGGTCAGCACTTTCGCCGTATCTCCCCAGGCCACCACTTCGCGCGCCAGCATCAGCGTGTGCGGGAAGGATTTCCGCACCTGCTCCATGTCATGCAGCGCCGCGATGATGGTGCGTCCCTCTTTGTGCCAGCGCTCGATCAGCTGAATGAGATCGGCGACGGTCGCCGCATCGACGGCGCGGAACGGCTCGTCGAGCAGGATCAGCGAAGCGTCTTGGAGCAGGAGCCGCGCGAACAGCACGCGCTGAAACTGCCCGCCGGACAGCGCGCCCACGGCGCGCTTCTCCAGACCTTGCAGCCCGAGCGCGGCAAGCGCCTCGCCGACTTTGCGCCTCTGCGCGTCCGACAGGCCGCGAAACGCCCCGATCTCGCGCCACAGCCCCATCGCCACACAGTCGAACACCGAAACCGGAAAGCTCCGGTCGATCTCGATCTGCTGCGGCAGATAGGCGATGTCGCGCGCTTTCTCCTTTGACCTTGATGCTGCCGTCGAGCGGCTTCAACTCGCCGATGATGCCCTTGAGCAGCGTCGATTTGCCCGCGCCGTTCGGCCCGACCAGCGCCAGCATGTCGCCCTGCCCGATCACCCCCTCGATATGGTGCACGGCCGGATGCCGGTCGTAGCCGAGCGTGAGATTCTGAAAGGCGATGGCCGGACCTCGATGCGCGATCACACTCATGCCAGCGCCCACACAATCAAGAGCCACAGCGAGATCAGCAGCAGCGCGGCGATTGCGAGCCGCGACCAGGCCGAGATCGGCAACAGCGAGAAGGAAAGGTCTGAAGCCGCGCCGCCTCGGCCGTGATGATGGTGGTCGTGACGATGCAAGGGGAGAGCCTTTATCTTAGCTGCGCGACGCGGCGCGGCAGTGTTTGCAAATTCCCGCGAGTTCGAGCGTGACCTGGTCCGCCGCGATCTCGCGCGGGGCGAAGCCGAGCATCATGGCCTGATCGTCGTCGCTGAGCGAAATCTCGACCACCTTCTGGCATTCGCGGCAGATGGCGAAGGCGAACTTGCCGTCGCATTTGCCGTGGCCGCAGGCGATGAAGGCCTGCCGCGATTGCAGACGATGCACCATGCCCTTCTGCATCAGCTCGTTCAGCGCGCGATAGACCGTCGGCGGATGCGAGATGCCGGATTTCCGCACCCGGTCGAGAATGTCGTAGGCGCTCAAGGGCTCTTTCGCCGACCGGCAGGCAGGACAGCACCTGGCTCTGATTGCGCGAAAGCTTCGGCGCTTCGTGGTGATGATGGTGGGCCGCGTTCATGGCGGTTGTTATAACATAACAAACCCGCTGGTCAAGCGCGCAAAACCCACTTTAATTCCTGCGTCGCCTGGCGTTCACTAGGTTCATGCCTCAACTCATCGAGATCGTCGAAGGCGACATCACTCAGCTCGACGTCGATGCTATCGTCAACGCCGCCAATAAGACTTTGCTCGGTGGCGGTGGCGTTGACGGCGCCATTCACCGCGCCGCAGGGCCCGAGCTTCGCGCGGCCTGCGAAGTTCTTGCCGGTTGCGAGACTGGCGAGGCCAAGATCACGCCGGGCTTCCGCCTCAGCGCACGCTACGTCATTCACACCGTCGGCCCGGTCTGGGGCGGAGGCGAGCGCGGCGAGGACACGCTGCTCGCTTCCTGTTACCGCAATTCTCTCATGTTGGCGCACCATCATAGTCTCGCTTCGATCGCCTTCCCGGCGATCTCAACCGGCGCCTATGGCTTCCCGCCCCAGCGCGCGGCGATGATCGCCCTCAAGACCGTGTTCGATGGACTCGCCACCGCGCCTTCTATTGAGCGCGTACTCTTCTGCTGCTTCGGCGCCGAGTCCCTGAGGCACCATCAGAAAGCCCACGCGGCCTTGGGAAACACTCAACGAGGTTAAATGCGAGACAGCCGCACAACACCGGCTTAGAATGTCGAGGAGCTTGAAGATCGCGCAGACTGACCCGCATGGCTACGACCCAACCTCGCGAGGAAGAACTGACCAAGACCGCAAAGGTTGCCGAGCCGGCGGGTGCGCCATCGGCCCCCATTCCCGATCAACTCATCGCCTTCACGCCCAAGGACCGCGTCTATGCGCTCGGCCTCGCCGTTAACTATCTCATGGCCTCCCCGTCCTTCGCCCGCCAGCCCTTCGGCCATTGGTCACGCGTGCTTGCCGGGCAGATCAATCGTGGCCACTACCTCTTCGCCGTCGAGAACGGCAAGGTTGTCGGCTTTCTCGGCTGGTCGTTTTCCTCCAAGGAGAAGGCGGAGGACTGGCTGACTGGTAAAGCCGGGATTGCCTCCGACGAGGGTCGCGCCGGCGAGATTATGCTTATCAATGCCTGGCAGGCGAACACGAGAAAGGTCGTGCGCTTTCTTCTCGACCAGACGCGCCGCATCGGGCAGGATTGCGAGCTGGTGTATGCCAAGCGCTTCCATCCGGACGGCTCGTTTCGGCCGCTTAGGCTCGCGGTCAATTCCTTCGTCCCGGCTCACCTCGACTCCGATGCAACCGTTGCCAAGGAGTAGCTCATGGCAATCGTCAACGGCACCGATAACCCCGAAACTCTCAACATCGACGACGGCGTTACCAACCTTGACGACATCATCAATGGTCTTGGCGGCAACGACAATATCTTCGGCCTTGGCGGTGACGACGATATTTTCGGCGGCGACGACGATGATGAGATTGAAGGCGGTGCTGGCGCCGATTTGTTGAACGGCGGCACCGGAAGCGACACCGCATCCTACGAGGAGTCATTGGTCGGCGTCGTCGTCAACCTGAAGACCGGGAAGACCTTCGGCGGCGACGCCCAAGGCGACACTCTCGTCAGCATTGAAAACCTCAAGGGCTCGGGCGAAGCCGACACCCTGATCGGCAACAATGGCGCCAACGTCCTGAACAGCGCCGGCGGCGACGACATCCTCAAAGGCGGCCGCGGCAACGACATCTACATTACGAATAATGACGCCAGGGTGATCGAGAGGGCCGGCGAAGGCATCGAACTCGATCCAGGCGTTCGCCGTGTCATACTCGCTCCGCAAGCTTCCCCATATCGAGAGGCTTGGGCTATTCCATCTTAATGACGCCGTTCCGCTCAACGGCACGGGCAACGCGGCAAACAACATCATCCAAGGCCATGACGGCGCCAACGTGCTCAAGGGCCTGGCCGGCAACGATCTCCTGCAAGGCTTCGCCGGCACCGACACGCTCATCGGCGGCAAGAACAAAGACAAGCTGACGGGCGGCGACGATGCCGACATTTTCGATTTCAATCGCGCCACCGAAATCGGCAGGGGCGCAAAACGCGACGTCATCACCGACTTCCAGTCCGTGCAGCTCGACCAGATCGACCTCTCCAACATCGACGCGCGAAAGGGGCCCGGCAACCAAAGCTTCACGTTCATCGACACGCAGAAATTCCATAAGACCAAAGGCGAGCTGCATTACAAGGCGAGCGGCGTCGAATGTCGTCGTCGAAGGCGACATCGACGGCGATGGCAAGGCGGACTTTCAGATCCAGGTGAATGGCGTCGCCACGCTCGCCGCCACGGACTTCGACCTCTAGCCTTTTTCTTCAGTCGTCCGCGCTCAGAGTGATGCGCGGCAAGATCGACGCTTTCCATCGCCTGTTCGCCGCGCTAAGTTCCCCATTCCCTCGCCCGCGAATCTTTAAGGCACGCGGAGGCATAAAGAGTCATGGACGCGCTCGATCCCCTATTGCTGTCGCGCATCCAGTTCGCCTTCACCATCTCGTTCCACATTCTGTTTCCGTCCTTCACCATCGGGCTTGCCGCCTGGCTCGTGGTGCTGGAGGCGCTGTGGCTGAAGACGGGCCAAGCGATCTACATGGAGGTCGCGCGGCATTGGACCAAGATCTTCGCCGTCTCGTTCGGCATGGGCGTCGTCTCCGGCGTCGTCTTGTCTTACGAGTTCGGCACCAATTGGAGCGAGTTCTCGAGGCTGGGCGGCAACGTCATCGGCCCGTTGATGGCCTACGAGGTGCTCACCGCCTTCTTTCTCGAAGCTGGCTTCCTCGGCATCATGCTGTTCGGCTGGAATCGCGTGCCGCGATGGGTGCATTTCTTCGCCAGCCTGATGGTCGCAACCGGCACGGTGATCTCCGCCTTCTGGATTCTCTCCGCCAATAGCTGGATGCAGACCCCGACCGGGCATGTGATGGGGAGCGACGGCGTGCTCCATGTCGCCGATTGGTGGCAGGTGATCTTCAATCCGTCCTTCCCCTATCGCTTCTCGCATATGGTGGCGGCCGCTTATCTCACCACCGCCTTCATGGTTGCCGGCATCGGCGCCTGGTACATTTTGCGCGACCGCAACATCGCCCATGGCCGCATCATGCTCGGCATGGGGCTCAGCCTCATCGTCTGGCTGGCGCCGCTCCAGCTCCTCCTCGGCGATATGCACGGGCTCAATTCGCTGCAATATCAGCCCGCCAAGATCGCGGCGCTGGAAGCGCATTGGGAGACCGGCAGCGAGGTGCCGCTGATCCTGTTCGCGATTCCCGACCCCAAGGCCGAGACCAATCATTACGAGATCGCGATGCCCGAAACTCGGCAGCCTGATCCTGACCCATGACTGGAACGGCGAGATCAAAGGCTTGAAATCGTTTCCGCCGGAAGACCGGCCCAATCCGATCATCCCCTTCTTCGCCTTCCGCATCATGGTCGGCATCGGCATGATCATGATCGCGCTGGGGCGTACCGGCGCCGTGCTCTGGTTCCGCGGCGGCCTCTACACCAACCGCTTATTCCTGAGAGCGATGCAATATGCGGCGCCGCTCGGCTTCCTCGCCGTTTTGTCCGGCTGGTTCGTCGCCGAGGTCGGCCGCCAGCCTTGGACCGTGTACGGCCTCTTGCGCACCGCGGACTCCGTCTCGCCGGTGCCTGGCGGCAGCATATTCTTCTCGCTGGTGCTGTTCGTGCTGGCCTATGGCGTCGTGTTCGGCGCGGGCGTCTATTACATCGCCAAGCTGGTGCGTGCCGGGCCTGAAGCCACCCCGCCGCTCGAGACCGAAGGCGATCCGTCGCGGCGACCGATGGAGGCAGCGGGCAATCCATGACCGAATATCTCCCCATCCTGCTGCCTATGATCTGGGCGTCGATCCTGGCGCTGGCGGTGTTCCTCTATGTGCTGCTCGGCGGCTACGATCTCGGGCTTGGCGTGCTGTTCCCGCTCGCGCCCTCGAACAAAGATCGCGACGCCATGATGAACTCGGTGGCGCCGTTCTGGGACGGCAACGAGACCTGGCTCGTGATGGGCGGCGGCGGATTGCTCGCGGCCTTCCCCCTGGCCTATTCCGTGATGCTGCCCGCGCTCTACATCCCGCTCATTCTCATGCTGATCGGGCTGATCCTGCGCGGCGTCGCCTTCGAGTTCCGCTTCAAATCGGAAAAGTACCGCTACCTTTGGGATCTCGCCTTCGCCGGCGGCTCGATCCTCGCCGCGTTGATGCAAGGCGCCGTCATCGGCGCCTTCATCCAGGGCTTCAAGGTCGTCGACAACAAATTCGCCGGCGGCACTTTCGATTGGCTGACGCCGTTCTCGGTCGTGACCGCGCTCGCAATTCTGTCGGGTTATGTGCTGCTGTCGGCGGGCTGGCTGATCATGAAGGGCGACGACGATTTGCGGGATTGGGCTTACGGTGTCGCGCGGAAAGCCCTCATCGTGCTCGCCGCCTTCATCCTGATCTTCAGCGTCTGGACGCCGTACCTGCATCCCGAGATCGCCGCGCGCTGGTTCACGCCGGCGCATATGGTGATGCTCTCGCCCGTGCCGCTGGTCACGGCAGTGTCTGTCGTCGGGCTCTGGCTCGCCCTCGATCGCCGCTATCGCTACGCACCCTTCCTGCTCGGCGTCGTGATCTTCCTGCTCTGCTACACCGGTCTCGCGGTGAGCCTGTTCCCCTTCATCATCCCGCCCGACATCAGCATCTGGAAGGCTGCCGCCGCGCCTGAAGTCGCAGCTTTTCATGCTCTATGGCGCGGTCCCGCTACTGCCGATCATTCTCGGCTACACCGCCTACTCTTATTATGTGTTCTGGCAGGCGGGCGACGAGGGCTATCACTGAGGCACAGGCCTGTCATGCCCGCGAAGGCGGGCATCCAGTAGCCGAAAGCTTAGTAACCTCGAGCGTCCGGATTACTGGATCCCGCTTGCGCGGGAATGACACCGGAGAAGGTGTCACCACTTCCCCGGCAAATCGTGCTGCACCAGCCGCCGCTTCAACAGCCCGATGCGTCCCGCCGCCTGCTCGATCCGCGCCATCGGGATGCGTGCCGTCATTCACGGCCTGCGCCATGATCGCGTGAATCTTGGCGCCAAGCTCTGGATCGCGCGACTTCACATTGGAGAATACGAGGAGATCGGTGCCGGCATTCACCGCCCGGACCACGCGCTCTTGCAGCGAATATTTCTCACGTACCGCGCCCATCTCCAAATCGTCGCTGACGATCACGCCTCGGAAGCCGACGCCGGCCTTGTCTCTCAGTCCCTCCATCGCGCGCGCCGAAAGCGACGCCGGCAGCATCTCGCCGTCGCTGAACTCCGGATGATAGAGATGCCCGACCATCACCATGTCGAGCATGCCGTCTTTCGCCAGGATGCGATAAGGATCGAGCTCGACCTCGCGCCAGGTCTTCGACACATCGGCGAGCCGCAAATGGCTGTCGGCGTGGCTCGAGCCGTGTCCGGGAAAATGTTTGGCGACCGTGACGATATTTGCCTCGCGATGCGCGGTGATGAAATCGCGCGCGAGATTGGCGACCAGAAGCGGGTCTGCGCCGTAACTCCGCTTCCGCCGCACGATCACCGTGTTGCTATGATTGAGACTGAGATCGACCACCGGCCCGAAATTGAGATTGAAGCCGGCATCCTCTAGTTCACGCGCCATGCTGCCATAGAGCCTCACCACGCTTTCCGGCGTGCTGTAGCTCGGATTGCGCCCGATATTCCGCGCCGAGGGAAAATTGCTGAAACCGTTCCGCCGCGTGAGGCGAGAGACCAATCCGCCTTCCTGATCGACGGCGATGAACGGGATCGGTTCGGATTTGGCGTTGGCGAGAAACGCGGTGAGATTTTTCAGCTGCTTCGCCGAGTTGATATTCTCAGGGTACAGCACCACGCCGCCGATCACGCCGTCCGCGAGCTGATTGCGCACGGCGGCGACGCCTGCATCCTTCTCGCCGGTGCCGGCAAACCCCACCATGATCATCTGCCCGATCTGCCGGTCGAGCAGGCTTGCATCGGTCGCCGGAGCGTAGAACGCCGCGACCACGCTCTTGGCGGCGTCGGCCGCGAGCGTCGCAAGCACTTCGAGGGGATCGGGAATATTGGCGTCGTCGTCGGCGAGCGCATGCTGACCGAGCGGGCCAGCGAACAGCGTCAGCGCCGCGGCAACCATGCTCGATCCGATCAACTTGCACATTTTCATGGAAGAATCCCGATTCTCGGCGCGAGGCTCATTCTATCCCGCTCTGTGACAATTCAAAGGAAGGGTTGCTCAAGAACCCCTTGAAAAGGGGGTCTCGCGTTGCCCGAACGTGCTATTATTCGGCCAAAATGCCGGGCCGCTGGGAGGCTTTGATGGCGTCGCGCGTATTCTCCTGGAAACGCATTCTCGCGGCTTTCGCCATTCTATCCCTCGTCTCCGGCGCCATCCTCATTGCCGACCCCCCGCCTTTGCCGGCAAGAAACAGGGCGGCGGCCACCATGGAGGCGGCGGTGGCGGGGCGGTGGCAAGCACAGACAAGGCGGCGGTGGCGGCGGAGGTTGTCCACCGCCATTGGTGAAGAAGGGCGGCGCTTGCGTCATGCGTGGCGGAGGCGGCGGCGGTCAAGCCGGCAAGAGTCACCAGAAGAGCGGCAAGCAACAGGGCAAGAAGCACGACAGCGGGCCTAAGGCAGCCAAGAAACACGACGATGATGGGCGGAACCGCGCGCAAGGCGGCAAGCATGACAACGACGGCAGCGCGCAAGGCGGCAAGCACGACAACGACGACAACCGCCAAGGCGGCAAGCACGACAACGACGACAACCGCCAAGGCGGCAAGACGATCAGCGGCGACGACTGCAAGTCCCCGCTCATCTGGTCGCCGGCGATCCATCGTTGCGTGCATCCAAATCCCGGAGGCGACGACGAGCCCGAGCACGCCAATTGCATCGAGCCTTATTATTATTCCGAGAAGCATCATCGCTGCGTGAAGCGCGACGATCGTTATCCACCCTGTCGATTGCAGATGGCCGCTGGTGCCGATGGGCGATCTCTGCGTCTGCCCGCTCGGCACGGTCTACCGCAACGGCACTTGCGAGAAGCCGCCCGTCATTATCGTCGATCCGCCGCGCGGCGGACCGCCGTCTTGCGCCCTATCCGCCCGGTGGAGCCCCGTCCGGGCCGCCGCCCAGCGATAGCGGGCCGCCGCCGCGTCGAAGCCGGTCCACCGCCGCAAGCGCCGAGCCCGAGCCCGTGGTAGAGCCCGTCGCCGATCGCTGCCTGCCGCAAGATCTCTACGATCTGTTGAATGAGACTTACGGCAAGCGGCCGGGCCTCAGCGTCTGCCCGAAACCTTGTCTGCCGAAGCCGCTGTCTTATTCCGATAGCCGAGCTCGACCGTCTCGCCAAGCTCGGCGGCTTCGAATGGTGCACCAATTGCCTGGAGGTCGGCGCCTATATGCCGCTCAATGCGATCTTGCAGATCGAGAAGCGCGCTAATCTCACCATCTGCGTCGACCCGAGCGTCTGCCGGATGCTGCCGGTCTTCGTCGATCGCCGCACCGAGATCCGCACCATCTATCAAGGCCTGCCCGAAGGCACCAAGAACGAAGGCAATATCGCCGTCATCGTCGGCAATCACGACTATCAGGGCGAGGTGCCCGATAATCCCAACGGCGGCAGCGATGCCGACGCGGTGAAGACTCTGCTGATCGATCAGCTCGGCTACGCGCAGGAGAACATCATCGATCTCCGCGACGGCACCTTGTCGGATTTCGAGCGCGTGTTCGGTTCCGAGAGTGACCCCGGCGGCGAGATCGCCAAGCGCATCGACAAACAGGACCCGCAAGACGTCTTCGTCTATGTCGCGAGCCACGGCATGGTGAAAGAGGACGATCTGAAACAGGTCTATCTGCTTCCGGTCGACGCTCATGTCGACGACCTCGACAAGAGCGCCTACGGCCTGCAGAAGCTCTACGACAATCTCGGCAAGACCGGCGCGCGCACCACCATGCTGCTGCTCGAGGCCAACTTCGCCAAGAATCTCGACGAGCTGATCAATCCGCCGAATCTCCCCGAGCTCGAAGTCGAGGCGATGCCTGCGAACCCGATCCCCGGGCTTGTCGTGCTGAAAGCTTCAGACCGCGACCAGCGCGCCATCCAGGATCCGGAATATGGCATCGGCCTCTTCACCCGCTATGCCATCGAAGGCTTCGCCGGCAAGGCCGACCAGGCCCCGATCGGCAATGACGACAAGCGCATCGATACGGTCGAGCTCTATGTCTACACCGCCGACATGGTGCGGCAGGCGGCGCGGAAATCCTTCGGCCTGGAGCAGAAGCCGCTGCTCTCCAAGATCGACAATCTGGTGGTGGGGCAACTGGCGTCGAATTAGCGACTCATTCTCCCCTTCGGGGAGGTCGCCTTTTCCGCCGGGTAGGGGGCTTTGCTTCCTGCTTTGATCCCCTACCCAGACCTTCGCCGATGGGAGAGGGGGAGGCCCAAGCAAGCTTAGGCCCTTCCCAAAGCATCAATTCGTCAACCTTTGTGACGGCAAAATCCGCCCCTGGAACTCTTCGGGGGAGGAGCGGCCATGGCCGGCACCTATCAGGATTTTCTCGATGCGTTGGGGCAGCGGGAGTCTGGCGGCGACTATCGCGCCGTCAATCAATTCAACTATCTCGGCAAATATCAGATGGGCGAAGGCGCGCTCATCGATACCGGCTATTACACCCCTGACGGCACCAGCCGGAACGACTGGCAAAAGAGTCATTTCACCGGCAAAGGCGGCATCGACTCCAAGGCCGAATTCCTCGCCAGCCCCGCGGCGCAAGAGGCTGCCATTCGCGCCTATATGGACAAGCAATGGCAATACATCGCCTCGGTGCAGAAATATGATGGGCAGATCCTCGGCGGCGTGAAGATCACCATCTCCGGCATGCTCGCCGGCGCCCATCTCGTCGGCAATGGCGGCCTGAAGACTTATCTCAAATCCGGCGGCGACGATGCTCCGGTCGACGGCAACAATGTCTCGGTGGCGAGCTACGTGAAGAAATTCGCGGGTTACGCCACGCCCTATACGGTCGATCACAGCGTCGCCGAAACCATCGCCGGCGGCTCGCATCGCGATCATTTGTTTGGCCGCGGCGGTGACGACACGCTGTCAGGCCGGAGCGGCCGCGACTTTCTCGATGGCGGCACCGGCGACGACATTCTGGTCGGCGGCCGTGGCCCCGATAATTTCCTGTTCCGCAATTTCGGCGAGGGCGTCGATCACATCCGCGACTTCGCCGGCAATCGCCAAGGCACCGGCGACCATCTCGTCATCGACACGGCAGAATTTGGCGGCGCGGCGGGATCGAGAGTTGCACTCGTCAAAGACCTCGACAAGCCGCTGCCCCCGAGCGGGACCGAGACCATCATCTACGACAAGGCGTCCGGCGAGGTCTATTACGACCCCGACGGCAATGGCGGCCAGCACCTTTCGCTGATCGCCATCCTCGACAACCACGCCGCTCTGCACATCAACGACATTCTGTTGATCTGACCCGCAGGCCTTCGCGCGGGTTAATTGAGCGCAACGGTAACGCGTAAGAAGGTCGCAGGAATGGAGGTGGCATCCTTGCTTGGGCTTTTGTTTTGACTGTTGAACAGAGCTTCCAGCTCCTTCTGCAGATCACCGGCGCGACCGTTCTTTTCCGCCGCTTCGAATGCATTCATGGTTGGCCCATAGTATTTTCTGAAGGCTGCAACGAGCTCTGATGGCGCGCCGGGAAAGTTGAAGCTGTAGGTGTCTCTGACGAACGATATCGTCTCTTTTGGAACCCCCGCGGCCGCAAATCGCTCGATCACGTTGCTCTCGATCCCCCACGTCATAGGGCTAATGAAGCCTTCCGGCGGTGGCGGCGAGTACGAGGCGCTGATTTTCAGGATTTGCGCCACCAATGTCGGATCATTTGGAATCCAGTTCCCCATCACGATCCGGCCTCCGGGCCGGGTCACGCGCACCATCTCCTTGGCCACATCAAACGGCTTTGGCGCGAACATGGCGCCAAAGATGCTCACGACGAGGTCAAACGCTATGATCTTTCAGCTCGTGCAAATTGGACGCATCGCCTTCCTGAAACTTGCAGTTCGTGAGGCCCTGCTCCTTTGCACGCTTGTTTCCGGCCTCGACAAGGTTGCTCGCGATATCGACGCCCAACACGTCCGCTCCGAGTCTCGCCTCTGGTAATGCCGTCGTTCCATCGCCGCATCCGAGATCCAAAACCTTGAGCCCTTTGGTGATTCCGAGTCCCCTGACGAGCGCCTCTCCGCTCTCTCTCATGCTTTCCGCAATGCGCGTAAAGTCGCCTTTTTCCCAAAGTGCTTTGTTTGGATTCATTGGAGTACTCCTTCTCCTTCGCTGCGATGTGCGCGTCCGCTACTCCAGCGGCCGTGCCACACGGAATCCGACAACGTTGAGCCGCGAGCCTTTGGGGAAATTCATGCGCGAGGCAGGTCTCGCGAACTCCGCCTCGTAATACCAGGCGCCGCCTTTGGCCACGCGCCGCGCGCAATCTCCGCCGCGAGGCGAAGCGTCCGCAGGCGCGCCGGCATGGCTCGCGTTCCAACAATCCTCGGTCCACTCGAACACGTTGCCTTCCATGTCTTGCAAGCCATAAGGATTGGCCGGGAACGAACCGGCCTCGACGGTCTTGCCTTCATACGTGCCGCGGCCCTTGTTGCCGGCGAGCAGGCTCGCATCGAAATTGGCTTGGGTCGGCGCCAGATTTTCGCCGCCGGCAAAGGCCGTGTTGGTGCCGCCGCGCGCCGCATATTCCCACTCGGCCTCGGACAGCAGCCGATAGGGCTTGCCGGTCTTCTGCCGGAGATACTCGACATAGGCCTTGGCGTCGTCGAAGGAGACATAGATCACCGGGCGCCGCCCTTTGCCCCAGCCTGCATCTTGCGGCTGATATTTGTTGCAGCCGCCCTCGAGCGCGCAACTCTCCCACTCGTCGAACGTCACCTCGAATTTGGAAACCGCGAGCGGTGCCGCGACCGTGACGTCGTGTTGCGGCTCTTCTTCTTTCTTGTGCCCCTTCTCGCCCTTGCCCGCGCCCATGACGAAGCGCCCGGCCGGCAGCGCCACCATGTCGGGGCAACTCTCGCAATCCTTGAAGCTGGAGCCGACCGCCTGCTCGGTCGGTCCGGGAGCGACCACGCCTCCACCACCCGGCTTCGGCGTCACCGGGATGCCGGCGACCTTGGTCGCGCGCAGCACCGCAAGCAGCGTCGGGGTGATCTGCCCATCCGGGTTCAATCCCGCCTTGGACTGGAATCGCTTGATGGCTTCCGCGAGAATGTCGTCCCCGGCGCCGCGCGTCGTCTCGGTGAGAAAGCCGAGCTGCTGCAGCGCGGCTTTTGCCTCGGCGATCGACGCCGGGTCGTTCGCGACCGCCTCCGGCGGCAGCGCCGGTCCGCCCTGGCCGCACCCCGTCGGATCGAGACAGATCTTCGGCGAGCCGCCCCGCGCGGTGATCTCCGGCACTTGGGTGCCTTGCGAGGCGATGCGCACATCTTGCGCCGTCTGGTCGAGCAGGTCGCGGAAATAGAGCTTCGGATGCTGATTGAAATTCTTCAGCAGCGAGCTCGCGAACGGCGAATGCGCCCCGGCCTCGCCATCCGCCGCGAGCTTGCCCGACAGCGTGGCATTGGCGATCAAGAGCGAACGGTCGTCCTCGGTCAGCCGCGAGAAGCCGCGGAAGCCGCTCCCCTCGCCCGCGCCGCGCGTCGGGCATTGCGGGAACGGATTGTTGCGGCAGGCATCGAGCAGCACGATCTGTTGCGGCGCCGGCGACGCGGCCTCGAACAATTTGTCGAGCTCGACGCTGCGCAGCGATTTCTTGTCCTTGCAATCGATTTCCATGTCGGTCGGCGCCAGCACATTCTTGCCGTCGATCTCCATGCCGTGTCCGGCGTAATAGACCAGCGCCACTTCCGCGCCTTCCGCCTCGCGCTCGAATTTCTCCAACGCATCGAGCAGATCGGCGCGATCGAGATTGTAATGCTCGGAGACTTCGAAGCCGTGATCCTTCAGCGCCGCGGCGATGGCCTCAGCATCCGGCACTGGATTGGTCAGGCTGGAGAGATGCTTGTACTCGCCCATGCCGATGATCAGCGCCACGCGCTTGCCTTCGGCGGCCAGCGGCGCGCAAAGGCTCGCATAAAGAAGAGCGGCGAGAGCGAAGATGCGGACCATGAGGCCTGCCTTTCCTGGCGAAGACCTGGGAAAATCTAGCACCGCAGACCGCTTCCGCCCATAGCGCCGCCTTCGCGCCTTGACAGCCGCCCGCCTCGGGTCTAATACTTAACCTAATGGTTAAGTTTCAAGACGCCGAACTCGACCGCACCTTTGCCGCGCTCTCCGACCCCACGCGCCGCGCGCTGCTGGCGCGGCTCGAAGCCGACCCGGGACTTGTCGGTGAGCGAGCTGGCGCGGCCGTTTCCGGTCTCGCTGCCGGCGATCATGAAACATCTCGATGTGCTCGCCGACGCGGGGCTGATCGAGCGGCAAAAGACTGGGCGCACCGTGGCGTGCGAGCTCCGCGCCGAACCGATGCAGGAGGCCATGGACTGGCTCAATAATTATCAGCGTTTTTGGGTGGAACGATTGGATCGTCTCGCCGCTTTTGTAGAGGAGAAGTCATGCAAGCCGAAGCAGCTATCGCCACGAAACCAAGTCTCACCATCAAGCGCCGGCTCAAAGCCCCGCCGGCCAAAGTCTTCGCCGCCTGGACGGACCCGAAACAAATAGCCGAATGGATGGGGCCCGAGGGCATGCGCACCAAGCTCTCGGAGGCCGATCCTCGCGTCGGTGGCCGCTACCGCTTCATCATGTGCGGACCCGACGGCGAGGACCACGATGTCAGCGGCATCTATCGCGAAGTCGTCCCCAACGAGAAGCTTGTCTTTACCTGGGCCTGGCGCTCGACACCGGAGCGCGAGTCGCTCGTCACAATTCTGATCAAGCCGGACGGCGACGGCTCGCTTGCTCACCCTGATCCACGAGCAATTCTTCGATGAGGCCGCGCGCGACCGCCACAACGAAGGCTGGACCGGCTGCATCAACAAGCTCGAACGCTATCTGTCGTAACCGTAGAGGAGAGTCACATGGCACAAGCAGCGAAAAAATTGGAAACCGCGCAAAATCCTTGCGCCGAATTTCACGGCACATTCTGCTGGAATGAGCTGATGACGCTCGACGAGAAGGCGGCGAAGAACTTCTATGCCGACACCATCGGCTGGAGCTTCGACGCGATGCCCATGGATTGGGGCACCTATTGGATCATCAAGCAAGGCGACAAGCGCGTCGGCGGCATGGTCGAGATGAAGGAGAAATGCCCCGGCATTCCCGGCGACAGCTGGATGCCTTATCTCGCGGTCGACGACGTCGATGCCCGCGTCAAGAAGGCGATCAAGGCCGGCGCTTCCTTCATCCGCGAACCGTTCGACGTGCCGGGTGTCGGCCGCATCGCCATCCTTCGCGAACCTGGCGGCGCCGCAGTCGGCTGGATGACGCCCAGTCCCACCATGAAATAGGGGGTGAGACATGCCACCCCACCCCATCGTCTCGCGCGAGGAATGGCTTGCTTCACGCAAGGCGTTCCTCGCCAAGGAGAAGGCCTACACCAAAGCGCGCGACCAATTGAGTGCCGAACGGCGCGCGCTGCCTTGGGTGAAGGTCGACAAGACCTATGTCTTCGACACGCCCGAAGGGAAAAAGTCGCTTGCCGATCTCTTCGGCGGCATAGCCAGCTCCTCGTCTATCATTTCATGCTCGGCCCAGATTGGATCGCAAGGCTGCCCGAGCTGCTCCTATCTCGCCGATCATTTCGACGGCATGCTGCCGCATCTCGCGCAACGCGACGTGACCTTCACCGCGATCTCACGTGCGCCGCTTGCCGAAATCGAAGCGTACAAGCAGCCGCATGGGCTGGCAGTTTCCCTGGGCCTCCTCCTTCGGCAACGATTTCAATTTCGACTTCGGCGTATCGTTCAAGCTCGACGGGAATGGCACGGCACGCGACATCTACAATTATCCAGAGCAAGACCTCACCAGCGACGAGATGCCGGGCGTGAGCGCCTTCTACAAGGACGAGAACGGCGACGTGTTCCATACCTACTCGGCCTACGCGCGCGGCCTCGATATCCTGGTCGGCACCTATAATTTTCTCGATCTCGCGCCCAAGGGCCGCGATGAGGACAAACTTCCGTGGACGCATGGCATGGGTGCGCCGCCACGACGAATATGAGGCCGCAAAGCTGCAGGCATCCTGCTGCCATTCCTGAGCCAACTGCGATGTGACAACGAGGTGACGCGATGAAAGTTCAGCCTTATCTGAATTTCGACGGGCGCTGCGAGGAGGCGCTCGAATTTTACAAGAAGTCGGTCGGCGCCAAGGTCGACATGATGATGCGCTGCAAGGAGGCGCCGGAACCGGGCCAGATCAAGCCCGGCCTCGAGAACAAGATCCTGCATTCGAGCTTCACCGTCGGCAGCTCCATCATCATGGCGACCGACGGCTACAACAAAAACAACCCGAATTTCGAACGGCATCAGCCTCGCGCTTGTCGGCGACAAATGAGAGCGAGGCGAAGAAGATTGTTCGACGCGCTCGCCGACGGCGGCGAGGTGCGCATGCCTCTCACCAAGACATTCTTCTCGCCCGCCTTCGGCATGCTGGCCGACAAATTCGGCGTGCCCTGGATGGTCGTGGTCGAAGCTTGAAACCGCCAGTCAGTCACTCAGAAGGAGTAAACCCATGGCCTATGTCGATGGATTTGTCGTTCCGGTGCCGAAGAAGAAGGTCGAGGCCTATCGCCGCCTGGCGAGCAAGGCGGGCAAGATCTGGAAGGAGCACGGCGCGATCAGTTTCCACGAATACATCGCCGACGACGTCAAGAAGGGCAAGTGGACGTCATTTCCGCGCAGCGTGAAGCTGAAGCCGAACGAGACGGTGATGTTCTCCTGGATCGTGTACAAATCGCGCAAAGATCGCGACCGTGTGAACGCCAAGGTGATGAAGGACAAGCGGTTCGCCAATATGGACATGGCATCCATGCCGTTCGACGGCAAGCGCATGATCTATGGCGGCTTCAAGAAGCTGGTCGAGGCCTAGAGCCTACTCCCACTCCGGCAATTTCTCCTGCTTCGCCAGCGCATTCATCGAAGCTTCGAGCTCCTTGACGAAGGCATCGTAGGACGGCTTGCCGTAGAGCGGCTCGCCCACGCTCACCGTGCAATTGACCGGCAGGATCAGGCTCGAGCCTTTCGGCATCGCCTTGCCGAGCCCATACATAAACACCGGCACCACCGGCACCTTCCGCCGCGCCTTCGCCAGATGCCCGATGCCCTTCTTGAAGGCCTGCATCGCTTCCGGCTCGCCGCGCGATCCTTCCGGGAAGATGATCAGGATCTCGCCGCGATCGAGCGCACGCTCGCAGGCTCGAGCGGATTGCCGCCTTCCTTGCCGCTGCCGCGCTTCACCGGAATGATGCCGATGATGTTTTTGGCGAACCAGCCCCAGAAGCCGCCGGTGTCGAAATAATCCGCCGCCGCCACCGGCCGCAGCTTCGGCAATAGCCGGAGCGGAAACAGCGACATCAGCGCCATCGTATCGAGATGCGAATTGTGATTGGCGGCGATGATCGCCGGGCCATCCTTCGGCAGACGCTCGCGGTGGCGCACGTTCAGACCCAAGCCAGATCAGAACGACCGCCCTGACCAGAACCGCGAAGAACAGAAAGCGCAAGACGGTGTTCATGGCGCTCACGGAAAGAAGAAATAGCGGAAGAAATGCACGAAGGCCGGCGCGGCATAGGTCAGGCTATCGACCCGGTCGAGAATGCCGCCATGACCGGGGATCAGCCCGCCCGCATCCTTCACCCCGAGATCGCGCTTCACCGCGCTCATATTCACGTCGCCGAGAAAGCCGGCGATGCCGATCACGCCGCCGGCAAGCGCCGACCAGAGATGATCCATCGGCGTCAGATACGGCCCGATCAGCGACGGCGACGGCAACCGTCGTCGCCACGCCGCCGATCAGTCCTTCCCAGGTCTTCTTCGGGCTCACCTTCGGCGTCACCTTGTGGCGGCCCAAGCAACTTGCCCCAGCAATATTGCGCGACGTCGTTGAACTGGGCGAGCACCACGAGGAAGAACAGCAGCCCCACCCCGCCCGCGACCGGGTTCGCCGCGTTTCCCGCCACCAGCAGCATCGCCATATGGCTTAAGCCGAACACGGTCAGCATCACGCCCCAGGTGAGCGTGCCGACCGCGCGCAAATAACCGCTCGTCTCGCCCTTCAAGGTCATCAACGCGGCGAAGAACAGGAACATCCACACCGGAATGAACACGATGAACATGCCGTACCAGCCGATCGCCGCCCAATAATATTGGATCGGAATGGCGAGATAGGCGAAGAACAGCACGCCGCGATCGATCCGCCGCGTCGGGATCAGCGACAGATATTCCTTCAGCGCGAGGAAAGAGATGAAGCCGAGAAACACGATCGAGACGGTGCGGCTCACCAGCGTGGCGAAGGTGAAGGCCCCGATCATCCACCACCAGGAGCGGGTCCGGTCGGCAAGCTCCTGATATTTGCCTTCCGGCCCTTGCCACTCCAGCGCGAGCACGATCAGGCTGGCGGCGATCAGAAACGCGTAAATGCCGGCCGTGGCATAGACGACATTCTCCGGAATGCCCCACATCGTCGTCATTTGCTCTTGGCCCCTTTCACCACGCTCCGCGCACGATTGAGCACGGTGAGAATACCGAGCAGCAGCAGCGCGGAGAGATAGAGCGTGGTCCAGACGCCGGGCGCGAGCCCGAGCCCGAGCAGAACCGCGAGCAGCCCGAAGGCGAAGGCGCGGTCGCTCTTGCCGAGCGGTCCATTATATTGGCGGATGCCACCAAGCATCGGCCCGAGCGCGCCCGTCATTTCCGCGATGATCCCGGCGATCACCACCAGCACCACGAGCTGCCCGTCCACACCGGGAATCAGCGCGAACGGCAGATAGAGCGCGGCGTCCGCGACCACATCGGAGAGCTCGTTCAGCACCGCGCCGGTGGCGCTCGCCTGGCCATGCTCCCGCGCCATCATGCCGTCAATGGCGTTGAGCGCCATGCGGACGAACAATGTCACCGGGAGCAACAGCAGCGGCCAGCGCGATGTCGGCATCAGAGCGAGCCACGCGCCATGCGCGACGCTGAGGACAAGCGCCGCCCCGGTCACCGCATTGGCGGTGATTCCGGCGCGCACCAGCCCGACGCAGATCGGCCGGAGCAGCGCCTGAAATTTCGGCTTGAGATCGTAGATTGTGGGCAAGGAGCTTGAGCCCGCGCGTGAGAGTCGCGACTGTTTTAGCCTTTTCGCGGAATCCGCGCCAGCAGCTCCTCGACCTTTGGCATGATCCCGTCCACGATCTTCGTCACCCCTTGCGCATTTGGATGCAGACCGTCGCCCTGAAACAGGCTCGTATCGCCGACCAGCCCCTCGAGAAAGAACGGGTAGAACACCACATCGTAGCGTTGGGCGAGATCGCGATAGACCGCGCTGAACTCATCCACATATTCCTTGCCCATATTGCGCGGCGCCTGCATGCCGGCGAGCAGCACCGGCAGGCCCTTTGCCTGCAAACGCTTGAGGATCTCCTCCAGCGCCGTTTTGGTTGCCTCCGGCGGCAGGCCTTGCAGCGCATCGTTGGCGCCAAACTCGACGATCACCGCATCCGCTTCCGGCGGCACCGCCCAATCGAACCGCGCCAATCCATTGGCGGCCGTGTCGCCCGATACGCCTGCATTGACGACCGTCACGTCGTGACCCTTGGCCTTCAGCGCCTTTTCCAGCTGCGCCGGGAAGGCTTGCTCCTCGCGGCAGGCCGAGCCCCGCGGTGAGACTGTCGCCCAGCACGACGATCACGGGTTCGCGAGCGGTCGCCATGACGCCCGCCGTCAATGCCACAATGAGGAATCCCACTGCAAATGGTACAAGACCCGCAATACCAACCTTCATCTTTTCGACCTCTTTGTCCTTCTCTATTGCGCGCTACCGTGCCATCTGGAACAGATCGAACAGTTTACTCCCATGGACCAGACTCTGAAGCAACGATACCAACCCGCCATCAAGCTCGATGATGCCGCTCTGCCGCCATCGCCGGCAACAACATTGCCGCCGCGACCACAAACCCGGCCGCTATTCTGAGCACATGCAACAGAAGTCGTTCCATCCGGCCTTATTGGCCGACTTCGCCCTTCTGCGCAAATGCAACTCTGTCAGAGGTTAAAATCGGCGGTGGTCAGAACATAATGGCCTTTGAGCTCGATCTGGAAATCTGCCTTGGCGTCGCCGTTGACGTCGCCCTCGACGATCGTGCTGCCGCCGACATATTTATAGCGCAGCTCGCCGGCCAGATGCGGAATGCCCACCGGGGTGAAGGCGTCAAGCCCGCCATTGCCGACCAGATGAAACTCTTGATCACCCGGGATGTTCGTGGCGGCATCGATGGGAGACAGAAGAATAACGTCACTTTCGCTTTGATCGAAGTCGATAATCACATCGCGCTTGGTCGCGCCGACGCCGCTCTCTTTCGTGCTTATAAATGCGAATGTGTCGCCGTCGGCGCCGCCTTCCAACCAATCCTTGCCTGTGCCACCATATAGAAAGTCGTTGCCGTCTCCGCCGTCGAGATTGTCGTTACCCGCGCTACCGCCCAGGCTATCGGCATCCAATCCGCCGTCGAGAGTGTCGTTGCCTGTTCCGCCCTCCAGATTATCAACTCCTGCCTCACCTACGAGACGGTCGTCCCCATCCAACCCCAAGAGTATGTCCCCTCCGCCCAAACCATTAAGCGCATTGGCACCTGCCGACCCGTAGATGCGATCGTCGCCACCGCCGCCCACCGCATTCTCGAAGCCGATGACCTTGTCGGTTCCAATCTCAGAACTCACCGCTTGACGTGGCGGGGCCCCTAGAATCGCTACAGTATTCAAGTTGATGAGAACGGGAGAAGCGCTTGAGACAAAGTAGCTGTCGTTTCCCGGGCCGCCATCGACAATGTCATCGCCGCTCACGCCGCTGATTGGCGTTGCACTGAAGAGATCGTTACCCGCTCCGAGCTTGTAGATGTCCGAGCCCGGACCGTCGGTCACGGTCTCGCCCTGTTTCCCGCCATTGAAAGAATCGTTGCCGTCACCGAGATCGATCAGCCCGTGCACGATCCCATACTTCACCTTTTTTCCCACCTTGGCGAAGTTGGTGAAGACATCGTCGCCCAGACCGAGATCGACGTCCCCGTTCAGCGTGCCGGAATTTGTGACCTTCTCAATACCGACGAAGCTGCTGGTCTGACCGAGGATCGCGTAGTGAGCGAGACGTTCGGCGAAGATCGTGCCTGAGTTGACGATGGTGTGGACGCCGGCGCCTTGCAGCTGCACGCCATTGTCCGTGAGCGAGGAGATCGTGCCGGAATTGACGATCTTGTAGGTGCCGGTGGCCGTGGTTCCTTCAAGGATGGCGGGCCCATTCGTGCTGGCGATCGAGCCTTTGTTGACGACGTTGGTGCGGCTGAAGGTCAAAATTCCGTACCCTACTCCGAAGATGTCGCCCTCAGCCCCAACCGTCACGCTCGATAGCGTGGCGAGTTCCGGCGTGCCCACGCCCACGGCAATCGCGCCATGATTCCCCACCGTCCCGTAGGAGCCGATGGCGCCGAGAATATTGATGATCCAATTGCCGCCGAGAGAGGCCGCCTCGTCGTCTGTGGAATAGGCAAAGCCGTTGGCCTTGACGGTGAGGGTGCCTGGGTTCGGATCGTCCACCCGCGAGCCCGGCTCCGAAAACACTGTTCGTGCTGTCGAAGACGTAATTGGTCATGACGAGCGTCCTTTGCGTTGAGCGGCCGGTGCTGGCGGCCAGCAGCGCGTTTTGCTATGTCGCGAGCCCGAAGGCTCGGGCATGCAACTCAGAGTAGGAGGAAACGTCCTCCCTCACAAATCAAGAACGGGCAAGAGACGTTCACGTCCAAGGCGGATTCGCTTGAAAAGCTTGCGTTCACCTCTCATTTTCGCCGCCATGCCCGCTATAGTGACGCCTGACCCATGGATCAGCCCCTGAAACACAACTCCATCATTATCCTCGATGACGTGCATGTCACCCTGCCGTCGCGCGCAGGGCCGGTGCACATTTTGCGCGGGGTCGATCTCGACGTAACGGAAGGCGAGGCCATCGCCGTGGTGGGCCGCTCCGGTTCCGGCAAATCGACTCTGCTGATGGTGATCGCAGGCCTCGAGCGCGCGAGCCGAGGAAACTTGCAGGTTGCCGGCGCCGATCTCAACGCACTGAACGAAGATCAGCTGGCGCGGCTCCGCGCCGCCAAGATCGGCATCGTGTTTCAATCCTTCCATCTGGTGCCGACGATGACGGCGCTGGAGAATGTGGCGCTGCCGCTGGAATTCCTCGATCGTAGCGACGCCTTCGAAGCGGCACGCGCCGCGCTCCAAGAAGTCGGACTCAGTCACCGCGAGAGCCACTTTCCGGGACAGCTCTCCGGCGGCGAGCAGCAACGCGTCGCTCTGGCCCGCGCGCTTGCCCCCCGCCCCTCGCTCATTCTCGCCGACGAGCCCACCGGCAATCTCGATGCCACCACCGGCGCCGAAGTGATGGAGCTTCTATTCGCGCTGAAAGAGCGGAGCGGCGCCACGCTTCTCCTCATCACCCACGATGTTGCGCTCGCCAAGCGCTGCGACCGGACCGTGACCATGACCGACGGCCGCATTACGGGGACACCCGCCAAGCGTCGGGTGCGCGCAAAGTGATGGACGCGCTCGCTTTACCCACTCGCTCCGGTCTTCGCCTGCCGCTCGCGTTTACGATTGCGGGCCGCGAGCTTCGGGCCGGCGCCGGCCGTCTTCTCGTCTTTATCTTTTGCATCGCGCTCGGCGTCGCCGCCGTTGCCTCGATCGGCTCGCTTTCCGCCTCTTTCGAGCAGGCTTTGGCGCGCCAGGGTCGCCTTCTCGTCGGTGGCGACATCGCATTCGAGCGCGTGCATCGTCGCGCCGAGACCGACGAGCGCGCGGCGCTCGATGCTCAAGGCCAGTTAAGCGAATCCGCGAGCCTTCGCGCCATGGCGCGGAACTCTGCCGGCAAGAGCGTGCTCGTCGAACTGAAGGCCGTCGACGACGCCTATCCGCTCTATGGCGAGGTGGCGGTCACCTCTCCGCCTGGCGCGGGCGCGCTTTGGCGACAACAGGGCACGGTTCTCGTCGAGCGCACGCTGCTCGACCGTCTCGGTCTCGATGTCGGCGGCCACATCAAGATCGGCGACGCCGATATTGTCATCGGCGGCGTGCTCGGCCAGCAACCGGACCGGCTTGCCGACCGGCTCGCTTATGGCCCCAAAGTCTTGATGTCGCTTGCCACGCTGGAGCAGACCGGCCTGATCCAGCCCGGCAGCATCGTGCGCTGGACGTACCGGCTACGGCTGCCGGACGACAAAGGCGACGATAAGAAGGAGCTCGGCCTGGTCCGCTCGAACTTCGAAACGAAGTTCCCGCAGAGCGGTTTCGACGCGCGCGACTGGACCGACCCGGCGCCTTCGATCCGCCGCGGCGCCGAACGCTTCACCCAGTTCATCAATTTTGTCGGGCTGACCGCGCTCTTGCTCGGCGGCATCGGCGTCGGCGGCGCCATCGGCGGCTATATGGCGAAGAAGCGGAAAGTCATCGCCACCTTCAAATGCCTCGGCGCCTCGAGCCGTTTCGTGCTCGCGATCTACGCGCTGGAATCCTTCTTTCTCGCACTGATCGGCATCTCGATCGGCCTGGTCATCGGGGCTCTCGCGCCGCCTGCCATCTCCGCGCTCTATGGCGACGCGCTGCCGATACCGCTTGCGGTCGAGCCGCATCTGTTCCCGCTCCTCATCGCCGCTTTGGCCGGCTTCCTGACCGTTTCGTTGTTCGTGCTCTGGCCCTTGGGCCGCGCCGCCCGCGTTCCCGCCGCCGTGCTGCTCCGCCAGCAACTCGACGAGCGCGAGGAGCGGCCCGGCTCTAGGTTTCATCATCGGCGCTGCCGCCTCCGGCATCGCACTGTTCGCGCTCGGTATCTTCGCCTCCGAGGAGCGGCTCGTCACTCTTTCCATCTCGATCGGCATCGTTGCCTCGTTCCTGTTCTTTGTCGGCTTCGGCTGGGTGTTGAAGCAGGCAGCGGCAAAATTCCGCCGCCAGCGTTTCCCGTCTCTGTCGCTGGCGCTCGCCTCCATCGCCGGTCCCGGATCGCTCGCGCGCTCCGTCGCCGTGGCGCTTGGCCTCGGCCTCGGCCTTCTCGTCGCCGTGGCCCTGATCCATCGTTCGCTGTCCGCGGAGCTGCAAGGCGACCTCAAGGCAGATGCCCCGGCCTATTATTTCCTCGATCTGAATGCCGAGGACGTCGCCTCTTTCCGCGACATCACGAGCGCCATCGTTGCCGACGCGAAACTGGCCGAAGCGCCGATGCTGCGCGGCCGCATCGTGGCGCTGAAAGGCGTCCCCGTCGACAAGATCGATGTCGGGCCTGATTATCGCTGGGTGTTGAACGGCGATCGCGGACTGACCTATACGGAGACGCTGCCCGAAGCGTCCGAAGTGGTCGAGGGCGAATGGTGGCCGAAAGATTATTCCGGACCGCCCCTCGTCTCTTTCGATGTGGAAGCCGCGAGAGGCCTCGGCCTCAACATCGGCGATGCAATCACCGTCAATATTCTCGGCCGCAACGTCGATGCGAAGATCGCCTCGTTGCGCAAGATCGACTGGGAATCGCTCGCCATCAATTTCGTCATGGTGTTCACGCCGAACACGCTTGACGGCGCGCCGCATCGCACCTTGGTCACGCTGGAATTGCCGAAGAATGTCGACTCCTCGACCGAGGCCAAGCTGATCCAGGCGCTTGCCGACAAATTTCCCGCTCATCACCGCCATCAAAGTCGGCGATATCGTCGATGCCGCGCGCGACCTGCTGACCAAGGTCATGACCGCGATCAGCGCCACCGCGCTGATCACGCTCCTGATCGGCGCTGCCGTGCTCGCCACCGCGATCGCCGCAGGCCAGGAGCGGCGGAAATATCATGCTGTCCTGTTCAAGACGCTCGGCGCCACCCGCGGTCGCGTTATCCGCGCCGAGCTGATCGAATTCGGCCTGCTCGGCCTCTTGACCGCGCTCGCCTCGGTTCTGCTCGCAACGATAATTGCCTGGGCACTATGCAAATGGGCGTTTGAGATCCCCTTCATCTTCTCCGCGAGCGCGGTCGCGGAGACCATCGCGCTCGCACTCGCCCTCGTGCTCGGCCTTGGCGCTGTCGCCACCTGGCGCGTGTTGTCGGCGAAAGCCGCGACCTATCTCAGGGACGCGTGATCGCTTCGGATCAGGCGGCAACGGCAAAGCCGACTTCTCCATATTGGTGAAGGGCAGCACAGTTTCTCCATCGTCGATGGGGAGGATTTCGTTCTTGACCGGGCGCCTCCGGGCCTGAAGGTCAGCCGTGTGACAGGGGCGGTCAATCAGCCCTTTTTGACCGCTGCCCTAAACCTTGCGCTAGGGTCCGGAAGCCACCATATTCATGCGCAAAGCCTGCTTCGGCGGGTCGAATTTCCTGTGTCTGGGGTGAAAGGACATTTCTCATGGCGGACCTTCAGAGAAACTACGCAACTGGCACCACGATCGGCCGCGCCGAGGCGATCGATCAGGGCCTGCGGAGCTACATGCTCCGCGTCTACAATTACATGGCTGTCGGCGTCGGCATTACCGGCATCGTCGCCTACATGGTCTTTGCCATGTCGGTGGTGACGGGCACCGATGGCGCCGTGACCGGCTTGACGCCCTTCGGCAACTTCATGTTCGCCAGCGCCTTCAAATGGGTGGTGATCTTCGCACCGCTCGCGTCTGGTGTTCCTCATCTCCGCGCGCATTAACTCTATGAGCCTGGCGGGCGCGCAACTCGCCTTCTGGGCGTTCGCGGCGCTGATGGGCGCGTCCATCGCCTCCATCTTCTTGGTCTATACCGGCGCCAGCATCGCGCGGATGTTCTTCATTACCTCCGCCTCGTTCGGGGCCTTGAGCCTCTGGGGCTACACCACCAACCGCGATCTGTCGGCCTGGGGCTCCTTCCTGTTCATGGGCCTGATCGGCATCATCCTCGCGTCGTTGGTGAATCTGTTCATCGGCTCGACCGCGCTGCAATTCGCGGTCTCGGCGATCGGCGTGCTGGTGTTCGCCGGGCTCACCGCCTACGACACGCAGCAGATCAAGGAGATGTATTATGTCGGCGACGACGGCAGCGTCGCCGGCCGCAAAGCCGTGATGGGCGCGCTTCGCCTCTATCTCGACTTCATCAACCTGTTCATGATGCTGCTGTCGCTGTTCGGCGACCGCCGCTAGAGCTGGCAGCATCACGAGAATACCAAGGCCCCGGGGCTCATCCCTCGGGGCCTTTTGCTTTGCCGGCTCCACATGTCGTCCTCCCCTGACGGATCCGCGCATCCGTGCCGTGACACCTCAACGCGCCGCGGAAAGGCCACTGGATCGGATTGCTCGGGTCAGCCCGGCAATGGAGGAGGGATCGAGGCGTGACGCTCAAGCCTCGACCAGCCGCAGACCCTTATCGAGCGCGCGGAGCACGCGGCCGAGATCGTGGCCGCGCTTCAGGATCAGTCCTGTCGCGGCGATCACGCTATAGGCGCCCTGCCGGCGCGCCAGCTTCGGCTGCTTCTCGATACGGTAGAGCGGACATTCGCTCGAACGGCGGAACACCGAGAACACCGCCTTCTCGTACAGGCTATCGATGGCGTAGTCGCGCCATTCGCCGCTCGCGACCTTCCGGCCATAGACATCGAGAATTTGCGTGAGTTCTTGACGGTCGAATGCGATGCCGTCGCGCCGTGTCTTATCGTCAAATCCGCCGCCGGCGCCTTTAGGGGCCAGCGGCACCACTATGGGATCGGTTTCGCGCAAAAGAGCACGCGCCTCCTGTAACGGATGCTTCATGATGATCGCCTATCGGGCAAAATTCAAGACGATCCGAGCGCCAACACGTTCTGTAACAAAGTGAAACATCAATCACAGTTCCGCCCCGTTTCAGCCCTTGGCACGCCCAAAAGAGGGTTAATGCTCCCTTAGTTGACTATGGCCCGGTCTAAAGGTGAGGCTTCGGATTCTCAGCCCCCCAGCCCCCCGGGGTCTTCTCTCTGACCGGGCCATTTTCATTTCTTGAGTACCTCCTAGACCTGATCGACACGGGCCGGCTTTCCGGCCCGTTTTTTGTTGCGCGCGATCAAGGTCGACCACGTCAACGCGCTCTCTGCCGACGACTTTATCTTGTAGGGGGTGAGACCAAGGTCGGGGAGCTTCGGCGCCCCGACCTCACTCCTGCTCGTAGAGGGCGGCGCCGAGGATCGGTCCACCACTGCCGACTTGCAGTAACGTCACCAGGTAGTCGCCGCCCATCGTCTTCAGATCCTTCAGCGGCAGGCGAAGCGACATTGCCTCACCCCTCCACATGCCGACCGGCGTCATCTCGCGCACCGGATGGCGGTAGGTGATGGTCTTCCCGCGATTCTCGCCGCGCGAGATCGGCACCGTCTCCTTTTCCTTGGCGATCGCGAGCCAGACGGTGGCGTCGCGGCTATGCGAGCCCTCCTGGGCATCGCCGATTTCGATGACGAGAGTATCGCCCTCGGCCCGGGCGCTGACCGGTACCCGGACATCGCGAAGCCTGACCTTGGCGGCATCGATAGCATCAAGCACCAGCCGCTCGTCGGCGCCATTGACGTGCAAGAGGCCGTCGACGACGGCTTGCGGCGTGTAGACCCGCCCATCGCCGCGCGCGCGAGCATATTCACGTTGCCGTTCGCTGTTGGCGGGAGTGCCCAGCGTGTCGCGCCAGCCGAGATAGTCCCAATAATCGACCGAGAAGGACAGCGTGAGCACGCCCGGCATGTCAGTCAACTTGCCAAGCAGCGCATCGGCCGGAGGACAGGACGAGCAACCTTGGCTGGTGAACAGCTCGACGACGGCGGGGCCATGCGAAACCGGCGCAGCGGCAGCCACGCCGAGCATGCTGATCGCGAGCGCCGCGAAGGCGCACGCGAGGTTCTGAAAGGCGGGCCTCATGGCTCTTAGAATGCCGGAAGCCGCAGGAAATATCCGGTTAAAAACCCTCAACCGGGGTCACAAATGGGTGAGGCTCTGAGCCCAAAACAGCCAGCCGCAATCCCTTTCCAGATTTAGAACACGCCGAGGAAGTCGCCTTTGTCGAAAGAGCAGGAGTTGAGCGATCTAAAGCTGAGCTGTCTCAAGCCGCGGGCCGCGCCAGGCTGCGCAGCACGTAATGCAAGATGCCGCCATTGCGGAAATAGTCGAGCTCGTCCGCCGTATCGATGGCGACGCGCAGAGGCACCGCCCGCATCTTGCCGTCCGGATAGGTGATATCGGCCTCGATCCATTGCATCGGCTTCAGCTCGGCAAGCCCGCGCAAGCTCACCGTCTCGTCGCCCTTGAGCTCGAGCGTCTGCCAGGACGTGCCCTTCGGCGAACAGCAGCGGCAGCACGCCCATGCCGATCAGATTGGAGCGATGGATGCGCTCGAAGCTTTCCGCGATCACCGCGCGCACGCCGAGCAGCCGCGTGCCCTTCGCCGCCCAGTCGCGCGACGAGCCGGTGCCGTATTCCTTGCCGGCGAACACGACGAGCGGCACGCCCTCTCGCCTGATAGCGCATCGCCGCGTCGTAGATCGGCATGCGCTCGGCCGAAGGATAATGCACCGTGACGCCGCCCTCGACGCCCTTCACCATCATGTTCTTGATCCGCGTATTGGCGAAGGTGCCGCGCATCATCACCTCGTGATTGCCGCGCCGCGAGCCATAGGAATTGAAATCGTGGAAAGTGACGCCGTGCTCGGTGAGATAATGTCCGGCCGGGCTATCGTGCTTGATCGCGCCGGCCGGCGAGATGTGGTCGGTGGTGATCGAGTCGAGGAAAAGACCGAGAATGCGGGCGCTCTCGATATCCGTGACCTCTTTCGGCGTCATCGACATGCCGGCGAAATAAGGCGGGTTCTGCACGTAAGTTGAGTGCGTGTCCCAATCGTAGGTCAGGCCGCCTTTGACCTCGATGTCGCGCCATTCTGCATCGCCGCGGAACACGTCGCCGTAGCGCTTCTTGAACATCGACCGCTTCACCGCTTTCCGCACCAGCTTGGCGATGGTCTTCGACGACGGCCAGATGTCCTTGAGATAGACCGGCTTGCCGTCTTCGCCGATCCCAAGCGGATCGGTGGCGAGGTCGACCAGGATCGAGCCCGCGAGCGCGTAGGCCACCACCAGCGGCGGCGAGGCGAGATAATTGGCGCGCACGTCGTGATTGACGCGGCCCTCGAAATTGCGATTGCCCGACAGCACCGCCGCGACCGCCAGACCGTGCTCGTGAATCGTGTGCGAGATTTCTTCCGGCAGCGGTCCCGAATTGCCGATACAGGTGGTGCAGCCATAGCCGACCAGATTGAAGCCGAGCGTGTCGAGATCGTCCTGGAGATCCGCTTTTTCCAGATAGTCGGTGACGACTTGCGAGCCCGGCGCGAGCGAGGTCTTGACCCAGGGCTTGACGCTCAAGCCCTTCTTCACCGCGTTTTGCGCCAACAGACCCGCCGCCACCATCACATAAGGATTGGACGTATTGGTGCACGACGTGATCGCCGCGATCACCACGTCGCCATGGCCGAGATCGAAATTCTTGCCTTTGACCGGCACGCGCTTTCCCTTGCTCGCCGGCCTTGCCATATTCCTTGTCGAGCACCTCGACGAAGGCTGACGCCGCGTGATCGAGCGGCACGCGATCTTGCGGCCGCTTCGGCCCGGCGAGCGACGGCACCACGTCGCCGAGATCGAGCGCGAGCGTCTTGGTGAACACCGGCTCCGGGCTGTCCTCGTCGCGGAACATGCCTTGCGCCTTCGCATAAGCCTCGACCAGCTCGATCCGCGACTCTTTGCGCCCCGTGGCTTCGAGATAATCGAGCGTCTCCTGATCGATCGGGAAGAAGCCGCAGGTCGCGCCATATTCCGGCGCCATGTTGGCGATGGTGGCGCGATCCTCGAGCGGCAGATTGATCGAGGCCCGGCCCATAGAACTCGACGAACTTGCCGACCACGCCGGCGCGCCGCAACGCCTCCGTCACCGTGAGCACGAGATCCGTGGCGGTGACGCCGTCTTTCAGCTCGCCGGTCAATTTGAAGCCGATGACTTCCGGGATCAGCATCGAGATCGGCTGGCCGAGCATGGCGGCTTCCGCCTCGATGCCGCCGACGCCCCAGCCGAGCACGGCGAGCCCGTTGACCATCGTGGTGTGGCTGTCGGTGCCGACCAGCGTATCGGGATAGGCGATCGTCGTGCCGTCCTCGGCCTCGCTGGTCCACACCGTCTGCGCCAGATATTCGAGATTGACCTGGTGGCAGATGCCGGTGCCCGGCGGCACCACGCGGAAATTGTCGAAGGCGCCCGCGCCCCAGCGCAAGAACGCGTAGCGCTCGCCGTTCCGCTCATATTCCTTCTCGACATTGATCTCGAACGCTCGATCCGAGCCGAACGCATCCACCATCACCGAATGGTCGATGACGAGATCGACCGGCGCCAGCGGATTGATGGCGCGGGCATCGCCGCCGAGCTTGGATACCGCGTCGCGCATCGCGGCGAGATCGACCACCGCCGGCACGCCGGTGAAATCCTGCATCAAGACCCGCGCCGGCCGGAACGCGATCTCCTTGTCGCTCCGCCGCTCCGCGAGCCACAGCGACATGGCGCGAATATCGTCGGCGGTGACGGTGCGCCCATCCTCGTGCCGCAGCAGATTCTCCAGCAGCACCTTCAGCGAGTAGGGCAGCAGCGAGCTATCGGCGAGGCCGTTCTTCTCCGCCTCTTTCAGGCTGAAATAATGATAGACGCGCTTGCCGAGCTTCAGCTTGCGGCGGCAATTGAAACTGTCGAGCGAGCTTTCAAGCAAAGCCGTCAAAACCAGGTCTCCTCGGCATGCCACGCGCCATCGGGCGCGACGTTCGGGCGGGATGGGCCGGAATTGGCCCTTGGCCCGCACTATAAAAGCCCTTGCGCCACCGGCACAATCGGGGAGAGTTTGCGGCCTACGAATTCGTTCAAACCCGCCCGTTCCGTCACATCTTGCGCAAAAACCGTGCAATGGCTCATTCGATCGGCCTCGCCGCCAACCAGATCAGCTGCCGGCGCGGCGGCAGGCTGCTGTTTCAAGGCCTGAGCTTCAGCCTCAGCCCCGGCCAGGCTTTGTTCGTCAGCGGCCCGAACGGGGCCGGCAAGACCAGCCTCCTCCGTCTTATCGCAGGCCTGTTGCCGCTTGAAGACGGCGACTTCAGCCTCGAGGGCAAGACCGGCGATACGCCGCTTCCAGAGCTTTGCCACTATGTCGGCCACGCCAACGCCATCAAGACCGCCGCGAGCGTCGATGAGAACCTTGCCTTCTGGCACGATTTTCTCGACGGCGGCGGCATGAGCCTCCGAAACGCGCTTGCCCTGTTCGGCCTTGGCTCTTTGTCGCGGCTCCCGGCCGGACTTCTCTCCGCAGGGCAAAAGCGCAAACTCGCTCTGTCGCGCCTGCTCGCCGCGCCCCGCCCGGTCTGGCTGCTCGACGAGCCTTCCGTCTCGCTCGATGCCGCTTCGGTCAAGGTGCTGGAGCGCCTGATCGCCGAACACTTACGCCAAGGCGGCATCGCGGCCATCGCCAGCCACACACCGCTAAAAGTGAAATTCACGCGCGAGCTGAAGCTCGGAGGACGCGACCGATGAGACCTTGGCTCGCGCTCCTCACCCGTGAGATAAGCCTCGCCTGGCGCGAGGGCGGCGCCATCGGCACCGCGCTCGGCTTCTATCTCGTCGTCGTCGCCATCACCCCGCTTGGCCTTGGCCCGGATCTCAATCTTTTGTCGCGCATCGCGCCCGGCGTGTTGTGGGTGGCGCTGCTCCTGGCGAGCCTGCTCTCAGCCGACCGCATCGTGCACAACGACTACGAGGACGGCACGCTCGATGTGCTGACCACCGGGCCGCTGCCGCTCGCCGGTATCGTCGCCATCAAGAGCCTCAGCCATTGGATCACGACCGGCATTCCGCTGGCATTGCTCGCGCCAATTCTCGGGCTGCTGCTCAATCTCCCCATCGCAGTGTCCCCGCTTCTCGTGCTGGCAATGCTCGCCGGCACGCCTGCCGTGAGCTTCATCGCCGCGATCGGTGCCAGCCTCACTTTGGGTTTGCGGCGGAGCGGCGTGCTGCTCGCGCTTCTCGTGCTGCCGCTCTACGTGCCGGTCTTGATCTTCGGCGTCTCCACCGTCTCCGCCGCAATCACCGGCCCTGCCTCGCCCTGGCCGCCACTCCTCATGCTTTCGGCCTTCAGCCTCGCCTCAATCGTGCTCGCGCCGCTCGCCGCCGCCGCCGCCATCCGCAACGCGCTCCGCTAGCCGGATTGCACCAATGAACCAAACCCACTAGATCAAGCCACCATGGCCACCGTCACCAGCCTCGCCAATCCCACGCGTTTTTTGAGCATCGTCGACGCCGTCGTGCCCTGGCTTGCAGGCCTGACCGTGCTGCTGCTCGGCGTCGGCCTCTATCTCTCTTTTTTCGTGGCGCCGCCCGACTACCAGCAAGGCGAGACGGTCAAGATCATGTTCATCCATGTGCCTTCCGCCTGGCTCGCCATGTTCGGCTACATGCTGATCGCAGTTGCTAGCTTGGGCACTCTGATCTGGCGCCACCCGCTCGCCGATGTCGCCGCCAAGACCGCGGCCCCGATCGGCGCCACCTTCACCTTCATCGCGCTCGTCACCGGCTCGCTCTGGGGCAAGCCGATGTGGGGCACTTACTGGGTTTGGGATGCGCGGCTCACCTCCATGCTGGTGCTGTTTCTGCTTTATCTCGGCCTGATCGCGCTGTGGCAGGCGATCGAGGAGCCTGGCCGGGCGGGCCGCGCCGCGGCCATCCTTGCGCTGGTCGGGGCCATCAACATTCCCATCATCAAATTCTCGGTCGATTGGTGGAACACGCTGCACCAGCCCTCGAGCGTGTTCCGCATGGGCGGCTCGACCATCGATCCCGCGCTGCTCACGCCGCTCTTTGTCATGATGGGCGCCTTCACTTTTCTCTTCGTGCTGTTGCATCTGATCTCGATGCGCGCCGAGATCTTGCGCCGCCGCGTGCATGCGCTGCAGCAGATCGAAGTGCAGCGCGCCGGCGCGGGACGCTTAAAGCCATGCCCGATCTCGGTCCGCACGCAATATTCATCTGGGCAGCTTACGCGCTCACCTTTGTCGCCGTCGGCATTCTGACCGTGTCGATCCTGATCGACGACCGGCAGCAACGCGAGACTCTCGCCGAGCTTGAACGCCGCGGCATCAAGCGGCGCTCTTCACGCGCGAAGCCCGCATCAGGCAAGAAGAAATGAGCGACACAGCAAGTGCGCCCTTCTGGCGGCGCTTCGGACCTGCTCTGCCGTTGCTCGTCTTCGCGAGCCTCGCGGGCCTGTTCTGGTTCGCGCTCCATACCGGCGATCCTTCGAAATTGCCCTCCGCGCTTGTCGGCAAGGAGGTCCCCGACTTCACCCTGCCGCCTGTCGACGGGCTCCTGGATAAGGGAGCGCCGATGCAAGGCTTCTCCGCCTCCGACCTCAAGACCGGCGCACCGACCGTCGTCAATGTGTTCGCGTCTTGGTGCGTGCCCTGCCATGAGGAGCACCCCGTGCTGATGGAATTGGCGAAGCAGTCCGGCGTTCGTCTCTACGGCATCAACTATAAAGACGACCCGGCAAGCGCGCGCCGCTTTCTCGGCCGCTTCGGCAATCCATTCGCGCGCGTCGGGGCGGACGCGTCTGGGCGCGTCGCGATTGATTGGGGAGTCTATGGCGTGCCGGAGACTTACGTGATCGGCGGCGACGGCAAGATCGCCTACCGCCATGTCGGCCCGCTGACCGAAGATGTGGTCAAACAGAAATTGCTGCCGCTGTTGCAGAGTCCGTCGGCGTCGAAATAGCCGCTCCGGCTACTTCCGCATCGTACCCACGATCAGACCCAACAGGTCGATGAAGTCCTGCCGCTTCGATGGCGGCAGCGCGGCGAGGAGACGCGTATCGGTCGCGGTCGCGGCTGGCTCCGCCTCGCGCAAACTCTTCCAGCCCTGCGCTGTGAGCTTGATGGCGTAGGCGCGCGCGTCTTCCTTGGCGCGCTTACGATGGATCAGGCCGCGCCCCAACAGTCGTCCAACAATTTCAGCGAGTGTCGATCTGTCGATTCCGGTGCGCTCGACCAGCTCTGTCTGGGTGAGGCCCTCTTCCTCGGCGATGGTGGTGACCACGGCAAATTGGCGCGGCGTGAGCCCGCTCGAATTTGCCTCTGCCATGAAAGTGTCGGTTGCGCATTGGCCAGCACGATGCAGCAAATGCATCGCTGAACGATCGAGAGGTTTGCCTCGTTTCGGTGTCATCGCAGCGCTCCCGCGTCCTTCTCGCTAGGCGTGCAATCGTCCGATTCCGGTACCCTTTGTTTGCTGGAACTCTATTGCCCTTTTTACAACTCAAAAGGGCGAACAGCAAACGCCAGCTTGCCCTTACCCAACGAAGAATCGGGCCGTTTCAGTCACCGATCGCTTGATTTTTGCGCCCCTACCGCCGCTGTCATATTGGAGTGGCGCTTTCGCACTGCAAGATGCGCTGAGCTTCGGCCAAGCAAAAGCACCACTTCGGCCTGGAGCGCCGGATTGGTTTCAGCCGGGCTTGGATTTCGTCCTTTGGCGGGGCTGTTTCCCCGGCTTCCGCCAATCCGTAGCGTTGCATCAACGGCACTTGCGCAACCGCGAAGAGAAAGGTGAGCGGCAGGAAGCCGAACGCCTTGAAGCTCACCCAAATATCGGTGGAGAAATTCCGCCTGACCGCCTCGTTGACGATCGCCATGGTGACGAAGAACAGGGCCCAGCGCCAGGTGAGCTTCCGCCAGCCCTCCTCCGTCAGGCTGAAGGCCGACCCGAACAGAAGCTCGAGCACCGGCTTCTTCATCAAGAGCCCGCCGGCCAGCAGGCCGGCGAAGATCAGATAGACGATGGTCGGCTTGAGCTTGATGAAGGTCTCGTCGCGGAGATAGAGCGTAAGCCCGCCAAACACGAGCACGATCGCCGCGGTGACCAGCAGCATCACCGGAAGCTTGTGATAGCGCGACCAGGCGAAGCCGAGCGCGATGAACGTCGCCACCATGAAGATGCCGGTGGCCGCATAGATGCCGGCAGCGGCATTGGCGGCGAAAAACAACAGCAGCGGCCCGAGGTCGATTGCGAGCTTGAGCGGCGTCGAGGGCTCTGCGGGCCGGGTCTTGTTCGCCTCAGGCGGCTTGTTCATTCGGAGCCTCGAGCCCGGCAATGGCGCGGGCGAAACTATCCGCATCGAAAGGTTCGAGATCGTCGATGCCCTCTCCGATGCCGATGGCGTTGATGGGAATTCCGTAGCGCTCGGCGATGGCGACGAGAATGCCGCCGCGCGCCGTGCCGTCGAGCTTGGTGACGACGAGGCCGGTCACGCCCGCGATCTCCTTGAACACGTCGACCTGGGCGAGCGCATTCTGCCCCGTGGTGGCGTCGAGCACCAGCAGCACGCCATGCGGCGCGGTCTCGTCGAGCTTCTTCAACACACGCACGATCTTGGCAAGCTCAGCCATCAGATCGCTCTTGTTCTGCAGCCGCCCCGCCGTGTCGATCAGGAGCACGTCCTTGCCTTCGGCGCGGGCGCGCTCCAACGCCTCATAGGCGACGCCGGCAGGGTCTGCGCCGACATCCTTGGCCACGACCTCTGCGCCGATCCGGCCGCCCCAAAGTTTCAACTGATCGATCGCAGCGGCGCGGAACGTATCTGCGGCGGCAAGCAGCACGCTGTGCCCCGTTCGCATGAAATTGTTGGCGAGCTTCGCCGCGGTCGTGGTCTTGCCGGTGCCGTTCACCCCGACGATGAGGATCACGTTCGGCCGCGCCGCGCTCAACTCGAGCGGCTTCGCCACGTGCTGCAAGCACTTTGGTGATCTCGGCGGCCAGCACCTCGCGCACGGCCTCCGGTGCGATGCCTTTTTCATGTCGCGAGCGCGCCGAGCTCCTCGCGCACGCGCCCCGCCATGGCGGGACCGAGATCGGCCTTGATCAGCACCTCTTCCAGCTCGTCGAGCGTTTCCTCGTCGAGCTTCCGCTTGGTCAGCACCGAGGCGACATTGCCGGTCAGCGCGGCTGAGGTCCGCGCGAGCCCTTGGCGAAGCTGCGTGAACCAGCCCTGCTTCTCTTCGCTCATGATTGGACGACCGCCAGCAATGCGCTGCCGTCATGGCCGTTGACGACCGCATCGACGATGTGGCCCGCGCCGGCGGCCTCGATCTTGACCGGCGTGAAATCCGCCGAGCGGCCTTGGCCGTCGCTCTCCATCAGCACTTGGATGCTGCGTCCCTTGCGCGCTCGCGAGATGGGCGTTCAGCGCCGCGACTCCCTTTTCCCGAAGCGCTGCGGCGCGGGCAGCGATCACCTCGCCATTGAGCTGCTTCATGCGCGCGGCGGGCGTTCCCGGCCTCGCCGAGAACGGAAACACATGCAGGAACGTCAGCCCGCAATCGTCGACCAGCGACATCGAATTGGCGAACATCGCTTCGCGTCTCGGTCGGGAAGCCCGCGATCAGATCGGCGCCGAACACAATGTCAGGCCGCAAGCGTTGCGCCGTCTCGCAGAACTTCACCGCATCTTCGCGCGAATGCCGCCGCTTCATCCGCTTCAAGGTGAGATCGTCGCCGGCTTGCAGCGACAGATGCAGATGCGGCATCAGCCGCTCTTCCTCGGCGATGGCGCGATAGAGATCGTCATCCGCCTCGACCGAGTCGATCGACGACAGCCGCAAGCGCTTCAGCTCCGGGACCAGCGCCAACACCTTCCGCACCAGCTTGCCCAAACTCATCTCGCCGGGAAGATCGGCGCCATAGGCGGTGATATCGACGCCGGTCAGCACGATCTCGGCATAGCCGTTCAGGGCGAGCTTCCGCACTTGCGTCACCACCTCGCCGGCCGGCACCGAGCGCGATGGCCCGCGGCCGTAAGGAATGATGCAGAAGGTGCAGCGATGATCGCAGCCATTTTGAATCTGCACATAGGCTCGCGCCTGCGCGCCGAAGCCTTCGATCAGATGCAGCGCCGTCTCCTTCACCGACATGATGTCGTTGACCTTGACCCGCTCCGTGTCGCTCGCTCCGAGATCCTGGAACGTGCCGCACTCGGTCTTCTCTTGATTGCCGATGACGTGATCGACTTCCGCCATCTCGGCGAAGCGCGCCGGATCGATCTGCGCCGCGCAACCGGTGACCACGATCTTGGCATCTGGCCGCGCACGGCGGGCTTTGCGGATCGCCTGCCGCGCCTGGCGCACGGCCTCCGCCGTCACCGCGCAAGTATTGACGATCACCGCGTCCTCGAGCCCGGCGTTCTCGGCATGGCTCCGCATCACCTCGGATTCATAGGCGTTGAGGCGGCAGCCAAAGGTGATGATCTCGATCTTCGACATGATCTCGGTCTAACACGAAATATCTAGAGCAGCGAGTCAGACCGCGCTCGGGCACAGCTGCGCCGCCGTTTCCCTCCCCCGGCAAGGGGGAGGGTTGGCGATCGCGGCACTTCCGGGTGCGACGCCGGGTCGGGGATTCCGACCCGCGCCCCGGCCCTCCCGGCCTTTCAGGGGGAGGCGAGGCAGGCAGCTCGCCGGCAGCGTGCCCTCGAAATCCAGGGAATACGGGCCTGTCATCAGGATATGCCCGTCGCTCTCCCGCCACTCGATCAGGAGATCGCCGCCGGGCAAACTCACCTTAACCTTGCGCCCGGTGCGCTTCAGCCTGGCTGCTGCCACCGCCGCCGCGCAAGCCGCCGTGCCGCAAGCCTTGGTCAGTCCCGCGCCACGCTCCCAGGTGCGCAAGCGCAGACGCATCCGGCGCCGTCACTTGCGCCAGCGAAATATTGGCGCGCTCGGGGAACAGCGGATGATGCTCCAGCATCGGCCCGAACCGCGCGAGATCGTAGGCCTCGACATCGTCGACGAAGAAGATGCAATGCGGATTGCCGACATTGACCACCGACGGCGAATGCAGCACCGGCGCATCGATCGGCCCGACTTGCAGCTCGATATAGCGCGTATCGGCGAACGGCTCCGCGAGCGGAATGTCCTGCCAATCGAATCGCGGCGCGCCCATATCCACGGTCACCGTGCCGTCTTGGTTGACCGTCGCGTCGAGCACGCCGGCCTCGGTCTCGATCTTCACATCCGCGCGGCCGCGCTCTTCGGCCACCAGCGCCGCCACGCAGCGCGTCGGCGTTGCCGCAAGCCGCCACCTCGCCGCCATCGGCATTCCAGATCCGCATGAACACATCGGCATTCTTTGAAGGTTCGAGCGCGATCAGCTGATCGCAGCCGATCCCCGCCTCGCGGTTCGCGATCGCCTTGACGGCATCAGTCCCAAGGCCGAGCGGTCGCGCGCGGCCGTCCAGCACGACGAAGTCGTTGCCGAGCCCGTTCATCTTGCGGAAATTGGTGGCGTCCATGACGCTATATAGGGCGGGATGTCCCTCTGCTGCCACCCTGCGCATGCGAAATCAGGAACGCGATGAAGGCTGCCGCCGCGAAGGCAGCGCCGGCCTGGAACGTCGCCTCCGGCCCGATTCGGTCCCAAAGCACGCCCAGCGACCACGCTCGCAACCAGCGTCGCCACCCCGAGGACCAGGCCGAACAGGCCGAAAGCCGTGCCCCTTAGCCGCTCAGGCGCCGTCCCGGCGATCAGGGCCGACAAGCACGCCTTGGGTCAGGCCCATATGCAGGCCCCACAGGCCAATCCCGATAAAGATGCCCACGAGCGAACCGGACAGAGCCAGCACCAGATCCGCCACGATCAGCACGACGAGGCCGAGCAGGAGCAGCGGCCGCGCCCCGATCCTGTCCTGCAAGCGCCCTGCCGGATAGGCCGTGAGCGCGAAGACGAGGCTCATCATCCCGATCACCGCAGGCGTCCAGGCGAGCGCAAGCCCCGCATCATGCGCGCGGATGACAAGGAACGCCTCGCTGAACCGCGCCAGCGTGAAGATGGCGCCGGCGCCGACCACGAGCCAATAGGCGCGTGCTGAGCTTGCCCAGTTCCTTCCACTCAAGCGGCGCCTTTGCCGCCTTCTTCGGCAGCGCCCGCTCGCTCACCCCGAACACCAGCACCAACACCGCGATGATTGCCGGGATCACCGCGAACCACAGCACGGCGCGGATATCGTCGTTGAAGAGGAACATCAGCCCGATCGCGGCCGCAGGCCCGATCGTCGCCCCGATCGTATCGAGCGATTGCCGCAAACCGAACGCGGCGCCTTGCGCTTCGATCGGTGTCAAATCCGCGATCAGCGCGTCGCGGGGCGCGGTGCGAATGCCCTTGCCGATCCGGTCGACGAAGCGCGCGAACAGCACGAGCCCGATGGAGTTCGCCAGCGGGAACAGCGGCTTGGTCGCGGCCGCGAGCGAATAGCCGGCGACGACGAGCGCTTTTCGCTTGCCGAGCACGTCGGACAGCCAGCCGGAGAACACGCGGGTGATCTGCGCCGTCGCTTCGGCGATCCCCTCGATCAGCCCGAGCGCCGCGGCGCTCGCGCCGAAATTGACCACGAGGAACAGCGGCAGGAGCCCATGCACCAGCTCCGAGGAGATATCCATGAACAGCGATGTCAGCCCCAGCGCCCAGATCGCCCGCGGCAATTGCCGGCTCGTTGTCGCGCGCGCTTCTGGGGACATCGTTGCCTACTCTCATATGCGGGCTCGCCCGCCGCTCGCAGACGTTGTTATATGGCGTTCAACGAGACTGAAACCAGCTTCTAAGCCTTGGATGCACGAATGATCTCAGTGCCCCTTGAAGACCCCGTCGGCGCCCTGATGCCTCACACGCTGAAGGAGCCGCTGCTCGGCCGCGACTCCGGTCCGCTCGCCGGCCGCACCTTCATGGTCAAGGATTTGTTCGCCATCGCCGGCCGGAAAGTCTCGAACGGCAATCCTGCCTGGTACGCCGAAGCCAAGGGCGCGCCCGCGACCGCCCGCGCCATCCAATGGCTGCTCGATGCCGGCGCATCGCTCACCGGCATCAATGTCTGCGACGAATTCTTCTACAGCGTGCTCGGCACCAACATTCATTACGGCACGCCGATCAATATCAAAGCGCAGCGCCACGTCACCGGCGGCTCGTCTTGCGGATCGGCGGCGGCAGTCGCCGCGAAACTCTGCGACTTCGCGCTCGGCAGCGACACTGGCGGTTCGATCCGCGTGCCCGCCTCGTTCTGCGGGCTCTATGGCTTGCGTCCCAGCTTCGGCCGCATCGACAGCTTCGGCGCGACGCCAATGGCGCCGAGCTACGACACGATCGGCTTTTTCGCGCGCGAGGCGGAATTGTTCCGCGAGCATCGGCCACGTCCTCCTCACCGGTGACAAAGTCGAAGCGGACATCAAACGGCTGATCGTTGCCGAGGACATGTTCGCCCGTGCCGAGACCAGCATGGACCAGGCCATCTGGCAGGTGTTCTCGCTGATTGGCCGCGGCCTGCCGCAGGCCGAGCGGCAGATCATCGCCGGCGACGATATCGACGACTGGCGCAATGCCTTCCGCGCCATCCAGGGCTTCGAGATTCAGTCGACGCTGCTTCCCTTCGCCCTGTCCCACAGCGACAGTCTCGCTCCGGCGATCCGCGAGCGTTTCGAGATGGCCGCCAATATTACCGCTGCCGAGGCCGAGGCCGCGCGGGGCTTGCGCGTCGACATCACCAAGCGCATGCGTGGGCTGGCTCAGCCCGGCACAATCATCGTCATGCCGACAACGTCGGAATTCCCGCCGGAGCGCGACATTCCCGACGGCGCATCGACCGTCGAATTCCGCAGCAAGACCCTGGCCAGCACCTGCCTCGCCGGCCATGCCGGCCTCCCCGAAATCTCGATCCCCGCGACCGAGGCCGCCGGCTGCCCGGTCGGTCTTTCCTTCATCGGCTGGCACGGCGGCGACGAAGCTTTGCTCGACCTCGCCGTCCGCCTTGAGCCTGTCTTAAGGAACAAGGCCTAGATTTCCTCGCGGATGTAGGCGAGGACAGCCGTGAACAGCCTGACATTTCCCTATGGCGTGGGCTTCAAGTCGCTGGAAAGCGAGACGCGTGTGCCTGTCCACCTTCGCGTCGAGGGCGCGCTTCCCGCTTGGCTCGAAGGCACGCTGCTCCGCACCGGCCCATCCAAATTCGAGGTCGGGGACCGAACCTATAATCATTGGTTCGACGGGCTCGCGATGCTGCATCGCTTCGCCTTTTCGAACGGCGCCGTCACCTATACGAGCCGCTTCCTCGAGAGCAATGCCTTCCGCGCCGCCGAACGCACCGGCAAGATCTCCTACGCCGAATTCGCCACCGACCCCTGCCGCACTTTGTTCGGCCGCGTCGCCGCCTGGTTCGATCCGAAGCTTCACCGACAATTGCTGCGTCAATGTCATGGACTATGGCGGCGAGATCGTCGCCTTCACCGAGACGACGCTGCCGATGCGCTTCGATCCGACCACGCTCGCGTCGCTCGGCGTGTTCGCCTATGACAAGGCGCTGTCAGGCCAGGTCTCCACCGCGCACGCGCATTACGACGCGAGCCCGCAAGCGTCACTACAATTATGTCGTTTCGTTCGGCCTTCACAGCGTCTACCGGCTGATCGCCGTGGACGATAGCGGCGCGCAACAACTCGTCGCCGAGATTCCCGTCGACCGTCCGTCCTACATGCATTCCTTCGGCATGACCGAGCGTCACCTCGTCCTCGTCGAATTCCCCATCGTGGTGAGCGCGCTCGAGCTGAAATTCTCCGGCAAGCCCTTCATTCAGAATTATCGCTGGCTGCCCGAGCGCGGACTGAAATTCCATGTCGTCGAGAAGGACAGCGGCAAGATCACAACGACCACGCACGCCGAGCCATGCTTCGCCTTCCATCATGTCAACGCTTACGAGGACGGCGAACAGCCTCGCCATCGACATGATCGCCTATGAAGACTCCTCCATCATCGATCAGCTTTATCTCGCCCGGCTCCGCGACGGCGCGCCGATCACCGCGACAGGGACGCTGACGCGTTTTCATGTGCCGCTCGACGGCGGTGCCGTGACGCGCGAGATCCTGGCGCCCGCCTCGATCGAGCTGCCCCGCATCAACTACGAGTCTGCACGCCGGCAAGCCCTATCGCTATGTCTGGGGCACCGGCATCGAGACCGAAGGCGATTTCCTCGACTCCATCGTCAAGATCGACCTCGACTCGCGCACGCTGTCGCGCTGGTTCGAGAACGGCCTCTATCCCGGCGAGCCGGTCTTCGTCCCGGCGCCCGGCGCCAAAGCCGAAGACGAGGGCGTGCTGCTCTCCATCGTGCTCGACATCGAGCAAGGACCGCTCGTCTCTCCTCGTCCTCGATGCGGCGCATTTGAAAGAGCTGGCCCGCGCCGAAGCCCCGCACCCGATTCCCTTCCACTTCCACGGCAATTATTTCGCTGGCGCCAATTAAGGCTTCTCCCGGCTTGACTTGAGCCCGCCTCTGGCCGACATTCCGGCCGAAATTCAAGGCAGCTCCGTAACAGAGCCGCCGCCCTGAACATGGTTATAGCCGCTGCCAAGCTAGCGCTCAAGTAGCGCGAAGCGCGATAGCGCAAATCAGGAGTCAGGGGGGTCAACACCCGACAGCGCGATGCGCCCTCGGGTGCGTTTGCGCTTCGCTCGCCTTGCGCTGTTGGAAGTGAGATGTTCGAGACTTTATCAGACCGGCTTGGCGCCATTTTCGACAAGCTCACCCGCAAAGGTGCGCTGACCGAGACCGATGTCGGCGAAGCCATGCGCGAGGTGCGCCGCGCGCTGCTCGAGGCCGATGTCGCGCTCGATGTGGTGCGCGATTTCACCGCCAAGGTGAGCGTCGCAGGCCATCGGCCAGGAAGTGGCGCGCTCGGTCACGCCCGGCCAGATGGTCATCAAGATCGTGCATGACGAGCTCGTGCGCGTGCTCGGCTCCGACGCCAAGCCCATCGATCTTCATGCCGCGCCTCCCGGTCGTGATGATGCTGGTCGGCCTGCAAGGCTCGGGCAAGACCACGACCACGGCGAAGATCGCCAAGCGCCTGCAAGCGCGCGACAAGAAGAAAGTCTTGATGGCCTCGCTCGACACGCGCCGCCCCGCCGCGCAAGAGCAGCTTCGCGTGCTGGGCGAGCAGACTTCAGTCGATACGCTGCCGATCGTCGCCGGCGAAGACCCCAAGACACATCGCCAAGCGCAGCCTCGATGCCGCCAGACGCGGCGGCTACGACGTGCTGCTGCTCGACACCGCCGGCCGCACCCATATCGACGAAGAATTGATGGACGAGGTGCAGGCGGTCGAGAAGATCACGACGCCGCACGAGACGCTCCTCGTCGCTGACGCGCTCACCGGCCAAGACGCCGTCAACCTCGCCAAGAATTTCGACGAGCGCGTGTCGCTCACCGGCATCGTGCTCACCCGCGTCGACGGCGATGGTCGTGGCGGTGCGGCGCTCTCGATGCGCGCCGTCACCGGCAAGCCGATCAAGCTGATCGGCACCGGCGAGAAGCTCGACGCGCTGGAAGATTTCGATCCCGTCGCGCATTGCTGGCCGCATTCTCGGCATGGGCGACGTCGTCGGCCTGGTCGAGAAGGCGCTCGAACATGTCGAGATCGACAAGGCGCAAGCCATCGCCAAGAAGATTCAGAAGGGCGCCTTCGACCTCGACGATCTTTCCGAGCAGCTGAAGCAGATGCAGAAAATGGGCGGCATGGGCGGCATTCTCGGCATGCTGCCCGGCATCGGCAAGGTGAAGAAGCAGATCGACAGCGCCAATCTCGACGACAGCATCTTCAAGCGTCAGCAGGCGATGATCGGCTCGATGACGAAGTCCGAGCGCAAGAACCCGAAATTGCTCAACGCCTCGCGGAAGAAGCGCGTGGCGTCTGGCTCGGGCACGTCCGTCCAGGACATCAACAAGCTGGTGAAGATGCACCGGCAGATGGCCGACATGATGAAGACGATGGGGAAGAAGCGCGGCTTTCTTGCCCAGATGATGGGTGCGGGCGGTCCGCCGCCCGAGATGCCGGCCGAATTGCCGGCTGGCGCAGCGCTTCCCCCAGGCTTTCCGAATTTGCCCCCGGGATTGGCCGGAATGGGCGGCTTGCCGCGCGGACTTCCGGGCTTGCCCGGCGGCCTGCCGGGATTACCGAAATCGAAGAAGCGATGAATTGAACGAACTAGGAGAACGAAAGCAATGTCACTGAAGATCAGACTGGCGCGGGCCGGCGCGAAGAAGCGGCCATATTACCGGATCGTGGTTGCGGATTCCCGCAGCCCCCGCGACGGCCGCTATATCGAGAAGATCGGCACCTACGATCCGCTGCTGCCGAAGGATTCCGGCGACCGCGTCAAGCTGGTCGAGGATCGCGTCAAGCATTGGCTCGGCGTCGGCGCGCTGCCGACCGACCGCGTGCTCCGCTTCCTCGACAAGGCCGGCATTCGCAAGCGCGACGCCCGCAACAATCCGGAGAAGGCCAAGCCCGGCCAGAAGCGTCTCGACCGCGAGGAGGCTAAGGTCGCCGCAACGGAGGCGAAGGCCAAGGCCGCCGACGAGGCAGCCAAGGCCGCCGCTGAAGCTGCCGCCGCTCCGCCGCCTGAGCCTGTCGTCGAAGCTCCCGTCGAAGCCCCGGCCGAGGCGCCTGCCGAAGCGGCAGAGGCCGAGAGCCGGCGACGGAATAGCCTTGTCCGGCAAGGATCGCGTTCTCCTCGGCGATATCGGCGCGGCGCACGGCCTGAAGGGTGAGGTTCGCCTCCGCTCCTTCACCGAGACGCCCGCCGCCATCGCCGACTATGGCCCGCTCGAAGACGAGACGGGCACGCAAGGCGATCGAGATCGAATCCGTGCGTCCGGGCCCGAAGGGCCTGATCGCGCGCATCAAGGGCGTGACCACGCGCGAGGGCGCCGAGGCGCTGACCGGCACCAAACTTTATATTGGCCGCGATCGCCTTCCGCCGCCGGCAGAGGATGAGTGGTATCACTCCGATCTGGTCGGGCTTGCTGCCTACGACGCCTTCGAGGTTCAGATCGGCACCGTGGTCGCGGTGTATAATTTCGGCGCCGGCGACATCATCGAGATCAAGCCGATCAGTGGCGGCGATAATCTGCTGCTGCCCTTCACCGACGCCACCGTGCCCGAGATCGACACCGAAGAGCGCCGCCTGACGCTTGTGCTTCCGGAGACCGACGAGGACGAGCGCATGACCTGGCGCGCCACCGTCCTCACCATCATGCCCGATATGTTTCCGGGCCCGCTGGGCTTGAGTCTCGCCGGCAAGGCATTGATCGACGAGAAATGGTCGCTTGCACACCATCGACATCCGCGACTTCGCCACCGACAAGCATCGCTCCGTCGATGACACGCCTGCCGGCGGCGGCGCCGGCATGGTGATGCGCGCCGACATTGCTGCTGCCGCGATCGATGCCGCGCGCGGAATGATGCCGCCCTCCTCGCCGACCATCTACCTCTCGCCGCGTGGCACGCCACTCACCGAGACCCGCGTCCGCGCCTTGAGCGAGGGCGCCGGCGTCATCCTGCTTTGCGGCCGCTTCGAAGGCATCGATGAGCGCGTGCTCGAAGCGCCGCGAGATCGAGGAAATCTCCATCGGCGACTATGTGCTCTCCGGCGGCGAGCTTGCCGCCATGGTGCTGCTCGATGCCTGCGTGCGGCTGCTGCCCGGCGTCGCCGGCAACGAGGCCTCGCTGGCCGAGGAGAGCTTCGCCAGCGGCCTCCTCGAATACCCGCATTACACCAGGCCCCGGGACTGGGAGGGCCGTCCCATCCCGGACATTCTCCTCTCCGGGGACCATGACAAGATCGCCAAATGGCGAAAGGAGCAGGCCGAAGCCATCACCAAGTCCCGCCGCCCGGATTTGTGGGAAACTGAAGCGCCCCTGAAGGAGAGCGGGCTGGACCATCAGTCCAGGCACTTCCACTCCGAGCTTCGCCGGATCCCCCATCGGGACAAGCCCAGGACAACCTAGGCTAGGAAAGGCCCGCGCGCTTCTGCCCGCACATTTCAGGATCAATCAAAAAGAATGGCGTTCGCCGAAGGCCCTTTGGCCAGGCAGGCGCCCGGAGAAAGGTTTTGTCATGAATATCATCGAACAGCTCGAAAAAGAGCAGGCTGCCGAACTCGCCAAGAAGCGCAAAATCCCGGATTTCGCGCCAGGCGACACACTCAAAGTCAACGTGAAGGTGGTCGAGGGCGAACGCTCCCGCGTGCAGGCCTATGAAGGCGTGTGCATCGGCCGCGCCGGCGGCGGCATCAACGAGAATTTCACCGTGCGGAAGATTTCCTATGGCGAGGGCGTCGAGCGCGTCTTCCCGGTCTATTCGCCGCTGATCGAATCCATCGAAGTGATCCGCCGCGGCAAGGTCCGCCGCGCCAAGCTGTATTATCTGCGCGGCCGCCGCGGCAAGTCCGCCCGCATCGCCGAGCGCCAGGATACGCACGGCAAAACCAAGAAGAAGGCAACCACCACCGAGGCCTTCAAGGGTTTCAAGAAGCCGAAGGGCGAGCCCGATGATCTGAAGCTGATCGCCGGCATTACGCCGGAGCTGGAGAAGAAGCTGAACAAGCTCGGTCTGATCAAATTCGACCAGATCGCCAATCTCACCGACGACGAGATCGCCTTCGTTGACGAGCAGCTTACCCTCGGCGGCCAGATCGAGAATGAGGATTGGGTGTCGAAGGCCGTGGCGCTGATGGCGGAATCGACCGCCGACGAAGTTCCCGCCGGCGAAGACGAGCTTGCCGACGTCGACGAGACTGGCGGCGAAAGCACGAAGCTCCCAAGGCCAAGTCCGAGAAGCCCGCGAAGAAGCCGAAGAAGGGCTAGAGCAAAACTTCGTCCTCGCCTGAAAGTGAACGAGCGTGTCAATGGCACGCCTTGTTGGCGTCATCGTCGGCGCGTACAGCATGCCGTCCTAATCCAGCTTTGAGGTCGCTATGTCGCTTTCCATGTACCAAGCTTCGGTTCCGGTCTTCACCCGCGTGCTCGGGAATCTGTCGAACGTTCTCGCTAAGGGCGCCGCCTTCGCCGATTCTCGCAAGATCGAGCCTTCGGTGCTGATCAATTCGCGGCTCGCGCCCGACATGCTGCCTTTGTCGAAGCAGGTGCAGATCGCATCCGACATGGTCATCCGCGGCTCGGCGCGGCTCGCGGGCGTCGACATTCCGAGCAACCCGGACACCGAGACCACCTTCCCGGAGCTTCAGCAGCGCATCGCCAAAGCCGTTAAATTTGTGAAGACGCTGTCGGCGGCTCAGATCGACGGCAGCGAGACGAAAAAGCTGACCATCCCGGTCGGCGACAGGGAGTTCGTCTTCACCGGACAGGACTACCTGTTCAACTTCGTGCTGCCGAACCTGTTCTTCCACAGCACCGCCACCTATCTCATCCTCCGCCATAACGGCGTCGAGCTCGGCAAGATGGACTTCCTCGGCGCCTAAGCCGGTAGGAGCGGTCGAGCTACCACCTCCGGGCTCCTCCTCGCTGAGGAGCCGCCGCAGGCGGGTCGAGCAGGGCTCACCGTCGAGCGTCGCACCTCGACGCTCCTTGCAGGGGGAGGTGAGAAGGCCGGCCTCAGGGGTTTGTAAACGGCCTCGCGAAGGGCTATCTGACCTATAGAAAATTGAGAATTTTGTAGTACGACAAGCCCGGAAATGACCGAGAAACCCCGCACCCTCTACGACAAGATCTGGGACGACCATATGGTGCACCAGGCGCCGGACGGCACCTGCCTGCTCTATATCGACCGGCATCTGGTCCATGAGGTGACCAGCCCGCAAGCCTTCGAGGGCTTGCGCATGACCGGCCGCAAAGTCCGCGAGCCCAAGAAGACGCTGGCCGTGGTCGACCACAACGTGCCGACCACCGACCGCTCCCACGGCATCGACGATCCGGAATCCGCGCTGCAGGTCGCGACCCTCGCCGAGAACGCAGCTGAGTTCGGCATCGAATATTTCGGCGAGCTCGATCACCGCCAGGGCATCGTCCACATCATCGGGCCGGAGCAGGGCTTCACCCTCCCCGGCACCACCATCGTCTGCGGCGACAGCCACACCTCGACCCATGGCGCCTTCGGCGCGCTGGCGCATGGCATCGGCACATCCGAGGTCGAGCATGTGCTCGCCACGCAGACGCTGATCCAGCGCAAAGCCAAGAACATGCGCGTCCGCGTCGACGGCGCGCTGAAAGACGGGCGTCACCGCCAAGGACATCATCCTCGCCATCATCGGCGAGATCGGCACCGCCGGCGGCACCGGCTACGTCATCGAATATGCGGGCGAGGCGATCCGCGCGCTGTCGATGGAAGGCCGCATGACCATCTGCAACATGTCGATCGAGGGCGGCGCCCGCGCCGGCCTGATCGCGCCCGACGAGAAGACCTTCGACTATGTCAAAGGCCGTCCGCGCGCGCCGAAAGGCGGCGCCTTCGAGATCGCCAAGAAACATTGGGAGCGGCTCTACACCGACGAAGGCGCCCATTTCGACCACGAGGTCGTGCTGCATGCCGAGCGCCTGCCGCCGCTGGTCACCTGGGGCACCAGCCCCGAGCAGGTCGTCTCGATCTCCGGTCGCGTGCCGAAACCTGAGGAGATCGCCGACGAGACCAAGCGCAAAGCCGCGATCCGCTCGCTCGACTATATGGGCTTGGCTGGCGGCGAGAAGATCACCGACATCAAGCTCGACCGCATCTTCATCGGCTCTTGCACCAATGGCCGCATCGAGGATCTGCGCGAGGTGGCCAAGATCGTCGCCGGCAAGCACATCAACGAGAATTTGAGCGCGATGATCGTGCCGGGCTCAGGCCTGGTGAAAGAGCAGGCCGAAGCCGAAGGCCTCGACAAGATCTTCAAGGACGCCGGCTTCGAGTGGCGCGAGCCCGGCTGCTCGATGTGCCTCGGCATGAACCCGGATCAGCTGAAGCCGAAGGAGCGTTGCGCCTCGACCTCGAACCGGAATTTCGAAGGCCGCCAGGGCAGGCTCGGCCGCACCCATCTGGTCTCGCCGCAAATGGCTGCCGCCGCTGCCATCGCCGGCCGCTTCGTCGACATCCGCGAGCATTGAGCGCGGGCGTGACGAACCCGGAAAGAAAGTCCCTCGTCCAACAGAAATTCGGGGCGGCCGCCGCCGACTACGCCGCGTCCGCCGTGCACGCCAAGGGCGAGACGCTCAAGCTCCTCGTCGCGCTGACCAAGCCGCAAAACCATTGGCGCGTGCTCGACGTCGCGACCGGCGCCGGTCACACCGCTCTCGCCTTCGCGCCGCACGTCTCCAAGGTCATTGCCAGCGACATCACCGAGCCGATGCTCGCCGAGACGCGGAAACTCGCCAAGGCCAAAGGCCTCGCCAATGTCGCCACCGCGCAGGCGCAAGCCGAGGATCTCCCCTTTCCCGACGGCAGCTTTCACCTCGTCACCTGCCGCCTGGCCGCGCATCATTTCGCCAATCCGTAGCCGCCTTCGTCAGCGAGGCCTATCGCGTGCTGACGCCCGGCGGAAAAATCGCCATCGTCGACAATGTCTCTCCCGACGCTCGTGACGTGGCCGTCGCCTACAACGCCTTCGAGAAATTGCGCGATCCGAGTCACGGCCGTTGTCTCGGGCTTGGCGAATGGTCCGAGCTGCTGACGCAAGCAGGCTTCGCCGTCACTCATAACGAGCAGCTCGATCAGGACATCGAGTTCGCGCCGTGGGTCGAGCGCATGCGTTGCAGCGCGGCGGCGATCGCACGGCTAAAGCATTTGCTCGGCGAGCCGCCCTTAAGCGATCTGCTGAAGCCGCGCGAAACTGATTCAGGCCTCGTCTTCACTTTGCAGGAAGGCATCGTCCTTGGTGAAAAACCGCGCTAGCGACGAAGACGCCAGCAACGCTCTCGATTGGACCGGCGCGTCAGCGCCGTCCCTCACCGAATTCGAGGAGATGGCGCGCGCTGCCTTCGCCACCCTGCCGCAAAACTTTCCGCGACATGTGCGGCGATGTGCTGATCCGCATCGAGGATTTTCCGGCCGACGAAGTGCTCGATGCGATGAAGATCGAATCGCCCTTCGATCTGCTCGGCCTCTATCACGGCGTCGATCTCGCGCGGCAAAGCGTGATGGACGTGACCACCCTGCCCGAGATGGTGTTCCTCTACCGCCGCCCGATCCTCGATTATTGGGCCGAACACGACGACACGCTCGGCCAGATCGTCACCCATGTTTTGATCCACGAGATCGGCCATCATTTCGGCCTCTCCGATGCCGACATGGAATATATCGAGCAGAAGGCAGGTACCTGAATGCTGTCATTCCCGCGAAGGCGGGAATCCAGTAATCGATGCCCTCGCGACTCAATACCATCGCCGGTTACTGGATCGCCCGCCTTCGCGGGCGATGACATACGGATTTTTGCGGTTGACGCTTCCGCCCCCCACCCGCAGACTATTGGTAACGTAAGACGGGCAGGGAATCACAGCATGATATCGTCTGCCCGTCTCAAGGGCATCGCCGCAATTCTGATCGCGCTCACCCTCGGCGGCGCAGTCGCGGAAAGGCCGGTGATCGCCGCCGAGACCAGCAAGCTTGTGGCGCCCGGCAGGCTCGTCGTCGCCGGCCGCAGGCTGTCTTGCGGCACGACCAAGACTCTGGTGCGCGATTTCGAAGGCTTCGCCGTCTCCTCAACCGTGATCATGCTCAACATGACCGCGATCAAGGAGCTGCCGCGCCAGGTGCAATGGCTGATCTATTATCATGAGTGCGGCCACATTCTTTACGGCCCCGGCGAGACCGCGGCCGATTGTTATGCCATCCGCCGCGCGCGCCGCGAGGGCTGGCTCAACAAGCAGGGCCTCGAGGATATTTGCTCGGCCTTCAATATTGCCGGCCACGGGCCCGTGCATCCGGACCCGGAGGAGCGCTGCGAGCAGCTCCGGCAATGTTTTGCAAAAAAAGGCGGGGTGACGGCGAGTGGCGGAAAATAGCGCCACAATGGCCTAACCGAATTGATTGCCAAGTGACGGTCCCACCTCGTAGGCTGCCTGCCGCAATGAGGGAATCTCGGTTGAACAGCTACGCGTTCCTCGCGGTAACCGCCATTTTGACCTTCGCCCTGTGCCCTGGCGCGCGGGCGCAGGAATGGTCGGGTAGCGTCGAAGGCTCGACCGTGAGCGGCCCGACCATCGAGGAATATTTGAAGGAAGCGCCGGACTCCAAGCTGATCCCGCATGGCGAGCTCAAGATCGACGGGCGCTCGGTGAATTGCGGCACCCGCCCGACCGTCATCAATTCGGACTTCGACAGCTGGGGCGGCGCCTTCCCGGGCTTCGTCATCCTCAACACCAAGAAGATCGACGGCCTGAGCACCGCGGTGAAGCTCTATGTCTACAGCCACGAATGCGGGCACCAATGGGAAGGGCCTGACGAGATCAAGGCCGATTTGTTCGCCATCAGGCGCGGGGTAACGCGCGGCTGGCTCGACGCCGTGGGCATGGAGGACATCTGCACCTTCATTTCCACGCTGAAGGGCGATTCCGTGCATCCGCCGGGACCTTCGCGTTGCGAGACCATGCGCAAATATTATAACGGGCTGGTTCAGAGCGGCGCGGGCCAGTCTGCTGCGGCGACACCTCCCGCCAAGCCCAAGACCAAAGCCAATACGCTGGCGCCGGAATAGCCTTCTACTTCTCAGACCTTCCTGATCAGCTCAACCTTCGTCATGGCCGGGCTTGTCCCGGCCATCCACGCTCTTTATACTGCTCGCTTTGCTCGCCGACCTCCCCGCGAGGGGGAGGCATAAGTTCGGGCATCTCTGAGGACTTCGGAGATTAGGTCATGGAAAAATTCACCACGTTGACCGGCATCGCCGCCTATCTGCCGATGATCAATGTCGACACCGACATGATCATCCCCAAGCAGTACCTGAAGACCATCAAGCGCACCGGGCTTGGCACCGGCCTGTTCGCCGAGCTTCGCTATGACGACGCTGGCAAGCCGAAGCCGGACTTCGTGCTGCACAAGCCGCCTTATGACAAAGCGAAAATCCTCATCGCCGGCGACAATTTCGGCTGCGGCTCCTCGCGCGAGCACGCGCCCTGGGCGCTGCTCGATTTCGGCTTCCGCTGCATCATCGCGCCGAGCTTCGCCGACATTTTCTACAACAACTGTTTCAAGAACGGCATTCTGCCGATCACCCTGCCGCAGAGCGAGATCGATAAATTGATCGACGACGCTTCGCGTGGGCCCAATGCCACGCTCACAATCGATCTCGAGCACCAGGAGATCCGCGGGCCCGACGGCGGCGCGATCAAGTTCGACATCGATCCCTTCCTCAAGCGCTGCCTGATCGAAGGCCTCGACGATATCGGGCTGACGCTGGAGAAAGCGGAAGCCATCGCGCGCTTCGAGGAAGCCTCGCGCCTCTCCCGCCCCTGGGCTTAGGAGCGTTCAATCGAACTGGCATGCCCGCGTAGGCGGGCATCCGTAACGTGGCTCACTGCTAATCGAGACTCGCTCGGATCGCTTCGCGAATGCGCCCGGAGCAAGGGCGCGCCTTCATACAATCAATCGAACGCCGGCTCGCTGCTCTGGCTGATCAACGATTTCCCGTCGCGCTTGATTTCGAGCGAAGCGGTGTAGGTGCCCTCCGGCCAGCCGCCTGCCGGCACGCCGGTCTTGCCCGCTTGCAGCAACAGGCTCGCCTGATCCTCGGCAAGCTCCTGCGTGTTGTGCAGCAACGACGCCTTGCCGTTCATCAGCGCGATCTCGACGACGTCGCCCTTCTTGAGATTGGTCGCCAGCACATACGCCACCGCCGGCGTGTTGAAATGCGGCGCCGGCAATTTGTCGCCCTTGCGCAGCTCCTCCTCGGTCACCTTGTGGTCGGTGAGGCCGAGAGCAAGCACCTTCGTATCCTCCGCGAAAGCAGCGTTAATTGAAATGGCAACTAGTCCGCAAGCCAACGAATAAATGGCGCTCCGCAACATCTAGACTCTCCTGTTCTTCGCGACGCTTCATAACGCTCCGTCATGGCCGGGCGAAGTCCCGGCCATCCAGATAGTCCGACAATGGTACACCACATGACAAATCGCTCTATTGGATGCCCGGAACAAGTCCGGGCATGACGAATCGTGGATGGCTATTGCAACTCCATTGTCTTGTTCTCTTCGATCACCGTCTTGCCGCCGCGCGACACTTTCGCAGCTGCTTTGTAGCTGCCTTTCGGCCAGCCGCCTTGCGGCGCCTTCTTGCCGGCGAACAGCATGAATTGCGCCTTCGAGTGATCGAGCGTGTCGGAGTTGTTCTGCACCACGGCGCCGTCCTTGATCAGCGCGATCTGGACGATGTCGCCCTTCTGCAAATTGATCGCCCAAACATAGGCGACCATCGGCGTCTGCGCGGAAGGTGTCTTCATTGCAGCACCGGTTTCAAGCTCCGCGATGTCGAGTCCATGATCGGCGAAGCCGAGCCCGAGCACCGTCCCCTCTTGATAGGACAGCGCGGCCTTCGCTTCTTTCGACCACAGCGTCGGGCCATCCTTGGTGCACGCGGCCTTGTCTTCGGCGAGAAACGGATCGACGACCTTGTCGGCCTTGGTCACCTGAAGATGCACATGGGCGAAGGCCGCGTCGCCCGAATAACCCACCTCGCCGAGCTTCGCGCCAGCCGCGACATGATCGCCCTTCTGCACCGCGATCGAGCCTTTGCGCATATGGCAATATTGCGTTTTCCACCCGTCGCCATGATCGAGCAGCACGCCGTTGCCGCATTCGCGGTCCTTGACCGCTTCGCGGTCTTCGGCCGAACGCACCAGATGATCGTCGACGCCGTCGCGAAGCCCGACCACGCGTCCCCTCCGCGGACGCCTTCACCGCGACGCCTTTCTCGACATCGGCGGTGGTGCGAAGGCGGATATCGGTGCCCTTATGCCCGTCATAGGTCTCGGCGCCACAGGCATAATCCTGCGCTCCCGGACCCTCGTCGCGGTCGACATATTGCTGGATGAAACAGTCGGTTCCGGGCGTGCAATCGATCGGCTGCGACAGCTCGAGGGCGAAAGCTAGGCGTGGAGCTAACGGCAATGATGAACAGCGCCCTTGTCAGCATGTCGCTCTCCCGCTAGGCATCGCCAAGTCTTTTTGCAATTACCAAGACTTTTTAGCATAGGAACTGCCGACTAATGGTGACTTACAAAGTGCTGCTGCTGCCCGGCGACGGGATTGGCCCCGAAGTGATGGCGGAAGTCTCCCGCCTGATCGACTGGGTTAACGCACACGGTCTCGCCAAGATCGAGACCGAGACCGATCTTGTCGGCGGCTGCGCCTATGATTCCCATGGCGAGGCCATCTCCGACGCCACGATGCAGAAGGCGCTTGCCGCCGATGCCGTCATGCTCGGCGCCGTCGGCGGCCCCAAATGGGATGGCGTGGCTTACGATCAGCGCCCGGAAGCCGGGCTGCTCCGCTTGCGCAAAGACCTCGAGCTGTTCGCCAATCTACGTCCCGCGATCTGCTATCCGGCGCTCGCCGATGCCTCTTCGCTGAAGCGCGAGCTGGTCGAAGGCCTCGACATTATGATTGTGCGCGAGCTGACAGGCGGCGTCTATTTCGGCGAACCGAAAACCATCACCGATCTCGGCAACGGTCAGAAGCGCGCCATCGATACGCAAGTTTACGACACCTACGAGATCGAGCGCATCGCTGCCGTCGCCTTCGAGCTGGCGCGGAAGCGCCGCAATCTGGTCCACTCCGCCGAGAAGCGGAACGTGATGAAGACCGGCGTGTTGTGGAACGAGGTGGTGACGCGAGCTGCACAAGGAGCGCTACAGCGACGTGACGCTGCAGCACATCCTCGCCGACAATTGCGCCATGCAGCTCGTGCGCCATCCGAAGCAATTCGACGTCATCGTCACCGACAATCTGTTCGGCGACATGTTGTCCGACGAAGCGTCCATGGCCACGGGCTCGCTCGGCATGTTGCCGTCTGCCTCGCTTGGCGCTGCGGACGCGCAAGGCCGCCGCCGCGCGCTCTACGAGCCGGTGCATGGCTCGGCCCCCGACATCGCCGGCAGCGGCATCGCCAATCCGATCGCCACCATCGCCAGCTTCGCCATGTGCCTGCGTTATTCCTTCGACCAGGGCGAGACCGCCGACAGGATCGAGGCCGCGATCTCGAAAGTGCTGGATCAGGGTTTGCGCACCGCCGACATCAAGCAGGAGGGCTGCAAGACCATCGGCACGCGCGAGATGGGCGAGGCCATTCTGGCCGCTCTGGACACTGCCAGCTAGAACTTGACCTCGGCGTCGATTTTGTAGGTTAGATCGGAAGTCGCATCCGACGCGCCGAACAAGACGCCGCCGGCGAACTCCCATTTTGGCCTTCCGTCATGGCCGCCGGTCTCGTAATAGGCGACCGGGCCGAGCCGATGCTTCTGGTCGTCGAACGAGCCGGAATGCGAAAGATCTTCGACCTCGCTATAGCCTTCGACGCCAAGAGCCCAGTTCTCGGTCATCTCGTGCTTCAGCCGCCAGTTGACCTTGAGCTCCAGGCTGTCGATCTCGCGGTGTTCGCCGAGCTGGCCGACGAAGAACGAATTCGCCGTAAGCGAATTGCGCCCCCACACATACTTGGCGAGAGGTCCGAACAAAATCTCGTCCGGCTCGCCGCCCTGAAGTGCGAACTCGTAGATGCTGCGGAAGGCGAGGCCGAGCCCGTCACCCTCGCGCTCGACGATCTCGTATTGGCCGCCGAGTTCGAACTCCCTGGCCTCGATGTTCTCGCCGATGTCCTGCCTGAAGAAGCCCTCGACGATCAGCTCCCATCGGTCGGTGAGTCCGTACTTGTACTCGGCCTCATGAGACTGCCTGCGATGCTCTTCCTCACCTGGCCCGAAATAGAACGCCCCATGCTCCTCGATCGCGCTCCTGCCCTTCTCCACGTCGGGCGAACGGACATAGAACTGGGCGCTGGCGGACTCGCTACCGAGCACAAGCAGGAAGGTCGCAAAACCTAGACAGACGACCGCGCGCCAAGCCGCAAAGCGGCGCGTTCGCAACCCCATCGGCATACCCCCCAAACTTCAGCTAACTCTCTGGAGAAACAAGTCTATAGCCGTCTGTCACATGACTGTAATGAAAAGTATCTCAGCCAGATACATGCGTGAAACTCATCAGATATCTTGCATAATTCCGGGCCGGCGCCCCTGGCACCGGCCTGCCGGCAGCGCGTCCGCTGGACACGCGCTCCGTCCACACCCCATATTCCGCCGCAACAAGCAAATAAGCGGAGGAAATCATGAAGCTGGCGCACGTTTCCATTGCGGCCTTGGCGATCAGTGCTTGGCCTCCGGCTCATGCGCAATCGCGCAAGACGCGACCCCCTTGCCCGGACCTGCCGCGACGCCCGAGCCCGCCAACGCCGCCGACAAGCGCGTCCTGACGCCGGAAGAGAAGGCCGAGAAGGAGGCGCGCAAAGCCTGCAAGATCAAGATTTGCGATATCATCGCCACCAAGGCCCCGCAAGGCGACGATGTTGCTTGCGACATCGTCAAGACCTGGCGCCAGGAGGACATCGTCAAAATGCTCGGTGGCCAGATCAATTGGCCCTGGGGCAATGCCGTGTGCCAATCGAAGCTCGAAGTGAAACGCGAGCCTCTGGCCAAGGCCATGAGCGAAGCGGCCTACGACATGTCGCTGCCGACGCAGACGGTCAGCTGCAAGCTGGCGCAGAAGCAGGCAGGCGAGCCTTATGTCGTCGAGATCGCGATGGCGCCGAAGATCAAATTCAAGGACGGCAAAGCGATCGAAGCGACGCTCAATTGGGGGACCGCCTCGGCGCCGCTTCTGATCTATACGCTGATCTATGCCGGCACGGGTCTCGATAACAGCGCCAACGTGCTCGGCCCGGAAGTCGTGCGCATGGTCAACGAATTCACCACCAAGAAATGCGCGGAAGTGAAGAACGAGCTGCCGAGCAACGCCAATCGGTAGAATTGTTCCTTTGTCGTTTGCGTAACTTGCGCGTGGTGTGAACGAAGCGTCATCGTTTCAGGCTCATTATAGCCATGTTGGGGGGACAAGCCTGGGCATGGCCATGGATGACACCATTTTGGATCCCTCGCGGGCGACGGCTGCGGAAAGATTGCTTCGGCAGGACGGGGCTCCGTCGCTCCCGGCAACGATCCCGGCCGCGCCGAACGGCCGGCGCACCTCGGTGCTGTTGCGCGAGTTTCTGGCGCAGCATAACGAGCCCCAGGTCAGTCTCGGCGCTCTCAGGGACGCGCTTGGCGATCGCGGCTTCGGCGTGCTGCTCTTTATCTTTGCCCTGCCCAATCTCGTTCCGGTGAACATCCCGCTGCTGTCGGCCGTGCTCGGGCTCCCGCTCGTCCTGCTCGCCGCCCAACTTTCTTATGGCCGCCACAAGCCCTGGTTTCCGCATTGGCTCACGCACCGCAGCTTTCCGCACCATGCCTTTATCGCCATTGTCGAGCGGGCGCTTCCGGGCCTGGAGCGGACCGAGATGCTGCTGCGGCCGAGGCTGAGCTTCATCTTGTCGTGGACCGGCGAGCGCATCATTGGCTTCGCCCTTCTCATCCTCGCCCTTGTGCTCACTCTGCCGATCCCGTTCGGCAATTGGCTCCCGGCTTGCGCCATTGCCATTGTCGGCCTTGCCCTCGTCGAGAAGGACGGACTGGCGGCTCTTGTCGGGCTTGCGGTCGGCGCCGTGAGCCTGCTCGTCGCAGGCACTGTGGTGCTCGGATTGATCAAGGCGTTTCTGCTGCTGTTCGGCCTTGGCTGATGCCGCTAGAGTAGACTTCCAAAAAAGGGGGACGCTCATGGACAACGCCGCGCCATATCTCAAGCTCGCAGGACGAATCCTGCTGTCGCTGATGTTCATTCAGGCCGGCATCGGCAAGATCTTCGGTTATGAGGGCACCGCCGCGCACATGACCGAGAACGGCGTGCCCGCGATCCTCTTGCCGCTGGTGATTTTGACCGAAGCCGGTGGCGGTCTCTGCGTCTTGCTCGGGCTATGGACCCGCTACGCCGCTATCGCGCTCGCGGGCTTCACCGTGCTCGCCGGGCTCCTGTTCCACTACCAGCCGGGCGACATGATGCAGATGATCAACTTCATGAAGAACATCACCATCGCCGGCGGCTTTCTGGTTCTCGCAGGGGCTGGTCCCGGCGCCTACGCGCTCGACAATCGGCGCTGACGGGGACTCCCGGGCCGGCCCCCAGCCTTTACTTTCCGCCCCCCTTCCAATACATGGGCCGCAAGCCCGCGTGGCCTTTCCCACGCGAAATTAGGAGTTTTTCATGGGTTACAAAGTCGCCGTCATCGGCGCGACCGGCAATGTCGGCCGCGAGATGCTGAACATCCTCGAAGAGCGCCAATTTCCGGCCGAGGAGGTGTTCGCCATCGCCTCGCGGAAATCGATGGGCGTCGAGGTGTCGTTCGGCGACAAGCGCCTGAAATGCCAGGACCTGGCGAATTTCGATTTTCGCGGCGTCGATTTCGCGCTGATGTCGGCGGGCTCGTCCGTGTCCAAGGAATGGTCGCCGAAGATCGGCGCGCAAGGCTGCGTCGTCATCGACAATTCCTCCTGCTGGCGCATGGACCCGGACGTGCCGCTGATCGTGCCGGAAGTGAATGCCGACGCGGTCGAAGGCTTCCGCAAGAAGAACATCATCGCCAATCCGAATTGCTCGACCGCGCAGCTCGTCGTCGTGCTGAAGCCGCTGCACGACGCGGCCAAGATCAAGCGCGTCGTCGTCGCCACCTATCAGTCCGTGTCCGGCGCCGGCAAAGAGGCGATGGACGAGCTTTGGGATCAGACCAAGGGCATCTTCACCACCGCGGCGCCGACCCCGAGCAAGTTCTCCAAGCAGATCGCCTTCAACGTCATTCCTCACATCGACGTCTTCATGGAAGACGGCCAGACCAAGGAGGAATGGAAGATGATGGCGGAGACCAAGAAGATCCTCGATGCCAAGATCAAGCTCACCGCGACTTGCGTCCGCGTGCCGGTCTTTGTCGGCCATTCCGAAGCCGTCAATGTCGAGTTCGAGAATCCGATCACGGCGAAGGAAGCGCGGGACATCTTGCGCGAGGCGCCTGGCGTGCTCGTGGTCGATAAGCATGAGCCCGGCGGCTACATGACGCCGATCGAATGCGTCGGCGATTACGCCACCTATGTCAGCCGCATCCGCGAGGACCAGACGCTCGACAATGGCCTGTCGTTCTGGATCGTGTCGGACAATTTGCGCAAAGGTGCTGCGCTGAACACGGTGCAGATCGCCGAAATCATCATCAACCGCAATCTGCTGAAGAAGGCGGCTTAGCCTCAGCCCTCATTCGAGATTGACGAACTTGCCGGTCTCCTCGTCGAGCATGAGCAAGCGTGCCGCTGCCGAGATCGAAATGCAGCCCGTGCAGCTGGAGAAGGCCTTCCTCCGACGCGCCTCTCGACGAACGGAAACGTGTGGAGCTGGGCGAGTGACGACCTGACGCCGGCAAGCTCGAACGCCGTCTCCTCGCCATAGGTGAACCGATCGCTCTCAACCAGCCTGAGATCGTCCAGCAGCGTCAGCCAATTCCCGACGAAACTATAATCGAAGGATTTGGGGTAAGGTTTTTCCCGGTACGCATCGATGCCGCCGCAATGGGAATGCCCGAGCACGATGACGTTCGGCACTTTCAATTCTTGCACGGCAAATTCCAGCGCGGCGCTGGTGCCGTGAAATTTGCCTTGGGGTTCGTAGGGCGGGACGAGATTGGCGACGTTGCGCACAATGAACAGCTCGCCAGGTTCGGCGTCGAAGATCGCCGCAATGTCGATGCGCGCGTCGCAACAGCCGACCACCATGGCGGTCGGCGATTGCCCGAGCTCCGCCAGCTGAATATAGCGGCCGCGCTCCGGCGCATGCCGGTCGCGCAAAAACCGGCGGTAACCTTCCTTCAAAACGCGGGGTAAATCGGCAGGCATCTTGCTCCTCTGCGCCGGGAACATTCCAGCCTTGCACGAGTTTGTCTAGCCGGACAGCACGACGCAATGTCGCACGGAGGCCTTGATCGGAGAACCCGATCGAGCCTTCGCGAGCGTCTACTTGATCTTTGAGCTGTAACAACGATGCTCTGCTCGCCGGCAAACGAGACGCGATCTCTTCATTCGCGCCCGCTGGCACAGGAAACGTTAAGCAAGGATGGAGCGGGCGCGACCAACGCGCCGAGCTTCTTCCAAATTGTCACGACACGGGGGAGCGGTTCACGACTGGCTCGCGCAAGCTTGCGCGCGCGCCGCTCCCTTGCGTCATACCAAGAGGAGTTGATCATGGCCAAAGTTCTTGCAGTTCTCTACGACGATCCCGTCGACGGCTATCCCAAGACCTATGCCCGCGACGATATTCCCAAGATCGATCACTATCCCGGCGGCCAGACCACGCCGACGCCGAGCGCAATCGACTTCAAGCCTGGCGCAGCTGCTCGGCAGCGTCTCCGGCGAGCTTGGGCTTGCGCAAGTTCCTGGAGAAGGCCGGCCACACCCTCGTCGTGACCTCCGACAAGGACGGCGCGAATTCGGTCTTCGACAAGGAACTGCCCGACGCCGAGATCGTGATCTCGCAGCCCTTCTGGCCGGCCTATATGACCAAGGAGCGCTTCGACAAGGCGAAGAAGCTCAAGCTCATCATCACCGCCGGCATCGGCTCCGACCACACCGATCTGCAAGCCGCGATGGATCGCGGCATCACCGTCGCCGAGGTGACCTACTCCAACTCGATCAGCGTCTCCGAGCATGTGGTGATGATGATCCTGGCGCTGGTGCGCAACTACATCCCGGCCTATGGCTGGGTGATCAGGGGCGGCTGGAACATCGCCGACAGCGTCGAGCGCTCCTACGACCTCGAAGGCATGAATGTCGGCACCGTCGCCGCTGGCCGCATCGGCCTGGCGGTGCTGAGGCGGCTGAAGCCGTTCGACGTCAAGCTGCACTACACCGACAAGCACCGCCTACCGGAAAAGGTCGAGAAGGAGCTGGGGCTCACCTATCATCCCACCGTCGAGTCGCTGGTCAAGGTCTGCGACGTGGTGACCATCAACGCACCGCTGCACCCCGAGACCGAGCACCTGTTCAACGACAAACTGATCGGCATGATGAAGCGCGGCAGCTACATCGTGAACACCGCCCGCGGCAAGATCGCTGATCGCGATGCCATCGTCCGCGCACTGGAGAGCGGACAGCTCGCGGGCTATGCCGGCGACGTCTGGTTCCCGCAGCCGCCGGCCAAGGATCATCCCTGGCGCACCATGCCGCATCACGGCATGACGCCGCATATCTCCGGGTACCTCGCTCTCGGCGCAAGCGCGCTATGCGGCCGGCACCCGCGAGATTCTGGAATCCTATTTCGCCAAGAAGCCGATCCGCACCGAATATCTCATCGTGGACAAGGGCAAGCTCGCCGGCGCCGGCGCGCACTCCTATACGGCCGGCGACGCGACCAAGGGCTCGGAAGAGGCCGCCAAGTTCAAGAAGAGCGCGGCGTAAGCCTGAAGCCGAAGGCTGGACGTGATAAGGGCTTCGTCATCTTCCAACAAGACGACGAAGCCCATTGTCTTTGTTGCCAGACCTACAAGACGAAATCGCCGCCGTGCAGATTATGTAGGCCCAACAACACGATCTGGAAATCGGCGCGGCCATTTCCGTTCACGTCGCCTTCGACGATCGTCCTGTCGTGGTCGTGGCCGGGCTTGTTGATCTTCACGTAGTGCAGTTCGCCCGCGCGGTGGTGGAAGTCCTGAGTGCCGATAAATTTGAATTTGTTGTTGGCGCCTCCCGTCTTGGCGTCGATATCCCTGAGGTCGATCAGGTCAAGGACGCCCCCGGCGTTAAAATCCTTGATAACGTCGCCCTTACCGACCCGCGACTTCGAGAATCGAGTTGAAATCGAACCTGTCGTTGTTAGTTCCGCCAATGAGCTGGTCTTTGCCCTTGCCTCCGGCGAGAACGTCGTCTCCAGCCCCACCATCGAGTTTGTCGTTGCCGCTCATTCCCAGGAGCGTATCTGCGTTGCCGAGTCCATTGATGATCGAAGCCTCTTTCCGTCCGACGATCGTCTCGGCCTCAACCGAACCATTGATCGTCGTCTCGCGCGGGTCGAGGATGACATAGTCGAGCGTGGTGACGCCGGTTGCGGCTGGACCATTGGTGTAGGCAAGCACGACGCGCCCGTCGTCGAGTGTCTCGAGTTGCATGCCGAAATTGCCTTCATCGCCGGCGTCGTTCACGATCGCCTGCAGCGCCGATGGCCGCCCCGTTGATGTCAAAGCGCTGGAGCACGATGCCGTCGTCACCACCGCCAAAATCATGCCGCCACGCGATAATGAAGCCGCCATCGTTGAGGCCTGTCACCTGCGCCGCGACATCGCCAGTCGTGGAACCGGCGGCGCGCACCGGGCTTGCATCTATGGCGACGCCTGTGGGGGTGTAGCGGCGAAAATTAATCTGCGAATTATCTTGCCACACGACAATCAGGTTGTCGTCGGCCTGACTGTCGAGCGTGCCGTTGTTTAGCGTGGCGGTATCGGCGAAGCCGGTGCCGAGGATATTGAGTCCGCTGACAATCAAAGGACCGCCGACAACGCTTAGCCCGCCGCTTCCAGGATCCCGATGCATGATTTGCATCTGAATAATGGCTCCGTTGGCGACGCTGAAATCCGTGAAGGCAACGGCGACGTCGCCGTTAAAGATGCCCTCCATTGCTGGGGACGTCTGGATCGTGTTCGCTCCGTGCGGAATGATCGCGTTTGACACACGAAGGCCGGTCGAATCAAGGAACGCGATCAGCAGATTCTGACCGTTACCGACGTTGCTTTGCGTGTAAACAATTGCAGACCCCGTCGCCGATGCTGACGCAGCCTGGATCAGTTCGTCGTTAATCGTCGGGCTGATCGCGCCTCCACCCGTTGTTGCGTTGAAATCGGAATTGGCCTGGCGCCAATACATATCGAAGTCGGGTTGGCCGGTTGATTTCTGGTTGTAGACGATGGCAACATCGCCGCTTGGCTGCTGCACGAATTGCGGCTGAATCAGGTTGTCGCCGCCCGTACCCAATCCCGACAGAAAGTTGCCGGCGGTGAAGCTTCCGAATGGATCGAGATGCTTGGCAAAGATGCGGCCGCCGCCCTCCCAGCCCAGGATGAAGGTGTCATCATCGAGAGTAAGAAGCTTGGGTGCGGTGTCGAGGGCGAGCGGGTTGGGATCGAAGACAATTGGCCCGCTCCAAATTGTGGGGGTCGTGGTCATGTGTGGTCCTCCTCGGATAGGGCGCGCAGGGGCAGCCCTCCCAGGAACCATCATGGTGCCGTTCGATGCGGTCCGCGTCCTCCGATCGGAGGACCCCGGTCCAGGGCCTCCTACAGCAAGAAATCACCCTTCGTCAGGTTGTGCCGGCCTAAAAGGACGATCTGTAGATCGGCGCGGCCGTCGCCGTTCACGTCGCCCTCGATAATCGTTTTGTCGTGGACCGCCCCGGGCTTGTTGATCTTCACGTAGTGCAGTTCGCCTGCGCGGTGGTGAAAGTCCTGGGTGCCGATGAACTTGAACCTGTTGTCGGCGCCGCCCTGTCCTGGCATCGATATCCCTGAGGTCGATAGTGTCCTCGCCTGGCCCGGCGTCGAAATCCTTGATCACGTCGCCCTGACGAACTCGCGACTCGAGAATCGAGTTGAAATCGAACCTGTCGTTCTCGATTCCGCCAGTGAGCTGGTCCTTGCCCTTGCGTCCGGCGAATGTCCTCCCTTCACCACCGTTTAGCTGATCGGCTTGCCGGCTCGAGCCCGTCTTTTCGTACAGGCGTCCGAGATGCGTCTTGACCGTCGTCTCCGCGATGCCGAGCATCTCCGCGACTTCCGGTACGCCTCCAACCTCGACGATGCCGAGCAGCACGCGAAGCTCCGTCGGCGTCAGGTGATAGGTCTTGGCGATCACTTCCGGCGGTGACGGCGCGTCGATTGAGGCCTTGTGCACGAACAGCATCGCGACGGCTTTGTAGGCTGAGCCCGTCTCGCGGCGCAGTCCCGATGTCAGGGGCAACACATGCGCCACATGCCGATCCTTGCCCGGCGAAGCAATCGGCACCGATATGCCGGTGACGCCGAGCGCCTCGTCGCCGTAGGCCGCGGCCGCGAACATGTCGCGAAAGATTTCGTCGGTCTCCGGATCCAGCGCGATCAACCGTCCTCCGCTCGCTTGCAGCATCTCGCCCTTCTGCAATAGCGCGAGTCCCGCCGCATTGGCATGCACGAGCCGTCCTTCCGCATCGACCAGGAACATGGCGGCACTGATGCCGTCGAGCGCGGCGGTCAGATTTTCTGCTTCGGTCGTCTTGCGCTCGATCAGCCGCGCCACGACCGCGGCGCGGCGGAGGTGCGGCACAAGTAGCCGTAGTCGCTGCCGCATTGCGGCATCGGCGAGGCCTTGGCTTTCGTGGCGGAACACGCCGAACAGCGCGACGTTCGACTGCGACCGTTCGAGCGCCACATTGAGACAATCGACCAGCTGTTGCGGCTTGGCCCACTCCTTGTAGAAGCGGGTTTCTACGAATTCGTCGTAGGCAATTACGTCCTCGGTCGCCACCGGCTCGCCGATTTCAGCGATGAAATGCGCCGTCGTTGATGGATCGAGTTTGATATATTTGTCGAAATAGAGCTGGACGTAACGCTGCTCAATGCGGCCGTCATCGTAATAGATGCCGCCCGTCCTCGTGCTGGCGTCTTTCGTATAGAGACCAGCGGCATGGCCGCCGACGAAAGTCCGTAATCCTGCCGAGCGTCCCCATCCATAGGCTCGGATCCATCGCGGCATCGTAGATGTCGCCGATCAGCGACGAAACCTCATCGATCGTCTTCATCGTGTCCGCCCAAACGATGCAAGAAATGACGAACTCATCGGGGCTTAGCCTAGCCTTTGCCGCAGCCTTGAAAACCTAAAACTATTGCTGGGCTAACCCGTTTCGAACGGCTCGGTTGTTCAAAATGTCGCAGCTCTCCTGCTAACAGAGCAAAAAGGTGGTTCCGAGGCGTCGTCCCGGAAATCCGGCTCGTCACCTGACTGTCACAGAGCAATAGCAATTCTTTCTCCGCAGAGACGCTTGCGGTTAAGGGCAACCGCGTTCAAATTGCGGAAGAAGCAAAGGCCCATCAGAGGCCTAATGGGGGGTAACGATAATGGCGAGCGCAGCAACCGCCGAAGGTCTCGGCGGCCTTCTCGATAAACGACGCATCATCGCCGAGCCCGGCTATAACCGCTGGCTGGTGCCTCCGGCAGCTCTTGCCATCCATCTTTGCATCGGCATGGCCTATGGCTTCAGCGTGTTCTGGCTGCCGCTGGGCCGCGCGCTGGGCGTAGCGCAAGGCACTGGCCAACCGATCCCCTGTCCCGGCGATGCCACCACCTTTCTCGGCAAGCTCGCCATCACCGGCCGCGCACTCTTCACCACCAGCTGCGACTGGACCCAGTTCGATCTCGGCTGGATGTACACGCTGTTCTTCGTGCTGCTCGGCGTCTCTGCCGCCATTTGGGGCGGCTGGCTCGAGCGCGTCGGTCCGCGCAAGGCAGCTTTCGTGGCCGCGCTCTGCTGGTGCGGCGGTCTGCTGATCTCCGCGGTCGGCGTCTACATCCATCAGCTCTGGATGCTGTGGGTCGGCTCCGGCATCATCGGCGGCTGCGGCCTCGGCCTCGGCTACATTTCGCCGGTCTCCACCCTGATCAAATGGTTCCCGGATCGCCGCGGCATGGCGACCGGCATGGCCATCATGGGCTTCGGCGGCGGCGCCATGATCGGCTCGCCGCTCGCCACCTATCTGATGAATTATTTCGCGACGCCGACCTCCGTCGGCGTGTGGGAGACTTTCGTCGCGCTCGCTGCGATCTATTTCGTCTTTATGATCGGGGGCGCCTTTGGCTACAGGCTTCCCACGTCCGACTGGCGCCCCGACTGGCTGGACGGCGCCAACCAACGCCCATTCCATGATCACGACCGGCCATGTGCATCTGAAGGATGCGCACAAGACCGTGCAATTCTGGCTGATCTGGGCCGTGCTCTGCCTCAACGTCTCTGCCGGCATCGGCATTATCGGCGCCGCCTCGCCGATGTTGCAGGAGACCTTCGGCGGACGCCTATTCGGCGATCCGTCCGTCGGCTTCGCGCAATTCAGTGACGCTCAAAAAGCGCAAGCCGCCCTGGTCGGCGCGGCCTTTGTCGGGCTCTTCTCGCTCTTTAACATTGCCGGCCGCTTCTTCTGGGCCTCGCTTTCCGACAAGATCGGCCGGAAGCTCACCTATTTCCTTTTCTTCACGCTCGGCTTCATGTGCTACGCCGCGGCGCCGACGCTCGCCACGCTGGGCATGCTGGCGCTGTTCGCCGCCGCCTTCTGCCTCATCGCCTCGATGTATGGCGGCGGCTTCTCGACAATTCCCGCCTACCTCGCCGATATTTTTGGCACGCAATTCGTCGGCGCCATTCATGGTCGCCTGCTCACCGCCTGGTCCACCGCCGGCATCGTCGGCCCGGTGATCGTCAACTACATGCACGATGCGAGGAAGGCCGCAGGAATCGTCCCGGACCAGATCTATCATCCGATCTTCTACGTGCTGGCCGGGCTTCTCGTGGCGGGCTTCATCGCCAACCTCCTGATCAAGCCGCTCGACAAGAAATGGTTCATGTCCAAGCAGGAGGTGGACGCGCTGCAGACCAAGTCCGCCGTGGTCCGCACCGGCGCCACCACCCGCGCCCGGGGCACCGAGGAAACCAGAACCGGCATCAGGCTGCTGCAACCGGTCGGGGTCGCCCTGATCGCGATTGCGGTGGTGTGGTGGATCACCTTCTACACCAAGGTCGGCGGCATCGGCGACGCCTTCCCCTGCCTCGTTCTCCCCTGCCAGGCAGCGCCGGATTCAGGCGCGCCTGGCCTATTCGCCCTTCCTGCTCTGGATTGGCGTCGCTGTCTGGCTGGCGGGCATCGTGCTGAGCCCGAGGCGGCTCAACCCGACCCCCCTGCTCTGGCTTCCCGTTGGGATTCCGCTCACTTGGGGCATCTGGATTACGCTCGATAAGGCCCTGGTTCTGTTCAAATAGGGGTCCGGGAGGCCTAAAACCCCTAGATTTAGGGCCAAAACTCTCGCTTCCATCGAGATAAGCCGGATTGCCAAACGTTCCTGTCAGAATTTCTTAATGTGGCATTCACGGGCTTTTCATGGACGCTTCATGCGGTACTCATCGCGACACAGCATATTCAGGGCTCAAGTTCACCGAAGGAGACGACCATGAAAGAGTGGCTGAAACCAGAAATCACCGAGTTTGAGGCTGGTATGGAAGTGACGAGCTACCTCCCGGCCGAGCTGGACCGCGCTTAATTTAGCGTCGTTCTAGACGGATTTGAAAGATGGCGGCTCCCGCGAAAGCGGGGCCGCCATTCTCGTTTTTGCGCCTGCGCTGATGTGCCGGGGATGACAGTCCCCCGCCCTTTCCCTATGGTGCCCGCCGATTGACGGCTTGAGGCGTCCGCCTTCTGGCCGATCTCCTTCCACCAAGGGATTTCGAGCCGCCATGGCTTGGATTTATCTCCTGATCGCGGGCCTGTTCGAGATCGGCTTCGCTGTTCTGCTGAAACCGGCCGAGGGCTTTACCCGAATTTGGCCGAGCTTTGGCGTGGTCGTTTTCGGCTTTGTCAGCCTCTACTTTCTCGCGATTGCGGCACGCGAGATCCCAATGGGCACCGCCTATCTCGTCTGGATGGGTATCGGCGCGATCGGTGCGGCCATCTTCGGTATTCTCGTCTATAACGAGCCGGCGAACGCCTTCCGTCTCTTCTTCATCGCCACCCTCATCGCTTCCATCATCGGATTGAAATTCGCCACGCCATGATCAACGACGCTTCCGCCGACCGCCGCACCATCACCGGCAACTATTTCGAGGATTTCAGCCTCGGCCAGCAAATCGTCCACGCCACGCCGCGCACCGTGACGGTCGGCGATGTCAGCCTGTTCACCGCGCTCTATGGCTCGCGCTTTGCCGTGCAGTCCTCCGACGCCTTCGCCAAATCGATCGGTTACCCGCAAGCGCCGATCGACGACCTGCTCGTCTTCCACATGGTGATCGGCAAGACCGTGCCGGATATTTCGCGCAATGCCATCGCCAATCTCGGCTATGCCGAGTTCCGCTTCTTGAAGCCGGTCTATCCTGGCGACACGATCGCCTCGACCTCGGAAGTGATCGGGCTGAAAGAGAACTCCAACAAGAAAAGCGGCACGGTCTATGTGCGCTCCACCGGGCGCAATCAGCATGGCGAGCCGGTGCTGAGCTATGCGCGCTGGGTGATGGTGAATAAGCGCGACGAGAATTCGCCGGCGCCTGACCCTGTCGTGCCGAAGCTTGCATCCTCCGTCGATCCCGACTCGCTCGGCGCAGCGCTGCCCAAGCTCAATCTCAAAGTTTACGACTATGCGCTCGCGGGCTCGAAGCGCCGCTGGCAGGACTACGCGGTCGGCGAGAAGATCGACCATGTCGACGGCCAGACCATCGAGGAGGCCGAGCACCAGCTCGCCACGCGGCTGTTCCAGAACACCGCGCGCGTGCATTTCAATCAGCACATCGAGAGCAAGGCCAGGTTCGGCCGCCGCCTGGTCTATGGCGGCCACATCATCTCGATTGCGCGGAGCTTGAGCTTCAACGGTCTCGCCAACGCCTTCCACGTGCTCGGCCTGAACGGCGCACGCCACGCCGCCCCCTCGTTCGCCGGCGACACCATCTATGCCTGGAGCGAGATCACCGGCAAAGCCGAGCTGCCGGGGCAGAGCGACATGGGCGCGCTGAAACTCCGCACCTTCGCCGTGAAGGATCGCTCTTGCGCCGACTTCCCCGGCCTCAAAGCCGATGGCAGCCTCGAGGACGGCGTCGTGCTCGACATGGATTATTGGGTGGCGCTGCCGCGTTAATCCTCACTCGATTGTCATGCCCGCGAAGGCGGGCATCCAGTATGCTCGGACAGTCGAACCAAAACGTGGGTGCGGCGGTTACTGGATCGTCCGCCTTCGCGGACGATGACAACATGTCGAGAGGAGCGCTCAATGGCACACAGATCAGTTTGGCTTGTTTCGGCGTTAGTTCTGGCCCTCGCATCTCCCGCCCTCGCCGCGGACACCGCCTCCGCCACCCTCAAAGACAAAGACGGTAAGGAGGTCGGCCAGGTCGCGCTGACCCGAACCCCGAACGGCGTCTTGATGAATGTCACCCTCACCGGCGTCGCGCCCGGCGAGCATGCCTTCCATGTCCATACGGTCGGCAAGTGCGAAGCGCCCGACTTCAAGTCCGCGGGTCCCCATTTCAATCCCGACCAGACCAAGCACGGCGTGATGAACCCCGAAGGGCCTCATTCCGGCGACATGCCCAATCTGCACGTGCCCGACAGCGGCAAGCTGCAAGTGGAAATCCTGAATACGCTGGTCAGCCTCGATGAGGACGCAGCACTGCTCGACGACGACGGCTCCGCCCTGATCGTCCATGCCACCGCCGACGACTATAAGACCGACCCGGCCGGCAATGCCGGCGACCGCATCGCCTGCGGCGTGGTTACCCGCTAGCGGCAGCGGCATTCCCTCACCGCTGCAAATGACGAAGCCCCACCCCAGCCCTCCCCCTTTCAGGGGGAGGGAGAAAAAAGGCCGCGGTCGGCCTCGATTGCCCCATTCCGGCGAGTGGGCTATGACAAGGCTCGTCTGGGCAACAAACGACCGAAAACCATGAGTTAGGGCAAAGTCGAGGCGGGGCGCCCGCTCTCGCCGCATCTACAGATTTACCGGCCGATGCTCACCATGATGATGTCGATCGCGCATCGCATCACGGGAGCCTCGCTTGCGGTCGGCTTCGGGTTGCTGGCCTGGTGGCTGATCGCGCTCGCCGCGGGCCCGCAGCAATTCTGGCATGCCGAAGCCTTCTTCGCGAGCATCCTCGGCCGCCTGCTCCTGTTCCTGTTCAGCTGGGCGCTGATCCTGCACATGCTCGGCGGCATCCGCCATTTGATCTGGGATACCGGCACCGGTCTCGACAAGAAGAGCATCGAGATCTTCGCCTGGGCCACACTCCTCGGCTCGATCGCGCTGACCGTCCTGCTTTGGGTCGCCGGCTATTGCATGAGGGGGAGCCTCTAGTCATGGCCACACCTCTTCGCAATGTTCGCGGCCTCGGCGCAGCACATCGCGGCACCGAGACCTTCTGGCGCCAGCGCCTTACCGCAATCGCCAACATCCCGCTCACCCTCTTCGTCGTGCTGTCGATCGTCAGCCATATCGGCGCCGGCTACGACGAGATGCGGCTCTATTTCGCCAGGCCCCTCGTCGCCATCCTGATGCTCGCCTTCGTCATCTCCGCCGCCATCCATATGCGCATCGGCTTGGGTGAGATCATCGAGGACTATGTTCACCGCGATGGCTTGAAGAGTGCTCGTCGCTGCTGCTCGCGACCTTCTTCGCTGCCGGGCTCGTGCTCTCTTGCGGCTTCGCAATTCTGAAAATCGGTTTTGGAGTTTGACGGTAACTATGGCTCAAGACGCGACACCGAACGCCACGCCCACCATCAACGGCCGCGCCTATCCCATCATCGACCACGCTTACGATGTCATCGTGGTTGGCGCCGGCGGCTCAGGTTTGCGCGCTGTGGTCGGCGCGAGCGAGGCCGGACTTCGCACCGCCTGCATCTCCAAGGTCTTCCCCACCCGCTCGCACACCGTCGCCGCGCAAGGCGGCATCGCCGCGGCGCTCGGCAATATGGGTCCCGACGATTGGCGCTGGCATATGTACGACACCGTCAAGGGCTCGGACTGGCTCGGCGATCAGGACGCCATCGAATATCTCTGCCGCAACGCGCCCGAAGCCGTTTACGAGCTCGAGCATTGGGGCGTGCCATTCTCGCGCACCGAGGACGGCAAGATCCTGCAGCGCGCCTTCGGCGGCATGACCATGGACTACGGCAAGGGGCCGGCCAAGCGCACTTGCGCCGCCGCCGACCGCACTGGGCATGCGATGTTGCACACCATGTACGGCCAGGCGCTGCGCCAATCGGCCGAGTTCTTCATCGAATTTTTCGCCATCGACCTGATCATGGACGACGAGGGCCGCTGCCGCGGCGTGATCGCGCTCTCGATGCAGGACGGCTCGATCCACAGATTCCGCGCCCATCAGACCATCCTCGCCACCGGCGGCTATGGCCGCGCCTATTTCTCCTGCACATCCGCCCATATCTGCACCGGCGACGGCAACGCCATGGTGCTCCGCGCCGGACTGCCGCTGCAGGACATGGAGTTCGTGCAGTTCCATCCGACCGGCGTCTATGGCGCCGGCGTCTTGATCACCGAAGGCGCGCGCGGCGAAGGCGGCTTCTTGCGCAATTCCGAAGGCGAGAAATTCATGGAGCGCTATGCGCCGTCCGCCAAGGACCTCGCCTCGCGCGACGTCGTCTCCCGCGCCATCACCATCGAGATCAGGGAAGGCCGCGGCCACGGTCCCGACAAGGACTATATGCACCTGCATCTGGAGCATCTCGATCCCGCGCTGATCGAGCAGCGTCTCCCCGGCATCACTGATCTTGCCCGCATCTTCGCCGGCGTCGACACGCGGAAAGAGCCGATCCCGGTGCTCCCCACCTGCCACTACAATATGGGCGGCATCCCGACCAATTTTCACGGCGAGGTGGTCGCGCCGAAAGACGGTAATCCCGACGCTGTCGTGCCGGGCCTCATGGCGCTGGGCGAAGCGGCTTGCGTCTCCGTGCACGGCGCCAATCGTCTCGGCTCAAACTCACTGATCGATCTCGTCGTGTTTGGCCGTTCCGCTGCGCTTCGCTGCGCCGAGCTGATCAAAAAGGACGGCGCCATCCCCGAGCTGCCGAAGGGCGCCGGCGAAGCTGCGATCGCGCGGCTCGACGGTTTCCGCTATGCGAGCGGCGCGACGCCCACCGCCGCGCTCCGTCTCAAGATGCAGAAGGCCATGCAGAACCACTGCGCCGTGTTCCGCACCAAGGAGGTGCTGCAAGAGGGCGTCAAGGCCATCCGCGCCGTTTGGGATGAGAGCAACGACATCAAGACCACCGACCGCTCGCTGATCTGGAACACCGATCTGATCGAGACCCTCGAATTCGACAATCTCATCGCCCAATCCGCCGTCACCATCGGGGGTGCTGCCGCGCGCGAAGAGAGCCGCGGCGCGCATGCCCGCGAGGACTTCCCCAAGCGCGACGACAAGAACTGGATGAAGCACACCGTGGCCTGGGCCGATTACGGCACGCATCGCGTCACGCTCGACTACCGCCCGGTGCACAATTTCACCCTCTCCAACGAGGTGTCCTACATTCAGCCGAAAGAGCGGGTGTATTGATGGTTCAATTCACGCTTCCCAAGAACTCCAAGGTGCAGAGAGGCAAGGCCTGGAATCCGCCCGCATCCGACGCCGAGAAGGACCGCTGGCGCGAATACCGCGTCTACCGCTTCGATCCCGGACACCGGCGACAACCCGCGCCTCGACACTTATTGGGTCGACATGAACGAATGCGGGCCGATGATCCTCGACGCGCTGCTCTGGATCAAAAACAATATCGACGCCACCCTCACCTTCCGCAGATCCTGCCGCGAAGGCGTGTGCGGCTCCTGCTCGATGAATATCGACGGCACCAACACGCTCGCCTGCACCATGCATGCCGAAGACGCGCGCGGGGCGGCGATCGCGGTCTATCCGCTGCCGCATCTGCCGGTGATCAAGGACCTCGTTCCCGACATGACGCATTTCTACGCGCAGCATCGCGCCATCGAGCCCTGGCTGAAGACGGACTAGCCCGACGCCGCAGAAGGAATGGCTTCAGTCGCCGGAGGATCGCGAGAAACTCGACGGTCTCTATGAGTGCATTCTCTGCGCCTGCTGCTCGACCGCGTGCCCCTCTTATTGGTGGAACGGCGACCGCTATCTCGGCCCCGCGGTTCTGCTGCAGGCCGAGCGCTGGGTGGAAGACTCGCGTGACGAGCGGACCGGCGAGCGGCTCGACGATCTCGAAGATCCGTTCCGGCTCTATCGCTGCCACACCATTCTCAACTGCACCAAGGCCTGCCCCAAGGGCTTGAACCCCGCCAAGGCGATCGCGTCGCTTGAAGCGGAAGATGGTGGAGCGCGCTTGAGCGCTCAAGTAGCGAAGCGGTAGCGCAAACAAAATGCGCTCAAGTAGCGAAGCGGTAGCGCATGAGAGGACTAATGTGATCGACCATCTCGGCTTTTCCGTGCCAGATCTCGCCCGCGCCACCGAGTTTTATCTGAAGGCGCTGGCCCCGCTCGGCATCGGGATCGTCATGGAAGTCTCCGCGGAAGCGACCGGCGAAGGTGCCGCGGTCGGCTTCGGCTATGGCGGCAAGCCGTTCTTCTGGATCGGCGAGGGCTTCCGGCCTGCCGGCGATCAGCACATCCATGTCGCCTTCGCCGCCAAGTCCCGCGCCGATGTCGATGCATTTTATCGCGCGGCCATCGCCGCCGGCGGCAAGGACAATGGCGCCCCGGGCTTGCGCCCGCATTACCACGCCAATTATTACGGCGCCTTCGTGCTCGATCCCGACGGCAACAACATCGAAGCCGTCTGCCACGCAGCCGGCTTAAGATTCCTGCAGAGCGGTTCCGCTTGCTCTACTCGCCTCCCCCTGGAAGCGGGGAGGTCGCCCGCCTAAGCCCGAAGGGCGAAGGCGTGGCGGGTGGGGGTCAGAGTGGCTGCGTTTGAAATCGATGCAGACCCGCCACCCCGACCCTCCCCCTGTCAGCGGGGAGGGAGCGCAAACAAACACCTCTAATTCTCAGCCCTGCATTGCGGCAGCGAGAAGCTGCACGGCTCCGGCATCTTCACCGGCACATTCTCGCCGGTGGTCTTGTCCTTCTTCGTCGCGTAAGGACTGACCGCATCGCGCGGCGCGTGGTTCACGCCGACCAGCCGGTCATTTTCGAAAGTGAGCGTGGCCACGCATTTATAGTCCTTGTCCTCCTTCTTGCCGCCGCCGCCGAAAACACCCTTCTTCTTCTCCTCTGCTTGCGCGCCAGGCACTGGCCCCGCGCCGCTATAATGATAGGTGAGGTTCTCGCCGCTGCTCGTTTTATAGCTGCCGAACGGGAGACCGGCGCAGGCGATGATCTCGGTCTTCGACTTGCCGAGATAGGGCCCCGCCGGGTCGCCCCCGATGATCCGCGTCATCTGCGTGCGGGGCGCGCCGCCGCATGCCGCCAGAAGCGCACATGCCGCCAACCCTAAGCCTATGCGCCAAACCCGCATTCTGCCCCGCTTACGATTCGGCCGATTTTGCCCTATCCACAGCGTGTTAGCGGCAGATTGTGGTGAAGAAAAGTGCCTGAGCGTGCTCTCCGGCTCCATGCCTCCCCTTGAGGGGGAGGGATCGGGCGGGAGGTCGAACCAACGATGCGCCTCACCGCCCCTCGGATCGGCTTCGCCGATCCTGCTCCCGCGCTCAAGGGGGGAGCAAGGAGCAAGTAGCGCAAATCTACAGCGCCGCGGCGAGATCCCAGAGCAGCTTGATGTTGAGCACGATCAGGATCACGGCGGTGATCGCGGCGAGCACGGTCAACCAGCGCGGCGACACCAATGCGCCCATCTTGTGCTTGTCCGCCGTGAACATCACCAGCGGCACGATCGAGAAGGGCAGCGCCAGGCCGAGCACGACTTGGCTCAGGATCAGGAGTTTTGCCGTTCCCGCATCGCCATACCAAATGGTGACGATGGCCGCAGGCACGATGGCGATGCCCCGCGTCACCAGCCGCCGCAAATAAGGCGGCAGCCTGATATCGAGAAATCCTTCCATCACGATCTGCCCCGACAGCGTCGCCGTCACCGTGGAGTTGAGCCCGCAAGCGAGCAGCGCGATGGCGAACAAAGTCGGCGCCCACACCGAGCCGAGCAGCGGCGCGATCAGCGAATGCACCTGGCCGAGCTCCGTCACATTGACCTGTCCGGTGCGGTGAAACGTCGCCGCCGCCAAGATCAGGATCGAGGCATTGATGGTGAGCGCGAACATCAGCGCGATGGTCGAGTCGATCGTCGCCAATTTGATCGCCTCGCGCCTCTCGGGGATCGAGTGCCCATAGGCGCGGGTCTGCACCACGCCGGAGTGCAGATAGAGATTATGCGGCATCACCGTGGCGCCGATAATGCCGATCGCCAGATACAGCATCGCCGGGTTCTTCACGATCTCGACCGTCGGCGCGAAGCCGCGGATCACCTGGTTCCATTCCGGATCGGCCATCGCGATTTGAATGCCGAACGAAATGGCGATGACGCCGAGCATGACGACGATGAAGGCCTCGATATAGCGGAAGCCGAGCTTCTGCATCCACAGGATCAGAAACACGTCGAGCGCGGTGAGGATGACGCCGATCTCGAGCGGAACCCCGAACAGCAGATTGAGCCCGATCGCGGTGCCGATCACCTCGGCCAGGTCAGTCGCACAGATCGCAAGCTCGGCGAGCGCCCAGAGCGGCCAGGCGACGAAGCGCGGGAACGCGTCACGGCAGGCTTGCGCCAGATCGCGCCCAGACGCGATGCCGAGCCGCGCGCAGAGCGCCTGCAGAATGATCGCCATGATGTTGGAGACGAGCGCAACGAACAGCAGCGCGTAGCCGAATTTCGAGCCGCCGGCGAGCGAGGTCGCCCAATTGCCGGGGTCCATATAGCCGACGGCGACGAGATAGCCGGGCCCGAGAAACGCGAGCAGCTTCCGCCACAGCGGGCCGGTGGGCCGCGTCTTGATCGAGCCGAACACTTCGGCGAGCGAGGGTTCGCGGCGCATCCGCCGCCAGCCCCGATTGCCGATGGTGTCCTCCAGCTCCAGTCTGGCGGCGCCCGCTTCTTCGGAGGCACGTCTTGGGCCTAGCATCAATTCTTTGTCCCTGCTTTTCACGGGCTTTCTGATGCTGAACCTATCTTACATGCGAATAATTTGCAAGTGCAAGTAACATCGCCCGCTAGTCATCATCATCGGATGGGGGCTGGACTTTGCCTTCGTTGGCACGGGACACCAGATACGAGTCAAATATTCTCATTATGCGATCCCCGAGCCTGTCGGGTAGGACGCAAATCGGTCGAGCCGCGCTCTGACCAAATCAGTCGTGCGATCGTGCGCAACATCCACATCAAACCGATGCTCCTTGAGAAGCCGCGGCTTATCCATAACCCAACCGCCTTCACGGGGGCCAGAGCACGAACCGCTGAAAACTCGCTCACCCGAAGGAACGCGTCGCCGTGAGCATTTCGACCGACGCTATTAAATATCGGTCTGCCTCCATTGCACCGCGAGGCTGACAAATCGTGACCTCATCACACAGTTCTTATCGTCGGCGACACAGACGATCTCAGAGCCGTGCTGGCTGTTCATCTGCTCGTTAGCCGTCCGAGTTCCATCATCGTGTCATGGAGTGAGGCATGGACGTTGGTCACAATCCGATCGCGGTCTTGCATAAGACGGCGTGCGATCCTCAAGATTAGAGCGCCTGCCTTCGAACACGCTTAGCTTCAGAGATCGCGTCTTGAGCGGTAATGGTACCCGCCTTGCTCTTGTACTCGCAAGCTTGACGGCTCCCACGAGCTGATCGATTCCGTAGTCAGGAAAACTGAAACGTATTCTGCGCTTTCCGCCAGCCACTTCGGCAGCGCAGGCTGTCGGATCGAGCGTCACAAAAATCATGGAGTTCCTAGCTTCGATTTAGGCAGCGGTCCTTGGTTGCAGTCTCGTTCAACGCGCGTCCAAGGAGTTTGGCCCCACCTATCGCGATAGAGGACCACGACGATACGAGCGTCGACAAACGGCGCTCGCATGCTTTCTAAGCCGTCTGTCCCCGCCACATCTTTTGCTTTCGGGGGAAAAAGAAGACTCGAAGCCACTACCTTCAAGTTTGTCGGCAAGCGCCCTTGCTGTCAGTTCGTCAGCGGCAAGAAAATAGATCCCGACGTCGTACTCTGGTTGATCAGTCATCTGTATTTCGGTTCAAAATCGCTCGAACTATTTACCGGCGAGGACGGCGGCCAGACCGGTTAGCGCTCCGATTATCCCAATCAGTGTGCTGAGCCATGGCAGCCAAGCTTCTTCGCGCCTCTCGAAGATGTTTTTGCTCGGTGTGAATGAGCAGCTGGACCCTCTCAGACTCCTTCGAAGTCAGATACACACGACGATTGTCGGTTTTCCAGTGTGCCCATGCTTCCTTGTCTTCGAGCGGGGGCACCGCAACCACATACTTGTCGGCAAGATTGCAGATGTGACGACTTCGCAGCGATAGGATGCGGTCTTCGGCCTCGTCTTGCAACGAAAAGTGATTGGCGGCAAGGCTCTGTTCCTCGTCATAATCCCCCGCCTGGCTCGCCTTCGTCATGGCTGCCCTGATCGGGTGCAGCAAGCGGTCCCTCTCCCTTCGGGTTCGCCAAAGGCGAAAATCTTGTGACAACGTGACCTCGAACATCCCCACCTCCCTCAAGCCATCATAGCCCGCGCGTACAAAACGACAAAACTTATCCCCGCGCTCCAAACCTCCACTATCATCACCCTCACCTCGTCCGTTGAAGGGCGCATTCATGAGGCGTTCGTGGAAGCGGGATGAGGTGCGGCGCCTGCGGGTCTGGTCACGCGGATCGGGCACTCGGGCGGCGCCGGGGCTCCGCCCGGGACCACTAAGAGTCCCTGCCAGGAGCTGGCTGATAGATGGCGCAGCCTTTCGCTGCGCCGATAAAAAGCGCGGCCCGGCGTTCGCATAATCGCCGCGATTGGCGCGCCGTGAGGCGCCCGCGTGTTCCGGCGACGGGACACGACACCAGAATGGCTTTGCGCTTTTCGGCGCGCCATCCCCTTCGCCTGAAGGGGGAAGAGTTCGGCAGAGCCCGGACGCATCCGCGTCGCGGTGACGAACTCACGTGTCTTGTCGTGGCCTCGCCACTTGTTCCCTGCCTCCCCTTGACGGGGAGGCCGGATCGCAAAGCGATCCGGGTGGGGAGAAATTCGCGCGCTCAAATAAAGGAGCCCCCACCCCGACACTTCGTGTCGGACCTCCCCGCAAGGGGGAGGTAGGGAGTTTTTGGCGACGACCGGGGCCAAACGCCGCACGCAGAAACGCGCGGGAACCCTCCTCGTCCTCGTTCGTTTTCCCTTACAGCGAAACAACGAACGGAGGCTTGCTATGACCCATAGACTCCGAAAAAGCGCGATTGCGCTTGCCGTGCTCGGCGGCGTGGCGCTGATGCCGGTCACCGCGTCCGCTGGGTCGATTCACGACAATGGCGATTTCGGCGGCACCTGGAACCGCATCGGACCGACCGATGTCGGCTGGCGCCGCCATCCTACGGCTACCGGAATTACGGCTATCGCAGCTATGGCTATTACGCGCCGCGCTACTACGCCCCGCGTTATCGCTATTACGCGCCGGCCTATTCCTATTACGCGCCCTATGGCTACGGCTATTACGGCCCCGGCATCGCCATCGGCGGACCGGGCTTCAGCGTCGGCATCGGCGCCTTCTAGAGCCGTCTGAGAAGCATCATCCCGAAAAGTTGCCCGACTTTTCGGATGAGATGATGCGTCAGACAAAGCATCATCCCGAAAAGTTGTCCGACTTTTCGGACGAGATGATGCGTCAAACAAAGTCGCGTGGCGGTTGAGACCCGACCCTCTCCAGGCCGCCAAACGGCAATCGGGTGAGGCGATCCCCTGTCGTCTCACCCGAACCGTTTTTGCAAAACCTATTTATTGGTGCAGGTGCCGAAGCCGGTCAGCGTCGAGTCCGCGCTCGAGAACGTCATCGAGGCCGCCTCGCTCTGATTGGCCATCACCAGCTGCCAGCTATAGGCGCCGTCAATGCCGTGGATCATCAGCTGATTGGCCGCATCCGCCACGGTGTCGAATTTGTCGGTGCGGGCATAGCCGCTGTCGTCGGCGGCGGCCACCACGCTATTCTCGAAATCGACCGTGACTTTCAGCGGCAGCGTCATGCCGGCCGCGTCCGTGCCGGGCTTGCAGGAGCCGTCCGGCGTGCACACCATCACCGCCTTGATCTCGCAATGCAGCGTCGGGATCGGCGCGGGCGTCGCCGCGGCGCCGGTCGAGGTCGGCTCCTCGGCGCTCGCGGCCGAAGCGGCAAGCGAGAAGAGGGTCAAGCGCAAGCAATCTGTAGAGAGTGGTCATGTTTGTCTCCAGGCGGAGGTTATCCTCGCGCCGATTGGTCGGGTTACAATTCGAATTGGCTCTTTGAAATCTCGCGATCGCCTAGCGGCAATAATACGGCATCGGGCCGTATGCGGGGCAGACCGGGTAGGCCGGGTAGGCGCCGTAGACCGGAGGGGCCACCACCACCGGGGCCGAGTAATAGCGCGGCGCATAATAGGGGGTCGCGAGTGCCGCACCGGCGATGGCGCCGGCGGCAAACGCCCCGCCCCGGCCACAGCCCCAGCAGCCGCCGTGCACGACAAAGCCGCGCGCCGAAGCGATATCGTTCATCGTCGCCAGCGCCGCCGCCGCGCAAAGCGCAAGCGCTCCGATCCGTGCAATTCGTCCCATGCTCGTCATTGGTTTCCTCTCCATGTGGTCTAGGGGTCTAGGGGTTCGTGAGTTTGCACCTTGAAACGCGGCGAATCTATAGGCGGATTCGTTACATTTGTGCCATCTCGTCTGGCAATTATTGCCGCCGCGATTGACGGGGGTGCCGACCCCGACAATCATCGCGCTTGCGGTTGCCGCGCTCTTGGGCTCAGCCTGACGGCCGCTTTTCCCTGATTCTGCTGAGGTTGGCGAGATATGAAAATGAAACTGACGGCGGCTCAGGGCTCATTGCTCTTTGGCGCAATTCTGCTGCTTCTGGCCGGCATTGTCGGCGTGCTCGTCGCTCGTAATCCGGTACAAGCGCCGAAGGTCGAGGCGCAGCAACTCGTGGTGCAGGACTTCGCCGGCGATCCAAGCAAAGAGGTGAACGTCCAGCTTTACACCTTCCCCCCGGGCCGCGGCGTCCCCTGGCACATCCACCCCGACGCGCATGAGATCGCCTATATCCTTCAAGGCACCCTCACCTTCGAGCGCGCCGGAGAGAGCCCAAGGGAAATCAAGGCGGGCCAAGCGGAATATCTGCCGCCGAACATCGTGCATCGCGGCGCGAATAACGGCACCGAAGCCGGTCAAGCTCCTCGCCGTGCGCATCAAGCCGAAGGACAAGCCGATCACCACGGAAGTGCCGGCGCCTTAGAGCATCGAAATTAGCCGGCTTGCGCACTTCATCGCGCCTGAGGTTCGCTTGTCGGGCTCATCGCCGGGCTTCGACCAGAGCAGCGCCGCGCCGACAACAAACAGGATCGGCGGCGTCGCGGCGACGAGCCAGGCAGCTTTGCTCTGCGGCGCGAAACTCGCGCAATCGAGCACCAGCGACAGACTGCCGACAATGCCGATGGTCACCATGCCGATCGCCGGCACCATGATCTCGCGCCAGTCCTTCGCTTGCGAAACGAGAATGAGTCCCGAGACCGAGTCCGGTGAGCGGCGAAGCGAACAGCCGCGCCGTCAAGGGCGTGAGGCCTGCCGCATCGAACCAGAGCGGTTTCGCGGCGGCGCCGGCAATGAGAAAGGCGAGCCCGAGCGCAAGATAGAGCGCGCCGAGCGCGGCAAGGCTTGTGCGCGCGAGACCAGGCACGATCCATGGCATGGATTGCGCAAATGGCTGACTGGGACTTGCGGACGGCAAACCTCCGCGTCTTGCAGCGATCAGCGGAAAGGCGAATGTCGCCGCCATCAGCAATCCGCCGCCGAAATAATTCCAGGTGACGAGCGAGTCCGGCGCGAAGCGGTCGTGATGGATGCCGCCGGCGAGAAGTTGCAGCACGCGATAAGTGAGCATCATCACCAGCGGAATTGCGGCGACGGCGAAGCGGTTGATCCAGACCACGAGCAGCGCCATCGGCACCGAGACCAGCGTGCTGGCGCCGAGCAGCCGCGCGGTGAGCGGCGGCAGCTTCCACGGCCAGAGCTCGGCGATCCGGTCCGGATCGATCAGCAGCGTGAGGCCGAAGCCGAGCTGCATCAGCGCCGAAACGAGAATGACCAGGCGCACCCAGTTCGGAAGTTTCAGGTCCATCGCGTCCCCTCCGTCCCCGTCATTCTATGCCTTGATGCGTCGTGAGGCGAGCGCGTCGCATCAGCCGGTCGAGCGTCGCAGGAATTTCTGCGGCCAAGTCTTGCCGATTCAAGTCTTCCCGATTGGAGGCCAACGCCTCCCCAATAACCACGGCAACGCGCGCTCCGGGCAACGGCACGATCAAGCGATCCCAGCGCGGCAGTCTGAACGCCGGACTGGCGCTGGCGCCGAACGGCCTGATCTCGGCCCCGCTCGATCGCGCGAGCCACATCGCGCCCGGCGAGACTTTGTGGCGCGGGCCATTTGGACCGTCCACCGCGATCAGCACGTCCTTGCCGTCTCCGAGCGCGGCCTCCATCTGCCGCAACCCAAGCCCGCGCCTGGCGTCTGCGGCAAGCGGCACTGGCGTGATGCCGAGTTCCTCGAGCCAGCCGCGCATGCCGACGCCGTTGAGCCCCGGCGGCACGAAGGCCATGCCTTGTCTTCCGGTGACGACTGCATGGAGCGCAAGCGCAATGAAATTGGCTTCGTGCCAGCAGATCCAGAGGGTCGGCCCAGAGGGTAGCTTCGCTTCGAGGATGATCTCGGCGCGGTCAGGCTTGATCACGGCGCGGGAATAGCGTGCGACGAGCCGCCCAAGTGCAGCTGTGGCGGGCCCGATCAGCCCGAACCTCGCTCCTGCCATAGCCCGAATAGCCCGAGCGCCCAGGCGAACGGCACCAGGAACCAGTGGAACATGTTCACCCGCCAGTCGAGATGCATGCCGAAATGGTAGGTGGTGAAGGTGCCGAGAATGGCCATGATCGTGTAGAACACCGCGAAGGCGAGCAGGAAATAGGTCGAGTAGCGCGGCGCGTAGAAGCCGATGAAGGTACCGACCAGCCCCCAGACGAAATGTATCGCCGCGTGGGTCGGATCGAGACGGAAGCCAAGCGCAAAGCTCGAGGGATCGGTGTCGAAGCCGTAATAGGCGTAGCTGAGCAGAATGATGCCGCCCTGGACGAGGAAATAGAGGCTGAGCCGGGCCGCCCAGACCACGATCGAGACGCCGTTGATCTCGACGTCGAATTTGACCGGCCGCTTTTTGACCGGCCCCTTTTTGACCGGCCGCTTTTTGACCGGCCTCTTGGCGGACTTCCGCTTCGCCATCCGTGCCCTCCGAGAGCTGTCGCCAAGCCTAGCCGATCGGCCCCATACCGCCAACTCCTGGTCCGCTGCCTTCAACAGACATCAGCGCCTTGCCAGAGCCTGCGATTGCCAGTAACCAAAATGCCGGACCGGCCTGAAACTGGCCACATGCGGATCGCCAAGAACTCTAGGGGGATGGGATGGCTCGGAACCGTATAGCGTTGATCGGCGGCGGCCAAATCGGCGGCACCATGGCCCACCTCGCCGGCATCAAGGAGCTCGGCGAAGTCATCCTGTTCGACATTGTCGACGGCATTCCCCAAGGCAAGTCGCTCGATCTCTCCCAATCCGCGCCGATCGAAGGTTTCGACGCCAAGTTCAGGGGCGTCAACGAATATGCCGAGATCAAGGATGCGGACGTGGTGATCGTCACCGCCGGCGTCCCGCGTAGGCCCGGCATGAGCCGTGACGATCTGCTCGAGATCAACCTCAAAGTCATGGAGCAGGTGGGCGCGGGCCTTCGCAAATATGCGCCGGATGCCTTCGTCATCTGCGTCACCAACCCGCTCGATGCCATGGTCTGGGCCTTGCAGAAGACGAGTGGCCTGCCGCGCAACAAGGTGGTCGGCATGGCCGGCGTGCTGGATAGCGCGAGATTCCGCTATTTCCTCTCCGAGGAATTCGATGTTTCCGTCGAGGATGTGAGCGCCATGGTGCTCGGCGGCCACGGCGATACCATGGTGCCCTTGATCCGCTATTCGACCGTGGCCGGCATCCCGCTGCCCGACCTGGTGCGGATGCGCTGGATCACGCAGCGCCGTCTCGATGAGATCGTGCAGCGGACCCGCGACGGCGGCGCCGAGATCGTGGGCCTGTTGAAGACCGGGTCCGCCTACTACGCCCCGGCCACCGCCGCGCTGGAGATGGCCGAATCCTATCTCAAGAACAAGAAGCGCGTGCTGCCTTGCGCCGCCTATCTCAACGGCGAATACGGCGTGAAGGGCCTCTATGCCGGCGTGCCGATCGTCATCAGCGCCAAGGGCGTCGAGCGCGTCATCGAGCTCGAGCTGACCTCGAGCGAGCGCGACGCCTTTATGAATTCGGTCGAGAGCGTGAAATCGCTGGTCGAGCTCTGCCAGAAGATCGCGCCGAGCCTCGCCAACTAGTCGCGAGCAGGGCCATAGCAGCCTCGCGCCACTGCGACGAATTTGCCCAAAGTCCAGGCTGGCGCCGCCTACAAAAAACCCATGGCACCAAGAAAAGCGATGCTATGTAGGGGCGAGTTTCCCACCACGAATTAGTCAGCCATGAACATTCACGAATATCAGGCGAAAGCCTTGCTTCACGCCTATGGCGTCCCCGTTGCCGAAGGTAAAGTCGCTTTCTCTCCCGACGAGGCCGCCTCGCACGCCCCGCATCTGGGCGAGAATTTGTGGGTGGTGAAGGCGCAGATCCATGCCGGCGGCCGCGGCAAAGGCGGCGGCGTCAAGCTGGTCAAGAGCATCGAAGAGTTGCGCGGGCGAAGCGGAGCGCATGCTCGGCAAGCCGCTGATCACGCCGCAGACCGGTCCCAAGGGCCGCATCGTGCGCCGCGTCTTCGTGCAGCGGGCCTCGACCATCGCGCGCGAGCTTTATCTGTCGCTGCTGGTCGATCGCGCCACCGGCCGCATCGCCTTTGTCGCCTCGAGCGAGGGCGGCATGGATATCGAGCATGTCGCTGCGACCACGCCTGAGAAGATCCTCGCCCTCGACGTCGATCCTGCCACGGGGATTTCGCCGTTCCACACCCGCATCATCAACGCGGCGTTTGGGCTTTCCGGCGATCAGGCCAAGCAATGCGCCAAGCTGCTCGCAGGACTTTACAAGGTCTTCATCGACAAGGATGCGAGCCTGATCGAGATCAATCCTCTGATCGTGACCGAGGACGGCAAGCTGCAATGCCTCGATGCCAAGATTTCCTTCGACGATAACGCGCTGTTCCGTCATCCGGATATTGCCGAGCTCCGCGATCTCGATGAGGAGGATCCCGCCGAGGTCGAAGCCTCCAAGCACGAGCTGTCTTATGTGAAGCTCGACGGCACCATCGGCTGCATGGTGAATGGCGCCGGCCTCGCCATGGCCACCATGGACATCATCAAGCTCTATGGCGCCGAGCCTGCGAACTTCCTCGATGTCGGCGGCGGCGCCACCAAGGAGCGCGTCACCGAGGCCTTCAAGATCATCCTGTCCGATCCCAACGTGAACGGCATTCTCGTCAATATTTTCGGCGGCATCATGCGTTGCGACATCATCGCCGAGGGCATCGTGGCGGCAGCGCGCGAGATGCACATCACCGTGCCGCTCGTGGTCCGGCTCGAAGGCACCAATGTCGAGCGCGGCAAGGAGATCCTCGCGCAATCCGGCCTCGCCATCATCCCCGCCGACAATCTCGACGACGCCGCGAAGAAGATCGTGGCTGCGGTGGGAGGCAAGTAATGTCCGTCCTCGTCGATAAGAACACGCGCGTCATCTGCCAGGGCTTCACCGGCGCCCAAGGCACGCTTCCACTCCGAGCAGGCCATCGCCTACGGCACCCGCATGGTCGGCGGCGTGACGCCCGGCAAAGGCGGCACCAAGCATCTCGGCTTGCCCGTCTTCGACACTGTCGATCAAGCCGTGCGCAGAGACCGGCGCCGACGCCAGCGTCGATCTATGTGCCGCCAGCCTTTGCCGGCGACGCCATCCTCGAAGCCATCGACGCCGGTGTGGCGCTCGTCGTCTGCATCACCGAAGGCGTTCCGGTGCTCGACATGGTCAAGGTGAAGCGCGCGCTTGTGCGGCACCTCGACCCGTCTGATCGGGCCGAACTGTCCCGGCATCATCACGCCCGGCCAATGCAAGATCGGCATCATGCCGGGCCATATTCATCGGGCCTGGCTCCGTCGGCATCGTGTCGCGCTCCGGCACGCTCACCTATGAAGCCGTGGCGCAGACCACAGCCGCAGGTCTCGGTCAGTCCACCTGCGTCGGCATCGGTGGCGATCCCGTCAACGGCACCAATTTCATCGATTGCCTGAAACTCTTTCTCGATGACGACGCCACCGAACAGATCATCATGATCGGCGAGATCGGCGGCAGCGCCGAGGAAGAGGCTGCGGCATTTCTGGCCGAAGCCAAGAAGAAGAAACCGACCGTCGGCTTCATCGCCGGCGTCAGCGCGCCGCCTGGCCGTCGCATGGGTCATGCCGGCGCCGTCATTTCCGGCGGCAAAGGCAAGGCCGAGGACAAGATCGAGGCCATGCGCGCGGCAGGTATCCGCGTCTCGCCGAGCCCCGCGGCACTCGGCACCACGCTGAAAGAGCTGCTCAAGTCGGCGTGATCCTGAGCATGATCCCGAAAAGTTGCAGACTTTTCGGACAAGATCATGCGTTGGAACAAAGGCCTAGATTGAGATCGCGATTCACTCCGAATTGATCACATTCTAGAGGTCCGCCGCATAAAAATGAGGCAGCTTCTGGCGCAAGGATCGTCAGGAGGAATCCTCATCTCCCCATGGAATGAGGCTCTCGGAAATATTACATAGGGATCAACGCCGGCCGCCCAATCCTCGCCGTCTTTGCCCGGCACGCCGGTTGCAAGTATGAACACCGGCAAGGTTGACCCGCATGACCAGGCATGAACGGAACGACGAATTTGCACTGACGTCGTTTCTGCATGGCGCCAACGCGAATTTTCTCACCGAGCTTTACGCGCGATACCAGGACGATCCCGCTTCGGTCGATGCGGAATGGCGTAGCTTCTTCGCGAGCCTTGGAGATGCGGCCGGCGATATTCTCGCCGAGGCGCGCGGGCCCTCCTGGAGCAAGAAGAACGGCACGGCGCTCGCGACCATTGCGCCTCCTGCCTTCACCCAGGAGACGGCGCTTGCCGCATCGCGCGACACGCTGGGCGCCCGGCTTCTGATCCGCGCCTACCGCACCCGCGGCCATCTCATCGCCAAGCTCGATCCGCTCGAGCTGGTGACGCGTAAGGAGCACCCAGAGCTCCGCCCCAAGACCTACGGCTTCAGGAAGTCGGATTACGACCGGCCGATCTTTCTCGGCGGCGCACTTGGTCTCGAATTCGGCACGCTCCGCCAAGTGCTCGATATTCTCAAGCGCACTTACGCCCATCATATCGGCGCCGAGTACATGCATATTTCCGATCCCGAGCAGCGTGCCTGGATTCAGGAACGCATCGAGGGCGCCGACAAAGAGGTGCGCTTCACCCCGCAAGGTAAGAAGGCCATCCTCAACAAGCTGATCGAGGCCGAGCACTTCGAACGTTTTATCGACGTCAAATATACCGGCACCAAGCGTTTCGGCCTCGATGGCGGCGAGTCGCTGGTCCCTGCACTGGAGCAAGTCATCAAGCGCGGCGGCCAACTGGGCTTACGCGATATCGTCATCGGCATGCCGCATCGTGGCCGCCTCAACGTGCTTGCCAGCGTCATGGGCAAGCCCTATCGCGCCATCTTCAACGAGTTCCGCGGCGGCTCGGCCCATCCCGAGGACGTCGAGGGATCGGGAGACGTGAAATACCATCTCGGCGCTTCCTCCGATCGCGCCTTCGACCAGAACAACGTTCACCTCTCGCTCACCGCCAACCCCTCGCATTTGGAAATCGTCGACCCCGTCGTGCTCGGCAAGGTCCGCGCGAAGCAAGACCAGTTGCAAGACAAGGAGCGGCGGGAAGTGCTGCCGCTGCTCCTGCACGGCGATGCCGCCTTCGCCGGCCAAGGCGTGGTCGCCGAATGTCTCGGTCTTTCCGGCTTGCGCGGCCACCGCACCGGCGGCTCGCTGCATTTCATCGTCAACAACCAGATCGGCTTCACCACCGCGCCGCGTTTCTCTCGCTCCTCGCCCTACCCGTCCGATGTCGCCAAGATGATCGACGCGCCGATCTTTCATGTGAACGGCGACGATCCGGAGGCCGTGGTCTACGTCACCAAGGTCGCGATCGAGTTCCGCCAGCGTTTCGGCAAGCCTGTCGTCATCGACATGTTCTGCTATCGCCGCCACGGCCATAACGAGGCGGACGAGCCGGCCTTCACCCAGCCCCTGATGTATGCCCGCATCCGCGAGCATCCCTCGGTCGTCGAAGTCTACGCCGCCAAGCTCATCGAAGAGGGGCTGGTGACGCGCGAAGAGGTCGACCGCATGCAGGCGGAATTTCGCGCCCGCCTCGAAGAGGAGTTCGCCGCAGGCGAGACCTATCGCCCGAACCGCGCCGACTGGCTCGACGGCAAATGGTCTGGCATCGGCCATGCCGAGGAAGGCGCGCGCCGCGGGCTGACCGGCGTCGATCTCAGCGTCCTGCACGAGATCGGCCGCAAGCTCACCTACATCCCGAAGAGCTTCACCGCCCACAAGACCATCACCCGGATCCTCGCCGCGCGGCGCAAGGCCATCGAGGACGGCGGCCCAATCGATTGGTCGACTGCGGAAGCGCTCGCCTTCGGCACCCTCCTCGTCGAGGACTTCAAGGTCCGTCTTTCGGGGCAGGATTCAGAGCGCGGGACCTTTTCCCAGCGTCATGCCGTGCTGATGGATCAGGTCAACGAGAAGAAATACACCCCGCTCCGGCATATCGCCAAGGGACAGGGCGAGTTCGAGGTCATCAACTCGATGCTCTCCGAGGAGGCCGTGCTCGGCTTCGAATATGGCTATAGCCTCGCCGAGCCGAATGCGCTTGTGCTGTGGGAGGCGCAGTTCGGCGATTTCGCCAACGGCGCCCAGGTGGTCGTGGACCAGTTCATCTCCTCCGGCGAGCGTAAATGGCTGCGCATGTCCGGCCTCGTGCTGCTGTTGCCGCACGGCTATGAGGGCCAGGGCCCGGAGCATTCTTCGGCCAGGCTTGAGCGCTATCTTCAGCTTTGCGCCGAGGACAATTGGCAGATCGCGAATTGCACCACGCCCGCCAATTATTTCCATGTGCTCAGGCGCCAGCTTCATCGGCAGTTCCGCAAGCCCCTGGTGCTGATGACGCCGAAATCCCTGCTCCGCAACAAGCGCGCAATGTCGCGGCTGGAGGAGTTCGGGCCGCAATCGAGCTTCCACCGTGTTCTCTGGGACGACGCGCAACTCCTCGCCAATGAGCCGATCAAGCTGGTGCCGGATGCGGAGATCAAGCGCGTGGTGCTATGCTCCGGCAAGGTCTATTACGATCTCTATGAGGAGCGCGAGAAGCGTGGCAGCAACGACATCTACCTGTTGCGGATCGAGCAGCTTTACCCCTTCCCGGCCCGCGCCCTGATCCAAGAATTGTCACGCTTCCGCGATGCAGAGATGGTTTGGTGCCAGGAGGAGCCGAAGAATATGGGCGCCTGGAACTTCATCGAGCCCAATATCGAATGGGTGCTGGATCACATCGGCGCTCACCACAAGCGTGCCCGCTATGCTGGACGGCCGTCTTCGGCCGCCACCGCCACCGGCCTGATGCGGAAGCATTTGCATGAGCTCAAGAATCTGCTTGATGAGGCATTGGGCTAGAGCATGATCCCGAAAAGTTGCAGACTTTTCGGATAAGATCATGCGTCAAAGACAATACTGCCCCAGGGGACAAACCGGCCATGGCCACAGAGATCCGCGTGCCGAGCCTCGGCGAGAGCATCAGCGAGGCCACGGTCGGCCAATGGTTGAAACAACAAGGCGACCAGGTCGCCGCGGATGAGCCTCTGGTCGAGCTCGAGACCGACAAGGTCACGGTCGAGGTGCCCGCGCCGACCGGCGGCGTCTTAAGCGAGATCGCCGTCCCCACCGGCGCCACTGTCGCCATCGGATCGCTGCTCGGATCGATCACCGAAGGCGGTGCCAAGCCTTCGGCGGGACCGGCTCCAGCCTCCGTCGTCACCAAGCCCGCGCCTGTCGCCCAGCCAGCTCCGGCTCCGACAGCACCAACCACGCCTCGAACGCGAGCCAAGTCCGCGTGAAGAAGTGGGAGAGAACGACATGCCGCCCTCGCCCGCCGCGCGGAAGCTTCTCGCCGAGAGTGGCTTGCCGCGCGGGAGTGTCGAAGGTTCAGGCAGACGCGGCCAGGTGCTTGAAACACGATGTCGAGCAGGCCGCTTCCTCGATGCTCGCGCGCGAACGGAAACCGAAGCCGGCGCCCGCGCCACGCGCCCCCGTCGCATCCACAGACGAGACGCGCGAGGAACGCGTCCGCATGACGCGGCTGCGTCAGACCATCGCCAAGCGGCTGAAGGAAGCGCAAGACAACGCCGCCATGCTCACCACGTTCAACGATGTGGATATGAGCGCGGTGATGCAGCTCAGGCGCGACTACCGCGAAGACTTCGAGAAGCGGCACGGCGTCAAACTCGGCATGATGGGCTTCTTCGTCAAAGCTTGCGTCGAGGCGCTGAAGGAAATCCCCGCCGTCAATGCCGAGATCGACGGCGACGATATCGTCTACAAGAACTACTACCATATCGGGGTTGCCGTCGGCACCGAGCGCGGTCTCGTCGTGCCGGTGTTGCGCGATGCCGACCGCTTGAGCCTCGCCGAGATCGAAACGGCAATCGCCGATTTCGGCGCGCGCGCCCGCGAGGGCAAGCTCGCTTTGGACGAGCTGCAAGGCGGCACCTTCACCATTTCCAATGGCGGCATCTATGGCTCGTTGCTGTCCACTCCGATCCTCAACGCACCGCAATCCGGCATTCTCGGCATGCACCGCATCGAGGAACGCGCCGTGGTGCGTGACGGCCAGATCGTGGCGCGGCCGATGATGTATTTGGCGCTGTCCTACGATCACCGCCTGGTCGACGGCAAGGAAGCCGTAACCTTCCTGATCCGTGTGAAGGAGGCGATCGAGGATCCGAAGCGCCTCGTTCTCAATATCTAAACCTCGGTGCGATACTGGATTGGGCAGTCATTCCTGAGCGAGGTTTCAGACCGATGCGAACGCTCCGTTTAGGCCTCAATGTCATCGCCCTGGCCGCCACGCTGGCCATCGCCCAAGCCGAGGCGCCCCCGCCCCGCACCGCCCTTGTCATCGGCAATGCCGACTACTCCTTCGCTCCCTTGCGCAATCCCATCAACGATGCCGAGGCGGTAGCCAAGTCGCTCAAAGAGGCTGGCTTCAATGTCATTCTGCAAACCGACGCCGATCATGACGAATTGCTGAAAGCCGTGCAGAAGCTCGGCAGCGAGCTGAAATCGAAGGGCGGCGTCGGCCTGTTCTATTTCTCCGGCCACGGCGCGCAGATCGCCGGCGAGAACTATCTGCTCCCCGCTGGCAACGAGATCGCCGAATTCGACGACGTAAAGACCAAGTCGCTGACCGGAAGCGAGATCGTCGATGCCATGTCTGCGGCGAAGAACGACCTCAACATCATCATTCTCGACGCCTGCCGCAACAATCCGATCGACCCTGCCGGCTCGAAGGGACTGTCACGCATCGATTCAAGCTCGAGTCTGTTCGTCTCCTTCGCCACCTCACCTGGCGCCGTGGCGCTCGACGGATCGGGCAATAACAGCCCCTACACCAAATATCTCGCGGCCTCGATCGCGGCGCCCAACCTCAACATCGAGGAAACCTTCAAGCGCACTTTGAAGGGCGTCTATATCGACACACAACGGCGAGCAGACGCCGTGGATCTCATCCACCTATTTCGGCGAGTTCATTTTCCGCCCGACCGATACAGGACCCGCGCAAGCGCCTGCGCCGAAGCCTGCGGAAGAGTTGGACGCACCTGTCGACGTTCACGGCAAGCTGCAAGGCGCTCTGCTCAGCCTCACCCGACCCTCTCTCGCTTCGCCTCAAGGCACCGTCGACCTCGCCGGAATCTATCGCGTGAGCGGGACCAATCCGAATGGCAGCAAATATCGCGGCATGGTCGCGCTCACTCAAGACAAGGACCAGTTCACCTTCACCTGGTGGATCGGCAAGGATGTGTTTCACGGCACCGGCCATTTCGCCGGGAGAATGCTGGTGGTGAACTGGGGCGACACCAAACCGGTGATCTACTCCTTCACCAAGGACGGCACCCTCGACGGCGAATGGGCCGATGGCTCCGGCGATGAAACGCTGGAGCCGGTCGGTTCGGCAGCGGACACGCCTGTCGAATTAGCTGAAGGCGCCTATGCCGTTACCGGCCGCAATCCCGATGGCGGACGCTATAAGGGCACGGTCGAGATCGAGAAGGACGGCGACGAGTATCATGTCAGCTGGAAGGTCGGAGATTCGGCCTATGAAGGCACCGGCAAGCTTGCCGGCAATCTCCTCACCGTCGAGTGGGGCAGCGCCACGCCTGTGGTCTATGCGCTCGCCGATGACGGCAGCCTGAAGGGACTTTGGGACGCAGGCCTCGGCGAGGAGACTCTGACGCCCGATGAGTGATAATAGGATTTGATGCGTTACGACCTCATCGTCATCGGTACCGGCCCCGGCGGCTATGTCTGCGCCATTCGCGCCGCGCAGCTCGGCATGAAGGTCGCCGTGGTCGAGAAGCGCGCCACCCATGGCGGCACCTGTCTCAATGTCGGCTGCATTCCGTCCAAGGCGCTGCTCCACGCCTCCGAGCGTTTCACCGAGGCCGGCCACGATTTCTCTCATCTCGGCATCAAGGTGAAACCGGAGCTCGATCTCCCCGCTATGCTCGCCTTCAAGGACGAAGCCGTCAAAGGCAATGTCCAGGGCGTCGATTTCCTGCTCAAGAAGAACAAGATCGACGCGATCCACGGCAAGGCGCGCATCTCTGCTCCCGGCAAGGTCGAGGTGACGGCCGCAGACGGCTCGAAACAGACGCTCGAAGCCAAGAACATCGTCATCGCCACCGGCTCCGAGATCGCGCGCATTCCCGGCGTCGAGATCGACGAGACGCGCATCGTCTCCTCCACCGGCGCGCTATCGCTGCCGAAAGTGCCGAAGCGCCTCCTTGTCATCGGCGCCGGCTATATCGGGCTCGAGCTCGGCTCGGTCTGGCGTCGCCTCGGGTCGGACGTCACCGTGGTCGAGATGCTCGATCGCGTCGCGCCCGGCCTCGACGGCGAATTGGCGAAGCAATTTCAGCGCATCCTCACCAAGCAAGGCATCGTCTTCAAGCTCGGCACCAAGGTCGCATCGGTCGATGCCTCGGGCGCAGGACATCAAGGTCACGCTCGAGCCCGCGAACGGAGGCGCGTCCGAGACCGCGAATTTCGATGTGGTTCTCGTCGCCGTGGGACGCATTCCGAACACCGAAGGCCTGGGCCTCGCCGAACTCGGCGTCAGGCTCGACAATCGCAAGCGGATCGTCGTCGACCCGCATTTCGCCACCAACATCCCCGGCATCTACGCCATCGGCGACGTGATCGATGGCCCGATGCTCGCGCACAAGGCGGAAGAGGAAGGCGTGGCGGTCGCCGAGATCCTCGCCGGCCAAGCCGGTCACGTGAATTACGGAGCGATCCCCTCCGTGGTCTACACCGCGCCGGAAGTGGCCTCCGTCGGCAAGACCGAGGAAGAGCTGAAAGAGGCCGGGATCGCTTACAAGATCGGCAAGTTCCCCTTCACCGCCAATGGCCGCGCCAAGGCCAACCGCACCACCGAAGGCTTCGTCAAGATTCTGGCCGACGCCGCCACCGATCGCGTGCTCGGCGTGCATATTCTGGGCGCCGATGCCGGCACCATGATCGCCGAGGCCGTGGTGTTGATGGAATTCGGCGGCTCGGCGGAAGACCTCGCGCGCATCTGCCACGCGCACCCGACCCTCAACGAGGCCGTGAAAGAAGCGGCGCTCGCCGTCGATGGCCGCCCCATTCACATGTGAACTACTTGCGGGTGCGGCGCTTGGTCGTGCGTCTCGCTTTTGTCCGCGTGGCCGCCCGAGGTTTACTCCGCACCGCCGCGGCAGCAGCGTGCGCAGGGCTTGCTGCCGGCAAGGCCGTGTCGGCAAGGATAGACCACACCAGCGCGGCAAAGCCGGCAAGCTCCACCAATGAAATGATCGCGTGCCCGAATTCCCAACGCGAGCGAACCTCGGTCCAATCCGCGGGCACCGGCCCGTTCACCCAACTCGCCAGTTCGACATTTGCCGGATAGACCAGCACCCACCACAGCGCGAAGGCCGACGCATAAAGTATCGCGGCCGCGAGCGCGAAATTGAATCCCGGCCGCCCATGCTCGCGCACGAAATAAGCCAGAATGAACAGGACGAGGATCGCCACCAGGCCGATGATCGCGCCGATCGAGCCGAACAGGGCATAGAGCCCGCCCTGCACCGTCGAGCCGACCCAGAGATACTGATCCCAGCCCATCCGCGCCGGCAGCTGCATCAAATGGCAGATGCCCATCGCCAGCGTGAGCGCGGCGAGCATCAGCGCGACGAAGCGCAAAACTTTCAGCCACATGTCTCGGACCCCTCATATGTCAAACTAGATTAACGCACTTTAGCGCCCTGTAACCCATGAAGAGGAAGAGCCGTCGTGCGTTTCCCTCAGCTTGGTCTATACGTCTCCAAGGCTGGAACCGGAGCACGCTTCCCGAGGTTTTCCAGAGAGACCCATTGTCTGGTGCGGAAATCGGAGTTCGCAAATGACACGCACATTTCTATGTGTCTGGCGATTGGCGCCGTTGCGGCATTGCTTGTCGGCGCGGTCCCGGCCCACGCCCAGTTGATGAACGAAAGCTCGCAAGTCACACCGACGCCCGGCAATCCCACGCTTGGTGAGCCCGGGCTTGGCATGTCGGATGTGGTGAAGCAATCCGGACCGCCGCAAACGCTGTTTGGCTATTTCCGGCGCGACAAGCTCGGTCCGGAAACGCAGAGTCATTCGCGACGATTGAAATAGAGCCGCTTGGGACAAAGGCCGGCGAAGCGGAACTCTCCTACTTGGAGCCCGCGCCCTCCGCGCCTTCCTTGATACGAAGCTTCCCCACTGTGAGCTCGTCAATCTCGACCGTACGGAGCCGCGCCCGTCGGATTTCCAGCCTTCCAATCGCGAGCGCGCCAATTGCCAGCGCGCCCACGGCCAATGCGCCGGCGGCAATCGCGCCGACGGCTAGCGCCGGCGTGGCAACCGGCGGAAGCCTGATAGGCTCTAACGTCTGGTCAGCAGCGCGATAGCGCCGTCTATCGTCGCGCGGCCCGGCGACGCTTGAGCCTGCAAGCGCGGCAAGGATGAAACTGAGAACCGTCTTAGGCTGCATGGGACAGACTACTCCGCAAGCAACAGAGTAGCACCTTGTGAGTTAACACTTAATCCAGCGTTCGGCGGAAGCGGAACAGCGCCAGTCCCATCGCCACGATCATGAAGATCAGCAACGCCGCGACATCGATCGTCATGTCGCTGAACCCGCTCCCTTTCAGCATGATGCCGCGGACGATCCGCATGAAATGCGTGAGCGGCAGGATCTCTCCGATCACTTGCGCCCATTGCGGCATGCCGCGGAACGGAAACATGAAGCCGGAGAGCAGGATGTTGGGCAGAAAGAAGAAGAAGGTCATCTGCACCGCCTGCAGCTGATTGTCGGCGAGCGTCGAGAACGTATAGCCGACCGCCAGGTTCGAGGCCGCGAACAAGGTCGCAAGCGCGATCAGAAGCGGCACGCTGCCGAGGATCGGCACCCCGAACACGAAATGTGCCGCGAGCAGAATGATGAGCATCTGCACGAAGCCGACCAGCACGAACGGCGCAATTTTACCGATCATGATCTCGATCGGCTTGATCGGCATGGAGAGCAGGCTCTCCATCGTGCCCCGCTCGATCTCGCGGGTGACCGCCAATGCCGTGAACATCATCATGGTCATGGTCAGCACCACGCCGAGCAGTCCCGGCACGATGTTGTATTGGGTGATGCCTTCGGGGTTATAGCGCCGTTGCAGCAGAATCTCGAACGGCGGCGGCGTGCCGGCTACAATGTCGTCTGGTCCGCGCAGCTCTCGTCGGAGCGCCGTGTTGATCACGCCTTCCGCGGCCGAGATCGCCGTACCGGTGGCCACGGGATCTGTCGCGTCGGCAATGATGAGAAGTGCGGGCCGGTCGCCGCGCCTGACGTCGCGATCGAAGCTCGCCGGGATCTCGATGGCGAACTGCACCTTGCCGGCGCGCACCAGCCGGTCGAGCTCGTGTGCGTCCTTCACCGCGACACGAAAGTCGAAATAGTCCGTATTGTTCAAGGCCGTGAGCACGGCACGCGTCAGCGGACCGTCGTCCCGCACCAGCACCGCCGTCGGCAGATGCTTCGGATCGGTATTGATGGCAAATCCGAACAGCGTGAGCTGCATCACCGGCACGATCAGCATGGTGGCAAACGTCATGCGATCACGGCGCATCTGCACGAACTCCTTGACGATCATCGCCCAGGTGCGGGCAAGAAAGCCGGGATCGTGCCGTGGGCTCGCGCCGTTTTGCGTGACCGCACTCATGCGAAATTATCCTTCGACTGATCCATCAACAGGATAAAGACATCTTCAAGCGTAGGTTCGCCGCGCTTCCAGCGATGGGCACCGTCCAGTTTCTTGGCCCCGGCAATGGCTGCGTCGAGTGCGCGCTTGTCGCGTCCGCTCACATGCAGCTCGGCGCCAAACGGGGCGACCATGTCGATGCCTTTGCGCTTGTGCAGAGTCTCGGCGAGTGGCTGCAAATCGCGTCCCGACACGATCCATGTGCTCAAGCCGGATTGCGAGACCACCTCCTCCGCGGTGCCGCGCGCGAGCAAATGGCCGTAGGCGATATAGGCGAACTCGTGGCAGCGTTCGGCTTCGTCCATGTAGTGCGTCGAGACCAGCACGGTGATCCCCTCCGCGGCGAGCTTGTGAATCTCCTCCCAGAACTCCCGCCGTGCCTTGGGGTCGACGCCTGCGGTCGGCTCATCCAGCAGCAACAGCCGAGGCTGCGGCAGGATGCAGGCGCCGAGCGCGAGCCGTTGCTTCCAGCCGCCTGACAATTCGCCGGCGAGCTGATCGGCCCTGCCCTCGAGACCAAGCCGGTGAATGGCGTCGGTTGCCGCTTCCTTCGGGTTCGGCACCCCGTAGACCCGCGCAACGAATTCGAGATTCTCGCGGATGGAAAGATCGGTGTAGAGGCTGAAGCGTTGCGTCATATAGCCGACGTCGCGCTTGATCTCGTCGGCTTGGGTGAGGATGTCGAGGCCGAGACAGGTGCCGCGTCCGGAGTCCGGCGTCAGCAAGCCGCACAACATGCGCAAAGTGGTGGTCTTGCCGCTGCCATTTGGCCCGAGGAAGCCGTAAATCTCACCCTTCGGCACTTGCATGGTGAGGTCTCGCACCACGACGCGGCTACCGAAGGATTTGGTCAGGCCCTCGACATCGATGGCGATCTCTTTCATTGCGTCACCATCTGCGGCTGTGGCCCAAGCGTCACCGTCACCGGCTGTCCGGCTGTGAGCTTCGCCGTGTCTTTGCTTGGGCGAGCCTCGACCAGAAACACCAGCTTCTCCCGCTGCTCCTCCGAGAAGATCACCGGCGGCGTGAACTCGGCGTCGCGCGAGATGAAGCTGATTTTCGCCGTGAGACCCTCCGCGCAGCCGTCACAACTGACATTGACGATCTGGTCGATGCTGAGTGTGGCGCGCACCGGTTCCTGCACGAAGAACCGCACTTTCAGATTGCCCGGCGGCAACAGCGCGAGCACCGCCTGGCCTTCTTTCACCACTTCGCCGGGCCGGAAATACACTTCCTCGATCGTCCCCTCCGCGGGGCTCGACACGCTGCGCTTGGCGATATTGGTCTCGGCTTGCGCCAGCGCGTGCCTCGCGGCTTCCGCATTGGCTGTCGCGGCATCGATCATGCCCGATCGCCCGGGAAGCTTTGCCGCGCCGATGCGCTTTTCGGCTTCCGCCACCGCCGCCTCGTCGCGGTCATTAATCGCCTGCGCCTGATCGAGCGCGGCTTTGGAGGCCCAACCCTGCTTGAAGAGCTTCTCGGTTCGCTCGAGTGTGAATTTGGAGTTTTGCAACATGGCGCGCGTCTGATTGAGCGACGCCTCGAGCACCTCGATCTCGCGCGGCCGCTGCATATTCTGTTGGACGTCCGCGAGCCTGGCTTCCGCCTCGGAAACGCGCGATCGGGCCGCATCGACTTCCGCTACCTGTGCTTCGCTTTCCAAGGTGAAGAGCGGCTGGTCCTTCTGGACGTGATCGCCCTCCTCGACGAGCTGGGTCAGCACCCGGCCTTTCTGCTCCGAACCGACCAGAACGAGATCGGCCTCCATATAGCCGGGGAACTTGTTCGTGACCTGATCGCCGCACCCTGAAAGAGTTAGCGCTGCAGCAAGGATCAGGACAACGCGGGCACAATACGCAAACCTCATGACGCGCCCTTTGCTGCGCCCGGAGCGCGGATCGCATCGACCAGCAATCCAATATGCGTTTCGAGCATCTTGTTGGTATCGAGATGATGATGGCGCTCGAACAGCGCCCGCCACAGGATCGCCGTTAGCACCGGCGCGACGAGGAGCTGCGGATAATCGCGCAATGCCGTCTTGCGGAACTCGCCACGTTCGACGCCGCGATCGATCAGGCGCGTGAGCGTCTCGATCCCGCGCGAGATGACATTGTCGTAGTAGAACTTGGTGAGCTCGGGATGTTTGTGACCTTCCGCGATCAGGAGCCGGGCGATGAAGGCGCGCTTGGAGCCGACCAGCTCCTGGATGAAAGCGAGGAAGGGCCCTTTGAGAAACGCTTCGGTGGACAGCGTCGTCGTTTCCATCTGCCCGCGCAGCACGTCGAAATGCGACGTGATCACGCTGCGGACCACGGCCTTGAACAGCTCTTCCTTGGTCTTGAAGTAGAGATAAGGGAGCCCCTTGCTCACCCTCGCCCGCGCCGCCACGTCCTCGAGCCGCGTGCCGGCGAAGCCCTTGGCCGCGAACTCCTCGAACGCGGCATCGACGATTTCCTGCGGGCGATTGTCCTTCCGCTCACGCCGGCGCGGCTTGGCCGTTGCCGCCTTGCGTTGCGCCGTTTTTGCTCTGAGCCACCGCTCAGGCCCTCCATGTCCTACCCGGCCTATATAATGACTGACTGGTCAGTACCGCAAGGCCCGGATAGTCGCGGGTCGATGGCCGCCCTAAGCCACTGTCATGGTTAGCAAATCGAAAATTTTCCATTCAGGTCGAGTTCAGCGCGAAGCCGCTACGGCTCGCGTCATGCATGGCCAATCTCACACATTTGCGGCGCGGCTTGGCTCGAACCAAAAGGAGATTTGACCCATGGCCTATATCGATCCGGCAGGAAATGCCTTCAACGATATCAGCAGCGAAGCTGAGATCTATCTGAACGACGGCAATGACAGCGTCGACATCATCAATCAACGTCGAGACGCTTCGCCTATGGCGGCAACGGCAATGACGGCCTGTTCTACGATGGCATTGCCTTTGCTCATCTCTATGGCGGCCAGGGCGACGACTATCTGGCCGGCGCCGCCAATCGCGACTTCCTCTATGGCGAGGAAGGCGTGGACTTGTTGCAAGCCGGAGCCGGCAATGACCGCGTGGATGGCGGTGCCGGCGCCGACACTCTCCTCGGCGGGTTCGGCCGCGACACGCTGATCGGCGGTCTAGGCGCCGATAGCTTTCGCTTCGACGTGATCACCGAGAGCATCCGCGGTACGAACCGCGACGTGATCCGCGACTTCGAGCATCGCGAAGGCGATCACATTGATTTGTCCGGGCTTGATGCGAATGGGAACAGTCTCGCCGTTGAGCATTTCAGGTTCATCGGCTCCAAGACGTTCGAGCAATTCTATCAGAACGCATCCTGGCTCAAACGCCGTTCTGCTTCGTTTCGATCCGAGGACGCATCTGCTGCAAGGTGACAGCAATCACAACGGCAGAACCGATGCGGCAGATTTCGAAGTGAAGCTCGTTGGCGTCAGCCATTTGGACGCGGACGACCTGATCCTGGTCTGAGCCGTCAAGCGCGCGGATGCGCCTTGGCGTAGGTCTTGAGCAGATGCGCGCGGTCGACTTCGGTATAGACCTGCGTCGTCGACAGGCTGGCGTGGCCGAGCAGCTCCTGGATCGAGCGCAAATCGGCGCCGGCGCCCAGAAGATGCGTGGCGAAGGAATGACGGAGCGCGTGCGGCGTTGCGGTCTCGGGCAGCCCGAGCGCGCTCCGTGATCTCGCGATCAGAAGCTGGATGATGCGGGGGCTGAGCTGCTTGCCGCGCACACCGACAAATAACGGGTCGTCGGAGCCGAGCTCGATCGGGCAAAGCTTGAGATAATCCGCGACCGCCTCCCGCGCGAAGGGCAGCACCGGCACGACGCGGGTCTTGTTGCCCTTGCCCTTCACCCGCAGCATGTCGCGGCCTTTCAACGGCGCATCCTTGCGCTGCAGCGACAGCGCCTCGGAGATGCGCAAGCCTGAGCCGTAAAGCAGCGAAAGCACCGCGATGTCGCGCGCCGCGATCCAAGGCTCGGAATCTTCGGCCGCGGAGATGTCGGGACTCTCGACCAGCGCGGTGGCCTTCGGCGCCGTCAGCGGCTTCGGCACCGAATGCGGCAGCTTCGGCAGCGAGACGCCGCGGATCGCGTCGTTCTTGCCGTAGCCGCGCCGCTCGAGGAATTTGTAGAACATGCGGAGCGCCGACAGCGTGCGCGCCAGACTCCGGCTGCCGACCTCTTCGCTCCGCCGCGCCGCGAGGAAGGCGCGCACATCCCGCGCGCCGAGCCCGAGCAGCTGCGTCATGTCCGGCAGGCGATTGAGGTGAGCGGCGAGGAAAGCGAGGAATTGGGAGATGTCGCGTGGCATAGGCCTCGGAGGTATTTTCCGAGAGCTGCCGCTCGGTCGAAAGATAGTCGAGCCACGCCTGGACCGCCTCGCGCACATAGGGCGAGCCCATCACTTGCGGCGCTTCAGCCTTCTCTGCCACGCTTCAGGATCCCCCGATTCGGGCCACGCCCCATCATCTTCCTCTGAGCTACTATATGGAAGCAGAGTTCCTTCCCGTCCCTTAACCGAAGTCTCGCGACCTTGGCCAAACTGAAGCCGGACCCTGAAACCGTCCCCGTGCTGCTGCCGCTCGCCCTGCCTGCGGCCTACGACTATCTCGTGCCCAAGGGCATGAGGTCGAGCCCGGCCAGTTCGTGGTCGCGCCCTTGGGCACGGTCGAATATCTCGGCGTGGTTTGGCGTCGCGGACGCCGACGAGCCCGCTCCCAAGATCAAGCGCGAGAAGCTGAAAGCCATCATCGAGGCGATCGACGATGTGCCGAAGCTTCCGCCCGTCTCGCTCGATTTCCTCGACTGGGTGTCGAGATACACGCTCGCCCCGCCCGGCATGGTGCTCCGCATGATGATGAGCGCGGGCCGCGCCTTCGATCCGCCGGCGCCGCGTTATGGCGTGCGCTTCGCCGGCGACGCGCCATCGCGAATGACGCCGGCGCGGGCTCGCGTCATCGAGCAGCCAAGAACGGCCTGATCTGGACCAAGTCGAGCCTCGCCGAAGCTGCCGGCGTCAGCACGGGCGTGATCGACGGTCTGGTCGATGCCGGCACCTTCATCACCGAGCCGCTGCCCGACTGGCATGCAGCGCCGCTCGATCTCTGCCGCGAACGCGCCACGCTCACGCCGGAGCAGGCAGCAAGCCGCGACCGAGCTGCTCAAGAATACCAATGACGGCTTCACCGTGACGCTGCTCGACGGCGTCACCGGCTCCGGCAAGACCGAAGTCTATTTCGAAGCGATCGCGCAAGCCTTGAAGCAGGGCAAGCAGGCGCTGGTGCTGATGCCCGAGATTGCGCTCACCAGCCAATTCATCGCCCGCTGTCAGGAGCGCTTCGGCGCCAAGCCTGCCGAATGGCATTCGGGCATGACCTCGGCGACGCGCGGCCGCGTCTGGCGCGCCGTCGCCGAGAACAAGGCCAAGCTCGTGGTCGGCGCGCGCTCGTCGCTGTTCCTTCCCTTCCCCGATCTCGGCCTCATCGTCGTCGATGAGGAGCACGACCAGAGCTACAAGCAGGAAGATCGCGTCGCCTATCAGGCCCGCGACATGGCGGTGCTGCGCGGCTCGCTCGGGCAAATTCCCGTGGTGCTGAGCTCGGCCACGCCCTCGATCGAGAGCCTCGTCAATGTCGAGTGGGGCCGCTACCGCCACGTCAGGCTTGCCGAGCGCTATAAGAGCGCCGCCCTTCCCGACATCAAGGCCATCGACATGCGGAAGAGCCCGCCCGAGCGCGGCCGCTTTCTCTCGCCGGCTCTGATCGAAGAAGTGGCCGCGACTCTGGCCCGCGGCGAGCAGGCGCTGCTGTTTCTCAATCGCCGCGGCTATGCGCCGGTCACGCTCTGCCGGAAATGCGGTTTCAAATTCGAATGTCCGAATTGCTCGGCCTGGCTGGTCGAGCATCGGTTCCGGAAGCGCCTCGAATGTCACCATTGCGGCAAGTTCGTGCCGCTGCCCGAGACCTGCCCCAAATGCGGCGCGGAGCATTCGCTGGTCCCGTGCGGACCTGGCGTCGAGCGTATCGCCGAAGAAGTCGCCGAGCTGTTTCCCGAAGCGCGGCGCACGCTGCTCTCCAGCGACCTGGTCGAGAGCGTGAGCGATCTCCGCGAGACCTTGCGCGAGATCGAGGCGCGCGAGGTGGACGTCATCATCGGCACCCAGCTCGTCGCCAAGGGCCATCATTTCCCGGGGCTCGCGCTGGTCGGCGTGGTCGACGCCGATCTCGGCCTTGCGCAAGCCGACCCGCGCGCCGCCGAGCGCACCTTCCAGCTGCTCAATCAGGTGACGGGCCGAGCGGGGCGCGAAGAGGTCAAGGGCCGTGGCCTGATCCAGACCTATATGCCGGAGCATCCCGTGATCGCGGCGCTGGTGTCCGGCGACCGCGACACCTTCCTCGCCCGCGAGATCGAAGCCCGCAAATCAGCGCACATGCCGCCTTTCGGCCGTCTCGCCTCGCTGCTTGTTACGGGGAGCTCTCGCGAGGCGGCGGAGAGCTATGCGCGAAGCGTCGCGCGCGCCGCACCGTCTGCCGCCAAGATCGAGATCCTCGGCCCCGCCGAGGCGCCGCTGTCGGTGATCCGCGGCCGTCACCGCTATCGCCTGCTGGTCAAAGCCCCGCGCGAAACCGACCTCCAGGCCTATCTCCGCCTCTGGCTGAGCGAAGCGCCCAAGCCCAAAGGCGATGTGCGCCTGGTGGTCGATGTCGATCCGTATAGTTTCTTGTGACGTGGCTGCAATGAATCGCTCCGACCGACCCCGCGTTCTTCGCCCTCCTGCACCGGGAGCCACGCGCGCCTCGTGCGGCGCAGCCGCTCGTGCCGAAGGGCAAGGACGCAGCTCTGGCTCTACGCGGAAGCGCCATTCGTCGTCGTCGCGCACAACACCGAACGCCGACCCGATCTTCATCTACGCCAACCGGGCGGCTCAAAAATGCTTCGGCTATTCGTGGGAGGAGTTCATGATCGCTGCCTTCGCGACTCTCGGCCGAACCTGCCGACCAGGCCGCGCGGCAGGCTTTGCTCGACGCTGTTGCCAAGAACGGTTTCATGACCGGCTATAGCGGCGTTCGTGTCGCCAAGTCCGGCGCCCGCTTTCGCATCGAGCACGGCATCGTCTGGGAGCTTATCGACCTGGAAGGCGTGAGGCGCGGCCAGGCGGCGACTTTCTCGTCCTGGCAGCGCCTCTAAATTCAGTTCCGACCGCCCTTACGCTTTGCGGATGTCTTGCGCGGCGCGGGCCAGGATCTCGACGATCCTCGTCTCGGCGTCCTCGTCCTCGGTCTCGAGCCGCTTCACCGCGGTCGCCCGGAGATTGTCCAGCGCAGCGCTCACCAGTTGCGGCACGCTCTGGTCTTCGTCCCGATCGCTTCCGCGCTCGCGGCGCATGCGCGCCATCTTCTTGCCGAGGCCCGAAAGCCGCGCCAGCACCAAATCGGCGATATCGCGGTTCTCCTCGAGATAGGCGCGTCCCTCTTCCGTGATGCTGTAGCGCTTCTTGGCGCCTTCGCTCTCGGCGGTGACGTAGCCGGCCTCCTCCAGGAAGGTCAGCGTGGGATAGACCACGCCGGGGCTCGGGCTGTAGCAGCCGCTGGTCTTCTCCTCGATCAGTTTGATCAGCTCATAGCCGTGACGCGGCTGCTCTTCGATCAGCGCCAGCGCCAGCAATTTCAGATCGCCATGGGCCAGCATGCGGCCGACCCGGAACCAGTCGCCGCGGCCTGCTCCGCCGCCGCGCCCGAAACGAGGACCGTCGCCCATGTGACGGGCAAAGCGCCTGGCGGCCCGGAAGCCCCGGCGATCGTCCTCGTGATGTGTGTGATTATGCATTGTTGTTTTTCCTTAGTTCGATTTCGATGTATCGAAAGATAGGTCTTATAGAGTTGCATTGCAAGATATATCTTTTGCTCGCCCGCCCTGATGCTGCAGATCAGGCCCCGTCCGGAAATATTGCACCCCCATTCCCCATATGTTAGAGCCTCGCGCGGGCCTTCCAGGGGCTGCCAGTGGCTTGAATTCGGCCGTTGGCGGGTGGGAGTTCCAATCCCAGAATTCTTGGGTCTTGACGACGCGGCGGCTTCCGAAAAAGAGGCGCCCGTCAGGGAGTTAGGGGCGTTTCGTGGCTGGCGAGACAGATCATGTATCGGGCGTTGCAGGGCGTTATGCCACCGCGCTGTTCGAGCTCGGCCGCGAGGCCAATGCGCTCGACCCCATTCTCAACGATCTGAACCGGTTCCACGAGGCCATGGACGCGGTCGACGATCTCGCCCGCCTGGTCAAGAGCCCGGTCTTCTCCGCCGACGAGCAGGAGCGCGCCATCGCCGCGATCCTGAAGCAGATGAAGATCGAGGGCCTGACCGCCAATTTCCTCGGGCTCGCCGCCAAGAACCGCCGCCTGTTCGCCGTCCCCGACATGATCAAGGCCTATCGCGCGCTGCTCGCCCGCCATCGCGGCCAGACCTCCGCCGAGGTGACTTCGGCCGCCAAGCTTGAGGCCGGTCAAGTCCGCGCGCTCCGCGAGGCGCTAAAGGCTTCGCTCGGCAAGGACGTCGATCTTGAAGAGCGTGTCGACCCCACCCTTCTCGGCGGCCTCGTCGTCAAGATCGGCAGCCGCATGATCGACAATTCGCTCCGCACGAAACTCAACAATATGAAGCACGCCATGAAAGAGGTTGGCTGATGGATATCCGCGCCGCTGAGATCTCCGCGATCCTGAAAGAGCAAATCAAGAATTTCGGCCAGGAGGCGGAAGTCTCCGAGATCGGCCAGGTTCTGTCGGTCGGCGACGGCATCGCCCGCGTCTATGGCCTCGACAATGTCCAGGCCGGCGAGATGGTCGAGTTCGCCGACGGCACGCGCGGCATGGCGCTGAACCTCGAAGTCGACAATGTCGGCATCGTGATTTTCGGCGACGACCGCCACATCAAGGAAGGCGACACCGTCAAGCGCACCGGCGCCATCGTCGAGGTTCCCGTCGGCAAGGGCCTGCTCGGGCGCGTGGTCGATGCTCTCGGCAATCCGATCGACGGCAAGGGCCCGATCGAGTTCCACGAGAAGCGCCGCGTCGACGTCAAGGCGCCGGGCATCATTCCCCGCCAATCCGTGCACGAGCCGATGCAGACCGGCCTGAAGGCCATCGATGCGCTGATCCCGATCGGCCGCGGCCAGCGCGAGCTGATCATCGGCGACCGCCAGACCGGCAAGACCGCCATCATTCTCGACACCATCCTCAATCAGAAATCGATCAACGCCTCCGGCGACGAGAAGACCAAGCTCTATTGCATCTATGTCGCCATCGGCCAGAAGCGCTCGACCGTCGCGCAATTCGTCAAGGTGCTCGAGGACAACGGCGCCATGGAGTATTCCATCGTCGTCGCCGCCACCGCCTCGGATCCGGCGCCGATGCAGTACCTGGCGCCCTTCACCGGCTGCGCCATGGGCGAGTTCTTCCGCGACAACGGCATGCATGCGCTGGTCTGCTACGACGATCTGTCCAAGCAGGCCGTGGCCTATCGCCAGATGTCGCTGCTGCTCCGCCGTCCTCCGGGACGCGAGGCCTATCCGGGCGACGTGTTCTATCTGCATTCTCGGCTGCTCGAGCGTGCCGCCAAGCTCAACAAGGACAACGGTTCGGGCTCGCTCACCGCGCTTCCGGTCATCGAGACCCAAGCCAACGACGTGTCGGCCTATATCCCGACCAACGTGATCTCGATCACCGACGGCCAGATCTTCCTCGAGACCGATTTGTTCTATCAGGGCATCCGCCCCGCGGTGAACGTCGGTCTCTCGGTGTCTCGCGTGGGCTCTTCCGCCCAGGTGAAGGCGATGAAGCAGGTCGCCGGCAAGATCAAGGGCGAGCTCGCGCAATATCGCGAGATGGCGGCCTTTGCTCAGTTCGGCTCCGACCTTGACGCCACCACGCAGCGCCTCTTGAATCGCGGCGCGCGCCTGACCGAGCTGCTGAAGCAGCCGCAATTCTCGCCGCTGAAAGTCGAGGAGCAGGTGGTCGTGATCTATGCCGGCGTCAACGGCTATCTCGATCCGCTCCCGGTCTCCGCCGTGCAGCGTTTCGAGGCCGAGCTGCTTCGCTATATGCGCGACCGGCACAAGGACATTCTCGACGCAATCCGCGATCAGAAGGAAATCTCCAAGGAGACTGGCGACAAACTCAAAGCCGCCGTCGACAGCTTCGCCAAGGCCTTTGCGTAATCGGATCGATCCATGCCGTCGCTGAAAGAGCTCCGCAACCGCATCTCGAGCGTGAAAGCCACGCAAAAGATCACCAAAGCCATGCAGATGGTGGCGGCGGCGAAGCTCCGGCGCGCGCAAAGTCGCGGCTGAAGCTGCCAGGCCCTACGCCACGCGCATGGAGTCGGTGCTGACAAATCTCGCCATGGCGCTCCAGGGCCGCGAGGGCGGCTCGCCTCTGATGATCGGCACCGGCAAGGACCACACCCATCTTCTCGTCGTCTGCACCGCCGAACGCGGGCTTTGCGGCGCGTTCAACTCCTCGATCGTCCGGCTTGCCCGCGAGCACATCAACCGGCTCATCGCCGACGGCAAGGACGTCAAGATTCTCTGCGTCGGCAAGAAGGGCTTCGATCAGCTGAAGCGCCTCTACGCATCGCGCATCATCGATGTCATCGAGCTTAGGGGCGTGCGCCAGCTTCGCTTCGAGCACGCCGAGGGTATCGCGCAGAAAATTCTAGAGCTGTTTGCCGATGGCCAATTCGATGTGGCGACGCTGTTCTTCTCGCGCTTCAAATCGGTGATGAGCCAGACGCCGACGGCGCAGCAGATCATCCCGGCGGAAATTCCCGGCCGACGCTCCCGCCGCCAATCTCGGCGGCGCTGTCTATGAATACGAGCCCGACGAGGCCGAAATTCTCGCCGACCTGCTGCCGCTCAATATCGGCGTGCAGATTTTCAAGGCGCTGCTCGAGAACGCCGCTTCCGAGCAAGGCGCGCGCATGAGCGCGATGGACAACGCCACCCGCAATGCCGGCGACATGATCGATCGCCTGACCATGAAATATAACCGCTCGCGTCAGGCCATGATCACCAAGGAACTGATTGAAATCATCTCCGGCGCCGAGGCGCTTTAGTATTTATTCGAGACGCAAGGAAACTTTCAGCATGGCAAAGCCAGCAGTCGTCGCAGAGACCAAGAAGCAGCAGAAGCGGATCGCCGCCAATAGAGGCTCGGTCGGGCAGATTCGCCAGGTCATGGGCGCCGTGGTCGACGTGCAGTTCTCAGAGAATCTTCCTGCGATTCTGAACGCGCTCGAGACCGACAATCAAGGCAACCGCCTGGTGCTCGAAGTCGCGCAGCATCTCGGCGAGAACACCGTCCGCACCGTCGCCATGGACTCCACCGAAGGCTTGGTCCGCGGCCAGGAAGTTGTCGATACCGGAGAAGCCATCGCGGTTCCGGTCGGCGAGGAGACCTTGGGCCGCATCATGAACGTGGTTGGCGAGGCGGTCGACGAAGCCGGCCCGATCAAGACCGCCGAGAAGCGCCCGATCCACGCGCCCGCTCCGGCCTATGTCGATCAGTCGACCGAAGCCGAAATCCTCGTCACCGGCATCAAGGTCGTGGACCTGCTCGCGCCTTACGCCAAGGGCGGCAAGATCGGCCTGTTCGGCGGCGCCGGCGTGGGCAAGACCGTGCTCATTCAGGAGCTGATCAACAACGTCGCCAAGGCTCATGGCGGCTTCTCGGTATTCGCCGGCGTCGGCGAGCGCACCCGCGAAGGCAACGACCTCTATCACGAGTTCATCGAGTCCGGCGTGAACAAGGACCCGAAGAAGAACAACGGCTCGACCGCAGGCTCCAAATGCGCGCTGGTCTATGGCCAGATGAACGAGCCGCCCGGAGCGCGCGCCCGCGTCGGCCTGTCTGGGCTGACCGTCGCCGAATATTTCCGCGACCAGGGTCAGGACGTGCTGTTCTTCGTCGACAACATCTTCCGCTTCACCCAAGCGGGCTCCGAAGTGTCGGCGCTGCTCGGCCGTATCCCCTCCGCCGTGGGCTATCAGCCGACGCTCGCCACCGACATGGGCGCGCTGCAAGAGCGCATCACCACCACGCAGAAGGGCTCGATCACTTCGGTGCAAGCCATCTACGTGCCGGCCGACGATTTGACCGACCCGGCGCCTGCCACATCCTTCGCCCACTTGGACGCCACCACCGTGTTGTCGCGCGGCATCGCCGAGAAGGGCATCTACCCGGCCGTGGACCCGCTCGATTCCACCTCGCGCATGCTGACCCCGCTCGTCGTCGGCGAGGAGCATTACGCGGTGGCGCGGCGCGTGCAGCAGATCCTGCAACGCTACAAGGCGCTCCAGGACATCATCGCCATTCTCGGCATGGACGAGCTGTCCGAAGAGGACAAGATCACCGTGGCCCGCGCCCGCAAGATCGAGCGCTTCCTGTCCCAGCCCTTCTTCGTCGCCGAAGTGTTCACCGGCTCGCCCGGCAAATTCGTCGACCTCGCCGATACCATCAAAGGCTTCAAGGGCCTCTGCGAGGGCGCCTACGACCATCTCCCCGAGGCTGCCTTCTACATGGTCGGCACCATCGAGGAAGCGGTCGAGAAGGCGGAGAAGCTCGCGGCCGAGGCTGCTTAACGCGACATGACTGCATTTCGAAACCGACCCCCCTCCTGACCTCCCCCCTTGCAGGGGGGAGGAACATCGCGAGGCGCGCCTTCTCCCTCCCCTGCAAGGGGGAGGGTCGGGGTGGGGGTCGCACAAATTCGAAAGTCGATGGCTGATACTTTCAAATTCGATCTGGTCTCGCCGGAGCGGCTGCTGGTCTCGGCCGATGTCGAGCAGGTCGTCGTCCCGGGCTCCGAGGGCGACTTCACCATGCTCGCCTCATCATGCGCCGGTGCTGACCGGCTTGCGGCCCGGCGTGCTGGAAATCGTCTCCGATGGCGGCAAGCAGACCCGCTACTTCATTCGCGGCGGATTTGCCGAAGTCGGCCCCGCCGGCCTCACCGTGCTTGCCGAGACCGCCATCGACCTTGCCGAGCTCGACGCCTCGATGCTGGCTCAAGCCATCAAGGACGCCGAAGAGGACGTCACCGACGCCACCGAGCCCAATATCCGCGATCAAGGCCCAGACGCGGCTCGATCAGCTCCGCCAGGTCCAGTCCGCGCTCAATCTCTAGCCTTATTTCCCCCATCTGATTGCTTCGGCGGCTAGGGCCGGCGGCTCATCCTTGCTATAACCCGTCCAATAACAAAGGCGGATCAGGGGGAAATGCAGCAAAAAGCCGAGCAAAAACGCGTGCGGTCCTTGAGCTTCGGGCTGGAGCGGCTCGGTTTGACCGCGCTCCGCTATCCGGCTGTGACCGCGGCGGTCATCATCGCCGTCACCATCGCGGCCTTTTTCGGCATTTCCAAGCTTCGCGTCGACGATTCGCTCTCCGAGCTGTTCCGCACCGACACCCCGGAATTCCACGACTACGAGGTGATGTCCGAGCGCTTCCCCTCGAGCGAATACGACGTGCTCATCGTCATCACCGGCGACAAATTGCTGGAGCGGAAATCGATTACCCAGCTCCGCAGCCTGCTCACCGAGTTGCAATTCATCGACGGCATGACCGGCCTCGTCTCGCTGTTCTCCGCGCGCGAGGCGCCGGAGCCGGGCAAGGTTCCTGGTCCCGTCTTCCCGGCCAAGCTGCCGAAGGGTGAGGAATACGACAAGCTCATCGAGCAGGTCCGCAAGAACGAGATCATCTCCGGCAAGCTGCTCTCCGACGACGGCACGCTGACCCTCGTCTTGCTCGCGCTCGATCGCAAGGTCGTTGCCGACAAGGGGCTCGCCTCCGTCGTGCAGCAGATCCGCGACACCGCCGAGACCGAGCTGAAAGATACCGGGCTCGGCATGAAGCTCTCCGGCGCGCCGGTGATGCAGCTCGAAATCCGCAATGCCGTCGAGCGCGACCGCAATCTCTATAACGCGCTCGGCTTCCTGTTCGGCGCCATCATCGCTTACGCCTTCTTCCGGCGCGTATCGTTGATGGTCATCGCGGCCCTGCCGCCCGTGGTCGCCATCATCTGGTCGCTCGGCCTGTTCGGCTGGCTCGGCTTCAAGCTCAATCTGTTTTTAAACGTCATGATCCCGCTGATCATGGTGCTCGGCTTCTCCAACTCCATGCAGCTCACCGTCGCCATGCGCAATCGCCTGCTGGAGGGCGATCGCCGCATCAAGGCGGCGCGCTATGCCGTGCTCGTGGTCGGGCCGGCTTGCGTGCTCGCGACGGCAACAGCGGCCGCCTCCTTCATCGCGCTGTTCTTTACCGACTCTGCCCTGATCCGCACCTTCGGGTTTGCCGGGGCGATGTCCACATTGATCGCCTTCATCGTCGGCATCACTTTGGTGCCGTTGCTCACCCGCACCCTGATCGGGCGGAATACCAGGCCGTTGGTCGCCAATCTCAAGAGCCACGACTGGGCCATGAATGCGCTGAAGCGCTTCTGCGCCTGGATCGCCGAGATTGGCGTCCGGCATCCGAAGACCGTGGTCTCCCTCGGTCTTCTCATCGTCATCGCGTTCGGCGCCATCTACACCACTCTGCCGCCGCGCTATCGCCTGGCCGACCAGGTGCCCGATCGCGAGCAGGCTGTCGCCGCGAGCGCGCAGCTCGACGAGAAGCTGACCGGCGCCAATCCGCTGCACATCATGGTCGACTGGCCTCAAGGCAAGACGCTCTACGATCCGGACGTGCTGAAGGTGATCGGCGACATCCACGCCATCGTCGAGACCCAATCCGGCGTCGGCAATGTCTGGTCGATCGAGACCTTGCGCCGCTGGCTCGCCAAGACCGGCGAGGACAAGCCCGACAAGCTGAAGGAATATATGGGCATCCTGCCCGACTATCTGACCAAGCGCTTCATCGACGAGAAGGACAACTCCGCCGTCGTCACCGGCCGTATCCCCGATGTCGATGTGAGCGATCTCCTGCCCGTCATCGAGAAGCTCGACGACAAGCTCAACGCCGTACGCGAGGCCAATCCCGGTTACCGCGTCGTCGTCACGGGATTGTCCGCGATCGCCGCGCGCAACAGCGCCACCATGATCAGCAAATTGAACGCCGGCCTGACCACGGAGATCGTCTTCATCTGCATTTTCTTAGGTCTCGCCTTCCGCTCGGTCATGGTCACTGTCGTCAGTGTGTTGCCGAACCTGTTTCCCATATTTACCGCCGGCGCCATTCTCGCCGCCTCGGGCGAAGGTCTGCAATTTGCCAGCATCGTGGCCTTGATCGTCTCCTTCGGCCTCTCGCTGAACGCCACCGTGCACTATCTCAACCGTTTGCGGCTCGAGGCGCGGCCGGGAGAAGATCCGGCCATCGGCGTCGAGCGCGCCACCGTCCTGATCGGACCGGCTCTGGTGCTGACCTCGCTGATCCTCGCCTTCGGCCTTGGCGTGACAGTTCTCTCCGACCTGCCGTCCTTGCGACTGTTCGGCAAACTGTCGGGGCTCACGCTGATGGCGGCGTTGATCGGCGATCTCTTGCTGTTGCCGGCGAGTGTGCTGCTCGCCGCGCCAGGCGGCGAGGCTATCCCGAAAAGTTGCAGACGACAGATTGCGTCAAGACAAAGCAGAGCGAGTCTATATTTCGCTCTAGCGCACCAGCGCCTTGAACTCGGCGACGACCGCCTCATAGACCGGCCGCTTGAACGGCACCACGAGGCCCGGCAGTTCTTCGAGCGCGACCCAGCGCCAGGCATCGAACTCGCGCTCATGGCCGGGCTTCGGTTCGAGCTCGATCTCGCTCTCCTCGCCCTCGAAGCGCGCCGCAAACCAGAGCTGGGTCTGCCCGCGATAGCGCCCTTCCCAAGCCACGCCTATCAGCTCGCTAGGCAAATCGTAGTTCATCCACTCCCGCGCCCGGCCGATGATGCGCGCGGTGCGAATTCCAGTCTCTTCATTCAGCTCGCGGAGCGCCGCCTTCTCCGCATCTTCGCCCGGGTCGATGCCGCCTTGCGGCATCTGCCACCAATTGCCGACACCCTCCGGCGCATTGGCGGCCTCCGAACGTCGGCCGACAAACGCGCGGCCCTCAGCGTTTAGCAGCATCACCCCGACACAAGGCCGGTACGGCAAATCATCAATTTTTGTCATGAGGAGCTATCGTCAAATTTGGCGCTGCGCGCGCACAGCCGCGCTGACCGGAACCAGCACGATGCCTTTGGCTTCGAGTTTTGCAGCCCATTCGGCCAGCTGCTTGACCGTGGCGGGCTTGGCGCTGGCGACACCGATCGCAGAGCCCTTCTGCTTGGCCAAGGTCTCGAGTTCGGCAAGACCTTTGGCGACATCGCCGTCGAGTTGCACATCGGCCATTGAATAATCGAGACCGATCGACGACGCAATTTGCCCGCCGGTCGAAGTCTTCACGCTGCCGTCGTCGACATAGAGCAGGCCGCGTGCTTTCACCTCTTCGAGCACGGGCGTGAGCGAAGCCTGCGTCGCCTCGAACTTGGCACCCATGTGATTGGTGAGGCCGACATAGCCGGTATAGCGCGACATCAGCCATTGCAGGCGCTTCACGTTATCCTCCGGCGGAAGCGTGGTGAGCAAAGTATGCGGACCCGGATCGGTGGTTGGGTAGTTCTCAGGCTCGAGCGGAATCTGCAACAACACTTCGTGTCCGGCATCGCGCGCCTTCAGGATCCATGCTTGCAGATTGCGCCCGTACGCCCCGCAAGCCACGCTGACGGATGCCGGCAATCCTTTGATGACATCCATCGTCACGCCGTCGGGAAGGCCGATGCCCTCGACAAGGATGGCAATGCGCGCTGGCTCGCCTGGGGCCGCCTTTCCGGCATAACGCGTCTCCGCGGCGTAAGCCTCAGCAGGGCGTTTTCCGTCAGCGCCGACTTTGGGCAAAGGTCCATATTGCGATTGCTCGACGAGCGCGGCCACGCGCGCCGGGTCGTCCGGCATTGCGCTCTCCAAACCGGCATCTCCTCCGGCCGACGCTGCGATCGAAGCGGTGGCCGAGTCGGTCGACGCCTGTTGCATTGGCGTCGATGGCGGAGCTCCAGGAGCCTTTTGCGGGACGCCCTCTGGCAGAGGCGGAACCGGTGAAGCTGGATCGACGGCAAACCCGGTGGCAGCGCCACGTCGCCATTGGCGCCCGCTTCAGCGGGAGCAGGCGCGGCGGGCGCCTCAGCGCTACTCGGCGGGGCGGGTGCAGGTTCAGCCTGACCTTCGGCCTCGGCCGGCGGCAGCGAGCCGCCTGCAGGCACGGCGACATCGAGAACGACCACCGGCTCGCCGGCATCGGGATCGGGGAAGAAGGCAAGCCCTGCCACGCCAAGGCCGAGCGCGAGGAACACCACCGAAGCCGCGACGCCCAGCGCCTTCATGATACGCGTCCCTCCCCACTCCGCAGTCTAAGGCTGTTTCGCTGCGGCCTCAGGCGTTGCAGACTCAACCTCGGCCTTTTTCTTGGCGTCGGTATCGACCGACTTGATACCGCGCAACAGATCGAGCCCGTATTTCAGCTGCGTGTCCTTTTCCTTGTCGGTAGGCACGTAAGCCGAACTTCCAGACCCTTCCTCGTCTTTCGCTGCATCTTCACCGTCGGCATCCTCGCCCTTGAGGTGCCCGCGCAAATTCGCCTCGCCGCGCGTGCTGATTTGGTCGGCCTTGGACTTAAGCTCGTCGGGCAGCTCTTCCTCGACCACGACTTCAGGCTCGATGCCCTTGGCTTGGATCGAACGGCCGGATGGCGTGTAGTAGCGCGCCGTGGTCAATCGCAGCGCGCCGTTGGAGCCGAGCGGAATGATCGTCTGCACCGAGCCTTTGCCGAACGAGCGTGTGCCGATGATGGTCGCGCGATGATGATCCTGCAGCGCGCCGGCCACGATCTCCGAAGCCGAGGCCGAGCCGCCATTGATCAGCACCACGATCTTCGAACCATCGGTCAAATCTCCGGCCCGTGCGTTCGACCGCTGCGTCTCCTCGAGATCGCGTCCCTTGGTCAGCACGATCGCGCCTTGATCGAGAAACGTATCCGACACTGAAATGGCCTGATCCAGCAAGCCGCCGGGATTGTTCCTGAGATCGATGATGAAGCCCTTCAGCTTCGGCCCGATCTGCTTCTTCAGGTCATCAATCGCCTTCTGCAGATTTGCCGTGGTCTGCTCGTTGAACGTGGTGACGCGGATATAGCCGACATCGTCCTCGGCGTTGTACTTCACCGGGTTGATGTGGATGACGTCGCGTGTGACTTTGACGTCGAACGGATCCTCAACGCCTTTGCGCACGATGGTGAGCGTGATCGGCGAGTTCACCGGACCGCGCATCTTCTCCACCGCTTCTTGCAGCGTGAGACCCTGAATCTGCTCTTTGTCGAGCGCGGTGATGAGATCGCCGCTTTGCAGGCCTGCCTTCGATGCCGGCGTATCCTCGATCGGGGACACGACCTTGACCACGCCGTTCTCCATGGTCACCTCGATGCCGAGGCCGCCGAATTCGCCGCGCGTCTGCACCTGCATGTCGCGGAAGTGCTTCGGATTGAGATAGGCGGAATGCGGATCGAGTGCCGTGAGCATGCCGTTGATGGCCGACTCGATCAGTTTCGAATCGTCCGGCTTCTCGACATAGTCGGCACGAACGCGCTCAAGCACTTCGCCGAACAGATCGAGCTGACGATAGATCTCGGAATTGGCAGCCGATGCTGACTGGCTCCGCGCCAGGGCGAACATCGCCGAACTGGCGGCAAGCACCGCCAGTACTAGAAGCGTCCACAGCGCGTATTCGGATTTCCGCATTATCCTTGCACCTTTTCGGAAGCCGCGGCCCACCATGGGTCGGGGTCAATTGGCTTGCCGTCCTTTCTGAACTCTACATAGAGGACGGGGCGCGAAGTTTCGTTACTGCCTTGGCTCGTCTGTCCCGGCGCACCCATCACGGCAACCGGTTCGCCGGTGAGCACGAATTGGCCAAGGCTTGCATCTATGCGGCTCATCCCCGCAAGGAGAACATGATAGCCCCCGCCCGTGTTGAGGATCAAGAGTTGCCCATAGGACCGGAACGGCCCAGCATAGACCACCCAGCCGTCAGAAGGGGCCGTAATCCGGGCTTCTGGGCGGGTTTGTAAGCTTATTCCCTTGACCGTGCCTCCGGCATCGTCGGCGTCACCGAAGCGCTTCAGCCGCTTGCCCTGAGCCGGCAGCGTTAAGCTGCCTTTGGCGCTGTCGAACGGCATGGCCGGTTTCATGCGATCCGGGCTGGCAAAGGCGACTTTGGTTGAGTCCGGCTTGATTTCCACCACCCTCTCATTGCCAGCGACGGCAAGGGCCTGATCCTGCTGTTTCGCCCGGAGCGCCCGCTCGGCCGCGAGCTCTGCGTCATATTGCGCGACCTCGGCCTTGGCGATTTGCTGGTCGAGCTTCTGGATCAGCTCATTGAGATCGCTGACCGCTTCCGCCTGCTCCCGAGCGGCGAGCTGCACTTGCGACAGCGCCGTCTGGCTCTGCGCGAGCTTGATCCTCTTCTCTTCGAGCAGCTGGTCGGCGCGGGTGCGTTCCTCGGCAAGCCGGTCCGTCTCGCCCTTTTCCGCGTCCCGCTGCTCGCGAATGCCGTTTTCCAGCGTCACCAGGCCGTCGAGCTCGCGTGAAAGATTGTCCGCTTGGTATTTGAGCTCGGGGAACACTTCGGCGAGCAACATGGCGCTCCGCACCATGGCAAGCGCGTCGTCCCGGCGCGTGACGAGCGCCGGTGGCGGCGTGCGCCCGATCCGTTGCATCGCGCTTAGCATCTTCACGATCGCCGCTTTCCGCTCTGTGATCGAGGTCCGGATCACGTTCACTTGATCTGTAAGCTCGGCGAGCTTGCCTTCGGTTTCAGAGAGTTTGGCCTCGCTTGCCTGCACCCGAGACGCCGCCTCGATCAACTCACTGTTCAGTCGCGCCCGCTCCGCAGCCAAGGCCGCGATATCTTGCGCCAGCCCTTGTTCCTGTTCGCGGCTCGTATGCAGTTGCTGCTGCGTCTCGTCGAGCCGCTTCTGCGCCTCGTCGCGCGAGATATCGTCCTCTGCAAATGCGATCCAAGCCGGTGCGGCAATCGCGCCTGCCAGAAGCACTGTGAATCTTGTGAGCCTGCGATGGTTCAAGGTTTGGCTCGATGCGCCATGCTCTGGCTGCTCGTTGTCTAAGGGCGACGACAACGAAGCCCTGGGGCAGAATCAAGGCAAAAACCTCAACAATCCTTAATGTAGCCGCCTTGCCGCGGATTAGCGCTCAGCCGCGATGATAGGGATGGCCGGCAAGGATGGTCTCGGCCCGGTAGATCTGCTCGGCAAGCACGATGCGGGCAAGCCCATGGGGCAAGATCATCGGGCCGAGCGACAGGCGAAGATGCGCCTTGGCGAGCGCCTCCTCCCCAAGCCCATCCGCACCGCCGATGAGAAAGGCCAGACTTTGCGTGCCGCCGTCCCGATATTTGGCGAGCGTTTGTGCGAATTTCTCGCTGCTGAGCTCTTTGCCCTTAGGGTCGAGACAGACCAATGTCTGCGCCGAGCCGGATTTGGCCAGCAACGCAGCAGCTTCCGCCGCGAGGCGCAAAGCTTGCGTCTCTTTTCGCGATTCGGAGATTTCGATCGAACTGAGCGGCCCGAGGCCGAGCTTCCGGCCTGCCGCATCGGCGCGGGCGATATAGTGAGCAAACAGGTCCTGCTCCGGCCCCTGCTTCAATCTGCCGACGGCAGCGATCAGAAGCCGCATAACCCTTCCCCCGAAAAGCGAGGACTGAAGCATGATCCCGAAAAGTTGCAGACTTTTCGGACAAGATCATCGCCGAAAACTGAGACGGCGCTATGGTCTCAGATCACCATACGCTCCATGGGCCGGTCAGCCGACCACATCTTTTCCAGGTTATAGAATTCGCGGACCTCGGGGCGGAAGATGTGGACGATCACGTCGCCCGCATCGATCAGCACCCAGTCGCATTGCGGCGTACCTTCGACGCGCGCTTTGCCGAAGCCTGCTTCTTTCAATTTCCTGACGAGATTGTCGGCAATGGCGCCGACATGCCTTTGGGAGCGACCCGAAGCTACGACCATCTGGTCGCCGATTGAAGTCTTGCCCTTGAGGTCGATGCTGACGATTTTCTCGGCTTTAGCGTCGTCGAGGGTCTCGAGCACGACATCGAGCAAATTGCCCGGATTAGCGCTGAACGCTGCTAATCCGGAGGGAGGCGTACTGCGGAGAGCACCCTCTCTTGATGAGCGCATGTTGGAATGGATGTCCTTCTGCCGTTGATCCGACGAAACGACAGATTGTGCGGATGGTTCCGCTTCCGCCGCTTCGCCCCATAAACATAGTATGTGTAGCGCGAGATTTTCAATAGCTAGTGACAGTTCGTCTACTTCTTAGATTTAACCGTCTTGCGTGTGCTTGGTGTCTCGGCCGCCTTTTTTGCCGCTTTCCCGCCGCCCTGGCGTAAAGACGTCGAAGAGAGCGAGGAGAGCTTCTCGCTCAACATTGCCCAGGCTGGGGGCTCTAGCGAGGCGAGCCCGGGCGCGTCCGAATCATCGACGCGGTAGACCTGAAAGCGTTGGGCCGCCCTGGACGACATCGCCTTCAGGCGAAACCCCGGCCGGTCGAACACCGCGATCGGCACCAGCCGGAACAGCTCAGGCCAAGCGTGCCAGTGATGCAATCCGGCAAGATTGTCGGCCCCCATCAGCCACACGAAATGGACGCCTGGAAAGCGGCGCTTGAGGAACTTCACGGTGTCCACCGTGTAGGGGCTTTTCCTCGCCCCTTCGAAGCCGGTGACAACGATGCGTGGATGAGCTGCGACCTCGCGCGCGGCCGCGACGCGCTTCTCAAGACTTGGTTGCTTCGTATCAGCCTTGAGGGGATTGCCCGGGGTCACCAGCCACCAGACCTGATCGAGCCCAAGACGTTTCAGCGCGGTCAGGCTGATATGACGATGTGCTTCGTGCGCCGGATTGAACGAACCGCCGAGGAGCCCGATGCGCATATTGCGCTCCGCGAGCGGAACTCGGGAAACCTCACGTTCGGATTTCAAGGCCGCGTTTGCCCGTTGCCGCGCAGCATATATTTGAACGTGGTGAGCTGCTCCACGCCCACCGGTCCGCGCGCATGGAACCGTCCGGTGGCGATCCCGATCTCGGCGCCCATGCCGAACTCGCCGCCATCGGCAAATTGCGTCGAGGCATTGTGCACCACGATGGCGCTATCGACGCGGGCGAGGAACCGCTCGGCCGCCGCCTGATCGTTGGTGACGATGGCGTCGGTATGCTGGGTGCCGTAGCGCGCGATATGGGCGATGGCATCGTCGAGATTTTCGACCAATTTCACCGCGATGATGGCATCGAGATATTCGGTGGACCAGTCCTCTTCGCTCGCCTGCGTCACGCGCGGATCGACAGCCATCGTATCGGCATCGCCGCGCACTTCGCACCCGGCATCGATCAGCATCTCGACCAGCGGTTTCAGATGCGTGCCGGCGCAAGCGCGATCGACCAGCAACGTCTCGGTGGCGCCGCAAACTCCCGGGCGCCGCATCTTGGCGTTGAGCACGATCTTCTTTGCCATGTCGAGATCGGCGGCCGAATGCACATAGACGTGACAGACGCCTTCGAGATGCGCGAACACCGGCACGCGGGCTTCGTGCTGCACGCGCTCGACCAGATTCTTGCCCCCGCGCGGCACGATGACATCGATCGCCCCGTCGAGACCTTGCAGCATGTAACCCACCGCCGAGCGATCCACGGTCGGCACGAGCTGGATGGCGGCAGCAGGCAGTCCTGAAGCCGACCACGCCCTCGGTCAAGAGAGTTGGTGATCGACCAGACGAGCTGAAGAATGCTCTCCGAGCCGCTGCGCAAGATCACGGCGTTGCCGGACTTGACGCAAAGTCCCGCCGGCATCCGCCGTCACGTTCGGCCTCGACTCATAGATCATGCCGACACACCGAGCGGCACATGCACGCGCGAAATTTCGAGGCCATTCGGCCGCGTCCACGACGCGATCATCTCGCCCACGGGATCGCGGCAGCTCCGCGATGTCGCGCAAGCCCTGGCCATTGCCGCCATCCGCTCACGTCAAGCGTCAGCCGATCGAGAAAGGCGCCGTTGCGCCCTTGCTTTGCGCTGCATCGACATCCTGACGATTGGCCTCGAGTGGCTTGCTCGTGCGCCATCTCGAGCCGCGCCGCCATGGCTCCAGCGCCTCGTTCTTGGCGTCGGTCGAGGCGAGCGCCAAGCACGGCCGCAGCCTCGCGCGCGAGCCGGCCCATATAGAGCATCATCGGCTCGATCGTGGCTTCCGGTTTCTCGGCCATCACCGACATCACTGCTAACCTTTACGATTCAGGACCATATCGTCCCGGTGGATCAATTCAGGGTCGCCACCGTAGCCGAGAATGGCTTCGATTTCACTGCTCTTCCGCCCGAGCAGGCGCCTGCGCCTCGCCATCGTCATAGGCGACGAGACCGCGGCCAAGCTCGGCCCCCTCGCCGCTCTTGATGACGACGGCGTCGCCCCGCTCGAAGCTGCCCTCGAGCCGCGTCACCCCGGCCGGCAGCAGGCTCTTGCCCGAGCCGAGCGCGTCCGCAGCGCCCTTATCCACGAACAGCGCGCCCTTGGGCACGAGCGTGCCGGCGATCCATTTCTTCCGTGCCGTCATTGGATCCGAGCGGGCGATGAACCAGCTGCCGATGCCGGGCGTTGCCAGTGCCTCCAGCGGATGCATGACCTTGCCCGAAGCGATCACCATATGCGTGCCGCCGGAAAGCGCGATCTTCGCCGCCTCGATCTTGGTGACCATGCCGCCCTTCGACAGCTCCGAGCCGACATCGCCCGCCATCGCCTCGATCTCCGGCGTGACGTCGCTGATCTCGTCGAGCTTCTTGGCATCCGAGCGAGACCCCGGCGGCGCGGTGTAGAAGCCATCGACGTCCGACAAGCAAGCACGAGACAATCGGCGCTCATCATCGAGGCGACGCGTGCGGCAAGCCGGTCGTTGTCGCCATAGCGAATCTCGCTCGTTGCCACGGTGTCGTTCTCGTTCACCACCGGAACCGCGCCGAGCTTGAGCAGCGTGGCGATGGTGCCGCGCGCATTGAGATAGCGCTTCCGTTCCTCTGTATCGCCGAGCGTGAGCAGCACTTGCGCCGCCACCAGTCCTCGGGCGCGGAACTTCTCCTCGTAGGCGTGAGCGAGATCGATCTGGCCGACCGCCGCCGCGGCCTGACTAGCTTCGAGTTTCAGCGCGCCCTTCGGCAGTTTGAGCACGTTGCGGCCGAGCGCGATCGCCCCCGAGGAGACCACGATCACATCCTTGCCTGACGCTCTGAGCTTGGCGATGTCGTCCGCGAGCGAATTCAGCCACTCGCCTTTCAGCGTGCCCTTCGCGCTATCGACCAGAAGCGACGAGCCGATCTTGACGACAATGCGTTTCGCCTTCGACCATTCCTGTCTCATGGCCGCCACCCGGCGACTTCGCGCTTGGGCTCTTTGCCCTTGCTTCTGGAGCGCACCACTTCTTTGGCAATCGCGCGCAAGGCATCCTGCATGCCCTGACCGCTGACGGCGGAGAGCACCAGCGGCTTCGCGCCTGCCACCTTCGCCACCGCCTTCACCTTCTTGGCCATCTCCTTCTCGGGCACGGCGTCGGCTTTCGACAGCGCCACGATCTCGGGCTTGTCCTCGAGCCCGGCGCCATAGGCTTCGATCTCGCCGCGAATGATCTGATAGGCTTCCGCCGGATCGTCCTGCGTGGCATCGATGAGATGCAGCAAAATCGCCGTGCGTTCGACATGGCCCAGGAAGCGGTCGCCGAGTCCGGCGCCTTCATGCGCGCCTTCGATCAGTCCCGGAATATCCGCGAGCACGAAGTCGGTGGTATCGACCCGCACCACGCCGAGATTGGGATGCAGCGTCGTGAACGGATAGTCCGCGATCTTTGGCTTCGCCGCGCTCACCGCAGCGAGAAACGTCGACTTGCCGGCATTGGGCAAGCCGACCAGGCCTGCGTCGGCGATCAGCTTCAGCCTGAGCCAGATATACATTTCCTCGGCGACCTGGCCGGGATTGGCATGGCGCGGCGCCTGATTGGTCGAGGACTTGAACTTGGCATTGCCGAACCCGCCATTGCCGCCATGCAGCAGCACGATGCGTTGCCCGGGCTCGGTCAGATCCGCGATCAATGTCTCGCCGTCTTCGGCGAACACTTGCGTGCCGGGCGGCAGCTTCAGCACCACGTCGGCGCCGCCCGCGCCAGAGCGGTTCTGCCCCATGCCGTGGCCGCCCTTCTTTGCTTTGTAGTGCTGCTGATAGCGGTAATCGAGCAGCGTGTTCAGATTGGCCACGCATTCGAGGATAACGTCGCCGCCTTTGCCGCCGTCACCGCCGTCAGGACCGCCGAACTCGATGAACTTCTCGCGCCGGAACGAGACGCAGCCATTGCCGCCGTCGCCCGCGCGCACAAACACCTTGGCCTGATCGAGAAATTGCATGGCAAGGCTCTAGCACCGGAACGCTTAACGTTACACTGCGGATTGGGAGGTCCCGCGCTCCAGCCGGTAGGTCAAACAGCGCGCCTTCTCATCCCGCGCCACGCAATCGCGGCTTGATTTCGCCTTGGGGCCTGAAGCCGAGCTTGGCGATGATCCGGCCGATGCCGGATTGTCGGCGAAATGGCCGATGGTGAGATAGTCGAGGCCACCTTCATCGAAGGCATAGGCCACCATCGCCGCCGAGGCCTCCGTCGCATAGCCGTGACCCCAATAAGGCTTGCCCAGCCAATAGCCGAGCTCGGCGCCGCCGCTTCCGTCTTCGCGATAGCCGACGCAGCCGATCAACAGTTCCGTCGCGCTCGATGACGAATACCGTGCCTTCTTCGCCCTCCAGCGCGCTTCCGATCCACTCCCCCGCCATTCGCTCATTGTAAGGATGCGGGATGGTGCCGGTCATCGAGGCGACATCGAAATCGCCGGCGAGCAGCGCGATGCGCGCGGCATCGCTCAGCGCAAGCGGCCTGAGGACGAGCCTCTCTGTCGTGATGCTCATGGCAAGAAATTACACGGGAGCGTCCGCGCAAGCGAGGCCTGCGCTCACGTCGTCGTCGCGAGCTAGTTCGGCTTCACCGAGACGTAGACGCGGCCCTTATGCTTGGTCGCGAAATTGACCTCGCCCTCGACCACCGCGAAGATGGTGTGGTCCTTGCCCATGCCGACGCCGTCGCCCGGATGCCATTTGGTGCCGCGCTGGCGGATGATGATGTTGCCGGGGATCACGTTCTGGCCGCCGGACTTCTTGACGCCAAGCCGGCGTCCTGCGGAGTCGCGGCCGTTCCGGGACGAGCCGCCTGCTTTCTTATGTGCCATGGTTCGCTACCTCAACTGATCGAGCTTAAGCCTTGGGCTTCGGCTTCGCCGCGCGCGCGGGCTTTTTGGTTTTGGATTTTTCCGCCTTGGGTTTCGCTGCCTTCGGCGCCGCCTTCTTGGCTGCTTGCTTGGCCTCGGCCTTTTTCTCGGACTTGGCCGCGACCGGCTTCTCGGCCTTCTTCGGCGCTGGGCTAGCGGCCTGCTTCGACGGCTTCTTGCCGTCGGTCAGAATCTCGGTAATGCGGATCGTCGTCAGCAGCTGGCGATGACCCTTGGTGCGGCGATAACCCTTCCGCCGCTTCTTCTTGAAGACGATGATCTTCTCACCGCGGCCCTGCTCCACCACCTCTGCCGCGACCAGCGCGCCGGCAATCAGCGGCTTGCCCGCCTTAGCCGCTCGTCGCCACCCAGCAGCAAAACCTCGCCAAGCTCGACGATATCGCCGGGATTGCCTGCGATCTTCTCGATCTCAATGACGTCGTTTGGCGCAACGCGATATTGCTTGCCGCCTGTGCGAATGACCGCGAACATGTCTCTCTCGTCCGTCTAGCTCTTGGGCTGTTGAAAGCCGGGCCTGGAATATAGGCCCTTGGGCCGTAATCGTTTAACCTCATCGCGCTTAGGCGCCGAGAGGCCGTTTGCGGGCGCACTATAGATAGAGAAGTCCATAAGTCAATTAGGCACGATAATGGACGGAAAACGGCGCCCCGGTCAGCATAAATCAAGCCCAAGGCGGCGAACACTACTCCTCCTGGGCTTATTTGCATTGGCAGCCATAGCGGCCTTTATCGCCTACGACCGCTGGCCCAAAGCCCCCCTCGATCCAAAGGACCCATCGACTTGGCCGGTCACGGAACGGCGCGCCGTCATTCTTGCCCGGGATGCGGGTGAGTCGTGTCCGCCCAACCGTCTGGCCTGGAAATTAGAAGGGACGGAGTGGCGCGAGGCCGGTGCCTGGCAGGAGCGCAGCACCTCTACCGGCCCCGCCACAGGAGGCGGGATTCTTTGTCTCCGCGCCGTCCGTAATCTCGGCACCTTGATCAAAATCGGGGAGGGCGCGGAACAGGAAACCAACTCGGCGATCTTCGCCGCCGTCATCGAGAAGGATGGCGGCTGCCCCGCCGGCACCAACTACCAGGCCGGCGACTATTGCCTGAAATCCACCAGACTCCCGCCGGCGCCGGATATCGCGCCTTAAACATCCCACGAGGTTGCCGTGACGGCCCGGGCAAGCTACATCAGCCCCCGGAGAGGTGCCAGAGTGGTCGAATGGGACGGTCTCGAAAACCGTTGTACGGGTAACCGTACCGTGGGTTCGAATCCCACCCTCTCCGCCACACTAATTTTATGCCAAGTCGGCACCGGCGATGGCCTCGAACAGCGCCTCAGAATTGCCGGCATCACGAATCTGCTGAAGCGCGTCCGGATCCCGTAGTTTTCTCGCTGCACAGGCCAGCGCGTTAAGCTGCGCATCACCGTTCGCGGCGTCAGGCAGCAAGAGCAGCAGGACAATGTCGACAGGCTGGTTGTCGATGGCATCGAAATCGATTCCATGGTGCAGCATGGCGAGAACGCCAACGGGTGCCTTGAGGCCCTTGAGGCGCGCGTGAGGAAGGGCGACGCCGTTCCCCAATCCTGTTGAGCCCAACTCTTCGCGCTTCGCGATCTGCGCCGTGACCTCGTCGACGTTCAGGCCAACTCTCGTTGCGCCTTGAATACAGAGCTGACGCAACAGGCTGACCTTATCTTTTGCCCGCACATCGAGCAGCACGTCGGCGGGTGATAGGAAGTCGCTTATCTTCATAGAATATTGTGCCATGAGAAGGGTTCAGAGATCTTGATCGGCCGCCTTTAGCCTGTAGCCCACACCCGTCTCCGTCAAAATGTATTGCGGCCGAGATGGGTCTGGCTCGATCTTGTGACGCAGTTGGCGCACATAGACGCGGAGATATTGTGGGTCTATTGGGATCGACCAAAGCTCGTTCAGTAGAAATTTGTGGGTGAGGACTTTGCCCGCATGCTGGACCATGACGCGCAACAGCTCATACTCCTTAGGCGAGAGCTTCACCTCCTCATCGCGAATTTTGACGATGCGGCGCACGAGGTCGACCGACAGGTCGCCTGCCCGGAAGATCGGCCGTTCCCCTTGCACGTGCAGTTGATGCCGTAGTGCCGCACGCATCCGCGCCAGCAACTCTTCCATGCCGAACGGCTTGGTGACGTAATCGTCGGCGCCCAGATCGAGGGCCTGGACCTTAACGACTTCATCCCCGCGACTGGAGAGCACGACGATCGGCAAGTCCTCGCGCTGTTCGCGAATCTTGCGCAACAGTTCGAGCCCCTGCATGTCGGGTAGACCCAAATCGAGAATAACGATATCCGGCTCGTCAGCCATCAACTCCAGCGCGGCCTTCGCATTTGGCGCATCGATCGTCTGATAGCCTTCAACCCCTAATCCGGTGCGCAAAAGTTTGCGGATCGGGGGCTCATCATCGATCACGAGCACTTTCAGCGGAGCGGCGTTCATGCTGCCGTATCCAGCCGTTCAGTCCGCTCTGGCACCGGCAACGTGATGGTGAAAACCGCTCCCGATCGATCCGATCTGTTGGAAGCCATGATTGAGCCACCCATGGCTTCGACGAATCCGCGCGAGATGGCAAGACCGAGACCAGTGCCGGCGCGAACCTGATCGCCCTTTTGCGCGCGGTGAAATTTGTCGAAGATATGCTCGAGCTCCTCCGGCGGAATGCCGCTGCCTTCATCCGCGACCTCGAGCTTCACCTTGTCATCCTCTTGCCAGCCCTGAATCGTGACGGTGCTGGGCGGGGGCGCATATTTCGCAGCGTTGTCGAGCAGATTGAACAGCGCCTGCTCGAAAAGCACAGGGTCCAGCTCCAGCATCGGCAGGTTCGGAGCGATATCGATCTCGACGCGGTGCTGACCCAGAATCTTGCTTGCTCGTTCCAGAGCGCTGCCGACGATCTCGCCAACGTCATGCCGCGCAGTGTTGGGCTTGATCGAGCCCGTCTCGAGTTTTGTCATATCAAGCAGGTTGGCAATAAAGCGATTCAGCCGCTCGGATTCCTCGGTAATCGTCGAAATCAGCTCGATCTTGCCCCGGTCATCCAGTTCTTGGGCATAACCTTTCAAGGTCCCTGCCGCTCCGATGATCGCGGCGAGCGGTGTTTTCAGATCGTGGGAAATGGACGTCAGTAGGGCCGAGCGCAGCCGGTCAGCTTCCACCCGGCGCTCGGCTTCATCGAGATCCTCGCCCAAATGGACCCGCTCAATGGCGACAGCTGCCTGATCCATCAGCGCGTCGAGCAACCGGCGTTGATCCGGGGTCAGAAGCGGACCAGGCTTGTCGCTATCGATGCCCACGACGCCGATGGCGCCCCGGCTTGTGCGCATGGGCAGGAACAGCCGCTTGGCGCCGGGCAAAGTGTCCGCGCCGCGTCCCGCCGCACGATTGTGATCCCACGCCCATTTGGCTGCCGCCAGATCCGCCTCATCGAGATTGTCCTCCGGCGGGTAGCCTGCCTTGACTGCGATCGAGCCGTTCTCCGGCAGCAGCAGCACGACGCGAACCTTCAGCATCAGAGCCGTCTGGTAAGCCGTCGCCCAAAGCACATCGTCGAGGGTGCCGACGCCGGCGAGCTTGCGACTGAAGGCATAGAGGGATTCTGTGGTGCGGGCCCGTGCCATGGCGGTCACGGCAAGAGTGCGGGCACGCGCTGCGACATTGGAAACGACGATCGCCACGATGGTGAAGAAGACAACGGCAATGACGTTTCTCGGGTCGGCAATCGAGAACGTGTAGTACGGCTCGGTGAAAAAGAAATTATAGCAAAGCGCTGACACGACGCTGGCGAGGAGCGAAGGCCACAGGCCAAAGCGAACGGCGATGACGACGATAGCGGTGAGGAATACGAGGTCGGTGTTCTGAACGCCGATCCACGGCCAGAGCACCTCACTCACGCCGACGGCAGCGCCGATCGCCAGCAGCGCGAAAATATAAGGCTTGGGATCGAACGGCTCTCGTCGCTCGGCGGTGCGCACGGTCTTTCTCGGGATTGGATCGCCCGTAATCTCTTCCCCGGCGATGACATGAACGCTGATATTGCCGCATGCCCGCAAGAGATCGCGCACCACCGAACCATTAAGCAGCTCGAACCATTGCGAGCGCGTGGATTTACCGACGATCAATTGCGTGATGTTGTTCGCCTTCGCATAGGCAAACACATCGTCGGCGATGCGGCGATCGCCACCTGGAATTGTGACTTGCTCTCCGCCAAGCGCCTGAGCGAGCCTCAGCGTATCGGCGACCCGGTCCCGTTCCTCCTCGGTCAAGTTCAGACTGCGTTTCGTCTCGACATAGAGCGCCGTCCAAGGCGCATGCAGGCGGTCGGCGAGGCGCTTGGTGTAGCGCACCAATCCCGCCGCCCGCGGATCCTCGCTCACGCAGACAAGCAGCCGATCGCCCGCTGGCCATGGACCTGGCATCGCCCGCGCCTGCAGCTCCATGAGGAGCTGCTCGTCAACGCGTTCGGCGGTGCGGCGCAGAGCAAGCTCGCGAAGCGCGGTCAGGTTGGCTGGCGAGAAGAAATGCTCAAGCGCCCGCTCGGCCTGGTGGGGGACGTAGACTTTGCCATCCTTGAGACGCTGGATCAGGTCGTCGGGAGTGATGTCGACCAGCTCGATGGCGTCGGCGCGATCGAGGATCGAGTTGGGGACGGTTTCGCGAACGCGGACGCCGGTGATCTGCGCCACGACATCGTTCAGGCTTTCGAAGTGCTGGATGTTGACCGTGGTGTAAACGTTGATGCCGCGATTGAGCAGCTCGTCCACGTCGAGATAGCGCTTCGGGTGGCGGCTGCCGACGACATTGGTGTGTGCGAGCTCGTCGACGAGGACAAATTGCGGGTGGCGGGCGATGATGGCGTCGAGGTCCATTTCCTCGAGCTGTTGGCCCTTGTACTCGATGCGCCGCCGGGGAACGACTTCGAGGCCGTCCAACAGCGCTTCCGTCTCTTTGCGTCCGTGGGTCTCCACCACGCCGACGACAAGATCGTAGCCGTCCTTCTTTCTGGCTCGGGCCTGCTGCAGCATTTCATAGGTTTTGCCGACGCCAGGCGCGGCACCCATGAAGATCTTGAGCTTCCCCAGCCGTCCCTCTTCACGCCTTGCCGCCTCAAGCAGGGCATCGGGCGAGGGGCGCTGATCTTGGTTGCGCCGCTGATCTGCCATGAAGGCCTTGGTCCTTACGCGGGGTCTCAGCCCGCCGGCGATTGCTATGATCGGCCTTATCCAGAGCAAGGTTTAGCTCAAGCACGTTAACGCGCGGCTCACCGAGGAGACCGAGGGTTCGGCCCTCGATGTGCTCGCCGACGAGAGCCCGGACGTCATTTTCCGGCAAGTTGCGCGCCTTCGCAATGCGCGGGACCTGGAAATAGGCGGCTTCAGGCGTGATGTCCGGATCGAGCCCGCTGCCGGATGTCGGTCACCAGGTCGATCGGAACCTGGGCGGATGGATTCTCCTGCTTCAGCTTCTCCACCTCGCCGGTCACGCGCTCGATCAGCACCTTGTTGGTCGGCCCGAGATTGGAGCCCATGGAATTCACGGCGTTGTACGGGACCGAGGCCGTCTTCGTCGGGTCGGCCGGGTCTGGCCCAAGCGTGGCCGAGGGACGGCCGTGGAAGTAGCCATCGGAGGTGAAAACCTGTCCGATCAAGACCGAGCCGACGACCTTCCCGTCCTTCTCGATCAGGCTGCCCTGCGCCTGGTAGGGAAACAGGACGCCCGCGATGCCGGTCATGACCAGCGGATAGACAAGTCCGGTGATCAGCGTGAGCGCGACGATGAAGACGATTGCGGGACGGATTTCTTTCAACATGATCTTCCTCCTCGTTAAGCGAGGTGCAGGGCCGTGACCAAAAGGTCGATGGCCTTGATGCCGATGAAGGGAATGACGACGCCGCCGAGCCCGTAAATCAGCAGATTGCGGCGGAGCAGCGGACCGGCGCCGATCGGACGATAGGCGACGCCCTTCAGCGCCAGCGGGATCAGCGCAACGATGATCAGCGCATTGAAGATGATGGCCGACAGAATCGCGCTTTGCGGCGTCGCGAGCTGCATCACGTTCAGCGCCTGGAGTTGCGGGTAGAACACCAGGAACATCGCCGGGATGATGGCAAAATATTTCGCCACGTCATTGGCGATCGAGAAGGTGGTCAGCGCGCCGCGCGTCATCAGCAGCTGCTTGCCGATCTCCACGACCTCGATCAGCTTGGTCGGATTGGAATCGAGATCGACCATGTTGCCCGCCTCGCGCGCCGCCATCGTGCCGGTATTCATGGCGACGCCGACATCGGCCTGAGCCAGAGCCGGCGCGTCATTGGTGCCGTCGCCGCACATGGCGACGAGCTTGCCTTTGGCTTGCTCGGCGCGGATCAGCTTGAGCTTGTCCTCCGGTGTGGCTTGCGCGAGAAAATCGTCGACGCCCGCTTCCGCGGCGATCGCCGCCGCAGTCATCGGATTGTCGCCGGTGATCATGATGGTCCGGATGCCCATGCGCCGGAGCTCGGCAAAGCGCTCCCGGATACCGCCTTTGACGATGTCCTTGAGCTGGATGATGCCGAGCAGTTTGCCGTCCTTGGCCACGGCGAGCGGCGTTCCACCGGCTTTGGCAATCTCATCGGCAATCGCGTTGATCTGTCGCCCCGCCTCGGTGAGCCCCATCGCCGATTTCTTGCGCGCGCCCGTCGAGCCGTTGGCATCGAGATATTTGAGGATGGCATCGACGGCGCCTTTGCGAATCCACGAATCGCCAATTTCCACGCCGCTCATCCGGCTCTCGGCCGTGAAGGGAATGAACTTGGCGTTGAGCTCGCCGATATCGCGGCCCCGAATGCCGTATTTCTCCTTGGCGAGCACCACGATGGAGCGGCCTTCCGGCGTCTCGTCGGCAAGCGAAGCGATCTGGGCGGCATCGGCAAGCTCCCGCTCGCTGACGCCCTGCACTGGCTTGAATGCGGTTGCTTGACGGTTGCCGAGCGTGATGGTGCCGGTCTTGTCGAGGAGAAGGGTGTCGACGTCGCCGGCCGCCTCGACCGCCCGACCCGACATGGCGAGCACGTTGAAGCGGACCAGCCGGTCCATGCCGGCAATGCCGATCGCCGACAGCAGCGCGCCGATGGTGGTGGGAATCAGCGTCACGAACAGCGCGACGAGAACGACCACGGAGATGGTGCCGCCGGCATAGGCCGCGAAGCTCGGGATCGTCGCCACGGCGAAGACGAAGATGATCGTCATGCCGGCAAGCAGGATATTGAGTGCGATCTCATTCGGCGTCTTCTGGCGCGTTGCCCCTTCGACCAGCGCGATCATGCGGTCGAGGAAGGTCGAACCTTGCGCGGCGGTGATGCGCACCTTGATCCAGTCGGAAACCACCAACGTGCCGCCGGTCACAGCCGACCGGTCGCCGCCAGACTCGCGGATGACGGGAGCCGACTCGCCGGTGACCGCAGCCTCGTTGACCGAGGCGATGCCCTCGATGACCTCGCCATCCGAAGGGATCAGATCGCCGGCCTCGACCAGCACGACCTGACCTGGCGCGAGCTCGCCTGCCGGCAGTCGGGAACCGTGACGCCCCGTCTTCTCATCGACGATGAGCTTGGCTTTGGTCTCTTCGCGGGTCTGGCGCAGGCTCGCGGCTTGCGCCTTGCCGCGGCCTTCGGCGACCGCTTCGGCGAAATTGGCGAACAGCACCGTGAGCCACAGCCAGAAGATGATCTGGAACGAGAAGCCAAGCTGATCGCTTCCCTGCATCCAGTCGCGAATGAAGATGACGGTGGTGAGGGCCGCCACCACCTCGACCACGAACATCACCGGATTCTTGATCTGCGCCCGCGGGTCGAGTTTGCCGAAGGCCGAGCCGATCGCTGGCCAAAGGATGTTCGGATCGGTCAAGGAGGAGACCGGCATCCGCTTACGTATCAGAGAGGTTTCCATCGAATTCACTCCAGGTGAAACCGGTTAGAACAACGTGCCAGCGCTCATCGCGAGCTGCTCGACGATCGGACCGAGCGCGAGCGCGGGGAAGAAGGTGAGGCCGCCGATGATCAGGATCACCCCGACCAGGAGGCCGACAAACAGGCCGCCATGGGTCGGGAAGGTCCCCGCGGAAGCCGGCAGCGTCTTCTTCGCGGCGAGCGAGCCGGCAATCGCCATGGCCGGGATGATCATGAAGAAGCGGCCGACGAACATCGCGACGGCGCCGGTCGTGTTGTAGAACGGCGTGTTGCCGGTGATGCCGCCAAACGCCGAGCCGTTATTGGCGGTGCTCGACATGAAGAGATAAAGGATCTCGGAGAAGCCGTGCGGTCCCGGGTTGGCGATCGATGCCACCGCCGATGGCAGCACCGTCGCGACCGCGGTCCAGCCGAGGAACATCAGCGGCAAGACCAAGAATCGCGAGCATCGCCATCTTGACCTCCTTCGCCTCGATCTTCTTGCCGACATATTCCGGGGTGCGGCCCACCATCAGACCGGCGACGAAGATGGTGATGACGACGAAGATCAGCATGCCGTAGAGACCGGCACCCACGCCGCCGACGATGACCTCGCCGAGCTCCATGTTGATGAGCGGAATCATGCCGCCGAGCGGGGTGAAAGAATCATGCATGGCGTTGACGGCGCCGCAGGAGGCGGCCGTGGTGATCACCGCGAACAGGGCCGATAGGGCCACGCCGAAGCGCACCTCCTTGCCTTCCATATTGGCAGGGTCGAGGCCGAGGCTGGCGAATTGCGGGTTACCGGCGGCTTCCGCCCAATAGGTAACGAGAACGCCGGCGATAAACAGCACGCCCATGGCGGCGAGGATGGCCCAGCCCTGACGCTGATCGCCGACCATGCGGCCGAACATATTGGTGAGCGCGGCGCCGAGCGCGAAGATCGAGACGATCTGCAGCAAATTCGACAGCGCCGTCGGGTTCTCGAACGGATGTGCCGCATTGGCATTGAAGAAGCCGCCGCCATTGGTGCCGAGCATCTTGATGGCGACCTGGGAGGCGACCGGGCCGACAGCGATGGTCTGCTTGGCGCCTTCCAGCGTGGTCGCGTCGACGTAAGCGCCAAGCGTCTGCGGCATGCCCTGCCAGACGAGGAACAGAGCAAAGGGAATGCAGATCGGGATCAGGATGTAGAGGGTGCAGCGGGTGATATCGACCCAGAAATTGCCCACGGTCTTGGTCGTCGCACGCGCAAAGCCACGGATCAACACGACAGCGAGCACGATGCCGGTCGCCGCCGAGAGGAAGTTCTGATGGGTCAGGCCCAGCATCTGCACCAGGTAGGACAGCGTGCTCTCGCCGCCATAGTTCTGCCAGTTGGTGTTGGTGATGAAGCTGACCGCGGTATTGAAGCTGAGATATTCGGGCACCGCCGTCATGCCTTGTGGATTGAACGGCAGGGAGCCCTGCAGGCGCAGCAAGAAATAGAGGATCAGAAAGCCGCCGACATGGAACAGCAGCATGGCGATGGTGTAATTGAGCCAGTCCTGCTCACGCTTCTCGTCGACGCCGCCGAGGCGATAGAGACCGGCCTCGACCGGCCGGAGCACCGGCGACAGAAACGTCCGTTCGCCGTTGAACACGGCCGTCATGTACCAGCCGAGCGGCTTCACCAGCGCCACGACGATCGCGCAGTAGATCGCGATTTGAATCCAGCCAATGAGTGTCATGATTTGCCTCTTAGAACTCTTCGGGCCTGATGAGCGCGTAGGTGAGGTAGACGAGCAGCCCCGCAACCACGAGGCCGGCGAGCCAATAATCGAACATCATGGGTGGCCTCCTTTAGAGCCGGTCGCAGGCATAAGCGTAAGCAATCGCTGCCGCGAAGAAGCCAAGACCCAGGGCAAGTAGGATGAGATCCAGCATGGAGACCTCCTCTGAATTCGGCGCAGATCGGTGCCGGGTGGTTCAGACGAAGACCTAGTCTGGGATCGAGTATGATTTCGAGATGGATGGGGACGCGGCGTTATAGGAATCTCATAAACGCCGATGTCTGCTTTGGGTCAAAAGCTGACACAAGGGCCGCGATTTTATTTCGCCGGCTCACCCCTAACGACTTGGACCGGCCCAAAATTATCGTTTAGCATCAAAGATCGACGAGCGCGGCGCGATGAGGAAGGTGCCTTGAGAGTTCCTCGGTGCGTGTTTATCTGCGGATGCCCGCATTCCGGCACCTCGCTTGTGGCAAATATTCTTGCCGCACATCCCAAAATTTATATCCCGCTCACTGAAACCGGCATCTTTCTGGCCGATCCCAAAATAGCGCGCTGGAGATTTTACCATCTGCTGGCAAAGGCCATTGTGCGCAACAAGCTGTTGGTTGAAAAAACACCGTTGCATCTCCACCAGCTCGATAAGATTCGGAGAATTGCCAAGGGCTGTTGCTTCGTAATTCCCGTGCGCGACGGCAGGGACGTCGCCGCATCGGCAACCCACAAGCACGGCAATCTGACGCGCGCCATCAACATGTGGATCAAGAATACCGGCGTGATCGCTGCAGCTCGCGGCAGCGCCGACGTGTTTATCTACCGGCACGAAGACCTGATCGAGGATCCGGCTCGGATATTGACCGAGATATGCGCGTTCATTGGTCTGCCGTTCACGCCAGCTCTGTTGAACTATCATCAGCAACCTAGGCTTTGGTTTGGTCAGCAGACGATCCGCCGCGGAAGTGGCTCAGGTGGAGTTGAGCATACAGCTTTGAGGAACTGGCAAATCAATCAACCGATTTTCGATAGCCGTGGGCGCTGGCGAAATGAGTTGCCTGAAGCGGCGGTGCGGGAGTTTAACGAAGGCCGTGGGCAGTCTTTAATGCGGGCGTTCGGATACCTTAACGTCGGGCCGGTTGAGGCCTCTCGGAGCTGAACCCCTTCGTGTCATTCGATTGGCAGCAGCCGTTACCGGGGGAAACGCATTGCCGGAATATTGGATCGCGCTGGAAGAGAAATTCCGGAACCAGCGACTCTCGGCGTTTCGCGGTCTGGCTGAGTCCGCGATGCTCTCCGAGCTTTGCCGCCAACATGCGAGCGAGGAGCTTGATCGGCTGCGGCAAAATCTCGTCGAAGGCGCCGATGCCGGCTCTGCTCGAGCTCGCGAGCATCCCAGAATTGTCTTGGCCAACAGATCGCTCAACTTGGCCGCCGGCACGGAGCATTGGATCAGAGACATTGCAAATTTTCTAAATCGCAATGGCGTTCCGATCCTCGTCTATGCGAATAGTCTGGGAACGGTGGCCGATCAGATTGCGTCTTCCGGCGTGAGGGTCACCTCATCGATCGACGAAGTTAGGGAGTTTGCTCCGCAGGTCGTGCATCTTCATCACGCCCGTCGAATGCGTCCTCTCGTCGAGTCGTTGCAAGGCAGCGATGCCAAATTCATCAACATGCTGCACGGCGTTCTGCCACCGATGGAAGTGCCGCAGCTGAGCGGCATCGACCAGTATCTTTCCGTTTCCATCGCCACCAAGGCCCATGCCTGTCTGCTGAGCGGACGCAGCTGGCAAAGTGTAAACATCATCCCGAATTTTTTCGACGAGCGCCGCTTCCTCGCCGACGGAGCACCGTCGAAGCATAAACGCGCCCTTCTGTTCGCCAGAATTGCCGAGCGAGATCAAGTCACGGACCTGCAATCGCTCTTGCAGCAGTTCGGCTATGAGCTCGACTGGCGCGGCGGTCAGGACGGAATTATCCAGGAGCCGGAGGAGGAGCTGAAGCAATACGATCTGGTTTTTGCCAGCGGCCGATCCGCGATCGAAGCATCGGCATGCAGGGGGCGAGTGATCTTATGGCAGGATGGCATGATCGGACCTGCAGTAACTGTGGCGAACTTCTGGACGTCTGTGCTGGGAAATTTTGCTCTATTCTCGAGCCTCATGCCATGCCGGTCTGCGGACGATCCCATCGCCCCAGAGTGGCTCGCACAACAACTGAGCTTGCTCAGCGATGAAGAGGCGGAGGCAATCACCAATGAAGTCCGCAAGAATGTGTCATTGACCAATGTCGGCAATTTGCTGCTTGCGACCTATGTCGACACTTTGCGGCGCGATCCGACAGCCGAGACTGACAGAGACACGGAACTCAGTCGGGTGCGAGACTCACTCGATCAATGTTCGCGCGTGATTCATCAACTGCGACTGCGGCATGATGCTTTCGAATCGGCTCTGGCCCAGAGCAAGTCACAGAACAGTCAAGCGCGCGCGGAGCTAGCGCGGTTGAAATCGGCTCTCAAGGCAATGCAGTCCAGCCATTCGTGGTGGCTTACCAGGCCGCTCCGCGCGCTGGGCAGGGCCGCCAATTGGTGCAAGACGCTGTTTACCCGACGCTGACGTTACACGCCCCAATCTACCGCTGCATGTAGATGCCGTCGGTCCGGCAGTAGCTCTTTACCGCGTCTTCTTCCTCCTGGTTGATGCTCACGCCGATGGGGAGAAACTCGGTCGGACCTTCCGCCGGTTTGGCGAACATCCCCACGAACTTCTTGCCATTGACGTAGCCGCAGACCACGGTCTCGCTGTTGGCGCTTAGGCCTGCTCGGTAGCTACCGCCGAATTTGGCGGACTGGTCTTTCAGGCTGCTCGCGATTCCCTGCTGGACAAGTTTGATCTGCGCCGAAGACAGGCTCACGGAGCGGAGCGGACCCTGAAACGACAGGTCCGGCGCGTTCCGCTCGGCGATGCGCGCTGACGCGCACCCGCAGAGAGCCAGCGCGACACCGACCATGATCCCTCGCCACTTCACAGTCCCCCTCCCCCGAATGGCGGACCGACTGGCGCTAGCCTAGAGCATGATCCCGAAAAGTTGCAGACTTTTCGGATAGGATCATGCGTCAAAGACAAAGACTTAGAGCGACGCCGCAAGCCGATGCACTATTTTCCGCAAATCTTGGATCCAGACGTACAGACATACGGCACGACGACCCCGGTGAAGCAGGTGGTGTAGGTGCGGGAGGTGACGAACGATCCGACGACGACGCCGTCCGGAACCCCGGTCGGCCTGACGATCTTCCAGAACGGATCGGGCTTCACCTGGGTGGCGGTCACGGTGACGGAGCGCCAACCCATCTTTCGCTTGAGCTCATCCGCATATCGCGTCGCCAACGCCCGCGACGTGGTGAGAGCTTCCCCCTTCCAATGACCGCCATGGGTCGCGGCGATCACCTGACAATCGGCAGCGAAAATTGGAGACAAGCAAGGGAGGAGGAGGCCCACTCCGAGCACAACGGCACTGATCTTCGAACGAAGCAAGGCGCCAAGCTTTCAGTGACAACGCAAGGCGCGAAATCGCGCCTCCTCCCCAAGTGCTAATCCCCCGCAAAGCCGCCGAGCGAGCCCGCAATGTCGTTGTTGCTGACAGTGGCCCGCTTCGCCGGCCCAGAGGGAGCAGAAGCAGTTGTCTCCTCGGCATCGGGCACCGTCGTGTCGGGCGGAGGCTCAGTGAATCCACTGGAATTGCCGAACATAACGGCAGCAAGTTTCCGGTCGAGCCCATAGACATCGCCAAAGGCCGCAACCTTGCCGTCGTCGTCGACCACGGCGGTGAAATAGACCATATGCACGGGGATCTTGCGCTCGATGGAAACCGAACTGTTGATGCCGCCGTCCCACAGGGACTTGACCTTGTCCGCGCCCCAACCCTTGTCCGCGGCGAGCAGCACGCTCGCGAATTTGTCCGGCTTCTCCATCCGCACGCATTCATGCCCGATCATGCGCTGCGCCTTCTGGAAATATTTCTTCCGCACCGGAAGCGTGTCGTGCATGTAGACCGTGTGCCGGTTGGGATAGAGAAATTTTGCTTTGCCGAGGACGTTGGTCGGGCCGCCGCGTTGGCTGAATGTGTAGCCGAGAATGTTGGAGCGGCTCCAACTGACCCTGGACGGATCGACTGCCCTTCCATTCAAGCTGACCGAGAGCCCATGCACCTTCAGGATCGAGTATTTTCCTGAGGCCAGCGCCGGCAGCAGATTCTCTCTCACGACCGTGGGAGGCGCGACCCAATCAGGATTGAAGACGATGGTCTTCAGATCGGCGGTGAACACCGGCGTGGCATAGGCGGAGGTGCCGACGAGAGTCTTATCGGCATAGACGCGTTTGCCGTCCTTCACCACGTAGAGCATGAACTCCGGCGAATTATTCCAGACATAAACCTGGCCGAGATCCTCCGGCATCCAGCGCCATCGCTCCATGTTGACGAGGATACGCTTGATGTCCTTCTCGCTGGCAGTGGGCTTGGCGCCCTCCTCCTCGCTCTTACCGCGGGCTTTCAACAGAGCCTGGTGCAAAAGCTGGAACTGCTCATGCTTGGGGTGCAGCGAGCGAAGATAGGCGTCCGGCGTGCTTGATGTCGAAATCTCGGCGAGAACTGTTCCAGGATCGCGGATCGGCGGCGCCAGATCGTAGAGCTTGCTCACCTCGAGCGGATCGAAGCGCCCGCCGCGCGCATGCCGCGCATATTTCAGCATAGCGAGATCGAGATCGATCTCGGCCTTGGCTTGCTCATCTGCGCTTCGCGGCAGCGCTCCTGCGGGCGGCAACGTAAATGCCGCTACCGTAAGTCCCCACTCCTCCGCCTTCTCGATCTCGAACAACGCTGATTGCGCTCTCGCCGTGAAGCCCATGTCCGTGACCCACAATGGCGCTCCGGTGCGCGCGCCATAAAAGGAGACAAGGGCTGCGACGTCATTGGCATTGGCGTTCTTGATGACAGCGGAATCGGAAAGTTTCGCGCGAATGACAGCGACCACGGGATCCGCCGGCACCACATCGGCGGCAGGGAGCCGGCAGGGCTGCAGGAACGCTAGCCGGCTCGCCGGCGGCCGGTGCTTCGATAGCAGCAGGAGCCGGTTGTTCGGCGCTGAGAGGCGCAACGTCGTCCGCAGCTGCATCCGGTGTGCCGTCCGGCAACGGTGCAACAGCGTCGGACGAGTCCAGAGCGGCATCTTGCGCCGGCGTTGCGGCGTTCGGTTCAGCCGCATCTTGTGCTTGAGCGCGCGGGGAAAGGCTGACGGCCAGCATCTGAGCCGTCACAAGCAGGATCGCGACTGATAGCTGTCTGCGCATCCCCCTACCCCTCGTTTACCCTTCGAAATTAGCGCGAGTTCGCCGCATCGCGCCACTGTCAATTCTCGCAACATTGGTCCAGGGTTTTTGGCTCAAAACCTCATCTCCAGCCGCCTAATTGCCGAATAGGCCCGAAATCGTTTGGGCGAGCCCTCCACCAGAATCGCGCGCATCGGGTCGCTGCGCCGCTGCGGCGTCGCATTTGCCTTGGCCTCAACCGTGGGCGCAGGCGCGCCAAACTTGACGCCCTTCTCGAACAGGGCCGCGCTCATCCGGCTGTCCAGCCCATAGAGATCGCCGAAGGTCTGCATCTTGCCTTGCTCGTCCACCACCGCCGTGAAGTAGGTGAGATGCACCGGAACCGGTCGGTTCAAGGTGACGATGCTGTTATTGCCCTTGGCCAGCAGGGACTTTATCTGGTCGGCTGACCAGCCCTTATCCTCGGCAAGTAAGAGCAGCGCGAGGCGATCGGGCTGTTTGACGCGAATACAGCCATGGCTCAGGCTTCGCACCGTTTCGTCGAAGAATTCCGGCTGCACCGTATCGTGCATGTAGATCGCGTGCTTGTTCGGAAAATTGAATTTCAACTTGCCCAGCACGTTGTCGGGTCCGGGCGGCTGGGTGAAGGCGAATTGGTGGATGTTCGCCCGTCCCCAGTCGATGGAGTCGGGATCGACGGGGCGCCCCTGATAGCTGACCGATAGCCGGTGCTCGCGCAGCACCGAGGTGTCGGGACCGAACAATCCGCCCTGACGCAAGCGCGGCGCAAGGTCCTCACGCTTGATCGTGTCCGGCACCACCCATTCCGGATTGAACGCGATCGAGCGCATGTCGGCCGAGAAAATCGGCGTCGCATATTTCAACTGCCCAACGACGGCCTTCTCCACGTAGATGGACTTGCCGCCTTTGATGACGCGGACGGTGAAAGCCGGAACGTTGTTCCAGACATAATAGGAGCCGAGTTCCGGCGGCATCCAGCGCCAGCGTTCCATATTGACGACAAGACGTTGAACGTTTGCGTCGCTCTCGGGCTTCTTGCCCTTCGCCTTGCTAGCGTCGCGCGTTTTGATCAGCGCTTGGCGCAACTTTTCGAACTGCTCCTGCTTTGGCTGCAGCGATCTCAAATAGGCATCGGGCTCAGCCGAAGCCTGGATCTCGGCCAGCACAAGTTTGGGATCGCGCAGATGAGGCTTCTGGTCGAGAATCGCGCTGATGCGTCCCGGACTGACGCGCCCTCCGCGGGCAAAGCGCGCATATTTGAGAATGGCAAGGTCCAGTTTGACCTCGTCGATCGCCTTGGCGTCTTCTGTCGGCGGCACCTCTGAAGCTGAGGGAAGATCGAAAGCGTCCTGCGGCAGACCCCAATCAGCAGCCTTCTCGATTTCGCCGATAACGGCCTTTGCCTTCGCAGAGAAGCCAGTATCCGTGATCCAGATCGGCGAGCCGTCGGGTTTGGCGTAGAAATCTTCAAGCGCGGCCAGATCATCGGAATGTGCGCGGGGGCGGAACGACGCGTCTTTGAGTTTCGATTGAATGGCGGCCACCACCGGATCCGCCGGTCTCGGTTCCTCCTCCGCAATTGGCGGAGTGACCTCAGCCGGAGAAGCATCCTCGCCGGTGACAGGGGGTTGCTCGATAGCGCTCGGCGTGATCGAGCCGGTTGCGACAGGGTCTGGACGTTTCTGAGCTGAAGGCGCGACGGCAGCTTCTGTGGCGGCGATCTGCGTCGCAGGAGCACCCTGCTCTCCTCGTTGGCTCGAGAACCACCCGACGGCGCCGGCTACAACAATAACAAGAAGGAGACCGCCGCCCAGTGACACCTCCGGTGACATCCCATATCGATGTCGTACGGGCTTCGGGGTGGGGAGGCTGGTAGCCTGTGCTGATTTTGGCAGCGCAGCGTCTGCTGATTTTGACAGCCTCGTTTGTGCTGATTTCAGCGCTTGTGCTGTTCTCGACAGCCTGTCTTGTGCCGATTTTGGCAGCCCCGCCCGGGCTGATTTTGACAGCTTGGCTTGTGTTGATCTGATGGCTTGCGCCGATTTCGACAATAGAGGTGCGAGCTGACGTCGCCACCGTTCGAGGACGAGAATCCCTCTTTTCGCAAGCACGCGGCCGCCTCCGACGAAGCGCCACAGACCAACACCAAGCGCAGTTCTTGCGGGCCCAATTTTAGGAGCAACCTGGTGCCGCCAGGTTCGCGAAGCGCTGTCGATGGCTCGGCCGCCAAATTGCAAAGCCGACCCCGCGACCTTGCGTGCTCCCGCCAAGCCTTTCCCGAAGATACTTTGGACTCGCGGCACATATCGAGCGAGCCAAGCTGGCAACTCCGGCTTCGACGAAGACCGTTGTTGCGTGCTCGCGCTTCCGGCGAGCGATCCCTCCAGGAATCGCCTACCGTCATCCGTGACCGCGATTTGCTCCTGGGTGAACTCAATGAAGCCGAGTGATTTTAGTTTTCTCAGCGCATCGCAGATCAGGCCTTGAGCGTGCGACGTCGGACGCGTTGGCCTCACCGTCGGAGTCCCCGCCCGCCACGCTGGCAAGCAGGAAGGTTTCGGCGCATGGCGAATGTTCTGCGATAAGGCGCAGGACCAAACAAGCCAGTTGGTCCCTCGATCCCTCGAGCGCCTCGACGTCTTGTCGCATTTGTGCCCCCGCGCCTGGTAAACGGCGGACCTCCGAACGCGATACTTGAGAGGCACCCCTAGGTTACCCAGCCTATTTCGACCGAAACAAGGCCATAGCGGCCAATTTTGGCCGGGGAACCCAGCTCACTTTACCATCAGCTGATTGTAAATCAGCTCAAAAGCCTCGGGCGGAATGCCGACTTCGCCCCGATAGGGATTATCCAGCAGGGCAATCACGCAAATCATGGTCGCGGTAAAAAAGGATATGAGACCGCCCAGCAGCAAATGCGTGCCGCGGCGGAGATCGAACAACCAAAGCAGCAAGATGTTGATGATGGCGCCCGCCGCAACCGTCATCCACATGATCGGCGGGATTCCCGCATTGACGCTGTAGAGTCGCGTCCGCCGATACTCGAAGAAAGTGTTGAACTGTCGGAGCGAGGCGTCATGCATCGCTTCTTGGCCCTTGGTCTCCGGCTCAAAACCGATCAGCCGCGCATGAAATGCCGTGACATAGGACACGTTGCCACTCGGCACGATGCCTTTGCGCTGTAGCGGCCACGCATCGTCGATCACATTCCGCGTATAGTCCTTGAGCATCCCCTTGAACTCGGTGGCGTAGGGCTCTGGATAGACGCTGACATCTCTGTAGAGCGCGGCAAGCGCCGACGCCTCGTTGATAACGGCCCTCTCTGCGTCCTCGTGGTTTTGATAGGTCGACACCGCGAGCAGTCCGAGCAGCAGCCCGTAGATCACGCCGAAATATTGCAGGAAGTCGCCGAGAATTTCGTTCAGTCCGGAATCCCTTGTGCAGCAGCGGCTTAAGCCTAGGGCAAAGGAAGATGATGCCGAGCCAGCACGTTCCGACGAACAGCGTCCCGAAGAGCAAGAGCACCACGAGCGCCGGCAAATCGTAAATCCGATAGAGCATCGATACTCCTATTTGCGGAAGCTGCGCGGGCTTATGATTAGAGCTTGGCCTTGGGTACCAGCGTCCAGCCCCGCTCCGCGAGCTTCGCCGTCGCCATCGGGCTCGCGCGTCCGGTGATCCAGATTTGACCGCGTTGCCCTCCCGCGCCGGCGACAAGACCTTCGAGCGGCGGCGTCCAGATCAGATAATCGACCGGAAGGATGCTGACGGTGCCCTTGCCGGTCTCCAGCATCGGCGCTCCGCCAAACTGCGCGAAGCCGCGAACGGGCGCCACTTTTCTATTGAAAGAAGCGATCAGCTCGGCCTGCCGCCGATAGAAGAACCCCATCTCGATCGAGTGCGCATTGGCGGCACTGGCGATAAAGACCTCCCGCCCGCCGGCACCGCCGAGACTTTGCATCGCCTCGACGATGATTGCCTTGTCGGTCGGCGACAGCATCGGGTTGGCGTAGAACGCTTCCACGGTTCCGGGCGAAACACCCATTCCGGCGAGCATCGCGCGCCCATCCCTCTCCAACTCCGCCGCGGTTTTGTCGCGGAGCATTTCCCGTGAGCGTGTTGCTGGTGCCGCCGGCGCTGATGGCAATGCCCGCCGGTCCGGCGACGAAGCTCAAGCCCACATTGACGCCGGTCTCGCCGACCGCACTTGCTGTGGCGAGTCGCTTCAGCTCGGCGCTGAGCGGGGGAAAGCTCGTATTCGGATCGACCCCAAGTTCAAAGGCAAGTTTACGACGGGCCGTAGCTCCGCCGGTCACAGATGCCAAGATCGTCTCTTTATTGGGATCCGTCGCGTTCATGGACGCGTTCGCGCTACCGAACATGCGGCCCACACCTTTGAAGGTGTCGCCGACGGTCTTGCCAGGAGCAACCACGAAGTCCTTGGCGGTCTCGACCGGCTTCAACGCTGTGCGCGCCGCGGAATTGACCGTGGTGTCGCCGCCGCTGATCGTCTCGAGTTTGGCGGTGGCCGCCATCTCGCGCGCGCGCACGCGCATCAGATCACTGCCCGTGATGACGAACGGACCCCATTTCGAGTCCACGTTGAACAAATATTGGAAATTCTCCAGCCCAACGCGGTCGCCGATGCGATAGTCCGGACTGCGCAACACATCCGCTGGCAAGCACTTGGTTCGCGGAAAAACTCGGGGCCACTTCGTATTGGCCGGCGATGGCAGACAACGGAACAAGAGCCAGGCACGTGACGACGCCCGCAACTACAACCTGGCACCTCATCGGATCGGCTCCCCACCCCTAAGCTGACACTGGCCTCATACTACCCGGCAACAGCCTCGAAGTGCCAACAATCAAGATAGGTTCATCGAGGCCCTGTATTAAATCGCCCTGGACGCCTTGCCTTTTGGGCTTCGAGCGTCCTAGCCTCGGCATCCGAGAATTACAAAAGCCGCAACAGGGAGGTTTAGCCTTGGACCACGACAAAGAGCCAAAAACCACCAATCAAGAGGAAGAGCACGGCCTCGATCGGCGCTCGATGCTGCTCAGCGGCGTTTCGCTGTTTGCGCTTTCGATGGTGGGTAGCGACAAGGCCAACGCGCAAACCCAGCCGGCGCAGCCGGCAGCAAAGCCGTCGGGTGGCCAACCCAACATCCTCTTCATCATGGGCGACGACATCGGCTGGTTCAATATCGGCGCCTATAATCGCGGCATGATGGCGGGCAAGACGCCGAACCTCGACAAGCTGGCCGCGGACGGCACGTTGTTCCAATCCTACTACGCCGAAGCGAGTTGCACAGCCGGCCGCGCCAATTTCATCACCGGCGAGTTGCCGATGCGCACTGGTCTCACCACGGTCGGCCAGGCAGGCGCAACAGTCGGCATGCCGGCACAAGCGCCCACCATCGCCACGGTGCTAAAGTCGATGGGCTACACCACCGGTCAGTTCGGCAAGAACCATCTCGGCGATCGCAACGAATATCTGCCGACCGTGCATGGCTTCGATGAGTTCTGGGGCTATCTCTACCACCTCGACGCGATGGAGGATCCCTTCCATGCCAATTATCCGCAAGCATTGAAGGACAAAGTCGGCCCGCGCAATCTGCTGCACACTCTTGCCACCGACACCGACGACACGACGGTCGATCCGCGCTGGGGCAAAATCGGCAAGCAGAAGATCGCTGATGAAGGTCCGCTGCCGCCGCATCCCATCGACGGCATCAAATACAACATGGAGACGGTGGACGAAGTGGTTCGCGACAAGACCATCGAATTCATCGACAAGGCGAAGGCGGCCGGCAAGCCATTCTTCGTCTGGTACAACCCGACCCGCATGCATATCGTCACGCATCTCTCGCCGAAATACCAGGGCATGCGCAACTCCGAGAATGGTTGGTCGATCGAAGAAGCCGGCATGGCGCAGCTCGACGATTGCGTCGGCGCCGTCTTGCAGCACCTCAAGGATGAAGGTCTCGACGACAACACCATCGTCGTGTTCACCACCGACAACGGCGCGGAAAACTTTACCTGGCCGGACGGCGGACAGACTCCGTTTGCCGGGGGCAAAGGCACGGCGCTGGAAGGCGGCTTCCGCGTGCCGTGTATATTGCGCTGGCCTGGCAAGGTGCCGGCAGGCGTGATCGACAACAGCATCATCTCGGGACTCGACTGGTTCCCCACCTTCGTCGCGGCCGCCGGCAATCCCAACATTGTTGCCGAGCTGCTCACCGGTAAGGACCTTGGCAGCACGAATTACAAGGTGCATCTCGACGGCTACAATCAGCTCGACTTCATCACCGGCAAGTCGCCGTCCAAGCGGAATGAGATCTTCTACTTCACCGAGACCACGCTCGGCGCGGTGCGCATCGGCGACTACAAATACCGGTTCACCGATCAGCCGGACGGTTGGCTTGGCAACACTGTCAAAGTGGATTGGCCGATCCTGACCAATCTCAGGCTCGACCCGTTCGAACGGACGGGCATGCCCGCCGGCGCATCGGGCTCGATGAACTTCGCCGAATGGTACACCTACGAGTTCTGGCGGTTCGTGTTCGTGCAACAGGAGGTCGGCAAGTTCGCGCAGAGCTTCATCGACTTCCCGCCGATGCAGGCGGCCGCGTCCTTCAATATGGAGGCGGTGAAACAGCAGATCGAAGCTGCCATCAAGGCGCGACAAGGCGATTAGCGAGAACAGCGGCGCGGGCACATCTTTCGTCCGCGCCGTTACTCTGGGAGGCCTTCGATGCTGAAATGCATCTTTCGAAATCTATTGGTCGGACTGATCGCCTTCTTGGCTTGTACGGCGGCCTTCGCCGAAGGCCGCCGATCCCCTGCCCTCCTGGAACGATGGGCCGACCAAGAATTCCATCATCGACTTCGTCACCAAGGTCACCAAGGAAGGCGGCCCCGACTACGTCGCGCCCAAAGACCGGCTCGCGACGTTCGACAATGACGGCACGCTCTGGATCGAGCAGCCGATCTATACGCAGTTCGCTTTCGCCATCGACGAGGTGAAGGCGCAAGCCAACAAGCATCCTGACTGGAGCACCAAGGACCCGTTCAAATCGGTCATCGCCGGCGACATGAAGGCCGTCGCCGCCATGGGCGAGAAGGGCATGGTCGAGATCGTGGCCGCGACCCATTCCGGCATGACCACGGTCGATTTCAACAAGACGGTCGACGGACTGGCTGGAGACGGCCAAGCATCCGCGCTTCAAGGTGCTCTATACCGACCTGGTCTATCAACCGATGATCGAGCTGCTCGACTATCTCCGCGCCAATGGCTTCAAGACCTTCATCGTCTCCGGCGGCGGGGTCGAGTTCATGCGCAGCCTTCGCCGACAAGACCTATGGCATTCCGCCGGAGCAGGTGATCGGCTCGTCGGGCGTCACCCAATATCAGATGTGGGACGCGAGCCCGGTTCTCACCAAATTGCCGAAGGTGCTGTTCGTCGATGACGGGCCCGGCAAGCCCGAGGGCATTAATCATTTCATTGGCCGCCAGCCGATTTTCGCCTTCGGCAATTCCGACGGCGACAAGGAAATGCTTGAATGGACCGCCAATTGTAAGGCTGCGTGCTTCATGGGTCTCGTCCATCATACCGATGCCGCGCGCGAATACGCCTATGATCGCGACTCGTCGGTCGGCAAACTGGACAAGGCGCTCGACGAGGCCATCGCCAAAGGCTGGACCGTGGTCGACATGAAGAACGACTGGAAGACCATCTTCCCGGTGGCAACTAAATGCTGGAGCGCGTACCATGGGCGTAGCGACAAAACGGCGAGCGCAAGCGAAGGCGAGGCCGCGCGCGAAGCCGATCCCATGGTCTTCGTCGAAGGCGGCACCTTCCGCATGGGCTCGGACAAGCACTATCCGGAAGAAGCGCCCGCTCACAACGTCACGGTCAGCGGCTTCTTCATCGATCCGACGCCGGTCACCAACGCGCAGTTTCGCAAATTCGTCGAGGCGACCGGTCATGTCACCTTCGCCGAGATTCGCGCCCGACCCGAAAGATTATCCCGGCGCGCTCCCGCATATGCTGAAGGCGGGCTCCCTCGTCTTCGCCCCGCCGGAGGGTCCCGTCGACTTACGCAATTGGAGCCAATGGTGGACGTTCAAGTTCGGCGCCGATTGGCGAAGACCTTATGGGCCCGGCAGCTCGATCAAGGGCCTCGACGATCACCCCGTCGTGCATGTCGCCTTCACCGACGCCGAGGCCTACGCGAAATGGGCCGGCAAGGAATTGCCGACCGAAGCCGAATGGGAATTTGCCGCGCGCGGCGGCCTCGACGGCGCCGAGTTCGCCTGGGGCGACGATTTGATCCCCGGCGGCAAATACATGGCCAACACCTGGCAGGGCAATTTCCCGCACGAAAATCTGAAACTCGACGGCTATGAGCGCACCTCGCCGGTCAAGACCTACCAGCCGAACGGTTACGGCCTCTACGACATGATCGGCAATGTCTGGGAATGGACCACCGACTGGTACACGACGAAGCACACCGCCGACGCGCCGAAGGCTTGTTGCATCCCCGAGAATCCGCGCGGCGGAGCCGAAGACCAGAGCTACGATCCCTGCCAACCCAAGATCAAAATTCCGCGCAAAGTGATCAAAGGCGGCTCGCATCTCTGCGCGCCGAACTATTGCCGCCGCTATCGTCCCGCCGCGCGCCACGCCGAGCCGATCGACACCTCGACAAGCCATGTCAGCTTCCGCTGCATCAGACGAGTGTCCGATGCTTAAGAGCGGATCCATGCTGCGTTGGCTTGTAATCGTGTCGGGTGCCATCGAGATCGCCTTCGGCGTCTCGATCTTCCTTTTCCCCGCGTTCCGTAATCGCGTCAATGCATGGGAGCAGAAGCTAACGCACCAACGGTGGCGCTGGCGCAATTTCTCGGTGCTGCGACCTTCGCTCTCGGCATCGCCGCGATCCGCGCCCGCGACGAGCTAAGGACGGAGAGCGGCCGAGGCATCGCCTATGGCTTGACCCTCTACAACGTGTTGGCGGCGCTGGCCGCGCGCGCGAGCATTGGCCGCAGGCCTCGGCGGCACCGCTCTATGGATTGGCGGCGGCGTCCACGCCGCCATCGGCGCGATTCTCGTTTTTTTGTCTGCTGGCTTCGCGGGGCAGTTCCGATCGCGACGCTCAGTCGTCCTGTCCGCTTTGATCTTTCTGATCTTGCGTCTTGTCTTTCTCGTCGATCTTCTCGACCTTCGCCGCCATGTCGGGGATCAGCTTCACGCGATAGCTTGCGCCTTCGCAGATCGACGATCCACGCGGCTGCGTCTGGGCCGGAGGCATCTTCATCGCGTGTCGCGCTTTGCGGATTGTCGCAAGCGTAGCCCTGATCGCGAAGCTGCGCGGCGATGATGATCCTTGGCATCTTCGCCTTCGAGAGCCAACGCCGCGCTCGAGAGTAGCGCCGTCATGCATAATAGTCCGACAATCGCCTCGCGCCGCATTGTTTGCCTCCTAGCGGTCTACCCTGATCGACGCGTTCGATCTTTGCGGCCGCATGCGGGTTCAGCATCACGCGATCGACGCGTTCGCGCATTCCAACATCCAACCGATCTGGCCGGGCACGCGTCATTTCCGGATCGCGCTTAATGGCTCGCGACCATCACGCATCCGGAGCTTAGAACTGATAGACGCCGCCGCAAACAACCGTTTGCTCAAGCCGCTCGCAATACATGTCCTTCGGCTCGACCGTTTTGGTCACGGGATTCATGAACTTATAGGACTGCCAGAAGCTCGGCTGCGTCTCGGCGAGCGTGACGCGCTCTTTGACGAATGGCTTTCCATCGGGGTCCTTGTCGCCGATCTGGTTGGTGCCGATCCGCGACTTTGTTGGCGCCGTGCGCGAGCACCGTGCCGTCCATGCCGTAGACCACGATATAGAGATCGCGATCGACGAACTGGCCTGACTGATTGTCGATCGCCGCATAGGCGGTCTTCGGTCCCTCCGACTTGATATAGGCGACCGCCTTCTTCACCATCGCCACCGCCTCATCTTTGCTGGCCCCTGTGGCGGCAAGTGCACTACCGCAGACAAGTGCTGCAATCAAAGCGACACCGAAGCTTGAGCCTGCGATCCGGGACATGGTTGTACCCCTCCAGACTGAGGAGGTACGACCCAACACCAAATACCGCAAAAAACCAGTCGAACTCGCCGACAAGCTTTACCGACTGGAGCATTGTGCTCCAAGACGGCACAACCTCCCGCCAATGGGACGAAGAGAAGAAATGGCGTATGCTCGCCGGCGCCTGCGAGCGGGGCGTGGGCGAAGCACCAGTCACTTAGGGAGGAGCGACGCATGCATCGATTTGCGACCACACTCGGTTTGAGCCTTGCCGTTGCGCTCACATTCGCGCCGGCAGCGAAAGCCGAATCCATCAGCGTTGATGAGGCCCATGCCATCGGCGTCAACGCCTATCTCTATTTCTATTCGCCCATCACCATGGACCTGACGCGGAAGCAGCTCACCAACATGGAGCCTGGGCCTGGGTCGCTTGGCGGCCCGATGAATTGTTTCGCCAACATTGAGGCATTTCCCACCGCCGACATGCGCGTTGTCGTCCGGCCGAACTTCGACACGCTCTATTCGAGCGGGTGGCTCGATCTGACCAAGGAGCCCATGGTGGTCTCCGCTCCCGACACCGGCGGTCGCTATTATCTGCTGCCCATGCTCGACATGTGGACCGACGTGTTTGCCTCTCCGGGCTGGCGTACGACCGGAACGCAGGCCGGAAATTTCCTGGTGACGCCTCCAGGCTGGACCGGAACGGTTCCCGCCGATTTCACGCAGATCAAGGCGCCGACGCCTTATGTCTGGATCATTGGCCGCACCAAGACCGACGGCCCTGCCGACTACGATGCGGTCCACAAGATCCAGGACGGCTACAAGATCACGCCGCTGTCGCAATGGGGCAAGGAGCCGATCGCCGCCCGTAGTTCAAACCCGATCCCTCCATCGATATGAAGACGCCGCCGAAGCTCGCCGTCGACAAGATGAAGGCCGGCGAGTTCTTCGCCTACGCGGCTGAGCTGCTGAAGCTGCATCCGCCGCACATCACCGACCAACCGATCGTCGCGCAGCTGAAGAAGCTCGGCTTTGAAGTCGGCAAGAGCTTCGACATCGACAAAGTCGATCCCGCCATCAAGACGGGACTCGAGACTGCGCCCGAAGATGCGCAGAAGCTCATGGCATGGAAGGTTCCGACGCTCGCCCGCGTCGTGAATTATTGGTCGATGAACACCGACACGATGGGCGTCTACGGCAATTACTATCTCAAGCGCGCCATCGTCACTCAATTCGGTCTCGGCGCCAACCTGCCCGCAGGATGCGGTCTATCCGCTCAATCTCGGCGACGAGGCCGGCAAGCCGCTCGATGGCGCCAATAATTACACCATCCATTTCGACAAGGGGCAGACTCCGCCGGTGCGACGCCTTCTGGTCGATCACGCTCTACGACAATGACGGCTTCCAGGTCGCCAACGCGCTCAACCGCTTCGCCGTCTCGAGCTGGATGCCGTTCCACTACAATCCCGATGGCTCGCTGGATCTCTATTTCCAGAACGAAAGCCCGGGCGCCGACAAGGAAGCGAATTGGCTGCCCGCGCCGAAGGGACCCTACACGCTGACGATGCGGCTCTACGCGCCGAAGAGCGACGCGCTCACCGGCAAATGGAATCCGCCGCCGGTGATCAAGGTCGGAGCTCCTCCGATCGCGGTGCAGTAAGCAGAATTCGGCGTGGCGGCGACTTTAGAACTTGAAGCTCGCCGCCGCGTCGATCACATCGCCCTCGAACGTGTTCTCGGCGTCGAATTCCTTATACCACTTGGCGAGCAACGTCAGCGGTGTCGGCGTGCCGGCGCCGAGCGTGTAACTGACGATGGGACCGACGCCGTAAACGCGGGATTCGAATGAGCCCAGTCGTGCGCCCGCGCCGCTGTCGCCGGTCGTCTGGATCATGGCGTAGCTCGCCACGCCGACGCCGAGCGCGCCGAAATTCTTGGTGACGGTGCCCTCGAGATTGAGGATCTCGCCGGTCTCATAGTCGGTCGCCGGATTTTCCCAATTGAACGTGTAGGTCGCCGCACCCGAAGCCTGCCAGCCGGTCTTCGGATCGAAATAGGTGCCCGCAACATGGGGCATCACCGCCCAATGATTGAGGCTGGTATTGGCGAGATCGCGACGATCGTAGTCGCCCGTCGGGCGCGAACACGAAGGTGGCGACGTTCCAATGGAAATTGCCCTCGTCCCAGCCGAGAATGACCGGGGCGATGACGGTGTCGCCTTGCGACATCTTGCTGTCGCCGAAGTCGAAGTTGAACGGGCCGACGATATCGCCGCGGCTGAACGGTCCGATGTCCCGCCCGAGCCTGAAGGGATCGATGCCGATGCCGACATCGACCTCCATGCTGACGAAGCTCGGCACCACGGCAACGGCATAAGTGCCGCCGAGAATCTTGGCCGGTGTCACGACCGAGATCGCGAGGATGTCGGCCATGTATTTTTCTTGGACGCTGGCCTGGATCAGGCCGTTGAAGATCAGCCGCTGGGCATCGCCCTCGTAGTGATAGGCATCGTTGCGCACATAGATGCCCGGCACCGACGGCAACACGCCGGCGAAAATATCGCTATAGCCTTTGACCCAAGGCCCGGTGCCATATTCGGCGGCTTCAGTGGATTGCAGTGGGAAGGCCCCGGCGCAAACAGCAATGGCGCCTAAGCCGAGATGGCGCCAACTCGCCCAGCTCGAAAATGAGACACAACGCATGGCGCACCCCCACGCTCATTGGAGCTAAGTTCTTGAGCTTGTTCAAGGCTTCGAAACCTGTTTTTGACCCGAGTGGTGCCTCAGGGGCACAGCTTCGCAAATTAGCGGCCTTCGAATAAAGTTTCGCCGCACTGTTGGCGCCCCTATAGTCTAAATCCTTGTTCTGGCGGGGCATTGCCGCATAGACGGCGCTGGGGAAGGTTCCGGGGTGGGTGCGTATTCCATAGGGCGCCATGTTGCGTGCTGCGCGATGCTGCTCACTCTCGCGGCTTGCGCCGGCGCGCCTCGCAATCCAGTTCCCCTCGCTTTGGAGAACCAAGCGACCGTGGTCGGCATGGGCTCCTCGCCGATCCGCTATTGGGGCGATCAGCTCCCGCCCAACGCCGACGCCATGGTCAAGGAGAAATGGGCGCAAGTTCGCGCCAATCGGCCCGCAGATTGCTCGCCAAGGGCGCGCGACCGGTCGTCAACATGCTCGCCATCTCCGGCGGCGGCTCCGACGGCGCGTTTGGCGCGGGCGTGTTGAACGGCTGGACCGCGAGCGGCAAGCGTCCGGAGTTCGACGTCGTCACCGGCGTCAGCACCGGCGCGCTGACCGCGCCCTTCGCCTTCTTGGGGCCGCGCTACGACCCCGCGCTGAAAGCGGTCTTCACCACATCGAACACCGCCGATATCGCCATCGCCCAACCGGTCAGAGGCCTGATCGGCGGCGATGCGCTCTCCAGCAACGCGCCGCTCGCCGGCGTCATCGCCTCCTACGTGACCGAGGACTTTATGAGGGAGGTTGCCGCCGAGCATCGCAAAGGCCGCCGCCTCCTGATCGGCACCACCAATCTCGACGCCGCAGCGCCCGGTGATCTGGGACATGGGTCAGATCGCGATGCTCGGCACGCCCGAGGCGCTCGATCTCTTCCGCAAAGTTCTGCTCTCCTCGGCGGCGATCCCGGCCGTGTTCCCGCCGGGCTTCATCAAGGTCGACGCCGACGGCACCATCTACGACGAGATGCATGTCGACGGCGGCGCCACCCGCGAAGTCTTCCTGCTGCCGACGCAATTCACCGCCTCGAAAGTGGACCCAACGCTCGGCATCAACCCCATCCGCCGCGTCTATATCATCCGCAACGGTCGCGTGGCGCCGGAATGGAAGTAGGTCAAGGCGCGCACGCTCTCGATCGCCGGCCGCGCCGTCTCGACCCTGATCAAGAACCAGGGCATCGGCGATCTCTATGAGCTTTACGAATTCTCCAAGCGGAACGGCGCCGATTACAATCTCGCCGTCATCCCGGGAGACTTCCCCGACACCAGCACCTCCGCCTTCGATCCGAAATATATGACGGCCTTGTTCGATAAGGGATTCAGCCATGGCGGAAGCCGGCTATCCGTGGAAGAAGGTCCCGCCCCGGCTCGGCGAGACGGCGCATCACCCGCAGACACCGCCAGCGCGCCCGAAGCCGAAGCCTCCGGCCGAACCCAATATTTCCGAAGGCCCCGCAGCGCCCGGCGGCACCGAGCCCGCGCCACAAGCCGCGTCTTATTACTGAGCGCTATGTTGCCCCGGACTGGGACTATAAGATCAAGTCCACAATCTGAAGATGTGTGCCGACCTTGACCGTGAAATCGGCATTGCCGTCGCCATTGACGTCCCCTTGTAAGACGCCGTTGGCGCAACGCAACTCGCCTGCATGCGCGCTAAATTGATGCGCCCGAACGAACTCAAAGTCCTGGTCGCCATACACGTCCCTATTCGCATCGATGGCGGAGAGATCAATCTTGTCGCCTTCCGCTGCACAAAAATCGGCAATGCTGTCTCTGACATTTGCGCCGCGCCGGCCCAAATCGAATACGAAAACGTCGGCGCCGTCGCCGCCCGTGAGCCGATCAAATCCCCTTCCTCCATGGAGAACGTCGTCGCCGTCGCCGCCGATCAAACAGTCCTTGCCGGCCCCGCCATCAAGGAGGTTGTCCGCGTCATTGCCGATGATCCGGTCCCTGCCGGAACCACCGACCGCATTCTCGATCGTAGCTCCCGGCGCAATCGAGATATTGAAGGTTAGGCCCCCGGCGTTGGAGAATGTTCCCGCATTGAGGTTGATCACCTGCTTGTCGCGGAATCCCGACAGATCGAGCGTATCGTCGCCGCCCGCATCCCAGATACAGAAGATGGGCTTGTCCTGGCGCGTTTCCAGACTGAACACCGAGCGGTCGGCGTTTGAATTGAAGCCGTAGACCGTGTCGTCTGTCCTCGTCGTCATATTCGCGCCGTAGAGCGCCTGAAGCGCGACGATGTCGTGCATCAGCGGGGTGGCGGCATAGTGGCCGCGATGCTTGGCCCCTGTGTTCTCGGAGCCGAAATAACTCATGATGCTGTATTGCCGGCTGTCCTCGACATAGAGCGCGGCCTCCGCATAAGGTGATGATGAAATTCGGGCTCGGCGTTGTAGTCCCCTGGATGTTCCAGTCCCAACGCATGCCCGATCTCGTGCATCAGGGTCATGAACTTGTAGTCCTCCGGCATCGTCGCGTCGTAGGCGGTGTTGATCCAGATATCGCCTTGCGCCCACTCAGAGCCCTGATGATCGGGGATCGGATAAAAGGCAAAACCCGCTGCCCCGTCTAACGGCGCGTCGTAATTGCCGAACAGGATGGTGGCGTCGTCGGTATAGGCGCCTCGCCCTCGCTGCCATCGCCCGCACACACCAGCTCGATATTGGCGACGTCCGCCCAGAGATTGATGGCAAGCGTTGCCTTCTCGATCAGGTCGCAATCGAATTGGGAGAAGGTTCCTTGCTGATCGTGGCTGGGGTTGTTGTAGCTGGGTGCCGTCGCCCTGAACCCGAAGCTGATCGGCCCCACCCCCTCGCCGAGCGTCGTTCCCCAGCTACTGCCGCTGCGGATGAGTTGCTGGGCCGCCTCCTCGGCGGTCATGGAAATTGTCGGCATACGTAACGCCCGCGATGAAGTTCATCGCTGGCTTACGGAGGAAGGTCTGGAAGCGCCGCTAAGTCGGGCCTCGCAGTCTTAGGAAGATTGAAGACAAATAATCGCCGCGCCGGTAAGGAGCGTAAACGCTCGCTTGCCCTGCGCCTCATTCGATCAACCCCGGATTGTGTCTCGGAGCGGCGGCTTTCGATCCGCCTGTCAAGCTGTGTCGCGGCAACTTTCCGGCCCAAAAATTAATAATTCGCCAGATGGTTAATGAAGCCTTAACGCGCTTGATTAGGGATAGCCGAGCCATTACGGTGCTCGCGGGACGGGTGGCAAAGTCCAATCCTGAGTTTAGGTGGTGGAACGCCCGCGGCCGGCTAAAGGCGGAAGACAGTGCCGCGAGCTCTAGCGTGAGGGAGTGAAGTCATGTCTATTGATAACGCGAATTGTCGCGGCGCCGGCGACTTCTACCTCAATGCCACGGAGCTCACAGCCGGACTAACCATCAACGACATTTCGCGGACCACTGGCTCAACGTCCGGAGAAGGCTTCCTCATTGCCTTCTTCACGAGCGAATTGGACACCTCGCCGATCTATTGGCAAACCAGCGACGGCAATCCATTGACGATGTCCTCTGTCGAGGTGACGTCACGATTTCCGCCGCAAACCTGAACGACTTCAGCGGCCACTCCAATCAGAATTTTCCAGGGCTTCGTCAACAGCCTAGGCAGCAGCAATCGCGGGCCAATCACCGGCGCCCCCGTTGGTTTGCCGCCAAACACAACATTCGTTGTCAATGACGACGAGCCGCGGCGGTCCCGGCGCGGATACGGGTTCTACCGGCCAGTTCACGCTTGGCACCTACACAGTCGACACCGTGCCGCCAATAGCCCCCGGCAGCCTCGATCTCGCCGCTGCGGACGATAGCGGTACCTTATCCACCGATAATCTCACCAAGCAGACGTCGGGCCTCACCATCACCGGCACCGGCGAGCCGGCGCCACCGCACGCTCTATGAGCACGTCACGACAGTGGCCAATTCGACTCCCGACACCGCTAACGCTGGCGAACCGGGCACGTTCGCATCACTGTCGCGCTCGGCTCTGGCCTGATCACGTGCGCGGCTTCCGGAGACTGAAGCTCGGCACCAGAGCTCGAACTCACTCGATACGACATCAACCGCGCGACACGGCGTCTGCCTTCGATCACCGTCTGGGCACTTCCGGCACCGGGCAATACGCACAGCCGATCGAACGTCGTCTATACAACTCGCCGGACTTTGCCCCATGGCCGATCCTGCAGCTTCGTCCAGGTTTTCAGCGATAACGTCACCATCAATACCACGGGTCAGGTGAAATTCAATTCATCGCCTGATTTTGAGAACCCAGCCCGATTTCGGCGGCAACAATGTCTTGACATCGTCGTCAGCCACCGACAAGGCTGGAAATGAAAGCACCAAGCCGTAAATGAGCTGATCGTCACCATCGATACGACCGGACCTGTTGTCAGCTCGGTGACCTACGGCACCCATGACGACGCTCTTGCCCTCGGTGAACCTGTCGAGATCACCGTCAATTTCAACGAGACGGTTTACCTGAGCGGCCCCGGTGGAAATCCCACTTTGACGTTAGATACTGGCGGGACCGCAACCTATGTCAGCGGGAGTGGCACCACCGGCCTAAAGTTCAGCTACACCCCGGCCGCTGGGCATACCAGCGCCGATCTGTCGGTGGTCTCTCTGAATTTGCCAATCAACTCGAACATTCGCGATACCGCCGGCAATGACGCCGGTCTCGGCAGGAGCGGCAAGCCAATCCGGCTGACACTCTGCCCGTCGACACGACTGCGCCGACTTTGACCATCACCGTTGACGACACCGCGCTGCAGACCGGCGAGACGCACCTCGGTGACGTTCCAATTCAGCGAGGCGGTCGCGGTCCTTTAGTCTTGCCGACGCAATCGGCCGCCAACGGCACGCTCTCGAACTTCGTCACGGTGGACGGCAACACTTTCACCGCCACTTTGACGCCTGCCGCGAACGTCACCGATAGCTACCAACGTGGTTACGGTCGGTACCGGCATGGAGCGATCTGGCCGGTAACGCGCCAGCGGGTTCGACTCAGTCGAATAACTATGCGGTCGAGATCTGGCCCAACTCCGACCACTGCCACCGGGCCCCGACATCATCGACCCCCTGCGTCAATGCCGCTAACCCGGCGCTAGACGGCACGGACACCTTCAGCGAGCGCATTTTCGGCCTCGGCGGCAATGACGAAATTCACGCTGGCGACGGCGACGACACCATCATCGGCGGCAAGGGCAAGGACACGATGTTCGGCGACGCCGGAGCCGATACTTTCGAGTACAACAAGACCACGGCCGAGATCGGCAAGGGTGCCGCGACCGCGACGTGATTCAAGGACTTCGAGAGCGGCGTCGACAAAATCGACCTCAGGACTATCGACGCCAACACCCTGAGGCGGCAATCAGGCCTTCAAGTTCATCGGTGACGATGCCTTCCTGACAAAGCCGGTCGAGCTGCACGTTGTGGTCAAAGGTCGGCGTCCTTCTTCGTCGAAGGCGATACCAATGGCGACGGCAGGGCCGATTTCCAGATCAAGGTCGTCGGCGACGAGCCATCTGCTCGGCGATTTCCTCCGCTAAGGCGAGCGCCGTCACGCAAGATCGGAGGCCCGCTTTCCTTCACGGCAAGCGGGCCTCTTTCACGTCTTGACAGTTTCGCCGGCGCGAGGCGTGGTAGCGGCCCCTCGTCAAGGAGACGCTCATGCCGCTGCATTACACCAAGATCTTCGCGATTTTCGCGCTTCTCACCATCGGCGCGTTTTTGCTGTGGCTGGTGGTTGGCTCGGTCTGGCAGGGCGAATCGGAAAGTGAGATCGAGCAGCCGCAATCGGGTAGCCTGGCCACCATCGTCGCCCCCGCTTGACCCCACTCGTCATACACGGCGAACGTCTCTGCCGTCAGTGCCCGCGAAGGCGGGCATCCAGTCAGCCGCACGAGGCTGGTCCGCCCCCTCGCGAGCAATTGTGAGTACTAGATTCCCGCTTCTCGCGGGAATGACCCTGAGTGCCGAAGACCCGAACAGAAACAGCGCGTCGGTCCTGAGGCCGCTTGCGCGCGCGAGCACGATGGCCGAGGCCGCCAGCCAGAACAGCGTGGCGATCGGCCACCGCGATTGCCGCGCCGAGCACGCCGTAAAGCGGCGCCAGCGCGAGATTGCTCAAAGCCAGCACGATCAGCGCCGCGAGCGCGAGGCCGGCGTTCTGCCGCTGCGCCCCGATCACCGTGAGCAGAGACACGCTTGGCCCGAAAATGGCGCGCGCCAGCTGGCCGGCCATCATGATGACAAGCGGGACCTTGGCGCTGACGAACTCAGGTCCGAACAGCGCGAGCAGGTGCTCGCCCCACAGTGCGACGAACGCCGTGGCCGCGATGGTGACGCCAAGCGGAAACCAGAGCGCGAGTGTGAGCGTGGCCCGGATCGGTCCATGATCCTTCCGCGCGTGGGCATCGGCCAAATCCGGAACCACCACCTGATGCGCGACCTGCACCGCGAAGCCGACCAGCAGAGCAAGTTTCAAGCAAAGTCCGACCGCGGCCGTCTCGGCCTTCGAGAGCAGCGGCGTCACCATGAGAATGTCGACATCGGCGAAGAAATAAGTGAACAGCGCCACCACGATCAGCGGCTTGGCTTCGCGCCGCCACACGCTGACGAGCCGCTGCGGCGCTTGCCGAGCGCGCTCCTTCGGCATGTCCTTGGCAAGGAGAGCGTATTGCGTCAGCGCAAGCAAGGTGAACACCACTGTCAACGCGAAAGTGGCGCTGCTCGCGGTGAGCGTGATGCCCGACGCGATCAGCGCGAGGATGGCGCCGAGCAACAGGAACGGCCTGATGCAGGTATCCGGCAGATAAGCCAGCCCGAAACGCCTGATCGCGGCGGCAAGCGAGCCGTTCACGCGGAGCGAGGCATTGGCGGGGATCGACAGCGCGGCGGCGGTCAGCGCCAGCCTCTCCTCCAGCATCAGCGTTGGCCACAGCCACGCGCCGGCCAGAACGAGAGACGTGGTGATCGTGACATAGAGCGTGGCGTCGCGTCTGGCCCGCGCGACGAAGGCCGCGATCAGCTCGCGCTTGCCTTGGCTCTTGTAGCGCGCGAGGAAGCGTGGCGCGATTGCTGGGTAGCCATGCGCCGCGATCAGACCGACCACCGCCGCCAAGCTTGTGACCGAGTAGAACAGGCCGAGCGCGCTTGCCGCGAGTGTCCGTGCAAGGACGATTTGCGTGACGAACCCGGCTCCCGCGCCGGCAACCCTCGCCAGCGCGAGCAGCGATGAGGTTGATACGAGGCGACTGGCGATTTGCACAAATGTGGGGCGTGTTTCGTCAATTGTGCGTTCATTTGCGCGGTTTTTAATGCCGTTGCGCTGCTTTTTATCAATTTTTGTCGCCTTCGTCCGCACCGGACGATTGGCTGTTTGGGGATGCGCCATCGAGCCGATTAAGCGTGCAATTGCCGGGGCTTAGGCGCGGTCAGGGCTGGCTTGGCCGGCCAGTCGGCAAGATCGAGCCGCGGATCGACGCTCCACGGACCGACGCGTCCGGGCTCATGCACATGCTGCTCCAGCAGCGCCTCAAACTCCTGCCGCTTCAACGACTTGAAACCGAAGCTCGCCAGATGCGGCGTCATCCATTTGCCGTCGCGCACATGATAGCCCCACTCGCGCAAATGCCGGTGCAGCGCCACCATCGCGACCTTCGAACTGTGCTCGGCGCTTGAGAATTGCGACTCGCCGAAGAACACTTTGCCGATCGCGAGCCCGTAAAGACCGCCGACAAGATTTCCGTCCTGGTCCCATACCTCGACCGAATGCGCGTATCCGGCTTTGTGTGCTTCAAGATAGGCGTTCATCACCTTCGGCGTGATCCAGGTCAGCGGCACCTTGCCCTCGCGGGGCTGCGCGCAAGCTTCGATCACTTGGCCGAAGGCGCGGTCGAACGTGACGGTGAACTTCTTCTGCTTCAGCAGTCTGCGCAAATTCTTACCGACATGCGTATCGGCGGGATCGATCACCGCCCTCTCCTCGGGGCTCCACCATTTCATCGGCCCGATATGGCAGACCGGGAAGAAGCCGCGGCTGTAATTGGCGATGAGGGCATTGACCGAGAGATCGTTGCTGATCCCGACCAGTCCGCGCCGGCTATAATAGATGGGTTGCTCCGGCAGCTTGTCGCGCTCGGCTTCGGGCGCGAGCAAAGAGGCGATGGTGAGCAGCGTCAGCCTCGGCAGAAGCGCAATCCGCTCCGGCACCATCGCGTAGGCTGTGCCGAGCACATAGCGCCGCAGGCGCTGCACGAAGCTCTCGCGGAAGCGAGGATTTTCCTCGGCGCTATCCCGCATCTGCTTTGGGATCTCCAGCACTCCGTGCTCGATACTGGACATTCCGTGATTGGCCCGCGCCATTCTGCCTGTTAAATCCACTCAATTGTTCTTATCTCCGCACTCCTTAACAAAGCCAGTCATTCACCGTCCTGGTTCATATGCGTTAACCTTTCCGCCCACGCTTCAAGTAGAAGAGGCCCGCTATGCCGAGGCTGTTTGCCGGCATCGAAATTCCAACGCCCCTTGCCGACAGGCTGAGCTTCGCCAAGGCAGCCCTACCCGGCGCGCGTTGGATCGATCCGGAAAACTATCACCTCACGCTTCGCTTCATCGGCGATGTCGACGGCGCCACCGCGCGCGACTTCACCCAGAGCCTGGGCCAGATCGAAGCGGCGCCTTTCGAGCTCAAGCTCGATGGTCTCGGCAGCTTCGGCGGCAATAAGCCGAGGGCGATCTTCGCCAGCGTGGCGCCATCGCCGGCGCTCGAGATCGTTGCAGCGCGCGACCGAGCGGGCAGCGCGCGAAGCAGGTCTGCCGCCGGAGCCGCGCAACTTCAAACCTCACGTCACGCTGGCACGGCTCCGAGGCGCGCGCCCCGATCAGGTCGCCCGCTATCTCGAACGGCAGGGTGCTTTTCTGAGCAGTCCGTTTCCGGTGAGCGAGTTCGTGTTGTTTTCGTCGCGAGATTCGGTGGGCGGCGGACCTTATGTCGTTGAGGCCGCTTATCCCCTGGAGCGTTGAGCGTCAGGCTTCGCCGCGACGTCATCTTTCGGCACCAGCGCTTCGAGCAGACCCTCCGCAGCCGCCTCGATCAGATCGAGCGCATGATCGAACCCTTCCGCTTCGCCGAAGAACGGGTCTGGCACCTCGCGCGTGCCAGCATGCGGCGCAAAGTCGAGAAAGTGGCGGATCTTCCCATGCACGTGCTCCGGCGATAGCTGTCGCAAATCTCCGTGATTGGAAGCATCCATTGCCAGGATCAAATCGAAACGGGAAAAGTCGTCCGCACGCAGTTGCCGCGCGCTCTGCGTCGAGATGTCGATGCCACGCCGCATTGCAGCTTCTTGCGCGCGATTGTCCGGCGCCTGGCCTTCGTGCCAATTGCCGATGCCCGCCGAGTCGATCTCGAAACAATCGCTCAAGCCCCGCTCGGCAACCAGGCGCCGAAACACGCCCTCTGCCATGGGCGAGCGGCAAATATTGCCGAGACAAACGAAGAGAATACGGTGACGCGTCATGGTGTTCCCATGACATGGGGTTTCGCGCGGCGCAAGCAAGCCGTCAGCGCGATCCGAACAGGAAAAAGCCTCGGCGCCGTTGCGGTTGGGCCGATGCGCCGCGCGGATCGTAGGCGCCACGCGCCTCATAGCCGTTTCGCGATGAGGAGCCCGTTGCGGGATAGGCGCTACGCGGAACAGTCCCGTAGCGATTGGCTCCCGTCCCGTAGCCGCCGGTTGGACCGTACTCCGCATTTGAATAGCGATATCGGGCCCAATCCTTTGAGCGGGAAGCGCTTGGTCGCGTCTCCACCTCGTCTGCGACTTCGATGTCTCCACTCGCGGCGATCTTTGCAGTCTCGGTGACGCCCGCTGCGACGATGCTTTCCCCCGAACTCTGTGTCGCGACGACCTCGCGCCGCTGATATTCGGTCTTGGCCTCTTTGCTCCAGGGTTCCGGCTTGCAGCGGCAATCCTTCACGAACTCGGTCCGATAGCGCAGCGCATTCGGAAGATTGGAATAGCGCTGGCCGTCGAGCGCAACGGATTGCTCGATGCCTTGATCGGTCGGCGCATAGAACAGCTTCGAAGCGCATGACGGACAGCTCGACTGGCACTTGTCGTCGTCGGACAGGAAGTTGCCGGGACGCGTCGAATAGCTGATCGGGATTGGGGCCCCGTCGCAGAGCTTCACGCAGAAGGTCCGATAATACCCGGAAGGATTTGTCTTCGAGCGATAGGTCAGCATTTTGAGTCGCGGCGGCGTCTTTGCCGCAACTGCCTCGGTTGGTGCGGGGACCGGCTCATCGGCCGCCTGGCCTCCACCTTCCCTCAATGCGTCGATCGACGCCGCGAGCGATGCGGCTTGCGCGTTGAGCTGGCGGCAGCCGGCCACGCTCGTCGCATATTGCGGCTTATCGCAGCCCCAGCGGCTTATGTTGCCGTTCAGGATCTCAAGCTGCCGTGCGCGGCTGCCAATCCTGTCGTCAAGGAGGCTCCCGTCATCCTGCGCCGTTTGCGCGTCGGCGCGGATAGACGCCATGCATGCCAGCGCGACGACCGCCACGAGAAGGGTCAAAATCGGGAACGGAGGGGAGAAGGCGCTACGCACGAACATACTCGCTTAAAGCCCGCGGCGCTTCGTCTGCCGAGGCGGACCGGATCATGCATGGAAGGCTGAAACAATCGGCTAATTGAGTCGCGAAAATTCGCGGCTTTTGGCGGCGGTGCCACCCTTCGAAACACGAGGTTGCATCGCCCCCTAAGCGGCCTTATCTCATTGGATGGATTGGGTCATGGCCTTCACGAGGTGGTCACCATGGTCGCAAATGATACTGCTGATTTGCGGAGCGCAGCGCTCGGCAAGGAACTCTCGCTCCACGCCTTCATCGAGCGTGAGCGCCAGGTTCGCCGCGATTTCTGGGCGAAGCTGAAGCGTTTCGCGGGCCGCGTGCCGTTCGTCGAAGACCTTGTCGCCGCCTATTACTGCGCGCTCGATCCGCAGACCCCGACGCGGGTGCGCGGCATGCTGCTCGCGGCGCTGGCCTATTTCATTCTGCCGCTGGACATCGTGCCGGATCTGATTGCAGGCCTCGGCTTCGCCGACGACGCCGCACTCCTCACCGCCGTGGTCGGGCTCGTCTCGGCGCATATCACGCCGACCCACCGCGCCGCGGCTGCCCGCGCACTCGACAGGGAATTGCCGGCTAATAGCTAGAGCATGATCCCGAAAAGTTGCAGACTTTTCGGACAAGATCATGCGTTAGAACTCTAGGTCTGCGGCTTGACGATGACCTTGCCGGTCACTTTGCGCGTCTCGATCAAAGAGAGCGCGCTTCCGGTTTCCGCAAGCGGAAAGGTGCCGTGAATGTGGGGCGTGATGCGCCCTTCTTCACACCATTTGAGCAGCTCAATGGTGTTCGCCCGATGCTTCTCCGGATTTCGTTCCACGAACGACGTCCAGAACACGCCGATGATCGAGCAGCCTTTGAGCAAGACGAGGTTGAGCGGAATACGCGGGATCGTGCCGGAAGCAAATCCGAGCACGAGATAGCGTCCCTCCCAGGCCGTGGCGCGAAGCGCTGGCTCCGCGTGCGAGCCCCCGACGCAATCGTAGACCACGTCGACGCCCTTTCCGCCGGTGCAGGATTTGAGCGCCGCCTTAAGGTCGGTATCGGTGTAGTTGATACCCTCATCGGCTCCATGCGCGGCGGCGAGCGCAAGCTTGTCGCGATGAGGAGGCGACGGCGATGACGCGCGCACCCATCAATTTGGCGAGTCTCGACCGCGGCAAGCCCGGCGCCACCCGCAGCCCCGAGCACGGCGATGCTCTCTTGCGGCTTTAGCTGGGCGCGGTCCTGCAAGGCATGAAACGCGGTGCCATAGGTGACGGGGATACCCGCCGCGACCTCGTCACTCACCCCGTCGGGGATGGGAATGAGATTGCGGGCCTTGGTCACGATCTTCTCGCGGGCCCCATTGCCGCCGATGAAGGCGACCACGCGCTGACCGGCGCGAAACTCGATGACGCCTGAGCCCACGCTCTCGATGACACCGGCGATCTCGGCACCCGGCGAGAAGGGAAGCGGCGGGGTGATCTGGTACTCGTTGCGCAGGAGGAGCGTGTCGAAGAAGTTGAGCCCGACCGCCTCGACCCGAATAACGGCCTCGCCCGGGCCGGCGCTCGGCTCCGGCACGTCTTCGACGCGGAGCGCGCCCAAGCCGCCAAATTCCCTGAATTGCGCGACGCGCATGGCGCGACACCTCGCCGTCCTGTAGAACTCCCAAAGCGCTGGAAAGTTGCCCAACCACCCTGCGCCGCGCCTTATGACATGGAATGGCTGTGAAATCCTTGCTTCCCGGCTCACGCGGCTATTTCGCCATTGGCGTCGAGGGCGTCTCCAAGTCGGTCAATCTCGGCAACCTCCTGCGCTCGGCCCATGCCTTCGGCGCGAGCTTCGTCTTCACCATCGGCGCCGATCCGCGCGCCATGGAGACGAGGGCCGACACCTCCAAAGCCGCCTCTCACATTCCGGTCTATCATTGGCGGAGCGTTGCCGAGATGAGCCTGCCCAAGTCCTGCCGCCTCGTCGGCCTGGAATTCATGGATGAGGCCTCGGAGCTGCCTAGCTTCGCCCACCCTGCGCAAGCCGCCTATGTACTAGGGCCTGAACGCGGGGTGCTCTCGCCGGCGCTGCTGGCCAAGTGCCACCACACGGTGCGGATTCCGACGGCGTTTTCGCTCAATCTCGCCACGGCCGGCGCCATCGTCATGTACGACCGCCTCCGCTCGCTCGGCCGCTTCGCCTCAAGGCCGGTGGCAGAGGGTGGCGACGCCGAGCCTGTTCCGCCGCACCGTCAGGGCGGCCCGCGCAAGCGGCGGCGCCAGGGCTAAGCAAGCCATGTTCGCTCTCGTGGCATGATCCCGAAAAGTTGCAGACTTTTCGGACAAGATCATGCGTCAAAGACAGGGCGCTTAGGCGTCTAGTCAAGGCGTGGGCGACGCGTTATGCTCGCCCCACTTCGTGGCGGGGACGGAGAGATGCGCGCAGCCGTTCGAGCTTCTTGCCTGATCGCGGCGATTGGGATTTCGCCGGCATTTGCCCAGACGGCTACACTCCTTGAGAAATTCAAGGACTGGTCGGCCTATACCAATGCCACGCCGAAAGTCTGTTTCGCGGTCGCCCAGCCGAAAACCTCCAACCCGCCCAAGGTCAAGCGCGGACCGATCTTCTTTTACATTTCGCGCTGGCCCGCCGATAACGTCGCAGGCGAAATCAGCGTCAAGATGGGCTACCCCTTCAAGGAAGGCGCCAAGGTCACCCTCACCGCCGGCAGCGAAAAATTCGAGCTCTTCACCAAGGATGAAGGCGCCTTCGTCGAGAAGCCGGATGAGGAGTCGAAGCTTGTCGAGGCCCTGAAGAAGGGCGGCAAGATGAAGATCGAGGGCACCTCAATGCGGGGCACCAAGACATCCGACGAATATTCGCTGGACGGCGCCGCCGAAGCGCTCGAGCGCATGGCCAAGGAATGCGCCGGCTGACGCCGGCCTCGTCAGATTCACGTTTTCTTGCCAATGATTGGTGTATCCATGCGCCCGCCGCGAGCTGCGGCATCAACGACGCATGGAGCGGACCAACATGAAGATCCTGACTGCCGCGGCTCTCAGTGCCGTGCTTCTCACCGCAGGCTCGGCCCTTGCCGCCGATGATGCCACGGTCGATATGACCAAGCTCACCTGCAAGCAATTCTCTGCCTACGACAAGGACAACGCGGGCACCATCATGATGTGGCTCGAGGGCTATTACACCGAGGACGACGACGATGCCGTCATCGACTTCGGCAAGATGGCGGGCGACATGACGAAGCTGCTCATCTATTGCGAGGCCCATCCCGACGACGACATCATCAGCGCCGCCGACGAGGTGATGGAGTAAGGAGGTCGGCCGTTTTTGGCGGCGCTTAACGCCTCTTGGCATCCGCGATTGGCGGCATGATATCTGCCCTATGGCTGCAATCTGGCAGCCGATTTGTGCTAGATCATTGCCGCAATGCTGAACCATGCCCCAGAGATAGCCACATCGAATAAGCCCCCGGCGGAATCGCTGATCGGGTTGTCGCGCGCCGATTTGGCCGCCAAGCTAAAGGCGCTTGGCGTGCCGGAGCGTCAGGCGCGCATGCGCGTCTCCCAGCTCTGGGGCTGGATGTATGTGCGTGGCGTCACCGACTTCGCCGCCATGACCGACATCGCCAAGGAGCTCCGCACCGAGCTGGCGCAGGCCTTCACCCTGGCGCGCCCCGAGATCGTCACCGAGCAAATCTCCGAGGACGGCACGCGGAAATGGCTGCTCCGCCTCGAAGACGGCAAGGAGATCGAGACCGTCTACATCCCTGAATCCGATCGCGGCACGCTCTGCATCTCGAGCCAGGTCGGCTGCACGCTGACTTGCAGCTTCTGCCACACCGGCACGCAGAAGCTCGTGCGCAATCTGACCGCCGGAGAGATCGTCGGCCAGATCATGCTGGCGCGCGATCGCATCGCCGACTGGCCCGGCGCTACGCCTGACGATGCGCGCGGTCTGCCTGCTTCCGAACGCAAGATCACCAATGTCGTGCTGATGGGCATGGGCGAGCCGCTCTACAATTTCGACAATGTGCGCGACGCTTGTCTCGTTGTCGCCGACGGCGAAGGGCTTTCCATCTCCAAGCGTCGCATCACGCTCTCGACCTCAGGCATCGTTCCGGAGATTCCGCGTTGGGGCGAAGAGGCCGGCACCATGCTTGCGATCTCGCTGCATGCCGTGCGCGACCAGCTCCGCGATCAGCTCGTGCCGATCAACAAGAAATGGCCGATCAAGGATTTGCTCAACGCCTGCCGCAACTATCCCGGCCTGTCCAACGCCAAGCGCATCACCTTCGAATATGTGATGCTGAAGGGCGTGAACGATTCTGTTGCCGACGCGAAAGAGCTGGTGCGGCTGCTGGCCAAGATCCCGGCCAAGATCAATCTCATTCCATTCAATCCCTGGCCTGGCGCACCGTTCGAATGTTCCGACTGGGAGCAGATCGAGAAGTTTGCCGAGGTCGTCAACCGCGCCGGCTATGCGAGCCCGGTGCGCTCCCCTCGCGGCCGCGACATCATGGCGGCCTGCGGGCAACTGAAGAGCGCGAGCCTCAAGCAGCGCGCCAGCGCCACGCAAATGCCCGTCGCCGCGCCGTGATCATCTCGACGATCTTCCGCATGCTCTGGGTAACGATCGCGCTGATGCTCGCAATCGGCGCGGCGCTCGCGGTGCTGTTCGCGCTCGGCGCCATGTGGGTCGGCGACGAGCTTCGGGCCGCAGCCCCCAATGATCCCATGCTCCGCCACGGCGCCGATCGCATCTTTGGCGTCGTGCTGTTTGCCGGCACCGTGACCCCTGCCCTCACGATTCTGCCGGCGCTTGCGCGCGGTCATCGCCGGCGAGGTGCTGCGCATTCGCTCTTGGATGTATTACGTGCTTGCCGGCGGCGCGTCGCTCGTCGCCATCCCGCTGCTCACCTCGCCGCGTGCTGAGGACATCCAGGCGCTCCCCGCCAGTCCCTATATGCCGATCTTCGCCGCGGCGGGTTTCGTCGGCGGCTTCATCTATTGGCTGCTTGCGGGCGCCCGCGCCTGAGTTTTGCACCGTCGCAAATACGCAACTGAATCGTCACCCAAACCTCACGAGACTGTCGCTCGCCGCAACTAGGCTCCCGTCACGCTTGAGCGGGGGCTTGGGGGTAGGCCGTGACACGCGGCTTTCTATACGCATCGGGCGCAATTGCGGTCTGCGCCGGCATTCTGTTCGCCGCCTTTCCCGACTTGGATCTCCAAGTCGCGGATTGGTTCTTCGATCACGACGAAAGCAAGTTCCCGCTTTCGACGACAGCTTGGTCGAACGCGACACGCCATTTCGCCAATTGGATACCCTGGCTCCTGGTTTTGCCGGCGGTCGCCGCGCTCGTCTTTAAGTTGGTCTATCCGACCTTGCCGATGCGGATGCAGCCCTCGGTCGTCGTGTTTCTGATTGCTTCGTTTCTCATCGGGCCCGGCATCGTCACCAATGTTGTTTTGAAGGACAATTGGGGACGTCCTCGACCGAACCACGTGCAGCAATTCGCCGGCACCTTGTCCTTCGTGCCGTGGTGGCAGCCGGGCGGCGATTGCCGGCGCAATTGCTCCTTCGTCTCCGGAGAGGCGAGCCAAGCCTTTTGGACCGTGGCGCCAGCCATTCTGGCGCCGCCGCAAATCAGGCCCTTTGCGCTGGCCGGAGCCGCTGTTTTTGGCGCTTCGGTGAGCGCCTTGCGGGTCGCCTTCGGCCGCCATTTCGTCAGCGACGTGATCTTCTCCGGGGTGTTTACCATCGCCATTATCATGGCGCTCTATCGGCTTCTGCTCGATCCCATCAAACGCAACGATGCCAAGCTCGAGCGCGGCATCGAGCAGGTCGCGGTCAGGCTGCCACCAGGGGACCGCCGCCCTCCTCGGAGCCTCCGGCCACGCCCTCACCTTTGCCGGGACCGCGCTTCGCGACAGCGGCCGCCACTTGCACAACCGCGTCGCTTCCCTATAGTCGCGCCGATTCAGCGGGACGGCGGGGCTCAAGCGAGTTTTTCATGGCTAAGGGCATCAAGAAGGTGGTGCTCGCCTATTCCGGCGGGCTCGACACCTCGATCATCCTGAAATGGCTGCAGGAGACTTACGGCTGCGAGGTCGTGACCTTCACCGCCGATCTCGGCCAGGGCGAGGAGCTCGAGCCTGCCCGGAAGAAGGCCGAGCTGCTCGGCATCAAGGAGATCTTCGTCGAGGATCTGCGCGAGGAATTCGTGCGCGACTTCGTCTTCCCGATGTTCCGGGCCAACGCGCTCTATGAAGGCGTCTATCTGCTCGGCACCTCGATCGCGCGGCCGCTGATCGCCAAACGCCAGATCGAGATCGCCAAGAAGACCGGCGCCGACGCCGTGTGCCACGGCGCCACCGGCAAGGGCAACGACCAGGTCCGCTTCGAGCTCACCTATTATGCGCTGAACCCGGACATCAAGGTGATCGCGCCCTGGCGGGAATGGAGCTTCAAGTCGCGGAGCGATCTGATCGAGTTCGCCGAGAAGCATCAGATCCCCGTCGCCAAGGACAAGCGCGGCGAGGCGCCCTTCTCTGTCGATGCGAACCTGTTGCACTCCTCGTCCGAAGGCAAGGTGCTCGAGGATCCGGCGAAAGAGCCGCCGCCTTACGTCTATCAGCGCACCATCGCACCGGAGGACGCGCCCGATAAGCCGACCATCGTCACCATCGGCTTCAAGAAAGGCGACCCGGTCTCGATCGACGGCAAGAAGCTCTCGCCGGCAGCGTTGCTGACGAAGCTGAACGAGCTCGGCCACGACAACGGCATCGGCCGCGTCGATCTCGTCGAGAATAGATTTGTCGGCATGAAGTCGCGCGGCGTTTACGAGACGCCCGGCGGCACCATCCTGCTCGCGGCGCATCGCGCCATCGAGTTGCTCACCCTCGACCGCGAGGCGATGCACCTCAAGGACTCGCTGATGCCGCGTTATGCCGAGCTGATCTATTACGGCTTCTGGTTCGCGCCGGAACGCGAGATGCTGCAAGCCCTGATCGACAAGAGCCAGGAGCATGTCGAGGGCGAGGTGACGCTCAAGCTCTATAAGGGCAATGTCATTGTGATCGGCAGGTCTTCGCCGAAATCGCTCTATTCCGACAAGATCGTCACCTTCGAGGACGACGCCGGCGCCTACGACCAGAAGGACGCAGCTGGCTTCATCAAGCTGAACGCGCTCCGCCTGCGGCTGCTCGGCAAACGTCGCCAAGACAAAGACTGAGATGAGATGGCCCGATACACGCCTGCTTGATCTGTTCGGCATTGAGGTGCCGATCATCCTGGCCCCGATGGCCAATTTCGCCGGTGTCGAGATGGCAATCGCCGTTGCGCAAGCCGGCGGGCTCGGATCGTTGCCCTGTGCCACGCTGAGCCCCGACAAGATTCGCGCTGGTGTTGCCGAATTCAGATCGCGCAGCGACAAGCCCCTCAATGTGAATTTCTTTTGCCACACCCTGCCAGCTGACGACCAAGCGAAAGACCGCGCATGGCTGGATCGCATCGCACCCTACTTCTCAGAACTCGGCGTGAAACCGCCGGACCTTCCGCTCCCCGCCGGCCACGCGCCGTTCGGCCAAGCCGAGTGTGCGGTCATCGAGGAGCTTCATCCCGAGATCGTGAGCTTCCATTTCGGATTGCCGGAAGCCTCCTTGCTCAAGCGCGTCAGGGCGACAGGATGCAAGATCGTCAGCTCGGCGACGACACTGCGCGAAGCCCACTACCTCGCCGAGCGCGGCGTCGACGCCATCATCGCGCAAGGTGCGGAGGCCGGTGGCCATCGCGGCATGTTCCTCGAGACCGATATCTCGACGCAGGTCGGCACCTTCGCGCTCGTGCGAGCCATTTCTGCATCCGTGAAAATTCCGGCGATCGCCGCCGGTGGCATTGCCGACGGCAAGGCCATCACGGCCGCGCTTGCCTTGGGAGCGTCCGCCGTGCAGATCGGCACCGCCTATCTCACCTGCCCCGAATCCACGATCTCTGAATTGCATCGAAACGCGCTCGCCGACCCAAATCGCGAGACGGCCATCACCAACGTCATGACCGGGCGCCCTGCGCGCGGCATCGTCAACCGCTTCATGCGCGAGCAAGGTCCCATGGATGAGGCCGCGCCAAACTTTCAGCGTGCCAGACCTGCCATTGCACCGCTTCGCACGGCCGCTGAAGCCAAGGGGTCCACGGATTTCTCGCCGCTTTGGTCCGGTCAGGCGGCAAATTTGCCGCCTTCCATAGGCGCTGCCGAGCTGACCCGAAAATTCGAGCGCGAGGCCCTGGCGAGCCGCGGCTAGGCCACCAACACCCTCGAAGTTTCAGCTTTTTCCGGTGGCGAGGCGACCTGCGGCAGCTCGCACAAGCCGCCGCCAAGATAGAGATGATGCCAAAGCTGCGTAGCGACCACGCCGCCGAGACCCAAACTCGCGAAGGTACCAAGCTCAGACCCCCGACCATCCGCAAGTGCCGCGCAATCGCGCGCGACCGCATCCGCATCGAAATAGCCGGTGCGCGCCAAGCTCTCCGGACTGAGCAGATCTCGCACGAAGGATGGCGGCTGGCCTAGAGAATGTTTCGGCGAACGGCGCTCGGAACATCGCCTTCGGCCGCCAGGCGATCTCCGCCGGCAACAGCCGCTCGGCGGCACGTCGCAACAGATATTTGTCCTTCAGCGGCCGGCGCAGCTTCCATTTCGGATTGATGCGCGATGTGTATGCGATCAAATCCTCGTCGAGGAACGGGTAGCGCGTCTCGACCGAATTGGCCATGGCCACACGATCGCCCTTCTGGCTCAGCAGCAGACCGCCAAGCTGCACCTTGTAGCCGAGATAGAGCGAGCGGTTCAGCGGATGCCAGCGGCGCATGCGGGCGAGATCGAGGTCGAGATCCTCATAGGCGACATGGTCGCCAAGCCTCTCCTTCATTCCCGCGCTGTAATAGCGCTGCCGCGCCGTGGCGACGAGATTGTAGAGGATCGACTGGGCATGCGGGCCGCCAATCATCTGATCGATACGTGCGAATTCGCCGAACGAGAGATCGCGCGCAGCCCATTTGCGCGCCGAGCGGCTGATCACAGTGCTCGGGCGGAACGCATCGCCAATATCGAGCGAGCGCGCAGCCTCTCTGATCTTGAACCAGAAATAGCCGGCAAGCGCCTCGTCCGCGCCTTCGCCGGTGAGCACGACCTTATAACCTTGCGCGCGCACCTCGCGAGACAGCGCGAGCAGCGCCGCGCATGACGTGTCGAGCACCGGACATTCGGCGGCAGCGACCAGCGCGGCATAGTTGTCGGCGATCAGGTCTGCGCCGGCCTCCACGATTGTGGACTTTCCGCCAATGGCTCCCGCCGCCTGAAGCGCGTTGACCTTCTCGTCCAGCGTGGGATCCGGAACCTGGATCGTGAACGAGGGCAGTGGCTGTCCGCTAACCTTGGCCGCCGTCGCCAACACATAGGCCGAGTCGACGCCGCCGGAGAGATAGCCGACCACCGGCACATCCGCGCGTAGCCTGATCTCTACGGCGCGCGCGAACGCGGCCTCGAAACCGTCGATCGCGGCAATTTCGCTGGGATTCTTCCTCGTCGCCCCAATCGGGAAAATCGAAGTCCCAATATTTTCGCTCAACAGGCGTCGTGGCGCACCCTTCGCCGGCGAACGCGATCTTGAGATAGTGCCCTGGGAGCACGGCCTCGATTCCGGCGAAGGCGGTGCGCCGCGAAGAGAGCGCGAAGAAGGTGAAGAGATGATCGAGCCCGCGCGGATCGGCATGCGCCGCGACGCTGCCGGATGCCAGAATCGCTTTGATCTCAGAGCCGAAAAAGAGCTGATCGCCCTGCACCGTCCAGAATAGCGGGCAGATGCCGACGCGGTCGCGGGCAAGCAATGCAGTCTTGCGCGTGAAGTCGATCAGCACAAACGCGAATTGACCCTTGAGGTGAGCAAACAGCCCCTCGCCGTACTCTTCATAGAGATGCACGATCAGTTCGTTGTCGCTGTGGGTGCGGAAGACATGACCCTTGGCCTTGAGTTCGTCCCGCCGCTCCGGATAGTCGAACAGTTCGCCGTTGGCGAGCACCGCGACGGTGTGATCCTCGTTGAAGATCGGCTGGCGGCCGTCCTCAAGACCGAGAATGCTGAGTCGCCTGTGACCGGCGCTGATTCCAGGCGCGGAGACAAACCCGCAATCGTCGGGACCGCGATGGGTCAGCGCCGCCGTCATGCGCCGGACCTTGCCGACATCTGGCTCGGTCGGGCCGGAGAGGTTGAAGATTCCGGCAAAGCCGCACATCGCGTCACCGTTTCCTTAGCTGTCGCGCAGGCCGCTCGCCGCGATGGGATTGACCAACGCGGCCGTTAACACACCCTATCGCTATCTGGATTGCCTTATCGACCGGCGACGGCCGCAAAGAGCCTCGCCACCACGACAACTTTCGTGGAATCGCTAGGCGTTTCTATGGCCCTTCAGTAGGCCGGATCAAGCATTTCGACGTCCTTAACGCCGATTTCTGCCGAGATATCGCGGAAATCCACCCGGGCGCCACCCCCTTGCCATTGCACCTTTGTTACACCCCCGCTATATGCAGTGCACAATATCGGCGCGGGCCCTTGGGGCCCGCGTTTGCACATTCAGGGTCCCAATGAAGCTCCGCAATATCGCTATCATCGCGCATGTCGACCACGGCAAGACCACGCTCGTGGATCGCCTGCTGCAGCAATCCGGCTCTTTCCGCGAGAATCAGCGGGTGGCAGAGCGCGCCATGGATTCCAACGATCTTGAGCGTGAGCGCGGCATCACCATTCTCGCCAAGGTGACCTCGATCTCCTGGCAGGACACCCGCATCAACATCGTCGACACGCCCGGCCACGCCGATTTCGGCGGCGAGGTGGAACGCATTCTGCACATGGTCGACGGCGCGCTGGTGCTGGTCGATGCCGCGGAAGGTCCGCTGCCTCAGACCAAGTTCGTGGTGTCGAAGGCATTGAAGATGGGGCTGAAGCCCATCGTCGTCATCAACAAGGTCGACCGGCCCGACGCGAGGCCCGCCGAGGTCGTCAATGAGGTCTTCGATCTTTTTGCCAGCCTCGACGCAACCGACGAGCAGCTCGATTTTCCCATCCTTTATGGCTCGGCCAAGGAAGGCTGGATGGCGGAGAGCGCCGAAGGCCCAAAAGATGCCGGCATGCAGCCTCTGTTCGAGCTTGTGTTGCGGCATGTCCGTCCCCCCGAAGTGGAGGAAGGACCGTTCCGTCTGCTCGGCACCATTCTCGAGGCCAACCCTTATCTCGGCCGCATCGTCACCGGCCGCATCAGCTCAGGTGTCATCACGCCGAACGCACCCGTCAAGGTCCTCGACCGCGAAGGCAAGCTGATCGAGCAGGGCCGCGTCTCGAAGGTGCTCGCCTTTCGCGGGCTCGAGCGCGTCGCGCTCGACGAAGCCGAAGCCGGCGACATCGTCTCGATCGCCGGACTTCCCGACGCTACCGTAGCGCATACGATCTGCGCGCCTGAAGTGACGGAGCCGCTGCCGGCGCAGCCGATTGATCCTCCGACGCTGTCGATGACGTTCCGCGTCAATGATTCTCCGCTCGCCGGCACCGAAGGCGACAAAGTCACGAGCCGCATGATCCGCGATCGTCTGTTGCGCGAGGCCGAAGGCAATGTCGCGCTTCGCGTGACCGAATCCGACGAGCGCGATTCCATGGAGGTCGCCGGCCGCGGCGAGCTGCAGCTCGGCATTTTGATCGAGACCATGCGGCGCGAGGGCTTCGAGCTCAGCGTGTCGCGACCCAAGGTTCTCTTCCACCATGACGAGAAGGGCGCGCTGCAAGAGCCCATCGAAGAGGTCGTCATCGATCTTGACGAGGAGCATTCCGGCATCGTCGTGCAGAAGCTCTCCGAGCGCAAAGCCGAGCTGGTCGAGATGCGGCCATCAGGCGGTGGGCGCCAGCGCCTCGTGTTCTATGCGCCGACACGCGGGCTGATCGGCTATCAAGGCGAGCTTCTCACCGACACGCGCGGCACCGGCATCATGAACCGGCTGTTCCATGCCTACGCGCCCTTCAAAGGCACAATTCAGGGAAGGCGCGAAGGCGTCCTGATCTCGACCGATGCGGGCGACGCCGTGGCCTATGCGCTTTGGAACCTCGAAGATCGCGGGCCGATGATGATTGAGCCCGGTGCGAAGGTTTATCGTGGCATGATCGTCGGCCAGCACACCAGGGACAACGATCTTGAGGTCAACGTGCTCAAGGGCAAGAAGCTCACCAATATCCGCACCACGTCGAAGGACGAGGCGGTCCGCCTGACGCCGCCGATCCGCATGGTGCTGGAGCGCGCTCTCGCCTACATCCAGGACGACGAGCTGGTCGAGGTCACGCCGAAATCGATCCGGCTGCGCAAGCGCCATCTCGACCCCAACGAGCGGAAGAAGGCCGAGCGCACAAGAGAGGCAACAAACGTTGCTTAATCTGACCGGCAAGTTGCGGGGCATCCCTATCTTTATTGCTCGTTCAACGCACCGCTTATTGCCAGCCTGATCATCGTAAAGTGGAACCACTCCGTTAGGCTGAACCTTGCCACACGAGGTTTCACCCCGATTAGAGGAATTCCAAATGATGAAGGCTTTTGCGATTGCCCTGGTCCTTGCTTTTGGCAGCACGGTTGCGTTCGCCGAGGACGACGACGATAAAGTCCCCGCGGCAGACATGGAGAAGGTCAAGGCCGCCCTTGCCGATATCGGTTGCACCGACGGCGAAGGCTTCAAGAAAGAGGAAGAGGGCGTTTACGAGATCGATGATGCCAAGTGCAAAATGGGCACGATGGACGTCAAGCTCGACAAGGACTTCAAGGTCCTGCTGATTTCCCGCTACTAACTCAATCCAAATCGCGAGGCCGGCGAACAATATTCGCCGGCCTTCTTTATTGCTGGGGCAGCATCAATTGAGCGACGGCCGCGCACCCAGTTCGATTTCGCTTGGGCCAGCGCCGCGCGGCAATTTGGTCCCGATATCGGGCTATTTGTCGGAGAATCGCAATTCAACGCGACGCCAATCCGCGCTAGGCTTGCGTCATGCGAGCCGATGTCATTCAGGTGCGGGCTCCGACGCGGCGCGATGCGCCGGCCCTCGCCGCCTTGCACGCCGAAGCTTGGCGCGGCGCCTATCGCGGCATCATCCCACACCTCTCGCTTGAGCGCATGATTGCGCGACGCGGCCAAGCCTGGTGGGAGCGCGCCCTCGACGAGCGCTATCCGCTGCTGCTGCTCGATTTCCGCGGCGAGGTCGCGGGATATGCGACCTTTGGGCGAAGCCGTTTGCGCCGTACACAAGGAGAGATTTTCGAGCTGTACCTGCATCCCATCTATCAGGGACTCGGACTCGGCAGGCGCTTGTTCGACGAGACCCGCAAGCGCTTGCTCGACCGTCGCTACAAGGATCTTGTCGTGTGGGCGCTAGCCGACAACGACAGCGCTTGCAGTTTCTATCTCGGGCTGGGCGGCAAACCCATTGCCGAGGACGCGGAGCGCTTTGGTCAAGTCTCCTTGCGCAAGATCGCTTTCGCCTGGTCGTAGGGCGTCTTCGTCGCAAGACATCCTCATCGTGGATTCGATCTGAGTCGAATTCGCCGCAATGACTTAGCGGCTCCTTAACCGCGAAATTTCGGCATGCCTTAACACCCGCTCAGCTAAAACCGAACCCGTAAATTTGGCGGGAGCGCGGGACAAATGCTTTCAGCGGAGCTTGGTAAACGCGATCGCTGGGTGATGGGGGGCCTCATTGTGTTGGGGCTGTTCACGCTCGTCGCAGGTGTGCTCTCGGGCCGCTCGGCGACCAACTATGTTCTTGCCAAGGACGCCCATGACGCGGCGACGCAGTTGGGCCGGCAAGATCGACACCAAGCTGACCGAGTCAGGCAGCGGCGGCCACGAGCGCCCTCGACAGGAACGTGGAGGTGCTCGATCCCGCCGGATTTCGTGGCCAAGGCACCGAGCAGGTCAAGCCTCCCATAGCCCAAGATGACGACGGCTTGGGTCTGCTCGGCGGCTTCGACCAGATCATTGTAAGCTGGGCCACGAAGCGAGCGGATCCCGCGCGAGACGACTATGTGAGCAAGCTCGACGGCTTTGCCGTTGTTGGCCTCGACCGCACGCCGCTCGCGACCTCGGGCAGTATGACGCAAACGCGGCTGCATGACCTGCTCGCCCGCCAAGACCTCGCGGCGGCATTCGATGCCGCCGTCGCACAACACACGGTGACCGTCTCGTCGGACCTTGGCGGCGCCAACCGCGTGGCGTTCGTCCCCATGCTTCAAGGCGACAAGGTCGCGCGCATCTACGCCTTCGATCTCAATCAGTCCGCTGCCTCTTTCATGACCAAGGTCTTGCTCACAGTCGTTACACTAACGACGAGCCTCCTGATCGTGATGGGCTTCACGGTTCCGGCCGCAATTGCGGCACGGCGCATTCGCGAGCGATGGCTCGCCGAGGATCAGATCCGCTATCTGGCGCTGCACGATTCGCTCACCGGGCTCCCCAATCGCGTGCAGCTTCGCCAGCATCTTGATCGCGCCATCGCCAGGTCCCGCCGGCACAACCAGCTGATGGCGGTTCTCTGCCTCGATCTTGATCGCTTCAAGGATGTCAACGACACGCTCGGACATCCAACCGGCGACGCGTTGCTTGAGGAGGTCGCGGCGCGGCTAAAGGGGAACGTGCGCGAAATCGATCTTGTCGGCCGCCTCGGTGGCGATGAGTTCGCCGTCGTCGCCGAAGATCTGGACGCGGCAGACGGCGCAGTAAGGCTTGCACGCAGGCTCTGCACCGCCCTCGGTGAGCTTTATCAGGTCAACGGTCACGAAGTGTCCACCTCGGCCAGCATTGGCATCGCACTTGGCCCGCTGGACGGCACCTCCGGCGAGACCCTGATGAAGGAGGCCGACCTCGCACTCTATCGCGCCAAGCAAGACGGTCGGAATACCTTCCGCTTCTTCGAGCCTGCGATGGATGCCGCTTTGCAGAAGCGGCGCCAACTCGAGAATGATCTCCGCCGCGCGCTGCGCACGAACGAGCTCTATCTCGACTATCAGCCGCAATTCAACTTGGAGAGTGGCAAGCTCAGCGGCTACGAGGCGCTGGTACGATGGTGGCACCCGACCGAAGGAGATATGCCGCCTTCGACTTTTATCCCGATCGCAGAAGAGACCGGACTTATCGCCCCTCTCGGTGAATGGATCTTGCGCACCGCTTGCACCTATGCGGCGACGTGGGAGGACGACCTGACCTTGGCCGTCAATCTTTCGCCGGCGCAGTTCAAGACCCAAGACATCGAGGCGCTCGTCAAGAAGGTGCTCGCCGAAACCGGACTTGAGCCACACCGCCTCGAACTGGAAATCACCGAAGCCACGCTTTTGCAGAATACCGACGCCGTGATGGAGACGCTGACGCGGCTCGATCAGCTTGGCGTTTCCATCGCCATGGACGATTTCGGCACTGGTTACTCGAGCCTGTCCTATCTGACGCGCTTCCCGGTGAAGAAGATCAAGATCGATCGCTCCTTTATCGAAACGCTCGGTGTGAGCCCGCAGACCAGCGCCATCGTTTCCTCGATCGTGGGCCTGGGTCAATCGCTGCACGTCACCATCACCGCCGAAGGCGTCGAGACCGAAGATCAGGCCGAGATGCTGAAACGATGGGGCTGCGATCAGGTGCAGGGTGACTTCTACGGTAGGCCTGAACCTGAAGTGCCGGAATCTGAAGAAGCGCTTCAGCGGCCGCCCGCTGGTCGCCTGATCAGAACTTGGTCTCGCTACCGTCCGCGGCGTAGTGCTTTGCCGTGTCCTGCTTGCAGACAAATTTCGCCGCGTCTCGGTCGGCTATCGCCCTCGCCTGCTCGTTCGCCTTCGGATTGCCGGTCGCATCGACATAGGCGACATGGCAGGCATCATCGCGTCCCAGCTTGGTGATGACGAGCGTTGATCCCTCGCCATTATCCGAGTCCCATTTGTAGCGGAGGATGGTCGCAAACGGCCGAAACCGCTCGCCCTCCTTCGCCACGCGCCATTCCAGCTTGTCGCCGATCATTGTTGAATTGCGGCAGGGTCTCGTTCGCCGCCGTCTGAGTCTCAGCCTTTGGGCCGTATGAGACGAAGATCCGCAAATCGCCCTCCGCGACGCGAACCGAAAGCCCTTCATAACCCTCGCACCGCCAAATCGTGCCGTATTCCTTGGCGTCGGCGGGGGTCACGTCTTTGCATTTCTTTAGGTCGAGGGGCGTATAGAGGCTCGAAATCTCTTGGGCTTGCGCCGGCATCAGCATCGCAAGCACCGCGACTGCAAGACTTGCAGCAAGGCTGAGCGCGTGAGGCATGGACTTGTGAGCAGGCCGATCGCGGAATAGAAGGCTTCTTTCGCGTCGGGCTTCATAGCATGAAGCAAGGCCCGTCGCATCGGCTCGATGATGGTTGGTTGGTCATGACTGCAATGAGGATCGCTGTACTCGGTGCCGGAGGCCGCATGGGCCAGACGCTCACGCGCGTGCTGAGCGAGACGGAGGGTTGCGTCATTGCCGGCGGGGTCGACACCAAGGGCGCGCCATGCATCGGCCGCGACATCGGCGAGTTCGCGGGACTCGAACCGGTTGGCGTGACCATCACCGATGATGCCATGCCCGTTTTCGCCAACGTCGATGCCGTGCTCGATTTTACCAGTCCGAAAGCCACGGCGACTTTTGCAGGCCTCGCCGCTCAAGCCCGCATCGTTCATGTCATCGGCACGACCGGCTTCACCCCAGACGACGAGGCGAAGATCGCCGCCGCCGCGCGTCACGCCACCATTATCAAGGCCGGCAATATGAGCCTCGGCGTGAATCTGCTGGCCAGCCTCACCAAGCAAGTGGCCAAGGCGCTCGGGCCGGAATTCGACATCGAGATTTTGGAGATGCACCACCGCCACAAGCGGGACGCGCCGTCGGGCACTTCGCTCCTTCTTGGCAATGCCGCAGCTGAAGCGCGAGGCATTTCCCTTGCCGAAAGAAGCGTGCGGACGCGCGATGGCGATGTCGGCCCGAGGCGGGATGGCGATATTGGCTTTGCTGCGCTCCGCGGCGGCGACGTGGTGGGCGAGCACAAGGTCATCTTCGCCGGGCCCGGCGAGCGCATCGAGCTCGCCCATATCGCGACGGATCGGGGCATTTTTGCGCGCGGCGCGGTCAGGGCCGCGCTTTGGGGCCGCGGGCGGGGTCCAGGGCTCTATTCCATGGCCGATGTGCTTGGACTTTAAACCTTGACCTAGCCCCTAGAAAAAGCTGCTGAGTCCGTCTAAATCGATGGCCTCGCGGCCGGAAAATGGCCCAAAACCGAGACCATCAGATGCCCGCCCCTTCTCCCCTCAAACCGACCGAAATGGGCCCAAAACCTAGGCTTGGAGCGAGCGGTTAGGGACCATGAAACCGGGTAGATCAACTCTCAGTCCCATGGAAAACGTGCTCGTGCTCGTGCGCCACGGCGAGAGCGAGTGGAACAAACTCAACCGCTTCACCGGCTGGAAGGACGTGGATCTCACCGAAGAAGGCATGGCCGAGGCCCACCGCGCCGGCGCCATGCTGATGGACGCCGGTTATCGTTTCGACATGGCCTTCTCGAGCACGCTGAAGCGCGCCATGAACTCGCTCAGGATCATCGTCGACGAGCTCAACCAGGACGACGTGCCCACGGTCAGAGATGCAGCCTTGAACGAGCGAGACTACGGCGACCTGTCGGGCATCAACAAGGACGACGCACGCAAGCGCTGGGGCGAGCAGCAAGTTCATTTGTGGCAGCGCTCATACGACATCGCCCCGCCGGGCGGCGAGAGCCTGAAGGACACCGAGGCGCGCGTGTTCCCTTTCTACGAGAAGCGGATCATGCCGGAACTCCACGCCGGCAAGAGCGTGCTCGTCGTCGCCCACGGCAATTCGCTGCGGGCCCTGATCATGCGGCTCGATCGCCTCACGCCGCAGCAAGTGACGGAAATCGAGCTCGCGACCGGCATGCCGCTGATCTATCGCTTCAACACCGATGGCAGCGTCGCCGAGAAGAGCGACCTCGCGGCTTAACCGCGCGTTGCCGGCGTCCTTGCTGCGGTCAAGGCAGTTCCCAGCGCCTCCGCGAAATCTTCGCGCTCGTGATCGCTCAAGAAACTCGCGAAGCTCAGTCTTGTGCCATGCGAGACGAGCGACAGCTCACTCGAGCGGCCAACGCGCGGCTCAAGCTTGAGCTGCACCCAATACGGATTGAACCGCCAGCTTTCCGCTTTGCCCGAAGGCTGCACCCGCGTGACGGTCAGCGCGTCTTCCTTCAAATCGACGGTCTCGTACAGCCGGCCTGCGCGATAGTTGAGCTTGAACGCGACATAGATGAGGAGGACGTCGAGGCCCATGAAGCCGATCACGGGCCAGGCCCCGATCAGATAAAACAACAGCCCGGTGCCGAAGCTCACCAGGCACACCGCGCTCATCAGGATCATGAATCCCGTCGGCGACAGCGAGCGGTGCGGCGTGAGCAGCGCGCGAAACTGCGAAGCATTCTGCGCCAAACTCTCGACCGATGAGTCTTGTGGCGCGGGCATCTGACCTGTCATAGCTCTAACATCGGACATTGCACGATCGGTATCAAGACCAGTGGCGGTCCAACGAAAAAACGCCAAGCGCAAGAAAGCGCCGGGCTCGCGCCTCACCGAGGCCGAGATCGCCGAGATTTTTCGCCGATTCCACGCCGCCGACCCGCATCCGAAGACTGAGCTTCACTATAAAGACCCGTTCACCTTGCTGGTTGCCGTCGTGTTGTCGGCGCAAGCGACCGACGCCTCGGTGAACAAAGCAACGCCGGATCTGTTTCGCGTGGCGGATAGCCCGAAGAAGCTGGTCAAGCTTGGCCAAGCTGCACTCACCGAGAAGATCAAGACCATCGGCCTCTATCGCAACAAGGCGAAGAACCTGATCGCGCTCGCCGGGAAGCTTGTCGCCGAGCATGGCGGCAAAGTGCCGGAGGATCGCGAAGCCTTGGAGGCGCTTCCCGGCGTCGGCCGCAAGACCGCGAATGTCGTGCTCAACGTCGCCTTCGGCCAGCCGGTGATCGCCGTCGACACCCACATCTTTCGCGTTGCCAACCGCACCGGCCTTGCGCCCGGCAACACACCGCTAGAGGTCGAGCTCGAATTGCTGCGCGTGGTTCCGGATCGCTACAAACACAATTGCCACCATTGGCTGATCCTGCATGGGCGCTATGTCTGCAAGGCGCGCAAACCCGAATGCTGGCGCTGCTTGATTGCAGACATTTGCCTCTTTCAACCCAAAACGCCACCGCCTTGTTAACGCCTCGGCGTGATGTGCCTTTGGTACCAAATGGCACTCTCGGCGAGAATCGATTTCCACGCTAGGCTCCGCGGCCAAGCTTGGAGGAGAAAACCATGGCCACCGTTACCCTGCTTTCCGCCTTCGACACCGACAATTTCTGGTCCGCCAGCGCCAATTTCATCTCCAACGACGGCACAACCTACCGATATGAGAGCGCGGCCGGGGACTTCATCGAGGTGACGGGAACCGGCCTGACCGACAGCAGCGGCGACGCCGACCGGCGGCACCTACACCCAGATCAACGTCTATACCGACAATACGTTCACCACGCAGGTCGCGACCTATAGCTCGTCGACTGCATTCAACTTCGCCACCTATTTCACCAACGCCGCGTTTGATGGCTTGAGCCTGAACGACACCATCACCGGATCGAGCGGCAACGACACGCTCGAGGGCAACGGCGGTACCGACTCGCTGAATGGCGGCGACGGCGACGACGTCTATCAGTTTAGCAGCCAATTTGGCAGCGACGTTGTTGGCAACGAGATCATCAACGATAGCGGCTTCAGCGGCACCGACGTCATTGAGATCATCGGCTCAGGCGCCAATATCGACTTTTCCAGTGCCTCGGTGCTGAACATCGAAGCTGTGCTCTTCACCGACAGCGTGCAGACAGTCACCTTGGGCGATGTTCAAGTCCCATCCAATCTTGAGGTGATTGGCGCGTCAGGCTCCACGCAAACGGTTATTCTAAAGGTATTTCAGTCATCGTTTTCTGCTGCCGACTGGACCTTCACCACCTGGGACACGTCGAGCGACGTTCTTCTGTTCACGGGGAATTCCAGCGCCAACCAGATCACCGGTACAAGCCAGAACGACATTATCCGCGGCGGACTTGGCATCGATACCGTCGACGGCGGTCAGGGCGGCCGACGATTATCAATTTGGCTCGAACGACGAACTCATCGGCGACACGATCAGTGATACCGGCACTGATGCCGCCATCGACCGGTTGTCGATCCTCGGCGATGTCGATTTTGCCGCGACATCGGCAACGATCCAGAATATCGAAGGCCTCCGGATCAGCGGCGCTTTCACCGCCACTTTCGATGCCAGCCAATTCGGCACCGGTCTGCTTCCGACGGATTTTCAGGTCACCGGAGTCGCCGGCACCGTTCAGAATATCGTCGTCAACAACGCCTCGAATTTTTCCGTGGCGAGTTGGAACTTTTCCAGTTGGGAGTTTTTCAATCAAGCCGAGCTCGATGTGATTTCCGTCAACGGTACCAATGGCGCCGATACGCTCACCGGCTCCTCGGGCCGTGATGTCATATTCGGCGACATCGGAACGGACATCTTGCGCGGCGGCGCCGGCGGCGACTCGTTCGATGGCGGCGAGGGCAGCGACATCTACGACTATGGTTCCAGCGACGTGGTTTCCGGCGAAGAGATCGACGACAGCGGGACGACGGGCAAGGACACGGTTAGGTTCCTCGACGATGTGAGCTTCTCGGCGGTTACGGCGCTCAACGGCATCGAGGCTTTTCTCTTCACCGGCGAGCAGGAGTTCCGCATCAACAGCTTCCCGATTTTCGGACAGAACTTCGAGATCACCGGCTCGAACGCCACGGCGCAGAGTTTCATCGTCGATAACGCCAACAATTTCGACGTGTCCGGCTGGACCTTCAAGAACTGGGAGACGAGCGACACGCTGACCTTGAACGGCACCAGCGTTGGCGGGACCATGACTGGTTCGTCCCAGCGCGACATCATCGACGGTCAACAGGGCGAGGACATTTTGATCGGCGGTCGCGGCAAGGACATTCTGACCGGAGGCTCCGAGAAAGACATTTTCGATTTCAATTCGCCGAAAGACAGCGCGAAAGGTGCGAACCGCGACGTCATCACCGATTTCAGCGGCCTGAACGCGCTCACTCCTGAATTCGATCTGATCGACCTCTCCACCATCGACGCCAGGACGACGAGAGCGGGAAATCAAAAGTTCAAGTTCATCGGCGCGCAGAAATTTCACGACAGGGCAGGCGAGCTGCACGTGCTCAACAAGGGCGCCTTCTTCCTCGTCGAAGGCGATCGTAACGGCGACGGCAGGGCCGACTTCCAGATTCAGGTTTCCAGCGAAGCGGCCCTCGCCAAGGGCGATTTCATCCTCTAGTTAAGCCCCGCCGCGCCTCACCGTCTTGAACATATGCACCATGAAGGCCGTGGCGAACAGCGGCGTGGTGAGGTTCAAGATCGGCACCGAGGCGAGCCCCGCGATGACGAAGCCGCACAGCAGCACCGTCACGCGATTGGCCTTGCGCAAAGCCCGCGCCGCCTCCGGCGTCATGTGCCGCATCGCCACCATCTCGAAATATTCTCGCCCCAACAGATAGCCGTTGCCGACATAGAAGGCGATCAGGTTGACGCCGGGAACGAGCAGCAGAAACAGCGCGAGCAGGTTGACGGCCAGGATCACGAAAAAGAATCGCAGCGAGATGCCGATCGCCGTCGCCGTGCCGAGCTCATGCCCCGGAGGATCCGCCGGATAGTAGTCGCGCTCCACCTGCGCCGCGATCTCGTCGAGATAGAGGCCGGCGATCAGCGAGGTGACCGGCGGGATCAGAAACACCGAGCCGACGACGAGCGCCAAGCCGCCAAGCCATTCGATGGTCTTCTCGGCCCAATTCGGCAGCGTGACGAAATGGGCGAAGCTCCATTCCGCCGCGACGATGAGCAGGACCATCAGCGCAAGGGTAAAGCCCAGGCACTTGAACAGGATGGTCCGGAAGTCCGGGGTGAAAATTTCCCGGAAGGCTTGACCTGCGGCTGCGAGCATGACGTGGTCCCCTGATCTTGAGGCCGCGAATATAGTGATGGATGCGAGGGGAGCAATGGCGGAACAACGTTACGACGTGGTGGGGATCGGCAACGCCATTGTCGACATCATCGCCCGCGCCGATGACGGCTTCCTCTCCAAGCACGACCTCGCCAAGGGCTTCATGCGGCTGGTCGATGCGGACGAGGCGACGCGGCTCTATGCCGCCATGGGTCCCGCCGTCGAGCGCTCCGGCGGGTCGGCCGCCAATACCATTGCCGGGCTCGCCTCGTTTGGCGCGTCATTGCGGCTTCATCGGCCGCGTCGCGCTCGATCAGTTTGGCGGCATCTTCCACCACGATATTCGCTCGCTCGGCGTCGCCTTCGATACGCCGCCCGCCGAGGATGGCGCGCCCACCGCGCGCTGCCTCATTCTGGTGACGCCGGACGGCGAGCGCACCATGAACACCTTCCTTGGGCGCCAGCGTCGATTTCACCCCGGCCGACCTCGATCCTGAGCCTGATCCAAAGCGCCAAGATCGTCTATCTGGAGGGCTATCTGTTCGACCGGGAGCCGGCCAAGGCGGCCTTCCGCGAGGCCTCGGACTCGCCAAATCCTCGGCGCCAAGGTGGCCTTGAGCCTCTCGGACGCTTTCTGCGTCGACCGCCATCGGGCCGATTTCCAGGCCTTTATCCGCGACGAGGCCGACATCGTCTTCGCCAATGAGAAGGAGATCACCGCCCTCTACGAGGTGAACAGCTTCGAGGAGGCCGCGGACCGGGCGTTGGCCGATTGCGAGATCGCGGTGCTGACCCGCTCGGCCGACGGTTCCGTTATCGTGGCCGATGGCGAGACCATCCGCATCGAGCCGGAAAAAGTGAAGGCGGTAGTTGATGTTACCGGCGCCGGCGATCTTTATGCCGCAGGCTTCCTCTATGGCTACACGCAAGGTCTACCGCTTCCCGCTTGCGGAGCCCTTGGCAGCTTGGCGGCAGGCGAGATCATCGGTCATATCGGGGCGCGTCCCGAGATCTCGCTGCGCGATCTCGCCAAGTCGCGCGGGCTGCTCGACTAGACGTAGCCCGCTTGTTGCTTTTCTGCCACGCGAACGGCGAAATCGCCTTGGCCATCAATACATTCGCACCCGCACCTGTTATCCTTGCAACTGAACGATTTGCTGGGGGTGTGCCTTGAAGACATCGATGCGGGTTTGCGCTGCAATTGCCCTGGCGGGGGCAACGGCAGGCTTGGCTCATGGAGCCTTGGCACAAGATGCCACGACCATGACAACGCCGGGCGGCACCATCGTCTCGGTCGGCGGCGGATTTCAGGCGCTGCAACTTCCCGACATGGATTTCACCTTTCTGATCAACCCGGCAGGCAACACTGCTCGCAAGCAGACCAATGACAGTTTCGACGACACTGGCGGCGTTATCAGCGGTCAGATCGAGACTCCGTTCGGTCGTTGGGGCTCAACGCCCGTGACCGGCGTGATCGGCGGCTTCTTCGCCAATGTGGACGATGATGAAGTCAGGCATTGCAAGAGCGGCGCCAATCAGACCTGCACGGTGGAGAACATCGTCAATAGCGCGGGCAGCGATAGCGCGACCTTCGCAGCCTTCAAGACCAAAACCGAGCGTGACGTCGATTTCTGGGGCGCGAATGGCGAATTGAGATTCGGCCAAGCCCCGGCTCCATTGCCTGATGCCGGTGGCTATCTGTTCCGCTTCGGCTATATCGGCATCGGCGCAGATGTCCGCGGCATCGATCAGGACAACAAGCTCAGACTTTCCGCCACCGGCGTCGGGCCGGCCGTGAAATATACCGAGACCCTCGACACCACCTATTCCGGTGGCTTCCTCTCGATCGGCGGCGAATACAACATCCTCGGCTATCTCGGCATGGGCAGCAGCTTCCGCTCCTTCGTCACGTTGAAGGGCGGCGTCTATAACGCCGACACGGACTATAACGGCAAGTTCACGCCAACTGGTGTCGCCTCGACGAAGCTCGGCCTTTCGGACGACGAGACTGCGTTCATCGGCAGCGTCAGCTTCGAGACCCGCAAGCAATTCGGCTACCGCACCAGCGTCTCGCTACTCACCAACTACGAGTATTTCTCTTACGCGCCGCAGATGAAATATCTCGACGCTGATCCGCCGTTCCTCGGCAAAGTCAACCAGACCCACATCAGCCGACGACGACGCTTTCGCGGTGCGCACTCAACTCAGGCTGAACATCGGCCTTGGCTCGCAGCAGCTCTACCAAGAGCCCTTGAAATAATCGTCAGAGCTTTCTGATTGCCACCGTCTCGACCTCGTGGTCTGCGCCTTTGCGCAAGATCAGGTCCGCGCGCTGCCGCGTCGGCAGGATGTTCTCTTGCAGATTGACGAGATTGATCGTCCGCCAGATCGACAGGCCGGTCGCCTTCGCCTCCTCCTCGGAGAGCGTCGCGTAGCGGTGGAAATACGACGCCGGGTCGCGGAACGCGGTCTGGCGCAAGCGCAAGAAGCGCTCGACATACCAGCTCTCGACCATCTCCTCCGCGGCATCGATATAGATCGAGAAGTCGAAGAAATCGGACACGAACGGAATGGCCTGGCCGTCCTTCGGCAGCTTCGCCGGCTGCAGCACGTTCAGCCCCTCGACGATCACGATGTCCGGACGGTCGAGCACGATGCCCTGGTCGGGCAGAGTGTCGTAGATCAGATGCGAATAGACCGGGGCCTCGATCGGGGTCTTGCCCGATTTTAGCTCGGCGAGGAAATTGAGCAGCTTCGGCAGATCGTAGCTCTCGGGGAAGCCTTTCCGGCTCATCAGCCCGCGCTCTTCAAGAATGGCGTTGCTGTAGAGAAAGCCGTCGGTCGGCACCAGATCGACCCTCGGATGGCTTGGCCAGCGCGCCAGCAGCGCCTGCAGCACGCGCGCCGTCGTGCTCTTGCCCGCCGCCACGCTGCCGGCAAGTCCGACGATGAACGGCATCTTGCCGTCGCCCTTGCGCAGGAAGCGTGTCGTCAAGCCGTGCAGACCTTGCGACGCCTCGACATAGAGATTGAGCAGCCTCGACAGCGGCAAATAGATCTCGACCACTTCCGAGGTCGAAACCCGCTCGGTCAAGCCGCTCAAATTCTCGAGCTCGCTTTCGTCGAGCGGCATCGGCGTGTCGGCCCGAAGCCGCGACCATTCCTCGCGGCCATAGACGATATAGGGGGAGAACGCGACGGAGGTCATGGGAGACCGTTGGGCTCAAACTTAGCGCGAGGCCCGGCGCTTCTTTTCCTCGATGCCGGACTGGCCCATGCGGCGCTCGAGTTCACGCAACACCTCATCGATGCCCACTCCGCGGCACTCCAGCACGACGAGCATATGATAAAGCAGATCGGCGGCCTCGCCGATCAGCGCGTCGTCGTCTTGCGCGATGGCGGCAATTGCCATCTCGACCGCCTCTTCGCCGAGCTTCTTGGCAGGCTTGATCGGCGCGCTGTCGATCAGCCGGCGCGTGTAGGATTCCTCCGGCTTCGACTTGCGTCTCGCTTTGATGGTCGCGGCCAGGCGATCCAGCACATCTTCATTGCTCATATCTTGGCTCATACACCCTGATCGCCCGCGTTGGAATAGGCGGAGGCCCACAAATTGGGGGAAATGCTTACTTGCTCGTTCGGCAGGCAAAAATTGGGGCGATTGATGGCGATTGGAGCATGATCCGGAAAAGTGGGAACCGGTTTTCCGAAAAGATCATGCTCAAACCAATAGTCTAGCCGTCGAGCCGCACCGGGACCCCGGCCTCGGCCATGAAGCGTTTGGCTTCGCCGATCGTGTGCTCGCCATAGTGGAAGATCGAGGCGGCCAGCACGGCCGAAGCATGACCCTCGCGCACGCCGTCGACCAGATGTTGCAGCGATCCGACGCCGCCGCTTGCGATCACCGGCACTGTGACAGCGTCGGCAATGGCTGATGTGAGGGGAATGTCGAAGCCCGCGCGCGTGCCGTCCCGATCCATCGAGGTCAGCAGAATTTCCCCCGCGCCGAGCGCGACCACCTCCTTCGCATAGGCGATCGCCTCGATGCCGGTCGGCTCGCGCCCGCCATGGGTGAAGATCTCGAAGCGAGGCTTGTCGCCCTCGCCGCCGACCCGCTTCGCATCGATGGCAACCACGATGCACTGCGCCCCGAATTTCTCCGAAGCCCGCCGCACCAGGTCGCGGTCCTTGACCACCGCCGTGTTGATCGAGACCTTGTCGGCGCCCGCTTCGAGCAGCTTTCTCACATCGTCCACGTCGCGCACGCCACCGCCGACAGTGAGCGGCATGAAGCAGCGCTCGGCGGTGCGCCGGACCACATCGAGGATGGTGCCGCGCTTCTCGTGGCTCGCGGTGATGTCGAGAAAGCAAAGCTCGTCGGCGCCGGCCTCATCGTAGGCGGTCGCCGCCTCGACGGGATCGCCGGCATCGCGCAGATCGACGAAGTTGACGCCCTTGACCACGCGGCCGTCTTTGACGTCGAGACAGGGAATGACGCGGATTTTCAACATGCTCGCTTCGTTCAGGCCGGCTTGTTGCCGCGGCGCACGCGAGAAGATGATGTAGACGATGACCGCCAGCACCAGCCAGCCGAGCAGCAACATCCCGCCAACCGGAATCGTGTACAGCGACAGATAGGCCCATTGCTGCGTCTGGTAGATGCTCTGTCCCCAATCCTCGCCGTTGATCGTGCAAGGGATGGCGCGGTTGAACTCAACCTCGCAGCCGTGCCACCGTCCGAACCATTCCGCGCCCACGCTGATCGCCGTGGGCCACAGGGTAAAGACCAGGATCAGGACAAGAAGAACGATAAAGATGATTCGTGCGCGCATGGCGTTCAGACCTTTTCCTGGCCTCGTTCTACACGCCTCGGCGCCAACAGCGCCAGCGCTTCGCTGGGATCGATCCTGCCGTCATAGAGCGCTCTCCCTGCGATCGCGCCCTCCAGCATCTTGTATTCTGGCTTCAGCAGATTGCGCACATCCTCGATCGAAGCCAGGCCTCCGCTCGCGATCACCGGGATCGACGTCGCGCGGGCGAGCGTTGCCGTCGCCTCCAGATTGAGGCCCTGCCAGCACGCCGTCTCTCGCGATGTCGGTATAGATGATGGCCGCGACGCCGGCGTCCTCGAATTTTCGCGCCAGATCGATTGCCGTCATTTCGCTGGTCTCGGCCCAGCCCTCGACCGCGACCTTGCCGTCGCGCGCGTCGATCCCCACCGCAATGCAGCCGGGAAAATCGTGAGCCGCTTCGCGCACCAGCGCGGGATCGCGCACAGCGACCGTGCCGAGAATGACGCGGTCGATCCCCTTCTCCAGCCACATCACAATGGTGTCGAGATCGCGAATGCCGCCGCCGAGCTGGATCGGAACATGGACGGCATGCAGGATGTCCTCCACGGCCTTCCCATTCACCGGCTTACCCTCGAAGGCACCGTTGAGATCGACAATATGCAGCCATTCGAAGCCTTGGGCTTCGAACGCAAGCGCTTGCGCCGCAGGATCCGCGTTGAAAACCGTGGCGCTCTCCATCTCGCCCTGACGAAGACGCACGCAGGCGCCGTCCTTCAGATCGATGGCGGGAAACAGGATCATGGTTTCCACCGCAGGAAATTGGCGATCAGCGCCAGCCCGAGCTTCTGGCTCTTCTCCGGGTGGAACTGACTGCCGGCCATATTGTCCTTGGCGACGAAGGCCGTCACCGGTCCGGCATAGTCGGTCGTGGCGACGAGCGTCTCCGGCTCCGACGGCACGAAATGATAGGAGTGCACGAAATAGGCGTGCAGACCATTTTCGCCGGTCGGAATTCCGTCGAGCAGCGTATGCGGCCTCTCCACGCGAAGCGTGTTCCAGCCCATATGCGGGATCTTGAGCGAGGCATCTTTCGGCTCGATCTGCCGCACCTCGCCGCCGATCCAGCCAAGCCCGGGCGTGTTGCCGTGCTCGAGCCCGCGCTCGGCCATCAATTGCAGGCCGACGCAAATGCCGAGAAAGGGCTTGCCGTCGCGGCGCACCGACTGTTCGAGCGCATCGATCATGCCGGGGATTTGTGCGAGCCCTTGCTTGCAATCGGCGAAGGCGCCGACGCCTGGCAGCACGATCCTCTCGGCCGACAGCACCTCGCTCGGGTCCGCGGTCACTTTGATGCTTTGGCCTGTGCCGGCTTCGCGCGCGGCCCGCTCGAAGGCCTTGGCGGCGGAGTGGAGATTGCCGGAGCCGTAGTCGATGATGGCGACGTGCACTGGTCTACGGCCTCGGGAATAGCCCGATGACCTCCTCTGCCTCGGTCGGTGCGCCGCCTGCCGTCGTATTCCTCTTGGCGGGACGCTCGGGCGCGCGCGTCGGATTTGACTGCTCGGGCAGCCAAGCGCGGAAGAAAGAAAGCTCTGCCGCCTCGCGGCTGTCACCGATGGCGACGCCGAGCTGGCGGTAGCCTTTGCGCTCGAGCGCATAACGCCGGAGGTCATTTGCCTCAAGGGCAAACAGGACGGAAAGCGCGATCCCGACCCACGCCAGAAAATCCGCGCCGTTCTGACTGTAGGTCATGGCCCAGCCCAGCGCCGCATAGGCCACGACATAGACCAGGAGCTCGATCCACATGCGGTGATAGAACAGCCAAAAGGCCGGCACGACCAGCGCAGGCCAGGAAATGCCGTCCTTGACGAAGTCAAGCCGTTCCGCTCGCGCCGAAACATTTGGCGCTTCCGAAGCCGGTTCATAGACGTAATAGGCGGTCACGAGGCCTCATACTACTGCTTGGGCTGCCGAGGACCGAAATGGCCTCAAAGCTGGCCTTTGGTCGAGGGCACGCGGCCCTCCTGCCTCGGGTCGATGGCAACCGCCTGGCGGAGCGCACGCGCCAGCGCCTTATAGCAGGTCTCGGCGATATGGTGGCTATTCTCGCCGTAAAGCGTCTCGACATGGAGCGTGATTCCGGCGTTCTGGGCGAAGGCCTGGAACCACTCCCGGAACAGCTCGGTATCCATCTCCCCGATCTTCGAGCGGGTGAACTCGACCTTCCAGACGAGAAAGGGGCGGCCCGAAACGTCGAGCGCCACGCGGGTCAGGGTCTCGTCCATCGGCAGATAGGCCGAGCCGTAGCGCGCGATGCCCAGCTTATCGCCGAGCGCCTTGGCAATCGCCTGTCCCAGCACGATGCCGGAATCCTCGGTCGTGTGGTGCTGGTCGATATGGAGGTCGCCCTCGGCCTTGAGCGTAATGTCGATCAAAGAGTGCCGGGCCAGTTGCTCGATCATATGGTCGAGGAAGCCCACCCCGGTCGCGACGTCGTAGGCGCCGGTCCCCTCGAGATCGACGGTGGCTGAAATCGCCGTCTCTTTGGTCCGCCGCTCGACTGTGGCGCTTCGTTTCGACGCTGGTTTATTCGGTTTCTGCATGGGGTAAGCTTAACTCAAGCCTGTTAGCAATTCGCTTCTGGCGGGCTTATACGCCCTGAGGCTGGCCGGCGCCATGCCGGACGTTTGTCTAAGCCTTGAATCTTAAGCCTTTCGTGCCGATATCGACCTTTCCGATGAGTAACGCCACCTCCCCAGACACTTGGCACGGCACGACCATTCTGACTGTCCGCAAGGGCGGCAAGGTGGTGATCGCCGGCGACGGCCAGGTCAGCCTCGGCCAGACCATCATCAAGGCCGGCGCCCGGAAAGTCCGCCGCGTCGGCAGCGGCAATGTCATCGCCGGCTTCGCCGGATCGACCGCCGACGCCTTCACCCTGTTCGAGCGCCTGGAATCGAAGCTCGAGCGCTTTCCCGATCAGCTCAAGCGGGCTTGCGTCGAGCTGGCCAAGGATTGGCGCACCGACCGCTATTTGCGGCGGTTGGAGGCCATGATGCTGGTCGCCGATACCGATGAGAGCCTGGTCCTGACCGGCACCGGCGACGTGCTCGAGCCCGACGACAATGTCATGGGCATCGGCTCCGGCGGGGCCTATGCGCTGGCCGCGGCCCGCGCCCTCCTCCCCACCGATCTCGACGCCGAGACGATTGCCCGCAGGGCCATGGCCATTGCTGCCCAAATCTGCGTGTACACCAATGACAACGTTGTCATTGAGAGCCTCGATTCCAAGAAATGACCTCATTTTCCCCCCGCGAGATTGTGTCCGAGCTCGACCGGCACATCATCGGCCAGCGCGACGCCAAGCGCGCGGTCGCCATCGCGCTTGCGCAATCGCTGGCGCCGGCAGCAACTCGACGAGGAGATGCGCGAAGAGGTTCTGCCGAAGAACATCCTCATGATCGGCCCGACCGGCGTCGGCAAGACCGAGATCTCGCGCCGCCTGGCCAAGCTCGCCGGCGCGCCCTTCATCAAGGTCGAGGCGACCAAGTTCACCGAGGTCGGCTATGTCGGCCGCGACGTCGATCAGATCGTCCGCGATCTGCTGGAAGCCGGCATTGGGCTGGTGCGCGACTCCAAGCGCAAAGAAGTCGAGGCCAAGGCCCAGATCAATGCCGAGGAGCGCGTCATCGATGCGCTTGTCGGCGCCAATGCGTCGCTCTCCACGCGCGATGCCTTTCGCAAGCGTCTGCGCAGCGGCGAGCTCGACGACAAGGAAATCGAGATCCAGGTCGCCGACACCGGCGGCGGCATGCCCTCCTTCGAGATTCCGGGAATGCCCGGAAGCCAGGTCGGCATGATCAATTTGAGCGAGGTCTTGGGCAAGGCGCTCGGCAACCGCACCAAGCCGCGCCGCGTCAATGTGCGCGACAGCTTCGAGATTCTGCTGGCGGAGGAATCCGACAAGCTGATCGACAACGACACCATCATTCAGGACGCCATCAAGAACGTCGAGAATGACGGCATCGTCTTTCTCGACGAGATCGACAAGATCTGCGCGCGCTCGGAACGCGTCGGCGCCGATGTCAGTCGCGAAGGCGTGCAGCGCGATCTTCTGCCGCTGATCGAAGGCACCACCGTTGGCACCAAATACGGGCCGGTGAAGACCGACCACATCCTCTTCATCGCCTCAGGCGCGTTTCATCTTGCCAAACCCTCGGACCTGTTGCCGGAGCTGCAAGGCCGGCTTCCCATCCGCGTCGAGCTCCGTGCGCTGACCCGCGACGATTTCCGCCGCATCCTCACCGAGCCTAAGGCTTGTCTGATCCGGCAATATATCGCGCTGATGAAGACCGAAGGCGTCGATCTCGAATTCACCGACGATGCCATCGAGGCCATCGCCGACATCGCGGTCGAGGTGAACACCAATGTCGAGAATATCGGCGCCCGCCGTCTCTGCACGGTGATGGAGCGCATTCTCGACGAGATCTCCTTCGACGCCGCCGACAAATCCGGCGAGAAATTCGTGATCGACGGCGCCCATGTCCGCGCCCATGTCGGCGAACTCGCCAAGAACGCCGATTTGTCGAAGTTTATCCTTTAGCTGCAGACCTGCTCACAAACGCCGCAACCGCACATAGAGCGCGCCTTCGCCGCCGAGACGGCGCGGCGCTTGCGAGAAGCTGACCACGATGGAAGCAAATTCCGGATCGCGCAGCCATTGCGGCACGGCCTGGCGCAGCACGCCGCGCGCTTCCTCTTCATAGAAGCTCTTGGCCGCTGCCTGGGTCGCGCCCTTGCCGGTGATCACCAGCACATGACGGTAGTCCTTGCCTTGCGCCGATTTCAAAAATCGCCGCAGCGCCGCGTGCGCGTCGCGCTGGCGCATGCCGTGAAGATCGAGCTTCGCCTCGACCTCGAGCCGTCCCTTTTCTAGCCGCCTCGAGGTCTGGCGATCGAGCTCCGCGTGGCGCGCCGCAGGAGGCGCTTTCGGCTTGGGTTTCGGCAGAGGCAGCGCCACGTCCAACTTCGGCGCGCTGATGCGACGTTTCGACCTTGAGGCGGCATTGGCTTTATCCGCGCGGGCTTACGCTTGCCCAACGGCGTAGCGGTCTCGGCGATGCGCGCCCACAGCGCGTGATCCTCGTCGTCGCTCTTGCCCCGCTTGCTCATGGCCGCGTCCTGGTTACCGTCTCACTCTCGCGGACGAAGGATAAAAAACTTTGCCTCCTGGCGAGCCGGGCCGGCCAGCGCCCCTGCCGCCTCGCCTGAACCAAAGAAAATGTCGCCCCGCTCCGGTCCCCTGATCGCAGACCCAACGTCTTGCGCGATCATCAGCCGCTGGAATGGCCGGCCCTCTTCATCGCTGAGCTTCGGCGCCGCGACGAAGATCGGCGTGCCCAGCACATGATAGGACGCATCGACGGCAAGGCTCCGCCCCGGCGTCAGCGCCACGCCTTCCGCGCCGATCGGCCCCGCCTCCATCTCATGCGCCCAGAGTTCGCGAAAGAAGATGTAAGACCGGTTCTCCAGCATGAGCCGCCTGCCCCGTTCGGGATCGGCCCGGAGCCAAGCCTTGAGAGTATCCATCGAAGCTGCGTCGCGGGCCATCTCGCCGCGCTCCACCAGTAACTTGCCGATCGAGGTATAGGGATAGCCGTTCTTGCCGGCATAAGCTCAGCCGCGTCGTCGAGCCGTCGCTCAAGCGGACGAGCCCTGACCCCTGCACCTGCAGGAAGAACAGCTCCACGGGATCGTCGAGATAGAGCAGCTCGAGGTCCTGGCCCTCCAAGGCGCCGGCTTCGATGTCTTCCCGCGTGTAATAGGGCACGAACTCGTTGCCCTCCCGCCGCATGGCGGTCAGCTGCTCGTTGAAGCGCGCCCGGTAGGTGTCGGGCACGAGGGTCACGAGATCGTCGGGCCGGCGATAGACCGGCACCTGAAACGCGCCGACTTTCTCCCGCGAGCCACGCACTTCCGGCTCGTAATACCCCGTGACAAACCCTGAAGAGCTATAGCCCTCGAGCGTATGGGGCGAATAATGGGTCTCGAAAAATGCCCGCGCCGCCTCCCGGCTGGCATTGTCGCCAAGCGCGAGCGCCGCCTTGCAGGCCGGGGTCACGCTTCCGCTCTTGCGGCAGGATTTCAGCAATGCGGCAAGGGCAAGCTCGTGGGCGTCGCTCGCCCATCCGGCAATCTCGGCGAATTCGACCGCCCTGAAATTGATCGGCTCGATATCCACGCCCGCCCCCGGCCCGCGAGAAGTTGGGATGGTGGCAGTTATGGGCCTTTCGGGCAAATGGGGATCAATAACTGGCTAGTTTGCGTAATTGGGGATCGAATAACCGGCTAGTTTGCGGCTTCGGTCGCGACCAGCTTCCAATTGGGGTTGGACGAGGAGGTATCGCGCGCGAAAGTCCAAATATCGGTGACCTCGCGCTGCTTTTTGGCATCGCCCTCGACCACCTCGCCTTCGGCGTCCCGCGTCACGGAAATCAGCTCGCTGACGAATTTCACCGTGACATAGGCCATGCGGGCTTTGATCTCCGCCTCGATGATATCGGCGCGATTGATCCCGATTAACGTGGACTCGACCTTTTCGCCCTTCTTCTCGCGCTCATCGATGGCGGTTTCGAAACCGTCATAGACATCGTCGCCGAGAAGCTGCCGCAGCATCTGCCGGTCGCCATCGGCAAAGGCCGTGACGATCATCTCGTAGGCGGCCTTGGCGCCGTCAAGGAATTGCTCAGGCGTAAAGCCGGGATCGACGCGCAACAGCTGCGTCAACGATTGGCGCAATGGGCTATCCTTCGGCGCATGGCTGCCGAGCTTCGCCTCGATGTCCTCGACCGAAGGCACTGAAGTCTCATGCACCGGCGCCGAGCGGCCTTGCGGCAGCGCCACCACCGGCTCGTTATGCTTGGGCGCAGCCGGGCCGCCCGCGTCGCGCGCTGAGTAGGGATCGTAGGGCGGCCGTTCGTTGCCGGTGCGCCGCCCCAAGACGCTGCGCAGACGGACGAAGATCACGACCGCGAGAACCAGGAACAGCAGCGTATAAATGTCGAAAGCTTCGGTCATCTCTAGCCGTTAATACATATTGCCGATTTGGTTCCGCGTGTTGCGGAGGCCTCAGGATGCATATTGGATCGCATCACAACAATTACTAGCGGGGATCCAAACGCGGCGCGTCGCAGGACCAACCCGGGTCACGCCCTAAACTTAAGGCATTCGGAGGGGGAGCGCCAAGCCTAAACGCCCAGTCTGGCTTAATTAGTCGTCACAGACATTTTCGGCCGATTTCCTGCCGCAATTGCTGACATTGAGCGTCCATGTTAGGCAGGCGGCACGCCTCCCACCAAACGAGCGACCAGCCCATGGCAAAAAAGACCGACCAGCCGGAGAATACGCCCGAACAGGACGGCCAACAGCCGGGCCAAGCCCCCGACGCACCGCCGCAGCTCAACGTGCTGGGGCAATACATCAAGGATCTTTCCTTCGAGAATCCTGGGGCACCTGGCGTGCTGAAATCGCCGGGGCAGAATCCCCAGCTCCAGGTCAGCGTCAACGTCAATGCCAAGCCGCTCCCCGACGACGAATTCGAGGTCGCGCTCGTCGTCGAGGTCCACGCCAAGAACGACGCCGGCCCGATCTACGATGTCGAACTGGTGTATTGCGGTGTGTTCCGCTTGCGCAACATTCCGCAGAACATGTTGCAGCCGGTGCTTCTCGTCGACTGCCCTGCGCTTCTCTTCCCGTTCATGCGTCGGGTGTTGGGCGACGTCACACGCGATGGCGGCTTTCCACCCCTGATGCTCGACCCGATCGATTTCGGCCGGCTCTACACCGACAATCTGGCGCGGCAAGCATCGTCGCAAGCCGCGAACTAGCTTGCTTCCGCCAGCAGCGTGAGCCACAGCGCTTCGCCACCGAGGCTCGCCACGAAGTTACGATGCGCGCTGCGTTCGTCGTCAGACAGGCGTGACGGCAGCGGCGCCGGCCTAATGCGCGTGCCGACTGCGATCGCCTCGAGGCTCACGCCCCCATTTCCACTCACGGAAAATTCGAGACGGGCTTGGTGACCGCCGACCAGTTCGGCATAGACTGAGGCAAGCAGCTTGCAGTCGAGCAGCGCACTATGCTTCTCGCGCGCGGTGAGATCGATACCGTATCGTTTGCACAACGCATCGAGACTGCACGGCGAGCCCGGATGTTTCCGCCGCGCCATCGCCAACGTATCGACCACGCGCTCGAAGCGGATCCGCGGCTTGGCAACGCGCTCAAGCTCGGCATTGAGGAAAGTCACGTCGAATGACGCGTTATGCATGATCAGCATGGCGCCTTCGAGAAACGCCATCAACTCCTCGGCACGCTCCTCGAAGCGTGGCTTGCCGGAGAGAAACTCGACCGACAGTCCGTGCACGTCGAAGGCCGGTTGCGGCATGTCGCGCTCGGGATCGAGATAGCAATGCCACACCCGTCCGCTCGGAATGCAATTGACGAGTTCGAGACAGGCAATCTCGACGACCCGGTGGCCGTCCGCCGGATCGAGGCCTGTGGTTTCGGTATCGATGATGATCTCGCGCAAAAGTGCCGGCCTTTAGTTGAAGTCTCCCCGACGAAGCCGTTCCATGACATAACCTGGCTTGCCATCGAGCGACTCAATGAGTTTATCGATCTCAGCCTCCATGTCGGCGATGCTCTTGCCGCTATCCACAACGTAGTCGGCGCGGGCACGCTTCTCGGAATCGGAAAGTTGGCGCCTTCGTAATTGATCGAGCTTTTCCGCGGTCATGCCCGGCCGCGCCAGGACCCGCGCGCGCTGCACCTCCTCAGGTGCGCTCAACACAACGCTGACATCGACGCGGCTGTCGGCCCCGGTCTCGAACAGGAGCGGAATTTCAAGCACGGCAAACTTCGCGCCTTTCGTCTCCTGTTCGCGCAAGAAATCGAACTCCGCCTTGACCACCATCGGGTGGACGATGGCTTCGAGCTCTTTCAGTCTGCCAGGTGACGCCGCCAGCTCTCGCGCCAGCAAATTGCGATCCACTTTCCCCGCCGCCACCACGCTGGGAAAGGACGCCGCGATCGCGGGCACGGCTTCTGCTTCATAAAGCCGGTGCACTTCGGCATCGGCGTCAAACACCGCAATCCCTCGTTCGACGAAATGCTTGGCCGCAGTCGATTTCCCCATGCCGATCGAGCCGGTAAGTCCGATGACCAGCATCATTGCCGCCCAAGCGTTGCTTCGACTTGCTTTCTCAGCTCGGGCGTCACCTCGGGACGCATGCCGAACCAACGCTCGAATCCCGGAACCGCCTGATAGAGCAACATGCCAAGTCCATCGACCGCCCGATTGCCTCGCGCTCGTGCGGCTGCGAGCAGCTGAGTTTCGAGAGGATTGTAGACGATATCGGCAACGACCGCGTCTTTCGGCAGAGCGGCAAGGTCGAGCTCGAGGGGAGGCTTGCCGATCATGCCGAGACTGGTCGTGTTGACGAGCAGGCCGCCGCCTTTGAGCGCCTTCTCCCTCTCACTCCAGTCACGCACCTCAACGGTCGGGCCAAAACTTTTGGCCAACATCTCGGCGCGGTCTCGGGAGCGATTGAGAAGCAAAATCCTGCCGACCCTGGCCTCGATCAGTCCATACAGAACAGCGCGGGCTGCGCCGCCGGCGCCGAGCACGATGACCGGCCGCTTCTTGTCGTTCCATCCCGGCGCCTGCTGCTCGAGATTGGTCATGAAGCCATAAGCGTCCGTATTGTCCGCGTGCAACTTGCCCGCGTCGTCACGCCAAAGCGTATTGGCGGCACCGATCACGCGCGCCGCCGCCTCGACATTGTCAGCAAACCTGAGCGCCTCTTCTTTATGCGGCAGCGTGACGTTAGCGCCCGTATAGCCCTTCGCTGCGAGCGTCGCGAGGAAATCGGCGAGCTCTTCTGACCGCACAGCCTCCGCGGTGTAACTGCCATCGATCTTATAGTGTTTCAGCCAATAGCCATGAATCGAAGGCGAGCGGGAATGCTCGATCGGCCAACCGATGACGCAAGCGCGGCGCATGGCTCAGCCCTCGATCGCGCCCTCGCGCCGCAAGGCGTCGAGCAGCGGCAGCAAGGGAAGCCCCAGGATGGAAAAATAATCGCCGTCGATTTTCTCGAACAGCTGGATGCCGAGTCCTTCGAGTTGATAGGCGCCGACCGAGTTCAAGACCTCCTCCCCGGCGGCAGCAAGATAGCGGCCGATGAATTCCGGCGTGAGCTTGCGCATGGTGAGCGCGGCCTCTTCGGTATGGGCGAAACGAATCTCACCGTCACGGGCGAGCGCAACGGCGCTGTGAAGTTTGTGCGTTTTGCCGCTGAGCGCGAGCAATTGCTCTCGCGCACCCTCCATCCCCTCGGGCTTGGCATAGATCTCGTCGTCCAAAGCCAGCACCTGGTCGGCGCCAATGACAAAAGCTCCGTGCGCGAGATCGCTCACGGCTTCGGCCTTGGCGCGCGCCAGCACCTCGGCCACGTCTTGCGGCTGAAGCGCATCCTCGCCGCTGACGGCCTGACGCATGGTGCCTTCATCGAGGCCCGGCGGCTCGACGATGAAGGCGAGGCCGGCGGCCTCGAGCAATTTCGAACGGATCTTGCTGCCGGAGGCGAGGATCAGAGGCGGCTTTCCGGTTTGCAGGTAACCCTTCATCGCTAGAGCGCCGGGGCCGTGCGGTCTTGATAGAGACGCAAGATCGCGGCCGCGGTCTCCTCAATCGAGCGCCTTGTCACGTCGATGATCGGCCAGCCGCGGCGAGCGCAAAGCTGGCGAGTCTCGGCGACTTCCGCCGCGATCGCCTCGCGATCCACATAGTCGTCGAGATGGGTATGGGCGTGCTCGATGACCCGGTTATGGCGCACTTGCGCGATTCTCTCCGCGCTCGCGACCAACCCCACGACAAACGCCTTGGTCTGATTTTCGAGCTTCGCCGGCAGCGGCACTCCAGGCACCAGCGGCACGTTTGCGGTCTTGAAGCCGCGATTGGCGAGATAGATCGATGTCGGCGTCTTCGAGGTGCGGCTGATCCCTACGAGAATGATATCGGCATCGTCGAGATTCTCCGGCAGATGCCCGTCATCGTGCACCATGGTGAAATTGAGCGCCTCGATGCGCGCGAAATAGTCGGCATCGAGCACGTGCTGACCTCCGACGGTCGGCGTCGACGGCGTGCCGAGATAGGATTCGAACACTTGCAGGATCTTCTGCAGCGCCGGAACGCAAGGGATCTTCAGCGCCTTGCAGGATTGCTCGAGCTCCTCGGCAAGCTCTTTATTGAAGATGGTGTAGAGCACGATGCCGCGGCGAGGCCTCGATATCCTTGATCACACGGACGAGCTCCCTTTGGCTTCGCACCAAAGGGTGGTGATGCTCGATCGCCCGCACCTGGCCGTACTGTACCCGCGCCGCCTTGGCGATCGCGGCCAGCGTCTCGCCGGTCGCATCGGACACCGTATGCAGGTGGAAAGATCGCGGTGTATCCATGTCTATCCCTTGGATAACTGTGAATGATTGGGCGGGCAACCGGGAGGCGGCCACAAACCATCCCCGTTGGCCCTAGGCTTCAGGCAGTTTTCTTCACAGATTCGCGTGTGTCGATAAATTGACGCGTGTTTGGCAGGGGCCAACAATAGGTGTCTGCATCCACAATTTATCCACCCGCTTATACACAGATCGGAAGCCAGCTCTCGACATCCCAGGACCAGCCTTAAATCAAGGCAAATAAGCCTAATTGGGAGCCTTCCAACCTCCTAGGTCACAGAGTTGCCTTGAAATGTCTTGGCCCCGTCACACTCAAGGCCTCGTTCTCTGTCGATAGGCTGGTGACAGCAATGAATATCCGTAACTCACGCGCTAATAACAGAAGAAGAAACCTCTTTAAGAATCTCTCTTTTAATATTTTAAAGGACAATGCTTCGACCCCTCCCATCAGTGGATCCTTTTCTCTCAGCCCTCAGCGGCAAGGCGGCTTCGCCCCCTCCCGTCTGGTTGATGCGTCAGGCTGGGCGGTATCTGCCGGAATATCGAGAGATCAGAACCAAGGTCGGGTCATTTCTCGATCTTTGCCTTAATCCCGGGCTCGCGGCTGAAGTAACGCTACAACCGATCAGACGGTTCGGATTTGATGCGGCCATCGTTTTCTCCGACATTCTGATCATTCCCTACGCTCTCGGGCAAAAGGTTGAGTTCGTCGAAGGTGAGGGTCCGAGGCTGGAGCCTATCGACAACGCTGAGGCACTGAACCGGTTAGATGCTCGACCGGCTGAAGCCAGGCTTGCCCCGGTCTATGAGACCATCGACCATGTCGTTACTACCCTTAATGGCAAAGTCCCACTGATCGGATTTTGCGGCGCCCCCTACACAGTTGCCACCTACATGGTCGGTGGTGGCACCAGCAAAGACCAAGCTCAAACAAGGCTTTGGGCCTATCGAGAGCCTAAGAAATTTCGGCGGCTGATCGACCTCCTGGTCGAAACCTCGGCGCGTTATCTGCTGGGCCAGGTTAAGGCCGGCGCGAGTGCGCTTCAGATTTTCGACAGCTGGGCTGGAAGTCTTCCGGAAGACGAGTTCGCGCATTGGTGCATTGTGCCCACCAAAGCGCTCGTCGACCTCGTGAAAGCTGAGGCGCCTCATATCCCGATTATCGGTTTTCCACGTGGGTGCGGGCCGCTCAGTCGGCGCTACGCAGAAGAGACCGGCGTCGACGCCATCGGCTGCGACCAAGGCCTGCCGCTCGACTGGATCAAGACTCACCTACAGGACCTCGTCACCGTCCAAGGCAATCTCGATCCGGTCTTGCTGGTTGCCGGAGGCCGGCGCCTCGATGAGCGGGTGCGCGAGATCTTGGACGCGTTGTCGCCGCGACCCTTCGTCTTCAATCTCGGCCACGGCATCTTGCCCGAGACCCCGATCGCGCATGTCGAGCGGCTCATGAGTTTGGTACGAGGCGGCTAGAACCATGCTGCTCGTCTACCTCAAAGCCTTCCACATCATCGCTGTCATCTCATGGATGGCGGGACTGCTCTATCTGCCGCGGCTTTTCGTCTATCACGCCGAAAGCGCCAAGCGTTCCCCACAATCCGAGACCTTCAAGATCATGGAGCGGCGGCTGCTGAAATACATCACCACGCCGGCGATGATCGTGAGTTGGGCGCTTGGGCTCTATTTGGCCTTCTCAGTGATCGACTGGCGCGCCGATGGTTGGTTCCACCTCAAGCTCGTTCTCGTGCTCCTGCTCTCGGCCTATCACGGCGCCTTGGCCAAATGGACCAAGGAGTTCGCCGAGGACCGAAACACGCGTTCGCCACGTTTTTACCGTGTGGCTAACGAAATTCCGACGCTCCTGATGATCGGAATCGTCATTTTGGCGGTGGTGCGGCCTTTCTGATCGGGCCTTCGGAATCCTATTTGTCGCTCCTTCAGGGTCTGCTATAAGTCGACTCGCATCCGATCCGGGACGCTGTCGCATCTCGGCCATTCCTCAAAGATCGGTTTGCCGAAGCGGAGCAGGCGAATGCGTCCTGTGTCGCCGCCGAGGCTCTATCCTTCCCACCGCTCCCAGGCTGCGCACCGGCGCAACCACAATTTGAATCCTAGTTTTCCTCTCCCCGTTTGGAGTTACCCCCTATGCAGGAAATGAAACTGCAAGACCTCAAGATGAAATCGCCGACGGAGCTTCTGAGCTTCGCCGAGGAGGTCGAAGTCGAGAACGCGAGCGCCATGCGCAAGCAAGAGCTCATGTTCGCGATTCTGAAACAACTCGCCTCCCGCGAGATCGACATCACCGGGACCGGCGTCGTCGAGGTGCTGCAAGACGGCTTCGGCTTCTTGCGCTCGCCCGATGCGAACTATCTGGCCGGGCCCGACGATATCTATATCAGCCCAAGTCAAATCCGGCGCTTCGGTCTTCGCACCGGCGACACCATCGAGGGTCAGATCAGAAGTCCCAAAGATGGTGAGCGTTATTTTGCGTTGCTGAAAGTCAACACCATCAATTTCGAAGACCCGGACAAGCAACGTCACAAAATTCATTTCGACAATCTGACGCCGCTCTATCCCGATGAGTGGCTGCAGATGGAGATCGAGAAGCCGACCACCAAGGATCTCACGGGTCGCGTCATCGACATCGTCGCCCCGCTCGGCAAGGGCCAGCGTGGACTGATCGTGGCGCAGCCACGCACCGGTAAGACCGTCATCCTGCAGAACATCGCCCATTCGATCACCGCTAATCATCCCGAGTGCTTTCTGATCGTGTTGCTGATCGATGAGCGCCCCGAAGAGGTGACCGACATGCAGCGCTCAGTGAAGGGCGAGGTGATCTCCTCGACCTTCGACGAGCCTGCGTCACGTCACGTCCAGGTCGCCGAGATGGTGATCGAGAAGGCGAAGCGTCTCGTCGAGCACAAGCGCGACGTGGTGATCTTGCTCGACTCCATCACGCGCTTGGGGCGCGCCTACAACACCGTGGTGCCGTCCTCTGGCAAGGTGCTGACCGGTGGCGTCGACGCCAACGCCTTGCAACGCCCGAAGCGCTTCTTTGGTGCCGCGCGCAACATCGAAGAAGGCGGATCGCTCACCATTATCGCCACGGCGCTGATCGATACCGGCAGCCGTATGGACGAGGTGATCTTCGAAGAGTTCAAGGGCACCGGCAACTCGGAAATCGTGCTCGACCGCAAAGTCGCCGACAAGCGCATCTTCCCGGCCATCGACATCGCCCGCTCCGGCACCCGCAAAGAAGAGCTGCTCGTGGCCGGAGATCAGCTGAAAAAGATGTACGTGCTCCGCCGCATCTTGAATCCGATGGGCACGCAGGATGCGATCGAGTTCCTGATCGACAAGCTGAAACAGACCAAGGGCAATTCCGAGTTCTTCGACTCGATGAATACGTAACGGGAAACGCCAGGACGAAAGGGAGAGGCCGATGCGGGGGGCGCGGCGTCTACTGACGGAAGCCTCACGGGTGGCTTTGTCGCTCGCCTTTGTTCTTCTTGTCGCCGTCGCGACCGCCGGCATCGCCAGCCCACTCTTTGTCGCTATCCTCGTTTCGGCGGCGCTTGCCATCGCGACCATTGAGGTGCTGTTCCCGGTCAGCCGGCTCTTCTCGATTGCATTTGCGAATTTGATCGCGGTCTATGCCGCGATCTTCTCCGTGTTCGTGGAGAAGATTTTCGGCGGTGTCGACCCGGCGATCTTAGGCGTCGCGTTTTGCATCCCGCTGTTCTTCTTCGTTATCGGCTGCTGGCTCAAGAAAGACGAGGTGCGCGCCGTCGTCGCCCACCCTGCGCTCCGCAGTCAGCGCAGAATGTTCGGCGCCTTTGCCTGGCTGCTCCCGGTCACGATCGTCGGCATCGTGGTGTTGTCGCTGGCACAATTCGTCGAGAGGTTCGCGAGCCCGGAGCAATTGCTGCTTGGCGCGATGGTGATGATCGGCCTCATCGTGCTCACCGTCAGCCGCGACGTTGCGATCTTCCTGGTCGATACCGGTCTCTTGTTCGAAGAATTCTTCTTTCGGGTTTCGCGGCTGGCGATCCCTGCCTTTGCCTTCCTGACCTTCTATTCGCTGCTCGTGATTCTGTTTGCCTCCGCCTATCGCCTGCTCTCCGCCTACACGTCGGGACCGCATTTCCAGATCGCCGGCGACCCGCGCGGCTTGAGTATCTCCGAGTCGCTGTATTTCTCCATCGTCAGCATCAGCACGGTCGGCTATGGCGACATCGTCCCGGTTTCGAGCTTTGCCCGGCTGCTCGCTTCGCTGGAGGTGATCTGCGGTTTCATGCTGATCATCTTCGGCGTGTCGGAGCTGCTCGAATATACCCGCGAGCATCGGCGCATCAGAGAGCAGCGCGAACTCGGCTCGGGCAGAAACCTAGAGCGAAGCGCGGCGCGCGGACTTCACGGTCTCGATGAGCGCAGACGGCTCGGTGACCGGCGCCGAGCATTGCGGCCCGATACAGACATAGGCCGTCGCCTTGCCGCCGATCGCGGTCTTGCCGTGAGCGGGTGAGCTCGCCGGCACCCCATTGGCCTCGCGAATTTCTTGCACCACCGCGCCGGGCAGCGAGACTTGGCTCAGCGCCTGCCGGAGCTCGGTTGCGTCGGCGCCTTGCGGCACCACGATCACGATATGCGCCGGCGCCAACAGATCGAGCACGCCGCCAAGCAGCGAGCTATGCGCAAAGATGTTCTGTATCGCCGCGCTCGAGAATGTCTTCGCCATCCGCTCGGCGCGCGCGAGGTAGGCCTCTTCGCCGGTCCAAAGATAGAGCGCCACGAGATTTGAGATCATCACCCCGTTGGCATTGGGCGTCGCTTCGTCTTGCGCGTTGAGCGGACGTACGATCAGGTCTGCCGTGTCGTCAGCTGCGAAATAATAGCCGCTGAACTCCTCCGACCAATAATGTCGGTCGAGAACGCTGGCCCAGTCTTTCGCCTTGGCGATGTAGTCCGGATCGCCGGTGACGTTCGCGAGCTCAAGCGCGGCGCGGATCATGTTGGCATAGTCGGATGCGGTGCCGGGAGCGCTCGTGGCGCCGGTGCGATACGCATGGAACAGCCGCCCATCTCTTTCCATCCGTATACGGACGAAATTGAAGGCGGTCTTCGCCGCCTCGAGCCAAGCCGGTCTCTGGAATGCGTCAGCCGCATTGGCGAGCGACGCGATCATCAGCCCGTTCCAATCGGCAAGCACCTTGTCATCGAAACCGGGACGGATGCGGCTCGCCCGTCGTGCCAGCAACTTGCCGCGCATCGCGGCGAGGCGGGCCTCAGTTTCCGCATCGCGAAGCTCGATGGCGTGGAGGCGATTGAGAATGGTGAGGTCCTCCCAATTCCCGGAAGGCGTCACGTCGTAGATCTCGTTGAAAAGCCCTGCGTCCTCAGGGCCGAGCACGTCGACAATTTCGACCGCGTCCCAGACATAGAACTTGCCCTCGACGCCTTCGCTGTCGGCGTCGAGCGATGCGGCGAAGCCCCCGCCCTCCGTCGTCATCTCGCGCAACAGCCAATCGATGCTCTCCTCGATGCGCTGCGCGTAGAGCGGCGTCTTATTCTCTCGCCAGAGCTCCGTCATCTGCTCGACGATCTGCGCGTTGTCGTAGAGCATCTTCTCGAAATGCGGCACGAGCCAGCGCTCGTCGGTCGAATAGCGCGAGAAGCCGCCGCCGAGATGATCGTAGATGCCGCCTTGGGCGATGTTGGTGAGCGTGATGTCCGTCGCCTTGAGCGGGTTGATGAGCCCATAGCGAAGGCCTGCGCGCCACAAGAAGTTGAAGAACTGGCTCTGCGGAAATTTCGGCGCGCCGCGAATGCCGCCGTGAACCGGATCGACCGCTTGCACGAATCGGTCGGCGAGTTCGGCAAGCACGGCATCGTTCGGCAAGGACTCGGCCGCGCGCGGCTGCGAGGGTTGCAGCCGGGACTTTGAGCGCGTCGGCGTTCTGCCGGACCTTGTCCGGCTCCTCGCGATAGATGCGCGCGATCTCCGTGAGCAGCTGCGTGAATGCTGGACGGCCGTAACGCGCCTCTTTGGGGAAATAGGTGCCGCCCCAGAACGGCTCTGCCTCGTGAGGTGAGGAACATCGTGAGCGGCCAGCCGCCCTGCTCGCCAAGCTCGTGCAGCGCCGCCATGTAGATCGCATCGACGTCCGGGCGCTCCTCGCGGTCGACCTTGATGTTCACGAACAGCTCGTTCATCACCCGCGCCGTCGCTTCGTCCTCGAAGCTCTCATGCGCCATCACGTGGCACCAATGGCAGGCGGCATAGCCGACCGAGAGCAGGATGGGCTTATCCGTCCGCTTGGCCTCAGCGAGCGCCTCCTCGCCCCACGCCCACCAATGCACGGGGTTGTCCTGGTGCTGGAGCAGATAGGGGCTGGTTTCGCGCGCGAGCCTGTTCTCTGGCTTTGGGTCCGACATTGCCCTTCCGATCTCGTTCCGCTTGATCCTAGGATGATGCGATGAGCAGGAAGGATACCATTTGCGCGCTGGCGAGTGGGGCCGGACGCGCGGCCATCGCCGTGATCCGCATCTCGGGGCCAGCGACCGGCGAGGTTTTGCGGGCGCTCTGCGGGCTTCCCGAGGCGCGGCACGCGAGCCTCAGGACCATGCGCGATCCACGGACGGAGACGCTGCTCGACCGGGGACTCGTGCTGTGGTTTCCCGCACCTGCGAGCTTCACCGGCGAGGACATGGCCGAACTTCACGTGCATGGCGGCCGCGCGGTGGTCGCCGGTGTTCTTGACGCGGTCCTCTCGATCGATGGCGTCAGGCTCGCCGAACCCGGCGAGTTCGCGGCCAGGGCTTTCGAGAACGGCAAGATCGATCTGACCGAGGTCGAGGGTCTCGCCGATCTCATCAACGCCGAGACCGACGCCCAAGCCAGGCAAGCGCTGGCTCAGGCCGGAGGGTCACTGCGAAGGCTGTACGAAACATGGCGCGGTCAATTGCTCCGCGCCCAAGCTCTCGCCGAGGCGGGTCTCGATTTCGCCGAAGAAGCCGATGTCGCAGCCAACGCGGCAACGGGCGCCGGTGCGGTCGTTGCGGACCTCATCGCGCAAATCACACCACATCTCGCCGACCGACGTGGCGAGCGCCTTCGCGACGGCTTTCGCGTGGTCATCGTCGGCGCGCCGAATGCCGGCAAGTCGAGCCTGCTCAATGCGCTTGCGCGCCGCGACGTGGCCATCGTGTCGGAGGAGGCAGGAACCACCCGCGACATCATCGAGGTTCATCTCGACCTCGACGGCTTGCCGGTGATCCTCACCGACACTGCCGGCTTGCGTGAAGCCGGTGGCAAGGTCGAGATCGAGGGCATTAGGCGAGCGCTTGCGCGGGCTGAAGCCGCTGATCTCGTCCTCTGGCTGATCGATGCGAAGAAGCCAGTCTCGGCGCCACCCGAGCAGCTCACCAGAGGTCGGGTTCCCTTCCTTCCTGTCCGCAACAAGATCGACCTCGCTCCAGTCAGCGCTGCCGAGGGTGTTTCACTCTCGGCCAAGACGGGCGAGGGTATCGATACCCTCGTTGCCGAGCTGAAGACCAGGGCACGAGAAGCTTTGGTGGCCGACGCCGAATCGCCGGCCGTGACCAGAGCACGTCACAGGGCCGAGCTCGAAGGCGCCCTTGCCGCACTGGAGCGCTTCCACACAGTCGCCGCGCCGGAGCTTAGGGCCGAAGAACTCCGCATTGCTGCCCGCCATCTCGGGCGGCTCACCGGCAACATCGACGTGGAGGAGGTCCTAGGCGCCATTTTCTCCGAATTCTGCATCGGCAAATAGGGCCTTGCCCCTCCCCAACTTGATTCACGTGAAACAATCCGCCTTTTGACGCTAGGCCCCAAAACCCCTAGGTACGGGCCATGAACAAGCGCTTCGATGTCATCGTCATCGGTGGAGGCCATGCCGGCTGCGAGGCCGCCGCCGCCTCCGCGCGCCTGGGCGCCTCGACCGCGCTGGTGACCCATCGCTTCGCCACCATCGGCGAGATGTCCTGCAATCCTGCCATCGGCGGTCTCGGCAAAGGCCATCTCGTCCGCGAGATCGATGCGCTCGATGGGCTGATGGGCCGCGTCGCCGACGCCGCCGGCATCCAGTTCCGCGTGCTTGAACCGGAGCAAGGGGCCGGCCGTGCAAGGTCCCCGCGCCCAGGCTGACCGCAAGCTCTACCGCCAGGCGATGCAGGCCGCGATTTTGGCGACGCCGAATCTGGAGGTGATCGAGGCGGCGGTCGAAGATCTCATCGTCGAAGACGGCGCTGTCGCCGGCATCGTCACGGCGACGGGCGACAGAATTGCAGCCGGCGCCGTCGTGCTCACCACCGGCACCTTCCTGCGCGGCCTGATCCATATCGGCGAGAAAAAGATTCCCGCAGGTCGCATCGGCGAGGCGCCGTCGGTCGGATTGGGCGAACGGCTCTATGGTCTCGGGCTTCGCATGGGGCGGCTCAAGACCGGAACCCCTCCCCGCCTCGACGGCCGCACCATCGATTTCAGCGCGCTGCAAGTTCAGCACGGCGATGCTCCGCCAGTGCCGTTCTCGTTCCTGACCGAGCGCGATCACGACGCCGCAGACTGTCTGCCACGTCACCCACACGACGGAAGCGACGCACAGCATCATCGAGACCAATCTCGCCCGCTCGCCGATGTACTCCGGCGACATCCAGAGCGTGGGCCCGCGCTATTGCCCCTCGATCGAGGACAAGATCGTCCGCTTCAAGGAGCGGCAGAGCCACCAGATCTTCCTCGAGCCGGAAGGCCTCGACGACGACACCGTCTATCCGAACGGCATCTCGACCTCGTTGCCCGAAGATGTGCAGCACGCCTTCCTCAAGACCATTCCCGGGCTTGAGCACGCGACGCGTCATTCGTCCCGGCTACGCCATCGAATACGACTATGTCGATCCGCGCGAGCTGACTGCGGGCCTCCAGACCAAGGCGATTGCCGGCCTCTTCCTCGCGGGCCAGATCAACGGCACCACAGGTTACGAGGAGGCGGCCGGGCAGGGCTTGATCGCCGGTCTCAATGCGGCGCTCAGCGTCGCCGGTCGCAGCGAGCCCTTCGTGGTGACGCGCGCCGACGCCTATCTCGGTGTGATGATCGACGATCTCGTCACCCGCGGCGTGACGCGAGCCCTATCGCATGTTCACAGCCGCGCCGAGTATCGCCTCACGCTTCGTGCCGACAATGCCGATCAGCGTCTGACAGAAATCGGAATCGCGATTGGCTGCGTCGGTCGCGAGCGAGCAACCGCGTTCGCGGAGAAGTCACGCGCGCTTGCCGACGGCGAAGCGTTGCTCAAGTCCCTCACGCTCACGCCGAGCGAGGCAGGGAGAGTCGGCCTCACCATCAATCGCGATGGACGGAAGCGAACGGCCTATGAGTTGCTGTCTTATCCGGACATCGACCTCGCGCGGCTTCGCTCGATCTGGCCCGAGATCGGAACTCTCGCGCCCGAGATTGCCGAGCAGCTCAGCGTCGATGCGCGCTACGCCGTCTATCTCTCTCGTCAGGAGAACGACATCGCATCGTTCCGCAAAGAGGAGAGCATCGTCATTCCGCAAAGCTTCGCCTATGCGAGCATCGCCGGCCTCTCCACCGAGCTTCGCCAGAAGCTCGAGCGTCAGCGGCCGGGAAGTCTCGGCCAGGCCTCGCGGCTCGACGGCATGACGCCTGCGGCGCTCCTGCTGCTCCTCGCCCATCTGAAGAAGGACGCGCGGCAAAAGCGTGCTTGAGGACCGGCCCATGCCAAGCCCCCGTCCTCCTGTCGCGATTTCAGGCCCCGACGATTTCGCCGAAGCCTTTAAAGTTCCACGTGAAACAATCCACAGGCTCGAGGTTTACGCCGCACTCCTGACGGAATGGCAGACCCGGCATAACCTCGTTTCGTCGAAGACCATCCCCGAGCTCTGGCAGCGCCATTTCGCCGATTCCGCCCAATTGCTGGCTTTGGCGCCGGACGCCAAGACCTGGCTCGACCTCGGTTCAGGGGCCGGATTTCCTGGGCTGGTAGTTGCTATACTGGCCGCGAATCAGGGCACACTTCGCATGCACTTGGTCGAAAGCACGGCAAAGAAGTGCGCGTTTCTCGCACATGTGGCGCAAATGACCGACACGGCTGTGGACATCCATTGCAATCGCATTGAAGAGCTGGCGCGCAGCGAGTCAAAGCTAAAGCCGGATATCGTTTCAGCTCGAGCGTTGGCGCCGTTGCCAAGATTGCTCGAGCTTGCCGCGCCGTTCTTTCGGTCGGGGACCAGGGGGCTGTTCTTGAAGGGCCGCGACGCGGAACGCGAAATCGAGGCGGCGAGGGCGCACTGGCATTTCACGAGCCGCTTGCATCCGAGTCTGACCGCGAACGATTCGTCCATCGTCGAAGTGACCGAGCTTAGCAAAGCGAAAAAGGGGAAGCCTCGATGATCGGCGCTGCGGACAAGCCCATGCGCGTTCTCGCGCTCGCCAATCAGAAGGGCGGCGTCGGCAAGACCACGACCGCGATCAATCTCGGCACCGCACTTGCCGCCGTCGGCGAACGCGTCCTCATCCTCGATCTCGATCCGCAAGGCAATGCCAGCACCGGGCTCGGCATCGATGAGCGCAGCCGGAAAATTTCCACCTACGACGTGCTGAGCGGCAGAGCCACGCTTGCCGAGGCGAGGATCGCGACCAACGTGCCGCGGCTTTCCATCGTGCCCGCGACCATCGATCTGATCGCCTTCGAACGCGAGTCATCCGGCGTCGGCAGTCGCCACTATCGCCTGCGCGATGTTCTGGCCGCGGTCGCGGCCGGCGAGAACGACGCCACCTACGTCCTGATCGATTGTCCGCCGTCGCTCAATTTGCTGACCGTCAATGCGCTGGTCGCAGCGGACGCCGTGCTCGTGCCGCTGCAATGCGAGTTCTTCGCGCTCGAAGGCCTGGCGCAGTTGATGCGGACGATCGAGGAGATCCGCTCCAAGCTCAATCCGAAGCTCACCATCCACGGCGTCGTACTGACCATGTACGACCAGCGCACCGCGCTCTCCGATCAGGTGGTGGACGATGTCCGCCGCGTCCTTGGCGACAAGGTCTACGCGACCATCATTCCGAGAAACGTGCGGGTGGCGGAATCGCCTTCGGCGGGGAAGCCGGTGCTTCTCTACGACTATCGATGCTCCGGCAGCCAGGCCTACATCCAGCTTGCGTCCGAGGTGATCGAGCGCGAGCGGCGGATGCGCGTGGCGTAAATCAACGAACCAAGCGGCGGGGAGAGACACGACATGGTACAGGCGCAACGGAAGCGGCTCGTTCGGGGCTTAGCGACCTTTATCGACGGCTTCGACACCGCCGATAGCGGCGAGACCGAAGGCCAGATGATGGTCGCGCTCGAATCGTTGAAGCCTGGACGATTCAATCCGCGGCGGAATTTCCCCGAGGCGCAGATTGCCGAACTCGCGGCCTCGATCCGCGAGCGTGGGCTCGTGCAGCCGCTTGTGGTTCGCCCCTCGGGCACGAGCGGCAAGTCTTACGAGATCGTCGCCGGCGAGCGGCGCTGGCGCGCTGCGCAAGTCGCGCGGCTGAAAGAGGTCCCGGTCGTCGTTCGTTCTCTGAGCGACAACGAAGCGATCGAGATCGCCATCATCGAGAACGTCCAGCGCGAGGACCTCAACGCCATCGAGGAGGCGGAAGGCTACAGCGTCCTCATGGACAATCACGGCTACACGCAGGAAGACCTCGCCAAGGTGATCGGCAAGAGCCGCAGCCATCTCGCCAACACGCTGCGCCTGTTGAAACTGCCCGAAAGTGTTCTCAAGCTCGTGCGGTCGGGTGCTCTTGAGCGCAGGCCATGCCCGCGCGCTCGTCGGTCACCCCGACGCCGCCGCGCTCGCTGCCCATATCGTTAAGGAAGGGTTAACGGTGCGCCAGGTCGAAGCGCTGGTGCAGGATCGAAGCGCGCCGAAGGCGAAACCGAAAAAGCCCAAAGCCAAAGACGCCGACACCCGCGCCGCCGAGTCGGAGCTCAGCGAGGCGCTCGGTCTCGACGTCAACATCAAATCGGGACGCGGCGAAACTGGCGAGCTTCGCATTCGCTATACGACGCTCGATCAGTTGGAAGACGTGCGCCACCGGCTGATGCGCCGGCGCTAGGGCATAATCCCGGAGTCACGCTGCCTTGTGATGCAGCGTCAAGACGAGCCGCTCGGCGAAATCCTGCTCGAGGTCTGGATGAAGGCGTGAGCGCTTCACCGCCTCCTGGATCAGCGGCAGCGCATTGAGCAGTCTCTCGGTGCCCCATTTGCGGCTATGCGTGATGAAGACCGGCTCGCGCTTGAAATGCGGGCGCGGCCGGAGCGACTTCACGGCCTGCTCGGGACTGGCGCCCTTGCCGAGCGCCGCCGCGAGACTGTGGAGTTGGAGGAAGTGCCGCGCCAGACCGCTCAGTGCGCTCGAGGCCTCGGTGCCTGATGTCGCCAGGCGCCCGAGCTGGCGCAGCGCTTCGCTCGTCTCTCCCCCGCTCACGGCATAGGCGAATGACTCGATCGCGATCTCGGAGCTGTCACCAATGACCGCATCGATGTCGTCCTCGGTCACCCTGCCCCCGGGCCCGGCATAGAGCGCGAGCTTGACGATCTCGGACAGCGACAGCGCCTGGTCGGCGCCGAGCCGGCTCATCAGATACGCCTTGGCATTGGCATCGATGCTGATTCGCGCCGCCGAGAATTCCGCGTCGATCAGCGCCGCGAGGCTGCGCTCATCGGCGTAGCAAGGCAGCGCCGCGGCTCGCTTGTTTGTCTCGAACAATTTCCGCAAACCCGAATCGGGTCGCAAATTTCCGGCCTCGACGATCAGCGCCGCGTCGAGCGGCGTTTCAAGCAACGACTTCAGTGACGGCACGTCGAGCCGCGCGCCCGCGACCAGTCGCACCACTTTGCCGCTCGCGAACATCGGTACGGTTCGAAGTTCGACCTCGAGCTTGGCGCGATCTTCCGCGAGATCGCGATCGTCGAGCTGCACGATCTCCGCGTCCTTACCCGCAAATTGCTTGGCAAGCGCAGCCGCGCGCATCGTCACCAGCCCAGCATCGGGTCCGTATAGCAGCACGGCGCGGCAGGCAGGGTCTGGTGAGTTCAGAAAGCGCTGAACAGTTCCGGCTTTGTAGGCAACCATGAGCGATGATGCCCGGGACGAGCGTCTTACGCCGCGTTCTGCAGATAGGCGGCAAGCCGCGTCTTGATGCTCTCGGCAATGGTGCGGGCAACGCGGTTCTGCGCGTCATATTGCGCGCGGACATTCGAGAAGATTTGCTCGTAACGATCGTAGGCGGCGCGCGACAGGGCTTGACCCTCGAGCACGACCTTGCCGTCGGAGACGCTCTTCAGCTTGAACGTGGCGTCGACCTGATAGACTTGGCCGGTCGCCTCGCCGGTGATCTTGACCAGCTCCTGGGTCACGCTTTCTCTGATGGTGATGTCGAGCTTGTATTTCGAAGGCGCGTCTTCGCCGCCGCCTGTGTTCGAAAAGATCAGCTCGTTGCGAATCTTCTGTCCGACGCGGCCGGGAATTGGCTCGACCTCGACCGTCCGCATGACTTCAGGCATGCTCGATCCGCTCGCCGTCGGGCCGTAAAGCGGCTGGAAGCCGCAGCCCGCCAGCGAGAGCGCAAGGCTGAACAGCGCAGCACCCGGGATGGAGCTACGCCACCACATTGACGATCCTGTGTGGCACGACCACAACCTTCTTGATCTTACGTCCCCCAATGGCGCGCACGACATTTTCGAGCTTTAGCGCCGCTTCTTCAATATCTTCCTTTGCGGCGTCCCGTGCAATCGTCAATTCGTCCCGCCTCTTACCATTCACCTGGACCGCAATTGTGACAGTGTCGTCCACCACCAGGCTCGGATCTGGCTTAGGCCAAGGTTCCTCGGCCAAAAGTGTGGTGTGGCCCAGCGCCGCCCAGCATTCCTCGGCCAAATGCGGAACCATCGGGGCGGCGATTCGGGCCAGGATCTCGGCCGCCTCGCGGAGAGAAAAAGCCATGTCATTCAAAGGCTTAGCTCCTGATGCCTGCAGCGCCGCCGACAACGCGTTGGCCAGCTCGTAAATTTGGGCCACGGCACTGTTGAAGCGGAGCTTCTCGATCGCAAGCGTGACGGCAGCGGTGGCTTTATGCGCCGCCCGCCTTAGCGCCAAGGCCTCCGGGCCGAATTCGGCCGGTGCGGGGGTTCCGAAAGGCGCACCCTTGGCGGCGGCCTCATGCACCAGCCGCCACATGCGTTGCAACGCGCGGTGAGCCCCCTCCACGCCCGACGACGTCCACTCGATATCGCGCTCGGGCGGCGTGTCGGACAGCATGAACCAGCGCGCCGTGTCGGCGCCGTAGGCCGCGATGATGTCGTCGGGATCGACCACGTTCTTCTTCGACTTCGACATCGATTCGACGGCGCCGACGACGATCGGCTCGCCCGTCGCGGCATGCACGGCTTTGCCGTCGCCGAGCTTCACCTCTTGCGGAAACACCCATTTGCCGGACGCATCCTTGTAGGTCTCGTGCGTGACCATGCCTTGGGTGAACAGACCCTTGAACGGCTCATCGAGTTTCGTGTAGCCGGCCTTGTGCATCGCGCGGGTGAAGAACCGCGCGTACAGCAAATGCAGAATCGCGTGCTCGACGCCGCCGATATATTGATCGACCGGCAGCCAATATCCGACCGCGTTCGAATCGGTCGGAACGGTCGCGTGCGGGCTGCAGAAGCGCGCGAAGTACCACGACGAATCGACGAACGTATCCATCGTGTCCGTCTCGCGCGTCGCCGGCCCTCCGCATTGCGGACATGTCACCTTCTTCCAGGTGGGATGACGGTCGAGCGGATTTCCCGGCACGTCGAACGTCACGTCGTCCGGAAGCTTCACCGGCAAATCTTTCTCCGGCACCGGAACGATTCCGCATGTCTCGCAATGGATCATCGGGATCGGACAGCCCCAATAGCGCTGACGTGAGATGCCCCAATCGCGCAAACGAAATTCTGTTTTGCGCTTGCCCTGCTTCTCACCTTTCACTGTCTGGCGCTCGAGCCGCTCGGTGATCTTTCTCTTTCGCGGCCACGACATCGAGTCCGTCGAGAAAGCCGGAATTGATCAGCGTGCCGTCGCCTGTGTAGGCCTCGTCACCGATGACGAAGTCTTTGGCGTCAACGTCCTTCGGCAGCACCACCGGAATCACCGGAAGCCCATATTTCCGGGCAAATTCCAGGTCTCTCTGGTCATGCGCCGGACAGCCGAAAATGGCGCCCGTGCCGTATTCCATCAGAATGAAATTCGCGATGTAGACGGGAAGCACCGCACCCTCGATCACCGGATGCTTCACCCGCAAGCCCGTGTCGAAGCCCTTCTTCTCTTGCGTCTCGAGCTCAGCCAGAGTCGTGCCCATGCGCTGACACTCGGCGATGAAAGTTTTCGCCTTCGCATCGCTCGCAGCGATCGCCTTGGCGAGCGGATGATCCGGCGCGATGCCGATGAAGCTCGCGCCGAACAGAGTGTCGGGCCGCGTGGTGTAGACCTCGACGAGATCGTGACCCTTCGGCGCGTTGCCGTCGATTTCGAATTTCACCAGCGCGCCTTCGGAGCGCCCGATCCAGTTCGCCTGCATCAGCCTGACCTTCTCCGGCCAGCTGTCGAGCGTGCCGAGAGCCTCAAGCAACTCCTCGGCATAGTCCGTGATCTTGAACACCCATTCCGGCTGCTCGCGCTGCTCGACGAGCGCGCCCGAACGCCAGCCGCGTCCGTCGATCACCTGCTCGTTGGCGAGCACGGTGCGGTCGACAGGATCCCAATTCACCTTCCGCGTCTTGCGCGCGACCAAGCCGACCTTCAGCATGTCGAGGAAGAGTCTCTGCTGCTGCGCGTAATATTCGACGTCGCAGGTGGCGAGCTCGCGTGACCAGTCGATCGACAGCCCGAGCGACTTGAGCTGGTCCCGCATCGTGGCAATATTGTCGTAGGTCCATTGGGCGGGATGCACGCCGCGCTCGATGGCGGCGTTCTCCGCCGGCAGGCCGAACGCATCCCAGCCCATCGGATGCAGCACGTTGTGGCCGCATGCGCGCATGTAGCGGGCGACGACGTCGCCCATCGTGTAGTTCCGCACATGGCCCATATGGATGCGCCCGGACGGATACGGGAACATCTCAAGAACGTAGTATTTGGGGCGTGGGTCGTTCTCATTCGCGGCGAAGATGGCGCGAGCCTCCCAGGCTTGCTGCCAATGCTTCTCGCGCGTGCTGGCGTCGTAACGATCCGCTGCCATGAGTCGATCCTAGTGTTGCGGCGCAATCGAACCTAAATGGCGGGAACGGTCAAGTTGTGCTGAAGTCGCCGCATGAGTCTCGACCGCGACAATATTGCCGACAGCGTTGCCGGGCGTCTCGCCGAGGTGCAGGCCGAGATCGCCGCCGCCGCCGAGAAGGCCAAGCGCGACCCGGGGAGCGTCAAGCTCGTTGCCGTCAGCAAGACCGTGCCGGCTCTGACCATCGAAGAGGCCATCGCCGCCGGCCAGCGCCGTTTCGGCGAGAACCGGGTGCAAGAGGCCAAGAGCAAATGGCCGGCGCTGAAAGCTCACTACCCCGATCTCGAGCTGCATCTGATCGGGCCGCTGCAATCGAACAAGGCCGACGAAGCCGTCGCCCTGTTCGACGTCATCGAGACCGTGGATCGGCCGAAGATCGCCCGCGCCCTTGCCGAGGAGATGGCGCGCCAGGGCAAGCGCCCTCGCCTCTTCGTGCAAGTGAACACCGGCGAGGAAGCGCAGAAGGCGGGCATCGCTCCGCAGGACACCGACCGTTTCGTCGCGCAATGCCGCGATGAGTTCGGTCTCGCCATTGACGGGCTGATGTGCATCCCGCCATTCGATGAGGAACCGTCACCGCATTTCGCGCTGCTGGCGAAGATCGCGAGCAGGCTCGGCCTGAAAGAGCTGAGCATGGGCATGAGTGGAGACTTCGCCAAAGCTGTAATTCTGTTCGGCGCCACCTACGTTCGCGTCGGCACCGCGATCTTCGGCGAGCGCACTAGCGCGTGACCACGATCCGCGACCCGCGGCTGGCATGTGCGAGCAGCATCATGAGATCGTGCCGCGAAAGTCCGATGCATCCAGCTGTCGGCGTGTATCCCTCTCGCGCCAGATGCACGAAGATGGCGCTGCCCCGCCCGCGCACGCGCGGGCGATCGTTATAGCCGAGCACGATGATGAGATCGTAGAGATGGTCCTCGCGCATGAGACGATCGCTCGTATGGCGCGGCGTCAATTTGACCAGCCGATTATAGTTCGGATCGCGCGGATCCTCGCACCAACCGTCGTAACTCCGAATTGCGCGCAAGGGCAGCGAAGTGCGCGGACGAGTCCCTCGATCCGCGCGATAGAGTACCTGCCGCATGGCGAAGCGCCCAATCGGCGTCGTGCCGTCGCCCTCGCGTTTCAACACCGCGAGCCCTGACCGGCCAAGGGCCGCGCGGCAAATGTGGTGCCCAAAAAGGAGAAGCCCCTCTTGCGGCCGTCCCGGCGCGGGCCTGACCACAATTGGCCGCGAGCGCTCGAACCCGCGCTGATTGGTAAAGATTTTTTGTCCCGTCCGGCCATGTGTTCCGCTTGTCCAACGCCCACGCCACGCTTACAACTCCGGCAAGCGAAGGCAAGCCCGGGGGCTCCGATGAGCAACGCGCGCAAGATCCTGATCATCGACGACGACGACGATTTGCGCGAGTCGTTGAGCGAGCAGCTGACCCTGCACGAGGAGTTCGAGACTGCGCTGGCGCCGACGGCGACCGAAGGCCTCAAGCTTGCCCGCAATGGCCATGTCGATCTGATCCTGCTCGATGTAGGCCTCCCCGACGTCGACGGCCGCGAGGCCTGCAAGCTGTTCCGCCGCGGCGGCTTCAAGGGCCCGATCGTGATGCTGACCGGCCAGGCCACCGACTCCGACACCATTCTCGGCCTCGAATCCGGCGCTAACGACTATGTCACCAAGCCCTTCAAGCTTGGCGTGCTGCTCGCCCGCATCCGCGCCCAACTCCGGCAGCACGAGCAGAGCGAGGACGCCGTCTTCACCATCGGGCCTTACACCTTCAAGCCCGCGGCCAAGCTTCTGGTTGACGCCAATGGTGGCAAGGTCAGGCTCACCGAAAAAGAGACCTCGATCCTGAAATATCTCTATCGCGCCGGCGAGCGCGTGGTGACGCGCGAAATTCTGCTGCACGAAGTCTGGGGCTACAATGCCGGCGTCACCACCCACACGCTCGAGACGCATATCTATCGCTTGCGGCAGAAGATCGAGAAGGACCCCTCGCAGGCCGAGCTCCTGATCACCGAGACCGGCGGCTACAAGCTGGTGCCCTAACCACTGGCTTCGTCTGCCCGGACTTGATCCGGGCATCCATGCCGTTAGGTCTCAACGCATGGAAGGGCAAGTGGAATGGATTGCCGGGTCAAGCCCGGCAATGACGAGTGGGCAAGCTCACTCACTCAATCACAAAATCGGCGATCACCGGCACATGGTCCGACGTCCGCGTCCAATCGCGCGTTTCGTCGAGAACCTTCATCGAGACGGCACTCTCGCCGAGCGACGGCGTGGTCCAGATATGATCGAGCCTTCGCCCGCGATTTGATTTCCGCCAATCGCGATTGCGATAGCTCCACCAGGTGAAGAGCTTTTCCTCCGCCGGAATATGCCGCCGCATCACGTCGACGAAATCGAGCGAGGCCTGCACGCGTGCGAACCGCGTCACCTCCTCCGGCGTGTGGCTCACCACCTTCAACAGCTGCTTATGCGACCAGACATCGGTCGGCAGCGGCGCGACATTCAGATCCCCGACCAGGATCACGCGCTTGTTGCGCTTCTCCCGCATGCCGCCATACCAGGCCTCCATCGCCTCGAGGAAATCGAGCTTGTGGCGGAACTTCTCATTGACGCACGGGGTCCGGAATATCGCCGCCCGCCGGCACATACACATTGTGCAGCGTGATGGGGTCGCCGCTATTCCCGAGCGTCACCGAGAGATGCCGCGCATGGCCGCGCCCGCAAATATCGCGGCGCTCGACTGTATCGAACGGCAGCCGCGAAAGCACGGCGACGCCGTGATAGCCCTTCTGTCCGGAGATCGCGACATGCGAGAAGCCGAGCGCGCGTAAAGGCAGTTCAGGAAATGTCTCGTCGACGCACTTGATTTCCTGCAGGCAGAGAATGTCCGGCTGCTCTGCCTTGACCAGACGCTCGACGAGATCGAGCCGCAGCCTCACCGAATTGATGTTCCAGGTCGCAAGTCGAAAGCGCATAGGCTCGATAAGACCAATGGACGCAAGAACGCAACACCGATCCGATCAAGACAGGTTTTTGCCCGCGGCCTTTAGCTGCTGCTGTTGCTGCATCTCGCCGATGGTCTTCAGCATGTTGTTCAGCGCGTTGGCGACTTCCATCGCGCCGCCGGGCGAGAGCGCCAGCCGCTGCGTGACATAGACCGGCGGCATCACGCCTTCCTTGGGCGTCTCAGCACCGCTCTCCGGCACGAAGCGCGTCGAGCCGAGCGTCAGCACCACCGCGCCCCCGTCGAACGAGGCTGCGATCAGCTTGTTGGCGTAGGTCTCGGTGATCGCCGCGTTGTCGACGATTTTGAACTTGGGGGCTTGGTCGGCCATGCATTCCCTCCTGTGGTGAAATCGCCGCGACACTAGCTCGAATCTAGGCCACCGCGCAAAAAGAAGGGCCACGGGGTTACTCTCCCGGCCAAGAGCGGAAAATGAAGAAGCCCCGACGGGGGGGCACGCGGGGCTTCTTCGGGTTCCTTTTTGGGGGGAACCGGTGATGGGGAGGGAAGCCCATCACCTCACCGGCATATACCTGCCGCGATAAGGAAGGATGCGCGCTTTGTCCCAGTTACCGGGGCATTTCGTCACGACTGATTAAGTGAGCCCTGGACAAAAAAGAAGCGCCCGGCCGCTGCGCGTGGCCGGGCGCCAGAAGCGCGTTTGTTTCGCGCGCGTGCCGGGAGGGAAGCCGGCACGAACGAGCCACGTCTTCGGCTAGACGGGGGGCACTACCGATGAAAGCGACGTGGCCCGCTTCTGCCTAAGAAATATGTAGCTCTGCAGCCCTTTTCAACCAAAGCTCGCCGGAAAATTTAACGGGGCGTAAAGATGCCGGCACCTCGTCTCTAAGCCATTGAATTTGAATGGCTTTTAAGAAGGTAAAAGTCTCGTGATCGAGGCCCCGGTGCCCGAGCAAAACTCAGCGAAAAGGCTGGAATTGCTGCTCGTTGGAACTGAAGAAATCGGGACCGACCTTCCGCCCCGGGACGATGTCGTTGACCGTCACTTTGGTCGACAGCCCTTGCGCGTCCGTGATCACCCATTGCTTCAACGTCAGCTCCGGATTGCTGTCGAAGAACAGCTTGATCTGCCCGGCGGCCTGCCCGCCTTTGTCCTCGAGCGCGATCGCAAGCGACCCCTCCTGGCTCTCCACGCCAACGATGCGCGCATCGCGGCCGAGATCGACGGCGTCGGTCAGCAACAGCCGGAATGGCGTGGACTCCAGCGGATATTTCTCGACCGTCTTCAGCGAGCTGTCCTCGATGGCGAGGAAATGTCCGTCAGCCACGATCTTGAGCGAGCTCGGCGGCGCGTAGTCGAAGCGAAGCTTGCCCGGGCGCTGCACGTAGAAGCGCCCCGTGGTTTGCTTGTTGGTGGAATCGATCTGCTCGAAATTGCCCTGCAGATTGATGATGCCGTTGAAATAGGCATTGATCCGCCTGACGGCTTCGTCCTGCTGCACGCCGATCAAAGGTGTCGGACCGGGCGCCGCTTCGACGGCGGCCTCCCAGCCTGCACCCTCGTCACGGCCGTCTTGGTTGAGCTCTGCCGGCTCGGCAGTCCCACTGCCCGGCACCGCCTGCGGTGCGGTAATTGCGGAGGCTGGAGGCGCGCTCGGCTCGTCTTGCAGGTCCTGCGCCGGACGAAGCTGATCCTTAGGCGCGATCGGGGTTTCGGCCGGCAACTCGATCGGATCCGGCTCGGCTCCCGCCGGCTGCGGCGTGACTGCGCCGGTCGCCGACGGCGCCTTCGGAACGCTCGTGGAGCCATCTTGCGCGGCCACGGGTCCCACGGCGAAGCAAGCGAAGACCAGGCTTGATAAGAGCCAGTTGGGTCGGCGCATAAATCATCCCCCCTCGCAGCCAGCCCAGCGGCGCTGCCCAAGCGATATTCGATAGATGATTCCGCTGAATCTGGTCAACTTCTGGGCGTAAACCGGAAAATCTCGGAACGCGACAAGAATCCGCAAGGCCAAAGCCTAGTAAGGCGTGGCCGCCTCGTCCCCGCCGACCAGAATTTCGCGCTTCCCGGCATGATTGGCGGCCCCGATCAGGCCCTCATTTTCCATGCGCTCGATCAGGGTTGCGGCCCGGTTATAGCCAATTCCAAGCCGCCGCTGCACATAGCTGGTCGAAACCTTGCGATCCCTGAGCACAACGGCCACGGCCTGGTCGTAAAGCTCATCACCGCTCTCGCCATATTCGGTCCCTTCGGCGCCCTCGCCCTCTTCCTCGTCGCTATCGTCGGTGACCGCGTCGAGATAATCCGGCACGCCCTGCTTCTTCAGGTGGCGCACGACTTTCTCCACCTCCTCGTCCGAGACGAAGGGTCCATGCACGCGGGTGATGCGTCCGCCGCCGGCCATATAGAGCATGTCGCCTTGGCCCAGCAGTTGCTCCGCGCCCTGCTCGCCGAGAATGGTGCGGCTGTCGATCTTCGAGGTGACCTGGAAGCTGACCCGGGTCGGGAAGTTGGCCTTGATCGTGCCGGTGATGACGTCGACGCTCGGACGTTGCGTCGCGGTGATGAGGTGAATGCCGGCGGCGCGCGCCATCTGCGCCAGTCTCTGCACCGCGGCTTCGATGTCCTTGCCGGCGACCATCATCAGGTCCGCCATCTCGTCGACGATGACGACGATGTAAGGCATCGCGTCATAATCCATTTCCTCTTGCTCGTAGATGGCGCGTCCGGTGGCGCGGTCGAATCCGGTCTGCACCGTGCGCGTCAGCACTTCGCCTTTTTCTTCGGCGTGCAGTACGCGCGTGTTATAGCCCTTGATGTCGCGCACGCCGAGCTTCGACATGCGCTTGTAGCGCTCCTCCATCTCCTTCACGGTCCATTTCAGCGCCACCACCGCCTTCTTCGGATCGGTGACGACCGGCGCCAAGAGATGCGGAATGCCGTCATAGACGGAAAGCTCGAGCATCTTCGGATCGATCATGATGAACTTGCATTGCTCGGGCGACAGCCGATAGAGCAACGACAGGATCATGGTGTTGATGCCGACCGATTTGCCGGAGCCGGTGGTGCCGGCGATCAGAAGATGCGGCATGCGCGACAGATCCGCGACCATCGACTCGCCGCCGATATTCTTGCCGAGTGCAAGCGCGAGCTTTGCATCGGTGTCGTTGTAATCGTCGGATTCGAACAGCTCGCGCAGCATCACGATTTCACGCCGATCGTTCGGCAGTTCGATGCCGATGGCATTGCGGCCGGGCACCACGGCGACGCGGGTGGAAACCGCGCTCATCGAGCGGGCGATATCGTCGGCAAGCCCGATCACGCGCGAGGATTTCGTGCCTGGCGCGGGCTCGAGCTCGTAAAGCGTGACCACGGGGCCGGGGCGTACATTGGTGATCTCGCCCTTGACGCCGAAATCTTGCAGCACGCCTTCAAGCTCGCGGGCATTCTCCTGCAACACCTCGTCGCTGACGCCGCGGCCTTTGCGCGACGGCGCCGGCTGCAGCAATCTGAGCGAGGGTGCTTCGTAAGGCACTTCTGGCTCTGTACGCTTCACGCTGCGATGCCGTTTCTTCTCTCCGCCTTTGCTGCGCGTGATGCGGTAATTCGGCTCGGTGACGTCGCCGTCCTCGTCTTCATCCTCGCCTTCGTCGTAATCCTCATCGTCGTCGAGCTGTCCGGCGCCGAAGGAAGGCTCGATGCGGCCATTGGCATCTGGCTCGGCCCAGCTCTCATTCGCGTCGTCGCGCTCGAAGGATTCCGCATCGTTGTCGGCGTCTCTTGAGCGGCCGAAGCTCCGCTTGAACCGCGCATGTGTGTGCATGGCGAGATGCATCGCCGCGCCGAGCGAAGCGTTGGCCCATTCTCCGCTGATCTTGGTTCGGGGCGCCCACAGCGCGACCAGCGCGGATGCGCTCGTGCCGCAAGCGAACAGCAGCAGCATGGTGCCGAGCACGAGAAAGGCGAGTCCGGCGACGAAAGCGACCGCGGCCGCCGGCAGGAACGGCCCGATGACATGCGCCGCCGCCATGATGAAATCGCCGAGGATGCCGCCAAGTCCGTTCGGCAGCGGCCAGCTCTTCGGTTGCGGCAAGGCTGCAAGCGCCGCCGCCAATACGAGGACCGAGGCAGGCCAGGCCAGCAGACGCATCTTGCGCCGATCAGGTGCCTCGCCGAACAGGAGGTGCCAGCCCCAAGCGCCCAGCGGTAAAAACAGAATGATTGAAGCGAGTCCAATCGATTGGAAGGAGAGGTCTGCGACGACCGCGCCCCAGCTGCCGAGCAGGTTCTTCGGCGCGATCCTGGTGGCGTTGTTGAGGCTCGGATCGTGCACCGACCAGGTGACGAGGCTCGCCCACGCGGCGCAAGCCGCCGAGACGATGACGAGGCCGTAGGTCCCAAGCACGATTCGGCGCAAGCCCATATGGACCGCGCCCGGCAACAGCCGCCGCTTCTCTTTCACTCTACGTCTGACAGCCATCCCTACCCCAACCTGACGGCGATCCGCGTCAATGCCTCGCGCGTCGTCTGGCCGTCACTGACAAGGGCGATCCTGACATGGTCTTTGCCGGGATTGCTGCCGTCGGGCTCGACACGGGCGAGGTAAGTTCCCGGCAGCACTTTGACACCACTATCTTGCCAAAGGGTTTTCGCGGCGGCCTCCCCGCCCCCAAACTGGCTCAGGTCGAGCCAGAGGAAGAAGCCTCCCTCGGGACGCCGATAGCCGTAGCTTGACCCCAGGATCTCGTCGGCAATGTCGAAATTCTCGCGGTAGCGCGCCCTACCCTGTTCGACATGGGCCTCGTCGCCCCAGGCGGCGACGGAGACATGCTGGACGGGAAGCGGCATTTGCGGGCAGGCCACGTTCCGAAAACGGCCGAAAGCCGCGATAAATTCTGGGTCACCGGCGATAAACCCGGACCTCAAACCCGGCAGCCCGGACCGCTTGGAGAGAGACTGAAACGCCAGCACGTTGGCGAAGCTACCCTGGCTCGCATGGGCCACTTCAAGGGCGCCAGGGGGTGGCGTGTCGGAATAGATCTCCGAATAGCACTCGTCGGCAAAGACGAGGAAATCGAAGCGCCGCGCCAATTCGATGGCTTTTCCGAGATAGTCCCGCGGAGCCACGGCACCTTGCGGGTTTGACGGCGAGCAGAGATAGAGCACGGCGGTCCGCCGCAGCAGGTCTTCGCCCAGCGCCTCCAGATTGGGCAGAAACCCCGTTTCGCTAAGGGCCGGGAGATAGACGGCTTCGGCGCCTGAGGCGGAAGCGGCCGCGGCATAGGCCTGATAGAACGGGTTTGGGATCAGGACGGCCGGCTTTCCCGCAAACTCTCTTCGCGCCAGCGCCGGGAAGATTGCCGAGAATAGTCCCTCGCGGGAGCCTGTGAGCGGCAGGACGTGGCGCTCGGGGTCGATTTGGCGCTTCAAGCTCGGGTAGCGGCGCCCGATCCAGCCCGCGATGGCTTCCCGGAGAGTTGGAATGCCTCGGATCGGTGGGTAGCGGCCAAATTCGCCAAGCCGCTCCTGCAAGATCGGGCCGAGGAAGGATGGAATCATCGCCCGCGGCTCGCCGAGCGAAAGATCGATCACCTTCGCTCCGGGCTCGATCCCGCCGAGAAGTTCGGCGAGGCGAGCGAAGGGCGAGGCAACGACGGCGTCGAGCGTGGAGGCTTTTCCGTCAGTAGGCATCAGCGGGTGTTAGCGCATGATCCGGAAAAGTGGGAGCCCGGTTTTCCGGCAAGATCGTGCGCAAAAGAGCATCAATGACCTGAAAAGAAAGAAGCCCCGGCGACGCGCCGGGGCTTTTAGGGTTGGAGCTTCGGTCAGGGAGGAAAAGACCGAAGCTCCGATCTGCGAGTTTCCCTCTCGATCTTGCGCTGAATCTACGGCACGACCTCTCCGTGTAGGTTGATGTCGAGACCCTCGACCTCAACGGCCTGGCTGACCCTCACCCCGACGAGGATATTCACCACGATCAGGATGACGAGCGTGCCCAGACCCGACCAGACGAGGGTCGCGAGAACGCCTTCGATCTGCGTCAGGATCTGTCCGGTATTGCCCTCGAGCGCGCCTTTCACGGCCTCGCCGCCAATCGCCGAGGTCGCAAAAACGCCGGTGAGGATGGCGCCGATAATGCCGCCGACGCAGTGCACGCCGAACACATCGAGCGAGTCGTCATAGCCGAGCGCCCGCTTGACCGTGGTCGCTGCGAAGAAGCAGCCGACACCGGCAGCGGCGCCGATCCAAAGCGCACCGACCGGGGCCACAAAGCCCGAAGCCGGAGTGATGGCCACAAGGCCGGCCACCGCGCCCGAGATGATACCGAGCACGCTGGGCTTCTTGTGCACGAGCCACTCGGCGAACATCCAGGCGAGAGCGGCCGTTGCCGTGGCGATTTGCGTCACCGCCATGGCCATACCGGCTCTCGTGCCCGCTGCGACTGCCGAACCTGCGTTAAAGCCAAACCAGCCGACCCACAGTAGGGAAGCGCCGATCAGGCTATAGACGAGATTGGAAGGCGCCATGTTCTCGGTGCCGTAGCCATAACGCTTGCCGAGGAAGAGCGCGCACACGAGGCCCGCAATACCCGCGTTGATGTGCACCACGGTACCGCCGGCGTAATCGAGCACGCCCGCGCCGCCGAGGAAGCCACCGCCCCACACCCAATGCGCAATCGGCGCATAGACGACGAGGAGCCAGAGGACTCATGAACAGCACGAGTGCCGAGAACTTCATGCGATCCGCGAAGGCGCCGACGATCAGCGCTGGCGTGATGATCGCGAAGGTCATCTGGAAGGTCATGAAGACCGACTCCGGAATCGTCCCCGCCAGCGAATGGGCGCTGTCGAGCGTCATCGACTTGAGCATGAACTGCGACGTGCCCCCGAGATAGCTCTGCATCCCCCCGCCATCGGTAAAGGCGAGCGAATAGCCGAGCCACCATCCACACCACGGTGACAATGCAGGTCGTGGCGAAGCACTGCATGACAATGGTGAGTATGTTCTTCTTGCGCACCATGCCCCCGTAGAACAGCGCGAGGCCGGGAATGGTCATCATCAGGACGAGCGCCGTGGATGTCAGCATCCACGCCGTATCGCCCGTGTCGAGTAGTCGGCGCGGGCGGCGCGGCAGGTGCTGCCTCAGCAGCGGCTTCCGCCGCTTCTTGAGCCAGTGCCGGGTCGAAATGCCAGAGCAACAGCACAGCGAGTGCTGCGATCAGGCTGAAAAGATATTTAGTAAGGGTCATCTTCTTTCTACCTCCCCCTCTAGAGCGCTGATTCGTCGGTTTCGCCGGTACGGATGCGCACCGTCTGTTCAACCGGCACGACGAAAATCTTGCCGTCCCCGATCTGCCCGGTCTTGGCCGCGGCGACGATGGCGTCGACAGCCTTGTCGACCGACTTGGCGGGTATCACCACTTCGATCTTGATTTTCGGCAGGAAGTTCACGGCGTATTCCGCGCCCCGATAAATTTCCGTGTGGCCCTTCTGGCGGCCGTAACCCTTCACTTCGGTCACGGTCATGCCTTGCAGGCCGAGCTCGGTGAGGGCTTGGCGCACCTCATCGAGCTTGAATGGCTTGATGATCGCCATCACCAGCTTCATCTCTCTACCCCTCCATATTGCGGCTCATTTTTCCTGGGTGTTCAGCCGCTCGAACCCGAAAGGAGAGTCAAGCCTCGTGCCAACTCCGAGGCGGGACGCCAATTAATTGAATCTAAAGAGATTCCGGACCCAGCGCCTGCCTACCCTGCGGGCAGAGGGGGAATCAGACGCCCAAATGATAGGCAAGTTTCGTCGTTTGCCTATTATTTGATCAGAGGATCAGTCTTGGCGCTCGCGAACGAGCCCTTCTTGCGCCGTCGAGGCCACAAGCTCGCCCGACCGGGTGAATAGGGTGCCACGGCAAAACGCTCGCGCCCCTGCTGAACTGGGGCTGTCTTGGGAGTAGAGCAGCCAGTCATCGATCCGGAAGGGTCTGTGAAACCAGATCGCGTGGTCGAGGCTCGCCAGCATCAAGGTCGGATCGAACACGAAGCGTCCATGGGCAATCAACGCCGTATCCAGCAAGGTGAAATCCGAGGCATAGGCCAACACACATTGGTTGCAGGCGAGATTGTCGCCGAGTTCGCCGTTGGCCTTGATCCAGACTTGCTGGCTCGCGGTGCGCTTGCCCGGGGAGGTGTAGCGCGACAGATCCACCGGTCTGATCTCGATCGGCCGCTCGTGCTGCCAATAGGCCTTGAGCGGTTCGGGTATCCGCCCGATCAAATGCTCTTTGAGCTCGGCCTCACTCGGCAGTGCCTCGGGCTGCGGCACGTCGGGCATCTTTGCCTGGTGAGACAGCCCCTCTTCATGTTTATGGAAGGACGCCGCCATGGAGAAGATCGCCTGCCCGTGCTGGATCGCCACCACGCGCCGCGTCGAGAAGCTACCACCGTCGCGGATGCGATCGACGTCGTAGATGATCGGCACTTTGGGATCGCCGGCGCGGAGGAAATAAGCATGCAGCGAATGAGCCGCGCGATCTTCGATGGTGCGATAGGCTGCGACCAGGGCCTGCCCGATCACCTGGCCTCCGAACACGCGCTGCCAGCCCACTTGCGGGCTCAAGCCTCGGAACAAATTCTGCTCCAACGTTTCGAGATTGAGGATGGCGAGGAGTTGGTCGAGAGCCTGGCTCATGATTGCGGTCTCTTAGCCTTGGTCGCTTTGCCGTCTAGCAGGTTCTTGGGCGTAAGGAAACGCGTGGCAGAGAGCACAGAATGAGCGCCGAAAGCAAAACAACCGCGCCCCGGAGCTGCGATGTCCTCATCGCCGGCGGTGGCTTCGTCGGGCTCACGCTCGCGCTTGCGCTTGCCAAGCTGATGGGACCGGATTTCCACATCGTGCTGGTCGATGTCGAGCGGCTCGACCCGGCAAGCCTCGGGCAAAGCGACGCCCGCGCCTCGGCGCTATCGGCGGGAACCGCTCATCTCTTGCAAGCACTTGGCGTGTGGCCTGCGCTCGAGGCAAAGGCACAGCCCTTCATCTCCATCGAGATCACCGACAGTCCGCTCGATGCGGACCTTCGCCCGCATCTCGTCGGCTTCGATGCAGAGCTTCAACCGGGAGAGCCGGGCGCCTTCATGGTCGAGAACGCCGATCTGCGCCGCGCCCTTGCCGAAGCTGTTCTCGCCGAGCCCGCGATCGAGATCGTCGCGCCCGACAGCGTCACGAGCTTTGCCGCGACCCCGCTCGCCGTGACGGCGACGCTCGCCGGCGGCAGTGAAATTGAGGCGCGCCTTCTCGTCGCCGCCGACGGCAAGCGCTCACGCTTGCGCGAGCAGGCCGGCATCAAATGCGTGAGCTGGTCCTATCCGCAAACCGGCATCGTCACCACCGTCGCCCATTCGAAGCCGCATCACGGCAAAGCCGTGCAACATTTCCTGCCGTCGGGTCCGTTCGCCATTCTGCCGCTGAAAGGCAATCGGTCATCGATCGTTTGGTCCGAAGAGAAGGTTCGCGCTGCCGAGATCATGTCAGGCGACGAAGCGAGCTTTCTCGCCGAGCTCACGCGGCGCTTCGGCGACCATCTCGGCACCATCGCGCTCGCAGGTCCGCGCCAGTCGTTTCCGCTCGATCTTCAGATTGCGCGAAACTTTGTCAGCGATCGTTTCGTGCTGATCGGCGATGCCGCGCACGCCGTGCATCCGCTGGCGGGGCAGGGGCTCAATATCGGCATGCGCGACGTGGCGGCCCTGGCCGAGATTGTTGTCGAAGGCAGCCGCCTCGGTCTCGATATCGGTAGCCCCGTTCTGCTCGAACGCTATGAGCGCTGGCGGCGCTTCGACAGCGCGCTTTCCGCGACAATGATGGATAGCCTCAACCGGCTGTTCTCCAATGACAGTGCGCCGTTGCGCGTGCTCCGTGATCTCGGGCTCGGGCTCGTCGATCGCGCGCCGCCGCTGAAGCGATTCTTTGTCCGCGAAGCTGCCGGTCTGACCGGCGACGTGCCGCGACTGCTCAAGGGCGAGCTGCCGTAGCTCGATGCAAACTTAATCGAGCTTCCGCGCCTCGTCCGGCAGCATGATCGGGATGCCGTCGCGAATGGGGTAGGCGAGGCCGGCGGCGCGGCTGATCAGCTCTTGCTTCTCCGCATCGTAGCTCAGCGGCGTCTTGGTCAGCGGACAGACCAGAATCTCCAGCAGCTTCGGATCGGGTCGCGTGGCCTTGTCTTGTTCCGTCGCCATTGCTCTGTCTCCTAATCTCGCGCCAAATCACTGCAAGGTCGTGCCGGATCCGTCGTCCCTGGTCGCCAGCTCCATCTCGGCGAGCGCCACCAGCGCTTCGGCGCGCGTTCTCAAATCCGGCGCTTCGAGCAGCGCCTGCTTCTCCTCGGCGCCATACGGGCTCAAGATCGACAGCGTGTTGACCAGCCGTTCGTTGCCGGCCCCGTTGATTCGTTCCCAATCCGCGGTGAGACTGTTCGCCTGCAAATAGCTCTTCAGCGTTTCCAAGAGCCGCGGCCTGTCCACCTCGTCCTCGCCATAGCCGGAGATAAAGTCGGAGCCGAATTCGCCGAAGCTGACGCGGAAGATGCGAAACGGCTCCTCGGACTTTGTCTCGTTCACGAGCGCGAAGCGGGCGATCCCAACGAGCGAGATGAGATAACGTCCGTCATCGCCCTCGGTGAAAGCAGAGAGGCGTCCCACGCAGCCGACGCGACGCAGCGGAAAATTCTTTCCTTCAGGCGACTCCGTCGCGCCGGCTTCCGGCGCCGGTTGCACGATGCCCATCAGCCGGTCGCCGGCGAGCACCTTATCGACGAGGGCGAGATAACGCGGCTCGAAAACGTTGAACGTCACCGATGTTCGCGGCAGCAAAATCGCTCCCCGAAGCGGAAACAGCGGAAGCGCCTTGGGCAAGTCCGCAGCGCTACGATAGCGATCAGTCACGCCCAAAAGACACCTCGATACATTTACGCAAACAGAAGCGAGGAGAGACGTTGTCGCCCTGCGACCGTGACCGGGTCGGCTGCACCCCAAGCCTCGAACAATTGCAACAGCTGTTTCCTCGCAGCCTCGTCCTGCCAGCCGCGATTCTTCGCCACGATGGCCAGCAAGGCATCGAGCGCACCTTCACGGTCACCCTTGGCGTTGAGCGCAAGCGCAAGATCGAAACGCGCTTGATGGTCATTCGGATCCGCATCGACCTTGGCACGGAGCGCCGCGACGTCACCGACATCGGCGCCCTTCTTGGCAAGATCGAGCGCGGCGCGCGCACTTGCGGCAGCCGCACTCTCCGCCTTTGCGGGAGGGATGAGTGCAAGCGTCTGTTCGGCGCGGGCAAGGTCGCCCAACTTGATGTAGCATCGCGCGAGACCGGCCGCGGCTTCCGCGCTCTCCGCATCCTTCTGCAACACTTCACCGAAAATCTGCGCGGCGCTATTGACGTCGCCCGCGGCGAGCGCAGCCTCTGCGGCTTCGAGTTCCGATTTTCCGTCATCGGTTTCCTGGCCGATCAGGCGCGCGATGAAATCGGCTACTCTATTTTCCGGGAGCGCCCCCATGAAGCCGTCGACCGGTTTGCCGTCCTGGAAGGCGAACACGGCTGGAATCGACTGCACGCCCATCTGACCTGGGATTTGCGGATGCTCGTCGATATTGAGCTTGACCAGCTTCACCGCGCCCTTGGCGGCGCGCACGGCCTTCTCCAGCACCGGAGTCAGTTGCCGGCAGGGCCCGCACCAAGGCGCCCAGAAATCCACCAGCACCGGCACCTGTCGCGACGCCTCGATCACATCAACGACGAAATCCTTGGTCGTCGTGTCCTTGATGAGATCGCCGCCGCCGCCGGCGCCGCCGAGAATAGGGGTATCGAGGGTCATCTCACTCGCCATTTTGAGGCAAAGATGGTCTCAGGCGGCCTATTTGGCAACTGGGCATTCGGTCCGCTCAATCGAGCCGAAGAATGTGGGGTTGGTGCCCGCAAGCCTCGATGAATCGGATCAGATCGCGCGTCGCGACTCTGGTGGTCGCATTGTTCTCGAGCGGGTGAAAATTAACCTCGTCGAATTTGAGCAGCTCTGCGTCCACCACGGCTGTCACACGGCGAGCCCGATCGTTGATCAGCGCAAACGGCGTCACCGAGCCCGGCGTCACACCAAGCACCTCGGCGAGCAGCTCCGCCTTGCCAAAGCTGAATCGGCCGGCGCCGAGCTGCTTTGAGAGCGCCTTCAGATTGACCTTAGTGTCGTCCTTGGCTGCAACGAGCACCAGATGGCCGCTTCTGTCGTCGAGAAACAGAGTCTTCGTATGCGCTCCAGGCAGCGTCTCGCGGAGCGCCGTGGATTGCTCGACGGTGAACATCGGCTCGTGTTCGACCGTGACCGCGTCGATGCCGAGTTCCTCGAGTCGGGCCAGGAGAAGCTGGCGGGTGGCGGGCATGACAGCCGTCCTAGAGCATGATCCGGAAAAGTGGGAACCGGTTTTCCGAAACTCTCAGGCAGGGATTGGTGCGGCTATAGACATCGGTTTGGCGATCAACTACAAACCGATTTCCGCCTCCCATGCGCGAAGGAAATTTCTCTTTTGGCGCGGGAGGTTGGCCGGATGCGGGTGTAGCTCAGGGGTAGAGCATAACCTTGCCAAGGTTAGGGTCGTGGGTTCGAATCCCATCGCCCGCTCCAGTTTTCTTCCAATCGACACGATCGAAGTCGCCAAATGCGAAGGCCCCCGAAAGGGGGCCTTGCGTTAGGTCTCTGTCTCGCGGGGACCTACCAGGGCCCACGAAACCAGAGTTGTTGCCGCTGGAGGGGGCTCTGCTGCTCATAGCGGCGTACCGTCGTGCGGTAGCGCTTTTTCGCCCTGGGCTTTGCCTCTTCCGTGGTGAAGGATGCCGCGGTCACGTTCGACTTGGGCAGGTCCTTCGCCCACACCAAAAAGTCGGCGCCTTTGGTCAGGCCGGCCGTATTGATGGCGGTGTCGGCGATGATCAGGGACGAGCCGGGAGTCAGGCGCTCCGAGATCTTCTGCCGCAAATCGTCGGAGATCTCGATGCGGTCCAGCGGATTGGTCGGGGCCTCTTGCACCGCGATTGCCATCCACTTGGTCGAGGTCTCACCCGGCGCGAATTTCAGCGCGGTATAGACGTAAGTGCCGAGCGGCTCGTCGGGATTCTTGAAGGACACCGGCGCATCGAACACGCGGCCGAATTCCTGCCGGACCCAAAGGTGGCCGGCCGGTGGCTCGCCCTTGCCCGCGACTTCGTAGACCTTCTTCACCAGCTCGTCGTTGAAGCTGCCGGTTTCCGGCATGCCGTTCGCCTTCTGGAAGGCCTTGATCGCCGTAATCGTCGCGCGGCCGATCGTGCCGTCGAAATTCTGCTGATCGAGATAGCCCATCGAGGCGAGGTTATTTTGCACGCCGACGATGCGGTCGCTATTGGTGCGGCGCGTGATCAGGATGCGCAATGGCGCTTCGGACCGGGGCTCGGCGGCTTGGATGGCGGCGGCCTTCATGCCGTGGTCGATGGTAAGCTCAGCCGCCGTCAGTGGCTTGAGTGAGGCCGGTCGAATGGCGGGCTCAGGAGTCAATGTGGCTTGCTGCGCCGGCGCTGGCTCAGCCTTGACCTCCGGCGCGGGAGAAACGGCAGGAGCTTCTGGGAGCGCTGCTTCTGGCTTCGGTTCCGGCTCCGTCTTGACCTCGACAACCGCCGCAACGGGCTGAGGCTCTGGGAGTGCCGCTTGCGACGCGGGCGCCGGCTCGGCCTTGATTTCGGGGGCGGGCGCTTCCGCAATCGGCGGTGACACGACGGGTGGTTCGGCTGGAGACACGGTTGCCGGAATATCCGTGGTAACCGCGGCGCTCGGTGCCGGTGCCGCATGCGACTCTGGCTCGGTCGGCTTCGCCTCGCCAACGGCATGATCGGTTGGTGTGACAGGCGCCGGCGTGATGGCATGGACCCGATCGGGATCCGGTTCATCCTCGGTCGTTGCATGGTCGTCGAGGACCGGCGCGCCGCTCCCGGCCTCGTTGGGGGCGTCCGTAGCACTATTGGGCATCTCGGCCTTGGCCAGCACGATCGGCGCGGTCACGGCCGCGGCGAGCCTGGAGCCCGTAGAGAGATAGGTATGCCGCTCGGGAGCAGGCTCCTTGGCAATTTCAGGCGCCGACGGCAGCGGCCGAGGCTGGAACAGAGCAGGATGCTCGATCATCTCAGGTGTCGGCCGGCCTTTGGCGACGACGACATGCTCGCCAACGGTGGTGATTTTGAACAGCTTGGGCGCGAACGAATAGGGCAGCCGGATGCAGCCATGCGACGCAGGATAGCCAGGCACGATGCCGGCATGGAGCGCGGTGCCGGACCAGGTGATCCGGTTCATCCACGGCATCGGCGCGCCGCTATAGATGTTTGAATGGTGATAGCGCTGCTTCTCGAGGATGGTGAAAACGCCAGCCTTGGTGGGGAAGGCGGCCTGCCCGGTCGAGACCGCGGACGTTGTGACCAGCGTCGTGCCTCGGTAGATATCGACCTTCTGCGCGCCCAACGACACGATCAGCGTCATCGGCTCGCCGTTCAGGATGTCCGGGATGCCGTCCTCTACCGGCTTGGCGTCGCGCTTGTCCTTCTTGGCCTCGGCGGGTAGCGCAAAGCCAATTGCTGTGACGGCGGCGAGCACCGCAAACCCATGAACGAGTCTCCCGGCGGCCACGGCCGCCCCGAGTTTTGTTTTACGCATACTTACACACCCGGCAGTGGCCGATCCCTCAGCAATCATCCCCGTTCCGTCCCCTAAATCCCCGCGAATCAGACTAGGCGAGGGTGGTTAATTTGGCCAGTAGATGCCTTCTGAATACCTAATGGCGCACGATGTTTTGCGCCCCGCCGCACGAATCGCCAGGCCAATAGAATTGTTCGTGAATCTAGGACTTGTTGGGCGGTTGCGGGAGTAGGCGGATGGGGGTGTTTAACCCCATGCTGGCGATTCGCACGCGCCTGTTCCATTCCGGCAACACCTGAACGCGCAACTGAGAAGGGTGGCACTCGCTCCGAGGAGGTAGGGCAGCACAGCTTCGCGATAACACGAAGGCGAGATTCGGGCTTTACCGCGTTCAGGGGAGATTGCGGATGAGCAATTCCCCTTGCTTCCGCCCGGAGCCGTCAATACATCCCGTGCGACGAGCGGTTTAGGCCACGTCTAAAGGGAGGACGCCATGTTGGCACTGTCACACCCGCGCTTCGGCAGCGCGTTTCGCGTGTTTGGTGTTCTGATTGCAGGCATGATGCTCGCCGGCTGTGGCATCAACACCATCCCGACCTTGCAGGAAAAGGCCAAGGCCGCCTGGAGCGATGTGCTCAATCAATATCAGCGCCGCGCCGACCTCATTCCCAATCTGGTGGAGACGGTGAAGGGCTACGCCACGCAAGAAGAAAAGGTCCTGACCGAGGTAACGGAAGCCCGCGCCAAGGCGACTCAGGTTCAGCTCCCGGCCGACATCCTCACCAATCCGGAGGCGTTCCAGAAATTCCAGGAGGCACAAGGTCAGCTGACCGGCGCCCTCGGTCGTCTGCTCGCGATCAGCGAAGCCTATCCGGAACTCAAATCGAACCAGAACTTTTTGACGTTGCAATCGCAGCTCGAGGGCACCGAGAACCGCATTTCGACTGCGCGGCACGACTACATCAATGCGGTCAAGGATTTCAATACCGAGATCAAGACCATCCCCGGCCGCTGGTGGCGTGCTCTACTCTATCCCGACGCGCAGGAGATGCAGAATTTCACCGTCGCCGAAGAGACCACCAAGGCGCCACAGGTCAAATTCTAGCCGGAGCTAAGCGAGGGCCAGATGGCCTCCATGCCGTGGCGCTTTGTTGCTCGCGCCGCCTCTATCGCGCTTCTGCTCTGGGCCGGCTCGGCATTCGCGGAGCCGACATTTCCAGTGCTGACCGGTCGTGTCGTCGACGATGCCAATCTGTTGAGCGCGAGTGACAAGGCGGAGCTCACCGCCGAACTCAAGGCGCTCGAAGAGAAAAGCTCCGACCAGGTCGTCGTCGTCACCCTGCCTTCGCTGCAAGGCTATACGCATTGAAGATTACGGCTATCAGCTCGGGCGGCATTGGGGCATTGGCACCAAGCCGCTGAACAATGGCGTTCTCCTCATCGTCGCGCCGAACGAGCGCAAGGTGCGGATCGAAGTCGGCCGCGGTCTTGAGCCGATCGTCACCGATGCCATTGCCAGCATCATCATCAACACCTCGATCCTGCCGCGGTTCCGCGCCGGCAATTTCCCCGAAGGCATCAAGAACGGCGTGCACGACATCGTACTCGCGCTCACCGGCGATGCGGCAGAGCTCGAGCAGCGCGCCAAGGCACGGCAGGATGCGGACCAGCCTGCCGTTGATTGGCTGATGGTGATCTTCTGGACCATCATCATTCTGTGGATCGTTTACAGCATGTATCGCGCCTCGCAGCCCGGCGCCGTCGGGCGCCGCTCGCGCGGCGACAGCGGTCCGATCATCATGCCGGGTCCGGGTTGGGATAGCGGCGGTGGAGGTTGGAGCTCGGGCGGCGGCGGCGGTGGTTTCTCCGGCGGCGGCGGCGATTTCGGGGGCGGCGGCTCCTCGGGGAGCTGGTAATGCGGCCGTTCAGCGCCAAAGAGCGAGGCGAGATCGCGGACGCGATCACGACGGCGGAAGCGACCACCAGCGGCGAGATCGTCGTCGTCGCCGCCAGCGCCAGCGGCGGCTATTATGCCAATGCATTGATGTGGGCGGCGGTCGCATCTCTCGCCGTGCCGCTGCCGCTGATCCACACCACGCAAATGCCGATCGAATATATCTATCTCATTCAGCTCGGCGTGTTTCTGATTGGCGCCATGCTGACGCAATGGGAGGACTTCCGCTTTGCCATCGTTCCCGCCGGCGGTGAAGCGCGCTCGTGCGCATCAACGCGCTGTCGAGCAGTTTCTCGTGCAGAACATGCACACCACCGAAGGCCGCACCGGCGTGCTGATCTATGTCTCGTTCGCCGAGCGTTATGTCGAGGTGATCGCCGATAACGGCATCTACAAGAAAGTCCCGCATCAAATCTGGGAAGGTGTCGTCACCAAGCTCACTCATCATCTCGCGCGCGGCGAAAGGACCAAGGGCCTGATCGAGGCGATCGCAACTTGCGGCAAGGTTCTGGCCCAGCATTTCCCGCCGGATCAAGGCGCCAAGGACGAGCTGCCCAATCACCTCATCGTGCTCGATGGCTATCGGGGATATTAAGCGGGACAGGTCGCAATCTCAGGCCGGTCCGCTCGCCGTCGCGAGCTGGGCGCTGTTCGATTGGGCGACCCAGCCTTTCTACACGCTGGTCGTCACCTTTCTGTTCGCGCCTTACTTCGTCAACGGCTTCGTCGGTGACCCGGATTGGGGCGCGGCACTTTGGGCTTACGCGACGGGCGGCGCCGAATTGCTCGCGGCCATCGTGGCGCCGGTGCTCGGCGCCATTGCCGACGCAGGCCGTCCGCGCAAACCCTGGATCGCCGGATTCTCGGTCCTGCTTGTGATCGGGCTTTGCGGGCTGTGGTTCGCCGCTCCAGGCCGCGCCGATTTGATCCCGCTCGTGCTGCTGTCGTTCGGCTTGGCGATCATCGGCGCCGAGCTTGCGACAGTCTTCAACAACGCCATGATGACAACGCTGGTTTCGGGCCGGCGGCTTGGGCACGTTGTCGGGCGCCGGCTGGGCCATCGGCTATGTCGGCGGTCTCGCCAGCCTTGCCATTGTCGCGGGGCTGATCGTGGCCGATCCGGAGACCGGCAAGACCTTGCTCGGTCTCGCGCCACTCGTGCCTCTCGATGAAGCGACGCGCGAAGGCGATCGTCTGATCGGGCCGTTCTGCGCGCTCTGGTATCTCATCTTCGTGCTGCCGCTCTTTCTGTTCACACCGGACGTGCCGCGCACCAAGTTCCAGCCCGCGAAGGTGAGGGCAGGGCTGTGGCACCTCGTCGAGAGGTAAGACATCTCATTCGCGATCACGCCCAAGTCGCCCTCTTCCTCTTGGCGCGCATGCTCTATGCCGATGGGCTCGGCGCCATCTTCGCCTTCGGCGGCATTTACGCCGCGACCGTGTTCGGCTGGGGCGCGACCGAGCTCGGACTGTTCGGCATCATCCTCACCATCAGCGGCACTCTCGGTGCCGCTCTCGGCGGTCTACTCGATGACCGCTTCGGATCGAAGCCTCTGATCGCAACGATGCTCGTTCTGTTGATCATAGCCTCGCTCGGCGTGTTGTCGGTGGACCAGGATCAGGTGCTGTTCGCGGTCAGCGTCGCACCCAAGCTCCCCGGCAGCGCGGTATTCAGCTCGACCGGCGAACTCGTCTATCTCGGCTTTGCCATTCTGATCGGCCTCACCGCTGGGCCGATCCAATCTGCGAGCCGCACGCTTCTCGCCAGACTCTCGCCGCCAGAGAAGACGACAGAATATCTTCGGCTTCTTCTCATTCTCCGGCAAGATCACCGCCTTTGCGGCGCCGCTCACCATCGGTGCCGTGACCGCGGCGACCGAAAGTCAGCGCATCGGCATCGCCACATGCGTTTTGTTCCTGCTGGGAGGCCTGCTGTTGCTACTTCGCGTCAAGCCGCCGGCGCATTGAGCAAGCCTAGTGCCGGAAATGCCGCATGCCGGTGAACACCATGGCGAGGCCTGCGGCGTCCGCGGCCGCGATCACCTCGTCGTCGCGCATCGAGCCCCCCGGCTGGATCACGGCCTTGATCCCGGCCTCGGCGATCACGTTTAGCCCGTCCGCGAAGGGAAAGAATGCATCGGACGCGGCGACTGCGCCTTCTGTCAGCGAGGTCGGCACACCTAACGACTTTGCCGCATCGCCGGCCTTCCATGCGGCAAGCCGCGCCGCGTCGACGCGGCTCATCTGCCCGGCACCGATCCCAACCGTGGCGCCATCCTTCACATAGACGATCGCGTTCGACTTGACGTGCTTGGCGACGGCGAAGGCGAAAATCAGATCGGCGAATTCCTCGTTGCTCGGCCTCCGCTTGGTCACGACCTTGAGATCGAGATCGGCGACCACTCCGCTGTCGCGGGACTGCACCAGGAATCCGCCCGCGACAGACCGGAACGACACGCCGCCGGCGCGCTGGTCCGGCAGTCCGCCCGCAAGCAGCAGCCGCAAATTCTTCTTCTCGGCGATCACAGCCTTGGCGTCGTCATCGGCGTCCGGTGCGATGATCACTTCGGTGAAGATCTTGGCGATCTCAATCGCTGTCTCCTTGTCGAGCTTGCGATTGAGCGCGACGATGCCGCCGAACGCGCTGACCGGGTCGCAACGAAATGCGTTCAAATAGGCATCCTTCAGCGACGGCGCCATGGCCGCGCCGCACGGATTGGCGTGCTTGATGATCGCCACAGCCGCGGCCTGCGCCGGGTCGAACTCGGCGACGAGCTCGTAGGCCGCGTCGGTGTCGTTGAGATTGTTGTAAGAGAGCTCCTTGCCCTGCAGCTGGATCGCGGTCGCGATGCCGAAGCGGCGCTCGGAGGTGCGATAGAACGCCGCCCATTGATGCGGGTTCTCGCCATAGCGCAGAGTCTGCGCCAGCGTTCCGGCAAAGGTGCGGATTTCAGGTGCCCGCTCCTGCAGAATATCGGCGAACCAATTGGCGATGGCCGCAGTCGTATTGGCTGGTCCGCGCATAGGCCTTGGCGGCGAGCGCCTTACGTAAAGCCAGCGTCGTCGCGCCCTCATTCGCCTCCATCTCGGCGAGAACTTTTGAATAATCCGTCGGCTCGACCACGACCGCGACCGAGGCATGGTTCTTCGCGCCCGCGCGGATCAGCGCAGGGCCGCCGATGTCGATATTCTCGATGCAGCTGTCGTAGTCGGCGCCAGTCCTCACCGTCATCTCGAACGGATAGAGATTGACCACCAGCAAATCGATCGGCGGGATCGCAAATTCGCTGAGCGCCTTCTCGTGCTCTTCGTTGCCACGCACCGCGAGCAATCCGCCATGGATTTTCGGGTGCAGCGTCTTCACCCGTCCGTCCATCATCTCGGGTGACCCCGTCACCTCGGCGACGTCGATGACTTTGAGACCGGCGTCGCGCAACAGCTTGGCGGTGCCGCCCGTGGAGACCAGCTCCACGCCCTGGTCGCTCAGAGCCCGGGCGAACTCGACAAGCCCCGACTTGTCGCTGACCGAGAGCAGCGCGCGGGCAATCTTTCGTTTCTCCATGATGGGGACTCTATCGTTCAGGCCTCGCCGCCGGGTAACACGAAACGCCGCACTCTACGCATCATCCGGGGTCGGGTCGATCAGGCTGCCGCCGCCGGCCTCCGCGGTTTGCTCGATGAATCCAGGCGACATGCATGTCCCGCGCCGCGCCAAGTTGGCCGCCGAGCACGATCTGCGCCGTCTCCTGCGGGCCTCGTTCGTCGGCCAGGAAGACGCTTTCGTGAACCTCGATGGCCGGCGCATTGCTGCTGAGCCTCCAGGTTTCGCGGTTGGGCAGAATGAGATCGATGCTGGCGCCATCCGCCGACACTTGCGCGCCCACGGACGGATGCAGATGGAAGCGAATGGCGAATGCTCCGCCCTCGCCGGCCTTTGAGCCTCGCGATGCGCCGAGCGTATCCTCGCCCCTGATGGTGAGGCCGTCCGGTGAGACTTCGATTCTCCGCGCGTGCCCGATGCCGAAGCGCGCAGCATATCCGCCATGCGAGCCTTCGATGACGGCGCCGTCTTCGCTGAGCCCACCTTGCACGTTCTGCGGACCGACCAGCGTCGCATCGCCGAATCCGCCTTCGGTAAAGCTGGCGAATTCCGCCGAGGAGCTATCCTCGAAGCAGAGCGTCGAATGGGCTTGTGTGGAGCGCGAGAAGCTTCGCCAGTCGTCATGATCGAGGCCCGGCGCGCCGCAATTGACGACGATGGGAAACTGTCCGGAGCTCAGCTCGAAAGAAAGACACCCGGCATGCGCGGCGGTGCTGACGGGCGCGATCGGGGCCGGGCCGATATCGGCGATCAGCTTGGTGCCGCCGCGCTCGATGCGCGCATAGCCTGAATTCGGCGCCGCGCGTAAGGGCGTGCCCTCGATATCGTCATAAGCGAGCACGGTGGCGAGCGCGTCCGTGGGCGTGGCGCCGCAGCCATTGAAGCGCGCGAAGCTTCCGCCGCCGAGACGGAAGAAGCGCAGCATCGGCATGGCGCGGTCGATCGCGTCGGTCAGTTGTTTCGGTGGCAGCCGGTCGCGCGCGACGAAGCATTGCCTGAGCGGCAGGAGGTCGAGCAGGAGGTCGATCAGCGCCGCGGGGTTCCGCGAGATATGACCGCCGTCGGGAAGGATTTGCCGCTCCAGTTCTCTATTGAATGGGCCCGAATAGCGCTCGACCACCGCCTGCTGCTCGGCAATGCAGAGTCCGCCATAGATCAGCGCCATCAACGAGACGAGACGCGGCACGCCGTCCGGCGCGTCGCGATAGCTTGCCGACAGATAGCGGAGTTGCTCGGTCAGCGCCTTCAAGAATAATTCGTAGGAGCGCGGGTCGTTCGCATCGAGAATGACCACCGAGTTCGAAAGCCAGGAGATGATCCTGCGCGCCACGATCTCCGGCTGCCAGCCGACGCCGCGTGAATTTCGATTGAGCTTGACCCAGTCGGCGACGAGAGCCTTGGCCTGCTCGCGCGACAGTTCGCTTCCCGCCGCCCGCAAATGCCGAAGCCAGGAGAAGCCGTGCAATTCTTTCGCCCATGCCTCGGAAGGCGGGGTGATCTCGAACGGCGATTGGGCGCCGACCTCGGCAAGCCGGCCCGCAAGGCCGAAATGGCCATTGTAGAATTCCGTCGCGAAGCTCGGATCGGCGGTCCGCAATTCCTGCGGCGCGAGCAGAAGCTGCTCCGCCTGGCTGCCGGGATAGCTCAGCCGCGCCATCCTCGCGCGTACGAAGCGCCGCCAAGGACTTGGCCCGCGTGACACCATCGGCTGCGTGCGCCGCTCTATGGCCTGATATTCAGCCACCATGACGAATTGAACTCGTTAACGCCCGCGCGACGCTGCACAACTAGCGGGATCCCCACACCACTTGAGGCGCATTCTCAACGTTGCGCCCTGCACAATCAAGTGGCACCGAATCGCTTGGCTAATTGGCTTTGGTAAACGCGAGGTCCGACTTATTTGCGACGGACCACTCTTGCGGCAAAAAACCCATCCATTCCGCTCCATTCCGGGCTTTCGAGTTGGAGCGCATAAGGAAAAGTCCGGAGCGAGACCGAGTTTTCCACCCAATCCACATGGCCGAACACTTCCTCGGGGCGGACCGGGTCGAGGGCAAAGTCCGGGTGCCGGACCAGGAAACTGGCAATTTGGGCTTCTCCCTCCTCGGGCTCGAGCGAGCAGGTGGCATAGACCAGCCTGCCGCCGGGCTTGAGCAGTGTCGCGGCATTGTCGAGCAGCCGCGTCTGGAGACCGGCCAGGGCCACGATATCTGCTGCCGACTTCAGATAGGGGATGTCGGGATGCCGGCGTATCGTGCCGGTACCGCTGCACGGCGCATCCAGCAGGACCGCATCGAAGCGCTCGTCAGGCGTCCAGGTCGTGGCGTCGGCGGCCAGCACCCTCGCCTCCAGACCAAGCCTTTTCAGATTGGCGCGGACCGTCCTCAACCGCGCTTCCGATTGGTCGACCGCAATGACCGACGCGCCGGCTTGCACCAGTTGCGCCGTCTTGCCGCCGGGCGCCGCGCAAAGATCTGCGACCTGCAAGCCCGCGATGTCGCCGAGCAATCGCGCCGGCAGTGACGCGGCAGCGTCCTGCACCCACCACGCGCCGTCCTCATAGCCGTCGAGCTGCTCGATCCGTCCTTTCGGCAGCAGTCGCACGCTTTCCGTCGGCAGCACGCGGCCCGTCGAGACGCTCAGCCCAAACTGCCGGGTCGCTCTTCACGGTGAGATCGAGTGACGGCTCGACCATGTTCAAACTGGCAATCGCTCGCGCGCGCTCCTCACCCCAATTCGTCACCCAACGCTGCCACAGCCAGTCCGGCGTATTGACCCGCGGCCGCATCGAGCCGGTCAGCGATCGCGTCGCCTTCCTTGGCGACACGCCGCAACACGGCGTTGGCAAGCTTGTCGTAGCGCTTGGCGCGCGCATCGTATTGCGCCAGCGTGACCGCAAGATCGATCACGGCATGCGCGGGGATCTTCAGAAACATGAGCTGCGCGGCGGCAGACAGCAAAATCGCGTAGAGCGTGCCTGAATTCTCCGGCAGCCCGCGCTCGAGGAAACTCGCGAGCACATGATCGATCTGTCCGCGCCGCCGCAACGAGGTCGCCACGATCGCCCGCATCAGCGCGCGGTCGCGCTGCGGCAGGTTGAGCAGCCAGCCGGTGGCGAGCGAGCGCCCCAGCACCTCATCCAGCGATTGCTTCTTCTCCAGCACCGCCGTGAGCAACTCGACGGCGGCGCGGCGCGCCGGCAGCCCGGCCTGAGCCATTCGGGCGCTCTTTTTCGCGCCCGTTTCCTTCGGCGAAGATTTCATCTGTGCTTTCGTTTAGCCCCAAGGACCGGCTGCGCTTGTCCCACCGGGCCGTTGCGGCGCCCGCGCCTGACCCATGGTCTGCGCGATCTCGCTCAACTGGGCAATGCGATTCTCGACGTTGGGATGCGTCGAGAACAGATTGTCCATGCGCGCGCCGGAGAGCGGATTGACGATGAAAAGATGCGCCGATGCGGGATTCCGCTCGGCGGCAGGGTTGTGAATATGCTCGGCGGCGCCGGCAATCTTGCGCAGCGCCGAAGCAAGCGCCAGCGGCTGCTTGCTGATCTCGGCGCCGCCGCGATCCGCCTCGTATTCGCGGCCCCGGCTCACCGCCATCTGCACCAAACCTGCGGCGAGCGGCCCAAGGATCACCAGCAGCAGCGTGGCGATCGGGCCCACATTGTTGTCGTTGTTGCGCGCGCCGCCGAAATAGAAACCGAAATTGGCGAGCATCGAGATCGCACCGGCAATCGTCGCCGTGATCGTCATCAGCAAGGTGTCGCGATGCTTGATGTGGCTGAGCTCGTGCGCGAGCACGCCTTCGAGCTCGTCGCTGTTCAGCGTCTGCAGCAGCCCGGTGGTGACCGCGACGGCGGCGTGCTCCGGATTGCGTCCGGTGGCGAAGGCGTTCGGCTGCTTGTTCTCCATGATGTAGACGCGCGGCATCGGCAGGCCGGCGTTGCCGGCGAGGCGCCGCACCATGGCGTAAAGCTCCGGCGCCGAGCGCTCGTCCGCCTCGCGCGCGCCGTACATCGACAGCACCATCTTGTCGGAGTTCCAATAGGCGAACAGGTTCATCGCCATTGCGACCAGCAGCGCCACGATCATGCCGCCTTGGCCGCCGACCAGAAAGCCGATGCCCATGAACAGCGCGGTCATCGCCGCGAGCAGAATGGCGGTGCGGAAATAGCTCATGAAACCGAACTCCTCCATTGCCGGGGACGCGCCCCGTCAACCTTACGAGCGTGAATATGTGGTGGGCCTAAGGCGGAGGACAAGGAGTGGCCCTTGCTTTGCAGAAACTTGGGGTTCGCGCGCGCGACGATGGGGTAGGGGAGGCAAGGGGCCGGTGATCGCCGGCCCCTTCGCTTTTGGACGCTATCCGTCCCGGATTGGAGCAATTGGTTTCCGGCCCGCTTACCTTAACGGTCCGTCAATGGCTGAGGTGCAAACTCCGCTTAGTCTCGCGTAGCGGAGTAGAAGTCCATGGCCTCAGCCGTCCTTGCCACGACCAATTCTCGTGTTTCCCGGAAAACCTGGCATCTTCCGAAATCAGCCAAAACTGGCCGGCTGACCAAGACCCAGAAGCGGCTGATTCGCGAAAGCTTCAAGCGCATCGAGCCGGCTTCGGATCTGGTCGCGCAGTTGTTCTATCTCAAACTCTATGAGCTGGATCCGTCGCTTCAGGCCCTGTTCAAGGGACGCCGCAAGGCGCAGCGCCGCGAACTGATGGGCGCGCTCAAGCTCGCCATCATCTCGCTCGATCACCAGGACGAGCTGACGCCTGTGCTGAAGCTCCTCGGCGCGCGGCACCGGCACTATGGCGTGAGGAGCGGCGACTACGTCACCTTCGTCATGGCGTGGGTCTGGACCCTGGAGCAATCGCTCGAATGGCGCTTCACGCCGGCCGCGCGCGAAGCCTGGATGGCGCTGCTCTCGTCGACCGCCCGCACCATGGCCGCGTAGGGAGTAAGGCGGCCACCCTACTGCTTGTTCTGCCGGTTCTCGACCAGGTCTCCGACCACGGCAGGATCGGCGAGCGTCGAGGTGTCGCCGAGATTTGAGAAATCGTCCTCCGCGATCTTGCGCAAGATGCGGCGCATGATCTTGCCCGAGCGCGTCTTCGGCAGACCCGGCGCGAACTGAATGTAATCGGGCGCCGCGATCGGCCCGATCTCCTTCCGCACCCAATCGCGAAGCTCGGTCCTTAAGCGCGTCCGAGCGCGTGCTCGCCCTGCATCAGCGTGACATAGCAATAGATGCCCTGCCCCTTGATGTCGTGCGGATAGCCGACGACCGCGGCCTCGGAGACTTTGGGATGCGCCACGAGCGCGGATTCGATTTCCGCCGTGCCCATGCGGTGGCCGGCGACGTTGATCACGTCATCGACGCGGCCCGTGATCCAGTAATAACCGTCCTCGTCGCGCCGGCAGCCGTCGCCGGTGAAATACTTGCCTTTGTAGGTCGAGAAATAGGTCTCGACGTAGCGCTTGTGATCGCCATAGACGGTCCGCGCCAGTCCGGGCCACGCGTCGAGAATGACGAGATTGCCGGAAGCCTCGCCCTCCAGCAGCTTGCCCTCGCCGTCGACGATCGCAGGCTGCACGCCGAAAAACGGCAGTGTCGCCGAGCCTGGCTTCAGCTTGGTGGCGCCGGGCAGCGGCGTGATGAGAATGCCGCCGGTCTCGGTCTGCCACCACGTGTCGACGATCGGGCAGCGTTCCTCGCCGACCACGTGATAATACCACTCCCAAGCTTCGGGATTGATCGGCTCGCCGACAGTGCCGAGGAGCTTGAGCGATTTCCGCTTTGTCTGGGTGACGTAGTCTTCGCCCATGCCCATCAGCGCCCTGATCGCCGTGGGCGCCGTGTAGAAAGTGTTGACCTTGTGCTTGTCGACCACCTGCCAGAAGCGTGACGCGTCGGGATAGTTCGGCACGCCCTCGAACATCAGTGTCGTCGCCCCGTTGGCGAGCGGACCGTAGACGATGTAGGAGTGGCCGGTGACCCAGCCGACATCGGCGGTGCACCAAAAGATGTCGCCGTCGTGATAATCGAACACAAGTTCATGCGTGAGTGAGGCGAAGACGAGATAGCCGCCCGTGGTGTGCAACACGCCCTTGGGCTGTCCCGTCGAGCCCGATGTGTAGAGGATGAAGAGCGGATCTTCCGCGCCCATCTCTTCCGGAGGACACTCCGCGCCGACCTTGGCGAGTTCTTCATCGAGCCAGAGATCGCGGCCCGGCGTCCAGGGAACGTTGCCGCCGGTGCGGCGGACCACGAGCACTTTCCCGACACCGGAAACCTTCTTCAAGGCCTCGTCGGCATTCGCCTTGAGTGGAACCTTGCGGCCGCCGCGCAAACCCTCGTCGGCGGTGATCAGGAAGCACGACTTGCAGTCCTGCGATGCGCCCGGCAAGCGAGTCCGGCGAGAAGCCGCCGAACACCACGGAATGGATCGCGCCGATCCGCGCGCAAGCGAGCATGGCGTAGGCCGTCTCCGGGATCATCGGCAGGTAGATGGTGACGCGATCGCCGCGCTTGACGCCGTGCGCCTTCAGCACATTGGCGAGGCGGCAGACATTCTCGTGCAGCTCGCGATAGGAGATGTGCTTCGCTTCCGCGTTGGGATCGTCGGGCTCCCAGATGATGGCGGTCTGCTTGCCGCGCTTCTTCAGATGGCGGTCGATGCAATTGGCCGAGACATTGAGCGTGCCGTCCTCGTACCATTTGATGAAAACGTCCGGATAGGCGAACGAGCAATTCTTGACGATGCTGAACGGCTTGATCCAGTCGATGCGCTTGGCCTGCTTCGCCCAGAACTTGTCGGGGTTCTTCACGCTCTTGGCGTAGAGCTCTCGTAGTCGTCCTTGTCGATATAGGCCTTTTCCTTCCAACGCTTCGGCACCTTGTGGGCCTTTTTCGCCTTATAACTTTCATGCTCGGTCATGCGACCGCTCCTCCCTACGCTTACTCCGCGACTGTCTGCCATCTAAGGCGCGTGGGGATGAAGTGGCCCTCGCGCCCCGATGATCTCGTTCAACTCGAAACCTATGCTCCGAACGCTCCGATAATAGCGCCCATCACCACGAGGACCGCAAGCCAGTGTCCGGTGTCGATCGCGGTCACCACCGGCTTGTCGCCGTGGAAAGCCTGGTTGGTCCCGGTGGTCGTGACCACGAAACCGAGCCAGACGAACAGTGCGCTGATAATGCCGCCTCTGACCGTGATATCGCTCAAATGACCCATCAGTCCGGCGAGCATCCAGGCCATGATCAGGCAGGAGACGCCGGCAATGATGAAAGGCATCGGCGTCGGCTTGCAGTCTTTCTGCTTCTTGCCGAGAGCCTCCATCCAGACTTTGCCGAACACCATGTACCATCCCCAGCCCACTAGGAAACCGGCGATGGCGGCGATGGCGACGGCCATGTAATTGACTGTGATCTGCATTTTTCCCCCCTATAGTTGCGCCGGATGTCAGTCGGCTGACTCGGGCGGCTTGGCGAGGCCGCCCATCCGGCAAACAATACCCCATTCTCGCGCCGAAACCGGCTGCACCGACAGCCGCGAATTTCTGACCAGCACCATGTCCTTTAGCGTTGGCGTCGCCTTGATCTCGGCGAGCGTGACGGGCCGCTTCAGGTCGATGACGGCCACCACGTCCACGCACTCCCAGGCCTCATCCGTCGAATCTGGATGGGCCTCTTTCGATATTTTGACGATGCCGACCGCCTGCTTGGCGTCTCCGGTCTCATAGAAGAAGCCGAGATCGCCCTTCTTCATCGCGCGCATATGATTGCGCGCCTGAAAATTCCGCACGCCGTCCCATTCGGCGCCCTTCTTGCCTTCGCGCTTTTGCTGATCCCACGACCAGCAATCCGGTTCGGATTTGAGCAGCCAATACGCCATGGCTTGTTGTCTCACTCCTCCTCGTCCGGCGCGTTGATCGTCCACAGCCACGGCCTCACCTCGACCGCGGCGAAAACCCCGGCCTTGGCGAAGGGATCGCCGTCCGCGATAGCACGTGCGGCTTTAAGCGAGGCGGCCTCCACCACGATCAGGCTGCCGTTCATGGTGGCGCCGTCCTCCTCGGTGAATGGCCCGGCCAGCACGACCGCATCTCCGAGGCTCTTCAGATATTCAAGATGTAGCGGCCGATTGGCCTTGCGGACCGGCAATGCGCCTGGTTTATCCGTGCAGATCAGTGCGTACAGCATGGTTTCCCCCCAATCCAAGCTATTGCGCGGGAACGATACTGTCCATGGTCGCGAGGCTAGGTCTCGGCCCGGAGCGGCCTTGAGAGCAGCGCCTCGATGGCTTCGTCGACGGTTGCCCGCTCGGTGACGACGGCGTGAACCGCGGACGCGATCGGCATCTCGATGCCTCGCGATTGCGCCAATTCGGCCAGCGCCCGGGCCGTATAGATGCCCTCGGTCACGCTCTGTCGCCCCTTGAGCGCTTCGGCCAGACTGCGTCCCTGGCCAAGCGCCAAGCCCAGCGACATGTTGCGCGATTGCGGGCTGCCGCAGGTGAGCACCAGGTCGCCGAGCCCGGAAAGACCCGCCAAGGTCTCGCGCTTGGCGCCGAACATCGCCCCGAGCCGCGCCATCTCGGCAAAGCCCCGCGCCACGAGCGCCGCATGCGCGCTCGCGCCGAGTTGCTTGCCCATCACGATGCCGGCGGCAATGGCATAGACATTCTTCACCGCGCCGCCGATCTGCACGCCCGCCATGTCCTCGCTCCAATAGCAGCGGAACGGCGCATGACTGAGCGCGCGCGACAACGCCGCGCCCTGGTCCTCGTCGGGCGCCGCCAATGTCACCGCCGCAGGCAGTCCCCGTGCGATTTCCGACGCAAAGCTCGGACCCGACAACACGGCAAGCGAAGCGTCGGGCAATTCCTCCGTCACCACTTCCGAGAGCAGCTTTCCGGTCGATTGCTCGAAGCCCTTCGAGCAGATCACCAGCGGTTGATCGCTTCGGACATATTGCGCGAGCTCGGATGCAATGCCGCGCACGGCTTGTGACGGCGTAACCAGCAGCAACAGATCGCCGCTCGCGACTTCATTGAGATGGGGCGTTGCTTCGATCGCCGGGTCGAGCGGAACGCCCGGAAGAAATGTGCGATTGACGTGAAGCTTGTTGATGTCCTCGACGGTCGAGGCTTCGTACGCCCAGATCAAAGCGTCGCGGCCCGCGCGCCGCGCGGTCATGGCCAGCGCCGTCCCCCAGGCCCCGCCCCCGATAATGCCAACAGTCTGCAAGGCCATGGGCCGCTCGCTATCCTTTTCCTGCGCCTGTCATACAGGAAAGCGCCGCCATGCTGGAAGCGACCCTCATGTTAGGCCTTAACGCCCGCGCCAAGCGCCGGCGGAGCATCGGGGTCGAGCGGCCAGCGCGCTTTGGTGGCTGCGTCCATCCCATCCACGAGCCCGAGCGCGAGACGCTCCGCCCCCGCCCAGGCCACCATCGCGGCATTGTCGGTGCAAAGCTCGATCGGTGGAACGTAGAGACGAAATTTCTCCGCCGCGCAGAGTTTCTCCAGAGCCCCCCTCAACACTTGATTGGCGGCGACGCCGCCGGCAACGACGAGGGCCGCTTGCGCGTCCTGACCGAGCCGGTCGCGATAGAGCGCCATTCCGACCTTTGTCCGGTCGGCGACGATCTCGGCGACGGCGGACTGAAAGCTCGCGCAGAGATCGGCCACGTCCTGATCGCTCAACGGCTCGCGATCCTTGGCCGCGTGCCGAGCGCGGTCTTGAGACCGGCAAGCGAGAAATGCGGCTCGGGCCGTCCCAGCATCGGGCGCGGCAATTTGATGTTTGGCGTTCCCTTCGCCGCGCAAGCTTCGACCGCGGGCCCACCTGGATAACCGAGCCCGAGAAGTTTCGCCGCTTTGTCGAAGGCCTCGCCAAGCGCGTCGTCAAGCGTGGTGCCGAGTCGCGTGTAGCGACCGACGCCTTCGACGATGAGAAGCTGCGTGTGTCCGCCGGAGACGAGAAGCAGGAGATAGGGAAAATCGAGTCCATGTGTCAGGCGCGGCGTCAGCGCATGCGCTTCGAGGTGATTGACCGCGATGAAGGGGAGGCCGCGTGCGAGCGCGATGGCCTTGCCGGTGACCACGCCCACGATCAAGCCGCCGATCAGCCCGGGCCCTGCCGTCGCCGCGACGGCGTCAATATCGTCCCAACCCATCTCAGCGTCGGCGAGCGCTTTCTGGATGGCGGCATCCAAAACCTCAATATGCGCGCGTGCCGCGATCTCTGGCACGACGCCGCCATAGCTCGCGTGGAGGTCGAGCTGCGAGCGGACGACATTGGACAGGATTGTCCCGTGTCCGCTTGCGTCGCGACGGACGATGGCAGAAGCCGTCTCGTCACAGCTCGTTTCAATGCCGAGCGTTACGAGTGTCTCGCGTCTTGATTTCACCAAACCCTCAATATGTCGCGGGAATCCAGTAATCGTGTTCCCTAGATATATGATAACAGACCCAATTGGTTACTGGATGCCCCCTTGGGTATGACAGCAAGAAACGGCCCTGAGAATGCCTCCACTTCTAATCGGCACGCGCGGCAGCCCGCTCGCCCTTTGGCAGGCGAACCATGTCCGCGACCTCTTGATCGCCAACGGGCTGCCACCGAGCGAGATCGATTTCGCCGTGATCAAGACCTCGGGCGACACCATCCAGGACGTGGCGTTGCGCGAATTCGGCGGCAAGGGTCTGTTCACCAAGGAGATTGACGAGGCGTTGCTTGGCGGTCGTATCGATCTCGCCGTGCACTCGATGAAAGATCTGCCGACCGAGCTCCCGAGCGGAATCGCGATCGGCGCCGTGCTTCGTCGCGGTGATGTTCGCGATGCCTTGGTCGCGCGGGACGGGCGAACCCTCAAGCGGCTTCCGCCTGGCGCCGTGCTCGGCACGTCCTCGCTGCGAAGGCAGGCGCAAGTTCGCCGGTTGCGGCCCGATCTTGAAGTCATCGACTTCCGCGGCAATGTGGACACGAGGCTGAGAAAGCTCGATGAGGGAAAGGCGGAAGCGACCTTGCTCGCGCTTGCCGGCCTGGAGCGGCTCGGTCTCACCCAACACGTCACCGAGATTCTACCAACAGAAACGATTCTGCCCGCAGTGGCGCAAGGGGCGATCGGTATCGCCATGCGCGAAAGCGACGATAGGACGGCTGCGCTGCTCGCGCCGCTCAACGACATCACGACGGCAACAGCAGTCGATTGCGAACGAAGTTTTCTCAAAGTGCTCGACGGCTCCTGCCGCACGCCCATCGCGGGGCTCGCGGAGATCGAAGATGACTTGCTTCGGTTTCGCGGGTTAGTGCTCACGCCCGACGGCAAGACCTGGCACGAGGTGGATGTGAGCGGGGACCCATCCGACGCGGCGAGGATCGGCATCGACGCGGGCAAGGATCTGCTCGCCAGCGCCGGGCCGGATTTTCTAACCGACTTCCGCGCGGGCTGATGCGATGCGGCTGCTCGTCACCAGACCGGAGCCGGACGCGAGCCGCCAGGCCGACAAGCTTCGCGCCATGGGACATGAGCCGGTGCTTGCGCCGCTGCTGACGATCGAAATGTTGCCCGGCGTGCCGCTCGATCTAGAGGGGGCGCAAGCTGTAATCGTCACCAGCCGCAACGTGCTCCGCGCCGTCGCCGCGCGGCCTGAACTGATCGAGGCCCGGAACCTTCCGCTTTACGCCGTTGGCGATGCCACGGCCCGAATGGCCGCCGAGCTTGGCTTTCGCCAAATCATCGCCGGGCCCGGAACCGGGGAACAATTGGCCGACTTGATCGCCCGCGAACTCGACCCCGGTAAGGGGGCGCTGGTTCATCTGGCCGGCGGCATGCTGGCCTTCGACATGAAATCTGCGCTCGAAGCCAAGGGCTTCACGATTCGCCAGCCGGTGCTCTACCGGGCCGTTCCTGCGGAGGCATTGCCGCCGGAGGCTTTGGCGCTGTTGCTTGAGGGCCGGCTCGACGGCGCGATCTTCATGTCGCCCCGAACTGCGGCCATTTTTGCCGCCCTGACGGCGGCTGAAGGAGCGGTAACGCAAGCTTCGCAGTTGCGTTGCTATTGTCTGTCGCAAGCGGTCGCGGACGCCCTGGCGCCCCTTGGCGCCAAGGTCGCTGTGGCAGCCCACCCGCGTGAGGAAGAACTCCTTGCCTTGATCGCGGGCTAGGCGGCATCTTCGAGGCGAATCGGCGTCACAAAGGGCAGCGTGGCAAGGCGAAATGACAGGTTTTGGCGATAGCAGAGCGGCCGGCGCCGACCATCGAAGGCACTGCGACCGAGATCGTGGAGCCAGCGGAAACTGCCTCGGACGCTGATGCTGCGCCGGACGACGCCTCTCCCGAAACGGCAGGAGAGGCCGAGGAGCCGCGCGCGAAGACGAAGGTCCCGCCAAGGACCAGCATGCCCGAGCTCAAAGGGTTGCTCACGCATCTCGCGGCTGGGCTGCTTGGTGGGCTTATCGGCGTCCTCGCACTGTCCTTCTTCTGGAACAAGCTCCCGGCGCCTCAGGATGCGGCGGCCGAGCCTGACCTCACCAAGATCGAGCAGAGGATCGGCGCTCTCGAAGCCGCACCGAAAGAGACCGCCGACCTGAGCGGTCTCGACGCCCGCATCAAGACGCTCGAGACCAAAGTGCCGGAACCGGCTCAGGCACCCGATCTCTCCGAGCTGACCGGCCGCGTCGCGCGTTTGGAAGAGTCGCTGAAGGCGCTGGGCGAAACGGCGAGCGCCGGTGGTTCCGTCGCCGATGCCGCCGCGCTCGATGCGAAGGTCGGCGAGCTTGAGCAAAAATTGCAGGCGCGCATCGACGCCAAACTTTCCGAAGGCGAGACCTCCGACCGTCAGGCGCTCGACGCAATGAAAAGCGAGATCGCCGATCTCACCGCCAAACTGGGCGCGCTCTCTGTCGCCGAGCGCGGCGCGGACCAAGAAGCGGCCAGCGCGCAATCCGCGGCATCGGTTCTGGCGTTCGCCAATTTACGTGCGGCGATCGATTCCGGGCGACCTTACGCGACAGAGCTTGCCTCGCTCCGCTCGCTCGCGCCAAGCATTGGCAATTTCGGCGCGCTGCCAGCCTTCGCCGAACAGGGCATTCCGACGCTCGCCGAGCTGACCACATCATTCAAGACCGCGAGCGATGCCGCGATCGGCGCGGTGCCGGCGCCTGCGTCAGAAGATGAGTCCTTCTTCGGCAGCGTGCTGCAAAGCGCGAAGTCGATGGTCAAGGTGAGACGGATCGATGGCGATGCGGTGGGCGACGACCCGGATGCCGTGCTTGCCCGCGCCGGAGCGAAGCTGAAGCAAGGCGACCTCGTCGCGGCGATCCAGGGCGCAGAGAGCTTGCAAGGCGCGCCACGCCAGGCGCTTGCCTCTTGGATCGATGCTGCCCGGGCCCGCGCCTCCGCCGAAGACACGCTGAGCCGCCTCGAAACCGACCTCCGCGAACAGGCGGCAGCCGTCGCGCCCGCACAGACTGGAAACCCATGATCCAGATCTTCGTCTTCGTCGTTTGTGTCGTTGCCGCTGCCATTGGCCTTGCCTGGTTTGCGGACCGGCCCGGCACGGTCAACATTGAATGGCTCGGCTATCAGATCGAGACCAGCGCCTTTATCGCCACGATTGCCATCCTTTCGATCGTCGGTCTGTTGATTTTGCTCTGGTCGCTATTCCGGTTTCTCGCGACGCGGCCTGCGGCCATCACGGCCTTTCTGAAAGAGCGCCGCCGCAAGCAGGGTTTCGAAGCCTTGAGTCGCGGGCTCGTCGCCATCGGCGTCGGCGACCGCTTGCTCGCGCAGAAATATGCCGGCATCGCCAGACGTACGCTGCCAAATGAGCCTTTGACGGCGCTACTCAAGGCGCAAGCCGCCCAGCTCAAGGGCGATGCAAACGCCTCGCGCCGAGCCTTCGAGGCCATGCTCGATCGCCCCGAGACGGAGCTCTTGGGCTTGCGCGGTCTGTTTCTCGAAGCCGGACGTCGGGGCGACGGCGAAGCCGCGCGCGCCTTCGTCGAGCAGGCCGTGCGCCGCGACCCGCAACTCGGCTGGAGCGTCAACGCTCTGTTCGACATGCAAGCTCGCGCCGGAGATTGGGCGGGCGCGCTCGCTACGCTTGAGATTGCCCGCAAGCAGGGCCATGTCGATATTGCCACGGCGCAGCGCCGCCGCGCCGTTCTCTTGACGGCGGAAGCGCGCGACGCCGAGACCTCGTCCCCGGAAAAGGCGCTGGCGCTCGCAACCGAAGCCTTGAAACTTGCGCCCTCGCTCATTCCAGCCGCCGAGATCGCGGGCCGCGTGCTTGCGACCAAAGGCGAGAACCGGCTGGCGTCTCGTCTCGTCGCGCGGACCTGGAAGCTCGCGCCTCATCCGGACCTAGCTCTGGTCTACGCTTACGCCAAACCTGGCGACGCGCCGCGCGAGCGGCTGAAGCGCGTCAAATATCTCGCAAGCCTCACTCCTGGAGACATTGAAGGACAGATCGCCATCGCCGTTGCCGCCATCGAAGCGCACGACTGGCAGGAGGCGCGCGCGGCACTCGCGCCTTATCTGGAGGACCGGCCCCCGGCACGAATCTGCGCCCTGATGGCGTCGATCGAAAGTTCGGATGGCAACAGAGGACGGGAACGCGAATGGCTGGCGCGGGGCTTACGCGCGCCGCGCGACCGCGCCTGGATTGCCAACGGCTATGTATCCGACCGCTGGTTGCCCGTGTCGCCGGTCACCGGCGCGGTCGATGCCTTCGAATGGAAAGCGCCGGTCGATGCCATCGGCCGCGGCGACAAGAGTCTCGTGATCGAAGAGCGATTCGAGCCGGTTCCGAGCGCACAAGCGCGCATCGAGCGCACCGCACCGGTGATCGATCTGGCCGAAACCGCGCCGCAGAGGGAAACGCCGCCTCCGCCGCGGCCAAGCGCGCCACCGAAACCCGAAATCTACACCCCACCGGCTCCCCCCGACGATCCCGGCATCTCGCAGGCGGAAGCCGACGAAAGCCCGTCCTCGCTCGAGCGCTTCCGCGCCGCCCATATCCGCTGATTCCCTTGGCGCCAGCCACTTGCATCCACCCGGCCTTGCGGCTAAGCCAATTGCCGCGCCGAGGGGTAGCGAATCTTTACCCGAGCGACGCCATATTCAGCCAAGGCCGCAATAGCTCAGTCGGTAGAGCGGCGCATTCGTAATGCGTAGGTCGGGGGTTCGAATCCCTCTTGCGGCACCATTTCTAAGACTAACGGTAGGGGGCGTGCGGCGGCTGTTAACCGCTGGGTCGCTGGCCCGCCCCGGGGAGCCATACTCTTACGGGGTAGGGGCGCTTACGCGCGAGATGACAAAGCCGGACCTTCCCGTTTCGGTGAAGGTTGGGAATTGCTTGTCTCCGGTGAGCTTGCGGACAATCTTTTCGACATAGGTTGAGAGCTCTTGTGCCTCAATTAATCGGTCCTTGGAGAGATCGGCGCCGCCCTTCAGGCCCTCGATGACCGCGTAGGTGAAAACGCCGTGGCCGAGCGCCGTCCGCTCTTGCGCCAGCGTCTCCGCATCGGTCGCGGCATAGACGGCGATGCTGGCGTCTGCTGCATCCTTGATCAGCCTTGCGTTGAAAGCGTTGCCAGAATGGCAGGTGTCGACGATGAGAATTCGGCGTCCCTTGCTGGTTTCGACCGCCTGCTGCAGTCGGTTCCAATTGATGACAGTGCTCCGATCGAATCCTGTACCCTTTGGCTTGGAGTCGGTCGGAAGAAACAGATAGTCGGGGCCATCATTGACGCCATGACCGGCGAGGAACAGCACGACCGTATCATTCGGTCCGGCTTCGCTAAGCGCCCCCAGCGCGGCGTCGATGTTACGCGCCGTCGGCGGCTCGTCGCCGCCCTTGGCGAGAACGAGGTTCTTCACTTTCGCATGCAAGGGAGCTGCCTTGGCGATCAGCACCTCTTGAAAGGCGCGCGCATCGGCACCGGCGAAACTGAGATTTTGGCGGAAGTTCGGATAGTCGTCGACACCGATTGCGATCACGAAGAGCGTGCCGCGCCGCTCCTCGCCCTGCTCGCCGCTGGCTTTCAGCGTTAGCCCCTTGGTGGTCTGGCCGATGGCGTTGTAGCCCCTCACCTCGATCGCATTCTCTCCACCGAAGAGTGGGACCGAGAAACGCCTCTGATCGGATCCGGTGCCCACGGCCTCGCCGCCCGCTCGCGAAGCAACCCTGCGCCCATTGACGGTGATGTCGAAGCCCTGGATGGCGTCGACCGCTTGTGGCACGTCGACCACAATCTCTGCGGCGCTGGTCCCCAATGCGGAGTGATCCTTCGGCGCCACGATCGAAAAATCCGGCGGCTTGCGCTGGAGCAGCTCCGAAAGCGCAAAGCGTGTGTCCTTCGCCTCATCGACGGCGCGGTCGGCGCTTCCCAAGACGAGCGCTCGGCTGACGATATCGGGGCGGTAGAAATGTGCCTTGAGCTGGGCGGCGCTGACGAAACGGGCGAGCGTGCCCTCGCCCTCATTCACGTGCCAACCGACATGGGCGTCTCCGGACGGTGAAGCCGCGTAATAGCCTTGCGGCGTCCACAGGACCCACTCGCCGTCACGCCCATGAAACAGCGAGACGACGTTCTCGAAGCTCTGCATGTTCCAGAGCCGCAATGTCTGATCGTCGCTGCCGGAGATGAGCCAGCGTCCGTCCGGCGACACGGCAACGGCCCAGACATCGCTGGTGTGACCTACAAATTCGCCGAGTTTCCGGCCCTTCAGATCGTAGGCCGTGAGAAAGCCGTGGCCGCCGCCAGAGATCACCGCCTTGCCGTCGGGGGTGAAGCTATAGGCATTATGGGCGTAACCCTCCTTCTCGCCGCGCTTGATGGTGGCAATGACCTTGCCGTCCCGTGCGACGTCGAGCAGGTCAAGATAGCCAAAGTCGCCGCTCGCCCGCGTCGCCAGACTCAGATCGCCATGCGTCAGCTCGGCGCGGCCGAAATTCGCGGTATCCTTGCCAAGCTGCTTCGGCTCGCCGGTGGCGCTGTCTTGCGTGGGAAGCCGCAAGGTGAAAGTGAGAGGCCCGACATGCGCCGTGCCGCCTTCCGGTTTCTCAATGCCCCAGGCGATGAAGCGGCTGTCCGACCGAGAACCCGACCGACCAGACCGCGCGGCCAATACCCGCAAGTGTCCGGATCGGATTGCCGTCACGCAAATTCCAGAAATGGATTTCGTTATTGTTGCCGCCGGCGGTGACCGCGGTCGTATTGTCGGGTGCAATTGCGGTGGCGAGCACGATATTGTCGTGGCCACGATAGGAGGCGACCTCCGTGCCGCTCGCGACGTCATAGACGTGGCACACATAAGGCGCGCGGCCGACGCCTGACACGAGGCGCGTACCGTCGGGGCTGAAGGCAAGGCTCATGACTTCGGTGCCTTGCGCGATCTCCTTGACGCTTTTCCCCGCGTGCAAATCCCAAAGCCTGATGGTGCCGTCGAGTGCGCCCGAAGCGACCGCTCCGTCGCGAGCCGAGACGGCGAGCGCCACGACTTTGTCGGAGTGACCGGTGAGTGTCTTCAGGAGCGCGCCGTCGCTGACTCGCCAAACCTTCAGCGTGTTGTCGTCGCTTGCGGTCACCACGGCGGAGCCATCCGATGTGAAGCGCGCGGCGTTGACGTCGCCCTGATGACCGCGAAGCTGTTCAAGCGGCGACTTGGCGCGCACGTCCCAGATGATGGACGTGTCGTCGGTCGAGCCGGAAACGAGCTTCTCGCCGTCGGGGGAGAAGTCGAGAGAAAGGATGGCTTCTTGGTGACCCTTGAGCAGGCCAACCGGGGTTCCTTCGCGCAGATCGTAGAGCCTGATCGATTCGGTCGCGCCTTCGGTACCGGCGTTTCGGCCTGCCGCCGCGAGGAGACGTCCGTCGCGGGAGAGCGCAAGCGCATAGACTTTACCAGGATCGCCGTCCCCGATCTCGCCCCTGATCGTCTGCACGATGCGGCCGGTGTCGGCCTCCCAGACACGAATTGTCTTGTCGTCACTCGCGGAGATCAGTTGGCTCCCATCCGGGGTAAAGACGAGGCTTCTGATCAAGGCCATATGGCCGTTGATATCGAGCTCGAGATAGGGCCCTGAGCCCGCAATTGCCGCCTTGGTAACCGGGGCCAGGGTCAAGACCAATGACAGCAGCGAGCGCCGCCAGAAGGCGGCAAAAGCCACAACAGCTAGGGTGCTGCTTAAGCATCGAATTTGGGCTCCTCAGGCAAGCCTCTGCCACAGCATGGCGGCGCGCCGCTCCGCGTCAAGGCTCGTGCAAGAGACCGCGGAAATCGGTCGTTTTGGCTGAACCGCAAATGAACGAGCCCCTCAGGGTGGGTTCAAGCCCACTCCTTTAGAACCTCCCTTAAGGTCTGGCTTGGGGCAGGGCCTCAAGAAGCCAATCACAGAGGAGGTTCGCTATGACCAACTGACAATTCGCAAGGCTTTGACCGCGGCCCTGGCTTTGACCCTGGCCGCGACTTTGACGAGCGCCACAAGCTTCGCCAAGGACGGCGACAATGACCGCAAGAGCGGCAAAGGCCAGATCAAGACCGGTAGCTTCCAGTTCGTGGCCCCGAAGGCCGATCGTGGCGGCGATGCCGGCAAGGCGACGGCCAAATTCCTGCCTCCCAAGTCCGGTCGCGACAATGGCGGCAACGCCCCACCCCGGTGTTCCGGCTGACCCCTAAGGCCAATCCTGCCGGCTCCGGTCCCATCACCACCCAATTCGTGGCCCCCAAATCAGATCGCGGCAATGCGGGTAATTCAGGCGGTCCCAAGATCGTCGAGTTTGTGCCGCCGAAATCCGAGCGCGGCAACTCCGGCAGCGGCGTGACCACCGCCAAGATCGTTGTCCCGAAGGCACCCCGCGGCGATGAGCCTGTGCTCGCCTCTGCCGAGCAGCCCGCCAAGCCCCTCTTGCTCGCACCGGCCTCGACATCAACTGAGACCGTCGCAGATCAAGGCGCCCCGGCACCTGCCGCGTCCGCCATCCAAGCCGAAGCTCCCAGCACGGGTATCGTGCTACCGGCCAGCAGCAATGAGGTGGCGCTGGCCTACTACCGCGCCGCCGAGCGCTACGGTTATGGCAGCTACAGCTATGCCTCAGACGACTATGGTTCTGATGACGACTACAGCTACGACGACCAGTCCTATGGCTATGGCTCACTCGTATGACGAGGACTGCCAGTAACGCATCCCCTTTTCACTGCGAACCAGCTGCCCCCGGTGTTCGAGCCGGGGGCTATTCTTGCTAACCGGGCCCGGCGAAGGTAAGCGAGCTTGACGGAAACCAACCGCTTCCGGCTGCATCCCCCCTTAACTGCGGTTCGTATACGATTCGACCGATGGTAAGCGATGACACCGTAGCAGTGGTGGGCGCTGGCGTAATTGGTACCGCCGTCGCCTATGCACTCGCTCGCGAAGGCAGAAACGTATTGCTCCTCGACCGGGCCGAGCCTGGGATGACGGGAGCAAGCTTCGGCAATGCCGGCCACATCGCCGCGGAGTTGGTAGAGCCTTTGCCCTCCTGGGCCCTCTTGTTCGGGTTCTGGCGCGAGCTGTTTGCCTTCGGTGGCGTGCTCGACATTCCGCTTCGCCGTGTACCTGCGTTTCTGCCCTGGGCGCTGCGCTTCGCGGCCGCCGCTAGGCTTCGCACGGAGAACACACGTCAACTGGCGCCCCTGGTTAGGCCGGCCGTCGACCAGATGGCGCGCTGGCTTGCCGAAATCGGCCGGCCGGAGTTGCTGCGGACAAATGGGCATTATCAAGTCTGGTTCGGACTTCGCTCCGGTGAGCGGGCGGCGGAGCAGGGGCTCGCCATGGAGCGCTTGGGAATTCCGACGCAGGCGGCGCCGAATGAGGTCCTGCAAGTCATTGCACACCAATCGGCAAGGAGCCTCGAACCAAAGACCAGCAACGCGCAAGTCGCGGCCCTGTGGTTTCCCAGCACCGGGCATGTGCTCGATCCTCTAAAAGTCGTGCAGAGTTTCGTCGGTGCCGCAACAGAGCGAGGTGCGTCTTTCAAATGCGCCGAGATCCGCGCCATCCAGCCGCTCGAGGGGCGGGTCGCCCTGCATACGAGCTCCGAGATCCTGACCGTCGGCGCGGTCGTGGTGTGTACGGGTGCTTGGACTGCGAGCTTGCTGGAGCCGCTCGGCTTGCGCGTACCGATGGAAAGCGCACGCGGGTATCACGTGGAGATGTCAGGTCATCCAGCGCTCACCGACACACCAATCCTCTATGCCGACCAACGCATCTTGCTCACGCCGATGGAGGGACGACTACGCGCGACCAGCTTCATGGAATTTGCCGGACTGCCACGCCGCGCCCGACCCGCGAAAATTCGCGCGATTGCGCGCACACCTTGGGGAGCTGGGCTACGATTGCCCTGAAGATGGTCCGAGTTGGGTTGGACCACGACCGGTGCTTCCCGACTATCTTCCGGGCATCGGTCGTCTCGAACGCACCTCGATCTTCTATGCGGTCGGGCACCAACACATTGGTCTGACATTGGCACCCGTGACCGGGGAGCTGATTTCCGATCTGGTGGCCGACCGTCAGCCCAGACACGATATCTCCGCGTTCGATCTACGGCGATTCTGACCGCCGGACCAAGCAAACCGGCCGTTTCCCTTGTCCCCCAGTCTGGCACGCCGGTTGCTGCGGCGGATGGATCGGGCTGCCAGGCCGGAATGGCTGGATTCGGTGGTTTCCCTGCGGCGGCCTTTTAACCTCCGCGCAGGAAATTTGGGATTAACCTTCTGGTGGTGAGTCGCTGGTCTAGCGGTTCGAAAAAATTTAGTCTTTCGGAGCAAAGGCTTAGAGGAAGCAGGGCTTTTCTTCCCGGTTCGAATAGCTAGATTCCTGAGCTGAAGGGACTACCTGTGCAGACCACTTTGTGGTCGCAATGTTCGGCAACAAGACGGGGCAATGATGCGAGAAACCGACAGCCAAGGCGCCGACAAGCCCGTTTCAAGCCTTCGCGGGCACGGCTGGCGCTTCGCGGTCGGCGTGCTTCTGATCATCGGTGGCTATGCCGCCTGGCCGTTCATCCCGGCGGCGTTCGAGGCCGATCTTCAGCCCGCCGCCAAGTCCGTCCTCACCGGTCTGCTTGGTGCCACGCCCTTCCTGACCAAAGTCTTGGCAGTCGCCCTCATGGGTCGCCCGGCCTACGACCTCTTCAAGCGCAACGTTTGGAATTTCGTGCGCGTCCGCATCGCCCGGCCCTAACCGCAAGCCGTCTCGTTTCAGTCCGCTTTCAGCGCGCGTGTCAGCCGCGCCCATTCTTCCTCGTCGCCCGGAATACCGAAGCGAAGCCAATCGGCATGATCACTGAAGCGACGAACGAAAATACCGGCCCGTCCGAGTTCCTGAAAAATCTCGCCAGCGCGCTCACTCGCGATCAGGCGAAACAGCAGGGTGCCTCCGACGAGCTTTAGCCCTGCGCCGCGAAGCAAGGCGTCGAGTCTCTTTCCATCGGCGGCAAGCCGTGCCTTCGTCACCTCTCTCCAGGCGCCATGGGCAAAGGCGATTTTGCCGATCTCGATCGCCGGCCCCGAGACTTGCCAGGGACCGAGCGCCTCGCGGATCGTCTCGACGATGCCGGACCGAGCCAGAGCGAACCCAAGCCGCAAGCCGCCGAGCCCGTAAGGCTTGGAGAAGGAGCGCAAGATCACGAGTCCGACTTCAGGCAGCGACGGCGCCAGGCTCACCGACGGCTTTTCGAAATCGGCGAACGCTTCATCGACGATCACCAGCGGATGACCTTCTTCCTTCCGCAGATGCGCGAGGATGTGCTTCGGCTTCAAATGGCGGCCATCGGGATTGTTCGGATTGCAGATCACCAGCGCATCGGCGCCGCGAGCCTCCGCCAGACTCGCAACCATCGTCACGCGCGATCCCGCCGCAGTGAAGGCGGGCGCATAGCCTCCGAACGTTGGGCCGAGGATCGCGACATTGGCAGGGCGGAAAACATAAGGGAGCAGCGAAATCAGGCTCTGACTTCCCGGTGCTGCCACCACCATCGACGCATCGCTTAACCCATAGGCTTGCGCCGCCGCTGCTTCCAGAGCAGTGATGGCGCTTGGCTCGGGAAGGCGCGTCCAGGCGTCTTCCGCCAGCGGTGGAATTGGATAGGCGAACGGATTGATGCCGGTCGAGAGATCGATGAAGGGTTCTGGCGCGCCTGGAAACAGGCGTCGCGCTGCGTCGAGACTGCCGCCGTGCTCGGCCGGATCCGACCGGCTTGCGATGGGAATGTGATCCATGGGTCTCGGCTTCAATCTCGCTCTCATTACGGCGGCGCTGCTGTTCGAAGCGATCGTCGGCTATCCGGATTTTGTCTACCGCGTCTTCCGCCATCCCGTGGTTTGGATGGGCGCGCTGATCAATTGGCTTGATTCGCGCTTCAATCGCCCGAGCATGCCTGAAGCGAAGCGCCGCCTCAACGGAGCATTGGCGCTTGCGGTCTTGCTGCTGGCAGTGCTCTTGCCGGCCGCCGCCATTCAATTCGGCCTTCTCCATATTCTACCGAAGGCCGACGCCGTCATTTTCCTGGCCATCGCCGCGAGCGCCTTCATCGCGCAAGTCAGTCTCTACGACCACGTGCGCGACGTGGCCGATGCGCTCGAAGGGCAGGGGATCGAGGCCGCGCGCGAGACCGTCGCCGAGATTGTCGGGCGCGATACCGGCACTCTCGATGAGGCTGGTGTCGCGCGTGCTTCGATTGAAAGTCTCGCCGAGAATTTCTCCGACGGCGTGGTCGCGCCGAGCCTGTGGTGCGCGCTGCTCGGACTTCCCGGCATCGTTGGCTACAAGGCGGTCAACACCGCGGACAGCATGATCGGGCACAAGACTGAGCGGTTTGCCGCTTTCGGCTGGGCGTCCGCCAAGCTCGACGACTGGCTCAATCTTCCGGCCTCGCGTCTCTCCGTTCTGTGGATCGCGCTTGCCGCGCTCATTTCTCGCGGCGCGAGCGCGCGAGGAGCGCTGAAGATCGCCTGGCGAGACGCAAGCCATCACCGCTCGCCGAATGCCGGCTGGCCCGAAGCGGCGATGGCCGGCGCGCTCGGCTTCAAGCTTTCTGGTCCGCGCTCTTATGAGGGCACGATGACCGAAGATCCCTGGATCGGCGAGGGGAGAAGTGAGCTCACCGCGAGCGACATTCGCCGCGCGCTGTCGCTCTACCGCACCTCATGCGCGCTGCAGATCGCCTTCTACGCGCTCTGCGCGTTCATCGTGCTAGCTTGAGCAGCATGTCGATCTCGACATGGGCTTCGAGATGCTCGGCCAGCGCATCGAGCGCGGCCTCCACTTGAGCGTCGTGGCTGAGCTCTGAAGCCGAGCCTCCGAGCCGCTCGATCCACGCGGTGCGTTGCCGGTCGTCGTTGAAGAACCCATGCAAATACGTGCCGGCGACGCGGCCGTCAGCGGAGATTGCGCCATCTGTCCTGCCGTCACTAAAGCGGATCAAGGGCGACTCTGTGCCGGGTCCGATCGTTCGCCCCATATGCATTTCATAGCCGCGCACCGGGACGCCGTCCTGAACAGTGATGCCCTCGATTTCCTCCAGCGTCTTGTCTCCGGAGATCGTCGTCTCGACGTCGAGCAGACCGAGCCCGGCCACCGCGCCTGGCTTGCCTTCGATGCCGTCCGGGTCGGCGATGGTCTTGCCGAGCATCTGATATCCGCCGCAAAGCCCGAGCACGCGGCCGCCATGCCGCACATGCGCGGCGAGATCGATGTCCCAACCTTCGGCGCGCATGACGGCGAGGTCGGCGATGGTCGCCTTCGATCCCGGCAACACGACGAGATCGCAGTGCGGGAAGCGGTCGACCGCGCTCGACCATGACAAGATCGACGCTGCATCGGACGCGAGCGGATCGAGATCGTCGAAATTGGCGATGTGGGGGAGCAGGGGCACCACGACCTTGATGCTGCCATTGCCGCGAGGGCGGCCAATCGCCGTGAGATCGTAGGCATCCTCGGCGGGCAGGCGTCGCGCGCCGTCGAAGAACGGCACCAGCCCGAGCGGCGCCCAGCCTGTCCGCGATGCGATCTCTTTCATGCCGTCGGCGAACAGCGAAGCATCGCCGCGCATGCGGTTGACGATGAAGCCTTCGACCAGCTTCGCATCGTCGGGATCGAGCACCGCCTTGGTGCCGACCAGGCTCGCGATCACGCCACCCCGATCGATGTCGCCGACCACCACGACCGGCACGTCGGCCGCGCGCGCGAAGCCCATATTGGCGATGTCATTCTTGCGGAGATTGATCTCCGATGCGCTGCCGGCGCCCTCCACCAGAACGATCTCGGCCTCTTCCTTCAACTTGCCGAAGCTCTCCAGCACGAAGGGCATCAGCTTCGGCTTCAGCTCCTGCATCTCCCGCGCCGTCGCCTTGCCGTAGACTTTGCCTTGCACCACGATCTGCGCGCCGATCTCGCTTTGCGGCTTCAACAGCACCGGGTTCATATGCACCGAGGGCTCGACGCCGGCCGCGCGCGCTTGCAGCGCCTGCGCCCGCCCGATCTCGCCGCCTTCCTTGGTGACCGCCGCGTTGTTCGACATGTTCTGCGGCTTGAACGGCCGCACCGCGATGCCGCGCTTCAGAAGCGCCCGCGCCAACCCGGCGACGAGCAGCGATTTGCCGACGCTCGAGCCCGTGCCTTGCAGCATGATGGCGCGTGCCGCCATCAGAACTCGATGCCCTCTTGCGCCTTCACCCCTTGCGCGAAATGGTGCTTCACCAGCGTCATCTCGGTGACGAGGTCGGCCGCCTCGATCATCGCCGGTTTGGCGTTTCGTCCCGTCACCACGATGTTGAGATCGGGACGCCGATCTTTCAGCGTCTCAACCACCTCATCGAGCGGCAGATAGTCGTAGCGGAGCGCGATATTCAGCTCATCGAGCACCAGCAGCTTCAACGCAGGGTCCTGCATCAACGTCTTCGCCGTCTCCCAGGCCTTGGCCGCAGCCGCCATGTCGCGCGCTTTGTCTTGCGTCTCCCAGGTGAAGCCCTCGCCGAGCGTATGCCACTCCATCAACGGGCCGAAGCCTTCCAGCACCTTCCGCTCGCCGGTATTCCAGGCGCCTTTGATGAATTGCACCACCGCGCATTTCTTCCCGTAGCCGAGCATGCGCAACACCAGCCCGAAGGCTGCCGTCGATTTGCCCTTGCCGGTGCCGGTGTGAACGATCAGCAGGCCCTTCTGCGCGATGGCCTTGCCCGCGACCTCGGCATCTTGTGCCGCTTTCCGCTTCGCCATCTTGGCGCGGTGGCGTTCCTGTTCGGCGTTCTCGTCGACGTCTGACATCACTGCACCGGCTTTATCGTGAGCGGGAGTCCCGCCACCATCAAGATGACCTTTCCAGCCTCTGCGGCGAGATGGCGGTTCAGCACGCCGGCCTGATCGCGAAACGCCCGGCCTAGCGGCGTCTCCGGGATGATGCCGAGCCCAACCTCGTTGGCCACCGCGATCGTCGCGGCGCTGCGTGCGCCGAGCGCCTCATCGAATCTACCGACCTCATGATCGACATCGCAGCCGCCGAGCATGAGATTGCTGAGCCAGAGCGTGAAGCAATCGATCACCATGGGCGTATCCACCGGAGCTTGTTCCATGGCGCCGGCAAGATCGATCGGCGCTTCCATCGTGATCCAACCTTCGCCGCGAATCTCCTTGTGACGACGGATGCGATCTCGCATCTCCTCGTCAAGCGGCTCAGCCGTGGCAACGAACACCCAAGGGGGAGGGGCCGCCATGGCAAGCTTCAGCGCATGATCGCTCTTGCCCGAACGAGCGCCGCCGAGCACGAGCGTCAAGTTCTCGTGCCCGGTGGCGTGATTGTCGGTCATGGTCAAGCGGAGGCGGCGAAGCGCTCGCGGAAATATCCGGCCAGCCCGCCGAGCAGCACCCAGAACACCAGCGTCGTCATCACCACGGCGACGACGAAGCTGTGATGCAGGCCCTCCGGGATCGGCGAGTCGTAGCTTGCGGGCTGCGGCGCGCCGATAAGGTGCGGAGCGACGAGAAGGCGCCACGCCACCGACGATCGCGAGCACGGACCGTCCGTAGACGAGCAGAGCCAGCCCCGAAGCCGTCGCCGCGACTGTTCCCAGCCACCAAAGCTGCCGAGGCCCAAGCTCTGCCGCCGGCATGGCAGGAAGCTCCGGCGGAAGCCCGAGACCTGGCGCCAGTGTGAACACGGCAAATGCCGCCAGCCCCCACATCACCCCTTGCCGCCAGCCAATGATCCCGCCGGCAAGCTCGCTCACGGCAATAAGCAGAAGGGCAAAACCGATTCCGGTGATGACGTTCGCGGCAAGCGTGAAGGCGGTGCGCTCGAACCCGTCGGAAGGCGCCCAGCCCCCGCCGTGTTCATGCTCATGCGCCGCCGTGGCGTCGGCATGCTCATGTTGCGGCTCGGCCTTGGCCCCCTCGGCCTGCTCGAACATCTCTGCCTTGAGAATGAGAGGAACTGTGGTGAGCTCTTGCGCCGCCGTCATGCCAAGGCCGGCGATCAGACCGGCAGAAGCGGCAACCAAAACCATCGTGCGAAAGAAATCCATGTGACCCTCCTTAGTGGCAAGGAAAGGCCATCGAATGCCGATAATCGTGGCTCGCATTATGCACCGCCTCGATGTGGGAGAAGCCCACGCCGAACACGATGAACATGCCGAGCAGCCCCGCCATGAAGATGGGGACGGCGCGAGCGGCGGTAAGCTCGGCGTCGCCTTGCGCTGCTGTATGGCGCTTGGTCGATAATGTGGTCATGTTGTGCTCCCGTGGCCCTCCACCCGAGGACCGGTTAAGGGTTTCGCGCGGTCAGCGGCCGGTCTACTGGCTTTGCGGGTCATAACCAGCCCTTCCGCCTTCCCGGAGCAAAGGCTCCAGTGGCATGTGCTGAAGGGTGGCTCGCCGCTTACAGTTGCGGGGGCAGCCGGGGCTTCGGGCTCGTAACCCTCACCCACGTTCCCGTCTTACGTCCCGCTTTTGAGGGCGGGAACCGATGACACGCGGAAACTATAGTGAGGGTTCGGCGCACCTGCAAGCGCGATCCGCTCCAAGGCCGGGTCTTTTCGTTGACAAGCCTCGGGCTCGGTTCTTTAACTTGAGCCGAAGACGGTCTCCTCCATTGAGGAGGAGTGAAAAGGGAATGCGGTGAGGAGCTTGACCGTTCCGATTCCGCAGCTGCCCCCGCAACTGTAAGCGGAGAGCGGCTCATCAAGGCACCACTGGGGTTGAAAGCCCTGGGAAGGCGATGAGCGGCGAACTATCCGCGAGCCAGGAGACCTGCCGTCGCTTTCGATTGACCCGCGAATGCCGGGCGGGGTGCCCTGGCTGCTAGCGGTGACCGGCAATAGCCGGCGCGAGGCGGCGCCTCGTTTTCTCGCTAAACCGCACCCTTGGGACGCGTCGAGTGCCATCTGAGGGGAACAGCGTGCCGGTCCGTGCCGAGCTCTATGTCTGCATGTCCTGCTGGCGTCACGGCATCAAGCGCGAGGCCGAGGGCGAGAGCACCGACGGCAAGCATCTTTTCGACGAAGTGGCGTCGCGCGTGGCCGAGCTGGGCCACGACGCCCCGGTGCGCCCGATCCCGGTGCTCTGCTTCGCCAATTGCGAGCGCGGCTGCAGCGTCGCCATCGCGAGCCCCGGCAAATGGTCCTATTTGCTCGGGGAATTGGGGCCCGAGCACGCCGCCGATCTCTTGACCTATGCGGCGACCTATAACAATGCGCGCGCCGGCGTCGTGCTGCCTTCCAAGCGGCCGGCCTCGCTCGAGCATGCCGTGATCGCCCGCTTTCCCGCCCATCTCGATCCAATCAAGGACGCCGCCGAATGACCGACCCGCATCCCCGCCACCATCATCACCGGGTTTCTCGGCGCCGGAAAAACCACGTTGCTCCGTCACGTGCTGGAGAACGCCAAAGGGAAACGCCTCGCCATCATCGTCAACGAGTTCGGCAGCGTCGGCGTCGATGGCGAGACCTTGCGGAGTTGCGGGCTCACCAATTGCCCGGAGGAGAATATCGTCGAGCTGTCCAATGGCTGCCTCTGCTGCACCGTCGCCGAAGATTTCATTCCGACCATGCTGGCCCTGATCGAGCGGCCCGAGCCGCCTGAGCATATTCTCATCGAGACTTCGGGCCTTGCTCTGCCGAAGCCGCTGGTGAAGGCGTTCGACTGGCCCGACATCCGCTCGCGGCTCACCGTCGACGGCGTCATCGCCGTGGTCGATGCGCCGGCCGTGGCCGCCGGACGCTTCGCCGACGATCCGGAGGCCATCGCGCGCCAGCGTGAAGCGGACCCTTCCGTCGAGCACGACAATCCGCTCGCCGAAGTCTACGAGGACCAGTTGATGGCGGCCGATCTCATCGTGCTCAACAAGACCGATCTGATCGATGCCGGCGTCAGCGAGAAACTGAAATCCGAAGTCGCGGCAATCGTGCCGCGCGCGGTGAAGGTGATCGCGGCGCGCGATGGCCGCGTCGATGTCGCCGTGCTTCTCGGTCTGCATGCGGCGGCCGAAGACGATCTCGCCGCGCGGCCGTCGCATCATGATGGGTTAGGCACGCACGAACACGACGATTTCGAGAGCTTCGTGGTGATGCTGCCTGAGATCGACGACCCGGACGAATTGATCGCCCGACTGAAGGCAGTCTCGGAAACGCACGACGTGCTCCGCATGAAAGGCTTCATCGCCATCGCCGGCAAACCGTTGCGGCTTGCGGTCCAGGGCGTCGGCACGCGCTTCAATTCAGCCTTCGACCTTCCTTGGCCCAATGGCGGTGAACGCCGCGGCCACGTCGTCGTCATCGGCGAGACCGGGCTCGACCGCGCCGCCATCGAAGCCGGCATCCGAGGCTAGACATGCATATCCTGGTCCGCGAAACGAGAGGCTTGGACGAGGCGGAACCCGCCATCGATCTTAGGCACTCGCCTGCGGATCTTGTGTTTCTGTCCTTCTCCGACAGCGATCTCGGCGCGTGGCGTCAGCGTGGTCAGCGAACAAACGACACGCTTCCTTCGCTCCGCCTCGCCAATCTGGCCCGGCTCAAACATCCGATGTCGGTCGATCTCTATGTCGAGCGCGTCATCGAGAACGCGCGCTGCGTCATCGTCAGGCTGCTTGGTGGCCTCGATTATTGGCGCTATGGCGCCGAGGAGCTGGCCCACGCCGCCCGCAAAGCCGGCATTGCTCTCGCGCTGCTGCCTGGCGACGGCAGAGACGATCCGCGCCTCGCCGAGCTGTCCACGGTGAGCGAAGCAGGCGCTCGCGCGCCTCGACCAATATTTCGCGCAAGGCGGTCCCACCAACATGATGCGCGGGCTGCAATTCGCCGCGCATCTCGCAGGCCTTGCACCGGACCACGGACTTCGCGGCCGAACCGTTGCCGATGCACGGCGTCCATGATCTTGGCATTGCCGACAAGCCTGATCGTCCGCTCGCGGTCATCGTGTTTTACCGCGCCTATCTTTTGGCCGGCGATCTCGCGCCGATCGATGCGCTCGCTGCTTCGCTCGATGCTAAGGGTCTGAATGTTCGCGCGCTCTATGCCGGCAGCTTGAAGGATGCCGACTCGGCTCGTTTCGTTGCGACGACGCTTCGCGATCTGAGCCCTGCGGTCGTGCTCAACGCGACGGCCTTCTCGGCGCGCCTCGGCGATGCGCCGTCGCCGCTCGAGGCCGCCGGCGCTCCAGTGCTGCAACTCATCATTTCCGGATCCTCGCAAGACGCGTGGGCGTCATCGCCGCGCGGCCTGTCGCAAGCCGATCTCGCCATGCAGGTCGTCTTGCCCGAGCTCGACGGCCGGCTGCTCTCCTCCGCGATCTCCTTCAAGGCCGAGCAGACGCGAAGTCGAAGGCCTCGAATTCGCGCGCGTCGCGCACGCGCCATCGCTCGAGGGCATCGAGGCCGCTTCAAGCTGCGCGGCCAATTGGGCGAGGCTCGGCACGACGCCGCGCTTTGAGCGCAAGCTCGCTCTCATCCTTTCCGATTATCCCGGCGCCGCCGGCCAGGCCGCCCATGCTGTCGGCCTCGACGCCGTCGCCAGCACCGCCGAAATTCTCGATCTCCTCAAGACCGAAGGTTTCGATGTCGGGCGCGAGCCCGTGACAGGCGAGGGCATCGTCGCCGAGCTCTGCGACGCCGACCCGGTTCCCTTCCTGTCGATCGATGACTATCGCCGCCTGCTCGCAGGACTTGGCCAGGAGGTCGCGAGCAAGATCGAAGCAGCTTGGGGCTCGCCGGAAGCCGACCCATGTCTCCGTGCCGGCTATTTCAATCTGCGCCTCGCCCGCTACGGCAAGCTGATCGCCGCCATCCAGCCGGACCGCGGCAATGCGCTCGACCGCAAAGCGAGCTATCACGACCCCGATCTGCCGCCGCGTCATGCCTACGTCGCCTTCTATCTTTGGCTGCGCGAGATCGAACGCATCCACGCGCTTGTTCATCTCGGCACCCACGGCACGCTCGAATGGCTGCCCGGAAAATCCGTCGCGCTCTCGCCCTCCTGCTTCCCCGCCGCGCTGCTGCAAAATCTGCCGGTGATCTATCCCTTCATCGTCAACAATCCCGGCGAGGCGGCTTGCGCCAAGCGGAGGCTCGGCGCCGTCACCATCGGCCATCTGACCCCGCCGCTGAAATCTGCCGGTCACGGCGAGACCGCTGCCGAGCTGGAGCGGCTGATCGACGAATTCGCTGCCGCCGATGGCCTCGACCGCCGCCGCACCCAACTCTTGCGCCGCGAAATTCTCGATCGCGCCGAGAACGCCGGACTCTTGGCCGAGAGCGGCGCCAAGCGCGACATGAGCGAGGACGATCAGCTGGCCCGGCTCGATGCCTATCTCTGCGACGTGAAGGATTTGCAGATCCGGGACGGCTTGCACATTTTCGGCCGCGCCCCGGAGCCCGACCGGCGCGAAGAGTTCTTGAGCGCGCTGCAAGCCTCAAACCCCGGCGTCCCGATTGAGACCCTCACCGCGCGCCTCGATGCCGCTGCCGCCAGTGAGCGAAAAGCGTTGATCGCCGCCCTCGATGCTAAATTCGTGGCGCCCGGTCCCGTCCGGTGCGCCGACGCGCGGCCGCGCCGACGTGCTGCCCACTGGCCGCAATCTCTACGCCATCGACCCGCGCGCCGTGCCGACACGGTCCGCCCTGGTCCTCGCCGAGAAGGCTGCCGACCGAGTTGATGCGCCGCCATCTGCAGGACCACGGCGACTGGCCGCGCAGCCTTGTCATCGATCTCTGGGGCAGCGCCACCATGCGCACCGGCGGCGAGGATTTGGCGCTGGCGCTTCTGCTCATGGGCGCGCGCCCGGTTTGGGACAGCGGCTCGTCCCGCGTGACCGGCATCGAGATCCTGCCCATCGCCGAGCTCAAGCATCCCCGCGTCGACGTCACCTTGCGCATTTCCGGTCTGTTCCGCGACGCCTTCGAGATGCAGATCGCGCTGTTCGACGAGGCGGTCCGCGCCATTGCCGCGCGCGACGAGCCGGAGGAGTGGAACCGTCTGGCGGCATCGGTCAAAGGACTTCGAGGGCGAGCAGCTTCGCCATGCCACCGCGCGCATCTATGGCGCAGCCCTCGGCGATTACGGCGCCGGCGTCACCGCGCGTGTCGAGCGCGGCGCCTGGGACAAAGCCGCCGATCTTGGGCTCGATTATCTCGAAAGCTCGTCCACGACCTATGGCAAAGGCATCGATGGTGTTCGCGACGAGATCGGCTTCACCGCGCGTGTCGCCGAGGCCGATGCGTTCCTGCATGTTCAGGACCACGCCGAGATCGATCTGCTCGAAAGCCTCGACTATGCCGCCTTCGAAGGCGGTTTCGCCGCCGCCGCCGAAAAGCTTGGCGTGTCGCCTGCGCTCTACCATGCCGACACCTCGCGCCCCGAGGCTCCAAAGACCCGCACGCTGGTCGAGGAGATCGCGCGCGTGGTGCGCGGCCGCGCCGCCAATCCGGTCTGGATCGAAGGCATGATGCGGCACGGCTATCGCGGCGCCTCCGAAGTGACCCGGAGCGTCGAAGGCCTGTTCGCCTTCGCCGCGACGTTGCCGGCTCGCCTCGACCGGCAATTCGATCTCCTGTTCGATGCCACGCTCGGCAATGAGACGGTCGACGCCTTTCTTGCGCGATGCTAACCCGGCCGCGCGCGAGGCCATGGCCGCGCGTTTCGATGAGGCCCTCCGCCGCGATCTGTGGCGACCGCGCCGCAATAGCGTCGCGGGAACTTTGAGGCAGGCATCATGAGTACGGCCGCGCTTCGCAAGGGCTGGTGCCCGACATTGCTCTCGCCCATGGAATCCGGCGACGGCTGGCTCGCGCGGGTGAAGCCGAGCGCAGCCACTCTCGGCGCAAGCGCGGCCCGACTCATCGCCGATGCGGCTCGGCGCTACGGCAACGGTGCAGATCGACCTCACCTCCCGCGGCAATTTGCAGATCAGGGGACTGAGCCCGCGCTCCGCGGAGCAATTCGCCGATATCATCATTTCTCATGGGCTTGCGAGCGAGCATCCTTCCGTCGAGGTCCATTCGCAACGTCATGGCGAGCCCGCTCGGAGCCGACGATCCGACGGCCGCGTTCGACTCCCACGCGCTCGCTGTCGAGATCGAGGCGATGCTCGCCGCGGAACCTGCGCTCGAGGCTCTGCCGCCCAAATTCGGCATCCTCGTCGATGGCGGCGGCGTTCTGCCACTCTCCGACGTCTCGAGCGATATCAACGTTCGAGGCTGCGAAGGCAGGCTCGCCATTCAGCTCGACGGCGGAACCCACGCCGTCTTTTGCTCGCCGGTTGCGGCGGCAAAGATCGTGATGAGTTTGGCGCTCGCCTTTTTGCATGTGTCGTGGGAGCGGCGCGAGCTGCCTCACCGCATGCGCGAGCTGGTCATGAGTTTGGGCGAGGACGCCATCTTCACCGCCGCGGGCCTCGCTTCGACAGTCGCTCCCGTGGCCGATCGATCCAAGGCGCGATCGTCCGATCGGCTTCATTCCCGGCGGTGACAAAGGATTCTTTGGTGTCGGTCTGCCCTTCGGCCGCATCGATGCCGAGACTTTGGCGAGTCTCGCCGATCTCTGCGAGCGCTTTGGCGACGGCAGCCTGAGGACCACGCCCTGGCGCGCGTTGCTGTTGGTGGGTGTTGCGCCCTCGGAGGCGGAGGCACTGTCGCGCCAAGTGTCCGAGCTTGGCCTGATCACCGATCCTGCCGACCCCCGCCTCAGGCATCCATGCCTGCGTCGGGCGTGGCGCCTGTCCCAACGCAAGCGTCGATACGCGCCGTGACGCGAGTCGGCTCGCCGTTGCGATGCCCGGACTGACCGTTCATGTCTCCGGCTGCGCCAAAGGTTGCGCGCATCGCGGGCCTGCTTCCTTCACCCTGGTCGGAAATAGTGGGCGCTACGATCTCGTCCGCGATGGAAGCGCCGGCGACGCGCCGTCTCTCACCGGGCTGAGTTTCGATGAGGCGCTCGCCGCAATCGAGCAGGAGGCAGCGACGCCATGACCGCCTCCTACGATTACATCGCCGACGGCGCGGAGATTTACCGCCGCTCCTTCGCCATCATCCGCAACGAGGCGGAGCTGTCCCGCTTCACCCCGGACGAAGCCCGCGTCGCCGTGCGCGTGATTCACGCCTGTGGCATGGTCGATGTCGCCCGCGATCTCGTCTTCTCGCCGGACTTCACTGATTCCGCACGCGCGGCGCTGCTGGCCGGCAAGCCGATCTTCTGCGATTCCAAAATGGTGGCGAACGGCGTCACCCGCGCGCGGCTTCCCGCCGGCAACGAGGTGATCTGCACGCTCGATGCGCCCGGCATCGCCGACCTTGCCGCTGAGCTCAACACTACGCGCTCCGCCGCCGCGCTCGATCTCTGGCGCGACCGCCTCGAAGGCGCGCTCGTCGCCATCGGTAATGCGCCGACGGCTTTGTTTCGCCTGCTCGAGCTGATCGAAGCCGGCGCGCCGAAGCCCGCCGCCATCATCGGCATGCCGGTCGGCTTTGTCGGCGCCGCCGAGTCCAAGGAGGCGCTGGCGGCTTACGGGCGCGTGCCGTTCTTCATCGTCAAGGGCCGCAAAGGCGGCAGCGCCATGGCCGCTGCTGCCGTCAACGCATTGGCGAGCGAGGCTGAGTGATGGAGCGGCGCGGCACCCTCTACGGCGTTGGCGTCGGCCCCGGCGATCCGGAGCTGATGTCGCTGAAAGCCGCGCGCATCCTGAAAGCCGCGCCAGTCATCGCCTATTTCGCCAAGAAGGGCTTGGTCGGCAATGCCCGCCGCATCGTCGATGGCCATCTCAATCCTGATGCCGAGCTTGTCCGCCTCGATTATCCCATCACCACCGAGCTGGCGGAGACCGATCCCGAGTACATCGACGCCCTTGTCGGCCTCTATGACGAAAGCGCAGCAATTCTCGCTCAACATCTCGAGCGCGGCGCCGATGTCGCCGTGCTCTGCGCCGGCGATCCCTTTTTCTACGGCTCCTACGCGCATCTGCATGAGCGTCTCGCCGAGAAATATACCTGCGAAGTCATTCCCGGCATCACCGCCATGAGCGGATGCTGGACCCGCGCCGCCATGCCCATGACCTGCGGCGACGAAATGCTCGCGGTCCTTCCCGGCACGATGGACGAAGATGCTCTCGACGACGCGCCTCTCGACTTGCGAGGCAGCCGTCATCATGAAAGTCGGCCGCAACCTCGCCAAGATCAGGCGGGCGCTCATCCGCGCGCGGCAAGCTCGACCGCGCCGTCTTCGTCGAGCGCGGCACCATGCCCGAGGAGCGCATCGTGAAGCTCGCCGACAAGCCCGACGATGTAGCGGCCTATTTCAGCATCGTGCTCGTCCCGGGCTTGAGGAGACCGCTATGACCGGCCGCCTCGCCATTGTCGGCATCGGGCCTGGCGCGGCCGAGCTCGTCACCCCGCTTGCCGCCGAGACGCTCGCCGCGGCAACCGACCTCGTCGGCTACGGGCCTTACCTCGCGCGCGTGCCCGAACGCCCCGGACAGACCCGTCACGCCTCCGACAATCGCGAGGAGCTGGCGCGTGCCCGCGAGGCTCTGGCGCTGGCCGCTTCGGGCAAGAACGTTGCGGTCGTCTCCTCCGGCGATCCCGGCGTGTTCGCCATGGCCAGTGCTGTGTTCGAGGCCATCGAGACCGGCCTAGCAGGCCTGGAAGACCATCGAGGTGACGGTCGTGCCGGGCGTCTCCGCCATGTTCGCCGCCGCCGCCGCGCGTCGGCGCCCCGCTCGGTCACGATTTCTGCGTGATCTCGCTCTCCGACAATCTGAAACCCTGGGATCTGGTGCTTGAAGCGGCTGGAGGCAGCCGCCGCCGGCGATTTCGTCATCGTGCTCTATAACCCGGCCTCCAAGGCGCGGCCCTGGCAGCTCGGTGAAGCCCTCGATCTGATTGGCCGGTATCGAGCGAGCGAGACGCCGGTGATCTTCGCCCGCGCCGTCACTCAAGCCGACGAAGACATCGAGCTGACGACGCTGGGACGCGCCGATCCTTCCCGCGCCGACATGCGGACAATCATCATCGTGGGCTCAAGCGCAACGAAGCTCATCTCGCGTGGGATGAACGAGCCGTTCGTCTATACGCCGCGTCACGTGGAGTTTGCCGAGACATGATGCCGTTCGAGCCAGTGCAACGCGTCGTCCACGGTCTCGACGCTCGGCGCGTCGGGAAGCGTCGGCCGGCGCACCATGATCACGGGCAGGCCGAGCATCCGCGCCGCTTCGAGCTTGGCATAGGTCGCCTCGCCGCCGGAATTCTTGGTCACCACGATGTCGATCGCGTGCTGTTTCAGCAGCGCCAACTCATCTTCAAGCCGGAAAGGTCCGCGCGCCGTAATCAACTCGACCTGCGCCGGAAGCGCACCCGCAGCGGGCGCCTCGACACTGCGCAACAGGTAGAAATGCTGCGAAGCCTTGGCGAACGGGCGAAGCTCGTCCCGCCCCGTGGTCAGGAACACACGCTTTGCAGTCTCGCCCAGAGCAACCGCCGCGCCTTCGATGTCTTCGACCAAGATCCAATTGTCGCCGTCGCGCTGCACCCAAGGCGGACGCCTGATCGCCAGCAGCGGAACGCGCGTAACGCGCGCGGCCTCGATCGCATTGGCCTTGATCTGATCGGCGAAAGGATGCGTGGCGTCGATCACGACGTCGAATTTTTCATCCATGAGAGTGCGCGCAAGTCCCTCGGCACCGCCAAAGCCGCCAGTGCGGATCGTCCCGGGCAACTTCACGGGTTCGGTCGTTCGCCCCGCGAGCGAGACGGTCACGTCGTAGCGAGCATCGCCGCGCAACGCTCGCGCAAGCGCCGCAGCCTCGCCGCTGCCGCCCAGAATGAGAAGTTTGGTCTGTTTCACGTTTCAGGGGTCGCATCATGAGCGGCACCGGTCAACAGCGCTGGCTTGCCGTAATTGGCATCGGCGAGGACGGCATCGAAGGCCTCTCGCCGGCGGCCCGTGCGCTGATCGAGAACGCGAAACTCGTGATCGGCGGCAAACGCCACCTTGCTTTGGCCGACGGCCTGCCGCGCGGCCGAGCGCAAAGCCTGGGCGAGCCCCATCACCGACTCGATCCCGGAAATCCTCAAGCATCGCGGCCAGCCGGTCGCCGTGCTCGCCTCCGGCGATCCCTATTGCTACGGCATCGGCGCGCTTGCTCTCCGCCCACATTCCGCCGGAGGAGACCATCGCCATCCCGGCTCCATCGTCGCTCTCGCTCGCTTGCGCCAGGCTCGGCTGGGCGCTCGACGAGACGGCAACCATCTCGCTGTGCGGCCGCCCGCTCGAGACCTTGGCGCCTCTATTGCAGCCGAAGCGCCGCCTTCTCGTCCTTTCAGCCGATGCGACGACTCCCGCTTCCGTCGCGCGCTACCTCACGCAGCGTGGCTTCGGGCCGTCTGTGCTGCACGTGCTCGAAGCTTTGGGCGGCGAGCGTGAGCGTATTCGCTCGACGAGCGCCGAGTCCTACGGCCTCAACGATGTCGATCCCTTGAACCTCATTGCCATCGAGATCGAAGCCGGCGCGGATGCCAAAATCATCCCGCTTGCCGCCGGACTTCCCGACGAGATGTTCGAGCATGACGGCCAGCTCACCAAGCGCGAGATCAGGGCGGTCACGCTCTCTTCGCTTGAGCCCCGCGCCGGCGAGTTGCTCTGGGACATTGGCTGCGGCTCCGGCTCGGTCTCGATCGAATGGCTGCTGCGTCATCGCTGCCAATCGCGCCGTCGGCATCGAGCGCGACGGAACCCGCGCCGCGCGCGCCGCACGCAACGCCGCCGAACTTGGCGTGCCGCGTCTCGAAATCGTGACCGGCGCGGCGCCCGACGCCCTTGCATCGCTTCCGCAGCCCGACGCCGTGTTCATCGGCGGCGGCTGCGACGCCATCGTGATCGAGAAGAGCTGGAATGCGCTGAGACCCGGTGGCCGCCTCGTCGTCAATGCCATCACGCTCGAGACGGAGAAAGAGGTGCTCGCCGCGCAAGCCAAATTCGGCGGCTCGCTCACCAGGCTTTCTGTCGAGCGGCTCGACGCTGTCGGCAGCAAGCAAGCCTTCCGCCCCGCCATGACCGTCACGCAATGGAGCGTGGGCAAGCCATGACCGTGCACTTCATCGGCGCCGGTCCCGGCGCGCCCGATCTCATTACGATGAGAGGCCGCGACATTCTCTCGCGCTGCCCCGTCTGCCTCTATGCGGGCTCTCTGGTGCATCCAGACCTCCTGCAATTCTGCCCGGATGGTGCCCGCATCGTCGATACCGCGCCGCTAAGTCTGGAAGAGATCGTCGCCGAGTTCGAAGCGGCGCATGCGGCGGGAAAAGATGTGGCGCGGCTGCATTCGGGCGACCTCTCGATCTTCAGTGCCATCGGCGAGCAGCTCCGCGAGCTCGACAAGCGGAACATTCCCTACACGCTGACGCCTGGCGTGCCGGCCTTCGCCGCGGCCTCCGCCGCGCTTCGTCGCGAGCTGACATCTGCCGGAAGTATCGCAATCCGTCGTGCTGACCCGCACCAGTGGCCGCGCCTCCGCCATGCCGCCGCGCGAGACGCTTGAGGCCTTTGGCGCGACCCGCGCCACGCTCGTGTTGCATCTGTCGATTCAAGCGCTCGATCGCGTCGTGGCCGAACTCATTCCCGCCTACGGCGCCGATTGCCCCATCGCCGTCGTGGTCCGCGCCACTTGGCCGGACGAGCGCATTGTCCGCGCCACGCTCGGCACCATCCTGCAAGAAATCGCCAAGGAACCGCCTGAGCGGAGCGCCCTCATCATCGTGGGCGAGGCGCTGGCATCGGAAGATTTCCGCGCCAGCGCGCTCTACGACGCGAATTATCGCCGCCGCTATCGCGCCGGAGGTCAGTCGTGAACGCGCGCAGGAATCGCATGGCCGACGAGGCTGCCATCGCGGTCGAACACCGCGATCTCAAGCTCGATGGGCGTATCGCGCAACACATCTGCAGCGGTCGCCCAGGCTTTCTTGGCGACCGCGTCCCCGAGCGCGATGCCGTCCGCTCGCGCATGACCGAAAGCCTCTGCCGCCGTATTGGAGCCGACGATGCGTTCGGCGAGGGTCTCCGACCCGCCAGCCTCGCGCGCCAATGTCGCGAGCGCGGGCAGGTCGACGCTGCCTCGCGCCGAATGCAGATCGAGCAGCCCTTGCGCGAGCTTCGTCATCTTGCCGACGCCGCCGGCAATGGTGACGTGCGGAATCGGATGCGCTCTGAGATATTTCAGCATGCCTCCGACGAAATCGCCCATGTCGATCAGCGCGCTGTCGGGAAGATTATACATTTTAGCGATGGCAGCTTCGGAGGTGCGTCCCGGTGGCACCGGCGACATGCGTCAGGCCGAGCGCGCCCGCGACGTCGATGCCTTGATGGATGGTCGCGATCCAGGCCGCGCAGGAATAGGGCACCACAATGCCGGTGGTGCCGAGGATCGAAAGTCCGCCTTTGATCCCGAGTCGCGCGTTGAGCGTCTTCTCCGCCAGCCGTTCGCCGTTCGGAATCGAGATTTCAATCTCGACGTCGCCCGAGCCGCCATGCGCTTCGGCGACCTCGGCGATGGCCGCGCGGATCATCTCGCGCGGCACCGGATTGATGGCAGGTTCGCCGGGAGGAACGGGCAGCCCCGGCAGAGTCACGGTGCCGACTCCCTTCCCCGCCTTGAAACTGACGCCGCTTCCCGGCGCGCCTTCCCGCACCGTCGCCAGCACCAGCGCGCCATGCGTCACGTCCGGATCGTCGCCGGCATCCTTGATGACGCCCGCAGTGGCGGATCTCGTCTCCCTACTGGTGTCGGCAAGCGCTGAACGCAACGCGTTGCCCGTTCGGCAGCGCGATCTCGACGGGATCGGGAAACGCGCCGGTGAGCAACGCCGCATAGGCCGCCTTGCTGGCTGCGGTCGCGCAAGCGCCGGTGGTCCAGCCGCGGCGAAGCGGGCGTTCTGGTCGATCCTCGTCCATGCGCCAGCCAATAGCCCGTCCGGCCGCGACTGTCACCGCGTGAGGCGCCTGCCATGACCAAAGCCCTCCTCATCGCCGCCCCCCGCTCAGGTTCCGGCAAGACCACGCTGACGCTCGGCCTGCTCGCGGCCCTGAAGCGCCGGGGTGTCAAAGTGCGCGCGGCAAAGAGCGGCCCGGACTATATCGATCCCGCCTTTCATGCCGAAGCGGCCGGCGCGCCAAGCCTCAATCTGGATAGCTGGGCCATGCCGTCCGCTCTGCTTCAGACCGTGGCCGCGGAAGCTGCGGCGCAGGCGGACCTGCTGATCGTTGAATCCGCCATGGGGCTGTTCGACGGTGTCAGCGGCGAGCGAACCGGCTCCGCCGCCGAACTTGCATCGGCCCTCGATTTGCCGGTCCTCCTCGTGCTCGACGTCTCCGGCCAAGCACAGTCTGCCGCCGCGGTGCTGCGTGGCTTTGCCAGCCACGACCCTCGCATCAGCATCGCCGGCGCCGTGCTCAATCGTGTCGGCAGCGAGCGGCACCGTTTCATGATCGAACGCGCCGCCGCCGATCTCAATATTCCGATTCTCGGCGCCATCCCCCGCGATCAATCCATCCACTTGCCGGAGCGTCATCTCGGCCTGGTGCAGGCGCTGGAGCACGAGGATCTTTCGTCCCATCTCGAACGATTGGCGGAGTTGATCGAGGAGAATTGCGACGTCGCCGCCATTCAACACCTCGCGCAAACTCTTTCAGCATCGCCGAGCGATGTCATCGCGCTCTCCCCGCCCGGTCAGCGCATCGCGCTCGCCGACGATGCGGCCTTCGCCTTCATCTATCCGCATCTCCTGAGTGGCTGGCGGCAGGCTGGCGCCGAGATCGTGCAATTCTCGCCGCTTGCCGATGAGCCGCCTCCCTCCAATTGCGATGCCTGCTGGCTTCCCGGCGGCTATCCGGAATTGCACGCTCGCCAGCTCGCCGCCGCAAACCGCTTCAAGACCGGCCTCGCCAAATTCGCCACGACCCGCCCCGTCCATGGCGAGTGCGGCGGCTACATGGTTCTTGGTGAATGGCTCGAAGATGCGGACGGCAAATGCCACGCCATGACGGGATTGTTGTCGCATGGAACGAGCTTCGCTCAACGCCGCCTCCATCTCGGCTACCGCACAGCGACGCTGAACGCGACCTGTCCCCTCGGTCGCCGCGGCGAGACGGTGCGGGGCCACGAATTTCATTACGCCTCGCTGACCGAGCCCGGCAGCGATGCATCCCTCGCGGAAATTTTCGATGCGGAAGGTAACTTCGCTTGGTGCGACCGGCGGTCGCCGGGGACACGTCACCGGCACCTTCTTCCATGTCGTCGCTTCGGCCGAGCCCTACCGTCTTGCCGGCATCTCATCCCGCGTCATGGTCGAGACCGCATGAGCCGCCTCGTCAGTCTCGACGATCTCCGTGCGCTGATCGACGGTCTGCCAAAGGGGGACGACGCGGCATCGGCCGCGATCGACTATCGGCAATCCCGCCTCACCAAGCCGCAAGGCAGCCTCGGGCGGCTGGAAGAGCTGGTGGCCTGGCTCGGGCGCTGGCAGGGAAGCGACGCGCCCAAGCTCGATCGCGTCGAGGTGCTTGTCTTCGCCGGCAATCACGGCGTGGTCGCTCAAGGCGTCTCCGCCTATCCGCCGAGCGTCACCGCGCAAATGGTCGCCAACTTTGAATCAGGCGGAGCCGCGATCAATCAATTGTGCAAGGCCTCCGGCGCGCAGCTCAAAGTGCTGTCTCTGAAGCTCGATCAGCCGACCACCGATTTCACGGTCGATCCGGCCATGAGTGAACGGGAATTTGTCGAGGCAGCGTCGATAGGCTTCGCCGCCGTTGAAAGCGAGGCCGATCTGGTCTGCCTCGGCGAAATGGGCATCGGCAACACGACCGTCGCCTCGGCGCTTGCTGCCGCGTTGTTTGGTGGTAGCGGCGAACGCTGGGCGGGGCGTGGCACCGGCGTCGACGACGCAGGGCTGCTGCGCAAATCCGCGGCCATCGATGCCGGTCTCAAACGTCACCACTATGCACTCTCCGATCCGCTTCAGGTCGCGCGCCGTCTCGGCGGGCGCGAATTCGCGGCCATCCTCGGTGCTGTGCTTGCCGCCCGCCAGCACAACGTGCCGGTGTTGCTCGACGGATTTGCCGCGACCGCTGCCGCAGCGCCCCTTGCCTGCCTTGCGGAGGATGCTCTCGACCACACCAAGGTCGCGCATTGTTCGGCGGAAGCGGGGCATCGGGGTCTCTGCGAGCATCTCGGCATGAGACCAATTCTCGATCTCGATATGCGCCTCGGCGAAGCGACAGGAGCAGCGTTGGCCGTCTCTGTGCTAAGAGCGGCCCTCGCCTGCTATTACGGTATGGCCACGTTCGAGGAGGCGAATGTCGATGAGCGGAGTTGAATGGGCCAAGGCCAGGTGTGCCGAGACCGTGGCAGCCTTCGCGCTGCTGACGCGGCTCCCGGTTGGCCTGATCCCTGTTCCCTGGACGCGTGAGCTTCGCCACGCCGCCTGGGCCTATCCGCTGGTGGGCGCGGCTGTCGGCCTGATCGGCGGCTTGACCTATTGGATCGTCCAAGGCCTTGGCGTCCCGCCTGTGCTCGCCGCCATCTTCGCGATCTTTGCCACCATCCTCGCCACCGGCGCGTTGCACGAGGATGGTCTCGTCGATGCCGCAGACGGCCTCGGCGGAAAATCGCCGGACGATCGACTCGCCATCATGCGCGATCATCGCATCGGAACGTATGGCGCAATCGCGCTCGTGCTCTCGCTTGGAATTCGCATCGGCGCCATCGCGCTCTTGGCTGAGCCTTCGCTCGTCATCGGCGCGCTGATTGCGTCCGCCGCGGCAAGCCGCGCTTCCGCCACGGCGCTGATGGTCGCACTGCCGCAAGCCCGCGACGACGGGCTGTCCGTCGCCGCCGGCCGCGCCTCGACCAGCGATGCCGTTACAGCTTTCGCTCTCGCCTTCGCCATCGGCTGGCTATCGCTCTCGTTCGGCGACGCTCTGGCCGTGTCGCTGGCAGCCCTGCTTGCAGCGGGCATTGTCGGCGCCGCAGCAGCGTCGCGGCTGGGAGGTCAAACTGGTGACGTGCTCGGCGCATCCTGTCAGCTCGCCGAGTGCCTAGGCCTCACGCTTATCGTAGCGTTGGCAGGCTGATCGGCCCCTCAGATGAAATCGTCCGGGCTGGCGAGAAAATTGGAATAGCCCGGGACGAAGAATGAGCCGACCAGAACGTGGGCGCCGTTATAATAGTCAACTGCGGCCCCTTGCCCGCCTTGCGTCGGTGAAAACCCATCGGTCACCACCACGTATGTCGGGAGCGGCACTGGGACATCCAACTTATCAAGGCCATTCTGGAAACCGACGATCACGTCGGAGAATACGAACCCGTTGTAGATGCTGTCCCCAGGGCCGAACTTAAAAACATCCCGGCCCGGTCCACCAAAAAGGGCGTCTGCGCCCTTTCCACCCGATATGTGGTCGTTGCCAGGCCCGCCCTTGATGACATCGTTCCCGCCTTTGCCGGAGAGCGTGTCGTTGCCCGAGTTGCCACTGATCCTGTCCCCAAACCGTGTTCCAACGATCTTATCGTTAAACCGTCCACCCTTGAACCTTGCCATACCGGACTCCCAATTTGATCAACTTGCCAGAGGGAGTTTGCGCAAACGACCCGCGCAAAAACCCATCCCGGTCCGACCATACGAAGCGTGGCGCGGCACGGCGCTACCAGATCAAATAGGGTTGGGATTTTTTGACGGTTGCGCCGAACTTGGGCGCGTCCCGCTAGGGTAGTCAGCGCCGATGATCGAGGAGATCGCGCAGCGTGGTGACCGCCAGCCTCATGAGTTGAGTTCTGGCTGTGCGTACCCGTACGCAGAAATGCGGTTTTCAGATGGAAGTGAACCGTATTCATCGAGATGCCAACCCGCTCGGCGTAAGCCTTCAGGTCATCGCCTGCGGCGAGCGCCGCCACGACACCAGCGGCACCGCGCGGCAGACCGAACATCGCGCCAATAATGTCTGGGGCAACCGTTGTCTTATCGAGCGGATCGTGAATGACGAAGACGGTCCCGCGCGGCCGCGACTTTTGCTCGATGTCGTCGTCGAGAAACAGCGATCCCGCGATCAGGATGTATGGAGGGCTGCCATTACGTCGCGGCGCGCGCACCACGCCGCCTGAGCCCCCTGCCGCCAGGTCCCGCTGAGTTTCGGCAAGTCTTTGATTGGCGATGCGGTCGAGCGCGAAGAGCTGACCCTGACGGTCCAACGCCAGTCCATCATTCCGCGCTGAGATGCGCCTCGCCGCGTCATTGACGAAGATGGTGCGGCCGCCTTCGTCGAGCACCACCACGCCCGCCGCGAGCCGGTCACAAGCATCCGACATGATACCGGCTTTCCGCTCCAAACCGAGAAAGGCGCGCCGGAGCTCGAGCGCGCGCGCCAAGTGAGGCAGCAGCGATTCCAGCCGGGCGAAATCCACATCGCTGAACGCTTCGCGTTTCGGCGTTCGCTGCAATCCGATCATGGCAAAACGGCCCTCGCGCGCGGCGAGCATGCCGGCCATGGTCTCTTCGTAGCCCGCCGGCCGCAGCCATTCATTGGCGAACACGCCCTTCTTCAGCTCCTCTTGCGTAAACACGCGATTGGTCGAGGAGGCCTTGCCGCTCGGACAGGCGTTTGCGAACGCCGACGGAGCAGGGTCGATGGTCGCGAATTGCTCCTGATAAAGCCGCAAGAATTCCGGATCGAAGCCGACCACGCACGCCAGCGAGATTTCGGGGGTGACGGCATCGAAGTCGACGACGGTGGCCGATGCGCAGTCGAACTGTTCGGCCAACAGCCCGATCGCCCGATCGAACGTGCCGCCGTCTTTTGCGCCGAGATAAAGCGCATCGAGGAATTTTGTTTCGCGGTCGTCAGCCATCGGCGTTGCGCTCGCTTTATGCGCGCCGATCTTATCCCGGTTATTTCGATAATCGAGAGGCTAAATCCGAAGGACTTAATGTGCCCAGCGGCGGGCCTGTTGGGTCGCCACCTGCATGCAGGCTTGCGCCTCTTCCGGCAGCAATCGGGTGATGACACCCATCGCCAGCTCGACCGAAATATCGGTCGCGCCACATTCTTTCAGCTGATCGCGGAGCCAGCCGAAAATCTCTTCATCGCCGGATTTCAACCCAGTCGCGATCTCTTCCAGCATTTCGCTTAAAGATTCCGTCGCCACCGCCCCCTCCATTCTGCCAAGGCCATCGGCTCGTGGCTTACGCTTTACGCAACTCCTGCTGTGGCACTCCCCCGACTCAGTATGATAACGGCTAATGCTGCAGGTGCGAAAGTGCGCGGAAGCCACAGGTGTGGTCTTTCTTTCACGCGGGCTAATAGAGATCCCCGGTAAAGGCGAGGGGCTTCGGGCGCGGCTTGGCAGGCTCGCCATCGCTCAAGGAGGCAACCGGTGTGTCCTCAGGGTTACGGCCGGGCAGCGGCCTGCAATAGTGCCGGCCGCCTTTGGCATTGGTCAGCAACAGATCGACGTGGAAATGGTTGGAGTGGTAGCGGTCGCTGCCGGGTCCGAGCACCGTATAGAACTCGGCACAAGCCGCAGTGAAGGCCTCCCGCAAGAAGGCTTTTTCCTGGGGGGTGCCGCGCCCCCATCCCTGAAGAACGGTGATTTCACGGCCGTCCGCCAGGCGGAAGGCGGCAATATCCAGGGCATTGCCGAAAGCATGTTCCGAGAGCGGGCCGAAATGGCTCCCGTTCCGGCCCCGGCAGCCATAGGAGGCGATCTGCTTGATGCCGACCACGGGCTGACCGAAATAGCGCCGCCCGGCCTGCTGCACCGGGCCGCCCATCCAGCGGTCGAGCGCCGCCGTCATCGGACAATTGATGGTCGCTGGCGGGGCCACGGCGACGCGGCCATCGCGGAAGGCCGACACCTTGATCGGCCGAGACATGCCGCAAGAGCCTCGGCCCGGAGGATCCTCGGTGGCTTGGACGTAGGCAGAACTCTTCACCAGCCCGCTGGCGAGGCACTGCTCCTCGGCCGCCGCGCGCCAGCTCGCGCGAGGCTCCGAATATTGGCTCATCGAGCAGGCGGCCACGACCGAGGCAGCCGAAGCTGCCGCGATCACGACCAAGCATGCACCCCGTCCCACCATGAGCGGAGGATGCGGGGTCGTGCGTGAACAATGTTTCTATAGATCGCGAAGCCAGCTTTTATGGTTAATAGCCGGTAACCAAACTAGTCGCGGCTCGTCGTGGCGTTGAACGCGCGCACCGGTGATTGCGTGCCGTCGACATAAGTGAGCTGCACATTCATGCCGGTGGTCTTCGGCGGCACCTTGATCAGCACCGTCGCATCTTCCGGAACGCTATGCGGGTCCAGCACATCGCATGGCGGCAGCTTGAACACTTTGTCCGGCGCCGCCTGATCGAGCCCGTAGCGCACTTCCTTGATGGCGCAGCGATAGGTGATCAGGTGGCTGAAATAGACCAGGCGTCCGTTAAAGTCGCGAAACGAAACCCAAGCCGTCCATAGCTCTTCGAGAATTTTCTTCTGCTCGTTGGCGAGCGCCCCTGACGGATCGAAATTGATCGGGAAGATATCGGCCTGCTCGCCGCGCTTGTCGCGCCAAGTGACATAGAGCTTGGTCTGGCCCTGATCCGGCGGCAGCTCGAAATAGGTCTTCGGCATGCGCTGGCCGGTGCGCTGGTCGAGCACGTCGAGCAGGCCTGCATCGGTGAACTCGCCCTTGTCGCCGACGCGATAGCCGAATTGCGTCGCGGCTTCCGGCAACGAGACATTGACCGTCCAGCCGCTATTCGAGCGCATGAAACTCGCGAGCGGCGCCGGTGCGCCCGTGTCGCCGCCAACTTTCCGCTCGCCCGGCGGCAGCACGCCGGCGGCGCCGCCCTCTTCGAGCGAAGCGATGGTTCCGGCAGAGCCGTTCGCCGCATCGCCTGGCACGAGATAGAGATCGCCGACGATCTGATCGTAATAAGCCGGCACCTGCACATGATCGACCTTGGCCGCGAGCTCGCGCACTTTGCTCTGCGTCTTCTTGGCGATCTGCACCATGGACTGACCGGGCGTTTCCATCTCCGTCAGCAGCGTGCGCGTGAACACGGAATTTGGATTGGAGTCGGTTTCGCTCAAACGATCGAGCGCGGACTGTCCTTGCCCCGCCGAGAACAGTACGAACATGCCTTCGGTCGGATCCATGCGCGAAAGTCCGCGCGTGAGCCCGATGCTGCGTCCGCCCTTCAACGCGAACGGATTGTCGCGGCACGCATCGAGAATGAGAATGACGGTGCCCGCGCCCTTTTGCTGTAACCGATCCGAAAGTCCGGTGGCGGCGAACGACGCGTCGCGCACGATGCCTTCCTCGCCCGGACCGGCTTCGGGCACATCGACCGGCAGCAGATAATTCGTGCCGTCGACGGCGAAGCCATGTCCGGCGAAATAGAACAGCACGGTATCGCCGGCGCCGATCTTGTTCTCGAGCTCATTGACGGCGCGGCTCATGGCTTTGCGCCCGACATTCTCCGCCTTGACCACGTCGAAGCCGAGCTTCGACAATTCCTGCGCCACCGCGTCGGCGTCGTTCACCGCCTTCTGCAGCTTGGGCACGTTCTCATAGTCGTTATTGCCGATGACGAGCGCCACCCGCTTGGCGTCGGCGAGGGTCGGGGAGGCCGAAATGGCCGCAGCAATGAAGATCAGGCAGGCCGCAACCAAGGACTTGGCGCGTTTCACGCTCGACATTGACGATCCTCCCTCGACCCGATTTCGGCGGAATCTAGGGTGCCGCCCTAGCCCCTACAAGCCTGAGAGGCCTCAAGGAAAACTCACGACTTCGAGGTTGAGCGGCAGCTGGTTCTTGTGCGGCCCTGCCAACTCGGCCGGGTCGACATTGGAGACACCTCCGGTGAACAGCGGCTGTTCGTCTGTGATCCGGCCCTGGCCCGTGAAGGCCGTGAAGACGTAAGGCAGCCCGTTGGCAAGCAGCGGCGAGGGGCCGTCCATCACATGAAAATGCAGATGCGGCGTGTCGGTATTGCCGGAATTGCCGAGCAGCCCGAGCACATCGCCGGTCTTGATGCGGTCGCCGAGCTTCACCTTGAGGCTTCCCGGCTGCATATGGGCGTAGAACGCAAAGCGCCCGTTGCCGATATCGACGACGACATAGTTGCCGCCAGCCATCTGGATCGTCGCGTCCTCGGGTAGCTTGCCGGGGATTTGTTCCGGCAGTCCGTCCTGGACTCCAACCACGGTGCCATCGGCGACCGAATAGATTTCATCGCCGAAATATTCGTAGTCCGACACTTTGAGCATATCGCCCGCTGAACAGCATGCTCTTGTCGTTCAACTGCACGAAATCGATGGCGAAGCGTTCGGCCACATGGATCGATCCGTTGATCGGCAGCGTGGCGCCGCGATGATAGCTCGGCGGCGAACAGCACCCGCCGCCGACCGCCCAGCGCGCGCCTTTGAGTGGCGGGGCCACGACGACCGCCGCGGGGCCGACCGGCAACGGATCAGTCGTGAATGTCACCTCTTGCGGCGGCGCTGGCGTCGGATCGTGATCGCCGGCCGAATCCGCTTGCGGCGCCTTGGCCACGCTGAGCGTGAAGCGATGCGCAAGCTTCGCGGGAACCGCGACGTCCTTGGCGAGCGTGACGTCCATGAACAAAATGCCGGACCCTCCGGCGGGGAGCTCCACTCCCTTGATGCCGCCATTCACCCGCAGCATCTTCGCCAGCGCATCGCCGTCCAACGTGCCGATCACTTTGTTTGTCGCCGCATCGAGCGTCTCGACCTTCTGGATGGTGACCCCGCTCGACGCGAAGCTCATCAGCGTGAACTCATAGGCAAGATGCGTCAGATTATCGGTGCCGAGCACGGGATTGGGCGAAGCGATCGGTGTGACCACGAGCGGCGCCACCACGTCGGTGGCAGCGACCGTCTCCGACCGCGCGGCAGGCGCGCTGAGAGCGATCATCATCGCGACAAGAATTGAAAGGAATCCGCTCGTTACTCTGTTCATGCCCTGCTCCTCGGCAGCGTTTCCGGCCGGAACTAGGGCACAATCCCTTTGCCTTCGCAACGCGTGATTAACCTGCGCCAACCGCCTTGATCGCCTTCGCGGTAATCGACTGCCGCGTCGAATGAAATCCCTCCCAGGGATCGCCCTTCAGCGCTTTCAGCCGCGCCGGCAGTGTCTTGATTGTGTAGGGCGATGCCGCTCTTGCAGGGCCTTCAATTCATCCCAGCGGAGCGGGCAGGCGACCGGCGCGCCTTCCTTCGCCCGCGTGGAATAAACCACGATAGCCGAGCTGCCGCGCTGATTGCGCAGATAGTCGACGAAGATCTTGCCTTCGCGCGTCCGCTTCAACGGGTTAGCGGTGTAGCGGTCCGGACGTGCCGTCACCAGGGCTTCCGCGATCGCCTTGCAGAAGGTCTTTACCTCGTCCCAGCCAAGCTTCGCCGCGATCGGCGCCACGATATGTAAGCCCTTGCCGCCGGTCGACTTGAGGAAGCTCTTGAGCCCGAGATCGGCGAGAAACTCGCGCACCTCCGTCGCCGCCGCCTTCAAGATGCGCAAGATCGAGACCCTCGTCGGGATCGAGATCGAACACGATGCGGTCGGGTTGGCTCACATGTTCTGATCGAGACTCCCCAATCGTGAATCTCAAGCGTGCCGATCTGCACGAGACCGAACAGACCCTTCTCGCCGTCGATATAGAGATAAGGTTTCTTGGTCTCTCCGCCCGGAATGGGAATTTCCTTGATGGCCTCGCTCATGCCCTTCATGGCGTGGCGCTGGAAGAAGCGCTGACCGTCGATGCCGTCTGGGCACCGCACCAGACTGATCGGGCGCTTGACGAGGTAAGGAAGCATGAAGGGGGCGACAATGTCGTAATACTCGGCGACGTCGAGCTTGGTGACGCGGGCGCCGGGGTAATACACCTTGTCGGGATTAGAGAGCGTAATACCGTGGAATGTCGGATCGCCGTCGCGCTTCTTTGCTCGCGTCATCTCTATTCCCTCCGACTCAGACTCCTCAAGCCTGACCTCGCGCGCCGCCTTGTCCTCGCGCAAACCCTGAAAGCTCGGATGCCGCAAGCGCCCGTCGGGCGTGCGCTCCGCGAAATTGACGGCGCAAACCAGTTTCGGTTCCAGCCATCTTGCGCCCTTTTTCTCAATGGCGGGAACATCGATGAAAGGCGGTGTGGCGCGCTCGAGCGGCTTGAAGCGCTTCGCCAACATCGTCATCGTCGCGGTGTCGAAACCCGTGCCGACTTTACCGGCAAATTTCAGCGCACCGTCCTCGTAACTGCCGAGCAGTAGCGAAGAGAAAGGTTTGCCCTTCACATCGGAACGGCTATAGCCGCCGATCACGAACTCCTCGCCGCGCTTGCATTTGATCTTGAGCCAGTCCTTGAAGCGGCCCGAGCGATATTTCGAATCCGCGCGCTTGGAGATGATGCCTTCGAGCCCCGCCCCGCACGCGCCCTGGTAGACGGCGGGGCCGTCGCCGACGAAATGCTCGGAATAGATCAGCCAGTCTGACACGCGCTTTCCCGACATCAACGATTTCAGTTTGTCTTTTCGCGTCGAGAGCGGGAGCCTTCGCAAATCTTTGCCGTCGAGTTCGAGCAGATCGAACACATAATAGCGGATGGCGGGATTCGGCGTGTCGATATGCTCTTGCAGCGATTTGAAATCGGTGATGCCCGAAGGCAGCACGAAGGCGATCTCGCCGTCGATCAGCGCGTCATGGCATGGCAGCGTACCGAGCGCCGGCGCGATGGCCGGGAAGCGCACGGTCCAGTCGAGCCCGCTCCGGCTGAACAAAGTGGTCTCGTCTCCGGCTTTGCGGCCGATGATGCGATAGCCGTCATATTTGATTTCATGCAGCCAGCCGGATCCTGCCGGCACATGGGTGTCGAGCGTGGCAAGCTCAGGCTCGACGAACTCGGGCGCTACCGCGCGCCGCGACTTCGGCGGCTTTTTGCCGTGCCAGCGGAAACTTTTGCCCTTGGCTTCGGCTTCGGAGTTTTTTTTTGAGCCTTGGCCTTGGAGCTCCACACCGCGCTGTCGCCGTGCTCGATCTGGTCCATGGTGCGGCCGCTCTTGACGCTGGTCTCGAATTTTTCCGTCGGCTCGTTGCCGTCGCCGGCGTAGTCATCGCGCTTCTTGATCAGCAGCCAGTTCTCGCCGCTTCTCGCCCTTGCGCGGCTTCATGCGGACGAGAACGTAATCGCCGTTGAGCCGATCGCCATGGAGGCGAAATTTGAGGTCGCCTTTGGCGAGGCCCTCGTCGGGATCGCCGATCGGCTCCCAAGTGCCGCGATCCCAGATCATCACCGGGCCGCCGCCATATTCGCCTTTGGGGATCACGCCCTCGAACTTGCCGTATTCGAGCGGATGATCCTCGGTCATCACCGCGAGGCGCTTCTGTGTCGGGTCGAGGCTCGGGCCACGCGTCACCGCCCAGCTCTTCAGCACCCCGTCATGCTCCAGCCGAAAGTCGAAATGCGTGCGGCGCGCCGCATGCTTCTGGATGACGAAACTATTGCCTTTAGCGCGTGCCCGCTTCGCGGCGGGTTCCGGCGTCTTCTTGAAATCGCGCTTGGCCTTGTAGGTGGCAAGCGGATCGCTGGCAGCCCGCGCCATCGCTTAAGCCGATTTCCGCTTCGGCGTCGACTTCGACGACTTCTTCGTGCCACGCGCAGCGCCACGCTTCGGTGCGGGCGCGCCCTTGCCGCCCTTGCCTTGCGCTTGCACGCTCTTCTTCAGCGCATCCATGATGTTGATGATTTTGGCGCCGCTCGGTGCGGCGGTGACGATCTCCGGCGCGCGGTGCTCGATCTTGGCGTTGATCAACTCCCACACCGCTTCCGCATATTCGTCTTTCAATTTCTCCGGTTCGAACTTGCCGGCCTTCCGCTCCATCAACTCGACCGCAAGCTCGAGCGCTTCCTTGTCGATCTTCACGCTCGGAATCTCTTCGAACAATTTCGTCGCCGACTTCACCTCGTTGGCGTGCCGCAAGATCTCGAGCAGCAGACCGCGTTCGAACGGCTTGATGGCGACGATATTGCCGTGACCGCGCAAGATGAACTGACCGACACCGATCTTGTTCGCCTGCTGCAGCGCCTTCTGAATGACGACATAGCCTTCCTCCGCCATGTCGCCGTCAGGCATCAAATAATAGGGCTTCTCGAAATAGCGGGTGTCGATGGCTTCCGGCTCGACGAAGCGGACCAGTTCGATCGTCTGCTTGCTCTCGAGTTTGAGATCGTCGATCTCGTCCTGGTCGAGCAGGACATATTTGCCCTTCTCGTATTCGTAGCCCTTGGTGATGTCCTCGTCCTCGACGGGGCCGATCCCCGGCACGATCTTCTGATAGCGGATGCGCTGGCCGGAGGGCTCGTGAATCTGGTTCAGCTCGATCCTTCGCTCGCTCGTCGTGGCCGGGTAGAGCCGGACTGGAACGTTGACGAGGGAAAGCCGCAAATGGCCAGTCCAATAGGCGCGCGGTGCCATAGTCCTTACTCCTACCTGGGCGCCGGCCGGCTGACCTAGCACCCTACAAAACCGGCCCCGGTCCCGGCTGGTTCCAGCCCGTAACCGGCCTCCTTGAGCTCATTTCTCTACCTTATAGCCGTTTTCGTTAAGCATGCGTTCGAGAGCGTCGGGGAAGCTCAGGAGCTCGGTCTTGACCGGGCATTCGCCCTTGTCGTTGACCGGCTGAGGACAGGTCTCGAGCCCCCAATCCGACTCCTTGTCGTAATGGGCGAGCATCAGCTCCCAGGCCGGCTTGCCTTCGCCGAGCAAAATCTTCTCTCCGACATACCCGGCCAGAAACCCATTCACGTCCTCCGTGGGCACGTCGGTGATCATGTCTTTCAGCCAAAGCTCGTGCTCGCGATGGAAGCGGGGATCGGTCGTGATGTTCTTGACCGCGCCGTCTTGCACCGTGAGCACCATCAGCGGCGCCGACGAACAGGCATAACAGCCGAAAGTGTAGAGGAAGGCGTTGTCGCGGGTCTCGAATTCATAGACGCCGTCGCCGTCGAGGTCGCTCGCGGTCAGCGGGCCGCCGTCGAACTGTCCGAGGTCGACCGTCTGCCAGTCTGTGCCGTCCTTGCTGCTGGTGAGGATCTTGGTGTCGGAGCAGCAATGCGCACCGCCCGTATAGAACGACACGATCGCCTCGGGGTGCGGATTGCCGGGATCGAGATTGGCGATCTGCACGCTGAGCGGCGGATCGCCGAACCCAGCATCGCCTTCGAACTTGCCGATCTCCTTGCCGTCGAAGGTAACGGTGACGATCGGCGCCCGCATCGTCTCGTCGCCTTCCTCGCTCTTGCTTTCGCTATAGGTCAAAGCCACCTTGAGCGGACCTTCGCTGATCTCTTGCGCCACAGGTTCGGTGTCTTCCTCGCCGCCACCAGCCTCGATCTTTTTCGAACCATCTTCGGTCTCGGTTTCTTTGAGATCGAGATATTTCGCGTCCGCCTTCTTCACGGCTTCGGGCAGACTTGCATCGGCCGCGGCCATGCCGGTCCAAGCCACAGAGGCTAACAAGCGTCACAAAAGCAAATCGCAACAGCCAGAAATTGGGCATCGAGAATTTCCCTAAAATGAACCTCAGGCGAGTTTCCGTGTTTCTATTGTAGCCCGGTCAAAGCCTTAGTTCCCATATCCAATCTGTGCCTTGCGCATCGCAATTCGGCCAACCATTTGATTTAGGTGAATTTCTAATGATTGAGGCGGACTAGGCGTATCCGTCTAGGGCGGTTATGGTGAGGCAGAGCTTGTAGGTCGGGCCTTTTTGCAGCCCAAACTCTTGGTAATCGATGAACGACATCCATTCGAAACGTGAGACCGGAACCACCGCCCCTTCCGTCGTGATTACGGGCGCCACCGAAGGCATCGGCAGGCGGCTGGCGGAAGAATTCGCCCGCGGCGGTCACACCCTCCTGCTCGTGGCACGAGACGAATCGCGCCTGGCGCTGACCCGGGCCGAGCTCGTTCGCGCGCACGGCGTTCGCGTCGAGATCACCTCGCAAGATTTGAGCACGCTTGAAGGTTGCGCCGGCGTCGAGCTCGCTCTGCGGCGTTTCGGCCTTTACGCCGATGTCCTCGTCAACAATGCCGGCATCATGGGATCGGGCTTCTTTCAGGATGAGGAGCTCGACAGAGTCCGCCGCATTGTCGACCTCAACACTCGCGCCGTCGTCGATCTGACTTTGCGTTTTCTCCCCGGAATGATCGCGCGGCGGAAGGGCGGCGTTCTCAACATCGCTTCGATGATGGGCTTCATGCCGGTGCCCTACGAAGCGTGTTATGCGGCGTCGAAAGCGTTCCTGATCTCGTTCTCAAAGTCGCTGTCTTACGAGACCATGGGGACGGGCGTCACGGTTTCCGTCATCACGCCCGGCGCCGTCGCCACCGACCTTCACGCCAAGGCCGGCACCACCAACTCCTATTACCTCAACGTGTTTCCGCTGATGACCCCCGAGACAGTCGCGCAAGTCGCCTATCGCGGCTTCAAGCGCGGCCGGAGTGTGATCCTTCCCGGGTTCCTCAATCCGCTCGGCGCCTTTGCCATGCGCTTCGTGCCCGACACTCTGTTGGTGCCGTTGATGGGCTTGCTGTTCCGCGTCCGCGACGAAGACGGCAACCCGCAAGGCCCGGGGCCATTGCCCAAGGTGGAGGTCGAGTCAAAGCAAGCCGCTCGTCGCTATTCGCCGAACGAGCCGGTCTCGCCCGGCGAGTGATTTTGAGGAATGGTGGAGCCGGACGGGATCGAACCGACGACCTCAGCAGTGCGATTGCTGCGCTCTCCCAACTGAGCTACGGCCCCATTCGACGCATGATCCCGAAAAGTTGCAGACTTTTCCGATAGGATTATGCGCCAAGACAGGGTCATTTAGGGATCGGGCTTCCAGCCTGTCAATGCCGCTAAATTGGCCCCCTGTAAAAGCTTGCCCTCTTTGGCGGCTGTCCGCTACATGGTCCGGAAAGCGAGGAGGGTTTTGATGCTGCCTTTGATCGGATTCATCGTTCTCGTCATTGACCTCTATATCTGGGTGATCATCGCCGGGGCGATCTTGAGCTGGCTGATCGCCTTCAACGTGGTGAACACGCAAAACCGCTTCGTTTATTCCGTCGGCGACATGCTTTATCGGGTCACCGAGCCGGCCTTGCGCCCGATCCGGAGCATTTTGCCCAATTTGGGCGGCATCGATATTTCGCCGGTGATTCTGATCTTGATCCTGCTCTTTCTCCGCGATGTGGTCCTGATTGGCTGGCTGGCGCCGGCCTTCGCGGGTCCTGACAATTCTTGAGCGGCGATCGGTCGCCCGCCTTCATCCCGCGCCGATCTGACGGCGGCGTCATCCTCGCCGTTCGGCTGACGCCGAAATCCGCCAAGGACGAAGTCAAGGGTGTGGAGTCCTTCGACGGTGCCGCTGTCCTCGCCGCCCGCGTCCGCGCACTTCCCGAAGCCGGCCGCGCCAATCAAGCGCTTGAGAAACTGATCGCCAAATGGCTTGGCGTGCCGGCGTCGACTGTGAGCGTCGCGCATGGCGGTAAGTCGCGGCTGAAGCAAGTGAAGGTGGAAGGCGACGCTGACAGGCTTTCCCGGCTCATCGCTGAGAAGCTGTCCGCGCTATGACGCGCTTGCGATCTCTGCCGCGATTGCTTCGGCAGCTTTGCGCGGGTCTGCGGCCCGCGTGATCGGGCGCCCAACCACAATGTAATTCGCCCCCGCCGCGATCGCCTCGCCTGGGCTCACTATCCGTACCTGGTCGTCGACCTTGCTGCCCTTCGGTCTGATGCCCGGCGTCACGATCAGCATATCGGGACCTAGAGCTTGACGAAGCGGGGCAGCCTCGCGCCCCGACGCCACGACCCCGTCAAAACCGGCCTCCTGCGCCAGCATCGCGCGATAGACCGCAAGCTCTTGTGGATCGCGGTCGGTGCCCTGCTCCTTAAGGTCGTCGCGCTCCAGATTGGTGAGCACCGTCACACCGAGCAGCTTGAGCTTGCTGTCGGCCCGCCCGCGCACCGCCGCATCGAGCGTCTTGGCGTCGAGCGCATGCACGGTGAGAAATTTGGCGCCACTCTTGGCGATCGTCGCCGTTGCCCGCTCGACCGTCGCCTCGATGTCGAGCAGCTTGGCATCGATGAAGACATCGAGGTCCCTTGTCCGCAAGCTCGCGCGCCAGCTGAAATCCACCGTTGAACAAAAGCTCAAGGCCGATCTTATAGACCCCGACGCTGCCTTTGAGTTTACTCACCAGGCGCATGGCCTCATCGACGCTCGGGACGTCGAGGGCGACGATGATTCTGTCGCGAGGCTCCATCATGCGGAGGCAAATTTCCGCGCGGCAACGGCCAAGGCCTCGACCACGCCTTTCAGCAGATCCTGTTGTTTCTTATCTTTGAGATGGCCGTCTTCACCGAAGGCTTCGTTCGCCCGCGGCAGAGAGAATTGTTGCGGAATGACGAGGGCTCCCATGCCGACTGCCAGCACTTGGCGTAAATGAAGCAGGCATCGCGCGCCGCCATAATATCCTGGCGAGGAACCAGAGATCGCGAACACGCGGCTTCTGAGAATCTTCGGTCCGTTCAAGCCTTCCTCGGTCACACGGGTCACCCAGTCGAGCGTGTTCTTGAGCAGTGGCGGCAACGAGGAATTATATTCGGGCGTGACGATGAAGATGCCCTGATACTCCCCGAGCAGCGCGGTGAATTCGCGCGTCTTCTCTGGCTGTCCCTCGCGGTCTTCGAGGTCGCCGTCATAGATCGGCATTGGATAATCACGGAGATCGACATAGACGGCCTCGACGCCGTTGGCGGAGGCGATCTGCTGGGCAAGCCGCGCGAGCTTCTTGCTATAAGCGTGCTCCCGCGCGCTTCCGGCGAAGAAGAGGAGTCGTATCATTCTGATCCCTCCCCAGCCGGTGCCTTGTCGGGAGTTCCAGGCACTTATTCGCCGATCCCCTCGAAGAACTCTTTCACCCGCGCGAAGAAGCCTGCCGATTCCGGGCTGGTATTCGGGTTCGACGCATCCTCGAAGGATTTCAACAGCTCGCGCTGCTTGCGGGTGAGATTCTTCGGCGTCTCGACCTCGACCTGGATGTAGAGATCGCCGACCTGCTTGGAGCGCAGCACCGGCATGCCCTTGGCCTTCAGGCGGAACTGCTTGCCTGTCTCGCTGCCCTCGGGGACTTTCACCCGGCTTCTGCCGCCGTCGATGGTCGGAACCTCGATCTCGCCGCCGAGCGCCGCGGTCGTCATCGCGATCGGCACGCGGCAGAACAGATCCGCGCCGTCGCGCTGGAAGAATTCATGCGGCTTGATCGAGAGGAAGATATAGAGATCGCCCGGCGGGCCGCCGCGTAAACCCGCCTCGCCTTCGCTGGCAAGCCTGATCCTTGTGCCGTCCTCGACGCCGGAGGGAATCGTCACCGAAAGCGTACGCTCCTTGGTGACCCGGCCAGAGCCGTTGCACGATCCGCACGGCGTCTCGATCACTTCGCCCCGTCCATGACAGGTGGGGCAAGTGCGCTCGATGGTGAAGAAGCCCTGGCTGGCGCGGACCTTGCCGATACCGATACAGGTCCGGCAGGGCGTTGCATGCGTCCCGGCCTTGGCGCCGGACCCTGAGCAGGCCTCGCAGGTGACATTGGTTGGAACCCGGATCTGCGCCGACTTGCCCTTGAAGGCCTCCGACAGCGTGATCTCCATATTGTAGCGAAGATCGGCGCCGCGCTCGCGCACGCTGCGCTGCTTGGTGCGGCGCTGGCCCATGAACTCGCCGAACAGATCGTCGAACATCGCCGACATCGACGCCGAGAAATCCGCGCCGAACGGGTGGCCGCCGGGGCCGCCGCCGCGCTTTGGAAGGCGGCATGGCCGAAGCGGTCGTAAGCCGCGCGGCGCTGCGGATCCTTCAACGCCTCATAAGCCTCGTTGATTTCCTTGAATCGCTTCTCGGCGTTCGCATCGCCGTTGCAACGATCGGGGTGGCACTCTTTGGCAAGACGCCGGAAAGCGGCCTTGATCTCCTTGTCGGAGGCGCCTCGCTGCAGCCCGAGCGATTCGTAGTAGCACTGCTTAGTCATCGACCCTCCGGCCTTCACACCATTTCCGCGCCCCGCTGGCGGCGGCGTTCAGCCTGTTGTGTTGGGCGAAGGCGCGAGCCAGGTCAGGCCCGCGCCTCCTTAGTCTATCCTAGGCCGACTTCTTATCGTCGTCCGGAACTTCCTCGAAATCGACATCGACCACGTTGCCGTCGCCGCTTTCGCCGCTAGCGGCACCGGCGCCCGGTGCCTCGCCGCCGCCCTGGCTCGCCTGATACATGGCTTCGCCGAGCTTCATCGACGTTTGGGCGACCGCGTCGATCTTTTGCTTGATCGCGTCGGTATCTTCGCCTTGCACCGCGGTCTTGAGCTCCGCGACCGCAGCCTCGACCGCTGCCTTGTCGGACGCTTGGACCTTGTCGCCGAATTCTTTCAGCATGCGGTCGGTCGAGTGGATCAGGGCTTCGGCCTGGTTCTTGGTCTCGATCAGCTCGCGCCGCTTCTTGTCCTCTTCGGCGTGGCTCTCCGCTTCCTTGACCATGCGGTCGATATCCGCATCGGTGAGGCCGCCCGAGGCCTGGATGCGGATCGACTGTGCCTTGCCTGTCGCCTTGTCCGAGGCCGCGACGTTGACGATGCCGTTGGCGTCGATGTCGAACGTGACCTCGATCTGCGGTACGCCGCGCGGCGCCGGCGGAATGCCGACCAGATCGAACTGCCCGAGCATCTTGTTGTCGGCCGCCATCTCGCGCTCGCCTTGGAACACGCGGATCGTGACCGCGTTCTGATTGTCTTCGGCGGTCGAGAATACCTGGCTCTTCTTGGTCGGGATCGTGGTGTTGCGGTCGATCAGACGCGTGAACACGCCGCCCAAGGTTTCGATACCGAGCGAAAGCGGCGTCACGTCGAGCAGCAGCACGTCCTTGACGTCGCCCTGCAGCACGCCGGCCTGGATCGCGGCGCCGATGGCCACGACTTCGTCAGGGTTCACGCCCTTATGCGGCTCGCGGCCGAAGAAATTCTTCACCGTCTCGACCACTTTCGGCATGCGCGTCATGCCGCCGACGAGAACCACTTCCTCGATCTCGGCAGCCTTCAGACCGGCGTCCTTCAGCGCGTTCGCGCATGGGCCGACCGTCTTCTGAATGAGATCGTCCACCAGGCTTTCGAGCTTGGCGCGGGTAAGCTTCATGGTGAGATGCTTCGGACCCGACGCGTCCGCGGTGATGAAGGGCAGATTGATCTCGGTCTGCGTCGTCGACGACAGCTCGATCTTGGCCTTCTCGGCCGCTTCCTTCAGCCGCTGCAGCGCGAGCTTGTCGCCGCGAAGGTCGATGCCGCTCTCTTTCTTGAACTCGTTGGCGAGATAGTCGACGAGGCGCATGTCGAAATCCTCGCCGCCGAGGAACGTATCGCCGTTGGTCGACTTCACCTCGAACACGCCGTCGCCGATCTCGAGGATCGAAATGTCGAACGTGCCGCCGCCGAGATCGTAGACGGCGATGGTCTTGCCTTCTTTCTTCTCAAGTCCGTAAGCGAGCGCGGCTGCCGTGGGCTCGTTGATGATGCGAAGCACCTCAAGCCCTGCGATCTTGCCGGCGTCTTTGGTCGCCTGGCGCTGCGCGTCGTTGAAATAAGCGGGAACGGTGATCACCGCTTGCGTGACGGGCTCGCCGAGATGAGCCTCGGCCGTCTCCTTCATCTTTTGCAGGATGAAAGCCGAGACCTGCGACGGCGAATATTTCTTGCCGTGGGACTCGACCCAGGCATCGCCATTGTCGCCCTTCACGATCTTGTAGGGGACGAGCTTCTTGTCCTTCTCGACCATCGGATCTTCGTAGCGGCGCCCGATCAGGCGCTTGATGGCAAAGAATGTGTTTTCTGGATTGGTCACCCCCTGGCGTTTGGCGGGAAGTCCGACGATCTTTTCGCCGTCGCTGGTGAACGCGACCATCGAAGGCGTGGTGCGCATGCCCTCGGCATTTTCGATAACTTTGGGGTTCTTACCCTCCATGACCGCGACACACGAGTTCGTCGTGCCGAGATCGATTCCGATCACTTTCGCCATTCTCCAAACCTCTCTCTTTACTGGCAGATCGTCCGGTCCCTAGCGGCAACCGGTAATCCCAGCCGGCCTCATGGCTGGGAACGATCCCCTATCGGCGCAAGACCGCCGCGGAAAGCGGCAGGATTTCTGCCGTATATAGGAGGCCCGGTATAGTGCCGCAAGGTAAACAGCGCGTCGCCCTGAAACTGCGTGTTGGCAAAATTGACCGGGGCCTAGCTCACCCGCTTCCAGGCCGAGATCAGGGTGGGCGTGAGGCAATAATAGCGCCCATCCGCTGCGGCTTCAGCCATATCCCTACGGAAGGCGGCGGCGAGCGTCTCATCCGCGATGCCGAGCGTGGCGCCTGCGGCGAACAGCCCTTCATAAACCCCGATCAGCATCGGCGCCATGACCGCGAGCGGCAGGAATTTCACCTCCGCGTCCGTGCCCTCCGGCGCGCCCAGGCCTGCCGCTTCGAATTGCGCCGGGAGCTGGCGTCCGGCGCGCAAATTCCGCCCATGGCCGCGGAACACGCCCTCGAACAGGCGGCTGAACTCGGCCATGGCCGGGCAGAGCGGCTCGATCGCTATCCCGCCGAAGTCGAATTCCTGCGCCGCGACATATCCGCCTTGCTTGGTCCAGTGATGCATCTTCTCGAGCAGCGCCACCGGGTCGGAGAGATGCATCAGCACCAGCCGGCAAAAACTGAGATCGAACGGCGCGCCGGGGACGGCATCGAGCTTCAGCGCATCGCCCTCGACGAACTCGAATTGGGAGCCGCCCTCGTCGCGGAGCTCTTCCAACGCCAGGCGCCCGAGCCTGCCGTCGACATCGATGCCGGTAACGTGGCCCGAGGCTCCGACGCGGTCTGCCATCAGCCGCATCACCGCACCCGGCCCGCAGCCAATATCGAGTGAGCTCATGCCGGGTTTCAGCCCGATCCTGTCGAGCACCGCTTCGCGTCGCCGGCCGCCACATCGCCGCCTGATCGCGCAAGCGCTGATATTCCTTGTCGTCGCGCGCATGCACGTATCCGTCAGGGTTTGGCTTTCCGGCCATGTCTTTCAACTCCTCTTGCCTCGCCGCGAACGCTATATGTCCTTCGGGCCATAATGAGGCAGACCGTGACGCTACAATATTTATCCGGATATTTCGCCGAAGCGGAACAGCGCGCGCTGCTCGGCGAATTGCGCATCGATCATCGACGCGGCCCCGCTCTTCACGCCCACCATGCCCCGCTCCGGCAACCCCATGTCGGTGCGCATGACGAATTGCGGGCCGCTCGGCTGGGTCACCGACAAGGAACGCGGCTATCGCTATCAGCCGATGCATCCGGTCACCGGCGAGCCCTGGCCGCCGATCCCGAAACTCTTGCTGGCGCTGTGGGACCAGGTCGGCAACTACCCGCACCCGCCCGAAGCCTGCCTGATCAATTATTATTCCGGCGCCGCCAAGATGGGCCTGCATCAGGACAAGGACGAGCAGGATTTCTCCGCACCTGTCGTCTCGGTGTCGCTCGGCGACACCGCCATCTTCCGCGTCGGCGGCACATCGCGCAAAGACCCGACGCAGAAATTCGAGCTCAGATCCGGCGATGTCTTTGTCTTGGCCGGCGAGGACCGTCTCGCCTTTCACGGCATCGATCGCGTTCTCGCCGGAAGCTCGCAATTGCTGGACGAAGGCGGCCGCTTCAACTTGACTCTGCGGCGCGTGACCAAAGCATAATCCCGAAAAGTTGCAGACTTTTCCGATAAGATTATGCGGCAAAAACCGAACGCCTAGTCGGACGAGAAATCGTCGTTGTCAGCCTTTGGCGCGTTGTCCTGGTGACTGGCGCCGGCTTCGGTCCGCCTTTGGCCACGGCGACCAGCGCCGGCCTGAGGCAGCGTTCGCCGATCGTATAGCCGCCTTGCATCACGTCGACCACGGTGCCCTCAGGCACGTCCTTCTTCTCCACCTCGTACATCGCCTGGTGGAAATTGGGATCGAACCTGGCGCCGAGCGGATCGATGCGCGTCACGCCATGCCGCTCCAACACGTTCAAGAGCTCGCGCTCGGTCAACTCGACGCCTTCGAGGAAACTCTTCAGCGCCGGGTCCTGGGCCGCGGCGTCCGCCGGCACATGTTCGACGGTGCGGCGCAAATTATCGCCGACGGTGAGCACGTCGCGGGCAAAACTGGAAATCGCGTAGCGTGCGGTATCGGATTTCTCGCGCTCGGTGCGTTTGCGCAAATTCTCCATGTCCGCCATCGTGCGCAACAGCCGGTCGCGCATATCGGCGTTCTCGGCCATCATCGCCTCGATCTCGCCGCGCGCCTCGATGCCAGGATCGGGGCTGACTTTGGCGGAAGGCTCGGGTGTCGCCCCGATCTTCTCATCCATCTCGTCGGGTTTGTCGTCGGGCATTGGCTCTCGCTGATCCGCTTCAGGCGCTGCCGGATATCGACCGTAAGCCGTCAAAAATCAAGGGACAATCCGGCCGAGCAGCCTGGCCGTGTAGTCGACCATGGGGATGATGCGGGCATAATTCAGCCTGGTCGGGCCGATCACGCCGAGCGCGCCCACGATGCGCCGCTCGCTATCCCTGAACGGCGAGACGATCAGCGCCGACCCGGAGAGCGAGAACAGCTTGTTCTCCGACCCGATAAAGATGCGCACCCCATCCGCGCCTTCGGCGAGGCCCAGCAATTGGATCAGATCCTTCTTGGTATCGAGATCCTCGAACAAGAGCCGGATCCGCTCCAGATCTTCCATCGCCTTCACGTCTTCGAGAAGATGCGAGCGTCCGCAGACGATCAGGCTCTTCGGCTCCTCGCTCTCTCCCGACCACACAGCGAGCCCTTCGGTCACCACGCGCGCGGTGAGTTCGTCGAGTTGCGCGCGGCGCTGCTCGATCTCGGTTTCGATGCGGGTCCGCGCATCGGCGAGCGTTAGGCCGCCGATCCGCGCATTGACGTAGTTGGAGGCCGCGTTGAGCGACGAGAGCGGCAGCCCGTCGGGGAGCGAGATGATGCGGTTCTCGACATCGCCGTCATCGCCGACCAAGACCACCAGCGCCTTGCCCGGTCGGAGATTGACGAACTCGATTTGCTTCAGCGTCTTGCTTTGCCGCTCGACCAGCACGACCCCGGCGCAGCGCGACAATCCGGAGAGCATGTCGCCGGCTTCGGCGAGCAACGCTTCCACCGCGCGGTGTCTGCCGCTCCCCGCCATGTGGCTCTCGATCTGGCTGCGCTCCTCCTGGCTGACATCGCCGATCTCGAGTAACCCGTCGACGAATAGGCGCAAGCCAGTTTCAGTGGGGAGCCTTCCAGCACTCGTATGCGGTGCATAGATCAGCCCGAGCGCCTCCAAATCCGACATGACGTTGCGGACCGAGGCCGGCGACAGGGTCATCGGTAGCGCGCGGCTCAAGTTCCGCGAGCCGACTGGCTCGCCGGTGGCGAGATAGGTCTCGACAATGCGCTTGAAGATTTCGCGCGAGCGCTCGTTGAGCTGCTTCAGCCCTGCGCCCGCGTCCTGCACGGCGCGCATGGCATCGTTGACGTCGCTATGCCGCATGATGGCGGAAATCTAGGGGTGTGAGAGCAGGCCGTCAAACCCAAGAGGCGCCGATCTTTAACCACCCGTCACCTAGTTCAGGGCGGCGAAGTCCTGTTCGACCGGCGTGGATAGCGCGTCCGGCGCGCCGAAATGATCAAAATAGCGCGTGTTCATCGCCTCGACCGGCATGACGAGGAATACGTCGGTGGTGCCGAACTGGTGGTCGATCACGGCGCCGTCGCCGACATAAGGCGCCCACCCGCAAATAGCCCTTGATCAAGGGCGGTAGCGCCCGGATCGCCGCGCGTGTGTTGATCGCGTCTTTCGGCAGCATGTTCATGTCGACACGGAGATGCTCATGCGCGCGCACGCGCCATTCCGCGGGCGCGAGTGAGGTGTGGTAGAGGTAGCTCAAGGTCTGCGCGTGCAAGCTCGGGTCGGTGCCGGGGAAACTCGCGCAGCCGATCATCACGCTGCCGCCATGCTCGCGCACATAGCCCCACACGCCCTGCCATAACAGCTCGAGCGTGCGCTTGTTGCGATAGGGCTTCAGCACGCAGGAGCGGCCGAGCTCGACGAAATTGTAATCCGGTCTGGCGCGGAGCAGGGGCGCGATGTCGTATTCGCCTTGGGTGTAGAAGCCGTCATTGCGCGATGGCGATGTCCTGGCGCAACACGCGATAGGTCCCGACCACTTTGGGGCGACCCCAGCGCCGGCCCTTGTCAGGATTGCCGTGATCGACGACGAGCAGATGATCGAAGATCGAGTCGTAGCCATCTTCATCGCGTCGCGACAGGATGGCGAGCGCGTCCGGGATGGCCTACATCTCTTCGTAGAACACTTTGTAGCGGAGCCGCTGCGCGCGTTTGATATCGCCTTTGGTCCGGGCCAATCTCACTTCGAGATTGCCGATGCGGCCATAGACCTTATGCGGCTGGAAACGATTGCCGAAGCCAAGAGGCCGCAGCGATCCGCCCGGGGCGAACGGGAACGCTCCTTGCACCGGCTTCAGCAAAAAGGCGGGAAACATCGTGCTCGGGCGGAAAAAATTGGGTTTGACCCCCGGTGTCAGCTTCATCGGTTTCTCGTTCATCCGCTCGCCGCTTGATTCGGCCATAACACTGGCCGGTTAGCAAACCAATTCGAACCCTATGTGACAGCCTGGGGATATGGTCGCGAAACGGGGCGTTTGCCAGTGGACAATCTTAGGCGGCACCGAGGCCGGCAGCCCCAGTTTTGGCGTCTTTTCGCCAGCGAGCGATCAGCGCGATCAGATCGTCTTTTTCGAATGGCTTGGCGAGATAATCGTCCAATCCGGCCTGTAAATAGGCCGCGCGGTCCTCGACGAGAGCGTTGGCGGTGAGCGCCACAATTGGCGGCCGGCCGCCCGGGGCTTCAGCCCCCTCGGGATAAAGCGCGCGGATCTGCTGGGCCGCCTCGATCCCGTCCATTTCCGGCATGTGGATATCCATGAGCACGAGGTCGAACGCTTCACCCTCTGCGTCCTCGTGCGCGTGGCGTGCGGCTGCGATGGCCTCGATCCCATTGCGAGCGCGCACCACCCGCGCCCCGCATTTCTCCAGTACGGTGCGGGCCAACAGCGCGTTGATGTCATTGTCCTCGGCGAGCAGCACCGAGAGAGCGCGGCCTTCGGGCGCGCGAAACTGAATGGATTCGAGCCTCACGATATCAGCCGTCTCGCTGGTATCGGCATCCTGGCTCCCGAACAATTGGGTGAGGAGCGAGAGCGGTCGGATCGGGCGCACCAGATAGCCGGTGAAACCCTGGTCTCGGAGCCGCGGGATCTCGCCGCGCTCCGCAGGATCGAGGATCACCACGGCGCGGGGCGGCCGTCCGTTTCCAGCTCTGTTCCGCATTGAGCCAATCAGAGCCCTGGCCGCACCTGAATGCGCAAGATCGGTCAGAAGCCCGGTAAACGGAAAGTCGCTTGCCTTGGCTGTCGATGCGAGCCGCACTGCGTCGTCGGCGGCAGTGCTCGCCACCCGCGTTCCCACGGCTACCAGCAGTTCGCCTACGAGATTTGCCTCGACCTCGCCATTGAGCGCCACCAGCACGCGTTCATGCGCCGCTGGCCGCGGCCAGTCCTCGCTCACTACGCCCGTCGTCGCCGGAAGCTCGAACGGCAGATCGACGGTGAAGCTCGCGCCCTCCCCGGGCACGCTGGTGATGGCGATGGTTCCGCCCATCTCGTCGACCAGCCGTTTGGAAATCGTGAGTCCGAGGCCGGTGCCGCCATGGCGGCGCGTGGGACCGCTATCGGCTTGCTCGAACTCGGCAAAGATGCGGTCGATCGCATCGAGCGGAACGCCGGGTCCGGTATCGCGCACCGTGAGCCTCAAGCATGCGGGGGCATCTGCAGCCGCAGTCTCGGGCGAACGTCCAAGCACCAGCGCCACCCCGCCTTGCTCGGTGAACTTGATGGCGTTGCCGAGCAAGTTCATCAGAATTTGCCGCACGCGCATTTCGTCGCCGATCACGGTGCGTGGTAGATCGGGATAGGGCAGCCAGCAAATCTCCAGGCCTTTGTCGCGGGCACGAGGCGCCAACAGCTCGATCACGCTTTGCGCGGCGTCGGCGATTTCGAATGGTGCGGGCCGAAGCTCGATCTTGCCGGCTTCGATCTTGGAAAAATCGAGCACCTCGTCGATCAAGGCCACCAGCGTCTTGGCCGAAGTCGAGATGGCGCGCGCATAGGTGGATTGTTCCGGCGATAGCTCGGTGTCGAGCAGCAGCCCGGTCATGCCGAGAATGCCGTTCATCGGAGTCCTGATCTCGTGGCTCATCGAGGCGAGGAAGCGCGACTTTGCCCGGCTGGCGCTCATGGCCTGATCGCGCGCTTCTTCCAGCGCGAGCTCCGCTTCGTGCTGTTTGGTGACGTCGTGGCCGGCGCTCTGGATCTCGCTCAACCGCCCGTGCTCGTCGGTGATCGCGAAATCCTCCCAAACGAACCAACGCGGGCCCGCCGCCGTATTGAGTTCAAGCATGCGGCTGCGTCGTTGTTCTCCAGGTTCGAAGCGGAGTTCCGGCGCTCTGGGTTGGTCGCCGCCAATGGGCAGCGCGAAAATCTCGCCCAGCGCCTCATCGCGCGTCACGCCGAACACGCGGCAGAACGCATCATTGGCGAAGCTGAGCACGCCGTCCGGCCGGCGCCGGATGATCACGTCGCCCTGGCGGTCGAGCAAGCCGCGATAGCGGGCTTCCCGTTCGCGCACGCTCCATTGCAGATCGTTCAGCGCTTCGAGGCTGACATCAAGTTTGTGCGCCAGCGCCTCGAGCCGTTTCGCCTCTCGCGCCGTGTTGCGCTGGAGCACGGCGACGAGACCCAAGGCGAAGGCAACGGCGAGAATGAGCGGCAGCAGGAGCAGGAGAGGTGCCACGCCGACCGCAAGCCACGCCAGTGCGGCAAGGCCAAGGCCCATTACGCCCGGCGCCAGCCAAGCACCGATCTTGGGTCGGGCTTCCGACTCTTTGTCTTGAATGTTCACTCGGACGCCGCTCTGTTCCGGTGCCGGCATGTCTCCCGGCGCACTTGTTCGCGGCAGCCAAGCAAACAATGCTTGAGAAAGCCTTTAGCCGTTAACCTAAAGCTGTGGTTTCGGCCTTTAGGCAGCGGCAGCCGCCCGCCGCAAGGTCTCGCCGCGGTAACTCAAGGCTTCGGCAATATGAATGCGGGCGACTTTCTCCTCGCCATCGAGGTCGGCCAGCGTCCGGGCCACGCGCAAGGTCCGGTGATAGCCGCGCGCGCTCAAGGACAGCGTGTCGGCGGCATCGCGTAGGAGCTTGAGGCCGGAGGGTTCGGGGCTAGAGATCTCCTCGAGCAGGCTGCCGTCACATTCTGCATTGGTGCGGACGCGCTGCAGCCCGAGACCGGCAAAGCGCGCGGCCTGAATCCGCCGCGCGGTAGCGACACGCTCTCTCACCTCGGCGCTTCCTTCCGCGGCTTGCGGCAACACGAGATCGGCGGCCGAGACGGCGGGCACTTCGATCTGAAGGTCGATGCGGTCGAGCAGCGGTCCCGAGATGCGGGCCTGGTAGCGCTCGACGCAGCCGCTGCCCCTGGCGGCAAGCGTAGCCGGGCTCGCCCGCGCGCCCGCAGCGGCACGGATTCATCGCCGCCACGAGCTGAATGCGCGACGGATAGGTGATGCGGTGATTGGCGCGCGCGATCACGGTCTCGCCGGTCTCGAGCGGCTGCCTCAACGCATCGAGCACTTGCGGGTGGAACTCCGGCAGCTCGTCGAGAAACAGCACGCCGAGATGCGCAAGCGCGACCTCTCCGGGCCTTGGCCGCGTGCCGCCGCCGACCAAAGCCGCCATGCTCGCCGAATGATGCGGGCTGCGGAACGGCCGCGCGCGCCCGATTCTGCCGCCGTTGAGATCGCCGGCAAGGCTTCGGATCATGCTGACTTCCAGCATCTCCGCGGGCTCGAGCGGCGGCAGCAGCGATGGCAGCCGCCGCGCCAGCATCGACTTGCCAGCGCCCGGTGGTCCGACCATCAGCAGATTGTGACCGCCGGCGGCAGCGACTTCGAGCGCGCGCTTCGCCGTCTCCTGTCCTTTGATGTCGCGTCAAATCCGGCATCGCCGTATCGTCGAGATCGGGCGTTGGCTGCGGGCGCCTTAAAGTCTGCAGCCCCTTGAAGTGATTGACGAGCACCAGCAGGTCGGACGGCGCCAGGATCGACATGTCTTCCGCCGCCCAGGCCGCCTCCGCCCCGCAACTGGCCGGACAGATCAGGCCCTTGCCGAGCGCATTCGCTCCGATGGCGGCTGGCAGCGCGCCGGCAACTCCGGCAATCGATCCGTCGAGCGCGAGCTCGCCGAGCACGCAATAATTTTCGATGGCGTCGCGCGCGATGGCGCCGACCGCGGCCATCAGTCCGAGCGCGATGGGAAGATCGTAGTGGCTGCCTTCCTTCGGCAGATCTGCAGGCGCGAGATTGACGGTGATGCGCTTCGGCGGCAGCGCGAGCCCGATGGCATTCAGCGCGCCGCGGACCCGCTCGCGGCTCTCGGCCACGGCCTTGTCCGCGAGCCCGACAATGGTGAAGGCGGGGAGGCCCGGACCGATCTGGACCTGCACGTCGACGCCACGCGCCTCAATGCCCTCAAACGCGACCGTCGTGACCCGCGCGAACATCGCAAAGCCCCCTACAACCGGAACTAGTCTACTTCACGAGCCACCCATCCTTGCAAGAACATTTAGCGAACATCGTTCAAGCCCAGACGGCAGCTCCAAGGCAAGCGAAGGTGATGGCAAGGCAGCGGAACGTCGGCCAGCCCGAACCGCGCCATCCAGCCCGGAAGCTCCCGATAGCGCGGGACGGCACGGGCGAGCGTCAGCGCGCCATAGAAAATCCAACCCACGACTGCCGACCGTCAGCGCCACGACCTTCCAAGAGCCGGCACTGCGTCTCGTGCGCGCGCGACGCAAGCCAGATGATGAGACCGCCGCCGATCAGGCAATAGACGAGATAGACGAGGAAGAGTTCGACGGTCTTGATGGAGCCGGCTCGGTCCGTCCGCCACTGTTCCCGCAATGCCGGCACATTGGCGACGATCACGCCGACCATCATCAGCACCGGCCACAGTCTATCCATGGGACCCCCCAAGGGCGATCGCGAGTTCTGTGCTAGGTTGGACTCTTCTTGCGCACGATCAAAGTAGCAGACCGCATTCTTGCGTCATGATCAAATGCTACAGGGACGACGGTGGAGGCGCCGATGTTGAAGACATCTTGAACGAGCCGGGACGAGGATCGTCTTCTGATCCACTTCGCGCTCTTCATCCGTCGTGGTGGCGATTCTCGCCGCGATCAATTCTTGGCAGCGCCAACCAAGCTCTGGTTCATCTGGGTGCTGGCGGGGTGGGGCATCGGCGTGGCGGCGCACGGGCTCGCGGTTTGGCTTTGCACGGCGCATCGCCGCGAGCGCATCTTCATCGATCCGAAAGCACGCGCCTTCATCGTGCACCTGTTCGCCTATCTCGCCGTCGTGGCGCTGCTGTTCGTCGTCAACCTCGTGACCGACAAGTGGTGGTTCTACTGGGTGGCCTTGGGCTGGGGCGCCGGCGTTCTGGCGCATGGCTTGGTCGCGTTCCGCCACCGCGCACCGGCGCGCAGTCCGGGGACAGTCACTTCAACACCCGCACCGACGACGCCATCACCGTAAGACGTCCTCACGTACAAAGAGCAGCAAGCCCCGCTCGCCTAAGCCGCGCGCCGGCAAGCGTGGCTGATCGCCTCGACATGACGATGATCCGTGCCGCAGCAGCCGCCAAGCACGTTGATCCACGGATGGGATGTGAGGATCGCACGATATTCGCCGCCGAGTTCGACCGGGTTGCCTTCGTCGAGATCGGGGCTTGAATCGAGCTCGGCATGGCTTCGCCGTGAAGCATTCGCCCGCATCCCGCGAATCCGCCGGGGCCAAGCCTCGCTACTCTCGATGGCGCGGGCGAAATGTGTCGGGTGCGCGCAATTGATCATGAAATAGGCGGCCCAGGCTTCCGTGGCCGCATCGACCGCTTCGATGGCCTCGCCCAAACTCTGTCCCGTCGGCAGCCGCCCGTCGGTCTCCAGCGTGAACGAGATCACCACAGGCATTCCGGCAGCCTTGGCCGCGCGAACGATGCCGATTGCCTCTTCGGCGTAGGTCAGGGTCATCGCCGCGACCATGTCGGCTTCTGTCGTCGGCGAAAGTCTCGATCTGCGCCGCGTGATATGACTGCGGCTTCGCCTGCGCTCATCGTCGCTCCGGGGTTGTAGCCGTCGCCGCGCGGCCCGATGCAGCCTCCGATCACGACGGGAATTTTCTTCGCTATCATGCGCATCGCGAAGCTCGACCATCAGCTCGATCGCCTCGCGATTGACGGCTTCGAGCGCCGCATCGGAATAGCCGAGCTTCGCGCCCCAATCGGCATTGGCGCGCCAGGTCGGGCTGTCGAGGATGAAGCCGCGTTGATCCTGCTTCGCGATGGCAAGATAGGACCGGTAATAATCTCGAAGCCGCGCCATTCCCTCTTGCGTCCGTAGCAGATCGAACGACGCGAAATGCGGCAGCTCGAGCCCCTGATGAAAGATCAACGTGGTCTCCAATCCGCCATCCGAGAGGAACATCCCTCCATCGAGCTGCGGCAGCCTGTTGCGATATTTGCTCATCGATTTCTCCTTGATCGTCTTGCGGCGGAAGATGAGGAGAATGGCCCGCGATTGCTAGCGGTCTTGCGGTCAAGCTTGGTCTAGCGCCAAATTCCGGCTAAAGCGCAGCCCCGAGGCACATCAACTGCACTTCTGGTACAGTGAACGCATGCAGGAGCTTCAACCCCGCAAAGGCACCGACACCAAGGAGCGCATCCTCGAAGTCGCCGAGGCCGCGATCCTGGAAAAGGGCTTTGCCTCGACCTCGATCGAGGAGCTGATCGCCGCCGTCGGCATCACCAAGAGCGGCTTTTTCTATCACTTCAAGGACAAGAGCGATCTCGCCAAGGCGCTGATGCATCGCTACATCGAGCATAACGACGCCGTGCTCGCCGATATCTTCGCCCGCGCCGACGAACTGAACGAAGACCCGCTGCACGGCTTTCTCGTCGCCCTGAAGCTGTTCGCCGAGATGATGGCGGACCTGCCCGAGGCGCATCCCGGTTGCCTCGTCGCCTCTTATTGTTATCAGGATCAGCTGTTCAATCGCGACGTGCGCGAGCTGACAGCGCAGGGCGTTCGCGGCTGGCGCAAATTGTTTCAGGAGCGCATCAGGCAGATTGCGGAACGCTATCCGCCAAAGATCGATGTCGATCTCGACGCGCTCGGCGACATGGCCAACACGCTGGTCGACGGCGGCATCATTCTCACCAAAGTCCTGAAGGAGAAGGACGCGCTGCCGAAGCAGATCATGCTCTATCGGGAATTCGTCCGCGCCGTGTTTCTCGGGACGTAGATTACGCGCCCGGGATCAGCGTGTTCGACGGCAAAGTCGGATCGAGCAGCCGTGCCGCCTGCTCGGCGCCGGTTACCGGTAAGTTTGCCTTTGTCGAGCAATCCGACCTGCACCAGCATCGACGCCTGGTCCCAATAGATGCGCTCGAACGCGACCTTGCCGTCCTTGGAAGCCGACCACCACCACGAACGGGATCGTCACTTTCCGCCCTGTCGGCTTAACGCCCGGAAGGATCGCCGGCATCTCGCAATCATGGGTGAAACTGATCATCACCTCATCGACGACTTGGCTCTCCCCGACCGTTCGCGAGATTTGCTCGACCTTGGTGTCCTCCGGCCACTGTCCGATGAACCAGCTCGAATAGAACTTCCGCACGGCCTCGCGCCCATGCCCGCCGGTCATGGTTGGGATATGCGTGACATGCGGCGCATCGGCCATCGTCGCCATGGTCGCCTCGATGTCGCGCGTCTTGAACTCAGCGTCGGTGTGAGCGTCGAACATGGCGCCGAGTCCCTTCGGGTCGGCGTTCATCGCATTGCCCGTTGCTTCGCGCCCCTGCTTCAACCTTCTCCTCCACCACATCCCAGATCATCGCCGCGACATCGTTGCCGCCGAATTGCTTGATCTGCCGGATGCCGGTGGGCGAGGTGACGTTGATCTCGGTGAGGTAATTGCCGATCACGTCGATGCCGACGAAGATCAGTCCGCGCTTCTTGAGCTCCGGTCCGAGCCGCGCGCAAATCTCCTTGTCGCGCTTGGTGAGCGTGGCTTCCTCCGCCGTGCCGCCGACATGCAGATTCGAGCGGGTCTCGTCAGGCGCCGGCACGCGATTGATGGCGCCGGCCAGCTCGCCATCCACCAAGATGATGCGCTTGTCGCCTTTCCTGACTTGAGGGAGATATTTCTGCACCATCAGCGGCTCGCGGAAGCTGATCCCCATCAGTTCCACCAGCGAATTGAGATTGGTGTCTCCCGGCGCGATGCGAAACACGGCGGCCCCGCCATTGCCGTAGAGCGGCTTGACCACGATGTCCTTGTGCTCGGCACGAAATGCTTTGATCTCGTCGAGCGAGCGGGTGACGAGGGTGGGCGGCATCAGATCGAGAAAGTCGAGCACGAAGACTTTTTCCGGTGCGTTGCGCACGCTTGCCGGATCGTTCACCACCAGCGTCTCCGGCTGCAGCCGCTCCAGCAGATGCGTCGTGGTGATATAGGCCATGTCGAAAGGCGGGTCTTGCCGGAGATGCACCACGTCCATCTCGGCGAGATCGACATCGCGCGGATGCGCCAGCCGGTAGTGATCGTCCGGCGTGTCCTGCACGGTGAGACTATGGCCATGCGCGATCAGCCTGCCGTCGCGGAGCGAGAGATTGGCCGGCGTGTAATAGAACACGTCGTGGCCGCGGTGCTGCGCTTCGAGCAGCAGGGCGAAGGTGGAATCGCCCCTGATATCGATGCGCTCGATCGGGTCCATCTGGAAGGCGACTTTGAGGGCCATGGTGATCCTTACCAGTTTCTCTGCCTTCGCGGCAAATGAGGGGGTCGGGCTAGACCGGAAACGCATTCTCGATATATCGCGGCCAGGACCACGGCGCGGTCAGCACCACGTCGAAGCGCATGTCGTGGCCATTGTAGGAAGGATGCGCGGCGAGCCAATATTGCGCGGCCCTGACGATCCTTCGCCGCGCCCGTGTCGGCAATGCCTCGGCCGCATCCTCGAAGCTTTTCCGCCGCTTCACCTCGACGAAGGCGAGCCGCTTGCCCTTCAGCGCCACGAGGTCGATCTCGCCGACCGGCGTCTTGTAGCGCCGCGCCACGATGCGATTGCCTTTCAGCCGGAGCAGCAGCGCGACCAAACTCTCGGCGAACAGCCCGCTGCGATAGGCTTCTGACCCGTCTATTCCTCATTCGTCGTCGCGCTGGAGGCTGAGCCCAAGCTCGTAGACCCGGGCGCGCTTCAGCCCGCGCGCCTCAGCCACATCGCGCACCGCGTCGCGGAAGCTGCCGCGCTTCAAGGCAAGCTTCAGCTCGGCGAGGATCTCTGCGTCGCTGATCTCCGCCTCTTTGGGCGAGGGCGGCGCCACGACAATGACGAACTCGCCCTTCAGTTCGTCGTCGGTCGCAAATTCCGCTGCCGAGCCCATCGAGCGTCCCGCGCGCCAGCGTCTCGTGCAGCTTGGTCAGTTCCTTCGCCACGGCGGCCTCGCGAGCGCCGAACACCTGCGCCATGTCGGCAAGCGTCTTGGTGAGCCGCGACGACGCCTCGAAGAAGACAAGTGTTGCCGGCACGTCCTTCAATTCTTCCAGCCGCGTCCTTCGCGGGCCTGACTTGGGCGGCAGGAAGCCGGCGAATAGAAATGTATCGGTGGGAAGCCCGGACATCGTCAGCGCGGCAAGCGTCGCCGAGGCGCCGGGAATGCTCGTCACCATCAGGCCCTGATCCAACGCCTCGCGCACCAGTTTGTAGCCGGGATCGGAGATCAACGGCGTGCCGGCGTCGGAGATCAGCGCCACGATCTGCCCCGCCTTGATGCGGGAGATCAGTCTCGGCCGCTCCTTCGCCGCGTTATGCTCATGATAGGGGGTGAGTTCGCCGCGCGATGCCGAAATGCGTGAGCAGCTTCCGGCTATGCCGCGTATCCTCCGCCGCGATCAGATCGGCGCGCGCGAGCACGGAGAGCGCACGCAACGAGATATCGCCGAGATTGCCGATCGGAGTCGCCACGAGGTAGAGCCCGGGCGCGAGCGGTCTCTCGATCAGGTCGCTCAACACCTCATGCGCACGCGTGGCGACGCGCTCATGAGTTTGCGCCGTTCGGCCGTCTTGCTGTCGGTCTTGCACAACGTCTTTTATAGACGTAAGCCCCGCAATTGCTAGGCGGGGCGGGCATGCGTGCTATAACGTCCTTCAATCAATTTTGAGCCATGTTTGCGGGCAAGAGTTCGGCCCAGAACGCGCGTGACACAAGGCCTGTTGGTCTTGGACGAAGGGGCCAGATGGGCTTTCCACAACACAATAAAAGCGGGTGGGGCGCCGCGCGCCTCATGCTCGCCGCGACGCTCGTGGCCATTCTGGTCGCGGCCTGCGGCGGCGGCAGCGGCGGTGGTCCGGGCATGCCGACCATCAGCGGCGGCGGCGCTAGCGGCGGCACGGTGAAAGTGGCGTTGCTGTTGCCGCTGACGTCCTCAGGGAACACGCCCGCCGTCGCCAAGGCGCTGAAGCAGGCCGCCGAGCTTGCCCTGTTCGATTTCGACAATCCCGGCGTCGTCCTCGTGCCGAAGGACACCCACGGCACGCCCGATGGCGCCCGCGCCGCGGCCCAAAGTGCCGTCTCCGAGGGCGCCGAGCTCCTCATCGGTCCGCTCTTCGCCCAGGAAGTGACCGGTGCGGCTCCCGTGGCGCGTCAGGCCAATGTTCCCATGATCGCCTTTTCCAGCGACGAGAGCGTCGCCGGCAACGGCGTCTATCTGTTGAGCTTCCTCGCCGGCCGCGACGTGCCGCGCATCGTCTCCTTCGCGCTGTCGCGCGGAAAGAAAAATTTCGCGGTGCTGGTGCCGCAATCGCCCTATGGCCGCATCGCCGAAGCCGCCTTCGCCAAGGCCGTCACCCAAGGCGGCGGCCAGGCGTCCGTGCGCGCCACCTACGCCTCCAACGATTCCAACGCCATGCTCGGGCCGGTGCGGCAGATCGCCAACGCCATCAAATCCGGCCAGCAGATCGATGCGGTGTTCTTGCCTGCTGGCCGCGAGGACCTTCCCTCGCTCGCGCCGCTACTGGCCTCGTCCGAATTGACCAGCCAGCGCGTGCAATTCATCGGCACCGGGCAATGGGATTATCCCGGCATCGGCAACGAGAAGGCGCTGGTCGGCGGCTGGTATCCGGCGCCGGACCCGAAAGGCTGGAGCAAATTCGCCGCGAGCTACGCCAAGACCTATGGCGACACGCCGCCTCGCCTCGCGAGCCTCGCCTACGACGCCGTCAGCCTCGCCGTGTCGCTGTCGCAGAATCCGCAAGGCCAGCGCTATACCGAGTCGCAACTCACGCGCGGCAGCGGCTTTGCCGGCGTCGACGGATTGTTCCGCCTGCTGCCCAACGGCACCTCGGAACGCGGCCTTGCCATTCTCGAAGTGCGCGAAGGCGGACCGCAAGTGCTGCAGCCCGCGCCCAACTCCTTCGTCAACGCGCAATATTGAGGTGGCTTAGGCCGCAAGCTCGAGGATGATGCGTTCGAGCACGAGCCGGCCTGACGGCGTGGCGGCTAATCTTTCGCCTTGGCGGCGCACCAGGCCTTGCGCGCTTAATGCATCGACCGTTTGGCTGCTCGGCGCTCTGCCGCTGATCGCCTGAAGTCTCTCGAGGTCGATGCCTTCGGCCAGACGCAAGCCCATCAGCAAATATTCGTCGGCGGATTCCGCTTCGCTCAAATCCTCTTCGCTCTCGACGCCCATGACCCGAGGCCTCCACCGCTTCGCGCCAGGCCTCCGGAGACTTGATGTCTGCTCGAGCGCGCGCCGCTTGCCGTCCGATCGTGATGCGCGAATGCGCGCCGGCGCCGATCCCGGCATAATCGTGCCCGCGCCAATAGATCAGATTGTGCCGCGACTCCGATCCGGGCCGCGCGTGGTTCGAGATTTCGTAGGCCGGAAGCCCAGCGGCCTCGCAAAGCTCCTGCGTCAGCAGATAGAATTCGCGCGCCAGCGCCGCGTCGGGAACTTCGAACGTTCCCGCCTCATGCCGCGCGGCGAACATCGTGCCGGGCTCGATGGTGAGCTGATAGAGCGAGAGATGATCGGCGGCATGGCGCAAGCGCCTCGGTCAGCTCGCTGCGCCATTGCTCGACGCTCTGGCCTTCCCGCGCATAGATCAGATCGAACGACACGCGGCCGAAATTGCGCTTGGCCAGATCGAGCGCAGCTAGCGCTTCGTCTGCCGTGTGCATCCGCCCCAGCGCTTTCAGACTTTGATCGTCGAGCGCCTGCACGCCCAAGCGAGAGTCGATTGACGCCGGCCGACGCATAGCCTGCGAAGCGCGCCGCCTCGACGCTGGTCGGATTGGCTTCGAGCGTGATCTCAGCATCTGGGATCGACGCTCCAAAGCGCGGCGATGTGATCGAGGATCGCCGTGACCGTCCGCGCTCCCATCAGCGACGGCGTGCCGCCGCCGAAGAAGATGCTGGAGACGGTGCGCCCCGGCGCGAAGCCCGCGAAACGTGTCGAGCTCCGTGAGATAGGCCGCGAGAAACCGTTCCTCCTCGATCCCGCCATGGCGGACATGCGAGTTGAAATCGCAATACGGGCATTTGGCCAGGCAGAACGGCCAATGCACATAAACTCCGAAGGGTGCTGCGGTTTCAGTCATCGTCAAAGGTCGCAAGCATCAGTTTTTCAAAGGCGCGGGCGCGATGCGAGATCGCATGCTTGGCGTCGGGATCCATCTCGCCGAAGGTCAGCGTCTCGCCATCGGCGATAAAGATCGGATCATAGCCGAAACCGCGTGTCCCTCGCGGCGGAAAACTGATCTTGCCGAACACCTTGCCTTCGAAGGCTTGGGCCTCTCCGCCGGGCTCTGCCAGCACGAGCGCGCAGGTAAAATTGGCGGTCATGTCGGTCGCGCCGCTTTTTCTGACCTCGTCCTCCACCGTCTCCATGGCAAGCTTGAAATCCTTCGCCGGTCCGCCCCAGAGCGCGGAATCAATTCCCGGCGCGCCACCAAGCGCTTTGATCTCGAGGCCCGAAATCGTCGGCAAGCGCGAGCATGCCGGAGGCATTTGCCGCCGCGACCGCTTTCAGCTTGGCATTCTCGATGAAGCTCGTTCCCGTCTCGTCGGGCTCCGGCAGTCCGAGTTCTGCCACCGAGATCGTCTCGATGCCGAACGGCGCCAGCAGCTCGCCCATCTCGCGGACCTTGCCCTTATTGTGGCTCGCAATCACCAGCCGCGTGCCGGGCTTGAGCGTCAGCGTCATCTCACTCGATCGTCAGCTTCTGCAGCGCGACCAGTTCGGCGATGCCGAGACGAGCCAGCAGCATCAATTGGTCGAATTGCTCTTGGCTGAAGGGATCGGTCTCCGCCGTGCCCTGCACCTCGACGATGCCGCCATTTCCGGTCATCACGAAATTGGCGTCGGCGTCGGCTTCGGAATCTTCCGCATAATCGAGATCGAGAACCGGCACCCCGCCATAGAGCCCGCACGACACCGCCGCCACATGATCGCGGAGCGCGTTGGCCTTCACCATGTTGCGCGCCTTCATCCATTGGATGGCGTCGTAGAGCGCGATCCAGGCGCCGGTAATCGAGGCGGTGCGCGTGCCGCCATCGGCTTGCAGCACGTCGCAATCGACGACGATCTGCTTCTCGCCGAGCGCGGTGAGATCGGTGACGGCACGAAGCGAGCGGCCGATCAGCCGTTGGATCTCTTGCGTGCGCCCCGATTGCTTGCCGACCGCCGCCTCGCGCCGCGTCCGCTCCGATGTTGCCCGCGGCAGCATGCCGTATTCCGCCGTGACCCAGCCTTTGCCGCTTCCCTTCAGCCAAGGCGGCACGGATTCGCCCGCGGTCGCCGTGCAGAGCACATGCGTCTCGCCGAAGCGAACGAGGCACGAGCCCTCGGCATGGCGCGAGACGCCGCGCTCGAGGCTGATAGGACGCAATGCGTCGGGGGCGCGTTTTGAAGGACGCATTCTGAACTCCGCCTTTCCAATAGATTTGAGCGCACCCTAGAGGAGGCTCCGGCGCCGGGAAAGTCCAATTCCCACTGCGAATTGGCCCAGGCGCCTTGTGCCGCGAAACCCGAAAAGCTACGACCTCTCCATGGCCGAGACGGGCACCAAGGCGAGCGGCAACGAAGCCGTCGGAGAGACGAGGCGCGACGAAACAGCGCTCGCCACCCCGATGATCGCCCAATATTTGGAGATCAAATCGGCCAACGCCGACAGCCTGCTGTTCTACCGCATGGGCGATTTCTACGAGCTGTTCTTCGAGGACGCCGAAATTGCCTCGCGCACCCTCGGCATCGCGCTCACCAAGCGTGGCAAGCATCTTGGCCAAGATATCCCGATGTGCGGCGTGCCGGTGCACGCGGCCGACGGCTACCTCCAGCGTCTGATCGGGCGCGGTCATCGTGTCGCCGTTTGCGAGCAGACCGAAGATCCCGCCGAGGCGAAGAAGCGTGGCGCCAAGGCCGTGGTGCGACGCGATGTGGTGAGGCTGGTCACCCCGGGCACGCTCACCGAAGAGAGTCTGCTCGACGCGCGCGCCAATAATTTCCTCACCGCTTTGTTCGCTGCGCCTTCCGGCAATGGCGATCGGATCTACGCGCTTGCCTCAGTGGATATTTCCACGGGCGAACTGCTCGTCGCCTCCGTGCCGTCGAAGGATTTGTCCGGCGAGCTGGCGCGTCTCCGGCCTGGCGAAATTCTTCATCGGCGACGATTTGGCCTCCGATCCGGGATTGCGCCGTCTGATCGAGGAGGCCGGCGCCGCGCTCACGCAACTTCCCCGCGGCCAGTTCGACTCCGCGCGCGGCGAGCGCCTGCTGAAATCACGCCTCGGCGTGCAAGCGCTCGACGCCTTCGGCGACTTCTCCCGCGCCGAGCTTGCCAGCCTGGGCGGTCTCTTGAGCTATGTCGAGCTGACGCAAGTGGGCCGAGCGCCGCTGCTGCGCCCGCCGCGAAAAGAGAGCGCCGGCAGTCTGCTCCTCATCGATGCCGCGACCAGAGCCAATCTCGAGCTGGTGCGCTCCAACCAAGGCGCGCGGGCAGGGAGCCTGCTCGCCGCCATCGATCGCACCGTCTCGGCCTCTGGCGCGCGCGAGCTTGCCGCGAGGCTGGCAAGTCCGCTGACCGATGCGGCCGCACTCAATGCCAGACTCGATGCCGTGGCCTATCTCGCCGAGCGCCCGCTCCTTCGCCGGAAATTGCGCGAGGATTTGCGCGCGGCGCCCGATCTAGCGCGCTCTCTCGGCCGGCTCGCGTTGGGGCGTGGCGGTCCCCGCGATCTCGGCGCCGTGCGCGATGCGATTGAAGCTGCGCGCATCCTTGGCGCCGAGCTCACCAAGATTGGTGGCGCGCTCGGTCTCCCGCAGGAACTGGAGACGATTGCTCAGAAGCTCGGAATCCGCGCCTGGCGAGCTTGATGGCAAGTCTCGCCGCCGCCCTTGCCGACGAGCTTCCCATCAACAAGCGCGACGGCGGCTTCATCCGCGAGCACATTCAGCCCCGATCTCGACGAGCAGCGAACGCTTCGCGACGGCAGCCGCCAGCTCATCGCCGGCTTGCAATCACGCTATGCCGATGCGACCGGCGTCAAGGCATTGAAGGTCCGGCACAACAATGTGCTCGGCTATTTCGTCGAGATCGGCGCCAACCATGCCGGCAGCTTGAGCAAGCCGCCGCACAACGAGCTGTTCGTCCACCGTCAGACGCTCGCCAATGTCATGCGCTTCGCCACGCCTGAGCTCGCCGAGCTTGAAGCGCGCATCACCACCGCTGCGGATCGCGCGCTTGCTCTCGAGCTCGAGATCTTCTCGAACTCTCACCGACGCCGTTCTTGCCGAGCAGAGCGCGCTTGCCGCTGCGAGTGCAGCCCTTGCCGCCCTCGACCATCATGCCGGTCTTGCCGAGCTCGCGATCGAGCAGAATTATTGTCGCCCGAACATCGATCATGGCAGCGTCTTCGCCGTCGAGAATGGCCGCCATCCGATGGTCGAGCAGATGCTGGCGCGGAACCAAGCCGGAAGCTTTGTCGGCAATGATTGCCGGCTCGGGGCTGAGAACGAGAACGACGGCACGCGCATCCTCGTCGTCACCGGGCCGAACATGGCCGGCAAGTCGACCTTCCTCCGCCAGAATGCGCTCATCGTCGTGCTGGCTCAGATTGGCTCCTTCGTTCCCGCGTCCTCGGCCACGATCGGGATCGTCGACCGGCTGTTCAGCCGTGTCGGCGCGGCCGACGATCTCGCCCGCGGCCGCTCCACCTTCATGGTCGAGATGGTCGAGACCGCCGCGATCCTCAATCAGGCGACGCCGCGGTCCTTTGTCGTGCTCGATGAGATTGGCCGGGGCACCGCGACCTTCGACGGCCTCTCCATCGCCTGGGCGGCCCTCGAATATCTCCACGAGGTGAACCGTTCCCGCGTGCTGTTCGCCACCCATTATCACGAGCTCACCGCGCTCGCCGATAAGCTGCCCCACGCCGCCAACGCCACCGTCGAGGTCAAGGAATGGCAGGACGAGATCGTGTTTCTCTATCGGGTGGTGCAGGGCGCCGCTGACCGCTCTTACGGCATTCACGTGGCGAAGCTGGCGGGGCTGCCGGCGCCCGTTCTCGCCCGCGCCGGCGAGGTGCTGCAGGCCCTGGAAAAGTCGCATAGCAGGCCAAAACCGGCCGATCTCGCCGACGATCTCCCCCTGTTCAGCGCCGCGCGAAAACCGACCGATCCGGGCCTATCCGAGGCCACCTTGTTGGAGGCTGCCGTTGGGGCGCTCAGGCCCGACGCCATGACCCCCAAAGAGGCACTGGAGGCGATTTACCGCCTGAAACAGTTGCTAGAGGGCGATGACGGGGCTTAAACGCATCCCGTGCTAAAGTCGCTTTTAAGAAGCAGCCATGGACCAGCCGGTAGCCACCAAGCCCCCTTATTTCGATCTCGCCGCTTTGCGCCGGGAGACGGATGAGCTTGCGCGGAAACATGCCGGCCAGGAGACGGCGCTGCGCAAAGCCCTGGTCGCGCGCCTGCGGGGGCTCGTGGACGCCGCCAGGCTGGAAGCCCGCCATCAGCTCGAGCGGGACGGCAATGGCCGCGCCTGCGCCGAAGGGCTGTGTGCCTTTCAGGATGCCCTGATCAAGTTGGCCTACGAGTTTACCACCAACCACGTCTATCTCGCCGAGAACCCCTCGGCCGCCGAGCGCATGGCGATCGTCGCGCAAGGCGGCTATGGGCGCGGGCTACTGGCGCCGGAATTGGACATCGATCTCCTCTTCCTGCTTCCCTACAAGCAGACCGCCTGGGGTGAGAGCGTCGCCGAGTACATGCTCTATATTCTGTGGGATCTCGGCTTCAAGGTTGGACACGCTACCCGCACCATCGATCAATGCGTGCGCCTCTCGCTGTCCGATATGACGATCCGCACGGCGCTGCTCGATGCGCGGCTGATCTTGGGCGACGAGCAACTCTTCGCCGAGTTTCAGCGCCGTTTCCGCAAAGACGTGCTCGACGGCCATGCCCGCGCCTTCATCGAGGCGAAGCTCGCCGAACGGAATGCGCGCCACGTGCGGGCCTCGCGCTATCAGGTCGAGCCGAACGTCAAAGACGGCAAGGGCGCGCTGCGCGATCTGCACACGCTGCATTGGCTTGCCAAGCATCTCTATCCCGACAAAGCCGAAGCCGAGTTCATCGAGGCCGGCGTGTTCTCGCGCCGCGAATACGAGACCTTTCGTCGTTGCGAAAGCTTCCTCTGGACGGTGCGTTGCCACTTGCATTTCTTGACCGGCCGGCCCGAGGAGCGCTTGACCTTCGACGTGCAACAGACCATGGCCGAGCGCTTGGGCTATCGCAGCCATGGCGGCTTGCGTGCCGTCGAGCGCTTCATGAAACACTACTTCCTCGTTGCCAAGGAAGTCGGCGATCTCACCCGCATCGTCTGTTCCGGTCTCGAGATGAAGCAGCTGAAAGCCCTGCCGCGTCTCGACACCTGGCTGCCCTCAAGCTGGAAGCGCCGTGCCAAGCTTCGGCGCACCACGGACTTCCGCATCGACAATGGCCGCATCAATGCCGCCGACAAGGACATCTTCGCCAAGGATCCGGTGAACTTCATCAAACTGTTCGCTGTCGCCGACGAGCATCAGGCTCTGTTCAGCCCCGAAGTGTTGCGCTTGGTCCGCGCCAATTTTCGCCTGATCGACGACAAGCTTCGCGCCGATCCGACCGCCAATAAATTGTTCATGCGGCTGCTCACCGAGTCGCGCAATCCTGAAGCAGCACTCCGTCAGATGAACGAGGCGGGCGTGCTCGGCCGCTTCATTCCGGATTTCGGCCGCGTCGTTTCGATGATGCAGTTCAACATGTACCACCACTTCACCGTGGATGAGCATCTGATCCGCGCCATCGGTTTTCTCTCCGATGTCGAGCACGGCCGTTATGCCATCGAGCATCCGGTCTCCACCGAGATCATTCGCACCACCGACAATCGCCGCGCGCTCTATGTCGCCGTGCTTCTGCATGACATCGCCAAGGGTCGCGACGAGGATCACTCGATTGCCGGCGCGCGGATCGCGCGCGAGCTTGGTCCCCGTCTGGGCTTGACGCCCTCCGAGACCGAGACCGCGGCCTGGCTCGTCGAGAACCATTTGCAGATGAGTCAATTCGCCCAGAGCCGCGATCTCAACGATCCGAAGACCATTCGTGACTTTGCCGCGTTGGTGCAAAGCCGCGAACGGCTGAAGCTCTTGATGCTGCTGACCGTGGTGGATTTACGCGCGGTGGGCCCAGGCGTCTGGACCGGCTGGAAGGGTCAGCTGCTTCGCACGCTCTATTTCGAGACCGAGCCGATGCTTGGCGGCGGTCATACCGGATTGAGCCGGACCGAACGCATGGTCGCCGCCCAGGACGAGCTCCGCAAGCGCCTCGCCGATTGGCCGCCAGCCGCGCTCGAACGCTTCATCAACCGCCACTACCCGTCTTATTGGCTGCGCTCCGACCTCGATACCATCGTCGAGCAGGCCAAGCTGGTCCGCGCCGCGGAGGAGAGCCGCAAGAGCCTGGTCACCCATTTCTCGACCGACGCCTTCCGCGCCGTGACCGAGATCACGCTGTTCGCGCCGAACCACCCGCGCCTGCTCGCCATGGTAGCGGGCGCCTGCACCGGCGCCGGCGCCAATATTGTCGATGCGCAGATCTCGACCACGCGCGACGGCATGGCGCTCGATACCATCCATCTCGAGCGTGAATTCGAGCATGCCGAGGATGAAGAGCGCCGCGCCGGGCGGATCGCTTCGTCGATTGAGAAACTGCTCAAGGGCGAGGTGCGGCTTGCCGACGTGGTCGCCACCAAGAAGAAGCCCAAGGCCCGGCTCTCCGCCTTCACCGTCGAGCCGCAAGTGGTGATCGACAATACGCTCTCAGACGCCCTCACCGTGATCGAGATTAACGGGCTCGACCGGCCCGGTCTGCTCTATGACGTCACCGCGCGCGATCTCCGACCTCAATCTCGACATCGCGTCGGCCACATCGCCACCTTCGGCGAGAAGGCCGTCGACGTGTTCTACGTACCGACCTGACCGGCAAGAAGATCACCAGTTCCTCGACGCGAGAGCGCGATCCGCGATCGCCTGACGAAGGCGCTCGTCGCCAAGCCCGAAGCGTTGACGCTCGCGTCGGCATGATCGCGGTCACGCTTTCCGAGCGCGCCCATGACCCTCTATCGCGGCTTCGCCACGGTCGGCGGCATGACCATCATCAGCCGCGTGCTCGGCTTCGTCCGCGACGTGCTGATTGCCGCCGTGCTCGGCACCGGCGCCGTCGCCGACGCCTTCTTCGTCGCCTTTCGCGTGCCCAACATGTTCCGCCGCCTGTTCGCGGAAGGCGCGTTCAACGCCGCCTTCATCCCGCTCTTCGCCAAGTGCTATCACGGCGACGGCGCACGCGCCGCGCAGACCTTCGCCGAGCAGGCGCTGACCGGGCTCACCATCACACTTGTGATCTTCACGATCTTCGGCGAAGTCACCATGCCGTGGCTGATGCTGGGCCTGGCGCCAGGTTTCTCCGAGGACCCGGAGAAATTCGAACTCGCCGTGCTGCTCGCGCGCATCGCATTGCCCTATTTGCTCTGCATGTCGCTGGTCGCGCTCTATACCGGCAGTGTTGAACGCGCTCGGCCGTTTCGCTATCGCCGCGCTCGCCCCCACGCTGCTCAACATCGTGCTGATCGCTGTCCTGGTCCTGCTCTACGTTTTCGGGGTGGGGGGACAGGCCAAGGCCGGCATCGCGCTCGCTTGGGGCATTGCGCTTGCCGGCTTCCTGCAAGTGATCATCGTCGCCTTCGCGGCGGCAAAGACCACCATGCACCTTTCCTGGCGCCGCCCCACGTTAAGTCCAGAGATGCGGAAATTGATCGCGCTCGCGGCGCCGGCTTCATCGCCGGCTCGCATCACGCCGCTCACTGTCGTGATCGGCACCATCATCGCTTCGCTTCAGGATCGCGTGGTGTCCTGGCTCTATTTTGCCGATCGCCTCTATCAACTGCCGCTCGGCGTCATCGGCGTCGCCGTCGGCGTCGTGCTCCTGCCTGAGCTCAGCCATAACTCCGCGCCGGTGACCACGACGCCGCCATCACCAGCGAGAACCGCTCATTGGAGTTCTCGTTGTTTCTAACGCTGCCGGCGACGGCCGCGCTCCTGATCGCCGCCGGCCCGATCGTGCGCGTGCTGTTCGAGCACGGCGCCTTCGACGCCACCGACGCCGCGGCGACCGCCGAGATGCTGTCCGCCTACGCCATCGGTCTTCCGGCCTACGTGCTGATCAAGGTGTTCCATCCGAGCTTTTTCGCCCGCGAGAACACCACGACGCCGATGCTGTTCGCTCTTGCCGGCATGGCGGTCAATATCGTGCTGAGCTTCCTGCTGTTTCTCCGTGTCGGCGCCGACCGGCATCCCGCTTGCCGCCTCGTTCACCGGCTGGCTCAATGCCGGCTGCTGTTGCTCTGGTGGAGATGGAACGCCGCCTTCAGCTTCGATGCCATCTTCCAGAGGCGTTTCCCGGCCATCGTCGCCGCGAGCGCGATGATGGGGGCTATGCGTCTGGGGCATGACGTTCCTGGCTCGAACCTTGGTTCGCCCCGGCAACGGGCTGATCCTGCAGGCCTGGCGCTCGGCGCCCTCGTCGACCGGGCTGCTGACCTATCTCGGCGTGGCCGCCAGCTCTTGGCGCCGCCAAGCTCAAATCGCTGCGCGATCGATCAGAGCCCTCTGCAGACTTGTTCCGCGTTCGCGCCACGCCATAAGGCCCCGCATGAACATCAGAAGAAAACCCGCGTCTTTTCCGGCATCCAGCCGACCGGCAATCTGCATCTCGGCAATTATCTGGGCGCGATCAAGAACTGCGTGGCGCTGCAGGACGAGCTGAATGCCTTTATTGCGTGGTCGATCTGCACGCCATCACCGTGCCTCAGATCCGGCCGAGCTGACGCAAGAACACCCGCGAAGTGGCGGCGGCCTTCATCGCCTGCGGGCATCGATCCGAAACGCCACATCCTGTTCAACCAGAGCGCAGGTGTCCGGCGCATGCCGAGCTTGCCTGGATCTTCAACTGCATCGCGCGGATCGGCTGGCTGAACCGCATGACGCAGTTCAAGGAGAAGGCGGGCAAGAACCGCGAGGGCGCCTCGGTCGGGCTCTTCGCCTATCCCGTGCTGCATGGCCGCCGACATTCTGCTCTATCAGGCGACGCATGTGCCGGTCGGCGAAGACCAGAAGCAGCATCTGGAGCTTGCCCGCGACATCGCGCAGAAATTCAACAACGACTTCGCCAAGACTCGCGCGCAGGCTACGCGGATTTCTTCCCGCTGCCCGAGCCGCTCATCACCGGTGCCGCGACGCGCGTGATGAGCTTGCGCGACGGCACCAAGAAAATGTCGAAGTCGGACGAGAGCGACATGACGCGCATCAACCTCACCGACGATGCCGACGCGATCGCCAAGAAGATCAAGAAGGCCAAGACCGATCCCGAACCGCTGCCGTCGGAGCTGAAGGGATTGGAGGACGGCCCGAGGCCGACAATCTCGTCGGCATCTATGCCGCGCTCGCCGAGACCACCAAGGAGAAGGTCCTGCGCGAATTCGGCGGCGCCCAGTTCTCCAAGTTCAAGGACGCGCTCGCCGAGCTTGCCACCGACAAGCTGACCCCGATCGGCGACCGAGATGCGGCAGCTGCTGGCCGACCCGCATCACATCGACCGCATCCTCGAGGACGGCGCGGCCCGCGCCCACGCCATCGCCGATCCGATCCTGGCCAAGACCAAAGAGATCGTCGGCTTCATCCGCTAGCGCGGAATGACAAAACCGCCGCCCCATGGCAGCATGGGGGCATGGCCACGAAGACCAACCAGTCCGCCGAAAAGGCCAAGGCAAAGACCAAAGAGCCCGACGCAAGCCGCCGCAGCGGAAGCGAAAGCGTCAGCTCCTCGCCGAGGGCCATAAGCGCAAATTCCTCGTCGTCGTCGACGAGACGCCGGAATGCGAAAGCGCGCTGGCCTTTGCCGCCAGCCGCGCCAAGCGCACCAAGGCCAGCTCGCGCTGCTCTATGTCGTCGAGCCCGGCGTCGAGTTCCAGCATTGGCTCGGCGTCGAGGAGGTCGCGCGCGAGGAAGGTCTCAACAAGGCGAAGGCCGTGTTCCGCCTGTTCGGCCGCAAGCTCAGGGCCATGGGCCTGGAAGACATCGTGCCCGAGGAGATCGTCCGCGAGGGGATCAAGGCGGAAGAGATCACCAAGACCATCGAGGAGGACGAGGATATCGGCGTGCTCGTGCTCGGCGCCTCAAAGGACCCGTCAGGCCCGGGCCCGCTCGTCTCCTCGCTCGCCGGCGGCAGGCTCGCCGGCACCTTCCCGTGCCCATCACCGTGGTGCCGGGCCATCTCTCCATCGAGGAAATTCTGGAGCTGGCGTGACCGTCACCAGCTCAGCTCAGCCCCAATCGCGATCCGCGTCATGATAGCAGGCGTGCGGATCGACCTGACGCAAGGTCGGGTAGTCGGTGTAGCCGTGCTCGCCGCCGCCATAAAATGTTTCGCGGCTCGAACTATTCAGCGGCGCATTGAAATAAAGTCTGGCGACGAGATCGGGGTTGCCGATGAAATCCTTGCCGAAGGCGACGAGATCGGCGCTTCCTTGCTCGATGGCCTCGTTGGCGCGGCTCTTGTCGAAACCGTTATTGGCGATGACGATGCCGCCGAACAGACGCTTGATCTTGAGATAGTCGAACGGCGGAACGGGAACGCCGCCGGTGTCGCCCTCGATCACATGCAGATAGCTGAGGCCTTTGCCCGAGAGCGCGGAGGCAACGTGGTTGAACAGGCTTTGCGGATCGCTGTCGGAAATATCGTTTTGGCCGTTCTGCGGCGAGATGCGCACCCCGGTGAGCTCAGGTCCAACTTCGGCAGCGACCGCATCTACCACCTCGAGCAGGAAGCGCGTGCGATTCTCGATGCTGCCGCCGTAAGCGTCGGTACGTTTGTTGGTGCCGTCGCGCAGGAACTGATCGATCAGATAGCCGTTGGCTCCGTGCACCTCGACACCATCGAATCCTGCGTACATCGCGTTCCGCGCCGCGTGCGCATATTGGGCGACAATGGCGGGGATCTCGGCGAGCTCGAGCGCGCGCGGTTTCGGAATCGGTTCGAAGCCCTTTGCCGTGAACGCTTGTCCCTTGGGCTGGAGCGCCGATGGAGCGACCGGCAACGCGCCTCCAGGCTGGAAGGATTGATGCGATATGCGCCCGACATGCCAGAGTTGCAGCACCATCCTTCCGCCGCAGGCATGCACCGCTCCCGTAACGCATTTCCACCCCTCGACTTGCTCGGCGCTGTGGATTCCAGGTGTGGAGATATAGCCCTGACCCTCCGGCATGATCTGGCTAGCTTCGGAGATGATGAGCCCGCGCTCGCCCGCTGCGCGTAATAGAGAGCGCTGAGGCTGGTCGGGACGTTGCCCTCGCCGGCACGGCTCCGCGTCAGCGGCGCCATGACGATGCGGTTTGGCAGCTCTAGCGGCCCGATCTCGATGGGCGTGAACAGATTTGGGCTCGTCTTGGTCGGTCGGTCTTGCATGACATGGCCTCCATGGGGGTCGCCTTAATTTGGTGGCTTGGAATGCCGGTGTCTACGGGAACAGGCCACACCAGCGGGCGTTGAAAGGAGATCGCCTGCCTTGACTTTAGGCCCTCCGGGGCCAAGTATGGTCTAGAACCATTCTAAGGAAGCGTGGGACTTTTCGCCCGTTTCCGCGTTATAGGACCAGAGAAAACATGTTCATTCAGACCGAAGCCACTCCCAACCCGGCTACCCTGAAATTCATTCCGGGGCGCCAGGTGCTGGACCAGGGCACGCTGGAATTCCGCGATCCCGGCGAGGCCAAGACCTCGCCGCTCGCGTCGCGCCTGTTCGAGATCGACGGCGTCACCGGCGTGTTTTTCGGCTCGGATTTCATCAGCGTGACCAAGGGCGACGGCGAGTGGCAGCATCTGAAGCCTGCCGTGCTCGGCGCCATCATGGAGCATTTTGTCTCCGGCGAAGCGGTCACCGAAGGCAAGCAGTCGGTCGGCACCACGGAGAACGAAGCCGAATCCTTCGCTCCCGAGGACGCCGAGATCGTCGCCACCATCAAGGAGCTGCTCGAAACGCGCGTGCGGCCTGCCGTGGCGCAGGACGGCGGCGACATCACCTTCCAGGGCTTCCGCGACGGCGTCGTCTATTTGCACATGCGCGGTGCTTGCGCCGGCTGCCCGAGTTCCACGGCGACGCTCCGCCACGGCATCGAGAATCTGCTCCGGCATTTCATTCCTGAGGTGCAAGAGGTTCGTCCCGCCTAGCCAGAAGGCCGCGCGGCGACTATTCAGCGTCCATGAACATTCTCGCGCTCGACACCAGCATGGGCGCTTGCTCCGTCGCGATCTTGCGCGAGAGCGGCGGCGCGAACGACTCTGATCGCCCGCGAAGTGGAAATGACGCGGGGCCACGCCGAAGCCTTGATGCCGATGCTTGCAAGACGTGATGGACGAGGCGAAGCTCGATTTTGCCGAGCTCGATCTCATTGCCGCGACGCTCGGTCCAGGCAGCTTCACCGGCGTGCGGGTTGCGATTGCCGCCGCGCGCGGCCTCGCACTGGCGACCAACGCAAAGCTCTGGGGCACGGATTCGCTGACGGTGATGGCGCAAGGCGTGGTCGCGGATCACGCCGGCGGTCCGTTCGCCATCTCAGTCGATGCGCATCGCGGCATGCTCTATCTCGGATTGTTCGATAGCGATGGCGTGCGCCTCGAAGGTCCGCTTCTCGTCAGTCCAGAGGATGCAGCGGCCAAGATCTCTCGGAATTTGACCGCCGCGTTCGGCAGCGGCGCCGCGATCCTCGCCGAGGCCGCAACCGACATCGGCATCGAGATCGAGGCATCTCGTCCCGACCTTCAGCCCCATGCCGCGAACCTCGCGGTGCTGGCGCTTCAATCGAACGCAGCCTTGCCGACCTTGCGCCCGCTTTATCTCCGGCCTCCGGATGCCAAGCCGCAAAGCGCGAGCGGCGTGGCGCGTCGCTAATGCAGCCAGCCGATAACGACTCCATCGCGCTTCGCGTCGCCACCTCGGATGACGTGCGCGAGATCGCGGAACTCCATGCACGCTGTTTTCCGCGCGGTTGGGACGAAGCCTCGATCGGCACTTTTGTCGCCGATCCGGCTTGCGTGGTTTTCGTTGCCTCGGCCGGCGAAGCGAATGCGGCCCACGGCTTTCTGATTGCCCGGGCCGCTTCCGGCGAAGCCGAAATCCTGACCTTGGCCGTCGACAAAGCCCACCGCCGCAAGGGCGTTGCCCGCGCCTTGCTGATCGCCACAATTGCGAGGCTTCGGCTCGCCGGAATCACCCAGCTTTTCCTTGAGGTCGAATCCGGCAATGAGGCCGCGGAAGGCCTTTATCGCGGCTTTGGCGCCAAATCCGTCGGCCGCCGCGCGGCCTATTACGAGCATGGCGCCGATGCCTCCATCTTCAGCCTTGCCCTTTGAGCCCGCACTGCCGATGATACCTCTTGAGACCACAGGGAACGGCTAATCCCGAACATGGCCAACACCGCCACCAGGCAAACCCGGCTCGAGCGCCTCTGCGCCGAGAAGGGCATGCGCATGACCGGTCAGCGCCGCATCATCGCGCGCGTGCTCTCCGAAGCCGAGGATCATCCTGACGTCGAGGAGGTCTACCGGCGGGCGAACGCGCAAGATAAGCGCATCTCGCTCTCAACCGTCTATCGCACCGTGCGTCTGTTCGAAGGCGCCGGTATTTTGGAGCGCCACGAATTCGGCGACGGCCGCGCGCGCTACGAGGAAGCAGGGCATGGTCACCACGATCACCTCATCAACGTTGCGACCGGAGAGGTCATCGAGTTTCAGAATCCCGAGATCGAACGCTTGCAGGAGGCCGTCGCCCGCGAGCTTGGCTTCAGCCTGATCGGCCATCGGCTCGAACTGTTCGGCAAGCCGATCAAGAACGGCAAATAGCGGCGGGACAATTTCACTGATGCGAAGCGTGCGTGCGTTCCTGGTGCTGGCGGCCTTCTTCGCCTTCACCCTTCCCCTGATGCCGCTCCAGCTTCTCTTCCGTTGGACGGGCTCGCGCTATGCCCGCAGCTTTCCGCATTGGTACCATCGCCAGGTCTGCCGCATCATCGGCATCAGGCTCAATGTCGATGGCAACATTGCGCGCGACCACGGCGTGCTTCTGATCTCGAACCATGTGTCCTGGATCGACATCACGGTGTTATCCGCCGTCGCTCCCGTGTCCTTTGTCGCCAAGCAAGAAGTCTCGACCTGGCCGTTTGTCAGCTGGCTCGCCAAGCTGCAGCGCTCGGTCTTCGTTGACCGCAATCGCAAGACCGAGGTCACCGGCAAGGCGAACGAAATCCTGGAGCGGCTGAAATCGGGCGATCACGTCGTGCTCTTCGCCGAAGGCACGTCCAGCGACGGCAACGCGGTGGTGCCCTTCAAGACGCCGCTGTTTGCTGCCGCCAAGCCCTCGGGCGGTCAGCCCCTTGGCGCCGACATCTGCGCCCAGACTCTCGCCATCACTTACACCAAGCTTCATGGCCTGCCGCTTTGCCGCCGCGGACGCCCGCTGGTCGCTTGGTATGGTGACATGGATCTCGCGAGCCACGCCTGGCGGCTCTTGGGCCTCGGCCCGCTCGACGCCTTCATCCGCATCGGACCGCCGGTTCCGCTCGACGAGTTCGCCGATCGGAAAGCGCTTGCCCGTTATGCCGAAGCCAAAGTGCGCAGCGACGTCGCCGAACTGCTGCGAGGCAGTTCGGCACGCCAAGAGCGAATCAGCAATAACTAATCGTCAGACCGCCCGTCTCTGCCTGAGCGTGTCGATCATCGAAGCCGGCGCCAGAGCACCGTTGGGAAGCTCGCGCACGCGGCCGCCCTTGATGATGCCGAGCAGCGTCGCATGCACGCTGCGCGTGGCGCTTTCGGCGTCCTGGAAATAGCCCGCCCTCACCGCCAGGAGGCGTAGATCGTCTTTCGACAGCGGTCCGGCTTCGTTGACCCGGCGCACGAGAAAATCCGCCAACGGCAGCGGTGCTGCAGGGGCTGGAACCGGTGCAGGCTCTGCGACCTGAGCGGCGCTCCGTCTGCGATATTCCGCAGCCTGGGCGGCTTCTTCTGTGTTGGGACCACGGCGATAACCGGGCGCAGGCTCGGGCGCGGCGCTGACCCTGCGATATTCCGCTTGAGGCGCCGCCTCCTCGGCCTCATGCCCGCGGCGATATTCGGGAGCCTGAGGCTCCGGCGCCGTGCTGATCCTCCGATACTCCGCCTCCATCAGCTTGTTGATGGCGGCAAGCTCCATCCGAAGTCCTTCGATCTTCGCTTCACGCCCGCTTTTCAACTGTTGAAGCTGGTGATCGAAATCCTGTTGCGCCGTGTTGATCTCGTTCTCAATCAGAGCCGCTCGATCTTTCAAATCGCTTCGAATGTCACGCATGATTGAACCTCCCCGCATCTAAGACCCCGAGGCTAACTAAACCGGGAGGCGCTGAGCAAGTTCCGTGTGACACTTATCAAGAGCGATGATGCGACTGTTGCAGAGACGGCACGCGGTGTGTCCCTTCCGTCAATTGCAACTAGTGTTTGGCGCGGGCGCGCTTCGGTCCGGTCTCCGGCAAAAAGGCCGCGAGCAGTCCGATGGCCGGGAGGAAGGCGCAGACGTGATAGACGAAGTCGATCGAGGTCACGTCCGCCAGCCAGCCGAGCACAGCTGCGCCAATGCCGGCGACGCCGAATGCGAGTCCAAAGAAAAGTCCCGCCACCATTCCCACGCGCCCAGGAATGAGAGCTTGCGCATAGACGAGGATTGCCGAGAAGGCAGAGGCCAGGATGACGCCGATGATGGCGCTCAAGACCGCCGTCCAAAATAGATCTGCATAAGGCAGAGCGAGCGTGAAGGGCAGCACGCCAAAAATCGACCACCAAATCACCCGCCGCGCGCCGATGCGGTCGCCGATCGGCCCGCCGATCACCGTGCCCGCCGCCACCGCGCCGAGGAAGATGAAGAGATAGCAGCTGCGCATCCTTCACCGACAGCCCGAACGTGTGGATCAAATAAAAGGTGAAGAAGCTCGTGATGCTGACGAGATAGAATTGCTTGGAGAAGGTGAGCGCCATGAGGATGGCGATGGTGCGCGCCACCTTGCCGCGCGAAAGCTCGGCGATCGCCTTGCTCTCCGTGACCAGCTTCCCGTCATTGAGCTTGATGGTCTTGCCGTACCAGGAGCCGATACCGGCGAGCAGAATCATGGCGATCAGCGCCACGATGGAGAACCAGGCGAGACTGCCCTGGCCGTAGGGGAGCACGATGAAGGCCGCCGCGAGTGGTCCGAGCGCCGTGCCGAAATTGCCACCGACCTGGAACACGGATTGCGCCGTTCCGTGGCGGCCTCCGGACGCAAGTCGCGCCACGCGGGAGGATTCGGGGTGAAACACCGAAGATCCCATGCCGATCAATCCCGCCGCGAGAAGCACCATGCCGTAGCCGGTCGCGACCGACATCAGCAGAAGTCCGATGAGGGAAGAGGCCATGCCAAGCACGAGCGAATAGGGCGTCGGATACCGGTCGGTGTAATAGCCGACGACCGGCTGCAGCACCGACGCCGTGCCCTGGAAGGTGAGGGTGATGAACCCGATCTGGCTGAAGTCGAGGCTGAGCGCCGTCTTCAGCATGGGATAAAGCGCCATGATCAAGGACTGGATCACGTCGTTCAGCATGTGGCAGACGCTGATCGCGGCCAGCACCACGACCGCAGTGTCGCCGTGACCGCGATTCGATGCGGTCTTGGCCGCAGGCTTAGCCGCGCGCCGTTTGCCAGTTTTGACTTCGGCCGTCATGGGGCGAGACTTGGGGCAATTGGGCTTGCCCCTGCAAGTCTTGATTTAACGCGCGGCGCGGCGGATGGAAGCGGCTGAATTGGTAGGCCCCGATTAACCGGCGGTCTGCTTGAAAGGCGAGGGCGCTTCGTTATAGTGCGCCCTCTTTTGCGTTCCTCAAAGGAGGGGTGGCCGAGTGGTTGAAGGCGCACGCCTGGAACGCGTGTAGGCGGGTAACCGTCTCGAGGGTTCGAATCCCTCCCCCTCCGCCAGAGAACGCGGCTGCGCGAAATTCCAATCACAATCATCTGGAGCAGCCGTGATTTGAACGTGAACCAAGGATGGCTTATGTAGGGGTGAGAAAAACCGTCCCATCAGGCCCTCATGCTTCTCTTATCCCGAATTCTCGGTGTCTGGCTGCTGCTGCTCGCCATGGTCTCGGCCGTCATTGACGCGACCAAGAGCCTTGGTGGCGGCGGTACCTGGGTGGCCACGCCGATGCTCGACGAATGGACGGCGCTGGCCCCGGAGAGCCTTGCGGCCTCCAAGGCCGCGGTCGAGGCCTATACGACGCCCTATGTTTGGGATCCGGTGCTGACCACGATCATGCATGCGCCCACTTGGGTCGTGTTCGGGGTCCTCGGCATCGGGCTCTATTGGCTTGGGCAGAAACGCAAGCCCGCCGAGCTCTATATCAATTAGTCGCCGAAGGAACGGGGGACCTTCGGCTCATTAGGAGGTGTCTCATGTTCTCACTGAAGCGGAAGCCGCTGACCATCCCTTCCCCTGCCGATGCACTGCCGGGGCGCGACCAAGCGCTGCCGACGGCCGAGAACCATTTCGTCAACGGCGTTCCCCTCAAGGGTCCGTATCCGGAAGGATTCGAGAAGGCGATGTTCGGTCTCGGCTGCTTCTGGGGCGCTGAGCGAAAATTCTGGAGCTTGCCCGGCGTCTATGTCACGGCGGTCGGCTATGCCGGCGGCCCGACGCCAAACCCGACCTATGAGGAGGTCTGCTCCGGCCTCACCGGTCACAACGAGGCGGTGCTTGTCGTGTTCGATCCTAAGAAGGTGAGCTACGAGCAACTCTTGAAGACGTTTTTCGAGAGCCACGATCCGACCCAAGGCATGCGTCAAGGCAACGATGTCGGCACGCAATATCGCTCCGGCATCTACGTGTTCTCCGACGCGCAACGCGCCGCGGCCGAGCACGCCAAGACCATGTACGAGGCGGCGCTGAAAGCGCGGGGCCTTGGTGCGATCACCACGGAGATTTTGCCGGCGCCTGAGTTCTATTTCGCCGAAGCCTATCATCAGCAATATCTCGCCAAGAATCCGCAAGGCTATTGCGGGCTCGGCGGCACCGGCGTCTCGTGTCCGATCGGAACTGGTGTTACGGCCTAGAGCATGATCCCGAAAAGTTGCCGACTTTTCGGACAAGATCATGCGTCAAAAACAGTTCAAGCGAGGTCGATGGCGTAGCGCTTGAGATCGGCAAGCTCCACGATCTCGAGCGTCGCCTCATGCGTCGACTTCAAGATGACGCGCGGCGCCTTGCCCGCTTCGAACGCCTCGCGCCAGCGCTCCGCGCAAAGGCACCAGCGATCGCCGGGCTTGAGGCCGGGAAAGCCGAAATCCGGAACTGGCGTTGAAAGATCGTTGCCGCGCGATTTCGAGTAGGCGAGGAACTCCGCCGTCACCTCGATACACACCGTATGCAGGCCTCGATCTTCGGGGCCGGTGTGGCAGCAGCCGGTGCGATAGAACCCGGTGAGCGGCCGCTCCGAGCAGCTTTCCAATGGCTCGCCAAAAACATTCCGCTGCTTTTGTACGGTTCGCTCTAGCATCAATGCGGCTTCCGGTCGGGCAACGGCACGACGCCCGGGAGCGGCAGCGCCGCCCTTGCTGCCTTTCATGGCCGCGATCTGCTCAGCGTAAGCGTCGGCACGGGCGGCCCCGCCTCTTTGCTGGCGACGGCCTTCAACACGGCCGGCACCTGAGAACCGTCAGCGACGGGAACGTTGCCCCCCGACGTCAGTACCGTCTTACACTCCGCGGGCAGGTTGGCCATATAGAGTGGCGGCTTGCCTTTCCACGGTTTGGCATTGGGGCTCGGCGGGCTCGGAGGCTTCGGCGATGCGAGCGCGGCCGTGCGCAACATGGCGTACCAATTGTCCAGTTCCTTGCCGCAGCCATCGTCGCCGTTGACGGATTTCTGATTCTCGCAGCCGGCAGCACCAGGCGGGCAGGAGAGCCGCACATGGAAATGGTAGTGGTGATTCCACCACGGCCTGACCTTGCCGAGCCACGCCCGATCCTTGCCGGCTTGCTCACAGAGCGCCTTCTTGATCGCCGGATGCACGAAGATGCGCTCGACCTGCCTGTAGGAAGCGGCACGTTTGATCAGCTTGACATGCAGCGGCGTCCACACCGCCGGATCCACGGTGAAGGGATCCTTCAGCATCGAGACCGCGGTCATATCCTCCCGCTCCTGTGGCGTGAGAATGTGGTCCGGCATCGGTGTCAGCCAAAGGTCCGCATCGAGCCCGACTTGATGGCTGGTATGGCCGTTGATCATCGGACCGCCGCGCGGTTGCGACATGTCGCCGACAAGAAGTCCGGGCCAACCGTCGAGCGCGCGCGCATCGCTCGCCAGCCGCTCGAGATAATCGAGCAAGCGCGGATTGCCCCAATTGCGGTTCCGCGACAGCCGCATCACCTGCCAATCGGGACCGTTGATCGGGAGCGAGGCGCCGCCCGCCAGGCAGCCTTTGGCGTAGGAGCCGATCGAGCGCGCCTCAAGCGGCGCGGGTGTGGTCACCGCGCCAAACAATTCCTTTGCCGGCGGTCCCTTCGGCACCGCCTTCTTGGCCGCAGGCTTGCCTTTCACCGCGGCGCCTGCTGCGGTTCCGACCTTGGCGGGATCCTTCTTCGCGGCGATTTCCTCCGCGGCGACCCCGCTGCAAGCAAGCACTATGATCAGGCCGGCGATGAGCCTTCGCATCGATATCCCCTCTCGACGCCGTCGCGGCGTCCGACCCTACCACAAATAATGGCCGTATTTGGAGCCTTCGTTCAGCTGGTATTCACGCGTGGACCGCTAGGCTAGTGTTCCATTTGAGAGCGAGGGAGCTTTGACCGAAATGAGACGCATCGTTCCTCTAGTGGCCTTGCTGGCCGCCTTCTCCAGCCTGCTCTTCACTGGCCCTGCCGCGGCGCAAGCTGGCGTGGTCGCCAGGATCAGCCTCTCCTCGCAGCGAATGGAGGTCTATGTCGACGGCGAGCCTCGCTACAATTGGCCGGTCTCAACCGCGCGTCGCGGTTATCGGACGCCGACCGGAACCTTTCAGCCGACGGCACTCGCTGTCTGGCACCGCTCCACGATCTATAGCGGCTCGCCGATGCCGCTATTCGATCTTCTTCCTGCGTGGTTATGCCATCCACGGCTCGTACGAAATCAAGCATCTCGGGCGCCCCGCGAGCCATGGCTGTGTGAGGCTGCATCCGTCCAATGCCAAGGCGCTGTTCTCATTGGTCAGTCAGCGTGGCCGCGGCAACACGCGCATCCAGATCACGCCTTAGTCAAAAAAAGAGTGCGCAGTCATTGGCAATCGCTATGCGGCGGTGCGCCTCGGAATCGGTCGCCGAACCAATTGAGCGCTGCGTTCACGCTGTTTCGCGCGGCGTAGGTGTGGGACACGCCTTGCATTGTTACAAAGCTCACCTTCACCCCTTGCTTGCACAAAGCTTCGCCGAAGCGCTTGGTGACGTCCGGCGGCACGGTCGTGTCCGCTGTCCCTTGAGCGAGAAACACGGGTCCGCCTGACGGCGCCTGTCCCGGGGTATTGCGAAGCATCAACGACTTCCAAGGATCGACTTCGGTCGGATCGACCGCGAGGAATTTTTCCTGTTGCAGCGGCTTCTCCGTCTTGTCGATGGCAAGAAACTCCGGGACGTCCTCGATGCAATCGGTCGCCATCTTTTGGTAGATTGCTGTCGCGCTCGGCTCGACCACGTCTTTGATTGAATAATGATAGACGTGAGACCAGGCATAGAGAGCCATCGCGGTGAGTTCTTTGCCGGTTGGGCTGGTCTTGTCGGCATCGAACAGCTCGATCAGATAAGTCGCAGGTGCCGCCGCGCCGATGCCGTAAAGTTTCAGATCCGGCGCGTAGCTTGCCGCGAGCTCGCCCGTGTAGAGCGCCGCATGCCCGCCTTGGCTATGGCCCCATACCACGAAGCGGTTGCTCGCCCCTGAGCTCGGCAGATCGCGGACGGCGCGCACCGAATCGATCACGGCCCGTGCCTCGCTGACCCCGATCAGGAATGGATGCGTGCCTTGGGTGCCGAGTCCCGGGTAATCGGTCGCGGCGACGACATAGCCTTTGGCCAGCATCTGGTTCAGCCCGAAGATCAGGCCAGCCGTGTCAGGCATCAGCGACGGCGCGCAAGCCGGCACCACACCGTAAGTCGGATGCGCCCAAGCGAGCACGTTTCGCCCGCCTGCGGGCGCTGGGCCCGTCGGGATGAAGACCGCCCCGGAAACCGCGATGGGTTCGCCGTTAAGTCCGATCGAGCGATAGAGAATGCGAAAAGCGTCGGCATTGGCCCCCATGGGGCCGCCGCCTTGCAGCGGCCAAACCCGGATGATGCTGCCGGGTTTTCCGGGGATCTCGCCAGGCGTGACATCGTAGAGGGCTGAGGCTGGCTCGGGGACGGCAAGGCTCAGGCAAACGCCAAAACTGGCGAGAAAAGCGCGCCCCAGCCAACCGCCAAATCCGACCATCGTAATCCCCCTTTTTACTCGGGCGGATCAGAGCCTAGGCTTTCGACCGCCGCAACAGGAACCTGCCAAGGATGGCTAACTTTCTGTCGGCCATTTCCTTCTGCCGACTTCCGTAGCACAATTGTCGCAAATGACGGGGACCACTGAGGTGAGGACGCGGCTATGACGACTGCAACGGCCACCATTGACGCCCTGCTCGACCGCATCGGTCCGGTCCAAACCCCCTTCACGGTCGAATTGCCCTCTGGCGAGAGCCGCAAAATCGGCGACGGCGACCCCCATTCATGATCGGGCTTAGGAACGAGCGCGCTCTGCGCGCCGTGCGCTCGCTCGACGAAGGCAACATCTCCGAGGCCTATATCCACGGCGATATCGATCTCGAAGGCGACATGCTGAAGCCCTTCGATCTTCGCAAGTCGCTTGACGACCAGCATCCGCTGGTCGCGGCCTGGCGTTTCGTCGAACCCCTCCTATTCGGTCAGGTTTACACCAACAAGCGGGCGATCTCCTCGCACTACAATGCCGACCCAAATCTCTTCTTGAGCTTTCTCGATCCGGTGTTTCCGGCCTATAGCCAAGGTGTCTATGAGAGCGATGACGAGCCGCTGTCGAAAGCGTTGCAGCGGAAATTTGATTGGGCGCTCGAGCAATGCGGCATCGGCAAAGGAACTCGCGTGCTCGAGATCGGTCCCGGCTGGGGCGCGTTCGCCGGTCATGCATTACAGGCCGGCGCGCGCTTCACCGGCATCACCAACTCTGAAGTGTCGCAGACTTATCTTCGAGGCAAGCTCGCCAATTTCGGCGACAATTTCGACATCGAGCTCACCGATTTCTACGAATATCAGCCGAAGGAGAAATTCGACGCCATCGTCATCATGGGCGTGATCGAGCACTTGCCGGACTATGAGCGCGTGCTGAACAAATTCTCAAGCCTGTTGAAGCCGGGCGGCAAGGTCTTCCTTGATGGCAGCGCCTGGAAAAAGAAATATGAGCTCTCGACCTTCATGGTTCGCCACATCTATCCCGGCAACCACTCCTTCCTGGTGCTGGACGATTTCCTCAACAAGATGGGCAAGACGGACTTCGAGGTGGACGTCATCCACAACGACCGCTGGAGCTATTACCTCACCTTCAAGCAATGGGCGATGAATCTCGACGCGCATAAGGACTACATCCAGCGCACCTTCGGTGATTTCGAATTCCGCAAATTCCGGCTCTATCTTTGGGGCGCGACTTATGAATTCCTTCACCGGAACCTGGATTGCTACCGGCTGATTTTGTCAAAGCCCAAGGCGTAAGCCACCAACAAAAGGAAACGCTCATGTGTGAGCTCTGCAATCATTCGCAGGCATCTTCCTTGTCGCGTCGCGCGGCCATTCTCGGCATGGGTGCGGCGTTCACGTTCGCGCACTTTCCCCTCGTCCGTCTCCGTGCCGACCAAGCCGTCTCGCTCACGCCGCCGCCCAACGCAATTCATCCCGACGAGGCCTTGAAGCGGCTGATGGAGGGTAATGCCCGCTACGCGGCCAACGAGCCGAACGAGAAGGACTTCTCCGCACGGCCGCGCCGAGCGCGTCCACGCGCAATATCCGATCGCCGCCGTGCTGGGCTGCTCCGACAGTCGCGTCGCTCCCGAACTCGCCTTCGATCAAGGTCCCGGCGATGTCTTTGCCGTGCGCATCGCCGGCAATTTCGTCGACGACGACGGGCTCGCCAGCCTCGAATATGCGCGTGAAGATCTTGGGCGTGCCGCTCATCATGGTGCTTGGACACACCAATTGCGGCGCCGTCGGCGCCGCGGTCAAAGTCGTGACCGAGCGTGTCGAGCTGCCCGGTCACCTTCCTGAGCTCGTCGAGGCGATCGAGCCTGCCGTCATCGCCGCGCATGGCCGGCATCCGAGCGACCTCGTCGCGGCCGCCATCGAGGAGAACGTAAAGCTCAATGTCGGGCGTCTGAAGCAGGATAAACCCATCGTCTCGGAAGCCTTCGCGGCCAAGAAGATCGATGTTGTCGGCGGCATCTACGATCTGGCGACTGGCAAGATCGGTCTCCTCTAGCCAGGGAATCACGATGGAAGATGTGTTGGAGCGTTGGCGCTCGGAGAAGACGGCTTCTTTTCTCTCCTCCGCCGTCGCAGCTGCCGAAACCGACAAGAAGCGAGCCAAGCTCTTCAAGCAGATGGCGAAGGCCGCCGAAGAGCAGGCCGGCATCCTTGCCAAGAGTCTCAAGCCCGTGCCGGAGTTCAAGCCGTCACGCCGCGCTAAGCTCATCGCCTCGCTGGTCGGCACGTTCGGACCGCGCGCCATGCGCCCGATCCTGTCCGCCTCGAAAGTGCGGGGCATCTCCGTCTATCGCGGTCAGGCCGAAGGTCATCCCTGGCCCACATCAGTGGAAGAAGTTGGGCAGCGCCATCGCAATGTTGGCGGCGGCACGCTTCGCGCCGGCGTGTTCGGCGCCAATGACGGCCTCGTCTCTAATACCTGTCTGGTCATGGGTGTCGCGGGCGCCGCGGTCGAGCCCGGCGTCATCGTGCTGACGGGCATTGCCGGTCTCCTTGCCGGCGCCTTCTCCATGGCGGCTGGCGAATTCATCTCGATGCTGTCGCAGCGCGAGATGTTCGAGCATCAGATCGCGCAAGAGGCCGACGAGCTGAAGCGTTACCCAAAGGAAGAGGCCGAAGAGCTCGCGCTGATCTACGCCGCCCGCGGGCTCGATAAGAAAGAGGCGCGCATCGCTCGCCAAGAAGCTGATTGCCAATCCCGACCATGCGCTCGACACGCTCGCCCGCGAGGAACTTGGCCTTAACCCCGACGATCTCGGTTCGCCGATCGGCGCGGCAATATCCTCGTTCATTGCCTTCAGCATCGGTGCGAGCCTGCCGCTGATTCCGTTTCTGCTCCATTTCGGCGGCAACGATGTCATCGTGGCTGCCGGAATTTCGGGAGTAGCGCTGTTTCTGATCGGTGCGATCTTGAGCCTGTTCTCCGGCAAGAGCGCCTTGATCGGCGGGCTGCGCATGCTTGCCATCGGCGCCGCCGCCGCCACCGCCACCTATTTCATCGGCTCGCTATTCAATGTCGCGACCCGTGAGGCTGGCTGAAGCCGGGATAAGTGCCGGTCCTACGCCTCAACTTCTCAGAAAATTCGCGTGACCCTGGTGACCCGCGCTTAACACCGAGGCCGGAATCCGCGCTCAGCCTTAATGCGATTCTAACGGCTCCTCGCCCAGGCTCCTGCAAAGTCCAGGGAAGGAGCTCACTCATGTTTCGCAAACTCGGCATCGCCGCTCTCATCGCCGCTTTCACTCTCGCCACCACGCCAAGCTTCGCCTGCACCGGCATCAGTCTCGATGCCAAGGATGGCGGTCTTGTCCGTGGCCGCACCTTGGAATTCGGCTTCCCGCTCTCATCGAACGCGATCGTCGTGCCGGCGGGCACCGAGATGAACGGCACGCTGCCAGACGGCAAGCCCGGCATCAATTACACGACCAAATTCTCGATGGTCGGCGCCAACGCCGTCGGCCAGCAAGTCATCATCGATGGCATCAACGATCAAGGCTTGAGCTTCGGGCTGTTCTACTTCCCGGGCTTCGCCGAATATCCGGCGGTCACCTTCAACAATTCCTCGCGCGCCATGGCGCCGTTCGAGTTCGGCGCTTGGGTGCTCGGCAATTTCGCCTCCGTCGATGAATTGAAGGCCGGCATCCAGCACGCCGTGGTCGTCGATACGCCGGCGCCAGGCTTCGGCTCCAGCCCCTCGCATTATTTCGTCCGCGACAAGACCGGCAAGTCGATCGTCATCGAGCCGATCGGCGGCACGCTGAAAGTGTTCGATGCGCCGCTCGGCGTCATCACCAATGCGCCCGCTTATGATTGGCACATGACCAACTTGCGCAACTATCTCAATCTCAGCGTCACCGGCGTGCCGCCGCTCGATCTCGGCGGCGTCATGCTCACGCAGCTCGGACAAGGCGCCGGCATGCATGGACTTCCCGGCGACTTCACCCCGCCCTCACGCTTCATTCGTGCCGTGGCCTTTACCCAGAGCGAAGTCCAAGCCGCGAACGCCGACGAAGCCGTGCTCAAGGCCTTCCACATTTTGAATCAGTTCGACATTCCGCTGGGCTCGGTGCGCGACAAGGCCACAGGCGGCTCGGAGCTGACGCAGTGGACGTCCGTCTCGGACCTGAAGAATCTCCGCTGGTACTTCAGGACCTACGACGATCAGTCGATCCGCATGGTCGATCTGAAGCAGGCGGTGGAAGCCGCCAAGGGCGAGCCGCGCACCATCAAGATGGAATCGACCCAGCCGGTCGCCAACGCCTCGACCAACTTCATGAGCGGCAAACAGGCGGCTGACGCTCCGCAGGGCAAATCAGCCGCGGAGTAATCCGCGACTGGCTACTCTTCCGTCGCCAGATAGCGCGATAGACCCAGCCGTCGTCTTTGGTCGCCGGGTCGGTGATATGCACCCAGCTGCCCTGCCGGCCGACGGCCAGCACGCGGGTGCCGCGATGCACGACTTTGAGCGCCGGCGAGTTCACGGACGGGCTCTCGCGCAAATTCGCCGATCCTGACAACTCAACCCAGTCCAGGTTGCCGTCTTGTGCCGGTGTCGGTTGCGCTGGCGGCAGGATTACTCCAGCCTGAGATTGCGGAGCCGCGGCCGGCAGCGCGTCGAGCCGCGCAAGCTCGCCGTCGGCCTCTTTGACGCCGAGCGAGCGGGCTCGCTCATACCAGGTCCGAGCTTCCCCAATGTCCGGCTTAATACCTTGCGCCCCCATCTCCTGGATCAGCGCAGGATCGTATGTTGCGGCGAGCGCGAACGACGCCTCGCCGCTGCCGGCTTCCGCGGCGCGACGGTAATAGGCCCGCGCTCCGGCGAGATAGCCGACTTCGATCATCTTGCGGCCATGCCCGATCAGCTCGTCGATGCGTCCCGTCTCCTCGGGCCGGGACACCAAAGAACCTTCAGTGCCAGTTCCGATAGCTAGACGCGTCGTCGCGCGCGCGATCTCGGTCCCGTCCGCGGTCAGCAGCGTGACGCTGAGCTCGCGTTGCCCGTTGGCATTTGCCGGGAGGCTCAAGCTCAGCTCGCCGATCTCGCCCGGCGTCAAGCTCCATTCAGTCTGGCCGAAGGGGCGTCCCGCGGAAAACATCATGCCGTCGCTCAGACCGCCGATCACGAGCGTGCTCCGCGAAGGCAGCGGCTCGGCGCTGTCGAGCGTGAGGGTGAACGGAACCTGCGATCCCGCGGCAGCGTCGAGGCTCACCGGAGCCGTGAGCGCCACTCTGGGAATCAACACATCCTGCTTCGGCAGCACTGTTTCCAGCGGATGAGATACCGTCGAAGCCTCGAGCTGCGTGCCGTCCCGATGCGTGATGCTCAACGAAATTGGCAGCGTCATGCCGCTCTTCCAAGCCACGACGCTCACCGCCACGCCTGACAATATTGTTGTGACGATCAGCCCCGCGACCACGGCGGGTGCGGTCAGCCGGATCCGCTCGGGTTGCAACTCAGCTGCGTTCCGCGCCCTCGCCCGCAACGGTTCGGTGGGCGCCGGCGGCACTTCGGCGGCTTCGCTTGCATCGTTGGCCGCGGCCTCCGGCGCGAAACGCTGCGCCATCAGCGATGCTGTCGGCTCCTCGCCTGTGTCGCCGTTCGCGACCGCTGTCAGCCGCTCGGCAAGTCTTCGCGGCGGCATGATGTAGTCGGTTGGACTGCGCTCGATTTGGCCCATGACACCCTCCATCGCGATGACGTTGACGCGGGACATCGCGCGCACCTTAAGGTTGGTTTGCATTGGGTTGACTCTTCTGCCAGGCGAGGAATGCGCGGAACAGATCGGCGCGCTCGGCATCACTGGTCGGTGTGCCGCCTGCCTGTGCGGTTTGCGCTAGAAAAGCATCAAAACTCCTTTTCGACGGCGTATCCGTCGCCGCGTCGCGTGCTGCGACCACCGTTGATGCCTTGGCGCGGTCAATCCAGGCTTGGGCTGCAGGCGAGCGCTGCCAGCCTTCGAGCGTCGCGGCGAAGTTCACCTCACGCCATTTTGGATGACGCGGCTCGGCGAGAAACGCATCGAACTTGCCGAAGAAGCCATCGACGAAGCGCGCCACGCGCTTGTAGCGCTCGCTGTCTCTGTCCCAGTTGAACGCAATCAAAACCGCGCACACGGCGACCGTGTCTATCGTCTGGCCGGCGCCGACCAGCGAGGGATAGTCCTCGTGGGTGAGCGTCGCGGGATAATAATCCGCCTCGAGCGCAGGTCCGTACGGGATCGACAGCAGCTTCACGCCTTTGAGGTCGGCAAGACCCTTTGCCACCGGCAGCGGCTTGCCGCCGATCATCACCACGCCGGCGAGCTCGCCGGCTTTGAGCTTGGCGATCGCGTCATTGTCGCCGTAATGGCGCTCGTCGACGGTAATGCCCAGCGTCTCCAGGAGCAGATGGCCGGTAATGTCGCTGCCGCTGCCGGCCTCGCCGAGATTGACCGGCTGTCCCTTCAGCGCTGCGATATCGGCAACGTCCTCGCGCACGAGGATGTGGATCTCTTCATTGAAGAGCTTCGCCACATACACGACCCGGTCGTTGAAGTTGGATCCGAGTTCGCCCGTGCGCGCGTAGTATTTGAGTAGGTTGGCATGGGTGACCCCCATATCCACCCCCCGCAAATACAACACGTCCTTGATGCTCTGTGTGGCGCCTTTGCCCACCATCGGCACAATGCGGAAGCGCTCCTCGTCGTCGAGGACCTCGGCGATATCGTGGGCAATGGCGAGGTCGGTGCCGCTCGGGCTGCCCGCCATGATGGTGATGAGATTGTCGTTGAGGCGCGCCCGGTAGGTTTCTTGCGGGCTGACGATGCGCGCAGGCGCTGCTTGCTGGGTCGATTTTGCCGGTTTGCTCTTGGGTGCCGCGACTACCGTGGTTGTCAACGCAATGAGGCAAAGTCCGAACGTAAGGGCGGTACGCATTACTTCCCCCTAGTGCGCGGGAACTAATACGGGGACCAATCTCCTCGGCCGCGCTCCAAGGAAACCGTAAACGCTAGAGATCGAACTACGAGCTTTGCGAAGAAAAAGCCTTGTCAGCCTGGGCCACGACTATTTCCCCCGTCGCCAGCACTGCTGTCCCTCGGGAAGCATTCAGCCGTGATATTATCCACACTGTCAAGGGTTTCGTAGGGCGAATACATGAAATCACCATGATATTGCCGCAGAAAAGTTCCAATTACTTTGAAAACGGCAAGATTAAGACGCCGCATTTTCCGGCAAATACAGCGATATAACTTGAGAATCAAAGGTTAAGGCCTGGCAGCCTCATCTAAAAGATGCAGGCCGTCGGCCAAGTCTTTGCCGATCGGCCGAGCTTGCCGGCTTGCGCTCGGCTTGCTGGCCAAGCAGCAGCGCAAGCACCCCGCCCGCCGCAAGGGCGGCCGCGAGGAACAGGAGCGCACGCGTAAAGCTTCCCGTCGCTTCCTTCGCGGCGCCAACCACGGTCGGTCCGACGAACCCGCCGAGATTGCCGATCGAATTGATCAGCGCGAGCCCGGCCGCCGCGGCAGTGCCGGACAGGATCGCGGTCGGCAACGACCAGAAATTTGCCACCGCGGCATAGATGCCTGCCGTCGCGATCGAGAGCGCGATCATGGCTGCCACGAGGTCATGGGCATAGGCCGACCATGCAAAGGCCGCAGCGCCGATCAGGAGCGGCAGCGCGATGTGCCATCTCCGCTCCCCGGTTCGATCAGAGTTCCAGCCGCACAGCACCATGACCAGGCTCGCCCCGAGATAGGGAATTGCCGTGAGGAAGCCGACCGTCAAATTGGGAAGGCCGAAATTTTGGATCAGCTGCGGCATCCAGAAGCCGATGCCGTAAAGCCCGATGACGATCAGAAAGTAGAGCAGCGCGAGCGCGAAGATGCGTGGTCGCGTCATCGCCTCGACGAGACCGTCATAGCCATGCTTCCGCGCCGCGCGCTCGTCGGCGGCGAGCGCTCGTGCTGAGTGCTTTGCGCTCCGGCGCGGACAGCCATTTTGCTGTCGCCGGTCCGTCGTCGAGCACCTTCAGCGCCAAGAAGCCAAGCAGCACGGCAGGCACGCCTTCGATGATGAAGAGCCATTGCCAACCTTTCAGTCCGTAGACGCCATCAAGCTCGAGCAGCAGCCCCGAAAGCGGCGCCCCGATCACCGTCGCGAGCGGGATCGACGCCATGAACAGGGACACGATGCGCGCGCGTTCCTGCGCCGGGAACCAATAGGTGAGATAGAGAATGATGCCGGGAAAGAAACCCGCCTCCGCCACGCCGAGCAGAAACCGCATCGCATGGAAGCTGGACGGCCCGCTGACCAGGCTCATCGCCATGGCGACAAGGCCCCAGGAGATCATGATCCGCGCGATCCAGATGCGGGCGCCGAAATATTGCAGCGCGAGATTGCTCGGGACCTCGAACAGGAGATAGCCGGCGAAGAAGATCCCGGCGCCAAACCCATAGGTTTCGGGACTGAACCCGAGGTCCTTGTTCATCGTCAGCGCGGCGAAGCCGACATTGACCCGGTCGAGAAAATTCACCGCGTAGCAAAGCGCGAGGAAGGGCAAGAGCCTGATCGCGGCCTTTCTGATCGCGCTGCGGTAATGATCTTTGGCCATGATCTTCAGAACAACCTAGCGCGAGATCGCGATTCAATCCGGCTTGAACCTTAATCTAGGGGATGGTTCGCCCCCGCCGATTGAGTGGGGTCGCCCGCGCGCGCATAGTTCTAGCCCGATTCGATAAGGGAGGATCGAGAAATGGCCATGTCACTCGAAGCCGCCGCGGCCGCCATGCGCGACGCGATGCGCGAGACCGTGAAGCGTTATTCGCTTTGGTACCTCTTGCAAGGAATCCTGATGGCCGCCGCCGGCGTGCTCGCGCTCATCTATCCGATGCTCGCCTCGGTCGCGATGATGGTGCTGCTCGGCTGGATCTTGATCATCAGCGGCGTGGTTCAAGGCATCGGCTTGATCGGCGCTCGCCACGTGCCGCATTTCTGGCTGCAGCTGGTTTCGGTCGTGCTTTCGATCGTCGTCGGCTGGCTGCTGCTGAGCCGGCCTGAAGGCGGGCTCCTTCTCTTCACCGTGCTGCTGCTCGTCTATTTCATGGTGGAGGGCATCTCGAAGGTGATCTTCGGGCTCACCATCAGGCCATTGCCGAATTGGGGATGGGTGTTCGGCAGCGGCGTCGTCGGCCTTCTGCTTGCGCTCTATCTCTTCGCCAATATTTCCAGCGTGTCGGAATGGGCGCTCGGGCTTACTGCTCGGCATTCAGCTGCTTTGCGAGGGCGTGGCGCTGACCTACCTCGCTTGGCGCATTCGGGAGAGCTGATCAGCTTCAGGCATTGGAAAACAAAATGGCCGGACGAAACATCCGGCCATTTCAATCTCGCAATGCCTGACAGTGCGATGTGATCCGGCTCGGATCTAGTTCTTGGTCAGGGTAATGCGCGCCGAGCCCTTGTTGTTGGTCACGGTGATCGACAGATGATTGCCCTTCTGGAACAGCAACACGTTGCCGCTGCCTTTATAGTCTGGACTGCTGACGGTGCCGGTATAGCGATTGCCGCCCGAGCTCTTGATCCGCCCCAAAAGTTCGTAACGGCCGGTATCGGTGGCGCAGGTCGAGTTGTAGGTATAGGCCGAGCCTCCGGCCTTGGTGTAGCGCACGCGGCAATGCACCTGATCGGATGCGCCGCCGTGGGAGATCACTCCCTTGCCGCTCCACGATCCCTCGATCGAAGGCGGTGCGGCTGACGCAGCTGTCACAAACGCGCCGAATGCGGCTGCGGAAAAAATCGAAAGCAAAAATGCCGGGCGGTGCATGGCAAGCCCCCTTTGTATGATCCCCGAATCTAAAGAGCAGCGAAAAGGATGCCGCAACTATGCGAATCCGTCTATCGCAAACCGGCAACTGTCGAGGTTTTTCACAAGCTAGCCGCCAACGCGCGGGCGCGGCTTGAGCCTATTTCGATAAGCTCAGTCTCGCCGAACCCCCTGAGCCCGAGGCGGTCACAGCAAGGCGCCTGCCGCTCTGGCTCAGCTGAACTCTCCCGCCTCCCTTGGCATTGCCCGCCTGCACGGTGCCCGTGTAGCGGCCGCCGCCCGTGCTCCTCACCTGTCCAGAAAGCTCGTAGCGTCCGGACTCTGTGGCGCAGGTGGCCGAGAACGAGTACGTCGCCCCGCCGCTTTTTTTGACTCTCACGCGGCACTGCACCTTGTCCGTCCCGCTCTTGGCGCTGATGGTGCCGGAGCCCTTCCAATAGCCTTCGAGAGAAGAGGAAGAGACAGCCTTTGCTGCAACGAGCAGCGTGCTCAGCGCGATGGCGGAAATGATGAGAAGGGCGTGACGCATGGGGGTCCCCTTTTCGGTTAGCCCTTGCACATAGGAAATGACTATACCGCAGCACCGCATCTTGGTCCCGTCCATCCCAAGTTCGTCGCTAAGCGTGCTTAATCAATTCCCTTCCATTTTCAGCGCGGCGATGAAGGCTTCCTGCGGGATGTCGACGCGGCCAAAGCTCCGCATTTTCTTCTTGCCGGCTTTCTGCTTCTCCAACAGCTTGCGTTTCCGCGTGATGTCGCCGCCATAGCATTTCGCGGTCACGTCTTTCCGCATCGCGCTGATGGTCTCGCGCGCGATCACCTTGCCGCCGATCGCGGCCTGAATTGGAATTTTGAACAAATGCCGCGGGATCAGATCCTTCAGCTTCTCCACCATGGCGCGGCCGCGAGTTTCCGCCCGGCCGCGAAATACGATGATCGAGAGCGCATCGACCGGCTCGTCATTGACCAGCACCGACATTTTGACGAGGTCGCCCTCCTCATAGCCGATGATGTGATAGTCGAAGCTGGCATAGCCGCGTGAGATGGATTTGAGCCTGTCGTAGAAATCGAACACCACTTCGTTGAGCGGCAATTCATAAACCAGCATGGCGCGGCTGCCGGCATAGGTGAGGTCCTTCTGCCGTCCGCGCCGGTCCTCGCAAAGTTTCAGCACCGCGCCGAGATACTCGTCAGGAACGAGGATGGTGGCCTCGATCCAGGGCTCCTCGATCTTGGCGATCTTCTGCGGCTCGGGCATATCCGCCGGATTGTGCAGCTCCTTCATCGTGCCGTCGGTCAAATAGACCTGATAGATGACCGAGGGCGCCGTGGCGATCAGGTCGATATCGAACTCGCGCTCCAACCGCTCGCGAATGATCTCGAGATGCAAGAGCCCGAGAAAGCCGCAGCGGAAGCCGAAACCGAGCGCGGCCGACGTCTCCATCTCGTAGGAGAAGCTCGCATCGTTGAGGCGGAGCTTGCCGACAGCCTCGCGTAAATCCTCGAACTCGGATGCATCGACCGGAAACAATCCGCAGAACACCACCGGCTGTGCCGGCTTGAAGCCTGCGAGCGGCGCCTCCGCCGGCTTCTTCTCGTCGGTGATGGTGTCGCCGACGCGCGTATCCGCGACCTGCCGGATCGAGGCGGTGAAGAAGCCGATCTCGCCTGGCCCGAGCGAGCCCCGCATTTCCTGCTTCGGGCGGAAGATGCCGACGCGATCGACCTGATAGGCGCCGCCCGTCAACATCAGCTTGATGCGTTGTCCCTTGGTGAGTGTGCCGTCGAAGATGCGGACAAGCACGACCACGCCGAGATAGGCGTCGTACCAGCTATCGACGAGGAGCGCCTTTAGCGGAGCCTTGGCGTCGCCTCTCGGCGGCGGCAGGCGATGCACGATGGCTTCGAGCACGTCCTCCACACCCTTGCCGGTCTTGGCGGAGATCTCCAGCGCGTTATGCGCATCGAGCCCGATCACGTCCTCGATCTGCTGCCGGACACGCTCGGGTTCCGACGCGGGCAGATCGATCTTGTTCAGGACCGGCACGACCTCGTGATTATTCTCGAGCGCCTGATAGACATTGGCGAGCGTCTGCGCTTCCACGCCCTGCGTCGCGTCGACCACGAGGAGCGAGCCTTCGCAAGCCGCGAGGCTCCGGTTCACCTCATAGGCGAAATCCACATGACCCGGCGTGTCGATCAGATTGAGCTCGTAAAGCGTGCCGTCCTTGGCCCGATAATCGAGCCTAACGGTCTGCGCCTTGATGGTAATGCCGCGCTCCCGCTCGATATCCATCGAGTCGAGCACCTGCTCCTTCATCTCCCGGTCCGACAACCCGCCGCAAAGCTGGATCAGCCGGTCGGCCAAGGTCGACTTGCCGTGGTCGATATGGGCGATGATGGAGAAGTTGCGGATGCGGGAAAGCGGCGTCGCGGCCTCGGATTCATTCATTGCCGCTAGGTACGGGAGGGGGGGCTTCGCGGTCAAGCAGGGAAGGAAAGCCTAGGACCTGCGGCAACGAGGGCTCATTTTTGCCTTGAAAAAGCCGCCTGCCCGATCCAGACGAACCCCCGGACCGGTTCCTTTGGCGTTGCCGAGCAGGGAACGGGTAACTCATGGGAGCCGTTATATAATTGCAAACGGGGCTCCCCAACCGTAGTCAAACGGAGAATGCTAATGTTTAAGCAAGTGATTTTGGCCTCTGCCGTCGCCGGTTTGCTGGCCGGTGCCTCTCTTCCCCTGGCCACGTCGGCCGATGCCGCCAGCGGCTGCTATAAGGCCGCGAAGGCCAAGTACACAGGCGACCACAAAGCGCGCCATGAGTACCGCAAGTGGTGCAAGGCCGAGTGGAAGGCCCACAAGAAGGCTCAGAAGGCTTCCTAAGCTCCTTCTGCTGTCTCTTCTGCGATTTTCAGGACCCGCGCTGCTCGCGCGGGTCCTTTTGTTTTGTAGGTTAGTATTAATGAACTCACCGGAATAGCTTTGAAATGAACTAAAAAGACGTTGGATCAACTGATTGGCAATAACGTTTAGGAAATAGAACGGTTTCAGGAACATAACAGATTGCAGCGAAATCGCATTTCATGCTTATGACGTCACGTAGTCTATTCGGTGAAACGTGACGGAGTACCTCAATGCTGAAGAAGTTGCTTTTGACTGTTGCTGCTGCGGGTTTGCTCTTAGGGGGCGCCGCCATGGTTCAACCCACTCCGGCTTTCGCCGGCAAGAGCGGATGCGCGAAGGCCGCCAAGGCGCACTACCCGGATGACCGGAAGGCTCGCAAAGCCTACCGCAAGCATTGCAAGGCCACTTATCGCGCCAGCAAGCACTAATCGTCGCGACAGAAATTACGAAAGGACCCGCCTCTTGAGGGGCGGGTCCTTTTTGTTTGAGGGGCTCATCGCCACTCAGATGCCGGCGTACCACTCATAGCCGAGGTCTTCCCAGAAGCCGCCTCTTCCGCCGCGAATGCCGCCGATGTCGTCGACCGCCTCGATCCGCATCACATATTTCGCCATCTTGTAGCCGAGTTGCCGCTCGACGCGGAGCCGGAGCGGCGCGCCATGTTCGATCGGCAGCACGTTTTCGTTCATCTCATAGGCAAGAATAGTCTGCGGGTGAAAGGCATCTTCGAGCCCGACCGACTCGTAATATTTTCCGTCCTCGGCGCCGGTTTGTCCGAGATCGTCGGCGCAATAGAACACGATATAGCGTGCATTCGGCTTGAGCCCTGCCTGGTCAAGCAGCGCTTTCAGCTTCACGCCCGTCCATTTGCCGATGCAGCTCCACCCCTCGACGCAATCGTGTCGCGTGATCTGTGTGCGCGAGGGCATTGCCCGCAACTCTGCCAGCGACAATTCCAGTGGCCTTTCCACCAGACCCGAGACGGCGAGCTTCCAATCGGCAAAGCCATTGGCGGCGTGTGCCTTGTAGGCCTCGTCATCCGGATTCGTGGAGCCGTTGGCCTTGAACTCCGTTGAAATCTCAGCCTCGTCATATTCGCGGGCAAGCGCGAGCGGCGGGATCAGCACCCGCTGCGTGACGCGGGTCAGTCCTTCGGCGCTGTCGAGCACGCGCCGCACCCAAGGCTGATCGGAGAGACCATCGCAGCCGCCAAGTCCAAGCGTTCCTGCTATAGAAGCGGCGCGGCGGAGGAAGTTGCGGCGGTCGAGAGAATTGCTCATTTCGGCTCCTCCGCTGGCTCGACGACATATTTGCCCGTGATCATCGAGCGGAGATTGTTCCAGACGCCCGAAACCAGCACCATGAAGAGATGCACGGCGACGAAAAGGACGATGCCGCTCGCCGCGAGAAAGTGAATGGTGCGCGCCGACTGACGTCCGCCGAACATGTCGAGCAAAATGGGGTAGCCCGCATCCATGCCCGGCGACATCGCGAGCCCGGAGAGAAGCATCAGCGGCAACAGCACGAGCGCGACGAAGAGATAGGTCAGTTTCTGTAGGACGTTGTAGCGCTTTGCCTCCTCGCCCTTGGGAAATCTGAAGCGCGCATGCTCGGAGATCGACGCGCCGATATGCTTGATCTCACGTCCCGTGGGCGCGAGATCGCGTCGGAGATGCCCGCTCGCGAAACTGTAGATCAGATAGATCAGCCCGTTGATGACGAAGGCCCAGGCGAAGAAGAAATGCCAGCGGCGCCCCATCGCCAGATCGCGGTGGCCGGGCAGCGTCACGGTCCACGGAAAACCACGCACATCGTAGCCTTCGTCCTCCGAGCCCGCGAGCCCGAACACGCCGGTCGTGTCGATCTGCCAGCCGAACAGGGTGGTGACGCCGACGACTTTGTCGCCTTGCTGCTCAGGCTCCATGGCGATGACCGGATGCTCGAAATCGGTTTTCGAGCCGAAATTGAGCGCAGGGTGGGCGTTGAAGATCTGCAAGCCGCTCATGATCAGCACCAGCAGCACGAGCGCATTGACCCAATGCGTCACGCGAATGGGGAGGCTGTGCCGGTAGATGATCTCCTGCTGCTCGCTCATGGCCCTCTACTCTCGCTTCTGCCACGAGATACGGAGGCCAATGCGCTTTGGATGCAGCTGAGCCGGATCATTTCGGATTACGCCGGCGGCGGTCCCCAAATCTCTTCGAGACGCTGGGCTCGCCCGCAATTCCATTTGTAGAACTTGTAACTCACCTTATTGGTGTTGTGATAATTCTGGTGGTAGCCCTCCGCCGGGGTGAAAGTCGTGGCCGGTTTGATCTCCGTCGCCACATCCTTCTTGAAGCGAGCCTCTATCTCCTTCTTCTCTGTGTCGGCGAGCTTCGCCTCCTCATCGTCTCCGGTGAAGATCACGCTGCGATAGGCATTGCCCTTGTCGCAGAACTGTCCTTCGGCATCGAACGGATCGATATTGTGCCAATACTGATCCAGCAATTTTTCGTAGCTCACTTTGGCGGGGTCGTAGGTGACGCGCACCGCCTCTTGATAGCCTTCGTGATCGCCGTAAGTGGGATTGGGTTTGGTGCCGCCAGCATAGCCTGAGACGGTCTCGGTCACGCCCGGCACCTCGTCGAAGGCGGCCTCCATGCACCAGAAACAGCCGCCGGCAAAGATCGCGGTCTTGGGGGCATCTGCCGCCTCGCTCATCTCGCCGGCGCGCGGTAACAATGCGATCATCAGTGCTGCCGCGAGCACCGCCATCCATCTTGGCATCGTGAAGCTCTCCGAAATTTATGAGGCTTCAAATTAGGCAAATGGGCGGCGTCTGCCCATGGCCTCTCGCGGGAGTGTGAAGGGAATTGATGCAGGGCGCCTCGAACGAGAGGGCCATTGTTCAGGTGCTAGAGGACGAGGTCAACGAGTCCCGAGCGCTGTCACGGCGGTCAACTCGATCTGGAAATCGGCGCCTCCGTCGCCATCGACGTCGCCCTCGAGGACACCGTTTTCGAAGCGAAGCTCGACCGGCGACGGAGCTGAAGGCTGCGCCGTTGATATAGTGAAGGCCTGGTCGCCGTCGGTCACGCTGTCGGCATCGATTCCAGAGAGTAGGATGCGATCATGCTGATAGCGATGGAAATTGATGATCACGTCACGGCCCGCGCCGACCACACTCTCCGCGATGTCGTTGAACACGAATTTGTCCGTCTGCTTGCCGCCCGACAGCGAGTCGGTGCCAAGACCGCCAATCACGCTATCGTTGCCGCGACCGCCATTCAGAGTATCGTCGCCGTCGCCGCCGATGACGCGATCGTTGCCAATATTCCCATCGAGATTGTCGTTGCCGTTGCCTCCCATCAGCCGGTCTGCGCCATGGCCGGACTTGAAGGTGTCGTTGCCGTCATTGCCGTTGAAAATGTAACGACCGTTGGTGAAATAGTTGGCAAAGCCAGAGCCGAGCGAAGCGGCCTTGAACCCAGGCGCCAGTGTCACGTGGAGCGTGGAGACGTTGTTCTGCTCGACATCGAAACTGGTGAGAGTACCGGCGACGGGGAAGCCATGGAAATATCTGAAGCCCGAACCAGATGCGTCAAACACGATATTATGCGTGGAATCGACCAGGTCGAAGCTCGACGAGCCATGCGGGACAAGATGTGCGTGCTTGGCATGATTCATATAACCCGTCGCGTTGACGCCGGTGGTCGTCAGCACTGTAAGAGTAATCGCCATTTGCGCCTCCAGTCCGGCCTCCAGTCTCACGGGGCAAACCTAAGGAATGCTGACATTGAGCGTTAAACTTCGACCGTTTAGCTTGGGCACAGCGCCGTTCCTGGGTTAAGGAAGCACACCGAGATGCAACGACTTTCCTCGCCAATAGGCTTAATGAAGCCCGCCTATGACGTCGTCGTCATCGGTTCGGGCTATGGCGGTGGCGTTGCCGCGTCGCGTCTCGCGCGGGCCGGACAGCGTGTCTGCGTCATTGAGCGCGGGCGCGAAGTCGTGACCGGTGAGTTTCCAAGCCGCTTGCCCGAGCTTCGCCGCGAGCTTCAGATCAATGGCGGCAAGATGCGCTCCGGTTCCCGCACCGGCCTGTATGACTTTCGGCTCGGCGCCGACATTCATGTTCTGGTCGGCTGCGGGCTTGGCGGTGGCTCGCTGATCAATGCCGGTGTTGCGCTGAAGCCCGAGGCGCGCGTATTCGCCGATCCGGCATGGCCCAAAGCCATGCGTGACGGTCTTCTCGATCTCGGTTACGCACGCGCCGCAGCAATGCTCCGGCCAGCGCGTCACGGTAAGGCGTCGTCTCTCACCAAATACCGCGCGCTCGAAGCGGCGAGCGCGTGTTTCGGCACGCCGCCGGTGGTTGCGCCGGTTGCGGTGAGCTTCGAGGCGACCGTCAATCCGGCGGGCGTTGCGCAGGAAGCCTGCACGCTCTGCGGCGATTGCTGCTCTGGCTGCAATGTCGGCGCCAAGAACACCATTTCCATGACCTACCTCCCCGATGCGCATCATCATGGCGCCGAGATGTTCACCGAGCTCACGGTGAGCCACGTCGCGAAAGAAGGTAGTGGTTGGCGCGTCAGCTTTCGGCCGACAGTGGATCCAGACGCTGCGCCGAAGACCGTCGAGGCCAAGACAATCGTGCTTGCTGCCGGCACGCTCGGCTCGACGGAAATTCTGCTGCGGTCTCGTGAGCAGGGATTAAAGCTATCCGACCGGCTGGGCGAGGGGTTCTCCGCCAACGGCGACATCATTGCCTTCGCGCTCGGTAAGGAGACCAAAGTAAATGCGATCGGCGTCGGCCATCCGTCGAAATTCGATGGCGATGCTGTCGGCGCTTGCGTCACAGGCCAAATCGAGCTTCCGGACCAAGACGACTTCGAGCACGGCCTGACCATCCAAGAGGGCGTGCTTCCTTCCGCTCTGGCGCCGTTGCTTCCGGTCTTCTTTATTTCCGGAGGCAGGCTGCTCGGCGCGGCGCAGAGCCTGATCAAGGGCGTCTATCAGGGTCCGCTCGCGCATCTGCACACTTTCTTCGTCGTCTCGCATGACGAAGCCAAGGGCCGCATCCGTCTCGACAAGGGGGTCGCCAAGATCGATTGGCCGAACGTTGCCGAGCAGGGCGTCTATGCGAGGGTCGACGAAGCGTTGACCAAGGCCGCCGGAACCGTCGGCGCCCGCTACATCAAAAGTCCGCTAGCCGCGACCGCCAGCGGGACCAAGCCCGCCACCGCGCATCCGCTCGGCGGCTGCGGCATGGGCGAGGACGCGAGCTTGGGGGTGGTCAATCACAAATGCCAGGTCTTCTCGAAAGGCGACAGCGTGCATCCGGGGCTTTATGTCTGCGACGGCTCGGTGATCCCGCGCTCGATTGGGGTGAACCCGCTTCTCACCATCACCGCGCTCACCGAGCGCGCCATGATCCATTTCGCCCGCGACCACAATCTCGGTTTTGATGATGCGGCTGAGGCGCACGTGGAAACAGTGTGACGCGGTCTAGCCGCGAAGCTCGCCGCCAGTCGCCTTGATCACCGCGGCAACGATCTTCGCAGCAACCGCCTCGATCTCGGCGTCCGTCAGCGTCTTGTCGCGCGGCTGCAGCGTCACTTCGATGGCGAGAGACTTCTTACCCTCCGGCACGCCTTGACCGGTGAAGACGTCGAACACGCTGACATCGGTGATGAGCGCGCGGTCCACGCCTGAAGCCGCCCGGATCACCTCGCTTGCCGGAACGTCGCGATTGAGCAGAAACGCGAAATCGCGTTTGACCGCTTGCAGATCAGACGCATCGAGCGCGGGCTTGGTCAGGCTCTTCCGCCGCGACGGCACGGCATCGAGGTAAAGCTCGAACGCAGCGATCGGCGCATCTAAGCCGAGCGCCGTCAGCAGTTCCGGATGCAGCTCGCCGAACACGCCGAGCGTTACCTTGGGACCGAGCTTTAGCGCGCCGGATCGTCCCGGATGAAACCAGGACGGCGCCTCGGCCGCGATCATGAGGCTTGCCTGGTCGAGCCCAAGCGAAGTGAGCGCGGCGACGGCATCTGCCTTGGCAAGGAAGACATTGGCCTCCGGCGCATTGCCGGACCAGTCGCGGCCTTCGCCTTCAAGCGCCGATCGCCCGAACCGCACGCCGGTCGCGGCAATGTACTGGTCTTGCGGCTCAGGCCCACGATAGGCCTGACCGAGCTCAAACAGGGCGCCGTCGGTGAAGCCGCGATCGCGGTTCCGCTGCACCGCAGTGATCAGGCCCGGCAAGAGCGAGGGGCGCATCACCGCAAGTTCGCTCGAGATCGGGTTATCCAGCGTGAGTTCGGCCGCGCCGCCGCCGAACAATTTGGCTTCGGAAGGCGGAATGAACGACCAGGTCACGGCCTCGACCAGCCCGCGCGCGGCAAGCGTGCGGCGGGTTATGCGCTGCCGCTTCTGTGCTTCCGTCAACACCGGGCGCGCCACGCCCGACGCGCTCTCGGCATCGGCGTCGCCGGAATGCTGTCGACTCCGACCAGGCGCACCACCTCTTCGACGAGATCGACGCTTTGCGAAATATCGGGACGCCAGGAGGGCGGGCTCGCCTTCAGCGTGGCGCCGCTGCCGCTGAGCTTGATGCCAAGCGCGGTGAGCATCGCTTTTGTCTTGGCCGCCGGCAGGTCGAGCCCGCTCAAGCGTTTGACGTGACCGAGATCGAATTTGAACGGAGCGTTCGGCTTCGGCGCCTTGCCGGCGATCGTCATCTTGCTCGGGCTTCCGCCGCAAAGATCGACCACCAGGCGCGTCGCAAGCTGTAACCCCGGCACCACAAAGTCAGGATCGACACCGCGCTCGAAACGGAAGCGCGCGTCGGACTGGATATTCAGCTTGCGTCCGGTTTGCGCCGTGCGTTTCGGGTCGAAATACGCAGACTCGATGAAGACATTGGTGGTCGCGTCCGTGCAGCCGGTCTCCTCGCCGCCGATCACGCCGCCGAGCCCAAGCACGCGTGCATCGTCGGCGATCACGCACATTTCGCCATCGACGTCGTAGCTCTTGCCGTCGAGCGCCTTGAAGCTCTCGCCCTTCTTGCCGAGTCGCGCGCGGATCGCGCCTTTGAGCTTGTCGGCATCATAGACGTGAAGCGGACGCCCGCGGTCGTAGGAAATGTAATTGGTGATATCGACCAGCGCGTTGATCGGCCGAAGTCCGATGGCTTTCAGCCTTCGTTGCAGCCAGTCGGGCGAAGGTCCGTTCTTCAAGCCTTTGATGAGCACGCCGGCGAAGATCGGGCAGGCATCCGCGGTCTCTTTATCGAATTCGAGCTTGATCGGAACAGGATTGGGCGCTGTCGCCTTGACCGGCTTGATCGTGTCGGCTTTCAGCTTGCCGAGACCCGACGCCGCGAGATCGCGGGCGATGCCGCGAACCCCGAGACAATCCGGGCGATTTGGCGTGACCGCGACCTCGATCACCGCATCGTCGAGCCCGAGCGCCTTCGCCGCCGGACTTCCAATTTTGGTGTCGGCCGGCAGCTCGATGATCCCGGAATGCTCGTCGGAAAGTTCGAGCTCGCGCTCCGACAGCATCATGCCGCTCGATTCGACGCCTCTGATCTTGGCCTTGGTCAGGGTGAAATCGATGCCGGGCACATAGGCGCCGACGGCCGCGAACACGCCCTTCATGCCTGCATGCGCGTTTGGAGCGCCGCACACCACTTGCAGATGCTCGGTGCCGGTATCGACTTCCAACACTTGCAACTTGTCCGCGTTGGGGTGCTTCTCCGCTTTCAGCACCTTCGCCACTTTGAACGGCGCAAGCTTGGTCGCCGGGTCGAACACTTCCTCGACCTCGAGCCCGATCCGCGTCAGCCGATCCGCGATCTCCTCCACGGATCCTTTCGTGTCGAGATGCTCTTTCAGCCAGGCGAGCGTGAACTTCATGGCGCACCCAACCCGCCGGCAAGCGTCGGCACGGCGAGGGGACGGAACCCGTAATGCTTGAGCCAGCGGAGATCGGCCGAGAAGAAGGCGCGTAAGTCCGGCATGCCGTATTTCAGCATGGCGATGCGGTCGATGCCGAGGCCGAAGGCGAAGCCCTGATAGCGCTTGGGGTCGATGCCGACATTCCTCAGCACATTCGGATGCACCATGCCGCAGCCGAGAATCTCCAGCCACTGATCGCCTTCGCCGATCCTGATCTCGTCGCCGACTTTGGCGTAGCCGATATCGACTTCCATCGAAGGCTCGGTGAAGGGGAAATAGCTGGCGCGGAAACGCATCTTCACCTTCGGCACTTCGAAGAAGGCTTTGGCGAATTCCTCGAGCACCCATTTCAGATGTCCGAGATGCGTCTCCTCGTCGATTACCAAACCCTCGACCTGATGGAACATCGGCGTGTGCGTCTGATCTGAATCGCAGCGATAGACGCGCCCGGCGCGATGATGCGCAAAGGCGGCTTGTTCGCGAGCATGGTCCTGATCTGCACCGGGCTCGTATGCGTGCGTAACACCGCGCGGCTGCCGTCGGCGGCTTCCGGAAGATAGAACGTGTCGTGATCCTGCCGCGCAGGGTGCTCCGGCGGAATATTGAGTGCGGTGAAATTGTTGAAGTCGGTCTCGATGTCCGGACCTTCGGCAATCGAGAACCCCATATCGGCGAAGATCTCGGTGATCTCGTCGGTGACCTGGCTCACCGGGTGAATGCGTCCCTCGGCGAGCGGGCCTTCGCGCACCGGCAGCGTTACATCGGCGCGCTCGGATGCGAGCTTCTCGGCAAGCGCTGCGCCTGCGAGCACTTGATGCCTCGCATCGAGCGCTTCGGAAACGCTGGTCTTCAGTTCGTTGACCGCCTGGCCGAAACTCTTGCGTTCCTCGGGCGGCATGCCGCCGAGTCTCTGCATCAGCTCGGAGACGCGGCCCTTCTTGCCGAGCGCCTTGACCCGCACCTCTTCCAGCGCAGCGAGATCGCGCGCGGCCGCGATGGCCTCGATCAGCTCGGCTTTCAGTCTATCGAGCTCGGGCTGAGCCATGGCAAGGGCCCCTGCCGCCGATGGCGGAAGCGTCAAGCACTGGCCGCGGCGGAAGCGGCCTTGACCAGACTCTGGAACGCTTGCGGCTCGTGAACCGCGATATCAGCCAGCACTTTGCGGTCGATCTCGATGCCGGCCTTGTTCAGCCCATCGATGAAGCGGCCATAGGTGAGGCCATGCTCGCGCACGGCAGCATTGATACGCTGGATCCACAACGCGCGGAACGTGCGCTTCTTCACCCGCCGATCGCGATAGGCATATTGCCCTGCCTTATCGACGGCCTGCTTGGCGGTACGGATGGTATTCTTGCGGCGGCCATAATAGCCCTTCGCCTTCTTCAACACCTTGCGGTGTCTGGCATGGGCGGTAACGCCGCGTTTCACACGGGACATGTCGGTGCTCCTCTAAGAAACGGCTCTATGGCCTAGCGGCCGTAGGGCAGGAAATTCTTCTTCACGATCTTTGCGTCTTCGTCCGAAAGGACCATGGTTCCGCGCGCGTTCCGAATGAACTTGGTCGGGCGCTGAATCATGCCGTGACGCTTCCGCGAGGCCTGGCATTTCACCTTGCCGGTCGCGGTGACCTTGAAGCGCTTCTTGGCACCGCTTTTGGTCTTCATCTTGGGCATTTGGCTTCCTTCAATGGCGGCTCGCTTCCGGTTGCCCGGCAACGGCGGCTTACTCTTGGTGGTTGAAAGCATGTAAGCCGCCACGGCATGCCCTGCCGGGCGGCTCCATAGAGCGAGCCTTATAAGGTACTTTGCGCAGCAATGACAAGGCCGACGGGCCCGGAAACTAAGCCTTTACCGAATAGCTTAATGGTTGCCTCCGATTTAGGCACTAGACTCGGGGCATGCGTCAAAACCACCCGGGCAGCGCTCTTGAACGGATAGTGGGCTGGTTTCATGCCCGGACCCGGGCGGAGCGCGACCTCATCGTCATCGGCTTGGTGACGATCCCCGCCTACCTCGTCCTCCTCGCCCTCGACGCCTTCGATCTCGCCTATGACTGGACCCGCACGCACGAAGAATGGCAGGTCGATGAGCTGGTCGCCCTTCTCTTCGCCTTGGGCCTCGCCGCCATCGTCTATTCTTGGCGTCGCCTCGGAGATCTGAGCGGCGAAATCGACCGGAGACGAGTTGCCGAGGAGGAAGCCAACCGGCTTGCGCGCTATGACGTCTTGACCGGTCTTGCCAACCGACGCCTGTTCCTCGAAGAGGCTCGCGGCCGCTTTCGCAACCTGCCCAAAGACGATTGCTGCGCGTCTGTTCGTCGTCGATCTCGATCAATTTAAGCCGATCAACGATCTCTACGGTCACCGGCTGGGCGACGAGGTCCTCCGCGTCGTTGCGGATCGTCTGACCAAGCTCGTCGATGGCGAGGGGATCGTTGCGCGACTGGGCGGCGACGAGTTCGGCATTCTGCTGCGCTATCGAGCGGAATGACGACACAGCGGAAAGACTGGCTCGGCGCATCATCAACGACCTGCCGAAGACCAATAGCCTTGGCGGCGCTATCGCTCGAAATCGGCGTGAGCATCGGCATCACCGTCTACGATCCCGACGACGAAAGGCAGAGCGAGCTTGCGCAACGCGAGGGCGGTCCGGTCGAGACCCTCCTCCGCCAGGCCGATATGGCGATGTATCGCGCCAAGACCTCTGGCCGTGGACTCTACCGCTTCTTCGATCGCGATATGGACGATGTCCTGCAGCAGCGCGTGCAGCTTGAACGCGAAATCAAAGGCGCGATCACGCGCGGCGAGATCGTCCCCTATTACCAGCCACTCGTCGATCTCTCGACCCAGAAGACTGTCGGATATGAAATTCTCGCCCGCTGGCAGCATCCCACGAGGGGCCTTTTGCTGCCAGAGCTGTTCATCCCCATCGCCGAGGATACCGGCAACATCGGCGAACTCACCTATCACCTCCTGGCGCGCGCGGTGCGGGACGCCAAGGATCGCTCCCCACAGACGTTTCTGTCGCTGAACGTCTCGCCCCGTCAGTTCGGTGACCCGATGCTCGCCGCGAGGATCATGAGCATCCTGACCGAGGCTGGTTTTCCGCCTCAGCGACTCGAAATCGAAATCACCGAGACAGCGGTTGTGCAGAGACTGGACGAGGCCAAGGTGATGTTGGAATCGCTGCACAATCTCGGCATCCGGATCGCGCTGGACGATTTCGGCACCGGCTACGCGGGCTTACATCATTTGCGGGAGCTGCAATTCGACACGCTCAAGATCGACCGCTCCTTTATCACCAACATGCTGGAGAACCCCGACGAAGCCAAGATTGTCGAGGCCATCGTCGGCCTTGGTCACTCTTTTGGCTTGCAGACGACGGCCGAAGGAATCGAGACACGCGAAGTGCTCGACCGGCTGAAGCAACTTGGGTTGCGAGACCGGCCAGGGATTCCTGTTCGGCAAGCCGGTGGCTGTCGCGGTCCCTGGTGACGAACTCTCGGACAAGCGTCAGATCGCCTAGCGCGGCGACAGCACCATCACCATCTGGCGGCCTTCAAGCCGGGGCTCCGACTCCACCTTGGCGATGGTCGCCGTGTCCTGCTTCACGCGATCGAGCAGTTTGGTGCCGAGTTCCATATGCGCCATCTCGCGGCCCCGGAAGCGCAAGGTCACCTTCACCTTGTCGCCCTCTTCGAAGAAGCCGACGATCGAGCGCATCTTCACCTGGTAGTCGTGGATGTCGATGTTCGGCCGCATCTTGATCTCTTTGATCTCGACGGTGCGCTGCTTCTTGCGCGCCTCGGCGGCCTTTTTCTGCGCCTGATATTTGTATTTGCCGTAGTCGAGAATTTTGCAGACTGGCGGCTCGGAATTGGGCGCGATCTCGACGAGGTCTAGCCCCGCTTCCACCGCGCGCGCGAGCGCCTCAGGGGTCGGAACCACCCCGACATTATTGCCCGTGGCGTCAATCAGCTGAATTGTTTGATTATCGATGCCCTCGTTAATACGGGGCCCATCCCGATTAGGGGTTAGATTCGTCGGCCGTCTTGCGATGAGTAACTCTCCTCTTTTGCGTTCACCTGGCTTGCCCAGGGCCAAACGTGAAACGCGCCCAAATGACGCAAAATCCAAACTGCCTTCTACAGGAAGGGAAATAGGGCTGACAAGTCAAGCGATCCGGCAGGGCAAGCGCAACGAGCCTCAAGTCAATAAGGTCAATGACACCCCTTTTCGGCTTCGTCGTGGAGGGGCATTCTGTGCCGGGAAAGGAACTTGGTGGGGGTCACGATGCGGCGACTGATATCACTTGCGATTCTGCTGGGGGCGGTGGGTTTTGCCATTGAACCTGCCGCCGCCGGGGGCAAGAAGTGTCTGACGATTTCCGGCACCGGCGACGGCATCAATAAGCGCGTGGCGGTGGAGAGCTCGCGCAGCGCCATAAAGACCGAGATTGAAAAAATAGAGACGGAAAATCACCTGACGTCGGTCGAAGCCAAGGCCTGGAAGCCGGACCCGAGGCCTTATTGGCGAAGTGCGGTATCGGCAAATCTGTTCCTCACCCCCGATGAGGTCACCGATCAGGTCTACACGATTTGCTGGAAGGGCGTCGTCTCGCCCGCCGTCTGCACCTCGGGAACGGAAGTCTGCTGGCCGACGAATTAGAGCATGATCCCGAAAAGTTGCAGACTTTTCGGACGAGATCATGCGTCCAAAATCGCTCTAGGGTGCGGATCCCGCCAGCAACGATGGCGGGTTGAGGAACTTGCTTGTCAGGTCTGTACCAAGCAGCTCGTCATAAACCGCGAGCGTCTTTTGCTGCATTTGCGATAGCGCGAAACTCGCCGCCACATGCGCTCGCGCACGCATGCCGATTTCCGAGCGATCCTCTGCTGAAAGCGCGAGCGCGATTCTGATGCGATCCGCAAGCGCCGCTGGGTTCGCCGGCGGCACCAGCCAGCCCGTGAATCTCTCGGGACTCTCCTCCGCGGACACGATGGTCTCCGGCAGCGCGCCGAGGCTGGAGACGATCACCGGACATCCCATGGCTTGCGCCTCGATACTGGTTCGGCCGAACGTCTCGGCGACAAGCGACGGCACCAAGGCGACATGCGACGTGAGAAAGGCAACCGGCATGTCGGCGCAATGGCCGACCAGCTTGATCTTGTCTTCGAGGCCGTGGCTCTTGATGCGTTCGAGCAGTTCTTCCCGGTAAGCGTCCTTGCCATGCGCATCTCCGGCGAAGATGACCACGGCCCCGTCGAGCGCGCCCTCGCGGTCGAGCAGCGCAGCCGCTTCGATCGTGTCGCGCTGTCCCTTGAGGCCGGTCAACCTCGCAGCCTGCATCACGATCTTGGTGTCGGGCGAAACGTTCCAGCGCTCGCGGAGCTTTGCCACCGGTCCCGGCGGCACAGAAATAGGATCGAACACCGCGCCTTCGACACCGCGAAAGATGGTGCGGATGCGGTCCTGCGAAACGCCGCGTTGCGACTCCATCAAATGCGCGGTGTAGCGCGAATTGGCGATGACGAGATCGCCACGTCCCATCACGCTGTTGTAGAACGCTTTGATCGGTCCGAGCTCGCCATAGGCGCCATGATACGTCGTGACGAAAGGAATCCCGGTCCGTCGCGCGGCGATCAGCGCGCTCCAAGCTGGCGCGCGACTTCTGGCGTGGATCAGATCGACGCCTCGCTCTCGGATCAATCGCGTAAGCCGCCTCGCGTTCTTCCAGATGGTCAGCGGGTTCTTGCTGGCGACTTGCATCTCGATGACCTCGCCGCCACCTTGCACGATTGCCTTGGCCATGCGGCCGCCTTCAGTGACAACCAGCGCCTTCGCTCCGGCCCGTGTCAGGGCCTCGGCGATTTCGAGTGTTGCCAATTCGCTGCCGCCGGTATCGAGACGCGGCACGACCTGCAATATTGTTACCGGCGCCATGGACGGATGTTTCGAGCCATTCCTTAGAAAATGCATGACCAAGAACCACAATTTCTTCAACTAGGCGAGGGCGCTAGACGCCGCCGCATCGCTTTCCGCCGAGGCCCTGGCGGCCGGGAAATCGGCCTTCTGTGGCTTTCCGGCTTCATGTCGGACATGACGAGCACCAAGGCGACAGCGCTTGCCGCGTGGGCTGAGTTGAACAACCTTCCCATGCTTCGCTTCGATTATTCCGGTCACGGGCTTTCCGACGGATCGCTGGCGGAAGCCAGCATCGGAGATTGGCTCGAAGAATCGATCGCAGCCGCGGGGTTGCTCGAAGCCGCCAAACTCATCGTCATCGGCTCCTCGATGGGCGGCTGGCTCGCGCTCCTGCTCGCGCGGCATTTCGCGCAGAGCGGTAAAACTCCGCTTGCCGGTCTGGTGCTGATCGCTCCCGCCCACGACATGACGGAGACTTTGATCTGGGATCGCCTGTCCGAAGCGGCGAGAGCGACGATCGAGCGTGACGGCGTCTACTATCAACCCTCCGCCTATGCCGAGCCCTATCCGATCACGCGTCATCTCATCGAGGAAGGACGCGCCCACCTCATCGAAGGCAACGGTTTTGATCCGCTATGTCCGGTTCGCATTCTGCAAGGCATGCGCGATCCGGACGTTCCGTGGTCGCCACGCGCTGTCGCTCATGGACTTGCTCACCGGCGATGATGTCGTGCTCTCGTTGATCAAGGATGGCGATCATCGCCTGTCGCGGCCTGAAGACATTGCTCGCCTTGAGACTGCTGTTTCAGAGCTGGTCGAAAACGCCGAACCGATCACGCCCGATAATAGTCGCGATACCAGGCGACGAAACGCTTGACCCCTTCCTCGATCGGCGTCGACGGCGTAAAGCCCGTGGCCTTGGTCAGCGCGTCGACGTCGGCGTAGGTCTCCGGCACGTCGCCCGGTTGCGCCGCCACCATTTCCATCACCGCCTTCTTGCCCACCTCCTTCTCGATCACCGCGATATAGTCGAGAAGCTGAACCGGGTTGTTATTGCCGATATTGTAGATGCGGTACGGAGCCGATGATGTTGCGGGGTCCGGCGCGTGAGCATCCCAATTGGGATCCGGAGTGGCGACGGTGTCGAGCGTGCGCACCACGCCTTCCACGATATCGTCGATATAGGTGAAATCTCGCGCGTGGTGCCCGTAGTTGAACACCTGGATCGGTTTCCCCTCGAAGATGTTGCGGGTGAAGCCGTACAGCGACATGTCGGGACGCCCCCAAGGCCCATACACCGTAAAGAAGCGAAGGCCCGTCACCGGCAAACCGAACAGATGCGCGTAAGTATGCGCCATCAGCTCGTTTGCTTTCTTGGTGGCGCCGTAGAGGCTCACCGGATGGTCGACATTGTCGCTGACCTTGAAGGGAAGTTTGCGGTTCGCGCCGTAGACCGAGCTCGACGATGCGAACACGAGATGCTGGATGCCATGATGGCGGCAGCCTTCGAGCACATGCAAAAAGCCGGTGATGTTGGCATCGACATAGGCATGCGGGTGGTCGAGCGAGTAGCGCACGCCGGCTTGCGCGGCGAGATGGATCACGCGCTCAGGTTTTTCCGCGGCAAAGGTTGCCTCCACGATGGTGCGGTCGGCGAGGTCGGCCTTGATGAAATGGAAGCCGTTGCGGGGCGTGAGGCGCGCGAGCCGGGCTTCCTTCAGCGACACGTCGTAATAGGTGTTCAGATTGTCGAACCCAATGACCTCATCGCCCCGCTCGAGCAGCCGAATTGCCGTGTGATAGCCGATGAAGCCGGCGGCGCCGGTGAGAAAAACCCGCATCTTGGTGACGCCTATCCTGCTGTCTTGGTTCGAAGCGCCGCCAAGAGGCCATTGGTGGCAGGCCATGTCAATTGCGCGAACCCGCCGCAGTCTTAAGTGTTGCGCGGTTGACGCGTTTTTTGGGGGTCGGTATAGAGCGCGTTGATCCCGTTACTCTTCGCGGCTTCGCTGCCTCCCTTTGGGGCTAAAGAGCCTTTTCAAGGACAAGCCCAAATGGCCAATACCAAATCGGCGAAGAAAGCCGCACGTCAGACCGTTCGCCGGACCGCCGTGAACAAGACCCGCCGCAGCGCTATGCGGACCGAGATGCGCAAAGTGGAAGAGGCAATCGCCTCGGGCAACAAGGAAGCCGCCCGCGCGGCCCTCAAAGATGCCGAGCCGGTGATCGCCCGTTCAGCCCAAAAGGGTGTCGTGCATCGTAAGACCGCCTCCCGGAAGGTCTCTCGCCTGTCCAAGCGCATCGTCGCCATGGGCCGCAGCTAGAATCAAAAAAAACCCCCCTGTTGCCGATGGGCCACAAGGGGTATCGGAACCCGCCGCATTCCTGGTGTCGGTTTCATGTCAATTCAACGAAAATATCAAATGCTTGGACTTTGATGGCGCGGTGACAACCTCTCCGGTTGTTACCCCGCGATCCGCTGTCACAAAAAATTCCTGTCCGCGAATCTGCGTTTGTCCCGCTTTGGTACTCTGCTTCCATCCACGCTCGAAAGCCGAGAGAAAGCGTTTCGGCACAGAAGCTTGCGTCGTGACTCTGAGTCTTCCCTTTACTTCGGCCAATGAAGATTTCGGCCCCTGCCGCTCGCTTGATCAGCGTTAATGGCATGTGTATAGTCCAATAATCGAACGGGGTTATCCCCTCCTGACAATAGACGCTTCGTAACCCGGTTTGTCCGGGGTAAGAATAGTTTTGTCTTTGTTTAGGGGGCAGTAGAATTTCTATCGCGAGGTAGCGTCTGGGTTATAACTGGAGGTGGTCTTAACGTAGATCGCCCCCAGATTTAGTGTTCTGAACACTATCTGTTCTTGAGTTGTGCATTGCTATGAAGGAGGGGACGTCGTTTTGAGCGGTCAGGACGGCGAGAAAGCGGTCGACGATGTTGACGTTGAGACGACATGGCAAGGCCTAGTCTCGCGTCCAAAGTCGCAGCTGATCGATGTCCGGACGCGTGCGGAATGGACCTATGTCGGGCTTCCCGATCTTGGATCGATTGGGAAGCGGCCTGTCCTTGTCGAGTGGCAGACCTTTCCCGATCAGGCCGTGGATCCGCGCTTCATCGAGCGCTTGGCGGGTGAGCTCAAGGCGCTTGGTGTCGAGAAGGACGACGAACTCTTCTTCATTTGCCGTTCGGGTGGCCGGAGCCTGGCAGCTGCCAAGGCGATGGCCGAATTGGGCTACCGCGCCTGTCACAATGTCGCCGGCGGTTTCGAAGGACCGCTCGATGACGACAGGCATCGTGGCTCTGTATCGGGTTGGAAGGCGGCGGGCCTCCCCTGGCTTCAAAGCTAGGGATGGGAGGCTCGTCCGTGGGGACGGAAATAAGGGTCCGCGTCGGCCAGTGTTGACTGCTCAAGTGCATAGCGTGCGGTGCGTAACGGCGCGAACGAGAACAATGGAGCAAAAGAAGAACCGTGGCACAGCAAGAGCAGACCGCGCCCAGCGACGCCTGGGTGCGGGTGAAAACGCGGCTACGCGCCGAATTGGGCGAGGATGTCTTTGCCAGTTGGTTTCGGGGTGTCGAGCTTGAGAGCGTCGACGATTCCGTCGTGCACCTTACGGTCGCGACGCGCTTTCTCCGGAATTGGCTTCGTTCGCACTATTACGAATTCGTGCTGCATCTGGCGCGCGCCGAATGGCCGAGCGCCGAGAAGGTCGAGTTCAAGGTTCGCCAGCCGCACTTCGCGGCCGAGCCGCCGAAGGAGACCGTCCGCCAGAAATTGAGTCCGGTCTCGTTCGCGGCAGAGACTACGCCTGTCCCCATGCCGCTTCGCACCGGCTATGGGGGCTTCGAGGGTTCGCCGCTCGATCCAAAGCTGACCTTCGTCAGCTTCGTCTGCGGCGCCTCGAACCGGCTCGCACAAGCCGCCGCTCAAGAGGTCGCCAATTCCTTCTCGGGGCCGCAGCAGCGTTTCAACCCGCTTTTCGTCCACGGCAGCGTGGGCTTGGGCAAGACGCATCTGCTCCACGCCATTTCCTGGGACGTGAAGCAGCGTCATCCCGAAGCCGAGGTGCTCTACCTCACCGCGGAGCGATTCATGTCGGGCTTCGTGCAAGCCTTGCGCGCGCGCGATGCGCTCGCCTTCAAGGAGAAACTCCGCAAGATCGATATCTTGCTGATCGACGACATGGAGTTTCTGCAAGGCCCGACCATCCAGCAGGAATTCTGCCACACGCTGAATTCTCTGATCGATGGCGGCCGCCAGGTGGTGGTCGCGGCCGATCGCGCGCCCACCCAGCTCGACAAGCTCGATACGCGCATGCGCTCGAGATTGGGCGGCGGTCTTGTTGTTGAGATCGGCACCATGGATTACGAGCTTCGCCACAAGATCCTGGCCAAGCGCGCCGTCGAGGCCTGCGCCGACACCAAGGGCCTCGATATTTCCGAGACCGTGCTCGACTTTTTGGCCGAGCGCTTGACCGAAAGCGGACGCGAGCTCGAAGGCGCGATCCATCGCTTGCGCGCAAGCTTCCAGCTGACCGACGAGCCGGTGACTATCGAGGTCGCGGAACAGACCGTGCGCGATCTGATGCGGGGCGCGGAGCCGAGACGCGTTCGCATCGACGACATCTTGCGCACCGTGTCGAAGCATTATGGCGTGAACCGCGGCGACCTGTTGTCCGGCCGTCGCAATCGCTCGATCGTGCGGCCGCGCCAGATCGGCATGTATCTGGCGAAGCTCCTCACCTCGCGGTCGTTGCCCGAGATCGGGCGCCGCTTCGGCAATCGCGATCACACCACGGTGCTGCACGCGATCCGCAAGATCGAGCAGCTGATGAACGACGACAATCAGCTCCGCGAGGAGATCGAATTACTGAAGCGGCTGTTGCGCGACTAGCGTGGCTGCCTGGCGTGCGTGGGTGCTTTGAGCATCATCCCGAAAAGTTGCAGACTTTTCGGATAAGATGATGCGTCAAAATCAGTCACCCACGCCGTCATCCGCCAAAATTGCCGCAAGCCCGTCGCGGTAGGTCGGATAGCGAAGTGTAACGCCGAGCTCCGACGTGATCAGTTTGTTGGCGATGCGGCGGTTGCCCTCATAGAAGCTTCGCGCCATCGGCGTGAGATCCGCGTCCTCGAAAGGAATCGCGGGCGGCAAGGATAGTCCCGCAAGCTCCGCCGCGTACGCGATCACCTCGTCGGGCGGGGCGGGGTGATTGTCGGCGACGTTATAGATGGCTCCCTGGCGTGGTCGTGCGATCGAGGCTTCGAGCGTGCTCGCGATATCATCGACATGGATGCGGTTAAACACCTGGCCTGGTTTGATGATGCGCCGCGCTGTGCCGTCGCGAAGCTTGTCGAACGCGCTGCGTCCCGGTCCGTAGATGCCGGCGAGCCTGAAGATTTGCACCGGGCATCCCGTCTCTCTGCCGAACTCCAACCACTCTTCCTCGGCGACAACTCGTGCCTTTGTGCGCGCATTGCGCGGCTCAGGCGCCATGGTTTCGTCCACCCACGCGCCGTCGCTGCCGCCATAGACCCCGACGGTCGACAAATAACCGACCCAGCGCAGCGAACTGAGTGTGGCGAGCCGGTCGCGAAACACCGCGAGCACCGGATCGACGCCGGCAACTGGCGGGATCGAATGGAGGAGGTGTGTGGTGCCGGAGAGGAGATTTGCCACCGCATCCTTGTCGGCAGCCTCGGCGAAACGCGCCATCGTATAGCCACGTTGGGCCAAGCGTTCCAGCGTCGCCGGATCGCGGACTGTGCCTGCGATCTCCCAGCCTTTTGCCTGGAGGCGGGAGGCGAGCGCTTGTGCCGAATAGCCGAGGCCGAAAGCGAACAGTCTGCTCACGAAGCTACCGTCCACTCGGCTGCCACCGCCTGATCCGGCTCGGCCGCGGCTTGTGCTTGCCGCAAAGCCGCAAATCGCTCAGGCGCAAGCTTCGCCAGCGCCCAAACCGCCATGGCCCTCACCAAAGGGGAAGGATCGTCGAGCCGTGCCTCAACCTTCGGCAGCAAGCTCGCGTCGCGAGAATTGCCGGCGGCGATCAGCACATTGCGAACAAATCGGTCGCGGCCCGTGCGCTTGATCGCCGTGCCACGGAAGCGTGCGCGAAAACCGGCATCGTCGAGACAGAGCAGCTCAGCCAAAGGTGGATTGTCGCTCTCGCTCCGCGTCGCGAGCTTCGCCTCATGCGCGGCTTCCGCAAATTTGTTCCAGGGGCAGACCGCGAGACAATCGTCGCAGCCATAGATGCGGTTTCCCATCGCCTCGCGAAACTCGCGGCCGATATGTCCCTTATGCTCGATGGTGAGATACGAGATGCACCGTCTGTGCGTCGAGCTCGTATGGCTTTGGGAAGGCGTGCGTCGGACAAATCTCGAGGCACCGCCGGCAGACGCCGCAATGGTCGGTCTCCGGCTCGTCGGGCGCAATCTCGGCAGTCGTGAAGATCGAGCCGAGAAACAGCCAAGAGCCGAATTCGCGCGAGACGAGATTGGTGTGCTTGCCCTGCCAGCCAATGCCGGCTCGGGCCGCGATTGGCTTCTCCATCACCGGCGCCGTATCGACAAACAGTTTGACGTCGCCACCGGTCAGCGATTGTACCTGCGCAGCGAGGCTCTTGAGCTTCGCCTTGATCACATCGTGATAGTCGAGCCCGCGCGCATAGACAGAGATCGTACCGCGCGACACATCTTGCAGCGCCTCGAGCGGATCGCGATCCGGCGCATAGCTCAGGCCGAGCATGATGATGCTTCGCGCCTCCGGCCACAGCACCCGCGGGTCTTTGCGGCGCTCTGCGTTTGCGGCAAGCCACGCCATGTCGCCGTGGCGGCCTTGCGCGATGAACGCGTCGAACGCCGGGCCCGCGCCCTCCGGCGCATGAGCCGACGCGAAACCCACGGCATCGAAGCCTTGCGCCTTTGCCGCCTCCAGCGATTTGCGATTTCAGCGTTCCGTCAGAAGTCGAGATCGGCGTAGGTGCCCGACGGGATGAACCCTGCGACTCGGTCGGCGAGTAGGGGCCGGAACGAAGGCCGCGATTTGAGGAGCGCATACCAGTGCTTCGCGGGCTCATGATCTTCCCAAGGAACTTCGCCGAGATAGTCGAGCGCCGACAAATGTGCCGCGGCGGCAAGGTCGGCGAAGCTGAGCGCATCGCCGGCGAGCCAGCTCCGCTTCTCGGCGAGATGGCCAATATAGGTCAAATGATAGCGCAAATTCTCATGTCCGGCTCGCATTGCCTCCATGTCCGGGGAGGCGCTTTTCGGGCCGAAACGGCGGAACACCTTCTCTTCGACCAGGTAGTTGGTCACCTCATCATGGAACTTGCGGTGGAACCAATCCACCAGCCTGCGCACTTCGGCGCGCGCCGCTGCGTCCCCCGGGAACGGCTGAAATCCACCGCCTCCCGTGCCCGTCTCGCCAAGATACTCGGAGATCGCGTAGGCCCCGGCAATCGGCCCGTCAGCATCGCTGATCAGCACCGGCAACGATCCCGCCGGGTTCAGCGCCAGGAATTCGGCGCGCCATTCCCAGGGCCGCTCCTCGGTGAGTTCAGCCTCTATCCCGCATTCGGCGAGCGCGAGCCGGATCGATCGCGAGAAGGGGCAAAGTGGATAGTGCAGGAGTGTCGCCATGACCCCGTATCATTGGCGTTCGCTCGCAAAAAGAATCGCGCGAGGCCCGGTCACGGTATAGAACCTGCTCGCCCGCGGAACAAGCGCGGCGGGGCGAGGGGGCGGGCGTTGTCCATAGAGCAGATCATCGTTCTTGCGGTGGTGCAGGGCATCACTGAGTTTCTGCCGATTTCCTCCTCCGGCCATCTCATTCTGATTCCGGCGCTCACCCACTGGCCTGACCAGGGTCAGGTGGTCGATGTCATGACGCATCTCGGCACCCTGTTCGCCATCCTCATCTATTTCTGGCGCGACGTATGGGGCATGGTCCAGGGTGGGGCCAAAATGCTGACCGGCAAGGTGACGCCGGAAGGCAAGCTCGCGCTCTACATCGTCCTCGCCACCATCCCCGCCGTGGCGTTCGGCGTCTTCCTCAAGAAGATGGGATATGCCGATCTCGAACGGAACGTCGCCGTCGTCGCCTGGAACACCATCCTGTATGGCGTCCTGATGTTGATCGCCGACCGCTTCGGCCCTCAGGTCAAGACGGTGGCGGACGTGACCTTGGGCTCGGCGCTGATTATCGGTGTTGCGCAGGCTCTCGCACTCATTCCCGGAACGAGCCGCTCGGGCGTGACCATGACCGCAGCGCGGTTCCTTGGTTTCACCAGACCGGATTCGGCGCGCTTCTCTTTCTTGCTTGGCATCCCCGCAACGGCGGGCGCTATCGTCTTTACCGTGGGCGATGCGCTTGAAAGCGGTCAGAGCATTACGATGGATGCCATTGTCTGCGCCGCGCTGACCTTTGTGGCCGGCCTCGGAGCCATCGCCGTTCTTGATGAACGTCTTGAAGCGCGTGAGCTTCCTGCCCTTCGTGCTCTATCGCATGGTGCTCGGCGGCTTCCTCTTGGTGATGCTCTACAGCTAAGTCCCCGGCGGATAGTTCGAGAACTGTCCGCGTGGACGATATTGCACGAGATAATCCGGCACCACGGCTTCAATGCCGACAGGCTCGATGTTCAATCCCTGCAAGGTGCGACCGTCGCTGCTCGCCGCATCGCTCACCACATTGTCGACTTCGAGCATCCGCACCTGGTCGAGCGTCAGCGGCGGGTTCGGCAACAATTGCAGCATCGCGCCTTGGAATTTCGCGAGCCAGAACGGCTCGGAGACGAGCATGCGCTTCCGCACCGTATAGGCGAGTACGCGTTGCATCACTTCTTTGAGAGTCAGCACTTCCGGTCCGCCGAGTTCGTAAGGCGCGCCATGCTTCGCTTTGCCTGTCAGTGCGGCCACGACGGACTTCGCAACATCGCCGACGAACACCGGCTGAAGTTTCGTCTTGCCGCCGCCGATCAACGGCAGCACCGGCGAGATGCGCGCGAGCGCGGCGAAGCGGTTGAAGAAATCGTCCTCCGGTCCGAACACGATCGAGGGACGAAGGATGATGGCGTTTGGATAGGTCTCGCGCACCGCCTTCTCGCCTTCGTCCTTGGTCCGTCCGTACGCCGAGGGCGAATTCCGATCGGCGCCGATCGCCGAGATGTGGATGAAGGATTTAGCTCCTGCGGCGCGTGCGGCCTCGGCGACATGGCGTGCGCCCTCATCGTTGATCGCGGCGAAGCTCTGCCTGCCGCGCGGTACGAGAATGCCGACAAGATTGATGATCGCGTCGGCGCCCTCCGCGGCCGCATCGGAGCGACTCCGGAAAGCGCACATTGGCCTGCACCGCATTGATCTGACCCACGCCGCCGAGCGGCTGCAAATGCCCCGCAAGCTCGGGCCTCCTCACTGCCACCCGCATCCGCGCGCCGGTCTTGGCCAGCGCCCGGACGATATGCCGGCCGAGAAAACCGGACCCGCCATAGAGGGTGATGAGGGATCTGTTGTTAAGCTCGATTGCCATTGCCGCCCCAGGATAAGCCATCCGTTGTCTGATCCGATTGACATTATCTGACGCCAATCGTACCTCAAGTCCCTCAAGCCCAGGTGGCGGAACTGGTAGACGCGCTAGCTTCAGGTGCTAGTGCCCGAAAGGGCGTGGAAGTTCGAGTCTTCTCCTGGGCACCAATTATGAGGGCGACGCCAGCTTGAATCAGCCCAACAATGTCTTGTTGCATCGAGGCGATTTGCCCGAGGGCCGCCTCAAGACGACGGCGGTCGCGGTCGATACCGAGACGCTGGGGCTCAATCCGTTTCGCGACCGGCTATGTTTGGTTCAGCTTTCCGCCGGCGATGGGCGCGCCGAACTCGTGCAGCCTGCGCGCGACTATGACGCGCCAGAGCTGAAGCGCCTGCTCGCCGACCCGTCGATCCTCAAGATCTTCCACTTCGCCCGCTTCGATATGGCGGTGCTGAAGCACTATTTGGGGGTGATGCCGCACCCCGTCTATTGCACCAAAGTCGCCTCGAAGCTGGCCCGCACCTTCACCGACCGCCACGGCCTCAAAGACCTGTGCCGGGAACTCCTCGGCATCGAACTCTCCAAACAGCAGCAATCCTCGGATTGGGGCGCCGATAAGCTGACCCCGGAGCAGCTCAACTATGCCGCGAGCGATGTCTTGCATCTGCACGCCCTAAGGGAGAAACTGGACGCCATGTTACGGCGTGAGGGCCGCGAGGGTCTTGCCCAGGCTTGCTTCGAGTTTCTGCCGACCCGGGTTGAGCTCGACCTGAGGGGCTGGTCGGAAATCGATCCCTTCGCGCATTAGGGCGGCTGGGCGGGCGAACCAAGATCCCGCGGTCGCAATATGATCAAAGTCCTCGCGTCTAGCTTGAGGTCGGAATCGCAAGGGTTTCTTGGACGTCGCCCATGAGTGTCGGGACTGAGGTCATCCGTGGCGGGCACGCTTATCGCGCTCGCTCCTATGAAGAACGCGAGCACGCATTTCAGGTCGCGCAGCGCCACAGCGAGCATGTCCGCGTTCTCCGCAAGGCGCTTCCCGCTTTGGCGGCGCTCACCCTTGCCGGCTATTTTGTCTCGGGCGGTTTCAGTGTGAGCGTTGGCGATGTCACGGCGAGCGTCGGTAAGATCGAAGTGTCCAACGGCAATCTCCGCATGACGAACCCCAAGCTCAAAGGCGCCGACAAGAAGAACGGACCTTACGTGATCAGCGCCGACTATGCCGACCAGGACATGAAGAACCCGAACATGATCGAGCTGCACGCGATCAAGGCCGAAGTGATCAGCCCCTCCGGCGGCTGGTCGAAGATGGATGCCGTGCGCGGCACCTTCAACAGCAAGGCCGAGCATCTCTCTATGAAGGAGCAGATCAATATCAAGACCAGCTCCGGTGTCGTAGGTCGGCTGAAACATGCAACACTCGATATGAAGACGCAGACGCTTCGCTCGCATCTTCCCGTCGCCTTCGACATGACCAACGGTACCGTGCGCGCCAATGCGCTCACCTTTCAGTCGTCGAAGAATATTCTGCTGTTTCGCGGCAAGGTCGCCGTTCACTTGATCAAGACCAAGCCCGACGACACCAAGCCCGACGCCGCTGCGCCGCATGTGAAGGCGCCGGAAAGCCCTGCGCGACAATCGCCGCAAGCGGCAGTGACGCCCGCTGAGGGAGCGCAATGATGCGAGTGATGAGACGAGAAAGACGCAACGGACAGCGACCGAGCAAATTACCTCGCTGCGCTCGCGCTTGCCTCCGTTGTGACATGCCTTGCTTCGATTTCTTTCGCGCAATCGCCTGCAGCTCAGAGCGACACCCCTGCGCCGGCTCCCGCGGTCCAGCCTGCTCCCGCAGCCGCGCCCGCGTCAGGCGCGCCGGCCGCGGGTGGCCAAAGTCCAGCCGGATCCTTCGCGGGTCTCTCCAAGAATTCCGACGAACCGATCGATATCGAGTCCGACGTGCTCCTCGTCCACGACTCGAAGAAGACCGCGACCTTCAAAGGCAATGTCAAAGCGGTCCAAGGCAGCACGATCCTCCAATCGAACGAGCTTGAAGTTCACTATGCGGGCGGTGGCGGTGAGAGTTTGACGGCGGACGCCCGGTGCAAAGCCGAGCACGGTCGCAAGTACTGATCCGAGTGCAGGTACGCCCCAGGCCGCCAAGCCGGCGGCAGGCGATAAGTCGGGCATGGCGCTCGGCGATAACGGAACCAAAATCACTAGGATCTATGCCAGGGGCGACGTCGTCATCAACAGCGACCAGGATCAGACCACAACGGGCGACTTGGCTGACTATGACGTGCCGGGCCAGACGGTAGTCGTGAGCGGCAATGTGGTGTTAACCCAAGGCAAGAATGTGCTAAAGGGCGATCGGCTCGTTATCAATTTGACCACGGGCGAAAGCCGCTTCGATCCCGGTAGTGCTAATTCGGGCAAGCCAGCGCGCATCAAGGCAATTTTCCAGAAGCAGGAAGCCGCCTCTGGCGAGGATGCCTCGAACAAGGACGAACCGGCTGAGAAAACTGGGAATACAACGCCTAGCGATGAGAGCCCCGGTGCCACCAACGGCGCAGCAGGTGAGCCTGCTGCCGCTGAGACCGCGTCTCAAGCGCAGCCGGCGCCGGAACAGCCCGTTGAGGCTCCAGCCAAGCCGGACCCTGGGCAGGATGACGCCTCGCCATGGCAGCTCGTGCCTGGCAATATGCAATAGCTTGGCCCCTTATCCTGTCTTTGCCGGCGGGGACCTCAATTGAGAGAGCGGATGGCCTCAGTGGGCAAATTGCTATCATTTCCGGGCCGTCAACCTGTCGTCGCTCCCTCCGCGCCGCAAGCCAGGGACCACGGCCAGCCGACCGTCCGGAGCGAGCCGGCCTCTGGCCGCCTAACCGTTCATAACGTCGTCAAGGCCTTCAAGAAGCGCACCGTGGTTCGCGGCGTCAGCCTCGAACTGCGTCGCGGCGAAGCCGTCGGCCTGCTCGGTCCGAATGGCGCCGGCAAGACCACCGTATTCTATATGATTACCGGCCTGATCCCGGCGGATGAAGGCTCGATCAAGATCGACGAGCAGGATGTGACCAAGCTGCCGATGTATCGCCGCGCCCGGCTCGGCATCGGCTATCTGCCGCAAGAAGCGTCGATCTTCAGAGGCTTGACCGTCGAACAGAACATTCTCGCCGTGTTGGAGACGGTCGAGCCTGACAAGCAAGAGCGGCAGAAGCAGCTCGACTCGCTGCTCGAGGAATTCCGCATCACCCGCTTGAGAGAGTCGCCCTCGATCCGACTTTCGGGCGGCGAGCGTCGTCGCGTCGAGATCGCGCGCGCTCTGGCGACGCGTCCCTCCTTCATGCTGCTCGACGAGCCTTTCGCCGGCATCGACCCGATTGCCGTTAACGATATTCGCGCGCTGGTGCATCATCTCACTCAGCGTGGCATCGGCGTCTTGATCACCGACCACAACGTGCGCGAGACCCTTGAGCTCGTCAGCCGCGCCTATATCATTCACGATGGAATGGTGCTCACCCACGGCACCGCTCACGAGATTATCAACAATGAAGATGTACGGCGCGTCTATCTCGGCGACCAGTTTAGGATTTGATCTTAATCTGCCGTTTGCACGCGTCAGAGTAGAAGTCGGCGATGGCCATCACCACCAAACTCGAGCTCCGGCAATCGCACAGCCTGGTGATGACGCCGCAGCTGCAGCAGGCAATCAAGCTGCTGCAATTGTCGAATCTGGATCTCGCCGCCTTCGTCGAGGCCGAGCTTGAACGCAATCCTCTTCTCGAACACGCCGATGCCGAGGAGGGAAGTGCGCCTGCTCCCGAGCCAGCCGCGCAAAGCGAAGACGCCGAAGAAGAGCGCCCCGACGCGACAGACTCCACGCGTGAGGCTTCTGCGTCGCAGAGTGACGAGACCTCGGACTCAGGCGATGGCGATTGGCTGGATCTCGAGCGGAGCGATTCGAGTCAGCCTTCTGTCGAGCTCGACGCCGAGCCTCAAGACATCTATCCGGACTCTGAGGGGCCCGCGACCGGCGATTTCAAGGAGCAGGACTGGGCGCCGCTTGCCGGCAACGGACGTGCCGACGGCGCGACGCCAAATCTGGAAGCCTATGTCGCCGAACAGAGGACGCTCCGCAATCACCTCGCCGAGCAGCTCGCTCTCGCGTTCTCCGATCCGGCGCGACGGCTGATCGGGCATCATCTTATCGATCTCACCGACGAGGCCGGCTACCTCCAGGGCGATCTCCAATCTGTGGCCGAGCAGCTCGGCGCGCCGCTCGAGCTGGTCGAGGAGACGCTTGCCGTGATGCAAGGCTTCGAGCCTTGCGGTGTGTTTGCGCGAGATTTGCGCGAATGCTTGGCGCTGCAACTGAAAGAGCAGGACCGCTACGATCCCGCGATGGCGAGCTTCATCGACAACATCGAACTTCTCGCCGTGCACGATCTCGCCGCGTTGAAGCGCGTCTGCCGCGTCTCAGGTGACGATTTGCGTGACATGATCCAAGAAGTGAAACGACTCAATCCGAAGCCAGGCCTGAAATACGGTTTCACGCCGTCTCAGCCGATCGTGCCGGACGTGCTCGTCCGCTGCCTTCCCGATAGCAGCTTCCACGTCGAGCTGAATACCGACACCCTGCCGCGCGTGCTCGTGAACCAGTCCTATTACGCGACGGTGAGCAAAGCCACGACGCGCAAAGAAGACAAAACCTATCTTGTCGACTGTCTGCAAACCGCGAACTGGCTGGTGAAGAGTTTGGACCAGCGTGCGCGCACCATCCTGAAAGTGGCGCAGGAGATCGTGCGTCAGCAGGATGCCTTCTTTACCCATGGCGTGCGCCATTTGCGGCCGCTGAATCTGAAGACTGTCGCCGACGCCATCTCCATGCATGAATTGACCGTGAGCCGCGTCACCGCCAACAAATACATGGCCACCAATCGCGGCATGTTCGAGCTGAAATATTTCTTCACCTCGGCGATCGCCGCCTCCGGCGAGGGCGATGCTCACTCCTCGGAGGCGGTGCGTCACCGCATCCAGGAGATGATCGCCGGCGAGCCCGCCCACGATGTCCTTTCCGACGACAAGATCGTGGAAAAATTGAAGGAAGACGGCGTCGACATCGCGCGGCGAACGGTCGCCAAATATCGCGATGCGCTCCGAATCCCGTCCTCGGTGCAGCGGCGGCGGCTCAAGCGAATCGCGCAAGGCGCCAACCCCTGATTGAGCGCCTAAGGTCTTGGTGTAAGTTGCGATTCTCTCGCAAAATGCGGCATTGCCAAATGGGTTTGACACCCCCTGACGAGGGGGCTAGCTTCCCGCCCCGCGGTGGAATTTGAACGAATTTTGGCCAGGCAAGTTAGTGCTTGGGCCGGCTTTGCTTGGCGAAAACGGCCAGGGAGCGCGGGGTTAGTAGAGGCCAACAAACTCACGCGCAAGAAATGACGATACAAGTGACCGGAAAGAATCTCGACCTCGGCGAGGCCTTGCGCGGTTATGTGCAGGATCGCGTCGCCCACACTGTCGAGCGCTATATTGGACGCACGCCTTCCGGCCATGTGCGCATCGAAAAGGAGCACGGCGAGTTTCGCACCAACTGCACCATCCATCTTTGGCAGGGCATGAGCCTTGAGGCGCACGGTATCGCCTCAGACGCTTATCAGAGTGCGGATCAAGCCTGCGAGCGGCTGGACAAGCGGGTGCGGCGCTACAAGCGACGAGTGAAAAAACATGGCGTTGCCGCTCGAAAAGAGACCCAGGCGATCTCATATGTCTTGCAGCCGCGCCAAGAAGGTCACGAGGAGAGCGAGGGTGAGGAGGAGAATCCTCTCATCATCGCCGAAGCCCCGACCGTGGTGCACGAAATGAGTGTGAGTGACGCCGTGATGCAGATGGACCTTTCCGACTTGGCATTCGTTGTATTCCGCAATGCCAGCCACGGAGAGATCAATGTTGTTTACCGCCGCGACGACGGCAATATCGGCTGGATCGATCCTGCAGCCAACAAAGCGGAAGCTCGGCGCTAGCAGCTCTTGCTGCTTTGCGCCCCTGAACACGGGTGGGTTTCGCACATGGACCTAGGTGATCTGATCAGTCCCGATTCTGTTTTCCCCTCGCTCAAGGTGAAAAACAAAAAGCAGCTCTTGCACGAGTTGTCGGGCCGTGCCGCGCGCATCACCGGACTGGAGGAGCGGGACATTTTCGACACGCTGCTACAGCGGGAGCGTCTGGGTTCGACCGGCTTGGGTCAGGGCGCGGCGATTCCCCATTGCCGGATCGCCAATCTCAAGCACATCGTTGGCCTGTTCGCCCGGCTGGCGGAACCGATCGATTTCGATTCTCCCGATGGCGCCCCGGTCGATCTCGTTTTTCTGTTGCTCGCACCGGAAGGTGCCGGCGCCGACCACCTGAAAGCCTTGGCGCGGGTCTCTCGCCTGTTGCGCGAGGGCCAGGCCGCGGAAAAGCTCCGCACATCGCGCGACGCAAGCGCGATTTATGCCGTCCTGACCGAAGGCGCCGCGTCTCACGCGGCCTGACAGCATCATCCCGAAAAGTTGCAGACTTTTCGGACAAGATGATGCGTCAGAAACAGCATCATCCCGAAAAGTTGCAGACTTTTCGGACCAGATGATGCGCCAGAGAACTAAGCTCTAGTGCACGCTTAAAGGGACGAGATCGTTTTCGATCGCGTTGGCGATGGCCGCATGGCGGCTGTCGGTCAGCGCCAACGGCGTGCCGTCGGCACCGAGCACCGCATAGAGATCGATGCCTTTGAGCGCTCCGGTCAGCGCCGGAAACAGCTTCTTGGCGACGTCAAGATCGAGCTGCTTGATATAAGCGACCTCGCCGTCACCGAGCTGAGCAAATTCGCTCGCGCTCAAGGCACGAATGGCAGTGTCACTGACTCTCTCGTGTTCGGGCACTCGATTGATCTCCCAGAAGTCACGCAAGGATAACGCGTCGCTCTGGCATATGGGAAAATTCTCGCGCCGATTCAAGGAGGCGAATTGACCTTGGCGGGAGCGCTGCGCCACGGCGCCGCGCTACGATTAACCCTTGACCGGACGCTCCATTCGTCTTTCGCTCTCTCCCCATGAACTGGTTCGTCGACATCAGGTCCGGCAACGATGCCAATGACGGCAAGTCCCACGGAACTGCTTTTGCCAGCCTGCAACGCGCCATGCTGATCGCGAAGCCCGGGGATAGCATCTCCCTGGCGCCCGGACTCTACGACCTCGATCTCGAAAAGCAGATCCGTGCCGCCCGCGCGTTGGGTCTAACCATTGCTGTGACCGGCGGACACTGAGCCGCCGAAGCAGCCTGGCGCGTCGCGCCGCGATAAGCGGCACACCCTCATTTTAGATTTTCAGAAACTGGTGGAGCCAGGCGGGATCGAACCGCCGACCTCGTGAATGCCATTCACGCGCTCTCCCAACTGAGCTATGGCCCCTTCAAGTGTCGGGTGGGGTATCAGGTGTCAGATTTTGGATGCCGAGAGTCAAGCATCAAGAGGATAGGTACGGACACGCTGAAAGCTAGACTAGCCTTCCTCCCCTTTGCCCGGATTTACGATACTGGAAACGTCGCTGCCTTCATCGCCCTCGGGCTCTTCCAGAAACGCATCTTCGTCGCCGGCCGCCGGCACCTCCACCTCGTCATCGCCGAGATCCGCGATCTCCTCTTCCTCGGCGATCACGACGGCCTCATCCGCCTCATCGGCCTCGTCGAGGCTGACGATTTCCGGTGCGGCACGCGATGGCGCAACAGCCACTGGGACCGGCACCGGCTTGACCTCCTGGACAGCGGCACGCTCGCCGCCGCGCCGGCTCGGCGGCGGTGTGACCTGATAGACGGCTTGGCACGCAGGGCAAATGATCGGCGTCCGACTGAGATCGTAAAACCGCGCCCCACAGCTTGGGCAAACGCGTTTGGTGCCCTTAGCGGGTTTCGACATCAACGCTCCTCGCTCGCATGATGGCTATGGCTCCCCATTGCCACGCCCGATCTGTGCTGTCAAAACCTATCGAAATCCGCCGAGAGAGCCAGATTCAAGACACAATGAAGCAGAATTTGACCGCTTCTCGTTCCGAGGGCCTTAAAGGCCGTATCAGGGTCCCCGGCGACAAATCGATTTCGCATCGGGCCCTGATTTTGGGCGCGCTTGCCACCGGCAGAACGCGCATCACCGGCCTTCTAGAGGCCGATGACGTGCTCGCCACCGCAAGAGCAATTGCCGCGTTGGGCGCCGAAATCGTCAAGGAAGGCGGCGCCTACGTGGTTCAGGGTGAAGGCGTGGGTGGATTGCGCACACCCGATGCACCTCTCGATTTCGGCAATTCCGGAACTGGAAGCCGGCTGATGCTTGGTGTCGTCGCCGGCAACGACGTGATCGCGGAATTCACTGGGGATGCTTCGCTATGCCGCCGGCCCATGGGCCGCGTGCTCACGCCGTTGAAGAAAATGGGCCTCGCGATTGAGGGAGACGCCGAGCGTACCAATCTGCCGCTGCGTGTTCGCGGCACGCCCGATCTCATTCCCATCGAGTACGCGTTGCCGGTCCCGTCCGCGCAAGTGAAGTCTGCGGTGCTGCTTGCGGGACTGCACGCACCGGGACGCACGACCGTGATCGAGAAGCTGCCGACGCGCGATCACACCGAACGCATGCTGCGCTTCTTCGGCGCGGAAGTGAATGTCGAGGCGGGAACGGCCGGCGGACGCAGCGTTTCGGTCATGGGCGACGCCGAGCTTACACGGCGCCGATCTCACCGTGCCCGGCGATCCGAGCTCTGCCGCCTTTGCCATTGCCGCTGCGTTGATTTGCCCGCGCTCTGACATCGTCATCGAAGGCGTGCTGATGAACCCGACCAGAGCCGGATTCATCGAGACCTTGCGCGAGATGGGTGCGAGCATCGAAGTGCTCGACATGCGCGAGGAGGGTGGCGAACCTGTCGCCGATCTTCGCGTCAAATCGAGCAAGCTTCGTGGCGTCACCGTGCCGCCGGAGCGAGCGCCGAGCATGATCGACGAATACCCCGTGCTCGCCGTGGTCGCTGCCTTTGCCGAGGGCGAGACGCATATGCAAGGCTTGGCGGAGCTGAAAGTGAAGGAGAGCGATCGCCTCGCCGCGACCGCTGCCGGTCTCGCTGCTTGTGGGATCGAGGCTCGTGTCGAGGGGGACGATCTGATCGTGTCAGGTAAAGGGCCCGTGAAAGGCGGCGGCAAAGTCGAGACTCATATGGATCATCGCATCGCCATGGCTTTTCTCATTCTTGGGCTCGGCGCCGCTTCGCCCGTCACCGTCGACGACACCAGCATGATCGCAACGAGCTTCCCGAATTTCGTGGAGCTGATGACTGGGCTTGGCGCCAACTTCCGATGATCATCGCCATCGACGGACCAGCAGCATCGGGGAAGGGAACGGTCGCCAAGCTCGTCGCGGCCCATTACGGCCTTGCCTATCTCGACACCGGGACGCTCTATCGCGCCGTCGCGCGCGATACGCTGACGATGGGTGCTAACCCGTCCGACGCGGAAGCTGCCGTCTATGCCGCCGAAACTCTCGATCCCGACACGCTGGGCGATCCCTCACTTCGCGCGCCGGGGCTTGGCGAGGCCGCCTCTCAAGTGGCGAGCCATGAAAAGGTGCGCGCGGTCCTGCTCGCCTATCAGCGGGCCTTCGCGCGGCGAAAGTCCGGCGCGGTGCTCGATGGTCGGGATATCGGGACGGTGATTTGCCCGGATGCGGAGGTGAAATTGTTTGTCACCGCCACCCCCGAAATCCGAGCCAGGCGGCGTTTTCTGGAGCTCCGAGCCAACGGGACGCTCATTTCCGAGCAAGAGGTCCTGGCCGATATCAGGCGCCGGGATGAACGGGACATGGGCCGGAGCGCCGCCCCCTTGCGAAAAGCGGAAGACGCATACTTGCTCGACACCACGAATTTGGATATAGACGCGGCGTTCAGGGCTGCGATCTTTGTGATCGACGCTGCGATGGGCCATGCAGGGCGCGCCCCTTAGGGGCGGTGCCCATTTTTCGCATTTTTCTCCCATCCCAAGCTTTTTCGCCAGAATCCAGGGCGGAGAGGCGGCGTTTTGGCCGTGAATAGCCTATTCCGCGCCATTCCGCCGACCCGCGGTTTGCAAGGGAAACTGGCTTTGAGCCGCGATTTGAGTTTTGGAGTCCGAAAGGGACCGACAGGAGTTTGATGACCGAGCCGCAAGCAAGCATGAGCCATCCGAGCCACGACGAGTTCGCGGCCCTCCTCGAGGAATCGTTGACCGGCAGTGCTCTGCAGGAAGGCAGCGTCATCAAGGGCACCGTCGTCGCAATCGAGAAGGACGTCGCGGTAATCGATGTCGGCCTCAAGACTGAAGGCCGTATCCCCCTCAAAGAATTCGGCTTGCCGGGACGCCCGGCCGATCTCTCCGTTGGCGATGAGGTCGATGTCTATCTAGAGCGCGTCGAGAACGCGATGGGCGAGGCCGTGCTGTCGCGCGAGAAGGCTCGCCGCGAGGAGAGCTGGACCAGGCTCGAGGAGAAACACAAAGCCGGCGAGCGCGTCGAAGGCGTGATCTTCAATCGCGTCAAAGGCGGTTTCACCGTCGACCTCGACGGCGCCGTGGCCTTCCTTCCCGGAAGCCAAGTCGATATTCGTCCGATCCGCGACGTCGGCCCGTTGATGAACGTACCCCAGCCCTTCCAGATTCTGAAAATGGATCGCCGTCGCGGCAACATCGTCGTATCGCGTCGCTCCGTGCTCGAGGAGACCAGAGCCGAGAAGCGGAGCGAGATCGTGGCCCGCCTCGAGGAAGGTCAGATCATCGACGGCGTGGTCAAGAACATCACCGACTACGGCGCCTTTATCGATCTCGGCGGCATCGACGGTCTCTTGCATGTCACCGACATGGCATGGAGGCGTGTCTCTCATCCGAGCGAGATCGTGAATGTGGGCGACACCGTGAAAGTTCAGATCATCCGCATCAATCCGGAGACGCAGCGCATCAGCCTCGGCATCAAGCAGCTTGAAGCCGATCCTTGGCAGGGCATCGCCGCGAAATATCCAGTCGACGCGCGCCTCAAGGGCACGGTCACCAACATCACCGACTATGGCGCCTTCGTCGAGCTTGAGCCCGGCGTGGAAGGCTTGATCCACGTCTCGGAGATGAGCTGGACCAAGAAGAACGTCCACCCCGGCAAGATCATTTCGACGAGCCAAGAGGTGGAAGTGCAGGTGCTCGAGGTCGATCCCGAGAAGCGCCGCATCTCGCTTGGCCTGAAGCAGATCCAGGAGAATCCCTGGGTCGCGTTCGCCGCCAATCACCCGCCCGGCACAGTCATCGAGGGCCAGGTACGCAACATCACTGAATTCGGACTGTTTGTCGGCGTCGATGGCGGCATCGACGGCATGGTTCATTTGTCGGATCTGGACTGGTCCAAGTCCGGGGAGGAAGCCCTCAAGGATTTCAAGAAGGGCGATAATGTGAAGGCCGTGGTTCTGGAGGCTGACGCCGAAAAAGAGCGGATCAGCCTCGGCATCAAGCAGCTCTCGGCCGATCCTTTTTCCGCCGATGCGCCCAGCAGCAAGCTCAAGAAGGGCATGCGCGTCACCTGCGAGGTCATCGGCGTCAAAGACAGTGGCCTCGATGTCAAATTGGTCGATCACGATCTCACCAGCTTCGTCCGCCGTTCCGATCTGTCCCGCGACCGTTCCGAGCAGAGGCCGGAGCGCTTCGGCGTCGGCGAGAAATTCGACGCCGTGGTGACGCAGGCCGATGCCAAGGCTCGCAAAGTATCCGTCTCGATCAAGGCGCTGGAAATCGCCGACGAGAAGGAAGCTGTGGCGCAATATGGCTCGACCGATTCCGGTGCGTCGCTCGGCGACATCCTCGGCGCAGCCTTGAGCAAAGCCAAGGAAGGCGACGAGGAAGAGGAAGCGCCGAAGCCGAAGCGCAAGAGCCGCGCTAAGAGCGAAGCGTCCGAGACCACTTCCGACGAGTAGCCGGCACGTTAGCTCCCGCCTTGAGGAGCAGTGCAAAGAGGTCCCATGGTTCTCGATGCCGAAGCCGTCATCGACCGCCGCCGTCTTAAGCGGCGGGTGACGGCGTGGCGCATCGCCGCCGTGATGCTGGCGCTGCTGTTCTTGGGCGCCCTTGCCCTCAACAACGACAAGATGTCCGGTCCTGGCGCGCTTCTGCCTCATGTCGCTAGACTTTCGGTGAGCGGCATCATCACCGACGACCGCAAGATGAAGGATCTGATCGACAAGCTTCGCAAGTCCGATCAGGTGAAAGCCGTCATCCTCGAAATCGATAGCCCCGGCGGCACTACCACGGGCGGGGAGGCGATGTATGACGCGATCCGCCGCCTCGCCGAGAAGAAACCCGTCGTCGCCGTCTGCGGCACGCTTGCCACATCTGCGGCGTATATCGTCGCGCTCGCGAGCGATCGCATCTTCGTTTACGGCAACACCATCACCGGATCGGTCGGCGTGATTTTCCAATGGGTCGAGGTCACCGACTTGATGAAGACGCTCGGCGTCAAGGTCGAAGAGTCGCGAAGCGGCGATCTCAAGGCTGTACCCAATCCTTTCATCCCGACCGACGAGAAAGCGCGCGCGCTGACCCAAGAGATGGTGCAGGAAGCCAAGGTCTGGTTCGTGGATCTTGTCGCTGAGCGACGCAAGCTCGATCCCAATTCCATTCCCGGCCTGACCGAGGGCCGCATCTATTCCGGCCGGCAGGCTGTCGACCTGAAACTCGTCGACGCCATTGGCGATGAGCGTGCAGCGAAGGAATGGCTCGAGAAGGAAAAGAAGGTCTCTTCGGGTTTGAGCGTCATCGAATGGAAGCCGGAAGCCGAAAGCAGTGGCCTATTCGGCTGGGCGGTGCAGTCGGTAGGGTCCAGTCTTGGCGTCTCGTCCGGGATTATCGCCGCCATGCTGGGTCAAATCACCGACCGGCTCAAGCTTGACGGTCTCATTTCCCTTTGGCACCCTGCCTCTAGCTAGCGGGGGCGGCTGCCTGGGGGCCCGGGTGTTTGCGGCGTTGTGGGGCATGACATGATCAAGTCTGAATTGATTCAACAAGTGGCTGGCGCCAATCCGCATCTTTTTCAGCGTGATATTGAGCGCATCATCAATATCGTGCTCGACGAGATCACCGGCGCTCTCGCTCGCGGTGACCGTGTCGAACTGCGCGGCTTCGGCGCGTTCACGGTGAAGCACCGTGCAGCCCGGCAGGGACGCAATCCCCGCACCGGCGACACCGTGTTCGTCGAGGACAAATATGTGCCGTTCTTTAAGACCGGCAAGGAACTCCGCGAGCGGCTGAACCGCTAGCGGCATCCGGATCTGACTGAGGTTTGAGCGAGGAGTGACCGTGCGGCGCAAGCTCATTTTCGGGCTGTTGGTCATTCCCCTCGGCGTGCTTCTCACCGCACTTGCCGTCGTCAATCGAAAACCGACCACTCTGGTGCTCGATCCTTTGGGCGGCGCCGACCCGCGCCTTGCCGTCGACGTGCCGCTGTTCTTGCTGATGCTCGGCGCTCTAGCGTTCGGACTTCTCATCGGCGGCCTCGCCACTTGGCTCGGGCAGAGCAAATGGCGGCGCATGGCCCGCCAGCGCGGCCAAGAATCGACGCACTGGCGTCGCCAGGCCGACCGGCTGGAAAAGGAGCTTGAGGCCGTGGATGCGACCAACCGGCCCAGCCCGTTGCGCAGCCGGCTAACCGGCTAAATGCTGCACTGCGATGGACTTAAGCGGCCGGATTGCCTAGGTTGCGGCCGAGCGGGGCGTTAACCCCTGACACCCTCAACCGAAAGCGCCAATCGTGCCGGTCAAGGTCAAAATCTGTGGCGTGACAACGCCTGATGTCGTCGAGGCTGCCGTGAGCGCCGGCGCCGATTTTGTCGGCCTGGTGTTCTTCCCGAGGAGCCCGCGCAATGTCGACGTGGAAACCGCCCGCGTCCTCAGAGAGGCCGCTCGCGGCAAGATCGGGACCGTTGCCGTCATGGTCGATCCCGATGATGCGCTGGTCGACAGTGTCGGCGAGGAGGTTCGGCCCGACCTGCTTCAGCTTCACGGCAACGAAACGCCCGAGCGCGTGGCGGAGATCAAAGCGCGCACCGGCATCCCGGTGATGAAGGCGATCGGCGTCGCCATCCCAAGCGATATTGGCGCGGCCGGTCGCTATGCGACAATCGCCGACTATATTCTGTTCGACGCCAAGCCCGATGCCGGCACGCTACTGCCCGGCGGCAATGCGCAAGCTTTCGATTGGACGATGCTCACCGGAGCGACGATGCCATTCGCGCTTTCCGGAGGCTTGACGCCAACCAATGTCAGCGACGCGGTTCGGATGACCGGCGCATTTCTGGTCGATGTCTCCTCCGGCGTCGAGCGGGCGCCTGGCAAAAAGGACGTGGCACTCGTGCGCCAATTCGTTCAGGCCGCGAAGCAAGCGACGTCGTCGGCAAAGGCCAAAGCCTCATGAGCACGATGACCGACACGGCCCTCAATTCCTATCGCACCGGCCCGGACGAGCGCGGCCATTTCGGACTCTATGGCGGCCGCTTCGTCGCCGAAACGCTGATGCCGCTCATTCTCGAGCTTGAGAAGGCTTATAGCGACGCCAAGGCCGATCCAAAATTCCAGAAAGAAATGGACGGCCATCTCGCGACCTATGTCGGCAGACCGTCCCCGCTTTATTTCGCCGAGCGGCTGACGCAGCATTGCGGCGGGGCGAAAATCTATTTCAAGCGCGAGGAGCTCAATCACACCGGCGCGCATAAGGTCAATAATGTGCTCGGCCAGATCATGCTGGCCCGGCGCATGGGCAAGACGCGCATCATCGCCGAGACTGGCGCCGGCATGCACGGCGTTGCGACCGCCACGCTCTGCGCCAAGTTCGGCCTGCCTTGCATCGTCTATATGGGCTCGGTGGATGTCGAGCGGCAAAAGCCGAACGTGCTCCGGATGAAAATCCTCGGCGCTGAAGTTCGGGCTGTCGAATCTGGCTCCAAGACGCTGAAGGACGCGATGAATGAGGCATTGCGCGACTGGGTCGCCAATGTGCACGACACCTTCTACTGCATCGGCACGGTCGCCGGTCCGCATCCTTATCCCGCCATGGTGCGCGATTTTCAGTCGATCATCGGACGCGAGACGCGCGAGCAGATCTTGGCGGCGGAAGGCCGTCTGCCCGATTTGTTGGTCGCCTGCATCGGTGGTGGCTCCAACGCCATGGGGCTGTTTCATCCCTTCCTCGACGATCGCGGAATCGAAATCTATGGCGTCGAAGCAGCCGGCCTTGGACTGAAGAGCGGCAAGCATGCGGCCTCGATCGCCGGCGGCAGGCCGGGCGTGCTGCACGGCAACCGCACCTATCTGCTGATGGACGACGACGGCCAGATCGAGGAAGCGCATTCGATTTCCGCCGGCCTCGACTATCCCGGCATCGGTCCTGAGCATGCCTGGCTCAACGACATGGGCCGGGTGAAATTCCTCTCGGCGACCGACAAAGAGGCGGTGGCGGCGTTCCAGCTTTGCAGCAAGCTCGAAGGCATCATCCCGGCGCTGGAGCCCGCGCACGCGCTGGCTCGCGTGCTCGATCTCGCGCCGAAGAAGCCGAAGGACCATCTGATGGTGGTCAACGTGTCCGGCCGCGGCGACAAGGACCTTGCGTCAGTCGAGCAATATCTCGGAGGCCGGTAATTCAGATGACCCGTATCGATCGCCGCTTTGCCGCATTGAAGGAGGAGGGCCGCAGCGGCCTCGTCACCTTCATCACTGCCGGCGATCCCGATTACGCCACCTCGCTTGCGCTGCTAAAGGCATTGCCGGCGGCCGGAGCCGACATCATCGAGCTTGGCATGCCGTTCTCAGATCCCATGGCCGACGGTCCCGCGATCCAGGCTTCGTCGCAGCGCGCGCTGAAAGCGGGCCAAACCATGAAGAAAACCCTCGCCATGGTTAAGGCTTTTCGCGAGCAGGATAAGACCACCCCGATCGTGCTGATGGGCTATTACAACCCCATATATGTGTACCCGGCCGCCGCTTTCCTTAAGGATGCGGCAACAGCCGATGTGGATGGTCTCATCGTGGTCGACCTGCCGCCGGAAGAGGACGAGGAACTCCGACCAGCGGCGCGGGACGCCGGATTGAACTTCATCCGGCTGGCGACGCCGACAACGGACGCCAAGCGCTTACCGGCCGTTCTCGCCCATAGTTCGGGCTTCGTTTATTACGTCTCCATCGCCGGGATTACTGGGACGGCGGCGCCGGACGTGTCCAAGGTTGCGGCGCATGTCGCCCGCATCAAGGCTCAAACTGACCTTCCGATTGCGGTCGGCTTCGGGGTCCGGACCAAGGAGCAGGTGAAATCGCTGGCCCGCACGGCCGACGCCGTCGTGGTAGGCTCGGCTCTGGTCTCGGCGGTCGCTCAAAGCCTCGATCAGGCGGGAAAGGCCACCAAAGCCACGGCGTCAGGCGTGCTCAGCCTCGTTGAGCAACTGGCCAGCGGCCTACGTGAAACTGCAGACGCGAATGCTTAGATACTGGGCCAGCCAATAGCGTGATTGTCATTTGAGAGTTTTGTCGCCGTGAACTGGATCAACAACGTCGTCAGACCCAAGATCAGGAGCATCCTTCGCAAGAAGGATATGCCTGACAATCTGTGGGTGAAATGCCCCGAGACGGGGCAGATGATCTATTACAAGGACCTCGAGGCCAACGGCTTCGTCGTTCCCGGCTCGAACTATCACATGCGCATGTCGGCCGCGGCGCGCCTGAAGAGCGTGTTTGACGACGGCGAGTACGAGAATTTGCCGCTGCCCGAAGTTCCGGCCGATCCGCTGAAATTCCGCGACGAGCGCCGTTATTCGGATCGCCTGAAAGATGCCCGCACCAAAACCGGAATGACTGACGCGGTTCTCGCCGGAGCCGGCAGGCTGGAAGGTCAGAGGATCGTCGCCGCGGTGCAGGATTTCGATTTCCTCGGCGGTTCGCTCGGCACGGCGGCGGGCGAAGCTGTGATCGCGGCGATGCGCGCGGCGGTGAAGCGGAACACGCCGTTCATCCTCTTTGCCGCCTCGGGTGGCGCGCGCATGCAGGAGGGCATTCTTGTCTCTGATGCAGATGCCGCGCACCACCTGCGCGGTGCAGGAGCTGCGCGAGGCGAAGCTGCCTTATCTCGTCGTACTCACCCATCCGACCACGGGCGGTGTCACCGCCTCTTATGCCATGCTGGGCGACGTTCACATCGCCGAGCCCGGCGCGCTGATCGGTTTTGCCGGTCCACGCGTCATCGAGCAGACCATTCGCGAGCAGCTTCCGAGCGGCTTCCAGCGCGCCGAATATCTTCTCGATCACGGCATGGTCGATATGGTGGTCCATAGGCATCGCTTGCGCGAGACCTTGGCGCGCATCTGCCGCCTGCTCACCAAGCGTGAGCAGGTTCGGAACTTCGCCTACACCGGCAAAGTCGACGGCGTCTCCGCTCGAGGCGTTCCGGTCAGCCTCGACGGCAAGGGGAGCAATATCGAGTTTGACGACGACGACAATGCTCTGGGCGCTTCGCCGGGAGCCAATCCCAACCAGAGCTGAGGCCGGGAACCGGTGACCTCATTACCCTATAGCGGGGAGCCAGTCGCGCCTCGCCTCCACGCTCAGGCAAGCTCGACGCTGCTCGATCGCCTGAAGGCGCTGCATCCGAAATCGATCGATCTTTCGCTTGGCCGCATCGAGCGGCTGCTTGCGGCGCTGGGCTCGCCCGAGAAGCGGTTGCCTCCGGTGGTCCACGTCGCCGGTACCAACGGCAAGGGCTCGTTTATCGCCTTCTTGCGCGCCATCGCCGAAGCGCAAAGAGCGCGCGTCCACGTCTATACCTCTCCGCATCTCGTCAATTTTCATGAGCGCATCGTGCTCGCGAACGCTGAGCGGCCATAGCTCGCCGATCAGCGAAGATCATCTCGTCGATTGCCTGGCGCGCGCGGAGGCCGCGAATGGCGGCGAGCTCATTACGCTGTTCGAGATCACCACGGCCGCCGCCTTTCTTGCTTTTGCCGAGACGCCGGCGGATTTGCTGCTGCTCGAAACCGGCCTCGGCGGCCGGCTCGACGCCACCAATGTGATCGAGAAGCCGCTTGCCACCGCGATCACGCCGATCTCGATCGACCATGTGAGTTTTCTCGGCGAAAGCCTCACCGCGATCGCCGCCGAGAAGGCGGGCATTTTGAAGCGAGGGGTTCCTTGCATTGTCGGTCGCCAAGAGCGCGAAGCGTTCGACGTGATCGAGGCGCGTGCCGAAGAGCTCGGCGCGCCGCTCCATGTCGCCGGCCGCGACTTCGACATGTACGAGCAGCAGGGACGCCTCGTGTTTCAGACCGAGGCGCGGCTGCTCGACCTGCCGCTGCCACGGCTCAATGGGCGCCATCAGATCGACAATGCCGGCAACGCCATCGCTGCCGCGAGCCTCGTGTTTGCCGACAAGCTGAAAGAGGAGTCCCTCGCTTTCGGTGTCACCCATGCCGACTGGCCTGCCAGGCTCGAGCGCCTGGTTGAGGGCGGCCTTCACGCCTATGTCAGCGAGGGCACCGAGATCTGGCTCGATGGCGGCCACAACGAAGCCGGCGGTCGTGTGTTGGCGCAAGCGCTTGCCGAGTTCGACGAGCGTGTACCGCGCCCGGTGCATCTGATCTGGGGCATGATGGAGACCAAGGACGCGCATGCCTTCATCGCGCCGTTCAAGGGCCTCGCCGAGCGCATCTACACCGTGCCGATCGAGGAGGAGGAGAACGCCTTTTCGAGCGAGGCGCTTGCTGAGATTGCAAGGGCCGAAGGCTTCGATACCGTTCCCGCAACGAGCGTGACCAACGCGCTGCTCAAATCGCGCGCGGCCTTGGATAACCGGCCCGCACGCATTCTGATTTGCGGCTCGCTCTATCTCGCGGGCACTGTGCTCAAGCTGAACGCCTAACATAGTTGCGGCGGAGCCTAGCCCCGCCGCATAAACGCAAAAATCGTTTGCAAGCTACGCAGTGGCGAGATCGAGCGTGCCGCTGATCCAGTCCGCGAGCCGGCCCTTGGCTTGCGCGCCCGTATGAGTGGCGGCGAGCTGGCCATCCTTGAAGATCATCAGCGTCGGGATCGCGCGCACATTGTACTGCGTGGGCGTGCGCGGATTCTCGTCGATATTCATTTTTGCGATCTTGACCTTGCCCTTGAGCTCGGTCGCGATCTCTTCGAGCGCCGGCGCGATCTGCTTGCAGGGGCCGCACCACTCAGCCCAGAAATCCACGACCACGGGGGTCGAGGATTTGAGCACCTCGGCTTCGAAAGTGTCGTCGGAAACCGTGGATGTGGTCATTATTTTCTCCTGTGGGGGCCGGTCCGGCCAAAGGCGTCAACGTTGCTCCGAACCTAGGAAACGCCCCCTTGAACGTCAAGGCTCGGCCCCTGATCGCAGCATGCGACACTCCGCGTCATCAAGCAGATTTGATGGAATTTCCATGAGTTTGGGCCCATCCGTCCACAACAGCGCGGCCCGGACGGCCTTGCCCGGGAACAGAAGGCGAAGCGCGAATTGGTAGGCTGCCAATTGCGCGATATAGGCCGGTGCCACGTCTTCCGGTCGAGACGGCGGCGGACGATTGGTCTTGTAGTCGAGAATCAGGAGCTCATCGCCAAGCACGGCCAGCCGGTCGATCTGGCCGCTGAGCGCGACCGCTTCCGGCTCTTCGCGGAGCACAGCGACGACCGGCACCTCGGCCAGGCTCCCCTCGGCGAACAGCGGCGCGAATTCGGCGTCGTTGGCGACGGCGAGCGTCTCGGTGACGATCTCGCTTCTGATGGCTTCCGGCAGATCGGCACCGCGCGCCGCGACGAAGGCTCGCGCCGCCCGCTCACGATTCTCGACGCCGAGCTCCGGCAGATGCTGCAACAGCGCATGCACCAGACGCCCGCGTGCGAAACGCGCATTGTCCGCGAGCGCAGTCGGTCCGAGCGGAACCTGCTCGTCCTCGACCGGTGACGACTCGACCTTTCCCACTGCAAGTCGCGAGGGACGCAGCTCGAACGGTGACCGCTCCAGCGGCGCCGGTCGGAGCGCCCAATCGGGGAGCTCGATCAGCGGCGCCTCGATCGTCGTATCCTCGCCGCCCTCGACCGGCTCCTGGGGCTTCAGCTCCAGACGCCGCACCGTTGTGCCGTCAACGCCTTCGGCCGCGCTCAGCAAGCCCGCCAGCCCCTTGTCGATCAGCGTGTACCAGCACCCATTGGGAAGTTGGTTCTTGCCCCGCCAACCGCAAATATAGAGACGGTCTTGCGCGCGCGTCATCGCCACATAGAGCAGCCGGTGATATTCCTCGATCTCGGCATTGCGCACGGCCTCCTTGGCCGCCTCGATTGCGTCGTGCTTCCGCTTCGCCACCGGCCAGATGAGATGACCGATCGCGCCGGGCGGGGAGCCATGCCTTTCCAACTCGTAGAGTCGCGCGCCCGGGGCCCTAGGCAATTGACACGTGTCCGGCAGAAACACGATCGGCGCCTGCAATCCCTTGGCGCCGTGCACGGTCATGATGCGAACCTCGTCGCGGTCCTGCTCCATGTCGCGCTTCACTTCGAGATCGCCGGCGCGGAGTTGCGCGATGAAGCCTTGCAGCGACGGCGCCGCCTCGCGGTCATAGGCGAGCGCGAGCCCGAGAAATTCCTCGATCGCTTCCGCGGCTTCCGGACCAAGCCGCGTGAGCAGCCGCTTCCGCATCAATCCGCCTTCCGCGCCGAGCAACTCGGCGAAGAATTCGTAAGGCGGCGTGAGATCGGTGCGCGACAGCCAGTCGCCGAGCCGCATCGCGGCTTCCGCGAATCGCGGATCGTCTGAAGCCTTCAGCGCGGCCCACAGCGAATGTGTTCGCGTCGGCGCGATGGCGAACAACGCATCGTCGTCGAGCCCGAAGAACGGGCTTTTCAGCACCACGGCCAGCGAAAGATCGTCCTCCGGCATCAACAGAAAATCGGCGAGCGCCACCAAATCCTGCACCACGAGCTGCTGCATCAGCAGCATGCGGTCGGCGCCGGCGACAGGAATGCCGGCGTGCTTCAGCGCGCGGATCATCGGCGTGGTGAAGGGATCGCGCCGCCGCACGAGAATGAGAATATCGCCGGCCTTGACCCGGCGCTTCTCGCTTTCGAGCACGCCTCCCTCGGCGCCATTGAGCCACGCCTTGATGGTGGAGGCGATGCGTTGGCAGAGCCGCTCGACCGCGCGCACACTGCCGTCTTGATCCTTCCAAGGTTCGAAAGCTGGCACCTCCGGTGCCTCGGGTTCCTCCTCGACGTCCCAGAGCTCGACCAGCCCCGGGGCCCGTTTGCGAAAGGCGGTGTGAGTGATGATGGCTTCGCCGAAGCTCAGTCCCTTCGCGGCCGCCTCTTGTGCGAACACCGCATCGACTGAAGTCAGAATTGGCTCCGTCGAGCGGAACGAGAGCGTGAGCGGCACCTTGTGAAACTCAAGCTTCGCGGCCAGCGCCTTGCTGCGAAAGTCGCGTCCTGCCTCGTCGAAGCGCGCTGGGTCCGCGCCTTGGAAACTGTAAATCGACTGCTTCTCGTCGCCGACCGCAAACAGCGTGCGCAATTGATCGCTGCTGCCTTCGCCTGCGAAGAACTCCTCGGCCAACGCTCTGACGATCGCCCATTGCTGTGGGTTGGTGTCTTGCGCCTCATCGACCAGGATGTGATCGATGCCACGATCCATCTTGTAAAGCACCCACGGCGCAGCGCCCGCGTCGACGAACAGGCTCACGCTCTTCGCGATCAGATCGTCATAGTCGAGCGTGGCCTCCGCCTTCTTGCGCCGCTCATATTCGGCATGGATTTCATTGGCGAGCACGAGCAACGCCACGCTCGATTCGGCGGCACGAAGATGCTCGAGCTTGAGGTCCGCGGCACAATATTCATTTTGTGCCGCCTTGAATGCCTCCCAAAGCTCAGGCGCCACATCCGCCGTGGCTTTGCTGCAAAGTCTGGCCCGGGGCTTGTTCTCTGCCGTGCAGAAAATTGGCCTGAGCGCCGCGATGCGGCTTTCACCGACTGCGTGCCTTGCAGCCTCAAGCGCAAATTTCAGCGTCTGGTCCGCATCCGTCGCCGCGTTCCCTGTGAGGACATTGAGAAGCTTATCGATCAAGGAATTGTCCACGATGGAGGCCATCGTCTCGAGCAGGGCCTGTTCCCGCTCATGCTCGACGCCGAGCAGTCGCTTCAGCGCTCTGCATTCCGCTTCTGGCCAGTCGGCGCCGCGGCCCCGCAAGTGGCCAAGCGCCGCGCGCTCTTCCAGCGCCAGATCGACCATGACCCGAAGTTGCGACTCAGCGCTTCGCCCGAGCACCGTCACCAAAGCCATGCCGAGCGGGCCTTCGCTGTCGGCGGCGATCCGCGCAATCGTGGCATCGAAGGCTTCGGCCCTGAGCAGCGTCGCGTCGCGTCCATCGAGCACGCTGAAATTCGGGGCGATCCCGGCCTCGAGCGGAAACCGCTGCAGAACGCGCTCGCAGAAGCCGTGGATGGTATAAATCTTGAGGCCGCCTTTAGCCTCGAGCGTCCGCGCAAACAGCCGCCGCGCCGCATCGATCAGGGCAGGTTCCGGGCGTCTCCGCTGTCAGCGCCTTGATATCCGCCCGCAAGCCGTCCGTCGAGGCTCGATCGCCCAACGGGCCAGTTCTTTGAGCAGCCGGTTCTCCATCTCGGCCGCCGCGTTCTTCGTATAGGTGAGACACAGAATTCCTTCTGGCTTGACGCCTGCCAGCAATAGCCGAAGCACGCGGCGCACCAGCACTGCGGTCTTGCCGGTGCCGGCATTGGCGGAAACCCACGCCGAAGCTTCAGGATCGGACGCAAGTCTTTGGTTCTCGTCGGTGACGAACACCGTCGTGTCTTGGCTCATGGCGCGTCCTCGTCTGCGGCGAGGATGCCCCATTCCTTGACGCGCGCGAGTTGCTCGTAAGCGTCGTAGCGATAGGCAGCCTCGAAGGCTCTGCTGGAACGCCGTTTCACCTCGTAGGGCGTGTCAGGATTGTTGAAATGCTCGATCAGCCTCGTGAGATTTTCCAGCGCATTCTCCGCGAGCGCCTTCGCCGTTGTCGCGTCGGCGACGTCCTGCTGGTCCCCGCCCTCGAGCCGTCCGGAAATGTAGATGTAAGTGAGGCCGCTCGGCGTAACTGCGCCCAGTGACTCGAATCCACCCTTCGCCAGAATTGCTGCCTCAAGTGGCAGCTGCGGCGACAACAGGTCCATGACCCACTTTTCGCTGGGCGGCTTTCCGGTCTTGTAGTCGTAGATCACGGCACTGCCGTCGTTCAGAATGTCGATGCGGTCAGCTCTCGCCGTCAGCTCGAATCCGTCGCCCACGGCGATCACATGGCTACCGTCGATCTCGGCGTGGGTCTTCGCCAGCCGTGCCCGGCGTGTAAGCTCTGTGGCTGCGAACCAACGCGCGAAGCGTTTGAATTGCGGCCGCCAGAACGCAGTCGCGCGCGCATCGTCACCGAAATTCGAGAGCGCCCGGTCGGCCGCCTCGATCAGCTCTGCTTCGATGTCGGCCGGAAGACTCTCGGAATGGCGCTCCGCGAAATCATGCAACATGCGATGGGCGACTTGACCGCGCAGCGCCGCATCCAGTTCAGCCCCGAGCGGCTTCAGCGGTTCGAGCTTGAGAATATTCCTGGCGAAGATCTCGTAAGGATTTGCGATCCATTTCTCGATGCGGGTCACGCTCAGTTTCCGCGGTCTCGCTTCAACCGGCGGACAAGGCGACGGCGCCTGAACCGGCGTGAAAGTCGCAACCTTGTCGCGCGCCCGGCCCCAAGCGACCCAAGGCCGATCTGGTGACAGAAGGGAATCGCTTTTCGCCGCTGCAGCCAACGCCGTCAGCCGCTGCAGCCAGCGCGACGGCACCGTCGCCACGCCGTCAACCTTCAAGGCGCGGGTCAGATAGACGGTCCGCGCCCCCAGCCCTTGCGCAAAATCATGCGCCGAAAGTCCGATGCGCCGCTCCGGCGTCGGCAGTCCGAGCTCGCTCAGCATCGGCCGGCTGAGCCAAGGCCCCGCATCTTGCGGCCGCGGCCAGGTTCCTTCGTTGAGGCCGCCGAGAATGAGAATTTCGGGCTGCTGCAGCCTCGCTTCGAGCGGTCCCCAGATGAAGAGGCGCGGGTGAGTCTCTCGGCGTGGCCGGACCACCTCGCTCGATACCAGCCCCCGATAAAAGCCGGGATACTCTGCCGCATCGATCTCGATGTTGCGGCCGTCGGCCATCAATTGCGCGAACAGCAGCGAGAGCGCCTCTCCCGCATCGCCGGCCCAGAACTTGGCTGACGAGCCCGTCTCGTCGCGTGCCAGCCTCTCAGCGGTCAGCGCTGTGAGCCTCGGCAAGGCTTGCGACGGAATGCGGTCCGGAAGCGGCAAGCAAATCGGTCAGTGGCGCAAAGGCGGACTTGAGGTCCGCCACCAGCCGCTTAAGCTCTCTGAGGGCCTTGTCCTCAGGCACCCGGCTCCGTCTGCCGCCATCCGCCTTCAGGCCGTCCAGCGCCGACTTAACGCCACCCAGCCCGTGCCCGATATAAACGTCCCGAAACAGCGCAAGCTCCAGCCCTCTCGCCAAGCCGCGGATTTCGCCCGCGCGCCGTCCCAAGAGCAGCGCGGGATGCTTGAGCAACGCCATCAGCGCCCGTGGCGCGAAATCGGCATCGACCGCCTCAAGCACCAGATCGAGGAATGCGCCGGGCACCGTCCGAACCAGCGGCGTCCCGGCGGAATCGTCGATGGCAAGACCGAAGCCCCTGAGCCTCGCCGCGACGCGGCGTGCGAGCGTTCGGTCGGGGGTGACCAGCGCGGCGGTCTTGCCCTTCGTCTCGATCGTGGAGCGCAAGATCAGAGCGATGGCTTCCGCCTCGTCCTGTGCCGTCGGTGCGGCGACGATCCGCAACGACGACAACGCGGATTTGATATCGGGAGCTTCGCCAAGAAAATTCTGCCAGCGCTCGGTCGTGTCGGAGGGCCGCAACGCCTCGCTGACGAAACGGAGTCTGGTCGACTGGACCGCATCCGGCTCGGTTCCCGGTACGATATCTCACCTCATCGCGGGCGACACCCAAATTCCGTAACAGCGCAGCCATTCCAGCTTGCGGATGCTCGGCATGGTCGGCGACATGGTCCCAGCTCTCATCGTCAAGCGTGAGATCGAGTCCGGGCAGCACCACGGCGCCGTTCGGCAGCGAAGCAATCACTTGCAGCAACCGCGCCGTCGCCGGCACCGTTCCCGTCGAACCTGCCGCGATCACCGGACCTCGCGGCGGCGAAGCTGCGAGCCGCTCTGCCTCCAACGCCATCAGCAGCTTCTGCCGCGCGACGGGAGAGACGAGCTTGCGGTCGTCAAGATAGCGCGGCCAGGCATCGGTGATCAGCTTCAAGAACTCCACCGTGAGCTGCCAATGTGCGGCGAACTCCTCCGGCACGAGCGTAGCCAGCGATTCGAGGTCCGCGTCCTCGCTCTCGACGAAGTCCATCAGCCGCGCGAGCTCGGCTGCGAGCTTGGAAGCTTGCGCCGCAGTCGCAACCGTCGGGATGGCCGATAGAAATTCGTCCGCGGCCACCATGGCTTTTCGCTCAGCCCTGCTCCGAGCCAGGATCAGCCGCATCAGAACCAGCCGCCGCTCCAGCGTGCCGATGGTTGGTGCGCCGATATCTGCATCGATCCTGTCGCCTGCGCCTTCGCCCGCGAAGATCAGCGCCTCGTCCTCGTCGGGATCGCCCAACGTGCGGATGCGCGGCAGCAGCAGCGCCTCACCTCCCGATGCCGAGAGAAACGCATCGCGAAGCCCGCGCGCGGCGCGCCGCGTCGGCAGGTAAATCGTCGTCAGCGGCAATGTGAGTTTGTCGGGTTTTACACCGACGCCAGGCAACGCGCCGTCAAGCACGGCTCTCGCGAGGCCAGTGAGGAAGGGCGCCGAAGGCGGGATCGTATAAAGCCTCGGGCGCGCAGGTCTGCCGTCAGGCGCCTTCACGTTCGAACCAGGTCTCCGCTTCCTTCAGGGCTTCCGGCGTTCCCACATGCATCCAGCACCCGTCGAGCCGGATCCCAAACAATCGTCCCGCTTGCAGCGATCGGTCCCACAACAGATTCAGCGAGAACCGTCCGTCCGGCGAATTTTCAAACAGGCGTTGGTCACAGAGCGACACCCCGGCAAAGGCAAAGGGCACCACCTGTCGCTCGCCTCTCCGCGCCAGTCTGCCGTCCGGCGCCATGCTGAAATCGCCTCTGCCGGAATAGCCCATGCTGGAAGACAGCGGCGCAAGCAACAGCAGGCAGTCCATCTCCTTCGGATTCCATTGCCGCAACATCGCGTTGAGGGCCGGCGTGACGCCTTCGCTCCAGACCGAGTCGGAATTGTGCACGAAGAAGGGACCATCGCCCAACAGAGGCAGCGCCTTCTTCACGCCGCCGCCAGTGTCGAGCAGGAGGTCGCGTTCGTCGGAAATGACGATCTCCGGCTCCCGGCGCGACCGAAGATGGGCCTCGATCTGGTCGGCGAGGTAATGCACGTTGACGATTGCCTTCTCCACATGTGCGGCTTCGAGCCTGTCGAGCACGTGGTCGATCAGCGGGCGGCCCGCAAGCTTCACCATCGGTTTCGGCATCTTGTCGGTGAGCGGGCGCATGCGTTCGCCATGCCCCGCCGCCAGCACCATCGCCGTCCTAGCGCGCGTCATCTGCTTGCGCTCTAAATTGAAAGTGTCGGGAGCGACTCCGCATCGGGAAGTTCACGCTTGTACCATGATCTGAGGTCGGTGAGCGCAGGATGGTCAAGGTCGCGTGCAAGATAGCGCGCGACCCGCGGGATATGAGTGAGATAACCGCGCTTGCCGTCACGTTTCGCCAATCGGGCAAAGATGCCGAGGATCTTAGAGTTGCGTTGCGCGCCAAGCGTGGCATAGAGCGTCTTGAATCTGTCGCTTGAAAATTGCTTTTCCTTGGCGCTTCGGGCGGCACAGTAGCGAGCCAGATGCTTGGCTTCAAGCGCTTCCGGCACGTCGAGCCTCGCATCTTGCAGCAGCGACACCATGTCGTAGGCGGCGCATCCGATCAGCCCATCCTGGAAGTCGAGAATTCCGACCTTCCTCAAGCCTTCGCGCTCCTTGAGCCACATCAGATTGGGAGAGTGATAGTCCCGCAAGATGATGGTCTGGTCCTCGCTCGCGGCCTGTTTCAGCAATGGCCGCCACAGGCCGACAAATTCCTCCCTGATGCTGTCCGGCGTCGGCCTGCCGTGAACCGCGGGCCAAAACCAGTCGACCAGCAGCATGGCCTCGGTCAGAAGGGCCTCGGCGTCATAATGCGGCAACCGGTACGGTCGGAGCTCCCTCGATCGGTAAGATGTCACTCTGAGGCTCGGCCACGATGGCGAGCAGAACGTCGACGGCAGCTCCGTAAAGCTCGTCCATGGAGGCACCGTCATCCAACGCGCGCTTGAACGTCGTGTCGCCGAGGTCCTCGAGCAGGATGAAGCCGCGTTCGAGATCGTAAGCGTAGATGGCCGGAGCCGCCAAGCCTCGCTCGCGGAGTGCGCCTGCCACGGCGACGAACGGCGTCACGTCTTCGGCAAGGTGAACCAGCTGCGAGTAAGGCTTGCCGTCGCGGATCGGAGGACCGTCCGGCGCCTTCGGCGAATTCATCAGGATCGCGTCACGGTGACCAAGTCGCAGCCGCGCATAGCTCCGCGCCGAGGCATCGCCTTGCAGATAATCCGAGGCCGCCTCGGCATAGTCTGTTCCATCGAGAAAGCCGCAAAGCTCGCGCAGCCGCGTCAGTCTTTCGCCCCAAGCGCCATGGCCCGCGAGCACAAGACGCCGCAGATTGGGCTCCGCCGTTTCGTCCATCGTGATGTCGAGGCGATCTTCAGGGAGCCAATCCTTTGCCCGATCGGCCCATTCCAAAATTGCCACGCCGCCGTCGAGCAGATCCTCGAGTCCGAGCTCTTCAAGATCGGCGGGTTCGACTCGATAGAAATCGCAATGATGGATGGGGAAGCGATCGGTCTCGTAGCTTTGGATCAGGGCAAAGCTCGGACTGGGAACTTCGCCGCCGGCGCCAAGGCGCGAAATCAACGCCCGCGCGAACGTTGTCTTCCCGGCGCCGAGCGGTCCTTGCAAGTGCGATCACGTCGCCAGGCTTGAGCGTGATGGCAATGCGGCTGGCGAGCCTGTCGAGCTGAACCAGGTCGACATCGTCGAGCGTCCAGTTCGCGTTCATCCCGCGCGGCTTGACCGGTAGGATTGCTCCGCCACTGACCTCTGCGGCACCGCCTGAGCCTGTTGCAGCGGCAGCAGCACGCGCACCCAGGTTCCGCGTCCGGGCTCCGAAGCCGAGCGCCACTGTGCCGCCATGCAGTTCGACCAGGCTCTTCACCAGGGCAAGACCGAGCCCCGCGCCACGCCGGCGTGAGCCGAGCGTGCGGCTCTCGAAGCGGTCGAACACGAAAGGCTGATATTCGGTCGGGATGCCGCAGCCTTTGTCTTCGACGGTAAAGGCCAGTCTGGAATGATCGCGGCTGCAATTGAGCACGACCGTCTCCCCTTGCGGCGAAGAGCCGATAGCGTTGGACAACACATTATACAGAATTTGGGTCACTCTGCGGCCGTCCGCCACCAGCGTGTCGACGTCTGCCGCGATCGAAATTTGTAAGTCCGACGCTGCCTCTGCTTCAAACGCTCGCGCAATCCGTGTGCCGCCGCTTCGATCACATCGCGAACCTTCACTGTCGACGTCTTGAGCTCGAAGCGTACCGGCATCGATCGTCGCGAGATCGAGAATGTCGTCGATGATGGAGAGCAGGGTCCGGCCCGAGAGGCTGATATCGTCCAGATACTCGCGCTGCTTGCCACTCAGCTCGCCGGCAAAGGGACTGCCCAGAAGCTCGGTGAAGCCGATGATATTGGTGAGCGGCGTTCTGAGCTCGTAAGACACGTGCTGGATAAAGGTCGTCTTGATGCGGTCGGCTTCTTCCAGCGCCTCGGCGCGCTCGATCAGCGCCCGCTCGGCGCGCTTGGCGTCGGAGATGTCGTTGAAGGTGAGCAGCGTGCCGCCATCTGGGAGCGGCAGCGCGCAGCAGGCAATCACGCTTCCGTCCAGCCGATTGAGTTGGCTCTCAAAGGGGCAGCGCTCCGACGCGATCGCCGTGACGGCCGCCTTCACGCGTTCCCATTCCTCTGGCGCATCGTGCAGCACGCGGCACCAGTTCACGATCTCGTCGATATGAGGTTCGGATTCGAGCCTGAGCGGATTGAGCCGCCAGATCGAAGCGAGCGCCGAGTTGTGCAGGCGTAACCGTCCATCCGGCCCAAACACCGCAACCCCTTCACGCAGCGTGTCGAGCGTTTCGCCCTGCACGTCGATCAAGGCGTTGTACCGGCTCTCGAGCGCAATCCTCTCGGTGACGTCTTCGTAGAAATAGGTGACACCGCCGCCGGCTGCCCGATCCGCGATCACATGCACGGTCCGCCCGTCAGGCAGATGCCAAACCTCATCGGCCTCGGTATTGGAGCCATAAGCCGAAAGCCACGACCGCTTCCAATCCTGATAGTCCGCTTTCTCCGGCAGCCGTCTTGCCAGCCGAAGCCGGTCGAGGATTTCGCCATCCTTCGGACGTCCAGCCAGCCACTCGGCATCGAGCTGCCAAAGCTGGACGAAGGCCTGATTGAAATTGTCGAGCCGCTGCTCGGCGTCGAACACGGCAAAAGCTGTCGCCAGGCGGTCGAACCCACGGAACGAAGCTTTGCTAGTCTTCTTGGCGGTAGAGCTGCGCGTTGCGACTTCGGCATCGAGCAGGCCGCGCAAGGACGCAATCTCCGCATCGAGCTGCTTGTGGCGCTCCACCAGGTTGGCATAGTCGAGGCGCTGGCCTGCGAGATCGCGAATCTTGAGCGAGATCATTCCGCCGCTCGCGCGCCCGTCGGCCTCGATATGCTTCTGCGCCCGCGTCGAGAGCATCAGATTGAAGGCCTCGCCGCGCTCGCTCAGAATCTGCATCGCGGTCTCAAGTGCCGAGACAGACTCCTCATCGAGCCAATCGGAGAATCGGAGGAGAAGCGTCGCATCGCTGGGCACGCCGAGCTCGGGCGGCAGATTGGCCGCGAGCATGCGCGGCTCGCCTGAGCCAGGCCAGATCAGCATCATCTGCGGCTCTGCGGAGAACACGGTGTCGAGCAGGTTCTCGCTCGCACGCAAACGCTCGGCCTCGAGCGCTGCCTGCTCGCTCGCCTGCTTGGCGCGCTCCGTCGCTCGGAGGCAGCCGATGGCCGTGGCGATGGCGAACGCGATCACGCCGACATTGACGCCGAGCATCAAGAGGGTAGGGGCGTCGATCAGTCCGGCATGGGTCGAGGTGGACGCGGCTTGCAGCGGCAGAGGGAGGAGAACCGAGGCGCTGGCGGAAAGGCCGAGCAGCATGCGTGCCGTCTTGGCCCGACTTGCGTCTTTCCGTTGGCGCTCTGCCATTAAGTTCCCAGTCTGTTGCCCTACCATGGCCCCGCGCCCCCGCGTCGCACGCACGATGCCACAGACAATGAGCGGGCCCGGGATCCGGCGAGCCGCGGAGTCGAATCACGCTAGCTTAACCACATCGCGGACTCTTGCCCACTCTTGCTGTCAGTAGCGTGAATCGCGATTAACGATTCGTTAAGGCTGGTCCTTCGAGACGCGCCTAGCGGCGCTCCTCAGGATGAGGCGTTTCTCCTCATGGTGAGGAGCAGGCGGAGCCTGCGTCTCGAACCATGAGGCCACCCTAATACCGGTACAGGTCGGGCTTGAACGGTCCCTGCTGCGGCACGCCGATATAGGTCGCCTGCTCCGGCGTGAGCTCGGTGAGCTTGGCGCCCACTTTGGCCAGATGTAGCCGCGCCACCTTCTCGTCGAGGTGCTTCGGCAGGGTATAGACCTCTTTCTTATAGGCGCCCGGATTGGTCCAGAGCTCGATCTGCGCCAGCGTCTGATTGGTGAAAGAGGCGCTCATGACGAAGCTCGGATGGCCCATGGCGTTGCCGAGATTGACCAGCCGCCCCTCCGACAGCAGGATGATGCGGTGCCCGTCCGGGAACTGGATCTCGTCGACCTGCGGCTTGACATTCTCCCATTTCATGATTGCGCAAGCGCCGCCACCTGAATCTCGGAATCGAAATGGCCGATATTGCAGACGATGGCGCGGTCTTTCATCTTGCGCATATGGTCGAGCGTGATCACGTCCTTGTTGCCGGTCGCGGTGACGAAGATGTCGGCGCGCGGCGCGGCATCGTCCATGGTGGTGACCTCGTAGCCTTCCATCGAGGCCTGCAGCGCGCAGATCGGGTCGATCTCGGCGACCAGCACCCGGCAGCCGGCATTGCGTGAGCGACGCTGCCGAGCCCTTGCCGACATCGCCGAAGCCCGCGACCATCGCCACCTTGCCGGCCATCATCGCGTCGGTGCCGCGGCGGATGCCGTCGACCAGACTCTCGCGGCAGCCATAGAGATTGTCGAATTTCGACTTGGTGACGCTGTCATTGACGTTGATGGCGGGGAACAGCAGCGTCCCCTTCTTCATCATCTCGTAGAGCCGGTGCACGCCGGTGGTGGTCTCCTCGGTGACGCCTTTGATGTTCTTGGCGATCTTGGTGTACCAGCCCGGCTTCTCTTCAAGCGTCTTCTTGATCGCCGCGTAGACGACCTCCTCTTCCTCGTTCTCGCGGCTTGTCGAGGAAGGCGGTGTCGCCCGCCTCGGCGCGGACCCCGAGATGCACCAGCAGCGTCGCGTCGCCGCCGTCGTCGAGGATCATGTTCGGCGTGCCGCCATCGGCCCACTCGAAGATGCGGTGGGTGTAGTCCCAATATTCTTCCAGGCTCTCGCCCTTGAAGGCGAACACCGGAATGCCGGCGGCGGCGATCGCAGCGGCCGCGTGGTCTTGCGTCGAATAGATGTTGCAGGAGGCCCAGCGGATATCGGCGCCGAGCGCCTTCAAGGTCTCGATCAGCACCGCGGTCTGGATCGTCATGTGCAGCGAGCCCGCGATCCGCGCGCCTTTCAGCGGTTGTTTCGGCCCGTATTCCTCGCGCACGGCCATCAGACCCGGCATCTCGGTCTCGGCGATGTCGATTTCCTTCCGGCCCCAATCGGCGAGACCGATATCCTTGACGTAGTAGTTCATGACGCGCGTCCTGCTCGTTGCTGACTGATAAAGATATAAAGAACTCCTTATACGTTTTCCAGGGGCTGGGCAAGCCGCGCGACAGCCTCTCGCCGCCTCGAAACGACGCGAGGTGTGGGGAGCGGCGCGCCGAAAAGTGACGGTCATTCAGCGCCGGTCCGCGCTTTAAAAGGGAGTTTTGCGGGGCGGAGATATCTTCGGCAACGCGCCCGGACCCGCCAAAGAGAGCCGCGCTACATGCGGCCCTCTCCCGCCGATGGCAGGTTAGATATGGGCTGAGATAACGCCCACGACAGCCAAACTAAGTATTGCTAAAATTGTACTGTAGAAAAGAACGTATGGAAATACGTTCTCCTCGATATATGTTGCCGTAACAGTCATATTGTTCTCCTCACAGTTCGAATACAAGATAGAATAAGTCGCACACGAAGGTGTCTTAAATAAGAGTAATGATGAGTAACTAGGAATTCAAGATATAGAATTATTTTTAAAAACTTGCGCATCGCGTAAATAAAGCGCACGGTTCAGTTACGATTTGAATGATGGTCATTCAAATAAAATTCTCATACATGTGGAGAAGTCAAAATGGAAAATTCAACCGCTGCTAATACTTCAGCAAATCCGCAGAATACCGATCAGAAGCAGGCTGTTATCAAGGATATTTGCGCCAAGTGGAGCAAATTCTCTGCGCAGGACGTCTCTGCCCTCAAGGGCAAGTCCGACCTCGTGGCTCAGGTCGTCTCCAAGTACAGCATGCCGCAGGCCCAGGCCCAGACTGAGGTCGATGCCCTGTTGAAGGGCCGCCAAGTCGGCGCCGGCGCCTAACCAGCCATTTCACCGAGGCTCGCGCCCCCGTGCGGCCTCGGCGTTTTGCCGTGCGCGTAACCTCGCCGCCGGCATGAAAGAATGCCGACCAGGCCAGTCTTGTTGAAGTGCGTATGGTTAGTCACTGAGTACGGAAGGGACCGGCGATTTGCCGGCCCTTTTTTTGTTCCACGCGGGCTTCGATGGGGCACGCATTGACTTTTCTCAAGGCGCAAGGTCGGTCGGTGGCTATGCGTAACAAATGTCCCAAAGACAGCGCCAAACCCAAATCTATGTCTGGGATCCGTTCGTCAGAGTGTTTCACTGGACGTTGGTGATTTGCTTCACCGTCGCCTATCTCACCGAAGATGACCTGCTCACGGTGCATGTCTGGGCGGGCTATATTGTCGGCATCTTGATCCTCGCTCGAATTGTGTGGGGCTTCGTCGGCCCGGCCCACGCCCGCTTCTCCGATTTCGTCTACGCGCCTTTGACGACGCTTCGCTATATGCGCGATCTCATTCTCTTTCGTGCGCCGCGTCATCTCGGACATAGTCCCGGCGGCGGCGCCATGGTGATCGCGCTCATCGTGCTGCTCGCAGCCACTGTCGTGACCGGGCTCATCGTCTATGGCGGCGACCAGCAGGCCGGCCCGCTCGCCGGCATCGTCTCAGAAGCAACGGGCGAGTCGCTCGAGGAAGTTCACGAAGTCATCGCCAACGTCACTCTGGCTTTCATTATCGCCCATATCGCCGCCGTCGTGCTTGCGAGCTTCGTGTTCCGGGAGAATTTGGCGCGTGCCATGATCACGGGCTACAAACGGCCCTGAGCTGCGCCTGGACTTTGAGGGAACCCCAATAGCGGGTTTACCGTTCTACAAGCAGCGACGGTATGGAGACCCGTCCCCCATCAATCCGCCGTGCTGTCGCCGAACGATTGTTTGTGTGGAAGAGGTCCGGCGCCGGGGTCTGCGCCGGACTTCATTGACTGAACTCGAGTTGGAACTAATCTTCCTCGCCGAAGCCGGTCTCGACCAGCGCGACCAGCGTATCGAGCGCGATGCGGGCTTCCGCGCCTTCCGTCTCGATCAGGATCGAATGGCCTTGGCCGGCCGCGAGCATCATCAATCCCATGATCGACGTGCCGCCGACCGTGTGGCCCTCGCGCGTCACCCGCACTTCGGCGTTGAAGGTTGATGCAATGCGCACGAACTGCGCCGAGGCCCGCGCATGCAAACCCTTCTTGTTGGGGATCACCACCTCGGCGAAGTAAAGGCCGGACCGTGCTCCGATGTTATCGTCTCGCCGTGTCACTTGGTCCATGTGCCGTCGTTTGCCTAAACTCAACTCGCCGCCAGAATCTGGCTCGCCACGCTGATATATTTCCGTCCCGCCTCTTGTGCCTGCATGATGGCCTCTTCGAGACTGCTCTCGCCGCGCACGCTCGCAAGCTTCACCAGCATCGGCAAGTTCACGCCCGCGATCACCTCGACATTATCGCGCTCCATCGCCGAGATGGCGAGGTTGGACGGCGTGCCGCCGAACATATCGGTGAGCACGATCACGCCTTTGCCGCCATCGACGCGGGCGAGCGCCTCCAGCATGTCGTTCCGCCGCATGTCGAGATCGTCGTCCGGACCGATCGAGATGGTTTCGAATCGTTCCTGCGGTCCGACGACATGTTCGAGTGCTGCACGAAATTCGTGGGCGAGCCTGCCATGGGTGACGATGACGACGCCGATCATAATGTCCGCTTACTCCACTGCCCGCCAAACGGCGGCTATCTTTCTCAAGGGAGGGTGCTTCCGCAAGCCCGAACCTTCACTCATGCACCGCCCCGATCATGCGCGGCGCGGAAAAGCGCCAATTTGAGTTTGAGCGGCGCCGAGGCCTCGAACGGCGCAAGCGCGATGCATGGAACAGATTTGCCTGCGATCATGATCTGTTCCCAAGGCTCTGGCGGCATGCGTGGCACATCTTGCGCGGGAACCAGGTCGACTGCGAGCACCAGTTCCGCCTCCGCGACATGCGGCAGCTCGATGATGCCGATGCCTCGGACTTCGAGCTTGCCTGCGATGGTCGGCGGTACAGAGGCGAATAGGGCATTGCCTCTCGCCTCGATGAAGATTTGATCGTCGGCAACGAGCATCGGCGCCTGCTTGCCCTCGGCCGGAAGCGCGAGGAACCTGAGCGCAAGATCGGATTTGCCTGAGCCGGAAGCGCCACGGAGCAGCGCGGCGCATGGCCCGAAGGCGACGCAAGTCCCATGGATGAGTTCCCGCTGTTCACTCACGCATGTCTCTAGCGTTGCGCCGCCGGTAGACGGATCACGAAGCGCGCGCCGCCGGATTGGTTGGCGGCCGCGCCCAAATCTCTGGCGTCAGGGACGCGGTTCTCCGCCCACAGCCTGCCGCCATGTGCGACCACGATCTGGCGTGAGATGTTGAGTCCCAATCCCGAATTCTGTCCGAACGATTCCTGCGGCCGGTCGGTGTAGAAGCGCTCGAAAATGCGCTCCAGATTCTCTGGCGGAATGCCGGGGCCCTTGTCCTCGACCGCGATCTGAATTTCGCTCTCCACCCGCCGCACCGCCACCGTCACCGCTGCGCCCGGCGGCGAGAACGAGATGGCGTTCTCGAGCAGATTGACGATGACCTGGTGCAAGCGGCTGTCATGGCCGACGACGCGGTAAGGATGCGCGCCCGGTCCATAGGCGATTTCCAGCACAACTTCCGGCGTGTCGTCGCGATGAATGTCGTTGAACAGCGAAACGGTCGTGCGCAGCAGCTCGGCCATCTCCACCGGCTCGGCGTCCTCGCGCGCGAGCTCCGCATCGAGGCGCGACGCATCGGAAATGTCGCTGATCAAGCGGTCGAGGCGCCTCACGTCGTGCTGAATGATCTCCATCAGCCTTTCGCGCGACTCGTCGGTCTTCGCCAGCGGCAAGGTCTCGGTGGCGCTGCGCAACGAGGTGAGGGGGTTCTTGAGCTCATGCGCCACGTCGGCGGCGAAACTCTCAATAGCGTCGATCCGGTTATAGAGCGCGCTCGTCATGTCGCGGATCGCGCCGGACAGATGCCCGATCTCGTCGGTGCGGTCGGTAAAGTCCGGGATCTCGGCTCGCGCCTTGACGCTGTGGCGCACCCGTTCGGCGGCCGCCGACAATTTCTGCACCGGCCCTGCGATGGTGTTGGCGAGAATGAGCGACAACAGCACGGTCACGCCGGCCGCGAACAGCGCGTAGCTGACGATGCCCCAACGCTCCGCCGCGACGATATTGTCGATGTCGCCGCCGCGCGTCGACAGCAGCAGCACGCCGAGCACCGCGCGCAAGCGCTGCACCGGGACCGCGACCGAGATGATCAGCTCGCCTTTGTCGTTCACCCGCGCGATCGGCACCGAGGTGCCGGTCAGGGCGGTGGCGACTTCGGGATAGGTCTTGCCGTTCTCGCCGCCAATGTCGGTATAGAGCGGCAGATCGTATTGCCGCATGCGCATCTTCACCGCGCGCCAGAACGAGGTGAGCGGGTCCGGCTGCTCGGCGCCGGGCGGCGGCAAATCGTAACGCAACACTTCGCCGCGCGAATAGAACGTATCGGAATCGAGGATCAGCGCGCCGTCGCGATTATAGATCCGGGCCCGGCTGCCGGTCGGCTTGACCAGGCGTTTCAGAATGGGCGCCGCGCGTTCCGGATCGATGGTGAAGCCAAGCGCGCCGGCGAGCGCATCGTCGCCGCCGCTCGCCTGACCGGATTCGAGTTCAAGCAGCTTCTCGGGATCGAGCTGCACTTGATCGGTGTCGACGCCGGCGGAGTTCGCCAGAGCGCCTGCGATGATCTCGCCCTGCGTCAGCAGGCTCTGCACTTTGGCATCGATCAATCCGGCGCGGAACTGATTGAGATAGAGAATGCCGGAAACGAGGATCAGCAAGCCGATCAGATTGAGAATGACGATCCGCCGCGTGAGACTGGAAAAGCCGTGGCGGAACGGCAAATGAAGCATGAGCCAACGCCAGCCGACACGAAGGCGCGACCACGTCGATCGCAGAACGCGGCGCGCGCGCTCCTTGAACTTCGTGGCTGACGCTTCTTGCCAGGACCTATCGGCCTCGGCGGTCATGGAACTCCTGACCCGTTATTCCTTGAAGCGGTAGCCCACGCCGTAGAGCGTCTCGATCACGTCGAAGCTTTGATCCACGGCCTTGAACTTCTTCCGCAAACGCTTGATGTGGCTGTCGATGGTGCGATCGTCCACATACACCTGGTCATCATAGGCCGCATCCATGAGCGCGTCCCGGCTTTTGACCACGCCGGGCCGTGACGCCAGTGCCTGCAGGATCAGGAACTCGGTGACGGTGAGCGTCACCTGGCGGTTGTCCCAGAGGCAGGTATGGCGCTCGGGATCCATCTTCAGCTTGCCGCGCTCGAGCACCTTGGACTTGTCCTCGACCGGGGCCGAGCCGTCGCGCGGCTGCGAGCGTCTGAGTACAGCCTTGACCCGCTCGACCAGGAGCCGCTGCGGGAAGGGCTTCCGGATGAAATCGTCGGCGCCCATTTTGAGGCCGAACAATTCATCGATTTCCTCATCCTTGGAGGTGAGGAAGATCACCGGCATTTCGGTCCGCTGCCGCAAGCGGCGAAGCAGCTCCATCCCGTCCATCCGCGGCATTTTGATATCGAGGATGGCGAGATCCGGTGGACTCTCCGACAGACCGTCCAGCGCACTTGCGCCGTCGTTATAGGTCTGCGTTTTATACCCCTCCGCCTCGAGCACCATGCGGAGCGAGGTGAGGATGTTCCTGTCGTCGTCAACAAGTGCGATTGTTGGCATTAGGGTTAGCCCTCGGAGGTCGTTGGGGTTGGAAGGGATCAGGCTGCCGGAAATTGTGGCAGCATGGGGGCGCTCGCCCGTCTCATCCTTATTGCAATGCAACAAATATCGTGATGGCGCAAGCAAATAAGACATCGGGTGACAATCCGTCTCTGGCCGATTTGGCGAGCGACGCCAGAGGCTTGGTTCGCCGGGCGCTGAAAGCGTCTCTAGCCACGCTGGACCCCGGAACCGGCTATCCTTACGCCTCGCTAATAATTGTGGCCAACGACCCCTCCGGGGCTCCCACCCTCCTGATTTCGAACCTGGCGCGCCACACGCGAAATTTGGTTAACGACAACCGGGCCTCGATTTTGGTCGATGGAACCGGTGCCACCGGCGACCCCCTGCAAGGCGCCCGGGTGACGTTGTTCGGTCTCGCCGAGAAGACCGACGACCCCGCCGTCAGGCGACGCTTCCTCGCCCGCCACCCCGAGGCAGAGTTCTATGCCGGCTTTCCGGATTTCAGCTTCTGGCGGCTCAAGGTCGAGGGCGCCCATTACATCGGCGGCTTCGGCCGCATCGTCGATCTGAAGCCGGAACATCTCCTGATCGATACCGCTTCCGCCGAGCCGCTCCTCGCCGCCGAGGCCGATATCCTCGAGCACATGAATGCCGACCACGCCGACGCTGTTCAGCTCTATGCCACGCTGCTTGCCGGCGGGGCTGAAGGTGTCTGGCGCATGACCGGCATCGATCCGGAAGGATGCGATCTCATCTCGGAGGGCGATACTCGCCGTATCTTATTTGCGGCTCCCATCGCCACGCCGACGCAAGCCCGCGAAGAACTGGTGCGGCTGACGAATGAGGCCCGCGAGGGCAAAGTCTGACCGCTTGAACAAGCGGAAAGATCAATGCTAGGGGAGAGGCAGGCCTCTTGCCGAAATCCACCATTCCGAGCCGCAAGGACCAAGCCGCCATGAGCGTACAGACGAAGATTGCGCCCACCACCAACAAGAAAGTCCTCGCCTTCGTCGAAGAGGCGAAAGCCCTGTTCAAGCCGGAAAACGTGGTTTGGTGCGACGGCTCCAAGCAAGAATATCAGTCTCTCTTGAAAGCGCTGGTCGATGGCGGCACGGCGATGTGGCTCAATCCCGAGAAGCGGCCGAACTCGATCCTGGTGCGCTCCGATCCCAAGGACGTCGCCCGCGTCGAGGACCAGACCTATATCTGCTCGAAGTCGAAGGACGACGCCGGCCCGACCAATAACTGGTTCGACCCGGCCGAGATGAAGAAGACGCTCAGCAAGCTCTATGACGGCGCCATGGCCGGCCGCACCATGTATGTGGTGCCGTATTCCATGGGCCCCGTGGGCTCTCCCATCGCCGGCATCGGCATCATGGTGACCGACAGTGCCTACGCCGTCGCCAACATGCACATCATGACTCGCGTCGGCGACAAAGTGCTGAAGGCGCTCGGCGACTCGGAAGACTTCGTGCGCGGCATGCATACCGTCGGCTATCCGCTATCGACGCCGACCACCGCTGACGTGCCGTGGCCTTGCAACGAGACCAAATACATCTCCCACTTCCCCGAGACCCGCGAGATCTGGTCCTACGGTTCCGGCTATGGCGGCAATGCGCTGCTCGGCAAGAAGTGTCATGCGCTTCGCATCGCGTCCGTGAAGGCGCGCGACGAAGGCTGGATGGCCGAGCACATGCTGATCCTGAAACTGACCAATCCCGAAGGGCGAAGTCGAAGTTCATCGCCGCCGCCTTTCCGTCCGCTTGCGGCAAGACCAATCTCGCCATGGTGGTCCCGACCATTCCCGGCTGGAAGGCCGAGACCATCGGCGACGACATTTGCTGGATGAAATTCGGCGAGGACGGCCGGCTCTACGCCATCAATCCGGAAACCGGATTCTTCGGCGTGGCGCCCGGCACCTCGAACGAGTCGAACGCCAATGCCATGAAGACGCTGCGACGCCAATTGCATCTATTCGAATGTCGCGCTGACCGACGACGGCGATGTGTGGTGGGAGCAGATGAGCGAGGCTCCGGCCCATGCCGTCGACTGGCTGCGCCGCTCCTGGACGCCGTCCTCCGGGCGCCCCGCCGCGCATCCCAATTCGCGCTTCACCGCGCCGGCCAGCCAATGTCCGGTGATCGCCAAGGAATGGGAAGATCCCGAAAGGCGTGCCGATCGACGCCATTCTGTTTGGCGGCCGCCGCGCCACCGTGGTGCCGCTCGTCACCGAAGCCCTCAACTGGGTGCACGGCACGTTCCTTGGCTCGATCATGGCTTCGGAGAAAACCGCAGCCGCCGCCGGCGCCATCGGCGACCTCCGACGCGATCCCATGGCGATGCTTCCCTTCTGCGGCTATCACATGGGCGACTATTTCGCCCATTGGGTGAAGATGGGCGAGAAGGGCGGCGCCAAGATGCCGAAGATTTTCTACGTGAACTGGTTCCGCAAGAACAAAGACGGCAAGTTCATGTGGCCGGGCTACGCCGAGAACTCCCGCGTGCTGAAATGGATCTTCGAGCGTTGTGACGACACGGCGAAGGCGGTCGACACCCCGATCGGCAAGCTGCCGGCGGACGGTGCGCTCGACGTCTCCGGGCTGAAGGTCTCCGCCGATGACATGAAAGAGCTGATGAAGGTCGACAAGGACGGCTGGAAGGCCGAACTGCCCTTGATCAAGGAGCACTTCGCCACGTTCGGCGCGAAACTGCCGAAAGCCCTGAGCGACGAGCTTGCGGCTCTGGAGAAGCGGCTCGGCTAGTTAGCAATAGTTCAAAAAGAACGCGTCATGGCCGGGCAAAGTCCCGGCCATTTCGTTTGCAATCTTTGCGCAAGAGACTTGCCGCATCGCGATGGGCGCCTTAGGCAGACCGCATGGCAAAGACCAAAGGCGTGGTGGCTGCCGGTCATGAACTGACCGCGAAGGCAGCCGCGGAAATTCTGGAGGACGGCGGCAACGCCTTCGATGCTTGCGTTGCCGGCCTCTACATGACCTTCGTCGCCGAGGCCGTATTCGCTTCGCCCGGCGGCGGCGGCTTTCTCATGGCGCGCCGCGCCGGCAGCGGCAAAATCGCGCTCTACGATTTTTTCGCGCAGACGCCAAAAAGGCGAAGGTCCGAGCGCGATGTCGATTTCTATCCCATCGAGGCCGATTTCGGTCCCGTGAAGCAGGAATTCCATATCGGGCTCGGGTCGAGTGCCACGCCCGGGATCGTGCCGGGCCTGTTCGCCATGCATCAGGAGTTTTGCCGCCTGCCGATGCGGCGGCTCGCCGAGCCTGCCATTCGTGCCGCGCGTACGGGCTTCCCGCTCTCGGATTTCCAGGCCTATCTCTTCACCGTGATCGCGCCGATCCTGACAGCGAGCCCGGGCGTCGCGGAAATTTTTGCACCGGGCGGAAGGCTGATGCAGGCCGGCGCCATTTTCCGCAACGAAGGCCTCGCGGAATGTCTTGAATGGCTCGCCGAGGACGGCGCGTGCCTCTTTATTGACGGCGATGTCGGCGAGACAATCGTTGCACAAGCGCAAGACCACGGTGGCTATCTCACCAAGGACGATTTGAAATCCTACCGCGTGGAGCGCCGCGATCCCATTCTCTGGCGCCATCACGGTGCAACCGTGGCGCTCAACCCGCCGCCGGCGGCATCGGGCGCGCTGATCGCCTTCGGCCTTGCCTTTATCGAGTCGCTTCGGATTCGCGGCGGCACCATCGACGATCTCACCTTGATGGAAGCCATGGAGGCGACCAACGCCGCGCGCGCCGCCCACGGCGACAAGCTTGCTGACATTCTCGACGAAGGCGGGCTCAAGGCGGCGATGCAACACGCGTCGCGTCACCCCAAGAGCCATCGCGGCACGACCCATGTCAGCGTCATCGACGCCGACGGCAACGCTGCCTGCTGCCAGTCTCTCCAATGGCGAAGGCAATGGACGCATCGTCGGCAAGTTTGGCTTCATGCTGAACAATATGCTGGGCGAGGAAGATCTCGTGCCGGACGGCCTCGGCCATTGGCGCGAGAATTTGCGTCTCTCTTCGATGATGGCGCCGACCATCATTCTCGGGCCCGACGGCGGCGTCATTGCGCTCGGCACTGGCGGCTCGAACCGCATCCGCACCGCCATCCTGCAAGTCGCGGTGAATCTCCTCGATCTCGGCATGGAGCCTCGAAGACGCGGTCGAAGCCCCGCGTCTTCACGTCGAGAAATCCGGCGCGGTGTCCTTCGAGCCCGATCTCGGTCGCGCCGAGCAGATCCTCGAGGTGCGGCCGGACGCCAAGATTTGGCCCGAGCAAAATCTCTTCTTTGGCGGCGTGCATGCGGCGCGGCGTCTCGCCAAAGGCGGGCTCGAAGGTGCCGGCGATCCGCGCCGCCGCGGCCACGCAATTGTGCTATGAGGGTCGCATGAAAAACGCCGTCGCCATTCGTCATTTGGCCTTCGAGGATGCCGGCATTTTCGAGGACGTGCTGGCTGCGCGTGGGATCAGCCTGCGCTATCTCGAGGCGGGCGTCGACGACCTCGCCCCGGCGAAGGACGCCGACCTCCTCATCGTGCTCGGCGGCCCGATCGGCGTCTACGAATTCGAGCGCTATCCCTTCCTGCGCGACGAGTTCGCCGTGATCGAGCACGTGCTCAGGCGGAAAGTTCCGCTGATCGGCATCTGCCTCGGCGCGCAAGTCATCGCTGCCGCGCTCGGCGCCCGCGTCTATAAAGGCCGCGACAAGGAAATCGGCTGGGGCCTGATCAGCCTCACCGCAGCGGGGCGCGAATCGCCGCTCGCAGCGCTCGCCGAGAACAAGATGCGCGTGCTGCATTGGCATGGCGACACCTTCGACATGCCGAGCGGCGCCAAGCAACTCGCCGAGACCGCCATCACCCCGAACCAGGCCTTCTCTTATGGCCCGAAAGTGCTGGCGCTGCAGTTTCACGTGGAGCCGCGCGCCAAGGCGATGGAGCGTTGGCTGATCGGCCATACCATGGAGCTCGGCGCCGCCGGCATCAGCCTCGCGCAACTCCGCGCCGACACCAGGACCTACGGCGAAGGCCTGGAACGTGCCGGCACCAAGCTCTTCAACGATTGGCTGGATCGGGCAGGCTAACTAGAGCGGCACCTGATCTTGCTTGCCACCGCGCGGCACGACCGTCTGTCCCGGCGCCTTCGGCAGCTCGACACTTTCCGGCTTGGTGATGTCGTCGCCCTTGGCGTTCCACCAGGTCGAGCCATAGCTGACCCCGCCGCTCTTCTTGACGAGATGCGTCAGCACCTCCTCGCCGGGATAATAATATACGGCCCACGGTCCGACGATCTTGGTCGGCACCGCGCGCCAGGTCACCAGAACCACATCGCCCTTCTTGGCATCGCCCTTCTTCACGTCGATCAATCTGAGCTGCGCCATATAGCTCGGCAGCTCCTCGCCGGTCTTCTCGTCCTGAGTGATCCCCGTGCAGGTGACGGAGAGCACGCGCACCACCGCGACGATATCGCTCTTGTCGTTGAGCTCTTGCTCCGACATCGGCGCCGGCAGCGCCAGCGCCGGGAGAACAAGGGCGGCGAAAATGATTGAAGCAAGCAAATAGATTGGGCGCATGGAAACTCCTTTGCTGGCCGTGGAGTTTATTCGGCTGCGAGGCAAAAGGGCAGTAGGCTTTGTTGTCCTAAGGGAGGAAATTGCCATGGTGAACATCTATCTCTTTATCGAGCTGATCCGCGCCGCCAATGCCGCCGACACCGCCGACCATCTCAAATCGCTCGCCATGGACAATTGCAAATTCGCCAATGTGGTTGTGCTGTCCGACGAGAAACTGGTGGCGCAGCTCGATTGCAACGACGCTGCCTCAGGCAACAAGGCCATTCTGGAAAAGATCGCTTCAGTCGACGGCGTGGTTCAGACCAATATCATTGCCGTGGTGAAGCCGGTGAAGCATTGCGGTGAGCAGCGACGTCAGTCGCGATCGACCAAGCCCGTGGCGCCTTCCTTCTTGGCGCAATGGACGCAGCAATAGACGATGTCGCCATGCTGCACGCCGTGGCCGATGATGCGGCAGCTGCAATGCGGGCACACCGGCGCGAGCGTCGCGATCGCACACTCGAAGGAGTCGAACACAAGGGTGCGGCCGCCCATGGTGATCTCGAAGCTCTGGTCGTAATTATTGCCGCAATGCGCGCATTTGCCCATGGCTGCCTCCTAGGCTGTTACTCCGTACATAACACAGACTTCGTCATGGCCGGGCAAGTCCCGGCCATCCACGAATTGCTACATTGCAGAAGCGAAAAACGTAGATGGCCGGCACAAGGCCGGCCATGACGAGGAAGGGAAAGAGCGTAGCCTAATGCGCGGCCTCCCAATTGTCGCCGGCGCGGGCGTCGACCTTTAGCGGCACCTTCAATTTGAGCACCGGCTCCGGCGCCGCCTCCATCACGCTTCGCGCCACCTCCATGGTCTTGTCGACCTCGGCCTCGTCGGCCTCGAACACGAGCTCGTCATGCACCTGCAGCAGCATGCGCGAGGAGAGCCCGGCTTCGGCGAGCGCCGCCGGAATCCGGATCATGGCGCGGCGGATGATGTCGGCGGCGCTCCCCTGGATCGGCGCGTTGATCGCGGCGCGCTCGAAATTCCCACGCAAGGATGGATTCTTGGTGTTGATCTCGGGGTAATGCACTTTCCGCCCGAACAGCGTCTTGACGAAGCCGGTGCGGTGCGCCTCCGCCTTCATCGCCTCCATATAGTCGCGGATGCCGGGGAAGCGCTCGAAATAGGTGTTGATGTAATTCGCGGCCTCGCCCTTCGGGATGCCGAGCTGCGCCGCCAAGCCCGAACGCCGAGATGCCGTAGATGATGCCGAAATTGATCGCCTTGGCCTTGCGGCGGATATTCGGGTCCATGCCCTCGATCGGCACGCCGAACATCTCGCGACGCCGTCATGGCGTGAATGTCGAGCCCGTCGGCGAAGGCTTGGCGGAGCGTCGGCGTGTCGGCCATATGTGCCAAGACACGAAGCTCGATCTGGCTGTAATCGGCGGTGATCAGCTTCTTGCCGCTGTCGGTGACGAAGGCCTTGCGGATGGCGCGGCCTTCCGAAGTGCGCACCGGGATGTTCTGCAAATTCGGCTCGACCGACGACAGCCGTCCCGTCGTCGTCGCGGCCAGCGCATAAGAGGTGTGCACGCGGCCCGTCTCGGGATGGATATAGGTCGGCAGCGCGTCCGTGTAGGTGCTCTTCAGTTTCGCCAGCAGCCGCCAGTCGAGCACTTTGCGTCGGCAGCTCGTGGCCGTGCGCGACCAGCTCTTCGAGCGCGCTTGCATCCGTGCTCCAGGCGCCGGTCTTGGTGCGTTTGCCGCCGGGCAGGCTCATCTTGTCGAACAGAATTTCGCCGAGCTGCTTCGGCGAGCCGATATTGAAATCCTCGCCCGCAAGCTCCCTGATCTCGTCCTCGAGCCGCGCCAGCGTCTGCGCGAACGAGCCGGAGAGCCCCGCGAGCGTGGCGCGGTCGACCTTGACTCCCGTCTGCTCCATCAGCGCCAGCACCGGCGCCAGCGGCCGCTCCAACGTCTCATACACGGTGGTGACATGCTCGGCCGCAAGCCGCGGCTTCAGCACGAGCCACAGCCTCAAGCCGATATCCGCCTCTTCGCCCGCATATTCTGCCGCGCGCGCCACCGGGACATGCTCGAGGCTCAGAGTGGACTTGCCGCTTCCCATCACCTCTTTCTGCGTGAGGCAGGTATGGCTTAACAGCGTGCCCGCGAGCTGCTCGGGCAGATGCTCGGCGCGGCCGGCATCGAGCGCGTAAGACATCAGACACGGATCGTCGATGGCGCGGAGCGAGATGCCGTAACGGGACAGCGCCACCATGTCGAACTTGGCGTTCTGCACGATCTTGAGCACGCTCTCGTCTTCGAGCAGCGGCTTCAGCACATCGAGCGCGTCGCGCATCTTGATCTGCGGGCGTCTCGCCATCGCCGCCGAGATCGAGCCCTTCGGCGGAGCGATGCGCGAGCGGCACATAGGCCGCGTGTCCCGGCACGATGGCAAAGGCGACGCCGATCAGCTCGCCCAGCATCGGGTCGGACGCGTTCAGCTTCGCGCGGAAGGCGAAATGGCCTTGATAGCGCGCGGCATCGAGCAAGTCGGTGAGGCGGGAAAGCTCGGTCACCGTCTCGTAGCTCGACCGATTGAATCCGAGACTGCCGAGCTTGCTCGCGAGCGTGGCCGCGAGCACCGCGGGCGAGCCTTCGCCCGGCGCTTGCCGCTCTCTCGGACCTTCGGCGCGCGGGCTTCGCCGCAACGGATGGTCGTAGGCGGCCTCACGCTTCCGCGTGTCTTTCCGAGGCGGTCCCGCTTCGCCTTGCGGCAGCTCCGCGCCGAGGCCTTCCGCCACGCGGCGGAGCAGCGTGGTGAATTCGAGCTTGCGCATGAAGCCGGTCAGCGTCTCGGCTTCCGGCTCATGCAGCGCGATGTCCTCGAGCGGCACCTCGATCGGCACGTCGCAATCGAGCGTGACGAGCGTGCGCGACAGCCGCGCCTGGTCGGCGAATTCGATCAGGCTCTCGCGCCGTTTCGGCTGTTTGATCTCGCCCGCGCGCGCGAGCAGCGTATCGAGATCGCCATATTCGTTGATCAGCAGCGCCGCGGTCTTCACCCCGATGCCGGGCACGCCGGGCACGTTGTCGCTCGTATCGCCGATCAGCGCCTGCACCTCGATGACCTTCGAGGGCGGCACGCCGAAGCGCTCCATCACCTCGGCCTCGCCGAGCGCCTTGTTCTTCATCGTGTCGTACATGATGATGCCGGGCCGCACGAGCTGCATCAGATCCTTGTCGGAGGAGACGATGGTCACGTCGGCGCCGGCTTTGAGCGCCTGCACGGCGTAAGTCGCGATGATGTCGTCGGCCTCGTAGCCCTCCTGCTCGACGCAGGCCACGTTGAAGGCCTTCACCGCGTCGCGGATCAGCGGAAATTGCGGCACGAGATCTTCCGGCACGTCGGGCCGGTGCGCCTTGTAATCGGCGTAGAGCTCGTTGCGGAAGGTGCGCGCCGAATAGTCGAACACCACCGCGATATGGGTCGGCGGCGCAAGCTCGCCGGCCTCGCGCAGCAGCTTCCACAACATGGCGCAGAAGCCGTGCACGGCGCCGACGGGCAGGCCGTCCGACGGCCGGGTGAGCGGCGGCAGCGCGTGATAGGCCCGGAAAATATAGCCCGAGCCGTCGACCAGATAGACGTGGTCGCCTTTGGCGACCGGCTTCCCGGCCGCTTCGGTCTTCGTTTCATCGATTGCCATGATGGTGAGTATATAGGGATTGGGACCGCCGACGTCAGCCTGGACCGCGCGTTCTCCCCACGGACGGTCATGCCCGCGCAGGCGGGCATCCAGTAACCTCGCACGGCGGCAAACGACGAGACGGCGGTGGTCACTGGATGGCGCCTGCGGAGATGCATGCCCTAATGGGTGCGCTCCAACTCGGCGGCGTGGTCGGCGCTGCCCGGCGCAAAGCCCTTCTCGGGCCCGCCGAAGGTGCTCTCGATATAGTCCTTGAAGTAATTTTCCAGCACCGGGAAGGCGCGCGCCAGCCGGGTGAAGTCCTTCTGCGAGATCCACAGCACGAGAGAATCTTCCAGCGCCACCACGAGCCCGGTGCGGAGCGCCGATTTCACCAGCACCCGCTCGCCGAAATGTTCCCCAGGCCCGAACACCTTCTCGAAATGCTCGCCCGTCTTGGGATTGTCGATGGTGAGCTTCAGCGCGCCTTTGACCACGGTATAGAAGCCGTCGATCAGCATGCCGGGCTCCAGCACCTTGTCGCCCTTGCGGTAATGGATGTAGCGGCTGCCGGGCTGCTGCGATTCGATCAGCACGATATTCGGCGGCACGATCGCGTTCAAAAGCCAGTTCACGCCCACGCGAAGCTTGGTGGCGAAGCCGGGCAGGAAGGACAGATAGAAGCCGCGCCACAGCAGCCAGGCAAGCGTGCCGGAAAGTTTGAAGCCGTAGACTTCGGCCACGGCCTTGCTCATGCCGAGCGAGGCGAGCGAACCTCGCGACGTATAGGCGAAAGGCTTGAGCTTCTTGTCATTGGCTTGGGCGATGATGTTGCTCGCCAGCTGCTTGCCCTCGCGCACCGCGAATTGCGCCGTCTGCGGCGCGTAATGCGAAGGATCCTCGCCCGGGTGATCGACCAGCGGAATGTCCGCCGCATCGCCCACGGCCCAGACATGATCATGGCCCGGCACGCGCATATAGCGGTCGGTCTTGATGCGTCCCCAATGCATCTCGAGCCCGAGCGAGGCGACGAGCGGATTGGGGCCGTTGCCGATCGTGGCGACGATGGTGCGCGTCGGAATGACGGTGCCGTCGGTCAGCTCCACCGCCGTGGCCGTCGCCGCCTTGGTGCCGACGCCGGTCTTGACCACGATGCCGTGCATCTGCATGCGCTTGGTCGCATAGTCGGCGAGGTCGGACGGAAAGGTCGGCAGGATGCGGTTGGCATATTCGACCAGATAGACCTGAATCTCGTCCTGCTTGATGTTGGGATAATATTTCAGCGCGCGGTGGATCAGCTCGTTGATCTCCGACACGGTCTCGACGCCGGTAAAGCCGGCGCCGGCGACGAGGAAGGTCAGCAGCTGTTGCTTGACCTCGGCGTCGGTCGTCACGTCCGCCGCCTCGAGGCAGCTGATGACGTGCGTGCGCAACCGATGCGCGTCGGCGAGATTCTTCATCGTCAGCGCGTGCTCGGGCAGGCCCGGAAAGCGCCCAAGATCGACGCTCATGCCGAGCGCGATGACAAGCTCGTCGTAGGGAATATCGATCGGGATGCGGCGGAAGCCCTGCACCACGGTCACGGTCTTCTTGTCGAAATCGATGCCCATCACTTCCGCCTGGCGCGTTTGGGTGCGCCGGAGCAGAAGCCGCAACGGCGTCACCGCGTCGGCGGAGTGGATGGTGGAGGCGGCGACCTCCGGCAGCAGCGGCTGGAACACGAAATAATTATTGGCGTTGATCAGCTCGACGTCGAACTGGTCGAGGCCCTTGCGCTCAAGCTCCTTGGCGGCAAACACGCCGCCAAAGCCGCCGCCGATCACGATCACCTTCTTTTTCGCCATAATCCGCTCCGCCTGCATGGCCCAATACCTACGCCCTTGCCGTGAAGCGTCAAGTCGTGCGTGGGGGCGCAAGAAGCCGCACCGCCTCACACGAAAGATGCCGAAATCCAGGCCGCACCTGACATATAGGTTATGCATGGACTGAATAGCAGGTGCGCCTTTGCGGCGTTGCTTAACCGGCTCGGTTTGACTACGTTCCTGCCCGAAGCACCCGTAGCTCAGTTGGATAGAGCGTTGCCCTCCGAAGGCAGAGGTCACAGGTTCGAATCCTGTCGGGTGCGCCATTCGCAATTCGCGTTCCTTGGCGGGCTTTGCCTTACCTCCAGACCGTCAGGCGCCTAACCCCGAGGCTTGGTCTCAAGATAGATTTCAAGGTTGTAGTGGCCGAAGATTGAGTTTGCTTCTCGTGCCAACTCGTCAACGATGTCCTGTGGGTCGCAACCCCTATCGAGATACCGCTTAATCAGCGCGTTTAGCTCCTTGGCAAAGTCTTGTTCGTTGGCCATTCCGCCGTCTCCCTTGTGCGCTTAGCGGTTTCTCCGTGTGAAGAGGATGTCGCTTCACCGCGCCGGAGTTGATAGATTTGCGTGCCGTCGCCCCCATCACGCAGGTTCGAATCCTGTCAGGTGCGCCAGCTTTACCTCAGAGCGTCTGACGTGGCCCGGCGTGGCGGCATCTTGTCCGTCCGCCGCCGTCTTGGCGTTTCCGAGACGCCCACGACTTTGATCGCCGCCAACGCGCAGACGAACAGCATCGTGAAAATGGCGATGATGGCGGCGGTCTCGGAGATATCGCCGCTCCGCCAGTGAGCGTCGGTGGCGTCTGTCACCATCTCATTCTTGTTCACCAGATAACTGAGGATGAAATGCGAGGCGACGATCCCGTACATGGCGATGGCTTGGAGGAAATAGGCTTTGGGCTGAGCGTCGGCTTCCGTCTCGCCGCGCGCGCGGAGATAGAGCGCGAAGAGTTGCATGAACAGATAGACGGTGAAGAACCAGCCGAGATAATTCGTCAGCGGCACGCCGAAAAATCCGCCGCCATGCTCCCAGATCCATCTCTTTTCGATCGTCGCGGCGCCGGGATCGAGCGCCACATCCCATAGCACCATGATGAAGGCGCCGATCAACGGCGTGGCAAACGCGGTGAACTTGTCGGTGCCGCGCTTCACATCGCTGACGAGAATCGTTGCCAGCACCCAGGCCATATAGCCGACGCTGAGATAGGCCGGCCCGATCAGGAGCGGCACGTAGCCCAGCTTCGGTCCGAGCGAGTCGGTGTAGTAATAGGCGCCGAACGGAAATCCGGTCGCCACCCCGATATTCTCCAGGAGATTGCTGACCACGAGACAGATCACCGCGAATGCGGCGATGCCCTTGGCGCCATAGCGGAGCGCGCCATGGAGCAGCGCGAAGGCGACCATGAGAACGAGCTGGACGATTGTGAGAAAGAGGCTCGGCGAAAGCACGTCGGCGATCGTGGCGCCAGCGAACAGCGCCACCAGCAGCCAAAGCAAATTGGTTGAGACAATCATTGCAGCGCCCCCAAAATCCATTTACGGCGTGGCTGCCGCTATAAAGTCAATCCGGCGCGTGACTGAGGACGAAAGTTATGAACATCTCCGTGCCCCCGGAATGGGCGCCGCAAAAGGCCATCTGGACGGCGTGGCCCGCCGATCCGGAGCAATGGAATGACGATCTCGAAGCGCCGCGGCGTGACGTGGCGGCGCTGGTGCACGCGCTGGCAGGGAGCAACAAGGTCAAAGTGTTGGTGAATGGCAGCGAGGCCGAAGCATCGGCGCGTGCAGCACTTGGCGGCGACGCGGAACTCGTGCAAGCGAGATATGGCGACATCTGGATGCGCGACACCGGCCCGATCTTCGCGACGGTGAAGGACCGGCCGCTCGCGCTCTGCTTCAAGACCAATGGCTGGGGCGGCAAATTCGAATTGCCGGACGATGCGCTCGTCGGCGACGGCATCGGCAAGCTTGCCGGCGTGAGCACGCGGCATTTCGACTTCGTGCTGGAAGGCGGCGCCATCGAGCAGGACGGCGAGGGCACCATCCTCACCACGCGGCAGACGCTGCTCAACGCCAACCGCAACGGCTGGACCGAGCAGCAGGCCGAGGCTGCGCTTCGCGATGCGTTCGGCGCCAAGAAGATCATCTGGATCGACCAAGGCCTGAAGAACGACCACACCGACGGCCATATCGACAATCTCGCGCGCTTCATCGCGCCGGGCCGCGTCGTCTGCCAGTCGCCTGCCGGCGCGGACGATCCCAACGCTGAAGCGCTCGATGCGATCGCGTCGCGCTGCTCGAAGCCGCGACAGACGCGAGCGGACGGAAGCTCGAGATCATCCGCATCCCGGGACCAGGCGCCGTGCGCGCCGCGTCGGGCGAGATCATTCCCGCCTCGCACATGAACTTCGTCATCGCCAATGGCGTCGTCGTCGTGCCCGTCTACGGCACGCCGTCTGCCGCCTGAAGCGCTGCAAGCCTTGCAAGAGCTGTTTCCGGACCGCAAAGTGATCGGCCTTCCCTCGCACGGCCTGCTCGGCTCGGGCGATGCGGGCGGCGGCTCGTTCCATTGCATCACGCAACAGGAGCCTCTCTAGATGGCGAAGCGCATGATCAGTGTTGCCGCGCTGCAAGCGTCGTTCGGCAACGACATGGCGGCGAATATCGCCAAGATCGAGCGTCTGACCCGCGACGCGGCGAAGCAGGGTGCGCAAGTCGTGCTGCCGCCTGAGTTGTTCCAGGGCATTTACTTCCCGACGCGCCAGGACCCGAAATGGTTCGCGACCGCTTACCCCGCGGCTGAACATCCTTGCGTGCTGGCGCTTACGAAACTCGCCAAGGAGCTGAACATCGTCATTCCGATCTCCTTCTTCGAGAAGGATGGTCCGCGTTATTACAACAGCGTCGCCATCGCCGATTCCGACGGTGCCATCCTTGGGCTCTATCGCAAGAGCCACATTCCCGACGGGCCCGGCTATCAGGAGAAATATTATTTCCGTCCCGGCGACACCGGCTTCAAGTCTTGGACCACGAAGCATGGGCGGATCGGCGCCGGCATTTGCTGGGACCAATGGTACCCGGAAGCCGCGCGCGCCATGGTGCTAGCACGGCGCGGAAGTCTTGCTCTATCCGACCGCGATCGGCTCAGAGCCCTACGATCTCAGCCTGGACACCCATCGACGCTGGCAGCGCGTGATGCAGGGTCATGCCGTCGCCAATGCCGTGCCGGTCGTTGCCGCGAACCGCATCGGCGAGGAAGTGAACGACGGCGTGAGCCAGCTTTATTACGGCCACTCCTTTATCGCCGACCACACCGGCGAGATCGTCGCGAGCTTCGGCGAAAGCGAGGAGGGCGCGCTGGTGCATCAATTCGATCTCGGCGAGATCGAGCGTTACCGCGCCGAATGGGGCTTCTTCCGCGACCGCCGCCCCGATCTTTATGGGAAGAGCAGTTTGTGATTAAGAGAGCGCGAGGAAGGTCGGTAACGTGATCCTCGGACGCATTGACACGCCCGAGGCGGGCTCGCGCACTCGTCAAAGGGCCGATGGTGGTGCGGGGATGGGCCTATAGCGCCTTAAGTCCGGTTTCGACCGTGGAGATTTATCTTGATGGCTGCAGCCTCGGCCGCGCCGGACTAGGACGGGCAAGGCCCGAAATTGCCGAGGCCTTGGCTGATCCGGCCGCCGAACTCTCAGGCTTTGAGCTTCATCTTGACCTCCGTGACGTCAGCAAGCTCGGCGAGCGTATTTCTCTGACTGCCAGCGTGACCCTTCTCGACGGCAATTCGGTGGACTTGCCGGCAACAGAGATCACGGTCTTGCCCCCGGTCCGGCCCGACCCCGCTTTGGCGGAAAGCACCGTGCGGCAAAGTCCATCCGGAGGGCGTCCACGCCGGGGGCTCCGCGAAATCCTTCGCCCTCCGCCTGTCCGACTTCTCTGTTTTGAGCGGTCCCTTGGCTTCGGCGGCTCTCAGCTACGCCTGAGCGAGCTCGTTCATCACCTCGGACAGACAGGACGGTTCAAGAAGATCACCGTAATCTCGCCGACGGAAGGTCCCTTGCGGCAAGAGCTCGAAGCCGCCGGTGTAACCGTCAAAGTCAGGCCGATCCCGATGGACGACGCCGGCCTCTACGATCGCAAGCTCACCGACCTCGTTGCCTGGGCTAAGGGACGCTTCGATCTTGTGCTTGCTTTTACGCTCTCGTGTTTTCCTGGCATCGAGCTTGCCGAGCAGCTTGGGCTGCCTTCGGTTTGGCGTATCGGTGAGGCCGAACCCCTGTCCACGGTGGTGGACTGGTTGCAGGAACGGCTCGACCCAACATTGGAGCTTCGAGCGCGACGCGCGTTTGGCGCGGCATCGCTTGTCCTCTTCAATTCCCAGGCAGCACTCAATCTGCATCGGCGATATTGCCCGGATGGGCGCTTTGCTGTGCTCGGAAGCGGAGTCGACGTCACAGGCTCGCGCGACTATCTCCGCTCAATCAAACGCGATACGTGCCGGGGCGGTCTTGGCTTGGCGGATGACGAACGCCTCTTGGTCTGCGCCGCCACGGTCTGGCCAGTTAAGGGCCAGGCCTTGCTGATTGCGGCGCTGGCACAAATTTGCGCCGAACATAGCAATTTGAAGTGCGTTCTTATCGGCGAACCGGTCGGAGTGTACGCTGAGGCCGTATCTCGCTCGATCGACCGCCTGGGCCTATCTGGGTCGGTGCGGATGCTTCCTTTTTGCGAGGATCTTCGGCCCTGGTGGGTCGCCGCCGACGCGAGTCTATGCTCTTCGGAGAGCGAATCGATGTCGGCAAGTATGTTGGAGGCAATGGCCTTCGGTCTGCCGGCACTAGCTACTCGTGTCGGCGGGGTTCCGGAAGTCGTAGAGGACGGCGTGACCGGCTGGCTCTGCGAGCCGAATGATCTCGGCTCTATGATTGCGGGTCTCAAGCGTGTCGCCACGGCTGACAAAGCTGCTCTTGCGGCGCTCGGCAAGGCAGCTTCTTTGCGCGTTAGTCGCGACCATTCCCGCGCAATCGCAACGGCACGCATGACGAAATTGCTGCGACGGCTCGCGCGTGGGTCGCTCCCACGCTGAGAGCCGGTGGCTCTTGGACAAGCTTACTCAGCCGGGACCTTCGCGCGCGTGGCTCTGTGCGGCACTTTCTTGCTGCGCGCGAAGCGGGCTTGTAGCCGCGCCAAATAAAGAAAAACGATCGGCGTGGTGTAGAGCGTGAGGAGCTGTGACAGCGCCAGCCCGCCGACCATGGCGTAACCCAGCGGCTGGCGGAGCTCCGAGCCCGCGCCATGGCCCATCATCAGCGGCACGCCGCCGAGCATGGCCGCCATCGTCGTCATCAAAATGGGCCGGAAGCGCAGCAGGCACGCTTCGCGGATGGCCTCGAGCGGAGTTCGGCCCTCGCGCTCGCGCTGGACCGCAAAGTCGACCAGCATGATGCCGTTCTTCTTGACGATGCCGATCAGGAGAATGATGCCGATGATACCGATCACCGAAAGATCGAACCCGCCCAGCATCAAGGCCAGCAACGCGCCCACGCCCGCCGATGGAAGCGTCGAGAGAATCGTCAGCGGGTGAATGAAGCTCTCATAGAGAATGCCGAGGATGATGTAGACGACGACGAGCGCTGCCGCGATCAGGAGCGGCTGGTTGGCGAGCGAATCCTGGAAGGCTTGCGCGTTACCTTGGAAGGTCCCGACCACCGTGACAGGCGGGACCATGTCAGCGACGGCCTTTTCGATTGCATCGACGGCCTGCCCGAGCGCCACGCCGGGCGCCAGATTGAAGGAGAGGGTGATTGCCGGGAACTGGCCTTGATGCGAAACCGAAAGCGGTCCGACCTGTGTATTATCCAAGGTCACGAGCGTAGAGATCGGAACCGATGCGCCGCTGGTCGGTGATTTCAGATAGAGACGATCCAGCGTGTTGGCATCGCCCTGCATATGCGGCGGCACTTCGAGAATGACATGGTAGGTGTTGGTCTGGGTGTAATACTGCGCCACTTGGCGTTGACCGAACGCATCGTTCAGCGTGGCGTCGATCACTTCAGGCTGAATGCCGAAGCGGGCGGCCTGGTCGCGGTTGATGCTGACCATCAATTGCGGTGCATTACCTTGCTGGTCGCTCGACACGTCGGCGAGTTGGGGCAGCGTCTGAAGTTTGGCGAGGATCTTCGGCGCCCACTCGCCAAGCTCGGCAATATTCGGGTCCTGCAGCGTATATTGGAATTGTCCGCGGCCGATGCGGCCGCCGACGGTGATATCCTGCGAAGGCTGCAACACCAGCTTGACGCCTTCGATCCGCTCCAGCTGCGGGCGCAAGCGATTGATGATCTCGCTCGCATTCGACTTCCGCTCGCTGCGCGGTTTTAGTCCGATGAAGAAACGCCCGGTATTCGCCGTTTGCGCGCTGCCGCCGCTGCCCATCGCCGAGCCAACCGAGGCGATGTCCGGATCCTTCGCCAGCACCTCGCCGAGCTGCATCATCAGGCGCGACATCTCCGGCGGCGATATGTCCTGGCCGGCCTCGGCGAAACCGGTGACGAGACCGGTATCCTGAATGGGAAAAAACCCCTTGGGGATGACGATGTAGAGATAGACGCTCGCCGCCATGGTGGCGAAGAAGACCATGAGCGTGGCGAAGGGATGTTTCAGCACGCGGTCGAGCGTGCGGCGGTAAGCTTCGAGCATGTCCTCGAATACAGATTCGATGGCGCGCCAAACCGCGCCGTGATTCTCGGTATCGCGATGCAAATAACGCGCGCAAAGCATCGGCGCGAGGACCAGCGAGACAAAGGCGGAAACGGCAATCGCGGCCGTGACGGTGACCGAGAACTCGCGGAACAGCCGCCCGACGATGCCGCCCATCAACAAGAGCGGGATGAACACCGCGACCAGCGAGATGCTGATCGACAGCACGGTGAAACCGATTTCGCGCGAGCCTTTGAGCGCTGCTTCGAGCGGATCCATGCCGTCTTCGATATGCCGGTAGATGTTCTCCACCACGACGATGGCGTCGTCGACCACGAAGCCGACCGAGATGGTGAGCGCCATCAGCGAAATATTGTCGAGGCTGAAGCCGCACAGATACATCACCGCGAGCGCGCCGAGCAGCGACAGCGGCACCACGACGCCGGGGATCAAGGTCACGCGCAAATTGCGCAGGAACAGCAGGATCACCAACACGACCAGCGCGATGGTGACCCCAAGCGTCACTTCGACGTCGTGGACCGAGGCGCGGATGGTCTCGGTGCGGTCCGAGAGAATATCGACGGAAATCGCCTGCGGCATCACCGCCTTCAGCCGCGGCAGCGCCTCCTTAATCTTGTCCACCGTCTCGATGACATTGGCGCCGGGTTGCTTCCTCACGATGACAAGGATGGCGCGCTCGTTATTGTCCCAGGCGCCCGCATAGAGATTCTCCGGCCCCTCGATCGCCTGACCGACATCCTTGACCCTGACCGCAGCACCGTTGCGATAGGCGACAATCACCTCGCCATATTCCGCGGCCCTGGAGAGCTGGTCGTTGGCGGCGAGCGTCAGACTACGATTTTCGCTGTAGAGCGTGCCTTTGGCCGCATTCGTGGTTGCCGCGCTGATCACGGCCCTGATGTCCTCGAGCGTGAGGCCCTTGGCCGCAAGCTTGGCGGGGTCGACCTGGATTCTGATCGCCGGTTTCTGCTCGCCGCCAAGCGAAACTTGCGACACGCCGTCGATCTGCGAGATCTGCTGCGCGAGAATGGTGTCGGCGTAATCGTCGACCACGGTGAGCGGCAGTGAGGCGGAATGTACGCCAATGACGAGGATGGGCGAGTCTGCCGGGTTGGTTTTCCGATAGGTCGGCGGCGAGGGCATATCGGTCGGGAGTTGCCTTCCTGCCGCTGCGATTGCCGCCTGCACGTCTTGCGAGGCGGCGTCGATGTCGCGATTGAGCTCGAATTGCAAGGTGATGGACGTCGAGCCCAGCGTGCTGGTCGAGGTCATCTGGGTGACGCCGGCAATCTGGGCGAATTGGCGCTCGAGCGGTTGCGCCACCGCCGACGCCATCGTCTCCGGGCTTGCGCCGGGAAGCTGCGCGGACACGCTCACGGTGGGGAAATCCACCTTCGGCAACGGCGCCACCGGCAACATCGGAAATGCCGCCAGCCCCGCAACCGCGATCGCCAGCATGATCAGCGTTGTCGCGACTGGGCGCTGGATAAACGGCGCCGAGATGTTCATGGCTTTGCCGGCGGCGCGGCCGGACTCTGGGGGCTGGCGATTTCGACCTTGGTGTCTGGCCTCAGACGATATTGCCCGCTGACCACGACGCGCTCACCCGGCTGCAAGCCGCTGCGAACCACGGTCATGCCCTCCTTGGTCGGGCCGCTTTGGATCGGCCGGTTCTCTGCCGTGTTGTCCGCCTTGATCACCCACACGAACAGGCCTTGCGGGTTCCGTTGCACCGCCTCTTCCGGGACCGTCACGGCATCCTTCAGAGTTTCCACCAGCACGTGCGCCCTGACGAACTCGCCGGGCCAGAGCTGCTGCTCGGCATTGGGAAAGATTGCCTTGAGCCTGATCGTGCTCGTGGTCTGATCGATCTGGTTGTCGATCAACAGCAGCTTGCCCGTTTCCAGCGCGCGCACATTGTCCTGGTCCATCGCTACGACGGGCACGTCGCCTTTCTTCATGGCTTCCTGCACCGCGACCAAATTCCGTTGGGGCAGGGTGAACACGGCGTTGATCGGCGTGAGAGCGGTGAGCACCGTGATTGGCGTTTCATCGTTTGCGCGAATAATATTGCCGGCATCGACCTGGCGGAAACCGACGCGTCCGTCGATCGGTGCGGTGATGGTCGAGTAGCTCAGCTGCGTCTCGGCGCTCTCGACGCCGGCCTGATCCGCCGCGATGGTTGCTTTCAGAGCGTCGACCTTGGCCTGTTGCTGATCGACGGACTGTGAGGTGCCGGCGCCCTTCTTCATCAAATCTTGGAACCGCTGCAGATCCTTGGCGTCGGAGACAAGCTGCGCCTCGTCTTGCGCTTTTTTCGCCTTGGCCTGGTCAAGCGTGGCCCGGAACGGCCTGGGATCGACCACGGCCAGAACGTCGCCGGCCTTGACCTGTTGTCCTTCGGTGAAATTCACGCTTTGCAGCTTGCCGCCCACCTGGCTGTGGATCGCGACGGTGTTCGAGGCCTGCACCGTGCCGAGACCTTCCAGATAGATCGGCACGTCTCTCACGCTGACCTCGGCGACCGTCACTGGGATGGGAAGCGCCTGTTTTTGTGCCGGAGCGTTTGCTTTCTCTCCGGAGGGGCGCTCATAGACGAACACCGATGCGGCGATCAGGGCGGCCAACCCGAGCAACCACCCGATGCCTCTTCCCTTGCGACGGACTTTGGGCTCGTCCTCGTCCTCGGGCGGGCGTGTTTCCGTTGGCGCATCTTGCACCTCGCGCACTCGCCCGGCGGAGCGCTCGTCAAGCTCCGCTCCCCTCATGGCTTCGCTCTGCTTGACGTGGCGAGTCATCAGCTACGTACCTCTCCGGGAACCCCTCGCTCGACTAGACAGGTAAATCGTGTCTGCTCGCGGGCCAAGGCACAACGCTGCAAATCATTAAATTTCGGCAATGCGGGCCTCCGATGCGGGCCAGTTGCACTATTTCAGTGCTTTCGCCGCCTCCAACACCTCCTCGACATGGCCGGGCACTTTCACCTTGCGCCAAACCCCGCGCAAGGTGCCCTTGCCGTCGATCAGGAAGGTGGCCCGCTCGATGCCCATATAGTTCCGGCCATACATGCTCTTCTCCGCCCAGACCCCATAGGCCTCGCAGACCTTGCCGTCTTCGTCAGCGGCGAGCGGGAAGGGGAGCTTGTACTTCGTCTTGAATTTGTCATGGCTCGCGGTGGAGTCGCGCGAAACGCCGATCACCGTCGCCTTCAGCTTGGAGAAATCGGGGAGCTGGTCGCGGAACGCGCAAGCCTCCGCAGTGCAGCCGCTAGTGTCGTCCTTCGGATAGAAATAGAGCACCACTGGCTTGCCCTTGAAATCGTTCAGCGAGATTTTGCCGCCGCCGTCCGTGGGCAGCGTGAAACTCGGCGCCTTGTCGCCAATTTCCAGACTCATGACTCCTCCTTCGAGCGCGTATCAAGCGCGGCTCTGCCTTTGGCGACGGCCTCCGATGCCATACGCAACAGGATCGGCACCAGTCCGATCGCGCACATGAACCAAGTCTGCCACATGCTCCAGGCGAAGGCGGCGATTGCCAGCACCACCATGAAGCTCGCCGCCCCGTAGGGCTGCGCGAGCCACGGAAGTAGGCCGATTCCGAGCACGACGAATGCGCCAGCGATGGCCGCCAGCAGCACGCCGATAGCGCCCATCTCGTACCAACTCTGCAGGAAGACATCGTGCGCGTGCTGTCCCGTGGTGCGCTTGAACACGAAGCCCTCGGGCCGGTCGTCCGGACCTTGCATCTTCGCCTTCACGGCGGGCGTGGAATTGATGCCGATGCCAACCCAAGGGTGCTCGAGCACGCGCTCGGCCGTGTATTGCCAGATGATGATGCGCGCGCGGGCGGAACTCGGCAGCCACGATGCAAGATGAAGCCCCTGATTATAGGCGAACAGGTCGAGCGGGATGACGAGAGCGAAACAAAGGCACCACAGGATCGCGAGCGCGCGGATGACGCCGCTCCGCCAGATCCATGCCAAACCGAACACGATCGCGGAAAGCACGAGCGCGACTTGGGAGGAATCATGTTCCGAGAGCGCGATCGGAAGGGCGAGCGCGGCCGCAAACAGCGCCGTCACGGCGATAGGCCGGGGGATGGCATTGAGCGCGCTCAAGATCAGCACGCCGGGCCAGAAGCCGAGCATGACGATCGCGGCATTCTGGTTGAACTCCGAAAGGTTCAACCGCGTCACCTTGCCGTTCTCCATGGCGATGTGCTTCGCCGTCTCCGGCTTCAACACGGCGAAAAGATTCATGGCCCCGCGCGTCAGCAACGCCGTCACTCAAGAGCTCAACCAGCAGATAGAGCGCCGCGCACAGAGCGCCGGCCACAAAGCCGAGCGCGCATCGCCTGAGCTCGCTCGCGCTGAGAACAGCAATGGCGCGCGCCGAGGCGAAGGCGACCAGAATGACGCCGAGAAAGATGCCGGCCTTGCCCAGCGCCTCGCCTTGGTCGATGGCGAGCAGCGCGTTCACGAACAGATAGGCCGAGAGGACGAGGCAGGCGGAAAGCGCCGCGTCGAGTTGCAGCAGGGCGCGTAACGTCAGGCCGCGCCGGATCCCGGTCGAGATCAGCGCAATCGCAAGCAGGCCGAGCCAGAGCGGGCTGAGCCTTGGCGCAATGCCGGCAATGGCAGCCGCCAGAAAGAAAAGTGGCGGCAAGGCCCGGTGCAGGCCAAGGGTTCGGCGCTCTTTTTGTTCGACTGCGTCTGCCATGGCCCATCCCGCTCTGTCGGCGGGGAGGGTATAGCCAAGCCGAGGCGTCACGCCAGCCCCCGCGACTAGTCCGTAGCCCTCCCGTGCTATAGAGCCTCACCCATGACCAAGCTCGTTTATATCGGCGGCTACGGCCATAGCGGCAGTACGCTGCTCGAATATCTGCTCACCGGGTGCACCGAGCTGGTCGCCTGCGGCGAGGTCGCCAGCGTCATACGCGATCGCCTGAAGAAGAAGCAGTGCACCTGCGGACGAAGGAGCGAGGCGTGCCCGATCTGGAGCCAGGTCCTCTCTGCCGACGCGCCGCTCTCGCAGAAGACCCACGAGGCGCTCACGCTCGCGCTGCTGGCTCGTGCCGGCAAGCGCTATGACCTCATGGTCGACTCGACGAAGACCGCCTCGGGCCATGCATCCGCTCCCTTCAGGCTGCGTCGCGCGCTCGGCAAGGATTTCCTGCTTGTTCATCTGGTGCGCGATCCGCGAGCCGTCGCCTGGTCGGCGATCAAGAAAACCGAGCGGCGGAAGATGACAGTCAACCGGCCGCTCTATTGTGCCCGCGTCGCGCTCGCCTGGTCGGCCGCCAATCTCGCCTGCGAGATTTTCGGCCGTCTCTATCCGAAGCAATATCTCCGGCTCCGCTATGAGGATTTCGTCGCCGCGCCGCGCGAAACCCTGGAGGGAATTCTCCAACGCGTGTCGCCTGGCGCGAAGTGGCATCCTGAGACCTTGGGCGTCACCGACAACCGCCATCAGCTTTATGGCAATCGGATGCGGGGAAGCCCCTCGTGCTTGCGGACGTGAAACAGGATCGCGCCTGGGAGACGGAGATGCCTGTCTCCTATCGCAGCCTGGTGTCGCCGCTCAGCGCCCTTTTGAGGCTCCGCTACGGCTACTAGCCGAGCCGCTCATTCGTCATTTTGACATGGGGAATGGTGTTCTCCTCGAAGATCGGTCCTTCGGCCGCGTAGCCGAGCCGGCCATAGAACCCTTCGGCGCCAATCCTGGCATGAAGCACCATTTCACCAATGCCTCTATCCGTTGCCCAGCTCTCCGCCTGAGCGACGAGCTTGGCCCCGATGCCTTCCAGGCGCCGGTTCTCCGCCACCGCCATCTGCTTCAGCTGGAGACTGCCGTCCTCGAGCGGCTTGAGTGACACGCAAGCGAGCACGGCGCCGTCCTGCACGGCGCAGAAATGCGTTCGCAGCTTGTCGTCCTCCAATTCCGCCTCGCTCACGCTGAGCCCGAGCGGCCGGCGCAGGATCGCCTCGCGAAGCGCGAGAGCTTGGGCGTAGAGCGCAGAGCCAATCGGCGCCTCAAGGACGAGAATGGCGTCCTCACGGGCCATCTAGGGCCGCTCCGCCAGACGCTCGACCATGGACCAGATCGCCTTGATCTGCGGCGCGTCCTTGCCGAGATAGTCGAGCCCGGTATAGCCCCACCAATCCCAGCAGCCTTGCTGGTTAACCAAGCCCGCCGAAACTTGCGGAAACAGCACGATCAGGCGGTTGGTGTCGGCGAGCTCGGCAAAGCCGGATTGCTTGATCAGCGCGTCGCCAACGGTCTCCCGTGCCTGCGCGCAGCCATGCAGCATGACATGCACGCGGCAGCCGGAGGCTCCCTCGCAGGCCTGCGGCACGTAGAGGACGCCTTCGTCGGCGAGTCCGTCTCCGGGATTGGCGTAAGCGGATTGGTCGAAAGTGAGGAAGCGGCCGCTCGGCGTCGCGGCAGGTGCTGCGAGCGGGCCGTAGATCCACTCGAGGATTGCCTTGGCTTGGTCGTAATCGCAGTCGTTAACGTAGGGCTTGTCCGTCAGAGCGCAGGCCTCGCCTTCATCTTCGGTCAGGAAGCCGTGGCCGCCTTCGCCCTCGACGAGCGCGATGTTCTCATCCGGCACTCCAAGCTCGCGGTAGAGCCCCTTGGCGGCCTCGACGACCGGCCGCATCACCGTGCGGTCCGCGTTGCCCGAGTAGAGATAGATCTTGTCCGCGGCGAGATCGGTCGAGGCTGTCGATCGCGCCGCTGCTGGCGAGCTCCTTGGCGCGGTCTGCGAGCGCGACGGGATCGGGCGTCCCCCAATCCACTAACATGCAGCCATGCAACGCTTTTTGAGCGTTCTGCACCACGGCAGTGGGCCAATATGGGACGAGCCTGCCGGCCGCGCTCTCGGCGCAAGCGAACGGTCCGCCGGCGACGAGCCCCGCCCCGACAATGTCCTTCGCGTGCGCGAGCTGGATTTGTCCCGCCATGTAGGCGCCGGAGGAGAGGCCCGAGACCGATGTCGCCCCGATCGGAGCGCCGAGCGCCGGAAGCTTCTCGCTCGCTTCGGCTTGCGGGGCGACGACGCCAAGCGCAGCGATGAGCCCGAGCAGCGCTAGCGACAGAATTGTCGCTCGCCTCTTGCAGCCGCCGATGCAACACGCCATCTGAGCCTCCCTGACGGAGTGATTTTTTCTGCTGGAGCTCTCGGCGGCTCCAGCCTTGGAGGCAACTCGTCGCGAGGGTCAAAAACTTCTTGCATCGCTAGTCATGCTGTGCAAATAGCGCAAAATCGTGTTAGTGACTTAACATCTACTGGTTGGGGAGGACGCTCATGTCCAGTGACGCCCTCTTCCAATTGGGGATGGACTTGGATCATGGTTCAAGCACCGCCCAAACGGAAGAAAAGCATTCTCGGCGCCTTCATCCTTCACGGGAAGAAGAGCGTAAGGATTTTTTCTGCGAGCGTGATGGGGTCCGATTTGCCGGCACCCATCTCATCGTCGATCTGGTTCGGGCGGAACGCCTCGACGAACTAGATCACATCGAGACGACGCTCAAGCGATGTGTCGAGGTGGCGGGAGCAACTCTCCTCCACATTCATCTCCACCACTTCACTCCCAACGGGGGAGTGTCGGGTGTGGCGGTGCTCGCCGAGTCGCACATCTCGATTCATACCTGGCCCGAATACGGTTACGCCGCGCTTGACGTGTTCATGTGCGGGGCGACCAATCCGCGATTATCCATCGATGTCCTGAAAGAGGCGTTCACGCCTGGCAAGGTGGTTGTCAAAGAGCATCTGCGTGGCAAGGAAATGAATCGATGGAAAACTGGGTCGAAGAAACGCTCCACCGAGGTTTCCGTGTCCGTCTAAAAGCGGAAACGGTTCTCTTCGACAGCCAGACCGAGCACCAGCGGCTCATCATCTTCGAGAACGCCGACTTCGGCCGGGTCATGATGTTGGACAACATCGTCCAGCTCACGACCAAGGACGAGTTCGTCTATCACGAGATGATGAGCCACGTGCCGCTCTTTGCCCATGGCAAGGCGAAGAAGGTGCTGATCATCGGCGGCGGCGACGGCGGCGTCTTGCGCGAAGTGCTGAAGCACCCGGAGGTGAAGTCCGCGACGCTCTGCGAGATCGATCGCGGCGTGATCGATCTTTGCCGGGTGCATTTCCCGGACATATCGGCCGGCGCCTATGACAATCCGCGCACCCATATCGTGATCGCCGACGGCACCAAATTCGTGGCCGAGACCGACGAGCGTTTCGACGTGATCATGGTCGATTCCACCGATCCCGTCGGTCCTGGCGCCGTGCTGTTCACGAAGGAATTCTATGCCGGCTGCCGCCGTTGCCTGGCACCCGGCGGGCTGCTCGTGACCCAGAACGGACTGCCCTTCCTGCAGGCGTCCGAGCTGCAACAGAGCGTGGGCTATTTCCGCGAGCTGTTTGCCGATGCCTCGGCCTATTTGGCCACCACGCCGAGCTATTTCGGCGGCCCGATGTCTTATGGCTGGGCCACCGACAATGCGAAGCTAAAGCATCGCAAGCAGCGCAAGATCGAGCGGCGCTACAACAAGGCCGGCAGCTTCCCCACGCGCTATTGGCGCCCCGACGTCCACGTCGCTGCGTTCGCGCTTCCCCCTTATGTGCGGGAGCTGATCGAAGCCTGATCGATGATCTCGATCAGGCTTCGTTTCTCAGTTAGCACTTGCTCATGGTGACGGGTTGCGTCGAGCGCATGCCGATGGCGCGCGCGGCCCCTGCCGAGAGATCCAGCGCCACGCCCTTGGTGAACGGTCCGCGATCGTTGACGCGCACGGTGACCTTTTTGCCGGTTCGCGGATTGCCCACCATCAGGCAAGTCCCGAACGGCAATGAGCGATGCGCGGCGGTAAGCCCGCCCGGATTGAACACCTCGCCGGACGCAGTGCGATTGCCCTTGAGCTCATTGCCGTACCACGTCGCTGTCACCGTCTGACCGGCGCTCGCCGGGACCGCGATGACGACAACGATCAGGCCAAACAAAATTCGTGCAAGCCAATTCTTCATCGGAAGCTCCTCGTCTAGAAATGCCTGGGGGGTGAACGCAGGCTTCTAGAGTTGGTTCGGGCTTGCGGAGAGGTGATTTCGGGGAAATTTCGCGGCCAGAATGAGGCTCGTCGGCCTCAAGCGTTAAGCGGAGCACGCGTGAGCGAGAGGAGCGGCCAAACTGACGTTAAGCCTGACGCGCGCCCTGCGCTAAATCCGCGCGAGCTTGGGCAGATCGCCGACCAGCGGCAGGCAATAATCGTGGAACGCGGCGCTCACGTCGTTTGCGCCTGAGATGAATTCCGCCGGCATGTGCCGCGAGAGGCGCGCGACCGCCGAGAGTTCCGCACGCGCGCATTGGCTCGCATAAGCGTCCGGCGCGTTGCTGGTCCGCACGATGATCACCGACGCGCTTCGGTCGCCGTTGGCGGCAAGCTCGGCGGCATAGCGTCCGACGCGCGCGCGCTTCTTGCGCATCGACCGGCGAAGGCTCTGGCCAGCAGCGCTGGATATAGCCGAACGTGTCGGCGCGGACGCGAGGCGCCTTGCCGCCTTTCGGCGTCAGTCCGGTCTTCACCAGCTCCGCCAATCCATCGCCGAGCGCGCCCGATCCGGAAAGCTGCACATTGCCATGCGCGTCGACCTCGCCGGGTCCGCGCATCAGCTTCGGTCCGATCTCCGCACCCGCTCGCGTCGCGAATGCCTTCGCTCACCGCGATCTGGCAGCGGCCGAGCTTGGCGTAGACCTTCTCGACATCGGCGAGGAAAGACTCGGTCGAGAACGCCACCTCGGGGAGATAGATCAGGTGTGGCGCCGCGCGCTCCGCAGGATCGGTGCTGCTCGAAGCCGTCCCGCGCGCGAGCGCGGCAGCGGCAGTGAGGAAGCCCGCGTTCCTGCCCATGATGATGTTGATCTTGACGCCGCCGAGCGACGCATTGTCGAGCGCGTCTCCCATGTGAGCCAGCGCCACGTAGCGCGCGGCGGAGGGAAAGCCCGGCGTGTGATCGTTCTGCAAGAGATCGTTGTCGATCGTCTTCGGCACATGGAAGCAATGCAGCTCGTAGCCGGCTGCCGCCGCCTTCTCGCTGACGATGCGGCAGGTGTCGGCGGAATCGTTGCCGCCGATATAGAAGAAATAGCGGATGTCGTTCCGCCGGCAGCCATCGAGAATTTTCTCGCAATAGGCTTCGTCCGGCTTGTCGCGGGTCGAGCCGAGCGCCGCAGACGGGCGTCCGCGCGATGATCTCGAGCTTCACCTTGTCGATGCCGGTGAGGTCGACCAGCCCCTCAGTCCCGGGCTTCACCAGCCCGCGCACGCCGTGCCGCATGCCGTAGATGGTCTTCACCTTGCCGGAGGCGGCGAGCCCCGCTTTGAGCCCCTCGATGACGCCGACCAGCGATTGATTGATGACCGCGGTCGGGCCGCCGGACTGGCCGATCACTGCATTTCCGGTTGGAAGATCAGGCACGAAAGTCACTCCCCTTTAAGGCGGGGGAGAATGCCTTTCAGGGCGCGGTCAGGCAAGCCGCAACAGATGCAGGCTGAACAGCTTGTTCGGCGTCGGTCCACACCGCGAGCGGGCGCCATCCGCCGACCTTCGCCAGCGCCTGGAATTGCGCGACCGAATATTTATGCGAGTTCTCGGTGTGGATGCGCTCGCCTTCGGCAAATCTGAAGTCGTGGCGGAGCACGCGGACGGTCTGCGCGGCGAGGCTCACAATGTGCATCTCGATGCGCCCGGCCTCTTCGTCGTAGATCGCATCATGGGCAAAGCGGTCGAGGTTGAAATTGCCGCCGAGCTCGCGATTGATGCGACGAAGCAGATTGAGATTGAACTCGGCGGTAACGCCCTTGGCGTCGTTATAGGCAGGGATCAGGATCGACGGGCGATTTCTTCAGATCGACTCCGACCAGGAACAGTCCCTCGTTGCCGAGCAGCCGCGCCGCGTTGGCGAGAAAATCGACCGCGTCTTGATGGGTGAGATTGCCGATCGTCGAACCGGAGAAGAAGCCGAGCCGGTTGCAGTCGCGCGCGCAGCGGCGGCAGCGTCACGGCATTGGTAAAGTCCGCGATCATCGGCTCGATCGCGAGATTCGGGTGCCGTTGCTGCAGCCACGACGCAGCCTCTTCCAGACATTCGCCGGCAATGTCGATCGGCACGTAAGCGCGCACGCGGCGCAAAGCCTCCAGAAGCAGGCTCGTCTTGCGCGACGAGCCAGACCCGAACTCGACCACGACGCGATCGGCGCCGGCCAGCCACGCGATCTCGGCGGCGTTTGTCCTCAGCAGCTCCGTCTCGACCCTGGTGGGATAGTACTCCGGGAGCGCCGTGATCTGTTCGAACAGCTCCGAGCCGCGTGCATCATAGAAGAACCGGCACGGGATGCTTTTCTGATTTCGGCTCAAGCCCGCCAGCACGGCCTCCGCAAAATCGTCGCCGGGTGCGGCGCGGTCTGGCGCGTCTACAAGCTCGTCGAGGAGTTCGAGGGCAAGCTCGCCGTCCATCATGCCTCACCGGCGAGCCGCAGTCCCATGAACTGCCAGCGTTGATGCGGATAGAAGAAATTCCGGTAGGTCGCGCGCACATGACCGTCAGGCGTGGCGCAGGAGCCGCCTTTCAGCACGAACTGATTGCACATGAACTTGCCGTTATACTCGCCCACGGCTCCAGGAGCCGTCTTGAAGCCCGGATAGGGAAGATAGGCGCTTGCCGTCCACTCCCAGGCGTCGCCAAACATCTGCTTCAGACCGGCCCCGCCTTCTGCCGGCATCGGCCGCAAATGACCGGCGCCGAGCGTGCGCCCCGCGACGGGAAGATCGCTCGCCGCGACCTCCCATTCGAACTCGGTCGGCAGGCGCAATCCGGCCCAGCGCGCGAACGCATCGGCCTCGTAGAAACTCACATGACAGACCGGGGCGGCAGGATCGACCGGACGAAAGCCGCGCAAGCTCATTTGCATGTAACCGCCGTCGGCCTCTTCCCAATAAAGCGGGGCCTTCCAGCCTTGCGCCTTCACTGTGTTCCAGCCATCCGCCAGCCATAGCGTCGGCGCCTCATAGCCGCCATCCTCGATGAACTCGATCCACTCCGCATTGGTGACGAGACGGTTGGCGAGCTTGAACGGCCGCACCAATTGCTGATGAAGCGGACATTCATTGTCGTAGGCGAAGCCTCTTGCCCTGATGCCCGACCTCGAAGATGCCGCCGGCGAAGGAGAGAAATTCGAGCTTGCTCGCCGTCGCATTTCGCACGCCGGGATCGGCTTCGACATAGGCAGGCTTCAACGGCTCGCTCGCGAACAGACTTAAGATATCCGTGAGCAGAAGCTCCTGATGCTGCTGCTCGTGATTGATGCCGAGCTCGATCAGCTCCGCTGCTGCCTCCGGCAGATCGGTATCGCAGAGACGCGACAACGCCTCATCGACATGAGCGCGATAGTCGCGCACCTCTTGCGCCGAAGGCCGCGTCAACAATCCGCGGCTGGCCCGCGGCTGCCTCGCACCGACCGTCTCGTAATAAGAGTTGAAGCAATATTCGAAGCGCTCATCGAACACGCGATAGCCGGGCAAGAACGGCTTGAGCAGAAAAGCTTCGAAGAACCAATTCGTATGCGCCAGATGCCATTTGGTGGGGCTTGCATCGTCCATAGCCTGGACGACTTGATCCTCGTCGCTCAAAGGCGCCGCGAGGCTGAGCGACAATTTGCGCGTCTCGAAGAGACGGCGCGCCAAGGCAGAATCGTTTGAGGTCCGCGGGGTGAGGATAGCCGTACTCATGCTCATTCACACCCCCTCGAACTGGCCAATCTCCAGCACTATCAACGCAAAAAATTACCAGCTTGTTCCCCGCAACGAAATGTTGAACCATCGCAAAATTCCGTGATTTAGAACGTGATTCCGAGTGATTGAGGCATGCTGGAACGCAATAGTCTGGAAGATGAACCTGTGCTCTGCCTAGATGGTAGGCAGTCCGCAGTCGCGGCCGAAATTCAACGCGGCATCTGCCGGGCGTTGCGCGCTCTCGGTCATTCCGTGGTCTGCGAGCTGCCGCTCGCCAATGGCCGCCGCGCCGACGTGGTCGCGCTCTCTCCCGGTGGCGATATCTGGATCGTCGAGATCAAATCCTGCCTCGTCGATTTCCAGACCGACGGCAAATGGCATGACTATCTCGATTATTGCGACCGGCTCTATTTCGCCGTCACGCCCGATTTCCCGCACGAGGTGCTGCCGCAAGAGGCGGGCCTCGCTCTCGCCGACCGCTACGGCGCGGAGTTCGTGCGTGAGCCGGCCGAGGAGCGGCTCAATGCTGCGCGCCGCAAAGCCATGATGCTCTGCTTCGCGCGCGCGGCAGCGCTCAGGCTACAGCGCCACCTCGATCCTGCGTGTGGGTTTGAGCTTTAGGCTATTTCGGCGCGCGCTTGGCGAGGATGCGCTGCAAGGTGCGGCGATGCATGTTGAGTCGCCGCGCCGTCTCCGACACATTGCGATTGCAGAGCTCATAGACGCGCTGGATATGCTCCCAGCGCACGCGGTCCGCCGACATCGGATTCTCCGGCGGCGGCGCCTTGGCGTTCGACGGAGCGACCAGCGCGTTATAGACGTCGTCGGCGTCCGCCGGCTTGGCGAGATAATCGACCGCACCGAGCTTCACCGCCGTCACCGCGCTGGCGATATTGCCATAGCCTGTGAGCACCACGGCGCGCGCATCGGGACGCGCATCTTTCAGCGCGGCGATCACATCGATGCCGCTGCCGTCCTCGAGACGCATGTCGACCACGGCGAAGGCAGGCGGACGACGCCTGAGCGACGACAAACCATCCTCGACCGAAGCCGCGGCCTCGACCTGGAAGCCGCGCGTCTCCATGGCGCGCGCGAGCCGCGCCAGAAAGGCGCGGTCGTCATCGACGATGAGGAGGGTGTTGTCCTCCGGCACTGGCCAAGTCTGCTGGGTATCCATGGCTAAGACCTAGGCTCTTGGCGGCCATTTCGCAAGCGGGCGCGCTAGGCCATGGTTTGGTAAAGCTAAATTCGGCTGTCTTGCTGGCTTAAAGGCTTCCAGGCCTGCTCGAATCTCGCCCGCGGCCAGATGATGGTGACCACCGCCCCGGTCTCCGGCTCGATCTGGTTCGCGAGCACAAGCCTCGCCCCGGACCGCTCGAGCAAGGTCTTGGCGATGAAGAATCCGAGTCCCATGCCGATCCGATCGTCCTCCAGGCTTTCGTCGCTTGCGGCCTGCGCCGCCCGCGTGGTGACGAAGGGCTCGCCGAGTTCATCCAGCACCGAAGGCGGAAAACCGGTGCCGTCGTCCCGGATCACCACCTTCACTTCGTCCTTGCTCCAGGTCGCATCGACGTCGACTTTGGTGGACGCGAAGTCGATTGCATTCTCGACGAGGTTGCCGAGTCCGTAGATCACGCCGGGATTGCGTTGCGTGATCGGCTCGGGCCCTGCGTCGGCCCCGGCGGGCAGATCTTTTGCCGGTCCGGCGTGAACTTCGATCGGCACCGCGACCAGCCGATGCGGCGACACCACTTCCTCGATGAGATGGCCCAAGGTCAGCCGCGACACGATGAAGTCGTTCTCATCTCCGCCGCCGGCGAGATCGGCCAGAATTTCGCGACAGCGATCGCTCTGGCTCCGCAACAGCAGAATGTCGTCGTAATGAGCATCGTCAGGCTTGGCGTCGCGCAACAATTCCTTGGTCACGACGGCAATCGTGGCGAGCGGGGTGCCGAGCCCATGCGCCGCCGCTGCGGCCAATCCGTCGAGCGCCGACAATTTCTGCTCGCGTGCGAGAACGAGCTCGGCCGCGGCCAGAGCTTCCGCCATGCGCCGCGACTCTTCCGCGGTACGCCAGGAATAGAAACCGATGAAGAGAATACAAGCGACCAGCGACGCCCACATTCCCATCAGATAGGGGAAGGGCAAATCAAAAGACTGGTGATGAAACCAGGGCAGCGGATAGTGATAGCGGGTAAGGAAGCTCGCTACGACGATGGTCAGGAGGCCAAGCGCCGCCGTAATACGCAGCCGCAAGGTGGAAGCGGAGACTGTCACCGGCGCGATCAGGAGAAAGGCGAACGGGTTCTCCAAACCGCCGGTCAAATAGAGTAGGGCCGAGAGCTGGAGAATGTCGTAGGCGAGCATCAGAAAGGCGTAGACGCTCTTCAAACGCTGGCTCGCCGGATAGCGGATGCGGAGCGCCACGTTGAGCCAGGCCGACAGCGAGATCACGGCGAGACAGGCCGCAACAGGCAAATCGATGCCCAACACCCAATAGGCGCCGATCACCGTGATGGTCTGGCCCAGCACGGCGAGCCAGCGCAAACGCACGATGGTCTGAAGGCGCAAACGGCTCTCGCCCCGTCTTAGCCAATCGGGGACGCTCGCGCGGGTTTGACTATTCGTGAGCGCGGTCATAGCTCAGACTTAGCATGAAACGAGCCGCCACAATTCCAACAAGGCAGACGCGCAGGCGCTAACCATGACGACCCGACAAACAGCGAACACGCCGAGCGCCTCGGTTGCCCCGGTCTTGGTGCGCGATCTCGTCAAGGTTTACGGCAAGGTGACCGCCGTCGACCATATCTCTTTCACGCTCGAGCCTGGCACCACCGTGGCGCTGCTCGGCGGCAATGGCGCCGGCAAGACCACCACCATCGCCATGCTGCTCGGCCTCGTCGTGCCGACCGCGGGCGAGGTGAGGGTATTCGGCGCCGATATCAGCAAGGACCGCGATCTGGTCGCCCACAGATTCAACTTCCAGAGCGCCTATGTCGATCTCCCCATGCGGCTCACCGTCAGGCAAAATTTGACGGTTTATGCCGGGCTTTACGGCGTCGCGAATGTCAATCCGCGCATCGCCCATCTCGCTAGGGAATTGCAGCTGGAAGAGCTGCTGGACCGGCCCACCGGAAAATTGTCCGCCGGACAGAAGACCCGTGTCGGCCTCGCCAAGGCGCTGCTCAACGCGCCCGAACTCTTGCTGCTCGACGAGCCCACCGCCTCGCTCGATCCCGACACTGCGGATTGGATCAGGCACAAGCTGAAGGATTACGCGCAAGCCCGCCGCGCCACGCTGCTGTTTGCCTCGCATAATATGGCCGAGGTCGAGCGCCTCGCCGATCGCGTCATTCTTCTCGACCGTGGCCGCATCGTCGAGGACGGCACGCCGAGGAAGCTGATCGAGACCTATGGCCGCGATACGCTGGAAGAGGTGTTTCTCGACGTGGTGCGTGGCCGCACCAAAGACGACATCGGCGATGAGCGCGCGCGCCAGCAGGTGCTTGAGGAGGAGACCAGCTGATGGAGGCCGCCTCGATCAAATCCGGCGCGGAGCCGATGCTGCTGCCGCAATCTGGCGTGCTCGGATCGGCACGCCGCATCCGCGCGCTCGTGCTGCGTTACACGTACCTGCTGCGAAGCTCGGGCATCAGGCTGATCGAGCTGATCTACTGGCCGTTCTTGCAGATGCTGACTTGGGGCTTCCTGCAAAAATATCTTGCCGAGACCGCAAGCCCGCTTGCGCAAGGCGCGGGCGTGCTGATCGGTGGCATTCTGCTTTGGGACATTCTGTTCCGCACCAAGATCAGTTTTTCGACCACCTTCATCGAGGAGATGTGGTCGCGCAATCTCGGCAATCTGCTGACCAGTCCGCTGCGTCCTTTCGAGCTGGTCGCCGCGCTCAGCCTGTGGAGCATCATTCGCGTTCTGGTCAGCATGATCCCGGTAGCCACCGCCGCCTATTTCATCTTCGGCTTCGATCTGCTCACGCTCGGGCTTCCGCTCGCGGCCTTCTTCGCGGTCCTCGTGCTCACCAGCTGGTCGCTCGGACTTCTCTCGATTGGCGTGATCCTGCGTTACGGGCTCGGCGCCGAGGAGCTTGCCTGGTCGCTCGCGTTTCTTCTGTTGCCGCTCGCTTGCGTCTATTATCCGGTATCGGTGTTGCCCGAATGGCTGCAATGGGTGGCGCTCGCTCTGCCGCCGACCCATGTCTTCGAGGGCATGCGCTCGATCCTGCTGCATCATGTCTTCGACGCGACCGAGCTCTGGCGTGCTCTCGCGCTGAATGCCATCTATCTCGTCATCGGCTATGCCGCCTTCAGCATCTTCTTGCAGAGCGCCCGTGAGAACGGCTCGCTGCTGCAACTCGGCGAATAGACGAGAGCCTCGGAAGGAAAGTTCGTGCAACGCCGCCACATCATTTTGATCGTCGCCTGCTTCCTGTTCGGCGCGCTGCTTGGCGCCTATGCGCTCATGCTCAGCTCCGGCCGCGACAATCGCGTGCAAAGCTCCGGCAAGGCGCTGGTCGGCGGCCCCTTCACCCTGGTCGACGCATCCGGAAAGACCGTGACCGACCAGGATTTCCGCGGTCGCTATATGCTCATCTTCTTTGGCTTTACCCACTGCCCGGATATCTGCCCGGCCGAGCTTCAGGTCATGGCGGGGGCCATGGATCAGCTCGGGGACAAGGCCAAGAAGGTCGTGCCGATCTTCATCACCCTCGACCCTGAGCGCGACACGCCCGAGGCCGTCGGTGCCTATGTGAAGAATTTCGGGCCGAATATTGTCGGTCTGACGGGGTCGATGGACGCAGTTGCAGCTGCCGCCAAAGCATACCGCGTGTCGTTTTCAAAATTTCAGGACAAGAATAGCCGGCGAAAACTACACTATAGATCACTCGGCACTTGCCTATTTAATGGGCACAGACGGCGAATACATTACGCATATCCCTTATGGCACCAGCGTTGCTCAAATGGTGGACATCTTGAACCGCTACCTTTAGCCGCGCGACCGATCTCCCACCGACATGCGTTTGCCATTGCACTGCAGCATAGAATCACCAAATCTATTCGCAATGCAGCATTTTGGGCGCATCCGCCCAAGGGGTCGTCATGCTTTACCATCTCTACGAGCTGAACCAGGCCGCGCTGAGCCCGGCCCGGGTCGCGGCCGATGCGTATCGGCTGCTGTTCCGCAATCCGTTGAATCCGGCCTCGCACACGCCGATGGGCCGCGGCGCCGCCGCGGCGCTCGAGCTTTTCGAGCGCACCACCAGGCGCTATCGGAAGCCGGCTTGGAACATCGACAGCACCACCATCAAGGGCCGCGAGGTCGGCGTGCGCGTGCGCACCGTCCTCGCGCAAGCCGTTCTGCAATCTCATTCACTTCGAGCGGAATCTGCCGGCTTGGCGCCGCCGTCGCGATCCGAAGCTCCTGATCGTGGCGCCGATGGCGGGGCACTTCCCCACGCTCTTACGCGGCACGGTGCGGGACCTGCTGCCTCATTTCGAGATCTATCTCACCGAGTGGGAGGACGCCCGCCGCGTACCGCGCGCCGATGGTCGCTTCGATCTCGACGACTACATCGACTATCTCACCGAGTTCTTCGGCTATTTCCGCGGCAACGTGCACGTCATGGCGGTCTGCCAGCCGACCGTGCCGGTGTTTGCCGCCGTCTCGCTGATGGAGGCGAAGGGCGACCGCTCCGTGCCGCGCTCCATGACGCTGATGGCGGGACCGATCGACACGCGGGTCAGCCCGACCGAGGTGAACCGCTTCGCCGGCTCGCACTCCATTCATTGGTTCGAGCGGCACGTGATCACGCAAGTGCCGTGGCCCTATCCCGGGATGGCGCGGGACGTCTATCCCGGCTTCCTCCAGCTCAGCGGCTTCATGGGCATGAATCTCGATCGCCATCTCACCGCGCATCGCGACCTGTTCCACAATCTGATCAAGGGCGACGGCGACTCCGCGGACAAGCATCGCGAGTTCTACGACGAGTTCCTCGCGGTCATGGATCTCACGGCCGAATATTATCTGCAGACGATCGAGACCGTGTTTCTCGACCACGCGCTCCCCAAGGGCGAGATGCTCCATCGTGGGCAGCGTGTCGATCCGTCAAAGATCAAGCGCGTGGCGTTGATGACCGTGGAAGGCGAGAAGGACGACATCTCAGGCCTTGGCCAGACCGAGGCGGCGCATACGCTCTCTTCGAATCTGTCTGAATCGATGCGCGAGCGTTACGTGCAAGCCGATGTCGGCCATTACGGCGTGTTCAACGGCCGGCGCTTCCGCGCCGAGATCGTTCCGCGCATCCGTAAATTCATCGGCGCGCACGATCGGCGATTTAGCGTGCTGGCCAGGGCGCGCAATCTGATCTCCTGACGCTCCGCTCGAATCGCGCTAGAACCTGCTTCGAAGGCAGGAGCGATTGATGTTGAAACGGCTCAGGCCCGGTCGCGAGGCGATCGAGCTCAAGATCCAAGGACTAGGGCTGCCGATCGTGCTCAGGCGGAGCGCGCGAGCCCGCCGCTTCAGCCTGCAAGTCAGCGAAGCGCGACGGGACGCGGTCCTCACCCTGCCGGCCTTTTCCAGCTACGGAGAGGCGGACGAATTTCTCACCCGCCATCTCGGCTGGCTGAAGGAGCGGCTCGCCAAATTGGCCGAGGCCGTCCCCTTCACCCATGGCTCCGTCATTCCCTTGCGTGGCGTTTCGCATCGGCTCGAATTCGCGGGCTCGGTCCGCCGGCGCGGCGTGGTTTGGGTCGAGACGGCGGATGACACCCAAATTCTGGTCGTGTCGGGCGCAACCGAACATGCGCCAAGGCGGCTCCACGATTGGCTCAAGCGCCAAGCTCACGCCGATTTGCGGCAATGCGTCGATGTCCACGCCAGAATACCTGAACCTTGCGCCGAAACGCATCGTCGTGCGCGACCAGAGCACGCGCTGGGGCTCCTGCTCCAGCGCCGGGGCGTTGTCCTTTTCCTGGAGGCTTATCTTGGCGCCGTCCTTCGTGCTGGATTATCTCGCCGCGCACGAGGTCGCCCATCTCGCCGAGATGAATCACGGACCGCGTTTCTGGAAGCTTGTCGAGCGTGCCATGCCGCGTCACCAGGAGGCGAGGGCGTGGCTCCGCCAACACGGCGCGAACCTGCACCGCTACGGCGCCTAACCTCCGCCGAATACGCCCAACACACGATCGAAGAACGGCGTCTCCGCTTCCGGCTGCGACGTCGAGCCGGTCCAAGGCACTTTGGCGTTGGCCTGCTCGAGCGCCGGCATGCGCGTGCCGGGGAGCGCGACGACCGGCTTGCCGCGATGGGCATAACTCATAATGTCGTGCCACAGCCGGGCAGGGACCGTGCCCCCCAAGACGTTCTTCATTTTGGAGCCGTCGTCATTGCCGACCCACACGCCCGCCACATAATGCGCGGTGTAGCCGACGAACCAGGCATCGCGGGATTTCTGGCTGGTCCCGGTCTTGCCGCCGGCCACATGATCGGGAAGGGCAGCTTGTTTCCCGGTGCCGTACACGATCGTCGCGTTCATCATGTCGTTCATCGGGCCGAGATAGGCTTGCGCGATCACTGGAATCGGATTGTCCGGCCTGTGAGAGTAGAGAATCTTGCCGTCGCCGTTGCGCACGCGCGCGACGATGTAAGGCCGCGCCAGCACGCCGCCGTTAGCGAACGGCGCGTAGGCTGAGGTCAGCTCGAGCAGCGTAACCTCCGCGGTGCCGAGCGCGATCGAAGGATCATCGTGCAGCTTGGAATTGATGCCGAGCCGCTTCGCCGTGCGCACCACCTTCCAGCGGCCGACATCGCCCGCGAGCCTGACGGCAACCGTATTGATCGAGTGCGCAAGACTGTAGCGGAGCGTCATCTCGCCGCCATAGGTGCCGGTGTGGTTCTTCGGCGACCAGCCCGAGACGTTGACCGGCGCGTCATTGGCGACGGAGTCCGGCGAATAGCCGCTCTCCAGTCCCGCGAGATAGACGAAGGGCTTGAAGGCCGAGCCTGGCTGCCGCAGCGATTTGACCGCCCGGTCGAACGGGCTCGACGCATAGGACCGCCCGCCGACCAGCGCCTTCACGCCGCCGTTGGGATCGAGCACGACGACCGCGCCTTCGCCGATATGGAGATCGGCGCCCTCAAGGTCGATCTCGCCGCGGACTGCCTTCTGCGCCACGCGCTGCAAGCCTGCATCGATGGTGGTCTCGACGATCAGATCGCCTTCGTTCTCGCCGACGAGATCGGCGAGCTGTTCGGCGGCGAAATCGACCGGATAGGGATAACCCGTCTCGTCGCCGCGGGCGCGGAGCACGATCTTCTGGCTCGCCGCCGTTCGTGCCTCCGCGGCCGTGAGGAATCCCGCCTCGACCATGTTGTCGAGCACTTCGTCGACCCTGGCGATGGCGCGGTTGACGTTGCGCGTCGGCGCATAGCGCGACGGCGCCTTGAGCAGTCCTGCGAGTAGCGCCGCTTCCGACAGCGTCACCGCGCGCGCCGACTTGCCGAAATAATGCCTGGACGCGGCCTCCACGCCATAGGTGCCGCCGCCGAAATAGACGCGATTGAGGTAGAGCTCGAGGATCTCGTCCTTGTCGAAGCGTTGCTCCAGCCAGACCGCGTAGATCACCTCTTCCAGCTTCCTGGTGACGGTGCGGTCCGGCTTGAGGAACAAATTCTTGGCGAGCTGCTGGGTGACGGTGGAGCCGCCCTCGACCACGCCGCCGGCCACGAAATTGGCATAGGCCGCGCGGACCAGCCCGAGCGGATCGACGCCGAAATGATGATAGAAGCGGCGATCCTCGGTCGCGATCACGGCCTTGATCAGATAAGGCGGCAGCTTGTCGAGCCGGACATGGCCGCGCCGCAAACCGCGCTCCGCGAGCACCGTGCCGTCAGAGGCGAGGATGGTCAGATTTGGCGGCCGATCGTCGAGCGTGGCGACCACTGGGTCAGGCAGGCTCGCGATGAATAGCGCGATCGCCGCTCCGACAAAGACCGCAAACCAAAGCATGCAGAGGAACAGGGCTCGTAACGCCCGCGCCTTGAAGGTCCGGCGCCGAAGCACCCGGCGCTTCCGCTTGACGCGCGGGCGCGTACGCCGCGGCGGCTCGCGGCGTGGCGGCCCCCGGCGCGGCGGTTCACGGCGCGCGCCGAAAGTCGGCTCGATGCGTTCCCGCGTGATGACGGGTTGCTTGTTATTGCGGCGCTGCTGCACGACCTCGCGCCCCGCTCAAGGCGTGGACCTTCTTTGCGAGCGAATCCCCGCAAAGCCCTCGATGCGAGGCTAAGCGTTCCAGATTGATACATTGTTAAAGAATTGGGCGAGTAGTCCGCACGCTGCGTACCTAGACGATTGCGTGCACCGACTTTGATGCGAGGGGAACCTGCAGCTCGATTCGGAGCGACTGGGTCGGCCAGTGGGCCGCGCAGGCTCGACCTCCGGACTGGGACGCGCCAAGGCTTCGGGTGCAGGACAACTCCACTGAGAGCCGCCAAATCCTTGCGCCGAGACTGACTCGCTGCTTCGGAGTGCTGCCTCGAGGCTGTCGGCGAGTTGCTCCCGCAAGGCTCCGCGTCCTTGATGCTTGCTCGAAAGGCCATGGTGGAACAATCAGCTCGAGCGACTTGCCTAATCCTCGACGTGAGTAGGCGCGTGGCTCTTCTTGAAACGATGACGACTGCCCGCAGAATGTTGGGCCATGGCTCGACTGTCGAACGTCGAGCTCACACATCCAGATTCGCCACGTTCAGCGCGTTGCTCTGGATGAATTCGCGCCTCGGCTCCACCACGTCGCCCATCAGCCGCGTGAAGATGTCGTCGGCATCCTCGCCTTCCTTCAGCTTCACCTGGAGCAGGGTGCGCTGCTCGAGGTCGAGCGTCGTCTCCCAGAGCTGGTCCGGGTTCATCTCGCCCAAGCCCTTATAACGCTGCAGCGTCAGGCCCTTCCGGCCTGCCGTCATCACCGCATCGAGCAGCTCGCTTGGCCCATGCACGGGATGGCTCATGTCCTTCCGCTTCAGCGTCGCGGGCTTGGCATAGACCTCCTGGAGATGCGGGGCGTAGGCATCGAGCTTCAGCGCGTCGGCCGAAGCGATGAACGGGCCGTCGATCAGATGCGATTCCATGACGCCTCTGAGCTCCCGCCAGAACCGCATGCCGCCCTCCGGCAACGCCTCGCCATGCCAGCCTCGCTCGGTCTCCTCGGAGAGTGCATCGAGCCGCTTGGCGATATAGGCGGCAGCAGCTTGCGCCTGCTTGCTATCCTGCAAGCACGCTCGGATTGAGCACACCGGCGATCGCCGCCTGCTCGATGATGAAGCGCGGATAGCGGCCATGCAGGCCCTTCAGAATTGAAACGATCTTCCGCGCAGTCTCGACGATGTCGCGGAAATCGGCGCCGCCGCGGCTCGCATTTTCGCCGGTGATCAGCAGCGCGTCGTCGAGCCCTTCGCCGATCAGATAATCCTCGAGCGCCTTCTCGTCCTTGAGGTAGCGCTCGGACTGTCCGCGCTTCACTTTGTAAAGCGGCGGCTGCGCGATGTAGAGATGGCCGCCCTCGATCAGGCTCACCATCTGCCGATAGAAGAAAGTGAGCAGCAGCGTGCGGATATGCGAGCCGTCCACATCGGCGTCCGTCATGATGATGATCTTGTGATAGCGGAGCTTGCTGAGATCGAAATCGTCCCGGCCGATGCCGGTGCCGAGCGCGGTGATCAGCGTGCCGATCTCCGGCGGATGACAGCATCTTGTCGAAGCGCGCGCGCTCGACATTCAAAATCTTGCCGCGCAACGGCAGCACGGCCTGGAACGCACGGTCGCGCGCCTGCTTGGCGCTGCCGCCGGCGCTGTCGCCCTCGACCAGGAAAAGTTCCGAGCGCGCAGGGTCGCGCTCCTGGCAGTCGGCGAGCTTGCCGGGTAGCGAGGAAATGTCGAGCGCGCCTTTTCGTCTAGTCAGCTCGCGGGCTTTCCGCGCCGCTTCACGCGCCGCCGCCGCTTCCACGATCTTCTGCACCACCAGCCGCGCCTCGCCCGGGTTCTCCTCGAACCAACCGGACAAGGCTGCGGCCATCACGCTCTCGACCACGGGACGGACCTCAGAGGAGACCAGTTTATCCTTGGTTTGGCTCGAAAATTTGGGGTCTGGGACCTTCACCGAGAGCACGCAAGTCAGCCCCTCGCGGGCGTCGTCGCCGGTCAGCGCGACCTTCTCCTTCTTCGCGATGCCGGACTCGGCCGCATAGGTGTTCACGGTGCGCGTCAACGCCGCACGGAAGCCGGCGAGATGGGTGCCGCCGTCGCGCTGCGGAATGTTGTTGGTGAAGCAGAGCACATTCTCGTGGTAGCTGTCGTTCCACCACAAAGCGGCCTCGACCGAAATGTGGTCCTGCTCCCTTCCGACCATGATCGGCTCGGTGATCAGCGGATGTTTGGTGCGATCGAGGTAGCGGACGAATTCGCGTAAACCTCCCTGGTAGCTCATCTCCTCGCTCTTCGGCTCGACGCCGCGCATATCGGTCAGCAGAATGCGCACACCGGAATTCAGGAACGCGAGCTCGCGCAAGCGATGCTCGAGCGTGGCATAGTCGAACTCGGTCATGGTGAAAGTCTGCGTGCTCGGCAGGAACGTCACGCGCGTCCCGGTCTTGCCCTCGGACGCTCCAACTTCTTTCAAGGGGGCTTCCGCCACGCCGTGGGCGAAGCGCATGAAGTGCTCCTTGCCGCCGCGCCAGATGCTCAAATCCAAACGCGATGACAGCGCGTTCACGACCGAGACGCCGACGCCGTGCAAGCCGCCCGAAACCTTGTAGGAGTTCTGGTCGAACTTTCCGCCGGCATGAAGCTGCGTCATGATCACTTCCGCAGCGGAAATGCCTTCGCCCTTGTGAATTGCGGTCGGGATGCCGCGGCCATTGTCCTCGACCGTCACCGACCCTTCGGGATTGAGCGTCACCGTGATGATGTCGCAATAGCCCGCGAGCGCCTCGTCGATGGCGTTGTCCACCACCTCATAGACCATGTGATGGAGACCGGAGCCGTCATCGGTGTCGCCGATATACATCCCGGGCCGCTTGCGCACGGCGTCCAGGCCCTTCAGCACCTTGATCGACTCCGCGCCGTAATCGGACGCGGCAGCCTCTTTGCGTTCAGTAGCTCGCTTCATGCGTTCCCTTGCGTATTTTTGGGGCGCCCAGGCCGTGCCGTGGCGGGGCCAAATCGGAGGCCTGAATTGTATCCGATTCACGCAAGGTTTGTCAGGTTTTTCGGGCCGAGTCCGGCCCCGTTTTGCAAGGTTTTTCAGGGCATAGAGAGGGCTGAAAAGGCTTGGCGGGAAACCCAAGTTTGGTCCCCCGATTTGAGCCTGCGCCTAAAGAAAAAAGTCCCCGACCTTGAGGTGCGATAAGTTGACATGGATCTCGAAATCGGCCCTGCCATCGCCGTTCACATCGCCCTGCACCACATGGCGCGATACTCTGAGTTCGCCCGCGCGATCGGTAAAGCCATGCGAGCCGATGAACTTAAAGGCCTGATTGCCGCCCTTGTGGGTGTTGGCGTCGATCCCGGTCAGATCGATCATGTCGTTCTGGCTCCGATGGAAATCCACGATGTTGTCGCGGTGGGATCCTTTGCCGGCCTCCTTCACGTGGTTGAAGTCGAATTTGTCATTGTCGGCGTCGCCCGCGAGCCTGTCTTTGCCTAGACCGCCGCCCAGCGTGTCCGCGCCATCGCCGCCCGCGAGGACATCTATACCGCTGTTGCCCAACAGCACATTGGCGGCGATGTCTCCGGTCAAAATGTCATTCGCCAAGCCGCCAATGACATTTTCGACGCCGGCAAGCTGGTCGGTGCCGATCGCTGCGCCGGTTGCTTGGTCGGACAGGGCTGAGAGATTGACACTGACGGCTTGCAGGACCTCAGCGTAGGACACGGTATCCAGGCCGCCGCCTCCATTGAGATCATCGTCGCCCGCTCCGGGTGCGAGGACGTTATCGCCACCATCGCCAGTCAGCGTGTCGCCCAAGCCGCTGCCGATGATGTTCTCGATATTCTGCAATTGGTCGTCTTGAGCGTCCCCTCCGGACGCCACCTGGGTGAGAAGATTCACCGTGACGCCCAATGATGAGGTGTCGTAGCTCACGGTATCCTTGTTGCCGCCGCCGTCGACAATGTCCACGCCGCCGCCCGGCCGAAACACATTCGCGCCATCGTCGCCGGTCAGTGTATCGGCAAAGGCGCTGCCGATCAGATTTTCGATGCCGCGGAGAATATCGCCCGTGGCATCGCCGCCTTGCGCAACGCCGGTCGCGAGATTGACGGTGACCGCGCTTGACGACCCCGCATAGGAGGCGAAGTCGGAGCCTTTGCCGCCCGATCAGCGTGTCCGCGTCTTCGCCGCCCTCAAGCGTATCGTCGCCCGACCCGCCGAACAGCATGTCGTCGCCGGCGCCACCGCTCAGATTGTCATTGACGTCGGCGGAATTGGCGTCAGGCGTGAGCCTGAAGATGTCGCCGCTGAGGTCGCCGCCGAGGTCGACGACATAGAGATTGCCGAAACCGTCTTCGGCAAACGAGGCCGGGATTGTTGATCGCGCCGAGATTGGTGTCGATCTTGCTGGTGAGGTCGGTGCGCACCCAGTTCTGCCCGACCTGGCGCAGCGAATAGATGTGCCCGGTGCCGAAATCCGCGAAGATATATTGTCCCTGCAGGCCCTCGCCTTCGCCGCGATAGACATAGCCGCCAATCACGGTCGCGCCGATGGCATGGCTATAAAAGTCGATCGGGTCAGTGAGCGTGCCGGCGGTCGGCGTTCCGCTGCTGAAGCGCTCAGGCCCCTCGAAAATTTTCCAGCCGTAATTAGCGCCGTTCGCCCCGATATCGATCTCCTCCCATTCGCCCTGACCGACATCGGCAATAAAGAGTGTACCAAGGCCGCGGTCGAAACCGTTGCGGAACGGGTTGCGCAAGCCGAGAGCCCAAATCTCATCTGCGCCGCTCTGACCGACGAAAGGATTGTCGTTCGGGATCGCGTAGTTGGTATCCGGATCCGCGGGAAAGTCGTCGCCGCTGACATCGATGCGCAGCATCTTGCCGAGCAGCGTGTCGATGTTCTGGCCATTGTTATTGGGATCGCCGCCACCGCCGCCATCGCCAGTCGCGATATAAAGGAATCCATCCTGGCCGAAATCGATCCAGCCCGCTTTGTGATTGGCGAAGTTGGGCTGATCGATGGTGAGCACCTTGGTCATGCTCGCCTCGTCGGCCACGTTCGGATCGCCGGAGATGTGGTAGCGGCGGATCTCGGTGTCGCCGGCATTGTTGATCATGTCGACGTAGAAGAAGCCGTTATTGGCGAAGTCGGGATCGAAGGCGAGCCCGAGCAATCCTTTCTCGCCGTCGGCATCGACCTCGTCCTGAATGTCGAGGAACGGCGTCGCCAACACCTGTCCGGTATTGGTGTCGAGAATTTTGATGACGCCTTCCTTCTCGACGATGAACAGCCGGCCGGTGTCGCCCTTCGGCGCGCCGGCAAAGACCGGCTGATTGAGTCCGGCCGCGACACGTGTCGCCTCGATCGTCGTCGCGGTCCTCTGCGTCCCGTTGGGATCGAAGCCGTAGATGACGTCGTTGCCGCTCGTGCCGTTCAGCGTGTTGGCGGTGTCGTTGCCGACGATCAGAGTTGCCATGTGCGTGGTGCCTCTACTTTCGCAAGAACGGGCCGCTCCAAGGCCGGTCAGGCAAAGCTAACCGGAACTGGTAAGCCAATCCTATGCGGCCGTTGCAAATTGGCGCTAAATCAACCGGTTTTCTGTGGGAAAAAGCTTGCCACCGGCGACGCGTTACGAATTGAGCGTCATTGCCGAGAGGCGCGAACAGCTCTGCGTCCGTTCCCGTCATCCAGGCCTGCGCGTTGAGGCGCAAGATTTCGCTGAACAAGGCCTCGCGCCGCGACTGATCGAGATGCGCCGCGATCTCGTCGAGGAGAATGAGCGGGGAAATTCCCTCAAGCGCCCGGATCAGCTCGGCGTGGGCGAGCACGAGCCCGATCAGAAGCGCCTTCTGCTCGCCGGACGAACAGGTTCCGGCCGGCGCCTCGTTCGGTCCGTGAAACACCGCGAGATCGCTCAAATGCGGACCGTCGAGCGCGCGTCCCGCCGCACGGTCGCGCTCGCGGTTCTCGATCAGCGAGCGGAAATACTCGTCTTCGACTTCGGTCGCGGGTCTCTCCAAAAGCGCGTGCTCGAGCGTGCCGATCGCGGATAGCTCGGCCCAAGGGAAGGGACCGTCGCCGCGCTCCGCGCGAGACGCATCGATCAACCAGGCAAGCCGCGAGATCGCATCGATCCGAGCCGCCGCGACCGCGACGCCCGCTTCCGCCATCTGCTCCTCGAGCCCCTCGAACAGAGACGGCGATCCTTCCCGCATCACGAACAGACGATTGCGCTGGCGCATCGCCCGATCGTAGCGGGCAAGCGGTGTGCGCATCTTCGGGTCGATGGTGAGCGTGAGCCGGTCGAGAAAGCGCCGCCGCTCCGAAGCCGAACCCGTGAACAATCCATCCATGGCCGGGATGAGCCAGACGATCCGCACATATTCGGCAAGCGCGCCCGGGCTTCGCTCTTTGCCGGCTATTCTGACCACGCGTCCGTCCGTGGCTCCATGCGCTTCCGCGCCAAATCCGGTGCCGATCTCGACCTCGCCGTCGCGCGTGCCGACACGGGCTGAAATCGCAAATCCGCCTGGACCGTCTTTGCGGCCAAGCTCGGCGAGATGGCGTCCGCGCAAGCCGTGGCCGGGGCCGAGCAGCGAAACCGCTTCAAGCAGATTGGTCTTGCCGGCACCGTTGTCCCCAACCAGCACCACCGGGCGCGGGTCGAGATTGAGCTGTGCCGAAGCATAGTTCCGAAAATTGCTGAGCTTGAGTTGCGCGATAAAGGTTCGCGCGGGAGCGGTGTCCGGCTGCATCGAACCAATATAAGCGTGCTCGCCGGGTCCGGTCAGGGTCTGGGACCTTCTCTAGCATGATCCCGAAAAGTTGCAGACTTTTCGGACAAGATCATGCGTCAAAGACAAAGACTAGAGCGAAATCATGATTTGTTCAAATGGATTTCGCTCTACACCCGCATCGGCATCAGCACATAGAGCGCGGATTTGTCTTTGCTGTCGCGCACCATGGTCGGCGAGCCGGGATCGGCAAGCTGGAATTCAGCGGTGCCGCTCTCCAGCTGCTGGGAGATGTCGAGCAGATAGCGGGCATTGAAGCCGATCTCCAGCGGATCGTATGCGTAATCGACGCTGAGCTCTTCGGTAGCGCTGCCGCTGTCTGGATTGTTGACCGAGAGCACCAATTTGCCGTCGCTCAACGAGAGCTTCACCGCGCGGCCCTTGTCGCTCGACAGCGTCGAGACCCGGTCGACGGCTTGCGCGAAGGCCGCGTTGTCGACCTCCATGCGCTTGTCGTTGTTCTGCGGGATCACGCGCTCATAGTCCGGGAAGGTACCGTCGATCAACTTCGAGGTGAGCACCACGCGCGGACCGGAGATGCGGATCTTCGCCGGCGAAAGCTCGATACGGATGTCGCCGTCGGAATCCTCCGCGAATCTTGCAAGCTCCGCCACGGTCTTTCGCGGCACGATCACGCCGGGCATGTCCTTGGCGCCGGAGGGGAGCGGAAGCTCGACTTGCGCCAACCGATGGCCGTCGGTCGCCACCGCACGGAGCAGAGCTTTGCCGTCGCTCTTCACCGCATGGAGATAGATCCCGTTGAGATAATAGCGGGTCTCCTCCGTCGAGATGGCAAATCGCGTCTTCTCGATCAGGCGCTTCAGGTCCTTGGCCGGAAGCGAGAAGGCATGCCCGAGATCCTCGACGCTGAGCGAGGGAAAATCGTCGGCCGGCAGCGTCTGCAGCGAGAAGCGCGCATGGCCGCAAGCGATGGTGAGCCGTCCCTGCTCGCCGTCGCGGGTCAGCTCGATGTCGGAGCCGTCCGGCAGCTTCCGCACGATGTCATGAAACATATGCGCGGGCACCGTGGTGGCGCCTTCGCCCTTCGCCTTGCAGGGCACCGTCTCGACCAGCTCGATATCGAGATCGGTCGCGGTCAGCTTCAATTCGTTGCTGGCGGCCGACAGCAGCACATTGGAGAGAATCGGAATCGTGTTCCGCCGCTCGACCACGCTCGCGACATGGGTAAGCGCCTTGACCAGGCTAGGTTTGTCGATGGAAAGGCGCATAGATGGCCGTTTCGTCCCTGTTTCTTGGCCTTTTCTTTAGGGTGTGAGGCGTTTCGCCGTGACCTTGCTCGCCTCGGCGCCACCCCCTCAAAGCCATGATGAGCAGCAAAGCTCCCCCTCGAATTGAACCGATAAAGTCGGAATTTGCAAGTGGGGCGAACTCGCGGATACTTCCATCCACATTTGGAGGAACCACGCATGAAAATGCTGAAGCTCGGCAACACCGGTCCCGAAGTCTCGGCCCTTGGCCTAGGCTGCATGGGCATGTCCGGCATGTATGGCCCGTCCGATCGAGCCGAGAGCTTGGCCACCATCGACGCGAGCCTCGACGCCGGCATCAATCTGCTCGACACCGGCGATTTCTACGGCATGGGCCACAACGAAATGCTGATCGGCGAGGCGCTCCGCGGTGTCAAACGCGACAGCGTCGTTCTCAGCGTCAAGTTTGGCGCACTCCGCGGACCCGACGTCGAGCTGGATCGGCTACGACGCCCGGCCGGCGGCGATCAAGAATTTCCTCGCCTATTCACTCCAGCGTCTCGGCGTCGATCACATTGATATCTATCGGCCCTCGCGCCTCGATCCCGACGTGCCGATCGAGGACACGATTGGCGCGATCGCCGACATGGTGAAGGCTGGCTATGTCCGCTATATCGGTCTCTCCGAAGTCGGGCCCGAAACGATCAAGCGCGCGGCGGCCACGCATCCGATTTGCGACTTGCAGATCGAATACTCGCTTCTGACCCGCGGCATCGAACAAGAGATTCTGCCGACCTGCCGCACGCTTGGGATCGGTATCACGGCCTACGGCGTACTATCGCGGGGCTTGATCAGCGGGCATTGGCAAAAGGAAAAGGCTGGCAAAGGCGACTTCCGCGCGTTCAGCCCTCGCTTCCAAGGCGAGAACGTGGAGAAGAACCTCGCGCTGGTCGAGACCTTGCGGAAGGTCGCCGATGCGAAGGGCGCGACCGTCGCACAGATCGCGATTGCCTGGGTCGCGGCGCAGGGTAAGGACATCGTTCCGCTGATCGGCGCGCGGACTCGCGCTAGGCTTGAAGAATCTCTTGGCGCTTTGGATTTGGCGCTGACCCGGCAAGATATCGCCGACATTGAAGCGGCAATGCCACCGGGTTCGGCGTCGGGCGACCGCTATCCGGCGCAGGCGATGGCGCATCTCGATAGCGAGCGCCGCCATTAAGAAGCTTGTCGCGTCCGGGCTTTCGCGCGATGGTCGAATTCCCGCTGCGCTCAAGGGAGCGCGGTCAGGCGCCGTCACTGTGTGGCAGCATGCGAATCCGGACCAGAACGCTCATCCTAATCGCTCTTAGCTGCGCGGCCGCCGCTTGTGCGCAAGCGGCGAGCAACGATTTGCCGACTTGCCTCGACGTCTACACCAAGCTCGAGGCGGGCGGCGATGCGACCGATAAGGAGCTGACCACGGCCCAGCAAGCTTGCGCGCGATTGCTTGAGACCACCCAGACCAGCGACGCCAAGCGCAAGACCGATGCGGCCGCCGCGGCCATTGCCGAAGAGCAGCAGCGCCGGGGCAAGCCTCGCTGATCGCATTATCGCGACGTTACCCTGATATTCTGAGCAACTACGAGCGGTCCATGGCGAAGGCAAAGACGCAGACGAAAACGAAGAAATCGGCTTCGGCAAGCGAACTGTCGCGGGCTTGGGAGTATCACAAGAACGCCGACCAGGTGTTGGGCGCCCGCATGAGCTACGGCATGATCGCCCAGTCGATGTTCCTGCTCTCCTACGTCACGTTGTATCTGGTTGCCGCCGAACCGATCTGGCTGCCTGCCGCCGTTCAATTGGGCATTGCCGCCTTTGGCCTTTGGTACACGTCGAGACAAAACGCGATGGCCGTGGAGGAGATCGCGAGGATGCGGTTCTTGCGCGAGGAATATCTCTCCAAGGATCGCATCTTTGCCGGTCACCTTCCGGACGACCACTCAAGGTGCGGCGCCACCACGTCACGGCTCATTCCGGGGTTCTTCGTGCTGTGGGGCGGCGCTTGCGGTGCTCGCTTCTGTGCTGATCGTGCTTGAGGTGCTTGGCTACGCCAAGACCGGCACGTGACGATTGCCGCGAAGTCAGCCGCTGTGTAGCCGACAGCGCCAGCGCAACTAGCCCAGGCGTGTAGGCGCAAGTAGCCTAGGCCGTCACTTATTCCGGAACACCGGTTTCCGCTTCTCGATGAAGGCGGCCATGCCTTCTTTCTGATCCTCGGTGGCGAACAGCGAATAGAACTGGCCGCGCTCGAACCGCACGCCCTCGGCGAGCGTGGTGGCGAAGCCGCGATTGATCGCCTCCTTGATCATCATCACCGCGTGCTGCGACAAATTCCCGATCTTGTCGGCGATGTTCATCGCCTCGTCTTGCAGCACGTCCGCGGGCACCACACGGCTCACGAGTCCGGCGCGCTCGGCCTCTTCGGCATGCATCCGCCGCCCCGTGAGGCAGAGGTCCATCGCCTTGGCCTTGCCGGCCGCGCGTGTCAGGCGCTGCGTGCCGCCGGCGCCCGGCATAATGCCGAGCGTGATCTCGGGCTGGCCGAACACGGCATTGTCTGCGGCGATGATGATGTCGCAAGACATGGCAAGCTCGCAGCCGCCGCCAAGCGCATAGCCCGCGACCGCGGCGATGATCGGCTTGCGGCAAGTCCCGATGCGATCGAACGGCGCCAGAAAGTCGCTGCCATAGGCCTCGACGAAGGTCTTGGACTGCATCTCCTTGATGTCGACGCCGGCGGCAAATGCCTTCTCGTTGCCGGTGATGACGACGCAGCCGATCTGCGGGTCTGCCTCGAATTTGTCGAGCGCGCGGTTGAGCTCGCTGATCAGGAGCGTGTTCAGCGCGTTCAAGGCCTGCGGCCGGTTGAGCGTGATGATTCCGACCTTCCCCTTGGTGGTGACGAGCAGCGTCTCATAGCCGCCCGCTCCGGCTTGCGTGGTTTCCCTGCTGAGATCTTCGACGAGCATGGTAGTCCCCTATTTCTGACAGGTTGGACAATAGAAGGTCGAGCGTCCCCCCTGGACGATGCGGCGTACTTTGCCGCGGCAGTTTTTTGTCGGACATTGCTTGCCCTGTCGGTCGTAGACCTTGAAGCTGTGTTGGAATTCTCCGAGCGTGCCATCCGCCCGCGCGTAGTCGCGCAAGGTTGAGCCGCCCGCGCGGATCGCATCGCCGAGCACGGCCTTGATGCTTTTGACCAGCGCCTCAGTTTTCGCCGTCGGTTTTCCCGACTTGGTCGCGACCGTGCCGGCCAATCTCTTCGGCGAGATCTTGGCGCGATGAAGCGCCTCCGATGCATAGATATTGCCGAGGCCAGCGATCAGGCGCTGATCGAGCAGCGCCGCCTTGATCGAGGTTTTCTTCCCCTTGAGTTTCGAGGCGAGCCAGTCCGGCGTGAACGCATCGCTCAAGGGTTCGATACCGAGGCCCTTGAACAGCGCATGCGCATCGAGCCCGCTCTGCCGGATCAGATCCATATAGCCGAAGCGGCGCGCATCCGCGTAGCGGACGGACGGCGCCATCGCCCATGTGAAACACGATATGCTCATGAGTGGGCGCGATCGGCGCATCTTCGTAGAATTCCCCAGGTTCGATGTGCTCACCATTGGCGCGGTCGATGCTGAAGCGGCCGGTCATGCCGAGATGCATCACCAGCACCTCGCCATCGTCGAGCCTGGCGAGCAGGTACTTCGCCCGCCGGTCGAGCGCCTCGACCGTCCGCCCGGAAAGCCGCTGGGCAAAATTGACGGGGAGGGGAAAGCGCAAATCTTTCCGCCGCTGCTCAACGGATGCGAAACGATTGCCGACTAAGACCGGCTCAAGGCCCATCCGCACGGTTTCAACCTCGGGGAGTTCAGGCATTCAAAGCTTCCCGCAATGCGAAAGATCTCCGTTGCACTGCAACAATAGCTTGATTTCCAAGCTTGCGCTATTGTCGAACGCATGACCGACCCTGCCAAAAAGGAAGACAACGGCGCCAAAGGCGAGCTTTGGCTTTGCCTCGGTGGCGCCTGAGGCCAAGCAAGGCCTCGTCAACAGCGTGTTTTCCCGCGTCGCGCGGCGCTACGACCTGATGAACGATCTGATGTCAGGCGGCCTGCACCGGCTGTGGAAAGACGAGCTTGTGACCGTGCTCGCCCCGCCGAAAGGCCCGCAAGCCTTCGCGCTTCTGGACGTTGCCGGCGGAACCGGCGACGTTGCCACCCGCTTCCTCAAAGAGGCAGGGACCGGCACCCGTGCCATTGTCTGCGATATTAACGAGGAGATGATAGAAGCCGGGCGAGAGCGGGGAGAGGGCGAGGACCGCTTGACGTTTGTCCGCGGCAACGCCGAGGCCCTGCCATTCGAGTCCCGGACCATCGACGCCTACTCGATCGCCTTCGGCATGCGCAATCTGACCAATCTCGACAAAGCTCTCGCCGAAGCCTATCGCGTGCTGAAGCCTGGCGGCCGATTCGCCTGTCTCGAATTCTCTGCTGTCGATGTCCCGATCCTCGATGCGCTCTACGATGCTTATTCCTTCAAGGCGATCCCGGCGCTCGGCGCCATCGTTGCCGGCGACGCGCCGTCCTATCGCTATCTCGTCGAGAGCATTCGCCGCTTCCCCGACCAGAAGTCATTTGCGCGTCTCATTGAAGGTGCAGGCTTCGAGCGCGTGCAATATCGCAATCTCACCGGCGGCATCGCCGCGATTCATTCTGGCTGGCGGATCTAGAGCATGAGCGCGATCGGCAACATGGCGCGGCTTGGGCGAGCGGGAACGGTGCTCGCGATCAGCGGCGCGCGCGTGCTGCCCGACGATATAAATCTGCCGCCGCCGCTTGCTCTATTCGGCCGCCTCACCGCGCCGCTCAGGCAAAAGTCGAACGGCGAAGCGACCGGCAACGAGGCGAAGCTCTCGGCGGCGCTGACCTCGCTCGGGCCGTCTTACATCAAGCTCGGCCAGTTTCTTGCCACCCGCGACGACATTATCGGCCGGAAGCTCGCCGCCGACCTTTCCACGCTGCAGGATCGCTTGCCGCCCTTCTCGCAGGACGAAGCCCGTGCGGCGGTCGAGGAGGCGCTTGAGGCGCCGATCGACACGCTGTTCGTCAAGCTTCGGCCCCCCGGTCGCTGCCGCTTCGATCGCGCAGGTCCATAAGGCGCAAGTGCGCCTTCCCGACGGCTCGCTCCAGCCCGTCGCCGTCAAAGTCTTGCGTCCCGGCATCGAGCAGCGCTTCCGCCAGGATCTGGACAGCTATCTGTTCGCCGCGAAATTGATCGAGCGCTTCCACGCGCCGTCGCGCCGCTTACGCCCGATCGCCATCGTCGACACGCTCGCCAAATCTGTCGCCATCGAGATGGACCTCCGCATGGAAGCCGCCGCCATCTCCGAGATGGAAGACAACATCAAGAACGACGAAGGCTTCCGCGTGCCGAAGGTCGACTGGTCGAGAAGCGCGCGCCGCGTGCTGACGCTGGAGTGGATCGACGGCATTCCGATCGCCGACCGCGACGGGCTGATCGCCGCCGGCTTCGACACCAAGGCGCTCGGCGCCCATCTCATGCAGAGCTTCTTGCGCCACGCCATGCGCGACGGCTTCTTCCACGCCGATCTGCATCCCGGCAATCTGTTCGTCGACGATCAAGGCCGCATCGTCGCCGTCGATTTCGGCATCATGGGACGGCTCGGCATGAAAGAGCGGCTTTTCCTCGCCGAGATTCTCCACGGCTTCATCAAGCGAGACTACACCCGCGTCGCCGAAGTGCATTTCGAGGCTGGCTACGTGCCGCGGAAACATTCCGTCGCGCAATTCGCCCAAGCCTTGCGCGCCATCGGCGAGCCGATCATGGACCGGCCTGCCAGCGAGATCTCCATGGCGCAGCTGCTAGGCCAGCTGTTCCAATATACCGAGGTCTTCGACATGCAGACCCGGCCGGAGCTGCTGCTCTTGCAGAAGACCATGGTCGTGGTCGAAGGCGTGGGCCGCACCCTCGATCCGGAGCTGAATATGTGGGTGGTCTCGGAGCCCGTGGTGAAGCAATGGCTGGAAAGCCAGCTCGGCACCACCGCCCAGCTCGGCGCCGCCGCGGAAGGGGCCGCCACCGTCGGCCGCTTCATGGGCGATATCCCGAAATTGCTGGGGCAGGTGGAGCGTGTCGGTGAGGCCTTCGCCGAGATGGCGGAGGAGGGCTTGCGCCTCGACGATCATACCGTTGAGCGCTTGGCGGAGGCGCAAAACCGGCAAAGCCGCTGGAGCCGAATCGGCATCTGGGTGGGCGCTCTTGCCTTGGCTGCCATCGCCCTGAACGCTGCATCTTTTGAATTTCGATCTTTAACCCCTAAATGCTAGTCATGTCCCGGAAAGCCCAGGAATGGCTGGAGTAGACGAGAGTGCAAGGCAAGCGCATCCTGTTGATCGTCGGCGGCGGCATCGCCGCCTATAAGAGCCTCGAGCTCGTGCGCCGCTTGAAGGAGCGGGGCGCGTCTGTGCGCGCGATCCTGACACGCGCCGGCGCCGAATTCGTCACGCCGCTTTCGCTCTCGGTGCTCACCGAGGAAAAAGCCTTCACCGATCTGTTCGACCTGAAGGACGAGGCCGAGATCGGGCATATCCGCCTTTCGCGCGAAGCCGATCTGATCGTCGTGGCGCCGGCGACCGCCGACCTCCTCGCCAAGATGGCGCATGGTCTCGCCGGCGATCTCGCCACCGCCGTGCTGCTCGCGACCGACAAGCAAGTGCTCGTCGCGCCCGCGATGAATGTCCGCATGTGGCAGCATCCGGCGACGCGGCGGAATGTTGCGACGCTTTGCGCAAGATGGTATCGTCTTCGTCGGCCCCGACGAGGGCGAGATGGCCTGCGGCGAGTTCGGCCCGGGCCGCATGGCCGAGCCCGACGACATTGTCGAGGCAATCGAAAATCTGTTGGCAGCGAACGCGCCGGCGAAGCGTGGAGGCGGCGCGACCTCGAAATCGCTTTCCGGCCGTCATGTGCTGATCACCTCCGGTCCGACGCAAGAGCCGATCGATCCGGTGCGCTATATCGCCAATCGCTCATCCGGCAAGCAGGGCCATGCGCTGGCGCGCGCGGCGCAAGCTCTCGGCGCGCAAGTGACACTGGTGAGCGGACCCGTGACGCTTCCCGATCCTGAAGGCGTGCGCGTGGTGAAGGTCGAGACCGCGAACGAGATGCTTGCCGCCGTGCAGCAGGCGCTTCCCGCCGACATCGCCATTTGCGCGGCTGCCGTCGCCGATTGGCGCGCTGCCGATGAGGCGCCCCACAAGCTGAAGAAGAGCGGTCAGGCGACGGAGGCCGAGCTGAAGCTCACCCTCAACCCTGACATCCTCGCCACCATCTCGAAGCCCGGACCAAAGCGTCCGCGTCTCGTCGTCGGCTTCGCCGCCGAGACCGAAAATCTGATCGAGAATGCGAAAGCGAAGCTGCGCACCAAGGGCGCAGACTGGATTGTCGCCAACGACGTCTGGCCGGGGACCGGCGCCATGGGCGGCGACAAAACCCAAGTTCATATCGTCACCGGTGGCGGCGTCGAGAATTGGCCGCCGATGACCAAGGATGAGATGGCGCAGCGCCTGCTGGCGCAGATCGCCGCGGCTCTCCGCGCGCTGCGCTCGGCGGCGGAATGAGCAAGGACGGCGCGGAAGTCACGCTTCGCGTGCGCCGTCTGCCTCATGGCGAGGGGCTTGAACTCCCGACCTATCAATCGGCCCATGCGGCCGGCCTCGATCTCGTCGCAGGGATTCCGGCCGACGCTCCCATGATCTTGCCTCCCGGCGCTCGCGGGCTGGTGCCGACCGGATTGTCCATCGAGCTTCCTCCCGGCTACGAGGCGCAAATGCGCCCGCGCTCAGGGCTTGCCCTGAAGCATGGCGTGACGCTGCTCAACAGCCCGGGCACCATCGATGCCGATTATCGCGGCGAGGTCATGGTGCTGCTCGTCAATCATGGCGCCGAACCGTTCACTGTCCGCCGCGGCGATCGCATCGCCCAGCTCATCGTTGCCAGCGTGGAGCATGTCGCAATCGTCGAAGTCTCGGAGCTCGGCGACACCAGCCGCGGCGCCGGCGGTTTCGGCTCGACCGGCTGAAATTCTAGGTCTGCAGCCGACGCATGGCTTACACTGGTCCAATCATGCTCAGCCCCGACGAAATCGAACGCTACAAGCGCCAGCTCGTGCTGAAGGAGATCGGCGGCGAAGGCCAGCAGAAGCTCAAAGCCGCGCGCGTTCTCATCGTCGGCGCCGGCGGCATCGGCTCGCCTCTGGCGCATGTATCTGGCGGCATCCGGCATCGGCACCATCGGCATCATCGACGACGACCGCGTGAGCCTCGACAATCTGCACCGGCAGATCGTCCACGACACCACCAATGTCGGCAAGCTCAAGACCAAGAGCGCGGCGTCGACCATTGCCAAGCTCAATCCGAATGTCGACACCAAGCTCTATTCGACCCGCCTCGTGCCTGAGAACGCGCTCGAGATTGTCTCGCAATTCGACATCGTCGCCGACGGCTCCGACAATTTCGCCACGCGCTATCTCGTCAATGACGCCTGCTACTTCGCCAAGAAGCCGCTCGTCTTCGCCGCGGTCGGTCCGTTCGACGGCCATCTCACCACGTTTCGTAGCTTCGCCAGCGATCCATCGGGCAATCCTTACCCGTCCTATCGCTGCCTGTTTCCGGAGCCGCCGCCGCCGGGAACGGTGGCGCCTTGCGCGGAGGCCGGCATTCTCGGCGCCGTGGCCGGCGTGATCGGCGACGCTTGCCGCGGTCGAAGTCACCAAGGAATTGCTCGACCTCGGCGACAGTCTCGTCGGCAGGCTGCTGCTTTACGATGCGCTCGCCGCCCGCTTCAGCACCGTCGCTTATGCTTGGGATCCCGATAATCCGCTCAACGGCAAGGAGCCGCGCTTCCACGATCTGTCGCATCATCGCCAACTCGCGACGGAGCCGCATGAATGACGGAGCGCCTAACCACACGTTGCTGCATCGCCGGCGGCGGACCGGCCGGCATGATGCTCGGCTTTCTGCTTGCCCGTGCCGGTGTCGATGTCGTCGTGCTGGAGAAGCACGCCGACTTCTTCCGCGACTTCCGCGGCGACACCATCCATCCCTCGACGCTCGAGATCATGTATGAGCTTGGGCTGCTCGACGACTTCCTCAAGCGGCCGCATCAAGAGCTGAGCGTGCTCGACGGGCAAGATCGGCGATGACGATGTGACGCTCGCGGATTTCTCGCATCTTCCGACCCACTGCAAATTCATCGCCTTCATGCCGCAATGGGACTTCCTCGATTTTCTCGCCGAGAAGGCCAAGCGTTATCCCGGCTTCCACCTCAGAATGCAGGCGGAAGTCACCGATCTCCTGATCGAGAACGATGTCGTCGTCGGCGTGAAAGCCAAGACGCCGCAGGGCGAGCTTGCGGTCCGCGCCGATCTCGTCGTCGGCGCCGACGGCCGTCATTCTACTGTGCGCGAACTTGCCGGCCTCGAGCGCGAGGATTATGGCGCGCCCATGGACGTGCTGTGGCTCCGCCTATCGAAGCGGCCAAGCGATTCCTCGCAGGCGCTCGGGCGCATCCAGGCCGGCAAGATGCTGGTCATGCTCGATCGCGGCGACTATTGGCAATGCGCCTATGTCATTCCCAAAGGCGGCTTCGAGGATCTGCAACGAAGAGGCCTTCCGGCCTTTCGCCAATCCATCGTCGAGCTCAATCCGGCTCTCGCTGACCGCGTCGGCGAGATCACATCCTGGGATGAGGTGAAACTGCTGACCGTCGTCGTCGATCGCCTCAAGCGCTGGTATCGCCCTGGCTTGCTCTGCATCGGCGATGCGGCGCATGCCATGTCGCCGGTCGGCGGCGTCGGCATCAATCTCGCGATCCAAGACGCGGTCGCCGCCGCCAATATTTTGGCGGTGCCGCTCCGCCAAGGTCCGGTGTCGACAGAGTTGTTGAGCGAGGTGCAGAAGCGCCGGCAATGGCCGACCGAAATGATGCAAGGAGTGCAGCTCCTGGTGCAGAAGCGCATCATCAGCAATGTGCTCGCGCTTCAGAAGAGGCCGAGCGCGCCGTTCGCGGTGAAACTGCTCAGATTGGTTTCCGATGCTGCGCCGGCTGCCTGCGCGCCTCATCGGCATGGGCTTCCGCCCCGAGCATGTTCGCTCGCCGGAAATCAAACCCTGAAGCAGTGGGCCCGAGGCAATGCCACGGGCCCTCGCTTAGCTTTGCAGGCTCGCGTCAATAACCGCCGCCACCGCCATAGCCGCCACCGCCGCCATATCCTCCGCCGCTACCATATCCCCCATCATGGGAGGGTGGGGGCGCATGATGAGGCGGGGCCTCCGCATGGACGGGACACACAACATCGGTCTTGCCTTTGAGGATGGCATAGATCTCGGGTGTCGGAGCAAGCTCGCCGACATCGACCTTGGCAAAATTGCCGAAGGCTGCGAGTGCCTCGCGAGACTGTCCGCCCCAGACTCCGTCGAGCGGACCTGGGTCGCAGCCGACGCGGTGAAGCTCCGTTTGCACGAGGAGCACGATATCGCCCGGGGGCGGTCCTTCCGCGGCAAGGCCGGGTCGGGGGTGCGCCGGGAGGCGGCGCACCATCCTTGGCCGCAGCGGCCGGAGGCGGTGCCTCGTCTTTTGCAGGAGGAGCTGCGTCTTTAGCTGCGGCGTCTGCAGGAGCCGCCTCTTTGGCGGCATCTGCCGGAGCGGCAGCGTCGCCGTCCTTGGCAGCTTCAGGAGTTGCCTCCTTGCCCTCGGTGACGATCTGACGGGTCTTGTCGTCGCCGGACTTGTCGTCGCTAGACTTGGCGTCCTCGGCGACTTTCGCGCCTTCCTTCAACTCGATATTGCGCGGAAGGTCGGCATCGTCGGCTTGCGCCAGACGAAGCATTTGCGACCGCTCCACGGCTTGCGCCGAAAACGCGGTCAGCATCAAAAAGCTCAAACAGGCAACAATAGTGATCCAACGGGACATGGCTCGTCTCCTTTGGCTCGGCACGCGAGCCAAGGGAACGCCTTTTTAGGCCACTCCGTCAATGCAAGCCTTTGTGTCAGCGAAAGCCCGCCCGGTTCAGCTCCGGTTCATCTCGATGGACTCTCCCTCCCCTGAAAGGGGGAGGGCCGGGGTGGGGGTCGAACGCGCGAGCTGCCCCCTCCCGGCTCGCAAGAGCGAGCCACCTCCCCCTTGCAGGGGGAGGGAAATAGAACATCGCGGGATGCACGCGATCCGGCGGTGAATGTCCATCGAGGAAGGTCTTGATGTTGATGATGACCTTCTCGCCCATATCGACGCGGCCTTCGAGCGTCGCCGAGCCCATATGCGGCAGCACCACGACCTTGTTGCTCTTGAGCAGCTTCGGATTGACCGCAGGCTCGTGCTCGAACACGTCGAGGCCGGCGCCCGCGATCTCGTTATTCTCGATCATGCGGGCGAGCGCGTTCTCGTCGATCACCTCGCCGCGCGCCGTGTTGACGATATAGGCGGACGGTTTCATCACCGCGAGCCGCCGCGCCGAGAGCAAATGGTAGGTCGCGGGCGTGTGCGGGCAATTCACCGAGATGATGTCCATGCGGGCGAGCATCTGGTCGAGGCTGTCCCAATAGGTCGCCTCCAAGGCCTGCTCGATCTCGGGCGCGACACGCCGCCGGTTGTGATAATGGATCTGCAAGCCGAAGGCGCGTGCCCGCTTGGCCACGGCCTGCCCGATCGCGTCCCATGCCGACAATGCCGAGCCTCTTGCCGTAAATGCGATGGCCGAGCATCCAGGTCGGCGACCAGCCGTGCCATTCATTGCTGTTGGCCTTGAGCAGCGCCGCGCCCTCGGTCAGCCTGCGTGGCACGGCGAGGATCAGTGCCATGGTCATGTCGGCTGTATCTTCGGTCAGGACGCCGGGCGTGTTGGTGACGATGATGCTCCGGTTCCGCGCCGTCTCCAGATCGATATTGTCGACGCCGGTGCCGAACTGCGCGATCAGCTTGAGATTGGGGCCGGCCTGGCTCAACACCGAGCGGTCGATACGGTCCGTGACCGTGGGCACCAGCACATTGGCCTTCTTGACGGCGTCGATCAGTTCGTCGCGGCTGAACGGCCTATCCTCGAGATTGAGCCGCGCGTCGAACAGTTCTCTCAGGCGCGTTTCCACCACGTCCGGAAGCTTGCGGGTGACGATAATGAGGGGTCGTTCAGCAGTCATGATCCGTCCTGTTTCTTATTGCTCCGGCGGGCAGAATAAGCCGCCTTGTCGTGGCAAAGGCGAGGCCACGCGGGCCCTTCTCTAACAGAACCGGATGCGGCAGATAAGCGTCTTATTGGCGCGAAGCCACGATCCGTTCACTTTTCTGGCGCATGCACGGGAGGGGCGAATCGCCGGGCCGAATCTGCCCGGAAATACGGCAAACGGGGCTGGGTGACTTGATTTCACATCGACTTCTCTTGGTGATGACGACGCTTGCGGTGGTGCTGGTCATGGGGCCGGTCCGGGCGGCCAATGATGACACGCCCAAGGCCGAGCAGACCGGCGCCAGCGGCCTCGGGCTGCCCCGCTTCGTCAGTCTCAAATCCGATAAGGTCAATGTCCGCAAAGGACCGAGCACCGACCAGGCCATTGTCTGGGTGTTCAACCGCGCCGGCCTTCCCGTCGAGGTGATCGCCGAGTCGGAGAATTGGCGCCGCGTGCGGGACAGCGAAGGCGCCGATGGCTGGGTCCTGCATAGTCTCTTGAGCGGGCGCCGCACCGTGCTCATCGCGCCCTGGTCCAAGGGGGAGGAGAGCGTGCCGCTCTATTCGAGCAAGTCGATGGCAAGGAGCGTGGAAGCAGCACTCGAGCCCGGCGTACTCGGCAATGTCATGAATTGCGACGGCGAATGGTGCCAGATCTCGGTCAACGACTATTCCGGCTATGTCGAGCAGGACAAACTCTGGGGCGTCTATAAAGGCGAGGAGATCAAATAGACATGGTTCGAGGCCCGGCCGTCATCCTGAGGTGCGAGCGGAGCGAGCCTCGAAGGACGGCCGGGCACCTCACCATGACGAATTTTGATTAGCCGCGCTTGGCGACCAGCCTGACCAGCACATCGACGCGCGAGATGGTCATGCCTTCGGGCGCCTCGGGCAACCCGGCGATATTCACTTCGCCAGTCTCGATGTCGAGCAGCTTGCCGGAATTCTCGCAGAAGAAATGGTAGTGGTTCGACGTATTGGTGTCGAAATAGGTCTTGGCGCCTTCGACCGCGACCTCGCGCAACAGCCCGGCTTCGGTGAACTGGTGCAGCGTGTTGTAGACCGTAGCGAGCGAGACCGGCACTTTTTGCCGCAAAGCCTCTTCGTGCAGCAGCTCGGCCGTCACGTGGCGGTCGCCCGCCTCAAACAGCAGGGTCGCCAGCGCCACGCGCTGCCGCGTAGGCCGAAGCCCGGCGCCGCGCAGGCGCTTCGAGATCTCGTTCGGTGCCAATACGATTTTATGCATGCTCAATAAGCCCAGACTTGGTGATTTTTCGAGAATATAGGGGTAAGCGGCCCTTCAAGCAACGCGCCAAACGCCGCTCCCTGACGCAGAACAGTCCTCGATGCCAAGGTGGGCAAGGCTCCTTGGCGGGCTAGTGACAAGGCCTTGTCTATGTTAGGAAACGGGCCACATAACAGGGTCCCCGAGCATGATCCCGAAAAGTTGCAGACTTTTCGGACAAGATTATGCGTCAAAGACAAAAAGGCCGGAGAATTCAATCCCGATGACAGAGCGGCGTGACCGTTTTGAGTATGAAGATTTGTTGGCTTGCGCCCGCGGCGAGTTGTTCGGTCCCGGCAACGCGCAGCTTCCGCTGCCGCCGATGCTGATGTTCGACCGCATCTCGGAGGTGCGGGAAGAGGGCGGCGAGCACGGTTATGGCCGTATCGTCGCCGAGCTCGAAATTAAGCCTGACCTCTGGTTCTTTGCCTGCCATTTTAAGGGCGATCCCGTCATGCCGGGCTGCCTCGGCCTTGATGCGCTGTGGCAGCTGCTCGGCTTCTTTCTCGGCTGGCTCGGCGCACCCGGCAAAGGCCGCGCGCTCAGCGTCGGCGAGGTGAAGTTCTCCGGCATGGTGCTGCCCACCGTGAAGAAGGTCGAATATGTCGTTGAGTTGAAGCGCGTGATCCGCCGCAAATTCACCCTTGGCACCGGCGATGGTTGGCTCAAGGCCGACGGCGAGACGCTTTACACCGCCAAGGATCTCAGGGTCGGCTTGTTCCAAGCGGGCGAGACCGCTCCGGCCGGCGCCTGACCTGAATAGAAGCCTTAGGCGCATCGAGGATTTGAAGCCATGAGACGAGTGGTCGTAACGGGGATGGGTATCGTGTCCTCGATCGGCAATAGCGCTCAAGAGGTGCTCGCCTCGTTGCGCGAGGCGAGATCCGGCATCGTCAAAGCCGACACCTATGCCGAGCTCGGCTTTCGCTGTCAGGTTCATGGCGCGCCGAAGATCGACTGGGAATCCATGATCGACCGGAAGATCCGTCGCTTCATGGGCGCGGGCGCTGCCTGGAACTATCTCGCCATGGAGCAGGCGATCCGCGATGCCGGGCTTGAGGAGAAGGATGTCTCCAACGAGACGCACCGGCCTGATCATGGGATCGGGCGGACCCTCGACCAAAGCCATCGTGCAAGCCGCCGACACCACGCGCGAGAAGGGCCCGAAAAAGGTTGGGCCGTTTGAAGTGCCGAAGGCGATGTCGTCCACCAACTCCGCGACGCTTTCCACGCCTTACCATATCAAAGGCGTGAGCTATTCGATCTCGTCGGCTTGCTCGACAAGCGCGCATTGCATCGGCAATGGCGGCGAGCTGATCCAGATGGGCAAGCAGGACATCGTCTTTGCCGGCGGTGGCGAGGAGCTCGACTGGACCTTGTCGGTTCTGTTCGACGCCATGAACGCCATGTCCTCGGACTTCAACGACCGGCCCGAAGTCGCAAGCCGCGCCTATGATGTGAACCGTGACGGTTTCGTCATTGCCGGCGGCGGCGGTGTCGTCGTGCTTGAAGAGCTCGAGCATGCCAAAGCGCGTGGCGCCAAGATCTATGCCGAGCTTGTCGGCTACGGCGCGACTTCGGATGGTTTTGACATGGTGGCGCCGTCAGGCGAGGGCGCGGCGCGCTGCATGCGCATGGCCATGTCCAATCTGAATGGCCAGAAGATCGATTACATCAACCCGCACGCCACCTCGACGCCGATCGGCGACGTCAAGGAGATCGAAGCCATCCGCGAGGTGTTCGGCGAGAACGCGCCTCCGATCAGCGCCACGAAGTCGCTGACCGGCCATTCGCTGGGAGCCGCCGGAGCGCATGAGGCGATTTATTCGCTGCTGATGATGAATAACGGGTTCATCTGCGAATCCGCCAATATCGAGACCATCGATCCGGAGGTCGCCGATATGCCGATTGCGCGCAAGCGGATCGACAATGTCGATCTGAATTGCGTGATGTCCAATAGCTTTGGGTTTGGCGGCACCAACGCCACGCTCGTCTTCCGTCGCCATGATCGCTGAGTGGGGAACAGCGCATGAGTTTCTTAACCCCCGAGAATTAGGTCAATTGCCATGACAACAACAACAAAAGACATCGCGACCCCGGGACCCATCATGGCCGGCAAGAGGGGCCTGATAATGGGCGTCGCCAACGACCGCTCCATCGCCTGGGGCATCGCCCGGGTGCTTCACGGCCAGGGGGCGGAACTTGCCTTCTCCTATCAAGCCGGCGCCTTCGGCCGCCGCGCCGTGCCGCTGGCGCAATCGATCGGCGCCAAGATCATCGAGAAAGCCGACGTCGAGGATCTGGATAGCGTCAAAAACGTGTTCGACGTGATCAAGAAGCAATGGGGCTCTCTCGATTTCGTCGTGCACGCGCTTGCCTTCTCCGACCGGAACGAATTGAAGGGCCGCTATTGCGACACCACGCGCAAGAATTTCAGCCACACCATGGTGATCTCGTGCTTCTCCTTCACCGAGATCTGCAAGCTCGCCTCTGAGCTGATGCCGTCGGGCGGCTCGTTGCTGACGCTGACTTACGGCGGCGCGACGAGAGTGGTGCCGAGCTATAACGTCATGGGTGTTGCCAAGGCGGCGCTCGAAACCAGCGTACGCTATCTCGCCTCGGATTTCGGTCCGCAAGGCATTCGCGTCAACGCGCTCTCCGCGGGACCGATGCGGACGCTCGCCGGCGCCGGCATTTCCGATGCGCGCGCTCTCTTCAACTATCAGCGCGAGCACGCCCCGATGCGCCGTTCGCCGACCTTGGACGAGGTGGGAGGATCGGCGCTTTATCTGTTGTCCGATCTCTCCGGCGCGGTCACCGGCGAAATTCATTTCGTCGATTGTGGTTACTCCACCATCGCCATGCCGAATATCGAAGCCGTCAAGGCCATGGATTTGGGCGATAAGGACGGCGACAACCATTCTGAGAAACCGCCCCGGGAGGCCGCCCAGTAGGTCTCGTCAGGAGTTGTGACCGCGCGGCGACAGCTGTAAAATCGCTGCCAAACCAACAATCGAATTTGGAGGAAAGTCGGGCATGGCCCAACTCGTTCTGATTACATGCCTTATCGCCGCGCCGCATACCTGCGGCGAGACCGTGGTAACCAGCTCAGCGCCTGACGATGTGGTGACCTGCATCCGCAAAGGCGAGACCGACGCCAACGCCTGGCTCACCAGCAACAGCCAATATTCCGTAATTGGCTGGCGTTGCGAGATGAAGAAATAGCGCCAAAGAAAATGGCCGGGACAGGTCCCGGCCATGACTTTAAGCGGCTCTGTTGCGGTTGGGCTGACTAGCTCGCCGCTTCTTTCGCGATTTCCTTGCCGGTGGTCTGATCGACGACCTTCATCGACAGCCGGACCTTGCCGCGGTCGTCGAAGCCGAGCAGCTTCACCCAGACCATGTCGCCTTCCTTGACCACCTCGTTGACCGTCTTCGGCCTGCCGTCGGACAGCTGTGAGATGTGCACCAGGCCGTCTTTTGGGCCGAAGAAGTTCACGAAAGCGCCGAACTCCATCACCTTGACGACCTTGCCCTGATAGATCTCGCCGACTTCAGGCTCGGCGGTGATGCCCTTGATGCGAGCGATCGCGGCGCGGATCGATTCGGCGTTGGCTGAGGCGATCTTCACCGTACCGTCGTCCGAGATATCGATCTTGGCGCCGGACTCGGCCACGATGTCGCGGATCACCGAACCACCCGAGCCGATCACTTCGCGGATCTTGTCGACCGGGATGTGGATCGTCTCGATACGCGGCGCATATTCGCCGAGCTCCGGCCGCGCCGCGGTCAGCGCCTTGTTCATCTCGCCAAGGATATGCAGGCGACCGTCACGCGCTTGGTCGAGCGCGATCTTCATGATCTCCTCGGTGATGCCCGTGATCTTGATGTCCATCTGCAGCGAGGTCACGCCTGTCTCGGTGCCTGCCACCTTGAAGTCCATGTCGCCGAGATGGTCCTCGTCGCCGAGAATGTCGGAGAGGACGGCATAGCCCTTGTCCTCTTTGATCAATCCCATGGCGATACCGGCAACCGGACGCTTCAGCGGAATGCCTGCGTCCATCATCGCCAAAGACGAGCCGCACACCGTGGCCATCGAGGACGAGCCGTTCGATTCGGTGATCTCCGACACGACACGGATCGTGTAGGGGAACTGCTCGCGATCCGGCAGCACCGGATGAATGGCGCGCCAGGCGAGCTTGCCGTGGCCGATTTCGCGGCGTCCGGGCCCCGACATACGACCAGTTTCGCCGACCGAGTAGGGCGGGAAATTGTAGTGCAGCATGAAGGTCTCTTTATAAGTTCCTTGCAGCGCATCGACATATTGCTCGTCTTCGCCGGTGCCGAGCGTCGCCACCACCAGCGCTTGGGTCTCGCCGCGGGTGAACAGCGCGCTGCCATGCGTGCGCGGCAGGATTCCCACCTCGCTCACGATCGGGCGGACGGTCTTCAGGTCGCGGCCGTCGATGCGGTGTCCGGTCTCGAGGATGGAGCCACGCACCACGTCTTTTTCCGCGTCCTTGAACGCAGCCGAAACTTTCGGCGCGAGCGTGCCGTCGTCGTCCGCGGGGACCAGCGACTTGACGAGCTTGTCCTTGATCGCGGCAATACGGTCGCGGCGATCTTGCTTGACCGCGATCTTGTAGGCTTCACGGAGCTCGGCCGATGCAGCATCGCGCACCTTGGTCGCAAGCGCCTCCACGCCTCCGTCAACCTTCAGATCCCAAGGCTCCTTCGCGGCGCGCTCGGCGAGTTTGACGATCGCGTCGATCACCGGCTGGAAGCCCTTTTGCCCGAACACGACGGCGCCAAGCATGATCTCTTCCGAAAGTTCCTTGGCTTCCGATTCCACCATCAATACGGCGGACGCGGTGCCGGCAACGACGAGGTCGAGAGAGGTCTCGGACATCTCGTCGATCATCGGGTTCAGCACATAGGCGCCAGCGATATAGCCGACCCGTGCCGCGGCGATCGGCCCCATGAAGGGGACGCCGGAAAGAGTCAGCGCCGCGGATGCCGCGACCATGGCAACGACATCGGGATCGTTCTCCATGTCGTGCGACAGCACGGTGGCGACGACTTGGGTCTCGTTCTTGAAGCCCGGCGCGAATAGCGGCCGGATCGGGCGGTCGATCAGCCGCGAGGTCAGCGTCTCCTTTTCAGTGGGACGGCCCTCGCGCTTGAAATAGCCGCCGGGAATCTTGCCGGCGGCGAAGGTCTTCTCTTGGTAGTTCACGGTGAGCGGGAAAAAGTCGATTCCCGCGCGAGGTTCCTTGGCGGCGACGACGGTGGCAAGCACGGATGTGCCGCCATAGCAGGCGAGCACGGAGGCGTCGGCCTGGCGCGCGATGCGCCCGGTCTCGAGGCTGAGCGGGCGTCCCGCCCAATCGATTTCTACGGTATGCGTCTTGAACATGGTGACATCTCAATGTGAATGGGTTGCGGCCGAGCCGGCCCGTGGGCGACGGCTCGAGGCCAATGGGTGCAAATCGATCCTGTGGCGCGAAACAAAAGCGGTCGCGTCACCGGCGAATGCCCAACCGGTTGATGAGTTTCTGATAGCGATCCTCGTCAGTGGCCTTGACGTAATCGAGCAGCCGGCGCCGCTGGCTCACCATTTTGAGCAGGCCGCGCCTTGAATGATTGTCTTTGCTATGGGTCTTGAAATGGTCGGTGAGATTGGTGATCCGCTGGGTCAGGATAGCAACCTGAACCTCGGCGGAGCCGGTATCGCCCGGCTTGGTGGCGTATTCTTGGATAAGCTCTTGCTTGCGCTCAGCGCTGATCGACATCGGATGATCCTCTAATCTTTGGGGTTGGTGAATGGCCGGGCCAGGATGTCGTCCAGCACGGTCGGCTTAAAGTGCAAACCGGCCTCGAAAGGCCGGTGCACGGGCGCACTATAGGGATTATCCCGTCCGAGGCCAGTGGAAATTGCACCTAAAACGAGCAATCCGCCTCAGAAAACAAAGACAAATTTCGGGAGCAGCCTCGATTTCCTCGCGCTGTCTCGTCACTGAACTTAGCGGGACAGGTTGAAAATGCGCTTCGGCTTGAACTCGCCCTGGCTCACTTCGCCGATCGCAACCAGCGCGCCGCGCGACAGCGCGTAGATCGGGCCGCTATGGATCGGCGCGTCCCGCCCGCGCAACAGCACGGACTGTCCGAGCCGCAATCGTGCCGCGTCCGAGCTGCTGAGACTGAGCGACGGAATTTCGGTAAGCGCCATCTCGACGGGCAGCAGCGTTCCGGGCAAGCCATCCGGTTCCACTGTCTCGAGTGTCGCGAGCGGGATGGCGATAGCCTCATCGAAGGGGCCGACCCTGGTCCGGCGAAGCGCGCCGACATGGCCAAGCGCGCCAAGCACGCGCCCGATGTCGCGCGCGAGCGACCGGACATACGTCCCCTTGCCGCATTCGGCTTCGAGCACGGCGTGATCCGGATCGGGAATCTCGACCAGGCTTAAGCGGTCGATGGTGACGTCGCGTGGCTGAAGCTCGAACTCCTCGTTCTCGCGGGCAAGATCGTAGGCGCGAGCGCCGTCGACTTTCAGCGCCGAATAGCGCGGAGGAAGCTGGCTGATCGTGCCGGTGAAGCGCGGCAGAACGTCCTCGATCTCGGTCCGCGACGGACGCTTGTCGCTTCTCTCCGTCACCGTGCCGTCCGAGTCGTCGGTATCGGTCTCGGCACCCCAGACAATGGTGAAGCGGTAAGCCTTGCTGCCATCCATCACGAAGGGCACGGTCTTGGTCGCCTCGCCGAGCGCGATCGGCAACACCCCGGTCGCCAGCGGGTCGAGCGTGCCGGCATGGCCTGCTTTTTGCGCATTGAACAGATGTTTCACCCGCGAGACGGCCCTCGTCGAGTTCAGCCCTTGCGGCTTGTCGAGAATGAGCCAGCCATTGACGGGTAAACCTTTGCGCATGCGCGCCATGGTCGATGTCCTGATCTGTCGCGGAATTAGTCTTCGAGGTCGCGAGCGACTTTTTCCGAGGCGAGCAATTCGTCGATGCGGCGCGAGCTCTCGAACGACGTGTCGACCTTAAATCTGATCTCCGGCATATAACGAAGGCTGATCCGCCGCGCCAGCTCGCCGCGCAAATAGCGCGCATGCTTGCCGAGATGCTTCACCGCCTCTTCCGCACCCTCGCCGCCGAGCGGCATCACATAGACGGTGGCGAGCTTCAAATCCGGCGTCATCCGCACTTCGGGGACTGTCAGCGAATAATTGGAGAGCACGTCATCGACGATCTCGCCGCGGGTGAAAATCTCGGCGAGCGCATGCCGGATCAGCTCGCCCACTTTGAGCTGGCGCTGCGTAGGCCCTGAGGGGTGCTTTTGTCGTCTCACCGCGATTCCCAATCTTGGGGGCGCTCTCCGGTGTCATTCCCGCGTAGGCGGGAATCCAGTAATCGAGAGCGAGAGTTACTTCGGCAACGAGCCTCCCCGGCTACTGGATGCCGCCGGAGCCTGTCATCGGGCCGGCGAAGCCGGGCCCGTTGGCGAGCATGACAGGAAGAGGCCATGGAAGAGCTACAGGCTGCGCTGGACGTGCTCGACTTCGAAGCACTCGATGACGTCGCCCGGCCGCATGTCCTGATAGCCTTCGAAGGCCATACCGCATTCCTGACCGGCCACGACCTCGCGGACCTCGTCCTTGAAGCGCTTCAAGGTGGAGAGCTTGCCCTCGTGGATCACCACGTTGTCGCGGATCAGGCGGACATGAGCGCCGCGCTCGACCTTGCCTTCGGTGACACGGCAGCCGGCCACCTTGCCGACCTTGGAGATGGCAAACACTTCGAGGATTTCTGCATTGCCGAGGAAATTCTCTTTCCGCGTCGGCGCCAGCATGCCGGACATGGCCTGCTTCACGATGTCGACGAGATCGTAGATCACGTTGAAATAGCGGATCTCGACCCCGTCACGCTCAGCCGCTTCTCGCGCTTGCGTATTGGCGCGCACATTGAAGCCAAGCACGACAGCGCCTGAAGTCGCCGCAAGTCCGATATCAGACTCGGTGATGCCGCCAACGCCCGCATGCACGATGCGAGCGCGAACCTCATCCGTGCCGAGCTTCTCCAGCGCCGAAACGATGGCCTCGACCGAGCCCTGCACGTCGCCTTTGACGAGAAGCGTGAATTCCTGTGCGCCGCTTTCTTTCAGCTGGCTCATCATCTGCTCGAGCGAGCCGCGGGCGCCGGCAACGGCGATCCGTTTGCGGCGTTCGCGCATGCGGTAATCGGTAAGTTCGCGGGCGCGCGCCTCGTTCTCGACGACGGCGAACTGATCGCCGGCCTCAGGCGCCGAGTCGAAACCAAGCACCTCGACCGGAACCGACGGACCCGCTTCTTTCACTTGTTCGCCGTGATCGTTGATCAGCGCCCGCACGCGGCCATAGGCCGAGCCCGCCACGATCAGATCGCCGACATGCAACGTGCCGCGCTGAATGAGCGCGGTGCCGACCGGGCCGCGTCCCCGTTCCAGCTTGGCCTCGACGATCACGCCTTCGGCGGCGCGCTGCGGGTTGGCCTTGAGCTCCAGAACCTCGGCTTGCAACAGAATGGCCTCGAGCAGCTTGTCGAGTCCGATGCGCTTCAGCGCTGAAACTTCCAGCTCCAGCGTGTCGCCGCCCAAGCTCTCCACCACGATCTCGTGACTGAGCAACTCGGTGCGGACGCGCTTCGGGTCGGCGCCAGGTTTGTCGATCTTGTTGATGGCGACGATCATCGGCACCTTCGCCGCCTTGGCGTGATTGATTGCCTCGACGGTTTGCGGCTTCACGCCGTCATCGGCCGCAACCACAAGAATGACGATATCCGTCACCTGAGCGCCACGCTGCCGCATGGCGGTGAAGGCCTCATGGCCCGGCGTATCGATGAAAGTGATCTTGTTCCCCGCCGGCGTCACGACCTGATAGGCGCCGATATGCTGGGTGATGCCGCCGGCCTCATGCGCCACGACGTCAGTGGTGCGAATGGCGTCGAGCAGCGAGGTCTTGCCGTGATCGACATGGCCCATGATGGTGACGACCGGCGCCCGCGGCTCGAGGTCCTCTACATGGTCCTCCTCGCCGATAAAGCCCTCTTCCACGTCGGCTTCCGACACGCGGCGCACGACATGGCCAAACTCTTCGGCAATCAGTTGCGCGGTGTCGGAATCGATCACGTCGGTGATCTTGTGCATGGAGCCATCGCGCATCAACGCCTTGATGACGTCGACGCCGCGCTCGGCCATACGGTTGGCGAGCTCCTGAATGGTGATGATTTCGGGGATCACGACCTCGCGCTAAATCTTAGCTTGAGCTTGCGGCCCCGCGATCTGCTTCTTCTGCCGCTCCTGCCGCCGCTTCAGCGAGGCCAGAACTCCGCTGCCGCTGCTCCTCGTCGAGCGCATTGGTGATGGTGAGGCGGCCACGCACGCGCTGCTCGTTGGCTCGCTTCGGCGCCACGCGCTCCTTCTTGCTATGCCGGTCATCCAGCGCGCCGCGTTTCGGAGCTTCCTCAACTTCGTTGGTAAGATGCTTCCGCGCCGTATCCTCGCCCTTGCGGCGAGCTTCGGCTTCCGTTGCCAGACGCGCCTGCTCTTTAACCTGGCGCTCGTCGGCTTCCTCGCGCTCCTTGACGCGCACGTCCTCGGTGACAGCGCGGTGCGCGGCCTCGGCCTCGGCGCGCTCGCGCTCCTCGGCCTCGCGAACCTTGGAATCGCTCAGCGCCCGGATCCGCGCATCCTTCTCTTCATCTGAGAGCTGGCGCAGCACGACGCCGGAACGGCGCGATTGCGTATCATCGGCTCTTGGCTTTTTCTGCGGGACCTCGGCGACGGGCGGCGCCTTGACGGGCGCTTCCTCGGCAATAGGGGCCGTTCCGCCGGCGCCGACGGCGCGGCGCTTCTTCTTTTCCACCAGGACAGATTTCGAGCGCCCATGGCTAAAGCTTTGCCGCACATGGCCGGACTCCACGGTCCGACGCAAATTGAGCGTCATTTTACGCCCGCGCGCGGTCTTATCTTCGGTCTCGTTCGTCTCGCTCATGTCCTGTCCGTATCCGATCCATTTGGCTTTGTGGATGCGCTCATTGCGTTGCGGTAGCGCTCAAGCCTTGAGGCAGCCGCAAGCAGCGCTAGAGCCGCTCCGCCCTGGATTAGCGCTGCATGTATCACATTTGTCCTACCCGATGCCAAACTCAATTCATCGGTGCTAAACGCGCGGCTTGGCGCGACCCATTGATCCCGCGATTCCGCCCGAAATTTGCCGTCGAGCTTACGGCAGCCGTCCTCGCTGGCCTCTTTGGCGTGCAGGAGCGCGATCACCTCGCCCTTGCCGATGGCCTCCTCGATCTTGGCGAAACCGAACACCACCTGACCGGCCTTATTGGCCAGCGCCAAAGCGCTTAAGGCCGTTTCGGCCAAGAGCCGGTCGACCTGGTCGGCAAGGGCAGGCGGTACGGTAACCTTGGTCTTGAGGGCAGCGGCGAACGCGTTGCGCTTGGCGGCCTCGGCCACGCAATCCTTAGAAGCGGTCAGCCAAACGCCCCGTCCCGGCAGTCTCTCTCTTAAGTCCGGGACGATGGTGCCGTCCGGCCCCAGCACGAAGCGGATCAGCTCTTCCTTAGGTTTGCGGTCGCGCGTCAGCGCGCAGCGGCGAACGGGGCCGGTTTCCTCGTCCTCGTGAAGCTCGTCAAGTTGACTTGCCGCTTGCTGCAATGGCTGACGCTCCCGCTCATGACGCTTCTTCGCCGGCAGTCTCGCCGGATTCAGTTTCCGCGTCCGGCGTCTTCCTCTGGCGGCGGCGCCAAATCCGCCTCGCTGATCCAGCCGGCCTTGACGCGGGCCGCAAGGATCAGCGCCTCGATCTCTGGCTTGCCGAGGCCGTGACCGTCGAGAATGCCGGGATGACGCGTCGTCTCTTTGTCTTTCCGCTCGCTCCAGCCGGCGAGGTCGTCCGTGGCGCAATCGGCCAGATCCTCGACCGTCTTGATGTTGTTCTCGCCGAGCGCCACCAGCATCGCATTGTTGAGGCCGGGCACCTCGGCAAGCTCGTCCTTGACGCCGAGCGCTTTGCGCTTCGCGTCGAGCTCCGCCTCGATCTTTTCCAGATATTCGCGGGCGCGAGTCTGAATCTCCGCAGCCGTGTTCTCGTCGAAGCCCTCGATCGAGGCGATCTCGGACGGTTCGACAAAGGCGACCTCTTCCACCGAAGAGAAACCTTCCGAGGCGAGCAGCTGCGCGATCACCTCGTCCACGTCGAGTGCCTCCATGAAGGTCGAGGAGCGCTCGGCGAACTCAGTCTGACGCCGCTCTGACTCGCTTGCTTCCGTCATAATGTCGATGTCCCATCCAGTGAGTTGCGAGGCGAGCCTCACATTTTGTCCCTTACGGCCGATCGCGAGCGAGAGCTGCGCGTCCGGCACCACCACTTCGATCCTCTCGGCATCCTCGTCGAGCACGACCTTGACCACCTCGGCGGGCGCCAGCGCGTTCACGATGAACGTCGCGGCATCCGGCGACCATTGAATGATGTCGATCTTCTCGCCTTGCAGCTCGTTCACCACGGCCTGCACGCGGCTGCCGCGCATACCGACGCAAGCGCCGACCGGATCGATCGAGCTGTCGCGCGACACGACCGCGATCTTGGCGCGGCTGCCCGGATCGCGCGCCACCGACTTGATGGTGACGATGCCGTCATAGACTTCCGGCACCTCTTGCGCGAACAGCTTGGCCATGAATTCTGGGTGCGTGCGCGAAAGGAAAATCTGCGGGCCCCGCTGCTCACGGCGCACGTCATAGACATAGGAGCGGATGCGGTCGCCATAGCGGAAATTCTCGCGCGGCAGCGCCTCGTCACGCCGCACGATGGCCTCGGCGCGGCCAAGGTCGACGACGATATTGCCGTACTCGACGCGCTTGACGATGCCGTTCACGATCTCGCCGACGCGGTCTTTATATTCGTCATATTGCCGCTCGCGCTCGGCCTCGCGCACTTTCTGCACGATGACCTGCTTGGCGTTCTGCGCTGCGACGCGTCCGAAATCGAGCGGGGGCAGCGGCTCGGCGATGAAGTCGCCGGCTTGCGCCGCCGGATTTCGGCGCCGCGCTTCTTCGAGCGAGATCTGCGTGGCGTCCATCGTCACGGTCTCGACGACCTCGAGCAGCCTCGCCAGCCTGATCTCTCCGGTCTTGGGGTCGACCTCGGCCTTAATCTCGTTCTCGCTGCCATAGCGCGATTTCGCCGCCTTCTGGATCGCGTCTTCCATGGCGGAAATCACCACCTGGCGGTCGATCGCCTTTTCACGCGCGACCGCGTCCGCGATCTGCAGGAGCTCCAGCCTGTTGGCGCTTACGCCTGCCTGAGCCATGTCTTCTTCCTCCGATTAAACTCTGAGACGCGGGCTGGCCGCATCCCGCTAAACTTCAATTTGCAGTTTTCCTGGCCGCAAGATCGGCGCGGAACAACTCCTTGCCGGCTACCAGCTTCGCCTCGCCGATCAGCGAGAAAGGGAGCCCGATCGTGACCGGCTCGGGTTCACCCGGCAGCTCGATCTTCAAGCGCACCTCGTTCTTCACCACGCCCTCGATCACGCCGCGGAACCGTTTCCGTCCGTCCACCGGCTCATTCAGCTCTATCTTCGCCACGTGACCGGCCCACGACGCGAAGTCGCTGGGCCGCACCAGAGGCCGGTCGATACCGGGCGATGACACCTCCAGCCGGTAGCTGCTCGGCATCGGATCGTGCGCCTCCAGCAACACCGACAGCTTGCGGCTGATCGAAGCGCAATCGGCGATCGTCAACTGCCCGTCGGCTCGCTCCGCCATCAGCTGCACCGTGCCGCCGTCGCGCCCCGAGACCAGCACCCGCACCAACCGAAACCCAAGCTCGTCGAGCACCGGCATCGCCAGATCGGCGATCTCGCGCGCCAAACCGGTCTCGCGGAAGAAACGGCGATCTCCGCTCTCGTTCAGGTCGGGCATATCTTGGATCTTCGGCGCTCGCGACAAAGCGAAAGCCTTTGAGCCTAACAAAAAGGAGCGGGCGAAGGCCCACTCCTGACCAAAGGAAATCATGAGTTCGAGCGGGAATATACGATTTTTTCTTAGGCTTTCAAGCGGCATTCTGGCCTATTCGCCGCCAAGAAAGTCCCTGTTGATCCGCTCGAAATCGTTAATTCGCTGATAGCTAAGCGCGCACAGGCAGGACGAATAGTTGCCTCCGGTCGCCGTTCCGCCGAAGGCGAGACTGTCCTCAAAGGTGCAATTTGCATCGCGGTAGGCGATCCATTGCTTCTGCGCAATCTTCAGATCGCCGAGCTGTGCGTCAGGCGCCTGGCCCATCTCCTTGCCGGCGTTCTTTACCGCGCCGAGCAGCGCCTTATAGGCGTCGTTTAGTGCCGCGTCGGCCTTGTCGGCGGCGCGGGCGAGGCACGCCTTATACTCGATGTTCGAGGTCGTCGTCGTTTCGCAGGCCTTGTAGCAGGCCGCCTCGATATCGGTGCCGGCGAAGGCCGTAAGCGGCGCGAGCAGCATCGTGACGGTGAGAAGCAGGATTCGTGGTCCCATGGGTCACTCCGGTCAGAGCTTTGCGAAGCAGAGATAGACAGGCTTTCGCCCTGCCGCCAAGGCCTTCCGCTCGTAGCGCGTCTCAGGCCAGTCGGCGGGACGCGATGCGCCAGTCGTTGGCGCGCTCGGCCTGCCACTCGAAGGCGCCGCTGCGCGACATGAGAAACAGCGCTTCCGCCGCGTAGTCGGCATCGTCGCTGGCAAAGCGGAGAACGCCACCTGGCCGCAAGCTGCGTGCAAGCTCGGCGACAGTCTCTGGCGATACCAGCCTCCGCTTCTGTTGCCGCTTCTTCGGCCAGGGATCGGGAAACAGAATGAAGGCGGCGCCGATCGAGCCGTCTGGCAGCCAGGACAGCACCTCGCGCGCATCGCCGTCATGAATGCGGATGGTGGTGAGCTTCCGCGTCTCGATGGCGCCGAGCAGGCTCGCAACCCCGTTGATGAAGGGCTCCGCGCCGACAAAGCCGATCTCTGGATGATGCTCAGCCTGCCAGAGCAGATGCTCGCCTGAGCCGAAGCCGATTTCGAGCCACACATCGCGCACCGGACCATCGAAGAGTTGCGTAAGCGGTGAGGGTGCCGGCTCGCGAAGATCGAGACGAAGCCGTGGCAACAACTCACCGAGGAGCTGCTCCTTCCGCCCGCTCAACGGGCGCGCTTTGCGCCGGCCGTAAGACCTTAAGGGCCGTGCCTCGCGCGTTCCGTGCTTTGTCAGTGGCTTCCTAGACCATCCCCTCGTCATGCCCGGCGCTTGTGCCGGGCATCCACGAACTTCATTGAGTCTTGCACCAAAATCGTGGATGGCCGGGACAAGCCCGGCCATGACGCAATGCTAGTGACCGCGAAGACGCCGTCGACGGACTCTAGGACAGCTCGCCCCGGATCGGCTCGATCAGGTCGAGCTTCTCCCAAGAGAACCCGCCGTCATTGTCGGGCTGCCGGCCGAAATGCCCGTAGGACGACGTGCGCTCATAGATCGGCCGGTTGAGGCCAAGATGCGTCCTGATCCCGCGTGGGCTGAGATCCATCACCTCGCGGAGCGCCGCTTCGAGCTTGTCTTCCGCGACCTTGCCGGTGCCATGCAGATCGACATAGAGCGAGAGCGGCTGTGAGACGCCGATGGCGTAGGAGACTTGCAGCGTGCAGCGATCGGCCAGTCCCGCAGCGACCACGTTCTTGGCGAGATAGCGCGCGGCATAGGCTGCCGAGCGATCGACCTTGGTCGGGTCCTTGCCGGAGAACGCGCCGCCGCCATGAGGTGCTGCACCGCCATACGTATCGACGATGATCTTCCTGCCGGTGAGGCCGGCGTCGCCGTCAGGTCCGCCGATGACGAAACGCCCGGTCGGATTCACATAGAATTTAGTGTCGCGGCTGATCCAGCCTTTCGGCATCACCTCGTCGACGAAGCCGCGCACGATGTCCCTGATGCGCTCTTGGCTGACATCTTCGCCGTGCTGCGTCGAGACGACGATGGACTCCGCGCGCACCGGCTTGCCGTCTTCATAGGCGAGAGTGACCTGACTCTTGGCGTCGGGTCCGAGCTCTGGCGTGCTGCCCGTGTGCCGCGCCTTCGCCATCTCGTGCAGCAGCCGATGCGCGTAGTAGATCGGCGCCGGCATCAGTGGCTCGGTCTCGCGGCAGGCGTAGCCGAACATGATGCCCTGGTCGCCCGCGCCTTCGTCCTTATCTTCTTCTTCCTTGGCGTCGACGCCCATCGCGATGTCGGCGGACTGCTCATGCAAATAATTCTGGAACTCGGCATTCTTCCAGTGGAAGCCCGCTTGCTCGTAGCCGATCTCGCGCACCGCGCGGCGCGCGACCTCCTCGATCTTGTCCTTCACCGACTCCGGCCCGCGCACCTCGCCCGCAAGCACGATGCGGTTGGTGGTGACGAGCGTCTCGCAGGCGACGCGTGCGTACGGGTCCGCCGCGAGATAAAGATCGACCACGGCATCCGAGATGCGGTCGCACACTTTGTCGGGGTGACCCTCCGACACGGATTCACTGGTAAAGACGTAATTGCGCCGAGACACCGCTTTGCCCTCTCGAATGCAAAAAAGCTCCGACCCTGGCCTCCAGTCGGACGCCAGGGGAGCCTTCTTGCAACGTTTAAGGAGCCGGTCAAGCCCGCCACGAGGGGCGGGCAGATATTATGACGAGGATTCGCTGGCGCTCAGCGCCCGCACCAGATCGACCACGCTCTTGCGGACTTTGGAGTTGGCGATTTTGACGAAGGCGCGATTAAGCTCGAGCCCTTCGCGGCTGTTGAGAAATTCCAAAATGAATGTCTCGGAATCGGCTTCCGCCATTCCTCTCGCCGGGCCTCCATCGGCGTGCGGCGCTTCCTCGAAAAAGAACTGCACCGGCACATCGAGAATTTTGGAAATCTGGAACAGGCGGCTCGCGCCGATCCGGTTCACGCCCTTCTCGTATTTCTGCACCTGTTGAAAGGTGAGGCCCATGCTCTCACCGAGCCGCTCCTGACTCATGCCGAGTAGCATCCGGCGCAGCCGCACGCGACTTCCTACGTGAGTGTCAACCGGGTTCGGTTTCTTACCTGCCATGCGAGTGCTCGTGAGATTCATTGTTACCAGTGGAGATTGTATCGGATGAAGTACTTGAGTGCCCGTCGAAATTCATAGGTGGGCCTAGTTTCCTCGTCAAGCAAAGAGAGTCTTGGGAGGACCAATGCGGTCTCATTGGGCCGCGCGTTGCACGCGATAGGCGAACCAAGACATCAACGCAAGTGCCAGAACGACGAGTTCCACTGTGCGACCATGTCGCACGAAGATGGTCGGCTGGAGTGCGCGCGGAAGCAATCCATCGACCACGCCTCTCTCGCCGAGACCAAGCTTCGCAATGACGCGCCCATAAGGATCGACGATTGCCGAGATCCCGGTATTGGCGGCGCGGACCAGCGGCAAACCCTGCTCCACGGCTCGAATCCTCGCTTGTTGGAAGTGTTGATAGGGGCCGGCGCTCGTGCCGAACCAGGCGTCGTTGGTAATGTTCAGCAGCCATCCGGTCCTGCCCCCCGGCGCCATGATAGCGTCAGGAAAGATTATTTCATAGCAGATAAGTGGGCTTGCCTGTGGCGCGCGGGGCACGGTGAGAATTCGCGGACCGCTTCCCGCGCTGAAGCCGCCGCGAACGCCAGTCATTTGCATGAAGCCGAGGCTCTCCAAAAAATCTTGGAACGGGAGATACTCTCCGAACGGCACGAGATGGATCTTGTCGTAGACGCTGACCAATTTCGCGTTGTCGTCGATGACGAGAAGGCTGTTATAGACGCGACGCTCGTCGATCGCGCCTGACTCATCCCTCGTCTCGATCAATCTCGCCGAGCCGACGATAAGCGCCGCGCCTTCCGGCAACAGCTCGCCGATGGCGGCAAGAGCGTCGGGAGAATCGGCAAGCAGAAATGGCACTGCCGTCTCCGGCCAGATCACCAGGTTAACGCCTTGGAGTCCTCGCGTGCCGCCTGCGGATTTGCTGAGCTCGATATATTCGTTGAAGATTGGAGCTGCGTTTTCGGGGCGCCATTTATTCGCCTGATCGATATTGGCCTGCACGATGCGCAAGCGAATGTCCGTGGTGGCGACGCCTGCATTTGCCAATCTCCGCTCGCCCCAGACATAACCAAACGCCAACAGGATCAGGAGCAGCGCGGCCATCGCGGCGGCGCTTTTCGGTGCTGCGAGGCGAGATCCCGTCTGCGTCACGATGCAAGCCGGACTGGCGAAAACCAGCACGGCGATCAGGCTGAGCGCATAGACGCCGAATAAAGACGCCAGCTGCATCAGTCCGGCATTTTCAATGAGGCCATAGCCCAGCAAATTCCAGGGCAAGCCAGTCAGAACATGGCCACGGGCGTACTCCGCCAGCGCAAACCCAATGGCCAGCGCCAACGCCCTTGCGCCTCCCGGCCGCCAAAGCAGGATCGCGAGAGCGCAAGCGGCGGCGAAGAACAGCGCCATGCCGCCAGGCATCGCGGTCATGACCAAAGGCAGAAGCCAGGCATGGCGTTCCGGCTCGACCAGAAACGCCTCCGCCACCCAATACAGGCTCACGAAAAAATAGCCGAAACCGAACCAGAAGCCGGTGAACGCGGCGGCTTTCAGCCGCGCTCCGCGCATCCGATTGGCGGCGTAGCTTCCATCGAGCAGCCAGACGAGGACGCCGAACGTCAAAAACAGAATTGGCCACAGGCCGAACGGAGCGAAGGCCAGCGCCGAGATGGCGCCGGCGAGGATCGCGGTCACCGCGCGCCGCGCGCCGGCGAGACCGGCCACGAAATTCGCGGGCGCCTCGATCGCGCTTAAGCCGCGCACGGTCTAGTCGCGCCCTTGCGAGGGGACCGGGCTCATTCCGCCTTCGCCTTTGCCGGCGGCGCATCTTCGCGCGGGGTTTGCGCCTTATGAATGCGGAGCTTGGTGATGCGTCTCGGATCGGCTTCGAGCACTTCGAACTCGATGCCGCTTGGATGCTTGACCAACTCGCCGCGCGATGGGATGCGGCCGGCGAGCGAGAACACCAGACCGCCCAAAGTATCGATGTCTTCTTCTTGCTCGGGCGTGATGAGCGTCAGGTTGAGATGGGCTTGCAAATCCTCGATCGGCGTCCGCGCATCGGCGATCAATCCGCTCTTGGGATCGTCGATCAGCATCGGCTCTTCGTCCACGTCGTGCTCGTCGTCGATCTCGCCGACGACCTCCTCGACGAGATCCTCGATGGAGACGAGGCCGTCGGTGCCGCCATATTCATCGACGACGAGAGCGAGATGCAGCCGCGTCGTCTGCATCTTGAGCAGGAGATCGAGGCCCGACATCGAGCCCGGCACATAAAGTATGTCGCGCGAGATGCCGATGGTGCCGACACCGCGATTGAGGTCGACGGCGCCGAGCATCAGATCCGATGCGCCGGCGATCTCCGCTTGCGAGGTGATCCACGACATCAGATCGCGGATATGGATCATGCCGCGCGGATCGTCGAGCGTCTCGTGATAGACGGGCAGTCGCGAATGCTCCGCCTCGCGGAACACGCGCATCAAGCGCGTCGATGGTGATGGTATCCTCCACCGCGATGATGTCGGCGCGCGGCACCATCACGTCCTCGACCGTCATTTTGCCGAAGCGCAAAATATTGCGGAGCATGGTCCGTTCTTGCGTCGACAGCGATTGGCCCGTGCTCTTGGCCCGCGCCAGCGCATCCTCGATCAGCTCGCGCAAATCCGGCTCCTCGCCGATGCCGAGCCGGCCGAGCAATCTCTCGAACCAAGACTGGTCCTCTTCGGCCTTTTCGTCTGGCGAAGGCTGTGGCGCGTCTTCGTCGAGCGGTGCATTGCTCATGGCGACACCCTCCTTAAGCCCGCCTCGCTGTCGCCGTAAGGATCGGCAATGCCAAGCGTAGAGAGAATCTTCGTCTCGAGCGTTTCCATTTTGACGGCCTCGTCCTCCTGTTCGTGATCGTAGCCGAGAAGGTGCAACATGCCGTGCACCACGAGATGCGCGGCATGGTCGGCGATCGAAATAGTCTGCTGTTTCGCTTCCCGCTCCACCGTCTCATAAGCGAGCACCACATCGCCGAGATGGCCGTCGTCCTCGCCGCTTGGGAAGGATAGCACATTGGTGGGCGCATCTTTGCCGCGCCACTGACGGTTCAGCGCCTGCATTTCGGCATCGCCGGTGAGCAGGATCGCGACCTCGCGATCGCTCTTTATTCTGGGTGCGGCGCCAACGAATGCCGCCATCGCTGCTTGCGACGAGGAGATCGTCTCCGATCTTGGCGCCGTCCCAAGCATCCGACTGGCGCACGATCTCGACATCGAGCTGCGGTATCGCGGCACCGATCTTGGCGCCGCTTCGACTAGGGCCACCATCAGCCATTGCGCTCATCCCGCTTAGGCTGAGCCTCGTAGGCGGCGACGATCTTGCCGACGAGCTCGCGGCGAACCACGTCTTTCTGCGTGAAGGCGATATGGGCGATGTCCTCGATGCCTTCCAGAATGGAGATGGCCTCGACCAGCCCGGAATCCTTTCCGAACGGCAGATCGACCTGCGTCGGATCGCCGGTGACGATCATCTTGCTGCCTTCGCCAAGCCTGGTGAGAAACATCTTCATCTGCATCGGCGTGCAGTTCTGCGCCTCGTCGAGAATGATCACCGCGTGGCTTAAGGTGCGGCCGCGCATGAAGGCGAGCGGCGCGATCTCGATCACGCCGGTGGCGAGCCCGCGCTCGACGCGCTCCGCCGCCAGCACATCGTAGAGGGCGTCGTAAAGCGGACGGAGATAAGGATCGACCTTCTCGCGCATGTCGCCCGGCAGGAAGCCGAGCCGTTCGCCGGCCTCGACCGCAGGACGCGACAGGATCAGCCGGTCGCAACCTCCGGCATCGAGACAGGCAGCCGCGAAGGCGACCGCAAGATAAGTCTTGCCCGTGCCCGCGGGTCCCGTGGCGAAGATCAGATCGCTGGCCTGCATCGCGGAAAGAAAAGCGCTCTGCGCCGGCGTCCGCGCCGTGATCAGACGCTTTCGCGTGCGGATCTGCTGCGCTTCCGGCACTTTCGCGGTTTCGTCGTTGACCTCAGGCTCGAAATTCCGCGCATGGCGGATGGCGCCGACGACTTCTCCCACGCCGATCATCTCCCCTTGTCTCAATCGCTCATAGAGGTGTTCCAGCACGGCGCGCGCGGTCTCGCGGGCAGCCTCTGGCCCGCGCAGGCTGACCGCATTGCCGTTGACCACGGCCTCGATATTGAGCCGGTCTTCGAGCACGGCGAGATTGGCGTCGTAATCGCCGAGCAGGTCGCGGACGAGCCGCGTATCGTCGAAATAGACGACCAGCGCGTTCTCGCCGCCTGCTCCGGCATCATGGGCGCGCTTCAACGCCGCGCCACGCTTGCGCGTCATGGGTGGTTTGGATTCACTGGCGTTGGTTTTCACCCGGCCGCCTGATTTGGCTCGCGCCATGCAAACTCCGATTTGATGACACCGGTAAGACTGTTCGGGCCGGACGCCACGATGTCAACCTCCGCGATTTGGCCGATCAGGCTGTCGGGCCCTTCGGCATGGACCGCCTGCAGATAAGGCGAGCGGCCGCCGATCTGGCCGGATTTCCGCCCCTTGCGCTCGAACAGCACCGGCAGCCGCTTGCCGATTTGTTCCGCGTCGAAGGACCGCGCGTTAAGTTCGATGGCACCTTGCAGCCGCTCCAGGCGCGCAGACTTCACATCCTCGGGCACCTGACTTCATCTCCGCCGCCGGCGTCCCCGGCCGCGCGCTATATTTGAAACTGAAGGCAGCTGCGAATCTGACGCGCTCGACCAGCGCCAAGGTCTCCTCGAAATCCTCATCGCGTCTCGCCGGGGAAGCCGACGATAATGTCGGTCGAGAGCGCGATGTCTGGCCGCGCCTCGCGCACGCGCGCCACCAGCGCTTCATAAGCCGCCGCGCTATGGCCTCTATTCATCGCGGCGAGGATTCGGTCGGCGCCGGCCTGAAAGGGAAGATGCAGATACGGCATCAGCTTTTCTTCGTCGCCATGCAGCGCGATCAGATCGTCGTCCATGTCGCGCGGATGGCTGGTCGTGTAGCGGATGCGCTCGATCGATGCCCATCGAGGCCAAGCGCTTGATCAGCCTCGCCAGCGACCAGTCTCTGCCGTCTGGCCCCTCGCCATGATAGGCGTTGACGTTCTGGCCGAGCAGCGTCAGCTCGCGCACGCCGATGCTTGCAAGCCTCTCGGCCTCCGCGACCACCGCATCGACGCTCCGCGAGAATTCCGCGCCCCGCGTATAAGGCACCACGCAGAACGTGCAGAATTTGTCGCAGCCTTCCTGCACGGTGAGAAACGCCGATGGACTGCCGCGCCGCGCCGCCCGCTCCGGCAGATGCGCGAATTTGTCTTCCGCCGGAAACTCGGTCTCGACCGACGCGCATCGCCCTTCGCCACCAGCTCCGGCAGGCGGTGATAATTTTGCGGCCCGACGACGAGATCGACCATCGGCGCCCGGGCGATGATCTCGGCCCCTTCGGCTTGCGCCACGCAGCCCGCGACCACGATCTTGGTTTCGAGCCCCGCGAGTTTCCGCCGCTCTTTCAGCTGCCGCACCCGGCCAAGCTCGGAATAGACCTTCTCCGCCGCCTTCTCGCGGATATGGCAGGTATTAAGAATGACGAGCTCGGCCTCTTCGATATCGGCCGTTTCCGCATAGCCTTGGCCGGCAAGCGCCTCCGCCATGCGCTCGGCATCGTAGGCGTTCATCTGGCAGCCGAAACTCTTGATATGCAGCGTCTTGGGCGAGGGGGCCATGGACATGCTTGTCGGGCTTCGGGGCGCCCCGCGTCAAGGGCCAGGAATGGGCAAAATCCGGCCTTCGGGCGTTACGAGAACGACGAAGCTCAGGTTCTCCGCTTGGGTGAAACGAGCGAGCGAGTTGGGACTTCAGAATCGGCGGTCCGGCAACCGTATGGTACATTTCACGCTCGAAGCGGGCTTCACGTACCGCTGCTTATGGCGCTAAGCGGAAGAACGTTAGTCGGAGACAAGCCATGCAGAGTATTCTGCGCGTATTGCTATTGATCCTACTGACGCCGAGCGCTTACGCCGCTGAACTGCCGGGCGACAGCGCCGACGGGAAGCGCTTGCATGACGCGAACTGCATGGGATGCCACGATACCGGCGTTTTCACCCGCAAGGACCGCCACGTTGGGTCTTTGGATGCGTTGAAAGAGCAGTTGGCAAGCTGCACCCATATGGCAAAAAAGGAATTCACCGCGATTGAAACGCAGAACATCCTCAAATACCTGAACGACCAGTTTTACCAATTCCCCTAGGCGTGAAGTTGATGTCAGCTTGTGAAGGCGACAAGATCGATGCAAAGGCGCTGAAGGCGCTCATTCGCGCCGCCGTCGCGCTCAACATGTCGAAACGAGCTGCCGCTCGCTCCGTCCGCTCTGCGAAGAAGACAAAGAGCAAGTGAGGAGCGCCGTCAAGGAAGGCGAGAGGACTGAGCAATGGCCAAGAACACGATTTGCCTCTGGTACGACAAGGACGCCGAGGCTGCCGCCCGCTTCTACGCCGAGACCTTTCCCGACAGCGCGGTGGGCGCCGTCTTTCGTGCGCCCAGCGACTATCCGTCCGGCAAGCAGGGCGACGTGCTGACGGTCGAATTCACCGTCGCCGGCATCCCCTGTCTCGGCCTCAACGGCGGTCCCATGTTCAAGCATAACGAAGCCTTCTCGTTCCAGATCGCCACCGACGATCAGCAGGAGACCGACCGCTACTGGAACGCGATTCTCGGCAATGGCGGCGCAGGAGAGCCAATGCGGCTGGTGCAAAGACAGATGGGGCATCTCCTGGCAGATCACGCCGCGCGTGCTGACCGAGGCGCTTGCCGCCGGCGGCGCTGAAGCAAAGCGCGCGTTCGATGCGATGATGAGCATGAAGAAGATCGACGTCGCCGCGATCGAGGCGGCGCGGCGCGGCTGACGCTAGCTTGCTGAGCGCGCCGATTTGCAAATGTCAACGATGCGGACAGCCAGGCCAACAACAGGGTCTTCGCTTTCCATCTCTGAGACTGGAGCACCCCCATTCGATCCGGTGATGTCTTGTTTCCGCTTTTTTTGCCGACTCGATCCAGCAAATCCATTCATTGCGCGCGAGCGGCGTAATGTCTTCCCACGTCGCCAACGCCTTTGCGTCGGAACTGAGTGCCTTTTTCAGGTCCGCGGGCAGATCATGGACCACACCGCCTAAAATCTGTTTTTTGCTCAGAGGCCGGATAGGGCGCATCATCAAGCTCGATCAAAAGCAAATTTAGCGGGGCTGTAAAGCGGCGGGAGCTTTGCAATCGAATGCAGCTTCCATGGCCGGGATGATCTGGAACACCGCCGCCACTTTCGTACTTTCGGGATGGTCGTCGAGATATTTGAGCACCGCGTCTTTGGCCTGATCTCGCGTCACGCCGTCCAACTTGCAGACGAACCCGAGGGCTCGCATCATATCCAGCGCGCCGCTAATCGTTCCCAAGCAAGCGCCTTGAGCGAATGTCCCTTTTGCCTCTCGGCAGGTGTAATTGAGCGTGTCGCCATCGTCGAAAAAACCCGCTGCATGAGCGCATCCCCCTGCGGCGACGAGCATCAAGAGCCCGATAAAAATCTCGCGTTTCATTGCCCCGTCTCCTTTTGGGCTGCTGGGCAACGGCAACAATAAGTTCACCAACTTGGCCACTGGCGATTCCGACAGCGTCACCGCCGGGAGCGGTAACGATGTGGTGACGAATTTTCACTTTATGGGCGGCGTCGAGCTCGGAGACGGCAACAACAAGCTCGTGAATGGCAACATCAAGCTCGTGAAGTCGGGCAAAATTTCCGGCGGCGTTATCGCCGGGAGCAGCAACGACACATTGCAGAACGCCAAGGGGCTGATCACCGGCGACGTCTTGCTCGGCGACGGCAATAACACGCTTACAAATTCTGGTGAGCTCGACGACAACTACTTTACCGGCACCGGCACGGATATTGTGACCAACACCGGCGCTGGATTTATTCGCGGCGAGGTCGACCTGGGTGCGGGCAACGACGCCTACACCGGCGGCAGCAAGCGAGATCAAGTGAGTGACCACGACGGCGCCGACAGCTACAGCCTCAATGGCGGCGACGACATCTTTGATGCGGCACACCCCAACCTCGACGGCAACGACACCGTCAACGGCGGCGCCGGCCGTGATCTTTACGATGCGTCGGGCGCAACCAGTGCGGTCTTCATCAACCTCGACACCCTCACTCATGCCGAACGGGTCTATCGTGGCCAACACCGCCTATGGCGATGATCTGTCCGACGACGCCACTGGCGTGGTGGTCGACACGATCAACAACTTCGAGGACGCGAACGGCGGCCAGGGACAGGACGTGATCTACGGGTCGGCCGCCGCCAATACGCTATTCGGCAACGGAGACGACGACAATCTCTTTGGCTTCGGCGGGAACGACCGCTTGTTCGGCGGCACCGACGAGGACGGTCTGCCCGGCGGAGCCGGCGATGACCGGCTCTTTGGCGACAGCGACAACGACACGCTCATCGGCGGCGCCGGCAAGGACGAATTGACGGGTCGTGGCCCTCACGGCTGCGGCGACGCGTTTTTGCGACATCGAGACGACGATCGTACGGTAAACGCGACGGCGCCAGCGTCGGCAAAGTCTCCCGCCAGGCAGCTTTAACGGCAGCGGCGACGGCTTTGTCGATACCTTCAGGTTCACCGCCGTCACCGCCAGCGGCCTGCCAACGCTACGCGCGACACGATCCTCGATTTCGAGGATGGATTTGACCGATCGACCTGTCCGCCATCGACGCGAACACGACGAGTTTCGTAAACGACGCCTTCTGGCCTCTATCGGCATAAACGTCAGTTTCGGTGGCGCCGGCGAGCTCAGGGCCATCACCGTGGCGGGCGGCTGGATCATCGAAGGCAACGTCAACGGTGACACGAACGCAGACTTCTCGATCCTGGTGGCCGACGCCGACCACTCCATCGTTTGGGATGACACCGATTTCTTGCTTTAGCCAGGACCGGCACGAGCATAACAAGGCAGTTGCGACGCTAGTGCGAACCCGGCAGCGTGTCGCCTGCCCAACGGGTTGCCTAGCTGAAGCGCGCTTGTGCCATCAACGTTAGGCGGCCCACAGCAGGATGTCCGCTATTGGCACAAAACGAATCATCAGGCAGCCCGACTCGGTCGGGAGTTTCACCGATTCACATTCGCCATGCTGAGATCCGGATACCGCGCGCCGGAGACCTTCTCCGCCAATTGCAGCGCATCGATCCGGGCGAGATCGTCCTTGCTCAGCGTCACCTCGAGCGCGCCGAATTCTCTTCCAGATAGTTCCGCCTTTTGGTGCCGGGGATCGGCACGATGTCGTCGCCTTGCGCCAGCACCCACGCGAGCGCGAGCTGCGCCGGCGTGCAGCCTTTCTCGCGTGCCAGCTCTCGACCTCTTCGACCAGGGTGACATTGCGCTGAAAATGTTCGCCGCCGAAGCGCGGCACGCCGCGCCGCCAATCACCCGCCGCGAGATCGTCGTCCGTCTTGATGGCGCCGGTGAGGAAGCCGCGGCCGAGCGGGCTATAGGCGACGAAGCCGATGCCGAGCTCGCGCACGTCGGCAGCACGTGCGCCTCATGCTCGCGCGTGAACAGCGAATATTCGCTTTGCAGCGCCGCGATCGGATGCACCTTGGCCGCGCGGCGGATCGTGTCGGGCGCCGGCTTCCGACAGGCCGAGATAGCGCACCTTGCCTTCCGTCACGAGCTGCGGCAAGCGCGCCGACCGTCTCCTCGATCGGTGTCTTCGGATCGACGCGGTGCTGATAATAGAGATCGATCGCATCGACCCGAGCCGGCGCAGGCTCGCCTCGCAGGCAGACTTCACATAGTCCGGCCTGCCGTTGACGCCGACGAAGCTCCCGTCCTGTTTCCGCAAGATGCCGAACTTGGTGGCGAGCACGATCTTGTCGCGCCGGCCCTTGATCGCCTTGCCGACCAGCTCCTCGTTCTTGCCGACGCCGTAGACGTCCGCCGTGTCGAGCAAGTCGATGCCGAGCTCGATGGCGCGATGGATGGTGGCGATCGCCTCGGCCTCGTCGGCCGGGCCGTAGAACTCGCTCATCGACATGCAGCCGAGCCCGATCGCCGAGACCGTCAGGCCGGACCTGCCGAGTTTCCTCCGTTTCAATTTGGCCTCCTCGCTCCGCAATCGTCATGCCCGCCAACGGGCCCATCTCCCTCCCCCTGCAAGGCGGGAGGGCCGGGGTGGGGGTCATCCCGGTGTCAGCCACTCGGCGCACTTGCCCTCTACCCCTCACCCTTTCCGCCATTGCCCCCCGGATCAAGCATGCCCTCGGGCTCGACCCGACGGGTCCGGGCATGACGGAGCAAGTGGAAGCGTTCGTCGATTTACGGCCTGTTTCTGCATGTCCGCGATGTTTCGTTCACTTGCGCTCAAGTTTCGTTCAATGCCGGCGATGTTTCATTTATTTTCGGCGTCGTTTTCCGTTCATTTGGCCCCGGTTTAACAAGCAAATTTGCTGCGTTCCGCAGTTGCCGGAGCCATAACTCTACCTTACTTATAGGATTAAGATGGATTCCTATTCCAAGATTTGGGTCTGAGCGTGATCTCGCAAAAGGCAAAATATGCCCTTCGGGCCTTGGTCGCTCTGGCGCGGAAGGGCGAGCCGATGATGATCGGCGAGATCTCCCTCCAGGAGCGCATTCCCCGGAAGTTTCTCGAGCAGATTTTGCTGGAGCTGAAGCGCCACGGCATCTTGCAAAGCCGCCGCGGTAAGCTTGGCGGCTACGATCTGCTGATGGCGGCGGATTGCATCACTTTCGGCCAGGTGCTTCGCATTATTGACGGCCCGATTGCGCCGCTTCCCTGCCTCAGTCGCATTGCCTATCGCCGCTGCGCCGACTGCCGGACCGAGGAGGCTTGCGAGATCAGGCGCGTCTTCGCCAGGGTGGCCGAATCCGCCCGCGAAGTGTTGGACCGCACCACGATTGCCGATTCCTTGGCCAGGGGTGGCGGCGAACTCCCGGGCGAAGTTTCGGGCCTGGTTCCGGCCTAGTTTTGGGCGGTTCGCGCCTAGTCTCTTTCCCCGGCTGCTCCCCGCCTAGTCTCTTTCCCGGCTGCGCCCCGCCTAGCCTCTTTCCCCGCCTAGTCACTTTCCCCGGCGGCTCCCCCCGCCTAGCCTCGTTCGCCGGCAAGTCTCGTCCCTCTGCCTCTGTCCCCGCTTGGCTTCGTACCGGCTGCGCCCCGCCTCGCCCTCTCCCCGCCTAGCCCTCGTTCCCGCTAGCCCTGTCCCCCCGCCTAGTTCCGGGCCCTGGGTTCCCCGCCCTAGTCTTTTCCCGGCGGCTCCCGCCCAGCCCTCGTTCGGCAAGTCACTCGTCCCGCCTAGGGCCCCGGGTCGGCCCCTTAGAAAAATATTTCTTTTTGCTCCGAATCTTTGGTCCGAGGGGGACCTTGCGCGTTGAACTCCGGTATCTGCGTAACTTGCTAATCTCGACTGAACCGATAGAGTTAAGGATATTCAGGAGAGGAGATCGCAGTCATGCGCAAATTTGCACCACATTTTCACCGTAGCGGCCTTTGCCGCCGCCGCTTTCGCTGTCCCGGCCTTTGCCGGCAGCACCACCATTCTCAACGTCTCTTACGATCCGACCCGCGAACTTTATAAGGCCGTCAACGCGGCCTTCGCCAAGGATTGGAAGGCCAAGACCGGAGAAGACGTCACCATCGAGCAATCGCATGGCGGCTCCGGCAAGCAGGCCCGCGCCGTTATCGACGGCCTGCAGGCTGACGTCGTCACTCTCGCCCTCGAGGGCGACATCGACGCCATCGTCAAGAACGGCGGCAAGATCAAGCCAGACTGGAAATCGCGCCTCGCCAATAACAGCTCGCCCTACACCTCGACCATCGTCTTCCTGGTGCGCAAGGGGAATCCCAAAGCCATCAAGGATTGGGATGATCTGGTGAAGCCGGGCGTCCAGGTCATCACGCCGAACCCGAAGACCTCGGGCGGCGCGCGCTGGAACTATCTCGCCGCTTGGGCCTTCGCCGACCAGAAATACGGTCACGACGAAGCCAAGAACAAGGAGTTCATCTCCAACCTCTATCAGCACGTGCCGGTTCTGGACACCGGTGCGCGCGGATCGACCACGACCTTCGCCCAGCGCGGCATCGGCGATGTCCTGCTCGCTTGGGAGAACGAGGCCTTCCTCGCGCTCGACGAGCTCGGCGCCGACAAATTCGACATCGTCGTGCCGGCGCTCTCGATCAAGGCAGAGCCTCCGGTCGCGGTTGTCGACGCCAATGTCGATGCCAAGGGCACGCGCAAAGTTGCGGAAGCTTATCTCAACTTCCTCTACACGCCCGAAGCCCAGAAGCTCATCGCCCATAACTACTATCGGCCGTCCAATCCGAAAGACGCCGATGCCAAGGACCTCGCTCGCTTCCCCGAAGTGAAGCTGGTCTCCATCGACGATCCGCTGTTCGGCGGATGGGCGAAGGCGCAGCCGAAGCACTTCGATGACGGCGGCATCTTCGACCAAGTCTACAAGCCCTCCACGAACTGAGGGACCCAATGGCCCTAAACTCAGGCCTTGGGCTGAGACGGCCGAGCGCCATCCCGGGTTTCGGGATGGCGCTCGGGTTCACGTTGACCTATCTCAGCCTCATCGTTCTCATTCCGCTTGCCGCGCTGGTGCTGAAGGGCGCCTCGCTCGGCGCGAGCGGGTTTTGGCATGTCGTCACCGAGCCGCGCACGCTTGCGGCGCTCCGCTTGAGCTTCGTCACCGCGCTGATCGCCGCGAGCGTCAATGCCGTGCTCGGCGTGGTCATTGCCTGGGTGCTGGTCCGCTATCAATTTCCCGGAAGACGTCTGCTCGATGCCTTTGTCGATCTGCCGTTTGCCCTGCCGACAGCCGTCGCCGGTATCGCGCTCACCGCGCTTTATGCGCCGAATGGCTGGATCGGCAGCTGGTTGGACCCGCTCGGCATCAAAGTCGCCTATACGCCGCTCGGCATCGTCATCGCGCTGATCTTTATTGGGCTGCCGTTTGTCGTCCGCACCGTGCAGCCCGTCCTGGAAGAGTTCGAGAAGGAGCTGGAAGAGGCCGCCGCCACGCTCGGCGCCAGCCGGCGGCAGACAGTCTTCAGAGTGATGATGCCGACGCTGGCGCCCGCCATCCTCACCGGCTTTGCGTTGGCGCTCGCCCGCGCCGTCGGCGAATACGGCTCAGTGATCTTCATCGCCGGCAATCTGCCGTTTGTCTCGGAGATCGCGCCGCTCCTCATCATCATCAAGCTCGAGGAGTTCTCCTATCCGGCAGCCGCCGCGATCGGAACGGCGATGCTGCTGATCTCCTTCGGCATCCTGCTCTTCGTTCATCTCGTCCAAGCCTGGCAAAGACGAAGGTTCCACTCATGACCGACGCCGCCATTGCACCGCTGCTGGGGCCCGCCCTCAAGGCCAAAACGGTCACCACGGAATTCTTCTGGAGTTCGCGTGGGACTGATCGTTTTGGCGGTCGGGTTCCTGTTCCTGTTTCTGCTGCTGCCCTTGGCGGCGGTCTTCGTCGAGGCCTTCCGTTCGGGGCTTGGCACTTATTTCGAGGCGATCACCGAGCCTGACGCCATCGCCGCGATCAAGCTCACGCTGCTGGTCGCCGCGATTGCGGTTCCGGCCAATATCGTGTTTGGGCTTGCCGCCTCTTGGGCCATCGCCAAATTCGAGTTCAAGGGCAAGAGCATCCTCAACACGCTGATCGATCTTCCCTTCTCGGTGTCGCCGGTCATCTCCGGCCTGATCTACGTGCTGCTGTTCGGCGCCATGGGATATTTCGGCCCGTATCTGCAAAGCGAGAATATCCAGATCGTCTTCGCGCTGCCGGGTATCGTGCTCGCGACGATTTTCGTCACGTTTCCCTTCGTCGCGCGCGAGCTCGTGCCGCTGATGCAGGAGCAAGGCACGGTGGACGAGGAAGCGGCGTTGTCGCTCGGCGCGTCCGGCTGGCAGACCTTCTTCCGCGTCACGCTGCCAAATATCCGCTGGGCGCTGCTCTACGGCGTCGTGCTCTGCAATGCGCGCGCCATGGGGGATTTCGGCGCGGTCTCGGTCGTGTCGGGCCACATTCGCGGCAAGACCAACACCATGCCGCTGCATGTCGAGATTCTCTACAACGAGTACAACTTCGCCGCGGCCTTCGCCGTGGCCTCGTTGCTCGCGCTGCTGGCACTCGTCACGCTTGCCATCAAGGTTGGCCTTGAATGGCGTTATTCCGATCAAATCGCGGCTTCACGCCGTCGCTAGGGGGAAGGAAAAATAGCCATGGACGCTCGGGCACCAAATGATGTGAACTCATCCGCCAGCGGGGACGTGGCCCTTGAACTGGGTGGGCCGCTGGGAGAGACCGATGCAGGTGACGATCGAGAACGTGGTCCGAACCTACGGCATAACGCCGGCTCTGCACGGCGTTTCTCTCGACATTCAGCCTGGCGAGCTTGTCGCGTTGCTGGGGCCCTCCGGCTCCGGCAAGACGACGTTGCTTCGCATCCTCGCCGGTCTCGACGCTCCGACATCGGGCCGGGTCCTGTTCGACGGCGACGATGCACTGAAGCTCACCGTGCAGGAGCGGAATGTCGGTCTCGTGTTCCAGAGCTACGCTCTCTTCCGTCACATGAGCGTGCTCGACAATATCGGCTTCGGCTTGCGGGTGCGGCCGCGCACCCGCCGTCCCGCCCGCGCAGAGATCAAGCGCCGCGCGCTCGATCTGCTCGATCTCGTGCAGCTTTCGGGACTCGAGAAACGCTATCCCTCACAACTCTCCGGCGGCCAGCGCCAGCGTGTGGCCTTTGCCCGCGCGCTGGCCATCGAGCCGCGCCTCCTATTGCTGGACGAACCGTTCGGTGCGCTCGACGCCAAGGTGCGCCGCGACCTGCGCCGTTGGCTCCGCGAAATCCATGACAAGACCGGTCACACCACCGTCTTTGTCACCCACGACCAGGAGGAGGCGCTCGAGCTTGCCGACCGCATCGTGGTGATGAGCGAGGGGAGGATTGAGCAGATCGGCACGCCCGACGAGATTTATGACGAGCCAAACTCACCCTTCGTGTTCTCCTTTCATCGGCGAATTGAGCTCGCTCCCGGTTCGGATCGAGGATGACCAAGTGTGGCTTGACGCTGTCCCGATCGGCATCCCTCGCGGAGATTTGCCGAACGGCCCGGCACGACTTTTCTTGCGGCCGCATGACGTCGAGATCACCACCGATTCAGGACGGGGCGTGACGGGAACCATCGCGTCGCATCGCCGCCACGGCGCGGTCAGGCGCGTCGAGCTTGAGGTCGGACGTGAGCGAAGCCGCGTGGAGATAGAACTCCCGCCCGCGCTGCAATTGCGGTCGGATCATACGATCGCGTTTCGCCCGAGCCGCTATCGGCTCTACGCCTCGCCGGAATTGAACGCGTAACCGGAGCGGAACACGTCGCCTCTTGATGCATTCTCGGTTTCTCAACTCGAGAGGAGTGAAGTGATGCCAGCAAAATCCGCCAGCCAACAGAAGGCAGCCGGCGCAGCGCTTGCGGCCAAGCGCGGCGAAATCCCGGTGAGCAAGCTCAGAGGGCGCGTCGAAAAGCATGTACGAATTGATGAGCGAGAAGCAGCTCGACGAATTCGCCTCGACCAAGCGCAAGGGCAAGCCCGAACACGTGCGGAAATCGTCTTAAGGGTTTACTGCAGGCGGACCATCACGCTGTCGACCGCGCCTTGGCGTCGGTCACGGTGAGCCGAACAAAGCCAGGTCCGTCGGGCGCAAAGAACAACGTGCGCGCGTTTCTCTTGGCGTCGAGCGGCATGCCGTTCATCAGGACGTTGAACGGCGGCGTGCCGCCCGTAATCTTGATCGGCACCGGATCCGGCGCTGCGCCTTCGTCGGCGGAAAGTTCAAGACTGGAGCCGTCCGGCGGGAACACGATATGGACCGGCGGCGTGAGCTCCGCACCCGTCAGCCGGTTGGGTGAGAACCGCTGCAACGGTGGCGGCAGCTTTGCCGTCGTGGTGATCAGCACCCCCTTCGGCGCTTGTGGCAGCTTCTGCGAGCCGAGAGGAATCCTGGCGAAGGCGTCGAACAGAATCGGCGCTGCCGCGACTCGGCCCACGAGGCCTGTGACCGGTGCGCCGTCCGGGCGGCCGACCCAAACTCCGATGGTGCGAGCGCCGTCAAACCCAACCGCCCAGGCATCGCGATAGCCGTAGCTGGTGCCGGTCTTGAACGCGATATGGCCGCCGGCGGCATTTTCCGGAGGTGGCGTGCCTTGCAGCACGTGACTGACATACCAGGCGGCAACGGGGTCGAGCAGTCGCTTGGTCTGCGGCTCGTTTCCAGCCTGGCTTTCCGCTAGCGGCACCGCGGCGCCCTGCCGGGCGATGCCCGTATAGAGCATGGTGAGATCGACGAGCCTGATGCCGATGCCGCCGAGACCGAGCGCCAGCCCCGGCGCCTCCTGCTTCGGCAACACCAACGGCGCCCCCGCCTGATTGAGCCGCGCGATCAGCCGGCTCGGTCCGATCGCTTCGAGCACGGCGACGGCCGGCACGTTCAGCGATTGTTGCAGCGCTCGCTTGACCGTGACCGTGCCTTGGAAGGTGAGGTCGAAATTCTCCGGCTGAGTAGCCGCCATAACGGATCGGCCGGTCTTCGATCAGCGTCTCGGGATGGATCAGGCCGTCCTCGAAGCCTAACCCATAGATGAAGGGCTTGAGCGCCGAGCCCGGCGAGCGGACAGCGCGGGTGAGATCGACTTGGCCTGCGCGCCGCTCATCGAAATAATCGGGCGAGCCCACCCGCGCCAGAACCTGCCCCGTGGCATTGTCGACCACCATGATCGCGACCGACATTTCCGGGTCCGAGCTCACGCGCGCGATCGAGCGCCAGCGTCTCCAGCGTCCGCTCGATCTCGCGGTCGATGGAGAGTCGATGCAACTTGACCTTGCGGCGCATTGGCCACCGCGTCATCGGCGGCGTGCGGCGCGAGCAGCGGCATGAGGGTGCCGCTCATGCGGCACCGTCTCCTGCTTCGCGCGGTCGATCTCCGCGGGGCTGAAATGACCGGAGCCGGCAACCCGGTCGAGCACGCGGTCGCGCGCACGCCTTGCCGCAACAGGAGCACGATCCGGGCGCGAGTACTTCCGGCGATTGCGGCAACGCGACGAGAAGCGCCGCCTCGCCGAGCGTGAGCCGCCGCGGCTCCTTGCCGAAATAGGCGAGTGATGCCGGCCCTGATGCCTTCGAGATTGCCGCCATAGGGCGCAAGCGTGAGATAGAGGCCGAGAATCTCGTCCTTGCTCAAGCGCCCATTCGAGCTGCATCGCGCGGACCATCTCGCGCAGCTTGACGTGGAACGAGCGCTTCGGGCTGCGGGCTCGATCAGCCGCGCCACCTGCATCGTGATGGTCGAGCCGCCGGACACGATACGGCCGTACTTCACCAGCTGAGAACGCGGCGCGCGTCAGCGCCAGCGGATCGACGCCGCGATGGTGAAAGAAGCGCTTGTCCTCGTAGGCGAGCAACATGTCGAGATAACGCGGGTCGACATCCTCCCGCGTCGCCGGCAACCGCCAGCGCCCGTCACTCGTGACATAAGGCCGGAGCAGCTTGCCGCTCCGGTCGAGCACGATGGTCGAGAGCTCGATATTCTTGCCGAGCGGCGAGGGACCGAACACATCGATCAGCCCGGCGATGCCGCCTGCTATGATCGCGATAAACCAGACCAGCCCGACGCCGGTAAGGATGGCGAGGCGCTTCCACGAGCGCGGACGCTCCTCCCTCTCCCTGTTGGGGAGAGGACCGGGGTGAGGGGCTTCCGGCGCGCTGCTTACTGCGAGCTCGTTCATTTCGCGGACTTCACGCTCGCAGTGCCGGTTGCCGTGCGGCCGAAGCGATCGGGACGATACATGTCCTCGATGCTTGCCTGCGGCAGCACATACTCGCCCGGCGACACCGCGCGAACGATATAGGCGACGGTGTAGACCGGCGCGTCGCCGCTTGCGCGATTGAACGCCGCGGTGAAGCGGTCGTCGCGGAACTCGGTATGCACCGGCGTACCGGCATCGGTGATCCAGGAGAGCGTGCCGACATCGCCCGACGAGACGAGACGCGGATTGTCGATCTCGAAGCCGGCGGGGATGTAGTCGCTGAGCGCGACCCGGGCGAATTGCGGCTGCGGCTCCGTCACCTTCAGCACCACGACGAGCCGCTCGTTCTGCTTGGCTTGCGTCGGATCGGCGTCGCTGCCGTCGAGATGATGGTAGCTCCGTTCGAGCTTGAAGCCTTGCTCGGCGGCAGGCTCAGGCGTCACCGGCGATCCGCTCACCGAAACCACGGTCTGCACCTCCATGTCGCCGGTATTGGTGATGGTGATGTCGCCTTCCTTGAGGTCCGCCGCGCTGTAGTCGGCGTAATACGGACCTTTCAGACCTTCATCGCCGACATCGAGGCTGACCGTCTGCAGGGTGGCATTCTGCTTGGCGAGCGCGCGGGCTGCGAGCACGAGCCACGCATCCTCTTGCGTCGAAGTATGCGTCACGAGATTTCGAGCCGCATCGATGCGGGAGGTGGCGCTGACCAGGATCGGCTTGCCCGCGTCGCCTTCGGCCGCGAGCGTCAGCACCACGGCGGCGTCGCGGAGGATCGAGCCGTAATCGGTGCGGCCGATCTGGATTTCCGGGCGCTGCGGCAGGGCGCCGAGCGCAATTCCGAAGGCCTTCTCGGCGCGGACACGATCGCCCAACATGGCAAGCGCCGCCGCGATCTCGGCCTTCGCCGTTGCCGTCGATAGTTGGTCGATCTTGGTGTCGGCGATATAGCGAAGGTCGCCGACCGGCGCCGTCCCGTTCCGTGCCAGAACGTAGAGCGCGTAAGCCAAGGCCAAGCCGCCATCGGTCGACGGCTCAGGCGCCGTGCTGACATAATTATGCAGGCGGTTGAGCGCGAGCTTGAACGCCTCGTCCGGCACCGCGTAGCCGCGATCCCGCGCACGCGTCAGAAAGTCGGTCACATAAGCGTCGAGCCAGGCATCGTCGCCGCCCGGCGACCACAGCCCGAACGCACCCTCCGATCCTTGCCGCGACAGCACTGTCTCGATTGAATCCGAGATGCGCTGGTCGATATTGCTATCGGCCGCAAGATGCACGCTCGCCGACAGCTCATTCACATAGAGCAGCGGCATCGCCCGGCTCACGATCTGTTCGGTGCAGCCGAGCGGATAGCGGTCAAGTGCTGCGAGCAGGCTCGCGACGTCGAGCGCGGACGAAGGCGACACGGAGAGCGCGAGTTTCGCCGTGCCCGGAACGAGGTCGCTGAACACATCGGAGGTCAGCGTCAGTGTCTGGCCGGGGTTGAGCGGCTTCACCGTTCTTCGCGCCAGAACTTGCGTCGAAGGCCGGACATTGAGCGCGTAATGCCGCTCGATGGCGAAATTGCCGGGGCCGTCAACGGCGACGCTCACGATGGCGTCGCCGATTCCGGACGCGGTCACCGGCAGGCTGACCGCGCTCCGCTTCTTGGCGTCGAGCTTCAGGGTCTTGTCGGCCTCGGCGACACTGACCGGTCCTTGCGTCTTGACCGCGATGTGATAGTCGCCGGTCTCGCCCTCGACATTGTCGAGCTCGAGGCGAAGCGTGCTCTTGTCGCCAGTGAGCAGGAAGCGCGGCAAGGTCGCAGTGACCACGACAGGGTCGCGCACCGTCACGTCTTGCGAGGCGTGGCCAAGCTTGTCTTTGCTCCAGGCCACTGCCATCAGTCGCGCCGTGCCGACGAAAGCCCGGAATGTCGAAGCTGACTTGAGCAGTTCCGTCCGCGGCAACCGTCACGATGCCGGAATAGAGCGCAAGCGGCTTTTGCGTTGGAGGGCTGCCTCGCAGCTCGCCGCCGCCGCCGTCGCCACCCATGCGGATCTCGCCGCGCGTCCCTTGCATGCCGTCGATCAATTGGCCGTAGAGGTCGCGGATCTCGGTCGAGAGCTTGCGCTGGCCGAGATAATAGTCGTCCGGCGCCGGCGGCTGGTAATTGGTGAGATTGAGAATGCCGACATCGACCGCGGAGACGACGATCCGCGCCTCTTCGCCGGGCGTGAGCCCCGCCAGTTTGATCGGCACCGTGAGTTTCGTCTCCGGCCGGATCAGATTGGGCAGATCCATCGCGATGCCGAGCGTGTGCGCGGCGCGGTCGATCGAGAACCATTGCACGCCGATAGAACGGCCCGGCATGCGCTTGGCTTCTTGCTCAAGCGGACGCCGCAACGTCGCGACCACATAGGCGCCAGTGCCCCAATCCTCGCCCACGGTGAGGGGAAGCTTGGCGAGGCCCGCCTCGACATCGGTCGTGGTCGTGGCGACCAGTTTGTCGCTGACCACCGCGAGCGTCACCTTGCCGGCGCTCCGCGCCGTGACCGCGACGGTCATGGTGTCGCCCGGTCTATATTCCTTCTTGTCGAGCGCGATTTCGAGCAGGTCCGGCGTGTCGGCGGAGGCTTCCGCGTACCAGCCGGAGTCGAAGGAATAGACCGTCTCCGGTCCTTGCGCATCGTTGGTCGAAACTTCGAGCCGGTAGCGGCCCCAGGTCACCGGCGCCGAGATTTGCCCCGGCTTGTCCGGCGCGACATCGATATCGCCGTCGGCGATGCGCCGTGTCACCTTGACTGGCTCGTACTGCCAATAGCCGTCCTGCCGGTACCATTGATATTTGGAATCGACGCTGAGCAGCTGCCAATGCAGCTTTTTGCTCATCGCCTTGCCGTCCGGCGCGACCATGGCGATGTCGAACTTCGCAATATCGTTGTCGCCGAGCGCGCTTCCGGTGAAGAGCGGCTTGACGCCGATCATCGGATCGCTCGGCGTGACGGGCAGCGACAGCCTGCGCTCGATGGCGCGTCCGCCCGGTTCTGCCATGCGCACCACGATCGTGGCCGCTTGCGGCTGCGAGGAGTGAGGCACGTTGTCGAGCGCGACAGTGAAACTCGCCTTGCCCTGATCGTCGGTCTGCGGCAGGTCGGCCAGTGGAATGCTCTCCGAGCCGCCTTCCTCCTCTTCGTCGTCGCTGTCCTCGGAACCGAACACATAGCCGTCGTAGCCGGGCCGGACGCCTGTCTTGGCGACATTGACCTCGCCTTCGAGATCGAGCCCGGAGGCTGGTGCGCCGTAGAGGAAATGTCCGTCGACGCTCACTTGCGCGGGAGTTGCGGGGGAAATGCCGGTGGCAGCACTGGTGAGGTCGAATTCGAGCCGATCCGGCACATAATCTTCGACCAGGAACGAGGCATCGCCGACTGCCGGGCGCTTCGGATCGGTATAGGCCGCGATCCGCCACGTGCCGGTCATCGCCGAGGAGATGATCTCGACATCGAGCGAGCGGCCGCCGAAGCCCTGGTCGGGCACCACGCTACGTCGGTATTCGACACCGTCTGGCCGCTCGATCACGAGCGTCAGCGGCGTGTCGGGCGGCGCATTGCCTTCAGCGCCGCGCAGCAGCGCCGTGATGTGCACCGTCTCACCGGTGCGATAGACGCCGCGCTCGGGAAACACGTATGCATCGAGGCCGTCGGGAATGTCGCGGCCGCTCACGCCGCGATCGGTCAGATCGAACGGCGATTGCTTGAGATTGAGAAAGGCATAGTCGCCGCTCGGAGCTTTCGCGACGAGCATCGCCGGCGACAATCCGCCTTCGCCGCGCGCCAGGCCCGGCTCGAAAGTCACGGTGCCGTCGGCGCCTGACTTCTTCACCGCCAGCACTTCATTGTTGCGCGCGATCAGGCGCAGCTCGACGCCGTCGACCGGAGACGTGGTGGCGAGCGAATTGATGAAGGCGTGAATGCCGTCGCCGCCGGAATAAGCGGTGAGCCCGAGGTCGGAGACCACGAACCATTGCGTCGCGCGCTGGCCGTAATCGTCGGCAGGCTTATTGGCCGGCTCCGCGGCGAGCACATAGATTCCGGGCGTCAGCGTGGGCACCGCTTCGGTCACGGGGAAGGCGGTGGTGATGTCTTGGTTCAGTTCCCGCTTGACCGCGAGCTCGCCGGTCCAAATCTTCTCGCCCTTGCTATCGGCAATATCTTCGAGGTCGTAGGTATAGAGGTTGCGTTCGAAATTGCCGCCGAGCACCGTGTCGAGCAGATTGCGGTCGCCGATCCGGTAGATCGACACTTTCACACGTGTCGGTATTCACGGTCACGAGCGGAATGCCCTGCTGCCCGGTCGTCGGCAGCACATAGGCTTTGCCGGACAGGCGCACGAACGGGCTGCGGTCGCGCACATAGATATTGAAGTCAGCGGTCTTCAGCAGATCCTCGCCGACCGTCGAGGGCAGGCCCTGACGCAGCGTGACGGAATAACTTTCGCCGTGCTTCAGACCCTCAACGCAAAGCTGCGCGTCGTCGATGGAGAGCGCGGGCTTGTCTTGGCCTTGCACGGCGACGAACGGAGAGAAGTCGGCGCGCTTCGGCAGGGGCTCGGTGAATTGGAAACAGGCGCGCGGCGAAGCAGCGTCGGAGTCCACGCTGAAATCGGAAACGCGGAATCCATATTTTTCGCGAAGCTGGTCGTAAGTGGCTTTGAGGTCCGGGGTCTCGTTCAGCACCAGCGCGAGCTTCAATGCATTCAGCGCCGGGCGCCAGTCGCTCCGCTTGCCGTAGGCCGAAGCGAGTGTGATCAGAGCGTCGGACTTCATCCTTTGGCGTCGTCGCCTTCTGATAGGCGATATAGGCCGCCGTCGTTGCGCGCTCATAGCGCGTGCTGCCGTCATCGTTCTCAGTTGGTGGGATGGCGATGAGAATATTGGCGAGACGCCGCCAAGCTTGGGCGTCGTCCGGCGCCACCGCGACGATCTCTGTGTAGATGTCGACGGCGCCTTCGAGATTGCCATTTTTCAGATCGGTATCGGCGTCCTTCTTCAGCGCGGTGACCGGCTTTTCGATCGCTCCGGCCTGGTCCTGGACTTCCGCCTCGAGCGTGATCGCGGCGTTGTCGAGAGAACTATTTTTGAAGGATTTCTCGGCGGAAGAGGCGGGGGTGAAGGCAACGAAACAAAGCGCGGCAATAAGGCCGGCGCGTAAAGCTACGAGCATGGAACTCCTCCCGGATACCGCCCTCGGCATGGCGGGCCGGCTACAAATCTAGTCCCTCATCGTGACGGAAACCAGAGGCAGGCGGCTCGCTCACTCAATAAAATCTGCAACCTGGGGCCAACCATAGAGGGTGGCGGCGCGCCGGATCAGCGCCTTGCATAAGACTTCGCCATGCTCGGAGTTGGTCATGACCACCAAGCCCTGGCCGGTTGCCGGGTAGAAGATGAGAAAGCTCTGGTAACCAAGATTGATGCCGGCCTTCATCAGGACCAGCTTTTTGCCTTCGCCATCGATGCCGGCGCCGAGGCCGTAAGGGCCGATCGGGGCCCGGGTCAGCATCTGCCGGGCCGTGTCCTGACGAAGCAGCTTGAACTCTTCTTGCCCTGCCACGCTTGCCCAAGGGCGATGAGCAATTTGGCAAGATCGGTCGGCGTGGACCAAAGCCCGGCGGCCGCAAGCTCCGGATAGACATGCCAGCCGCCTTCGACCTCGCTGCCGTCGGCGAGATGCGCTCGAGCGGCGTCCTTCTCGAGACGCGCGGGAAGTGGCGCCCATTCGCTCCTCGACATTTTCGCCGGTCCGAGCACGAGGTCTTGCATGGTGTCGGCAAAGGATTTGTGCGTGGCGTCGGCGACCATCGCCTCGATGATCTGATAGCCGCCGCCGGAATAGTGATAGCTGGTTCCCGGCACGGCGATGACTGTCACCGCTGGAGAATTCGCCGGCGGCACGCCGTCCAGGATTTGCAAGGGAGTCGGCAGCTTGGCGTCTCGTGCATAGCCGGGATAGCCGGGAACATTGATGCCGCCCGTCATGCTGAGCAATTCGCGCAGCGTGACTTTATGCTCCGCGTCGAATTGGTTCGCGGGCACGTGCCAAGAGGTGAGCGCGTCGTTGACGTCGCTATCGAGCGCGAGACGGCCCTGTTCGACCAGTTTCATCGCACCGAGCGCCGCCACGAATTTCGACAACGACGCAGCTTGATACAGCGTGTTGGGTGTTACGCCTTTGCCGAACGCTCTTGCCCAACGAATCTTCCCGCGATCGATCAGCGCCATGCTGACCGAGGGCACTTTGAGCAAGGCCATCGCCTCATCGAGGCGTGAGCGTCTTACCGCTCCCCTCGATCACAAGATTCCGCTCGATGGCGAGAGGCTTGGAAAATACCGGCGGAATTTGCGCGAGGCTCAGCGCCAGCGCCGCGAGCAGAAGCAAGGCAGATCTCTGCATCTCGATCTCCGCCGCAGCGTCGGACTAGCCTTCGCTTCCGATCTCGCGTGCCAGCCTGACAAGCTCGTCGCGCACCCATTGGTGACATTCGTCGCGATCATAGCTCGAATGCCACAGCAATCTCGCCGTCATGGTGACCGGCTCGAACGGCTGAGCGACGCGGATCAGCTTGAACTCTTTCTCCAGAATCGCCGCCAGCGACGAAGGAACCGTCAGCAGAAAATCGCTGTTCAACACGAGCAGCAGCCCAACCAGAACCGACGAGACTCTCGATGCGATCCTTGCCGTCTCGCCATGCGTGGCGAGCGCTTCATCGAGACGCGGAAGGGCCGGAAGCGAATCGACCTCGATATGACCGGCATCTGCGAACGCAGCCGCGTTCGGCTTCCGCGTTGCGAGCTTGTGCTCGGGTCTCGCCAGAGTCACGAGCGTATCGTCGAACAACCGCGTCACACGAACATCTGGCGCCGGGATCGGCATCCCCTCAATATCGATCAGGAAATGACTGGAGCCTTGGCGAAGCGCTTCGAAGGCGTCAGCCGCATAGCCTGGCGTCCAATCGACGCGGATGCTCGGCGCGACATATTCGATCCTGCGCCGCAGGGGCTGCACAAGAATGAGTTCCCCGGCTTCCCCTGAAGCGATGGCGAAATCGCGCGCCGCGGAGCTTGGATCGAACGGCTTGGCCGGCCGGAGCAGGCTTTCCATGCCGGCGAGGATGACGTGCACGGTCGGCGCAAGCTCGAGCGCCTTAGCCGTCGGCACGAGCCGCTGTCCCGCCCGCACGAACAGCTCATCGGCGAAAATCTCCCGGAGTTTCGCCAATGAATGGCTGATTGCCGAGGCGCTGCGGCCGAGCCGCTCCGCCGCGCGGGTCACGCTGGCATCGACCAGCAGCGCGTCGAGCGTCACGAGCAGGTTGGCGTCGATCTCTCTAAGATGCATGTCGTGCAACTATTCCAATGAAAATATTTCATTACATGCATTTTAACGAATGAGCTACCTTTTTGACAAGGCCACTGGCTGCCCAGCCCGGAGGCCTGAAGCGTCCAGGCGTCACGCACGGATGTTTCCTCATCTCAACCTGGCGGTGGTCCGAGGATTACTGGCTCGGGCCACCGCATTTTATTGGGCAAATTGCCGGCGCGGGGGGCGCCAGAAAGACATGTCTATGCTTCAACGGTCGTCGCTTGCGTTCCTCATCGCGATTTTTGCCGCGAGCTTCAGTTTCGGTTCCTCGCCCGCAACGGCCGAGCCTTCCGCCAAGGACGTGATCAAGACTTACGCCGACATCGCCGAGGCGGCGTTACACCGACGCAGCCGCGACCGCGAAGACGATGAAGCTCGCGATCGACGCCTTTCTCGCCAAGCCGACCAACGAGAATCTCATAGCCGCCCGCGCCGCCTGGATCGCAGCCCGCGTGCCCTACATGCAGACCGAGGCCTATCGCTTCGGCAATTCGATCGTCGATGACTGGGAAGGCAAAGTGAATTCCTGGCCGCTCGACGAGGGCCTCATTGACTATGTCGCCGGCGCTTACGGCTCCGATTCACCGGAGAACGAGCTCTACGCAGCCGACGTCATCGCCAATGCCTCGCTCACCATCGGCGGCAAGAAGATCAACACCGCCAAGCTCACCAAAGAGCTTCTGTCCGACACGTTGCAGGAAGCCGGCGGCGTCGAGGCCAATGTCGCCACCGGCTATCACGCCATCGAGTTTCTGCTCTGGGGCCAAGATCTGAACGGCACCGGGCCCGGCGCCGGCAATCGCGCCGCCATCCGACTTCGACCCCAAGAATTGCAGCAATAAGAATTGCGATCGCCGCGCGCAATATCTTCGCACCGTCACCGACCTCCTGATCGACGACCTCAATTGGATGGTCGCGCAATGGGGACCGAAGGGTGACGCGCGCAAGACTCTGGTCGACGGCTCGGACGAGGCGGGATTGACCGCGATCATGACCGGGCTCGGCTCGCTCTCTTACGGCGAACTCGCCGGCGAGCGCATGAAGCTCGGCCTCATGATCCACGATCCCGAGGAGGAGCACGATTGCTTCTCGGACAACACCTTCGCCTCGCACTATTTCGACGAGCTCGGCATCCGCAACGTCTATCTCGCCCGTTATCGCCGGGTCGATGGCAGCGTGGTGCAGGGCCCGAGCATCTCCGACCTGGTGAAAGCGAAGTCGCCGGAGGTGGACACCGAGATCAAGTCCAAGCTCGAGGCGACGATGGACGCGATGACGGCGCTCTACCGGCGCGGCATCACGGTCGAAGCGTACGACCAGATGATCGGCGAGGGGAACGCTGAAGGCAACGCGGTGGTGCAGAAGGCCATCGACGGTCTGCTCGATCAGACCAAATCGTTTGAGCGCGCCGTCGCCGCTCTCGATCTGAAAGCCATCCAGTTCGAGGGGTCTGACAGCTTGGATAGTCCACAAAAAGTGGAGGAGGGGGAAAAGGCTGCGCCTTGATTTACTTGAGGCAGCGGCAGTTTGGGAAGAGATTAGTCGGGGGACTGAGGACAATGAGGGGACTGCGTATCATTCTGAGATGGCTACGGACTTCCGCGGCGGCGCTTGCCGTACTCACTCTCGTGCCCGCGGCCGCATGGGCTCAGGATTGCGAGCTCACCGAAGCCGACATCGCCCATGGCGCTGACGGCGTTTCAGAAGATGTGGTCATGGCGATCGACCCGGGCGGCGTGCGTAAGGCTCTTGCACAGCATGGGGTCGAGGTCGGTGGAGCCTATTACGGCGAAGCCTTCGGTAACTGGGGCGGCTTCGACCAGGGCGTCGAGTATGACGGAGTGCTTGAGCTCTACATGAAAGCCGACATGCACAAGCTCGGCCTCTGGAAAGGACTTTGCTTCCATGCCGATGGCTACCAGATCCACGGCAACTCAATCACCGCCGCCAACATCGGCAGCTTGATGCCGGTGAGCGGTCTCGAAGCCACGGACGCGACGCGTCTCTTCGAACTCTGGTTCGAGCAGCATCTCTATGACGACAAAGTCGGAGTCAAGTTCGGTCAACTTGCTGCCGACGCGGAGTTCCTCATCGCCGACGGGGGCGGCTATTTCCTCAACGGCACCTGGGGCTGGCCGTCTTATACGGCCGCCGACATGCCGAATGGAGGCCCTGCCTATCCGCTCGCCACGCCCGGCTTACGCTTGGCGCTCAATCCGAATGACAGACTCGGGATCATGGTCGCCGTCTATAACGGCGATCCTGTCGGTCCCAATTGCAATGGCGATCCGCAGCGCTGCAACTCGAACGGCCTCGACTTCCGTCTCGACGATCCGCCGCTGCTGATGGCCGAAGCCGCATACAAATATAACCAGGATGGTCTCGCCGGCACGGTCAAGTTCGGCGGCTGGAATCATTTCGGCAGCTTCGAGAATCAGCGCTTCGATGTCGGTGGCGCCTTGATCGCCGTTACTGGCCGGCCCGCGCTGCGTTCACGGCGACAATTACGGCTTCTACGGCATCATCGATCAGCTGATCTGGCGCGTGCCGGGCAGCGAGGATCCGAAGGGCGTTGGCGTGTTCGCCCGCGTCATGGGCGCGCCGTCCGATCGCAACCTCATCGACTTCTACGCCGATGGCGGTGTGACATTTAGCGGCATGATCTCCGCGCCGGCCCGACGATGCGCTGGCAATCGGCTTCGCCTATACCGGCATCTCCGACGATGCCGGCGCTTTCGACGTCGATTCCGGCCTCGCGATTGCGCGCAATTACGAGGCGTTGCTTGAGATTTGCTACACCTTCCAGATCAAGGAGGGTTGGGCCTTGCAGCCAGATTTCCAGTATATCTGGCAGCCGGGCGGCAACGTGCCGGATGAGTCCGGCCGGAAGGCCGTCGAGAATGCAGCTGTATTCGGAGCAAGGACCACGCTTGCTTTTTGACGAAGGACGGATCCCACGGCGAGTGTAGAGTTTCGCGGGCGTAAAGCGCCGCGGCCGAACGAAGTACCGGCAGAGCCATCTCAATCGCGCTCGCTATTTGCGGGCGCGATTGCGCTCGCTTTTGCACTGCCGCTGCTTGTTGGCATTTTTGAAGTCCATGGCGCCGACGCGCCGCCTGTCGATTTTTCCAAGCTTGAGCCCGGCGAGGACAAGCCCGGCGGCAATGCCACCTCGCGCGGCAGCAACGACACGGCGGATGCCTTCTCCCGCTCCTCCGGCAATCTCGACATCAAGCGCGAGCTCGATTTTAAGATCGGCAACGCCATCTTCCGCAAGAATTGGGTCTCGGCGCCGTCCTCGACCGATGCGTCCGACGGGTTGGGCCCGCTGTTCAATTCGCGCGCCTGTCAGGCCTGTCATCTGAAAGATGGGCGCGGACATCCGCCGCTGACGGAGGGCGTGCACGACGATAGCCACTCGATGCTGCTGCGTCTCTCCGTGCCGCCAACGACCGACGAGGAAAAGGCCAAGCTCGAGAGCCATCGCGAGAACTCGATCCCCGAGCCGACTTATGGCGGTCAACTGCAAGACCTGTCGATCCAAGGCATCAAGTCCGAAGGCGAGATCGAGATTCAATATGAGGAGAAGCCGGTCGAACTCGCCGGCGGCGAGATCGTGAACTTGCGCGCGCCGAAATACAGCATCGGCAATCTCGGCTATGGCCCGCTCGCCGACGGCACCATGATCTCTCCGCGCGTGGCGCCGCCGATGATCGGGCTTGGACTGCTCGAGGCCGTGCCCGAAGATCAAATCATGGCCGGCGCCGATCCGGACGACGCCAACAAAGACGGCATCTCCGGCAAGCCGAACCAGGTCTGGTCGAAGGAGCTCGATAAAGTGACGCTTGGACGTTTCGGCTGGAAGGCCGGCGTGCCGAGCATCGCCGAGCAAGCGGCGGCGGCTGCCAACGGCGATATCGGCCTCTCGACGACGCTGATCGCCACCGCGTCCGGCGATTGCACCGACAAACAGAAAGAGTGTGTCGACGCGCCGAACGGCAACTCCTCCGCCTACCAAGATGTCGAGCTCGGCGACGATCTGTTCAAGCTGATCGTCTTCTACTCGCATAACCTTGCCGTGCCCGCGCGGCGCAAAGCTGACGATCCGGAAGTGCTGAAAGGCAAGGCATTGTTCCACGCGTCGGGCTGCGCAAACTGTCACCGCCCGAATTTCACCACCGGCGAGTCGAAGGATCAGCCGCATCTCTCCAAGCAAACGATCTGGCCCTATACCGATCTCCTGCTGCATGACATGGGCGAGGGGCTTGCCGATAATCGTCCCGACGGCGCGGCGACCGGTACGGAATGGCGGACCGCGCCGCTCTGGGGCGTCGGCTTGACCGAAACCGTCAACGGCCACACCCTGTTTCTGCATGACGGCCGCGCCCGCAACATCAAGGAAGCCATTCTCTGGCATGGCGGCGAAGCGCAAGCCGCGCGCGATGCTTTTGCGAAACTTTCCAAAGAGGACCGGGAGCGGCTGATCGCTTTCGTGAATTCGCTGTGATGCGCCTCGATCCACCATCATCATTCCGCGAAGCCGGAATCCAGAATCGCGGATCCTTGGAATCGGCGCTGGCTGATCCGCTTTCGCGGATGACTGCCTGCTTCTCACGCACACGCCGAAGCCGACCACGCCGCGATCGCCCGCGATGCGCTCAACAATTACATTCGCCCCGGCTACACGACACTCGCCGATCGCGCCGCCGCGCTCGCCGGCAGCACCAAGGCGCTCTGCGCTGAACCGTCCGACGCCACGCTCAAAGCGGCACGCGAGAATTTCGCGCAAACGGTCGAAGCCTGGAGTGAGATCGAACCAGTCCGCTTCGGTCCCGTCTTGCAGGATCATCGCTACGAGCGCCTGTTTTATTGGCCCGACCCGAAGGGCTCTGGGCGCGAAGCAGATTCGCGACGCGCTCGCCAAGCACGATGAAACCGTGAAAGACGAAACAACGCTGGCGACCAAGAGCGTGGCGCTGCAAGGCCTGCCGGCTCTCGAATATTTGCTCTACGGCGACGGCGCGAGCGATCTTGCGAAACCAGGCGGCGAGGGCGCCTTCCGCTGTTCCTTTGCCAATGCTGTCGCCAACAACATCGCTTCGATCTCGAAGCAGATCGCCGAGGGCTGGGGAGAGAGCGCGCCCTTCGTCAAAGCCTATCTCGAGCCGGGACCCGACGATCCCACCTACCGCACGCCGAAAGAGGTGACCCTCGATCTCTCCAAGACCTTCTCGGCGGGGATCGAATCCGTGCGCGATCAGAAGCTCGCCAAGATGCTGGGCGCCAAGCCGGAAGAGGCCAAGCCCGGTCTCGCGCCGTTCGGACGGAGCGGTCTCACCTTCAAGTCGATTGCCGGCAATCTCACCGGCGTCCGCAATCTCTTCCTCAAGGGCGGCTTCGCTCAAGTGGTGCATCAGGAATCCGCGGGCGTCGAAGAGTCCATCGCCTTCGATCTCGATCACGCCATCGAAGTGTTGCGCGGCATCGATGCTCCACTCGCCGAGGTGTTACGCGACGAGGATGATCGCGCCAAGCTCGAGGCCTTGCGTGTCTCGCTCAAAAGCGCCGCGCAAACCGCGGGCGACATGATCTCCAAGGGGGCCGGACTGAGTTTCGGCTTCAACGCCATGGATGGTGACTGATGCAGCTCGACCGCCGCCAACTCATCACAGGCCTCGCCGGCTCCGCCGCGCTGCTGGCGCTTCCCGCGAAGCTCCGCGCCGCGCCGGAGAGCCGCTCTGTTTGCCGCCGCGAGAAAAGACGACCGCGGCAATTTCTCCGCCGCCCTCTTCAGCCTCGACGGCGACGTGAAATCGGTGGTGTTGCCTGGCCGCGGCCATGACATCGCGCTTCGTCCCGGCACCGGCGAATGGGTCGCGTTCGCGCGCCATCCCGGCAAATTCGGCGTCGCGGTGCCGCTCGATCATCGCGAGCCGACTTGGTTCCAGTCGCGTCCCGACCGGCATTTCTCCGGCCACGGCGTCTTCTCGGCGGACGGAAAAATTCTCTACGCAACGGAATATGACTACGACAATGCGATAGGCGTGATCGGCGTCCGCGATGCCACCGGCGGCTATGCGCAGATCGGCGAGTTCGACGCGCATGGCATGGAGCCGCACGACATTGCGCTCCTCTCCGACGGCCGTACCATGGTGATCGCCAATGGCGGCATCCGCACCCATCCCGACAGCGGATCGAAGGAGCTCAACATCCCCGACATGAAACCGTCTCTCGTCTATATCGACGTGACGAATGGCGATCTCATCGAGGAGCATCATCTGGCGCCCGAACTGCATCAGCTCTCAATTCGCCATCTCGCCATCGCCGCCGGCGACGTCGTCGTGTTCGGCTGCCAATATCGCGGCCCCGAAGGCGACGAGCCGGCGCTGCTGGGCTTCCACCGCCTCGGCGAGACTCCGGTCATCGTGCCGGCACCTGGGCCGACGCAATCCGCGCTGAAGAACTATGTCGGCTCCGTCGCCACCGACGTTAACGGCACCATCGTCGCGGCTTCCGCGCCCAAGGGCAATCTCATCACCTATTGGGATGTCTCCACCCGGAACTATCTCGGGTCTTGCTCGCTCAACGATAGTTGCGGACTCGCGCCCACCCATCGCCAGGCGAGCTTCCTCCTGACGAGCGGTGAGGGCTGGCTCGCGACGGGCGACGCGATGGCGATCTGGAGCGGGAATCGACCGCTTTCCAATGGGACAATCACGCAATCCTTGTCCGTTGAGGCACTTAGTCTCGGCCTCCAGGGGTTGCGCTGGCCTATTCTGACCTTATTTCTGGGGCTAAGTTCCCTAGGATTTTGGCATGGCCGGGGGGCTGTCCTCCGGCCATCTATGTTTTGATATAGGCCGATGAAACTTGCGCTTAATGGCCCGATGAAACTTGCTCTTCGCATTGCGGGCGGAGTTGCGGCGCTCCTCGTCGTCGCGCTGATCGGCATCAATCTGCTGATCTCGGCCGACGCCGTGCGCGATCGCGTCGCCGCCCGCGTCAAGGAGCAGACCGGCCGCGAGCTCTCGGTCAAGGGCAGCACCTCGCTGATGCTCCTGCCCAATCCGCACATCGTCATCACCGACGCTTCGATCAACGATCCGTCCGACCGGAGTGGCGCCGCCGATCTTTCCATCGAGCGGCTTGAGCTCGATCTCAGCTCTGGCCGAGATGTTGAGCAAGCGTGTCGATGCCCAGCGTGTGGTGATGATCCGCCCGCTGTTGACGGTGAGGCTGACCGACGGTGGCGCGCAGCGTGAGGGCAGCGCTCACGCCGCGTGACCGCAAGCACGCCGCAGTCGACGGCTTCAATTTCATTTCCAGCGCGTTCGCCGAAGAGTCGGGATCGCAGCGTGACATCAGGCTGAACGACGTCCGCATCGAGGACGGTACGGTTCGCATCATCTACGACGATCAGGGCACCGAGCGCCGCATCGAGCATATCGATGCCGCCTTGAGCCTTCCCCACATCACCGACCCGCTCACCGCGAAGGGCAAGCTCGACTGGAAGGGCAAACCCGTCAATTTCGATCTCACGCTCACATCGCCCGGCCAGCTTCGCAATTCGGAAGCAGCCAAGCTTGAGCTTGCGATCGGAACCGATGCGATCGACGCCACCTTCGACGGCAGTGTCGTGTCCCGGCCGAGTTTCGCGCTCGAAGGCGAGCTTGGCGCCAAGTCGCATTCGATCCCCTCGCTGCTCGCCTGGATGCGCGAGGCGCCGGACTCGACTGCCGCGCTCGGCGACGGCGAGCTGCAAAGTCATGTCACCTGGAAGAATCGCGAGATCACTTTCAGCAAGTCGCGCTTCGCGCTCGCGCATGCCAGCGGACAAGGTCAGGCGATCGTCACGCTGCAAAGTCCGCGGCCTTATGTGCGCGCGGCGCTCGCGATCGACCAGCTCGACCTCAACGCCTTCTTGCCTGCATCGTCTCCCGCCAATGCCAAGCCGGCGCCGCAGCCTGCGGCCGAGCCCGAAGCCGGCACGGCCGAAGAGGACGCTCCCGGCAAAAGCTGGTTTTCCAAGCCTCAACCCGAGGCAGAGCCGGGCGCCGGCAAGCTGACCAGTGAGCCGTCAACTCCCCCTCCATCCGCCGCGGCGCCGACGCCCAAAGTTGTCGAGCCGAAAGCGCCGGCGCCCAAGCCCCAACCCGGCACCCTCGCGCCAGCCGCCTTCGATGCCGACGTCAATCTCAATATCCAACAGACGAAATATGCGCGGCTGACGATCGGGCCGAGCGCGATCGGCCTTGCTTTGAAGGAGGGCGTGCTCAGAGCGACGCTCGGCAGCATGGAGCTCTATGACGGCAAGGCGAGCGGAACCTTGATCATCGATTCCAGCAAACCGGTCCCGAGCTTCTCCGGCCAGTTCGCGCTCGAAAACGTCGCGGCGCAGCCCTTCCTCGTTGACGCGGCAGACTTCAAGATGCTGTCCGGTCAAGCCAAAGTGGATCTCGACATCAAGGGCAGCGGCACAACCGCCAACGAGCTCAAATCCAATATCGCCGGACGCGGCAGCATCGCTGTTGCCAACGGCGCCATCGAAGGCGTCGATCTCACGGCCATGATCAAGAGCATCGGCGAAGGCGAGATGCCTGACCTCGACCAGGGCAATGGCGCCAAGACCGACTTCAGCGAGCTTGGCGGCAGCTTCACCATCGCCTCAGGCCTGGCGCGCTCGACCGATTTGCAGATGACGAGCCCGCTCCTGGAAGTGACCGGCCGCGGCACCGTCGACGTCGTGATCGGCAATATCGACGTCATCGCCCAGCCGCAAATTGTCGCGGGCCCCGAGGGCAAAGGTGGCGCCAACGATTTGGCCGGTCTCACCATCCCGGTGCGCATCGAGGGTCCGCTGGCGCACCCCTCGATCAAGCCCGAGATCAAGGGTCTGTTCTCGAATCCCGAACAGGCCAACAAGACCGTGAAGCAGCTCGGCACCATTCTGCAGAAGAAATTCAAGGGTAAGCCGGTGGGCGAGGCGATCGGCCGCCTGCTTGGCGGCGTGCAGATCGGCCCCCGCGCCGAATCGGGCGATGCGCCTCCGGCCGAAGATGGCGGAGCGCCGCAATCCAGCGAGCCGAAGCCGGGCGCCCAAGCCGCACCCGCTCAGCCGGAGGAGGCACCTCAGCCCGAGGAAGAAGAAGAGCAAGACCCGGAGCTCAAGGAAATCTTGCGCTAGCGCGCAAGCGTGAAGCCGCTAGACGCTGACTTGCGTCCCGATCTCGACCACGCGGTCGGTCGGCAATTGGAAATAGCTGCTCGCGTCGTCGGCGTTTCTTGCCAGCAATATGAACAGCCTGTCCTGCCAGGCCGGCATCCCGGAGCGGGGTCGGCGCGGACCGAGCGTCGCGACAAGAAGAACGAGGTCGACATGATGTCGAACGTCCATCCCTGTTTCCGCGCGATCGCGAGCGCCTTCGGCACGTTGGGACTGTCCATGAAGCCGAAGCGCAGCAGCACGCGGGCGAACCGGTCGCTGATCGGCTCGATGCAAACGCGGTCGGCCGCCGGCACGTGCGGAACATTCTCCACCGCGATGGTCAGCACGACATTCCGCTCATGCAGCACCTTGTAATGCTTGATGCTGTGCAGCAGCGCGGTCGGTGCGCTGGTCGGGTCTGCGCTCAAAAACACCGCCGTTCCAGGTACCGAAGTCGGCGGTGATTTCTCCAAGGCACACACAAGCCCATCGAGCGGCGTCTCCAGCCGGCGCGTTTTCGCCGCAGAATCTTGGCGCCCTTGCGCCAGGTGATCATCACTAGCATCACCAGAGCGCCGATCAGGAGCGGCACCCATCCGCCGTGGAACACCTTGAGCAGATTTGCCGAGAGGAAGGTCGTGTCGATGGCAAGGAAGGGTAGCATCATGGCGAGCATCGCCCACAGCGGCCATTTCCATCCCTTAAAGATCACGATCATCGCCAGTAGCGTCGTCACCACCATGGTTCCGGTCACGGCGATGCCATAGGCCGACGCGAGCGCGCTGGAGGACCTGAATTGCGTCACCAGCAGCAGCACGCCGAGCAGGAGAATCGTGTTGACGCGCGGCATGTAGATTTGGCCGAACTGCGACTCCGAAGTGTGCTTGATTTCGAATCTCGGCAACATGCCGAGCTGGATCGCCTGCTGTGTCAGCGAATAAGCGCCCGTGATCACCGCCTGACTGGCAATCACGGTCGCCATCGTGGCGAGCCCTATCATTGGAAACAGCGCCCACTCCGGATAGAGCAGGAAGAAGGGGTTTTCGATCGCCTCTGGCTTGGTGAGAAGGAGGGCTCCTTGCCCGAGATAATTCAGCGTCAGTGCCGGCAGCGCCACGAACAGCCAAGCAAAGCGGATCGGACCTCTGCCGAAATGTCCGAGGTCTGCATAGAGCGCCTCGCCGCCGGTGACGACGAGGAACACGGCGCCGAGTGTCGCCAGTCCGATGATCCCGTGTTGGCCGAGAAATGAAATTCCGTAATGCGGGCTGAAGGCCAAGAGCACCTCCGGTCCGTTGGCAATCTGCCAAATTCCCGCAAGAGCGAGCGCGATGAACCAGACAAGCGTGATCGGACCGAAGAAGGCCGCGACTTTCGCCGTCCCCCTGGACTGCACCGCGAATAGAATCACGAGGATCAACACCGTCAGGGGCACGACATAGTCGGCGAGAGCCGGTGTCGCGAGATGAAGACCTTCGACCGCCGAAAGAACAGAAAGCGCCGGCGTGAGCATAGCGTCGCCGTAGAACAAGGCCGCGCTGATTATGCCGAGCAGGAGAACGGTCTTGGTGTGCCCGCCGAATGCTCGGTTGGCGAGCGCCATCAACGCGAGCGTGCCGCCTTCGCCGTCATTGTCGGCACGGAGCAGCAACAGAACATATTTGATCGTGATGACGAGAATCAGCGCCCAGATGATCAGGGACAAAATGCCGAGGATCACATCTTGGCTGACGACATCCTTGCCGCCTGCCGCAAGCACGGATCTCCTTCAGAGCGTAAAGTGGGCTGGTGCCGATATCGCCATAGACGACGACCCGATGCTGCCCAGCGTCAGCGCCCAAAAGCTGCCACGTGCATGCCCGCCCGCTTCGGCGGGAGGCGGAACGCTGGTTGCACTAAGAGGCTCGGATTGAACCGGCCATGGGAGCAGGGGCGTTGTGGAAGGGCTTTGGCTCGGCTTCGGCAAATCAAAGGCGTCGAAACCTGCCTTTTGGGTGGAGGGGCAAATAGTCCTCTGACTCCCTTTTGTCCAGTGGCAATCTGGCGCGGTTTTGTGACAGACCCCCTAAACGTCCTTGTCGACCGCCAGTTCCGCGTTGCCTATAACGCGCTCTATGACAGTCAAAGAAACGCGCTCCGCGAAGGCCTCGCCCCCAAAATTGGTTTCGTAAGTCTCGGCTGCCCCAAGGCGCTTGTCGAATTCCGAGCGCATCATCACCAAGCTCAGGGCCGAGGGCTATGAGCTCTCGGCGAGCTACGAGGGCGCTGACGCCGTCGTGGTCAACACTTGCGGCTTCTTGAACAGCGCCAAGGAAGAATCGCTCGAGGCGATCGGCGAAGCGTTGGCAGAAAACGGCAAGGTGATCGTCACAGGCTGCTTGGGAGTTGAGGCGGGGCGTATTCTCGACCGCTATCCGGATGTGCTCGCCATCACCGGTCCGCAACAATATGAGGCCGTGGTGGCCGAGGTGCACAAAGCTGTGCCGCGGCCGCACGATCCCTATCTCGATTTGGTGCCGCCGCAAGGCTTCAAGCTGACGCCCAGGCACTATGCCTATTTGAAGATCTCCGAAGGCTGCAACAATGCCTGCAGCTTCTGCATCATTCCGCAGCTTCGCGGGCGGCTGCAAAGTCGCGGTCTAAGCGACGTCATGCGCGAGGCCGAACGCCTGGTCGCGGCGGGCGTGCAAGAGCTTCTCGTCATCTCGCAAGATACCAGCGCCTATGGCCTCGATATTGGCTACGCCAAATCGGAATGGCGCGGAGAACAGCGCGAAGCGCGGTTCATCGACCTGTCCGAAGCGCTCGGCGCGCTCGGCGTCTGGGTGCGGCTGCACTATGTCTATCCCTATCCGCATGTCGACAAGGTCTTGCCGCTGATGGCGGACGGTCGCGTGCTTCCCTATCTCGACATTCCCTTTCAGCACGCGAGCCCGAGCGTGCTGAAATCGATGCGCCGGCCCGCGCACCAGGAAAAGACGTTGCAGCGCATCCACGCTGGCGGGAGATGTGTCCGGACCTCGCCATCCGCTCGACCTTCATCGTCGGCTTTCCCGGCGAAACCGAGCAGGACTTTAACCTCCTGCTCGATTGGCTGAGCGAAGCGCGACTCAATCGTGTCGGTTGCTTCAAATATGAGAATGTCGATGGCGCCGGCGCCAATGCGCTTGCCTCACATGTCGCAGACGAGGTGAAGGCGGAACGCTACGCGCGGCTGATGGAGCATCAGCAGCAGATCAGCACCGCGCTGCTTGCCGCGCGGATCGGGCAAACCATCGAGATTATCGTCGATGAAGTCGATGAGGAGGGCGCGACCGCGCGCTCAAGCTGGGATGCGCCGGAGATCGATGGCAATGTCTATCTCAATGGGGAGTTATCGCTCTCGCCCGGCGACCGGCTCAAGGTCGTTGTCGAGCACGCCGACGAATACGATCTCTGGGGACGCCGGGAGCTTGCCACCAATGAAGCTGACCTAGCAGCCGGTGTCGGATTTCTTGACGGTGAGCGATCTGCGCGGACGCGCATAGAACGTATGTTTCATGTCAAAGGATCCCGGACTGTAGTAAGGTCGAGCCGATCACCGGCTTGAAGGCATAGGTCACCTCGGCGACGATGACACTGCTATTGGCCTGTGTGAGGCCCGCCGGCACCGGGTAGGTTGATCTTTTCCTCGCACCGTCCCCCCGCCGGTCGCGCAACTCCAATCGACCTTTCCGACATTATTTGCGTCGGCAATGACGCTGGAGAGCACGATCTTGAGCGGGGTCGTGTCGGCGGGTGTCGATAGATGCTCTTCGATGCGACGAAGGCATCCTGTAGTCCGGCGAGCTGAGGTCGTTTTCTCTTGCGCCACGAGATCAGCAGCCGTGCTCGCCACCACTGATACGCGGCGGCTGAGAGTGAGTGCGTTGCCGAGCTCGACCACGCCAAAATACATGACCAGCATGACCGGCAAGATAATGGAGAACTCGATCGCCGACATGCCGCTTCGATTGCGGATGCGCGTCGCGAAACCATTGTCGGAGTCCTTCATGATCCTGCTCCCCTGCTCCCGGAGGTGCGAAAGGCTCGTTGCGAAAGGCCGTCGTCGACATCAGCAACCGGTTTCCATTGGCCATGTTGCTAAGCGCGATATCCTTCGGAAACTTGGCGATAAGGTCCCACTCATAGAAAGCGCGAACCACGACGATGTCGCCGGGACCACCGGGATCGTAGGTGAAGTTCGTCTTAAGGTTGCCGCTGCCGTCGATTGGATCGGTGAGATCCGAGGAACTGAAATCGCTGAAATGGCGCACGTCGAGCTGCAGGCCGGCGCAGTCGATGGGCGCGGTCAATTGCTTGCAGACTTCGGCCTTGAATGCGCCGGCGTCGAAACTGCCGGCCTGCGCCTGTCCCGTGCGAACGCAGGCGCGATCCGTAATCGACGGCATTATCGAGCTCGAAATTGGCAAAGTAGACGAGCCCGACTTCCAGGATCGCGAGCAACAGCAGCAAGAGGGGCCCGGCAAGGATCGCGAACTCGAGCGCGGAGGTGCCGCTTCGATCTGGCAGAAAGCGGCCCAAGGTCTTTGGGCGGAAGCAGCTGATCGCCCTGAAAATGTCGGCTGAATCGGTGTCATGCCCCATACATACAAAGCTTGTATTTAACTTCCGGTGAAGACAGAAATTAAAATACAAAAGTATAAGATATTTAGCAATCAAGCATCCGGACAGATCAAGTAAATATTTAACTTAATTAGAGTAAATCCGGCAGTGAACCGTAAGAGATTTGTGCCCTTAAGCTGGAGTATGACTCTTGATGCAATCGGATGAGTGTGACGGTCGCAGAAAACAGGCCGGGAGGTTCCAGATGCTAGAGAGCGTCAATCGCCTATTGCGCGGGTTTGTCCAGGAGCGAGGCGGCAATGCCGCCATTTTGTTCGGCCTCGCCATCATTCCGGTGGTCCTCGGTATCGGTGTTGCCGTCGACCTCGGCCGTGCCATGATCGTGCGCGAGCGCATGTATGGCGCCGCCGATGCATCGGCCCTCGCCATCGGCTCGTGGGCGGGCCTCACTGAAGGCGAAATGAAGGCTAAGGCCCAACAATTCTTCGATGCCAACTATCCGCCCTCCACGATTGGAACAGTAGGACAGCTCGACGTCACCTTCCCCGGCGACGACATCGTCGTGAAAGTGTCGGGCGTGGTGCCGACCACGTTTATGCGGCTCGCCAATATCGATCAGATGGACGTATCGACGAGCAGCACCATCACCAAGAGAGAGCGGAACATCGAACTCGCGCTCGCGCTCGATACGACGGGCTCGATGTCGAGTAACGACAAGATCGACGGCGATGAAGACTGCCGCGAAAGACTGGTGGAGACGCTGTTCGACGGCAAAGCCACCTCGGAGAATGTGAGGATCGCGGTGGTGCCGTTCGCCGCGGCCGTGAATGTCGGATCCAACAATCTCGACTCCGGCTGGATCGACAAAAACGCGAACTCGCCGGTGAGCCACGAGGACTTTTCCCTCCCGAACACGAATGTCCTCAGTCTCCTGCAACAGATCGGTCGCAACTGGGGTGGATGCGTCCGCGAACGGATCGGTGCTTACGAACTCACCGACGACGCTCCATCCATCGGGCACGCGGCGACACTGTTTGCGCCTTATTTCGCTCCGGATGAACCGAGCGCGAAGGCGGCCAATAACTACCGAAGCTACAGCAACAGCTATCTCAACGATGGCAGCACTCCTGCTGCCTGCAGCGGGTCGAGTTGGGGCGGTGCTGGCTGGGGAGCGGAAGTAGTACCACGAACGCACAACGACAAGTCTGCCAGAAGGACACGACCAAATATACCAACCCGCAATGGGAAAGCACTTCGGGCGACAAGGGGCCGGACTACAATTGTCCTCCGCGTGCCATCACGCCGCTGACCAACACGAAGAGCACCGTCACCACGGCGATCGATGCGCTCGCCCCAAGGGCAACACTGACATTCCTGCTGGCCTGTTGTGGGGTTGGCGCGTCGTGTCTCCAGGCGAGCCCTTCTCGGAAGGTACGGCCTACGCTGACGACGACGGTGGTGAAGGCCATCGTGCTGCTGACCGATGGCGACAACAATGTGGAGCGGCGGAGGCAACTATCATCAACGAATCGACTTACAACGCATTCGGCTTCGCCGCGTCGGGCCATCTCGGCGCTGCCACGGCAGCAATGCCGAAGCCACGCTCAACAGCAAATTGACGACGGTCTGCAATGCGGTCAAAGCGAAAGACATTCTCGTCTATACGATCGGATTTCAGATCACTAACACGACGACGCAGAACCTCCTGAAGAACTGCGCGACCAAGCCCGACATGTATTACAACTCGCCGACCAACGCGCAGCTCGCGGGCATCTTTCAGGACATCGCGCAAGGTCTGAGCGAGCTGCGCATCGCCAGATAGCAGCGCCGACGTCGTCGGTCGCGACGCCGAGCCCTTCGAAGGGAGTGCCGAGCTACTCGCTCGGCGCTCCCCCTTCGGCCGAACTCTGACCCATCGACTGCTTTGTCTTGACCTCTTTGGAAAGCGCCTCGAAATAACCGGGATCGTCGCCGACCGCGAGCTCCGCCGCGCAATTCGGCGCGCAATAATAGCTGTAACGCCTGCCGGCGCCGCGCTGGAGTGTCATCAGGCCAGTGCGCGGCTCTTGCACGCTGAGCATCTTGTTCATGATTTCCTTGCCGTCGGCATCGACCACAATGAGATTGGTCCGACCGAACGACTTGCCGGTCACCACCAATAATTTCGCGCTCTGCACCGCCACGTCGGCGATCGATGGGTTGCCGACGATAATTTCTGCTGCGGGTCGGTCGATTTTGATCAGCTGCGCCTCGTCGATCGTAACGTTTACGGCGTCGCTGCCGGCTAACGCTGATCCGGCTGTTCCGAACACGATCAGCATGCGCCACGACGAAGAGCGCTTGGAGCGCGGTCGGGCAGGAGTGACGGGCGAAGCGAGATCATGACAGGCACCCTTTTCGCGGGCGAACTCGGCGAAGACGTCCCATGAGACAGCCAAATGGTGAAGGATTGGCAAACGTTCTGCGCCGCCCCGGGACCATCAGCGTGCAGCCCTGAACTTCGGCTCGGAGACGACCCGATCGCCAGGGTCGTCCATCGCCTCTAATATTCATCAAAACAAATCTGAATTTCATCCAGTAAGACGGCATTGCTCGGAAGTATAAGCCCAGGCAACAACTCCTATGTTTAACAACGACGCCGAATTAACCCCGTTTCCCTGCCCGCAGATCATCTTATCGTTAACGGCGGGGCGTGGATTTGGAGTCGATTGGTTTAACTTGCGTGTAAGACGCCCTCGCTATGGTCGCGCTAGTTCGGGCCGTCACGGTGTTGGCGGGGAACTGAGTAGGCCAAATAGAAATGGGAAGAGTCCAAAATGAAGAATCTGTTTGCGCGTTTCGCGAACGACGAGTCCGGCGCCACCGCCATCGAGTATGGCCTGATCGCCGCCGGCATCAGCGTTGTCATCATCACCGCGGTGAACTCCGTCGGACGAGCCTGATCACCACATTCACGGACCATCGATACCTCGCTTGAGCTCGGCTGGTAACCTTAATCCGAAGCCAAGTCCTCTTAGGACGGCACGACAACGGAAGCCGTTCGCCGAAAAGGCGGGCGGCTTCTTCTTTGATCCCCTTAACGCGGATTTCAGCCTCGTCTGAAAGACTGACGCCTACCATGCTGAAAGACGTCTTGCTTCTGACCGTGTTCCCCGGCGCGATGGCCTTCGCGGCCTCGATGGACCTCTTTACCTTCACCGTGCCGAATCGCATCGCCATCGCCCTCGTGGTAGGCTTCGCCATGTTGGCGCCTATGATTGGCCTTGGCTGGCCGGAGATCGGCTGGCATCTGTTGGCCGCCTTTGGCGCCCTTGCGTGGGTTTCACGCTGTTCGCTTTTGGCTGGATCGGGGGAGGCGATGCCAAGCTGTTTGCGGCCACGGCACTTTGGCTCGGTCCGGAACAGTTGATCGGCTATTGCCTAGTCGCGAGCCTTCTCGGGGGCGCCTTGACCCTCGTGATCCTGCAAATGCGGCGGATACCGCTTCCTGCGTCCTTGGCCGGCGAGGTTTGGCTGGCGAAGCTGCCACGATAAGAACCAAGGCGTTCCCTACGGGATTGCGCTCGCCGTCGCCGGCCTCATCTACTATCCCCATACGCCGTTCATGGCAGCTGTGGGTGGCCAATAAGACACCCGGCAGTCCGCTCGCCTGGACTTCCTTCGGCCTTGGCTCCGCTTCCCCTCTTCAACCCCGCTCGGCCAATTTGGCACGTCCATTAACTCGGCGTTGAGATTTGGCGGTCACAGTGAAGCTCATTCGTCGCTGATGCGGGGGCCTCTGGGAGTGCGTTCGTCATGAAGAGAGCAAGAGTTGTCGTTCTTCGCATCGCCTTCACCGCGGCGCTGGGCGCCGCCTGGATGGCCAAAACGATGATGTCCAGGGCCGCGCGCAGGTGCGCGAGGTCGAGAGGACCGTCGGCGCCGTCGACGTTCTGGTCGCCTCCAGCGACATCAATCTCGGGAGATTCGGTCGAGCGGCGACGACCTGAAATGGCAGCAATGGCCGGCGGAAGGCATCACTCCTGGCCTTATCACCCAGAGCGCCCAGCCCGACGCACCGTCGAAGCTTTCCGGCGCCATCGCCCGCGCGCCCTTCATCGCCGGCGAGCCGATCAAGGAGCAGAAGCTCATCAAAGCTTCCGAAGGCGGCGTGATGGCCGCCATCCTCCCCTCCGGCATGCGCGCCATCTCCACGCCGATTCGCGAGGAGACCGCGGCCGGCGGCTTCATTCTTCCCAACGACCGTGTCGACGTCATTCTGTCGCGCACCGTGAAGCTGGGTAACAAGGACGACAAGGTGAGCGAGACCATCCTGCGCAACGTCCGCGTGCTCGCCATCGGCCAGAACGCTGGAGCACAAGGCGACGAGAAAGTCGCCACCGGCAAGACCGCGACGCTCGAGCTCACTCCGCCGCAGACCGAGACGCTTTCACTGGCGCAATCGATGGGCGAGATTTCGCTCTCCCTGCGCAGTCTCGCCGACGCCCAACCGGGCTCGGAGCCCGGCGCCAAGATCGGCAGATCCAATGCCGGGTCGATCAAGATTCTGAAATACGGCATCCCACTCGCGCGCTTTGGCATCAACTGAGCGGATCGACCGACAGGAAAAAGAACAACGAATGCGTCGCACCCCACTCAGAACTTGCCATCCGCTTGATGCGTCCTGCTTGCCGCTGCCTCCTTCGGAGTCGCGGCCGGCTCCGAATCGGCGCTGTGCGCAGCGAAGCGCCTGTCGTTGTTGCGGATCGCGCAAAGCGAGCCGCTGCCGGCGCAGTCGGAAAGTCAGGCTCGGCAAGAACAAATCGATGATCGTCGAACTGCCCGCGCCCGGCGCGCGACGTGATGATCTCCAATCCGGACAAGATCGATGCCGATCATGCAAACGTCGACCCGAGCCTACCTTGTCGGCGAAGGATGCAGGCGAAGTCCACCGTCTTCTTCACCGACAAGGACGGCAAGCAGATCGTCACGCTCGACATCGATATCGATCGCGACCTCGCGGGTCTTGCTGACCTCCTCGCCGAGCTGCATTCCCTCTTCGCATATCAAGGTCCAGTCGGTCGGCGACCGCGTGGTGCTCACCGGTTCGGTGAAAAATCCCATCGACGCCAGCCGCGCCTGCGAAGTCGTGACGAGCTTCTTAGGTCCCTTGGACAAGAGCATGGGTGGCGGCAGCTCGCGCCCTGGGTGGCGGATCCGCCACGACCAACAATTTCGGCAATAACGCCGACAACGACGGCAGCGACATCAAGACGAGCTGCCTCGGCACCAACGTCATCAACATGCTGACCGTCGAGGGCCGCGAGCAGGTGCTGCTCAAAGTCTCGGTGGTCGAGATGGAGCGCAACATCATCAAGCAGTTCGGTGTCGACCTGGGCGCGCTGGTCAATTCCGGCAATTTCGCCTTTGCTGCGCTGAGCGAGTCTTCCCTTCCCCATCAACGTCGCCGGGCAAGGGCATCGTCGCGCCGTTCATCTCGAAACCGAGGGCGCGGCATGCGCCAATGCCGGCGTTCGGGCAGCCTGTCGGCGTTGTCGAAGGCACGCAGCGGCAGCCGGCGTCGCAATGGCATGACGGGCGGCAACCGCGTGCAGACGCGTGCTCCGCGCTCTCGAGGAGGACGGCCTTCTGCACACCCTCGCGGAGCCCAATCTGACGGCGATCTCCGGCGAGACGGCAAATTTCCTCGCCGGCGGCGAGTTCCCGATCCCGATCGCGCAGCAGCTCGGCACCATCTCCGTCGAGTTCAAGAAATTCGGCATCGGCCTCGCCTTCACGCCCGTCGTCCTGTCCGAAGGCCGCATCAGCCTGAAGGTCTCGACCGAGGTCAGCGAGCTCTCCAATCAGGGCGCCGTGATCCTCTCGAACATCGCCATTCCGGCGCTGAAAGTGCGCCGCGCCGAGACCGTTGTCGAGCTGCCGAGCGGCGGCTCGCTGGTGATGGCCGGCTTGCTCTCCGATCAATCGAAGCAGGCGCTGAGCGGCTATCCGGGCCTGAAGAACCTGCCGGTGCTCGGCACCCTGTTCCGCAGCCGCGATTTCCTCAAGAACGAGACCGAGCTGGTCGTGCTGGTGACGCCCTATGTCGTCAAGCCCGTCGCGCGGCCGAAGCTTGGCGCAGCCCGATGACGGCTTCGGCTGGGCCTCGGACGTGCAACACCGACCTGCTCGGGCAGATGAACCGCATCTATGGACGCAATCCGGAACGCGCGCCGGTCGGCAAGTTCGACGGCGACGTTGGCTTTCATCGTTGAGCAGTAGGGGATGGAGACGACGTGTCATGTTAGCGCCAAGGTTCACGCCGCGATTGCGGCCGACCCTCACCGATTCTTGCTCGCTGCTCATCGAGCACGTCCCTTGACCGGATGCTTCAATGCCGGTCCGCGATTCCAGGCGCCGCTCACGCTCGCCAACCCGAATGAGCGCCATCCGATTCAGGTCGAGCAGTCGGAAGATAACGCTCGATCTCGCCGTCTATCGACGGCCGCGGCCTGAACCAAGGCAGAATGGACGAGCTGCGGAGCTACTTGCGGACTTACGTCAAGAACGGCTCCCGCCTCATGGTCGCGCGCCATCAGGCGGCAACGACGACGCGGTTCGATGCGGGCCTTTGAGGAGGTGCGCAAGGCACTGCGCCAGGCGCGGAATCGATTCCGACACCGTGTTGCTCGAGACCTATTACGTCCGATCCCGGGCAGCCCGCCCGCTCCGCTTGTCCTATCTGCAATATGTCGCCAAGGCGCCCGGATTGCCCCGACTGGTCGGAGAATGTCGCGCGCGATCCGCAGAACATGCCCTATCCCAATCTCGGCTGCGCCACGCAGCGCAATCTTGCGGTCGCGGTCGCCGATCCCGCGATCTCGTGGGTCCGCGCGGCGAGACGCCGCGTGCCGAGCGAGCGCCGTGACGTGATCTGGGGCAAATACGTCGAAGGGCGAGACCACCGGTTCCAAATGGGCTGCCCGAGAACGCAGCCGCTCGCCGAACCGTCCACTGCCAGCGATATCGGAGCGGGCAGACAGTGATCGGCGACGCCGCATATACGCTGAGCTCACGACGATAGCGAGCAGGCCTCGATCACGCGCCTGAGCCGCGGCAGCGGCAGCCGCGCGCGCGGCCGATTCCGCGCGTCAACATTCAGGCCTTTTGCGAGGACCAGGAAACCGCGGTCGCTGATCCAGAAGGCGTCGGAGGACCGCCGGCTGGCCAAGGCGCATGTCACGGTGCAGATGGGCGGCGTCGGCAGGCGGCCGTCGCCTTCTATCAGCAACGCGTCGACGCCCAACCTGATCATCATCGAATCTCTGCTCGATCGCGACCAACATGCTCGGCGATCTCGACCGTCTCGCCGAGTTTTGCGATCCCGGCACCAAGGTGATCGTCATCGGCCATGTCAACGACGTGCTGCTCTATCGCGAGCTCGTGCGCCGGGGCGTCAGCGAATATGTCGTCGCGCCCGGTCAAAGTGATGCAGATCATCGAGAGCATCTCGGCGATCTACACCGATCCGGAAACCGGCCCGGTAGGCCAGGTCATCGCCTTTGTCGGTGCCAAAGGCGGCTCCGGCTCGAGCACGGTTTGCCACAACACCGCCTTTGCCGATCGCGTCGGCCGTGAAGAGCGACGTGGTGATCGCCGATCTCGATCTGCCATTCGGCACGGCCGGTCTCGATTTCAACCAGGATCCGCTCCAGGGCATCGCCGATGCGCTTGCATCGCCCGAGCGGCTCGACGAAGTGCTGCTCGACCGGCTGCTGTCGCGCTGCTCCGATCATTTGAGCCTGTTCGCCGCGCCCAGGCACGCTCGACCGCGCCTACGATCGTCGAGCCCGCAAGCTGCGACACCGTGCTCGACGTGGTGCGCGAGAACGTGCCCTGGATCGCCGTCGACGTGCCGCATCTCTGGACGGCCTGGGCCAAGCAGGTCGTGCTCAGCGCCGACCATGTGGTGATCACCGCGATACCCGATCTGGCCAATCTGCGCAACGCCAAGAATCTGGTCGATCAGATGAAGACGACGCGGCCCAACGACCGGCCGCCCATTCTCGTGATGAACCAGGTCGGCGTGCCCAAGCGGCCGGAGATTTCCGTCAAGGACTTCGGCCAGGCGCTCGAGCTCGAGCCCAAAGCCACTATCGATTTCGATGCGCACCTGTTCGGCACGGCAGCGAATAACGGGCAGATGATCGAGGAAGTGTCCGACAAAGTCGAAAGCCGCGGACGCAGTTCCGGCAGCCTTGCCAATTTCCTGACCGATCGGGTCGAGCAGAAGACCGAAGCGCCTCGATTGCTTGCGCCCATCCTCGCCCGGCTCAGGCTGACCAAGACGAGCAGCTAGCCAATGTTCGGCAGGAGAAGCAGTCCCGAGGTCATCGCCCGCTCCGCGCGCCGGAGCCGACCCCGCCGCCTGCGGCGCGCCGCGCTGCCGGCCTGCCAGCCGCCGCGCCCGACGCCGAAACCCGAGCCGGCTCCCGAGGCTCTCTGGCCAATCGAGCCGCTCGGCGTCGAAGCGCAAGCCGATCGAGCGTCCGCGCTCCGAGGAATATTACGACGTCAAGACCACGGTCTTTAACGCGCTGATCGACACCATCGATCTCACGCAGCTGGCCAAGCTCGAGCCCGAGGCAGGCGCGCGAGGAGATCCGCGACATCGTCAGCGAGATCGTCGCCATCAAGAACGTGGTCATGTCGATCGCCGAGCAGGAGGAGCTGCTCGAGGACATCTGCAACGACGTGCTCGGCTACGGTCCGCTCGAGCCGCTGCTCGCCCGCGACGACATCGCCGATATCATGGTCAACGGCGCCAGACATGACCTATATCGAGGTCAAGGGTAAGGTCGAGCCTACCAGCAGTTCGCTTCGCCGACAACGGCGCAGCTGATGAATATCTGTCAGCGCATCGTCAGTCAGGTCGGACGGCGTGTCGACGAGTCGAGCCCGATCTGCGACGCGCGCCTGCCGGACGGCAGCCGTGTCAACGTCATCGCCCCTCCGCTTGCCATCGACGGCCCGACGCTCACGATCCGCAAATTCAAGCGCGACCGCCTCACGCTCGATCAGCTCGCCACGCTTTGGCTCGATCACGCCGGAGGGCCGCACCCTGCTCGCCATCATCGGCCGCGTCCGCTGCAACGTCATCATCTCCGGCGGTACCGGCTCCGGTAAGACGACGTTGCTGAACTGCTTGACGGCGTTCATCGACGACGATGAGCGCGTCATCACCTGCGAGGACTCGGCCGAGTTGCAATTGCAGCAGCCGCATGTGGTGCGGCTCGAGACGCGCCCGCCAAACCTCGAAGGCGAGGGCGAGATCACCATGCGCGACCTGGTCAAGAACTGCCTGCGTATGCGTCCCGACCGCATCATCGTGGGCGAGGTGCGCGGACCCGAGGCGTTCGACCTGCTGCAGGCCATGAACACCGGTCACGACGGCTCCATGGGCACGCTCCACTCCAACTCCCCGCGCGAGTGCATCAGCCGTCTCGAAAGCATGATCCTGATGGGCGGCTACAACCTTCCCGCCAAGAGCATCCGCGAGATGATCGTGTCGTCGGTGGACGTGATCGTCCAAGCCTCGCGCCTTCGCGACGGCTCGCGCAAGATCACCCATGTGACCGAGGTGATCGGCATGGAAGGCGACGTCGTCACGCTGCAGGATCTCTTCGTCTACGAGATGTATGGCGAGGATGCGAATAAGCGCCTCGTCGGGCGGCACCGCGGCACCGGCATTGCCCGGCCGCATTTCTGGGACAAGGCCCGCTATTTCGGCGAAGAGGAGAGGCTCGCTCAGGCCTTGGGCGACGAGCGAACTCAAGGACGAGCACGGCCGGCCACTGGGAGCGCGCTTTGCTCAGCGCTGAGCCTCGTCCAGCTTGCCAGTCATCGCGCTATCGGCACTCGCCATCGGCGGGGTCGTCTATGTCCTGGTGATGCCGTTCCTCAGCGGCGAGCGCAAGGCGAGCAAACGCGTCGCGACTGTCACGCAAGGCCCGGCAAAGTCGCGCGTCCGTGCCGCCCTGCAACCGCAGCCCCTGCAAACGCGCCGCAAGCAGGTGCAGGACACGATCAAGGACATCGAGGCCAAAGAGAAGGCGAAGAAGCGGGTTAACCTGCGGACCAGACTTATGCGCGCCGGGCTTGTCGATCTCGCCGCGCACCTACTACATCATGTCCGCACTCACTGCTGTCGTTCGGCTTCTTCCTGGTGCTTCTTACCGGATCGTCGATGATGGTCTCTGTTCTCGTGGCCTTCGTGTTCGGCCTCGGACTGCCGCGTCTTGTGGTCTCGCGACTGACCATGCGCCGGCAGGCAAAGTTCCTCCACGAATTTGCCAACGCCATCGACATCATCGTGCGCGGCATCAAATCCGGCCTCCCGCTTGCCGACTGTCTGCAAATCATCGCCACCGAATCCCCGGAGCCGGTGAGAAGCGAATTTATCGATCTGGTCGAGCAGCAGCGGGTCGGCATCCCGCTACCGCGCGCTTTCGAGCGCATGTACGAGCGCACCCCGCTGCAAGAGGTCAATTTCTTCGCCATTGTCATCGCCATCCAAGCGCAGACCGGCGGCAATCTTGGCCGAGGCGCTCGGCAATCTGTCGCAAGTTCTGCGCGACCGCTACCGCCTCCAGGCGAAGGTCAAGGCGCTGAGCGCCGAAGCCAAAGCCTCTGCGCTGATCCTCGGCGCGCTGCCTCCCGGCGTGATGGCTCTCGTCTACATCACGACCCCGCATTACATCGGCCTGCTGTTCCAATCCAAGGCTGGCAATCTCATGCTGATCGCCGAGCGCGCATCTGGATGCTGATCGGCATTCTCGTCATGCGCAAGATGATCAACTTCGACTATTAGGCGGCCGCATGATCTCCGCGCTGATCAAATATATCCTCGACCCGCAATTCGTGGTGATGGTGCTGTCGGCGATCGCGGCCTTTGCCACCGTGGCGTCGATCGTCATGCCGCTCCTGTCCGGGGATCAGTTGGGTGCGCGAATGAAATACGTCGCGAGCGAGCGCGAGCGCCTGCGCGCCGAACGAATGGCGCGCCTCGCAGACGACCAGCGGCAAGGCCGACTTCGCCGCGAGCCGAAGAGTTTCATGAAGCAGGTCGTCGAGCAGCTCAATCTGCGCAAGGCCCTCGAAACCGAAGGCACACGCGAGCGCCTCAAAATGGCGGGCTTTCGTGGCCAGGCCCCAGTCGTCGGCTTTCTGTTCTTTCGTGCCGTGCTGCCGATCATTGGCTTCGGCGTAGTCTTCTTCTACCTCTTCTTCTTGAACACGCACGATCTCGGGCCGCTGCTCCGGCTCAGCCTGTCCATTGGGGGCGCCTATCTCGGCTTCTATCTGCCGAATATTTTCATCTCCAACATGATCCAACGCCGGCAGAAATCCATGAAGCGGGTGTTCCCCGACGCTCTGGATCTACTGCTCATTTGCGTGCAGGCCGGCATGTCGGTCGAAGCGGCAATGAACAAGGTTTCCAATGAAATTGGCGCCCGATCTCTCGAACTTGCCGAGGAGTTCGGTCTCACCACCGCCGAACTGTCGTATCTGCCCGAGCGCCGGCAGGCCTATGAGAACCTCGGTAAGCGAACCGGCATTTCGGTGGTCAAGGCAGTCGGCACCAGCCTGATCCAGGCCGAGCGCTACGGCACAGCCATCGGCCAGGCCTTGCGCGTGCTCGCCAAGGAGAGTCGCGAGATGCGCATGTCCGAAGCCGAGAAGAAGGCCGCGGCGCTTCCGCCGAAACTTACCGTGCCGATGATTCTGTTTTTCCTGCCTGTGCTCTTCGTCGTGATTCTGGGACCTGCTATCCTCCAGGCTTCTCCATCGCACGCAATAGCGAGCGTGTATCCAGTCGAAGATCTAGGCAGCTATATCGGTCTGGTGGCTCGTGCGCACGTTCCAACGACGCGCTTCGTGCGCACGCCCGTCATCCGCCACGTTCCATCATTGGATCGCCTGGGCACGCAAATATTGATGTCCGACTGTTTGAGATCGTCGCTAAGCGGCCAGACTATTCGACGTCCACTTTGAGGAGAGTTGCGGTCCGGGTCGGTGCGTTGGGATCACTCGCGAGCTTGTCGCCCTTCGGCGCGACCGCGGCCGGGTGCCGCGGCGACGTTGGCGTCTTCGCGACTGTCGTCGAGCCTGAACCCTGGGCGTCGGGTGCCGCAGCGGCAGGCGCCGATGCGATTCTGTCACCCTTCTCGGCGGCTGCGGAGCGCCTCGTGAGCGGCGTCTCGACCGTCCGCGCCTGGATCGGCGCAGGTCCAGCCATTGCCGTCCGCACCGGTATGTTCGCCTGTTCGTTCTCGGCATAAGGCTCCCACTCGGCGCCCTCGACCTCCTCAGTGCCGTCGTCCGGCCCGAGCGAAGCGACATTGGTCGGCGCCGAGAGCATGTTCTTCAGGTAGGCCATATTGGCCTTGGCGTCGGCCTCGGGCAGGTCCGAAGACGCGACCTTTCGCGCCTCATCGAATTTGCCCTGAACGCCAAGCACGAGCGCAAGGTTCTGGCGGACGCGCTTGTCGTCATAGCCGCTTGCCACCGCGGTCCGCAGCAACTGCTCGGCCTTGTCGGCCTTGCCATCGAGCGCGTAGGACAGCGCGAGATTGTTGGTCACGGAAATGGCGTCTGGCTGCGCCTGGAGCGCGGCAAGGAAATAGCGCTGTGCTTCGCTATGTCCGCCCTCCTTCGCGTGCAGCGTGCCCAATGCGGATAGCGTCTTCCAATCGTTGATGCCTTGGGTTTCGGCCACCTGGAGCGTGTATTTGGCGATATCGAGCCGGCCCACATCGAGCGCGAGCCTGCCGAACTCAGCGGCCAACTCTCCATTGGTGGAGTTGGCTTGAAAAGCCGCCTGCAGCACCTGCATCGCCCGATCCTTGCTGCCGACGGCACGCAAGGCGCGCGAATAGCCGAGCGCCAGTTTCGGATCTTGCGGTTTCTTGGCGTAGGCCTTGGCCCATTGCGCCGTCGCGGCGGCATTGGCTTGCGGATCGCCCGCCATTTTAGGGTCGGTGGCCGTCAGCTCCGGCATGTCGCTCATGCCGGTCCTCATGCACCCACCAAGCAGAGTGGCCGCAGCGGTCGTGGCGAGAAGCGCAAGAATGAAAGAGTAGCGCCGATTGGCAGCCTGGCGGAGGACGATAGACATGGCTTGACGATCCCTCGGCCGGCGCGCGAGGCGCCCGCCTTTCACATTGCACTGTCGTCATATTGTGGGACACGCGTCAAAAAAGGATTAACCATGTGCTCGCGGCTTGGCGCTTCGACGTCCGAAGTCCTAACGAGGTCTTAACGCCGCGCTAAGCGAGCGCGCGGGCCTTAGTCTCTGCCTCTGCGCCCCGCGTCCATTCCGCCATCGCAGGCAGCGCGAGAATGGTCTCGGCGTAGGCTTGCGCCGTGCCATCGTCGCCGAATTTCGTGAGGTCGACCCCGTAGGTCCGGAATCGCGTGACGACCGGCGCGAACATGGCATCGGCGTTGGAAAATTGCCCGAACAGGAACGGACCGCCTGTGCCGTGCCGTCGACGGCAGTCGCGCCAAATGGCGACGATGCGGCGAATATCGGCCTCAAGCGCTTCGCCGACGGGCGGGAAGGGGACATGCGCGAGTAGATCCATCGACATCTCATTGCGCAGCGTGGCGAAGCCCGCATGCATTTCCGCCGACACCGATCTCGCTTCCGTGCGGGCGTTTCCATCCTTCGGCCAGAAGAATTTCTCAGGATGCTGCTCGGCGAGATGTTCGAGGATGGCGAGACTGTCCCAAATGACGCGGTCACCATCCTTTAGCGCCGGCACCTTGCCTGAGGGCGAGTGGCGCAAGATCTCCGCCTTGCTTTCCGGCTGCCTTAACCTCACGCACTCCTCGGCGAACGGAATGCCGAAATATTTGAGCGCGATCCAGGGCCGCAAGCTCCAGGAGGAGAAATTCTTGTCACCGATCACCAGTGTGTAATTTGCGGCGGCCATCTGGTCCTCTTCAGCCATTGTCATTGCTGCACTCCCCTGCCATTAATGCGCTACCCCAGCAAGCCCGACATGAGATTGCCCTAACCGATGACCAAGAGGCTCCCCGCTTTACGTCGCGCCATCGAGGATCAGCTGCTTGAGCCCGGCGCCGGCGCCAACGCGCTTCCCATCTATCTCGTCGCCACGAAGGACGACGAGATCTTCGCCAGTCTGACCGAGGCGCAGCTTAAATGGATCGAGGCGCGCGACTGGACGCCGAAATCGGGGTCGGTTCTTGCGCTGCCGGGTGCTGACGGCGCCATCGCTCTTGCTCTACTCGGCACCGGAGGCAAGGATTGGGCGGTCAAGTCACCGCTGCTCACCGGAACGCTCCCTGGCTCGTTGCCGCAGGGCGATTACCGCTTCGCTTCGACGCTCCCCGATCCCGAGCTTGCCACGCTGGCCTGGCTCGCGGGCGCCTATCGCTTCGACCGCTATAAGCGCCAGGACGACACCAAGCCGTCACGTCTTGTGCGCCCCGATGGCGTCGACCGCGCGCGTGTGTTGGCTCTCGCCGAGGCGCTCTATTTCGCGCGCGACCTCATCAACACGCCCGCGAACGATTTCGGGCCCGCCGAGCTCGAGTCCGCCGCCCGCGAAATCGCGGGTGAGCACGGCGCCACCGTCAAGGTGACTGAAGGATCGAGCCTGCTCTCCGACAATTTCCCCATGATCCATGCCGTCGGTCGCGCCTCGGATCGAGCGCCCAGGCTGATCGATTTCAAATGGGGCTCTGAGCATGCGCCGAAACTCACCATCGTCGGCAAAGGCATCTGCTTCGACACTGGCGGCCTCGACATCAAGCCGTCGAGCGGCATGGCGCTGATGAAGAAGGACATGGGCGGTGCGGCGTCCGCCCTGGCAATCGCCCATATGGTGATGTCGCAGAAACTTCCGGTCCGCTTACGCGTGCTGATTCCCGCCGCGGACAATTCCATTGCCGGCAACGCCTTCCGGCCCGGCGACGTGCTGCCGAGCCGGAACGGCATGACGGTCGAGATCGGCAACACCGATGCCGAAGGCCGGCTCGTTCTTGCCGATGCGCTCGCCCTCGCCGACGAGGAATCTCCCGATTGGCTGATCACGCTTGCGACCTTGACCGGCGCCGCGCGCGTTGCGCTCGGGCCCGATCTGCCGCCGCTCTACACCGACGACGAGGACTTTGCGGCAGGCGTGCTCGCGGCCGGGCTTGAGATCGGCGATCCGCTCTGGCGTATGCCGCTCTGGGCGCCCTACGATCAATTGCTGAAGAGCAAGATCGCGGACGTGAATCACATCGCCGAAGGATCTTTTGCCGGCTCGATCATGGCGGCTTTGTTCTTGAAGCGCTTTGTCACCAAGGCGAAGCGTTTCGTTCATCTGGATATTTTCGCCTGGGTGCCGCGCGAGCAGCCTGGGCGTCCGCAAGGCGCCGACGCGCAGGCCGCGCGCGCCCTGTTCCACTATTTCGACAAAGAGCTCGGACGGTGACGAGCGCGACCCTCGATCCCCGCCGCCATGCGTTTCGCGACGACCTTGCCGCTGCATCTCTAAGGGATCGCGTCAAGGCGCCTCGCTATGCCGAGGGCGAGCAGCGCCAAGTCGCGCAAGCTGTGCTTCCATTGCGGAAGGAACCGCGCTTCGACTCGCTTTTGGAAAGCGAGGCGTTGCTCGGTGAGTTGGTGACCGTCTTCGACGAGAGCGAGGGCTGGGCCTGGGTACAGCTCGCACGCGACAGTCATGTCGGATACATGCCGAGCGACGGGCTTTCGCGTACCATCGTCGAGCCGACACATAAGATCGCGGCACTCAGAACCTATGTTTTCCCCGCGCCCGACCTGAAGTCCCCGCCAGTGGCGCTGTTGAGCTTGAATGCCGCAATCGCCAGCGAGCGCAGCGAGGGCAAGTTCCTGGTTGCCGATGGGGCCTATGTCTATGCCGCGCATACGAGACCCTCAGGCGAATATGCCGCCGACCCCGTCGAATTGGCGCGAGCCTTTCTCGGCGCGCCCTATCTCTGGGGCGGGCGCACCAGCGTCGGTCTCGATTGCTCAGGTCTCGTTCAATTGGCTTGCGAGGCTGCGGGCATTACTTGCCCGCGCGACGCCGACATGCAGTCGATGGAGCTGGGTCGACCGCTGGATTTGAGCCGCGAAAAACTGGCGCGTGGCGATCTTGTGTTTTGGGATGGGCACGTGGGGATCATGACGAGCCCCGACCGCCTGCTGCACGCTAACGCCTACCATATGGCTGTGGTTGAGGAGCCGTTCGCCGAGGCGAGAGACCGCATTTCCGCGTTCGGTCTGGAGATTATCGGCGCGCGCCGGCTTGCCAAACGCGGTTAAGCCTTACGTCGCGACCACACTGCCGTTCGTCGCTTCGAGCTCGAAGGCCGCCGCCAACAGCGCCTTGGTGTAAGGCGTCTTCGGATCGGCGAACAGCTCCCGCGCCGGACCTTTCTCCACCACCTTGCCATGGCGCAGCACGATCACCTCATTGGCCAGCGCCCGCACCACTTTGAGATCGTGGCTGATAAAGAGATAAGCCAGTCTGTGCCGCTCCTGGAGATCGCGCAGCAGATCGACGATCTGCGCCTGCACCGAAACGTCGAGCGCCGATGTCGGCTCATCCAGAATCAGGAATTTCGGCTCCAGCACCAGCGCACGCGCAATGGCGATGCGCTGACGTTGTCCGCCGGAGAATTCATGCGGATAACGGTCCTGCATCGCGGGATCGAGTCCGACTTCGCGGAGTGCCCGCGCCACGCGGTCGCGCCGCTCCTCCGCCGGTGGTGTAGGCGTCTGCGTCAGCAGGCCCTCCTCGATGATCTGCCCGATCGAGAGCCGGGGCGATAGCGAGCCATAAGGGTCCTGGAACACGATCTGCATGTCGCGCCGGAGCGGACGCATATGCTTGGAATCGAGCCCGTCGATGCGGTTGCCGAGATAGACGATGGGACCGTCGCTGGAAATCAGCCTCAGCAGAGCCAGGCCCAGCGTCGTCTTGCCGGAGCCGGATTCGCCGACGACCCCGAGCGTTTGGCCTTCCCGCACCGCAAGGTCGATACCGTCCACCGCCTTGATGTGGCCGACGGTGTGGCGCAGGAAGCCCCGCTTGATCGGAAACCACACACGCAAATCCTTGGCTTCGAGCACGACCGGCGCCGTCGCGTCGAATACGGGCGGCGCCCCCTTGGGCTCTGCCGCAAGCAAATGCTTGGTGTAAGCATGCTGCGGCGCCGCGAACAGCTCTTTCGTCGACGACTGCTCGACGATCTCGCCGTGGTTCATCACGCAGACCCGGTCTGCCATCTTGCGCACGATGCCGAGATTGTGGGTGATCAACAACATCGCCATGTTGAACTCGGCTTTGAGGTCGAGCAGAAGTTGCAGGATCTGCGCCTGAATGGTCACATCGAGCGCCGTGGTCGGCTCGTCCGCGATAAGAAGATCCGGCTCGTTGGCCAGCGCCATGGCGATCATCACGCGCTGCCGCTGACCGCCGGACAGTTGGTGCGGGTAGGAGGCAAGCCTCGACTCCGGGTCCTCGATGCCGACTTTGTTGAGGAGATCGATCACGCGCGCCTTCGCGGCGCTGTTGGAAAGCCCACGATGGATTTTCAGAACCTCGCCGACCTGGTCTTCGATCGTGTGCAACGGATTGAGCGACGTCATCGGCTCCTGAAAGATCATCGAGATCTTGTTGCCGCGGATTCGCCGAAGTGCTTCAGGCTGAAGTTTCATCAGATTCTCGCCTTGAAACTCGATCGCGCCTGATGGATGCGAAGCTGCGGGGTAGGGGAGGAGCTGCAAGATCGAGAGCGCGGTCACCGTCTTGCCGGAGCCGGATTCGCCGACGAGCGCCACCGTCTCGCCCTGGCCCACCTCGAACGAGACATTCTTCACCGCCTGCGTGACCTTGCCGCCGGCGTGGAAGTCGACGGACAAATTCTCGACCCGAATGAGAGCATCGTGCTTGCTCGCGACGGCCGTCTTCTTCTTTGTCTTTTTAGCCTTGCTCATGATCTCCGTGCTCGCTTTGGCGCCGCGTCTGCGCAGACTCCGCGCTCGATTTCGACCGTAGCATGATCGAGACCGAATTTTTCCTTCAGCCTGTCTTTGACCGACTTGACCACAACATCGGAGTTCACCCGCTCGGCGACACAGGCGTGCAGCGTCACCATGCGGCGCTCCTGCGTGATCGACCACACATGCACGTGATGCACGCTTTTCACGCCTTTGACGTTGGCGACGATATCGGGCGCGATGCGGCGCGTATCGAGCTCATGCGGCGCGCCCTCGAGCAGAATGTGACCGGCCTCACTGACGATCTGCCAGCCGCTCTTGAGGATGATCAGCGCGACGAGGACCGACAAAAGGGGATCGATCGGCGTCCAGCCGGTCCAAACGATCACGATGCCAGCGATCAACGCCGCCACCGAGCCGAGGAGATCGCCCAGCACATGCACGGTCGCGCTGCGGACATTGAGATTCTTCCGGTCCGCGCCATGGAGCAGCAGAAATGCCGCGACATTGACCAAAAGTCCGAGTCCCGCCACCACCGCCATCAGGCCACCTTCCACCTCTGGCGTGGTGCGAAGCCGCTCGATGGCCTCGTAAATGATCCAGGCGGCGATCGCGAACAGGGCCAAGCCGTTGGCGAAAGCGACCAGCACCTGGAAGCGGTCGAAGCCGTAGGTGCGCTTCCAGTCGGCGGGGCGCCGCGTCAGGCGAAATCCGAACCAGGCGAGCGTCAGCGCGCCGAAATCGGTCAGCATATGGCCGGCATCCGCGATCAGCGCCAGCGATCCTGAGATGACGCCGCCGGCGACCTCCGCCACCATGAACAGGCCGGTGATCAGGGCGGCGAGCCCGATGCGCCGCTCATTCTTCGCGGCATCGGCATGGGTGTGGCGATGACCGGGGCCATGTTTGTGGCTGGCGTCGTGCTTGTGCGGTCCGTGCATCGCCGTCACCCGAATGACTTTCGCGGGTCGAGCGCGTCGCGCACGGCCTCGCCGATGAAGATGAGCAGGCTCAGCATGATGGCAATGACGAAGAAAGCGGTGAGGCCGAGCCATGGCGCCTGCAGATTGTCCTTGCCTTGCGCCAACAGCTCGCCGAGCGAGGGCGAGCCAGCCGGCAGGCCGACGCCGAGAAAGTCGAGCGAGGTGAGCGTGCTGATCGAGCCGTTCAGGATGAAGGGCATGAAGGTCAGCGTCGCCACCATCGCGTTGGGCAAAAGATGCTTGAAGATGATCCGCATATTGGAGACGCCGAGCGCCCGCGCCGCCGTCACATATTCGAAGTTCCGCGCCCGCAAGAATTCCGCGCGCACCACACCGACCAGCGCCACCCAGGAGAAGGCGAGCAGGATGCCGAGCAGGATCCAGAAATTCGGCTCGATCACCGCGGCGACGATGATCAGCAGATAAAGCTGCGGCACGCTGGTCCAGATCTCGATGAAGCGCTGGAACAGGAGATCGGTCCAGCCGCCGAAATAGCCTTGCACCGCGCCGGCAGCGACGCCCACCACCGAGGACACCAGCGTCAGCACCAGCCCGAACAGCACCGAAATGCGAAAGCCGTAAATCACGCGTGCCACGACGTCGCGGCCCTGATCGTCGGTGCCGAGCCAATTCCATTCCAAATTCTTGTCGCAAGGATGAAACCCGCCTTCGATCGCCTTGGCGCAATCCTCCGCCGTCAGCATCCAAGTGGGCTTCACCGGGAAGGCCATTGGCGGGTTCTTGTTCTGCGTGTTGTAGGAGAAGCGGATCGGCGGCCAGAGCATCCAGCCGCCTTTCTCCTCGATCAGCGACTTGACCGCCGGATCGCGATAGACGGCTTCGGTCTCGAAGATGCCGCCGAACGCCGTCTCCGGATAGGATTTGAACACAGGGAAGTAATTTCGGCCCTCGTAATGCACCATCAGTGGCTTGTCGTTGGCGATGAATTCCGCGAACAGGCTGAGCACGAACAGCACGAGGAAGATCCACAACGACCAATAGCCGCGAGCATGCGCCTTGAAGATTTGCCAGCGGCGCTCGTTCAGCGGCGATATCCACCGCCGCTGCGGACCTTCGGCCGTGACGACGTCGACGACACTCTCGTCTGTCGGGATATCCACGGGCTAGACCTCGCGCGTTTCGAAATCGATACGCGGATCGACCCAGGCATAGGTCAGGTCGGAGATCAGATTGATGCCGAGACCCATCAGCGAGAAGATATAGACGGTGGCGAACACCACCGGATAGTCGCGGCCCATGATCGAATCGAAGCTGAGCAGCCCCAAGCCTTCCAGGCTGAAGATGGTCTCGATCAAGAGCGAACCCGCGAAGAACGCGCCGATAAAGGCGCCGGGAAAGCCGGCGATCACGATCAGCATGGCGTTGCGGAACACATGGCCATAGAGCACGCGATGCTCGGTCAGGCCCTTCGCCCGCGCCGTCATCACATATTGCTTTCTGATTTCCTCGAGAAACGAATTCTTGGTCAGGAAGGTCGTGGTGGCGAAGGCCGAGAGCGACATGGCGATCATTGGCAGCACGAGATGCCAGAGATAATCGAGCACCTTCCCATACCAGGGCAGCTCGGCCCAATTGTCCGAGGTGAGGCCGCGCAACGGGAACCATTGGAAGAACGAGCCGCCGGCGAACACCACGATGAGAAACACCGCGACGAGAAAACCTGGAACCGCGTAGCCGATGACAATCGCCGTGCTGGTCCAGACATCGAACTCCGACCCGTCCCGCACGGCCTTCCTGATGCCGAGCGGGATCGAGATCAGGTAGGTAATCAGCGTCATCCACAGCCCGAGCGAAATCGAGACCGGCATGCGCTCTTTGATGAGGCTCAGCACGCTCTTGTCCTGGAAATAGCTGTTGCCGAAATCGAAGCGGAGATAGTTCCAGAGCAGCATCCCGAAGCGCTCCGGCGCCGGCTTGTCGAAGCCGAATTGCTTCTCCAGGCTCTTGATGAATTCGGGATCGAGACCCTGCGCGCCACGATATTTGGAGGGCGCGGAGACATCGCCCGGCGCCATCGCGGCCCGCCCGCCGCCGACTTCGCTGCCGCCGCCGCTAAATCTCGCCGTCGCCGCGACATCGGTGCCGGTCAACTGCGCGATCATCCGCTCCACCGGTCCGCCCGGCGCGAATTGCACGATGACGAAGGTGATCAGCATGATGCCGATCATGGTGGGAATGATCAGCAGCAGGCGGCGGAGGATATAGGCGCTCATTTCGCTTCCAGTTTCGCAGCTTTATCCTTGTCGTACCACCATGTGTCGAGCACGCCCCGGTCATAGCGGGGCTTGGTCTCCGGCCGCGAAAATCTGGTCCCAATACGCGATATTATTCGATGCCTTATACCAATGCGGCACCCAATATTGGCCTGCCCGGAGCACCCGGTCGAGGGCACGTGACGCCGTGGTCAATTCCTCTCGGCTCTTGGCACCGATCACGCGCTCGATCAGCACATCGACTGCGGGATCGGAGATTCCGGCGAGATTCAGCGAGCCGTCGATCTTCGCCGCGTCCGAACCGAAATAGGAGCGAAGCTCAACGCCCGGCGTGTCCCGCATGCTGTAGCGCTGGGAGGTAATATCGAAATCGAAGCTCTTCATCCGCTGCTGATATTGTGCCGGATCCACCATGCGCATCTTGGCGTCGATCCCGAGCATTTGCAGGTTCTTCACGTAGGGCGCGTTGACGCGCTCGAAGGCCGGTTCGAAGTTCAAGAGTTCGACCTTGAGCGGTTCTCCCTTGTCGTTGACGCGAACACCGTTCTTGATTTTCCAGCCGGCCTCGTCGAGCAGCTTCGACGCTTCCAAGAGCAGCTTCCGATCTTGCCCCGACCCGTCCGAGACGGGCGGAAGTTCGGCGGGACCGAGAGCCTCTTGCGTAACTGGCGCGCCAAGCTCTGTGAGGAGCTTGCGCTCTGCCTCGGACGGCTCGCCCGTCGCCTTCAGCGTCGAGTTCTCGAAATAGCTCTGCGTGCGCGTGTAGAGATTGTGGAACAGATAGCGGTTGGCCCATTCGAAATCGAAGGCGAGACCGAGGGCTTTGCGCACGCGCGGGTCTTTGAACTGCTCGCGCCTGGTATTGATAAAGAAGCCTTGCGTGCCGGACGGAGTCTCGTCCGGCACGACCTCCTTCTTCACCTTGCCGTCTCTGATCGCCGGGAAGTCGTATTCCGTCGCCCAGACTTTGGAGGTGAACTCCTCGCGAAAATCGTAAGCACCGGCCTTGAAGGCTTCGAGCGCCGCGGTGCGGTCGCGGAAATATTCATAGCGGATCGTATCGAAATTCCAGCGCCCGCGATTGACCGGCAGATCCTTCGCCCAATAATCCGGATTGCGGAGGTACTCGATGGTGCGTCCTTGGCTGACCTTGCCGACTTTATACGGACCCGAGCTCAGCGGCGGCTCCATCGTCGTCGCGGCAAAATCCCGTGTCGCATAATACGCCTTGGAGAAAATCGGCAGCCCCGCCACGGTGAGCGGCAGATCGCGCACCAGCGTTCCCTTGAAGCTGTAGCGCACGGTCGCCGGATCGAGCGCCTCGGCCTTCTCCACGTCGGCCAGCATCTGCGCGTAGATCGGATGACCCTTGGTCTTCAGCGCGTCGAAGGAGAACACGACGTCGTCCGCGGTGATCGGACTGCCGTCGTTGAACTTGGCTTCGGGGCGGAGCTTGAACGTCACCGACATGCGGTCGTCTGCGACCTCCGCGCTCTCGGCCACGAGACCGTACACCGCGTCAGGCTCGTCCGCCGCGCGCGTCATCAAGGAGTTGAACAGCAGTTCGAGCCCTTGCGCTGCGTCGCCCTTGAGAATGAAATTGTTGAGACTGTTGAAGGTGGTGACGCCGCCCCAGCCCACCAGCGAGAACGTGCCGCCCTTCGGTGCATCCGGATTGACGTAAGCGAAGTTCTTGAAATCGGCAGGGTAGGCGAGATCGCCGAAAGCCGACAGCCCGTGTTTTGGCTCTGATGCCGATGCCGGCGCGGAAGCCAAAATGAGCGCGGCGATACAAGTGCTAAAACAGATCTCGCGTAAGGACAGCTCCGCCATCTTATCCGTTCACCGCTTCGGCAGGCGGTCGGCCTTCGCCTGATCGTACCACCAGACTTGCAGGAAGCCGGGCGAGAGGCCGGGCAAAACCTTCGGCTGGTCGTAGCGGTCCCAATAGGCGATGCGAACCTTCGGCGCGTACCATTGCGGCACCACGTAATCGTTCCACAGCAGCACCCGGTCGAGCGCGCGTGTCGCCGCGACCAGTTCCTCGCGGTCCGTGGCGAAGATCACATGATCGACCAGTTTGTCGATTGCGGGGTCCTTGATGCCGATCATGTTGCGGCTGCCCTCGCGGCCCGCTGCCTCCGAGCCCCAGAAATCGCGCTGCTCGTTGCCGGGCGAGTCGGACTGGGCGAAATTGCCGACCATCACATCGTAGTCGAACCCGTTCAGCCTGCGTGAATATTGCGCGGAATCGACCATGCGGATCGTGCCCTTGATGCCGAGCTGTTCCAGATTGCGCAGATAAGGCTGCACGATGCGCTCGAACAGCGGCGAGACCAGCAGGAACTCGACGGTGAGCGGCTGCCCGGTCTTGCTGTTGGTGAGCACGCCGTTCTTGATCTCGTAGCCTGCCTCTTTCAGCAGCACGACGGCTTTGCGTAAATTGTTGCGCGTGTCGTCCGGAGTGTTGTTCACCGGATTGCTGTGCAATGTCGTGAACACTTCCGCCGGCACGCCGTCTTTCACCTCGTTCAGGATTTCGAGCTCGCGCCCTTGCGGCATCGCCTGCGGCGCCGCGAGCTCCGAATTCTGGAAATAGCTGCCGACCCGCGCATATTGCCCGAAGAACAAATTCTTGTTGGCCCACTCGAAATCGAAAGCGAGGTTGAAGGCCTGGCGCACGCGCCGATCCTGGAATTGCGGACGGCGCAGATTGAGCACGAAACATTGCATGCTCTGCGCGCCTTTGAGCTCGACTTCTTGTTTCTTGATATCGCCGTCCTTCACCGCGGCGAAATCGTAAGCCGTCGCCCAGTTCTTCGCGCTCGTCTCCATGTGATAATCGAGATTGCCGGCCTTGAAGCTCTCGAACGCCACCGTCTCGTCGCGGTAATATTCGAAGCGGATCTCGTCGTAATTATACTGCCCCTTCGTCACGGGGAGATCCTTGGCCCAATAATCTGGCACGCGCTCGTAAGCGATCGAGCGCCCCGCCGACATGGTCTTGATGCGGTACGGACCGGAGCCGAGCGGCATCTCCATCGTCGTCTTCATCGGGTCGCGCTGCTCGCCGGATGCGGTCTTGCCGGTCCACCAATGCTTCGGGATGATGGTGAGCTGACCCATGATCATCGGCAGCTCGCGATTGTTCTTCACGTCGAAGCTGAAGGTGACCTCGCGCGTCCCGGTCGCTTCCGCCTTCACCACGTTCTTGTAGTAGAGGCCCATGCGGGGATTGGCCTCTTTGTTGACGTCGAGGCTGTAGATCACATCATCGACGGTGATCGGCGTGCCATCATGCCAGCGCGCAGTGTCGCGAAGCTTGAATGTCACCGAGGAATAGTCGTCCGGATAGGACGCCCATTCCGCGATCAGCCCATAAGATGTCGAAGGCTCGTCGAGACTGTCGAGCATCAGCGTCTCATAGACGAGGCCGAGCCCGCCTGCCGCTTCGCCGCGATAGAGCACCGGGTTCAGACTATCGAACGAGCCGATATCGGCGATCCGCACCAGCCCGCCCTTCGGCGCGTCGGGGTTCACGTACTCAAAATGGGTGAAGTCTGCTGGGTAATGCGGCTTGCCGATCAGCGACAGCGCATGGCGATGCTCGGGCTCAGCTCCGGCGAAGGATGGAAGGACGCAAGCGAAAACCGCTAGAAGCAGCCAGCGACAAGGACGCATCATCGGCAATTGATCTCCGCCGGTGTGAAATTGATCTTGTCGCGGAAGAGCTTAGGTCGTCGGCCGCGAATTCAGCCCCGGGTCTTAGCACAGGCCCGCTTGGGCCTAAATGAATTCTCCTTCATGGTCACCGGTAAGCAAAGGCCGAGTGGAGCTTGTCGCGTTCCACCCGGCCTTTAGTCTTTGCAATTGGTTATTGCTGCGGTGCTGCCGGCGCCGAATTCTCCGTAGGGGCCGACTGACCTTCTCCTGCCGTGGGAGCGGTGTCCGCAGCGGGAGCTTCGGCCTTCGGTTCCTCAGCGGCGGCCGGTGCGTCAGCCTTGGGCGCCTCTGCGGGCGCAGGTGCGGCGCTCGCCTCAGGCAGCGGCGCCGGTGTATCTGCGTGCTCGCGCAGGAAGGCAATCACGTCGGCGCGCTTCTTGGCCTCGGGAAAGCCCGGGAAGGCCATGGTCGTACCCGGGGCAAAGGCCTGCGGATTGGTCAGCCAATGGTCGAGCGCGGCGTAATCCCAATTACCCTCTTTGCCCTTCAGGCCGGTATAATTGAAGCCTTCGACTGAGGCGATCTTCCGGCCCACGACGCCATAGAGATTGGGCCCGACGAGCGATGCGCCGCCCTTGTCGAATGTGTGGCAGACCTTGCACAGGCCGGCATCGGCCTCGCCGGCTTTCGCGTCTGCGGTCGCCATCAGCGGTACGACCTCGGACGCTCCACCGCCTGCTGCGGCAGCGGGAGCAGCCGCCTCGCCGGCAGGTTTGGCTTCGGGCGTGCCCGCCACTTCCATACCGGGCTTCTCCGGTTCGGGCTCTTCATTGGCGATATTGATCATGGTCTTGGTGCCGAAAAAGAGCAGTAACGCGCCCAGCACGGCCATAGCGATTTGGTTCAGGCGATAATAATTCATGGTCGAGTTTCCCCCCGGAGTCAGAGGCTGTTATTAAGAGCCCTTGTAACGACCCGGAGACTAGCGGGGGCAAACGCCTGTTGCAACTGACCGAATTGGGGTCAGCCAAGGTGTCGCGGACCCAGCCTAGGCGTGCTAACCAAGCCTCCCATGGCTGAAACCCTCATTGTCATCCCCGCCCGTTTGAAGGCCACCAGGCTCCCCGATAAGCCGCTTGCCCTGATCGAGGGCGAGCCGATGATCGTCCATGTCTGGCGGCGCGCCATGGAGGCCGATTGCGGGCCTGTCCTGGTCGCGACCGATGCGCCTTCCGTCCAGGACGCGGTGCGGAAAGCCGGCGGCGAGGCCATGCTGACCAGCGAACTGCATCAAAGCGGCTCCGATCGCATCTATGAGGCGCTCACCCGCGTCGATCCGGAGCGGAAAGTCGCCGCAATCGTCAATTTGCAAGGCGATTTGCCGACGCTCGATCCAAATCTGGTCCGCATCTGTCTGGCCACGATCCAAGGCGGCAAGGCCGATATCGGCACGCTTGCCGCCGAGATCAGACGCGAGGAGGAGCGGGCCGATCCGAACGTGGTGAAGGTCGTCGGTTCGCCGCTCAAGGAGCCCAATACGTTACGCGCGCTCTATTTCACCCGCGCCACCGCCCCTCACGGCGAGGGGCCGCACTACCACCATATCGGCATCTACGCCTATACGCGCGACGCGCTCGAGCGCTTCGTCAAGCTGCCGCCATCGGCGCTTGAGAAGCGCGAGAGGCTGGAGCAGCTCCGGGCGTTAGAGGCGGGTTTACGCATCGACGTCGCCCTCGTTGACACCGTCCCCCTCGGTGTCGATACTCCGGCCGAACTTGCGCGGGCGCGTGAACTCCTGAAGTCCCGACGCTAATCCTTCGCCCGCGACACCAATGGCCAAATCTCGACCCAACAAAATCGCCTTCCAAGGCGAGCCAGGCGCCAACTCGCATCTCGCCTGTAGCGACGCCTATCCGGACATGGAGGCGCTGCCGTGCGCGACCTTCGAGGACGCGCTCGCCGCGGTGAAGAGCGGCGGGGCCAGGCTCGCCATGATCCCGATCGAGAATTCGGTCGCCGGCCGCGTCGCCGACATCCATCATCTCTTGCCGGATTCGAAGCTCTATATCGTTGGCGAGCATTTCGAGCGCATCCGGCAGCAGCTTCTGGCGCTCCCCGGGACAAAGCTCAGTCAGCTGAAGACAGTGCACAGCCATCCGATGGCGCTCGGCCAATGCCGCAAGGTCATCAAGGCGCTGAAGCTGAAGACTGTGGCGGAAGCCGACACGGCCGGCGCGGCGCGGCATCTGAGCGAGCTCAAAGATCGCTCTCGCGCGGCAATTGCGTCCTCGCTCGCGGCGGAGATCTACGGTCTCCGTATCATCAAGTCGAATATCGAAGACGCGCAGCACAACACCACGCGCTTCGTCGTGCTCGCGGCGAAGCCCGATCACGCCAAGCCCGGCAACGGGCCCGTCATCACCACCTTTGTCTTCCGCGTGAGGAACGTGCCGGCGGCGCTCTATAAGGCGCTCGGCGGTTTCGCCACCAACGGCGTCAACATGACGAAGCTCGAATCCTATCAGCTCGAAGGCTCGTTCAACGCCACCATGTTCTACGCCGATATCGAGGGCCACCCGAAAGAGCGTCCCGTCGAGCTCGCCATGGAGGAGCTTGCCTTCTTCACCAGCGAGGTGCGGATTCTCGGCACCTATCCGGCGAGCCCATTCCGCGCCGGCCTGAAGGCCTGAACGCTCTTAACTCGCCACGACCTGGTTGCGGAAATCGATCGGACGGTCGATGTCGCGGAAGGGTTCGAGCGTGGCGCCGGTGCCGCGCACCGTGACCGTGCCATAGTCGAGCATGCGCCCCAGCACAGACTGATCGACGTCGACGCTTTCGACCTTGTCCATATGGATCTCGACCGAGCGGCGCTGAATGAATCCTTGGGCAAAGATCACCCGAAGATTGGTGACGGCGATCTCCGTGGTCCAGCGAATGAACCAGGCGCGCACCGCGAGGATCGCGGCGATGGCGAAGCAGAGCGCTGCGACGATCCAGCCTATCGGTCCGAAGGCTGCCGCCACCACGCCTACAACCACGAGGCCGATCGGCACCAAATACAGCACCCAGCTCACGCTGCCCTGATAGCGGACCGTCTCTCCCGGCTGCAGGACTTGTTGGATGTAGCTCACGGCGCGTTCCCCCCAAAAGCGTGGAAATCGTTGGCTTCGGCCGAGGAGCTTGCCACACAAGCAGCCATCCCCGATATAGTGTTCAGGGAGGTTGGCGGCAGGCGGATCGCTCGCCAACCGGGTCAGGTCCGGAAGGAAGCAGCCCTAACGAGTTGATGCGGGTTGCTCGTCCAGCCTCCCACCTCCTTCGAGTGAAAGTTCCTCGTCCATGGCCAAAGCCAAAGACCAGCAAGCCGACGCCTCGAAACATGCCGGTGCCGTAGCCCCGTCGCATGCGGCGCTTGCCCGGAAATATCGGCCGACCACCTTCGCCGAGCTGATCGGGCAAGAGGCGATGGTGCAGACGCTGCGCAACGCCTTCGCGACCGGGACGCATCGCCCAAGCCTACATGCTGACCGGCGTGCGCGGCGTCGGCAAAACCACGACCGCGCGGCTGATCGCGCGCGCCTTGAACTACGAGCCTTCGTCCGGTGGCGGCGCCCCGACGCTCGACATGACAGAAGAGGGCGTGCATTGCCGCGCCATCCTGGAGAGCCGGCATCTCGACGTGGTCGAGATGGACGCGGCTTCGCATACCGGTATCGACGATGTGCGCGAGCTGATCGACAGCGCCCACTACAAGCCGAACACCGCGCGCTACAAGGTCTACATCATCGACGAGGTGCACATGCTGTCGAAGCAGGCCTTCAACGGCCTGCTCAAGACGCTGGAAGAGCCGCCCGAGCATGTGAAGTTCATCTTCGCCACCACCGAGGTGCGCAAAGTCCCGGTCACCGTGCTGTCGCGCTGCCAGCGCTTCGATCTGAAGCGCATCGAAGCCGACGAGCTCAGCGAGCATCTCGCGGGCATCGTCGCCAAGGAAGGCGCGGAGGCCGATGCCGCGGCGCTGATGCTGATCTCGCGTGCCGCCGAAGGCTCGGTCCGCGACGCGCTCTCGATCCTCGATCGCGCCATCGCCTTCGGCTCCGGCAAGGTGGAGGCAGGCTCGTTGCGCGGACTGCTCGGTCTTGCCGACCGCGACCGCATCTTCGATCTGCTGGAGACGATCTTCTCCGGCAATGCCGGCAAGGCGTTGACCGATCTCGACGCGCTCAATCGCGATGGCGCCGAGCCCGCGCAAGTCATCGCCGACCTCGCCGACGCCGTGCACGCCATCACCCGGATCAAGGCTGCGGGAGAATCGGCTGCCGATGCTCCCGAGAGCGAGGCGGAGCGGACCCGCGCCACTGGGCTCGCCGCGCGGCTGTCGATGCCGGTGCTCGCCCGCGCCTGGCAGATGCTGCTGAAGGGCTATGACGAGGTCCGTGCCGCGCCGAGGCCGCTCGCCGCCGCCGACATGGTTCTGGTCAGGATCGCCTATGCCGCCGATCTGCCGACGCCGTCCGATCTCAGGCGCGGTCGCGATGACGGACGTACGAGCAGTGAACCGCAGGAGCGTGTCAGACCGGCGCCAGCGCCGCGTGAGCGCGATCCAGTCGCTGTCGAGCCATCGATGCCCGACATGCCGGAATTTGCGCCGATCGAGGCCGCGGTCGAGGCCACGTCGGAACTTCACAATCCGCAAAACTTCGACGACCTCGTCGCGCTCGCCGAGGCCAAGCGCGACTTGAAACTGAAACATGCGCTGCTGGAGCAACTTCGCCTCGTCCGCTTCCGCCCCGGTCATCTCGAGATCAATCCGCTGCCCGCCGCGCCGCGCGAGCTTGGCCAGGAGCTGATGCGGAAATTGAAAGCGTGGACCGGTCGGGTCTGGATCGTGGCGGTAAGCGCGGAGGAGGGCGCCGAGCCGCTCGGTGCGCAGCGCCGCGCCCGCGAAGCGAGCGAGATCGAACGCATTCGCGAGCATCCGCAGGTGAAGCAGGTCTTGCAGCACTTCCCCGATGCGCGCATCGCGGCGGTGCGGCCACGGAAACCGAGCGCACCGCGCCGGAACCTGAGCATGAGCCTTTCCAGGAGGACGGGACCAACTGATGAAGAATTTCACGCAGATGATGAAGCAGGCGCAGGAGCTGCAAGGCCGCATGGCCGAGATGCAGGCCGAGATGTTGCGCGTCGAATGCGAAGGCCGCTCCGGCGGCGGGCTGGTGACCGTCACCTTGAACGGCAAGGGCGACATGGTGCGGCTGAAGCTCGACCGCTCTCTGCTGAAGCCCGAAGAGGCCGAAATCCTCGAAGATCTGATCGTCGCCGCCCATAACGACGCCAAGGCCAAGACCGAGATCCTGATTCAAGAGAAGATGAAGAGCCTGACCGGCGGCCTGCCGCTGCCACCCGGCCTGAAGCTGTTTTAATGCCGCGCGCTGCTGCTAGTCCCGAAATCGAGCGTCTGATCCAGCTTCTGGCAAGACTGCCGGGGCTCGGGCCCCGCTCCGCGCGGCGTGCGGCGCTGGCGCTCGTCAAAAAGAAAGAGCAATTGCTTGGACCGCTTGCGGCGGCGCTCGCCGAGGCGCGCGATACCATCGTGACCTGCGAGATTTGCGGCAATCTCGACACAGTGTCGCCTTGCACGCTCTGCCGCGACGAGACCCGCGACCGCACCCTGATCTGCGTGGTGGAGGAGGTCGGCGACCTCTGGGCGCTCGAGCGCGCGCATGTCCTCAACGGGCTCTATCATGTGCTCGGCGGCACGCTGTCGCCGCTCGACGGCATCGGCCCCGAGGAATTGACCATCGCCAAGTTGATCGAGCGCGCCAGCGCCCCTGAAGTGAAAGAAGTCCTGCTCGCGCTCAACGCCACGGTCGAGGGTCAATCGACTGCGCATTATCTGATGGACCAGCTTTCGGGCTGCAACGTCACCGTCTCGCGGCTCGCGCATGGCGTGCCGATCGGCGGCGAGCTCGATTACCTCGATGACGGCACGCTCGCCGCCGCCGTCAAGGCGCGGAAGGTGATGTGATGAGCGACATTGCTTGGCCGGCAAAGACCCGCGAGCTGCATAACCACCATTTCGATTCGACGGTCTGGAACGATTTCAAGTTCCGCGATGACGACGTCATCATCGCCACCTACGGCAAATCTGGCACCACCTGGGTGCAGCAGATCGTGAGCCAGCTCATCTTCAACGGCGCGGAAGACGTGCCCGTCGCGGAGATCTCGCCCTGGGTCGATCTTCGCCTGCCGCCGAAAGACGTGAAGCTCCCCGCGCTCGAAGCGCAAACCCATCGGCGCTTCCTCAAGACCCATCTGCCGGTCGATGCGCTTCGCTTCTCGCCGCGCGCCAAATATCTCTATATCGGCCGTGACGGCCGCGACGTGATCTGGAGCATGTATAATCACCACGCCAACGCCAATGAGTCCTGGTACCGCGCGCTGAACGACACGCCCGGCCGCATCGGTCCTCCGATCGAGAAGCCTCCGGCCGATGTCGTGCAATATTATCGCGACTGGCTCGATCGCGACGGTCATCCGTTCTGGCCGTTCTTCGACAATGTGCGGAGCTGGTGGCAGGTACGGCACCTGCCCAATGTCATGCTGCTCCATTTCGCCGATCTGAAGCGCGATCTCCCCGGCGGTATTCGACGCATTGCCGAATTCCTCGACATCGAGATCGACGAAGTGCGCTTCCCCGACATCGTCGAGCATTGCGGCTTCGACTACATGAAGCGGAATGCGACCGCCTCTGTGCCGCTTGGCGGCGCCTTCTGGGATGGCGGCGCCGAGACCTTCATCTATAAGGGCACCAACGGCCGCTGGCGCGATCTGCTGAGCGCGGAGGACTGCGCGCGATATGAGAGCCGCGCACGACGCGAGCTTGGCGACGAGTGCACGGAATGGCTAAAAGGTGGTGCGTTGACGGACGAGTTCTAGAGCTCGACGCGCGCTGCGCCTTCTTCCCGTTCTTTCGCCTCGATCTCGGTGAAATTCCCGCGCACCGTAAGGAGCCAAAGGATCAGCAGTCCCGGGATCGCGCCGCGGCGCAAAACACGAAAAACCACACCCAGCCGGTGACGTCCTGCACGTAGCCCGTGATCGAGGCGAGCGTGCGTGCGCCCGAACGAGGCAAACGCTGTGAGCAGCGCAAATTGCGTCGCGGTATAGGCGGGGCTGGTGCAGAGCGCCGAGAGATAGGCGATGAACACGACGGTGCCCACGGCGGACGTGAAATCTCTCGGTCGAAATGGCGATGGCGAGGCCCAAATGATCCGGCCGATCGAGGCCAGCCAAGGAAGAAGGTGAAATTGGCGAGCGCCTGAAGGACGCCACGCGACGAGGAGGGCGCGAGACAGCGGCATGGCTTTGCGCCAAGCACGCCCCCGGCGAACCCGCCGGCCAGCAGTGCGGCAACCCCACGGAGCCGAGCTCGCTCTGGCGTAGCCGATCTCGAGCAGAACGGCGTGGCCAGCGCCGTGGCCATGGTGTCGGTCAACTTGTAGAGAAACAGAAGAGCAGGATCAGCCGCATGCGCCGTCCGGCTGAGAAAATCGGCGAAGGCATCGATGGCCGCGCGATAGAAACGCAAGCGGGTGCCGCAGGTCACCGCGTTCAAGTCGCTCCTTCCTCTGATGCGCCAGAGCGCGCCACCATGCCGACCACGACAAGAGGCATGGCGGCGTAGCCATAGGCCCAGACCACCGAGCGATCGACTGATATGTTCGGATAGGACAAGGCCACCGAACCCGGTTCAGACCAGCATGCGATGCGATAGGCGGCGACGAAATGGCCATGCCGGCGGCTTGGGCATCTGTTGGTAAATACTCCGTCGGAACGCATCGATGACGATGTCTTGGCGTCGCCGACGCCGTCGCGACGATCACGGCGGCGAGCGCCACCATCAGCGGCGCCGAGACCGGATCTTGAACGCCGAGCAGCAGGATCGCGACGATCAGCAGCAATTGCGAAAATACGAGCCAGCCCCGGCGATGCCCGAGCGCGCGACTGAGGAAGGGGACCTTGAAGGCATCGACGATCGGCGCCCAGAGAAACTTGATGGTGTAGGGAACGCCAACCAGCGCGAAGAGCCCGATCGTCTTGATGTCGACGCCGACGTCCTTCATCCAGAGCAAGCAGCGTCGAGCCGGACAGCGCCAGCGGCAGTCCTGACTGAGAAGCCAAGCAGAAGGATGATCAGGACTTTGGGATCGAGAAACACCTCGGGCGCGCAGAAAGCGCTCGCCAAAGCTTGGCTTTTCGGTCGTTTCCCCCGTGGTCATGGCCCTTGCATAGCAGGCGCAAGGCCTCCGTCATGGCAGGATTGGCCGTCATGCCCGCGAAGGCGGGCATCCAGTATCCCCGAGCGAGTGATCTGAAACGAGAGGTCACGGCTTACTGGATTCCCGCCTTCACGGGCATCGACAATGGGACTCGAGTTAACGAAGGGAGCGCCAACATGATCCAAGTAAAAGGCATCGATCATCTCGTCATCAGCGTCGGCGATTTCAAGAAATCCAAGGCCTTTTACGGCCCGCTGATGACGTTCCTCGGCTTCAGGATTCTGGATGAATATCCGGAAATGATGGGATGGACCAACGGCAAGACCCGGCTTTGGATCGCCGCCGCCGATGCCAAGGGCAAGAAGCACAAATACCGCAAGGGCGATATCGGCTTTCACCACTACGCCTTCCAGCTGAGGAACCGGAAGGACGTGGACGCTTTGCAGGCCTTCCTGCGAGGAGCAGGGCGTCGAGATCGTCGATCCCGCCGGCGAATATTACGACGACTATTACGCCGTGTTCTTCCTCGATCCCGACGGCATGAAATTCGAAGGCATGAAATATGGCGAGCGCCACGAAAAGGCTGCGCGGGCGCGCCGCAAACGGAAGCGGGAAGCGAAGACGTGAAGCGCGACCTAATGCGTCTCGCGGGCGAGCAGATCCGGCTGCCGCACGATCGTGACCGGCTTTCGCTTCTCCGGCCGCTCGGTCGCGACCGGCGGGGTGGGTGCCGGGGCTTGAGCGCCGTTAACCGGGTGCTCGATCGCGGCCACCGCGCTCTCGCTCTCCAAATCCAGCGTCTCGATCCTGCGTCCGCGCGATGTGATGCGCTCCGAGGAGGTGAGAATCTTCTCGATATCGGCATTGGCCTGGCCGAAATGCCGCTGCAGATCGAGCGTGCGCTCCTGCAGGCGGCCGATGTCCTCGACGAGCTTGACGACTTCGCGCTGAATGAGATGCGCCTGCTCGCGCATCTGCACGTCCTTTAAGATCGCCTGCATGGTCTGCACCGCGAGCATCAACATGTTCGGTGCGCAGATCATGATCCGCGCCCGATGCGCCTTCTGCACCACATCGTCGAAATGCTCGGCGAGATCGGCATAGATCGACTCTGACGGCACGAACAGGATGGCGGTGTCTTGCGTCTCGCCGGGAACGAAATAACGCTCCGCCATCGCCTCGATATGCCGGATGACGTCGATGCGGACGCGCTTCGCCGCCTCCTTCTTCTCCTCGTCGCGCCGCGCGATGCGAAACGCCTCGAAGCCTTCCAGCGGAAATTTGGCGTCGATGACGACGCCTGCGGATGTGTTCGGCAGATGCAGCACGCAATCGGGGCGCTTGCCGTTCGACAGCGTGGCCTGGAACGTGTAGGCGCCCTTCGGCAACCCGTCTTGGATGATGGTCTCCATGCGCATCTGGCCGAACGCGCCGCGCGCCTGCTTATTGGAGAGGATCTGCTGCAGCGAGACCATGTTGGTCGAGAGATCGGTCAGATTTTTCTGCGCGGTGTCGATCACCGCCAGTCGCTCGTTCAGCTTGGAGATCGACTCGGTTGTCTTGCGCGCGGTCTCGTTGAGGTCGGTGCCGACTTTATGCGTCATGCGATCGAGCCGCTCATTGACGCCGCGCGCCAGCTCGCCATGGCGGCTGACGCTGATTTCGGCCAGCGTCTGTAAGCCGGACCTTCAGCTCGGTCAGCTGCGCGTCCTGGCCTTCGGCCTCGCGCCGCCTCTTAGCCGTATTGATCAGCGCGACGATGGCGAGCACGAACAGCGCGAGCACGCCCAAGCCTGCCAGGACCAGCAGAATGAGCTCCGGCTCGATCGTAAAGCTCCCAACCTGGATCGGGTCCAAGGACATCCGCCAAGCTTAGACCGATTTCGGCCCTTTGGACCAAAACGAGAACAGGAGTCCCGCCCCTCAGGGCCGGGTGGCGCGGAACGCGCCGGGTGGGGGTCCCAGGTGTGCAGGATTCGAATCTGACCCCCACCCCGACCCTCCCCCTTGCAGGGGGAGGGAGCAGGCGTCAACGTTGACCGTTGGCCCGCGCACCCCTATGTCACGGCCACAATGGCTATTCTCCCCATCATCGTGCTTCCAGACCCGATCCTACGGAAGGAGTCGGCGCCCATAGAGCGCATCGACGCCTCGCTGAAGCGTCTCGCCGACAACATGTTCGCGACCATGTACGACGCGCCGGGGATCGGCCTTGCCGCCCCTCAGATCGGCGTCTCCCGCCGCCTCATCGTCATGGATCCGGCCCGCGACGAGGAAGCCAAGACGCCGCTCACCATGGTCAATCCGGAAATCCTCTCGCGCGGGTCCGAGATGCGGGTGCACGATGAAGGCTGTCTCTCGATCCCGGATATCACCGCTGAGGTCGAGCGGCCGGCACTGACCCGAGTCGCCTATCTCGACCTCGAAGGCAAGAAGCAGGAGATCGAGCTCGAAGGTATCTGGTCGACCCTCGTGCAACACGAAATCGATCACCTCAACGGCGTGCTGTTCATCGATTATCTTTCGCGGCTGAAGCGTGACATGGTGGTGAAGAAATTCACCAAGCTCAAGCGCGCTGACGCGCTTTAGCCGGGGACTGGACGAGGAGGCATTGATGGCGAACGCGATGCTGCTGATTTCGATCGTGCTTGAAGCTGCGGTCGCAATCATCGCCATTCTGGCCGCGCAAAAGCAACGGCCGCATCTCTACGGTCTCGCCTTCACCTTCGGCGTCTACGTGCTCTACGATCTTGCGCGCTATCTGGGCTGGAATGTCGAGCAAGGAATTTTGTCGGCGCTGTTTCTCGCCGCGACCGTCAGCGCGCTAATTGCGGTGTGGGGTCTCTATAAAGAGCGCGCCTAGTCTTCGAGACTGCTCCGGCTCAGACGATAAAATCCGCCTTGGTCAGATGATCGCCCTGCACGGCGATCTCGAAATCCGCCTTGCCGTCGCCGTTGATATCGGCCTGCACGATGTTGTCTGCCGTGACCCTGATCACCCCGGCCCATGCGCCCTTGCCGTGAGCGCGGTGATAGGCGGCGAAGGTCTGGGTGAGAGCGTCCCCGTCGACGAAATGAAAGGCCTGATTGCCGGCCTTTGAACTATTGGCGTCGATGGCGCTTAAGTCGATGCGGTCCCCGTCGGCATGGCTGAAATCGAGGATCGTATCCCGCGCCGCGCCCTTCACCGATTCGGCTTTTGCATTGAACACGAAACTGTCGGCGCCGAGCCCGCCGCTCAGGCTATCGGTCCCCTTGCCGCCGAATCAGGCGATCTAGGCCGCCGCCGCCTTGCAGAATGTCGTTGCCGGTGCTGCCGTAAAGCGTGTCGTTACCGTCACGGCCAAGCAAGGTGTCGTTGCCGCCGAGGCCATTGAGAGTTGAGCCTTCGGGGAGCGCGGTAATCGTGTCGTTGCCCTCCGTCGCCGGTGCGGGTTGGGCGCTCGCGCTACCGGGATCCCAGATCGAAGTGAAGACGTCCCAATCGCCGCTTGCGAGCCGATCGAAGGCAAAGGCAACACGTCCGTCGGCGAGCAGCGTCATATGTGGCGCGCCGCCGCCAGTGCCTGCGAGAACGTCGAATTGGACGCCGACAAGATTGCCAAGCGCGTCGAAGCGCTGCGCGCGTGTGATGCTAGCGGCGTCATCCTCCCATGCCACGAGGAAGCCGCCGTCGGCGAGCCCGATGACACTTGCGTCGTTCTGATTCCCGGCGACTGTCGAATTGACTTGGCGGTCGGCGGTCACCACGACACCCGCACTATCGAATACGGTCGCCCTGATGCCCTGGCCTGAACTGTCGCCCGCTTCGTCGGTCCAGATCACGACAAAGCCGCCGCCCTTCAGAGCCTGCCACGTCGGGCTGCGAAGCATCGACCGTATCGGCGGCGCCGGCGACCGAGCCTGCTGCTACCGAATCCCCAGATGCAGAGCTGATCTGGAACAGAACATCGTGATCGCCGGGAAGGTCGGCGCGGTCGCGCTCGTGCCGATACACCGTGACGAAATTGCCGTTCGCCAGCGTCACCACTTCGGCGGAGTCGGAATTGACCGCATCGGAATTCACGCGCACCAACGCGCCCTTGGTGCCGTCCGCGTTCATCACTTGCGCGTAGACATCCGTGTCGTTGGGGGTGCCGGTTTCGTAAGTATAGGTCACGACATAGCTTCCATCGGCGAGCACGCTGATCGAAGGATCGGTCGAGTTCCAGCCAGTGCGCTCGACTGAATCTCGGAGAATATTGTGTGAGGAGGTCGGGTCCGGATAGTGGTTGAGATTGGGATCGAGCCGATCGACCCAGCTGTCGAGATCGGCGAAATTGTCGGAGAAGGCGACCAGCACATTTCCATCGGAGAAGGCGGCGAGTGCCGGCACCATTTGCGAGTCCGTCACCGTCTCCACGGAGAACTGATTGCCGAGCTTCACGCCGGCCGCATCATAGCGCTGCCCCCACATATCGGTGTCGCCCGGGTACTGCCGATCTTCCCAGACCACCAGATAGCCGCCGTCGGGGAGCGCGACGATGTCGCTCTCCGTCTGCGCAAAGCCGCCATCGCGGGAATTGACCTGGCTGAGGCCGCGCCAGATCGTCGGTGTGTCAGCCATCCCCCGAACCTCCTCGTTAAAATTGGCGTAAACATGGAGCAAGCGACGTGCCGCACCAATCGAGGCCCGCGTTAATGATGAAGATCGGGGTATTTGCGGGGCTTGCCGCAATGCTATCAGGGTGGGCCGGTTGAGCCGAGAAACAGAGGTGTTCGATTTTGACGCGCATTGTCTTCATGGGGACACCTGACTTCGCGGTGCCGACCCTCGCCGCTTTGTTCGACAGCGGTTATGACATCGCGGCTGTCTATACCCAGCCGCCGCGCGCGGCGGGGCGGGGCATGGCCTTGCGCAAATCTCCCGTGCAGATTTTCGCCGAGGCCGCGACCATGGAGGTGCGGACGCCGGAGCGCCTGAAGAGCGCTGAGGAGCAGGAACGCTTCCGTGCGCTCGGCGCCGATGTCGCCATCGTCGTCGCCTATGGGCTGATCCTGCCGAAGCCGATCCTCGATGCCCCGAATCACGGCTGCCTCAATTTGCATCCCTCGCTGCTTCCCGATTGGCGGGGCGCTGCCCCGATCAATCGCGCCATCATGGCCGGTGACGCTGAGACCGGCGTTTCCATCATGCGCATGGAGGAGGGTCTCGATACCGGTCCCGTCTGCCTTGTGGAGCGTATTCCGATTGAGCCCGACGAGACGGCTGGCGAGCTCCATGACCGGCTGGCCTCGCTCGGCGCGAGGCTGATGATCGAGGCGCTCGATGCGCTCGAACAAGGCAAACTCAACTGCCACAAGCAGCCTGAGCATGGCAGTTACGCCGAGAAAATTACGCCGGCCGAAGCCCGCCTCAATTTTCGCGCGCCCGCTCATCAGTTGCACGACCGCATTCGCGGTCTCTCGCCTCACCCCGGCGCTTGGTGTGAGATCGAGTTGAATGGCAAGCCGGAGCGCATCAAGGTCTTGCGCGCGACGCTTGTCGAACAAAGCGGCGCGCCAGGCACGGTGCTGGACGACAATCTCACCATCGCCTGCGGCAACGGTGCCATACGCCTCACCGAAATCCAACGCGCCGGCAAGCGCCCGATGACCGCCGAGGAATTCTTGCGCGGCGTGCCTGTGCCCAAAGGCACGGTGCTCACCTAGAATCGCCATGCCACGTTACAAACTCATCCTCGAATATGACGGCACGCCCTTCGTCGGTTGGCAGATGCAAGGTGTCGGCGTCTCGGTGCAGGGGCGGCTCACCGAGGCCATCAAGGCGTTCTCCGGCGAAGACAATATCCCGCGCGGTGCCGGGCGCACCGATGCCGGCGTGCATGCTGTCGCTCAAGTCGCCCATTTCGATCTCGCCAAGGACTGGGACGGCGAGAAAATCCGCGACGCGCTGAACGCGCAGCTACGGCCCGATCCGATCAGCGTGCTCGCTTGCGAACGCGTGCCGGACGATTTCGATGCGCGCTTCTCGGCAAGAGCGCGTCATTATCTCTATCGCATCATTGATCGCAGGCCGCCTCTAGCCCTCGAGCGCGACCGGGCCTGGGGCGTGTTTCGCACCCTCGACGCCAAGGCCATGCACGATGCCGCGCAAAGCCTGATCGGTCATCACGACTTCACCACCTTCCGCTCGACCGAATGCCAGGCCAAAACGCCGATGAAGACTCTGGATCGCCTGGCTTGCTCGCGCCATGGTGAGGTGCTCAGGGTCGAGGCCTCGGCACGCTCCTTTTTGCACAATCAGGTCCGCTCCATGGTGGGCTCGCTGAAGCTGGTGGGCGAGGGGAGATGGACAAAACACGATCTCGAACAAGCCCTTGCCGCCAAATCCCGGGACGCTTGTGGGCCTGTCGCCCCCGCCCACGGCCTCTATCTGGTCAAGGTGGATTATTGAATTTCGACCCGCTTCGCGGCGACGCCCTGACAGGATAAACTGATCCCGCCGATGTGAGGGAGGCTGTCCGATGCGAGTCCTTGCCGTAATGTTCCTTGGCCTTATGGCGTTCGCCACCACCGCATTCGCCGATGCCAAAAAGGACTGGGACGATTGCGCCTCGACCGATACGGATCGCAGCATTAAGGGCTGCAACGCCATCATCTCCCGCGGCAAGGAGACCAAGGTCAATCTCGCCATCGCCTATTACAATCGCGGCAACGACTATCAGGCTAAGGGCAATCACGACCAGGCCATCGCCGACTATACCCAATCCATCAAGCTCGACCCGCAAGCAAGCGCCTACAATAATCGCGGCTATTCCTATTCGCGTAAGGAGCAGTACGACGCCGCCATTACCGATTTCGATCAGGCGCTGAAGCTGAAGCCAGATCACCAATACGCCAATTACAATCGCGGCTGGGCCTATTCCGCCAAGGGCGACCATGTCCATGCCTTGATGGATTACAACAAGGCGATCGCGCGGAACCCCGACGACGCCGTCTCGTATAACGATCGCGGCCATTCCTATGCCGAGATCGGCGATCTCGATAATGCGCTCGCCGATTTCGAGAAGGCGATCACGCTCAAAGCCGACTATGCGCTGGCTTATTCCAATCGCGGCTGGGTGCTGGCGCAGCGCGACAAGCATGCGGAGGCGGCCGCCTCCTTCAGTGAAGCCCTGAAGATCGAGCCGCAAAGTGCCAGCGACCTCAACAGCCGCGGCTATTCGCTGGTCAAGATCGGCGAGTACGACAGGGCGATCGCCGATTTTGACGAGGCGCTGAAGCTCGAGCCGGCCCATCCCTTCGCGCAGCAAAATCGCGGCTGGGCCTATTGGCAGAAGGGCGATCTCGATCGCGCCCTCGCCGATTTCGATGCGGCGCTGAAGAATTCTCCCGACAATGTCGACATCCTGGTCGACCGCGGCGCGGTGCTCGACGACAAAGGCGACCATAGCGGCGCCGCCGCCACGTACGACAAGGTTCTGGCGCTGAAGCCTGACAATGCGAATGCGCTGAACGGCAGGGCCTGGGCCTATGCGCAATTGGGGCAGCTGGACAAGGCGCTGGTCGACGCCGAGCGTGCTGTCGCGCTCAATCCGAAAGAGCCGAACACCATCCACACGCGGGCGTGGATTTACACCAGCAAAGGCATGCTCGACCTCGCACTCGCCGATTTCGACAAGGCGCTTTCCATCGATCCCGAGCTTGCCGGCGCCTATTCCGACCGCGGCCATGCCTACGAGTTGAAAGGCGATCGCGACAAGGCGATCGCGGACTACCGCAAATCGCTCTCGCTCAAGAGCAAGCAGCTTTACGACAATAAAGCCAAGGACGAGGCGCTGAAGCGTCTCACTGCATTGGCCTCCGCGACACCGACCGAGGTCGAGAAGCCGATCCCGAAGCCGGAGCCGGTAGCGGATCTGCCGAAGCCCGAAAAGCGCGTGGCGCTGGTGATCGGCAATGGCGCCTATACCGCTGTCAGCGCGTTGAAGAATGCCGATGCCGACGCGCGCGCGGTGGCGACGAGCTTGCGCAATCTCGGCTTCGACGTGATCGAGAAACATGATCTCACGCTCACCGCGCTGATCGCGGAGCTGAAGGGCTTCGGCGACAAGGCTCCGGGCTATGATTGGGCGGTGGTCTATTATGCCGGTCACGGCATCGAGGTCGCGGGCACCAATTATCTGATTCCGATCGACGCCGAGCTTTCCGCCTCGACCCATGTCGACGACGAGGCCATTCCGCTCGAACGCATCCTGTCCAAGGTCGAAGGCGCGAAGAAATTGCGGATGGTCATTCTCGATGCCTGCCGCGAGAACCCGTTCATCGCCAAGATGGCCAGCAACAGCACCACGCGCTCCGTGGGGAGGGGTTTGGCCCGCGTCGAGCCTGAGGGTGGCGTGCTCGTCGCCTATTCAGCCAAGGACGGCCAGGTGGCGCAGGACGGCGATGGCACCAACAGTCCCTTCGCCCAAGCCCTGCTCGACCATCTGAGCGAGCCGGGACTTGAGATCAACATGCTGTTCCGCAAGGTCCGCGACGACGTGCGGAGCAAGACCGGCGGCCAGCAAGAGCCCTTCACCTATGGCTCGCTCCCGGCCGAAGCGCTCTATTTCAAGGCTGCAGGCAATTAGGGGCAGGTCCCAGTCGGCCATCATGGACTTGAGCAGGTCCCTGGGCTACGAGGGCGCGACGTAAAGCTCGGGGGCCGTCCCAACAATGATCAGGCGTATTGCGACCGTAGGCGGCTGGACGCTTGTTTCCAGGCTTTCCGGCTTCGCACGCGACGTCGTCATGGCGGCGGTGTTGGGCGCAGGACCCATGGCTGACGCCTTCTTTGTCGCCTTCCGCCTGCCCAACCATTTCCGCGCCATCTTCGCCGAGGGGGCTTTCGCCGCCGCCTTCGTGCCGGCCTATGCGCGGACCCTGCAACAATCCGGGATCGAGGCGGCGAAAGTCTTCGCCGACCGCGTTGCGTCCGCGCTCATTCTCATCAATCTCGTGCTGCTCGCGCTCGCGCTTCTGTTCACGCCCGAGGTGGTAAGCATCCTGGCGCCGGGCTTTGTCGACGATCCTGTGCGTTTCGATCTCGCGGTGGCGCTCACGCGCATCACCTTTCCCTACCTCGTCCTTGTCTCGCTGGAGACTCTGCTCGCCGGCACCCTCAACGCCAATGAACGATTCGCGGCGGCTGCGGGCGCTCCGGTGCTGCTCAATCTGTCGCTGATCGCGACGCTGCTGCTCGCGCCGTTCTTCCAGAGTGCCGGCTATGCCGCCGCCTGGGGCGTGCTCATCGCCGGCTTCGCTCAAGTCTTTCTCGTCGGCATCGATGCCGAGCGAAATGGTTTTGGCTTACGCCTCCGCCTGCCGCGCCTCGATGCGCCGACGCGGAAATTTCTAAAGGCTCTGGGGCCGGCCATCATTGGCGCCGGCGGCGTGCAGCTCGCTTTGTTCGCCGACACGTTGATCGGCTCGATGCTGCAGCCTGGCGCGCTCTCGGCGCTCTATTATGCCGATCGCATCAACCAGCTTCCAATCGGCGTGGTCGGCATCGCCGTCGGTACCGTGCTGCTGCCCGAAATGTCGCGGCGACTCGCGGCCGGCGATGAGAAGGGCGCGGCCTCGGCGCAAGCCCGCGGCATTCAATTGGCGCTGCTGCTCACCATCCCGTGTGTGGCGGGCGCCATCGCCATCCCCGATCTGATCATGCGCGCGCTGTTCGCCCGCGGCGCCTTCACCGTGGCCGACGCTGCGGCGGCCGGCGCCACGCTCGCCGCCTATTCGGTGGGGCTGCTTCCCTTTGTGCTGCTGCGGAGCTTCACCGCGCCCTTCTATGCGCGCGGCGATACCGCAACCCCGGTCAAGGCAGCGCTGCTCGCAGCCAGCGTCAACATCCTGCTGAAAGTCTTGCTGATGGGCCCTCTCGCCCAAGTCGGGCTGGCGCTGGCAACAAGCGTCGGCGCTTGGCTCAATTTGAGTCTGCTCGCCTGGTTCGCGCGCCGCCAAGGCTTCATCGTTTCTGGCGCTGCGATCGGCAAGCCTGTGACGATGCTCGTCGTCGCCGGCGTTCTGCTGGCGCTAGGACTCTTCGGCGGCCAGTCTGCGTTTGCCGGCGTCGTCGCGAAGCTGCCGTTCTTCCGCGAGGAGACATTGCTCGCCATCCTCCTTGTCTCGGGCACGGTTCTCTATGCGGGCCTTGTCTTCATCCTTCTCGGCAAGACATGGCTGAATGGCTTGCTCCGCGACGTGACCACTGCCGCCGACGCGACGGCGCCGGCGAAAATGCCGCCCGACCCGACGCAAGTCACCGCGTTGCCCGACGCTGACCCGCCGCCGCCTTCCAGCTAGAGCATGATCCCGAAAAGTTGCAGACTTTTCGGACAAGATTATGCGGTAGAGGCAGAAGGGCGAAGGTCGATCAGCTCGACGTCTGTGACCAAGATCTTCCGCCCGAGAAAGATCTCGCCGACCCGCGCGAAGCGCTCTGGCGAATCCGTGGCGAGAAAGCGCGCTCCGCCTTTGTCGTGACCCGCATTCACGAGGCCCGCAGTGGCAAGCGCCTCCGCGACCGTCGCTGCCGTCGTCGCCGCGGAATCCACGATTCTGATCCTGTCGCCGACCGCCTCGCGTATGGATGTCACCAGCACGGGAAAATGCGTGCAGCCAAGCACCAGCGTGTCCGGTGCGGGCTCTTGCTCGAATAACGGAGCGAGATAGGCGCGGGCCGCCGCGACCGTGACCGCCGATTCCGTCCAGCCTTCTTCGGCCAGCGCGACAAAAACTTGCGCGGGCCGCTGCACGACTTCGACATTCGCGTCGATGGCTTGGATGGCCTTGAGATAGGCGCCGCCTTTCACCGTGCTCTCGGTGGCGATCACGGCGATCCGCTTATTCCGCGTCGCCGCGATGCCGGCGCGCGCGCCGGGCTCGATCACCCCGATCACCGGCACCGGCGCCAATTGACTCTTGAGCGGAACGAGCGCGACGGCCGACGCCGTGTTGCAGGCGATCACCACCATCTTCACCCCCGCCTCGATCAGGAGCCTGGTGGCTTGCAAGGCATAGGCCTCGACCGTCTCCGCGCTCTTGGTGCCGTAAGGAAGCCGCGCCGTATCGCCGAGATAGATGAACCGTTCCGCCGGCAGAAGCTCCATCAAGCGCGCGGAGCACGGTCAATCCGCCCATGCCGGAATCAAACACGCCGATGGGACGGGTATCCGCCATGCTACGCGGCCGAGAAATTGGCGAAATAGAGCTCGAGGAAATGGTGGTAGATGGCCGTGAGCCGGGTCAGATCGGCGATCGCGACATTCTCATCGATCTTGTGGATCGAGGCCGTGAGCAGCCCGAACTCCACCACCGGGCAGAGATCCTTGATGAAACGCGCGTCCGACGTGCCGCCATCGGTGGAGAGCGATGGCATCAGCCCCGTCACGTCGCGCACCGCCTCGCTGAGCAGCGCATCGAGCGGTCCAGGTGTCGTGATGAAGGCTTGGCTCGGCGGCTCGAACAGGAGGGTGAAACCGAGATTGGATCCCTCCAGGGCCTGCGCCGTCTTCTGCCGCAGCAACGTCTCGAGCGTCTTCGCCTCGTGACGGTCGTTGAAGCGAATATTGAAGCGGGCCTCGGCCTTGGCCGGAATGACATTCACCGCCTCGTTGCCGACATCGATGCTGGTGACTTCGAGATTCGACGGCGAGAAATGCGCGGTGCCGTGGTCAAGCGGCTCGTCATAGAAGCGGTCGAGCACCCGGATCAGGCCCTTCACCGGATTGGCGGCGAGATGGGGGTAGGCGACATGCCCCTGCACGCCTGTCACATTGAGTCTGCCGTTCAGACTGCCGCGCCTGCCGATCTTGATGGTCTCGCCGAGCTTCGTCGCGTTGGTCGGCTCGCCGACGATGCAATGATCCGGAATCTCGTTTTTGGCGCGCATCCAGTCCAAGACTTTCCGCGTGCCGTTGATCGCCGGTCCTTCCTCGTCACCGGTGATCAGAAAGCTGATCGAGCCTTCGAAATCGTTGCCCTTGGCCGCGACGAAATCGAGCGCCGCCGCGACAAACGCCGCGATCGCGCCCTTCATGTCCGACGCGCCGCGTCCGTACAGAATGCCGTCGACGATTTCGGCGCCGAAGGGCGGGTGGTGCCAGAGGCTCTCATCGCCCGGCGGCACCACGTCGGTATGCCCGGCGAAACAGAAATGCGGCTCGCCGTCGCCGATCCGCGCGTAAAGATTCTCGATCTTCGGCGTGTCGGTATCGGAGAAAGTGAGCCTGTGGCAATGCGCGCCGGCCTTGGCCAGCACCACGTCGAGCAGCTCGATGGCGCCGGCATCCTCCGGCGTCACGCTGCGGCAACGGATCAGCGCGCGGGCAAGCTCGATGGCGCGCTCTTCACTCCTCGTCACGGCCCGTTCCCCACTTTGAGAGCGTTGATGAGAACTTGTGACCGAAACGAGTGCTGCATTGCCATATAGCCGACGGCGTTACTGTCCGGCGAGCGGGTCGGGTCCATAACGATTGGAGCCCGTCGTGCCCTTCAGGATGCCGAGGTCGACAAGGAACCAAAGTCCGACGCCAAGACTGACGACCGAGCAGAGCCACGCGATGGCATTCGGTTCCTCGGGCGTACCGGTAAGGCCAAGCGCTTGTAGGAGACTTACGACCAACGTTGCGGCCAGTCCGTACAGGGCAAACTTCGCCGGCTTGTCGCGGTCTTGAAACCGCTTAGCGCAGACAGCGTACGATGGGTAGAACAGGGCGAGGGCGACGATGAAGCTCAGCAATCGGCCGAAAAATCCCAAGCCGAAAAGCTGAAACACAATCAGGCTGACGACGATATTGATAACCGCGATGATGACAACCCCGGCCCACCACTTCGCCCGGTTGATGCGCCCGTCGAACGACGTAAAGAGATAATTGAAATCCATCGCTACCCCTCCCTTTATGGCCTTCAACCGGCCGACAGGCCTTTTTAGAGCGGAAGGCCGGTTGTGCGAAGCCCGAACTGGGCCTCGATTCGGCTTATCCACGGACCATCCGACAGCCCTAGAAGCCTTGGTCCGCCCTAGACTGCGAGCGGGTCAGGTCCGAAGCGGTTGGGCCCTTGCGTGCCTTTCAAGAAGCCGCATTGCACCAGGAGCCAGAGATTGAAGCCCATGCTGGCGAGCGTCAGCACATGCACGGGTATGCTCGGATGCTCGAACGTGCCGCCATGCCCCGTATTCTGCAAAACGATGATGGCGATGGTGATGAGCGCCGGAATGACCACCCAGAATCCGCTGAATGTCGCGATCGTGCAAGCGCTTGGCGCCGAGTGCGATGCCGATCCAGCTGACGAAGGCCGAAAGCGCGAGAAACACGCTGCAAGCTGCGGCTCGACAAGATCGAAGGCGACGATATTCTCGAAATTGTCTTTGCCGACATGGATGAGGACGGCGGCGAACGCTCCCATCATCACCACGGAGAGCACCAGCGTCCAAATCCACCAGGTGCGGCGGGGGATGCGGCCGCGAAATCCGAACAGCGTCTGTGCCAGTCCCATGGTTCTCTCCCCCGTCGTTCGGTCCGAGCTTACGCTGCTGGCGCTGGTCTAGGCTAGAGCGCAGCGTCGGCCTTGGTCGCGCCGAGCGGATCGGGACCGAAGCGGTTCGGGCCTTGCGTGCCTCTCAGCATTCCGAGTTCGATCAGGAGCCAAAAACTCAAGCCGACGATGGCCGCGTCGCAGAGACGAGGGAGCAGTCCCGGCTCACCGATTGGGATGATCCCGAAAGTCAGCATGAGATTGATGGCATAAATGGGCACGAGGCCATAGAGGGCAGTGCGGCCCGGCTTGCCCCGATCCTGGAAGCGCTTCGCCATCGCCGCATAGGTTGGATAGAACAGCGCGAGCCCGAGCAGCACTGTCAGCACGACGCTTGTCTGAGATATACCGAATATCGCCACGGCAAGCAGCGTGCCCGCGAAGCTTGCCACGGTGATGATGACCGCCGCGAGCCAGTACATGGAACGGCTGATGCGCCCGTCTAGTGAGGTGAGAAGTCGGACGAGACCCATTGAAGCCCCTAGAGCGCAGCGTCGGCCTGCGGCGCGCCGAGTGGATCTGGCCCGAAGCGGTTGGGTCCTTGCGTGCCTTTGAGGAACCCGATCTCGATGAACATCCAGATCATGAGACAGAGGACCGCGAAGACGGCGCTGACAGCGATAGCGTTCAAAGGCTCTCTTTGCCCCTCCGGCTGCATGAGCGTCGCCACGCCGAGGACGACAGCGACGATGATGGCAAGGTACACCACCGCAATCCACCAGCCCGTGCGGTCGCGATCATGCAGACGCTTCACGCTGACGCGCAAGATTGATCCACATATTGAGGATGACGATCGCCGCCGAGCGCCGATGGCGAACGGCCCGACTGGCTCGAACTCCTGCGTATCGGGATTGATCATGCCGCTCCCGACCTGCTTCGCCCAAAACTCGAGGCTTGAGGTGAGCATGCCGGCCACGGTCCCGACGACGAGGCTCGTGACCCACCAATAGAGCCGCGTGATGCGGCCCTTGAAGCCGAACAGGAGCTGCGTCCAATCCATCGATCCCGCTGCTGCTCTAATCCCTAAGCAGCTCGTTGATCGACGTCTTGGCGCGGGTGCGCTCGTCCACCGTCTTGACGATGACGGCGCAATAGAGCGATGGCCCGGGCGATCCATCAGGCAGGAGTTTGCCGGGCATGGTGCCCGAGACCACGACGGAATAGGGCGGCACGCGGCCGTAAAGCACCTCGCCCGTGATGCGGTTCACGATCTTGGTCGACTGGCCGAGATAGACGCCCATCGACAGCACCGAGCCTTCGCCCACGATGACGCCTTCGGCGACTTCGGCGCGGGCGCCGATGAAGCAATTATCCTCGATGATCACCGGATTGGCCTGCAACGGCTCGAGCACCCCGCCGATGCCGGCGCCGCCGGAAAGATGCACGTTCTTGCCGATCTGCGCGCAAGACCCGACCGTGGCCCAAGTATCGACCATGGTTCCGGTATCGACATAGGCGCCGAGATTGACGAAGGACGGCATCAGCACGACGCCGGGCGCAATAAAAGCCGAATGCCGCACCACCGATCCCGGCACCGCGCGGAAGCCGGCCTCGCGGAAATCCTTCGCCTTCCAATCGACGAACTTGGTCGGGACCTTGTCCCACCAGGCGCCGCCGCCCGGACCGCCGTCGATCCGGCTTGGCTCGTTCAAGCGGAAGGACAGCAGGATCGCCTTCTTCAGCCATTGATGCACGGTCCAGCTGCCGCCGATCTTCTCGGCGACGCGAACTTCGCCCTTATCGAGCAGGCCAAGCGTTTCGTCGACCGCGTCGCGCACCACGCCCTTGGTCTTCGGCGTGATCTCGCTCGCATGCTCGAAGGCGCTGTCGATGAAACTCTTGAGATGCTCGTGGCTCATTTGGAAGGGTCCGTTAGGTGAGGCAGAACTGGGCAGCAAGAGGCAACTCGCGCGATCGATCGGCTTCGTCTTGCAGCCGGGCTCCGATTTCGGCGAGGAACGGCGGCAGCGCATCCGTGGCGTGATGGATGTGCTCGGGCAGCTCGCGCCAGCCTTGTAAGGCCTGATGCTCGGGATGCTCCGTCGTGCCTGAAGCGACCAGCACCGTGGTCATGCCGAGGCGGTGCGCGGGCTTCAGATTTTGCGGCAAATCGTCGAACATGGCGGCGGCGCGCGGCGCTCACGCCGTGCGCGCGGACGAAGCTCTCATAGGTCGCAACGTCGGGCTTGGGGATGAAATCCGCCGCGTGAATATCGAAGATCTCCTCGAAGCAGCCGGCGAGCCCGAGCCGCCCCGTGATGGCCTCGGCATGCTTGCGCGAGCCATTGGTGAAGATGAATTTCCGTCCCGGCAACGAGGTGAGCGCCTCACGAAGCTCTGGCGACGGCGCCACCACGCTCAAATCGATGTCGTGCACATAATCGAGAAAGCTGTTGGGACAGACATCGTGCAGCCGCATCAGCCCGGCGAGCGTCGTGCCATATTGATAGTAATAGGTCTTGCGCAAGCGCTGCGCCGCCTCGATTGACATGTTGAAGCGCTCGGAGATGAACGCGCCCATGCGCTGATCGATCTCGGCGAACAGATTGCAATCCGCCGGATAGAGCGTGTTGTCGAGATCGAAGATCCAGGCCTCGACATGATCGAAGCCGTCGGGGCGGTTGAGCTTCCTGATCATGAAGGACCCCGCTTGCTGTCCCTCGGCCTGCGGCGCTCGATCAAGGTGCCGGCGCCATGCTCGGTGAAGAGCTCGAGCAGCACGGCATGCGGGACTTTGCCGTTGATGATCACCACGGCCTCCACGCCTTCCGCGATGACATCGAGACAGCCTTCGATCTTGGGAATCATGCCGCCGGAAATCGTGCCGTCCTCGATCAGGCTCTGCGCCTCCGATGTCGTCAGCGACTTGATCAACTGACCGTTCTTGTCGAGCACGCCTTCGACGTCCGTCAGCAGCAAGAGCCGCTTCGCCTTCATCGCTGTGGCCAGTGCCGCCGCGAACGTGTCGGCGTTGATGTTGAGCGTCTCCCCGCTCATTGACACGCCGATCGGCGCCACCACCGGGATCAAATCCGACTGAACGATCACGTCGATAATATGCGGATCGACGGCGATGGGCTCGCCCACGAAACCGAGATCGAGAATCTCCTCGATATTGGAATCCGGATCTTTCCAACGCCGCTCGATCTTCCGCGCCCGCATCAGATTGGCGTCCTTGCCCGAGATGCCGACCGCCTTGCCGCCTTGCGCATTGATCGCGGTCACGATCTCCTTATTGACCGAGCCGGCCAGCACCATCTCGACCACGTCGACGGTCTCCCGGTCGGTGACGCGCAAGCCGCCTTTGAACTCGGAGCGGATATTGAGCCGCTCCAGCAGTGAGCCGATCTGCGGACCGCCGCCATGCACCACGACAGGATTCACCCCGGCCTGCTTCAGCAGCACGATGTCACGGGCGAAATTGGCAGCGAGTTCGGCATCGCCCATGGCGTGACCGCCGAATTTCACCACCACCGTCTGCCGGTCGTAGCGCTGCATATAGGGCAGCGCCTCGGAGAGAATCTTGGCGTTGGCGTGCACAGCCGACAACACCTCGCCCGGGCCGGAGGGAGGCTTCAGTCCAGGCCCAGCGGCGCTCGGCTTGGACCGGGCGGGGGCGGCTTTAGGTTTGGTCTTGCTCACCGTAGTGCTTATAGCGGCGCATCGGCTCAAGGCACAATCGGGTTTGCCAACTCAGCCACGGCAGCACGGAGTTCCGGGATGCCGTCCCCCATCCGCGACGAGGTCACAATTACCTGTGGAAAAGCCGCCGGCCGCTTGGCGAGCTCGGCCCTCACTTTGGCAATAACCGCTTCTAGCTCCGAGGCTTTTGGCTTGTCGGCCTTGGTCAGCACGGCCTGGTAGGAGACCGCCGCCTCATCGAGCAGCGTCATGGTTTCACGGTCGTTAGGCTTGATCCCATGTCGCGCGTCGATCAGCAGAAACACCCGCTTCAACTCGCGACGCCCCTTCAGATAATCGCCGATCAGCCTGGTCCAACCTCTGACCGCGACTTTTGAGGCCTTCGCATAGCCGTAGCCCGGCATGTCGACGAGATAGAGCGCGTGGTCCTTGCCGAGGGTGAAGAAATTGAGCTCGCGCGTGCGCCCGGGCGTCACCGAGACACGCGCCAAACTGGTGCGTCCCGTCAGCGCGTTGATCAGGCTCGATTTGCCGACATTGGAGCGTCCGGCGAAGGCGATCTCCGGAATGCCGTCGTGCGGCAGGTCGGCGATCTTGACCACGCCTTTGACGAAGCGTGCACGGCGCCTTTGAACAGCGCCTCGCCGCGAGCGAGGTCAGCAGGTGTGAATTCTGGGCTTTCCATTGTCATCGCCGAACTCGACCCGGCGATCCACTAGCCACCGGGGTCAGTTGACCGCAAGCGGCCAAGCACTAGCTTTTGTCATCGATGTCGGCGTTTTCAGTCTCGTCCGCTTCCGCCGCATCTTTCTTGGCCCCGGATCCGCCCTTGTCACTCTTCGGGGCGCCCTTCGTGCGCTTCTCACCCTTGGCGCCTTTCGTGATCTTTTTGATGCCGAGATTCTCCATCAGCGGAATTTCCACGCCTTGCCGCGCCATGATCACCGATTGCTGGATCACCGACAGCGTGTTGTTCCAAGCCCAGTAGATCACCAGCCCCGCCGGGAAGCCGGCGAGCAGGAAGGTGAAGAACACCGGCATCCAGGCGAACATCTTCTGCTGCACGGGATCGGGCGGCGCAGGGTTCAGCTTCATCTGCACCCACATGGTGACGCCCATGATCAGCGGCCAAATGCCGATCAGGAGGAAATGCCCGATCACGGGAACATGAGAAGGGTCGAACGGCAGCAGTCCAAACAGGTTGAAGATATTGGTCGGGTCGGGCGCCGACAGATCTTTGATCCAGCCATAGAACGGCGCGTGCCGCATCTCGATGGTGACGAACAGCACCTTGTAGAGCGCGAAGAAGATCGGAATCTGCACCAGGATCGGCAAGCAGCCTGAAGCCGGGTTCACCTTCTCCTTCTTGTACAGCTCCATCATCGCCTGCTGCTGACGCATCTTGTCGTCGGCAAAGCGTTCCTTGATGCGCTGCATCTCGGGCCCCAGCAGCTTCATCTTGCTCATCGACACGTAGGATTTGTTCGCCAGCGGGAACAAAATGATCTTGATGCAGAGCGTCACGATGAGAATGGCGAGGCCGAAATTGCCGACCAGCTTGTAGAAGAAGTCGAGCGCGTAAAACATCGGCTTGGTCAGGAAATAGAACCAGCCCCAATCGATCAGCAGATCGAATTTCGGGATGCTGTATTTCTCGCCATAGATGTCGACGAGATTGACTTCTTTGGCGCCGGCGAACAGCAGATTCTTGGTCTCGGTCGTCGCTCCTGGCGCAAGATCGCGCGGCGTCATGACGAAGTCGGCGCGGAAATGACCCTCTTGGCCGACTGTCGCGCCGTTGAACTGCGCCTTGAAGTCTTGGTCTTGCGGGGGCACCAGCACGGTCGCCCAATATTTGTCGGCAATGCCGAGCCATCCCATCTTGCTCGTGAAACTCATCGGTACGCCGTTGAGCTCCATCGCCGCTTTATAGGTCAGCGGCTCGTAGCCCTGATCGAACACGCCGATCAGGCCTTCATGCAAAATGTAATAGCTCGTCGTGGCCGGTAGCTCCTCGCGCAGCACGAGCCCATAGGGAGCGATGGAGACCGTATCGCTGCCCTTGTTGGCAACGCTGTCCGCGATCGTGAACATGTAGCTCTCGTCGACGGTGATGGTGCGGGTGAAGAGCAGTCCCTTGCCGTTATCGTAGGTAAGCGTCACCGGCGATTGCGCGGTGAGCGGACCCTGGCCCTGCGCCGTCCAAACGCTATCGGCATTCGGAAGATTCAAATCCTTCGCCGCGCCGACCCAGCCATAATCGGCGTAATAGGGATGTTCGGTGCCTTGCGGTGTGAGGAGCACGACATTGGCGCTATTGGGCTCGACCGTCTCCCGATATTTCATCAGCACGAGATCGTCGATGCGTCCGCCCTTGAGCGCGATGGAGCCTTTGAGGCTTGGCGTATCGATCGCGATCCGCGGACTTGCGGCGAGCGCCTGATCGCGTGTCTGCGCTTGTTGCTGTTCCGTGCTGGGGAGCGTGGGCGAGGGTGTAGCGCCGGGCTGAGGCGGGGCCGATTGGATCGTCGGCTCCGCTTGCTGCGTTTGCGCTTCCTGCTGTTGCTGATGCTTCGGCAGCCCGAAGAACAGCTGCCAGACGAACAGCACGGCAATCGACAACACGATCGCGAGGAGGAAATTGCGGTTATTCTCGTCCATGTCGCTTCTTTGCTTGAATGACGCTTTTCGCTTGAGGCGCCGCGAGCTCTAGCGAGCGTAGGGCGATTTCGGAGAGTGACTTCTGTCCGTCAGGACGGTCTTGGCCTTTTCGGTTCGTGCACCTTGGTTAGCGCGCGCTCGAGGTCTCTGACGAGCTCGGTGAAGCGCCGTTGTAGCGTGCCTTCCCTCGCGATCAAGACATAATCATAGCCTTCGACCGCGCTTGTTGGGCCTGCGAGCCGCACCGCCTCCTTCAAGCGCCGCCGCGCCCGGTTGCGTTTGACCGCCCCGCCGATGGTCCGGCTGGCGGTAAAGCCGAACCGGGAGGTTGGCTCGATTGCCTCCGGTGCTGGCCGGGCGCGTGCTTGCAGCACGAGGCCGGGCGTCACAAAACGTGCGCCATCCCTGACATAAAGAAATTCTTTGCGGGTCTTTAGGCGTCCGATTGCCGTCACCGGGGCAGGGGAAGGTTAGGCCTCAAGCCGAAAGACGCTTGCGCCCTTTGGCTCGCCGCCTCGCCAGCACTTTCCGGCCGCCCGGGGTCGACATGCGCTCACGAAATCCGTGGCGCCGCTTGCGGACGAGCCTCGATGGCTGATAGGTGCGTTTCACGCCGCTTCTCCAAAAATTGGCAGAGTTTGGCGCTTATAGGGGGGCTGGGCGCCCAAGTCAATCCAGCAGCCCTTGGTCTGCTTGGCCATCTGGAAGCGTCAATATGGCGCCTGACGCGCGATCACGAAGGCGCGAGAGACCATTTTCCCAGGCCCACGGCTTCGCCTATGACTAGACGAGCAACTTTCGGGGCAGGCCGGGCCAATGACCCAAATATCCCACGCGAGCCAGCTGGCGCCTGGTTGAAGCGATTTTGGCCGCTCCTCCTGCTGGTCGGCGCTTGTGCCTTCGTTTTCGCCATGGGGTGGCAGCGCTACCTCACCTTAGAAGAACTCGCCGACAGGCGAGGGCAGCTTTCTGCCCTGATCGCTGAATACCCCGTCCTGAGCGTCCTCGCCTATATCGGCCTCTATATCGTCATCGTCGCTCTGTCGCTCCCCGGCGGCGCGGTCATGACCATCGCCGGCGGCTTCCTGTTCGGCTGGCTCTGGGGCGGCATCGCCGCGATTACTGCCGCCACGACAGGCGCTATCATCGTCTTTCTCGTCGCCCGCAGCACCTTGGGCGAGGCGCTTGCCGGCAAGGCGGCGCCTTGGCTCGAACGCTTGCGCAAAGGCTTCCAGGAAGACGCTTTCAGCTATCTCCTCTTCCTCAGGCTCGTCCCGGCCTTTCCATTTTGGCTGGTCAATCTCGCGCCAGCGTTGCTTGGCGTGAGCCTCACCACCTATGCCCTCGCCACAATCATCGGCATCATCCCGGGAACTTTTGCCTATTCTATAGCCGGAAGAGGTCTCGATAGTTTGGTGGACGCTCAGCAGGCGGCGCATCAATCCTGCCTTGCCAAAATGGGATCGAATGGCCAAGAGTCATGTCCGTTCGTGCTTGACCCGAAAGCGTTGCTGACGCCGGAATTGATCGCGGGACTGGTAGCCTTGGGCCTCGCGGCCCTGATCCCGCTTCTGATCAAACGGCTCCGCCGCGCCTCTTGAGTTGGGAGCCGGGCGGAGGAGGGGGAGATCGAGAATGGAAGAGGTGCTGAAACCCGATCTCTGCGTCATCGGCGCGGGCTCGGGCGGCCTCTCCGTGGCTGCGGCTGCGGCGCAATTCGGCGTGCCTGTCGTGCTCATCGAGAAGGGCAAGATGGGCGGCGATTGCTTGAACTATGGCTGCGTCCCCTCCAAGGCGCTACTCGCGGCAGGCAAGCGCGCGGAGGCGGTGCGGAACGCGATCGATTTCGGCATCGACGTCATCGAGGCGCAGATCGACTACCGCAAGGTTCACGATCACGTTCACGGCGTCATCGCCGCCATCGCGCCGAACGATTCCGCGGAGCGCTTTACCGGGCTCGGCGTCCGCGTGATCCACGCGACCGCGAACTTCCTCGACAAGAACACGGTGGAGGCAGGACGTGTGCTGATCCGCGCCAGGCGCTTCGTCGTGGCGACGGGCTCTTCCCCGATCATCCCGCCGATCCCCGGCGTGAACGAGGTGCCGTATTTCACCAACGAGACCATCTTCGATGTCGCCGATCGCATTCAGCACCTGATCATCGTCGGCGGCGGTCCGATCGGCATCGAGCTTGCGCAAGCCTATCGCATGCTCGGCTCTCATGTGACCGTCATCGAGGCGGCCGCCATTCTCGGCCGCGAGGATGAGGAAGCGGCGCGCGTCGTGATAGATCGGCTGACCAAATCGGGCGTCCTGTTTCATCCGGGCGCGCGCGTCGAGCGGGTCGAGCGGTCCGTGCAGGGAGTTGCTGTCTATCTTGGCAAGGACGGCGAGACCGACATCATCAAGGGAAGTCATCTCCTGATCGCGACGGGACGGAAGCCGACCGTCAAGACGCTCAGCCTCGAGCGCGCCGGAGTCAAATACGACGACAAGGGCATCAAGGTGAATTCGCACCTCGTGACCTCGAACTCGAAAATTTACGCCATCGGCGACGTCATTGGCGGCCCGCAATTCACCCACCTCGCCAACTATCACGCCGGTATCGTGATCCGGAACGCTCTGTTCCGCCTCCGCCCGAAGGCGAGCACGGCGAACATTCCGCGCGTGACCTATACCGAGCCGGAGCTCGCCCAGATCGGCCTGACCGAGGCCGAGGCAAGGAAGAAATATCGCAGGATCCGCATCATGCGGTTCCCCTTCGCGGATAACGACAGGGCCCAAGCCGAGCGCGAGACCGAAGGCTTCATCAAGGCCATCACCAAGAAAAACGGCACAATTCTCGGCTGCACCATCGTCGGCGCGGAAGCCGGCGAGATGGTTCAGCTCTGGGCCATGGCCATGCAGAAAGAGATGAAGATCGGCGACCTCACCACCATCATTTTCCCCTATCCGACCCTGTCGGAGCTCTCTAAACGTGTTGCTTACGCCTATTATCAACCGACTTTGACGAAGGGCTGGCTTCGTAGCATCATTGGCTTCCTCCGCCGGTTCGGCTAACGCATTCGGCGGATTTAGGCCGCCGATAGCGAGAAAAAGTCGTTGAACGAAGACCAACAGAGCAAGACTGAAATAGCCCGCAGCGCGCGGCCGCGATATGAGCCCGGCTTGTCGGCCAAGCTGCTCCTGCTCACCATTCTCTTCGTTATGGTTGCCGAAATCTTCGTCTTCGTGCCGTCGGTCTCCAACTTTCGCCGCCAATGGCTGATGGAGAGGCTGGAGGCGGCCAAAATCGCTTCGCTCGCCGCCGATGCCGCCCCCGGCGGCCAACTTCCCAAAGCGCTTCGCGACGAGCTCTTAGAGCGGGCCAAGGTCATGGCCATCGCGGTCAAGCGCGCCGACCAGCGCCAGCTGATCATCGAGATGGATATGCCGGCTGAGATCGACGCCCATTACGATCTCCGCAATGCGTCGTGGCTGACGCTCATCGCCGATGCGCTGATGGTTTATGTGGCGCCCGATGATCGCGCTATTCGTGTCGTCGGCGAGCCTGGCATGGAGAAAGACGAATTTATCGAGGTGGTGATGAGCGAGGCGCCGCTGAAGACGGCGATGATCGGCTACGGCCTCGATATTCTCGGTCTCTCGATTCTGATCTCGGTCATCACCGCGGCGCTGGTCTATCTATCGCTCGATGCGCTGCTGGTGAAGCCGATGACCAAGCTCACCTGGAACATCGTCCGCTTCAGCGAGCGCCCCGAGGATCCCACCCGCATCATCGCCCCATCGGGCCGGCGCGACGAGATCGGCACCGCGGAGCGCGAGCTCTCCGCCATGCAGACCGAGCTTGCCGGCACGCTGTCGCAAAAGAGCCGGCTCGCAGCCCTCGGTCTCGCCGTGAGCAAGATCAGCCATGACTTGCGCAATATCTTATCGAGCGCGCAGCTGCTCTCCGATCGCCTGGGCACCGTCAACGATCCCCGCGTGCAGGCGCTGGTGCCGAAATTGCTCGCTTCGCTCGACCGCGCCATCAGGCTCTGCGCGCGCACCCTCGATTACGGTCAGGCCCAGGAGATGCCGCCGAACCGCCAGCGCTTCCCGCTTCGTCCCCTTGTCGGCGAGGTCGGCGACAGTCTGGGGCTGCCGCGCCCGAATCTGATCGCCTGGAATCTCGACGTCGATCCCGAGCTCGAGATCGATGCCGATCGCGACCAGCTCTATCGCGTGCTGACCAATTTGGCCCGCAATGCGCTGCAGGCGCTGGACAGCGAGGACGGCGGCAGCGGCTGCGGCGAGATCATGGTGCTCGCGCGCCGCGAGGGCTCCGTCATCACTGTCGAAGTCAGCGACACCGGACCCGGCGTGCCGGAGCGGGCGAGGGCGCATCTCTTCAAGGCGTTTCAAAGCGTGGCGCGCAAAGGCGGAACCGGGCTCGGCCTCGCCATTGCCGCCGAGCTGGTCGAGGCCCATGGCGGCCAGATCGCGCTTGTCAGGAACGACGGCGGCGCGACCTTCCGCGTCACCATTCCCGATGTCGTGGTCAGCATCGAGCGTGGCCGCCGCAAGAGCGCCTGACATATCTCTGGAGGGAGAACTGGTTAGGATAAACGGGGGATCGGACCATGGACATTTCACTGAAGAATCTTGCGCTCGGCTTCGTCGCAGGCGCGATCGCCGTCGTCACCGTGCATGAGATCATCAATTACATTTTGCACGCGATGGGGCTTTTTCCCCGCGTGCCCTGGTCGATGGAGCCCTCGGCGGTCACCGGCGTGCCGCAGATCGTGAGCGACATGTTTTGGGGCGGGCTTTGGGGCGTTCTGTTCGTTCTGCTCCTGGCCAAGATCCCGGGCGGAAGCCTCCCCGTCCAGGGGCTGATCTACGGCATCGTCGCGACGGCGATTTTGGGCGTGTTCATTCTCGTGCCGCTGATCACCGGGCGGTTTCCGCTATTTTTCGGCGGGGACATCAAACTGATCGGTTCGGTGCTGCTAATTCTTGCCGGCTGGGGCGCAGGCATGGGCTGGCTCTACGGCTTCCTCGCCAGCAAAGTCTAGGCTTCCGGGGCAATTCTAGGCAGCGGCCGGGCCGGTTTCAGCCCGGTCAGCCTTGCCTTTGCGCTTTCGACCGATTAGGTAGGGCTTGCTTGATCATGCGAGCCTGCCTCGCTTCCTTAACGCTGATCGCGTTAGCTCAAGCTCGCCTTCATCGAAAGGTCAGAGGCGCCCGTAGCTCAGCTGGATAGAGCACCAGACTACGAATCTGGGGGTCAGGAGTTCGAATCTCTTCGGGCGCGCCACTTTCTCTCGATGCGAAGTCGCGTGATAAACTTCCCACCATGACCACCTACATTGCCTTGCTCCGCGCGGTGAATGTCGGCGGCACCGGCAAGCTGCCGATGGCCGACCTGAAGGCCATGTGCATCGATGGTCGATGCCGGCTTCACAAGCGTCGAGACCTATATCGCCAGCGGCAATGTCGTCTTTGTCAGCAAGGCCGCGCCCGCGAAGGTGAAGGCGGAACTCGAGAAACGTCTGCGCGATTATGCGGGGAAGCCGGTCGGTGTCGTAGTGCGCACCGCGTCAGAAATGCAGGCTGTCCTCAAGGCCAACCCGTTTCCGCATAGCCGCCCCGAATTACACCTACACGATCTTCCTCGACGAGCCGCCGCCGCGCGATGCGCTCGATCACGCGACAGGGGTGAACGGCGAAGAGATGCGGTTGGGCACGCGCGAGATCTACGTCCACTACGCGACCGGCATGGGCACGTCGAAACTGAAAATTCCCGCCGCCAAATCCGGCACCGCGCGCAACATGAACACGGTCGCCAAGCTCGCCGAGATGGCTGCGAAGCTGTGAGAGCCTGTCAAATTCGCGACGCTTAGCCGCGCTAGAGCATAATCCCGAAAAGTTGCTGACTTTTCGGACAAGATTGCGCGTCAAGACAAAGTCCAGATCACAACAAAGCCCAAATTGGCATCAGAATCGCGAGCATGAGCCTGTGGATCGATCAATGGCGCGAGTTGGGGCTGGTGCTCAGCCTCGCCGCTTGTGCGCTTGTCATCAGCGAGCCTGCCGCGAGCCTGCCGAGCGCAACCGGCATCTGGAAGCAGGTCGATGAGCACGGCAAGGTCGGCGCGCTCGTCACCATCAGCGAGCAGGACGGCGTCTATATCGGCCGGCTGTCGAAGCTGTTCCTCGATCCTGGCGACGACCCCAATCCGGTCTGCACCAAATGTCCCGGCGACAAGCTCAACCAGCCGGTCCTCGGCCTCACCTTCATCGAAGGCATGAAGCAATCGGGGCTCGACTACGAAGACGGCACCATTCTCGATCCGGAGACCGGCGACATCTACCACGCCAAAATGCGGCTTAGCCCCGACGGCAACGAGCTCAACGTGCGCGGCTATGTCGGCCTTCCAATTCTTGGCCGGACCCAGACCTGGACCAGGGTCGAGTGACGGCTTGCGCCGGCTCAGCGCTTCTCGCCTTCGATCTCCAGCGTCACCAGCCGCGCCAGCAGCGTTGCCGGATAGAGCTGCCCGATCATCGCCTCGATAATGGTGAGGCTGCGCGCAATCGGATGCACGGCCGCGATATCGCCCGCGCCGACCGTCGTCAGCGTGCCGAAGCTGAAATAGACCATGGTGTCGCCAAAGGTCGGCGTGTCGGCGATGGTCATGCCGGAAAAGGCGTTGGGCACAGCCAGGCCCAAGAAAGTATAGAGCGCGACGAACGTCATGCCGATGGTGAGATAGAGCAGGACCGCGCCGATGACACGATGATAGTTGACGACGCCCGGACCGAACACGATCTTCGCCACGACCCAGCTCAAGGAAAGCCCGATCAGAATCCATGCGGTGGCATCGAGATAAAGATCGAGGCTTGAGTGCTCCTGCAGGCGGAGCACGGCAGCGATCAGCGCAAGCCCCAGCGCCACGAACATCACGCCGACAGCGATCGACATTCCATTTTGAAACCAGACCGTGGCGATCACCACCAGGGCGACCCCCAACCCGACATCCTCGCTGCGAATGATGCCGGCGGCATGCATCGGTGCGACGACGAACAATAAGAAGCCAAGCAGCAGCGTCAGCACGGTGAGAAGCGGATCGCGCAAGCGTTCGCGCATCTCGGCGTAGCTTTCGTTCCGCTTAAGGCTGGCAGGCGCAGGCTTGCGGTCTCGTCCAGCCGTTGCGGCTGTCCGCTTGCTCACGATTTCGGCCCGCGGCCAAACAGCATGTCGCGCAGCTCGGATCCTCCGAGCGCGCGATCTGAGCTCCCGATAGGCGAAGAACGGGATCAGGGCCACCGTCATGATCACCGTGACGAAGAACCAGCCTTCGATCGACCCGTTGCCGACCTTTGGGAACGCGTCCCGCAAGCTCTCGTGATGGAACAGTCCCACGACGCTTTCCTCGATGACATAAGCCAGCATCAGCAGAGCGGTGAAAGCGACGGACTTGTAGACGATAGGAATCCACAGCGGCTTGCTCTTTGAACTGCTCGGCGAAGTGAAAATGCTCCGCCAGAAGAAAGATCTTCGCCAGGACCAGCGCATTGATGAAGGCGATGCCGTAGAAGCGGTAGTCGATATGTTCTTGTGCTCAGCACCAGCCACTCATGCAGCACGAACATGCCGAACACGACCGCCAGATAAATAAAGATGCCGAGAAACTGCTTACCCTCTTCGAGGGCGGCGCGTTTCAGTTTGACTTTTCGAGACTGACCGCCGGCAGTCGGAGCCGATTCAGCAATATTATCCACGGATTCCCCCAAGCCCGGTCTCAACGCGGACGTACGCCGATCACGGCGATCAGGCCCTTGCCCTTGATGTCCAGCTCGCCGAGCGGTTCGCCGTAAAACTCCGTGGCCGAAACCATTTCGAAGATCTCCCGCGTGGCGGCGACGCTGCCGGGCGAGCTCATCTCGACCATGCGTGCGGCGACATTCACCGTATCGCCCCAAATGTCGAATTGATAGCGCTCCTGGCCGACGACGCCCGCGACCACCGGGCCGGAATGCACGCCGACCTTCACCTCCCAGCCGAGATGGGCGTCGATCAGCGTCGTCGCCATTTCCAGGCCGCAACGCAGCGCCGATGCGATCGGGTCGTCGACCTTGTGCAACAGCCCGGCGGCCGCCATGAACCCGTCGCCGATGGTCTTGATCTTCTCGAGCCCATGTTTCGCCACCACCCGCTCGAAGATGACGAATAGAGCGTCGAGCCTTGAGACGACGTCCTCGGGCTCGTGCTGGTCGCAATAGGCGGTGAAGTTCGTGACGTCGCAGAACAGCACCGCGACATTCTCGTAACGCCTTGGGATCACCGTGCCGATGGCCCTGATCTCGTCCGCCGCCTTTTTCGGCAGCAAGGCGTGCAGCAATTCGTCGGCCTGTTCGCGAGCTTCTTCCGCTTCCCTGAGCGCCGCCTGCAGCGCGAGCTGAGTCTTGACCCGCGCCAGCACGATCGGCCCTGAGAACGGCTTGTGAATATAATCGACGGCGCCGACCTCGAAGCCCTTCTCCTCATCGAGCGCATCGATCTTCGCGGTGAGGAAAATCACCGGAATGTCACGCGTTGACGGATCGGCTTTCAGCCGCCGGCAAACCTCGTAGCCGTCCATGCCGGGCATCATCACATCGAGCAAAATGAGGTCCGGCTTGTCGGCGGCGGTGGCGATCGCAAGTGCCTTCTCCCCGTTGGTCGCCACCTTGGTCCGATACCTGTCCTTCAGCACGCCGGAGACGACGCCGACATTGGTCGGCGTGTCGTCGACGATCAGAACCAGCTTGCTGTCGGAGGTCGGCATCACTGACTCTCGAGGTTCAAGGACAGACGCTCGGCAATTCCGGACAGGCATTTCAGCGCGGACTCGAAATCGAAATTGCCGACGCGCTCGCTCAATACCTTCAGCTCATTCGGCTTTAGCACCCTCGCCAAGCTGCTATGCGTCTCAATCATAAAGTCCGCCGCCTCGCCATCGTCATTTTCCAGGAGACGCTTCAATCTCGCGAGCGGTTCCACGACCGTTGCTGGGTCGGAAGCCGGGGACGTAGCGCCGGCTTCGCTTGTTTCCGGCAAGGCGCGCCGAATACCGTCCACGACGCTCGCCAAGGCGACCGTGAGAGATTTCAAGGCATCGTCCGCGTGCTGTTTGAGCCTGATCGCCGTTTCCGCTTCGCCCGCAATACTCGACAAAGCGGCCGCGCCCAGCGTCCCTGCGGCGCCCTTTAAGGAGTGCGCGGCGCGTTCGGCGGTTGCCGCATCGCCCATGGCGAGAGCGGTTCGCATCGTATCCACGGCACCCGCCTCTTGCTGGGCGAAACGGCTGAGCAGAGTCTTGTAGCGCTTGGCATTGCTGCCGGTCCGCCTAAGGCCGGATCGCACGTCGACGCCGGGAATTTCGATATCGATAGGAGGCGGCGGCATCGGCGTACGCACCAACGCCACTCCGTCCGCCGCGCCATCGACCCCATGCTTGATCCAGCGCAGCAGCACGCCGAACAATTGGTCGGGATCGATCGGCTTTGCGATGTGATCGTTCATGCCGGCCTCCAGGCAGAGCTCCCGGTCCGATGCCATGGCGTTAGCCGTCATTGCGATAATTGGCAGGTCCGCGAAGCGCGGATCGGCCCTGACGGCCCTGGTCGCCTCGATACCGTCCATGACCGGCATCTGCATGTCCATGAGCACGGCATCGTAATCGTTAGCCCTGATCAGCCTGAGTGCAGCCGCGCCATTTTCCGCGATATCGACGAAGGCTTCCGCTTCCTCGAGTTGACCCAACGCGACCTCGCGATTGATTTCATTGTCCTCGACCAAGAGAATGCGCGTTCCCCGCATCCGGTCGAGCTCGAAGGAGGGCGCGGCCTGTGCAGCCTCCTTGCCGTCGGTGCTGCCGCCAAGCGCGCCGATCACCGCATCGAACAGGATCGATGACGTCACAGGCTTGATCAACACGCTCTCGAAGCCGCTTTCCTCCGCCTGACGCAGCACCTCCTCGCGGCCGTAAGCCGTCACCATGACGAGATGTGGCGTGACCGGAAGGTCCGGCAAAGCGAGAATGCGCTTGCCAGTTTCCACGCCGTTGAGGCTCGGCATCTGCCAATCGACAAAGGCGATCTCATAGGGCTCCCCCGCCTGGGCTGCATCGCGAACCATGAGGATCGCCTCTTCGCCGGAGGCGGCCTCGTCGGCGACGAAGCTCAAATTGATCAGCATGTTGGAGAGCACGGCCCGCGCATGCGAATTGTCGTCGATGATGATGACTTTGCGGCCCCGCAAGTCGGATTGCAGCAGCCGCGAGCGGGGCACCACCGACCCCTTGCCGAGCCGGACGGTGAATCGGAACGTGCTGCCCTTGCCGGGCTCGCTCGTGACCGAGACGTCGCCGCCCATCAGTTCCGTCAGCCGCTTGGAGATGGCAAGCCCCAGTCCGGTCCCGCCATATTTCCGCGTGGTCGATGCATCGGCCTGTTCGAAAGCCTGGAACAGCCGTCCGATCTGCGCCTGGTTGAGGCCGATACCGGTATCGCTGACCGAGAATGCCACAAGCTGATTGTCCGGATTGTCTTCAAGCGTCTGGACGCGAACCACGATCTCGCCGGTCTCGGTGAATTTGACGGCATTGTTGCAGAAATTGATCAGGATCTGCCCGAGCCGCAACGGATCGCCGCGGAAGTGCGGTGAAACATTGGGATCCACCTCGAAGATCAACTCCAGCCCCTTGGCGGATGCTTTTTCCGACATCAGGCTCCCGACATTCTCCAGCACCCTGTCGAGATCGAAGTCGATGGTCTCGACCAGAAGCTTGCCGGCCTCGATCTTCGAGAAGTCGAGAATGTCGTTGATGATGCCGAGGAGATGCTGCCCTGAGTTCTTGATCTTCATCAGATAGTCGCGCTGGCGCGGCATCAGTTCGGTCTTCAAGGCGAGATGCGACAGACCGATGATCGCATTCATCGGCGTCCTGATCTCGTGGCTCATATTGGCGAGGAAGATGCTCTTGGCCTCGTTGGCTTCGAGCGCTGCCTGCGTGGCGCGCTCGAGCTCGGCCTGAGCCTCCTGAAAAGCGATCTCCGCCGCCTTCCTCGCATCGATATCGCTCCAGGAACCCACCACCTCGACCGGGCGCCCCCTCTCATCCCGGGTGAGAATTTGCTCATCGCTGACCCAGCAATAGGTGCTGTCTTTCTTGCGGAAGCGATATTCAACGAGGTGCGTGCCGTTCTCAAACAGCTCACCCTGTTTGGCTTCGACCTCGTCGAGATCGTCCGGATGCACGCGGGCCCGCCAGAAATCGGCGTGGCCCATATATTCCTCGGGCGAGTAGCCCAGCATCTGCTCGATGTTGGGGCTGACGAAGGTCGGTTCATAGTCTCCGCTCGCGACAAAACTGTAGAGCACGACGGGGGCGGCGGCGAGCAGATGGTCGAGCTGTGCCTTGGCACGCGCTCTCGCTTCCTCGGCTTCTTTTAACGCCGTGATGTCGCTCCAGGATCCCAAGATCTCTAACGGCTTGCCGTCACCGTCGCGGATCACGTGCTGCCTGTCGTTCACCCAGCAATAGGTGCCATCGTTGCGCCGGTAGCGATATTCAATCGAGCGGTCGTCGCTGCTATCGAACGTCTTTTCGATCCATGCCGCGATGCGCGGGACATCGTCGGGGTGGGCGCGCTGTTCCCACAAATCGGGATTGTCGAAATATTCCCTCTGCGTAACACCGAACAGCTTGGTGATGCTCTCGCTGACGAAAGTCGGCTCGAAATTGCCGCACGCCCGGCGGCTATAGATCACCGCCGGGGAGGCGTTGAGTAAGCGATTCAAATGAACATGGGCGGAGGCTTGCACGTCCGCGACACGTTGAAGCCCTTTCTTTTCCTGTTCGGCAATCTCCCGCTGGTGCGCCGAATCAAGCTCGCCCAACATTTCATTGAACGCGACGGCGAGGCGCCCGATCTCGTCGTCGCTCTTGTAATCGACACGGTTCCGGTAATCCTTCGTCCTGTGGACCGTCCTCGCGAGCCCTTCGAGCCGCGCGAGCGGCTTTACGATGTGGTGATATGTCAGGAAGGCAAGGAGAAGGCTAAGCGCCGCGAGCGCGCCCGTCAGCAACAGGCTGCGACGCAACTTGCCGAGGAGAACGTCTATCCGTTCTTCGAGTAGACGTTTCAGCTCGGCCTGAGCAACCGTCCAAGCTGCGACGGTATTGTTGACGGTCGCCTTGTAAAGCTCATCGCGAGATTCAGATTTAGCCGGCTCGCCGGCCGTCTCGTTCAGTGCCCGATAATATGCCGCAATGCTGGACAGCATTTTTGTCGTTTCGCCTTCGATCTTTTGGCGCAACTGTCCGTCGGCATTCCCGCGATAGGCGGACGTCAAATTTCTTTCAATCTCCTCGGTCGTCGACCGCGTAATGGCATCGAGAGCTTTGACGCGTGCCCTGCTGTCGGCTGGAATTGAGGCATGCTCTCCCAATAAGGTCTGTGTATCGCCAATTTCGCCGAGCAGACGTGGGATTTGCCGGACCACGATGTCTTGCAGGTAATAACTGTCGAGATCGGGATCGAGCGCGAGATTGGAATCGTCGCCGACGCGCTGAGCGAGATCCCGGGCCTTGGCAAGCGCCTCCACGATAAGAGCGCTCTGTTCGCTGCCCTTCGCGTCCGTAGACGAAAGCTTGCTAAGCGTTGCCTCCAGCGATTGTTTAAGTGTGGCGGTTTGTAAAGTGCCGGCAGCCTCGGTTTCGGCTGCATCGAGCGATTTCAGTGCATCCTCGAGCGAGGGCGTTTGTGCGGCACCATCGATCGGCTCGCTGAGGATCGCGGCATAGACGTCCCGCAGGCTCTCGAAATAGCGCAAGCCCACGAGCTCTTTGCGGGCGAAATCGATCGCGATCTGCTTTTCGATCACCAGGCTGTAGATTGCCACAGCAATGGCGACGATGAAGGTGCTGCACAGAATGAAGAGTTTTGTGCTGGTGCCGAGATTTCTAAACATGGCAGTTCGATATCTTAGCCGAGCCGACATCGATTTTGACGATTTGGGAAACGGTGTTGGCGGCGTTGGGATAGGCCAAAACAGCCGGCAAAACGGCGGCTGTGGCAGCTCCCCCTCTATTGGCGCTCGTCATCGCTGTACCCCTAGGAGTTCCTAAGGACGGCCGATCGCCTCAGTTTGAACAGCAAGCGCCGGTTGCGCAATCGGCATTTCCGGCGGAAACCCGGGCCGCACGGGGTTTTGATCGAAATTTGCCGCCGATTGCTGGCCGCGTCGGAGCGATGCCGCTAGTATCGAGCGAAAATGGCACCGAGGAGACCTTGATGAAATTAGGCTGGCCGTATGCCCTTGCCGTAGCGCTCATGTTTGCTGGAGTGCCTGCCGCTCTTGCCGAGACCGAGGGCGAGTTCGATGGACTTTGCACCATGGGGCTTGCGGAGGGTAAGGAGATCAAGACCGACTGCTCGATCAACGCGGTGATCGACGGCAAGACCTATTGCTTCGGCAACGAAACGGCCAAGATCGTCTTCCTCAAGAAGCCGGAGGAATTCCTCGACAAGGCGGCCGTCTTCTACATGAGCAAGACGCAGGCGGAATAATTAAGAGCCGCTTGGGCTCGACTGTGCGGTGAACACCGTCCCGTCGGTATCGGTGATGGCGACGTCGAGATTGTTGCTCGCGCCCTTGCCGAAGGTGAAGCGGAAATTCGGGTTGGTCGAGATCGAGAACGTGCTCTCCATCTGGAACACCAGCTCGCCGTCGCGCTTCACCACGACATCCTTGACGAACCGCGCCGGGATCAAGTCGGCCGTGTTGATATTGAGCTGCATCCCATTGCTGTTCGGATGCTTGATCATCACCTGACCCGACCAGATCGGGTTGGAGTCAAGCGCTGGCGGAAAAGTCTTCACCAGCGTCTTGCCGAGATCGACGGTCTCGGAGTTCTGGATCCTTCGCTTGCATCGCCCCGCAGCCACCTGCCGCCGCCACGAATTTGTTGGCGATGTGCAAATTGCCGTCCTCGGTCTCGAGCACCGCGCGCACATAAGAGAAATTGTCGATGCGGACGCGCGTGGAGAAACTGCGCTCGCCGCCTTTGCCGGCCGCGGGACCGAAATTGATCTTGGCCACCAGCGGATCTGGATTCTTGTCGATGAACAGCGTGAGCGATTTCAGCCCTTGCGACACCGACGGCGGCACGCGCACGGTAAGCGGAACGAGTGCGGCATCCTCTGCGGTCTGCGGCGCATCGAGTACGACCATGCCGTCATCCGCGATGGCGCGGTCGCCGAAGGCCTGACTGCCGCAGGCTCGGCCAATTGTCCTCCTCGGCCGTCGCCAAAGGCGAGAAGCCGAGGGTCACGGCGGCGACAACCGCGCTGGACAACAGCAGCCGCCTGAAAGTCTTAGCCCGGACAGGCCATAGCCCGATCTCCTTGGGTCCGTGAGGCCACTATATCACTCCCATTCGAGTTCCGCGAAGGCCGCGGTGACATTTCGGACATGGTAGTAGTCGAATAGTTTCCATTTATCGCGCTGCGAAATGCCGGCGATTTTGACCGCATCTTCCAGGGTTTTTCCCTCTTTGATCAGGGTCCGGACGTCCGTGGCGATGGTCGAAAGGTAGTCGCTGCTCCGGGATAAGCGCCGCGGGCAGCTCCATGGCATGCGGGCCGTGGCCGGGCACGACCCGCGCGGCCTTTCGATCTTTCAGGCTGTCGAGCAGCGTGAGCCAGCCTTTGATCGATCCGTCGAGGGTCGGCACATGCACCGAGAACAGGAGGTCGGCGAGGATCAGCGTATTCGGTCTTGATGTCGGTGACGATCAGATCGTTGTCGGTATGGGCTGTCGCTTGCGCCTCCAATAGCAGCGTGCGGCCGCCGAGATCGAGCGTCGTTGGCTCCTTCACGGTGAGCGTCGGCAGGATGATCTCGGTGCCTTCGAGCGCCGCATCGCCCATCATCTGCTTGTTGGACGCGAGATAACGCTCCGCGCGGCTGCCGAGACCCCTGGCAAGTTTGTAGTGACCGACGAAGGTCGGGTTGTCCGCCTTGAAGGCCGCGTTGCCGAACACATGATCGGGATGCATATGCGAGTTGATGACATATTTGATCGGCCGGTCGGTGACGGCGCGGATCGCCGCGTGAAGCTGCTCACCGACCTTGGCGCTGCCCAAGCGTGTCGATCACCGCCACGGCGTCGTTGCCGACGATGAAGCTCGCATTGGCCATGTCGCCGCGATTTTCCGGCGACTGCACCTCGTAGCGCCCCTGATGCACGAACACGCCCGGCGCGATTTCAGCGACGTCGAGAGTTTCACCGGCGTGACCGGGGAGCACGCGCAACAGCGGTGCGGCGGCAAGGACCAGCGCGCCACGCAAGAAGACCTTGCGTGAGATAGGCCGCCCAAAGCCATCAAGGCGCCGAACTGCGTCTCGTCGATCCTGTCCACGCTTCATCCGGCCCATGTAAGTCGTCCCGACGCCTGCCGCCAGGGTTGGCTTCTTGCCGTTGGACACGCTAATACCCTCGAAACGCCGATTTGCGGAGTTTGGTCCACATGCGGGTCATCTACATAGCCGGTGCGGCCCATAGTGGCTCTACTTTGCTCGATTTGATGCTTAATGCGCATCCGGACATTGTCTCGGTCGGCGAGGTGCTGAAGCTGAACCGCCAGCTCGCCTATCGCGACCCGGAGAGGAAGATTTACGCGCCCTGTTCGTGCGGTGCGCCGTCGCTGTTGCAATGCAAGTTCTGGTTCGCCGTCGAGGCCGAGACCCGAAGGGTGGCCGGGAAGTCTCTTTCGGAGCTCGAAATTCTCGACGACAGGGAACGCGATCCGCGCCGCGCGCCGAACGTCATTCTGTTCAAGGCTATTGCCACGGTTTCGGGTAAGAATTTCATCGTCGATTCTTCCAAGATTCCGCGGAGGCTTAACTACCTCATGCAATTCCCCGAGCTCGAAATCTATCCGGTCCACCTGGTCAGGGACCCGAAAGGCCAGATCGCCTCGGTGATGCGCAAACATGGCGGCTTCCTCAAGAACATCGTTCGCTACGAGATCGTGCAGGAGCAGATTCGCCGCTCGCTGAAATTGGTGCCTCATAGCGTGGTGCGCTACGAGGATCTGGTGCGCGATCCTGAGCGCGCCTTGACCAGTATTTTGCAGCCGCTCGGCCTCAGCTTTGATCGGCGTCAACTCTCTTGGGCGGAGGCCGAGAAGCACATCGTTGCCGGCAACCATATGCGCTACGAGACCACGAGTAATCTCGTGCTGGACGAAAGGTGGAGGGAACACTTGACCGCGGACAGCAGCGCATCGTCGAACTCGGCACGATGCGCTCGCGCCGCCTCTTGCCCTCGACCGGTTACGTCAAAGGGGCCGCGTCATGAACGAGGCTCCGGACGAGAAGTTCGCGCTGACTACCTCGCGCAGTTTCAATTCTTGGCTCGCCAGAAGCGGCGGCAGCCTCGCCTTCACCACCTATCAAGCCGGCAAGGTATTCTTCCTGGGCGTGAAGCCAGACGGCAAGCTGTCGGTGCATGAGCGCACGTTCGCCCGCTGCATGGGGCTTGCGGCGAGCCCTGATGCCCGCACGCTGCTGCTCGCCACGCATTATCAGCTCTTTCGCTTCGACAATGCGTTGCCGTCGGGACAGCAGAGCGGAACCAATGACGCAGTCTACGTGCCGCGGCTCGCATGGGTCACCGGAGATCTCGACATTCATGACGTGGGCTTCGACCCCAGCCTCCGCCCAATCTTCGTCAACACGCTGTTCTCATGCATCGCCGAGGCGAGCGACGGTCATTCCTTCAAGCCGCTTTGGCGCCCGAATTTCATCAGCAAGCTCGCGCCGGAGGATCGTTGCCATTTGAACGGAATGGCGATGGCCGAGGGGTGCCCGCGCTACGCCAGCGCCGTCTCGATGTCCGACGTCGCCGATGGTTGGCGCGACAAGCGCGAAGATGGCGGCGTTGTCATCGACGTTGCGTCCGACGAAATCGTCTGCGATGGGCTCTCGATGCCGCATTCGCCGCGTCTGCACGAGGGACGACTCCGGCTGCTCAATTCCGGCACCGGCGAGCTCGGCTTCGTCGATGTTGATGCCCACCGCTTCGAGCCAATCGCCTTCTGTCCTGGCTATGCCCGCGGACTTGCCTTTGCCGCCAATTGCGCCATCCTTGGGCTGTCGCTGCCTCGCGACAATCGCACCTTCCAAGGCCTCCCCCTCGATGCGGCATTGCAAGCGCGCAGCGCCGAGGCCCGTTGCGGGCTCGTCATCGTCGATCTCGCAACCGGTGACACCATTGCCTGGGTCCGGCTGGAGGGGGTGGTGCAGGAGCTCTACGACGTGGCCTTTCTGCCAGGGGTCCGCGTTCCCGCCGCCATTGGCTTTAAGACCGATGAGATCTTGCGCGTGATTTCCATCGATGAGTAAGCTTCAGGCTACATGCACTCCGCGCCGCTGATCTCAACCGTCGTCTTCGCCTTCGTGCTGGCCTTCGCCTTTGGCGTCGTCGCCCAGCGTCTTCGGCTGCCGCCGCTGGTCGGCTACCTCATTGCCGGCATTGCCTTAGGTCCGTTCACGCCGGGCATCTTCGCCGATCAGGGCATTGCCAATCAGCTGGCGGAAATCGGCGTTATTCTCCTCATGTTCGGCGTCGGTCTGCATTTCTCGTTGGACGACCTCCTATCAGTGCGCGCCATCGCCGTTCCGGGGGCCCTGATCCAGGCACTGGTTGCCATCCCGCTGGCCATGGGGCTCGCCTTGTGGCTCGGCTGGAGTTACGGCGCGGGACTTGTTTTCGGCATCGGCCTGTCGATCGCCAGTACCGTTGTCGTACTTCGCATGCTGCAAGACCGGCGCCTGCTCGATACCGAGCGCGGCAAGATCACCGTCGGTTGGTTGATCGTGCAAGACCTCGCCATGGTGCTAGTGCTGGTGCTGCTGCCGGTGCTGGCTGGCGTACTGAGGGGCGAAGGCGAGGCGCCGGAACCCGCCGTTCTGCTCGAGGCTCTCACCATCACGTTCGGCAAGATCGCCGGCTTCGTTATTGTCATACTGGTTGTCGGCAAGAAGCTGATCCCGGCCTTGCTTCATTATGTTGCCCACACCGGCAGCCGCGAGTTGTTTCGCCTGGCTGTGCTCTCCATCGCGCTCGGCTTTGCCTACGGCGCGGCGGAGTTGTTCGGCGTATCGCTGGCGCTCGGCGCATTTTTTGCCGGCATGATCTTGAGCGAGTTGAGGTTGAGCCAGCAGGCGGCGACGGAGTCGTTGCCGATGCGCGACGCTTTTGCCGTGCTGTTCTTCGTTTCGGTCGGGATGTTGTTCAACCCTCATATCGTCCTTGCCGAGCCGGTGGCGTTGGTCGTCACCCTTTTCATCGTCGTCGTTGCCAAGACCATTGCCGCTTACGGCCTTGTCCGCTTCTCCGGCTATGGATCGGGCAGCGCGATCACCGTTTCCGCGGCACTCGCGCAGATCGGCGAGTTTTCCTTCATCCTGGCAGGTCTCGGCGTCAGCCTGGCCATTTTGCCTCCGGAGGGTCGCGACCTGATCATCGCCGCGGCGATTCTCTCCATTTTCATGAGTCCGCTGCTGTTTACCGGCTTGGACATGATTGCGACCAAGCGAGCCAAGCGGCGCGAGGAGGCGGCGCCCGCCCCCGAGCCTGAACCGGAGGAGGCGCCGCGCGAGCCGATCCGGCCAACAAGCTTGCGAGATCATGTCGTGCTGATCGGCCATGGGCGCGTCGGCAGCGCCATCAGCAAAGTGTTGCGAGAGAACAACGTGCCGGTCTTTGTGATCGAGGACGACGACGAGGCGGTTGAAGGCCTCAAGGCCAGCGGCATTGAGGCTTTAAGCGGCAACGCCGCAGACCCGGAGATCATCGCCGCCGCCAATCTCGGCGCCGCACGTTGCCTGCTCGTGGCGATCCCGGAAGCCTTCGAGGGCGGCCAGGTTGTGCAGCAGGCCCGCGCCATCAATCCGAAGCTTCCCATCATCGCTCGCGCGCATTCCGAGGCAGAGATCGAGCACTTGGCGAAGCATGGCGCCAATCTCGTCGTCATGGGCGAGCACGAGATCGCCAAGGCGATGATTGGCCACCTTCCGGCCTCGGCTTAGTGGAACCGGACGCCCCCACCATCCGTTGCTCTAATGCTTGATCGAGCCCGCATTCGCACTATATGCGCGTGCGTTTTGATTGATGAGGAGCAAGAGAGTGTTTAGCGCAGAGCAGACTTTTGGCCCGACGAACCCGTGGACTCAGAGCCGCGCGGCCGCCGACTATTTGCGCAACATGACCTCCGGCATGACGCATCAGGAGCGTCTGGCGCAGGTGCGTTGGCTCGCCGGAATGATGGACGACGCCTTTCATGTGCCGGGCACCAGGCTCCGCTTTGGCTGGGATACCATCCTCGGCCTGTTCCCGGGCTTGGGCGACGTGCTGACCTCCGCGCTGTCGCTGCTGATCGTGCATCACGCCTGGCAGACCGGTGCGTCGAAGCTCACGCTGGCGCGCATGCTCGGCAATGTCGGCGTCGATTTCGTTGTGGGCGCAGTGCCGTTCATCGGCGATCTGTTCGACTTCGTGTGGAAGGCGAATCGCAAGAACGCGCGGCTCCTGGAGCAGCATCTGCACATGCAGGCGGCGAAGCGGAGCGGTCGGCCTTTGTCGGAACGGCTGCTTGACCCGGCAGCTAGGTCGCGCGCTCGCTAGCGCCTTCGAGCGCATCCACCTCTTCGTCGGTAAACACGCGGCTCCGCGTCAGGAACCGCAGACCCTCCGGCGCTTCGAGCGAGAAGCCCGCGCCGCGTCCGGGCACCACGTCGATGGTGAGCTGCGTGTGCTTCCAGTAGTTGAACTGATCGGCGTCCATGTAGACCGGCGTGCCGGCGATCTCGCCGAGCTTGACGTCGTTGCCGCCGACCTTGAACTCGCCCGCCGGATAGCACATCGGCGCCGAGCCGTCGCAGCAGCCGCCCGATTGATGGAACATCAGCGGCCCGTGCTGGGCAGCGCAAGCGCTCGATCAGCTGAAGCGCTTCATCTGTCGCCAGCACGCGTTCGACCATAAAGCTACCTCGAAAGGTCGTCATCCTGAGGTGCGACGGGCGAACCCCGAAGGATAAGATCAAAGTGGTCGTGTCATCCTTCGAGGGTGCCTTCGGCACCCGCCTCAGGATGACGGCGACACAGCCTAAAAGAACCCCATCGCCTTCGGGCTATAGCTCACCAGCATGTTCTTGGTCTGCTGATAATGGTCGAGCATCATCTTGTGCGTTCTCGCGCCCGATGCCCGATTTCTTATAGCCGCCGAACGCCGCATGCGCCGGATAGAGGTGGTAGCAATTGGTCCACACCCGGCCCGCCTGAATGCCACGACCGAAGCTGTAGGCGCGGTTGATATTCCGCGTCCACACGCCGGCGCCCAATCCATAGAGCGTGTCGTTGGCGATCGAAAGCGCCTCTTCCTCGTCGTCGAACGGCGTCACCGACAGCACCGGCCCGAAGATCTCCTCCTGGAAGATGCGCATCTTGTTGTGGCCCTCGAACACGGTGGGCTTGACGTAATAGCCGTCCTTCAACTCGCCCTCGAGCGTGAGCGCGTTCTCCGCCGGTGAGCAGCTTCGCGCCTTCCTTCTTGCCGATGTCGATATAGGACAGGATCTTCTCCAGCTGATCGTTCGAGGCTTGCGCGCCGATCATGGTGGAGAGCTCAAGCGGGTTGCCCTGCTTGATCTTGTTCACGCGCGCGACCGCCTTCTCCATGAACTTGTCATAGATCGAACGCTGCACCAGCGCGCGCGACGGGCAGGTGCAGACCTCGCCCTGGTTCAGCGCGAACATGGTGAAGCCTTCGAGCGCCTTGTCGAAATAGTCGTCGTCCTCGGCCATCACGTCGGCGAAGAAGATGTTCGGCGACTTGCCGCCGAGCTCGAGCGTCACCGGGATCAGATTTTCGCGACGCGTATTGCATGATCAGGCGCCCGGTCGTCGTCTCGCCGGTGAAGGCGACCTTGGCGATGCGCTTGTTCTGCGCCAGCGGCTTGCCGGCCTCGACGCCGAAACCGTTGACCACGTTGAGCACGCCGGCCGGCAACAGATCGCCGATCAGGTCCATCAGCACCATGATGCTCATCGGCGTCTGCTCGGCGGGCTTCAGCACCACGCAATTGCCCGCGGCGAGCGCCGGCGCGAGCTTCCACGTCGCCATCAGGATCGGGAAGTTCCACGGAATGATCTGGCCGACGACGCCGAGCGGCTCGTGGAAGTGATAGGCGATCGTGTCGTGATCGATCTCCGACAGCGAGCCTTCCTGCGCGCGGATGCAGCGCGGCGAAATAGCGGAAATGATCGATGGCGAGCGGGATGTCGGCGAAGGTGCGTCTCGCGGATCGGCTTGCCGTTGTCGATGGTCTCGACCGCCGCGAGCACTTTGAGGTTCTCCTCCATGCGGTCGGCGATCTTGTTGAGGATCTCGGACGCGTTTGGCCGGCGGCGGTCCTGCCCCCACGCGTCTTTCGCCTTATGCGCGGCGTCGAGCGCAAGCTCGATATCTGCGGCGTTGGAGCGAGCGATCTGGCAGATCGGCTTGCCGGTGATCGGGCTGATATTGTCGAAGTAGCGCCCGTCGACCGGCGCGACCCATTTGCCGCCGATGAAATTGTCGTAGCGGGACCTCAAGGCCACGCGCGCATTCAAGGTTTCGATGACCTGGTGCAGCATGAACGCCTCCCTAGAAACGTGTTTTGTTTTCGTTGTTTCTTACCGATCCTGATCCTCCGCCTTGACCTCCGTCAAGTCTGACGTTAGGGGGCGGAACGCGAGCGCTGGTACAAGCGTTCGATTCGAGGAAATTAGCCGGGAGAATTGCGATGGCAAATGGAATTCGGACCAACCCCCTGCTTGCCTTTTTGTTGGGGGCTGCGGTCGTTGGCGTGCTCGTAGCGGGATATCTCTACTATCAGCACACTCACAGAGATGTGGTCAGGATCGACGTGCCCGGCTTCTCCGGCGAGATCAGCAAGGACAAGGGCGTCGATATTGAGGTCGGCAAGGACCGCTAGAGCTTGGGTCCGGTGGGCTAATGCCGCACGAGCGGCCAGCCCTGCAAGGCCGCCCGAAGCGCCGACGGCACCACCGAGGCGTCGCTGAACGTCTCGTAGGAACCCAAAGGCCGGCCCATCGCGCCGCCCGAAAGCCGGGTTCTGCGGAACAGGGATTGAAGCGCTCCAAAGCGCCTGGAAAGCGCGATTGGCGCGCTGCATCGCATCGGGCGAGTGTTCGTCGAATAGCGCCAGCGCATTGCGCTTACCGGCATCCCGGCGCATCGCATCGCCCGACCAGCAAAATGAATGGCCGCAGGTCACCTGCTCATGCGCTTCCGCAAGGCGCGGGTTCTTGGCCCAGCGGATCAGCTCGTTGGCGGGCTTGCCCGGTGAAAGCTCGGAGAGAGCGACAAAGAGCTGCCGCAAGCCATCCTCGGGGTCCAACTTGGCCACGACAACTTTGGCCCGGATTTTGGCGGCGAGAAGCTCGTCCTTCATGCCGAGGAGCGCCAGCGCCGGGTCTGACACCGCCGAGCGCACGACCAGGGTCATGGTCCGGAATTCCGGGGCCAACAGGGCATTCTTGCCGCTGCTTATGAAAGTGGAGAGCATCAGAGCATGACGGTCGATGCCGGCCTGCTGCCAATCGCTCGAAGCGTCCAAAGTGGTAACGACCCGCATTCGTCCCCCTCATTCCATGGAAGCGACAGCCGCGAATCCGCATCAAACGCGTCTCGTCGGTGTCTGCTATGAATAACAAGACCAGGGTTAAGGAAGGCTTGACTGGTGTTTACTTCTGTTACTCCGGCGCCCAGTCAGGCCCGAGGGACCAATTCATCGAAACTCTGAAATGTGGTCGCCTCAGGGCGATCCGGTGCGGAGGGCCTGGTATTTCCTTCTAACCCTGCGCAAGCAAAGCCTCGGCCTCCGCCAAGTCCTTGGCTTCGTTGATATTGAAGAAGGGATCGACGCTGCGGCCTTGAATTGTCGCCGGGGCGAAGCGAGCGGTCACCGCGCCTTGGGCATGCGCCCAGTCGAGCGCCTTGCGTTTTCCTGAGGCGAGGTCGCGCCTCAGTGTGGCGGCGAGCGCAATCGGCCAAAGGCCGAAGACAGGATGCTCCCCGCTATCGGAAGCCGCGATCGCCGGCACCTCGCGCCCCTGCTGCGCTTCTATCAGCCGCGCCACGAGATCGTCCGGAAAGAACGGCGTGTCGGTTGGAACGGTGACGATGAAGCGCATATTGGGAGCTTCCGCATCGGCCCATTCCATGCCGGCGAGGATGCCGGCGAGGGGACCTGGATGCTCGTCGTTGTCGTCGGCGATCACCGGAAGCCCGAAGGACGCAAAACGCTTTGGGTCGCCATTGGCGTTCAGCACTAATGCGCTGACTTGCGGCCTGAGGCGCTCGATCGCGTGAGCCAGCAGCGGCTTGCCTCGCAGCTGCAGCAGACATTTGTCGCCGCCGCCGATGCGGCTCGATCTGCCGCCGGCGAGGAGAACGCCTGCGATTGGCTTTGCGTGCGGACATCGCGGCATCGCAGCTGCCTCATTCCTAGCCTGATCCCATGACGAGCCAGCCGTACGCGCAAAATGCGCGGCCTGAAAGAGCCAAGATATCAGCGTGTAAACAGGCGAGCCAGATGAAGGGACGATGGGCTCATTGTAGCGGGCAGAGGCCGTGAGTGAACAGCGCATGAAAACTGATAGACTCCCAAAGGGAGCAGGAACACTGCGCAAGCTTCAATGCGCCAGCGGAACAGTGCTGACGAGCGAAACAATCAAAAAGTTCAAGACTGAGAAAGACCGTGAAATGCACGTATTGCTGCCGCGTCGATTCTTGCCCTGCTTGTTGAAAAGGAAGAAGCTGCCCCGCATGGCGTAAACGGGAATCCATCCAGCAACTGCAACAGGGTCGCTCAACATATCGCCTGAGGCCTTCGCGCGCGAGCCAGTTTTGCGATTTGGTCCTCCCCCTGAAATTCGACTCCCGCCTTTTGCATATCCACCCGGTAAATCTGCCAGCGCTTCTTCCTGATGTCCTCCTCCGGATTCCTCGCCGATAGGTCCGGCGAGACTTGACCTCCCGGCCGGAGATCCTTGCGCGTGGTAGCCCGTCATCTTGCCGATCCATGGCTTGGTACTTGGACGAGGAGCGTATGCATAAAGTCCGCCGAGCGCCGGGCTTCTGCATCGTGAGAGCGCGCATGTAGAGGATCGTCGCCGCCCCGGTCCGAGCTACCCTAAACTGATTGAGCTCGATCAGCGTTACGAGCCATCCAAACTCCGATCGCGCCAGAGAAACGCCAATAGAACAAACCCAAGAACCGGGGATGCGCGGCGGCCTTTGAATATCCGAAATTGGCGGATGGGCATTCTGGTCTCGAATGCGTCTGGGCCCCGATACATCTGGATAGCCAGAACAATGATCGCCCCCAATGAGACGTAGAAGAACACCGCCTTCGTCAACGCTAGGCATGCCAGCGAGACTCCAAGCAAGATGCCTCGTCGCTTCGTCGGGTTCTGAACGAAGAGCAGCATGCAGACAGCCCCCCAAGCTAAGAAACAGCCTGCCGGGAGCTCGTTCAGAAGTTTGTCGACATTCTCGTTGAGCAACGTTAGGTTCGTCATCACGACGATGAATGGCGGGACCATTAAGCGCCAAAGTAAGATTGGCGATATCGAGAATATGAGGAAGCTCATTCCCAGATGCAGGAAAAACGCCCAGAATAGATTAATCTTTTTCAAAGAAACCAGCGGCGCCCCCTGGTGCAATTCTTCGAAAGGGCGCGCGTTCCTCAGTGCGGGGTCGATCAATATCCATGCAGCCAAAGCGAAGACCGGGATTGGCTCGCGGTCCATTGTAGGACGTTTGGGGGGTTCCTTTCGGTCGAAGGAAAAGAACCAGTAATGAGCGACATGCGACGCCATTCTCACATTTTGCGTGGCGTCAGGGTCGAGCGGCCGTTCAGTTATCTTGGTTACTAGAAGCGCGGACCACGACAGGCAGAGAAGCAAATAAAATCCAGCCACTATCAGAGTGACCTTATCGTCTGCGAGCCGGTCTCGCACTTGTTGAACCGACATAGACGGTTACCCCCAACCCCGCGAATAGCTTCCTTCGCCCGCCAATGTTCGGCAACTTCAGTTGCGAGATCCTCGACGACAATACAGTATGGCTTCGCGAGCAGGTTGCGCCACAGAATTTTGCAGTGTCGCGATGGGGGGAATGCGTGATGAACAACGCACTCAACAAGCTCATCATTCAAATCCCCTGCCTAAATGAAGCCGGAACGCTCACTCAGACGTTGAGAGCGTTGCCCCGTCACGTGCGGGGTTTCGATGCGGTGGAATGGCTGGTCATCGACGACGGCAGTAACGACGGCACCGCCAAGGTCGCCGTCGACGCTGGTGCGGACCATGTCATTTCGCTCGGCTACAATCAGGGGCTCGCCCGCGCCTTCATGGCGGGTCTCGAATTTGCGCTCAAGCAGGGCGCCGACGTGATCGTAAACACCGACGCTGACAACCAATATTCGGCGGACTGCATTCCCGACCTCGTGCAACCAATCTTGGAGGGACGTGCGCAGATCGTGGTGGGTGCGCGGCCGATCCAGAATATCGAGCATTTCTCGCCAGTGAAGAAATTGCTGCAGCGGCTCGGCAGCTGGGTGGTGAAACGGGTGAGCCGCACCGACATCGAGGACGCGCCGAGCGGCTTCCGGGCCATTCACCGTGACGCGGCGATGCGGCTCAACGTGTTCAGCGCCTATACCTACACGCTAGAGACGATCATCCAGGCTGGCCGCAAGAACATTCCGATTGCGTCGGTACCCGTGAAGACCAATCCGGACTGTGCGCCTCGCGCCTCGTCACCAGCATCCCGAATTATGTGGTTCGCTCGATCATAACCATCTTCCGCATCTTCATCGTCTACAAGCCGATGCGTTTCTTCCTTTTGATCGCCTGCCTGATCGCCCTGCCCGCCGTCTATTTCGTCTGTCGCTTCCTCATCTTCTACGCCCTCGGCGAGGGCGGCGGTCATGTGCAGTCGCTTGTCCTCTCCGCGGCTTTGTTCGCGCTTGCCGGCATGGCGGGCGTGGGCGGAATCCTCGCTGACCTGATTGCTACGAACCGGCTGTTGCTTGAAGACTTGCGCACCCGCGCACTGCGGGCCGAGATCGAGGCCATGGCCAAACAGCCGAGGGGCAGCCGGATGAGGGAAGACGCAGCCATTCCGGTATCTGCTCCGCCACGCGGGAGCGTTAGCGGAGATGGGCAATCAGGTTGAAGCAGGGTTATTTCTCGCCGTTTTTGCAACGGGCCCGTATTGCTGCGGCGAGGCCTTACCTTGCGGGTCGGGTGCTCGATATCGGTTGCGGCAACGGGCAACTCGCTGCGTGGGTCGAACCCAATCGATATGTCGGCGTGGATCGGGACAGAGAGGCGCTCATTGCCGCCCGCGCGGCATTCCCCACGCACACATTCATGGAGGCGCTGCCGCACGAGGGGGACTTTGATACGATTGTCGCGCTTGCCGTGATCGAGCATCTGAAAGTCCCGCAGGCGGAGCTGGCGGGGTGGTCGAGCCTGCTGGCCGAGAACGGAAAAATACTCGTGACGACGCCCCACAAATCCTTCCGTCTGGTGCATGAACTTGGTAGTCGCGCTGGGCTTTTTAGCCGCGAGGCGGCCGACGAGCATGAGGAGATGTTCGATCGCGCGTCGTTGACGGCGCGCGCACAAGAGGCCGGGTTGCGCGTCGAGCGTTATGCAAGATTTCTTGCCGGAGCTAACCAGCTCTTCGTGCTTGCGCCTCGCGTGCAGCCATGAAAAGCGAAAACTATTTGACGGTGCGGTGGCTGCGCGAAGCCCTGCGCCGCTTCACCCAAGGTGTGGTTGCGGTGAGCTTGTTTGATTTTCCCGGCCTCATGCAATTGCGACTGCTGGCGCTGCGATCGTTCATCACGATCGGCGATGGCGGAATCATTGGCAAGGGATGCTATTTCGTGCAACCGCACGGCCTTGATAGCGGGAGACTGCAGATCGGCCGTGGAACGCGGCTCAATCATCGCGTCGAGATTGACTATAGCGGCGGCGTGCGCATCGGCGACAATGTCTGGATTAGCCAAAACGTGCTGATCGAGACCCATGACCACATCGTCGGGCCAGGTCCCAAGCAGGACTGGGAAAAGAAGACAACACCGCTCGAAATTGCCGACGAAGCCTGGATCGGCGCCAACGCGATCATACTGCCTGGAGTCGGGCGGATTGGCTCAGGCGCGATTGTTGGGGCCGGTGCAGTGGTCACACGGGAAGTCCCCGACGGGGCGATCGTCGCAGGCTCGCCCGCACGGATCATCAGAATGCGGGATCAAGCAGCCAAACTGTCGCCTTCTGAGGCGAGCAGGTTCGGCGGAGAGTGCGATGATGGAGCCTGAGGAGGACCGCTTGCCACGTGGGATGACGTGGCGCGGGCGGCTGCTTCGTTCGGCCGGAGCGCTGCTCGCCGTGGTGTGTTTGGGTTATGTCGCGTGGCGGGCGATTGCTGCCGCCGATTCGCTGGGGCGCGATTTCCTCACGCCGAGTTTCATCGCGGCCATCGCTGCCGCAGGCTTCGTTTATGCGTTGCTCGGTCTGCTCATCGGACTTGCCTGGTACTGCCTGCTCGCTGCCACACGTCAAGCGCACCTGCCGCTGCGAGAGGCGCTGACCATCTTCGGCCGCGCCCAGCTCCTCAAATATCTTCCAAGTAATTTGCTGCATTATGTCGGCCGGCATGCCGCCGCCTACCGAAGCGGCGCTGCGCATGGCGCGCTCGTCTGGTCGTCGATCGCCGAGGCCGTGCTGGTGACCTCGACCGCGGTGATGGTCGCTGCGCTGTTCGCGCAACCGCTCATCACCAAGTCACTGAACCAGCTCGAGTCGCCCTATTGGTTGAGGCTGCTGTTGCCCGCCCTCGCCATGGCCTGCTTCATCGGAGCGACCGTCTATCTGGTGCTGCGCGGCGGCGCCGAGAACAAGGCGGCAAGCACGGCCGCCCTCGCTAAGGGCGGTTTGATCGCGTGGGGTTTTTACGTGCTGTTCTTCCTCGCCAATGGGTGTTTGCTCGCGGGCCTCGTGGCGACCCTTCCCGAAAATGTGAGCCCTTCGCCCTTGATGCTGGCTGGCGTGGTTTCGCTCGCCTGGTTTGCGGGCTTCATCGTGCCAGGCGCGCCCGCGGGCATCGGCATTCGGGAATTGATCCTCACCATCGGCCTGGAAGAAGCGGGGCTCGGCTCCGCGGCACTTTCGATCGCGCTCGCCTATCGCATCGTGACGTTGCTCGGAGACCTGCTGCTGGCGTTAGCGTCGTTCGCTGTCGCAACGCATTGTCAAACTCGACCGAGTTAGTCCTGGTGTGAGCCGTCGCGTGTCTCCTAATGCGGTGCTAGGGCCCCTCCCGTCGCCTCGCCCTGTGCGTGTTTCGGCGCATCGCTCGTGGCGGCGCGCAAGACTTCGCTGAGGTCGAGCATGGACGCAATCTCCTCTCGCGTTGCCGGTTTTAGATCGTGCCTCAAATGCCCTGGGTCGCGATAGATGAACTCATCACCGAACCGGATGGTGCAGCCTTTCGGCCCGGCGCACATCTTCTTCAGCGTGTCCAGAAAGTTGACCCGGTCGCTGCCACGAGCAAGGTCAGCAAAAATGCTCTCTACCGGGCGCGGGTCTTCGGTGAAAAACAGCCGGAACTTTTTGCACGGCTTCCGCCACAGTCCCGCCGCGCTTTGTAGTGCACAGTTGGGCACATTAAATCCGGGCCGGGGTGTATCTCCAATAATGAGAATACGATGCCGCTCCGGATCGATCTGGGCCAGCGTTGAACGCAGGTTCTCGTCGATACGACGCAGTGCTTCCTCAGGGTGAGACCGGTCCATCAACCCGCCTGCAAATAGGTGCTCTGGATAGTTGGCCCAGGAATTGGCCAGAATGACCAAGTCGATGCCGTCGGCCTTGGCCAGCCAATCCAAGATGGCGCTGCGGGTTCTTGCACAATTCTCGGAGTACTCCGGGGTGTTTCGCTTCTCACGTTGAATCGACTCGTTATCGATAAACGGCGGGCAGCCGGACCAAAACGCTATCGACAAGTTCTGTTTGCGCGCCGGCGCATCGAGGATTGGCAGCAAATGCCTTGCGTGGCTGTCGCCCCAGATGACCGCCCGCTTCGATGCCGTTGCCCAAGGGGCCCCAACGACGCACCGTCGCGACTTGCCAGCTCCAGGGAGAGGAATCTCCTCGGTGCAGTCAAATGCCATCATATCGTCCTGATTTCCCAGAGCCCGCACCTGTTCCGGAATGCGGGAGGGGAAGCCGGTATTGACCACGACGATGAAAGCGAGACAGGCGGTCGCGGTTGCCGTGACCAAGCCGTACATCACATGGCGACGCGGATGCTCTCTGCGGTGTCGCGTCGGGGTCTCGACGAAGCGCCAGGAAAGATAAGCGAGCCCAATCGCGATCGGCACCAATGCGAGTTTTGCGTTCGTCGTCGCCGCGTTCCCGGCATAGAACGCGTAGTACACGAAGATCGGCCAATGCCAGAGATAGAGTGAGTAGGAGAGCTTGCCGAGCAGAACATTGGGCGGGAAGGAGAGCACTCTGTTCATCAGGCCGGTCTCGCCCGCCGCGATCATGGCAGTGACGCCGAGGCAAGGGAGCAGCGCGTAATAGCCCGGATAGGCGAGACCGTCGTCGAAGGTCAGCGCCGCAACCAGCATGGCAATGAGGCCCGCGATCGAGAGGATGTCTGCGACACGCGGACGCTTGATCGGAGGCAGTGCGAGCACCATCGCGCCGAGCGTGAACTCCCAGAGCCGGGTGAAGGGTAGATAGAATGCTGCCTTGGCGTCGTAATGGGTCCAGACGATGCATGCAGCGACGAGAACAACCGTCACCGCGATCAGCGCGATCAAGGTCGCCTGCCGGCTGAGCGGCACGAAGCGCCAGACGAGGACCAGCGCAGCCGGCCACATCAAATAGAATTGCTCCTCGACCCCGATCGACCAGAGATGCAGCAGCGGCATCGTCACCGCGGCCAGATCGAAATAGCCGGTGTTGAGCCAGAAATAGACATTGGCGAGGAAAGCCGAGCTATAGATCGCGCTCCAGGCGAGATCTTCGTACTCGCCGGGCGTGAGCACGAAATAGCCCATGAGCAGCACGGCCGGGATCAGAACGAACAACGCGGGGTAGATGCGCCTGGTACGCCGCGCGTAAAAGTCCCAGAACGAGAACGTACCCTCGCGGAGCTTCTCCACGATCAGCTGCGTGATCAGATAGCCGGAGATGACGAAAAAAATATCGACCCCGACAAACCCGCCCGGAACCGCGTCGAGCCCGGCGTGGAACAACACCACCGCCATCACGGCAAACGACCGCATCCCGTCAATATCAGGTCTGTAACGCATGACTTTTCCGCGAAAACCCTCGTCCCGGTGCCCTTCGCGTGGACGATAGCCGATTGGTCGCAGCGGGGAAACCATGGCCGACCGGGGGAAAGGATGGCGCGAGGACGCAGGGAGGACTAGATATTTGACCCCATGACCGCACCCATCACCAAACAGCGCGTGCTCGAAGAGCTGAAGCGCATCAAAGGCCCGGACCTCGAGCAGGACATCGTCTCGCTCGGCCTTGTCTCCGAAGTCGTGATCCATAACGGCAAGGTCTATTTTGCCATCTCGGTCGATCCGGAACGCGCTGGCGAACTTGAGACCTTGCGGCAAGCGGCCGAACAAGTGGTCCGCGCTCTTCCCGGCGTGGAGGGAGTCGTGGCGACGCTCACCGCCGACCGCAAGCTCGCAGCATCACCTGCCGGCGGCAACGGCGGAGCGCCGAGTTCGCCCCCACCGCCGGGCGGCGTGACGCGGCCGGGCGCTGCGCGCGATGCGCGACATCGGCAGGGCGGCGTCCCCGGCGTCGCCAATATCGTCGCGGTCGCATCCGGCAAAGGTGGTGTCGGCAAGTCGACCACTGCCGTCAATATTGCAGCCGGTCTCAGCGCCAAGGGCCTGAAGGTCGGCATCCTCGACGCCGATATTTATGGACCGTCTCTGCCGCGTCTTCTCGGGCTAAAAGGTCAGCCGAAGCAAATCGGCGACAAGCTCGAGCCGATGAGCGCCTATGGTCTCAAAGTCATGTCGATGGGCTTCCTCGTCGACGAGGAGACGCCGATGATCTGGCGCGGACCGATGGTGATGTCGGCGCTGACGCAAATGTTGAAGGACGTCGCCTGGGGCGAGCTCGATATTCTCGTCGTCGACATGCCGCCCGGCACCGGCGATGCGCAGCTCACCATGGCGCAGCAAGTTCCGCTTGCCGGCGCGGTCATCGTCTCTACCCCGCAAGACCTGGCGCTGATCGACGCCCGCAAGGGCCTCAACATGTTCCGCAAGGTGAACGTGCCTGTGCTCGGCATTGTCGAGAATATGAGCACCTTCGTCTGCCCGCATTGCGGCACCCGCTCCGATATTTTCGGCCATGGCGGCGCAAAGCAGGAGGCGGAACGTCTGGGGGTTCCCTTCCTCGGCGAGGTACCGCTCACCATGAGTATACGCGAGCTGTCCGACCAGGGGCGCCCCATCGTCGTCAGCGATCCGGCCTCGCCGGCCGCGGAGGCGTATCGTCAGATCGCGGAGCGAACTTGGACCGAACTTCAGGGTGCGAAAGGCGACTCTCGGCCGGCACCTCGAATTGTGATTGAAAATTAGGGGGTTGCCGCAGAGGGGCCGACTCAGCTAATTCGGGCGATGGCGTAGCGAGCGTAACGGCGTTCCCATCAACCTTGAGCCAAGCCCGCTGCCGTGCCTGAGCAGGACCGATCTCGACTCTTTCTTTTCGTCCTCGGCGTCGCCGCCGTCCATGCGCTCTGCCTTGCGGCGGTGTTGCCCGCACTCTTCATTCTTCCTGGTCAAGACGCCGGCATCGTTCAAGGCGCTGTCAAACAAGATGCCATCATCCGCGACACCATCGTCGATGTCGAATTGATGCCGTCATCGCAGCCGTCTGGAGTGCCCGAGGCTTCTGAGGCCAGTGCTCCCCCGGCTCAGGCTCAGATCGAGACGGTAACCCCGGCACCGGAGCCAAGTCCGGCGGCGAGCCTTTCGTCCACGCCCGATCCAGCCGAATTGACATCGGCGCTACCCGGCATTCCGCAGAACGCCGACACCGCTCCGAGCGACTTCGTTAGCTCCGAACCTGCAGCCTCAGTCGCAGCAACGTCATCCGCTCCCGATTTGATCGGCAATGCGAGCCCGACAACGCCGTCACCGCCCGCCGAGGAAGATGCTGGTACCGTTTCGGCGGCAGATCCCGCGCCCACCAATGCCATCCCTCAAGACGAGGCAGATCCCGCCACGACGGTTTCGCTTCCTGCTGAGAAGCCGACGCCAGTGGTGAAGCCACGGCCGACCGCCGCGAAGACAGCCAAGCCTCGCGTGCGGCGTCAGGCGAGCGTTACCACGAGAACGCAATCGCGCGGGATGTTTGGCGGGTTCTTCCAATCCAAACCGCGACCCAAGACCCAGCGCGCCACCACGACACGCTGAAAACCTTAAGCGGCGGAGCTCTCGTTCTTGACGGCCTTGAGCTGGTTTGTCTTGAGGCTGGCGAAGTCCATCGGCGCCGGATAGCCGTAGAGAAATCCTTGCACCTGCGGGCAGCCATAGTCGCGCAACAGCTTGGCCTGCTCCTCCGTCTCCACGCCCTCGGCGGTGATCGTCACGCCGAGCGAGCGCCCAAGCGCGATGATGGTCTTCACGATCGCATTGACCACTGGATCCTGCGCCATGTTGCGAATGAAGGATCGGTCGATCTTGATCTTGTTGAAGGGGAAGCGGGCGAGATAGCTCAAGCTCGAATAGCCCGTGCCAAAATCGTCCATGGCGATGGAGACCCCGAGCTTGCGCAAACGATTCAGCTTGTCGAGCACCTCTTCGGTATCGTTGATGAGGAGACTCTCGGTGATCTCAAGCTCAAGACGATGGGCCGGCAAGCCGGTCTCGTGCAGGATGTCGGCGACCGTTTCGGCGATGTCGCCATCGCGGAATTGCGCCGGCGAGAGATTGACCGCGACTGTGAGCGGTACCGGCCAACTCACGGCATCGCTACAGGCCCGCCTCAGCACCCATTCACCGAGCGGCACGATCAGTCCGGTATCCTCGGCGACGGAAATGAAATGGGTGGGCGCGATCTTGCCGTGCACCGGATGGTGCCAGCGGATCAGCGCCTCGGCGGCGCATTGCACCCCGGTGGCGAGGTCGAATTCAGGCTGATAGACGACATCGAACTCATCGCGGCTCAGCGCCAAGCGCAGCTCATGCTCGACCAGGCGCCGGCGCTGCAACGCCTTGTCCATGCTCTGCTCGAAAAAGCACATGCGCTGGCCGCCATCGCTCTTGGCGCGGGCAAGGGCGATCGCGGCATGCCTGAGAACGATGGGAGCGGTGTCTCCGTCGCCCGGAGCCAATGCAATACCAACGCTCGTGGTGCAGACCAGCTCTTTGTCGCCGACGTGGAACGGACGCCGCAGCGCCTCGATCAGCCGGTTCATGAAGGCCATCACGTCACCGAGATTGGTGATATCAACCAGGGCCATCGCGAACTCATCTCCGGCGAGGCGCCCTAGCAAGTCACCCTCACGAAGCGCGTCATGGATGCGGTTTGCGATTTCGCGCAGGACCGCGTCGCCGCCGGCAATGTCGACCGCGTCGTTGATCTCCTTGAACCGATCGACGTCGAGGCAGAGCACCGCGATATGCGTACCGTCACGCTCCACACGGCCCATCGCCTCTGCGAGGCGGTCATTGAAAGCTTTGCGGTTTGGCAGTCCGGTGAGGACGTCGTGGCTTTCGAGAAAGCGCAACTGTGCTTCTGCCTTGCGACGCTCATTGCTGCGCAGCCAGGAGAAGACCGCCGGCGCCGCGATCACAATGCCGATTAACATCATGCAGATGGCGGCGATCAGGCCGAAATATTCGGACAGAACGTTGGCCTGCTCGGTCTGGTCGAGATAGGCGACGAGCGTGCCGCGCGGTTCCCCGTTGAGTGAGATCGGGAGTGTCAGTACGGCAAAATGAGTTGGCAGCGAGCCGCGGCCCGAAGCGCTGCGCACCACCACGCCGGCCTGGGTCGGAGGCTTGGATCCGATCGCCTCTGCAATGCGCTCCCCAAGGTCCAGCCCGGATTTGCCGCTGGTGAAAGCCAGCTTGCCTTGAGCGTCATAGAGCTCGTAACGGAGCACACGGTGCCCATAGCCGGATTTCTCGAAGACTTCGCTGAGTTCCGGTGCAAGGGAGGGACGGTTCAGCACGTCCAGTAGGACGCCAGGTTCCCGCGACAGCTGCGCCTGTAGGCGCGCATTTGCAACTTGCGCCTCATTTGTCAGTTCGTGCACGCTGATCTTGCTCGGCATGAGAAAGGCAACGGCACCAATCAGAACGGCGAGGAGAAACAGGCCTCCCCAGTACCAGTTCCGTTTGAAGGCCTCCGAGGCCGAAATAGACATGACAGCCCGCTGAGTTCATCAGTGTACGTTGATCAATAAATTAGGGTTTCAAGGGTTAAGATGGCCGTAAGGTAGTTGCTTAACAAAGCAATGCCGGAGTGCCCGACAGCGGCCTAAAGCTAAAAGCGCCAGGCAAAGAAAGGCTCAAAGGCGATATAACTTGTTAAGCCTTCGAGTGAACTTCATCCGCCTGTCATCGACATGTGCCGGGACAGGGTCGGCTTCTGGCCTCTTTCGATGACGAAGTCATGGCCCCGCGGTTTCTGCGCAATCGCCGCGTCAATCGCTTCATACAGCAAGTCATCTGCCTCGCTTGCCCGTAACGGGGCGCGAAGATCGACGGCATCTTCTTGTCCGAGGCACATATAGAGTGTGCCGGTACAGGTCACCCGCACCCGATTGCAGGCTTCGCAGAAATTATGGGTGAGGGGAGTGATGAAGCCGAGCCTGCCGCCGGTTTCGCCAACGCGGGCATATCGCGCCGGGCCGCCGGAGCGATAGGGGATGTCTTCGAGAGTAAAATGCTCCCCGAGCCGCGCGCGCACCAGGGATAGCGGCAAGTATTGGTCGCTTCTGTCGCTGCCGGTGTCGCCGAGCGGCATGGCCTCGATCAAGGTTAGGTCGAAGCCGGATCCATGGCAGAAACGAATGAGGTCCTCGAACTCGTCCTCGTTAATGTCACGCAGCGCAACAGTGTTAATCTTGACCTTGAGCCCGGCCCGGTCGGCGGCCTCGATGCCACGCATGACTTGGGCGAAATCGCCGCCCCGCGTGATCTCCTTGAACTTTGCGGGATCGAGCGTGTCGAGCGACACGTTGATGCGTTTGACGCCGCAAGCCGCCAACGCTTGGGCGCAATGCTGCAATTGGCTGCCATTGGTCGTGAGCGTGAGTTCGTCGAGCGTGCCGGCATCGAGATGCCGCGCCATCGATTGGACCAGCCAGAGAATATTCCGCCGCACCAGCGGCTCTCCGCCCGTGAGCCGCACCTTGCGCACGCCCTTGGCGATGAAGGCGCTTGTCAGCCTGTCGATTTCCTCGAGCGTAAGCAACTCGCGCTTCTGCAGAAACTTCATCTGTTCCGGCATGCAATAGACGCAGCGGAAATCGCAGCGATCCGTGACTGAAACCCGCAAATAGGTGATCCGCCTGCCGAACCCGTCGATCAAGGGTGCTTGTGCATTCGACTCGGTCACTCGGTCTCATCCTCTGCGATACGGAGCTTGCGCTTCCGGCTGTAGACTTTAGCAGTCTTCACCACGCGTTTCCGGTAGCGTGGGTCGCGGAGCGAGGCAGCGGCCGGGCTCCGGCGCTTCACCCCGGTTCGAGGTTTCGCCGTTCGGCGCTTAGGCTTTGACTTCGCCCCGGACATCGCTTCCAACAGGCCTGCTTTCACCCCTAATATAGGGCCTGATTTGCTCGATATCACAGTTGGCAAGACGAGGAGACTGAAAGATGGACGAGCAGCGCTTCAATATGTCCATGCGCAAATTCCTGAAAGAGGTCGGCGTAACCTCGCAACAGGCGATCGAGCGGGTGGTCCGCGACGAGAAGCTTGGCGGCAAGGGTAAACTCAAGGTCAAAATGGTGCTGACCGGGGAAGGTACCGGCCTGAAGCACGTCGTCGACGGCGAAATCGACCTCGGCTGAGGCAGCTTCATGACCGATCAGGCGTCCGCTCCATGGCCGACCGAGCTCAAGCTCGCCAAGGACAAAACTTGGCTGACCGTAAGCTATGACGACGGCAGAAGCTTCGATTTTCCGGCCGAGTTTTTGCGGGTCATGAGCCCGAGCGCCGAGGTTAAGGGCCACGGCGCCCACACGCGCGTGACTGTGCCCGGCAAGAAGAACGTGCGCATCGCCAGGCTGGATCCGGTCGGTAACTATGCCGTCCGCATCGTATTCGATGACGGCCACGATACCGGACTTTATGCCTGGCCGTATTTGCGTGAGCTTGGCGACAACAAGGAGTCGCTTTTTCAGGGTTACTTGGCGGAACTTGGCCGGAAGGGGCTCTCGCGCTGAGCTTGCCCATGACAACGAGCCAGACTTGACACCGAACTGTCACCCTTCCGTTACGCTCAGCCTGTCATTGTCGTAAAATCGTGATAAAACAGGTGCTTGATATAGACCACGAAGCTCCGGCGATTCGCCGGAATCAAGGAAGTCCGGAATTTTGAACGATCGAGCCGAACGTGACAGTGACATGCCCGTCACGCCCGCGATTGACGAAGGCGGCGGAACTTTCGCGCGCCTTCTCGACATGGTGACGGCTCGGATTCGCGCTTCGCTCTGGCTCATCGTCACCGCAGGAGTCATCGCCGTGACGCTGGTGCTGTTCGGCGTGCCGGTTTGGCATGCCGCCATCGGCCTACTCGGTCTTGTTGGACTGCTTGCGCTCGTACCGCAAAATGAAAGTTCGGGCATTTTGCAGTCCGCCCGTCAATCCGCTGCCACGCAGCGATCTTCGGCGATGGAGATAATGGCTGAAGCATTGCCTGACCCCACCATCCTGCTCAACGCATCTGGCCAAGTCCTCTTCTGCAATGCTCCGGCGAAACGCCTCTTCGAAACGCTGCGCGAAGGCAGCCACATCTCTTCCGTCATCCGCACGCCGGAGTTTCTTGACGCTGTGAGTGCTGCGCCGAAGCAGGGCAGCGCCGTCACCGTCACGTACGCCGAGCGCGTTCCCGTCGGGCGCCGCATGGCCGTGACCGTGGCGCCGCTCGCAAGCCATGCGGAGAACGGCGGCAATATCCTCATTCTCTTGCGCGACCTGACCGAGCTCGAACGCATCAATCAAATGCGCGCCGATTTCATCGCCAATGCGAGCCACGAGTTGCGCACCCCGCTCGCCTCGCTTCGCGGGTTCATCGAGACCTTGCAAGGCACCGCCAAGGAAGACCCCAAAGCGCGCGACCGCTTCCTCGCCATCATGGGCGAGCAGGCCTCGCGCATGACGCGCCTCATCGACGCGCTTCTGTCCTTGAGCCGCGTCGAGATGAACGCACATGTGCCGCCGAGTGGACTGATCGATTTGAACGAAGTGCTCGAACACGCGCGCGACACGCTGGAGCCGCTTGCCAAGTCGAACGAGCTTCGTATCGAGGTCGAAGGCTTCGGCCGACCGGCAATTGTCCGCGGCGATCGCGACGAACTCGTGCAGGTCCTACAAAATTTGGTGCACAATGCGCTGAAATACGGCGCCAATGGCAGCAAGGTCCGGCTTGAGGCGAAGCGTCTGGCCCCGCACGGCAGACAAGGTACCCGCTACGCCATTGCCGTCATCGACCAGGGTCCTGGCATCGCGCCCGAACATCTCCCCCGCTTGACCGAGCGCTTCTATCGCATCGAGGCGGAGAGCAAGGATAAAGGCGGCACGGGACTTGGCCTCGCGATCGTCAAACATATTCTGAACCGCCACCGCGGCGAGCTCCTCATTGCCTCAAAGCCCGGCAAAGGCTCGACCTTTACCGTTGTGCTGAATGCGGCCGGCGAGGGCAGATCTCAGCGCGCCGCGGCCGCCGAATAGAAGCCCATCTCTTGTCTGCCCGCCCTGCGCACGCTCGCAAAAAGGGCTGTGAAGCGCCCAGGCCAGCCTTAATGGAGCAACGCGAGCAACTCCCGTTGTCCACAGCCAAATTTCGAAAAATGCTTCTAATTCATATAATTAGACTGTCATAATCCGGTATTATGGGTGTCATAAAAGAATTAACACCTGAGGCTAGCGTCCCACGTACCGGAGCGGCGGTCTGCACCGGTGGCCCCTCAGGTTTACAAACAAGGGAGAGGACAGTGAACACTCGTATCCTGGCGTCGACGTTGGTCGTCGCCTCTTTATGCGCGGCCGGCCCGGCGCTGGCCCGCGATCAGCTGAAGATCGTCGGTTCCTCGACGGTATTCCCCTATACCCAAGCTGTGGCGGAGGATTTCTCCAAGAAGACGGGCAAGAAGTCGCCCGTCGTTGAGTCGACCGGCACCGGTGGTGGCATGAAGATCTTTTGCCAGGGTGTCGGCGAAGCCAATCCGGACCTTACTGGCGCCTCACGCGCCATGAAGAAGTCGGAGTTTGAGCTCTGCACCAAGAACGGCGTCACCGACATCACCGAGCTTCAGATCGGTTATGATGGCCTGTCGATCGCCCAGTCGAAGCAGGGTAAGCCCATCGACCTGACGAAAGCGCAGATTTTCCTGGCGCTCGCCTCGGAAGTTCCCGACGGCGACAAGCTCGTTCCCAATCCGTATAAGAAGTGGAGCGACGTTGATAAGTCACTCCCGGATGTCGCCATCACCGTCTACGGACCTCCGCCGACCTCTGGCACGCGCGACGCCTTCGTCGAGCTTGCCATGCACGAGGGCTGCATGTCTCTGGACTACTTCAAGAAGCAGAAGGGTTCGCTCGACAAGGCTGCATTCGAGAAGCTGGTCAAGGAGAAATGCACCCCGATGCGTCAGGACGGCCCCTTCATCGAGGCGGGCGAGAATGACAATCTGATCGTGCAGCGTATCGAGGCCGACCCGAATGCCCTTGGCATTTTCGGCTACTCGTTCCTGTACGAGAACCAGGACAAGCTGGCGGGCGTCAAAGTGGAAGGCGTCGTGCCGAGCTTCGACACCATTGCCGACGCGAGCTACAAGCTGTCGCGGCCGCTGTTCCTCTACGTCAAGAATGCCCATCGCAAGGTCATTCCCGGCATGGACGAGTTCATTGCCGAGTACACCAGCAATGCTTCGATGGGTAAGGACGGCTATCTGCACGAGCGCGGCCTTGTCGTTCTGTCCGACGACATGCTGAAGGAAATGCAAGAGCGTGCCAAGAACGCCGCGAAAATGTCCGCCCCGACCTCATAGGTTCGGAACGGGCGTGAAGTTTGAACGAATGGATCAAGGCATGGCTGCGAAAGTCTTCTCGCAGCCATGCCGCGATCGTTACAAGCCGGAAGGCGTGTCGTTAGTGGCGCGCATCGGCGGCTTGGCGGCAGGGGAGCCGGGGCTGAGATGTTAAGTTATCTGGCGTTCACGCTCGTGGCGCTTACCCTGATCGGCTATTTCTACGGACGGCGGCGAGCCATCGCTGTCGTTGGCGGCCGCGAGCACGAACTGCATTCACGCCCTGTCTATCACGGCGCTTACGTCGCCGCCTATATCGGCCTTCCCTCCTTCTTGCTCGTCCTGATTTGGATTGCGTTGCAAGGACCGGTCATCGACGCGCTGTTGCTTTGGAGCTTGCCGGCAAGCGCGACCGAGGGTTTGGACAAGGGCCAAACCGGGCTTCTGATCAGCCAAATCAAGTCGGTTGCGCAGGGCAATATTTTTGGCGAACCCACTCCCGCCGTGCTTGAGGCGGCCGAGCGTTATCAGCGCTGGCATGAGATCGTCCGCTACGCCATGGTCGCCGTTGCGCTCAGCGTCGCATTGGCCGGCCTTTACTTCGCTTCTAACCGTATCACTCCGCACTTCCGCGCTCGCCATGGAGCTGAGCGCGTCCTCAGCGGCGTGATGATGGCCTGCTCTCTGATTGCCATTCTCACCACGCTTGGCATTGTCTTGTCGCTTCTGATCGAGGCCATTCGCTTTTTCGACCGTGTGCCGCTGTTCGAGTTCTTTTTCGGCACGCGATGGGAGCCGCAAATTCCCATTCGCGAAGGCCAGGTGACGGCGGGCGGCGCCTTCGGTGCCATCCCAGTGTTCACCGGCACGCTGCTCATCTCGGCGATCGCCATGTTGGTCGCAATCCCGATCGGTCTCTATTCGGCGATCTACTTGACCGAATATGCCCATCCGCGGCTCAGGGCCGTGGTCAAACCGTTGCTGGAGTTGTTGGCCGGTATCCCGACCGTCGTTTACGGCTTCTTTGCCGTTCTGACCGTGGCGCCGGCCTTGCGCACCTTCGGCGAGTTTATCGGCGTGCCGATCGCTCCGAACAGCGCGCTCGCCGCCGGCGGCGTCATGGGCATCATGATCATCCCCTTCGTCTCCTCGCTTTCCGACGACGCCATCGCCGCGGTGCCGCGCGCCATGCGCGACGGCTCTTACGCCATGGGCGCCACCAAGGGCGAGACGATCACGCACGTTCTTTTGCCGGCAGCCTTGCCGGGCATCATGGGCGGCATCCTACTCGCCGTAAGCCGCGCCATCGGCGAGACCATGATCGTGGTGATGGCGGCCGGCATCATCGCGAGCCTCACCGCCAACCCGCTTCAACCCGTGACCACCGTGACCGTGCAGATTGTCACGCTGCTTGATCGGCGATACCGAGTTCGACAATCCGAAAACGCTCGCTGCCTTCGCCTTGGGCCTTGTGCTTGTTCCTCGTGACCCTGGCCCTCAACGTCTTCGCGCTCAGCATCGTGAGAAAGTATCGGGAAAGATATGAGTGACGCACAAGCAATCGGCAGGCGCTCCAACGTCACGGACTGGGCCTCGAGCGACTCGCAGCGGCGCATCCGCAAGCGCTATGGCGCAGACCGCAGGCTGCAGGCTTTCGGCATCCTAGCCATCGCCCTCGCCATGGGCCTGCTCGGCATCCTGCTTGCCTCGCTCATCATCAATGGCTATCCGGCCTTCGTGCAAACCAAGGTCGACCTTTCGGTTGCCGTCGATCCGTCCAAGGTCGACCCGAAAGAACCCGGGCAAGGCAATTTCAAGGCGCTCATTCGTGATGCCGTCGTGAAATTTGGCCCGGAAGGCGCAAGCGACAAGACAGTGTCGGATCGAACCAAGATTCTGAGTTCCGATGCCACCTATATCCTTCGCGACTATGTCCTCTCGCATCCCGACACGATCGGCAAGACGGTCACCTTGCCGATCCCGGCCTCCGATCCGTTCGATCAACTCTATAAGGGCGTCATTCCAAAAGAGGTCGACGCACTAAACTGGAGTCAGATGCGCTGGTTCGAGCGGTTGCAAAATCGCAATGTGGTTGTCGACCAAGCCGGAAACCTGGGCCTCAAGCTCGACGTCTATATCGATCCCGCCAAGGTCCAGGCTGGAACGCCGCCCACCGGAGATTTCCCGGCACTGGCGCGCGACAGCCTGCAAACCTATCTGCCGGACGTCCACGACACCGCGCTATTCACCATGCTCGCCCCCGATGCGCCAAATGCCATCGCCGCGGCGGTCAGCGCCGACCCGAGCTCTGATCGGCAAGACGGTACCGGTCGTCTTCCCTGTGTCGCAGCCTTTCACCGAGTTTGCCAAAGGCGGGACGCCAAAGGTTCTCAACACACGGTTTTCGCAGGACCAGATGGCCACCTTCGACGCCATGATCGCCAAAGGCATCGTGCACACGCCATTCAACTGGGACCTGTTCTTTAATGCCGACAGCCGCTTCCCCGAGCGTGCGGGCCTCGCCGGCGCCATCACCGGCACGTTCTATATGCTGATCGTCTGCTTCAGCTTGAGCTTCCCGATCGGCATTGCCGCCGCCGTTTATCTGGAGGAGTTCGCGCCCAGGAACCGGGTGACCGATTTCATCGAGGTCAACATCAACAATCTCGCCGCCGTACCCTCGGTCGTGTTCGGCTTGCTCGGTCTTGCCGTGTTCCTTGGCTTCTTCGGCCTGCCCCGCTCGACACCGCTCGTCGGCGGCATGGTTCTGGCCCTGGTCACGCTGCCGACCATTATCATCGCCACCCGCGCGGCGCTCAAATCCGTGCCCCCCTCGATCCGCGAGGCGGCGCTCGGCGTCGGCGCCTCGAAGCACCAGGTCATGCTGCACCATGTCTTGCCGCTGGCGATGCCGGGCATCCTCACTGGGACCATCATCGGCATGGCGCATGCGTTGGGCGAGACGGCCCCGCTGCTGCTGATCGGCATGAATGCCTTCATTCCGAGCGTCGAGAGCATGGGTGTGCTGGAACCGGCCACGACGCTCCCAACTCAGATTTTCAGCTGGGCTGACAGTCCAGAGCGCGGCTTCGTCTCGCGCACCTCGGCGGCGATCTTGGTGCTGCTTGGGTTCCTCGTGATCATGAACTTGCTTGCCATCGTCCTGCGCCAGCGGTTCGAGCGGAAATGGTAGAAAGGGGTCAAGTCATGGAAGCTAACGTCGAGGCCCGGCCGGTCGTTCGCGGGCCAATACCTCCTGCATTGGAGGTGAGGGGCGGCACATTGCCGGAAGACCAACGCGAGCTCAAAATGGCCTCGCGCAACGTCAATCTGTGGTACGGCGACAAGCAGGCCCTGTTCGATGTCGACCTCGACATCTTCGACCGCTCGGTGACCGCGCTAATCGGGCCTTCCGGCTGCGGCAAGTCGACCTTCCTGCGTTGCCTCAATCGCATGAATGACGTCATTGAGGGTTGCGTGATGAAGGGCGACATTACGCTCGACGGGCAGAACATCTACGCGCCCAATGTCGATCCGGTGCAGCTTCGCGCTCGCGTTGGCATGGTCTTCCAGAAACCCAATCCCTTCCCCAAGTCCATATTCGAGAATGTGGCCTATGGCCCGCGCATCCATGGTCTTGCCTCCTCCAAAGAGGATCTCGAGGAGATCGTCGTCAATAGCCTGAACCGTGCGGGCCTCTTCGAAGAAGTCAAAGACCGTCTCAACGAGCCCGGCACCGGCCTTTCGGGTGGCCAACAGCAGCGCCTCTGTATCGCGCGTGCCATCTCCGTGAATCCCGAAGTCCTGTTGATGGACGAGCCCTGCTCGGCGCTCGACCCCATCGCCACGGCCCGCATCGAATCCTTGATGGACGAACTCAAGAAGAGCCTCTGCATCGTCATCGTGACCCACTCGATGCAGCAGGCGGCCCGCGTCTCCCAGCGCACGGCCTTCTTCCACCTCGGCAAGCTCGTCGAGGTCGGCGACACCACCCAGATCTTCACCAATCCGAAGCTGGAGCGCACACAAGACTACATCACAGGCCGGTTCGGTTAAGCCGCGCCGCCTTCGAGGAGACCGAGATGGATAAGCACGAGCACATCGTCAGATCGTATGAAGAAGAGCTTGCGGCGCTCAACACCAAGATCGCCAAAATGGGCGGCCTTGCTGAGCAGGTCGTGGGCCAATCGATCGACGCGCTGGACCGCCGCGATCCCGACCTTGCCGAGACGACAATCAAAGAAGACGAGGCCATCGACGCGCTGGAGCGTGAGATCGAGGAGCAGGCCATCATCATGATCGCACGGCGCCAGCCCATGGCCTACGACCTGCGGCAAGTCATGGCGGCGCTGCGCATCTCCACCGATCTCGAGCGCATCGGCGATCTCGGCAAGAATATCGGCAAGCGCGCGCTTGCCGTGGTCGGCGAGCAGCAGCCGAAAAAGCTGATGCTTGGCCTCAAGCATATGGGCGAGCTGGCGCTGGAACAGCTGAAAGAGGTGCTCGATGCCTTCATCGAGCGCGATGCCGATCGCGCCTTGAGGGTTTGGTACAAGGACGAGGAAATCGACGCGATGTACAACTCGCTGTTCCGCGAGCTCCTCACCTACATGATGGAGGATCCGCGCAATATCGGGCTTTGCACCCATCTCCTGTTCGGCGCCAAGAACATCGAGCGCATTGGCGACCACGCCACCAACATCGCCGAGACCGTGTATTTTCTGGTTCATGGCAGCGCCATCACCGATCAACGGCCGAAAGGCGACAACACTAGCTCGACGCCGGTCGCGCTGAAGCGTTCGGCGGGTTAGGCGCATGCTGCAAATGAACACGATGGGCACGAACGCAAAAGTCTTGGTGGTGGAGGACGAAGAGCCTCTAGCCCTGCTCCTTCGCTACAATCTCGAAGCCGAAGGCTATGCCGTCGACGTAGTTCACCGCGGCGATGAGGCGGAAGTCGCCATCGCCGAAGGCTCGCCGGACCTGATCGTCCTCGACTGGATGTTGCCGGGCATCTCGGGCCTCGAACTCTGCCGGAGACTTCGCACCGGCAAGGACTCCCGCCACATCCCGATCATCCTCCTGACCGCGCGGAGCGAGGAGAGCGACCGCATCAGGGGCCTGACCACCGGCGCCGACGATTACGTCGTGAAGCCGTTCTCCTTGCCTGAGCTGATGGCGCGGGTTCGCGCCATCCTCCGCCGCACCCACCCTGAGCGCATCGCCTCGGTCCTCACCGTGGGCGACATCGAGCTCGACCGCGACTCGCATCGGGTAACGCGGGGAGGCAAGGCCATCCATCTCGGCCCGACCGAGTTCCGCTTGCTCGAGTTCCTCATGCAGAGCCCCGGTCGCGTGTTCAGCCGCGCGCAATTGCTCGACGGCGTGTGGGGCCGGAATGTCTATGTCGATGAGCGCACCGTCGATGTGCATATCGGCCGCTTGCGCAAAGCCATGATGCGCGGGCAAGAGCCTGACCCCGTGCGCACCGTGCGCGGCGCTGGCTACGCTTTCACCGACCGGATGGAAGAAACCGCTTAAGGCGAAAAAAAGAGGCGCCACGAATGGCGCCTCCCTGAATTTATTAGCCGGCGTCTTTTCTCGACGCCTTTTTCTTATCCGAAAGCGACGCGCTTCTCCCGCCGCCGCGCCTGCACCGGCTGATAGGCCATGCGCGCGTGATAGTCGCAATACGGGATCGCACCGCCCTTCTTGCGTCCGCAGAAATGAAATTCCGGATCTCCCGGATCGCCGATCGGCCAATGGCACATCGACTCCTTCAGCGTGAGGATGCTCGCCCGCTCATGGAGCGGGATGACGAGTTCCTCGACCGGCGCCGGCAGCAGGTCGGGCTCGGCGTCGTAAGCCGGCTTCAACGCGGTGTTGCCGCGTGTCCCGAACATCAAAGATGGCGACCGGTTCTGCCGCGGCACATGATTTCGCCGCGGTCTGGGGCTCGCCGAGCGCGGGCTCGTTGCCCGGCCGGAAAGTCCGAGCCGATGCACCTTGCCGATCACCGCATTGCGCGTCACTCCGCCTAAGCGACCCGCGATTTGGCTTGCACTCAGTCCCTCCGCCCAAAGCTTCTTCAGCAGTTCTACCCTTTCATCATTCCAAGACATTTTGGCCTCCTCAAATTGGACTCAGAATCCCCCCGTCTGCCAGGAGACGGCACTAAAAAACGCGACGATTACTGCTGAGAAATGATCGCCCGGGTGCAACGCTGCACCCACGACATATTGTGGCCGAGCGATTATTACCCTACTAGGCCGTGGAAAACACGGCAAGCGTCCGCCACGCTTGTGGTCCCCGTTTTCCACCGGAACGAATGGGATTCTGCCACTTCTTTGCGGAGAACACAAACGCTGCCGTGGACGAAAGCGTGGACGAGCATGGGATAAGCCTGGGGCGGGGCCGATTGACACGCTTCTACACGCGACCTAAAGCTCTGACATTGTTTACTGCCGCCGCACCGGCGGCAATTTTGTTTCAGGAACACACAAAACGATGTCGGCCCTCCTTCCGACCTACTCCCGCAGCGAACTTGTGTTCGACCGCGGGCAAGGCGCCTATCTCTTCACCGCGTCCGGCGAGCGTTATCTTGACTTCAGCTCGGGCGTCGCGGTGACGGCGCTTGGCCATGCGCATCCGCATTTGATCAAGGCGCTGACCGAGCAGGCGAATAAGCTCTGGCACGTCTCCAATTTGCACCGCATCCCGCAGCAGGAGAAACTGGCCGAGCGGCTGGCGAGCGCGACCTTCGCCTCGCGTGTGTTCTTCTGCAATTCCGGTGCGGAGGCCGTTGAGGGCGCGATCAAGGTTGCGCGGCGCTATCACTTCGCTAAACGCGCGCCGCAACGTTATCGCCTTGTCACATTCGAAGGTGCATTTCACGGCCGCACGCTCGCGACCATCGCCGCCGGCGGGCAGTCCAAGCACCTCGAAGGCTTCGGTCCGCCGGTCGAAGGCTTCGACCAGGTGAAGACCGGCGACATCGACCTGGTCAAGGCCGCGATCGGGCCTGAGACGGCTGGCGTCCTCATCGAGCCGATCATGGGCGAGGGCGGCATGCGGGAAGTGTCCTGGAGCTTCTTGCGCGATCTCCGCGCGCTCTGTGACGAGGAGGGAATTCTCTTGGTGCTCGACGAAGTCCAGACCGGCATGGGTCGCACCGGGCGCCTCTTCGCCCATGAATGGGCTGGCATCACGCCCGATATCATGGCGACGGCGAAAGGGCTCGGCGGCGGCTTTCCCGTCGGCGCCTGCCTCACCACCGAGGAAGTCGGCGCTGCGATGACGCCCGGCAGCCACGGCTCGACCTTTGGCGGCAATCCGCTCGCCATGGCGGTCGGCAATGCCGTGCTCGACGTCGTGCTGGAGCCTGGCTTTCTCGATCATGTCTCGGCCATGAGCCTCAGACTGAAGCAACGCCTCGCCGCGCTGAAAGACGAGCATGCCGAGATCATCGAAGAGGTGCGCGGCCAGGGGCTGATGCTCGGGCTGAAATGCAAGATCCCGAACCAGAACCTGATCAAAGCGCTCGTCGCCGCAACATATGCTGACCGTTCAAGCCGGCGACAATGTCGTTCGCCTGCTGCCGCCGCTCATCGTCGATGAGCCAGAGATCGATCTGGCCTGCGCCAATATCGATGCGGCCTGTACCGCGCTGAAAAACGGCGCTTCTAAAGCCTGACCCCTCAACTCCGGCCAATCCCCATGACCCCAAATCATTTCCTCGATATCGATTCTTTAGACCGCAAGACTTTGCGTTCGATCCTCGATCACGCGGCGAAGCTGAAGAAGCGCGGCAAGAAGAAGCCGGTAGGAGTAAAGCCAGGTCTGGTGCTGGCGATGATCTTCGAGAAGCCCTCGACCCGCACGCGCGTTTCCTTCGAAGTGGCGATGCTCGAGCTTGGCGGCCAGTCGATCGTGCTCAATGCCGGCGACATGCAGCTCGGGCGAGGGGAGTCGGTTGCCGACACCGCGCGCGTCCTCTCACGCTATGTCGATGCCATCATGATCCGCACCGGTTCGCACGAGATGCTTGCCGAGCTCGCCGCGAACGCGACCGTGCCCGTGATCAACGGCCTCACGCCGAAATCGCATCCCTGTCAGGTGATGGCCGACGTCATGACCTTCGAGGAGAACAAGGGCTCGATCAAAGGCAAGACCATTGCCTGGATCGGCGACGCCAACAATGTCTCCAATTCCTGGATCCATGCCGCGGCGAAGCTCGGCTGCAAACTGAACTTCGCCTGCCCGAAGGAGTTCTCGCCCGCGCCTGAATTGCTTGACTGGGCGCGGAAAGAGGGTGCCGAGATCACCATCTTTGCCGACCCCGTCGAGGCGGCGCGCGGCGCCGACTGCGTCGTGACCGATGTCTGGGTCTCGATGGGCGACAACGACAAGAGACGGCGCGAGACGCTGCTGAAGCCCTACCGCGTCGATCAGAAAGTGATGGCGGCGGCGAAGCGGAACGCCATCTTCATGCATTGTCTGCCCGCCCATCGCGGCGATGAGGTGACGGCGGAAGTGATCGACGGGCCGCAATCCGTGGTCTGGGATGAGGCGGAGAACCGGCTGCACGTGCAGAAGGCGATCATCGCTTGGTGCCTCGGAGGCAAACCGAGACGGAGCGCGCGCCGCAAATGACGGAACCGCTCTCAGAGCAAAGGATCGAGCTCGTCGTTCCCGACGATAATCTGATCCTGCCTTTTCAGGCAGACAACGCCGGCGTCACAGGGCGGCTGGTCAAGCTCGGCTCGACCGTCGACACTATCCTGTCCCGCCACGATTACCCGGAGCCGGTGTCGAAGCTGCTCGGCGAGGCCGTCGCGCTGACAGCACTCCTCGGCGCGGCGCTAAAGTCGGAGGGCAAGTTCATCCTCCAAGCCTCGACCGATGGTGCCGTCGATCTCCTGGTCGCCGATTACGAGGTGCCGGGCCGCTTGCGTGGCTATGCCCGCTTCTCGCCCGAGCGCATCACCGAGCTCGCCGACGAGAGCGATGCTCAACTTCTGGGCCAAGGTCATTTCGCCATGACTATCGACCGTGGCCCGGAGACCGAACGCTATCAGGGCGTCGTGCCGCTCGAAGGCGAGAGTCTTGCCGATGCGGCGCATACCTATTTCCGCCAGTCGGAGCAGCTGCCGACCTTCATCAGGCTTGCCGTCGCCCGGCATTACCGCGCCGACCAGCCTGGCGCCCGCTCCTGGACCTGGCGCGCCGGCGGGCTGATCTTGCAGAAGCTGACCCGCGAGGGCGGTCACCGCACCGAGAGCGAGACCGCGGCCGACGAGGAAGACTGGACGCGCGCGCTGACCCTTGCCGACACGGTCGAGGATCACGAGCTGCTCGATCCGATGCTGCCGGCAGACCGGCTGCTCTATCGCCTGTTCCACGAAGAGAACGTGCGCGCCTATCGCGCCATCGAGCTCGAGACCTATTGCAGCTGCTCGCGCGAGGGCGTCGAAGTCATGCTGAAGGGCTTCTCGCCCGAGGATCTCAGCGACATGACCGTCGACGGCGAAGTCTGCGTGACGTGCGAGTTCTGCAACAGCCGCTATTGCTTCAATCCCGCCGAGCTCGCTCCGGCCGAAGAGTCCTAGCTCAGCCTGTCGGCGAGCCGCGCCAGAAACGCCATGCAGAGATCGAGCTGCGCGAGCGTGACGAACTCGTCCGCGGCATGGGCTTGGGCGATATTGCCCGGTCCGCAAATCGCCGTCGGACATCCCGCCTCTTCGAACAGCCCGGCCTCGGTTCCGTAGGAGACCGCGTGCGTGGAATTGGCGCCGGAAAGCGACAGCGCGAGCGCCACGGCCTCCGAATTGCCCTTGGCCTGAAACGCCGGCACGGAGTTCAACAGCGTGGTGGCGATGCCGGCATCCGGCGCGACCTGGCGCATGGCTGGCAGCAGCCCCTCTTCGTAGCTCCGGAAGGCTTGTTCCACCTTGTCCGGGCCGGTCCCTGGTAAACTTCTGATCTGCCAATGGAATTCACAATTCTTCGGCACGATGTTGCCTGCCGTGCCGCCCTTGATGGTGCCTGTCTGCATCGTGCCGAATGGCGGATCGAAGCGGTCGTCTTTGACCCGCGAGAGTTCGGCAGCGAGGCGTTCGAGCTCGAGGATCAGCTTGGCCGCAATGGCGATGGCGTTGACGCCGAGCTGCGGCATGCTGGAATGCGCCTCGCGGCCTGTGACGACGGTGAGATAAGAATTGATGCGCTTATGCGCGTCGATCGTCGTCATGTCGGTCGGCTCGCCGACGATGATGGCTTTCGGTTTCGGCAGCTCCTTGCCGAGCATCTTGATCAGCGGGCGCACGCCCGTGCAGCCGATCTCCTCGTCGTAAGAGACGATGATATGGATCGGATCTTTGAGCTTCCGCGACTTGAACAGCGGCACAGAGGCGAGTACGCAGGCGAGAAAGCCCTTCATGTCGCAAGAGCCGCGAGCGTAAAGTTTTCCGTCGCGCGGTGTCAGCGTGAACGGATCGCTGCTCCAATTCTGCCCCTCGACCGGCACGCAATCGCTATGGCCGGAAAGCCCGATGCCGTTCTTGCCGTCAGGTCCGATGGTCGCGAACAACGCGGCCTTGTTGCCGTCAGGCGACGGGATCCGCGTCGACGCGATGCCGTGATCCTTGAGATAGGCTTCGACGAAGTCGATCAGCTTCAGATTCGATTTCGAGCTCGTCGTGTCGAACGCGACGAGCTTCGCCAGCAGCTCTTGCGGATTTGCCGGAATCGCCATCTAGCGGCCCGAGGCGGCAAGCGCCTGATCGAGGTCTTCCATCAGATCTTGCACATCCTCGAGCCCGATCGAGAGCCTGATCGTGTTGTCGAAAATGCCAAGCTCGGCGCGGGCGTCAGGCTTGAGCCGCTGATGCGTCGTCGTCGCCGGATGCGTGACCAGGCTCTTGGCGTCGCCGAGATTGTTGCTGATCTTGAAGATCGACAGCGCGTTCATGAAGCGGAACGCAGTCTTCTTGTCGCCCTTGATCTCGAAGGCGACCATCGGGCCGCCACCGCCCATCTGCTTGATCGCAAGCTTGTGCTGCGGATGATCGCTGCGGCCCGGATAGAACACGCGGGCAACCTCAGGCCGCTTGGCGAGGAAATCGGCGATGGTGGCGGCAGAGGCGCAATGCCGATCGACTCGTAACGGCAACGTCTCCAGGCCCTTCAGCAGCACCCACGCATTGAAGGGGCTGAGCGATGGCCCGGTTTGCTTGTAGTAGTTGTGATATTTGTCGTCGATGAAGGCCTTGCTGCTGAGCACCACGCCGCCGAGACAGCGTCCTTGTCCGTCGATATGTTTGGTCGCGGAATAGACAACGATGTCGGCGCCAAGCGCGAGCGGCCGCTGCAGCATCGGCGTCGCGAACACATTATCGACGACGACCAGCGCGTTTGCTTTGTGCGCGATCTTCGAAACGGCCTCGATATCGACGAGTTCGAGCACGGGATTGGTCGGCGTCTCGAAGAAGAAAACGCGCGTGTTCGGCCTCACGGCCTTCTGCCAGGCGTCGAGATCGCGGCCATCGACCAGCGTGCGTCTCGATGCCGTAGCGCGGCAGCAGATCCTCGACGATGTAGCGGCAGGCGCCGAACAGCGCCCGCGCCGAAACCACATGATCGCCGGCCTTGAGATGGCAGAGCAGAGACGACGCCACCGCCGCCATGCCGCTTGCAGTGGCGCGCGCGGCCTCGGCACCTTCGAGCGCGCACATCCGCGCCTCGAACATGGCGACGGTCGGGTTGGCGTAGCGGCTATAGACGAAGCCTTCCTCGTCGCCCTTGAAGCGGGCCTCGGCCTGCTCGGCGGATGTCATAGACATAGCCGGAGTTGAGAAAGATTGCCTCGGAGGTCTCGCCGAACTGGCTGCGCAGCGTGCCTTCATGCACAAGCCTCGTTGCCGGACGCCAGGCGCCGCCTTTCGCTTTGGTCTCTTTCTTCGACGCCATGACCTACCCTTCGCTTCACGGGCCGGGCACAAAAAAACCCGGGACTTTGGCTGCCGCCAAAAGAACCGGGATCCTTGCCACGGCCCTTTTAGCGACTTGTTTAACGTGGCTGCAAGCCGGCCGGCCAAATCACCACGAAAGCGATTAATCGCGCTCTTAGGGGCTCCTCGTCAAGCCTCCGCCTCAAAGCAGCTCCAGCCCCTTGTGAATCCGGGGGAGAAGACCGAGCTTCCAGTGACCGGAACCATGCGATAATGCCAGACAAGACCCATGGAAGGAGCCGCTGAACTGTTCGATCCGTTGCCCGAGAAGCCCTCTCAGAGGGGCGCCGAGCCCGTCCGCTCGGCCCTGACCAGGACCGGCATCCTGCCGAGCCAGGCCATCCGCGCTTTGATCGAGGCGGGCGAGATCAGGGCTGCGCCTGAGATCGGCGAGGGCCAGATCCAGCCCGCGAGCCTCGACCTCCGGCTCGGCAAGGTCGCCTATCGCATTCGCGCGAGCTTCCTGCCCGGCGCCAACGCGACCGTGCGCGACAAGCTTGCCGAGCTCAAATTCCATGAGATCGACCTGACACGCGGCGCGGTGCTGGAAGCCGGTTGCGTCTATCTCGTGCCGCTGATCGAGCAGCTCAAGCTCCGATCGACCATCGCCGCCTTCGCCAACCCGAAAAGCTCGACCGGACGTCTCGACGTCTTCACCAGGATGATCGCCGACCGGCAGGAGCGCTTCGACGCGGTCGAGGAAGGCTATGAAGGCCCGCTCTTCGCCGAGATCTGCCCGCGCAGCTTCTCCATCAAGGTGCATTACGGCTCGCGGCTGAACCAGATCAGATTCTTGCGGCGCGTGCTGCAACAGCACGACGCTGAGGAACATCCAGGCCGCGTCACCGATCGCCGCTTGAAGCAGATTCATTCCGATGTCGGTCTCGTCGAAGGCGATGCCGCCATCCGCGAAGGCCTCAAGCTCAGCGTCAATCTCACACCGGCGCCACCGTCAGGCATCGTCGGCTATCGTGCCCGCCGCTTCGCCGGTGTTATCGATCTCGACGAGGTCGGTGCCTACGACGTCGATCAGTTCTGGGAGCGGGTGCATGTCGGCGAGGATCGTCGTCTCGTGCTCGATCCCAACGAGTTCTACATTCTGGCCTCGAAGGAGAGCGTATCGGTGCCGCCGGAATATGTCGCCGAGATGGCGCCGTTCGATCCGCTGATCGGCGAATATCGCGTGCATTATGCGGGCTTCTTCGATCCGGGCTTCGGCTATTCGGCAGGGGCTTCGCCCGGTGCCAAAGCCGTGCTCGAAGTGCGAAGCCTCGATATCCCCTTCATCATGGAGGACGGACAGATCGTCGGTCGCCTTGTCTACGACAAGCTCACCGACATTCCCGACACGCTCTACGGCCAGGGCATCGGCTCCCACTATCAGGCCCAAGGCCTGAAACTGTCGAAGCACTTCAAGCAGGGCTGAGCTTTAGGCCGAGCAGCTGCCGCCGCCGAGCACGCAAAATTCCGCGCAGTAAGGATGGCAGAGCTTCACCGCGCCACGATCGAACATGCCGCCGTCTGCGCGCGCGGCTTCCGACAACGTCGCACCCATCTCGAACGCCGGATCGTAAGGCAGCAGCGTGCAGGGCAGCACCACCGGCCGGTCGGTGCCCTTCCGCTTCACCACCATGCGGCTCGACGCGCACATCATCTGCGACGGCTGCTTGCCGAGAATGCTCCAGCAGCACTTCCGTGATCTCGGGTAGCTCGGCGCGCGCATCCATCTCCGGGAAACAGCACCAGCGACGAAGCATCGTCGGCATCGACCGGCCAGCCGCGCGCCTTGATCAGCGCCGCATAGCCTTTGCGCGCATCTGCCTCGCTCTCGCCCCAGCAGGTGCGGCCTGCGAGCGCGACCTTGAATCCGGCCCAGGCGAGCCAATCGATGCCTTCGACGGTCTTGTCGAATGTGTCGGGCCCACGCTCTTCCTCGTGCCTCTCCTTTGTATAGTGATCGAGGCTGACGCGAAGCGTGAGCCGCTCGCGAAAATTGTCGCGCAAGGCGAGCAGCCCGGCACGGACGCGCGGGCGCAACATCGGCTGCATGGCGTTGGTCAGGATCAGCACCGAGAAGCCGCGAGCCAGCGCGTCCTCGACCATGGCGATGATGTCCGGATTCATGAACGGCTCGCCGCCGGTAAAGCCGATCTCGCGCACGCCGAGATTGGCCCCGGCGATCTCCTCATAGAACCGCGACACCTCGCGCGCGGTGATATAGACGAGCCGGTCATTCGTCGGGCTGGAATCGATATAGCAATTGCGGCATTCGATATTGCAGAGGCTCCCCGTATTGATCCAGAGCGTGCGCAACTCATCGAGCGCAACGCGGGCGCGCTTCTCCCCGGTCGCGGTCCAGTCTGGATCGCGAAACTTCGCTAGGGGTCTCTCGATCGCTACGTCAGTCATGGCCGTTTCTTAGCCGGTTCTCATGCGCTCTCGCGATCACGATAGCGGGAGCGGCGCGCCCTTGCATCCCGCTTCTGGCGGCTAATTCTCTATGCTATGGAAGGGGTGCGCGGGTGTAGCTCAGTGGTAGAGCAGTAGCTTCCCAAGCTACGTGTCGAGGGTCCGATTCCCTTCACCCGCTCCAATCTCCTTCCCGCGCTTCAACCAGCAAGTCTCACCGTCTTTTGATGGTGCATTTCGGCGCAGCCGGACTAGGATCGAACGTGCCGGGGGAGGTTTCGGCAATGGAGAGCAACATGCCTCACCTCCTCGTAAAGACGACAATCGTCGCTGTTACCCTTGGCCTATTCGGCTGCTTCGCCGAGGCCAATGCCATGCCTCGCCTATCGCAAGACGGCCTGACCAGTCAGGCCTTGCCGGTCGGCTATTATGGCCATCGCTATGGCGGGTACCGCCATTATGGCCATCGCAACTACGGCTATCGCAGCTATGGCTATCGCTACGGAGGCTATGGCCGTGGCTACGGCTATGGCGGATATGGCCGCGGATGTGGCGCGGCTACTACTGACGATCTTCGAGGTCGGGCGGCCTTCTCGGGCTGCCCGGCCCTTTCACTGTTGCATGAGGGTGCCGACCCGTCGCGTCACCCCGTGCTCGGTCTTTTCCCAGGTGAAGCGTGCGGTGACGAACTGCCAGATCGCGCGATAGGCGGCCGCCGACACCAGCAGCCAATAAAGCGGCATCAAGGCCACCTGGCGGAGCAGTGATTTGAGCCCGCGAGCGCGGACGGTCATAAATCCAAGCCCCATCGCGGCGGCATAACCCACGATGAGATTGCCGGCCGCCAGCACCCATAGGGGCACGCTGAGCATGGACTCCGGACGCGCCAGAAATTCGCCGCGCGCCAGATCGAACAGCACGAGGCCATAGAACCAGGGATGGATCAGCGCCGAAAGCACGGTGCCACCGATCGTCACTTGAAAGGCGAGGAAGCCGCGGGGTCCGAGCTCGCGCCAGAGCTTCGCGGGCGAGCGAAGATGCACCAGATAAGTCTGCACGAAGCCTTTCAGCCAGCGCGTCCGCTGCCGAAGCCAAGGCATAAATGTGAGCGGCGCCTCCTCGAACGTCGTCGAGTTGAGGACGCCGCAGCGATAGCCGCTCCGCGCCAATCGCATGCCGAGATCGGCATCCTCGGTGACGTTGTAAGGGTCCCACGCCATCAGCCATTTCAGCGCCGAGACCCGGAAATGATTTGACGTGCCGCCAAGCGGGATCGGCAGATCGTATCGCGCCAGCATCGGCAACATCCCATCGAACAGGGCGCAATATTCGATGGTGAATTGCTTGGTGAACCAGGTCTCCGACGCATTGTAGAGATTGAGCCTTGCTTGCACGCAAGCGAGGTTGGGCGGCCCTGCCCGAAATGCGGCAAGCGCCTTTCTGAGTTGATCGCGCTCAGGCCTGTCTTCCGCGTCGTAAATGACGAGATAATCGCCGCGCGCGAGAGGCATCGCATAGTTGAGCGCCTTCGGCTTGGTGCGCGGCTGAAGCTCCGGCACCACCACGATCTCGAAATTTCCCGGGAGGTCGTAAGCCTGCGCCGCTGCGATCGTCTCGCTGTCCACCTCCTCAAGGATCAATTTGATGTCAAGTTTCGCTGCCGGATAGTCGAGACGGCGCGAGAGATTCGACCAGAGCGCCGAGCACCTTCGCCTCGCGGAACAAAGGTACGAGGATGGTGTAGATCGGGAGCTCGGCATCGCTGAGGCGCGGCGCCTGAGGAGGCTCGCTCGGTTTCTCGGAGAGCAGGTCGCGCAAAGCGGCGATGCGAAATCCGATGATGGGAATAAACAGCAACGCGAGGGCCAGCGAGATCACCCTGATCGTCAGCAGCGGCGCTAGCACGAGGCCTGTCGTGAGACAAAAGAGAGTGACGGCGAATGAGATGAGCTGCCATCGTGGCAAAGTGGAGCGTGCGCTCTGCTCAGGACGCCGCCTCCTCAATCCCTCGATCGCCGCCGCGGCAAAACTCGCTCCGTAATAATGATAGATGGCGCGGCGGATCCGTTGCGGCGGCACGATGGCGATGTCGCCCGTATCGCCAGATTGCTTCCGGAGTTGGTTAGGACGAATCCGGTCGGGCGAGTACAGCAACGGACCGTCGCGATGCCGCAACACTCCGTTTGCCAAACATTGTCGCGGCGTGGCGTCCCGCGCCGGCGAGCGCATGTCGTAGGCGCGAAGCTCGCGCGTGAACGGCAAGCCGCAGGATCTCGCCAGCGCCTCATAATAATCGTCGGCCTTGATCCAGCCATTGGCGATCAGCACATCGTGCGGATGCACATTGGTGCGCGCGGCGATCTCGGTCGCCCGCGCCAGCGTTGCGGCATCGATCAGATGGCCGACGAGAAACTCATATTCGGATTGGGGACGCTCGAAGGGGCGCGCGAAAAACCGCGCCACATCACTCCTGGCAAGGCCTATACCCGCCCCGCGCGACACCGAACCCCCCTGCAATCCCAAGCTTAGTATTTGGCGATTGCGGCTCGGGTGCAATATTCGAGGCCACGCGCAATACGAATATTTTGCGACTACTTCAAGATGTAAAAGATAAATATACAACTAAAGAGAGTAGTGTCATATCTAGCGGGCGGGGCGCCGTCAAAGTAGAAGAAGGCGGTGGAAGGGTGCGGCACCATCGATTCGTGGGGCATATTTAAGCTGGGCTCGACGCTCATCGTCGCGCTCGGCGTTTTGTTGTCGCCTCTCGCCGCCGAGGCGCAGGTCCGTAACGAAATTGTCCCCGATGTCTGGCAAGGCGCGGCCTTGAGGCCGAAGCCAGACCTCAAGGGCCTGCAGAAGCTCCGCTTCGTCACCGACAGCGACTATCCGCCATTCCATTATTTCGACGAGGAAGGCGTGCTCACCGGCTTCAATGTCGATCTCGCCAGGTCGATTTGCGAAGCGCTCAACGTCGAGTGCGAAGTCAAAGCCGTCGATTGGGACGAGCTCTTCACCAGTCTCGATAATGGCGAGGCCGATGCCGCGATCGCCTCGATCCGCATCAGCGAGGAGTCGCTAAGCAAGGCCGATTTCACCGAGCGCTATTACGCGACGCCCGCGCGCTTCATCGCCAAGAAGGACAATGCGCTGAAGGACATCATCCCCGAGACCCTGGTCGAGAAAAACATCGGCGTGGTCAAGGACACCGGGCACGAAGCCTATCTGAAGCAATTCTTCCCCGGCGCGACGCTCGTCGAATTCGAAACCGCCGAAGCGGCCCAAGCCGCCTTGAAGAAAGGCGACGTCGAGTTCGTGTTTGGCGACGGCATCGGCCTCACCTTTTGGCTGAACGGCGTGACCAGCGACGGCTGCTGCGAGTTTCGCGGCGGTCCCTATATCGATGCAAAATTTTTCGGTGAGGGCGTCGGCATCGCGGTGAGGAAGGGCAACCGCCAGCTCACCGAGATTTTGGATTACGCCCTCGAGCAGGTGCACGCGTCCGGCCGCTACGAGGAGCTTTTCCTTCGCTACTTCCCGATGAGCTTCTTTTAAGCGGCCGGAACGGCAGCAGCAGACTCCAATCGAAACGCGACGGGTTCAAATTCTGGTAGGGCGGCAGCCCGATGGTCATGCCCTGATGCCCCGCTTCCGGCTGCGCCGTATAGGTCCTGAACAAGCGGTCCCAGATCGACAGATTGAATCCGTAATTGGAATCGTGCTCGCGGTGGAGCACGGAATGATGCACCCGGTGCATGTCCGGCGTGACGATGAAGAGGCGCAAGATCCCGTCCAGCCAGCGCGGCAGCGCCAGATTGGCGTGGTTGAACATGGCGCAACCATTGAGGATGACCTCGAACAGGAACACGGCGAGGGGAGACGCGCCGATTACCAGCACCACCACGATCTTCCACAGCATCGAGAGCCCGATCTCAATCGGGTGAAAGCGAATGGCCGTGGTCACGTCGATGTCGCGGTCGGCGTGGTGGACTTGGTGCAAGCGCCAGAAGATCGGCACCTTGTGCGAGACGAGATGCTGCGCCCAGATGGCGAGATCGAGAACCAGAAGCGCGATGACGACCTTCAGCCAGCCGGGCCACTCGACCTGATTGAGGAGCCCGATCCCGTTGCTCTCGGCGTAAAACCCAGCCGCGACCGCGGCGACCGGCACCGCCAGCATCGCCATCAGGCGGAGTAGGAGCGCATCCAGCACGCCGATGCCGAGATTGGTGACCCAGCGGCCTGACTTCCCCACCTCAAGCTTCCGCTTCGGCCACAACACTTCGGCCAGCGCCATGAGCAGAAGAATGCCGACAAAGGCGGCAATGCGGATGGCGCCGTCGCTATAGCCGAGGAAGTTGTTCATGAGCCTAATGTCGGGTGCTTGCGTGCTCCCGTCAATTCGTCTCTCGACCGGCGAAAGACAACCCCACGACGCCGAGGATCACCAGCGCCAGGCTGCCGATCTTGAGCAGTGTCATCGGCTCGCGGAAATAGGCCACCCCGATTGCGGCCGCCAGCGCCGTGCCGACGCCGGACCAGATGGCGTAGGCCGTCGATAGCTCCAGTTTTTTCATGGCAAGGATGACGGCGGCAGCCGAGCAGACATAGAACACGACAACGGCAAGCGACGGGACAGGCTCGGTAAGCCCCCGCGACAGCTTCATCGAGGTAATGCCGGCGACTTCAAACAGAATGGCGACAGTAAGAAAGATCCAGGGCACGGCGGTTTCCCTTCGACTCAAGTTGGAGGGTCAGGATTGATCAGCGAAATTGCGTGAAGGCTTGATGACAATTCAGGAGATGCTAGCCAAACTATAGCATCTCCAGCGGCCGCGGATGCTTGGGACGCGGAAAGGCGCGTTCGAGCAGCTCGAGATCCTGCTGCGACAGCACGAGGTCGAGCGCCACCTCGTTCTCCCGCATATGCGCCTCGTTCGAGCTCTTCGGGATCGTAATCACGTCGTCCTGGAGCAACATCCAGGCAATCGCGACGGAAGCCGGAGAGACGCGATGCCCAGCGGCGACGGAATTGAGCGCAGGGTCGCGCAGGATCCGGCCCTGTTCGAGCGGCGAATAGGCCATGATCGGAATCTTTCGTTTCCGGCACCAGGGCAGCAGATCATGCTCGATGCCGCGGCGATGCAAATTATAGAGCACCTGATCGGTCTGCACCTGATCGCCACCGGAAAGCGCGGCAAGTTCCTCCATGTCGGCGGTGTCGAAATTGCTGACGCCCCAGGATTCGATCAGCCCCTCGCGCATCAACGCGTGAAATCCTTCGAGCGTGGCTTCGAGTGGATGCCGGCCGCGCCAATGCAACAGATAGAGATCGAGTTTCTCGATGCCGAGCCGGGCCAGGCTCCACTCGCAGGATGCGATCATGCCGACCTTGTTGGCATTGTCGGGAAGCACCTTGCTGACGATGAAGACCTCGTCACGCCGCCCCTCGATCGCTTCGCCGACGATCTCTTCCGCGCCGCCATTGGCGTACATCTCGGCGGTGTCGATCAGCGTCATACCGATCTCGAGGCCAAGCTCGATCGCTGCAATTTCTTGCCGGCGTTTGCGCGGATCCTCGCCCATGCCCCAGGTGCCCTGGCCGAGCTTGGGCACGACCTTGCCGGAGGGCAGCTTTACCGTGGGAATGCCGGCAGCTTCATCCATTCGCGGGACACCTCTATCGAGACGCGCCACGATAGCACGAACGCGCGTCTCCGCGGAGGGAAGTCAGCACACGGATAAAAAGGGAGGCATCGCTGGGCGACGCCTCCCTTGGCTAATCCGTCACGCTCGCTTGGCGCGGGGTGCGGAGCGGGCCTCGTATTTGGAATGGAGCTGGAAGGCCAGCACCAGCAGCAGCACGCCGAAGATCAGCGCATAGGCGCCGAGCCACCAGATCAGCACGAAAGCGCCGACCAGCGGGGCGACGATGAGCAGAGCGCCGAAGATCACCGAGCAGATGCCGCCGAGCGCGAGCCACCAACGTCCATGATCCTGCCGCAGCGTGAAGGCCGAGGCGAGCATCAACGCGCCGGAGATGATGGCCCAGAATGCGATGATCCAGATCAGCACCACGAGGGTGACGCCCGGCCAGAGGAAGGCGACCGCCGCGGCGGCGATATCGACCAAGCCCTCGAGCAGCAGCAGGCCCCAACGCTCGCCGTTCCGTGCATTGCGGATACCGGCCGCGATCGCGAACAGGCCGTCGACCAGGAGATAGGCGGAGAACAGCAGGATCAACGACATCAGCGCGATGTCGGTGGCAAACAGACAGATCAGGCCGAAGACGATGCCCAAAATGCCGCGCAAACCCACCATCCACCAACTCTCCGCCAAGACTTCACTCAACGCGTCGCACCGCGCCGCCTCAGCGGAAGGCGTGCGGGGTTTCGCCGCCGCGCGGGTTTTCTTTGCCGTGGTCGCCATGTGACATTTCCTCCGATCTGTCAGGATGATCAGCCGAACTCTTGCCTCGCCGAGGCCTACGCGCGAATCGGTATGCGGCGCATGATGAAGCCAATCTGAAGGCGTAAAATCCCAATTCTTGCAGTTGTCCACACAGTGAGTCTTGGCATGTCGGAGGTGAGTAAGCGGTCGTCGCCGCCGGAGGCGGGAAAGCGGCCGGGGAAGCGCCTTAATCTTTCATTATGGTTAACGCTTCGGGCCGTAAAAACGCCATGAAGCCACTGAATCTTATCGACTTTCCCGCTGGCTGAGCGCCTGCGGGGCGTTAACTATGTTTCTGAGTAAGAGTCATCAAGCTGGGGCCGGGGAAGGAAGCTGATGACATGCGTATCGTTACTGCCATTGCGCTTGCGTTAAGCATCGCCGCACCTTCGATTCTGGTATCGCCCAAGCCGTCTCTGGCTGCCGACGCTGCCGCCACCTTTGGCAGCACCGAGCGCCTCATGGAATGGGTCCGGCAATATCGCGCCCATCCGCAGCCATCCAAAGTCCCTGTCGCCGTCCACGCCATGCGCGAGTTCGGCCTGTTCGCCGACGAAGATAAACAGTGGTTTTGTATCGGCTTCATCGCCGGCGTGCTCGGCACCAATCCGAAATCTGGACCGACGCTCATCGCCCAGATGTTCCCCATGCCCGACAAGGAGCAAGAGGTCATCATCAGGGCCATCGTCTATTCGGGCCGCCCCGATTGGCGCGAGCTGCTCGAGAAATTTTCTCCGAAGATGCCGCTCCGGCGTCCACTCATCGACGATTTCCTCTCCGAGAAGCGCAAGACGCTGATGCAGCTGCCGCTGCAGGATGGCGGGTCCTCGGCGATTTATGCGCTATGGGGTTATTACGTCGCCACCGGCCAGCATGAGCCCGTCGTACGCATCATGGATGCGCTGCGCTGGTCGAAGAATAAAGACGACCATAGTTTCTCTTGGAGCAAGATGTTCTCCGGCTGGGGAAGCGGGTCCGAGGACGTGAACAAGGTCACGACGGGCGGCACGGCCAAATGGACGCTTGCCTCTTATGCGGAACGCGACCGCGAACTCTTGAAGCTTTATCGTGCCGAATACGACCAACAGCCCGAAGAAGTCGCCAAACCGCTCAAGGACGTGATCGAGGCTGCGGAGGTTTTCGAGTCGGAGCGCGTCCGGAAAGATCAGTTCGGCGCCATCGAGGACGCGCAGAGAGCACAAATGTCGAGCGAGGCGGGCATGTCGAAAGGCGCAACCGCCGGGTCGATCGCCATCGCCACGGGCTGCGTCGCGCCACGGCTCTCGCCCAGCCTGAGATCGCCGTGCCTTGCGTCATCGGCGGCGCGCTCTATACCGGCGCCGTCAAGTTGATGCACTGAGCACTATTCAATCCCGCGTCGAATACGATAGCCGAGTGCGGCTGCCCTAAAGCATCGTGTTCCGCGCCCGGATGCCGCGCTCGATCGCCGACGTCGTTAGCCTGTCGAGTGCGAGGCTATCGCTGAGCAGTTCAAGAAACCGGATCTCCTCTGGTCTCACGGCGCGATCGGCAGCCGCGATTTCGAGCGCGACCGCGTAGGCTGTCTCGTGCAGCTTTTTCGGCAGCGACTCGCGGACGAGGAGCAGGACCTGATCCAAGCCGCCATCTACGCTCAGGATTTCTCCGCAAGCTTCCGCCGTCTTGACCAGACGTTTCTGATCGAAATCGGTGAAGACCGGCAAGTTCGAGACGATCTCGCCGATGCGGGCAAGCTCCGGATCGTCATGGTGCGGTCCACCGCCGACATGGTCACCATCACATAGATCAGCGCCTCGTGATGGTCATTTCTCTCATCGCATCCTCTGATTGTGCGAAAGCCGCGGACCGTAGAAATTGCGCCAATTTTATTCTTAAGCATCGAACGTGAACAAGGTCACGACGGCGGCACGGCCAAATACCTTCCTCTTATGCGAACGCGACCGCGAACTCTTGAAGCTATATCGTGCCGAATACGACCAACAGCCCGAAGAAGTCGCCAAACCGCTCAAGGACGTGATCGAGGCTGCGGAGGTTTTCGAGTCGGAGCGCGTCCGGAAAGATCAGTTCGGCGCCATCGAGGACGCTCAGAGAGCACAAATGTCGAGCGAGGCGGGCATGTCGAAGGGGGCAACCGCCGGGTCGATCGCCATCGCAACGGGCTGCGTCGCGGCCACGGCTCTCGCCCAGCCTGAGATCGCCGTGCCGTGTGTCATCGGCGGCGCGCTCTATACTGGCGCCGTGAAGTTGATGCACTGAGCACTATTCAATCTCGCGCCGAATACGATAGCTGCCCTAAAGCACCGTGTTCCGCGCCCGGATGCCGCGCTCGATCGCGGACGTCGTTAGCCGGTCGAGTGCAAGGCTATCGCTGAGCAGTTCAAGAAACCGGATCTCCTCTGGTCTCACGGCGCGATCGGCAGCCGCGATTTCGAGCGCGACCGCGTAGGCTGTCTCGTGCAGCTTTTTCGGCAGCGACTCGCGGACGAGGAGCAGGACCTGATCCAAGCCGCCATCCACGCTCAGGATTTCTCCGCAAGCTTCCGCGGTCTTGACCAGGCGTTTCTGATCGAAATCGGTAAAGACCGGCAAGTTCGAGACGATCTCGCCGATGCGGGCAAGCTCCGGATCGGTCATGGTGCGGTCCACCGCCGACATGGTGACCATCACATAGATCAGCGCCTCGTGATGGGTCATCTTCTCGGTCATGGCGGCATCCCTCTGATGAGTCGCGAAAGCCGCGGGACCGTAGGAAATTGCGCCAATCGGGGCAAGGGGGAGCTACCGGAAAGGCTGGCGTCTAGGCGAAAACTATGAAATCAGTCCCCCAAGATTCCGATTAAGCCAATGACCACAGCCACTAAATCCAAGAAGCAATCCGATCGGCTCGACATTCCCTCCGAGCTGCTGGCCTTTGCCCATGTGAGCAAGGCCTGGCCGTTCGAGGAGGCCCAAAAGGTGGTGAGCCGCCTGAAGCGGCTGCCGGAGCCACGCGGCGCCATCATCTTCGAGACCGGCTATGGGCCGTCTGGCCTGCCGCATATCGGCACCTTCGGCGAGGTGGCCCGCACCACCATGGTGCGCCACGCCTTTCGCGTGCTGACCGAGGACAAGGTGAAGACGCGGCTGATCTGTTTCTCCGACGACATGGACGGCTTGCGTAAAGTTCCCGACAACATTCCCAACAAGGAGATGGTGGCGGAGCATCTCGGTAAGCCGCTCACCCAAGTGCCGGACCCGTTCGGCGAGCATCCGAGCTTCGGCCAGCATAACAACGCGCGCCTGAAAGCCTTCCTCGACACCTTCGGCTTCGACTACGAATTTCTCTCCGCCACCGAGTGCTACACCTCCGGCCGTTTCGACGCGACGCTGCTAAAGGTGCTCGAGCATTTCGATGCCGTGCGCGACGTGATCTTGCCGACGCTGGGCCCTGAACGGCGCGCCACTTACAGCCCCTTCCTGCCGATCTCGCCCGTCTCGGGTCGTGTCCTGCAAGTTTCCATCGTCGACCGCGATGTAAAGCAGGGAGCGATCCGCTACATCGATCCCGACTCTGGCAAGCTCACGCAAACGCCGGTCACGCGCGGTCATTGCAAACTGCAATGGAAGGCGGATTGGGCGATGCGCTGGACCGCGCTCGGCGTGGACTACGAGATGGCGGGGAAGGATCTCATCGACTCGGTTCGGCTGTCCGGTCAGATCTGCCGCGTCATCGGCGGACGTCAGCCGGAAGGCTTCAACTACGAGCTCTTCCTCGACGAGAACGGTGAGAAGATTTCCAAATCGCGCGGCAATGGGCTGACCATCGACGAATGGCTCACTTATGCCAGTCCCGAGAGCCTCGCGCTCTATATGTATCAGAGCCCGAGAAAGGCGAAGCGGCTCTATTTCGACGTGATCCCGAAGGCCGTGGATGAATATGTCGGACATCTCGCCGCCTATCCCAAGGAAGAGCCGGCGGCAAAACTGATGAACCCGGTCTGGCACATCCACGAGGGATGGCCGCCGCAGGCCGAGCTCCCGATCAGTTTCGCTCTGCTGCTGAATCTTGCCAGCGCGTCCAACTCCGAGGATAGCGACGTGCTCTGGGGTTTCATCCGCCGCTATGCGCCGGAGGCGACGCCGGAAGCGCATCCGCTCCTCGACCAGCTCGTGGGCTATGCCATCCGCTATTTCCACGATTTCGTAAAACCGGCGAAGCATTACCGGTCGCCAACCGATAAGGAGCGCGTGGCGCTTCTCGATCTCGACAACAGGCTTGCCGCGCTTCCCGCCAAAGTGCTCGCCGAGGAAATTCAAGCCGAGGTCTATGCTGTCGGCAAGGAGCATGGCTTCGAGCCGTTACGCGCGTGGTTCACCGCGCTTTACGAAGTCTTGCTCGGGCAGACGCAAGGCCCGCGTTTCGGCTCCTTCGTCGAGCTATATGGTGTTGCCGAGACCCGCGCGCTGATCGCCACCGCGTTGGCCGGCGAGCTCGTCACCTAACCCCGAATCTGAAACAATTTTCACGCCGCCGCCGCGATCCAGCCAATTGTCAGCATTTTGCGAATATCGGATTCAGCGCGCCTTAGAGGGTTTGTGCGTACGTCCTTCCTCCCAACCTGGAGGAACCCCATGAAACTGAAATATGCTCTCACTGCCGCCCTCGTGCTCGGCTTTGCCACCCCGGTTTTGGCCGCCGACAGCTTCGTCATCATCAAGGACAAGAATAAGCATTGCCGCGTCATCGAGCAGAAGACCGTCAGCGAAGATCAGCTGACGATGCAGATCGGCAAGCAGGGCTATCCGAGCCGTGAAGAGGCCGACATCGACGTGAAAGTGCTCTGCGACAATTCGTAATCGCTAGCGCGTAATCTGAAAGGCGCGGGCTAGAGGGTCACCCCCGGCTCGCGCCTTTCGTCATTCGCTGGCCCGCCAAATCCCGAGTTGCGCGACTTTCGCCGCCTCGGCGGCGTCGGCAAGCGCCTGATCGGCGTCCGGCTTCGGCTTCGCCCAGCCTTGGCGCACCATCCACTCGCTCAAATCCACGCCCGCCGACCGTGCAGCGTGCGACATAGTCGGTCTGCTTCTCATCATCCGGTAACCCGCACGACACCGCGCGATAGCGGATAAACCTTGTGAGCGCGATCCGCGCGGCCGAGCCGCAGGCCCAGTCTTTGCCGTTCTTGTCGGTGCAGCGCCCATCGGCCTCGCGTGCCTCGATCTCGGCAAGTCGGATCACCACACCGTTATCTTCCAGCGTGCCGCCGTCGCGCACCTTGACGCGGTAATGCAGCTTCACCGGAGAGACAGGTTCGATCGCGTGTTGCTTCGCCAGTTTTGCGTTTCTCTCCACCTCGGCCTCTTCCCGCGCGAGCCTGAGATGTTTCTCTTCGCCGATGGTCATGGGAGCTGTGGGCTGCGGCGCTGCGGCGGCCGGCGCTGGAGCCTGCGGCGTGGCAAGCGATGAGGTCGACGGCGTTTGCAGCAGGTTGAGGGGTCGCCGCCGGCTAGGCTCGGGCTCGGTCTTGCCGATGCCGAAGGAGCCGCTCCCGACCCAGGCAAAAAACAACAGCACCGCGACGCCAAACATAACAGCGACGAGCTTGGCGGCGGTCTGCATGATGCTCGGTCTCTGTTACTGGCTCGCCCAGACGATGCGCGCGATCCAATCGATCCGAGACACCGGAAAGACGAGGTTGGCGTGATTGGGGTTGAACGAGGCGAGCTCGACCGTCTTCGCCGTCCGCTTGACCAGAATCTTCGCCAGCACTTCGCCGTCGACGGTGCGAACCACGACGCGATCGCCTTTGCGAGCTTGCGTGTTGGGAGAGACGACGAGGATGTCTCCCTTGCGATAGAGCGGCTGCATGGAGTCGCCTGTCACTTCCAGCGCATAGGCATTGTCGTCGTCGACCTTGGGGAAGCGAATCTGGTCCCAGCCATGACCGACGGGAAAACCGCCGTCGTCGAAGAACCCGCCGGCGCCCGCCTGCGTCAGTCCGATCAGCGGGATTGGCTGCGCCATCTTCCGGCGCCCGCTCCGCTGCGCCCCCACCAGCGCCACGAAATCGTCGAGGCTCGCGCCCGTAGCATCGAGCACCTTGGCGACGCTCTCGGTGGTCGGCCAGCGCGGCCGGCCTTCGTTCGTCACGCGCTTTGACGGGTTGAAGGAGGTTGGATCGAGCCCGGCCTTCTTGGCGAGCCCGGACGGCGACAGGCCGTAGCGCCGCGCCAGCGCGTCGATCGCATGCCAGACTTTGCCGTGCGTGAGCATGGGGCCGGAGCGCCTCCCAAGCCGCCGTCCGAATCTAATAGGAATATAGTCCAGCAGGCCTGCCCGGATCAACCGCCGTGAGCCGGGCTCGTCCACCTTGTTGGGAGGGCTCGAGCCGGATTAGGAGCATGATCCCGAAAAGTTGCAGACTTTTCGGACAAGATCATGCGTCAAAGACAAAGATCTAGAGCGAAATCGCGATTCAGTTCGAGCGTATTTCGCTCTAGTGTGCTCCCGCGATGAGCGGTCCCCTCTATAAAGTCTGCACCGAAGCCGCTCTTGCGGAAGCCATCAGCAAAGGTCGTTTCGAGGGCTCGCCCGACGATCGCCGCGACGGTTTCATTCATCTCTCCGCACGCGATCAGCTTCGCGGCACGCTCGACAAGCATTTCGCGGGGCAATCCGGTCTGGTGTTGCTCGAGGTCGACGCCGATCGTCTCGGCGATGGCTTGAAATGGGAGAAATCGCGCGGCGGCGCGCTGTTTCCGCATCTCTATGCGTCCGCTCGACCTCGCCGCTGGTCATGTCCGTCATGAAATTGGAGCTCGGCGAAGATGGCTCGCATCTCTTGCCCGTCGAGGTGGAGTGCGTGAGCGGGCTGTTCGATATGGCGCAAGCCTTCCTGCAGGCGCTCGATCCCGAGCGCGCGCACGAGCTTGCCGTGCGGAGCCTTGAGCTCGGCATCTATCCGCGATCGGGGCCTGACGATCCGCGTCTGGCGCAGGATCTTTGGGGTTTGCATTTCCCCAATCCGATCGGCATGGCGGCAGGCTTCGACAAGGATGCGCGCGTGCCCGGTGCGTTGCTCGCCGCCGGCTTCGGCTTCGTCGAAGTGGGGACGCTGACGCCGCATCCGCAATCGGGCAATCCACGCCCGCGCATTTTCCGCTCTCCGTCCGACCGCGCCATAATCAATCGTCTCGGCTTCAACAGCGAAGGCCATGAGGCGGCGCTCGCCAGACTCTGGACGCGGCCGCCGGGGATCATCGGCATCAATCTCGGTGCCAACCGAGACAGCAAGGATCGCGCCGGAGATTATGTGCGCGGCATTGAGTGCCTGACCAGCATCGCCTCCTATTTCACCATCAACATTTCGTCGCCCAACACGCCGGGCTTGCGCGATCTGCAGGCGCCGGACGCACTCAACGCGTTGCTGCAACGCGCACGCGCCGCGCTGAAATCGGTTGCGACGGAAGGGAAATCGCCGCCGCTCCTCGTCAAGCTCGCGCCCGACCTCGCCGACCAGGATCTTCCCGAGATCGTGCGTGTCATCGTCGCCAACAAGATCGACGGCATCATCGTCTCGAATACCACGCTCGCCCGCGATGGACTGAAGGATGCAGCGTTCGCGCGCGAGACCGGCGGCCTTTCGGGCCGGCCACTCTTTGCCAGTTCGACCCGCATGCTGGCGCGTGTCTACCAGCTCACGGAAGGGAAGCTGCCTCTGATTGGCGTCGGCGGCATCTCGTCTGGCGAGGACGCGCTCGCCAAGATCGAAGCGGGCGCTTCGCTGCTCCAGCTCTATACCGGACTCGTCTTTGAAGGTCTGGGTCTCGTCGGCCGCATCAAACGGAGCTTGCTCGATGCCATCGAGCGCGCCAAGCTCGACAATCTCTCGCCGCTGATCGGTAGACGCGCCGGCGAATGGGCGAAGCGGCCATGACAATCACCATCTACCACAATCCCCGTTGCACCAAATCGCGCGAAACCCTGGCGCTGCTGAAGGCTCGAGGCATCGAGCCGCGGGTGATCGAATATTTGAAGGCGACGCCGAGCGCCCTCGAGCTCAAAGGGATACTGAAGAAGTTAGGGCTCAAGCCGCGAGACATCATCCGCGACAACGAGAGCCGCTACACGGAATTGGAATTGAAAGATCGCAAGGTCGGCGACGATGAATTGCTGGCGCTGATCGCGGCGAACCCGATCCTGCTCCAGCGCCCGATCGTCGTGAACGGCAACAGGGCCGCGATCGGCCGCCCGCCGGAAAATGTGCTGAAAATCCTCTAGGCCCCGCGATTGCGCGAATTGGCGTCGGCCACATCGTTGCTTGACCCGCGGCCCATCAGCTTGAACAGCCTTGCGATCAGCCAGACCGGGAACACGATCACGGCGCCGAGCAGGAAATAGCGCATCGCCTTCTCGACCGCGGCGAAGCCCATGTCGTAGATTCGCTCGATAAGCTGGCGGATGCTGTCGATAATGTCGAACGGGCTGAAGCCGAGCGCGGCCAACAGGATACGCCACAATAAGGGAAAGGACCACGAGGCGGATCAGGACCAGCGCCGGATTCCCGCCAAATAAGCGTTCCATGTCTAGGTCTCCCTTATTTGCCGGGCGCGAATCCCGGATCGACCCTCTGGAGCAGAATTGGTGAAGCAGGCGGCGAAGGTCAAGCGGCACTTGGAGGCGGAAGGCGAAAGCCGGCCCGAGCGGGCGCTTGTCCCGCGCCTGCCCGAGCCCTTTGCCGCCTGGTTCGCGCGGCGTGGCTGGCACCCGCATGCCCACCAATTGCAGCTGCTGAAGCTCGCCGAAGACCGCCGCGATACGCTGCTGATCGCTCCCACCGGCGCCGGCAAGACGCTCGCGGGCTTCCTGCCGAGCCTCGTCGACCTTGCCGCGCGCCATCCCAGCCAAGAAGGCGCGGTCCATCCACACACTTTATGTGTCGCCGCTGAAGGCGCTCGCCGTCGATATCGCGCGAAACCTCGCCGATCCCGTCGCCGAGATGAAGCTTCCCATCACGCTGGAGACGCGCACCGGCGACACGCCGCCTTCGCGGCGCGCGCGTCAGCGCCAATTGCCGCCCGATATTTTGCTCACCACGCCTGAGCAGATCGCGCTGATGCTGTCGCATCCCGACTGCTGCGCATCTGTTCGGCTCGCTCCGCATGGTCGTGCTGGATGAGTTGCACGCGCTTGCCTCGAGCAAGCGCGGCGATCTGCTGAGCCTCGATCTGGCGCGGCTCCGCACGCTCTCGCCCGATCTGACCGCGATCGGACTTTCGGCAACAGTGGCGCGGCCGTCCGAGCTCGCCGCCTATCTCGTGCCCCAAGCGGGCATCGAGACGACGCATTTCGCCGAAGTGGTGGTCGCTGCCGCCGGCGCCAAGCCGGACATCACCATCCTCAACTCCGAAGCCGAACTCCCCTGGGCCGGACATTCCGCCCGCTACGCGCTTCCCGAAATCTACCACGCGATCAAATCGCATCGCCTGTCGCTGATGTTCGTCAACACGCGCTCGCAAGCCGAGATGCTGTTCCATGCGCTGTGGCGCATCAACGACGACAATCTTCCGATCGCGCTGCATCACGGCTCGCTCGATGTCGGCCAGCGGCGGAAAGTCGAAGCCGCCATGGTCGCTGGTAAGCTCCGCGCCGTGGTCTGCACCTCGACGCTCGATCTCGGCATCGACTGGGGCGATGTCGATCTCGTCATCAATGTCGGTGCGCCGAAGGGTGCGAGCCGTTTGGCGCAACGCATCGGCCGCGCCAACCATCGTCTCGATGAGCCGTCCAAGGCGCTGCTCGTTCCCGCCAATCGCTTCGAGGTCATCGAATGCCAGGCCGCGCTCGAAGCGGCGGAAGCCGGCGCGCAAGACACGCCACCCTCGCGTCCCGGCGCGCTCGATGTGCTGGCCCAGCACGTGCTCGGCATGGCGTGCAGCGGGCCCTTCGCGCCGGATGAGCTGTTTCGCGAGGTGACAAGCGCCTCGCCCTATCAGGGCCTCACCCGCCAAGGCTTTGATAAAATTGTGCAATTTGTCGCAACCGGCGGCTATGCGCTGCAGAGCTATGACCGCTACGCCAAGCTGAAGCCGACCCCGGACGGCAAGCTTCGTTTGAGCCATCCGAGGCTGGCGCAACAATACCGCCTGAATGTCGGCACCATCGTCGAGGCGCCGATGCTGAAAGTGAGGCTCGCCCGTGGTCGCGGCGGCGCGCTCAAGCCGAAATCCGTGCTCGCCGCGGGTCGCGTCCTCGGCGAGGTCGAGGAATGGTTCATCGAGCAGCTGGTGCCCGGCGACAGCTTCATCTTCGCCGGCGAAGTGCTCCGCTTCGAGGGCTTGCGCGAGATGGACGCCATCGTCACTCGCGCCAATTCGACCGAGCCGAAGATCCCGACCTATGACGGCGGCAAGTTTCCGCTCTCCACCTATCTCGCGTCGCGCGTGCGCGATCTGTTGGCTGTCGAAGACGCCTGGGCGCGTCTCCCGGCGCAAGTTTCGGATTGGCTCCGCCTTCAGGCAGAGATCTCCGTCGTGCCCGAAGCCAACGAGATGCTGGTCGAGACCTTCCCGCGCGGGCAGCGCTTCTATCTCGTCTGCTATCCCTTCGAGGGACGCCTCGCGCATCAAAGCCTCGGCATGTTGCTGACGCGGAGATTGGAACGCAGCTTTGCGCGTCCGCTCGGCTTCGTCGCCAATGAATATGCGCTTGCCGTTTGGGGCCTCGGCGACATGGGGAGCCATGATCGAGAACGGCAGACTCGATCTCGGCAAATTATTCGACAAGGACATGCTCGGCGACGATCTCGACGCCTGGCTCGCCGAGTCGAGCCTGATGAAGCGCTCGTTCAGAGTCTGCGCCACCATCTCCGGCCTGATCGAGCGCCGCCATCCGGGACAGGAAAAGACGGGAAGGCAGATGACCGTCTCCTCCGACCTCATCTACGACGTGCTTCGCCAGCACGAGCCGGACCACATTCTCCTCCAGGCTGCCTGGGCGGACGCCGCAACCGGGATGCTCGACATCGGCAGGCTGGGGGCTTTCTTGCAGCGCATCTCGGGTCGAATCAGGCATAATCGGCTCTCGCACGTTTCGCCGCTGGCGGTCCCGGTCATGCTTGAGATCGGCCGTGAAAGCGTCCCCGGCGAAGCGAGGGAAAGCCTGCTCCGCGAGACGGTGGAGGAGTTGTTAGCGGAGGCCATGCAGCATGCTGCGCGCTCAAATTGATGCATCCGTCGGGGTCGCGCCCGAGCTGCCGTCGGTCATTCTGCTCGCCCATCATGCGCTGAAACCGCTCGCGGCCGGCGCGATCTATTGGGAAGCAGCAGCAGACGCTGATCGTGGCCGACCTGCATCTCGAGAAAGGCGCGGCCTATGCGGCAAGGGGCAGGATGCTGCCGCCTTACGATAGCCGCACCACGCTTCGCGGCCTTGCCGCCTTGATCATGAACTTCGCGCCGGCCCGGATCGTGGCGCTTGGCGACAGTTTCCATACCAGCGAGGTGGCGGCCTATCTTGGCCGCGCCGAGCAAGACGAGATCGCGCGCCTGCAACAGGGACGCGAATGGTACTGGATCACCGGCAACCACGATCCGGAATTGCCACCGAGCATCGGCGGCATCGTCTGCGCCGCACTCACCATCGCCGGCGTCACGCTGCGGCATGAGCCGTCGCCCGACGCGACCACGCCCGAGATCGCGGGCCACCTCCATCCAGCCGCGCGCATCGCGCGACGTGGTGAGGTGGTGAGGCGGAAATGCTTCGCGACCGACGGCAGGCGCATCGTGATGCCGGCCTTCGGCGCCTACACTGGCGGCCTCAACGTGCTCGATGATGCTTTCGCCGGACTTTTTGCCCGGCCGAGGCTGGAGGCCTGGATGATGGGCCGCTCCACCGTCTATCCGGTGCTGGCGCGCGCTCTGCTGCCAGACTGATCGCTATTCCCGCCGCCCGAAGATGGCCCAGGCGAGCAGCCCGGCCACCACCGCGATCACCACGGCGATCAGCCCGTAGATAAAGGGGTAACGGAAGGCGAGCAGATAGACGATGCGCTCGAAGCCGACTTTATGCACTTGCAGAGTGCTGTCGTCCTGGCTGAGCAGCTTGCCGTCGCGAAACAGATAGACTTGCGTGGTGTAGGTTCCGATCGGAACGCTGACTGGCAGATCCACGCTGCCCCTGAACAGGCTTCGCCCAACGAAGCTGATGGCATCGTCCGATTCCAGGAAGAGGCCGCGATCCCCCTTCAGCCGGATCAGGCTTGAGCGAAACCGCGCCTTGTTCACTTCGTCAGTCGGCTCGGCGCCGAAATCGAGCGCAGCAAAGCCGACACCCAATTGCTTCAGCGTCGCCTCTGGTGCGATGGCTCGAAGTGGCCGCGACGCCAGCACGGCATAGAAGCTCGGCACCGAAGCGAAGGCTTCCGACGGGCCGTTCACCCACAATCCCATCTTGCGCTCCTTCCGCCGCATCACCATCGGCTCGCTCGGACCGCGCACCACCATGATCACATCGTATTGAGTTTCGTCGCTTGCCGGCACGCTGGTGAAATCGATGGCGCCGAACAACACGATCTCGATCCCGGTGAAATTGGATTGGATTGCAACCTCGCGCGTGGAGATGTCGGACTGCACCTGCTCTTGCGCCGGAGGATCGCCGGCGGATGCGGCGCCAGTCGTCGCTAGCCACAACACGATGATCGCCGCTACGCGCTTCATAGCTTGGTCCCCATTGGCGCGAGGCTGTAGAGATCGTCCGGCGTGAGCGCGAGGTCGAACAGGATGCGGATCGCGACCGCGAGCACGATGAGTGCGAGCATGAGTTTGAGTTGCTCGCCCCGCAATTTTTGTCCGGCGAGCGCTCCGAAATGACCTCCCACCACCCCGCCGGCAATCAGCAGCACCGCGAGGACAAGATCGAGCGTGTGGTTGAAGGTGGCGTGCAGCAACGTGACGATTGCCGTGATGAAGATGATCTGAAACAGCGAGGTTCCGATCACCACGTTGGTCGGCATTCTGAGCAGATAGATCAGCGCCGGCACCATGACGAAGCCGCCGCCGACCCCTAGAAAAGAAGCGAGGAATCCGACGAGCGCGCCGATCAGGAGCGGCGGAATGGCGCTGATATAGAGCCGCGAGCGCGGGAAGCGCATCTTGAAGGGGAGGCCGTGAATCCAACTATGTTGGCCGGGCTTACGCGGCCGCGCAGGAATCCCGGCCTTTGCTCTCTGAATGGCGCGGATGCTCTCGGCGAGCATCAAGCCCCCGATCGCCCCGAGAAAGGCGACATAGGACAGCGAGATCATAAGGTCGGCTTGTCCGGCTTCCCGCAGTTCCCTGATGAGCAGCACGCCGCCCAGCGCACCCGCCAATCCGCCCACGATCAGCACCGCGCCCATTTTTACGTCGATATTGTCGCGACGCCATTGCACCAGCGCGCCGGAGACAGAGGAGGCGACGATCTGGTTGGCGCAGGTCGTGACCGCGATCGCAGGTGGGATGCCGGAGAACATCAGAAGCGGCGTCAGCAGAAAGCCGCCGCCCACCCCGAACATGCCCGAGAGGAAGCCGACCGCGGCTCCAAGACCCAGCATCACCAGCAGGTTTACGGAGATCTCGGCGATGGGCAGGTAGACTTGCAGCATTGGCTGGGGACGGCCTTTGCGAATTTTTCGTTTCGACCAAACTGTTCGCGCGCGAGCGGCCTGTCAACCCGAAGCCAGCTCTTAAGAACCGGATGCGGACGCTAGAAATGACAGAAGCCAGAATTCAGATTCTGGCTTCCGGGTCTCTGCGTCGAACTTGTGTTGACTTGCGTCAGCTTGTGAGGCGCTCGAGCTTGGTCACGAGAGGCACGCTGACCTCGCCGGTCTCGTCCAATCCGTTGCGCTGCTGAAATTTCTTGATGGCATCGCGGGTGCGGTCGCCAAGCTCACCGTCCGGGGCTCCGACGTCATAGCCAAGCTTGTTCAAGAGGCCTTGCGCGCGGCTGACCAGCTCTCTGTTGGGGCTAGCCGCTGCCGCCTCATGCCAGGTCGGTTGCTCGGTGACATCGTTGGCCTCCGCATTGACGCTGGCGGGCTTCCATGACGCGACCGTCTTATCCGCGACCGCCACAACCTCCGCCGGCATCTGCGATTTGACGAGGTCGCGACGCTTGATGGCTTCGGCATCGCCGCTCCTAGCCGCCAGCGCGAACCATTTATAGGCCTCCATCAGATTCTTGCGGGTGCCGAGCCCATGCTCGGTAAGGATGCCGAGATTGAATTGGCTATCGGCAAGACCACGCGTGGCCGCTTCCTCAAACCACCGCGCGGCCATCGCATAGTTCGGCTTCTCGTCCTTGCTTGCGCTCACCGCGACGGCGAGGTTGTGCATAGCTTTGACGTTGCCTTTCTCGGCGGCGCGGGCATACCAGTCGCGCGCTTTTGCATGATCCTTGGCGACGCCTTCGCCGCGCTCATAGAGCACGCCGAGCCGGTACTGAGCGGGCGCGAGGCCGGCATTTGCGGCAAGTGTAAACCAGGTCGCGGCCTGGACGGCATCGCGCGCAACGCCTTCGCCTTGCGCATAACGATTACCGATTGCGTATTGCGCTTTGGGGTCGCCGTTCGTCGCTGCCTGGCGAAGCGATATCGCGCCGACGCCCTCAGGCGGCATCGGAATATTGGTCTGGACCGCTTGAGCGCCGTCCTTCGGCAAGGCCGGGACATTCTGCGGCTCGACGATTGTCACAGTGACGCCGGGCGGCAAGGCCGTGCCGTCATTCGTCTTCAGCGACGCTGGCTGCACCACCGGCGCAATCTCCGGATCGGCAGTGCCGGTGCGCACCGGCGCCGTCTTGGCGATCTCGGTCGTGGCAGGCTCGGGGTTTGGCGCAAGCACCCGTTCCGGCGCCGCAACCGCCGCATCGGCGGCCGTCGCTGCGTCTTCCGGCATGTCCACCTCGACGTCGCCGACAGTGACGGGCGGTGCAATATCCAATTCTCCCGTCGAGGGCGGCTGCGTCCCATGCGGCTTCGCCTTCGCTGGCGGCACATCGGACTGGCCGGACCGCTCCGGGGCCACCGTGCCGCCTGCCGGCGCTCCGGGAGGAACTGGAGCGGCGGGAGCCGGAGCGCTTTGCTCGGCGGCTGGCGGCGTCGCTTGCGGTTGAGCCTCCGGCTTCGATTTGAGGCGCCCATAGAAGAGAGCCGCGCTGATCAAGAGCAGAACCGCGGCGAGAATGATCAGGAGCGGCCTTTTGCGGCGTCCCTCCGGCTCGAGCGGCGCCACTATGTTGGCGGCGTTGGCGCGTCCCGCCTTCCGCGATTTGCCATTATTGCGTTCCTCGGCCTTGGCTGCCGCTGCCTGCGCGGCGCGCTGGGCTGCGGCAACGAAATCGTCGCCGGCGTCGAACTCAACGTCCTGCACTTCGGCCCGCGCTGTCGCTTCGGGCTCCTTGGTGATTGCTTGCTCTTTGGCGACGTCTTTCGGGGACGGTTTCGGCTCGCGCTTCTGGAAATCCGGTAACGCGGCGCCGAGCCGGCTCCGCAGCGAGTTCTCTTTGCGCAAGACCGGCTTCTCGGCGGTCTCGGCCGCCGATTCCGCCTTTTCAATCTTGGCTTCCGTGGGGGAGGCTTCCGCGACCTTCCGTTCCGGTTGCGGCGGAGGAGCCGGCATCGTTTGGGGCGCCATCGCCGGCACAGGCCGCGTGCTCTTCTCGACCTGTTGCACCAATTGCTGCAGCGATTTGTGAACCGCTTCCATCGTGTCGGCGAGGCGGTCGTCGGTAGCCTGACCCCGCTCGTTCATCGCCACGATATCGCGGTGAATCGCCTCCAGCCGCTCTGCGGCGCTGGGCTTCGTCTCGCCGCCGGAGAGACGGAAGGCCTCGGCCGCCGCTCTGGTCGCGACTTGCTCGATCTGAGAGGGCGTCTCCTCGAAGCGGGCAATGATGCGGTTCAGCTGCGCTTCGATACCGTTGATCTTGGCGAGGTCTTGTTCGGCTCTATTAAGTTGTTGTCCCATATCGCTAATCTGCCGCTCTAGGGTTTCCAGATTGTCGCGCTTCACGGTCTCGTTCAGTGCCGCCTCGAACCGGCTCGCGATCTCATCCATCTTCGCGTTGAGCGCTTCGAGCGCTGTGGCGGGCATCGCCGTCTCGATCGAATGTTCGAGCCGGTGCGCCATGGCGATCAGGCGCTTGTCGAGTTCGGCCTCGTCCTGTTCCAGCATCGGCATCAGCGGCATCTGGCCGACCGGCGCCGCGTAGTTGAAGTCTGGGAAGGCTTTCTCAGGGGCGCTTTCGAGCGCCAGCGGTCTTGGCGTGGCGCCGAGCCCCGCCGCGGCTGAAAGTGTCTTGCCGAGCTCGGCGAATTCATCGGCCTCGGTCGAGCTCCGGCTCGAACTGTCGAACGTCTTGGCGAGGTCGCTCACTTGCGAGTGCAACCGGGCCAGCGTTTCCGCTTGCTCGGGTGTCGCGGAGGGCGAGGGCTGCCCGGTCGAGTGCGACAGCTGATCCAGCCGCGCATGGAGATCGTCCAACGCCTGGCTATAGCGCTGCTCGCTGTCTTCGACGCGTTGCAAGAGCCGCCGGAGCAGGCTCTCGACCGTCGCTTGATCCATGGTCGCGCCCGAGCCGAGAGCGAAATCGCCGCCCGTGAAGCTGGATTGTCTATTGGGTTCTGAAGCCATACCGTTGCTCTCGGGGGTGACGCTCTCGTCAAACGGCGCCAAATGCTCGCGGAATCGGCCGGACGAGACACGACCGAACGGTCGAGACCACGGTGGCAAGCTAGGGTAAATTTTGGGTTAAGCCGCGCCCTGGGCTGGAACAAAAAGGGCGCTAACGTGCCTGTTAGGCGACAGTTGAGGGAGGTAGCCATGTGGAAGACGATTCTCGCTCAGGCCTTCACGATCTTGCTGATGACGCTGGCCGCGCCGGCAAGCCAAGCTGGCGACGCACCAGGCCGCTTCTCGCTAACGCCGGTCGGCGGATCGCTGGTGCGCCTCGATAGCGCAACGGGTGCCATGTCGATCTGCGGGTCGAAAGAGGAGAGCTTTGTCTGCGAATCCGTTGCCGACGACGCTCTGGCGCTGAAACACGAGATCGACCGCCTCTCGGAGGAAAACCAAGCGATGCGGCTCAGGCTTCTCAACTTGGAAGCGGCGCTCAATGCGGCGAAGGCTGAAAACAGTGAAAAGTCCGCCCCGGCGCCTGACGCGGCGGTCCAGGTTCCAGAGCTCGACCTCGACAAGGTCGCAGACTTGGCGTCGAGAATTCTGAAACGCTTCGAGGATATGGTTCGCTCGCTAAAGCAAGAGGAAGCGGCGAAGGAGCTTTAGCCGTTGAAATCGGGCCGCGAGCGGATGGAGCATGGCTGAATTCGTGCAGGCCAACCACATGCTGACGGTCGAGACCGGCGGCAAGGGTTTCTATGAGATCACAGGCGAGGTCGCGCAGTGGCTACAAACGTTCGGCGCCGATGCCGGCTTGGTGACGGTCTTTGTGTGTCACACCTCGGCCTCGCTCACCATTCAGGAGAATGCCGATCCGAATGTCCGGCTCGACCTGCTGGTCGCGCTCGACGCCCTCGCGCCTGAAGACCGGGCTTACGCGCATCAAGAAGAGGGCGCGGACGACATGCCGAGTCACATCAAATCGATGCTCACATCGGTCTCGATCGGAATTCCTGTGCAGGACGGCAGGATGGTGCTCGGCGCTTGGCAAGGTCTCTATTTGATCGAGCATCGCGCGCTTGCCCATCGGAGGAGCGTCGCGCTCTCCTTCATCGGCCATTCGGAAGAAGCTTGAAGATAATCCCGAAAAGTTGCAGACTTTCGGATAAGATTATGCGTTAGAGACTTACCTTCGCAAAGCCGTTCGTCGCGGCGACCAACTCATGCACGATGCCGGCTTCGGTCATGGCGTGCCCCGCATCGGCGACGATGCGCAATTTCGCCTCAGGCCAAGCGCGGGAAAGATCGTAAGCGATCTTCGCCGGCGTCACCACGTCGTAGCGCCCATGCACGATGACGCCGGGGATGTTGTGCAAACGATCCGCGTTGGCGATCAGCTGGTCGTCGCTGTCAAAAAATCCGCGATTAACAAAATAGTGGCACTCGATGCGCGCGAACGCGAGCGCGTAGTGGTCTTCTGAGAACCGCATCACCCGCTCGGCATCGGGAAGCAATGACAAGGTCTTGCCCTCCCATGCGCTCCAGGCGCGCGCGGCCTCCAGCTGGACGTCCATGTCGGGAGAGGTCAGGCGCCGGTAATAGGCCGCGATCATGTCGCTGCGCTCTGCAATTGGGATAGGCCGCGCATAATCCTCAAAGGCTTCGGGATAAATCCAGCTGCAGCCTTCTTGATAGAACCACTCGAGCTCGGAGCGTCTCAAGGTGAAGATGCCGCGAAGGACGAGCTCGCTGACGCGATCCGGATGGGTCTCGGCGTAAGCCAGCGCCAGCGTCGATCCCCACGAGCCGCCGAACACTTGCCAGCGTTCGATCTTGAGATGCGTCCGCAAACGCTCGATATCGGCGACCAGGTCCCAAGTTGTGTTCTCCTCGAGCGAGGCATAGGGCGTCGACCGGCCGCAGCCTCTCTGGTCGAGCAGCACTATTCTGTAGCGCTCCGGGTCGTGCAAGCGGCGCATCATCGGCGTCGAGCCGCCACCCGGACCGCCATGCAGGATCACCGCGGGCTTGCCGTTCGGATTGCCGCATTCCTCGAAATAGATCTCGTGCAGCTCCGAGACTTTGAGTCGACCTGTCTTGTAGGGAACGATCTCCGGATAGAGTCCGTGTCGCGGTGATTGAGTCTGGTCGTTCATGGATCGCGATGCCTGTTTACGTTCGGACGAGAAATCAATTGCTCGGCGTGGTGATGCGCCGCTGCGCACGGTCATAGATGGCTTCGCCAGCAGGATCACGCAAATCTTCGAAATAGGATTCTTCCGCCGGTTGCAAGTCGGGTCCGAACAGGCTGCCGGCGACGCCGGCTGCGGCGCTCAAGCTTGCGCCGATCAAAGCCGCAAGCGGCGCTTGCAGCGGGCCGGTTCCCGACAAGCCGCCAATAAACGCATCGAGAACCATGACCGCGAAACCGGTTCCCATCGCCACCATGGCACCGAGCTTGGTAAATCGTCTCCACCAAATGGCGAGCACCAGCACCGGAAAGAAAGTCGCCGCGGCAAAAGCGAAGGCGGCGATCGCGGCACGGAGCAAGTCGATATCCGCGAACATGAGAAATACGCAAGCTGCGATGCCGACAGCACCGGTGGCGACCCAGGCCATGGTCAAGCGTGGCAGCGCGCCGCTGCGGTCGACGATGCGAATGATATCTTCGGCCACGCTTCCCCCGATCGTGAAGAGATGATTGGAGGCCGCCGCAACCGCCACGCCCATTCCGCCCGCCGCCATCAACAGCGTGCAGATGAAGGGAAGATTAGCCGCCATCGGGAGCACCAGCGCGATCGCGTCGCGCGCGATGAAGAGTTCGGAGCCGCTAACCGTTCCGTCGCCATTCGCGTCGCGGACGAAGCCAAGTCCGGTCGCATTCAATTGCGTGAGCCAGCCTGGCGCACTCGATCCAGGTTGAGCGAGGTCTTGGAACACCAAGATCTTGGCGAAGGCGGCGAGACACGGGGCTGTCATGGCGAAGATTGAGACGAACAGCACGGCCCAGCCGCCAGATCGGCGCTGATCGGAGGTCGTTGGCGTCACGCCGCTTCGCGTCAGGAGTGAAGGCAGCGAGGCGGTGCCGAGTGCGAGGCAGAGAAAGAGGGCGACCATGTCGAGAGCGCCGATCATGCCGAAGGGCTGGAGAAACGGCTTCGCACTCGGGCTCGGCTGCGCTATCGGGAGCGCCTGGCCAAACGGTATGGTTTGTGTCGGCGGGAGTCCGAGAATGGACTCGAGATTCTGCAAGGACGAGAATGTCTCGCCGTAAGTCAATTGCGGCGCCGGCAGATTGGTGACCAGCACGGCAACGATGGTGAGTGGCACGCCAATGCCGATCGCGCCCACGATAAAGCCGACGCTGCCGCTCCACGTGACCGACCGCATGCCGCCAAACAGCGCAATGACCGCGATGGCGAAGGCAATCGTGATCAGCGCGATGCCTTCGGAGAAGGGGAGGAACAGCGCCGCCACCACGCTTGCCGCTTTCAGCTCCGCCACCAGCAGCATCGCTGTCGGCGGAATGAGCAGCACGGATGCCATGATCCGCACCGACCGCGAGCGAAAGCGATGTCCAAGAAAGCTCGGCAAGGTGTAAGCGCCGGACTTGCGCAGGAACGGCGTGAACAGCACGGTGGCGGCGAACAGCCCCACCGCCCAGGCAAGCCCGATCGCGAGCGCATCGAAGCCGAGCAGGAAGGTGGTTCCGGTATAGGCAAAATAGCCGGTGCCGCCGGCAGCGACCGTCGCCAGGACGAAGCCATTGAACACCGGCGGCACGCGTCGGCCCGAAACGAAATAGTCCTCGATGTCGAGTGTGTGCGCGGCCGCGCCGACCGCAACGTAAAGCGCAAGTGGCAGCAGCAGCATGCCGTAAGCCAGCCACACCCTTGCCGCGCCGAGTTGTTCGGTCAACGCCAGCATGATCGTGAGCGAAACGAAGGCGCTGGTGATGATGCCGTAATAGGCCCCGAGATGCGGGTTCGGAATCCGGAGATGGCTCGGGCGCGTCATGCCATGTCCTCGCCGTCGCCCTCTTCGCGCCTGAGATCGAGACGGTCTTGGTGCTTCACGAACACAAATGCGGCGACGATGATTGCGATGAACAGACCTTGTGCCGCGAGATAGAAGCCGAGCGGGAAGTGGAGGAAGCCGAAGCGATTGAGCAACGGCGCGACCAGCATCGTCCCAATCACCACCAGGATGACGCCGACGAAACTCGCCACGCCCAGAATGAGCGTCTGCCGCTGATGCCGATCTATCTGCTCCGGCTCGGTCACCGAGGCTCCTCCTTACGCGGGCAGCATGCTAGTGCAGGACCACGAAAAGTGGGAACGTGTTTTCCGGGGAGATCATGCTGGAATGAAGGCTGAAAAATGAGGAGGAGCCGATGCTGAAGGAGTTCAAGGAATTTGCCCTGCGCGGCAACGTGGTCGACATGGCGATTGGCATTGTCATTGGTGCGGCCTTCTCCACCATCGTCAAATCATTGGTGGATGACATGATCATGCCACCCATCGGTGTGCTGACGGGCGGGGTCGATTTCTCCAATATCTTTCTCCCGCTGAATGGCGGTGACTACGCCACCTTGGCGCAAGCCCGGCAGGCTGGAGCGCCGACCCTCAACATCGGGCTCTTCATCAATAATCTGATTGCCTTCTTAATTGTGGCCTTCGTCCTCTTCATGGCGGTCAAAGCCATGAACCGGCTGCGCCGCAAGCAAGAAGAGGCGCCGGCAACCGAGCCGCCGCCGTCGCGCGAAGTGCAGCTGCTGGAAGAGATCCGCGACGCTCTGGTTGCTCGCAAATAGCGGTGAGAACTTGGGGACGGCGTGCATCGGCCACTCTGAGCGGCGTCCGCCGTGGAATGATTTTTCGTCACCGTCCGCCCGGACGCCACATTAATTGCGCCCACCGCCGAAATAGAAAATAAATTCTCTATATGCTGCATTATGGGAACGATATTGCTCCTATTTCATTCCAATGGCTTTAAGGAGGAATGATTTTTCGCTATATTCCGGGAGTTCAGCGCCTTCTCGAACAGGAAAAACTGACCGATGCGGCCCGACCCCAGCGCTCACCCGATTAATGGTCTTGGTCTAGACCGCCGGGGCGACCGCGGCGCATGCCTGATGCTCCGCTTCGTGCCGATGGTCTGGACAAGGAGCGGTCTTCCAGTGCACCAGTCTCCGTTCGATTTGCGCGTAGCCACGAGAGCCGCCTGACATGTTTATCAAGGTAAAAATGCCGGACGGCACCGTGCACCGTCTTGAAGCCCTCGAAGGTTGGAGGGTGATGGAGGTGATCCGCGACTGGGGCCTCCCCATCAAAGCCGAATGCGGCGGCGCCTGCGCCTGCGCGACTTGCCATGTGTGGGTCGGCAAGGACTGGGTTCAGAAGCTGCCTTCTGCGAGCGGCGAGGAAATGGAAATGCTCGACGGCGCCTTCAATGTCGATGAGCGCTCGAGGCTTTGCTGCCAGATCATCATGAACGAGACGCTGGACGGGCTCGAGCTAGAGCTTGCGCCGGAAAGTCTCGCCGATATGCCTGCCGAGCGCGTCGCGGTCGGAGGCTGAGCCATGCGCGCCTTCCCGGTCTTCCTTAATTTCGATCGCAAACCCCCGCTTGTTGTTGGCGGTGGCGAGCTTGCCGCGGCCAAGGTGCGGCTGCTTTTAAAGCGCGCGCAGACCGTCGACGTTGCGGCGGATCGTGCTGCGCTCGCGCCCGAGCTCGTGACGCTTACCAAAGGTGGTTGGGTCGAGGTGCGCGAGCCCGCGCCCGGCATCGAGCAGCTTCGCGGCCGTCCCCTCGTCATTTCCGCGACCGGTGACCTGCAAGAAGATGCGCGGGTCTCGGCGATTGCCCGTGCGCTCGGCGTTCCCGTCAACGTGCCGGACCGTCCGGAGCTTTGCAGCTTCGCACTCCCGGCCATCGTCGATCGCGGTGACGTGACGGTCGCCATCGGCACCTCGGGTGTGGCGCCGGTTCTGGCCCAGCGCTTGCGCGCATTCCTCGAGCGCGAGCTGCATCCGCGCCTTGATCTCTTGGCGCAACTTGCGTCGGAATTCCGTCATCGCGTCGCTGAAAAATTACCCGCCGGTGCTGCGCGCCGCCGCTTCTGGGAAGGCGTGTTCGATGGCGCAGCCGCCAAGGCAGCGCTCGACGGCGACGCCGACGAGGCGCGCCGCCTGATCGGCGAAGCCATCGATCAGGCCGTTGAAGTCGCGCCCGCTAAAGGCCGCGTGATCCTTGTCGGTGCCGGTCCCGGCGACCCCGATCTTCTGACCTTGAAGGCGATCCGCGCGCTGAAATCCGCCGATGTCATTCTCTATGACCGGCTGATCGGACTTGGCGTGCTGGACCACGCCCGCCGCGAGGCCGAGATGATCTGCGTCGGCAAGGAGAAGGGCAATCACTCCATCCCGCAAGACGAGATCAATCGCCTCTTGCTCGAGCGCGCCCGCGCCGGCCAGACCGTGGTGCGGCTGAAGGGCGGCGATCCGCTCATCTTCGGCCGTGGCGGCGAGGAATTATCGACGCTGCGCGACGCAGGCATCGATGTCGAGGTCGTGCCCGGCATTACCGCCGGCATTGCCGCGGCGTCGAGCCTGCAGATCCCGCTCACCCACCGCGACATCTCGCACAGCGTGACCTTCATCTCGGGCCACGAGGCTTCAGGCGACGAGCCGAGCTTCGCGCATCTCGATCTTGCCGCGCTCGCCGCCGGACAGAACACCATCCTGCTCTATATGGGCGTGTCCACCGCGTCCTTCTTTGCCAATAAGCTGCTCGAAGCCGGATGGAAGCCGAGCCTGCCCGTGATCGCGGTCGAGAACGCGAGCCGCGACAACGAGCGGCGCGTGGGCACGACCCTTGCCGAGCTTGCCGCGCATCCGGAGCGCCTCGACCTGAAGAGCCCCGCCGTGCTGCTGTTTGGCGAGGTGGCGGGTCTGCCTGCCGCCGGAATCGTCGACGATATTCTCTCACTCGAAGAAGTGAGGCGGATCTATGCCTGATGTCGTCACCGCCAACCGCCTCGTCGATGGCATCGTCGTCTATCTCGCCAAGGATGGCGGCTGGACCGAGGAGCTCGATGACGCACGCTTGGCCGAGACCGAGGACGAGACCAAGGCGCTGGAGGCTGAAGCCGCCAAAGCCGTTGCCGATCGGATCGTCGTTGCGGTTTACCCCATGCCGGTCGAGGTCGAGAACGGCCACGTCCATGCACTTTCTGTACGTGAGCGCATCCGCGCCGCGCACAAGACCACGTTGACCAAGGATTGGTACGATGTACCGCTATGATGAGTTCGACCACGCCTTCGTCAAGGAGCGCGTGGCGCAGTTCCGCGATCAGGTCGAGCGCCGCCTAGCCGGCAAGCTGACCGAGGACGAGTTTAGGCCGTTGCGCTTGCGGAACGGACTCTATCTTCAGCTGCACGCCTATATGCTCCGCATCGCCATTCCCTATGGCGTGCTCAGCCCTCGCCAGCTGCGTCAGCTCGCCATGATCGGTAGGCGCTGGGATCGCGGCTACGGTCATTTCACCACGCGGCAGAACCTGCAATACAACTGGGTCAAGCTGGTCGACATTCCCGAAGTTTTGGCCGCGCTCGCCGAGGTCGAGATGCATTGCATCCAGACCAGCGGCAATTGCGTGCGCAACGTCACCGCCGATCCGTTTGCCGGCGCCGCACATGACGAGCTGGAAGACCCGCGCGCCTGGTGCGAGGTGCTCCGTCAATGGTCGACCATGCACCCCGAATTCAATTGGCTGCCGCGCAAATTCAAGATCGCGATTTCCGGCGCTGCCGAGGATCGCGCGGCGATTGCCTTCCATGACATCGGACTGAAGATCGTGCGTGGGCCTGAAGGCCGCAATGGCTTCCGTGTGTTTGTCGGCGGCGGCATGGGCCGCACGCCCTATGTCGGGCACGAGATTCGTAGCTTCCTCGAGAAGAAGCATTTGCTCTCTTACATCGAGTCGATCTTGCGCGTGTATAATCTGCATGGGCGCCGCGACAACATTCACAAGGCGCGCATCAAGATCCTCGTCAACACGCTCGGCATCGAGAAATTCCGCGAGGACGTCGAAGCGGATTGGGAGGCGACGCACAAGGAAGCCATCGACCTTCCGCAAGACGAATATGAGCGCATTCATTCTTATTTCGCGCCGCCAGATTTGCCGCCGCGTCCCGCCAAGGACGAAGCTGTCGAGCAGCGCCGCCTCACCGACCCGGCTTTCGCCACTTGGCTGAAGCATAATGTCCGCCCGCATCGCGTGCCCGGCTACGCCAGCGCGGTCATTTCGCTGAAAGAGCCTGGCCGCACGCCGGGCGATGCGACGTCAGAGGAAATGGAGCTGGTCGCCGATCTCGCCGAACGCTACAGCCAGAACGAGGCGCGGGTGAACTACACCCAAAATCTCATCCTGCCGCATGTGGCGCGTTCCGATCTGCCCAAGCTCTATGACGACCTCGTCAAGGGTGGCCTCGCCACCGGCAATTACGATTTGCTGGGCGACATGATCTGCTGCCCTGGCCTCGACTATTGCAATCTCGCCAATGCGCGTTCGATCCCGATTGCGAAAGAGATCGCCAAGCGCTTCGCCGACCCTGAGCGGCAGGAGCTAATCGGTCCCTTGCGGCTCAATATGTCGGGCTGCATCAACGCTTGCGGCCATCACCATTCGGGCAATATCGGCATTCTCGGCGTCGACAAGAAAGGCACCGAGCTTTACCAGCTGTCGCTCGGCGGCAGTCCCAAGGATGACGCCGCGGTGGGCACCATTATCGGCCCGGGTTTCCGCGCCGAGGCCGTGCCGGATGCCATCGACACCATCGTTTCGACCTATCTCGCCAATCGCAACGAGGGCGAGACCTTCCTCGACACTTGGCGGCGGCTCGGGCCTGCGCCCTTTAAGGAGGCCTTGTATGGCGCTGCTTGATTTGGAAACCGGCGCCCTCATCGAGGGCGGTGCGGAACCTGCGACCGTGCTTGAGCCGACGGCAGACGCGAGCGCGCTGGCGGCCGCGTCTTCTGCCGATGGCGTCGTTGGCATTCGTTTTCCGAGCTTCGGCGATGGCAGAGGCATTTCGCTCGCCGTGCTGCTCCGCGAGCGGCATGGCTTCAAGGGCGAGCTTCGCGCCGTGGGCTATCTCATCCCCGATTTGGCGCCATTTCTCTGGCGCTCCGGTTTTGATACGGCGGAGATCACCGACGCCAACGACGTCGACACCTGGAAGTCGTCGCTGAAACGTATCAAGCATTCTTATCAGCCCGGCTTCCGCAACCCGCTGCCGCTGCGGCGCAACGCTTCGCGTAAAGCCGCGAACGAGCTCGATGCGAAACTTGCACGCATCGACTCCTTGCCGGATCGAATCAAAGAGCTGCGGCGGAGCATCGAAGGCCGCATCGTCTTCTCGACCAGCATGGGTCTCGAAGATCAGGCCATCCTGCATGCCGTCGCCGAGTCCGGCGCCGATATCGATATTTTCACCCTCGACACCGGCCGCCTGTTCCCGGAAGTGCTGGAGACCGTCGAGCTCTCCGAAATCAGATATGGCCGCCGCATCCGGCTGGTGAGTCCCGATGCCGCCGAGATCGAAGAGCTTGTCGCGCGCGATGGCGTGTTCGGTTTCCGTCAGGCGGTCGAGAACCGCAAACGCTGCTGCGAGATTCGCAAAGTCCGGCCGCTGAACCGTGAGCTTCAAGGCGCGCAAGGCTGGTTCACCGGCATCAGGCGCGAGCAATCCGATGACCGGGCTTCCGTGCCGCTGGCGGCTTGGGACGAGGAGCACGGGCTGATCAAAGTGAACCCGATCGCCGATTGGTCGAGCGCGACGCTGACCGCCTATATCGCCGAGAACAATATTCCGGTGAATCCGCTGCATGCCCGCGGTTTCGTTTCGATCGGCTGCGCACCGTGCACGCGCGCCATCCATGCCGGCGAAGACCCGCGCGCTGGCCGCTGGTGGTGGGAGAACGAAGAAAGGAAAGAGTGCGGCCTGCACATGAACCCGCGCCGCGAGGGGAGGGCCGCATGAGCGCGCTTGTATCGCATCTGAAACTGCTCGAGGACGAGAGCATCCACATTTTCCGCGAGGCGGCGGCGCAGTTCCGTAGCCCCGTGCTGCTCTATTCCATCGGCAAGGATTCGACCGTGCTGTTGCATCTGGCGCGGAAAGCCTTCTATCCGGCCAAGCTGCCCTTCCCGTTACTCCATGTCGACACCACCTGGAAGTTCCACGACATGATCGCCTTCCGCGACCGCACCGTGAAAGAGCTCGATCTCGACCTCATCGTCCACACCAATCACGAAGGTCTCGCCCGCAACATCAATCCGTTCGACAACCCGCCCTCGATCTATACCGATGTGATGAAGACCGTGGCGTTGCGCCAGGCTCTCGATGCAGGCGGTTTCGACGCAGCCTTCGGCGGCGCTCGCCGCGACGAGGAAGCAAGCCGCGCCAAAGAGCGCGTGTTCTCGTTCCGCGCGGCCGGTCATCGCTGGGAGCCGCGCCGCCAGCGTCCGGAGCTTTGGACGCTGCTCAATGGCCGCCTCGGCAAGGGCGAGACGGTTCGCGTGTTTCCGCTCTCGAATTGGACCGAAGGCGATGTCTGGCGCTATATCGCGCTGGAGAAGCTCGACGTCGTTCCGCTTTATTTCGCCAAAGAGCGGCCGGTGGTGACGCGCGACGGCCAGCTCATTGTGGTCGACGACGAACGCATGCGGCTTGAGCCCGGCGAGAAACCCGAGATGCGGAACGTTCGTTTCCGCACGCTCGGCTGTTGGCCGCTGACTGCCGCCGTCGAATCCGATGCGACCACGCTCGATGAGATTGTCACCGAGACCTTGGCATCGAAAAATTCCGAGCGGGCGGGGCGGCTGATCGATCACGATCAGGCCGGCGCCATGGAGATGAAGAAGCGTGAGGGGTACTTCTAAATGACGATGGCTGCGCTTCAGGAACAGGTCGCGATCGAGGGGCTGGCCGCTCCAGCATCGCAAGGCAGAGGCATGGTGCGCCTCTTGACCTGCGGCTCGGTGGATGACGGCAAATCGACACTGATCGGCAGGCTGTTGTGGGATTCCGCCGCGGTTCTCGACGATCAGCGTGCGGCAATCGAGCACGCCTCGCAGAACCGCGCCATCAATGGCGAAAAGATCGATTTCAGTCTGCTGCTTGATGGGCTTCAGGCCGAGCGCGAGCAGGGCATCACCATCGACATCGCCTGGCGCTATTTCGAGACGGTAGACCGTCGCTTCATCATCATCGACTCGCCCGGCCATGAGCAATACACCCGCAACATGGCGACCGGCGCGAGCCATGCCGAGGTTGCAATCCTACTCATCGACGCCCGCCACGGCGTCAAGCGCCAGACCAGACGCCATGCCGCGATCTGCGATCTCGTCGGCATCAAGAAGGTCGTGCTTGCCGTCAACAAGATGGACCAGATCGACTGGTCGGAGAGTGCGTTCCGCGCCATCGAGCAGGACTTTCTCGCGCTTGCCGGGTCGTTCGGCTTCGAGGAGATCAAGACCATCCCGGTTGCGGCGCTCACCGGCGACAATGTCGTGCGCCGGTCTTCGCAGATGTCGTGGTATGGCGGCCCGACTCTGCTCGATTATCTCGAGACCGTGGAGCCCGAGGTGCTTCCCGCCGACGCTCCGTTCCGCATGCCGGTCCAGCTTGTCCTTCGTGCGGCCAATGACTTCCGTGGCTATGCCGGCACCGTTACATCGGGCCGGATCCGGCGCGGCGATCGCATCGTCGATGCAAGGAGCGGGCAGAGCGCGATCATCGAGCGGATCGTCACCATGGACGGCGATCTCGCCACCGCCGTTAAAGGCGATGCGGTCGTTCTGTCCCTCGACACCGACATCGATATCTCGCGCGGCGCCGTGCTGTCGGAAACCTCGCGTCGCCCCACCAATGCCGATGTGATCGAGACACGTCTCGTCTGGTTGTCCGAAGCGCCCTTCGATCCCGAGCTCGGCTATCTGTTGCGCACCGCGACCGACCTCGTGCCGGTGACCAGCATGAGCGTTTCCGCGCTGATCGATTTCGAGACGCTGGAATCGAAGCCCGCGCATAATTGCGCGGTCAACGACATCGCCGATTGCCGCATCCTGCTCGGGCGCCCCGCTTCGCTCGATCTGTTCCGCGACCTGCCGCCAACCGGCAGCTTCGTTCTCATCAGCGCCATCGATGGCGCAACCGTCGCCGGTGGCGTTATCACTTGGGCGCAATCCGGCGCGCCGGCTACGAGCGACAACGTGCTCGTGCTCAATCGCGAGCTTCTCGCCCGCGGCGTCTGCGCCGATCTCGGCAATTCCCCGGAAGATCAAGCCGAATTTCATCGGCGTGCCCAAGAGGTCGCAATTCTGCTACGCTCCGCCGGAGTGCCGGTTTCCATTGAAATCTAACGGCCGGGATAGGGCCGACTTACACAAAATTGCGGCAATGCAGGGTGCCGGAGGGGGACTGACAGCATGATCGATACGAGTTGGCTGGCAGCTTTGCTGCCGCTGATCGGGGCTGGCTTCGTCGTCGGCTTTCTCGTCGGCCTTACCGGTGTCGGTGGCGGCGCGCTGATGACGCCGCTCCTGATCTCCACCTTCGGCGTGAGCCCGGCGACCGCGGTCGGTACTGACCTGCTCTACGCGTCCATCACCAAGACCGCCGGCAGTTGGCGTCACCATGTCTCCGAGAATGTCGATTGGCCGATCGTGTACAGGCTGGCCGCCGGCAGCATTCCCGGGGCGCTGATCGTCTTGGCGGCGATCAAATTCTCCACCGTCGACACCGCCGCGCTCGCGCATTGGATTCGCGTCGGCCTCGTCTTTGCGCTGCCGATGAGCGGCCTCGCCATCGTGCTCTATCCGATGCTGGCGAAGACGCCGGAGCGGCACAAGGAAGGCGACGTGCCGCCCCGCACGCGGGCCACTGTTGCCTTCGGCTTCATTCTCGGCGTTCTCGTGACCCTCACCTCTGTCGGCTCCGGCGCGATCGGCGTGTCGGTGCTCGCAGCGCTCTATCCGCTGCTGCCCGCCAAGCGGATCGTCGGCAGCGACGTCGCGCATGCCGTGCCGCTCACCCTCGTCGGCGGTCTAGGCCATTTGGGCTTGGGCAATGTCGATCCGATGCTTCTGATTGGCCTGCTCTGCGGCTCGATCCCCGGCATCCTGATCGGCGCGCGCCTCGCAGGCCTCGCGCCGGAATGGCTGCTCCGGCCGCTCCTTGCGATCATGCTGTGCTACGCCGCCTACCTGCTTTACGGTAAGATTTAGCGGCAAGGCTGAAGGAAGGGTGGTGCCGTCGGGTAGGATTGAACTACCGACCCCGTCATTACCAATGACGTGCTCTACCACTGAGCTACGACGGCGAACCAAGCCAATTGCCGGATGCGGGCGGAACCTGCCATAGCGGCAGGGCCCTTGCAAGCGAGGCACGCGATGCAAAATGGCAAAGAGCGGGGCGCAGGAAAGGGGCGCGACGGGGCCTCCTCGGAAGCCCGCCGTGACAGGCTGGCAGCGGGGCTCCGCGCCAATCTCCTGAAGCGGAAAGCCCAGTCCCGTGCCCGGAAACAGGGCAGTGGCGCTCAGACTGAAAAAAGCCGGAAAGTCCCCACACCTTAGGGGGGTCTGGCCGCCGCGCTTGCGGGGGAAAGGCGAGGGGGTTAAACGGGTTAGCTTGATCTCGAAAAACTTGAGATATTTCGGGAAAGACCGCGCGCCGTAATCGGCCGTAAACGGCTTCAGGGGGAATAATCGTCATGGACCGTATCCGCATCGTTGGCGGCCAACGCCTCAACGGCACCATTCCGATCAGCGGCGCCAAGAACGCGGCGCTGCCTCTGATGATCGCGAGCCTGCTGACGCGCGACACTCTTGTCTTGAACAACGTGCCGCGGCTGGCCGACGTGATGCTGCTGTCGCGCATCCTCGGCAATCACGGCGTCGATGTCACGGTGGCGGGCAAGCGACCGGGCCAGCGCATGGGCGACGGCCAAACCTTCAAGATCAGCGCCGCCGAGATCGTCGACACCACCGCGCCTTACGAGATGGTCGCGCGCATGCGCGCAAGCTTCTGGGTGTTGGCGCCGCTGCTCGCGCGGTGCGGCGAAGCGAAAGTGTCTCTGCCCGGCGGCTGCGCTATCGGCACCCGGCCTGTAGACTTGCATTTGAGCGCGCTCGAAACCTTGGGCGCCGAGATCGAGCTCGAGGCTGGCTATGTCCTCGCCAGGGCGCCGAAGGGTCTCATCGGTGCGCACATCCCGCTGGCCAAAGTCTCGGTCGGCGCAACGCACAACGCGTTGATGGCTGCAGTGCTCGCCCGCGGCGAGACGCTGATCGAGAATGCGGCACGCGAGCCGGAAGTCGTCGACGTTGCGGAATGCCTGGTCAAGATGGGCGCGAAAATCGAGGGCATCGGCACCTCGACCTTGCGCATCCAAGGCGTGACCGAGCTTCATGGCGCCGAGCACGACGTGCTGCCTGACCGCATCGAGACCGGAACCTACGCCATGGCCGCCGCCATCACCGGTGGTGATGTGTTTCTCGACGGCGCCAGAGGCGATCTCTTGCGCAATGCGCTCGACCTGCTCACGGGAAGTGGCGTCGAGATCGAAGAGCTTCCTTCCGGCATTCGAGTGGCGCGGAACGGCGCTGGCCTCGGGCCGATCAGTGTCGATACCGCACCCTTCCCAGGATTTCCGACCGATCTCCAGGCACAGTTGATCGCATTGCTATGCATGGCAGAAGGTACCTCGACCGTGCGCGAGACGATCTTCGAAAATCGCTTCATGCATGTGCAGGAACTGGCCCGGCTCGGCGCCAAGATCGATCTGAAGGGCGATACCGCCATCGTCACCGGTGTCAGCGGGCTGACCGGCGCCCCGGTGATGGCCACCGATTTGCGGGCTTCCGTGTCGCTGATCATCGCCGGTCTGGCCGCGCAAGGCGAGACGCTGATCAGCCGCGTCTATCATTTGGACCGCGGCTTCGAGCGCATCGAGGAGAAACTCGGCCGCTGCGGCGCCCAGATTGAGCGGCTTTCCAGCTAATCCCGGCAGAAAGCATGGTGTCTTTTTTGCGTTTGCTGGGCTAAATCATCGCCATGAGCCAGCTAAAACTCCTCGCCCTCGACGAAGAAGACCTCATTGTCATCTCCTCGCACCTCCAAGATGCCGTGATGCGGGTCGGCGACATGGCCTATCTGCCGTCGCAGCAGCGCTTTGCCGCGATCGTTAACCGCTTCGATTGGGAAAAAGCCACCAAAGGCTCCAACGAGCGCCACCGCGCCGCCCTTCGCTTCGATCGCGTGCGCGGCGCCAAGGTGAAGGGGCTCAAACACTCGCACGAAGACGCGGTGCTGTCGCTTCTGGCCGTCCAGTTCGAGCAGGGCACCGCTCCCGGCGGCTATATCAATCTGATCTTCTCCGGCGACGCCGCAGTCCGGCTCGATGTCGAATGTATTGAGGCTGAGCTCAAAGATCTCGGTCCTGCCTGGCGCGCGCGTTCAAAGCCACGCCATCCCGACGATCAGCCATGACATCCTGGCTCAAGACTGGCGCCGCCGATTTCGAGTCTCGTTTCCGCGATTTGCTGGCGGCGAAGCGCGAGAGCGCCGACGACGTCAATGACGCCGTTGCGGCGATCATTGCGAGCGTGCGCGCGAAGGGCGATCAGGCTCTGATCGAGCTCACGCTTCGCTTTGACCGCATCGATTTGCGCGAGGCCGGCATCAGGGTCTCGCCGGACGAGATCGCGCGTGCCGCAAGCAAAGTCGATGTCGAGACGCGCGGCGCGCTGAAATTCGCTCACGACCGCATCCTCGATCACCACCGCCGTCAATTGCCCAAGGACGATCGCTATCGGGATGCCGAAGGCGTCGAGCTTGGACATCGCTGGACCAGCGTCGAGTCCGTCGGCCTTTATGTGCCGGGCGGAACCGCAAGTTATCCGAGCTCCGTGTTGATGAATGCGGTCCCGGCCAAGGTCGCCGGCGTGCCGCGCATCGTCATGGTGGTGCCGGAACCTGACGGCAAGCTGAACCCGCTGGTGCTGGCGGCTGCCGAACTCGCCGGTGTGCACGAAGTGTATCGGGTGGGCGGGGCACAAGCGGTCGCGGCACTCGCTTACGGCACCGAGACCATCGCGCCGGTCGTCAAGATTGTCGGCCCCGGCAATGCCTATGTCGCCGCTGCCAAGCGCCAGGTGTTCGGCCAGGTCGGCATCGACATGGTGGCTGGCCCATCCGAGGTCGTCGTCATCGCCGACAAGGACAACGACCCTGCTTGGATCGCCGCCGACCTGCTTGCCCAGGCCGAGCACGACGCCGCCGCGCAGTCGATCCTCATTACCGACGACGAGGCCTTCGCCCGTGAAGTCGCGGCTTCGGTTGAGGCGCAACTCACGACCTTGCCCCGCGCCGATCTCGCGCGCGCCAGCTGGGCGAGTTTCGGCGCAGTGATTGTCGTGGATCGTCTCGATCAAGCCGTTCCGCTCACCGACCGGCTCGCCCCGGAACATCTCGAGATCGCGACCGCCGAGCCCGAACGGCTTGCTGGCCAGATCCGCAATGCCGGCGCCATCTTCCTCGGCCGCTATACGCCGGAGGTTATCGGCGACTATGTCGCCGGGCCGAACCACGTGCTGCCCACGGCGCGGAGCGCCCGCTTTGCCTCAGGGCTAGGTGTGCTCGACTTTATGAAGCGCACCTCGATCCTGAAACTCGATGCGGAAAGTCTGAATGCGCTTTCCTCCGAAGCGATGACGCTCGCCAAGGCCGAAGGCCTCGAAGCCCATCGTCGCTCCGTCGCCATCAGGCTGAACGCGAAAGTCTGAGCATGGTGGAGGAGCAGGACGTTCACCCAGATCGGCAGCGCCTCGTCGGCGTGACGCTCGATTTCAAACTCGATCGGCCGCAACAACGCCGAGGTCGACCACGAGCGCGAGATCGCGATCTTCGATCTGCTCGAGGCCAACAGCTTCGCGCTGGAAGAGAGCGAGAAAGACGGACCCTATACGCTGCATCTCTCCCTGGTCGACAATCGCTTGATGCTGACCGTGGGCGATCAGAACCGTGAGCCCATCACCAACGTCTCGCTCTCGCTGTCGCCGTTCCGCCGTATCGTGAAGGACTATTTTCTGATGTGCGAGAGCTACTATCAGGCGATCAAGACGCAGCCTCCCTCTCGCATCGAGGCCATCGACGTCGGGCGTCGCGGCCTGCATGACGAAGGCAGCCGGCTGCTGATGGAGCGGCTGAAGGGCAAGATCGCCGTCGATATCGCCACCGCCCGCCGCCTGTTCACGCTGCTCTGCGCTTTGCATTGGAAGGGCTGAGCGACGCCGCCCGGCATGGAACCGCCTTACTCTTGGCGCGTTTTCGCAGCAAGCTGGGTGACTGTGGGGGCCCTGCGCCAAGCGATCCTAGTCTCTGTTTCCGCGCGCGAGTGAGCCTCCCACGCCCGGTCTCGTCCGCGGAGGGCAGGTTGACGAACCGAGAAACCATCGAGCTCTTTGATGCGGAAGTCGCCGCGAGCGAAGCGGCGCTCAGCCAATCGAAAACTGTCGGGAAATCGGCGCAGGAAGATCTCAAGCAGCACGAACGCTGGCTTCAGCGCCACGCTGCGGCAGAGGCAAGAAATCGAGAAAAGCACCAGCGCCGGCTGAAGCAGCTGAGAATCAGTCAGCGCCGCTGGGTCAAGCGTCAGCGTCTGCTCAGGTCGGCCCGACAGCGCGCCACGATCATTGGCGCCGCCGCGCGATCGGTCGCCCTCATGCTCGGCGACAAAACCGTCTCCGCCGCGAGTTACGCGCGAGATCAGATCTCATCCGCGGCCGCGTGGTGCCGTCCCAGACTTCAAGCGGCAGCAGATGCGTCGTACCGAGCCGGCAATGCCGGCTATGCGTGGCTCAAAGTCAAAGCGGGCGACGCGGGCGTTCAACTCTCCAAAGCCAGCAAAATTGCAGCCGCTCGCGGCCAGGCGGTCGGCCGCGAGCTTTCGAGAAAAGGCGCAATCGGCTTCGAAAAGCTCAGTGTCAAATCGGGCGAGCTCGCATCGCACATGTCGGAGCAGGGCAACGCCGCACTCGCCTGGAGCCGTGTGAAAGGGAAGGCGGTCACCCATTCGGCGGGCAACGCAGCTTCCATTGGTTTCGAACAAGCCAAACTCAAGTCCGGCAATTTGGCTTACTCGGCGTCGAAACTGACGGCCGCGACCGCCGTTCGAGCGCGCGCCTATGGAAGCCAAGCGCTCACGTCAGCCAAGTCGTGGTCGGAAAAGGCGGGTGAAAGCGCGCAGCAATTGCGCGCGTCCTTAGCCGCTCGCGCCGCTCAATCGCTGCCCCCGAATCCCGTCCCGAGCTCGGAACCGACCGAACCGCCCGCCGCTGCTCAAGAGCCAGAGCAACGAAGCGTCATCGAACTCCTCAACATCACTCCGCCGCCCGACACCCCGGTGCCGGAGGAGCCCATCGCAGCGCCAATCGATGCTCAACCCAAGGCGCTGGCCGCGAGCGCCTTGGCCAAGCCATCCCCGCCGCGAGGCAAGCCCAAACCCGACAAGATCAAGGCGAAGGACAAAACGCACCGAGGCGGTCGCGGCGGCAAGAAGAAGCACAAGCAAAAGAGCGGCAAATCCAAGTCCAAATGATCTCGCAAGCCCGGACAATCCGTCCTTGATTTTGTGCCGCCACCCGACCATTCTCCGCCGCTAACGTGAAATAGCCGGACGGGGCCTTATGGCTAAAGAAGAAATGCTTGAATTTCCGGGGGTAGTGACCGAGCTGCTCCCCAATGCCACCTTCAGGGTGAAGCTCGAGAACGACCACGAGATCATCGCCCATACGGCGGGCCGCATGCGGAAAAACCGGATCAGAGTCCTTGCTGGCGACAAGGTTCTGGTCGAGATGACACCTTATGATCTCACCAAGGGACGTATCACTTACCGCTTTAAGTAAGCTTGGGCTGAAACTGCCCTCGCTTTCCCAAAGCACCTCCGCGGCTGCGGCGGCGAAGCCGAAGACGAGCGCCGGCTATCGGCCGAAGCTTGTGCTGGCGTCCGCCTCTGCGCGGCGGCTGGGACTGCTCGAACAGATCGGCATCGCGCCGGATGCGTTGCGCCCCGCCAGCGTCGATGAGACCGCAAAGAAAGGCGAAGACCCCCGCCATCTCGCGCGCCGGCTCGCGCGCGCCAAGGCCGAGGCTGCCAAGAAGCTCGTGCGCGCCGAGCCCGAGTTCGCCAACTCGTTCATTCTCGCCGCCGACACAGTCGTCGCCGTTGGCAAACGCATTCTCGGCAAGGCCGAGATGGAGCATGAAGCCGCCCGCGCTCTCGAATTGCTCTCCGGCCGCGCGCACCGTGTCTACACCGCTGTCAGCCTCTGCACGCCAAACGACGGCTGGAAGGACCTCGCGGTGGAGACAAGGCTTCGCTTCAAGCGTCTGAGCCGGAAAGAGATCGAAGCCTATTTGGCGAGCGGCGAGTGGCAGGGCAAAGCCGGCGGCTACGCCATTCAAGGCATCGCCGGCGGTTTCGTGGTGAAGCTGATCGGCTCGTACACCAACGTGGTCGGTCTGCCGCTGACCGAAGTCATGGGCTTGCTTCAGGGCGAGGGCTTCCCCGTGACGTTCTTCTGGCCGAACCTCGCCGAGATCGAGACCGCGTGACGGCGGCGTCTCGCCGCATTCGATCTGCGCGCAAAGCGGCGCCGAAGCGGCCGCGCTGCCCGATCTGCGGCAAGCCTGCATCGCAAGATTACCGCCCGTTCTGCTCATCCGCTTGCGCCGATATCGATCTCGGCCGCTGGCTCGGCGGCCGCTACGCCGTCCCTGGCGAGCCGCTCGGGGCCCAATCCGAAGACGACGAACCGGACGTAGAGCATTAGCCAATTTCCAAGGCTCACGATCCCGTAACTTGACCGTTAAGGACTTGCGGGCATAAAGCTAAGCCTATGAAGGCACTGCGGACCATTCTCGTCGCCCTGATCGCGCTTTCGGTCGGTATTCTGCCGATCCAGGCCGGCACCGCCATGGTCGGGCACGCTGCGGCTTCAAATGTCATGACGCAAGCGCATTGCTGCGACCATGGTCAGCCCTGCAAGGCCAAGACTGGCGGTTGCGAGTTGCTTCCCAGCTGCACGCTCAAATGCGCGAGTGCCGCTACGGCCATCATGGATGTGGCGCCTCGAATCTCGCCATTGCCCTCTGCAATAAGGCTTCCACTTCTTGCGGCCGGCATTCTTGCCGCCACGGACAATCCTCCTCTACCGCCTCCTCGCGTCTGAATTCTGAAGTCGTGACCTTCGCGCTCAATTGAGTTCGGGCTTCCGCTCGGCTCAAGAGCGCGGTCGTTCATCCACCAGAATTCATGGAGACGCGCTATGAGGCGTCTGAACAGCCTATTCATTTTGCTGCTTGGCATCGCCGCCGGCATTGCCCTCTATTGGTATGCACAAGCCGGCACAATTCTCGCACCGGCCGCTGCCGAGCAATCGGCGCCGGCAACCTCCGAGCGCAAGGTCCTTTATTATCGCAACCCCATGGGCCTCCCGGATACCTCGCCGGTTCCGAAGAAGGATCCGATGGGGATGGACTACATCCCCGTCTTCGCGGACGAGCTGGAGGACGTCCGGCACCGTCAAGGTGAGCCTCGACAAGATCCAGCGCACCGGCGTGAAGACCGAGAAGGTCGAGTCGCGGCCGATCGTGCAGCCGGTGCGCGCGGTGGGACGCGTCGAGCATGACGAAACCCTGCTCACCATCGTGTCCATGCGCTCCGACGGTTACATCGAGGATCTGTTCGTCAACAAGACCGGGCAGCACGTCAAGAAGGGCGACCCGCTGTTCCGCGTCTATAGTCCGCAGATTCAGCAGGCGCAGACCGATCTCATCAGCGCCATGCGCGCCCAAGGCAAAACGGCGGGGCTGGGCTCGGAACGGGCGCTTGAAGGCGCCATGCAACGCTTGCGCAATCTTGGCGTGCCGCAAAGCCGGATCGATGAGGTGCGAAGGACCAACACCAATCCGCGGACGCTCGACTGGCCGGCACCTGCCGACGGCGACGTGATCGAAAAGAAGATCATCAACGGTCAGCGCGTCCTCGCCGGCGACGAGCTCTATCGCATTGCCGACCATTCGCGCGTGTGGGTCATCGCCGACGTGGCAGAGTCCGATATTGCCGCGATCCGCGTCGGCCTGCCGGCCAAGGTCACGTTGCGAGCCGATCAAAGCACCGCGCTCGAAGGAAAGGTCACCTTCATCTACCCGGAGCTGAAGGTCGAAACGCGCACCGTGCCGGTCCGTATCGAGCTCCCCAATCCGGACCAGCGGCTGAAGACATCGATGTATGCAGACGTCGTCTTTGGCGCGGGCGATGCAAGTGCAGTTATCGCCATACCCGATAGCGCGGTGATCGATAGCGGCAGCAAGCAGATTGTGCTCATCGCCAAGGGCGACGGCCGCTTCGAGCCGCGGGCGGTGAAGCTCGGGCGCCGCGGCGATGGCTATGCCGAAGTCACCGAGGGCCTGAAGCAAGGCGAGGAGGTCGTCACCTCCGCCAACTTCCTCATCGATGCGGAGAGCAATCTGCGCGCCGCGCTGCAGAGCTTCAGCCAGCCGGAGACGCAAACAATGATTGCCGCGATCATCCGCTGGTCGGCCCGCAACGTCTTCCTTGTTGGGCTCGCGACCATCTTCGTCACCCTGGCCGGCATCTATGCGGTTTCCCGCGTGCCGCTCGATGCTATTCCCGATCTCTCCGACGTGCAGGTGATCGTCTACACGGAATATCCGGGTCAGGCGCCGCAGGTCGTGGAGGACCAGGTCACCTATCCGCTGACCACCGCGATGCTGACCGTGCCGAAATCCCGCGTCGTGCGCGGCTTCTCCTTTTTCGGCGTTTCCTTCGTCTATGTGATCTTCGAGGACGGCACCGATCTCTATTGGGCGCGCTCGCGTGTGCTCGAATATCTGAGTTCGGCGGCGCGGCGGTTGCCCGCTGGAGTGACCCCGAGCCTCGGGCCCGATGCCACCGGCGTCGGCTGGGTCTACCAATATGTCGTGCGCGGCACCGACAAGTCGCTCGCCGAGCTTCGCACCTTGCAGGATTGGCAGATCCGCTTCGGATTGGCCAAGGCCGAAGGTGTCTCCGAAGTCGCCAGTGTCGGCGGCTTCGTCAAGCAATACAGCATCGTGGTTGATCCGCGCCGCTTGCAGGCACTCGGCATTCCTCTTTCCAAGATCAGAGACGCGGTTCGTGACAGCAACATGGATGTTGGTGGCCGCACTGTCGAGATCTCGGAACGGGAGTTTGCCGTGCGCGGACGCGGCTATATCAAGACCCCCGCCGATCTCGAGCAGATCGTGGTCAAGAATGACAAAGGCGTCCCGGTGCTCTTGAAGGACGTGGCGCGGGTCGAGATCACGCCAGACGAGCGGCGCGGCATCACCGAGATGAATGGGGAAGGGGAGGTCGTCTCCGGGATCGCGCTGCAACGCTTCGGCGAGAACGCGCTCTCCGTCATTCAGAACGTCAAGGATCGCCTCGCCGAGATCGCGCCGAGCCTGCCGCAAGGCGTGAGCATCGAGGCCGTCTATGACCGCTCGGACCTGATCAACCGCGCCATCGACAACCTCAAGCGCACGCTGTTGGAGGAGAGTTTCATCGTGGGACTCGTCTGCGTCATTTTTCTGCTGCATGCCCGCAGCGCTCTCATCGCCATCATCACGCTGCCGCTCGGCGTCCTCATCGCCTATATCTGCATGTGGCTCCTGGGTCTCAGCTCCAACATCATGAGTCTCGGCGGCATTGCGATTGCGATCGGCGCCATGGTGGATGCCGCAATCGTCATGATCGAGAACGCGCACAAGCACCTGGAGCGTGCTCCGCCGGGTAAGCCGCGAAGCTGAGGTGCTGATCGAGGCGGCCGTCGAAGTCGGCCCGGCGCTGTTCTTCAGTCTGCTCATCATTACCGTTTCGTTCTTGCCGATCTTCGCGCTCGAGGCGCAGGAAGGGCGGCTGTTCAAGCCGCTCGCCTACACCAAGACCTTCGCCATGGGTGCCGCGGCGCTGCTGTCCATTCTGCTGGTACCCGCCTTGATGATGATCTTCGTGCGCGGCCGCATCATCCCCGAGCACAAGAACCCGATAAACCGGTTCCTGATCTGGATCTATCGCCCGGTCATCGAATTGGCATTGCGTTTCAAAGTGTTGACGATCCTGTTGGCGATTGGCGTCCTCGCGGTGAGCATCTGGCCGGCGTCGAAACTCGGCAGCGAGTTCATGCCGACGCTGAACGAAGGCACGCTGTTCTATATGCCGGTGACGCTGCCCGGCATCTCCGTGACCAAGGCGGCCGAGCTGCTGCAGACCCAGGACAAGATCATCAAGTCCTTCCCGGAAGTGGCATCGGTTTGGGGCAAGGCCGGCCGCGCCTCGACGGCGACCGACCCCGCGCCGACGGAGATGGTCGAGACCGTGATCAATCTGAAGCCCGAGAGCGAATGGCGGCCGGGCATGACGGTGGACAAACTGATCGCCGAAATGGACAAGTCGCTGCAATTCCCCGGTGTCTCCAATGCCTGGACCATGCCGATCAAGGCGCGCATCGACATGCTATCGACCGGCATCCGCACCCCGGTCGGCGTGAAGGTGATCGGCAAGGATCTGGCTGAGATCGACAAGGTCGCCCGCCAGATCGAGGCAGTGATCCGCAAAGTGCCCGGCACCGCAAGCGCCTACGCCGAACGGACCATCGCGGGCTATTACCTCAACGTCGACCCCGACCGCGAGCAACTTGCCCGCTATGGGCTCATGGTTGGCGATGTGCAAAACGTCATCGCCATGGCGCTCGGCGCCGAGCCCGTGACCACGACGGTGGAGGGACGCGAGCGCTACACGGTCAGCCTCCGCTACCCCCGCGACTACCGCAGCGATCCGGGCTCCATCGCAAGCCAGGTCCTGATCCCGATGCCTGACGGCGGCACGGTGCCTCTTAGGTCAGATCGCCAAGGTCAGCCTGGCGCAAGGCCCGTCGAGCATCCGCACCGAGAACGCGCAGCTCGCAACTTACGTCTATGTCGATCTCCGCGACCGCGACCTCGGAAGCTACGTCGCCGATGCACGGAAGGCCGTGGCGGAGGGCGTGCAATTCCCGCCAGGCTATTACGCGATCTGGAGCGGGCAATTCGAATATCTCGAACGTGCCGAGGCGCGGCTCAAGATCGTCGTGCCGGTGACGCTCCTGATCATCTTCCTGCTGCTTTATCTCAATTTCCGCCGCATCACGGAGACCCTGATCGTGATGCTCTCGGTGCCGTTTGCGTTGGTCGGCGGGTTTTGGCTGATGTGGTGGCTTGGTTTCAACCTCTCGGTCGCCGTCGCCGTCGGCTTCATCGCTCTTGCCGGCGTCGCCGCCGAAACCGGCGTCGTCATGCTGATCTATCTCGACACGGCGCTGACGGAACGGAAGGAGCTCTGCAGGCGAGAGGGCCGTCCCTTCGCTCGCGAAGACCTCCACGCCGCCATCATGTCGGGCGCCGTGGAGCGCGTCCGCCCGAAGATGATGACAGTGGCCGCCATCATGGCTGGCCTCCTGCCCATCATGTGGAGTCACGGCACAGGGTCCGAAGTCATGCAACGCATTGCCGTCCCGATGATCGGCGGCATGGTGTCGTCGACCCTACTAACGCTGGTAGTGATTCCAGCGATCTACGCAGTCGTGAAGGGATTGCCGGCGCGAAAGCCTTTGGCGAGCCAAAGACGACGAGTTCGGGCCGAGAATCGCGATCTCGCCAATTCGAGATAAATCCAAGCGAGGGAGTTAAGCCCAACGCGACCTGCCTCTTCTATGGTCTCGTTCGTCCGCCGAGGACAACGAGTGGGGCTTTTCCATGCATCTCGATCTGGTCACGATGTCGGCCGTGAACATCGTTGTCACGGCCATCCTCGGCGTCGTTTTGGTGTTCACCTGGGCGCGCGAGCGCGAGAACGCCTTTATTGGCTGGTGGGGCGCTGGCTCAGCTCATTCAGAGCGTGGGCATCGTCATTGCAGCCGTCACCTCGGCGATGAACGCAGCCGATCTCGTGGCGCTCGGATCCGCCACGATGCTGCTCGCCGAGTCGTTGAAATGGAAGGCGGCGCGGGAATTCGAAGGCCGAATGCTTCCGTGGCTCGTCGTCGCCGTCGGTCCCATCGCCTATCTGGGCTTGGTGTATTCGGGAATGGTCGCGAGCTTCGACGCCAGGATCTTTTTAACGTCCACAATGGTCGGCCTTTACAATCTCGGTGCCGCTTGCGAACTCGCGCGCGGAAGCGACGAGCGGCTCTCCTCGCGAAAGCCGGCGATCGCGCTTCTCGTCGCCACCGCTGATCAGCCAGCTCTCCTGGCTGCTCTTGATCCTCATCAAGCCGATTGGCGAAGCCGGTCAGGTCTATTCCAGCGACTGGTTCCCGATCGTCCTCATCATCACGCTCTCGCTTCGTGTGGCGCTCGCCTTCCTCGTGCTGGCCATGGCCAAGGAGCGGCAGGAATCGAAACAACGGGCCGGCGCGCTGACCGATCCTCTCACCGGATTGCCGAACCGCCGCGCTTTGTTCGAGGCGGTGGATGTGCTGGCCCATCGCAGTCTCACCCCGATAGCGCTCCCGGTCTCTGTGCTGCTGTTCGATCTCGATCGCTTCAAGGAGACCAATGACGGATGGGGGCACCCCGTCGGCGATCGCGTGCTCGGCATTTTCGCGTCCACCTTGAGAGATCATTTCGGCAAAGGCGCCACCATCGCCCGCGTCGGCGGTGAAGAGTTTGCCGCCATCCTGCCGGGCGCCGATGCCAAGACGGCGGTCGAAGTCGGCGAAGCGGTGCGGTCCGCCTTTGCGTCCTCCGCGTCCTTCGTCGATGGCATGGCCGTCGGCGGCACGGTCAGCGTTGGCGTCGCCTCCAATCTCGGCTGCGACTGCGACCTCAATTCGTTGTTCCGCCAGGCCGACGCCGCCCTCTACGCGGCGAAGCGGGCGGGGCGCAACCGGGTCGAGCTGGTCGGACCGGACCAGGGCGCGCTGTCGGAGGCCCTGCACGCGACCATCCGCACCAGGCCGGAGCGCGCCGATGGCGACAGTGCCCGTCGAGCACAACGCCGCCTGATGTGCGAGTGATTTTAAGCAAATATCCGGCACTCGACAGGCAGCGGCTGATTTCCTATAAGCCATGGCCTTGCCCGGAGGCCTTCATTGAGGGCCTTCCATCTGGCGGCTGTGGCCGCCAAATATCTCATAGGCCCAGGTAGCTCAGTTGGTAGAGCAGCGGACTGAAAATCCGCGTGTCGGTGGTTCAAATCCGCCCCTGGGCACCATTTCTTGTCTCCCAATAGAGACAGTCCGCGCCGAAAAATAGCCGAGCGCCGGTGCAAGCGAGCGCGATCGACGAGCGCTAGCCTCTGCCACGGCGCTCGTCGCGATGTCTCGGAAGCTATTTCTTGCCCGACTGGCACTTCTTCTCGTCTTCGGACCATTTGCAGCCGAGCGAGGTGTCGGAATTACAGATGTCCTTGGCTTCATGCGAGAAGCAGCCATCTTGGAATGGCGGCGGTCCAGCCTCGCAGGAGCGTCTCGAATATTCCCAGTGGCAGTTCGGATTCGCGACGCAGAGCGACGAGTCGCGGATCGAACATTCCTCCGCGGCCTGGCTGGGGACGCCGGCAATCGCGAACGGCAGGGCGATGACAATAACAATCAGACTTCGCATGGGTCCTCCCGGGAACATTAAGCAATGCGTAAGGGGTTATGCTTCGACAAGAGGCCGCTGTCGACCCTCGAAGACGGTTCGGATGCGATGGAATCGCTCGGTTTTCAACCCCAAACCCTGAGAGAAACCAAATCTTTAGCGCTGCCAGGCATTTAGGGGCTGGTTTGTGCCGCTGGCACAGAGTCTGGAGCCCGCGCCGCTGGTGCGGTATCAAGCGCGGAGCCGCGAGAGAAGACATGCCGAAACCAACACGGCGGACGGTCATCCTTGGCGCGACTGCATTAGGAGGGCTGATGACCATGCCAGCAACGGCAGATCCATTCCAAGAAACCTCAGAGCCGCAATTCGGGCCTGCGCCTCCGCCGCTCGCCGGCAAAGAGCTTCCCTCGTTCCGCTATCCGCTTGGCACTATCGCCACCAAGAAATTCGATGGCGGTACTGCCAAAGAGGCAAACGTTGAGGGCTTCCCCGTCTCCGACAAACTTGCCGGCGTTTACATGACGCTCGAGGCCGGCGCGCTGCGCGAGCTGCATTGGCACGCCAACGCCGCCGAATGGGCCTACATGCTCGAGGGCAATGCCCGCGTCACCACCATCGATCCGCAAGGCAAGTCGGAGGTCGTCGAATTTCGGTCCGGGCGACGTCTGGTATTTCCCGCGCGGACATGGCCACTCGATCCAAGGTCTTGGTCCGAAGGGCTGCACCTTCATCCTCGTTTTCGACAACGGCTATTTCTCCGAGTTCGGCACCTTCTCCATCACCGACTGGCTCGGTCACACGCCGGATGAGGTGCTCGCCAAGAATTTCGGTCTCAAGGCCGCGACCTTCAAGAATTTCCCCAAGAGCGAAGTCTATATCGCCAAGGGACCCGTGCCTGCGCCGCTGCCGGAGAACCCGAAGCCCGGCTCGCTGAACGAAGGCGCCTTCACGCACCGCTATCGCTTGCTCGCGCAAGAGCCGACGGACTTTCCCGGCGGCAATATGCGCATCGTTTCGCAAGATCAGTTCCCCATCTCATCGACCATGACAGGGGCCATCCTCCTGATTAATCCAGGCGGCCTGCGCGAGTTGCACTGGCATCCCAATGCCGCCGAATGGCAGTATTATGTGCGGGGCAAAGCGCGGATGACCGTGTTCGGATCTCATGGCCGCGCCCGCACCGATGAATTCGGCGCCGGCGATGTGGGCTATGTGCCGCAGGGCTTCGGCCACTATATCGAGAATATCGGCGACGAAGAGCTCAAGATCGTCATTGTTTTCAACAACGCCACCTATGAATCGATCTCGATTACGGCGTGGTTGGCCTCCAACACCGACCGTATGCTCTCGACGAATTTTGGCGTGCCCGAGAAAATTTTCGCAGAAATGCCGTCAGGACCTGTGATCATCCCCGAGCAGGGCAAAGTTTAGGCAGGTTGTCGGCCCTACCGCTCACGAAGGAGCGATTTGCTCTGGCGCTTTGACAGGCTAAGCTGCAGCCCGACGCGCCGTCTCCCGGCGCACGACCACAACGCTTGTCATAGATTGCGGCCATGAACGAGATCACGAATCGGAACGGGGGCGCCCGCCGGGCGAAGCGCGAGAACGCGCCACCCAAGGAAAACGGCGATATGGACGTGGTGTCCGACCAACCCACCCCTAAGAAGGGCCGGGGCCTCTCGCGGCTGCTGTTACTTCTGCTGGTGGTCGGCGCTGCTGCCCTTCTCTATCATTATTGGGGCTTCTGGAAGGGCGCCGAGACTGCCGCCGCGCCGCCTCCGCCGCCTGCCGTGACCGTCGCCAAGCCCCTCGTCAAGGAGATGATGGAGTGGAACGACTTCACCGGACAATTCGAGGCGCGAGAATCCGTCGAGGTCCGGCCCAGGGTCAGCGGCTATCTCGAGTCGGTCAATTTCGTCGACGGCCAATTGGTCAAGAAGGGCGATCTTCTTTTCGTCATCGAGCCGAAGCCGTTCGAGCTCGCTCTGCAAACGGCGAAGGCGCAGCAATCACAAACCGAAGCGCAGCTCCAATTAGCCAAGGCTCAACTGGACCGCACCGCGCAGCTGCGCCAGAAGGACTATGCCACGCAGGAGACCTACGATGAGCGCGTGGCGCAGGTGAACATTGCGACGGCCTCGCGGGATGCCGCAATCGCGGCAGTCAATCAGGCGCAGCTCAATCTCGACTATACCCATATCACCGCGCCGGTCTCAGGGCGCATGGGCCGGCACGAAGTGAGCGTCGGCAATCTCATTACCGGAGGCATCACCGGTTCCACCACGCTGCTCACCACCATCGTTTCGCTCGACCCGATCTGGTTGAGCTTCAATGTCAGCGAAGGCGACGGCATGACATATAAGCGGTTGGTGCAGAAGGGCGAGATCAAGTCCGCGCGGGACAATGCCATCGAAGTGCAGGGCCAGCTGATGGATGAGAAACAATGGACGCTGAAGGGCATCATCGATTTCGTCGACAACCAATATGATCGCTCCTCGGGCACGATCCGCGTCCGGGCTGCCTTCGCCAACCCCAACCTGTTCATTACTCCCGGGCAATTCGGCCGTGTCCGGGTGCCAATGTCGCAGTTCAAGCCGACCCTGCTGGTGCCCGACGCCGCGGTGGTAACCGATCAATCCGTCAAGCTCCTGTTCACAGTCTCAGCCGACGGAACCGTCGTGCCAAAAACCGTGGAGCTCGGACCGGTGACCGATAACAATCTGCGCATCATCCGAACTGGCCTCACGCCCGACGATTCCGTGATCATCAGCGGACTCTTGCGCGCCCGGCCTGGCCAGAAGGTCACGCCGGAGCAGGGCAAGATCGAAGAAACACCACTCCAGCCGGTGCCCGGCGCCAAATGAACATCTCGCACTTCTTTATCGACCGCCCGATCTTTGCCGCGGTCATCTCCATTCTGATCACGCTGATCGGCGGGGTGGCGTATTTTAGCCTGCCCGTTGCGCAATATCCTGAGATCGCTCCGCCTTCGATCTCCGTGACCGCCAGCTATCCGGGCGCGTCGGCAGAGATCGTCGCCAAGACAGTGGCCACGCCGCTGGAGCAAGAAGTCAACGGCGTCGACAACATGCTCTATATGACGTCGCAATCGACCAGCGACGGCGCCATGTCGTTGGTCGTCACCTTCAAGCTCGGCACCAATCTCGACACCGCGCAGGTGCTGGTGCAGAACCGTGTCGCGACCGCCCTGCCGCGCCTGCCGGAAGAAGTGCGCTCGATCGGCGTGACCGTCACCAAGCAATCGCCCGATCTCATGATGGTGATCCATTTGAGCTCGCCCGATGCCTCGCGCGACCTGCTTTACATCTCCAATTACGCCACGCTGCACGTCAAGGACGTGCTCGCCCGTATCGACGGCGTCGGCAACGTCACGATCTTTGGTGCCCGCGACTACTCGATGCGGATCTGGCTCAATCCGGAAAAATTGGCGCTGCGCAATTTGACGGCAACCGATGTCGTCTCGGCACTCCGCGGCCAAAACGTGCAGGTCGCGGCCGGCGTCATCAATCAGCCACCGGTTCCGCAGCCTGGCGCCTTCCAGCTCAATGTCGAGACCCAAGGCCGTCTCGCCGACCCGGAGGCGTTCGGCAACATCATCATCAAATCCGATGCCGAGGGCCGCGTCACGCGCATCCGCGATGTCGCGCGCGTCGAGCTTGGGGCTGCCGACTATAACCGCAGCGGTTATCTCGACGAGCGGGTGGCGATTCCCATGGGCATCTTCCAGCGTCCCGGCTCGAACGCGCTGGCGACCGCCGCGCAGGTGCAGGCGGCGATGGCCGAACTGGCGAAGTCGTTTCCGGCTGGGCTCCGCTATGACATCGTCTACAATCCGACCGTCTTCATCTCGCAATCCGTCGAGGCGGTGATCACGACCATGCTGGAGGCGGTGGTCCTCGTTGTCGTCGTGATCATCCTGTTTCTTCAGACCTGGCGAGCATCGATCATCCCCATCGTCGCGATCCCTGTGTCGCTGATCGGCACCTTCGCCATGCTCGCGGCGCTGGGCTTCTCGCTGAACAATCTGTCCTTGTTCGGTCTTGTGCTGGCGATCGGCATTGTCGTGGACGATGCCATCGTCGTCGTCGAGAATGTCGAGCGCAACATCCGCGAAGGCTTGAGTCCGCGCGACGCCGCCTACAAGACCATGGAGGAGGTGGGCGGCGCGCTGATCGCCATCGCGCTCGTGCTTTCCGCCGTGTTCATCCCCTCGACCTTCTTGAGCGGCATTCTCGGACAGTTTTTCCGCCAGTTTGCCGTGACCATCGCGACCGCGACGGTGATTTCGCTGATCGTCTCGCTGACCTTGAGCCCGGCGCTTTGCGCGCTGCTGTTCAAGCCGCACAATCCTGAGGCTCACAGCAAGAACATCCTCACGCGGGCGGTCACTGCCTTCTTCAACGGCTTCAACCGAGCCTTCGAATGGGTTTCCTCGCGCTATGGCGCGCTGACCGGGCGGCTGGTTCGCGTCTCGCTCTTCATGGTGGTGCTCTATGTCGGCCTGATTGGCTTCACAATATTCCAGTTCATACAGGCGCCGACCGGCTTCATCCCGCAGCAGGATCAGGGCTACCTCATCAACATCATTCAGTTGCCGCCTGGCGCTTCGCTCGCCCGCACCGATGAGGTGGCGCGCAAAGTGACGAAGATGGTGCTCTCGATACGCCCGGCATCGCGCACGCCGTGCCGATCGTGGGCCTCGACGGCGCCACCTTCACCACGGCGCCCAATGCCTCGGTCGTGTTTACACCACTCGACGACTTCGCCGAGCGCGCTGAGAAGGGCCAAAGCGCGCAGGCGCTGATTGCCGCGCTGAACAAGCAATTCGCCGGCATCCAGGAAGCCTTCGTCATCAGCGTGTCGCCGCCGCCCGTCCGTGGCATTGGCACCACCGGCGGCTTCAAGATGGAAGTGCAGGACGTGCATGGCGGTGAGCCCGCGCAGCTCGAAGCGGTGGCGATGAGCGTCATGGCCCAAGCCAATCAGACGCCGGGGCTTGCCGGCGTGTTCACCACCTTCAGCACCAAGACGCCAAAGGTCTATGCCGATATCGATCGCGTCCGCGCCGAGATGCTCGGCGTCAACACCGACGATGTCTTCAGCACGCTCGAGGTCTATCTCGGCTCGCAATATGTCAACGACTTCAACTTCCTCGGCCGCACCTATCGCGTCACGGCGCAAGCCGACGGCAATTTCCGTCAGGACCTGCATGCCATCGGGCAATTGAAGACGCGGAACGCCAAGGGCGAGATGGTGCCGCTCAGTTCCGTGGCATCCTTCCGCGACATCACCGGCCCCTATCGCGTCGAGCATTTCAATCTTTACCCATCCGCCGCGGTGCAGGGCGGCACGGTGCCTGGCTACTCGACCGGGTACGGCCTCGCGGCGATGGAGAAAATTGCCACGGCGGTGCTGCCCGAAGGCTACTCCTTCGCTTGGACCGAATTGGCCTACCAGGAACAACTTGCCGGCAATACCGCGATCTATGTGTTCATGGCTTCCGTCGTGTTCGTGTTCCTGCTGCTCGCCGCGCAATATGAGAGCTGGACCTTGCCGCTTGCCGTGATCCTCATCGTGCCGATGTGCTTGCTTGCGGCGGTGAGCGGGCTGCTCGCGCGCGGCATGGACGTCAACATCCTGGCGCAGATCGGCTTCGTCGTGCTGATCGGACTTGCCGCCAAGAATGCCATTCTGATCGTCGAGTTCGCCAAACAATACGAGGAGCTTGGCGAGGACCGCTTCCAGGCCGCGACCGAAGCGGCGCGCACACGGTTGCGCCCGATCCTGATGACGTCTTTCGCCTTCATCCTCGGCGTGCTGCCGCTGATGATCGCGACCGGCGCCGGCGCCGAGATGCGTCAGTCGCTCGGCACCGCCGTGTTCTGGGGCATGTTGGGCGTGACCTTGTTCGGCCTGATCTTCACCCCGGTGTTCTATGTCGTGGTGCGGAAATTCGCCAAAGACAAGAAACCGCGAAGCGCCGCGCGGCCTGCGCCGGCGGAATGACGGTCAACTAAGGCCATTGCTTAAAACATCGGCATCGGATTAGGATGCCTGAAAATATAACAAACTGGGGAAGCGCCGAAGTCGGGGGGTTAAGGCTGCTTGAGCAACCAGGGCGAAGTGTTTGTCGCAGATTCTTGAAATTGCCGGGTCGCGATTGAGCCAAGACGCTCCCGCTCCGCCTCGCAGATTTTTCGACGAAATGACCGCGCCGGACGGTTCCATCCGCCGGGCCTATGAGAGTTTCGCGAGCCTGCTCGACGGGCTGTCGCTGGAATCTCTCGCCACCAAGCAGAACGCCGCCGAAGAGATTTTTCGCCGCCTCGGCATTACCTTTGCGGTCTATGCCGAAGGCGGATCCACCGAAAGGCTGATCCCCTTCGATCTCATTCCCCGCATTCTCGACCGGGCCGAATGGGAGCTGGTCGAGCGCGGCTGCGTCCAGCGCGTCAAGGCCATCAATATGTTTCTCTACGACGTCTATCACGATCAGGAGATCGTGAAGGCGGGCCTCGTGCCGAAAGAGCTGGTGCAGCTCAACTCGGCCTTCCGCCCCGAGATGATGGGCGTCGATCCGCCGAACAAAGTCTATGCGCATATCGCCGGCATCGATCTGATCCGCACCGGCGAGCGCGATTTCTTCGTGCTCGAGGACAACGTGCGCACCCCCTCCGGCGTCTCTTACGTGCTCGAGAATCGCGAGATCATGATGCGGCTGTTCCCGGATGCCTTTGCCGGGCAAAGCATCTCGCCGGTCGGCAACTACGCCGAGCGGCTGCTGGAGAATTTGCGCGCCGTGGCGCCCGGCGACGACGACGATCCCGTTGTCGTGCTGCTCACGCCCGGGCCGTTACAACAGCGCCTATTTCGAGCACGTGTTCCTCGCCGAGCAGATGGGCATCGAGCTGGTCGAAGGCGGCGACCTTTTCGTGCGCGACGGTCATGTCTGGATGCGGACGACCGAAGGTCCGGTCAAGGTCGATGTCATCTACCGCCGTGTCGACGATGCCTATATGGACCCGCTCGCCTTCGAGCCGAACTCGGCGCTCGGCGTTCCCGGATTGCTGTCGGTGGTGCGCTCGGGCCGCGTGACGCTGGCCAACGCTTTCGGTACCGGCGTCGCCGACGACAAGGCGATGTATGTCTATGTGCCGCGCATGATCGAGTTTTATCTTGGCGAGCACGCGATTCTGAACAATGTGCAGACCTATATGCTGCGCGATCCGAAGCAGCGCCAGCACGTGCTCAACAATTTGCAGAATCTCGTCGTCAAGGAAGTGCAGGGCTCCGGCGGCTACGGCATGTTGATCGGGCCGGCTTCCACCGAAGAGGAGCGCGAGGCCTATAAGCTCCGCATTCTGAAGAACCCGGACAATTACATCGCGCAGCCGACGCTGGCACTCTCCACCGCACCGACTCTCGTCGACGGCGAAATCGTGCCGCGCCACGTCGATCTCCGCCCCTTCGTGCTCTCCGGCAAGGATACCAGCGTCATTCCTGGCGGACTGACGCGAGTCGCGCTCCGCAAAGGCTCTCTCGTCGTCAATTCCAGCCAAGGCGGCGGCACCAAGGACACTTGGGTTCTGGAGCGCAAAGCATGATCCGGAAAAGTGGGAACCGGTTTTCCGATAGGATCATGCGTCAAAAGAAGGCGAAGCCATGCTGAGCCGCACCGCCGAAAATCTATTCTGGATGGCGCGCAACATGGAGCGTGCCGAGAATACCGCGCGCATGCTCGATGTCTCTTTTCGCATGTCGCTATTGCCCTCGACCATCGACAAGCAAGCGCTGCATTTCGAGCCGATTCTCGACATCGCCCCGGGCTCAGGCTGCCGTTTCGACGATCTCTTCGACCAACTGAGTCACGAAACCATTATTCGCTATGTTGCGCTCGAGCGCGCCAATCTAGGCAGCATCTGCTCGCTGATCCGCGATGCGCGTGAGAATGCTCGCGCGCAGCGCTCGGCAATTTCCAGCGAGGCATGGGAGAGCCTGAACTCGACCTGGCTCCAGGTGCAGAACCTCGATTTCGAGGGCCTGAAGCGCTGGGGCTATCGCGATTTCTTCGATTGGGTGAAGGAGCGCTCGCATCTCTTCCGTGGCGTGGTGTTCGGCACCATGCTGCATGACGATGCCTTCCGCTTCATCCGGCTCGGCACCTTCATCGAGCGCGCCGACAACACCGCGCGCATTCTCGATGTGAAGTATCACGTGCTGTTGCCGCGAAACCGAGCAGGTCGGCGGCTATGTCGATTATTATCAATGGGGCGCGTTGCTGCGCTCCGTGGGCGCATTCCGCGCCTATCGCAAGGTCTACCACGACACGGTCTATCCGTGGCGCATCGCCGAGCTCCTGATCTTGCGCGAGGACATGCCGCGCTCGTTGCACCATTGCTATGAGAACCTCCTCAATACGCTCGACGAGCTTGCCGGCAACAAGGCGCTCGAATGCCGGAGCATGGCCGGCCAGACTCACGCCCGGCTGAAATACGGACGGATCGACCGCATTTTCCGCTCCGGACTACACGAGTTTCTCACCGGCTTCATCGAGCAGAACAACGCGCTCGGCATGCAGATCCAGGAAGATTTCTTGATGGTGCGTCCGGCCATGGCGGGAGCGGCGTGACCATGTTGATCCGGGTCGAGCACACCACCGCTTACAGCTATTCCTCGCCGCTGATGGCGAGCACGCAATATTTGCGGAAGACTCCGGTCTCGAGCCGCACCCAGGCGGTCGAAGCCTGGAAGCTCACCTGTCCCGGCGCGCTTCTCACTGAATGGCACGACCAATATGGCAATTGCTGCCATACCCTGACTGTCGCCGAGCCCGTGACCGAACTCGAAATCCGTGTAAGCGGCCTGGTGCGCACGCGGGACACGAGCGGCGTGGTTGGAGTTGGCCAAAGAGAGCTTCCCCTCGGCATCTACTTGCGCGAAACGCCTTACACAATCTGCAACCAATCGATTCGGGACTATGCGGAGCGCTTTAGGCCGAAACTGGCGCAAGACACCATCGAGACCTTGCACGCCATCATGATGGCCATCGCCGACGACGTCCCGTACAGCAAGGGCGAGACCCACGTGCACACCACCGGCGCCGAGGCGCTGGAGCAGGGGAGTGGGGTCTGCCAGGACCACGCCCATATCTTCTGCGCGATCTGTCGCACCCTCTCTATTCCCGCGCGCTATGCAAGCGGCTATCTTGCGCAAGGCGGGGGCCATGACGCTCAAGCCGCGAGCCATGCCTGGGCCGAGGCTTTCGTCGAAGATCTCGGCTGGGTGAGTTTCGATCCTTCCAATCGATCGAGCGCGACCGAATCCTATATTCGTACTGCGGTCGGCCTCGATTACGCGGAGGCGAGCCCGGTGCGCGGCGTGCGGAGTGGCGGCGGGCTGGAAACCATGACAGTCTCGGTCAGTTTCCCGAGCCAACAATAAGAACGGCCCAAGGGAGGAACCTGGCGTGACGTATTGCACGGGCATTTTGCTTGATGACGGTGTTGTGCTCGCATCCGATAGCCGGACCAATGCCGGCATCGACCGCGTCTCCACCTTCCGCAAGATGCATGTCTTCGAACGGCCGGGTGACCGCTTCTTCGCGCTCCTCACGGCGGGCAATCTCTCGCTCACCCAAGGCGTGATCAGCCTACTCACCGAATGGCTCGACAACAGCGATCCCGATCGCGACCTCTGGGCCTCGCCGACCATGTTCACCGCGGCGCACGCCGTCGGCAACGCCATCCGCGAGATGCACAAGGTTGATGGCGGCTACTTACAGGACCACGAAGTCGACTTCACCGCCTCGTTCATCCTGGCAGGACAGATCAGGGGCGGGCCCTTGCGGCTGTTCATGATCTATGACGCCGGCAATTTTATCGAGGCGCTCGGCGACAGCAATTACTTCCAGATCGGCGAGGTAAAATACGGCAAGCCCATTCTCGACCGTATCATCAAGCCGAAGACGAGCCTCAGTGACGCGGTGAAATGCGCGCTGATCTCCTTCGATTCGACCATGCGCTCCAACGTTTCGGTCGGGGCGCCGATCGATCTCCTGGTCTACCGGCGCGATTCTCTCGCACCCGGCTTCTCCATCAGGCTCGAAGGCAGCGATCCCTATCTCGTCTCGATTAGGGACGCCTGGGGGTCGGCCATCCACAAGGCCTTCCAGGAGAACATCCCGGACCCCGGCTGGAAGTTCTGACCCGGAAACCCGCCCCGGGACTAGAAACGAGACAGAACGCAATCTTACGAATAAGATCGGCCCCGGGGCTCACAGCGCGCGTTCTTCTCAATGTCCTTCCTCGGCAATTGGCGTTCCAATGTGGCGGCCGGGCGAATCCTCCTTGGGGTCGCTGCCGGCTTGGCTGCCTTCTATGGATCGGCGATTGCCGCCCAACAATCGCCCCACGCGGTCAAGGACTCCGCCAGCTTCTACGTGGCCGATTGCGAGAAGCCCGAAAATCGCGAAGAGGCCTCACTCTGCGCCCAAATGCGCTCGGCCGAGGCGACGGAAAATCTCGCTGCTCTGACCGATAGGCAGACCAAGCTCAGCTACCTGGGACTCGGCGCGCTGCTGCTGACTCTCTTGGCGGTCAGTGCCGCGGCGATTGTCGCCGTGCGCGCTTTACGCCTTGCTCGCGACACGGCCAGGCGAGAACTGCGCGCCTATGTCTTTCCCATCTACGCCCATATCCGCGACGTCCGCGCGTCCCGCCCCACTTTCGTCATCGACGTCAAGAATTTCGGCCAAACGCCCGCTTATGGCCTGCGCATGAAGACCGCGCTCCAGAGCGGAAGCCATCCCCTCGATACAAAGCTCGTCCCGGAAGTTCAGAATTCCATCGCGACAGCGCAGTTGGCGCCGCAAGCAACCCTTTTCGATGAGATTGCATTGAACCATTCGTTGTCGGCAAACGAGATAAGTGCCTTGGCGGAGGGCAGCGCCGCGATCTACCTGTTCGGTGAGATCGAGTATTTCGACATCTACAAGAAGAAGCGTTGGACCACCTTCCGCATGCGACTGGGCGGGCCCGAGGGCATCCCCACGCACGGCCGCCTCGGCTACCACGAGGAAGGCAACGACGCGGACCGCGACTAGCGGCGCTTAAGCGTCCCCCCTGAGACATAAAGGCGGATTTGTTTCTCGCTGCCTCGCAAGCTACAAGGTCGGACCCGTGCATAAGGACGCGACGATGGCGAAGGCCGTTAAGGCGAAGAAATCGCGAGCGAAATGGGTCTACACCTTCGGCGGCAAGCACGCCGATGGTTCGGCCGAGGATCGGAATCTGCTCGGTGGCAAGGGCGCCTTCCTCGCTGAGATGTCGCGGCTTGGCCTGCCCGTGCCCCCCGGCTTCACCATCTCGACCGAAGTCTGCCACGCTTATTACGAGGCCGGCCGCGAGCTCCCCGCCGAGTTGAAGGAGATGGTCTCCGAGGCGCTCGACTTTGTCGGCAAGGTCGCGGGCGCGCGCTTCGGCGATGTGAAGAACCCGCTGCTCGTCTCGGTGCGCTCAGGTTCGCGCGCCTCGATGCCCGGCATGATGGACACCGTGCTCAATCTCGGCCTCAACGACAAAACCGTCGAGGGTCTCGCCGAACGCTTCAAGGATCGCAGATTCGCCTACGACACCTATCGCCGCTTCATCCAGATGTACGCCGATGTCGTGCTCGGTCTCGGTCACGACATGTTCGAGGAGGCGCTGGAGAATTACAAAGGCCTCAAAGGCTTCGAGCTTGATACCGATCTCGGTGCCGAGGACTGGCTCGAGATCATCGGAAAGTTCAAGAGCCTTGTCGCCGAAGAGCTCGGCCAGCCCTTCCCGCAAGATCTTCACGAGCAGCTCTGGGGCGCGATCGCCGCCGTGTTCGGCTCCTGGGAGAATGTGCGCGCCAAAGCCTATCGCCGGCTGCACGACATTCCCGACGATTGGGGCACTGCGGTCACGGTGCAGGCCATGGTGTTCGGCAATCGCGGCGACAAAAGCGCGACCGGCGTCATGTTCACCCGCAATCCCTCGACCGGTGAGAATTCGCTCTTTGGCGAGTACCTGGTCAATGCGCAAGGCGAGGATGTGGTGTCGGGCATGCGTACCCCGCAAGCCTTGACCGAAGCCGCGCGAGCGACCTCCGGCGACCAGCGACCGTCACTCGAAGCTCTGATGCCCAAGGTCTTCGCCGAGCTGAAAAAGAATTGCGCCAAGCTCGAAGCTCGTTTCCACGATCTGCAAGACATCGAGTTCACGGTGGAAGAGGGCACGCTCTGGATCCTGCAGACCCGGTCGGGAAAACGCACCACCCAGGCCGCGCTGAAAATCGCCGTCGACATGGCCAATGACGGCGTCATCAGCAAGAAAGAGGCGGTCATGAGCATCAACGCGGACCAACTCGATCAATTGCTGCATCCGACGCTGGATCCCACCGCCACGAAGCAGGTGATCGCCTCTGGCCTTCCGGCATCGCCGGGCGCCGCTTCCGGCGAGCTCGTGTTCGATGCCGACGAGGCCGTGCATATGAAGGCGCATGGTCACACCGTCGTACTGGCGAGGATCGAGACCTCGCCCGAAGATGTGCAAGGCATGCACGCCGCCGCGGGCATTATCACCACGCGGGGCGGCATGACGAGCCACGCCGCGGTCGTCGCGCGCGGCATGGGTCGGCCTTGCGTTTCGGGCGCAGCCTCCGTGCAGATCGATCTCGAGCGCGAAACGCTTCAGGCTGGCGGTGTGACGCTGCACAAAGGCGACCTTGTCACCATCGACGGCTCGACCGGCCAGATCATCAAAGGCCGCGTCAAGACGCGCGAGCCGAAGCTGTCCGACGACTTCGACACTCTGATGGCCTGGGCCGATAAATTTCGCCGCCTGAGAGTCCGCGCCAATGCCGACACCCCGGCCGACGCCGAGCAGGCCCGTGCCTTTGGCGCCCAAGGCATCGGCCTGGCCCGCACCGAGCATATGTTCTTCGAGGAGGCCCGCATCCTGCCGATGCGCGAGATGATCCTGGCGGACGACGAGGAGGGCAGGCGCCGGGCGCTCGCCAAGCTGCTGCCGATGCAGCGCCGCGATTTCGTCGAGCTGTTCGAGATCATGGCGGGACTGCCGGTGACCATCCGCCTGCTCGATCCGCCGCTCCATGAGTTTCTGCCGCACGGCGACGAAGCCATCCGCGAGGTTGCCGCCGCCATGGGCGTCAGCGAGGCCAAGCTCAGAAGGCGCGTCGCCAATCTAAGCGAGTTCAACCCCATGCTCGGCCATCGCGGCTGTCGGCTCCTCATCACCTACCCGGAGATCGCCGAGATGCAGGCGCGCGCCATCTTCGAGGCCTCTCTCGAGGCGTCCGAGGCCTTGGAGTCGCGGGTGACGCCGGAGATCATGATTCCGCTCGTCACCGCCAAGGAGGAGCTGGATCTCTTGGCCCCGCGGATTGCGCAGGTCGCCCTCGATGTGGAAGGCGAGACCGGCCACAAGGTGCATTACTCGATCGGCACCATGGTGGAGCTCCCCCGCACCTGCCTCAAGGCCGGCGAGATCGCCACCACGGCCGACTTCTTCTCCTTCGGCACCAACGACCTGACCCAGACCACATTCGGCTTGAGCCGGGACGATGCCGGCCGGTTCCTCGGCGAATATGTCGATAAGGGCATCGTGGTCCACGACCCCTTCATCACGCTGGACCCGGCGGTCGGGGAGTTGATGGAGATTGCCGTCGAGCGCGGCCGGAAAACCAAGCCCAAGCTCAAGATCGGGATCTGCGGCGAGCATGGCGGCGACCCGGAGACCATCCGCTTCTGCGAGCGGATCGGCATCGACTATGTCTCCTGCTCGCCCTATCGGGTGCCGGTCGCGAGGTTGGCCGCCGCCCAGGCCGCCCTTGGCAAAAAGTAACGCCTCATTAGCCCTGTTGGAAGAAATCGGTTAATAGCCCCGTTTACCACAATTTGCCCCAATTTCTCCTGCAGCCTTAAGGGACTAAGGGGATTTCCGGGCAGGGCCGGGTGGGGGACGATTAATACTTAAGCTACTGTTTTCCCACTAATTCTGCTCGAACGACACGGGGACAAGCCGATGCCCGCGACGTGCAACGCGTTGCGGAGCTAGGCACGCGAAAGTCTGACTGCCTGGGGAGGCAGTGTCTTTCGTGAGGGATTACGGGGACTTACCCGGGAGGGACGATGGGCCGGCGTTTATCTCGTCGGATGTGGTGGGGTCTAGCTGCGTTCGCACCACTTCCTGTGCTTGGCTTGGGTTTCTTGGCTCTCGGTCAGGCCGGGATCGAGCCGGCTAGCAGCCTGATTTTCAAGACAGAGCTTTGGCTTTCCGGCAATGGCGCGGACTATTCCAACCGCATTGCTAAGGCCGCCGCCAAACCGCTTTCGACCGATGCCGCGATTCTCTTCACCGCCTCAGGCAAGGGCCCCCGGGCCGACCAATACGAGATCGTCAAAACAACCACCTACGCCGGAAAACAGGCCATCACCGCCTCGCTGGGTGGCATGCCCGACATCACCGGCAGCCTGCAAACGGTCAGCCAAGGCTCCGCGAAAGACAAAAAGGCTGATCGCCTCAATCCGCCCGTCACCGAAGTCGCGCTTCGCGGCTCAGTCGATGCCGGTTACTCCGCGGCGCTCTTCATGTCGACGCCGGGCGATATGAGCGAGCTGGAAGCGGCCTTCAATGCCGGCCGCCCGACGCCGTCGCCCCAATCCATCGCCTATCGCCCCTCGCAGGCCGGACTTGCGTTCAAATCCGCCGGCGAAACTCAAGCCGAATTCGAGGAGCGCGAGCGCCGCTGCCTCTCCACCGCGATCTATTTCGAAGCCCGCGGCGAGCCGGTCCGTGGCCAGATCGCCGTCGCCCAGGTCATTCTCAATCGCGTCCGCAGCCCGCAATTCCCGGAAACGATTTGCGGCGTGGTTTATCAGGGCCAGATGCAGAAGGGCTGCCAGTTCTCGTTTGCCTGTGATGGGCACACCGACATGCCCAGGAACAACGATCAATGGGCGCTGGCGCAAGACCTCGCCAAGCAAGTCACCTCCGGGCAGGTTTGGCTGCCCGAAGTCGGTTATTCGACCTACTACCATGCCAATTATGTCAGGCCGGGTTGGGTCAACAGCATGAACAAGATCGACAAGATCGGTAATCACGTCTTCTACAAGAAGCGCAACGAGCAGCCTTACGTCGTCGAGGCCTCGGCGCAGCAGGCGTCCACCACCGCGACAGACGCTACCCCTGCCGTCTCGCTCGTGTCTTCGAGCGCCGCGCCCACTCCAGCGACAAGTCTAACCTTCGCGCCGAATGAGTAAGCGCGCCGGCTGAGATCAGGTCGATTCCTGTCTCTGCGATTTTGCGCACCGTCTCCAGCCTGACTCCGCCCGATGCCTCCGTGGTCACGCGCCCGGCAACCATGGCGACCGCCTTCTTCAACGTCGGCACATCCATGTTATCGAGCAGCACCGCGTCGATCGGAAAGCGGAGCGCTTCTTTCAGCTGATCGAGATTATCGACCTCGACCTCGATCCTCACCATGTGACCGGCGCGAGCCCCTAACGCGCGAAGCGCGTTGCCGATGCCGCCTGCAGCCGCAATGTGGTTGTCCTTGATCAGCACGCCGTCATAGAGCCCGAAGCGGTGATTGACGCCGCCCCCCATGCGGACCGCGTATTTCTCCAGCGCCCGCAAACCCGGCGTCGTCTTGCGCGTGCAGGCGATGCGCGCGCCAGTCCCTGCCACGGCTTCGACAAAGCGGGACGTGAGCGTCGCGACCCCGCTCAAATGTCCGAGAAAATTGAGCGCCGTGCGCTCGGCGGTGAGGATCGCGCGCGTCTTGCCCGCAATCCTGGCGACCTTGGCGCCCTGCTTGACCGCATCGCCGTCGCTGACCAGCGGCTGGAACTTCACTTCCGGATCGAGCGAAAGAAACGCCTCTGCCGCTAGATCGAGTCCCGCGATGACTCCGGCCTCGCGGGCGACGATCGCTGCCTCACCTTTGGCACCAATGGGAATCGTGGCGTCGGTGGTGATGTCGCCGGCGCCGCCGAGATCCTCCTCAAGCGCGGCCTCGACCGCGCGTTTGACGATTGTCTTAGGCAACTCGCCTTTTTCTGTCCTCGTCATGCATGGAGCGCCGCAAGCCGGCGAGCACTTTTGCGTGTGTTGCCCAACGCCGCATTCAGGATCGCGTCGGCCTCTGCGAGCGTGATGTGACTGCGCTCGGCGAGACGAGGATCGGACGTCGGATAATCGCTGCGGAAATGTGCGCCACGGCTTTCTTCGCGTTTCAGCGCAGCAGCCGCGATCAGTTTCGCGGCGATCAGCATATTGGCAAAGCGCCGGTCCTCACCCGCCTCAGCCTCGAGCGCCGCGATGGTGCGAAGCGCCGTGCGAAGAGAATCCGCGTCGCGGATCACGCCGACATCGTCGGTCATGGTGCGGCGAAGCAACTTGACCGCGGCGTCGTCGGCGCGCGGCGCCGCGGGATGCGGCGCTGATGGCAACGGCTCGAAGTCCTGCTCGGTCCTCGCCGAGGGCGGGAGAACATCCGCAATGTCATGCGCCACCCGCGTGCCGAACACGACCGCCTCGAGCAGCGAATTCGACGCCAGCCGGTTGGCGCCATGCGCGCCGGTCGACGCCACCTCGCCGCAAGCCCAGAGACCGGGCAGCGTCGTGCGCCCGGAAGCATCGGTCAGCACGCCGCCCATGTGATAATGCGCTGCCGGCGCGATCGGGATCGGCTCTTTGGTCGGATCGATGCCCGCCGCGCGGCAGGCCGCATTGACCGTTGGGAAGGTCTCCACAAAATGCGTTCCGAGTTTCCGGCAATCGAGATAGGCGCCGCGTCCGCTGGCAATCTCCCGCTGCACCGCGCGGGTGACGATGTCGCGCGGGCCAAGCTCGGCGTCCTCATGCACCGGACGCATGAACCGCTCGCCGCGTCCATTGATGAGCGTCGCGCCTTCGCCGCGCAAAGCTTCGGTGGCGAGCGGGGCAGGGTCGCGGCCAATATCGATCGCGGTCGGATGGAACTGCACGAATTCCGCGTCGGCGATCACCGCGCCCGCTCTAGCGGCAATGGCGATGCCTTCGCCGCGAGATTCACGCGGGTTGGTGGTGATGGCATAGAGCTGGCCGGCGCCGCCGGTCGCCAGCACGACTGCTGAGGCCTCAAGGACCAGCGTTGGCACCAGCGGAGTGGCATCCACCGGCGCCAAGCTCGACGCCGGTCACCCGGCCCTTGTCGGTCACGAGCCCGCAAGCCGCATAGCCCTCCAAAATCTCGATCGACGACGTATTGCGCGCGGCCTCGATCAGCGCCGCCATGATGGCGCGGCCGGCAGTATCGCCTTTGACGTGAAGGATGCGGCGCGTGCCGTGCGCAGCCTCCTGCGCCAAGTCGAGCCGGCCCTCGAGGTCCTTGTCGAACGGAACGCCGTAGCGGAGCAGATCCTCGATCCGCATCCGCGCCTCGCGCGCCATGGTCAGCGCCACCGTCCTCGTCGACGATACCGGCGCCTGCGCTGATCGTATCGGCGGCATGCGCCTCCGGACTGTCACCTTCGGCAAGCGCCGCGGCGATGCCGGCTTGCGCCCAGACGCTCGACGCGCCTTCGCCGAGCTTTGCCCCCGAGACCAAGGTGACAGGGATCGGCGCGAGCTTCAGCGCGGTGAACAGGCCGGCAAGGCCCGCGCCGACAATGACCACGCCGCGCCGCTCGATGGCCGGCGCCGACGGGGTCTTCTGTTCGCTCCTGTTGGTCACCGCTTGCCTCGAACTCCGCGCGATTACGCTAGTTGTTGAGATTGATCATGCGCTCGACCGCAGCGCGCGCCCGCTCCGCGATCTCCGGCGCCACAGTCACCTCTTCCTTGAGGTAGACCAGGCTATCCAGGATCTTCGGCAGCGTGATCCGCTTCATATGCGGGCAGAGATTGCACGGCCGCACGAACTCGGTGTTCGGTGCCTCGACCGCAACGTTGTCGCTCATCGAGCATTCGGTCACGAGCAGCACCTTGCGCGGCTCGTGCTCCTTCACCCATTTGATCATGCCGCTGGTCGAGCCGGCGAAATCGGCCTCCGCGATCACTTCCGGCGGGCACTCCGGATGCGCGATGATCCTCACCCCCGGATCGGCCTCGCGATAGGCGCGAAGCTCCTCAGGCGTGAAGCGCTCATGCACCTCGCAATGACCCTTCCAGGTGATGATCTCGACATCGGTCTGGGTCTGCACCCATTTCGCCAGGAACTCGTCGGGGATGAGAATGACGCGTTTGGCGCCGAGCGACTCCACCACCTTCACCGCGTTCGACGACGTGCAGCAAATATCGGACTCCGCCTTCACCTCTGCCGAAGTGTTGACGTAGGTCACGACCGGCGCGCCGGGATAGGCGGCGCGAAGGCTGCGCACGTCGGCGCCGGTGATCGAGGCCGCGAGCGAGCAACCCGCGCGCATGTCTGGGATCAGCACCAGCTTGTCCGGGTTCAGCAACTTCGAGGTCTCGGCCATGAAGTGCACGCCGCCCTGCACGATGATGTCGGCGTCGGTCTTCGACGCCTCGCGCGCAAGCTGCAGCGAGTTGCCGACCACGTCGGCGACGCAATGGAAGATTTCCGGCGTCATGTAGTTATGCGCGAGCACGACGGCGTTCCGTTCGCGCTTCAGCTCATTGATCGCCTTGATGTAGGGCGCGAAGGCGGGCCACTCGACCGGCGGGATCACCCGCGACACCTTCTCGTAAAGCTTCGCCGTCTCCCGCCGAACCTCAGGGGTGTAGGCGAGATCGGGCAGCACGAGCTTCTGCCGCGCACCTGGCAATTTCATCGACTGTCCGCCTTGAACCACTGCGGTCACCGGACTGTCCTCCCTTTGACCAATAATGCTCACAGTGAGCATATATGGGTCGTTAAAACATCCGGCACAAGGCCGGCCCCCACAAAGCCCCCATATTCTCTCAAATAGTATATGGGATCGGGGAGGGGAATCCTAGGGGGAGACGCTGTGCCCCGATGTCGCCTTCGGCCGCATCAGCGCGTAGATCCCAAGGCAACCGAGCAGCAGTCCGCCTGCGATCGCCGAGGCCCGCCAATCCCCGGTCGTGACCCGCACCACGATCAGCGCAAGACAGACGAAGACGCCGAGCGCCGGCACCAGGCGCGGCACCTCGAAATAGCCGCGCGCCTCGCCCTTCCGTCCCTTGAGCAGGAACAGCGCCCCGTTCACCACCGCAAACACGGCAAGCAGGAGCAGCACCGTCGCGGCGGCAAGGTCCCCGATCGTTCCCAACAGCGCGAGCGGGGCGGCGATGACGAATAGTGCAGCCACCGCGATATGGGGCGTGCGCCTTTCGGGGTGAATGTCGCCGAGCCTCTCATGGAACAGGCCCTGCCGCGCCATGCCGTAGATCAGGCGCGAGGCGGTGACGTAATTGACGAGTGCCGTATTGGCCACCGCGAACAGCGTGATGAAGGTGAACACGATGGGTGGGATGGCAGGCGCCGCGCGGTTGACCACTTCGGTGATCGGACCCGGCGCCGCGGCAAGCTCTTGGTAGGGCACGACCGAGACGGCTGTGATCGCGACCGCCATGTAGAGGATCGCGGCCATCCCCATAGCGAGGATCAGCCCGATCGGTAAAGTCCGCTCAGGGTTGCGGCACTCTTCGGCGACATTGAACGTGTCCTCGAAGCCGATAAAGGCGAAGAAGGTGAGGACCGCGCCCTGGATCACCAGAAGCGCGGCGTCGCCAGTACTGGCCGTCGTCGGCGTCGCAAGATAATCGACGCTTCCCCAATAAGAGAATCCGACGGCGATGACGAGGATGAGGCCAGACGCCTCGATGATCGTGCACAGCACGTTGACCCACATCGCTTCGCGAATACCGCGAAACACGATGCCGCCGAGAACGAGAAGAAAGCCGAGCGCCAGACACCACACCGGCAAGGACTCAACTCCAATCAGGGTTGCGAGATTTGCAGCGAACACGCGCGACTGCGTCGCGACGGAAGTGAGGCCCGAGCAGACTAGCGCGAGGCCCACGATGAAGCTCAAAAGGCTCGAGCCATAAGCGCGCTGCGTGACATAGGCCGCGCCGGCGGCACGTGGGTAGCGTGACGATAGCGAAGCGTAGGACAACGCGGTCAACAATGCCGCGACCAGAGCGACGGCGAAGGCAAGCCATACCGCATTGCCGACCTGACCTGCTGCCTTTCCGATCAGCCCATAAATTCCGGCGCCGAGCATGCTGCCGAGGCCATAAAGGGCAAGCTGTACCGGCCCGATGCTTCGGTGCAGCGTCGGCTTGTCATCATGGCTCACGGCATGTCCCCCTAGAGATACGATCAGCTCTTCAGACGATAGCCGGTCTTGAAGATCCACCAAACGATGGCGAGGCAGATTGCGAGAAAAAGCAGCGTCATGCCGAGGCTCAAAGCCACGCTGACATCGGCCGTGCCGAAGAAGCTCCAGCGGAAGGCGCTGACCAGATAGACGACGGGATTGAACAGCGTCACCTTCTGCCAGAACGGCGGCAGCACATGGATCGAATAGAAGGTGCCGCCGAGGAAGGTGAGGGGGGTGATGATCAAGAGCGGCACGAGCTGCAGCTTCTCGAAGCCGTCGGCCCAAAGCCCCAAAATAAAGCCGAACAGGCTGAACGTGGCGGCTGTTAACACCAAGAAAAACAACATGAAAAACGGATGCTTGATCTCGATCGGAACGAACAGCCAGGCCGTCGCCAGCACGATCAGGCCAAGAATAATGGATTTGGTCGCCGCCGCGCCGACATAGCCGATCACGATCTCGAAGGCCGAGATCGGCGCCGACAGGATCTCGAAAATCGTGCCGGCGAAGCGCGGGAAATAGATGCCGAACGAGGCGTTGGCGACGCTCTGCGTGAGCAGCATCAGCATGATCAGCCCCGGAACGATGAAGGCGCCGTAAGCCACGCCCTCGATCTCGCTGATGCGCGAGCCGATCGCGGCCCCGAACACTACGAAATAGAGCGAGGTGGAAACCACCGGCGACACGATGCTCTGCATCAGCGTGCGGCGGGCGCGCGCCATCTCGAAAGTGTAGATGGCTTTGATGGCGGGAAGGTTCATCGCTTCTGCCTCACGAGGTCGACGAAAATGTCTTCGAGCGAGCTTTGCGTCGTGTGTAGGTCTTTGAACCGCACGCCGGCGTCGGCGAGGTCCTTCAGCAAATTCGTGATCCCGGTGCGCTCTTTCTGGCTGTCATAGGTGTAGATCAGCTCGTTGCCGTCCGCCGCCAAAGTCAGGCGGTGCCCATTGAGGCTCTTCGGCAGCGCCTCAAGTCTGTCGTGAAGCTGCAGCGTCAGCTCTTTCTTGCCGAGCTTCTGCATCAGCGCGCTCTTCTCCTCAACCAGGATGATCTCGCCCCTGTTGATGACGCCGATGCGGTCGGCCATCTCCTCGGCCTCTTCAATGTAGTGCGTGGTGAGGATGATGGTGACGCCGGCCGCGCGTAATTCCCTGACCAATTCCCACATGTCTTGCCGGAGCTCGACATCGACGCCTGCCGTAGGCTCGTCGAGAAACAGCACAGTGGGCTCGTGCGACAGCGCCTTGGCGATCAGCACGCGCCGTTTCATGCCGCCGGACAGCGTCATGATCTTGTTGTCGCGCTTGTCGAACAGCGAGAGATCTTTCAGCAGCTTTTCGATGAAGGCGGGATCCTGCGCCTTGCCCCACAGACCACGGCTGAACGAGACCGTGTTGAACACCGTCTCGAACATGTCTCCGGTCAATTCCTGCGGCACCAGCCCGATCATGGTCCCGCGCGGGGCGCCATTCGCTGACGATGTCATGTCCGCCGACCAGCACGCGTCCCTCGGACGCGGTAACGATCCCGCAGATGATGTTGATCAGCGTAGTCTTGCCCGCGCCGTTGGGGCCGAGCAGCGCAAAGATCTCGCCGGGCCGAATGTCGAGATCGACGTGGCTTCAACGCCTCGAACCCGGACGCGTAAGTCTTCGACAGGTCTTGGACGGAGATAATCGGCTGCATGGCGGGGCGAGGGTAAAGCGGAAGGGGCAGAAGCGCTATTGCCTGATTGTGGCGGGGCCGGGGCCTCGTGCCCAATTTGCATGCACTCGCGGGAAGTTGAAACCGCCGGGCTCGCTCTATTTCGCCGCACTCAGTCGCAAGATCTCACCATTATACGCGTCGGTCAGCGCATAGACCGCGCCGTCGGGCCCCACCGCCACATCGCGGATGCGCGTGCCCATCTTCAGTCGCTCTTCGGACGTCACAGTCTCGCCGTCGAGCGTGAGCCGGATGATGGCCTCGGAGGATAATCCGCCGATCAGCAGGTTCCCGCGCCAATTCGGGATCGCGTCGCTGGTATAGAAGGCAATTCCAGAGGGCGAGATCACCGGCGTCCAGTGATAGATCGGCATCGGCGAAGTCCGGCCGCGTCGGCGGCTCTGGGATCGCCGTCCCGTTATAATGGCGCCCCCAGCTCACCAGCGGCCAGCCATAGTTCGAGCCCGCCTTGGGGATGTTGAGCTCGTCCCCGCCCTTGGGCCGAACTCGGTCTCCCAAAGCTTTCCGGTCTCCGGGTGAATGGCGGCACCTTGCGGGTTCCGATGTCCGTAAGACCAGATCTCCGGCCGCGCATCCTTCTTACCGACGAAGGGATTGTCCTCCGGGATCGATCCGTCCGAATTGATCCGCACGATCTTGCCGAGATCGTTGGTCAAATCCTGGGCCGGACCGAACTGGAAGCGCTCGCCGAGCGTGACGAACAATTTGCCGTCCGGCGCGAAGGCGAGCCGCGAGCCGAAATGAATGCCGCCATCGATGGTCGGGACTTGCCGGAAGATCACCTCGACCTTGTCCAGGCCCGTCTCGGTCGAGATGCCCGCGCGCGACCGCGGTCCCGGCGCCGCCCTCGCGCGGCTCCGCATAGGTGAGATAGACGAGCTTGTTGGTCTTGAAGTCCGGGTCGAGCGCGACATCAAGCAGGCCGCCTTGACCCGAAGCATAGACCTCCGGCACGCCTTGCAACGGTTCCGACAGCGTCCCATCCATGCCAACGAGGCGAAGCCTGCCGGGCCGCTCGGTCACCAGCACGCGCCCGTCGGGCAGGAAGGCCATACCCCAAGGATATTCGAGCCCCTTGGCGAATGTGCTCACGTCGAGCTTGGCCGCTTTCGTGTCCATCGTAGTGCTCCTGGCAGACACGTGAGTGATCGCAAACCCAAGCAGCGCCAAGGCTGCGACAAGGGCGCCAAGCGCCGGTACCCGAAGAGATTTGCTAAGGTCGCTCGCAATCCGCATGGAAATCTCCCTGCCGCATCGATCGGCCGGAAACAGAACCTAGAACTAGAGCGAAAGTTCGGCGGCTAGCGACAGGCGTGACGCTCAACCCGCGAGACGCGTGCTCACATCGCCGTTGGTGATGTCCGCATAGCTCGCGATCGGGGCCGGACGCCCGACCAGATAGCCCTGAATTTCCTGGCAACCTTCCTTGAGCAGGAACGCCCGCTCGCCCTCGGTCTCGACACCTTCGGCGATGGTCGGGATGTTCAACGCCTTGCCGAGCCCCATCACCGCGCGCACGATCGCGCCGGCATGCACGTTGGTGTCGACCCCCGCCACGAAGGACCTGTCGATCTTGAGCTTGTCGAAGGGGAAGGATTGCAGAGAGGACAACGAAGCATAGCCGGTCCCAAAATCGTCCATGGCGATTTTCACGCCGAGCAATTTCAGGCGACGCAAGATCGACATTACGCGCGAAGTATCGCCGATCAGAACGCCCTCGGTTATTTCCAGTTCCAACCGGTTCGGGGCGAGCCCCGTCTCCAGCAAGATGATGTGCACCAGACCGGCGAGATCGCCGTGTCGGAACTGCACCGGCGACAGATTGACGGCAACCTGCAATGGCGCCGGCCAGCTCGCCGCCTCGCGGCAGGCTTGCCTGAGCACCCAGGTGCCGATCTCGTTGATTGTGCCGTTCTGCTCGGCGAGCGCAATGAACTGGCTTGGCGGGACATAGCCATGTTTTGGATGATACCAGCGAAGCAAGGCCTCGAATCCGAACACCTCGCCGTCGATCTTGGCGAGCGGCTGGTAGTTCAACACCAGCTCCTCATGCGTGAGCGCCGAGCGGAGATCGTGCTGTAGCGAGTAGCGCTCGCGAAGCCGGCGGTCCATCTCGGGATCGAAGAAACGCACCATCTGGCGGCCGTCCGCTTTGGCCCGATACAGCGCCGCATCGGCGTTGGCGAGCAAGGTCCGAATCTCGGTGGCATCCGCCGGATAAATCGCCCCGCCAATGCTGAGCCCAATTTGGATTCGCTGCTCGCGGATTTCGAACTCCTCGGCAACGCAATTGAGCAGGCGATCGGCAAGCTTTCCCACGCTACGAGGCAGCCGCTCGCCCACATTGAGCCGCTCCAAGGCTTGCTCGACCGGGCTGGGCAACGGCTCGACGGGCGTTACCACCATGAATTCATCGCCGCCGACCCTGGCGATAAATGCGCCGCTTGCAGCCGCTTCAAGCCTGCGGGCGATGGCGCAGAGCAATTCGTCGCCGACCACGTGGCCGAAAATGTCATTGGCTTCCTTGAAATAATCGAGGTCGACGCTGAGCACGGCAAATCCGGTTTCCGTGGCTTTCGCCCGCGCCAGCGTATCGGCAAGCCGAACTTGCAGCGCCGTCCGGTTCGGCAGGTCCGTCAACGCGTCGTGATGAGCGAGATGCGCGATTTGCTGATGCCGCGCGATAAGTTCCTGCCGCGCCGCGCGCAAGTTCTCACGGGCCTCATCGAGACCTACGGCTGCCTCTCGCACTTCCTCCTGAAGCAGATTGAAACTCTCCGCCATATCGCCAAGCTCATCGTGCGTGCTTGCCTTCACCGCCTCGAAATTAACGGAGGCGTGCGCCGCCTCCAGGTCGCCACGGCCGAGCGCGCCCATGGCGAGTGAGAATTGGCGAAGCGTGCCCTGGGTGAGCCGCTGCGCGGCTTTGGTAACTTCCAGCGCCGAGTAGGTGATCATGCCCGGAAGCACGAGGCCCACGCTGATCGTGAGCAGTGCGACAACGACGAAGATATCCTCAAGCACCGCCACAAGCTGATGATGCCCTTCGCCGATACTGTTGACGGCGAGGAGGTAAGCGACGCCGTCGAGCACGAGGACCAGCACCATGGCGCCGGTCAATTTGGTGTGGAGCGTTCGCGCGAAGGCGGGGAGACCTGCGCGGCGCCGGTCCTCGATGACGCGCCAAGCGTAGAGTCCGGCCCCCGAATAGGCGAGCGCGAGGCCGAACACCACGGTCGGCAGCCCGAATTGCTGGAAGCCGAGCATGGCGGAGATAAGCCAAACCATTGCCGCTCCCACGCCGAGCGTGATGGTGCCGCGCGGCGCGCGATAGGGACGCTCGGCATCTGGCATGTCGCGCCGGAGCAGCCAGGCCGCGATGTTCGGCATGCAGATGCCGATGAGATAGGTGAAGTTCGCCGCCGCGATCATCCACACCGGAACGCCGATCAATAGAAAGCTGATCGCGCAAGATGCGGTGAGAACCGTCGCGGCCCAGGGGCAGTCGGTGGGCTTGAAGCGCAGTGAGAGGAAGCGGGGGAGGAGCCCATCATCGGCGAGTTGTGACATGGTCCGCGTCGCTCCGGCCAGCGGCTGTAGCGTGCCGTGAAACATATTGAGCATGACGAACCAGACGGCTGCGGCCTTACCGAGACTGCCAAGCAGTGGCGCGAAGGTTGGGCCGAGAATGGTGGCGAGGTCGTTGCCGAGCGTCTCTGGACCGAGCACGCCGAGCCACACGACCGGCAGCACAATGAAATAGATGCCGGCCATGAACGCCGACGCCAACATTGCGCGTGGCACGTTCTTGTTGGGATTCTTGGTCTCGCCGACATGACAGGCAGCCGCCTCGAACGCGGGTGCTGCAAATCCGATGAGATAGAGACCCGCCATTACTGCCGTGAGGTCGCCGAACCAGCCCTCGAAGGGCGAGGTGAGATGATAGTCGAAGGCCTGCTGCCAATTGACCTCGCCGGCAACCATCGGAGCGAAAGACGAGATAAAGGCGAGGGATCCGGAAGCGATGGCGATGGGCATCGCGAGGCGAGCGACCCATTTGACCCCGCAAATGTTTACGAGGCTGAAGACGCAGATGATGGTGATCGCCACCGCCTCGACCGGAAGCCCGGGCAAGAACCACTGTTGGATAGCAGATGCCGAGAGCAGCGCGGTCAGTCCGCACGTCGGAACCCAGCCCCACCAATAACAGGTGCCGGTGAGCGCGGAGAGCACGGGATTATAGGGCCTGAAGGCTTCGGCGCAGGCGGCCGAGATACCGCCGACCCGGTTTGGCCACATCAGCACGAGTTCGGTCCAAGCAGGAGCCGCAGCCCAGCCGAGCAGAACGCCGAGGATGAGGAGTGGAACGGCGGCGCTGCCCTGCCCGAGAATGTCGCCCTGACCGACGAACAACGCCGTGATCAGGAAGATCATCTGGTTGCTGCCGCCCATGGCCAGGGAGGCCGTGCCGAACCAGCCAAGCACGCGCGGATGGGGAGGTGTGGGCTTGATGTCGTAGACAGTATCGACCATGCGGCCAGTCCCAGCTCGCGGACCGGCGTGGTCACCGTCGCGCCCAATTGTCATAAATGTGTAGGCTGCAACGCAGAGTTAGTCGGGTCGCTCAAATTTGAGGCGATTCTCTCGCGCTACTCGCGACTAAGTTGCAACTGGCTTTATTGGCCGTCAGCCAGCGCCGTCAAAATCTTGCGTGCGAATTGGCTTAACGAGGGGTCGCGGGCGCCCATGACGAGGACGAGGTCGCCCTCTCTGGCCTCCTCCGCGATGCGCGAGGCGAGCCAATCGCGCGAGGGGGCAAACTCAGCCTTGGTGCCTCGATCGGCGATCTCCGCCACGATATCGGCAGCGGAGAAATCGCGTGTCGCCGTGCCACCGGCATAGAAGATCTCGAGCAGCCAGAGCCGGTCTTCCGCGGCGAGCTCGCGCGCGAAGGTGTTGACGAAATCCTGGCGCAAGAAATCGCGTCGGGCCGTAGCCATGCGGTTGGTAGATCGCGAGCACGCGGGCCCCGCGAAGCTTCGCAGTCTTGATCGCGGCGGCGATCTTGTCCGCGTTATGCGCAAAATCGTCGACCACTTCGACGCCGCGCGACACCCCGATGGTCTGGAAGCGACGGCCGACACCTTCGAAGCGGGACAGCGGGCGCACTCATCTCAGCGAGCGGGACACCGATCGCATGACAGGCGGCAATTGCGGCCAGCGCATTGGCGACGTTGTGCTGGCCCGGCACCGGGAGCGAGAAGCGAACATCGCGCACGCGAAATTTGCTTGCCATCGCCTTCGAGCACGACATCCTCGCCCCTGATATCGGCCTTGGGACCGAAGCCGAACCGCAACGCGCCGCCGGCGAGCGCATCGAGATTGTCGTCGTCGCCGACCACCAATGCCTCGCGCGCGCGGGCGCGAAGCACGGCGAACATCGCCGCCACCTCGCTCATCTCTTTATGATCCCGTTGCAGATTGAGGATCACGCCGACTGCCGGCGCATAACGCACCAGCGAACCGTCGCTTTCGTCAGCCTCGATGACCAGCAGGTCGGAGGCGCCGGCGAAAGCATTGCCGACCAGCCCTTGCGCCTGCAACAGGCGAAGATCGCCCCCGGTAATCACGGAAGGATCGCGGCCGCTTCCGTGCAAGATTTCGAAGATCATCGCCGTCACCGTCGATTTGCCGCTGGTGCCGCTCACCGCAATGGTGCGGTTGGTCTCGACGAAATGAGCGAGCATCTCTGAGCGGTGAATGATCGGAATAGTGTTGGCGCGCGCCGCGGCAAAATCGGGGACTTGCTCCTCAACCGCGGTCGACACCACAAGCGCCGCACAATCAGGCCCGATGCCGCTGCCGTCTTGCGGCAGCACTTTAATTCCAAGAGCCTCAAGTTGATGCCGGACCTCAATCCGCTCGCCATGGTCGAAGGCGCGGTCGCTGCCGCTGACCTTGCCGCCTTTCATCGCTTGGAATTGCGCGAGCGCGCTCATACCCGACCCGCCGAGACCGGCATAATGAAAGCGTCCCCCGGCAAACGGATCGGGAATGGCGGATGGGACCGGCGGTGCAATGAAGACGTAATCGCCTTCCTCGATGCGGTCGAACAGCGCGCAGACGTCCTGATTGGACATCCGCACGCAGCCATGGCTCGTAGGCCTGCCGAGCAAGCTCTCCTGGTTGGTGCCGTGGATATAAATGTAGCGCTCGAGCGAGTCGCAACCGGGACCACGGTTGACGCCATCTTCCAAGCCCTCGAGCGTCAGGATGCGGGTGAGGATCAGGTCGTCGTCGCCTGCTTCTCCCGTCCATATCTCGCCGGTTGGTTCACGCGAAACGAAGCGCGTGCCGCAAGCCGCGCTCTGCCCAATCTTTCGCGCGATGCGATGCCAGCCCGGCGGCGTTTGATAGGAATTCTCCTTGCCGCCAATGCCGAGCCGCGCCGTGGAGAGAGGCCAGCGCGCAACGGCCTTGCCGTCCTCGAACCAAATCCCGGACTGGCGCTCGGCATCGACCACGAAGACGCGTGCGGTAGTGCAGTGGGCGCGCCGGGCCGTTTTAGGCCGGCGCGGGCAAGCTCGCCTGCGCGGGCGGCCATATTTGGATCGAGGGGTGAGGTCACGGCGCCGCACTCTGCCATAGCAGGGGCTTTCGCGCACCCACGCCGTGCTATGAAGCGGCCATGATTTCGATCCGGAAGATTTGCCTGATCCTGCTGACCTTGCTCGCGGCCGTATCTCGCCGCGATCGCCTTCCACTGGATTTATCTCACCGCGCTTCTGGGCTCCGGCTACATGGCCGAGACCCTCTGTTCCGGCCTCTTCGTTTCCGGACGTGATCGGCAGTCGATCTACGCCGAGGAACTGACCGGTCCGGGCTACGAATTGCTGGCGCTGTTCCAGGCCGAGATCGATGACCAACAGAAGCAGGTGACCGCTTCGACGTTTGGGCTGTGGCCGCGAACGGCAGTCTATCGTGATGGCCTCGGCTGCACGCTCGCCATCGGCAGGACCGCGTCCGAGTTGCGAGCGGAAGCTGCAAACCTATTCGCGCCCGCAGCGCCTCCCGACCCGAACGCGCTTTGGCCGGAGGGTGAGCGGGTCGCTCTCGAAAACCTATCGAACGACATCGATCACGCCGCCCTAACAGCCGCGATCGATGCGGCCTTCGCCGAACCCGATCCCGCTCATCCTCGCCGCACCCGCGCGCTTGTCGTTGTGCATAAAGGCCGCATCGTCGCTGAACGTTACGCTCCGGGCTTCGATCAGAATACGCCATTGGTCGGCTGGTCGATGACCAAGACCGCGACCAACGCGCTTGTGGGCTTGCGCATCCTCGATGGCACGGTCGCCACAAACGACGACAAGCTGCTGCCGGAATGGCGAGGCGAGGGCGATTCCCGCAGCAAGATTACCCTCGACCAACTGCTGCGCATGACGAGCGGCCTTGCCTTCGACGAGGGCTATGGGTCCAATATCAGCGATGTGGAGCAAATGCTGTTCGCCAAGGAGGCCGCAGGCCGCTTCGCCGCCGAGATGCCGCTCGTGGCGCCCCCCGGAACCCTTTGGAACTATTCGAGCGGCTCCTCCAACATCATTCAATTGATCCTGCGTCACGCCTTCACCGACGAGCGCGACTATCTGCGCTTTCCGCGGACGCGCCTGTTCGCGCCTCTAGGCATGCGAAGTGCGGTGCTCGTGCCGGACTCTTCCGGCACCTTCATCGGCTCGTCTCTGATGTATGCCTCGGCCCGCGACTGGGCGCGTCTCGCGCTGCTGTTTGCGCAAGACGGGAGTCTGGCAAGGCAAACAGCTGCTGCCGCCCGACTGGGTCGCCTATAGCCTGAACCCGACACCTGAAGCGCCGGGCAAGGACTATGGCGCGCATGTCTGGCTGAAACTGCCCGAGTCGGCGGAAGCCACCTTGGCCGAGGGCGCCTATTACCTGCTGGGCTTCGAGCAGCAGATCGTCGCGATCGTTCCGTCTCGCGATCTCATTATCGTGAGGCTCGGCCTCACTCGTCAGGGCGGCGCTTGGGATCATGCCCGCGATCTCGCGCCGATCGTGCGTGCCTTCCCGGCGAAGCAACGCCTAACTCAGCCTCGCATCAATGCCGCGAGCGCCGTCTTGGTGTCGGTGGCCGGCACGAAGCCGAGCCCGCAGAGCTTTGTGCAATCTGCGACCAGCGAGCCCGACAGCAATCGATGGGTGTCGCTCTGCCCCATCGCGAGCGAAGCCGCGCGCAGCAAGGGTGATGGTAGCGGGAAAATCCCAGGCCGGCGCTGCAATCCTTGGCGCATCGCGCCAATCATTTCGCCGATGGTGAGCGGATCGGGATCGGCCACCAGCAATGGCCGGCGGAGCGGCGCCGGGGCGCGGAGCACAATGTCGATCGCCTCGACCAGATTGTCGAGCGAAAGCAGCGAACGCCGCCCTTTCAGCGCGCCTAAGGGCAGCGGGTAGGGCGAGCGCGCGAGACGCATCAGCTTCGCCATATTGCCCTGCACGCCCGGTCCATAGGTCAACGCCAATCTGAGCGCGACCCAATCGATATTGGCTTCCGCCAGGCCTTGTTCTGCCGCGAGCTTGGAACGCCCGTAAGCATCGGTCGGTCTCGGCTCCGCGTCTTCGGTGAGAGTCTCGGGCGCGGTCGGACCGCTTTGCGCCCTGATCGAGGAAAGAAACACGAAGCGCTTGACGCGTGCGCGGTTGGCGGCACGCGCCAGCGCGATCGTGGCCTCGGTGTTGATCACACGATAATCGTCTTCCGGCCGTCCGGACATGGTCTCCGCCAAGCCGGCGGAATGGATCACGGCGTCGACTCCGGTAAGCGCCTCGGCCATGTTGTGCGGTCGCGCGATATCGCCGATCAACACGCTGGCGCAAGGCAGCGACACCGTGCTTGGCCGGCGCAGCAGGACGCGAAGCCGATAGCCGCGCTTCGGCAATTCACGCAACAGATACTGCCCGACAAAACCGGTGGCGCCGGTCAAAGCGACGAGGGGCATCAGCATTGGCAGGAGTGATGGGCGTCGCTCGCTCCTCGCTTGAGTTAGAGGCGGCCCGCCTTGACGCGAAGCCCGGGCGCCGGGCGTTCCAGCACCACCTCGCGGCGGAAACGATAAAGCCGGGCAGGGCGTCCGCCGGTCGCGGTCGAGACATTGCCTGTTGGCTCGACGAGCCCGCCTTGCTCGACCAGCCTCCGGAAATTCTGCTTGTGCAGAAGCGTGCCGGAGATCGCCTCGACGGTCTGCTGCAAATCGTAGAGCGTGAATTCGGGCGGCAAAAGCTCGAACACCACCGGGCGATATTTCAGCTTGCCGCGCAAGCGCCCCATCGCGGTCGCAAGGATGCGGCGATGATCGAATTCCATCGGCCGCCCAAACTCCGGGATATTGTCCCATTGCTTCGCCGCGGTGCGCCCGTCGCGCGCCGCCTCTGCGACGAGGCCGGCCTCATAGAGCAGCTCATAGCGCTCGAGCACTCTTTCTTCGTCGAAACTCGAGCCGTCGCCGAAACAGACTTTCAACCGTTCGGCGCGACGTAACGGCCGCGCCGGCGCGTCATCGGCAGGTTTGCGCATCGCCCACTCTTTCAACCTCGGCTCGATCGCCTTGGTGAGAATCTCAGGCTTGCCGAGCCGCCAGTCCTCCCAAGGGAAATAGGCGTACCAAGGCGACCAATGCGAACCCATCAATTCTTCGCCGGAGCCGCGCGTCAGCGCGAGATACCCGACAGAAAGGATATGTGAGGGTGCGCCGGGCTCCGCATGCCTGCCACGGTCGCCGAACGTGTAGAGCTGCTCGACATAACCGAGATCGAGCCCGGTCTGCCGCTTGGTCCATTCGCGCAAGCCAATCTCGAGCGTGCGGTGGCTGAGCGGCGAGAACGGGCCGAACGGCAGAGCATCCCAATCGCCCGAGCTGGCAGTGACGGGGCGCACGATAAGAATTTGCGGTTGCTGATCGCGGACGCTGACGATTGCCGCATTCAGACCGAGCTCGATCTGCGTCTCGCCCGCTTCGATCGCAGCGCGGCGCGGCTCGGACATGATGTTAGGCCGCGTGGAGCGCGGGCAGCGCGAACACCAGCGCCTCTTCGGCGAATTCGCCGGGGCCGATGGACTCGACCGCCTCGATCATGCGCCCCGAGCGCTGCAGCGCTGCGTCGCCAAGCCGAACCAGTCTGCGATTGGGATAGGCGGTTGGCGAAGCCTCGCGCAACGCCTGCGCCAGGCGGAGTTCGTCAGCCTCCGGGTTGAGCGCGCAAAGCGAGATGAAGGCCGCAGCGGTCGAGCGGCTGATGCCGGCCCAGCAATGGATCAGCAGCGGCGCCTTGCGGTCCCAGGCAAGCGCGAACTCGACGAGATCGGCGACATGAGTCTCGCAAGGCAGCACCAGACCGTCGTGCGGCTCGCTGATGTCATTCATGGCGAGGCGCAAATGCCGGTCCGGCTCGATGGAGGGCGGGGTCGCCACCAGCGTGTCGTGATTGATCAGGGTGACAAGATGGCCGACCGAGGCGTCTGCCACCGTGGCCTCGACCAGGCTGAGCGGCGACACATAAATGGTTTCAGGCTTCATGATAGGCGTAAGTCTAACCCGATCTCTTGGCGAAATCAGGGACGGCGCCGGCCCATCGAGCACGGAACGTTGGGGACGTTGAGGGGTCATGCACGAAGCTCGTTGAAGCGCTTAAGGAACTTGGCCTCCGCGTCGCCAGTTGCAAGCGGCTTGAGGTGCGACAGTTTGGTTACCAGCGAGGCGCTTAACCCCCGCGGTTGGCCGAAAAAGCGCTTTGCCTCCTCAATCGAGAAGCCCGCAAGCACGGTGGCCTCATAATAAGCCGCAATCTTGTCGGCGCGCTTAATCAGCTTGGTAACCTCCTCCGGCAAGACCGCAGGCAGCCCAAAACGCACGTGAATCGCCGCGAGCAATTTCATCTCGAAAGCCTTGTAATCGAGAGCCAGCGCCGCCTTGAACGGACTAATCAGGTCGCCGATCACATATTCCGGCGCATCGTGAATGAGAGCCGCCAGCCTATAGCGCCGCTCCAGCGACGGGTTGAGCGCGCCCGTAATCGTCTCGACCAAGCAGACTATGCTCGGCCACCGAGAAGGCATGCTCGCCTTCGGTCTGCCCGTTCCAGCGTGCGACGCGCGCCAGCCCGTGCGCGATGTCCTCGATCTCGATGTCGAGCGGCGAGGGATCGAGCAGATCGAGCCTCCGCCCGCTCAGCATGCGCTGCCATGCGCGTATGCCGGTGCTTGGCTGAAGACTATGCATGGCAATATCCAAGTCTGATTCGCGATCCGAGCGTGTCGTTTACCAAGAGCATGCCCTCAGTATTTATGCATACAACATGAAAAAGAAAATGGACTAAGCCGAATCATAGTGTCATTCATGCGTCTATTGTTAGCGTGCAAACCCCCCGCTGTCCGTCACTTGGGAGATGCATATGGCAAAGCTGCCGAGATATTCACTGTTCCACAACGAGAAGAGCAAGAAGTGGGAGCTCAAAGCCGAGCCCTCCGGAAAAGTCGTGCAACGTTGGACCACCAAGGCCAGAGCGACGAAAGGCGGCGTCCTGAAACGCGCCGTCAAGAACCGTGGTTCGGTTCGCATCCGCAACCGCAATGGGCGCATCCAGGAAGAGCGGACTTATCCGCGCAGCGCCGATCCCCGCTCTAAGGGTTAGCATGGTCCCGAAAAGTTGCAGACTTTTCGGATGAGATCATGCGTCAAAAGAACTAGAGCGAAATCGCGGGTCCAGCCCGAACAGATTTCGCTCTAGACCCGACCCAGTTTCGTGCAGGCGGCGTGGCGGTGGCATTCGACCAAATGGTCGTTGACCATGCCAGTCGCCTGCATGAACGCATAGACGATGGTCGGCCCGCAAAATTTGAAGCCGCGCGCTTTCAGGTCTTTTGCAATTTTGCGCGACAGCTCCGTCTCGGGCGGCACCTCGCGTATCGTCTTAAATCTGTTGACGATCGGCTTGCCGTCGACGAATCCCCAAAGCAGCGCCGAGAAGCCGTCGCCCTTTTCCATCGTCTCGAGCCAAGCGCGCGCCGAAAGCACGGCGCCCTCGACCTTCATGCGATTGCGCACGATGCCTTCGTCTTGCATCAGCGCAGCGATTTTCTTGTCCGAATAGCGCGCGATCTTCTCCGGCTTGAAGCCGTCGAAGGCGCGGCGGAAATTTTCGCGCTTGCGTAAGATCGTGATCCAGGAAAGTCCGGCCTGAAATCCGTCGAGCACGAGCTTCTCGTAGAGCGCGCGATCGTCGCGCTCGGGCACGCCCCATTCCTCGTCATGATAGGAGACATAGAGCGGATCCGTGCCCGGCCAAGGACAGCGCTTAGCCTCGACGATTTTCTTGCTCATGCCGTCACTCTGGGCGAGGGCAGCGGAAGCGTGAGCCAGCGAGGCTTGCGGAGGCTCAAGGCTGCTTCGCCCGCGCGCAACGTCTCGCCGGCTTCATAGGCCTGCTCGACGCGATCGAGCCGCAAGGACGCAAGTCCGAGCCTGCCATCGACCGAGGTCAGAGTTCCGACCGCGGTGTCGCCCGCCATCACCTCGCTGCCGATCGCCGGCAACGGCCGGTCGCCCTCGACCGGAATGAGTCGCTTCCGCGCCGTGCCTCTGTGCTCCATACGCGCGACAACTTCCTGTCCCACGAAGCACCCCTTCTTGAAATCGACGCCGTGCAATTGATCGAACATCGCCTCATGCGGGAACGCATCGCCGTAAGCATAGTCGCGTCCGCCCTCCGGCACGCCCTGGGCGATCCGCATGGCGTGATAGTCGTTCTCGCTGGCCGAGCCGCAGCCCAGTTTGTCGAGGCTCATGGCCTGAGGTAACAATACGCGCATCCCAAGCTCAGGAACCCGTGGATCGGCGAAGGCAATCGCGCCTTCCGCGGCGCCTCGCATCGCCACCCCAGCAAGCCACCACTTTGAACGGCGCCTCCTTGATCTCGACCGCGGCCCTGAGGCGATAGAAATTGAGGCGTTTCATGAGTTCGCCCAATGAGGCTTTCGGTGCCTCGATCAGGAACCCGTCCCCCTTCGGCACCATGAAGAAATCGAACAGAATCTTGCCCTGCGGCGTGAGCAGGCCGGCAAATACGGCTCTACCGTCGCGCGCCATCTCGATATCGTTGGTGACCAGCCCTTGGAGCAATTTGCGCACGTCTGCGCCCGCGACCTCGATCACGCCGCGATCCACAAGCTCCGCCGCCAGACATTGGCTCATTGCTTTGTCTTCTGCTACCTAGGGGACTGAGATGTATGGGAGCGGGCCCGACCCTGCAAGCGGACTGAAACTTGGCCGACACCTTCGATCTTGTCCTTAAGGGCGCGACCATCGTCAGCCATGCTGGCGAAAGCGTGGCCGACCTTGCCATAGCGGATGGCCGCATCGCCGCTCTCGGCGACGTGGCCGCCTCGAGCGCCGGCCGCGTCATCGACGCCAAGGGCTTGCACATCTTGCCCGGTGTCATCGACAGCCAGGTTCATTTCCGCGAGCCTGGGCTCGAGCACAAAGAAGACTTGGCAAGCGGGAGCAGGGCGGCTGTGCTCGGCGGTGTCACCGCCGTGTTCGAGATGCCGAATACCAAGCCGGCCACGACGACGGCGGACGCCTTGGCCGACAAGGTCGCGCGCGCGCGAAACCGCATGCATTGCGACTTCGCCTTCTTCGTCGGCGCCACCAAACACAATATTGACGAGCTGCCCACGCTCGAGCGGCTCGAAGGGTCTGCCGGAATCAAGATCTTCGCCGGGTCTTCCACCGGCGATCTGCTCGTCGATGACGAAGCCTCGCTCTCGCGCATTCTTGCCAAGATCAGACGCCGCGCCGCCTTCCATTCCGAGAGCGAGACGAGATTGCAGGAACGCGCGGGCGTGAGACGTGCAGGCGATGTCTCAAGTCATAGCGAGTGGCGCGATGCCGAAGCAGCGCTCGCCTCGACCGAAATGCTGCTCAGGCTCGCGCGGCAAGCCGGCAAGCGCATCCACATTTTGCACGTCTCGACGGCGGCCGAGATGCAATTGCTCGCGCTGAACAAGGACATCGCCACCGTCGAGGTGACGCCGCAGCACCTCACGCTCATCGCGAGCGAGGCCTATGCCTCGATCGGCTCGCGGGCGCAGATGAACCCGCCGCTTCGCGACAAGTCTCATCAAGACGTGCTTTGGTGGGGGCTCGATCAAGGCGTGGTCGATATTCTGGGCTCTGATCACGCCCCGCACACTCTCGACGAAAAGGGCGCCGACTATCCGGCCTCGCCCTCCGGCATGCCCGGCGTGCAGACCCTCGTTCCAGTGATGCTGGACCACGTCAACAAAGGGCGGCTCAGTCTCGCCCGCTTCGTCGATCTGACCAGCGCCGGGCCGCAACGCATCTTCGGCATTGCCGGCAAGGGACGCATCGCCGTGGGCTACGACGCCGATCTCACCATCGTCGATCTGAAACTGCAGAAGACGATCACCGATGACTGGATCGCCTCGAAATGTGGTTGGACGCCCTTTGCCGGGCGCAACGTGACGGGCTGGCCGGTCGGGACCATTGTCCGGGGCCAGGTCGCGATGTGGGACGGCGAGCTTGGGTCGCCCTCCGGCGCGCCGGTCCGTTTCGGCGAGGCACTCCCCGAGTCTTATTGAAGGAAATACTGCCAGACGCCGGTGGGCGAGACCCCGATCCGATAATAGCTGTATTTGCCGTTTCTCTTCATTGCCAGCGCCTTGTCCGCCGGCACGATCCGGTAAAGCTCGACCTCTTGCGCCGGCGTGAGCTTGGTCAGATCCATCTCGGCGAGATAGGGCCAGATATAGATCGCGTCATTGCCTTGACCGGTTTTGACGAAGCCCGCGGAAAGTATATTCAACAAAGCCGCGAGCACATCGCGACCCTCGCCATCGGCCGAATTCTTCTTCCAGAAGGCGACGGGATCGTCGACATGGGTGGTGGCGACCATCGGCTTGAGCTCGTTCGATTCGAGCACCGGCCGCATCGCTTCGATATCGCCGCTTTGCGCCGTGTCGAAAATCTCCTCGAGCGTCTGTTTGACGGGCGCTGGCAGTGATTGAGGATCGTACAAGACTTGTGGCTGCGCCGCCCCGTTCGGCTTCGGCGCCTCAGGCGTTTTTGCGGCTTCCGGAGCTGACTCCGGGGTGGAGCTTTTCGGTGTCTCGGGCGTCTTGGCGATCTCGCTCTGCTGTGCCTGAGCTTGTCCGGGCTCTGGCTGCCAGGCGTAGACAATGGCTATCGCGGCGGTTACCAATGCGCCAAGAGCCACCGTGAAGGTCATGCGGCGATTCATGCATCATTCCCCGAACAGCAATCCAAATTCGCATAACGTGGCATTTTCGTCGCCTGTCTTTTGTGTAAATCCCGTGCCGCTATTTGACGGCAACGGGGCCAAGTCCATCCCTCTGTCAGCCAACAACAAATAGGCGCGCATCGATGTCGGGAGCCCATATCGTGCTGTCGGGCATCGAGCTTGTGCTCGCCGGCACCTTCATCGGACTTCTGTTGGCGGCGCCGATCGGGCCTGTCAACGTGCTGGTGATTCAACGCGCTGCGACCGGCGGCTTCTGGGCAGGCCTGGCCGCAGGCATCGGGGCCGTCCTCGGCGACGGCACGCTGGCGGCCATCGCGGCCTTTTCCATGCGCGCCGTTTCGGAGCTGATGGCCGAATATCGCGGCCCGATCCAATTGGTCGGCGGCGCGGTCCTCGTCATCTTCGGATTGGGACTGCTGTTCGCCAAGCCCGCGCCGTCACTGGAGCCTGGAAAGGGCTCGCCAAGATGGGAACATACCGGCGTCATCCCGCAGACTTTCTTTCTCACCGTCACCAATCCGGGCGCCATTCTCGGCACCGCGGCCATCTTCGGCGGACTGGGTTCGCTGATCGGCGGCCTCGACAATAATTTCGAAGCTCTGTTGCTCGTCGCCGCGGTGATGGGTGGAAGTCTGTTGTGGTGGCTCGGCCTTTCCGAGCTGATCGCAACCATCCGTCACAAGCTGACGGAAGAGCGCTTGAAACTGATCAACCGCATCGCCGGCGTGGTGTTGATCGCCTTCGGTTTTCTCGTCCTCATCGGAGGACTGCTCCGCGAAACCGGAACTCTGTGATTATTGCGGCGTGCGCTTCAGCGTGAATTCGCCGTGCTGGATGCGGCGCGACAGCCCGGTCGTCATCTTCGATACCGCATCTTCGCCATAGACGCCGATCAGATCGGCAAGCGCGGCAAATAGCGCGGCATTGGCCAAACATTCCGGCTCGATGCCGTCATGCAGCGCTTCTTCCCAAGCATCCAAGATGTAGCGAAGCGCGGCCTGCTTCTGACCGTCGTCTTTCGACGCTTGCGATGTTCGACGCGATGCGCGCACTGGCGTTTCCTCTTTGGGCGCCAAGAGAACTTAGGAGCGTCACAATTACACCCCAGATGCGGCATGCGGAAAATAGAGTGAACTAACGGTTAATTTACCAACCGCCGGACTCAATTGCCGGGCTTGGCTGGGGTTGTTGCTGGCCCCCGCGCTTGCGTTTGCCGGGCTTCGCCGGCTCTGCGACGGGCGCTTGCGCCTCTTGTTTGGCGGCCTGATCCGGTTTCGCCGCATCTGGCTTCGCGGCCCCGTCTTGGCCGGCCGGCGGTTTACCGTCTTGGGATTGAGGCGGCGATTGCTCGATCGGGAGCGGTGTCCGATTGACGTATTGCTGCGGCTTCGCCAGCGCAGCCGCGATCTCCGCGCCTTCTTCCGTGAAGCGGGCAATGGCGAGGCTCGCAGACTCTGTGCAGCTGCGATAGGTGCGGCGATAGCCGCGATAGCCGTCGTTGAAGCTGTTCACGAGCTTGGCGCGGCGCACCGCGGTCGTGCCTTCATACTTGACGATCTCTTCCATCTGCACCCGCCACAGCTGACCTTCGCCCGCGCCGCAAAGCTCGCGAAGATAGTGCACCGCGCCGAGGATCTCGGCGAGGCGGAGCAGCTTCGCATCGTAAGGACGGTCGTCGGGCGGCGGCGGTGCCATGCTCTCCTTCGGCACGATGGCTGGCAGGTCGTCGCCAGGTGGCGGCGCCGGCCTCGCCGCGCGGGGCTTCGGCCGGGGAGAGTCGTTGAACCAATTCATGAAGAATTGCGCGTTCGCGACCGGCTCGTAAGCCAGCATGAAAACGGCCAAAGCGACGGCCGAAAAACCTAATCTGGCGAGGCGCTTTGCCGGGGTTCCCATGGCGCTTTAAGTAGCGCCAATTGGTGGCGAAATCCAGGTCGAACGGATGCCTGTCTAGGCGCCCTTATCCGGGTCGAATAAGGCATCGATGGCGGCTTGGCCGCTTGCCTCGCCATTCGCATTGTCTTCCGCGGCCCCGGGAACCGCCTCGTCATTGGCGATGGCATTGGCCTCTTCGATCAGCGCGCTGAGCCGCGCCACGGCCTGTGCACAAAGCACATCGACGCCGGGCTGCTTGCCGTAGAGGGTCGCACGAATATCGCCGACGAGCTTGACGGCTTCACCGTGCAATCTCGCCACTGCATCGTCGAAGCGCGCGCGGATTCGCGGCGGCGCGCGATGATAGGCGGCGATCGCGAGATTCTTGTCGCGGAAGCCTGACTCGGCGAAATGCTCTTCGTAGGTCAGCGGCTTCCAGGCGAACAGATCTTCGGCGAAATCTTCCGGCTCGGACGAGACCGCTTCGAGCAGCATCACCAGTTCGTGGAAATGGTTGAGGTAGTCGCTTGCCAGCAGCGTTGCTTCGTTGATGTTGGTGCCGGGAATGTGCGAACGGAAATGCCCGATCATGGCCGCACGAAACGCCGCCACGATATCTTCGCGGCTGACATCCTCGTGGAGGTCTGATTGGGATCGTTCGTCGCGCTTGCGGTTCTCGGCGAACATCGACTGGGTCATGATTATCTAACAAACTGACAGCTAAGCCAGTGTTGCCCTACTATGATTACCGAAATGTTACCGGGTTGCTCCAATGTGCTCACGCTATAGCCTGACATCGCCCCCTGAAGCAGTCCGCGCCTATTTCGCCTATCGCGAAACGCCGAACTTTCCTGCGAGATACAACGTTGCGCCGACGCAAGACGTTCCCGTGATTTGTCTCGACCGAACCGGCGAGCGAAGCTTCAGGATGATGCGTTGGGGTCTCCTGCCGCACTTCGTCAAAGACCCGAAAGCATCCCCGCCCTTGATCAATGCAAGATCGGAGGGCGTCACCTCGAAACCCTCCTTCCGCAATGCCTTCGCCAAGCGTCGCTGCCTCATTCCCGCCGACGGCTTCTATGAATGGACCGGGCCCAAGGGAAAACGCCGGCCGTTCTTCCTGCGGCCGCGCGATGGCGGACTGATTGCCTTCGCCGGACTTTGGGAGCGCTGGCGTGACACGACCGGTCAGGAGATGGACACGGTGGCAATTCTAACCTGCCCAGCGAATGCGCTCGTCGCCGAGCTTCACGACCGCATGCCGGTGATCCTGCCGCCCGAAAATTACGAGGCGTGGCTCGATTGCGAAAAGACGCCGCCGCAAGACGCGCAAGCCATGTTGCTTCCCGCCGCCGAGGGCTCGTTGGAAGCGATCGAAATGCATCCCAAGATCAACGATAGCCGCCGCGACGAACCCGGCCTGCAAGAACCTCTGCAAGGACGGTTGCTCTAACTTTCCTTTCAAGACGCCTCTTCCGCTGAAGCCTCATCGCGACTAGATTCCCGGCGCCGAGGGCTCGGAAGGACCCCTTATGGATGAATGGCAGTTGCTGATTCTTCTGGTTCTCGCCATCCCCGTTGTCGCCATTGTCGCCCTCGTTCTCGCCATCAATTCGCGGGATCGGTTGCGGACGTTGGAATGGCGGATTTCCGGCCTTGAAGCCAAGATCGCCGCGCTTGGCGGCGCCTCCGCGGCGGAGACCCCTTCTGCACCCAGTAGTTGCAGCCGGCCCCGAGCCCGAAGCCGTAGCCGAAGAGCCCGAGACCGCCTGAGGCGGAGGCCCCAGCGGAGGAGGCAGCAGTCGAAGTTCCGCTGCCGCCGCTTGCACCCTCGAAACCCAAGATCGGATGGGAAGAGCGTTTCGGCACGCAATGGTCGGTCTGGCTCGGTGGCATCGCGCTCGCCCTGGGTGGTTTCTTCCTCGTCCGCTATTCCATCGAGCAGGGATGGTTCGGTCCATCGATGCGCGCGTGCTGCTCGGCGCCATCCTCGCCATCGCGCTGATCGCCGCCGGCGAGTGGACGCGACGCCACGAAATCAAGACGGGCCTGACCGGGCTTCCCGCCGCGCATATTCCGAGCATCTTGACGGCGGCGGGCACCACCATCGCCTATGCCACGGTCTACGCGTCTTACGCGCTTTACGGTTTCATCGACGCCGGCGCCGCCTTTCTGCTTCTCGGCATCGTTGCGCTCGCCACGCTTGCCGCGGCGCTGCTTCATGGGCCGGCGGTCGCAGGCCTCGGTCTTGTCGGCGCCTATCTCACGCCGCTGATCGTCACCACCGAGACGCCGAATTACTGGGCGCTCTATCTCTATCTCGCCGTCGTCACCGCCGCAGCCTTCGGGCTCGCGCGCGCAAAACTCTGGCGCTGGCTTGCTCTCGTCGCCGTTGGCTTTAGCCTCGCTTGGATGCTGCCGGGCATCGGCAATGTCGCGGGCGACGTGCTCACGCCGCACATTGTCTACGTGATCGCTTGCTTCGTGCTCGCGGCGCTCCTCATCGTCTCGGGCTTCCTGTTCGGGCCCGAGGCGGAGAAAGGCCGCATCGATCTGGTCTCGTCGGTGGCGCTCGGCGCTTATCTGCTCGGCGCTGGCCTGCTCGTGCTCGCCACGCAGCACGATTTGATGACGCTGATCACCTTCCTCGTTCTCGTCGCCGGGACCGTTGCCATTGCCTGGCGGACCGACGCGGCGATTGCTGCCGTGCCTTGGGCCGCAATTCTGACCGCTCTCATCTTTTTGCAATGGTCGGTCAATATCGACATTCGCGACTACGGCGTTCCGCTCGACGCCAACGCGGAGCCAACCTGGGAGCCTGACCGCTTCATCTACGGCACCCATCTTTGGCTTGGCGCGGGGCTCGCCTTCATCTTCGGCGTCGCGGGCTTCCTCGCCCAAGCGCGCTCGGAGTCGGTGTTGACGTCGAGATTCTGGGCCGCGTCCGCCGTGTTCGCACCGACCGCGATCCTGGCGCTGCTCTATTACCGCATCGCCGAGTTCGACCGCTCGATCCCCTTCGCCACCGCTGCTCTCGGCCTCGCCATCGCCTACGCCTTTGCCGCCGATTACCTCAGCCGGCGCGAGCCGCGCCCCGGTTCGGCGTCCGCGATCGCCATCTTCATCACCGGCGCCGTTGCCGCGCTCGCGATCGGCCTCACCATGGTGCTGGAGAAGGGCTGGCTCACCACCTCGTTCGCGCTGATGGTCGCCGGCATCGCCTGGGTCGCCTCCGCGCGCCCAATGCCTGGCTTGCGCTGGCTCGCCGGCGCCATCACCGCGCTCGTGCTCTCGCGCTTCCTCTGGGACCCGATGATCATGGGGCCGGATGTCGGCACCACGCCGATCTTCAATTGGCTGCTCTACGGCTATGGCGTCCCCGCCGCCTCGTTCTGGGTCGCTGGCTATCTCATGCGTCGAGAAACGGACGACGGTCCTTTGCGTCTTGGTCGAGTCCGCGGCGCTGTTCTTCACCGGTCTGCTCGGATTTCTCGAGATCCGCCACTACATGACCGGCGGCAATGCCTATGTCAGTTCTGACACGCTCGGCGAGATGGCGCTCGACGTCTGCTTCGGATTCGGCTTCGCCATTCTGCTTGAGAAGATCAGAGAGCGCACCGTGAGCGTCGTGCACAATGTCGGCGCGCTCATCGTTACCGGCCTGACCTTGCTTGGTGTCGCCATCGGCCTCGGCGTCGCCTACAACCCTGCCTTCTCGAGCGAGCCTGTCGGCGGTTTGGTCTTCAACACCATCCTGCTTGGCTACGGCGTCCCGGCTGTGCTTGCCGCCTATCTCGCGCTGATCACGCGAGAGACGAGGCCGCGCTGGCACAGCGTGGTCCTCGCCATCGTCGCCGTGGCGCTCGCGCTTGGCTATCTCTCGCTGCAAGTGATGCGCGTCTATCACGGCCCGGTCCTGACCGAAGGCCCGTTTACCGACGCCGAGCAATACACCTATTCCGCGGTCTGGCTCGTTTTCGGCGTGGCGCTGCTGGCCGTAGGCATCTACTTGCGCTCGCTCCCGCTTCGCATCGCCTCCGCGGCAGTCGTGTTGCTCACCGTGTTCAAGGTGTTCTTCTTCGACATGTCGGGCCTGACCGGGATTTACCGAGCGCTGTCCTTCATCGGCCTCGGCGCGGTTCTGATGGGCATCGGCTGGTTCTATCAGCGGCTGCTGTTTCCGAGAAAGCCACCGCCAGAGCCTGACGAAGCTGTGGCTCAATCAGAGTAATTTGCCGGGATTGAGAATCCCGTTGGGATCGAACGCCGACTTGATCTTGCGCATCAGCTCGAGCTCGAGCTCCTGCTTGGCGTGAGGCAACAGATCCCGCTTCAAGCGCCCGATGCCGTGCTCGGCGCTGATCGAGCCTTTGAGATCGAGCACGATCTCATGCACGGCGGCATTCAGCGCCTCCCAATTGGCGAGGAACACATCGCGGTCCATCGCCACCGGCTGGCTCACATTGTAGTGGATGTTGCCGTCGCCGAGATGGCCGAACGGCACCGGCCTCGCGCCCGGGATCATCAGCTCGACGAGCTGGTTCGCGCGCGCGATGAATTCCGGCACCTTCGCGACGGGAACGGAGACGTCGTGCTTGATGCTGCCGCCTTCGTGCTTCTGCACCTCGCTCATCATCTCGCGCAAACGCCATAGCTCTTGCGCTTGTTTCAGCGAGCCGGCGACCACCGCGTCGGCGATCTCTCCGGCTTCGACGGCTTCGCCAAGCAGAGTCTCGGCGAGCGGCGCGAGGCCAGCGCCTTCGCGCGGGCTCGACAGCTCGAACAGCACATACCAATCATGCAGCGCTCGATAGCGGATCGCGCGTGCCCGGCACGTGCCGCAAGACGAAGTCGAGCCCGATGCGCGGCACGATCTCGACCGCTGTCAGCATCGGTCCCGCGCCGGCATAAAGCGCGCGCGAAGAAGGAGGGCGCAGTCTTCGAGCCGGCTCAACCCTGCGAACGCCGTCACGCGTCTCGGCAGGCTTTGGGAAAAGGCGCAACACAGCGGCCGTGATAATGCCGAGCGTGCCTTCAGAGCCGATGAAGAGATCTTTGAGGTCGTAGCCGCTATTGTCCTTGCGCAAGGTCTTGAGCCCGTTCCACACCCGTCCGTCGGCGAGCACGACTTCGAGCCCGAGCGCGAGCTCCCGCGCGCTGCCGTAAGCGAGCACGCCCATGCCGCCGGCATTGGTCGCGAGCACCCCGCCGATCTGGCAGCTTCCCTCCGAGGCGAGGCTCAACGGGAACAGCCGGTCCGCCGCTCGCGGCGACTTGCTGCGCCTTGGCGAGCACGAGCCCGGCCTCGACCGTCATGGTGTTGGAGGCGAGGTCGATGTCCCGCACATGAGTCATCCGCTCCAGCGAGACCACGATTTCGTTGCCGCTTTCGAACGGAATTTGACCGCCGACCAACCCGGTATTGCCGCCTTGCGGCACGATCGACGTTCCGCGTCCGTTGGCGTGCTCCAAGATCGCCGAGACCTCTTGCGTCGAGCCTGGCTTCAGCACCAGCGCCGCCTTGCCGCGATAGCGGTCGCGCCATTCCACCAGATAGCGCTCCATCTCTCGTCGGGTCGCGGATGGCGTGCTCCTCGCCGACGATGCGCGACGAGCGCATCGAGCGTCTCGGGCGAGGGGGCTTTCGGTGTTTTGCGATCGCTTGCCATGGCGAAGCTGTATCAGGAATGAGCGGCGGCGGCGCGCCGCAAACGGTCGTTGATGGCTTCGCCCAGGCCATGGCCGGGGATCGGCATCACCGCGATGGCTTGCGCGCCGGAGGCATCCAGGGTCCTGAGTGCTGCGAAGAATTTCACCGCGGCCTCGGCAAGATCGCCTTTGCGGCTGAGATTGATGGTGGGACCCGCGAAATCCGGCGCATCGGGTCCAAAGGCGAGAAGGGCCTCGCCGTCATGCGGTGCGACGACATCGAGCCGGAGCGGCATTTGCGGCGCGTAATGACTTTCCAACTGACCGGGCGAGGTGATCTTCGCTTTCGGCCCCGGCATGGCGAGCGAGTGACCCAACACCGCCTCGATCTCCTCTCGCGGCAGCGCGCCCAACGCGAAGCAGCGTGGTCTGGTCGCCCACCACGCCGACGACCGTCGATTCGAGTCCGCGCAGGCAAGGCCCCCCGTCGAGGATCATCGCGGGAATATCGCCGAGCTCGAGCTCGACATGTTCGGCCGAGCGTCGGGCTGATCCGCCCCGAGCGATTGGCGCTCGGCGCCGCGATGGGAAGACCGGACTCGGCGAGCAGCGCTTGGGCCACCGGATGCGCCGGCGCCCGAAGCGCGATGGTGTCGAGGCCGGCGCTGACCAGTTCGGCGATCTCGCAATCTTGCGCGCCGTGGCAGCACCAGCGACAGCGGTCCGGGCCAGAAAGCTTCCGCGAGCTTTCGCGCCGTGACATTGACCACGGCATGCGCTTCCGCCTCTTTCAGCCCCAGCACATGCACGATCAGCGGATTGAAGCGCGGCCTCTCCTTCGCCGCGAAGATCTTGGCGACAGCGGGGGCATTCAGCGCATTGGCGCCGAGCCCATAGACAGTCTCGGTGGGAAACGCGACGATATCGCCGCGCGCAAGCGCCTGCGCGGCCTTTTTGATGGCGTCCTCTGTCGCTTTGGTTATGGCCATGCTACTGCAAACGCTTAATTATTGACCCTCGCGCTTATAGACTTTTGCGTCGCTGCTCACCACCCATCGGATGCGAATGCCAACGCTGCTTCTCACCCATCCAGCCTGCCTCGAGCACGATACCGGCTACGGACACCCCGAGCGGGCGGATCGCTTGCGCGCCATTCAGCACGCGCTCGAAGCGCCGCGCTTCAACTGTCTGAAGCGCGAACAGGCGCCGCTCGCCAGTCTCGCCGACATCGAGCGTCTGCATCCGCAATCTTATGTCGAGATGGTCAAAGCCGAGATCCCGAAACGCGATCACAATTGGCTCGACCCTGACACCGTGGTGTCGCCGGGAAGCTGGGATGCCGCGCTCCGCGCCGCAGGTGCCGCGCTCTACGCCGTCGATCAGGTCATGGCGGGAAAGGCCGACAACGCCTTCTGCGCGGTGCGCCCGCCCGGTCACCATGCCGAGCCGTCCCGCGCCATGGGCTTCTGCCTGTTCAACAATGTCGCCATCGGCGCGCTGCATGCGCGCGCCAAGCACGGCGCCAAGCGCGTGGCCGTGGTCGATTTCGACGTGCATCACGGCAACGGCACCCAAGCCGCGTTTTGGACCGACAAGGATCTGTTCTACGGCTCGACGCATCAAATGCCGCTCTTTCCGGGGACAGGTGCGCTAAACGAGACTGGCGTGGGCAACATCTGCAACGCGCCGCTGAAACCTGGTGACGGCAGCGAGGTGTTCCGCACCGCCTTCGAGAATCGCATCCTGCCCGCGCTCGATGCATTCGCGCCCGACTTTCTCCTCGTCTCCGCCGGCTTCGATGCCCATATCCGAGACCCGCTGGCGCAGATCCGCTTGACCGAGCCCGATTTCGCCTGGGTCACCGAGAAACTGCTGGAGGCTGCTGACAAGCATTGCGGCGGCAAGCTCGTCTCGACGCTGGAAGGCGGCTACGATCTCGACGCGCTCGCCAACTCGACCGCCGCCCACGTGCAAACCTTGATGTCGGCCTCCTCTTGATCCTGAGCGAGCGGTCAGACTAAGCCAAGCCTCCATGGCCAAAGACACCGACCACTCCGACATCAAGACCATGAGCTTCGAGCAGGCGCTGAAGGAGCTCGAATCCATCGTCGATCGCCTGGAAAAGGGCGATGTCGAGCTCGAAGCCTCGATTCTCATCTATGAGCGTGGCGAGGCGCTGAAGACCCATTGCGAGGGCCTGCTGCGCAAAGCCGAGGCCAAGGTCGAGAAGATCGCGCTGAACGCGAGCGGCCAGCCCACCGGCACCGAGCCCCTCGATGTCGAGGATTAGGTCCCGGTCCATGCCCAAATGACAGGCGCTTCCTAAGCTGCTAGGTTTATGGCCAGGGGGTTCCTGGGGCCGATCCAAATAAGGCACTGAAGCCATTTTTGCTTTTCCCAGCAAGGGTTTGAGATGAGCGCAGACAGCCCAACGCCGTTGCTCGACCGCGTGCAGGTTCCGGCCGATTTGCGGGCGCTTGAGGATTCCGATCTGAAGCAGCTCGCTGCCGAGCTGAGGCAGGAGATGATCGACGCCGTCTCCGTCACTGGCGGCCATCTCGGCGCCGGCCTTGGCGTCGTCGAGCTGACCATCGCGCTGCATAAGGTCTTCGACACGCCGAAGGACCGGCTGATCTGGGACGTCGGCCATCAAAGCTACCCGCACAAGATCTTGACCGCGCGGCGCGACCGCATCCGCACCTTGCGCGCGCCCGGCGGCCTCTCCGGTTTCTGCAAGCGCTCCGAAAGCGAATATGACGTGTTCGGCGCCGGCCACTCCTCGACATCGATCTCAGCCGGTCTCGGCATGGCGGTTGCGCGCGACATGGCGGGCGAAGACCACCACGTTGTCGCTGTCATCGGCGACGGCGCCATGAGCGCCGGCATGGCCTATGAGGCCATGAACAATGCCGGCGCCATGGATTCGCGCCTGATCGTCATCCTCAACGACAACGACATGTCGATCGCGCCGCCGGTCGGCGCCATGAGCGCCTATCTCGCCCAGCTGATTTCCGGCAACACCTATCGCCGCTTCCGCCGTTGGGCCAAGGATCTCGCCCGCAAGATTTTGCCGCGCACGCTTCACCGCATGGCCGCCCGCGCGGAGGAATTCACCCGCGGCTTCTGGACCGGCGGCACGCTGTTCGAGGAGCTCGGCTTCTATTATGTCGGCCCGATCGACGGGCATAATCTCGATCATCTGCTGCCCGTGTTGCGCAATGTGCGGCGGATGAAGAACGGGCCGGTCCTGGTCCATGTCGTCACCCAGAAGGGCAAGGGCTACGAGCCCGCCGAGAACTCCGCCGACAAATATCACGGTGTCGGTCACTTCAACGTCGTGACCGGCGCGCAGGAAGTGGCGCCCAAGGGGCCGCCGTCCTACACCAAGGTCTTCGCCGAGGCGCTGATCGCCGAAGCCAAGGAAGACCCGAAGATCATCGCCATCACCGCGGCCATGCCGTCGGGAACCGGGCTCGACAAATTCGGCGCGGTCTTCCCCGATCGCACCTTCGATGTCGGCATCGCCGAGCAGCATGCCGTGACCTTCGCGGCGGGCTTGGCGGCGGAAGGCTACAAGCCCTTCGCCACCATCTATTCGACCTTTCTCCAGCGCGCCTACGATCAAGTCGTCCACGACGTCGCCATCCAGAAGCTGCCGGTGCGCTTCGCGCTCGACCGCGCCGGGCTGGTCGGCGCCGACGGCGCGACCCATGCCGGCGCCTTCGACGTGGCCTATCTCTCCTGCCTTCCCGGCTTCGTGGTGATGGCCGCCGCCGACGAGGCGGAGCTGATGCACATGGTGGCGACCGCGGCCCAGATCGACGACAGGCCGTCCGCCTTCCGCTATCCGCGCGGCGAGGGGACCGGTGTGGAGCTGCCGAAGCGCGGCACGCCGCTTGAAATCGGCAAAGGCCGGATCGTGCGGGAAGGCTCTGCCGTGGCCATTCTCTCCTTCGGCGCCAGGCTGCCCGAGGCGTTGCGCGCCGCCGATCAGCTCTCTGGATTCGGCCTCTCGACCACCGTTGCAGATGCGCGGTTTGCCAAGCCGCTCGACCTCGATCTCATTCGCCAACTGGCGCAGAACCACGAAGTGCTGATTACCATCGAGGAGGGCTCGAGCGGTGGCTTCGGCGCATCGGTGCTGCATGAGCTGGCCCGCGAGGGTCTGCTCGATCGCGGCCTGAAAGTCCGCACCCTCGTGCTTCCGGATCGCTTCATCGATCAGGACAAGCCGCAAGTGATGTACGAGAAGGCCGGCCTCAACGCCTCAGGCATCGTCGCTTCGGTGTTCGCAGCACTTGGCCGCGACCTCACCGCGGCCGAATCCGCGCGGGCGTAAACCGCTCATCACCAACTAAGCAATCGAAGCCAGCTAGGCCTTAGCCTTCGCTTTTTGGCGGCGTTGCATCCTGAATGACTTGCGTGGCGAGGTCGCGAATTTCCTCGAGCTGCTTGGCGAACGCGTCCATCTGCTTGCGCGCATGATCGCTCTGCAACTCCATCGCCTGCACCATGTCTTTGCTCTCGGCGAGTTTCAGCGCCAGCGCAAAATTGGCTTCGGCGTTGCTGCGCATGATGTCGCCGATTTTCTCGTTCAGCGATTTGATTCCGGCGCGTGCCGATTGCGAGCTGGTGTCCAGCGACTTCCAGGTCTTCTCGCTGGTGGCCGCGAAGGTCTCGAAGGCACGCTTCGCTTGCTCGATGCTCATCTTCATCAGGTCCCGAATGGCCTCCGGCACCTCAGGCTTCATAAACGGATCGTCGCCCATGTTACGCCTCCCCATGTACATCACCCGCTTCGGCTTGCGGCATTTCGCAGCATCGCCGCACTGTTGCAGCAGCGTCTGCCGTCGTCCGCCGCGAAGGCTCAAGCCCGGCAAATCTAACACATAGACGCCCTCAAAGGCAGTGGTGCACGCTTGCATCGGCCACGAGAGAAACGGCGTTGCCGAGGAGTCGACCGAAACGATTTTGCTTTTCAAGCGGCCCGAACTAGGTCCTACTAAGCGTCAGGGAAAAAGGAATCGCCACAGGTTTTGGGCATCCAATCACTCGATGCGGCGCCGTCATAACGGCGTTCGCGAAAAGGAGTGTTACGATGCTGCGATTGCCAATTCTCATCTCAACGCTCATTTTGAGTTCTTTCCCCGCGCAAGCCGGAATGTTGCCTGCTTTTGACAGCGAGGCGCTCTGCATGGATGTCGCCGGTACCTCCGCCAGGCAAGAGCTCGTCATGTATGGCTGCATGGACTTCCAGGATCGCATGCGCAAAGAAATCTCGCTCCGCTGGAACGGGCTCCCGGTCTATGTGCAGGAGTCTTGCGCCAAGGCCGCCGAAGCGACCGGCGACTACTGGAAGCTCAAGACCTGCATCGACAAGGAAGGCCGGATCGAGGCAGCGGCGGCGCCCACGCGCTAAACGCGGCCTTAGGAAACTCGCTCTAACGTCTCCCTGCGCGCTAGCACAGGGAGGCTTGGAGCTGATGATCAATATTCACCACTTTGCACCCGGCGAAGATGTCGTCGACGAGGCCGCGCTCGAGCAATTCCAGAAGCAATGGGCGACCTACCAGAAACTGGTCGACCACAACTCCTTAGCCTCGAGAGAAGCCGGCGAGAGTCTTCCACGCCGCCTTGGCTGGACTCACCAAACCCTTCGCCTTCGTCGACATTGCCTGCGGCGATGCCGGCCAGATGAAACGGGCCCTCGCCGGCACCAAGATCGACCACTATCACGGCATCGATCTCTCCGAGCCCGCGCTTGAGCTCGCGGCCAAGAATCTCGAGAACGTGCCGTTTGAGGTCGAGCTCGACCAGATCGACTTTGTGGAAGCTCTGACCAAGCGCGCCGAACCCGCCAACGCCGCCTGGTGCGGTCTTTCCATCCATCATCTCAGCACGGACGGTACAAGCTTCGCCTGCTTCGAGGCCATTCATCGCTCGACCAAAGACTTTCTCATGATCTACGAGCCGACGCTTGCCGAAGGCGAAAACCGCGACGGCTATCTCGCCCGCTTCCGGCGCGTGAATCGTCCGGCCTGGACGTTCCTGAGCGATGATGAGTGGGCGCAGATCGACCATCACGTGCACGACCTGCGATTTTCCCGAAACCGCTGCGACCTGGCTCGATCTCGGCCGGCAGGCGGGCTTCTCCAAAGCCCAGTCACTCTTTCTCGATCCGACCGGCTTCTACAGCATCTATCGCTACGACCGCTGAAGCGCCGAGGCGCTCAGATGAAGTCGTCGGTGCTGAAGTTGCCGACGAAGTTCTTCACGAAAAACCCACCGATAGTCCCATCACCATAGAGACCATAGGTGACATTCGTGCCGGTGCCCTGAGGTCCGTCAAAAATCTTGGTGATGATAAGCGAGCCCATTCCACCCGGACCGGGAACGTCGAAGGCGTCCTTGTTGTCCTGATAGTCGTAAACGACATCGTCCCATTTGCCGGTGCCGGGACGGAAAAGCCCGTCGTGGTTATTGAACTTGAAGAGGTCGTTGCCGCTATTACCCCACAATTGGTCACTGCCCTTTCCGCCAAAGACCAAGTCGTTCCCGGTCCCGCCATAGAGCTGTCGTTGCCGCCAAGGCCGTACAGCGCGTCGAAACTGCCCAAGCCCTTGATGAGGTCGTTGCCACTCGTACCCCTCAAGAGATTGGGGAAATTATTGCCGATGATGCGTGCCATGATTTGTATCCCATCCTTGTCTGAGCCGGTTTCTCGGTGGCGCAGACGACCCGACCATGCCGCATTGTTAAGTCTAGCACCGATATCGGGGCGGCGAGTTCCCGATATCAGCTTGGGGCCTTATGACCCCGGCTTGAAATAGAAAACGCCCTCGATCGGGGAGCTGGAAAGCCAGGGCCGCTGCGCGCCGCCTGTGCTCTGCTTCACCTTGAGCCCGACCTGATTGAACGTATCGAAAATGCCGAGGCCAGGCGTGCGGATGATCTCGGCGAGCGCCTTGGTGTAGGGGCTGTTGCCGTCTGATCCATCTTGCGCGACCGTTCCGGGCTCGGTGGCGAACGAAATCAGCGTGCCCTCGGGCGCCTGCATTTGCGCTAGCCCGCCTGCGGTCGCGCGCAAGCCCCTGCCGGCGAACGGATTGTTGCGGCAAGCGTCGAGCATCACGAGATTGAGACGCGTGCCCGCGCTCTCCATCTGCCGCAGCACCAGGTTTGCGTCGAGCATCTGGAAGTCGACGTCGGTCTCTTTGGTGGGGTTGGCATTGACCGGCACGAGATAATTGGCGCCGCGCACCTGCACGCCATGGCCTGCATAGTAGAACAACGCGACATCGGCGCCTTGCAGGCGATTGCCGAACTCCTGCACGACGCGTTCGAGCCCGGCCTTGTCGAGATCGAGTTGCGCGCCATCGCCGACCAGCTCGAAGCCGGCCTCTTTCAGGGCCGCGGTGATCAGCCTCGCGTCGTTTGCGGGATTATCCAGCCTGCCGATGTTCTGGTACTGCGCATTGCCGACCACCAGCGCCACGCGCTTGCCGAGTGGGACAGCGGCTTGCGGCGCGTCAGATGGAGAAGCGACGTCGGCGCTTCGACAGAGGGCGCTTGCACCGCCGCCTGCTGCGTGGACGAAGGTGAAGCTGCGCCCTTCGCCGAGGCTTCGGCCTGCTCCAACTCGGCGAGCGTGGCCTTGGCTTCCGGATAGTCGGGCTTTAGCTCGAGCGCCTTGTCGAGATCGGCACGCGCCAACTCAAGCTTCCCCGTCTTGAAATAGGCGATGGCGCGATGTCGGTAGGCTGGCGCGTATTTCGCGTCGAGCTCGACGGCGCGGTCTAAATCGGTGAGGGCACGGTCGTGCTCACCCTTCTCATTGTAAGCGAAGCCGCGACTGCTAAGGCTAATGGCGGACTTCGGATTGAGCTCGATGGCCCGATTCAGGTCGCCGATGGCGTGGTCATAGTCGCCCTTCTTAATGTAAGTATATCCCCGATTGCTGAAAGCGGCTTCGTGTTTCGGTTGAGCTCGATGGCACGGTTCAAATCAGCGAACGCGTGATCAAAGTCGCCCTTTTCACTGATACGCCGCGCCCCGATTGACGTAAGGTTCCGGCGCTTTCGGACTGAGCTCGATGGCGCGCGTCGAATCGGCGATGGAGAGATCGTATTCGCGCTTGTAGAAATAGGCGCCACCGCGATCGATAAAGGCATGTGCGTTTTTAGGATCGAGCTCGATGGCGCGTGTGTCATCGGCAATGGCGGAATCGTAATCGCCCTTCTGCCTATAGGCCCATGCCCGATTATAAAATGCCATGGACTTGTTCTGATTAGTGTCCTTGCCGTCGATGATTTGCGTGCAGGCCTTGATCGCGGCGTCGAGATCGTCACCGGTGCCGCAAAGGTTTATCAGCTTTTGGCTGGCGGCCTCGGCGCTCGAAGCGAACGCCATCAGCGCCGACAACAAGGCTAAAGCTGCTGAATTTTCTCGGCATGGCGGTGCCCCAATTGTCCAGCTGAAGCTGACTTGAGCGAAATTTCGGGCCGCACCTTGCCCTAGTCTACCTGAACCGGAGCTGAATGGGCACTACCAGCGCCGGTAACTACTCCACAATCATCGCCATTAGAGGTTTCCAGCCTGTCGGCCTCCTCCGCCGGCTTATCCCAGCGGATGCGGTGGACGCGGGGGAAGCGCATGGCGACGCCGGATTTATGCCGGCTGGAGCGGTGGACCGAGTCGAAGGCGACCTCGAACACGAGCTTGGGCTCGACCTGCCGCACGGGGCCGAAACTATCCACCGTGTGGTCGCGAACCCATCGGTCGAGCTCTTTCAACTCCTCGTCGGTGAAGCCGAAATAGGATTTCCCCACCGGCACGAGCTCGGGCTCGCCGTTCTCGCTCTTCCGCCAGGCGCCGAATGTGTAGTCCGAATAATAAGACGAGCGTTTGCCGCTGCCGCGCTGCGCATACATCAGCACCGCATCGAGCGTGAGCGGCGCGCGCTTCCATTTGTACCAATGCCCTTCGGCCGTCCGGCGAGATAGGGGCTGTCTTTGCGCTTCAGCATCAGGCCTTCGATCCCGGTCTCCCGCGCTCCGGCCCAGAGCTTTTCCAGCTCGGCGACGGAGGCAAAGTTCACGATCTCGGAGACATCGGTGCGCTGCGGTCGTGCTGGCTCTGTGCCAGGCCTCGAGCCGCGCGCGTCGTTCGATGAAGGGGAGGGGCCGCAGATCCTCCTCGCCTTCGACCAGCATGTCGTAGAGACGGATATGGGCGGGAAACGATTTCAGCATCGTCGAAGTCACGGCCTTCCGATTCAAACGTTGCTGCAAATCATTGAACGGCGCGACCTCACGCCCGCGCATCACCAGCAATTCGCCATCGACCACGACGCCGGAGGGAAGCGCGTCGACGATTTCGGGAAAGCTATGCGGAGATGTCGTCGCCGGTCCTGGAATAGAGTCTCGCTTCCCAGCCTAGTTTCACCGCCTGCACGCGAATGCCGTCCCATTTCCATTCGGCGACGAACTCCTCAGGGTTGATCAGCTCGAGCTCGCGATCCTCGATCTGGTGCGACAGCATCAAAGGCCGAAAGATCGGCATGGCGCTCACATCCGGGCGTCCGGCCTTCCCCGACAGCCAGGCAAACAGCTCCGCATAGGGCGGACGCAACCCATGCCAGACCTCTTCGATCCCGGCGAGCGGCTGACCGGACCATTCGGCGAGTGCCGTCTTGGCAAGCCGCGCCGAGACGCCGACCCGGAGCGCGCCGGTGACGAATTTGAGCAGCGCCCAGCGGCCCGTCGGGTCGAGACGTGTCGAGCCAACCCGCCAGCAGCGCTGGGCGCGGTGGCCGGAGTTGCCGCTTGAAGCGCGCTCACCACGGATTCAAGGCTTGGCGGTGCGGTGTCGGCCTTTCGCGCTGGCCAGAGCAGCGCCACGGTCTCCGCCGTGTCGCCGACATAATCGCGCGAGAGATCGTAAAGCACCGGATCGATGCGATCCTTTAGCATTTCGCCCAGGATGCGGCGGAAGGGGAGGCGAACGAACAGCCCATCGGTCAATGCCGCGAGCGCAAAGCCGCGGTCGGGGTCTGGGGTCGAAGCGAAATAGTCCGCGAGCAGGCGCAGCTTGTCGTTCCGCGATGGCGTGTAGCTCAACCGATCGAGCAGGGACGCAAACGCTCTCACTGGTCTTCGTCCTCGCGTCCAATCAGCGCCAGCGCTCGCCCGCGCCGTCCGGTGCTCTCGATGTGATAGAGCAGCGCGTCTTCCCGCCCATGCGTCACCCAGATCTCGCCCGCGCCGGTCTCTGCGATTGTCGCGGTGAGCTCATCCCAATCGGCGTGATCGGAGATCACCAGCGGCAGCTCCACGCCCTGTTGACGCCCGCGCGCACGAACCCGCATCCAGCCCGAGGCAAACGCAGTGAGCGGCTCGGCGAAGCGGCGCGACCAGCGATCGGAGATCGCGCTCGGCGGCGCCAACACGATCTCGCCGGCAAGCGTGTTGCGCCTCACATCCGTCGCCGGCTTGAGCTCGCCCAGCCTCACGCCGAAATTTTCATAGAGCGCGCAACATCCGGCGAGCGCGCCATGGAGATAGATCGGCCGCTCATAGCCGGCCTCGCGCAACAGCGCGATCACGCGCTGAGTCTTGCCGAGCCCATAGGCGCCGACCACGTGCGTCCGCTCCGGGAACAGCGAGCGCGACTTGAGCAGCTTGGCGATCTCGTCTGTCTGGCATCGCCATGCCGGAACACTGGAAGCGCGAACGTCGCTTCGGTGACGAACAGGTCGCAAGGAACGAGCTCGAAGGGAGCGCAAGTCGGGTCGCTCGCGCGCTTATAGTCTCCCGAGATCACGGCGCGCGCGCCCTTATAGTCGATCACCACTTGCGCGCTGCCGAGCACGTGGCCGGCAGGCACGAGCGTGACGGCGACGTCCCCGATCTTGAGCGTCTCTCCATAAGCCAGCGCTTGCGTGCCGCGCCGCGCGGCGCTGCCGAGACGTAAGTCCATCACGCCGAGCGTTTCCTTGGTCGCGAGCACGTAATCGTGGCCGCTCCGGGCGTGATCGGAATGGCCATGGGTGATGATCGCGCGCTCGACCGCGCCACTTGGGTCGATGTGGAATCCGCCGGGTCGGCAATAAAGCCCGCGCCCGTCGACGGAGAGCCAAGTTTCGAAGCGGTCGGATTTCATGGTCACTGTGTAGAACAAAGCACGGAAAAGGTGGCTGATTTCATCTTTGAGTTGCGTTGTGCATAGTTACACGCGTCCAAATTGTTGAGCTTTCCATGGCCTTCTACCGTCGGGTGCAGCATCATCATCTCGATGCGGCGGCCCGGGTACGGCCGTGGGGGGTGGTGTCGACAACGATGGCGTTTGGCGCCGCCACGTGCGTGGCGGGCTGGTCGTCGTTGTCCTGTTGCTGAGCTCAATAGGACCGGCGCGCGCCGAGCCACCGCTTTACGTCGAACACGCGCCTCACCTGGAACTCTTCACCGGCTTCGATGCCAGCGACAACGCGGCCGGTGGATATGTGGGCGCCGGCTATGCCTTCGGCAAGGGACTCTACGAAAGCGGTTGGCGCTTGCGCGCGGTCGGAGCTTTCGGCCGCTATCACTACGACAGCTCGCTTCTCTCTCGTGGCATCCAAGTTCCCACCGAGTTCGACGGCGAGGTCAGCTATGGCGCGGCTCTAATCGGTTACCAGCTGCGCCGCCAATCGCTCTTCCTCAAATTCTTCGCCGGCGTGGAAGCGGAGGATCAGCATATCGTGCCACGCGATCCGAACAACGCGGTGCAGGGAAGCGAGGTCGGACTCAAATTGCAGGCCGAGAGCTGGCTCGATTATTCACCCCGCATCTTCTACTCGCTCGATGCGTCCTACGGCACCGCCTTCCAGGAATATTGGACGCTGGCGCGTGCCGGTTACAGAGTGAGCCCGCGTCTTTCGCTCGGGATCGAAGGCGGCGCGCTCGGTAATGAGGAATATGATGCGGGACGCGGCGGCGGCTTCACGCGCATCTATTTTCGTAAAACCGAGATCACACTATCGGGTGGCTTCACCGGAAATTATCTCGAGGACGAACCGAGCGGTTATGTATCGGTCGGAGTTTATCGCCCGTTCTGAAAAAAGTAGGGGCGGCGCAATGGCCGCCCCTACTTGAAAATCGCACTGCCGGCCCCGCCCCGGCAGTGCTCGCCCCTTCAGCGGAACCACCGACGCCGATCTTCGGAATCGCGGCTCTCGCTCTAAGTCGTGCGTTCTGTGCAGGAGAGACTCTCGGAGTGATTCCCCGATGGCCCTCTCGAAGCAAAATCATGACATGAAGGCGACACCCGATCAAACGGGAGTTGCGCAACTCTCACCACTTTTTTGCGGGCTGTTGCTTGCGGGCAGCGCGTGAATTTTTGCGCCGAGCTATTGCGGCTGTGTCGGCTTCGGCCCCGGCGTAGCACCTTGCGCTGTCGCCGCCAACTCGCGCCAAGTCTCGAAGCGTTTGGCGAGATCGCCGCCACGCTCGTTCCACCAAGCCTCGTCGAATTTAAGAGCATTCTTAAAGTTTTCCGGCGCCGTCGGCAGAAATCGCATCATCTCGACGCCGATCTCCGGGTGCTTGCCGACGAGCGGGATTGCCGATTTCCGCATCGGCCCGTAGGCGATCAGTCGGGCCTGAGCGGCAAGGCGGTCCGGCGTTGCGGCAAAGGCAATAAAGCGCTTGGCCGCGTCTTTGTTCGGCGCTGACTTCGGCACCGCCCAAATATCGAGATCGTAGATCTGTCCGTCCCAAAGCAGGTCCATGCTCTCGCGACTGCCGGCTAAGGCGCGGAAAATTCTGCCACTATAACCGACTGCGATCGCCGCCTTCTTCGAAGCCAACAAAGCGATCGGTTCCGTGGGCTTGTTCCACCACACGATCTCCGGCTTGATCTTGTCGAGCGCGGCGAAAGCGCGATCCACACCTGCCGGCGTTGCCAGCTCAGCGTACACTTGGTCCGGCGCCACGCCGTCCGCGAGCAGCGCGAGCTCAAGCGTGTAGCGTGGCCCGTTCGGCAGCGCGCGTTTACCGGGATAGGCTTTGAGATCGAGAAGATCTGCAATCTTGCTAGGCGCGCCTTTCGGGAAAGACTGCTTGTCGATGACCAGCGCCATGGCCCAGGCCATGCTGGCGACGCCGCACGAAGAAAGACCGCCTGCGATGAAATCCTCCGCGCCACCCCCCTCACTCCCGAGCGTCGCAGGGTCCATAGCCTCAAGCAATCCGTCGCGACAGAGCCGGTCTAAACTCCCGGAGGACAGATCGAGGACATCGGGCGCAGGACTTTCGCCGAGCTTCGTCTTGATCGCCTCGAAGCTGCCGTCATAGGTCACCGTCGTAATCTTGGTGCCCGTCGACTCCGTGAAGGGTTGGAAATAGGCGGCCTGCTGCGATTGACCATAGGCGCCGCCCCACGTTGCGATCGTCAAGCTCGAGGCATCTTCGGCATGGGCCGCTGAAGCCAAACATAGAATGCAGAGTGCGGCACCGCCGAGCGAAATTTCCCCCAACCGGGTTCGGAGCTGATTCGATAATGTCATGCCGCGGTCCGGGGCGTCAGCGCGGCGACACGACGGGCGCTAACGTGCCGATCGTGCCCTCGCCCATCGCCTGTTGACCCGCTCGTTTGATCGAGGGCTGCGCCAGCGGTCCGCGTATGGATACCTTCGGCGGCTCCGCCGCAGTCGGGGCGGAAGCCTTGGCGGAGGCCCGCTGATTGGTGACGGACAAGTTCCAATCAAGTGTTTGCCGGGGCAGATCAACATCGCCGGAGCCCGACACCACGCCGTTGGGCGTTTGCATGTTGAACATCTGGCACCAGATATGACCGGCCGCGACCCGGCAATCGGCATTCAATGTATCGAACGCCGTCGCCTTATTGGGGCTCCAGCTATCGGCCTCCAGCGGAGCCGGCGCCGTCACCAGGCGACTGAGATCGATGGGCACGGTACCGCTCCGCGCCTTCACTTTAAGACCGCCAGTGAGACCGTGTAGGACCTCGACGGCATCATGACCTTCGCTGGCGAGCTCGATCTTGGCGCCGCCGATTCCTTGCAACGGCACGTCAAGCCCGAATTGAGCGAGGCAGGTATCGATCGCCACATCGGCCACACTGGCCGCAAGGCTGAGGCGCTTGATGGCTTGTGAATCATCCGCATTGAGGCGGCCCGAGGCGGTTCCACCGCATAACTCAAGCTCACTGATCTCGCTCACGATCGAATCTTCTTTTGCCGTGATTGTGAAAGCGCCATGCCCGAGCTTCAGCTTTCCGGCATCGATGGCGCCGGCCGAGAGACGCAAATCGGCATCGAAATGCCGAAGCAGCGCCCGGTCGAACAGCAGCCGGCCGATCGGCTGACCATCCGCGACCGCAGGCTCGATATAGGGGTCAAGCAGCAGCCGGTCGAAAGCCAGCGTGCCTTCGATACGAGGTGTTGCCCCTTTGGTGATGCTGAGCAATCCGACGGCGCTATTGCCGTCGAGAGTGAAATTGCCGTCGTCGAATGTCAGGGTGGGCCCGGCGATACGGAAGGCGCCCGAGGCCTTAAAGCCGTTGAGGTTCGAGCCGTTCGGAACATCGATGCCAGACCACACCGCGAAGCGGCGCACGTTGTCGATCTCGGCCTGCATGTCGCCGCTTAACGTGGCTGTCTTGCCGAACACCGCTTTGCCGGCGATCTTGGCGTTGAGCGGCGCCGAGGTCAGGGTCAGAGTGAGCGGAAGCGTCGAGCTTTCCGCGTCTTTCGTCAAAGCGCTGCTATCGAGCGCGAAGCGGACGGTCTCGTCCCTGAGCACGAAAGAACCGAAGCTGGACACGCTGCCTTGGCCGTCGCTGCCGTCGAGATGCGCATCGATATCCCTGACGACCTCGAGACCGCTGTCGCTGCGGAACACCAGCGTCCCATCGCGGACATGGATGACGCGAACCGACCCATGCGCAAACAGCGCGTCGGCGAGATTGCGTGACTCTTGCGCTTGCCTCGTCGCGCTCTTGTCGACCTGCGTGAGCACGATTCTCGGCCGCACCAAGCGTAACGCATCAATGCTCACACGTCCGCGCAACAGATCGATCAGGCTGAGCGAAACTTTGGCTTCCTTGGCGACGACGGATTTTACGAAGGGGAGCCGCGTGCCGCCGCCAAGCTCAAACTTGCCGCGGATGGACACGTCAGGAAAATATCGCACCCGAACCGGACCGCTGAAGGCTGCCTTCCCCCCGGTCCATGCCGAGAGCTCGGCCGCCACGCGATCGGCGACCCGCGTTGAATCGGGAAGCATGTGATAGACGATGGCGCCTGCGATGATCGTCGCGAGGAGGCCGAAGAGAAGCCATTTCCACGCTAATTGGCGAGGCTTCATGCCGACCGACCCACCCGTTTTGCGCCACGATGTATGGTGCTTTCCGCGACCCCGCCGCGGACCCAGTCCGTTTTAGCCCGAATAGGCCGAGATAGCGAGCCCGCAGCTCCAAATTTTCTCGACTTATCAAGAGCGAAGGAAAGCGAAAACCGGTGTTTGAACAGCGGCTTCCCGCGCCGTCGACGCCCCCGGTCTGCCTGCGACAATGAGACCGTGCAGCACGAGCAGCGGCGCAAGACTTGTGACCACGATGGTGAGCGCCGATAGCCCAGCCTCCTCGTAGCGATAGAGCGAGGCGAGGGTGAAGACCTGGGTCGCGAGCGTATCGAAATTGAATGGCCTGAGCAGGAGCGTCGCCGGCAATTCTTTCATGGAGTCGACAAACACGAGCAGTGCCGCGGCGCCCAACGCTGGACGCAACAGCGGCAGGTGCACGGTCCATAACGCCCCACTCACGGTTGCGCCGAGCGTGCGCGCCGCGGCGTCGATATTGCGCGAGACCTTGCCTAAGCCCGCCTCGATGGCTCCGAGCGAAGCGGCAAGGAAACGGATCGCATAAGCGAGCACGATAATCGCGGCAGTCCCGGACAGCGCCAACCCGGTCGAGATGCCGAACACCGAGCGCATGATACCGTCCACCCAATTGTCCAAACCGGCGAGCGGAATGAGAATGCCGATCGCGAGTACGGTGCCGGGCACCGCGTAGCTGATGCTCGCCAGCGCGCTCAAGCTATGGATCAGCTTGGATTTCGTCTGCCGGCTTGCATAGCCGAGGACGCAAGCGAAGCCGACGGCAACGATCGCAGCCGTGGTGGCGAGCATCAGGCTATGCCAGGCAGCCTCCCAGAAATCTGCGGTCAGTCCCGACGCCAGATGCACGATGGCGTTGCGAACCAGCACGCCTGCCGGCAGCACAAATCCGATCAGCACCGGTAGTGCGCAAGCCAACGTGGCGAGCGCCCCGCGGAACCCACGAAGCTCTTCTTCCGGAATTTGCTGATACTTGCCGGTGGTGTGATGGAAGCGCTGTTTTGCGCGTGAGGCGCGCTCGATCAGGAGCAGCGCGAAGACGAAGATCAACATCACGCCGGCGATCTGCGCCGCGCCAGCCAGACTATTGCGGTCGAGCCAGGTGTCGTAGATGGCGACTGTCAGCGTGCGCACGCCAAAGAAGGTGACGGCGCCGATATCGTTCAGCGTTTCCATCAGCGCCAGCGCCACGCCGGCGGCGAGAGCGGGTCGCGCCAGCGGCAGCGCCACTTCCCAAAATGTCGCCGTGGCGCTACGGCCGAGCGTGCGCGCGACTTCGAGCACGCAGACCGACTGCCCGAGGAAGCTCGCCCGCGCCGTGACATAGACATAAGGATAGAGCACGGCGCTGATGAAGAAGATGGCGCCGCCCAGGCTGCGAATGTCCGGGAACCAGTAATCCTTGACGCTGGTCCAGCCAAACATCGTGCGAAGCGTGGTCTGCAACAGGCCGGAATAATCGAACAGCTCAAGAAAACAGAAGGCGATGATGTAGGTCGGCATCGCCAGCGGCAGCAGCAACAGCCAGGCGAGGATCCGGCTTCCCGGAAAGCGATACATGGTGACGAGCCAGGCCGTGCCGGTGCCGATCACGAGCGTGAGTGTTCCGACGCCGAGCATCAGCAGCAGCGTGGTCTCAAGCGCGCCCGGCAGCACATTGGCGATCAGATGCGGCCAAGTATCGCCGCTCGATTGCGCGGCGAGCGTGGCAATGGCGATGAGAGGCGCGATCGCGATCAGCGAAACGAAGAGGGCGCCAAGCGACCAGCCGAGATTGCCGCTCTCCCAAAGCCGGGCGAGGCGCCGTTTCAGCCGGAAGGAGAGAGTAGTTTCCTCCATCCCACCGCTCAAGTCCGCGCGGTGTGAAGGTCCTTGCCTCCGCTCCGTGACGCTGCGGCGAGTGCCGCGACGGCTTCCGGCGACAGCCTCTGCTCGGCGTCTTGCAGCGCATCGGCAAAGGCATTGGCCGCATCGATCACCGGATCGACCAGTTCGGACCCGGTGAGCGCCAAGGCGCAAGCCCGCATCGCCGGGCAGCGATGATGCTGCGACGCCGCGATCAGTGCGATGGCCATGCATTCATCGGCGCAAAAGCCTGGACACCCGACCGGGGAATATTCGATCTTGCGCGATGCGGATGCACGGAGCGCCCGGACCCAACAGGCGAGCTCGGTGACGGCCCGCTTCGCATGCGATGGGCCAAGCGCCACCGAATAAGCATTCCACCCGCGTTCCCAGCAGGCGATGTCGCCGGTCTCGTAGCCGGCGAGCCAGCATCTGAAGCCGACGCCGACCAGCCGCTCGGCCCCGAGCGCATTCAGTCCGCGCAAGGCCGGCATGCCGCCCCGCACCGGCCCCGGCTCGATTTTGTTTCTTCCGTTCATCTCAGCCCCCTCAAGAACTCGGCCCGGCATCGAAATCGACTTTGTCGACGAGCTCGCTTGCTTTCTTGCGCGCGGCAGCGAGCTCGTTGAGCGAAATCGGGTCGGCTTTGAAATTTCCCCAGGACTGCACCAGCGCCGACCACGGCACGCCGTCCTTCACCGGATATTCGTTGTTGACCTCGGCATAGTCCTTTTGACCCTCGTCCGACGCCAGAAATTCGATCAGCTTCACCGCATTGTCTTTATGCGGTGCGTTCTTAGCAACGATCGCGCCGGAGATGTTCACATGCGCGCCGCGATCGTCGGTATTGGGAAACAGCATGTTGACCGAGTTCGCCCACTCTTTCTGCTCGGGCTCTTTGTCGTTCTTGAGCATGGCGCCCATGTAATAGGTGTTGCCGATGGCGAGGTCGCACTCACCGGAATAGACGCCCTTGACTTGCATGCGGTCGTCGCCCGCGGGCTTGCGCGCCAAATTGGCTTTCACGTCTTTCAGCCATTGCTCGGTCCATTCTTCGCCGTGATGGGTGATCATCGAGGCGATCAGCGCCACGTTGTAAACGTGCTGACCTGAGCGGATGCAGATCTTGCCGCGCCATTTCGGATCGGCGAGATCCTCATAGGTGATGTGATCGAGCTTCACGCGCTCCTTCGAGGCATAGACCACACGCGCGCGTCGCGTGAGTCCGAACCATTGTCCATCCTTGTCGCGATAGGCTGCGGGGATCGCGACGTCGAGAATCTCCGAATGGATCGGTTGGCTGACGCCGGCATCGACGGCCTGCGTAAGGTTGCCGATATCAACGGTGAGCAGCACATCCGCCGGACTGTTCCGTCCTTCGGCGGCCATACGCTCGATCAATCCCTTCTCGGCGAAGATCACATTGACCTTGATGCCGGTCTGCGCGGTGAAGTCCTTGAACAGCGGATCGATCAGATAAGGCTGGCGATAGGAATAGACATTGACCTCGCCCGGACCTTCTGCAGGTGCGGGCGCAGCGCTTAAGCCGAGCAGGGGAAGGATGAGGAGCGCAAAGAGACCTTTGCGCCGACGCGTCATTTGCATTCCTGGCCTCCAATGATCCGAGGTTCAAGGCCCCGGTATCGGACTTCGCGCCTCTCGAGACGCTATCTTGGTTAGGGCCCCGCGTCGGTCGAAGTCAACAAGAATGTCTGCAAAAACAGTAACTTAGAAGGCTTCTAAGTTTGCCGGGGCATGTCTTTACAGCGCGGCGCGGCTGTCGCTCACCGGTTAGACTCTTGTTTCAATGGCGAGAAATCGGACTCGAGGTCTCAGCCGCGTGCGCCGAACGCGGCCGTCACGACGGTTGGCATTGTTTCTACCAACCTCTCCCGAGGAAAGATCACATCGGCAGACGTGCCGGTCCCCGGCGTGCTCGTCAGCACCAGTTTCGCGCGATGTGCATCGACCAGGGCTTTGGTGAGGGGAAGGCCAAGACCGGTTCCAGTTTGCTTGCGTGGCGCGGTATCGAGTTGATGGAACGGCTGCATCGCGGCTTTGATCTCGTCTGCCGTCATGCCCACGCCGCTGTCATGCACACGCAAGCGAAGCTCGCCTTCGTCTGAGAGCTTGGCGCCCACGATCACCTGACCACCCTGTTTGGTGAACTTGATGGCGTTGGACAGAAGATTGAGCACGATCTGTTTCAGCCGCCTTCGGTCCGCGAGCACTGAGGGCAGATTCGGCGGCAGCGATGTGCGGAGCACGATGCGCTCGCGCTTGGCGATCGGTTGCAGACTGTGGACGCAATCTTCCACCAGTTCGAGCACATCGACCGCGGTGAAATCGAGTTCGAACTTGCCGGCTTCGATCTTGGAAATATCGAGTAGGTCGTTGAGCAGGCTGAGTGCGTAAAGTCCGCTTTGATGGATGTCCTCGATATAGCCCTTGTAGCGCGGATTGTTGATCGGGCCTAAACGCTCCTCGAGCATGAGTTCGGTGAAGCCGAGAATCGAATTGAGCGGCGTGCGAACTTCATGGCTGACCTTGGCGAGGAAATCGAGCCGCCGCGTTGCGAGCGCGGGATCCCACGAAACCACAGTTTTCGTCTCGACGGGCTTCTCGGTCTCTGCGGTTGCTTGTTCCGCCGTTAACGCGGGCGCCGCCGCTTCTTCCGGATCGATCAGACGCACGAGCTTGATCTCGCCCTCGCTGTCGAGGCGTGTGAGTTCGAACTTTGCCTTGAAGCGTCGCCGCCCGCGCGTCAAAGCATCCACCGAGACATTTTCACTGCTGCTCGCCGCGAGCGTGAGCAGTGCCGGACCACCCGGCACGATGGCATCGAGCCCGCCGGCTTCGAACAATTCGGCGAACGACCGATAGCCGAAGGCGTAAGCGAACGCGGCGTTGGCATGAATCAGATTGCCGTCGGCCATGATGCTGATTGCGGCAGGCATTGCCTCGAGCAGCGCGACGAGACCGGTCCCTTCGAGCTTGAGTCGTTCGAGTGTGTTGTCTTCATCGGGCATCGTCAGCCCCGGTCCGCGCAAAACGCGACCTTCCAGCATGCGGGCAATGTGTTCGAGCGCTTCGCGATCGGCCTGCACCTCTTTGGTGCGGCAGGTCTGCCGGGCATCGGCCATGGATCAACTCCGAACGACACTCGAGTAGCGCGAGCGCCTGGAAGCCAGTGGGCCGGTCTTCCGAGGAGACCGGTTACGCGACTCACCAGACAAATTTAGGCAAATTCAGCGCATTTCCTAGACCATAAGCAGGAAATCTGTCGACATTCCTCAAAATCGACTTGATTTTTGCGTCGCAACATTTATATTGCAGTGCAGCATAAGTGCTCACGGGTGAGTTCGGACCGCCGCCCGCGCGTTAAGTCCTGAGATGAAACCCAAGGAAACCAGCCATGAATGAGTCCTACACACCCCAAGCCGCCGCCGAGAAGGCGCGCGAAACATTCAAGAAAGCCTCCGCCGACTTCGAAGCGATGGCTCGCGACGCGACTGTTCCTGAGAGCGTTCGAGCTTTGGCAGAGAAGACGGTGACCCAGACCCGAGAGGCTTATGAGAAAGCCAAGGACGCGCTCGAAGATGCCGTCGATGCGCTTGAGCGTTCCTTCGATGCCGCCGGACAAGGCGCAGCCGCCTTCAACCGCAAACTCATCGACATCACCCAGCGCAATCTGAATTCGGGCTTCGATCTTGCCAAGAAGCTCGCCGGCGCCAAGAATTTGGCCGAGATTGTCGAATTGCAGTCTACCTTCATCCGCCAGCAATTCGATGCCATGGCGAGCCAGGCCGGCGAAATCAGAGCGCTTTCGACCAAGATTGCAGCCGATACCTCTGAGCCGATCAAGGCGCAAGTCACGCGCACGATGGACAAAGCACGCGGATCCTAGTTGATCCGTTCATGTACCGCCGATTTGTTTGGGAGACACGGCCCGGGCGCAAGCCCGGGCCATTAGTTTGGGCGGGGGCTCTGGATCATTCACGCACCTTGCAAGAGAGCATGGCTCCGCTTAGGTTCCCCCCGCGACGCAATAATCGCGAACGTGCCGCGGTAGCTCAGTTGGTTAGAGCGCTTGACTGTGGATCAAGAGGTCGGAGGTTCGATCCCCCCCCGCGGTACCAATAATCAGCCAGTTTCAGGTTGAATCGCCAAACCCGGTTCGCTCGACAATTCTAGCGATGCAATTTACCTCACAAGAACAAAGACCCAGTACGAGTGGGTCTATGTTGATAGAGCGGCGACATTCGCCTCGCAGGCGCACCCTCAAGGAAGGTCGAATTGTCTTCGACGACAAGCGATCCGTGATTGATTGCGCCGTTATCAATCTGTCGGAGAAAGGCGCGAACTTGCGTCTGTCGAGCATTGTCGATGTCCCCGACACATTTGAACTGCATATTGGCGATGAAGTTCATGCGGCGTGGGTGGTCTGGAAAGCAGACGGCGCGTTAGGCGTGACCTGGATTAGCTGAGCATCCCATCGCCAGCGTCTACCCCGCGTAGGCAATCCAGACATTGGGCTCTTCGTAAGTCCCCGTCTGCCGCTCGACATCAATCTCGATCGGCGCGATCGCGCCGTCGAGCGCGTAGGCGCCCGATTTTTCAAAATGCTGCTTCGACCAATTCTCCCAGAACGCGATATGGTCATGCACCACCATCGACCGCTCGCAAGGCCCGACCAATCGCCCGCCAGCGGAGAGATGACTGCGGATCCAGGGATCGTAGGGGCGCCCGTTATCGTCGGTCCACGACATATAATCGGCGATCGGCACCCACGGGTGACTGCACCTTGGCCGTCGGTCGCACTGGGACGACGACGCCGTTGAGGCCCTTGCTCTGTGCGAGCTCGATGAGCGAGCGGATCATCATCCGCGCATAGCCTTTGGAGCGATGCACCGCCGGCACCGACACGGCGAGCGCGCCAAGCATATTGGCGGGCTTACTGTTCGGCCTTGCGGCGGTCTCGACCAACCAGTCCCAACCCTCCGGCGGCAAGTCATCGGGGCCGGAGCAGGCGAAGGGGACGCTGTTTGCCACCGCAACCGGATACCCTGTCTCCTCGTCGACGAGGCAGAGCTGGTATTCCGGATACGCATCCATGAGGTCCGCGTAATACTCGTAATGAGCCCGCGTATAATTGAGAAACCCGAGATTGCTCCAGGCAGCCTGCTCGATCGAGCTTGCCGCCCGGACTAGCTCAGGACTATCCGCGCGAGAACGAATGACTAGGCTCGCCGACATTTTTGCCTCTGAAAATCGAAAATCTTAGAGCTGGCCGCAATTTGCAGGCGTGGCCCCGCTCTCAACCCCGCCGCTGGTTATGGTTATTAAATGGTAAATGTGACGTGCGCAAGATTAATCAAACTGAAAATAATAGATCGTATCGATTTGGCACAAATAGCTGATCAGTAAAAATGCACGTTCACCCGGTAGTTGGTAGAATAGAGTTGGTAAGTTACACGCTTAGGTTGTCTTTCTGGTGTAACTCGAACTTAATGTTTGCTAGATAAGTTCGATACTTATCCTTTATTTGGGTTAACCTTGTGAGTAGTCAAGCACGCGTCAATCACTTCAGTGTCGATCTGCGCCGCCTCACAATATTGATTGGCGCGGCGATCGCTTTCTTTGGCGTCAGCCTGCTGGCGATCATCGCCTATGCGGGATGGTCGGCCAATCAGACTGCGACGGAGATCGAACGCACGCTGCTCGAGAATGCTCTGAACCAGAGCATCGCCCGCGCTCTGAACGAACAGAAGAGCGTCGCCTGGTGGGACGACCCCGTGGTCAAGATCACGGACAAGGTTCTCGACATGGAATTCACCGACGCCAATTTCGGCGTCTTCCTCACCGAGACCTACGCCCATGACGAGGTCTATATCCTGAACGCCAAGGATCAGCCGATCTATGCGTTTGCCGATGCGAAATCTCTCGATCCCCAAGCTTTTAACCAGCGGCTTCCCGCGCTCGGGGCCGTGATTGCCGAGATCAGGCAGGACGACCGCTCGAAATTGGCGGTTCGGCCCGACATGGTCAGCGAGTTCGAAAGGTCGCTACCGGGTTCTGACCGGAGTGCAAGTAGCGAGCTGGGCTGGGCACATCATCTCGGTGGACGGACGCCCCGCCGTCGTCGCCGGCATGACCATCGTGCCCGAACGTCGACAAGGACCTCCTCAAGGGGACGCCCAACCTGCTCCTCAGCATCACCTATATCGACGAGGCCTTCATCAACGACGTCGGCCACTCGCTGCTGCTGCCGGACCTGTCGCTGACCCCGAAGGCGGCCACGGGCGACGGCATTGTCTCAGAACCTTTTGTCGGTGATGACCGCATCCCTGTCGGACATCTCAATTGGTCCACGCGGCGCCCGGGCCAAGTCCTGCTCACCATCATCCTGCCATTGGTGGCGTTCGCCATTCTCGGCACTGGAGCGCTTACGGCGGTCATGTTCCGTCGCCTCCGGCGAACCTCCGAGGAATTGGCAAGGCAGGAGGCGCAGGCCCGCTACGAGGCCAAGCACGATCCGCTGTCCGGATTGCCCAATCGCGCCCAGATGGTCGAGAAGATCGAGACTTTCTTGGGAGCTCGCCACTCCAAAGGAGCGCACTCGCGTGCGATTGCTGCCTATATCGACATCGATCGCTTCAAGGATATCAACGACACGCTCGGTCATGAGGCCGGCGACAATCTGATCAAAGCCGTCGCCGAGCGATTGCAAACACGATTGCGCTCCACTGATTTTCTCTCGCGGTTTGGCGGCGACGAGTTTGCCATTCTCTGCGCGCCTGCCGGAGAAGATGCCGGCGTCAGCCTCGCCGAGCGTATTGCCGCCGCCTTCGCCACGCCGTTCAATATCCGGCATCAGAGCATTCGCGTGACGGCGTCGGTCGGGGTCGCGGCGGCGCCGGAAAATGGCACCACGGCTGACGCATTGATGCGTCACGCCGACATCGCCCTCTATGAAGCCAAGAGCCAGGGCCGTGACCGCGCCGTCATGTTCTGCCCGGAAATGGCGGAACGAGTGGAACACCGCCGTACCATCGAGGTCGACTTGCGCACGGCGCTGGAGGAAGAAAAACTCCGGGTCCACTATCAGCCCACCATCTCCTGCAGCACAGGCGACATCGTTGGCGTCGAAGCTCTGCTGCGATGGAACCATCCCGTGCATGGCGAGATGTCGCCTTCCGAATTCATCCCGATTGCAGAGAATTCAGGATTGCTTCCGGCGCTTGGCGAGTGGGTGCTCGACCGCGCCATGACGGATTCGAAGCGCTGGCCGCATTTGGAAGTTGGCGTCAATCTCTCGCCGGTGCAATTCCGCCATGTCGATTTGGCGGCCACGCTCCGCAACCTCGTCGCCAAGCACGACGTCGATCCCAGCCGCTTCGTATTGGAGATCACCGAAGGTGTGTTGCTTGACGCTACCGAGCATACCCACGCTATCCTGGACGCCTTCCGCTTGATGGGCTTTAAGACGGCCCTTGACGATTTTGGCACCCGCTATTCAAGCCTGTCGTATCTTTGCAATTTCAGCTTCGATAAGATCAAAATCGACAGGTCGTTCGTTGGGAGATTGCCTCGATAGTTCTAAGACCATCGTCCATTCTGTCGTGACCCTTGGGCGAGCTCTCGGCATGGATATCGTTGCCGAAGGCATCGAGACCGAGGCGGAAGCTGAGATGATGACTCGTCTGGGCTGCACCGAACTACAGGGATTCTATTTCTCCAAGGCGGTTGATGCAGATGCGCTGGCTGAATTGCTCAGAACCTTCCCCCGCCAGCGCTTTGGCCAGGTCGCCTCGTTGCGCGTCATGTAATCAAGCGACTTTTGCAGCACTCTCCCGCAAACTACGAGCGGAGGTGCGTCTTGGCGAATAACCGCTCGTCGGAGCATAAGCCCGGCAAATTGGCGCCTTCCGGTAACGCCGACTACTCCTGGGCCAACTTCGATTCCGAAGCCTACTTCCAACATTATTACGGCGAGCCGCATCCCGACGACGATTGCGTCATACGCTTTGCCGTCGAAGCGATAAAACGTGCCGCACCGATCGATGCGGAACTGGATATCGTCGATGTCGGCACCGGACCGAGCCTCATCCCGTTTTTGTGTGCATTGCCTCGAGCCCGCCGACTGACCGCTTGGGAATATGCAGAAAGCAATGTCGCCTGGCTCGAAGCGGAATTGCAGAAGCGCGACATGCGCGCGCAATGGCGTCATTTTTGGAGCGTGGTGCGCGAAGCCTACCGGCCTGAGTCGCTCCCCGACGATCCCATGCCGCTGTTGCGAGCGAGAAGCGTGATCACGCGCGGCTCGGTCTTCGATCTTCCGGAACGCAACTGGGACGCCGCGACGATGTTCTTTTGCGCCGAGTCCATTACCGAACGGCAAGACGAATTCGAAGCTGCCTGCGTCGCCTTCGCCCGCTCAGTGAAGCCCGGCGGCATGTTGGCTGCGGCGTTTCTCGTCAGGTCGGCCGGCTACATTGTTGCCGACCGGCCGTTTCCGGTCTTGAGTCTCACGCCGGAATTGATCGAGCAGGTTTTCGCCAAGAATGCCGACAGCGTCCGCGCCGAGAAAATCGGCATCCGCGAACGCGAGATCCGCAGCGGCTATTCCGGATTTATCTTCCTAACGGGAACCGCGCGCTAGCGCCTGAAATAAGGCGAGCTGTAGGTCCAGGCAGGAGCATCCACTCCAGGTCCCGGAATCGCGATAGAGTTGCCGTATTGCGGCAGTCCCGGCGAATCGGGATCGTCCCGCAGCAGGTTCAAGGTGCCGCCGGGCCGCGGATTTAGACCCGCCTCGCCAAATTGGGAGGTGGCGTCCGGCAGAACGACGGTAGCCCCTTGCACTTCAAAGGCGCTGGCGGTGCCAGGGAGTGCTGACAGAGTTGCCGCGACCGCGCCGATCCAAAGCCTCTTCATCCTGTCCCTCAAACGCTGATTTGCTTAACCAAATCATAGCCCGACACAGGCACCAAATCCAGCCCATCGATAGGGCAGGAGTTCCGTCCATAATATCCAACTGCTACACAAACTTATGACCGCGCCCCGCCTGCTCTATGTCGTCACCGAGGATTGGTATTTCCTCTCCCATCGCCTCCCCATGGCGCGCGCCGCCAAGGCGGCGGGCTATCAGGTCCATGTCGCAACCCGGCTCAATAGCGGCAAGACGGCGATCGAGGCCGAAGGCTTCATCCCCCACGCGCTCTCCTGGCAGCGGGGCAGCCTCTCCCTGTCGCATAGCTTTGGCGGCGTGATGGAGCTCCGCCGCCTGCTGCGCGACATCAAGCCGGCCATCTCTGCACAACATCGCCTTGAAGCCAGTTCTGCTCGGTTCTGTCGCCGCGCTTGGCTCTAGCAATATTGCCGTCGTCAACAGCCTGACCGGGCTCGGCACGCTCTTCATCGGCGAGGCGAGGGTGAGCGGCACGACGCGGAAACTCGTCCGCCTCGCGCTGCAAATTCTGCTGAAGGGCAAGCGCAGCAAGACCGTGGTGCAGAACCCGGACGATCGCGCCTTCGTGCTCGATCTCGGCGTGCCGCCGGAGAATATCGTGCTGATCCCTGGCTCGGGCGTGGACACGAATTATTTCACGCCGCTCCCCGAGCCGCCGCCTCCGGTGACCGCGGCCTATGTGGGTCGCATGCTCGCGGACAAAGGCGTGTTCACCCTGATCGACGCCATGGCGCGGCTGCAAGCCAAGGGCACCAAATTACAGCTTCTGCTCGCCGGTGACTGCGACAAGGAGAATCCCGGCTCGCTCGCGCCGGAGCAGCTCCGTGAGTTCGCCAACACCATCGGCATCAATTGGCTGGGTCACGTCGCCGATATCAGGGACGTCTGGGCCCGCGCGCATTTTGCCGTCCTTGCCTCGCGGCGCGAAGGCTTGCCGAAAAGCCTACTCGAAGCTGCCGCTAGCGGCCGTGCCATGGTGGCGACCGACGCGCCAGGCTGCCGCGAGATCGCGATAGAGGGCGAGACCGCGCTCACCGTCCCGGTTGACGATGCGCCGGCGCTCGCGGACGCCATGGCCAAGCTTGCCGGCGATGCTTCCTTGCGCGAACGTTTCGGCAGAAAGGCGCGGGCGCTTGTCGAGGAGAAATTCTCCGCCGACGCCATCGGCCGGCAGATTGTCGCGCTCTATAACGAGATCAGCCGGCGCTAGCGCCGTTCGCCGGCCCTCGCATCATCCTGGCTAAGCCTTCGCGCGAGCTTACCCGCGGCTCCCACCCCAGCCCCTGAAGTTTCGCGCTATCGATGACGAAATTTCCGGAGAGCCGCTCCCATTCCGCTTCCTTGCCGAACGAGGCCATCAGGCGCCGGACCGCCCGCTCTGGCACGCGCACAAGATGTGGGTTGCGCCCCAACCCTTCGCGCATGGCAGCGACCATGTCGCCGACACTGATCGGTTCGCGATCGGCGACCAGATAGGTCTCGCCGAGAGCTCGTGCGAGACGTCAGGGCAAGAGAGATCGCCGAAGCGAGGTTCTCGATCGCGAGCAGCGAACGGCGGTTGTTCAGCGCGCCAAAGGGCAGCGGCATCGGCGTCTTCGCAAGCGTGGCGAGGCTGGAAATATTGCCTTTGACGCCCAGTCCATACACGACCGCAGGCCTGAGCACGGTGAAACCCACGCCGCTTTTCCCGACGAGCCGCTCGGCTTCGAGCTTGGATCGGCCATAAGCGTCGGTCGGCCGTGGCTCATCGGCCTCGGTGATGACATGGTCCGACGACAGCCCGGCTTGCGCCCGGACCGATGACATCAGCACTAGCCGCTCGATCCGCCCCTTCGCCGCCTTTGCCAATGCGCCGACCGAGTCGGCATTGATGCGCGCATAGACCTCGTCGGGAAGCATGCCCGGCGCATGTGCGATGCCGGCGAGATGCACAACATGGCTTGCGCCGTCGAGGAGGGGTGCCCAATCGATCGTGCTCTTCAAGTCCGGCATGGCGACGATCTCGACGCCTGCGTGTCGCTAGGATCGAAGCAGGATCGCGGACTGCGGCGCGCACCTGCCAACCTTCTTTGGCGAGCGCCCGCACCACGAATTTCCCGAGGAAACCGGAAGCCCCGGTGACGAGAACAGTCTTGGTCATGCCCGGCCCCGCCCGAAGGCGTAGAGCACGCCTGCGGTGCAGAGAGCGCCGACCGCGAACAGAACCACATTGGCCAGGACCGTATTGAGCACGACGGCGGCAATACCGAGCCCGGCGAGAAGGAGTCCGAGCAGGAACACAAGCCCGCTCACCTCCGGCACAGCGTACCCGCCGAGTGTGGCGCGCTGGTAATAATGCGAGCGATGCGCGCTGAAAATTTGCTCGCGCTTCCAAGCGCGCTTGCAGAGCGTCACCATCGAATCGGACAGCGTGTAGAGCGCGAACAGGAGCGCCGCGATCATGTTCGCGCCGGCCACCAGGATCAGAGAGATAGGCGAGGCAGAGCCCGATCGGCAGGCTTCCGGCATCGCCGAGAAACAGCTTCGCCTTGTGCTTGTTGAAGGGGAAGAAGCCGATCATGCCGCCGAGCAGGGCCAACGCTAGAATTCCGGCCGAGACCGGTAAATGGCCGAGCGCCGTGAGGATCGCCGCGCCAAGCGTGATCGGTACTGTTTGCGCTATCGTGATCATGTCGATTCCGTCGAGAAAGTTTACGGCATTGACGAAATAGACGATGCCGATGGCGAGCAACGCCCGCTCGACCGCAAGCGGCAGAAAATCGGGAAAGAAGGCGAGGTCAGGCGGCAGGCTGAAAATCACGATCAGCGCCGCCAATCCCTGTCCGATGAACCGCCCCGGCACGGACAGCGCGTGTGCGTCGTCGGCGAGTCCGAGCAAACTCAGCCCGAACGCCGCCACCAGCACCTGCAGCAACGCGATGCGATCGGGAATCCCCGGCACATGCAACAGCACTAACCCGCAGACCACGATCACCGCCAGCATCACCGCGATGCCTCCGCCTTGCGGCGTGGGGATTGCGTGCGAGGAACGCGCATTCGGCGTCGCCATCACGTAGCGAACAAGCAAAGGCTCGATGGCGAGGATAAGAACGATGCTGAGGGCGGCGCTGACCGCCAGGATTGCGACCGCTAACGCGACGGACATCGGGACTTCGCCTAGTGCAACGTGCGGGAGATCGGCTGCCACTCGTCTTTCGACGCAATTTGGAGGCCGGTGCCACCCGGCGCATAGCCTTCGACGGTGGCGCGGAGCATATCTTGCAGCTCGGCATCGTCGGATTTCTGAATCGCCTCGTCGAGGCGCTCGAGTGCGGCGATGAGATCCTCATACGCCATTACCGGCTCCGAATTCTTGAAGATGCGGGGATGCGGCGTTTCGGTGGTGTTCTCGCCGATCAAGAGCTCCTCGTAGAGTTTCTCGCCGCGCCGCAAGCCGACATATTCGATTTCGATGTCGCCCTCGGGATTTTCCTCGTCCCGAACCTCAAGCCCGGAAAGCTTGATCATGGTGCGGGCGAGATTGTCGATCTTCACCGGCGTTCCCATGTCGAGCACGAACACTTCGCCGCCCGTCGCCATGGCGCCCGCCTGGATCACCAGCTGCGCGGCTTCCGGGATCGACATGAAATAACGAATGATGTCCTTGTGTGTGACGGTCACCGGGCCGCCGTTCTTGATCTGGGTGCGGAACCGCCGCACCACCGAGCCTGAGGAATCGAGCACGTTGCCGAAGCGCACCATAGTGAAAACGGTGCCTTGCTTGTCTCCGAGCGCCAGCGCCTGGAGGATCAGCTCGGCCAGCCGCTTGCTCGCGCCCATCACGTTGGTCGGGCGCACCGCCTTGTCGGATGAGACGAGCACGAAACGCTCGACCTTCAGCTCCTTGGCCACGTCGGCGAGTACCAGCGTGCCGAACGTATTGTTTTGCACCCCGGCGAACGGGTTCTGCTCGACGATGGGGACATGCTTATAAGCGGCGGCGTGATAGATCACCTCGACGCCGAAATTGCGAATGGTCCGCGCCACTAGCTTGCGATCGAGCACCGAACCGAGCACCGGGACGATCTCGGTCTTGGCGAGCGGGATTGCCCCAGGCTGCTTGTTGTGCCGGTCGAGGAATTCCTCGATCTCCATCTCGATCTCGTAGAGCGCGACCTCCGACAGCTCGAACAGCACCAGCGCCTTCGGTCCAAGCATCAGAAGCTGGCGCGTGAGCTCCGAGCCGATCGAGCCTCCGGCTCCGGTAATCATCACCACCTTGTCGCGGACATGCGTGATCAGAAGCTCGTTGTCGGGCGCCACCGGATCGCGGCCCAACAGATCTTCGACATCGATCGGCCGAAGATCGCTCACCTCGACGCGGCCCGAGGCAATCTCCTCGATTGCCGGCAGCGTCTTCACCTGGACCGGGTAGGGCTCCAGCGCCTTGATCGCGGCGCGCCGCTCGCTGCGAAGCGTCGACGGCAGCGCCAGCATCACCTCTTTGACATTCTCGTGGCTGATCACCTTGGCGATCTTGTTCGGCCGCACCACCTTGACCCCGTGCACAACCTGGCCCGCAAGCGATGGGTCATTGTCGATGAAGGCGACGGTGCGATATTGCCCGGTCTCGTTCAGCGCGCGGAGCAGCTGAATGCCCATCGCGCCGGTGCCGTAGATGATGACGTTCTTGCGCTCGTCGAAGCTGAGCGGCTTGTGTTGTGGCGCGACATGCAGCAGCAGCGCCGCAGCCCATTGCCGGCTGACGCGGATAAGACCGGCTGCAATCAGTCCGTAGATCACAATGACCGAACGCGGATGCCCCTTTACCCCGCTCATCAAGACGACGAGCGCCCAGATCAAGACGGCGATGACGACGGCGATATAGATGCGCGTCGTGCCGGACGGGCCGATAAAGCGCGTGACGAGCTTGTACAGCCCGCGCATATGGAAGGTGGCGACGCCGATCAAGGGCGCGGCCGCCATCAGCACCCACATCGTGGTCGAGTCGGGCACATAGGCGTGGCTGAGGCGCAACGAATAGGCGGCCCACAAGGCGACGCTGAGCATCGCCATGTCGTTGGCCATGAGGAAGATCCGCTTAAACCAGCGCGGACGTTCGATAAGCCAAACGGCTATTCGGCCTGCCGGCCGGCCTAAACCCGTCCCCAAGAGACCGAACCCCCGGAAGTCGTTGCGTAACAAGTGTTAATCAGCGTGCGATGCACCATATCCGATGCTTGGCGCCAACGGAAGCAATAGCAGGGATGGCCGGCCAAGCCGGGAAAGCCTTGGCCCTCAAAGGCCTCGCTCGTCCAAAATGACCACGAACAACCGTTTCGGGCCATGCGCGCCCCTGATGATGGTTTGCTCGATATCGGCGGTGCGCGACGGCCCGCTGATCCAATTGACCGTCCGCGGCAGCGTGCCTTCCCCATAGAGGGCCCGTAAACGCCCCCAAGCCTCCTCGTAACAGCCGACGATATCGCCTTCGTCCACCATCACGATATGCGTCTCGGGGAGGAAATTCAGGCTGGTTGGATTGCCGGCGCCGGAGACCAAAAACAAGGTTCCGGTCTCCGCGACTCCTGCAATCGCCCGCGCGAGGCCGATCGTGTCTGACCCTGAGGGCTCCCCGTAAGTTTGCGTTGAGCTTGGGCGCGAGCAGCCAGGGTAGGGTGACCAGGACCGGTTCCTCGCTGATGCGGAGCTCGGTGGGAAGCTCGAGCTTGGCCAAATAGGCGGCGATGGCTTTGACCACGCCTTCGGGGTCGGTGACGCGCGCCACGTCGGCGCCCTGGTTCGCCAGCATTCCCTGAAACAGTGCGAGACAGGCGTCGTGATTGCCGAGCGAGCGGGCAGGGATGGTTCCGCTCGGATGCGTCACCAGCCGATGGCGCACGTTCACCTCGCGCCACATATCGGCATCGTGCGCGCCGAGCGCCGTCCTAATGCTGTCCAGCACCTTTGTCCTGTTCGCTTCCGCGCTGCTCACCCTCGACTCCTCTTTGCGTAGAGTTGGTGGAAGGTCTTGCCTTGCGGGGCGGGGAGGTCTCGGCTTCGCGTCCAGGCGCCGGCGAAGGGAAGCCGCCTCAGCCTTCCCGACCTTCCGGCAAGTAGGCGAAGCAGCTTTGCCGTCGCGCCCGAGACCGCGTGATAGACTCGAGGCCGCTTCGCGGCATAGGCCCAGAGCTTGAGCGCCACTCTTTCCCTGAACTTTGGATTGCCCCGTTCGAAGTCGCGCTCCCGCCAGGCCCGCAACATCGACGGCAACGGAATGCGCACCGGGCACACATCTTCGCAACGCCCGCAAAGGCTAGACGCGTTCGGCAAATCACGCGCGTGGTCGATCCCGACCAGAGCCGGCGTCAGCACCGCGCCCATCGGCCCGGTATAGAGCGAGCCGTAAGCATGCCCGCCGATCGTCGCGTAGACCGGGCAATGATTGAGGCAGGCGCCGCAGCGAATGCAGGAGAGCATATCGTTGAAAGCGCCGCCGAGCATTTCGCTCCGTCCATTGTCGAGCAGGACCACATGATAGGCGGTGGGGCCGTCCGCATCGCCTTCGCGCCGCGGACCTGTGGAGAATGTCGTGTAGGTCGTGATCTCCTGGCCGGTGCCCGACCGCGCGAGCAGTCGCAAAATCGTGCAGGCATCTTCCAGCGTCGGCACCAGCTTCTCGATCGAGGCGATGACGATATGCATCTTCGGCAGCGACTGCGTCAGGTCTGCATTGCCCTCATTGGTCACGACCACCGACGTTCCCGTCTCCGCGATCAGCAAATTGGCGCCGGTAATGCCGACATCGGCGCTGAGAAATTTCTGCCGCAACACCGCGCGCGCCTCGGCGACGAGATCGGCGGCGCTGGCGAGCGTCCGGTCGGAGGGCAGGCCTTGATGCGAACGCCTGAAATCCTCTGCGATGGTCTCTTTGTTCAGATGGATGATTGGCGCGATGAGGTGGCTCGGCGCCTCATGCCGCATCTGCGCGATATATTCGCCGAGATCGGTCTCGACCGCTTCGATCCCGGCTTCTTCCAGGCAGGCATTGAGCCCGATCTCCTCCGACACCATCGATTTGCCCTTGGTGACGAGCTTGGCGTCCGCCTCGCGGCAAAGCTTCAGGATAATCTCGCGCGCATCTTCCGCCGTCGGTGCAAAATGCACATGCCCGCCGCTCTCGGCGACTTTCCGCTCGTAATAGTCGAGGTAGAGATCGAGATGCGAAAGCGTGTGCAGCTTGATGGCGCGGGCCTCGTCGCGAAGCGTGTCGAATTCGGGCAGCCTCGCCTTGGCTTCCGCCCGCTTCTGCACGAAGCCGCGCTTGACGTTGGTGAGCGCCCGCTGAAGCTCGGTATCTGCCAAAGCCTTCGCGGCATTCGCTTTGAAGTCTGATGAGAGCGCCGTCATCTAGATCCGCTCCCCGCCGATGGGAGGCGCTTCGATCATGTTGGCCAGCAGCTCGGCGATATGGCGGGCCTGGATTTTTTTCCCGTCACGCGAGAGCTTGCCGGCAATCTGCATCAGGCAGCCGAGATCGCAGGACACGACACAACTTGCGTCAGTCGCCGCGATATTCCGCGATTTCGCTTCGGCAATCGCCGAGGAAATGCCGGGATATTTGACCGAGAACGTGCCGCCAAAGCCGCAGCAGGCCTCTGCATCGGGAAGCACTACCAGGTCGATGCCTCTGATGCTCTGAAGCAGCCGACGGGCCGCCCAGCTCGATCCCGTCTCCCGCAAGCTCGCGCAAGAATCGTGATAGGTGACGCGGGCCGCGTAGCTTGCGTCGACCCCCTCCAAATAAAGCACATCGACCAGAAATCTGGTGAGCTCATAGGTCTTTTCAGCGAGCGTCTTTGCGCGCTCGGCGTAAGTCCGGATCGTCGGCGAGCAGTGCCGGATAATGCAGCTTCAGCATGCCGGCACAGGAGCCGGATGGCGCCACCACATAGTCGAAGCCCTCGAAAACATCGATAACCTGCCGCGCGATTACTTGAGCGTCGGCCCGGTCGCCTGAATTGAAGGCAGGCTGGCCGCAACAGGTCTGGGCGAGGGGGACTTCGACTCGCGCGCCAGCATCCTCCAGCAATTTGATCGCGGCGAAGCCAATGGCCGGCCGGAACAAATCGACGAGACAGGTCACGAACAGGCCGACAAGCGGAGCCTCGCGTACCAAAACTTCGGTCATGTCCCCTTGCTCGACCCTTCCTGCTGACGATAGAGGAGTAGCACCGAGCGCCTGAATCGAGAACCTCGAGCATGATCCCGAAAAGTTGCAGACTTTTCGGACAGGATCATGCGTTAGAACGAAGACCTAGAGTGAGATCGTGATTCAATCCGAAATGATCTCACTCTAAGAACTGTTTGGGGCGGACAATAATGCGCAAGCCGATCGCTCATGCCGTGGCGGCGATAGTCCTGATGTCGCAATGCAGTGCTTTGCGTGCCGAGCCTGTCCGTCTGGTAACGGCGATGGTCTACGGTTCGCATCTGCCGGGGTTTGGCGAGCCCGCGCTCGACCTCGCCAAGGCCATCAAGTTGCTCTCGAATGACACGCTTGAGCTCGACTTGAAGCAGCCGGGCGAGGTGGCCCAGCCTCAGGAAATTCTGGAGAAGGTCTCGCAAGGGACCGTCAACGCCGGCTTCTCGACCGCAAGCTTCTGGGCGGCGAAAATGTCGGCGGCTTCGCTATTCGCGGGCTTTCCCTTCGGCCTCGACGCCACCGGCTATATTGAATGGTTCTATGCCGGCAACGGTCTCAAGCTCTACCAGGAAATGTATGACCACGGCGGCTACAAGGTCCACGTCATCCCTTGCGCCTTCGGCGGAGCCGAGACCGCCGGCTGGTTTGCCAAGGAGATTCTCATCAAGGACGACGTCAAAGGCTTGCGCATGCGCATCTTCGGTCTCGGCGGACGCGTCATGGCGCGCGCCGGGGCCACCACAATGCTCGTCCCCGGCGGCACCTTGACCGAGGCCTTCGACAAACATCAGATCGATGCCGCCGAGCTCTATCCGCCTGCCGCGGATCGCCGCCAGGATTTGCAGTCTCACGTCAAGCTGATCTACGCGCCGGGCTGGCACCAGCCGGAGACGGTGCTCGAGCTCCTGATCAACAAGGAGAAGTGGGCCGCGCTGAACGGCGAACAGCAGGCGCTGATCGAGACGGCTTGCAAAGCGAGCATGCTCACCACGCTCGCCACCAGCGCCAAGCTCCAGCGTGACGCCCTCGCCGAGCTTGCTGCCAAAGACGGCGTGCGGATCGCGCCATTGCCGCAAGATGCGTTGGACGCCTTCCGCGCGGCGTGGATCGAGATCGCCAAGGAAGAGGGCGATCAGGATGCCTTCTTCAGGGAAGTGCTCGACGACATCGAATCCTTCCGCGCCAAGTCCGCAAGTGCAACTGCGCCACAAGCCGCGCCGTGAAGGCGGGCTTAAGGTAGGCCCTTACTTCTGGGTTTCCAGATAGGCGATGATGTCGGCACGCTCCGCGGCATCCGGGATGCCGGGGAAGGCGAGTGCCATCGGCGAATCCGGAATCATCGCCTTGGGATCGGCAATCCACTTGTCGATGTTTTCCGGTGTCCAAACGAAGCCTTCGGCGCCCAGTTTCTTTGTCCCGGCGGAGTACATCGACGCATAGTCGGCGACCGATGCGGCTTTGCGCCCAACGATCCCGTTTAGCTCCGGTCCAACCAAGGTCTTGGCGCCCGGGCCGACCTGGTGGCAGATGGCGCATTTGGCGAACGCAGCTTTGCCCTTGGCGGCATCGCCTCCGGCAAGCGCTGAACCGGTCAGGGCTGTAATAGTCAATCCGGCAACAACAAGACTAAGAACTATCCTCATCTCGATTTCTCCCTATCCTTGAGCGTTCTTCCGACGCCCGAAATTCCTAGCAGAGACCTGAAATCGCTTCAAAGCGGACAGTTATGGCGTTCTGCTTGTTGAGTTAATCCGGGCCCAGGCAAGGCCGGTTACGGTACTATATTGCCCGGCGACCAAACGCATGCGAAAGACTGTCGTTCCTTATTAAGGCTGAGGCGCCAACACGCGCCCCCACGGGCAACGCGGCATGTCCTTGATTGAGCTACCAAAGCCGGATCAGTCGGTGCTCGCGCGCCGGGACGAGATCGTCAAGGACTTGCGGAAGCTCGTGCCGGAAGCGCTTCTGATCGCCGACGCGCAAGGTCGCCGCACCTATGAATCCGACGCGCTGACCGCCTATCGTGGCGTGCCGCTGGCCGTTCTGCTGCCGAGCACCACGGAGGAAGTCAGCAAGATCCTGCGCTATTGCCATCAGCACCGCGTCAAGGTCGTGCCGCGTGGCGCCGGCACCTCGCTCTGCGGCGGCGCTCTTCCGTTGCAAGATTCGATCGTGCTCGGCATCTCGCGCATGAACCGCGTGCTGGAAGTCGATCCCATCAATCGCGTCGCCCGCGTCGAGACCGGCATCACCAATATCGGCATCTCGCAAGCCGTCGCAGCCCAAGGCTTCTTCTATGCGCCGGATCCCTCCAGCCAACTCGCCTGCACGCTTGCCGGCAATATCGGCACCAACGCCGGCGGCGCGCATTGCCTGAAATACGGTGTCACCGTGAATAATCTGCAAGGTCTCCGCATTGTGCTGATGGACGGCGAGATCCTCGATATCGGCGGCGACTATCTCGATGCCCAAGGTTATGACTTTTTGAGTCTGATCACCGGCTCCGAAGGTCAGTTCGGCGTCGTCACCGAAGCCACGGTGAAACTGATCAAGCAGCCTGAAGGCAGGAGGCCGATGCTGCTCGGCTTCGGCTCGGCGGAAGCCGCAGGCGCGTGCGTTGCCGGCATCATCGCCGCCGGCATCATTCCCGTTGCCATCGAATTCATGGACCGGCCTGCCATCCATGTCTGCGAGAATTTCGCTCATGCCGGCTATCCGCTCGATGTCGAGGCGCTCCTGATCGTCGAGGTTGACGGTGCGGAAGAGGAGATCGATGCGCTGCTCGAAACCATCGCTATAGTCGCCGAGCGCTATCGTCCGCTGGTGATGAAGATCAGCCAGAGCGAGGCGGAGAGCGCTGCGATCTGGAAAGGACGCAAAGCCGCGTTCGGCGCCATCGGTCAGATCTCCGACTATTACTGCATGGATGGCGTGATCCCGCTCTCGAAATTGCCGAAGGCGCTGAGCGAGATCTCGCGCATCTGCACCCAATACCATTTCGACGTCGCCAATATTTTCCACGCCGGCGACGGCAATCTGCATCCGCTCATTCTTTATAACGCCAACGATCCCGTCGAGCTTGAGCGTGCCGAGCTGTGCGGCGCCGAAATCCTGAAGCTCTGCGTCGAGCTTGGCGGTTGCCTCACCGGCGAACATGGCGTCGGCATCGAGAAGCGCGATCTGATGCCGCTGCAATTTTCACCGCTCGATCTTGCGCAGCAGAAACGCGTGCGCGCGGCGTTCGATCCGCTCTCGCTGCTCAATCCGGGCAAAGTCTTTCCGCTTGAAGAAGGACCCCCGCAGTGAGCATTCGCTTTGGTTTCCGCTCGCCGAATTCTCCGGAGGAGCTGAGCGATCTCGTCGCCGGCGCCGCGAGCGCCAAGACGCCGTTCGAGGTGAGGGGGCGCGGCTCCAAACACGAGGTTGGCCGCGCGGTGCAAGCTGGCGGCGTGGTCAGCACCGAGGGGCTTTCCGGCATCACGCTCTATGAGCCGACCGAGCTCGTGCTGTCCGCCCAAAGCGGCACGCCGCTTGCCGAGATCGAGCAAGTGCTGACCGATCACGACCAGGAGCTTGCCTTCGAGCCGGTCGATGTCGGGGCGGTTCTTGGCAGCGGGTCCGAGCAGGCGTCGATCGGCGGGGTTTTTGCCACCAATATTTCCGGCAGCCGCCGCATCCGTGCCGGTGCCGCCCGCGACCACATTTTGGGCATCAAGGCCATCAACGGTCTGGGCGAGAGCTTCAAATCCGGCGGCCGGGTGATGAAGAACGTGACCGGCTACGACCTTGCCCGTGCCTTCGCCGGCTCCTGGGGCACGCTCGGCATCATGACCGAAGTCACCATGAAAGTGCTCCCGCGCGCCAAGGAGGTGCGGACCCTGCTGTGCTATGCCCAGACCGAGCAAAGCGCGTTGGAGGCCATGGCTTTGAGCCTCGATACGCCGTTCGAAGTGTCGGGCGCCTTGCATCTTGAGTCGGCGCTGACAGCCAGTTTTTCCGATCTGAGCTTGACGCGGGGCTTGGCGCCCGTGACGGCCATCAGGATCGAAAATTTCGGAAACTCGGTCCGCTACCGCATGGCGCGGCTGAGGGAGAAGCTGGCAGCCTATGGGCCGGGCGACGAGCTCGATACGGCGAGGAGCCGGCTGTTCTGGCAAGAGGCGAGGGAACTCAAGCCGTTCCAGAACTCGAAGCGCCCGCTTTGGCGCATCTCGACCGCCCCCTCCCGCGCCGCAAAGCTCGTAGCGGCCGTCCGGCGTAGCCTCGATATTCGCGTCATGTACGATTGGGCCGGCGGCTTGATCTGGCTCGAGACCGACCTCACCACCGATGCAGGCGCCGTGGAGATTAGGCGCGCGCTCTCCGAAATCGGTGGCCACGCGACCCTGATCCGCGCCGAGCCGGCAACCAGAGCCAGCGTGGATGTGTTTCAACCTTTGGAGCCGTCATTGATGGCCTTGACCGCGCGCCTCAAGGCTGCGTTCGATCCTGCCGGTATTCTCAATCCCGGCCGCATGTATCCCGGAGTTTAGAGCATGATCCGGAAAAGTGGGAACCGGTTTTCCGATAAGATCATGCGCAAATAGAGAGCCACGATGCAGACCAATTTCAACGAGCTCCAGTTGAAAGATCCCTTCGTCAGCGAAGCGGATGCGATGCTGCGCCGTTGTGTTCATTGCGGCTTCTGCAACGCGACCTGTCCCACCTATGTGCTCACCGGCGACGAGCGCGATTCGCCGCGCGGCCGCATCTACCTGATCAAGGAGATGTTCGAGCAAGGCGCGGTGACGGCCGTCACGACGCTCCACATGGATCGCTGCCTGTCTTGCTATGCCTGCATGACGACTTGCCCAAGTGGCGTCGATTACATGCATCTGTCCGATCTCGCTCGCACGCGCATCGAGCGGAGCGGACACCGGACGATGCCGCAGCGTTTCATGCGGTCAATGCTCTCGAAGATTCTCCCGCATCCGCGCCGCTTCCGCTTGGCGCTGCTGTTCGGCTGGTTGATGCGCCCGTTCCGCGGCGTTTTCGAAACGCTCAAACTGAAGCGCGTCGCCGCAGCCCTGCAACTTGTGCCTCCGCGACCGCCGCGCCTCAAGCTGCGCAAGCGCAAGGGCATGATCCGCTCGACCGAGCCCACCAAGATCAAGCGCGTCGCCCTGATGCTCGGTTGCGTGCAAGAGGTGCTCCGTCCGGCGATCAATCGCTCCGCCATCCGGCTCCTCAAGCGCCACGGCGTCGACGTGCTCGTGCTCCAGGACGAGACCTGCTGCGGCGGCCTCACTCAGTCCATGGGCCGCGAGCAGGACGCGCTCACCACCGCGCGCCGCAATGTCGACAGCTGGTCGGCGGCGCTCCGCGAAGGGAGGATCGACGCCATCCTGGTCACCGCCTCCGGCTGCGGCACCATGCTGAAGGATTACGGCCATCTGCTCGCGCGGGATCGCGGCTATGGCGCCCGTGCCGCCGAGATTTCGAAACTTGCCCGCGACATCACCGAGTTCATGGAGGAGATCGGTCTCACCACCCCGATCATGTGGACCAGCCTCCGCGTCGCCTATCACGCCCCCTGTTCATTGGAGCACGGCCAGCGCGCCGTGGCCGAGCCTCGCTCGCTGCTCGAGCAAGCGGGCTTTACCGTGCTGGAAGTCCCGGAAGGCCATCTCTGCTGCGGCTCGGCGGGCACCTACAACATTCTCGAGCCCGAGCTTGCGGGCGATCTGAAACAGCGGAAGCTGGCCAATATTGCGAGCCTCCGCCCCGACGTGATCGCCACCGGCAATATTGGCTGCATGACCCAGCTGGCGAGCGGCGGCATCCCCATCGTCCACACCGTGGAATTGCTGGATTGGGCCACCGGAGGCCCATGCCCGGCGGCCTTGGAGAGCCTCAAAACGAAGGCGCATCCAGTCAAGGCTCTTATGGAGATAGCAACCGCCGGGGTGTAAGCAACGCAAAGCCGTTTCGTGCGTTAGGGCTTATAGTTAGCGTGCCCCAAGAGGACGATCGGTTTGCGAACAGCGTCAATACATTCTGGTTGGCTCCAGGGCATCGAACGGACCGAACCGCGTAAAATGAAGGACGAATCCCTCAGCGGCACGCCCCCACAAGGACTGGACAGCGAGGCGCGCTTCCGGCTGTTCGTCGACGCCGTTGTCGACTACGCCATCTGTATGCTGGACCGAAACGGCTACGTCACAAGTTGGAACCGAGGCGCCGAACGCATCAAGGGCTATAGCGCGAACGAGATCATCGGTCAGCACTTTTCCAAATTCTACAGTCTTGAGGACGCTCGAAAGCGGGCTTCCCGCCCGCGGTCTCGCCACCGCCGCGCAAGAAGGCCGGTTCGAGTCCGAAGGCTGGCGGGTGCGCCGCGACGGCAGCCGCTTCTGGGCCAATGTGGTCATCGATGCGGTCAAGGACAACAAGGGCAAGCTGATCGGGTTTGCCAAAGTCACGCGCGATCTCACCGAAAGGCGCCGTGCCCAGGAAGCGTTGGAGCAGGCCCAACAGCAATTGCTTCAATCGCAAAAGCTCGAGGCGCTTGGACAACTCAGCGGCGGCGTCGCGCACGACTTCAACAACATGCTGACCGCGATCATCAGCAATCTTCAGCTAGTTCAGGGCAGCATTGATCTGCAAGGCGCGCCGCGTCGTCAGATTGAAGCGGCGGTGCAGGCGGCTCGGAATGGCGCGGCTGTGGTCAGGCAAATGCTCGTCTTCGCGCGCAAGCAACCGATCCAGCCATCTGAGTTCAACGTCAAGGATGCGCTTGAGGAGATTGCCGCGCTGATCCGCCGAAGCTGCCACGAGAATATCAGAGTGGAGATGGAATTTTCACCTGACGCGAAGTGGGTCCTCGCAGAGCAGAACAATCTACAAACGAGCATCATCAATTTGGTCTTGAACGGTTGCGACGCCATGCCGGACGGCGGCACGTTGAAGATCACGACCGAGAAGCGGCGCATCGCCCATCATGACTTTCTCCCGCCGGGTGAGTATGTCTGCATCATCGTCTCCGACACCGGCACCGGCATGACACCCGATGTGCTCGATCACGCCATGGAGCCGTTCTTCACCACCAAGGATGTTGGCAAGGGAACCGGTCTCGGCCTCAGCACGGTCTATGGCGCCGTCCGGCAATCCGGCGGCGACGTGAAAATCAAGAGTGTTCCGGGCGAAGGGACTGAGGTCGAGCTGTTGCTGCCGGCCGGCACCGGCGCTTCCGCCAAGTCCGCGCAAGCTGCCGGCCACCGCGCCGGCAAGCACTTCGCAGAACGGGCCGTCGCCTGTCGTGCTTTATGTCGAGGATGACTTTCTTGTCGGCATGGCGACCATGGATCTGCTCGAAAGCGAAGGCTATCGCGTGCTGAGCGCGCCACGTGCCGACGTCGCCTTGAAGACCCTCGAGGCCAATCCCGACATCGCGCTGCTGCTGACCGATATCGGGCTTCCGGGGATGAACGGTCACGAGCTCGTTGCCGAGGCGCGGCGCCGGCATGGTCCGATCCGCACTCTGTTTCTGACCGGCTACGACCGGACCGGCCCGCGGGCGAGTACCGCGCCCGACACCATCACCAAATATGTGGACAAGCCCTATGACCCCAAGGCCTTGGCCAAGCTGGTCCGCGAAATGATTTCGACACCATTGCCCGGCAAATAGCCGAAGCCTTAGCCCCCTTAGCTTGCTGGCCCGACACCAATGCGTTAGAACGCAACGACTTTTGGTGTCCAAGTCAGCAACTAGCCCCCATGAGTAAGAAAGACGAGCCGGCCCGACCTGAGGCCCGCCTGCCGAAAGGCCTGTTCGACACGGGCGCCGAAGAGATTCGCGCGACCGCGAACATGCTCGCCACCATTCGCGGCGTCTTCGAATCTTATGGCTTCGAGCCGCTGGATACGCCGGCCATCGAATATTCCGACGCGCTCGGCAAATTTCTCCCCGACCAGGACCGGCCGAACGAGGGCGTGTTCTCCTTCAAGGACGACGACGAGCAATGGCTGTCGCTCCGCTATGATCTGACCGCGCCGCTCGCCCGCTACGTCGCCGAGAATTATCAATCGCTGCCGAAACCGTTCCGCCGCTATCAATCGGGCCCGGTGTGGCGGAACGAGAAGCCGGGCCCGGGCCGCTTCCGCCAATTCACGCAGTTCGACGCCGACACGGTCGGCGCATCGTCGGTCGCGGCCGACGCCGAGCTCTGCATGCTCGCCGCCGACACGCTGGAAGCGCTCGGCGTCCTGCGAGGGTCAGTACGTCGTGAAGGTCAACAACCGCAAAGTGTTGGATGGCCTGATGGAGAACGAAGGCGGTCACTGAGAGCCAGCATCTCGCAACAATGCGCGCTATCGACAAACTCGATCGCCTGGGAGAGGAAGGTGTTGCAGCTCTGCTGGGGAAAGGTCGCAAGGATGAAAGCGGTGACGTTACGAAAGGTGCCAATCTCCCTCCAAAGACCGTCAACGCCATTCTGAACTTTACCGGAGCACGAGAACTCTGGGCTTTCGGGTGCGCAAGGCGTCACCAACGCCGTAACCATCGCCAATATGGAGCTGTATGTTGGCTCTTCAGCAATCGGCATTGAAGGCCGTGATGAACTCCTGCAGCTAGCCGCTCTTATTGAAAGCGCGGCTATGCCGACCGCATTCGCATCGACCCCTCCGTCGTTCGTGGTCTCGAATATTACACCGGCCCCGTGTTCGAGGCCGAGCTGACATCTCCCATCAAAGACGAGCGCGGCCAGCCCATTCGCCTCGGCTCCGTCGTCAGCGGCGGACGCTATGACGGTCTCGTCGAGCGCTTCACCGGCGAGAAGGTTCCGGCCACCGGCATCTCCATCGGCGTCTCGCGTCTCCTGTTCGGTCTCAAGACTCTCGGCAAGATCGGCGCGGAAGCGACGCAAGGCCCTGTCGTCATCCTCGTGCTCGATAAAGACCGCATGGCCGATTACCAGAAGATGGCGCAAACGCTCCGCGCCGCCGGCATTCGCGCCGAAATCTATCTCGGCGACTCCGGCATGAAGGCGCAGATGAAATATGCCGACAAGCGCAACTCGCCTTGCGCCGTCATCCAAGGCGGCGACGAGAAGGCGAAAGGCGAAGTCACCATCAAGGATCTGATCCTCGGCGCCAATATCACCGCGATCAAGGATCGCGACGAATATCTGAAGAAGCAGGCCGAAGCGCAATTCGCCGTTAAGGAGACTGAGCTAGTCGAGGCGGTGAAGCGCGTGCTCGCGCGCCACCAGAGCTGAGCCATGGCCGCTGAATTGGCGAAAGAATTCGAGGCGTTGGAAGCGCAAGCCGCGACCCTGCTCAGCCTGTTCACGCGGGCAGGTTACGAGCCGGTTGCGCCTTCCATCATCCAGCCCGCCGATATTTTCCTCGACCGCGTCGGCGAGGCGATCCGGAACCGCACCTATGTCTTCAACGATCTGGCCGGCGAGGAGCTTTGCCTCAGGCCAGACCTCACCGTGCCGGTGTCGCGGCTTTATCTCGAACGTCACCCGGATGCCAAGGTCGAAGCCCGCTATTGCTATAACGGTCCCGCCTTCCGCTTTCAGCCTGGCGGCGGCAGCCAGGCTCACCCGCGCGAGTTCCGCCAGGCGGGCATCGAGAGCTTCGGTGCCGAGGACCGCGAAAAGGCCGACGCCGAGACCGTGCTGCTCGCGGTGGAGGCGGTGCGTGGTGCCGGCCTCAAGGACTACGGCCTTCGCTTCGGCGATATCGGTCTGTTCTATGCGCTGCTCGATGCGCTCGATCTGCCGGAGCGCTGGCGCTTAAAGCTCCGTCACTATTTCTGGCGCCCGCCGGTGTTCCATGTGCTGCTGGCGAGGCTCGCGCGCGGTGAACGTCCCGACGGGGAGGGGGCCGCCGCCGAGCTCGCCGCCACCATTGGCACGGAGGATGTGGTTCGCGCCGAGGAGCTGGTCGCCAATTATCTCGAGACCAAGGGACTGCCGCTCGCCGGCAATCGCACGCTTGCCGAGATCGTGGAGCGATTGCTCGATCTCGCCGCCGATCTTCGCGCCCAGCCTTTGAAGAAGGAAGTCGCGACCGTGATCGATTATTTCCTCGCTGTGTCCGCCAAGCCGAAAGAGGCGATCGACCGCATCGCTTTGATCGCCAAGGGCGCAGGCATCGATCTCGGCAATGCGCTTGCCGCCGAGACGCGCCGCTTCGAGCTTCTCTCCCGCGACGGCATCGATCTGAGCAATGCGATCTTCGCCACCGAGTTCGGCCGCAGCCTCGAATATTATTCCGGCCTCGTCTTCCAGATCGAGACACGCGGCCGCGAGACGCTGCACATCGCGGGCGGCGGCCGCTATGACGGCCTGCTGACGGATCTCGGCAGCCCTCGGGCAGTGCCTGCGGTCGGCTCAGCCATCCACACCGAGCGTCTCCTTGCCGCCATTCAAGGAGCGCCGCGATGAAGTCCGCGCTGATCATCGCCATCCCCTCGAAGGGCCGGCTGAAGGACGCCGCCGCGGAAACCTTTCAGCGCGCCGGGCTTGCCTTGAAGAAGCTCGGGCACGAGCGCGGCTACCGCGGCGCGCTCGAAGGCCTGAACGATGTCGAGGTGGCCTATCTCTCCGCCGCCGAGATCGTGCACCAGTTGAAAACGGGGCGCGTGCATCTCGGTGTCACCGGCGAGGACCTTGTTCGCGAGACGATTGCCGATGTCGACGGCACAGTCGAATTCCTGCGCCCGCTCGGCTTCGGCCGCGCCGACGTCATCGTCGGCGTGCCGGATTGCTGGGTCGATGTTTCACGCATGGCCGATCTGGAAGACGTCGCCGCTCAGTTCATGCGCGAGCATGGCCGGCGGCTTCGCGTCGCCACCAAATATATGAACCTGACCCGGCGCTTCTTCGCCGCCCATGGCGTTGCCGGCTATCGCATCGTCGAGAGCGTTGGCGCGACGGAAGCAACGCCGGCCGCAGGCACCGCCGAGCTGATCGTCGACATCACCACGACCGGCACCACGCTCCGCGCCAATCATTTGAAATTATTGGAGGATGGGCTGATTTTGCGATCCCAGGCCCACCTGATTGGCGCGCGGCGCGCGAGCTGGAAGCCTGAGAGCGTGCAGCTTCGCGATGAGATCGTGCAGCGTCTGTCCAAAGTTCCGCCAGCCTGAAGCGGCGTCACCGACGGTCACATTCCGGCCTTTCGCGGCGAGCATAGTGATGACCTAGAGTGTGCGTGAAAAAAGTCGCCTTTCGTGCGTCCATTTCCGCTCTCGGGGAACGCATAAATATGATCCGTTGCCTGCTTGCTTTTCTTGTCATCGTCGCCTCGGTCGGCGCGAGCCTCGCCACGCCGTCCCGCATCATCATCTTGCGCCACGGCGAAAAGGCCGATGAGTGGAAACTTTGCGGCGTAGGCCAGCAGCGCGCCAAGGCGCTCGCCGCCAATTTCCTCGGTCGCGATTCCAAGAATTCCTTGTTCGCCTCCGGCGAGCAGCCTGCCGCGTTCTACGCCATCACTCTGCACACGCTTGAACTCGCTTCGCCTGCGGCAGAGAGCTGGAAGATGCCGATCACGTTGTTTTCGGTAGTGCCGCAGGAGGGGAAGAAGAATGAACTCTCGACCAAATCGCTTAATGTTCGGACCGAAGAAGCAGTCCAGGCGCTGATGGCCGACCCGAACCTCAACGGCAAGACTGTGGTCATGGTCTGGGAGCACAAGCACATCGCCAATGCGAAACTTGAAGCAGCCTTCCCGGGTCAGAAAATTACGTTGCGCCAACTCTTGAAGCTCGACGAGCTGAAAGACGTGCCCGCGACCTGGTCGAGCGAGAATTACGATTATTTCTGGATCGTCGATTTCGCCGGCGGCTCATCCACGCCGACAGGCTTTGCCATGGCGAAGCAGAGCTTCGCGCCGCCCTTCGACAAGCTTCCGACCAACGATTGGGACAAGCCCAATCGCCTCAAATCGGCGAGCGGCTGCGAAATGAAGGGCCGGTAGTTGCCGAGCGGCGACATCACGCCGGGCTTACGTCTACCGCATCCTTCGTTTTCCGATCGCGTCCGCGTTTGGTTTCCGTCAGGCCGTAATGGCCCTCTTCATGCGGCTCAAGCGTAAAGAAGCGGTCGTGGAAAACGTTGAGGCTCGAGCGATGGCCGATCGAGACGATTGCCGATTTCGGTAACCGCTTGAGCAGCAGCTTGTAGAGTTCCGCCTCCGACTTCTCGTCGAGCGCGGATGTCGCCTCGTCGAGAAACAGCCAGTCCGGCTTCTGCAACAGCGCGCGTGCGATCGAAAGCCGCTGCTGCTCCCCGCCCGAGAGTTGGTCCGCCCAATAGGCCGTTTCGTCGAGCCGTCCCTCAAGCTCTCCAAGCCCGACAGACTTGAGCACTTCTGTGATCTGATCCAAGGAGAACGCGTCCTCGGGCCCGGGATAGGCGAGCGCGCCGCGCAAACTGCCCAAAGGCAGATAAGGCCGCTGCGGCAACACCAGCAGCCGCGCGCCTTCCGGCACGTCGATCGAGCCTTCCCCGAACGGCCACACGCCGCCAAAGGCGCGGAACAGGCTCGTCTTGCCCGAGCCCGAAGGTCCGCTCACCAGCACGCGGTCTCCGGGCGCGATCGATAACCCCGCGACGCGAACGATCTCTTTTCCCGCGGGAAGGCCGACGGCGAGACGATCGACAGTAAATTCCTTTCCTGCCGTGTTCTTCAGTTGCGGCGCCGTCGCGTCGAGCGACTTTGCCCACTCGAGCGAGCTCTCGAACCCGGCGAGACGGTCGAGCACGGCCTTCCATTCGGCGATGCTGCTATAGGCCGAGACGAAGAACGAGAGCGCCGACTGTACCTGCCCGAAAGCCGAAGCGATCTGCATCAGTCCGCCAAGCTTCAAGGTGGAGAAGAAATAGACCGGGCTCACCACGACGAACGGGAAAAATCACGGCAGCCTGCCGGTAGGTCGCGGTGAGGAATGTCAATTTCTTGGTGCGGCTCATGATCTCGCGCCAATTGGTAATGACGCGCCCGAAGCGCTGATTGAGCCGCTCTTCTTCGGCACGCTCGCCGGAGAGCAGCGTCACCTCCTCGGCATTCTCGCGAAGGCGGATCAGCGAGTAGCGGAAATCGGCTTCGTAGCGTTGCCGGTCGAAATTGAGTTTGACCAGCGGACGACCCACGAGATGGGTGACCGCGGTTCCGAGCACCGCATAGATCAGCGCGGCCCAAACCAAGAATCCGGGAATGTGATAGGTCGCGGACCCGATCATCAGCGGCGTGTCGGACGACAGCATCCACAGGATGACGATGAACGAGACCAGCGTCACCACCGAGCCTAGCAACGAGATGCCGATATCGAGCGTGCTGTAGACGAACAGCCGCACATCGTCGGCGATGCGCTGATCGGGGTTGTCGACTTCGTCGCCCTTCAGCCGCATGCGGTAATGCGTGTTGTTGCCGAGCCAGCGTCCGAGATAACGGTCGGTGAGCCAGGTTCGCCATCTGATCTGCAGCCATTGCTGCAGATAGATCTGATAGACGGCGCTCAAGATGAAGAAGGTGGCAAGTGCGGTGAAACCGAGGCGACCAAAATCGCCCTGTGTCAGCCCGCCGAGCAGAAGCTGGCTGATGAACGTGTCCCAATCCTTATTCTGGATGGCGTCGTAAAACAGCCGGTTCCATTCGTTGAATTGCACTTCGAGCCAGACCTGGAACAGCTGGAGACCGATCACAGCCCCGAGCAAAAGCCACCCCGCGACGCGATCCTCGCCCTTGAAATAGGGGAAGGCGATGCGGGCGAACTCCTTCGCCGAGTTCCGAAAATTTGACATTCAGTCCCGCCTCCCGCCCGCTTTGACAGATGTTTTGCGCATTAAGGTCGGGGCCGGACGATAGGGTGAGAACGATTCCGTGGAAAATTACGATTGCGTAATCCGCACTGGGCCTCCAGGCGCAAACCCTTGGTTCCACGCCAATTCTCAAGAAGCAACCGGCATTTTCAGGCATGTGAGGGCGCTGCCTTACCCTCGCTTTACTCAGCTGGTCGATGCTAGCCTTGAGGCTGCACTCCTCGGCCGGCGCCGGACCTTTTCCAGTTAGACGCCGAAGTGCGACGCATTTCCAACGTCGAGCGGCCTCTGAATCCTCGGCAGCGCTGCATGGCTCGAACGAGCTGCAAGAGGGATCTGATGGCCTTCAGTCAATCTGACCCTCTGCTAACGACATTGAGACGTTCGAAGCGCGCTACGGACTCGCTGCTGGGATACATCAGTTCAGCTTCGCGACGCGTCCGGCTTGCTTGGCGGCGCGGACCTCCCCGTCATGGCCACCTACCGTCCTTGGAATGGCGCGAACTCTCGCAGTTCACCGGTGGCACTACTGGATCTGGCTGAGGCAAGGCACCGGCCTGATTTTCTCTATCGCCAGGGCTCGTTCAGCTTCAGCGATGTTCAGCAGGCACACTGGGTTGCCCCTTCGATCACATCATACCTCACATACCCGACCCTGAGGATCAAGAGTTCGCATCCGGCACGCCTCGCTTGCTGAGTGGCATCGTCTGGAACATCGTACCTGTTGTCGACGAAGCGACCGGAGATCGCCGACATCAACTGACGTCGACAATCCCGCGCGTGGGACGCTGTCGCAACCCGAGCAGGTCGCGCAGCCCTCCGATAGTTTGACGCCGCCACCATCGGACTCAACAGCTTCGGATTGGGCTTCGCGGCGCTCAGCAACGTCTATGCGCTACAAATATCAAACCTGATCACGCTGATGGGCACGAACTCGCCGCCTCATTGCCACCGCGCTCGGCGACGTGAACGTCGCTATCAACCTTTTCAGCCAGCGGCATACGGCACGGACAATCCGACACGCAACGGACACCTGGCGATGGCGCTCTCCTTGTCCGATTTCGACAAAGCGCGATTTTGGTGGAGCGATCGGCTGGAATCGGCTGATGCCGCTTATGACGAGATTTATACCGCGCCCGCTTGGAGCTTCCCGGACATCCCTGGCGCGAGCCCAGAAGCCAATGCTCTCGTCGCCAGTTCCTACGCACTTCTGCAAGACTGTGCCGAGATGCTCACCGCGGCCCAGCGTTATCAAGGCGCCGTGCTTGCGGGCGATACCGAGCGCAAGCGACCCAGGACGCGGCCTTCAACGCCGCGTTCCAGCTGTATAGCCAGGATCGCGTCACCGTCTCGGCCGCCATCGATGCTTTCTCATCGATTGGGTGCTACGACGTCAATTTCGAGGCGGACACGACTTTCGGACGTACAAACCTATCTCGGTAGCCGACGGACCCGATGACCGTTGCGATACCGTCTGGCCGGGCTGGATCTCGGCATCACGTCAGCCTTCCCGGAATGTCGGCCCCGGGCAGCTTCGATCTCGGGTGAGCCGACGGTCATTACCGACGACGTAAACTATGCCTTGGAGCAGTTGACCTCGCAACTCCCGGCAGCCAGACCGGCTCGGTGCAAGCTGCCATTGATGGCATCTCCAACACCCTCTCGGTCGACAATCTCGATCCGGTCATCACGTTACCAATCCGGCGACCCGCTACCGCTGGTCGAGGCGGAATCGACGGCATCGGCGACCCCGATCGTCGGCATCGACGACGTAACGATACGCTGCTCAGCGATCGGCGGCGGCGACACGACGACCTCTATGGCGACGTGGCTGGACACTAGCCGGCAACGACTACGTAGGACGGGCGGCTTCGGCGCCGACGACATCGTATGGCTCCCGGTACCGATTACTACACGTCGACAATAATGCCATGACACAAGTCTGTCGCGGGCCAGGCCGGCGAAACCGATCTACCTGTCACCGACCTTCGACGGCTACGCGCTGTCCGAAAATCTCGAGATATCGGCATCCTGCGGCACCAACGATGGCGCCATCAACGGCTTCCCTACCGACCAAGGCGGTCAACCGTTCATCGACGGCATGAAATCGATTCCATTCGACGAAGGCCCTCACCGGCGCCCTTGGCGCCGAACGGCCTCCTCGGCTTGGCGGCGATGCTGGCTTGAGCTTTCGAGGTGACCGGTGCCGGCGATATCACGATGAGCTTCTCCGGAAGCCTGGCGGATATCAATGCCGCCCTCGATGGGCTGATATTTACGCCCGATACAGGATTATCTGGGACCAGCTTCAGTGACCATCGAGACCACTGACGGCGAAGGCGGGGCAGACACAGATACGATCAATATCGGCGTCAATCCACCGAACGCGCGCGCCTGTCGCCAATGACGACACGGCCGCGATCAATGAATACGGCACCATCTGCGGGCAACGTTATTGTTGGCGATGCTGTTGGCGGTCGCCGACATCGATACCGATCTGATGAGCTCCGCGTCTCGGGATCCCGGGCAGCGGTCGTAGTGGTCAATCTCGGCAGCTTTCGCCGGCGCATCCGGCGGTGACGCTAAGCCAACTGTAGCTACCTTATGTCACGAACGATAATCATCCGTTCGCCGCCGGACCACGTCGACGACATCTTCACCTATCTCGACGTCACCGACACCGCAACTGACCGTCAGCGTTCGGGTGGCACCGGAACGCAATCATCTCCTTGCCAACGGCGACGCTTCGGTCTCGTGGCAACGAATGTTGGATGGCCGGAGGCATGACATTCTGATCGGCGGTAGGCCTCGACACCTGACCGAGGCCTCGGCGCCGACCGCTTCAAGTTCAACGTCAAGACCGACGCAAGAAGGGCGCCAGCCGCGACGTGATCACCGATTTCAGCGGCTTCGGCGCGGAGTTCGACCAGATCGACCTTTCCAGCATCGACGCCAAGCCGGCCGACGGCAATCAGGCCTTCAAATTCATCGGCGACTCAAAGTTCCACCACAAGGTGGGCGAGCTGCGCGTCGTAGACAAGGGTCACCTTCTTCCTGGTCGTCCGGCGACATCAACGGCAACGGCAAGGCCGATTTCCAGATCGAGGTGCACAGCCTCATGGCGCTGGTGAAGGACGATTTCATCCTCTGATCCTGCATCCGCCTTCGCAAGAAAAGGGCCGCTCCGAGGAGCGGCCCTTCTAACTCAACTACGAACGCGGACGCGACGCTTACATCATGTCCATGCCGCCCATGCCGCCGCCCGGCATGTGGGCGTGGCCGCCCTCTGCCTTCTTCGGCGCTTCGGCGACGCCGGCCTCGGTGGTGACGAGGAGCCCTGCGACCGAGGCTGCGTCTTGCAGCGCCGTGCGCACGACCTTGGCGGGGTCGATGATGCCCTTGGCGACCATATCGCCATATTCGTTGTTCTGAGCGTCGTAGCCGTAGGTCGGGGATTTATGGTCGAGCACCTTGCCGACCACGATGGAGCCCTCGACGCCTGCGTTCTCCGCGATCTGGCGGATCGGCGCCTGCAACGCCCGGCGCACGATATTGATGCCGGCCTCCTGGTCTTCGTTCTGACCCTTGGCCTTGATGGACTTCGACGCCCAGAGCAGAGCCACGCCACCACCAGGCACGATGCCTTCCTCGACCGCGGCGCGGGTCGCGTTCAGCGCGTCGTCGACGCGATCCTTCTTCTCCTTGACCTCGACCTCGGTGGCGCCGCCGACCTTGATCACGGCCACGCCGCCGGAGAGCTTGGCGAGACGCTCTTGCAGCTTCTCCTTGTCGTAGTCCGAGGTCGTGTCCTCGATCTGCTGCTTGATCTGGCCGACGCGGGCCTCGATATCGGGCTTCTTGCCGGCGCCGCTGACGATCGTGGTGTCATCCTTGGTGATGGTCACGCGCTTGGCCTTGCCCAGCATTTGCACGGTGACGTTCTCGAGTTTGATACCGAGATCTTCGGAGATCGTCTCGCCGCCGGTGAGCACCGCGATGTCCTGCAACATGGCCTTGCGGCGGTCGCCGAAGCCTGGTGCTTTGACGGCGGCGACCTTCAACCCGCCGCGCAGCTTGTTGACGACGAGCGTGGCCAAGGCCTCACCCTCGACATCCTCGGCGATGACCAGCAGCGGACGGCCCGACTGCACCACCTGCTCGAGCAGCGGCAGGATCGCCTGCAAGCCGGAAAGCTTCTTTTCGTAAATGAGGATGTAAGGGTTCTCGAGCTCGGCCACCATCTTCTCGGCATTGGTGATGAAATAGGGGGAGATGTAGCCGCGGTCGAACTGCATGCCCTCGACCACTTCGAGCTCGCTGTCGAGGCTCTTTGCCTCCTCGACCGTAATGACGCCCTCATTGCCGACTTTCTGCATGGCCTTGGCGATCATGTCGCCGATCGTCTTGTCGCCATTGGCGGAGATGGTGCCGACCTGCGCGATCTCCGCATTGCCGCTCACCTTCTTCGCCCGCTTGCGGATATCCTCGACCACCTCGAGCACGGCCTTGTCGATGCCGCGCTTGAGATCCATCGGGTTCATGCCGGCCGCGACCGACTTCAGGCCTTCGCGCACGATCGCTTGAGCAAGCAGCGTCGCCGTCGTGGTGCCGTCGCCGGCGGTGTCGTTGGTCTTCGAGGCCACCTCGCGCAGCATCTGCGCGCCCATATTCTCGAACTTATCCTCGAGCTCGATCTCCTTGGCGACCGTCACGCCGTCCTTGGTCGAGCGCGGCGCGCCGAACGATTTCTCCAGGATGACGTTGCGGCCCTTGGGTCCGAGCGTGATCTTGACCGCATTGGCCAGGATATCGACGCCGCGCATCATGCGCTCGCGCGCATCGGCGGCAAATCTTACGTCTTTGGCTGCCATTGAGTTTTCTCCGTTCTGTCTCTTGCTCCGTCACCCTGAGGAGCGAGGACGCTTTTTGCGTCCGAGCGTCGAAGGGTGCGCTATTGATCGAATGTCCACCTTCGAGGCTCGCAACTTCTGTGCGAGCGCCTCAGGATGACGAGTGTTCTCCTAGGAGAGCACTCCCATGATGTCGCTCTCCTTCATGATCAGGAGCTCGTCGCCATCGATCTTGACCTCGGTGCCCGACCATTTGCCGAACAGCACCTTGTCGCCGGCCTTGACCCCGAGAGGGATGAGCTTGCCGTCTTCGCCGCGGGCGCCTGGGCCGACTGAGACGACTTTGCCGGTCTGGGGCTTCTCCGCCGCGGTGTCTGGAATGATGATGCCGCCTTTGGTCTTTTGCTCCTCCTCGAGCCGTTTGACGACGACGCGATCATGGAGCGGACGAAACTTCATGGTCTTCCTCCGAAAATTTTGCTGAGAAATAAAGGGTTCTTCCGCATTGGCACTCATCAAATCAGAGTGCTAGTGGTGGCCCAGGAGATAAAGTCACGATCGTCGTCTGTCAAGATTTAATCAGGAAAAGTGCGGCTGAAACGCCCGTCTTGGGCGGCTTTGGCGGTCCGGCCGATCGAGCCGCGATCTTGGCGTAAATCTCTGTCACTGCTATCAAGGCTAGGCGGCACTACGTAGTCGGCTGTTGCCAAAGGGGTTTTCGCGTCGCAATCTTGGCTTGCGGAAGAGGGGGCGCGTTACGCGTTAAAGCGATATGGCAAGGACGTTAAGCCGGGCCCCAGGCCTCGCTCTGCTCGATATCATTGTTATCGTTGCCATGGCGATTACCGCGGCGGCCTTTGCCGCCGGCCTGATCGTTAATTCCGGCATCGATACCGTGCCTGGCGCCGTCGCCGGCGCGGCACTCTTTATGGTCATGGCGTCCGCGCATTTCGCCCTCACGCGCACCGCGCGCTCGGGCATCGTCTCGGGCCGCATCGATCAACTCGAAGAGGCGGTCCTCATCCTCGATTCGGATCTGCAGCGTATCGACCAAGTCGAGGACGACGTGGCGCGGCTCGATCTGTTGACCGATCGCGTCGAGCGTCTCGACCAGGCCATGGTGAACCGCGATGGCAGCGAGGAAGGCTCGGAGCGGCTCGATCGCCTCTCCTCCGATTTCGAGAATTTGCACGCGCGCCTCGACGCGCTTCGCATCGATCTCGAGGGCGAAGCGAGAGCGCAGCGCGATAGGATTTCAAGCGAGCTCAGGTTGCTCGAAGGTCTCTTCAAACAGCTGTCACGCGATTTGACGACCGCAGCGGCAGCCGGCGGGCAGCCGAGCTCGGGTGAAGCCTATCGGGCCCAGACCGCGTTGCCGCCAATTCCCGGCGAGGCCCAAATCGATGAGGCCGTGGATGTCCTTCAGGTGATCGAACTCAACGATGCGACTGATGACGTCGTCGAGGAGGAATCGCCGGTTCTGGTGACCGAGACCTTGGTGCTGACGGAAGCTCTGGTTCTCGAGGACGATTTCGAGCAAGCGGAGGAAACCAGCGAGGCCGCAGCGATCGACTCGCGCCGCCGTGTTGGAAGCGATCAAGGAGCGCAGCATCGAGCTTCATCTCCAGCCCGTCTTCGATCTTCTCACCCGCAAGGTGCGTTATCTGGAGGCGCTGACCCGGCTCCGTACCGCAGACGATCAACTGATTCCGCCCGAGGATTTCATCCCGATCGCCGAGGCCGAGGGCGTGATGCCTCAGGTCGATAACATGATGCTGGTGAAGAGCGTGCAGCTCTTACGCCGGCTCGGCCCCGACAGCGTCGAGGGCGTGTTCTGCAATCTTTCCACTCAGTCGCTGCTCGACTCGGAATTCTACCCTGAACTGATCGAGTTCATGGAGGAGAATAGCGCCCTCAGCGACAGCCTATATTTCGAGTTCGCCGAGAAGTCGCTGCTCGCGCTCTCGCCGAACGGACTTGAGAACCTCAATGCGCTGGGCCGGCTCGGCTTTCGCTTCTCGCTCAACCATGTCGCCGACCTCGACATCGATTATGCGGGCCTTCGCGACAATTACTTCCGCTTCGTGAAAATTCCGGCCGCCTTGCTCGACGGCATGGACGAGGCCGGCATCAGCGCTCGGCAGCTGAAGCGCGAGCTGGAGGCGTTCGGCCTCACCCTCGTTGTCGAGCGGCTGGAAGATGCCTCGAGCCTGGATCGTCTCAAGAATTTCGGTGTCGAGCTTGCGCAAGGTCACGGGCTCGCAGCGCCGAAGCCGTTCGGCTCCGATCTGTTGCGCGGCCTGGACGAGACCAACGCGGCCTGAGCGAACTCAGGCCGCGTTGCCCAAATCTTACTTATCGCTCGGGGGCAATTTCTCGGTGGGGAACTCGCGCTCGACTTCATCCAGCTCGTCGTCACCGGTGTCGGATTTCGGCTCAGCTGCCTTGCCGGCAGGCTCGCCCTTCTCCTCGTAACCCGGTGCCACCTCGTTGGGACGCTCTTCCTCTTCGATCGCGGTGCCTTCGTCGACCACCGGAATGGCGATCGGCGCCAGGCGCAGCTCCGGAACCGGCGAGGCCGCATTGGCCACCCCGGCAACACCAATAAATCCCAGCGCGCACAGCGCCAGCAAAATACGAGTCATGTTTTCCTCCCTCTATGGACGTTCGTAATAGCGCATGCTGGGCGGCCAGTTGGTCTGCGGGAACGCGCGCTGTAATTCCTGGATCTCGTCTGCCCCGGCAGTGTCGGGGTCATAAATAGCTGTCGTCCTCATGCAATATCGTCGGGCCGTAGGCATTCACGTCCGGACGGTAATAGCTATCACGGTCGCCGACCTGCAGCACGACGCTCGTGCCCGGAAGCGAAGAGGGTGAAGCGGCTTCGGCGGTTGCGCCAAATGCCAAAACGGAGAGCACGAACATCGCGCTTCTGACGAATGATCTGGTCATGATCCAATCTCCCGGCCGCATCGCGAACCAAAGCGAGCATCGCTTGGCTCAAGCGGCGTTGTGACTCGGGAATGTACATCTCACCTGTTCAGGAACGGTCAGAGCGGAATGCGCAATTATCCGACAACCCGATCCAATGCGGTGATCTTCAGTTAAGAAATCGAGGAAGGGAAGCGACCCACTGGCTGGGGCTCGCGCCTGCTTGTATAAGCATCGCGCTTGGGGTGAACGAGGGATGGCATGGACCGAGAGCCGAATAAAACCGAATTGCGCGCGAAGCTGTTCGAGCTGCTGAAAACACTGTCGTTTCGCCGGGGGCGGGTGACGCTCGCCTCGGGGAGGCAGAGCGACTACTACTTCGACACCAAGCCGACCATGCTCGACGCCGTCGGCGCCGGGCTGCTGGCCGAGCTGATCCTGCACGAGCTCAAAGATGTGAAGGCCGATTGCGTCGGCGGCATCGAATTGGGCGCCGTTCCGATGATCGGCCCCGTGGTGATGAAGAGCCCGGACTTTGGCCGGCACCTCACCGGATTCGTGGTGCGGAAAGCGGTGAAGGATCACGGCACCAAGAAGCTGATCGAGGGCGCCAGCATCGAAGGCAAGGATGTGGTGATTCTGGAGGACGTGACCACCTCCGGCGGCTCCGCGTTGCTCGCGGTCCAAGCCGCGCGTCAGGCCGGCGGCAATGTCACGCTTGTTCTCTCCATTCTCGATCGCGGCGAGGGCGCCGGCGCGCTCTATGCCGCCGAGCACATTCCTTTCCGTTCTTTGTTCAAGGCGTCGGAATTCCTGGCCGCTTGACCCTCGAAGTGTAAGCCTCTAGCCCGAGCACCATGACCGTCGCTCAACCAGAAATCCCTGTGCTTCCGTCCATCGCGGAGATCGGCGCGAACTACAAAGTATGGCTCGTCGATATTTGGGGCGTGATGCACGATGGCTTGCGCGCGCACCCGCAGCGCGGTGGAAGCAACCAAGGCCTTCCGCGAGCAAGCCGGCATCGTCGTGTTGCTGTCGAACTCGCCGCGGCCCAGCCGTGAAGTGCAGGCCCAGCTTCTGTCCTTGGGCGTGCCGGACGACGCCTACGATGCAACAGTCACCTCTGGCGACCTCACCCGCTACGAACTGGAGAAACGAAGCGGCGCCCGGGTGTTTCACTTAGGCCCAGAGCGCGACCGTCCGATCTTCTCCGGCCTCAAGCTGAGTCTCACCGAGCCCGAGCAAGCCCAGATCATTGTGTGCACGGGCCTGTTCGACGACGAAACCGAGACGCCTGAAGACTACGACCGTCTCTTGAAGGACCTCGCCAAGCGTGGCCTGCCCATGATTTGCGCCAATCCAGATCGCATGGTCGAGCGCGGCAAACAGTTGATCTATTGCGCGGGCGCCCTTGCCGATCGTTATGCGGCCGACGGCGGCAGCGTGATCTATGCCGGTAAGCCCTACGCGCCGGTCTACGCGCTGGCTTTCGAGGCGGCGAGCAAACTTGCGGGCAGGGAGGTCGCGCTAGAAGAGGTGTTGGCGATCGGCGACGGTATCATGACCGACATGGAAGGCGCCGCAGGCGTCGGCCTCGATGCCGTGTTCATCGCCAGCGGTTTGCATATCGACAATTCGCAGGAAAATGGTTTCCACCGGGACGCGGTCGCGGCGTTGTTTGCGGGGCGGAAGCCTCCGCTCGCCGCATTGGAACGTCTGGTTTGGTAGAGATCTAAGCGTCGGCGAACACGGCGTCGATGCGCGCCTGATCCGACTTGCCAGGACCGCTTAGCATCAAGGCTGCTTTCCGCTTCTCGCGTGGCGCTTTCTCTTTCCGCGCCCGCTCGGTACGCTGCAGTCGCGCGGCGATGATCTTGTCGATCGTCTCGGTGATCGTCGCGGCGCGCTGGCCGACGAGATCGTGAAAGCCGCAAGCCGTCATGATGCTCAGCGCGGCTTCCTCGGAATGTTCCTTGGCGGAACCCGCAGGCGACTCCAACAGCCGCTCAGCAGACGCGATGATGTTGCCGGCAGCCTGTTCGGCGGTGTTACGGATATCGGCCAACTGGTTCAGTGCCGATGCGAGCAGCGCAATCTCTGTGTCCAGCGCCTGCCCGCCGCGACGCCGTTCGGCCGTCGTCGCAACGACGGGTCGCATTCTCACACCGATGCCGGCGCGGCGTAAGATATACCGGCGTCCTTTACACATCAGCGCTACTCACCAAACACTGCATCGATCTTGGCCTTGAGCGTGGCCGCGTTGAACGGCTTGACGATGTAATTGTTCACGCCCGCCTTCTTGGCCGCGATCACGTTCTCTGTCTTCGACTCTGCCGTCACCATGATGAACGGAGTGCGCGACAGCTGATCGTCGGCGCGCACCTCGCGCAACAGTTCGAAGCCCGTCATTGGCTCCATGTTCCAGTCGGAGATCACGAGCCCATAATTCTTCTGACGCATCATGTTGAGCGCCGCACTGCCGTCGCCTGCCTCGTCGACATTGACGAAGCCGAGCTGCTTCAGAAGATTCCGGATGATCCGGATCATGGTCTTGTAATCGTCGACCACCAAAACCGGCATGCTGTAATTGACGGCCATTAATTCCTTCACGCCGCAGCCACACAGTCGGGGCCCGCGCAGCGCCTCCTCTGTTATTCGCCCCGGCCTTGGTGCTTTTTCAGTAGGTTGAGGCCTGAATCGATAGGCAGAGCTTAGAGTTAGGCCGTGAATGGAGCGTTAAGCCGATTCCTCAACCCTGCGATACCGCCATATTGCAGTGCAACAGAGGCTTCGCTATTTTCCCGGGGAAACTAACAACGAACCAGCGGGGATAAGCGGAATGAGCAATAACGGTAACGGCACCATGGGCCATGGTTACTATTTCGAGGATTTGGCCGTGGGCATGGAGGCCAGCTACTCCAAAAAGATCACCAACGAGGATGTTCTGGCCTTTGCCGAGCTCTCAGGCGACACCAACCCGGTCCACTTGAACGATGCGTTTGCCGCCGGCACCATCTTCAAGAAGCGGATCGCACACGGCTTTCTCACCGGCGCCCTGTTCTCCACCGTGCTCGGCACCAAGCTTCCCGGGCCCGGCTGCATCTATCTGTCCCAGAGTCTCAAATTCCGCGCGCCCGTCTATATCGGCGACGAAGTGGTGGCCACTTGCAAGGTGACCAGCCTCGATCCCGACAAAGGCCGTGCCGTGCTCGCCTGCGACTGTCAGGTCAACGGCAAGCCGGTGCTCGAAGGCGAGGCGGTGATGATGGTATCCCGCAAAGCCAGTTAGACTGGTGCTTCCATACCGGCCGTAGCCGGCAAGACGGTCGAAGGATGCGCCATGGAAATCCATAGGGGCTGGCGTGGCGTACCTGACAAGCTCAAGGGCGCCGTGCTGGCGATCGGAAATTTCGATGGCGTCCATCGCGGCCATCAGGCGGTGCTCGGCCGCGCGCAAGCGCGAGCCAAAGAGCAAGGAGTGCGCGCGGGCGCCATCATTTTCGAGCCGCATCCGCGCGTCTACTTCGCGCCGGAAACGCCGTTCTTCGACCTGACGCCGCTGCCGTTGAAGCTGGAACTCCTGGCTGAGCTCGGTCTCGATCAGACCTTCGTCATTCCCTTCGATCGGGAGCTCGCCTCGTTAAGCGCCGACGACTTCGCCAAGGAAGTGCTTGCGGACGGCCTCGGCGCCTCGGCGATTTTGGTCGGCTACGACTTTGCCTATGGCAAGGGACGCAGCGGCACGCCGACCACGCTCCAGGCCGAAGGCAAGAAACTCGGGTTCGGCGTCGACATCGTCGAGCCGGTGGAGGAAGACGGCGAGGTGTTTGCCTCCCGCGACATCAGAGAGCATCTCCGTCTCGGCGAGGTTCGCGAAGCCGCCGAGGAACTCGGCTATTGGTGGCGGGTCAAAGGCGTCGTCGAGAAAGGCCACGGTCGTGGCAAGAATCTCGGCTTCCCCACCATCAATCTGGCGCTGAAGCCTGGTCAAGATGTCGGCTACGGCATCTACGCCATGCGCGTCATCCACAATGGCCGCCGCTATCCCGCCGCGGGCTATGTCGGGGCGAGCCCCACCTTCGGCGGTGGCGTTCCGATGTTCGAGGCCTATCTGCTCGATTTCGATGGCGACCTCTACGGCAAAGAGGTCGAGATCGAGTTCATCGCCAAGATCCGCGACGATAAAGCCTTCCCCGATGGCGCTTCCCTTGCCGAAACCATGCGCCAAGACTGTGAGAAGGCTCGCGCCGTCCTCTCAGGCGTCGAATCGAACGACCCGATGCGCCGCTTTCCCTTGGGCGCTTCCGCTGGATTGTAGTCATCCCCATTGCTAGAACGCGGGCTCAAGAGTTCGAGCGGCGCGGGAATTTCAGAGCCTTATGGACAAGACCAAGACCAAGCCTGCGCCGGAAGGCACCCGCGATTGGAGCGAGACGCTCTTTTTGCCCGAGACCGACTTTCCCATGAAGGCCGGCCTGCCTGAGCGCGAGCCTGAGCTCCTGAAGCGGTGGGCCAAGCTCGGGCTTTACGAGCGCTTGCGCCAGGAGGCGAGGCACCGGGAGAAATTCATCCTGCACGACGGTCCGCCTTACGCCAACGGCAACATCCATATCGGCACCGGCCTCAACAAGATCCTGAAAGACGTGATCGTCCGCTCGCAATCGATGATGGGCAAGGACGCCAATTACGTGCCCGGCTGGGACTGTCACGGCCTCCCCATCGAGTGGAAGGTCGAGGAGGAGAATTACCGCGCCAAGGGCAAGAAGAAGCCGGACTTCTCCGATTCCGACTCCATGATCGCCTTTCGCCGCGAGTGCCGCGCCTATGCCGAGCATTGGCTCGACGTGCAGCGCGAGGAGTTCAAGCGCCTCGGCGTCGAGGGCGACTGGCAGCATCCCTACACCACGATGAGCTTCGATGCCGAGGCGACCATCGCCGCGGAGCTGCTGAAATTCGCCATGAACGGACTGCTCTATCGCGGCTCCAAGCCGGTGATGTGGTCGGTGGTGGAGAAGACCGCGCTCGCCGAGGCCGAGGTCGAATATGAGGAGATCGAGAGCCCGGCGATCTATGTGAAGTTTCCGGTGGCGAACTATTCCGGCGAGAGGATCGACATCGGACCCGATGACGATGAGTTCTTCGTTCCCGACGAGATCAAGAACGCTTGCGATCGTGATCTGGACCACGACGCCTTGGACCATCCCAGGCAACCGCGCCATCTCATTCTCGAAGAGCATCGATTATGGCGTCTACGAGGTCACCCACGCGCCGGACGACAATTGGGCCAAGATCGGCGACCGGCTGATCCTCGCCGACAAACTGGCTGAGAGACATCTTCAAGGCCGCGCGCGTCACCGATTGGCGGCGCTATGGCCACGTGCCCTGGTCCGTGCTCGAAGCCATCACCGCGTCGCATCCGCTTAAAGGCAAAGGCTATGACTTCGCCGTGCCGCTGCTCGCAGGCGAGCATGTGACCGAGGACACCGGCACTGGCTTCGTGCACACCGCGCCCGGTCACGGCACCGAGGATTTCGAGGTCTGGGAAGACTATCGCTCGAAGCTGCACGCGGAAGGCATCGACGTAACCATCCCGCTCACCGTCGATGCCGACGGCTTCTTCACCAAAGAGGCGCCCGGCTTCGAAGGCAAACGTGTCATCGACGACAAAGGCAAATTCGGCGACGCCAATGAAGCTGTGATCAAGGCGCTGATGGAGGCGAATGCGCTCCTCGCCCGCTCGCGGCACAAGCATGACTATCCGCATTCCTGGCGCTCGAAGAAGCCGGTGATCTTCCGCGCCACGCCGCAATGGTTCATCGCCATGGACCAGGGCATCGGCAAGAATCTCGACACGCTTCGCGCCCGCGCGCTTAGCCTCCATCGGCGAGACGCAATGGGTTCCCCCGCAAGGCGAGAACCGCATCAAGGGCATGATCGAGACGCGGCCCGATTGGGTCGTGTCGCGCCAGCGCGCCTGGGGCGTTCCGATCGCCGTGTTCCGTCACAAGGAGACCGGCGAGGTGATCCCGCGCGCCACCTTCAAGGCCTCCGGCGAACTCATTGATAGAATTGTCAAAGCCTTCGAGACCGAAGGCGCCGATGCCTGGTTCAAGCCTGGCGCCAAGGAGCGCTTCCTCGGCGGCCTGGTCGACAAGCCGGAGGATTGGGAGAAGGTCGACGACATCCTCGATGTCTGGTTCGATTCCGGCTCGACCCATGCTTTCGTCTTGGAGAAGCGGCCTGACCTGACATGGCCGGCCTCGCTCTATCTCGAAGGCTCAGACCAGCATCGCGGCTGGTTCCAGTCCTCGCTGCTGGAATCATGCGGCACGCGCGGCCGCGCGCCTTACGATGCCGTGCTCACCCACGGCTTCGTCGTCGATGGCGACGGACGCAAAATGTCGAAATCGCTCGGCAATGTCGTGGCGCCGCAGGATGTCATCAAGCAGTCCGGCGCCGAGATCTTGCGGCTCTGGGCCATGAGCTCGGATTATGCCGACGATCTCCGCATCGGGCCCGACATCATCAAGGCCAATGTCGAATCCTATCGGAAGCTTCGCAACACGCTCCGCTTCCTGCTCGGCAATCTCGCGCATTACGAGCCGAAGCTCGCCGTGCCTTACGACAAGATGCCGGAGCTCGAGCGCTATATGCTGAGCCGTCTTGCCGAGTTGGACACGCTCGTCCGCGAAGGCTACGCGGCATACGACTTCAAGCGCGTGTTCCAGACGCTGTTCAATTTCTGCGTCAACGATCTCTCCGCGCTCTATTTCGACATCCGCAAAGACGCGCTCTATTGCGATCCCTATGACAGCGAAACGCGCCGCGCGTCTCTCACCGTGCTCGATCGCATCTTCGCAGCGCTCACCGCATGGCTCGCGCCGATGCTCTGCTTCACCATGGAAGAGGCATGGCTCGCGCGCTTCCCCGATGATCGAAGGCTCGGTGCATCTCCGACAGTTTCCGGAGATCCCGAGCGAGTGGCGCGACGAAGCGCTCGCCGAGAAATGGCGGAAGGTGAGGGCGGTGCGCCGCGTCGTCACCGGCGCGCTCGAGATCGAGCGGAAAGAGCGCCGCATCGGCTCGAGCCTCGAAGCTGCACCGCTCGTCTATGTCACCGACAAGGATCTTCGCGCCGCGCTGAAGGGTGTCGATCTCGCCGAGATCGCGATCACGAGCGGCGCCAAGCTGATGGAAGGCGAGGGACCGAAGGATGCCTTCCGCCTCGATGAGGTTCCCGGCGTCGCTGTCGTGTTCGCTGCCGCCGAAGGCAAGAAATGCGCGCGCTCCTGGAAGATCTTGCCCGATGTCGGGTCCGTTCCCGGCTTCCCCGATCTCTCGCCGCGTGACGCCGAGGCCGTGCGCCAGTTCGACGCGCGCAAGTATCGATGGCGGGGTGACCTGGTGCGTTCGGTGATGAATTGGCTTCTGGGGACCGCTTTCGCCGCTTGGGCTCGGCGTCGCCGCACTCACCATCCTGGTCGACCAGGCCAACAAGCTGTGGATGCTCTATGTCTATGACATCGGCGCCAAGGCGCCCGTGGCCGTGACACCTTTCTTCGACTTTATCCTCGTCTGGAACCAGGGCATTTCCTACGGCCTGCTACAGCAGGACAGCAATTTGGGCCGCTGGGCCCTGATTGCCTTTGCGATTGTGACGTCTCTCGCCCTTTTGATCTGGCTTTCGCAGGTGACGTCGAAGCTCATTGCAGCCTCGATCGGGCTGATTATTGGCGGCGCCATCGGCAATGCCATCGACCGCATTGTCCACGGCGCCGTGGCCGATTTCTTTTCATTCCACGCCTTTGGCTACCAATGGTATATTTTCAACATTGCCGACGTGGCGATCGTCGCCGGGGTGGTGGGGCTGCTCTATGAGTCCCTCTTTGGGGGACACAAAAAGGTCTCAAAACCCCCTAGTATGTAAAGAAAATTCAGCTGTGACGGGCAGTTGAGGGGCACATTGGCACGTTTCCGGACCCAGATTTTCAATTTGGCACACCGGCCTCTTGGGCTGGCGCTGGCATTTGCCGGCTCGCTGGCGCTTGGCGGCTGTGGCGGTGTCGAATTCCAGGGCAAGCTGTTCGATTATGCGGGCCTCTCCGGCGACAGCGCCAGGGAAGACGTGAAGATGTCCGAACGCGCGCCGCTCGTCGTGCCGCCCAACCGTAAGGCGCTGCCGGTTCCTGGCCAAAGCGCGGCCGTAGCCACCGCGCGCGCCGATTGGCCCACCGATACCGACCGCGAGCAGAAGCGCATCGTCGAGGAGAAGCAAAAAGTCGAACAGCAACAGGCGGCCGATGCCGACCCGAGTAATCCTTACGCCGGCAAGCCCACGCTTCTCGATAACATTCTGGGCAAGAAGACGAAAACCAACCCGGACGAAGTCGTCGATCTTCCCGAGCCCGATCCGTCCGATATGACGCCTGAGGATCGCGCACGCCAGCAAAGCGCTGCGACGGCGAGCAGCACCGTCAAGCCGATCAATCCGCCTCAAGTTGTCGGCGAAGCGCCGCCTGCCAACGACCCGTTCCACCCCAAGGCGCCGGACAGCTACAACACAATGTCGAACCCCGCTGGCAACAGCACGGGCTATTAGCGACAACGTTAACAGCCGTCGTCTTGTGCCTGACCGATTTGGCTTGAAAAACCCTCTGCCGACCCTGAGATTTGGGTTAATCCGCCAATCGGACCTTAATGCCCGGTCCGATGGCCCAACCCTTGCTTGGCTGGAGGCAAAACTCACGTGACGATGGTGATGTCGATGTTCGATCAATTGGGGACTTTGCTCGACATTCGGGCTGGTCTCGCGCTCGCTTGCCTGAGCCTCGCCACGATGGCCGTAGCGGTCGCCGTCGACGGAGCGGCTGCCGCATCGCGCGTCACCGAGTTCAAGCTCGACAATGGCTTGCAGGTTTTGGTGATCCCCGATCACCGTGCTCCCGTGGTCACGCATATGGTCTGGTATCGCGCCGGCTCCGCGGACGAGCCGCGCGGCTCCTCCGGCATTGCGCACTTCCTCGAGCATCTGATGTTCAAGGGCACCGAGGAAATTCCTCCTGGCCAATTCTCCAAGCTCATCGCGCGCGAGGGCGGCGAGGACAATGCCTTCACCAACAACGACGTCACCGCCTATTTCCAGCGCGTTGCCACCGATCGTCTCCCCTTCGTGATGAAGATGGAAGCGGACCGCATGGCGAATTTGCGCCTGTCCGAGCAGGACGTCGAGACCGAGCGCAACGTGATCCTCGAAGAGCGCCGCATGCGGGTCGACAACGATCCCGGTTCGATTCTGCAAGAGCAGATGATGGCCGCGCTCTATGCGAACCATCCTTATGGCATTCCGATCATCGGCTGGGAGCATGAGATCGAGGCGCTGGGTCGCGACGACGCGCTCGCCTTCTACAAGCGCTTCTACGCGCCGAATAACGCGCTGCTCGTTGTCGCCGGCGACGTCGAGCCCGACGAGGTGAAGAAGATCGCCGAAGCGACTTACGGCAAGATCGCGCCGAATCGTTCGCTGAACGGCCGCGTTCGCGCTAAAGAGCCCGAGCACTACGCGCCGGTCATCGTGAAACTCGAAGATGCCCGCGCCGGCCGCACCACGGTGCAGCGTTATTATCTCGCGCCGAGCTATGCCTCGGCCAAGCCGGGCGAGGCTGAAGCCCTGGACCTTCTGATGCGCATCGCCGTGCAAGGCTCGACCGGCAGGCTCTATAAGCGCCTTGTGGTCGAGCGGAAGACGGCCGCGAGCGCCGGCGGCTGGTATTCCGATTCAGGTCTCGATGCCGGCCGGCTTGCCTTCTACGCCATCGCCGCCGACACTACGCTGCCTGACGAGCTCAATGCCGAGATCGGCTCCGTCATCGATGAGTTGAAGGAGAAGGGCGTAACGCAAGAAGAGCTCGATCGCGCCCGCAACTCCTATATCGCCGAGTTCGTCTACACCTCCGACAGCCAGTCGCGCATGGCCCGCCATTATGCTTGGCGCGTCGCGCTCGGCATGAGCGTCGCCGACGTCGATGAATGGCCCGATCGCTTGCGCAAAGTCACGGTCGAGGACATTCGCAACGCGGCGCGGACCTACCTCGTCGACAAGAATTCCGTGACCGGCATTCTGACCCCCGTCCCCGAGACGACCTCCAGTATCACCCCGTCTAAAGCGAAGAGTGGTTAGGCGGGGCAATGGGGGGACAATTCCTGTTGCCTTCTTTGTTGCGGCGTGGCCTTGCTTTGCCGCTGAGCCTGGGGCTTGTTCTTGCCGTCACCGCCGCCAATTCCACAGAGACCATGAAGATAGAACGCGTTACGAGCCCTGGAGGCATTGAAGCCTGGCTGGTCGAGAGCCACGCCAACCCGCTGATCGCCATGCGCTTTGCCTTCCGCGGCGGCGCGAGCCAAGACCCCGCCGGTAAGGAGGGTCTGTCTTATTTCGTCTCCGGCATGATGGACGAGGGCGCCGGCGACCTCGATTCGGTCGCCTTCCAGGAGCGGTTGCAGACGCTCGCCATGCGCATGGATTTCGACGCGAGCCGCGACGTCATGCTCGGCAATGTGCAGACCTTGAGCGCCAACAAGGATGAGGCGTTCGACCTCTTGCGGCTTGCGCTCACCTCGCCCCGCTTCGACGACGACGCCACCGCGCGCGTGCGCGCGCAGATTCTTGCAGGTCTCCGTTTCGACGAGAACGATCCCGAAACCGTCGCATCGATCGCCTGGGACCGGCTCGCTTTCCCCGGCCATCCTTACGGCCTCCCGATCAAGGGCACGCTCGCCTCGATCTCCTCGATGACGCCCGCCGACCTCAAGGACTATGCGTCCCGCATCTTCGCCCGCGACAAGCTTGTGATCTCGGTGGTCGGCGACATCGATCCGGAGAGTTTAGGCAAGGCGCTCGACCACATCTTTGGTGGTCTCCCCGCCAAGTCGCAATTGACCGAAGTCGCCGACGCCAACCCGCCGCTCGGCCCCACGCGCAAAATCATCGCCATGGACGTTCCGCAAAGCGTGGCGCAATTCGGTCATCGCGGCATCGCGCGCAAAGACCCCGATTTCATCCCGGCCTATGTGTTGAACTACATCATCGGTGGCGGCGGCTTTTCCTCGCGGCTGATGGAAGAGGTGCGCGAGAAGCGCGGGCTTGCTTATTCCGTCTCTTCCAATCTCTATCCGTTCGAGCATGGCGCGGTCTTTATCGGCAATGTCGCCACCAAGAACGAGGCGGTCGGTCAGTCGCTCGATGTGATCGAGAGCGAGCTGAAGCGTCTTGCCAATGACGGCCCAAGCGCCGACGAGCTCGCCAGCGCCAAGAGCTATCTCACCGGGGCCTACGCGCTCAGATTTGAATCCTCGACCAGCATCGCAAGCCAATTGCTCGCGATTCAGATCGAGGATCTGGGCATCGACTATGTGCAGAAGCGCAATGCCCTGATCGAGCAGGTCGGGCTGGAAGACATTAAGCGCGTTGCCAACCGCCTGTTCGAGGCCGACCGTCTGATCACCACCATCGTCGGCAAGCCGGTGGAACCGCGCGTAGGGGCCGCTCCGGGCTAGACCGGAGCCTGGATGGCTCAAAGCATGACGCTGCCGTTCGCGCAATCGATTGGGGGCTGCCTCGAGGCGAAGATCGGCGCCTCAGGGCTGAGCCAAGCGTCTCTCGACGCAAATCTTGCCAAGCTCGAGCCGCGTCTCGCCTCCCTGCGTGAGGCGCATCAATCCGGCGCGTTGCCACTGTTGCGGGTTCCTGCAAGTCGCGACGACATTGCGCCTGCGCGCGACGCGATCGACCGCCTGAGCGAGGGCGCTACCACGCTCGTCTTTTTCGGCACTGGCGGATCGAGCCTCGGCGGGCAGACGCTGGCCCAGCTCGGCGGCTGGTGCATCCCCGGAGACAACGGCAATGGCGCGGGACGCCCGCGCATGCGCTTCTACGACAATCTCGACCCGCGCACGCTTGCAGCGCGCGCTTGGCGGTCTCGATCTCGAAACCACGCGTTTCATTCTCACCTCGAAATCCGGCAATACGCCGGAGACTTTGGTGCAAGCCATCGCGGCGATCGAAGTCTTTCGCGCTGCCGGTCTCAAGGACCGGATTGCCCAGAGCTTCCTCGGTCTGACCGAGCCCGCCGCGCCCGGCGTATCGAACGGCTTGCGCGCGCTCTGCGAGGCGCTTTCCATCCCGACCCTGCCGCACGATCCCGGCATCGGTGGCCGCTATTCGGGCCTCACCAATGTCGGGCTGCTGCCTGCGCTGGCGCGCGGCCTCGACGTCGTTGCCTTGCGCGAGGGTGCCGAGAGCGTCGTGCAGTCTCTGCTTAACGCGAAACAGGCCGGCGATTTCGCGCCTGCCATCGGCGCGAGCATTGCCATCGGCCTCGCCAAGGAGAAGGGCATCAAGGCCAATGTCATGATGCCCTATAGCGACCGCCTGTCGCGCTTCGCCGCCTGGTACGTGCAGCTCTGGGGCGAGAGCCTCGGCAAGAACGGCGAGGGCACGACCCCGGTCGCAGCGCTCGGCCCCGTCGATCAGCACAGCCAGTTGCAGCTTTATCTCGACGGCACGCCGCAGCATTTCATCACCATCATTCGCGAGAATTGCGCCGGCCGTGGCCCCAAAGTTTCCCCCGATCTCGCGAAGCTGGCGGGCGCGACTTATCTCGCCGGCCGCACCGCTGGCGACCTCGTCGCCGCGCAAAGCCGCGCCATCCCCGATACCTTGATCGCGGCCGGCCGTCCGGTCCGCACCATCGATCTCGACCGGCTCGATGAGCGGAGCCTTGGGCGCCCTGATGATGCATTTCATGCTGGAAACCATCCTTGCCGGCCATCTTTTGGGGGTCGATCCATTCGACCAGCCGGCCGTCGAATTGGGTAAAATCCTGACCCGGCGCTACCTCGAAAACTGAGCTGTAACGACATCGTCATGGCCATCCGCGCGCTGCCGCCGAACCTCGTCAACCGCATCGCCGCGGGCGAGGTGGTCGAGCGTCCGGCAAGCGTCGTCAAGGAGCTGATCGAGAACGCCATCGATGCCGGCGCGTCCCGCATCGACGTGACCGCGACTGGCGGAGGCTTAGGCCTGATCCGCGTTGCCGATGACGGCTCGGGCATGGACCAAGACGATCTCGCCCTCTCGGTCGAGCGCCATGCCACCTCGAAGCTCGCCGGCGACGACCTCGCCAATATTCTGACGCTCGGCTTCCGCGGCGAGGCGCTGCCCTCGATCGGCTCCGTGGCGCGTCTTGCGATTCAAAGCCGCGCGCGCGGCGCCGCCAACGCCTACGAGGTGAGCGTCGATGCCGGCCGGAAGGCGAAGCTGAAGCCGGTGGCCTTGGCGCAAGGCACCAGCGTCGAGGTGCGCGATCTCTTCTACGCCACGCCGGCGCGGCTCAAATTCATGAAATCGGAGCGCGCCGAATGGACCGCCATCGCCGAGATGGTGAAGCGGCTTGGCCTCGCCAAACCTGAGATCGGTTTCAGCCTCGCCAATGGCGAGCGGAGCGTGCTTCGCCTGCCTGCGGGCACGCCGGGTCTTGCCGATCTTGCGCTCGATCGCATCGGCCTCATTCTCGGGCAGGACTTCGTCGCCGATGCGCTGCCCGTCAGCGCGAACGAGGGGCGGACTTCACGTCGAAGGCTTTGCCGGCCTGCCGACGCTGCATCGCCCCAACGCCATGCAGTTGCACCTGATCGTCAACGGCCGCCCGGTGCGCGACAAATTGCTGAGCGCTGCGGTGCGCGCCGCTTACGGCGATCTCGTGCCGAGCGGCCGCTATCCCATGGTCGTGCTCTATCTCACGCTGCCGCCCGACGAGGTGGACGTCAATGTGCATCCCGCCAAGGCCGAGCTCAGATTCCGCGATGCCCAAGACATCCGCTCGCTCATCGATCGGCGCACTTGCGGGAAGCATTGGGCAATGCCGGCCACCGCGCCACGTCCTCGCTGTCGCAAGTGGCGCTCGGCCACATGATGCGGCCCGGCGAGCCGCACCGGCCTTATCTGCCGCGTAGCGCCCCTGCCGATGAGCGGTCTCGCGGCCGAGTATGGCTTCTCCGATCGCTCGCAAGCTCCGCTGCCGCCTCTTGCCACGCCGAGTGCCGACGCGCGCGCCCATGAGGAGGCGGGGTCGACGTCGTATCCGCTCGGCGCGGCCAGAGCCCAAGTCCACGACACCTTCATCATCGCCGAGACCGAAGACTCCGTCGTCATCGTCGATCAACATGCCGCGCATGAGCGCCTGGTCTATGAGCGCCTGAAGAGCTCCTACGCCAATGGCGGCATTGCACGGCAGATCCTGCTCATTCCCGAAGTGGTCGAGCTCGACGCCGAAGCCGCCGACCGGCTCGGCGCGGCCGCCGGCGATTTGGAGCTTCTCGGCCTCGTGCTCGAGCCGTTCGGCCAAGCGGCGGTCGTCGTCCGCGAGGCGCCTTCGCTCCTTGGGCCATGGTGATCTGAAAAATCTGCTGCGCGATCTCGCCGACGAGCTTGCCGAAGGGGAGGGCAGTCTCGTCGTTGCCGAACGCCTCGACCACGTGCTCGCCACCATGGCCTGTTACGGCAGTGTGCGCGCCGGCCGCCGGCTCAATGCGCAAGAGATGAATGCGCTGCTCCGCGACATGGAGCGGACACCCTTCACCGGCCAATGCAATCACGGCCGCCCGACTTATGTTGAGCTGAAACTCGCCGACATCGAGAAACTGTTCCAGCGCCGGTGAACGGCGTCGCGTACGAACCCGCCGACTTCGAAGCCGCTTTCGAGGAAGGGATCGCCAGGCTTCGCCGGCCCAAACCAGACATGGCCCGCGCTGTCGACCACGGCGCAAGCGCGTCCCGTCTCGGACGAATTGCAATCGATATTCACGGTGCCGACAGGCTTGGTCGGCAAGGTTCCGGTTCCGGTCGCCTTCTTTGTGCTGAGATCGAAATAGCGGATTTCTCCGTCATTATTGACGGCGGCGCAGACGCCCTCGGTACATCCGACCGCCCAATGATTTGGCTGCTCGCAGCCCGCAACGAACAGCGCCGAGACACACAATCCCAACACGGCCAGACTGCGTGAAACTCTCATCACTGCTACCCTCCGCAAACTCGAACGCAAGGCTTCGTAAACGAGCCTATTTGAAATTCTGCAACACCGCGGCTTGCAGGAACGCCGCATCGGCGTCCGCCACATCCCCGGTCGCATCGCCCATCTTCATATGTGCGATCTGGATCAGATGACCGCTATCCGTCTTGAGCAGGGTGTAGTGGATTTCGAGCGAACTGTCGTCGGTGCGGCACGCGGTAAATAGCCGCTTCACGCTGATCGTATCCGCCGGCGAGCTTTGCTTCTTGCCGGAGGCGAAGTCGCCTTTGCAGCTCTTGGAGTTGTCGGCCATGACCACGCTCGCGGCCTCGTCGAGATCGACTGTCCCCATGTCCTTATAGCCGGCGATCGCTCCCATGATTCCGTTCTGATAGGTCCAGACCGCATCGAAATTCGGCATCGGATTTTTGGCCGGGTCCATCATCTGATAGCCGGTGATGCCTGCCGCCGCGAGCAGGTTCGAGGCAAACACCACCGCCTCGCTGCTGGTGAACAGGCGATTTTGGTTCTGGTTCTGGTTTCCATCGTCGCCGCCTGAGGGCGCCTTCGGTTTCGACTCCAGCGCCGCGAAGGCTTGGTCGCCGCTATTGGCCTTTTCCGCCTCGATATGATTGCTGACGCAGCGCGAGAGCTTGGCGATGGCGTCCCGCGTTCCCGATCAGCCTGAAGCTGACCGCGCCGGAATCGGTGACGATGTTGAGCATCCGGCCATGCCGCATGGCGTCGACCACCGGGCCGGTATTCTCCAGCGAGATGAGAAGACCCTTGGAGTCGACGGCCTTGGCGGTCGACGGGATCGCCTGGCGCGAATCGACCGCGAGCGTGACCTCTTGCGTGCTGCCGACCTCCAAATTCCATTTGTCGTTGGCGAGCACCAGGCCCCAATCGAAATCGCGCGTGATGATGAAGGCCAGCGTGATGCCGCTATTATATTCCGCGAGCATGGTGCAATCGCGGAACTTGCCGTTGTCGTCGTTATTGGCCTCGCCGTTCCAATTGCCGGATTTGAAGGCGGATGCCTGCCCGCAAACGATCAACGCTGCGACCGCAAGTCCCGAAAACCAAAGACGTTTGTTGCGCAACATCACGCCCTCCCATCACCCCGGCCCCATATCTAATCACAGAGCGTAAGGCCCGGCTACGGGGACGATTTTCCTGTAGCGGGATTTTCCAATGACGATTTGGGTATCGCCGTAGTCCCGCTGGTCAATGATTTCGAAGGGGTCGGGCAGCTGGATTTCGAGGCCGGCGCGCTCTTCCAACACCACGATGGCGTCCTCCGCCACCCATCCGCCTTCCACCGCGGATTGCAGCGCCTTTTCGCCCAGGCCCTTGCCGTAAGGCGGATCGCAGAAAATGAGATCGAATGGCTGAAGCGTCTGCGCCGGCCCGAGCGAGGTGGCGTCGCGCCGGAAGATCTTTGTCACGCCGGTGAGTTTCAATGCTTCGACGTTGCGGCGGATCGCGGCGCGGGCGTCGGCGCTATCCTCGATGAACAAGCGCGAACTTTGCCCCGCGCGACAACGCTTCGATGCCGAGCGCGCCCGAGCCCGCGAACAGGTCGAGCACGCGGCACTCCCTCGAAATCGATTTGCGGCGCGCCATGCTCCAGCACATTGAACAAAGCCTGCCGCACCCGGTCCGAAGTCGGCCGCGTGTCGAGACCCTTCGGCGCCTCGATCGTTGCGCTGCGAAATTTACCGGCGACGATGCGCATCAGCGCCTTTTATGTGGCTGCGGTTTGCGCAAGCCCATTTCCTCGGCGAGCTTCGCGCCAAGCTGATCGATCAGCACTCGCGGCTTCACCTCTTCGACCTCGCCGGACTTGAGTTCGCCGAGCGCAAACGGCCCGAACGAGATGCGGATCAACCGATTGACCTTGAGCCCGAGATGTTCGAGCAGCCGCTTCACCTCGCGGTTCTTGCCTTCGCGAAGCCCGAGCAAGAGCCAGACATTGTCGCCTTGCTCGCGGTCGATCTTGGCCTCGACCGGACCGTAATGCACACCCTCGATGGTGACGCCGTTCCTCAAGCGGTCGAGCGCCTCTTGGTTGATCCTGCCATAGGCGCGGACCCGATAGCGCCTGAGCCAGCCTGTCGCCGGCAGCTCCAAATGCCGCGCCAGCGCCCCGTCATTGGTGAGGAGCAGAAGCCCCTCCGTGTTGAGGTCGAGCCGCCCCACCGAAACCACGCGGGGAAGATCAGAGGGTAGGGCTGCAAACACGGTCGGCCGCCCTTGCGGGTCCTTGTGGCTGGTCACCAGGCCCTTTGGCTTGTGATAGCGCCACAGCCGCGGCGCCTCGACCTCCGGCAGCGCCTTGCCGTCGACCTTCACCTGGTCGCCCGGCGCGAGCACATGGGCAGGCGTCGCCAGCACCTTGCCGTTCACGCTGACGCGCCCCTGCTCGATCCACCGCTCGGCATCCCGCCGCGAGCAGAGCCCGGCATGGGCGATGGCCTTGGCGACCCGCATCGGCTCGGGAATCTTGGTTGACGGGCGCGTAGGGCTTAGTCGCTTCGCCCCTTGACCCTTGCTCGGCTTACGGCCCAATTTCGGTTCCATGAACGCGAAGCTTGCAGATCAACCGCTTCGAGGCAAGCAGCCCTCGCCGATGGACCTTGCGCTAATGGAGGCGGAAGCGGCGCGCGATCGCGGCGAGGTCCCGATCGGCGCGGTGATCGTGGGCGCGTCTGGAGAGATTCTTGGGCGCGCCGGCAACCGCACGCTCGAGCTTCACGATCCGACGGCGCATGCGGAGCTGCTCGCGATCCGTGAGGCTTGCGCCAAGATCGGCAGCGAGCGGCTGATCGATTGCGATCTCTATGTGACGCTGGAGCCTTGCGCCATGTGCGCGGCCGCGATTTCCTTCGCGCGCATCCGCCGGCTCTATTTCGGCGCTCCCGATCCGAAAGGCGGCGGCGTCGAGCACGGCCCGCGCTTCTTCGCGCAAAGCACATGCCACCACGCGCCGGAAGTCTATGGCGGCATCGGCGAGGCCGCCTCCGCCGCGCTGCTCAAGACCTTCTTCGCCGCGCGCCGCTAACCGCCGGCCCTCGTCATGCCCGGATTATGAGTCGAGATCGTCGATGACCGGGAGTTTTCGGCCATGACGACTGAATAGAACTGGAAATAGATGAAGCTCATCGGCTGGCCTGCGCCGACTTCGAGCACGCAAACCACCGCGATCACGACCAGCACGCAAGCCGCCTGCCAGTTCGGCCGCATGCGCATGGCGAACTCGTAGCTCGGCATGTTGATCAAGGCGAGCGCTCCGGCGATGGCAATAGGAACCAGAGTGGCCCAGGGCCACAATTCGCCCCAGCCGCCATGGCCCATGAAGCTTTCGAACATGCGCAATGCCGTCTCTAAATCCGCCGCGCGGAACAGTACGAACAGCAGTACCACATAGACTAAGGTGATGCGCCCATGCTGCGAAGGACGGTAGCTTGAACCCATAGAGCTGCCAGCGCCCGGCAAATCAGAAGTCCGACGCCGTGACCGAGACCCCACAGCACGAAGGTCCAGCCCGCGCCATGCCAGAGCCCGCACAGCCCCATGGTGATCAGCGTCGCTGTGATGTAGCGGCCCGTCGCCCTCGCGACTGCCGCCGAGCGGGATGTAGATATAATCGCGCTGATCCAGCGCGACAGCGTGATGTGCCAGCGGCGCCAGAAGTCGCGCAAGTTGAGTCGCGCGATACGGCACGTTGAAATTGACCGGCAGCATCAGGCCGAGCATCAGCCCGATGCCCATCGCCATGTTCGAATAGGCGACGAAGTCGAACAGGATCTGCAAGCGTGAACGCGAGCGCGCCGGAAACCGCCTCCGATAGTGGCGGCACGCCGGTCTGGGCGCTGTTGAACACCGGATCGACCAGACGCGCCAGCCGATCGGCGATGAAGAATTTCTCGACGAAGCCGATGAAGAACAGGATCAAGCCTCGCGCCGATCCGCTCGATCGAGTCCGGGCCGCAACGGATCGTAGGCGAATTGCGGGATGATCTCGTTGTGCCGCATGATCGGGCCGGCGATCAGATGCGGGAACAGCGCGATGAACAGGCCGAACACGCGAATGTTGTAGTGCGGCGCCGTGCCTCGCAGTCGGTCGACGAGATAGGAGACGAGCTCGAACGTGTAGAAGCTGATGCCGATCGGCAGCACCAGCGAGGCCTTGGCGAATTCCAGCCCCGTCACCTCGGCGAGGATCGTCGCGCCGAAATCGATATATTTGAACAGCCCGAGCACCGCGAAATTGGCGACGATGGCGAATTGCAGCGGCCAGCGCCAATTCTTGCGCCCGGCAAGCTCGGCCAGCAGCCAGGTGACCACAGTCTGGCCGATCAGCAGCGGCAGGAAGCGCACATCCCACCAGCCGTAGAAGAACAGCGACGCCGCGATCAGCCACCATTCGCGCGCGGACTGGTGTTTCGCCAGCGCGTAATAGATGCCGACCGCGACCGGCAGAAACAGAAGCACGAATCCCTGACTGTGAAAGAGCATCTGGGATTATCGCATCAGAGGCTCGAGGGGAGAGGCGAGGGCGCCGGGCGGAGCGAGCACCCGCCAATCGCCGTTCGGATCGTCCTTGCCCGTGGTCAGCGCCTCGGCGAGATCGGCGACGATACGGTCCGCAATCGGCTCGCGGTAATGTAGCCGGTCCCAATAATTGTCGTCCTTCGACGTGATCTCGGACTTGATGTTGAAATCGACGAAGGCTCGCGTCATGTCGCCTCGCCATCTCGGCGATACGCATCTTGCACTCCTCTGCGCGCGCCGCCTTCGCCGAGCCCGGCACCGGCTGGGCCGAAACATGCGCCGGCATGAACGCAAGCACCACGCGGCCCGGAAATCTGGTCAGGATATCTTCGAGCCAGGGAAGCGCGGGAAATTGCCAAGAGGCGCGCTCCGCCTCTGACGGCGCGTAAGGCGGCGTGACCGGCTCGATCTCACGCGGTCCCTCTTTGCCCCAGAGCTTGTTCCTGACTTTGACCTTGTCGTATGCACTCTCCGGCGGCGTGAACACTTCGTAGCCGTCGGGGAAACGCGCGGACTTGAAACCGGCCGCGACCGCGAGCCGCCTCGCGCTGATCTCCACCGTCTGCTGGTTCAGCATATAGCTGAGATCGTTCCAGGGATTGTCGTCATACATCCAGTCGGGAAAGCCCCGGAACGTCGTGCGCTCTTCCGCTGCATCCTGGTCGCACCAGACGCGGTCGAGTCCTAGCAGCAGCATGCGGGGATTGCCGGGCTGGCGCAGATAGAGATCGACGAGCCGATATTGCTCCCAAGCCTGACCCGCATTCATCGAGAGATTGGCGAAATGTCCGCCGAAGGCTTGGTCGAGGATTTCGGGCCGGAGCAGCCGTGCATCCGACGCGCCTACCACAATCGAATCGTAATGGCCCGAGCGGATCAGCGCAGGATATTGAAAGCGCTGGTTGATGTCGGTGATGGCGTGCTCGCCGAACACGAGCTTCGGCAAATTGCCGTAGGGGTTCATCAGCACGATGAAAATCGCGAGGCACGCGATAATGGCGCCGAAGCCCCCGACCGCTACCAACACGAAACGCCGCCACTCCAGCATCAACGCGCCCCGACCCTATCCCTCAGACGGGGTAGAAGTCGCACGCGCAACAAGGCCGGGCAAGTCTCTGTCAATAAAGGGCTAAAACCCTGAGCGCGGCGTCCATGCGCGCATGCTCGGCGGATAGTTCGCCTCCGGAAAGGCGCGCTGTAGGGCCTGAATTTCGTAGTCGCCCTTCCGATAGGGCACGAAGCCGAAATAGAAGCTGTAGCCTCCAGGGCGTCCGGGAGAATAATAATAGGGATAAATCGGTGGGCGTCCGCGCTTATAGATTTTTGCAGCCTGAACCGGCGAGGCAGAATGGCTCAGTCCCGGCATGAGGGGCGCCGCATCCGCCGGCTCGAAAGCGAGCAAGAGCAGCGGCAGCGAGTAAGATGCAGGATATTGGCTTGATCATTCTTTCTCCTATCGCACCAAACCATGGCGGAAAAAGGCAAGACGCTAATTCTGTAGAATACATATGAATCTCTCTCCCTTCGCAACCGACCTGATCCTCGGCGGAATCCTGACGCTTCTCGTCTCGCTTCTGGCGCTCGAAATCTATTTCAGCGCGAGACGGCGGCCCGTCGAACCGGTCATTCAAGCCAGCGCCAAGCGCTTACGCGACGGCTGGTATCAGGCGACCATCACCATGGCCAATCGGTCGCCGCATGCTCTCTCCGCGGTTTCGCTCCGCCGCGTCAAGCCGCGCTCAGCCCGGCTGATGGCACCGATCAGTTCGGTCAGCACCAATGAAGGCGACTTTCAAGTCTGGTCCGATCCATCCAACGATAAGAGATCGACCTCGATCCCGCTCGACATCGCCTTAGACGCGCGCCTGGGAAACGACGAGGCGAGGATCATCGTCTGGATCTTCCTGCCGGAGAAGGCAGAAGCTGCCGAGCTTGTCCTCGAATTGACCATGAGCGATCCCGAAGAAAAATTGCGCCGCTACCGCTTGGTCGCCAGACGCGAAGCTTGAAGCATGATCCCGAAAAGTTGCAGACTTTTCGGAACAAGATCATGCGTCAAGAAACATCGCTCCTGATTGCGCGCCAGCCAATGTCGCGGCGGCAAAAGCCACCTGGCCAATCGATCTTGTCGACCGCTGCGTAAGCGCGTCGTTGCGCCTCGGCGATCGTCGCGCCGCGCGCCGTGACGCCGAGCACGCGTCCGCCATCGGCGAGGATGCGTTTCCCGTCGCGCTTCGTGCCGGCGTGAAAGATTTCGACGCTCGGATCGGCGCGCGCTGCATCCAGTCCCTTGATCTCCGAACCCTTTGCATATTTGCCCGGATAGCCCTTCGCCGCCATCACCACGCACAGCGCGGCGTCGTCGTGCCACTCGGGTTTCTGATCCTTGAGAGTGCCGTCGCATGTCGCAAAGAGCAGCGGCACCAAATCCGATTTGAGCCTGAGCATCAGCACCTGGCACTCCGGATCGCCGAACCGGACATTATACTCGATCAGCTTCGGCGCTCCGTTCTCGATCATCAGCCCGGCATAGAGCACGCCTTTGAACGGCGTTCCCATCTTCCGCATCGCCTTCACCGTTGGCTCGATGATCTCGCTCATGACTTTGGCCGCGACCTCATCCGTCACGATCGGCGCCGGCGAATAGGCACCCATGCCGCCAGTGTTCGGACCCTGGTCGCCGTCGAACACCCGCTTATGGTCCTGCGCCGTGGCGAGCGGAAGCGCATTGGTCCCATCGACGAGCGCAAAGAAGCTTGCCTCTTCGCCTTGCAGGAATTCCTCGATCACGATCTCGGCGAAAGGCCCGGTCAGACACTCGTCGATCGCGTGATGAGCTTGCTCGATCGTCTCGGCGATGGTGACGCCTTTGCCGGCCGCGAGCCCGTCTGCCTTGATCACGACGGGGAGCCTTGGCCTTTGAGATAGGCCTTGGCATCTTCCGCATCGTCGAAACGCTGATAGGCGGCGGTCGGTATTCCGTTTCGCGCGCAGAGATCCTTGGTGAAACCCTTAGAGCCTTCGAGCCGTGAAGCGGTCCGCGATGGTCCGAACACTTTGATGCCTTGTGCCTCGAGATCGTCGGCGATGCCGGCAACCAGCGGCACCTCCGGCCCGACCACGACAAGGTCGATGCCGTTCGTCTTGCAGAACGCCGCCACCGCCGCATGGTCGGCGACATCGAGCTCGACGCATTCCGCGACCTCCGCGATCCCGGCATTGCCGGGCGCGCAATAGAGCTTGTCGAGCAGGGGGCTTTGCTTGAGCTTCCAGGCGAGCGCATGCTCCCGCCCGCCCGAGCCTATCAACAGCAGCTTGACCAGAGATTTGGCTCCCACTTGTTGCGGCGGCCTTGTCGCGCTATCTCAATGCAGCATGTAGGCCTTGGCCCGCAAGTTTTGAGATAACATCCCTCCATGGCTGACCGTAGAGAAAACGAGGTGACCAACCTCGTCGAATATAGCGTTTCGGAGCTTGCCTTCGCCATCAAGCGGACGATGGAGGACTCCTATGGCCTCGTGCGTCTCAGGGGCGAAATTTCGGGCTTCAAGGGCCCGCACAGCTCCGGCCATTGCTATTTCACCCTGAAGGACGAGAAGGCGGCGATCGAGGCCGTCATCTGGCGGAGCACCTATCCGCGCCTCAAATTCAAGCCGGAACAGGGCCTCGAAGTCATCGCCACCGGCCGCGTCACCACCTATCCGGACAAGTCCAAATATCAGATCGTCATCGACCGGCTCGAGCCCGCGGGCGTCGGCGCGCTGATGGCGCTGCTCGAGCAGCGCAAGAAGATGCTCGCCGCCGAAGGCCTGTTCGATACCGGCCGCAAGCTGCCGCTGCCGTACTTGCCGCGCATCATCGGCGTCGTCACCTCGCCGACCGGCGCCGTCATTCGCGACATTCTGCACCGGCTGGAGGATCGCTTCCCCTGCCATGTGCTGGTCTGGCCGGTGCGGGTGCAAGGTGAGACCTGCGCCGTCGAGGTCGCCGCCGCGATTCACGGCTTCAACAGCCTCGACGGCAACGGTCCGCTGCCGCGCCCGCATCTCATCGTCGTCGCCCGTGGCGGCGGCAGTCTCGAAGATCTCTGGGGCTTCAACGAGGAGATCGTCGCCCGCGCCGTGGCGGCAAGCACCATCCCGCTGATCTCAGCCGTCGGTCACGAAACCGATTGGACCATCATCGACCTGGTCGCCGATTGGCGCGCGCCGACACCGACCGCAGCCGCCGAGCGCGCCGTGCCGGTCCGCGCCGATCTGATCGGCGTCTTGCTCGCGCATGGTCTGCGCGTCGCGCATTGTCTCCGCCGCACGCTGGAATCGAAGACGAGCCATTATCGCGCCGCCACGCGCGGCCTGCTGCGCCGAACCGATCTGCTCGGCCTGCCGCGCCAGCGCTTCGACCATGTGAGCGCGAGGCTCGGGCTCGCCCTGCAAGCCAACGCCCGGGTGCATCGCAATATGTTGGAGCGGATGCGGCCGAGGCTTGCTCCGAACCTGATTTCTCGCCGCATGACCAATCGCGCGAGCGCATCGTCAGTCTCGACCGCTCCCGCCGCCGCGCGATCGAAGCGAGGCTTGGCCGCGATCGCATCGCTCTCGGCAATCAGGGCAAGCTGCTGACCTCCTTCGGCTATCAGAACGTTCTCGCCCGCGGCTTCACTCTGGTCCGTGACGAAGAGGGGCGCATGCTCAGGCGCGCGGTCGACGTGAAAACCGGCCAGGCCCTCGACATCGAATTTGCCGATGGTCATGTTGACGCAACTGCCGGCGAGCGCGAGCGGAAAGACGCCGGAGCCTCAAAACCGCGCGTTAAGCCCAAGAGCGACAAACAGGGGTCATTGCTATGAGCGGGCTGGTCTTGCGGCTTTTGCCCCGCTATTGTGTGCGCGGATTTTTAAAAAGCTTGAGTCGCTAAATTGCTGAACCGTTTCGAACGCAATCTTGGTTTCAAGGGTGAGGCCAAGCTTCGCTATCTCGATGGCGAGGTCCAGGTGGTCACGCCCGGCGCCTTCGTGCGCTGTGCCGTCACCGGCCGCGCCATTCCCTTGGATGAGCTCCGCTATTGGAGCGTCGAGCTGCAAGAGGCCTATGTCGACGCCGACACGTCGCTGAAGCGCTACGCCGAGACCCATCCCAAGCCTGCTTAGTTTTTTGCTTTGGCCTTCGTGCCGAGCAGTGCTTCTACCGCCTCTCATCCTGAAATTGCAGCGCGATAGGAAGCGGCCGCGAGCGGAATTTGAGCTCGCCAAGTGGGCTCTCGCGGTCTTCGGGCAGCCGCACCCAATCCTTCTCGGTGGTGACCAGCATGCATTTCTGCTCCTGCGCCGCTTTCAGCAGCGAAGCCGCCTCTTTTTCGCTGAAGCAATGATGGTCGGGGAAGGCGCGGCGTCCCTCGAGCCGCGCGCCATTGCTTTGCAGTGTCATGAAAAACTTCTCCGGCCTTGCAATGCCTGCGAACCCGATCACCGGCAGCACGCCGAGCCAACGGGAATCGCCTTGTGGCACGATGCGTGCGTTGAAGACTGGCTTGCCTGCCTTGGCGAAGTCCTCAGCCAAAGAAGCGGCCTTGTCACCCTCGCCAATCACGATCAGCGCATCGGCGTGGTCCATTTGTTCGCTGAGCGGCGCGCGCAACGGGCCGGCCGGCAGCATGAATCCGTTGCCGATGCCGCGGCCGGAATCGACAGCGATCAGCGACAGATCCTTCTCGAGTTGCGGATTCTGAAATCCGTCATCCATCACGATGACGTTTGCATCGAGTCCCTCGATGAATTTGGCGCCGTCGGCGCGGTTCGCCGCGATCACCGTCGGTGCGACGGCCGCAAGCAGCAGCGGCTCGTCGCCCGACGTCGCCGGCGCTATCCGTCTCGCTCACGAGATGCGGACCCTGAATTCTTCCGCCATAACCTCGCGTGAGAAAACACGGGACGCATTCCCTGTGCCTGCAGCATCTTGGCAATCGCAATTGCGGTCGGCGTCTTGCCGCCGCCGCCGGCGGTGAAATTGCCGATGCAAATCACGGGGAGCTTCGAGCGATAGGGCGTGATGCGTGCGGCGCGCGACCGGGCGACCCGCGCATAGATCGCGCTTAGCGGGAGAGCGCACGCGCCAGCATTCCCGGCTTGCCGTACCAGAACGAAGGGGCGCTAGGCATGCTCGATCGAAGCCTTTGGCGGCAGGTACCGCTCGAGCGCGGCGAGCGTCTTCGGCAGCGCTCCGCTCATGCCGGCAAGTGCGCGCTCGGCCCGCGCCATCATGTCGGACCGCGCCGCATTGTCGTTGAGCAGCGCGAGCGCCACCGCCGCCAGGCTTACCGCATCGTCGACCTGCTTGGCGCCGCCTGCCTTCAACAGCTCCTCATAGGAATCGCGGAAATTCTGGAAGTTCGGTCCGGTCAGCACCGCCGCGCCGAGCTTGATCGGCTCGACCGGGTTCTGCCCGCCGCGCCTGACCAGCGATCCGCCGACAAAGGCGACCGGCGCCAGCGTGTAGAACAGGCCCATCTCCCCGATCGTGTCGGCGATGTAGATTTCGGTCTCAGCATCGGGGAGCTTGCCCCCGGATCGGAGCGTCACATTCAATCCGAGCGCGCTGAGCTGCTTCATGATCAGCGGGCCGCGATCCGGATGCCGCGGCACGATGATGGTGAGGAGATTGGGCTTCGTGCGCTTCATCGCGATATGAGCCGACGCCACCATCTCGTCTTCGCCTTGATGCGTGCTCGCGGCGAGCCAGACCGGCCGTCCCGCGATCGCGGAAGCGATCAGCTTCTGCGCTTCCTTGTCCACCGGCGGCGGTGGTGCGTCGGCCTTCAGATTGCCAACGCCATGCGACTCCGCTGCGCCGAGCTGCGTGAAGCGCTGCGCCAGCATTTCGTTCTGCGCCAGCGCCAGGTCGAAGCAGGAGAACAGTGGGCGGCTCAAGCCTGGCCGCCGCCGCCAGCGTTTGAAGGAGCGTGGCGAGATCCGGCCATTGACCAACACCAGCGGCACGTTGCGTGCCTTCGTCTCCAACAGCAGGTTCGGCCAGATCTCGGACTCCACCAGCACCGCGAGATCCGGGCGCCAATGGTCGAGGAAACGCTGAATGTAACCCGGATTGTCCAGCGGCAAATATTGATGCATCGCACGGGCAGGCAATCTCGCGCCCGCCAATTGCGCCGAGGTGACGGTGCCTGTCGTCAGCAGCACGCTCATATTTGGATGGTCTTTTCCGATCGCCTCGATCACCGGGAGCACCGCATTGGTCTCGCCGACGCTCGCCGCATGGAACCACGCGACAAATCCGGACGGCCGAGTGATGCTGGCGAGCCCGTAGCGCTCAGGCCGCCGCTCCCGCTCTTCCTTGCCGAAGCGCGTGCGCCAAGCGAGCATCACTGGTGCGAGCGGTGCCGCGACTTGCGTGAACGCCCGATAGGCGGCGAGCGTCAGCCCGGGCTTCGCGCCTGCGATTTGTTGATCGGTGGACAAGGGATCTTTGGCTCCGGCGAGAGCATAGGCGCGCGCGGTCGCTTGTGCGAGCGCTTGTTCGATCTTCACTCGCGCCGCCTCGATCTCCGCCTTGTCGGCATCCTGAGCCACCAGGATCGGCTCGCCCACCACGACGCCGAGCGTCGAGAACGGGAGATTGACGGCGAACCGGCTCCAATTATTCAGCGTAATGAACCGGCTTGTCGCCACGGCGCAAGGCACCACGGGCCGTCCCGAGAGCTTGCCAAGCGTGGCGATGCCTGCCCCCGCGCGCCGCGCCGGCCCCGGCGGCACGTCTGCCGTCATCGCCACGGTGGCGCCTTCCTCGAGCGCCCGCAGCGCCTCCCGCAGCGCGGTGGCGCCGCCGCGGTCGCGTTTCCGCGCGCCTGCGCCTGCGCCTCTGATCAACCGCATGCCGAAGCGCTCCAGCGTGGCGCCGACCAGCGCGGCATCGCCGTGACGTGCCACCATGCAGCGGACATCGGCCGGTCGCTTCTTGGGCTTGATCTCGGGCAGCATCAAGAACTGCCCATGCCACATGCCGAGGATCTGAGGATGCTGAGAAAATAACGTGTCGTCGGTGTCTTGAGGATCGCGGACGATCTTCGACGTCTTATAGACGAGACGCAGATAGCGCGCGGCAAGTGCGCTGCCGATGGCCAACAGGGCCGGAGATGAAAGCAGCCTGGGCGCCATGCCGACTCAAGACAACGTCATTATTTGCCGGCCATCGCCACGGCTGCGCTGCCGTGCTCGTGGGGCTCTTGCGGGTGAATTCCGGTAATGCCGAACTGCGTACGATGGAGCCGCGTGTAGAGGCCGCCTTTGGCCACCAGCTCATCGTGCCGTCCGATCTCGACGATGTGGCCTTGATCGAGCACGCAGATCAAATCCGCCTTCTTCACCGTCGACAGGCGGTGCGCGATCATCAACACGGTGCGGCCCTTCATCAATTCTTCGAGCGCGCGCTGCACCTTCGCCTCGGCTTCTGAATCGAGCGAGCTGGTCGGCTCGTCGAGCAACAGAATCGGCGCGTCTTTGTAGAGAGCACGTGCAATCGCGATGCGCTGGCGCTCGCCGCCGGAGAGCAGTCCGCCGGCCTCGCCCACGCGGGTGTCATAGCCCTTCGGCAGCGAGATAATGAAATCGTGCGCGGCTGCGGCCTTGGCTGCGGCCACGACCTGCTCTTCGTTGATGGGCTTGGACCCGTAAGCGATATTGGCCCGGATCGTATCGTCGAACAGCACCGGGTCTTGGGTCACGAGCGCGATGGATTCGCGCAAGCTCGCGATGGTGACATCGGCGATGTTCTGCCCGTCGATCAGAACCTTGCCCTTGTCCGGATCGAAGAAGCGAAGCGCAAGATTGACCAGCGTGCTCTTGCCCGAGCCTGACGGCCCGACCAGCGCCACGGTACGTCCCGGCGGCACGGTGAGGCTCACCCCGTCGAGCACGCTGTTCTCTGGATCGTAAGAAAACGAAATGTCGCGGAACTCGATTTCGCCTTTGTCCAAGGCAAGCGGCTTGGCGTCGGCAACTTCGTTGAGGCTGACTTCGAGATCGATGATGCCGAACACGCGGCTCGCCGCGGCGATGCCCTCTTGCAGCTGCGTCTGCAAGGTCGCCGCGCTCTTCAGCGGCGCGTAAAGCAACAACGCCGCGGTCATGAACCCCATGAAATGACCGAGCGTCAGATCGCCTCTGATGCCCTTGGTGCCGGCGAAATAGATCGCAAGCGCGAAACCGAACCCGGTCAGAAGCTCGATCGAAGGGCTCGACAGCGCGCGGGCCCGCGTGCCGCGCATGGTGAATTCGAGCGCGCGGTTGATGGTCGACGCCGCGCGGGTCTCCTCGCGGTCCTCTTGCTGATAGGCCCGCACGATGCGCATGCCGCGAAGCGTTTGCGTGATCAGCGCCGAGAGGTCGCCGGTCTCCTGCAGTGACTTCGTCGTCGATTTCCGCATCTTGCGCCGCTGCCGCCCGAGCATGAACCAGGCGATCGGCATGAACAGCAGGATCAACACGGCAAAGCGTGGATCCATATAGAACATGGTGGCGACGAGGATGATCACTTTCAGATAATTCTCGCCGAGCGTCACCAACGAGCGGCTCGCCGTCTGCCGGATCAGATTGGAGTTGTTGAGGAAGCCGGAGAGGAGGCGCCCCGAATGCACCGTCTGGATCCAGTTCAAATCCGCGCGCGCGAGCTGCGCGAACATGGCGATGCGAAGATCGGCCACAAACCGGTGCCCGAGATAAGCGACCGTGACGTCGGCCACATATTCGGAGATGGCCTTGACGATGGTCACGATCACGATGCCGGCGACCACCACATAGATCATCTCTTGGTTCTTCGCGACGAACACGTCATCCGCGGTCTTCTGGATGAGAAAGGGGATGGCGCCGGTCGTTGCCGCGGTCAGGATCATGGCAAGGCTGGCGAGCAGCAGAAGCCCGAGCCTGGGCCGCAAATGCTCGTGCCAGATGCGCGTGAGGATCTGCCAAGTCGTGTAGTGGGCTTGGAGCTCGTCTGCGCCCCTGGTGATGGCGCTCGCATCGCTGAAAAGTTGGTCTTTCAAGCGCTCCCCTCTGAATCTTGCGCTTAACCGCCGTTAGAGCGGGTGACTGGCCACCTTCTAGCACGCCGCATGGGTGGGCTCTAAGGCGAAAAATCTCTTGAATCTAGGCCGGTTATGCGAACCTCAAGCCGTCACAGAGAGGCTCCGGGCCCGCGGCCATCAACCCTTTGATCCCTCATGCTCCGGATCGAGCAGCCGGTGCAGATGCACGATGAAATAGCGCATATGGGCATCGTCCACCGTCCGATGCGCGGCATCCTTCCAGGCGTCGTAGGCCTCCGCATAATTGGGATAGATGCCGACAATATCGAGCTTCTTCAGGTCGGTAAAATCGAGCCTGTCCAGCGACGCCAGTTCGCCGCCGAAGACCAGATGCAGCAGCTGTTTCGTCTTCGCCCTATCGGTCATCGGAGTCCCGCGCTAAATCTTGCATGGAAATTTTGCCGGAAGCGGCGCTACCGGTCTATGCGGCTTGTGCGCTCGATCAGATGCGCATGGAGACCGGGCGGCGCAGCGACGAGACTCGGGAAGCGCGGCACGGCGCGGTTATAGACCATGCGCTCGCCGCGATGATCGGTAACGACACCGCCGGCTTCCTCGACAATGAGCACGCCCGCGGCGAGATCCCATTCGGCCTTCGCCGACAGCGAGATCGTGGCATCGGCGCGGCCGCAAGCGACCAACGCCAAGCGATAGGCCACCGAGTTGACCCACGCCGTCTCGACCTCGGGCCAAGGCTCGGTCCAGATCTTCTTTTTGAACAAGCCGCCGCTTGCGATCAGATGCGCGCCAATGAGGCCTTCTTGCCCGCTGACATGGATCGGCCGTCCGTTGAGGAATGCGCCCTGGCCCTTGATGGCGTGGAAGAACTCTTGCCGCGCCGGATTGTAGACGACGCCGATCACGGGTTCCGTTCCCTCGACCAGAGCTGCCGAGACCGTCCATTCCGGGTTATGGCGCAAGAAGGCGTTGGTCCCGTCGATCGGATCGATCATCCAGACGCGCGACCTTGTGAGCCGTTTGGCGTTGTCCTCGGACTCTTCCGACAACCAGCCGTAATCGGGGCGGGCACCCTCGAGCTCACGTTGCAGCAGCGCGTTGGCGGCGAGGTCGGCCTCGCTCACCTCCGAACCGTCGAGCTTCTTCTGCACGGCAATCTCTTGCCGGAAGTAGGAGAGCGCGAGCGCGCCTGCATCTCTTACCGCGGTCTTAAGAAGCGCATAGTCCGCGTCCAGCGATGGCGCGGATTCTTTATGTTTCAAGGCTGTCATCTTGCTTGGGAAGAATCTCTAAACCATGGCTGCAATTGTGCACCGCAAACCGCTTGTTAACAACGTCCATTAAGCGGTTTGGAAAGCTTCCCTGGCAGATTGGACGCAATAAAGGCTGCCTCAAGGCAACGCCCAGGGGGAAGCTAACAGCAAGGCGTCATTCGGGCTCCGGGGAACCAACCCCGGGGCCTGAATGCTTTTTCAGGACCCGAAGCTCTTTGCTCGGGCGAAGCTGCCTCAAAGCGTCGCAGCAAGGAACATGTCGAGCAGGATCGCGGCGAACACGATCAGCCCGAATTCGCGATTCGAACGAAACCGCTTCAGGCAGTTCTCCGCATCGTCGATGTTCAGCGTCACCACCTGCCAGACGAGCTGGGCGCCGGCGGCCACCATGCCGAGCAAGAACATCGTTTCGGCGCCAGCCGCGACGCCGGCAAATGTAATCGCCGACCACGCAAGCGAATAAAGCAGAACCAGCCAGCCGCGCGTCGCGCGCCCGAATTTCAGAGCGGTCGATTTCATCCCGAGCAGCGCATCGTCCTCGCGATCTTGATGCGCGTAGATCGTGTCGTAGCCGATGGTCCAGGCGATGGCGCCGAGATAGAGGATGATCGCCGGCCAGCCGAGCCGTCCCTGCACCGCGCGCGAAGCCGAGCAGCGCGCCCCAATTGAAAGCGAGACCCAAGCACCGCCTGCGGCCAGAAACTGAATCGCTTGACGAACGGATAGAGCGCAACGATCGGCAACACGCCGAGCCCGAGCAGGATCGTGAAGCTGTTGAAGCTCAACAGCACCGCAAGCCCGATCAGCGCAAGCATGCCCATGAAGATCGAAGCTTGCCGCAACGTGACGGCGCCGCTCGGCAGCGGCCGCGATCTGGTCCGCGCCACCCCGGCATCGATCTCGCGATCGACGATGTCGTTATAGGTGCAGCCCGCGCCGCGCATCACGATGGCGCCAAGCGCGAAGAGGAGGAGCGTGGTCGGGTCGGGGTAGGCGGCGCCGGTGCCGCGATAGGCAAGCGAAACCGCCCAGAAGCAGGGCAGCACCAGCAGCCAGATTCCGATCGGACGATCGATGCGCGCGAGCCTAAGATAGGGCAGCAGCGAAAACGGCGCGAAGCGGTCGGCGATATTTTGCGGTTCCGCGTCCGCGATGGTTTTCCCTTGTCGCGCGAGGCGCGACATGTCTTCTGCTTGCACCTTGCTGGTTGGAATGTCCGATCCGAAGCCCTGCGCCATGTCGTCCAAGCTCACCAGACTGTTCGTTGCTGCGCCACTCGTCTCCGGGGGAGAAATTGCCCTCGATCCCGCACAGGCGCACTATCTCATCAACGTCATGCGATGCAAGGCCGGCGACGAAGTTCTTGTATTTAACGGCATCGACGGCGAATGGCGCGCAAGCGTTGCCGGCAATGGGCGAAAATCCGCGAAACTCGATCATTGGCGAGCAAGAGAGGCCGCAAACTGAAGGCCCGGATTTGCACTATTTGTTCGCGCCGCTGAAACGGGCGCGCCTGGATTACATGGTGCAAAAGGCGACCGAGCTCGGGGTGAGTCGGTTGATTCCTGTGCTCACCCGCCGCACCAATGCCGAACGCATCAACGAGACGCGGCTCCGCGCCAATGCCATCGAGGCTGCCGAGCAGTGCGGCATTTTGCGCGTGCCGGACATCGAGCCTCCCGAAAAACTGCCGAAGCTGCTCGAAACTTGGGATCAGGATCGGCTATTGATCTTCGCCGATGAGCAGGCGCCAATCGCTTCGCCGCTCGAGGCGCTGATGATGCAGAAAAATCGGCCGCTCGCAGTTCTGATCGGCCCAGAGGGTGGTTTCGAAACGGACGAGCGCGCGCTTCTCCTGAAACAGCCTTTTGTCCTGCCCATTTCGCTGGGCCCTCGTATCATGCGCGCCGATACGGCCGCCGTCGCTGCTCTGTCACTCGTCAATGCTGTGTTAGGTGATTGGCGCTAGAGCATGATCCGGAAAGTGGGAAGCGGTTTTCCGATAAGATCATGCTCCCATACTCTTAGGCTTGCCAGGCGCTTCAACTGAGCGCCATAAAGACCGCGCTTCGCATGCGTAAGATTGTGGCGGATCGGCGAAGCGTTCCTTGCTCCTGACTTAGCAAATCATTCTCTTGAAGCGGAGTTCGTCTGATGTCGACGCGGGTAGGGGACGCGGAAACCCCGGTCATCGCCTCTCGCGACGAACTCGTCGCGGAGCTCGAAGCTGGCGTCAAGCCGGACAGCGATTGGCGCATCGGCACCGAGCACGAAAAATTCTGCTTCTACACGAAGGACTATTCGCCGGTGCCGTACGAGGGCGAGCGGGGAATTTCCGCCTTGTTGACCGGTCTGCAACAGCGCTGCGGTGAGCCGGTATTGGAGCAGGGCAACATTATCGCGTTGCAGAGACAGGACTGTTCGAAAGGCGGCGTCATCAGTCTGGAGCCAGGCGGTCAGCTCGAGTTGTCGGGTCCGCCGCTGGAGAATGTGCATCAGACCTACGAAGAAACCCGTCGGCATCTCATTGAGGTGAAGGAGGTCGGCGGCGAGCTCGGCATCGGATTCTTGGGCCTCGGCTTCTCCCCGAAATGGACTTTGGCAGAGACCCCGGTCATGCCCAAAGAGCGCTATCGGATCATGGCGCGCTACATGCCGAAGGTTGGCAAGCTCGGGCGGAACATGATGTTCCGCACCGCGACCGTGCAGGTCAATCTCGATTTCGGCAGCGAAGCCGACATGATCACGAAGCTCCGCGTCGGTTTGGCGCTGCAGCCGATCGCGACTGCAATCTTCGCCAACTCGCCTTTCACCGAGGGCAAGCCCAACGGCTTTCAATCCTATCGCGCCGAGATCTGGCGCGACACCGATCCCAACCGCACCGGCTCGCTTCCCTTCGCCTTCGAAGACGGCATGGGCTTTGAGCGTTACGTCGACTACGCGCTCGATGTGCCGATGTACTTCGTCTATCGCGACGGCCGCTACATCGATGTCGCCGGCGCCTCCTTCCGCGATTTTCTTGCCGGCAAATTAGCAGCGCTCCCTGGCGAGCGTCCGACGTTGGAAAATTGGCGCGATCATCTCACCACGCTATTCCCCGATGTGAGATTGAAACGCTTCATGGAAATGCGCGGCGCCGATGCCGGAACCTTGGCGGCGCTCTGGGCACTGCCCGCGCTCTGGGTCGGGCTCCTCTATGATCGCGACACGCTCGATGCGGCCTACGCCCTCATCAAGGATTGGACCGCGTCGGAGCGCGAAGCCTTGCGTGATGCCGTTCCCCGCCTCGGCCTCGCGACACCATTCCGCAAGTCGAGCGTGCTCGATATCGCGCGCCAGATGGTATTTCTCGCCGAGACCGGCCTGAAACGCCGCAATCGCCTCGACCTGAACGGCAACGACGAGAGCGTTGCCCTTGCTGCCGCTGATCGAGCTCTTGGAGCAGGGCCGCTCGCCGGCCGACCTCTTGCTCGCCGACTACAACAACGATTGGCACGGCAAGATCGACAAAGTGTTCGAGGCCAGAGCGTTCTGACGCTCCTAAGAACCTGATCTTTTTCAAGCGCATACTGGCTCGGCCACGGCGCCAAAGCTGACCTTGAAAACCCTGACGCCAGTAACCATATCGCGGCCAAGTAATCGTCTCTCCTGCTACCCTGCACGGGTGAGACGCTAGTCCGTCCCCCGACGGATGTATCGGCGGCAGATGCTCCTTTTCTGCCGCCGATTTTTTTTGCGCTGAATTATTTGAGTGCGGCGAGCGCCTGATCGAAGCCTTGCAGCGAGATCGGGATGCCGATTCCGGCTTCCGGCGTATCGAAGATGATGAACATCGCGGTGCCGCCGCCTTTCATCTTCTTGATGACCTCGTCTTGCAGCACGACCTCGGCGATGCAGCCTTTGCGGCTGCATTTGAGGAAGGGCGCGTTGCCCACGTCTTGATTGTTGATCTTGAGCCCAAGCCCGGTCGGCAGCAGCACGCCGAGCGGGACGACCACGCGCAACAGCTTCTTGTCCTCGCTGGCGGCTTTATAGAACAGCACGGTGAGGCCGACATTCGGCCTGTCCTCGGCGGTGACGCTCTGCACCAGAGCGCATTTTTCTTCCTTGGCCCCGGGGGGTGTGCGGCAGCTCACCTGCCAGGCGCCATGGGTCGCTTTGACCACGCTTCCCGGCTCGGTCTCCGCGGTCGGAGCCGCGGGCGCCGCCGCAGCCGTAGCGGCATCGGGCGAAGCCTCTTGTGCGTCGACGGAGTGTGTGGCGGCCAGGGCCAACACCAGGCCAACGCCCAACGAGAGCAGGGAGCGCTTGTTCGGAAGTAGTGTGTTTCGCGGTTGGATCATCGGTAGGATTTCAAGCGCACCAAGCCAGGCACGAATCGCGCGCGCCAACACTAGTCCGCGGGCAGACCGCTTGAAAGTGTCGATACACGCTAGGGAAACCCGCATCGCCGAGCATTGGGGCTAAAGTTCGACCCGCCGCCGAAATGCTTGGAACTCCTTGGCTTTACTGCACCCCAAGCGTGCATATGCCGCAGCGCGGCTGCAAATCATGGCTGTTGCCAACTTTAAGCCTTTATGATTTGAACTGGGAAAAGAGCATGCAAATTCGCTTAACCGCGGTTTGCATGCGAAAAATAAAAGCTGGGGGCGACGCCGGGACCGCGATCACTTTCGCGCCCCCTTTGCTTTGACCGGAACGATGGCGAACCCGGCTTAGGTTCGTGCACGGGAACGACAAGCCCACTGCCGCATCCATTGATGCTGTCTTTGGGGTCGGGGAGCATGGAGTGGGAGCGACGCGATGGCTTTTTTTGACCGAACGCTGAAGATTTTTGCAAGTGTGACCAGCCTCGTCTGGAGCACCTCGGCCTTTGCCGGCGACGGGCAGCCCTCGCCCTGGCAGATGGGCTTCCAGAAAGCCGCTTCGCCGATCATGGAGCAGATCACCTCGTTCCACGACTTCGTCAACATCATCATCGTCTTGATCGCGCTCCTCGTTCTCGGGCTTCTCGTTTATGTGATGATCCGCTTCAACGAGCGCCGCAATCCAACTCCCTCGCGCACCACGCACAACACGCCGATCGAAATAGCCTGGACCGTGATCCCAATTCTGATCCTGGTCGCGATCGCAATTCCGTCGTTCCGCCTGCTCTTCGCCCAATACGATTTTCCGAAGGCCGATCTCACCATCACGGCGACGGGACACCAATGGTATTGGAGCTACGAGTATCCCGATCATGGTGTGCATTTCGATTCGCTCATGGTGCAGGAGGCCGATCTGAAGGAAGGTCAGCCGCGGCTGCTCACCACCGACCATGATGTGGTCGTGCCGGTGAACAAGAACGTCATCGTGCAGCTGAAATCGACCGACGTGATCCACGACTGGGCCTTGCCGTCGTTCGGCGTCAAGCTCGATGCCGTGCCGGGGCGGTTGCAGAAGACTTGGTTCCGTGCCGAACGCACCGGCATGTTCTACGGTCAATGCTCGGAGCTGTGCGGCCGCAATCACGCCTTCATGCCGATCTCGATCCGCGTCGTCACCGACGAGGAATTTGCCGAGTGGCTCGCCAAGACCAAGCCCGCCGCATCCATCGAGGGCGCCGGCAATGTGGCTACGGCCCAGAATTAAAGGCCCAAGCTTAGGACCAAAACCGAGAACAAGAAGATTTAGAGGGTAAGGAAGACTGCCATGGCTAAGAAACACCGCTCATGCCGAGACCGCCCACGCCCATCACGAACATCCGTATGGATTGACGCGCTGGCTCTTTTCGACCAACCACAAAGACATCGGCACGATGTACCTCATCCTCGCCATGATCGGCGGCGTCGTCGGCGGTTTGCTTTCCATCGGCATGCGCGCGGAGCTGATGCAGCCCGGCATGCAGATCTTCAACAACCCCGAAATGTTCAACGTCTTCGTCACGGCGCACGGCCTCATCATGGTGTTCTTCATGGTGATGCCCTCGACCATGGGCGGCTTCGGCAACTGGATGGTGCCGCTGATGATCGGCGCGCCGGACATGGCCTTCCCGCGCATGAACAATATTTCCTTTTGGTTGGTGGCCGCCGCCTTTGTGCTGCTGGTCACGTCTCTGTTCGTTCCCGGCCCTCCCGGCACCAACGGCGTCGCCGGCGGCTGGACCATCTATGCGCCGCTCTCGACCAGCGGCACGCCCGGACCTGCCATGGATTTCGGTATCCTCGCGCTGCATCTTGCCGGCGCGTCCTCGATCCTTGGCGCCATCAACTTCATCACCACCATCTTCAACATGCGCGCGCCGGGCATGACGCTGCACAAGATGCCGCTCTTCGTCTGGTCGGTGCTGATCACCGCCTTCCTGCTTCTGCTGTCGTTGCCGGTGCTGGCCGGTGCCATCACCATGCTGCTCACCGACCGCAATTTCGGCACGGCGTTCTTCGATAGCGCCCATGGCGGCGATCCGCTGCTCTGGCAGCACCTGTTCTGGTTCTTCGGTCACCCGGAAGTGTACATCCTCATCGTTCCGGGCTTCGGCATCGTCAGCCAGATCGTCGCGACCTTCTCCAAGAAGCCGATCTTCGGCTATCTCGGCATGGCCTATGCCATGGTCGCCATCGGCGTGATCGGCTTCGTCGTCTGGGCCCATCACATGTATGCCGCGGGCATCAACGTGAACACGCAAGCCTATTTCGTGTTCGCCACCATGGTCATCGCGGTGCCGACCGGCATCAAGATCTTCTCCTGGATCGCGACGATGTGGGGCGGCTCGCTCAGCTTCAAGGCCCCGATGCTTTGGGCTCTCGGCTTCATCTTCTTGTTCACCGTCGGTGGCGTCACCGGCGTCGTGCTATCCAATGCCGGCGTCGACCGCTCGTTCCACGACACTTATTACGTGGTGGCGCATTTCCACTACACCATGTCGATCGGCGCGTTGTTCTCGATCTTCGCCGCCTGGTACTATTGGTTCCCGAAGATGTACGGCTACATGTACAACGAGACGCTGGCCAAGCTGCATTTCTGGCTGATGTTCATCGGCGTCAACGTGACCTTCTTCCCGCAGCATTTCTTGGGCCTTGCCGGCATGCCCCGCCGTTATGCGGACTATCCGGACGCCTTCGCCGGCTGGAACATGGTCTCGTCGATCGGCTCCTACATTTCCTTCGCCGGTCTGATCGTGTTCTTCATCGGGCTCATCTATGCCTTCGTGCGTAAACAGCATGCCGCGGCCAATCCTTGGGGCGTGGGTGCAACGACGCTCGAATGGACGCTGCCGTCCCCGCCGCCGTTCCACACTTGGGAGACGCTGCCGCGCGTCAAATAAGATGGCGTGGGTTTGCGGACACGGCATAACGATTGAAGTGAGTGAGGCATGGCCGAATTCGCAAATCCTGTAGCGGCTGGAACGATCGAAGCCGAGACTGGCGGCGACGTTGCCGACTATTTCGAGCTGATGAAGCCACGGGTGATGTTTCTCGTGGTCTTCACCGCTCTGGTCGGTCTCGTCGCGGCGCCTGGCTCCATGCATCCGGTGCTCGCCATCGCTGCCTTGATGTGCATCGCGGTCGGCGCCGGCGCCGCTGGTGCTCTCAACATGTGGTACGACGCCGATATCGACGCCCGCATGGCGCGGACGGCGGCGCGGCCAATTCCGCGCGGTCATGTGTCGGCCGAAGAAGCCAGGTCGTTCGGCGCGGTGTTTGCCGTAGGCTCGGTGATCTGTCTCGGCCTGATGATCAATTGGCTCGCAGGTGCGCTCTTAGCGCTCACCATCGCCTTTTACGTTTTCGTCTACACGATGTGGCTGAAGCGGACGACGCCGCAAAACATCGTCATCGGTGGCGCCGCCGGTGCCTTCCCGCCGATGATCGGTTGGGCTGCGGCGACCGGCACAGTGGGCCTCGAGAGCGTCGTGCTCTTCCTCATCATCTTTCTTTGGACGCCACCGCACTTCTGGGCGCTCGCGCTTGTTCGCGCCCGCGACTATGAGCGCGCCGGCATTCCGATGCTTCCGGTGGTCAAGGGCCCGGACGCGACCCGGACTCAAATTCTCGTCTACAGCCTGATCCTGGCGCCGATCGGCGTGCTTCCGGCTCTGATGGGAACTGGCGGGCTCCTCTATGCGATTGCCGCAATCGTGCTCGGCGCCATCTTCTTGGCCTTCGCCGTCATCTGCTATCGCGAGCGTGAAGGCGAGCGCGCCGATCGCGCCGCCAAGCATCTCTTTGCCTACTCCGTGCTCTACCTCTTCCTGCTTTTTGCCGTGCTCCTGGTCGAGCAGGGTTTTGGCATTGGGGGCACGTTCCCTGCCATGTTCTGGACCTCGTGATGCATGATGCGGACAAGGAACGAAAGCGCCGTCAACGCAAGCGATCCGTGGCCATCGCCTGGATCCTTGTCGGCCTCGTGCTGCTCTTCTTCATCGTCACCATTGTCAGGCTCGGCGGCAATGTCGCGCTCAGGCAAATCTGATATGAGCGTCGCGCCATGACACCATCCCGCAAGAACCGGACCGTGGCGCTGCCGCTGATCTGTCTCGTCGCGGCCATGCTGGGCTTGGCCTTCGCGTCGGTGCCGCTCTACCGCTTGTTCTGCCAGGCCACGGGTTATGGCGGCCTGCCGCAACGTGCCGACCGCGCGCCCGATCAAGTGCTCGACCGCACCATCCGTATTCGTTTCGATGCCAATGTCGCCACCGGGCTTCCGTGGAGCTTCGAGCCGGTCCAGCAGGTGATGGACGTCAAGATCGGCGAACAGGCGCTTGCCTTCTACAAGGCCACCAACACGAGTTCGGCGCCGGTCACCGGCACTGCGATTTTCAACGTGGCGCCAGAGATTGCCGGACGCTACTTCACCAAGATCGAGTGCTTCTGCTTCAAGCAGCAGACATTGGCTCCTGGCACCACCGCCGAGATGCCTGTCATCTTCTTCATCGATCCCAAGATCGTCGAGGATGACAACACCAAGAATATTTCCGAGATCACCTTGTCCTACACCTTCTATCGCAGCGACGCCCAGCCGGGCATCGCCGTGGTACCGGCACCCGACAAGTCTGATTCTCGGTCGTGAGGACTTGATAGGAATCTCCAGGCGTCGTGCCTGGCAACGAGGATAAAGAACGGGAGCGAACCATGGCCGAAGCGCACGCCAATCAACACGACTACCATCTCGTCAATCCAAGCCCGTGGCCAATCGTCGGCGCGGCCGGCGCATTGACGCTCGCCCTCGGCGCGATCATGTTTTTCGTCTCGAAGAAGGCCGGCACGCCGCATGCTTGGTACATCCTTCCGGGAATCACCATCGTCCTCTTCACCATGATCGCGTGGTGGAGCGACGTGATCAAAGAGGCGAAAGAGGGCTACGAGACCCCCGTCGTGCAGCTCCATTTGCGCTACGGCATGATTCTCTTCATCGCCTCCGAGGTGATGTTCTTCGTCGCTTGGTTCTGGGCCTATTTCGACGTTGCCCTCTATCCCGACGACGCGGTCACCTATGCTCGCACCGCCGTCACCGGAGGCGTCTGGCCGCCGGTTCCAAGCGCGGACACCGACGTTTCGGGACTTGGCTGGTTCGCCCACACTTTCAATCCTTGGGGCCTGCCGCTGGTCAACACGCTGATCCTGCTCACCTCGGGCACCACGGTGACTTGGGCGCACCACTCGCTGCTCGAAGGCGATAAAAAGGGCCTCGTCTGGGGTCTTGTCTGCACCGTCGTGCTCGGCATCTTGTTCACCGTCTGCCAAGCCTATGAGTACATGCATGCGGGCTTCGGCTTCTCCAAGCACATCTACGGCTCGACCTTCTTCATGGCGACGGGCTTCCACGGCTTCCATGTGATCGTCGGCACCATCTTCCTCACCGTCTGCCTGGTGCGTGCCATCCGCGGCTCGTTCACGGTGAGGCATCATTTCGGCTTCGAGGCCGCCGCCTGGTACTGGCATTTCGTCGACGTGGTTTGGTTGTTCCTGTTCACCTGCATCTATGTGTGGGGCGCAGGTGCTAATCCCGGCCACTAATGCATGATCCCGAAAAGTTGCAGACTTTTCGGATCAGATCATGCGTCAAAGACAAAGACCTCGGATTTGTGCGACTATCGGGGGGCGGCGAGAGCCGCCCCCTTGTTTTTGGTGAGGAGTCTGGCCCGTGAGCAAGCCTGAGACATCGCTCGGCACCACGATCTGGCGCGGCATGGTCGGACGCTGCCCGGCCTGCGGTGAAGGCAAGCTCTTCAACGGCTATCTCACGCTTGCCGATCGCTGCAAGAGTTGCGGCCTCAACTTTGGCTTCGCCGACGCGGGCGACGGCGCGATCGTCTTCGTCATTCTTGTTGCGGGTTTCATTCTGGTTGGCGGTGCGCTCTTTGTAGAGGTGCGTTACGCGCCGCCTTATTGGCTGCACGCGCTTCTCTGGGGACCGCTCGCCATCGTTGTGACCTTGGGCTTGCTCAGGCCCTTCAAGGGCGTCCTCGTCGCGCTGCAGTTCAAGCATAAGGCGCAAGAGGGCCGTCTCGCCTCGGAATGAGCTTCATGCCTGCCAAGAAGCTGATCGGCTTCACCATCGTCACGCTCGCGGCCCTCGCACTTCTGATCGGGCTCGGTGTGTGGCAGTTGCAGCGCCTCGAATGGAAGCGGGGCCTGATCGAAGAAATCGAGACACGAACCAAAGCGCCGCCGATCAGTCTGGCGGAAGCGCTCGCTCTGACAAAGGACCGCGGCGATCCGAGCTATCTCCATGTCCGCGTCGCCGGTCGCTTTGAGAATGACAAAGAGCGGCATCTCTATGCCATCGCCGATGGCGCACCTGGCTGGCATCTCATCACGCCGCTCGTCACCGATGATGGCGACACATTGTTGGTCGACCGAGGCTTCGTGCCCGACGCAATGAAGGAGCAGGCGACGCGGTCGCAAAGTCAGATCGAAGGTGAGACGAGTGTCACCGGCCTAGTTCGTGTGCCAGAGAGCAAGGGCACCTTCACCCCGGACACCGATCCTGATCGCGATCGCTGGTACTATCGCGATCTCGACGGCATGGCGCGCTCCATGTTCGGCGACAAGCCTCCGAACCTCGCGCCGTTCTTCCTTGAGGCGGAAGAGAGTGGACCGCCCGGAAGCTGGCCGAGCGGCGGGCAGACCAGGCTCGACCTCCCAAATAATCATCTACAATACGCGCTCACCTGGTTCCTCCTCGCGCTTGCCGTCCTCGTCATCTACGCCGTCTATGTCCGCCAGTCGTTACGAGCGCCGAAACCCTAAGGAATTCGCGCAGTTGCGGGGTGAGGCGCGGGAGGCTAAAGCATGATCCCGAAAAGTTGCAGACTTTTCGGATCAGATCATGCGTCAAAGACATAGACCTGGAGCGAAATCGGATTCAATTTGAGTGGATTTCGCTCTAGGGTCTGCCGGAAACCGGTCCTAGAGGTCTCCTGAATTGCGATATGTGAGTACAAGGGGCGAGGCGAAGCCGCTTCTCTTTGAGGATGCGCTGCTCGCTGGCTTAGCGCGCGATGGCGGCCTCTATCTGCCCGAGGCTTGGCCGAAGCTTTCGCCCTCGGCGATCGCCGATCTCGCCGGCCGCGACTATGCCGACGCCGCTTATCTCGTCATGCGTCCCTTTCTCGAAGGCGATCCGAGTCTCGCCGATCTCGAGCAGTTACTTCACGACGCCTATAGCGGCTTCGATGATCCGGCCGTCGCGCCGTTGCGTCAGATCGCGCCCAATATGTATCTGCTCGAACTGTTCCACGGTCCGACTCTCGCCTTCAAAGACCTCGCCATGCAGGTCGTCGGCCGCATGATGAATAACGCGCTCCAGCGTCGCGGCGCGCGCGCCACGGTGATCGGCGCCACCTCCGGTGATACCGGTGCCGCCGCCATCGAAGCCTTCCGCGGTCTAGACGCCATCGACATTTTCATCCTGCATCCGAAAGGCCGCGTCAGCGACGTGCAGCGCCGCCAGATGACGACTTCGTCCGAGGCCAACGTTCACAACATCGCCATCGAAGGCACCTTCGATGACTGCCAGGCCATCGTGAAATCGCTGTTCAACGATGAGGGGTTGCGAGACCGACTCCAACTCACCGGGATCAACTCCATCAACTGGGCTCGCATCCTGGCGCAGACCGTCTATTACTTCACCTCTGCCGTGGCCCTTGGTGCACCCGACAGAGGCGTCGCCTTCACCGTGCCCACCGGAAATTTCGGTGATATTTTCGCAGGTTACGCCGCCCGAGCGATGGGTTTGCCGGTCAAACGCCTCGTTATTGCCACGAACCTCAACGACAGTTTGCCCCGGGCTCTGGCGACGGGGATTTATGAGCCGAGGGGCGTCATCGCGACGTCCAGTCCGAGCATGGACATCCAGCTTGCGAGCAATTTCGAGCGGCTCCTGTTCGAGCTTGCGGGCCGGCGCGCTTCGAGGGTGAGATCGTTGATGGACGAACTTCGCGAGACCGGCCGCTTCCGCTTGCAGGAGAGCGAGCTCCGCGACCTACGCGCTTTGTTCGCCGCGCATTCGATCAGCGAGCAACAGACGGAGACGACCATCCGCAATTTCTATGAAAGCACCGGCATGCTCATCGATCCGCACACAGCGGTCGCCATCGCCGCGGCGAAACTCGAAGCGGGAGACTCCGAAACACCGATGGTGGTGCTGTCGACCGCTCACCCTGCGAAATTCCCTGAAGCCGTCTCCCGCGCCACCGGCATCATGCCCGTACAGCCGGAACGTCTGAAGGCGAAGCTCGGCCAGACCGAGCGTTGCGAAATCATGCCCAACGACTTTGCCCGCGTCGCCGAGTTCATTTCGGCGACCGCGCGCGCGAGCCGCACTGGAGTCGGCGCGTGAGCGTGACAGTTTCAAAACTCAAGAACGGCTTGACCGTGGTCAGCCATGCCATGCCCGAAGTGGAAACCGTCTCGATCGGCCTATGGGCCGGGCACTGGCAGCCGCGGCGAGGCGCCGGCCGAGCACGGCGTCGCGCATTTTCTCGAGCACATGGCCTTCAAGGGCACGGCGCGGCAGATCCGCGCGTGACATCGCCGAAGAGATCGAAGCCGTCGGTGGCGATCTGAACGCAGCGACCGGCGTCGATACCACCGCCTATTATGCGCGGGTGATGCGGAACGACATGCCGCTCGCGCTCGATATCTTGAGCGACATCATTCTGGAGCCGCGCTTCGATCCCGAAGAGTTCGAGCGCGAGCGCGACGTCATCCTGCAAGAGATCGCCTCGGCGCTGGATTCGCCGGAGGACATCGTGTTCGACCTGGCGCAGGACGCGGCCTATCCCGATCAGCCGGCCGGACGTCCGATCCTCGGCACTGTCGAAAGCGTCAGCGCGCTCAGCCGCGATCAGTTGGGAAATTTTCTCTCCGCCCATTATCACGCGCCGAACATGGTGCTGGTTGCGGCCGGTGCCGTCGATCATGCGGCGCTGATCGAGGAAGCCGAGCGCCGCCTCGCCAAGCTCGATGCCGGCGCTGCCCCGCCTCCCTCGGCCTCGCTCTATCGTGGCGGGATCAGACGCGGCGAGAAATCCTTCGAGCAGACGCACCTCGTGCTCGGCTTCGAGGGACCCGCTTATGGCCACGCCGATTATTACACCGCCCGCATCCTCGCCGGCGTGCTTGGCGGCGGCATGTCTTCGCGGCTGTTCCAGGAAGTGCGTGAGCGGCGTGGCCTCTGCTATGCCATCAGCGCCTTCGCCACCAGCCTCTCCGATAGCGGCATGATCTCGATCTATGCCGCGACCGGCCCGGACCGGGCGCATGAACTGATTTCAGTCCTTCGTGAGGAACTGGTCCGCGCCGCCAATGAAGGTTTCCGCGAGGACGAAATTGCCCGGGTGAGGGCGCAAGCCAAAATGGGGCTGCTTGCGGCGCTGGAAAGCTCGTCCGCGCGCGCCGAGCAACTCGGCCGTCAGATCCTGATCTACGGCCGCCCGGTCCCGGCCCATGAACTGATCGAAAAAATAGAAGCCGTCTCTATCGCCGACCTGGAGTTGTTGGCCGGCAAGCTGCTCGCCTCTCCCGTTAGCCTCGCCACTGCCGGGCCAATTCTTAATGTTGCAAGATTCGACGCCGTAGCTGAGAAATTCGCGCTACCGTCCAGCAAGGCGGCCTAAGGAGCCTATCGAACCCATGGCGTTGTTGCGATCCGCGTCCTTGAGCGATCTCGGGCCCGTCATCCGCGCCGATCGGGTGATGCTGCGCACCCCGCAAATGTCCGATTATCCGGCCTGGGCAGAAATTAGGGCCGCCAGCCGCGATTTTCTGACCCCCTGGGAGCCGCTTTGGGCCTCGGACGAGCTGTCCCGGGCCTCATTCCGCCGCCGTGTCCGCCATTACCAGCGCGACCTCCGCGAGGATGTCGGCTATGCCCTGTTCATCTTTGCCTCGAACTCTGGCGCCCTGGTGGGGGGCCTGACACTCTGTAATGTTCGCCGCGGCGTCACCCAGGCCTGTACTCTGGGCTATTGGGTCGGGGGGCCCCATGCGCACCAGGGCTATATGACGGCGGCCGTCCGCGCTGTTATTCCTTTTGTCTTCGATTCGCTCGAGCTGCACCGGCTGGAAGCGGCATGCCTTCCGACCAACGCGGCCTCCATTAAGCTTCTTGAGCGAACAGGGTTTACCCGCGAGGGGTTGGCGCGCCGTTATCTGAAGATCAACGGCGTCTGGCAGGATCATCTGCTTTACGCGCTCCTCGACACCGACCCGCGCTGAAGAAGCTCGGGCAATGTTTAGGGAAAGCGAGGGGAGGGTGGCTTTGATTGGCGCCTCGGCGAGAGGTGAGAGAGAGCAAGGTCGCGCCTATCGTGCGCGTCCGCTTTTGCTCGCTCTGCTGTCGCTTGTCGCGCTCTTCGGCCTCTTGAGTTCCGGCGCTCGCGCCGTCGAGGCCATCGTCGTCAAGCCCGATCAGGACAAATACGATGTCACCTCTCTCGGCGAGCTCTACGAGGGCAGGGGCGATCGCTTGCAGATCGAAACCGCGCCGGGGCCTGACGGTTATGTCGGGCGCATGGCGGTGCAGGCCTCTGTCCCCGGCACCAATCCTGGCTGGCTCGTCTTCGCGCTGACCAACCCGACCGCCGAGCGCGTCGTCCGTTGGCTGGTGGCGCCCCGCTATACGCTGGCCAATTCGCGCGTGTTCTGGCCCGAGCTCGATGCCGGACGCATCGCCGCCGTCACGCCCTCGCTCGGCTTCAGGCCCGAGCCGTTGAAGAGCGATCGCGCCGACGTCTTTCGTTTGAACCTGGAGCCGGGGCAGACCATCACCTTCGCCGCGGAGCTGGCATCGCAGCAAGTTCCGCCGCTCTTCCTCTGGGATCCGAATGCGTATCAATCGAAGCAGCAAGACCGCATGCTGTTCAACGGCGTGCTGCTCGGCATTACCGGCCTGCTCGCCATCTTCCTCACCGCGATCTTCGCCGCCAATCACCGCGCGATCTTTCCAGCGACCGCCCTCGTCGCCTGGACCGTGCTGGCTTATTTCTGCGTCGATTTCGGCTTCTGGAACAAATTGTTCCCCGTGGGCCCTGAGCGCACCTCGCTTTATCGCGCCGCGGCCGAAGCCTCGCTCGCGGCGAGCCTCGTGCTCTTTCTCTATGCCTTCTTACGCATCGGGCTATGGCACGGCTGGATCAGGACCGCGTTCTGGGGATGGATCGCAGTGCAATGGGCGCTTGTCGTTCTCGCCCTGATCGATCCGCAAATGGCTTCGGGCCTGGCCCGGGCTTCCACCATTCTAATTGCCGGCGTCGGCACCGGCCTCATCGTCTATCTCGCCCTTCGTGGCCAGGACCGCGCGCTCGCGCTGATCCCGAGCTGGATGCTGCTTCTGGTCTGGCTGTTCGGCGCCACCATGATCGTGCTCGGCAAGCTCTCCGGCGAAGTCGTCGTCTCCGGCCTTGTTGCCGGTCTCGTCCTCATCTTGGTCTTGCTCGGCTTCACCGTGACGCAATTCGCCTTCCGTGGCGCCGGCACCACCACGATGCAGCTCGGACCGCCAAGTCAGGTGCAGATCAAGTCGCTGGCGGTCGATGGTTCCGGCGCCGCAGTCTGGCAATGGAATGCCGGCAGGGACCAGATCAGCGTATCGAGCGAGATCGAGGAAGCGTTGGGCCTCGATCCTGGTGCGCTCACCGCCACGGTGCAGCAATTCCTGCAGCATCTGCACAATTCCGACCGCGAGCGCTTCAAGCTCATGCTGTGGTCGCTCCAGGAGAACCATGGCGGCGACCTTCAAGTCGATTTCCGCTTGCGCCGCCATGACGGCACCTATGTCTGGTACGAGCTCCGCGCCCGCGCCGCGCAAAGCGAGAATGCCCGGCTTCTGACCTGTGTCGGCCTGATGCGCGACGTGACCAATCTCAAGCGGTCGCATGAGCGGCTGATGCACGACGCCGTGCATGACAATCTGACCGGGCTCCCGAACCGTGAGCTGTTCGTCGATCGCGTCGGCGGCGCCATCACCCGCGCGCAAGAAGGGCAGGGCAATCGCCCCACCGTGATGTTCATCGACATCGACCGCTTCAAGAACGTCAATCAGAGCTTCGGCCTCGTCATCGGCGACAGCATGCTGCTTACGCTGGCGCGGCGGCTGAGCCGCCATTTGAGCCCGCAAGATACGTTGGCGCGGCTTGGCGGCGATCAATTCGCCATTCTGCTGATCTCGGAGACCGACCCGCGTCAGGTGGCGATGTTGGCCGAGCGCGTCCGCCGCGCGCTGCGCACCCCGATGAAGATCAGCGGCAAGGAGATCGTGCTCACCGCCTCCATCGGCATCGTCGTGTTCGACGGCGCGCAAGCAACGGCGCAAGATCTGTTGCGCGAAGGCGAGATCGCCATGTTGCGGGCGAAGCGCGGCGGCGCCGACCGCATCGAGATTTTCAATCCCGCCACGCGCGGCGAGGAAGAGAACCGGCTCCCGCTCGAAAGCGATCTCCGTCGCGCCATCGAGCGGCAACAGATCGCGGTGCTATACCAGCCGATTACGCGGCTTGCCTCCAACCAGCTCGCCGGCTTCGAGGCGCTGCTCCGTTGGGACCATCCCACCAAGGGTCGGCTCGGCGCCGACGATTTCGTGCCGATGGCCGAAGAGACTGGGCTCATCACCGAGCTTGGCACTTATGTCTTGAGCCAGGCGCTGGAGCAGGCGGTCCGCTGGCACAAGGCACTGCCGCGCGAGCGCGATCCGCTCTTTGTCAGCGTCAATGTCTCGAGCCGTCAGCTTTTCCGTCAGGACCTCGTGCAAGAGATCAGACTCCTGCTGGCGCGGGAAGCCGTGCCCAAGGGCACGTCTGAAGCTTGAGATCACCGAGTCGCTGGTGATGGAAAACCCGGAGCGCGCCGTCGAGATCCTGACTTGGCTCAAGACTTTCGGCGCCAGCCTCGCGCTCGACGATTTCGGCACCGGCTACAGCTCTTTGAGCTATCTGCACCGCTTCCCTTGCGACACCATCAAGATCGACCGCTCGCTGGTCCGTGACAGCGGCCTTAACGGCTCCTCTCCCATGATTCTGAAATCGATCATCGCGCTGGCGCATGAGCTCGGCAAGGAAGTGGTCGCCGAGGGCATCGAGACCGAACGCGACGCCGCTTACTTACGCTCGATCGGCTGCGAGTTCGGTCAGGGCTATTATTACGGTGAGCCGATGTCGGCCAAGGATGTGGCGAGCCTGCTCTCGGCGCTTGCCAGTCAGCGCAAAAAGAAGTCGCGGTCATCCGGTTCAGAAGAGGAGACGGCGCCTACGCCGCAGGACATCGCTCCCGCACCGGCCGCGTCTATCGCCTCTGCCGGCGACCGACGCAGCGCCGTCGGTCGACCTAGAGCATGATCCGGAAAAGTGGCTGCCGGTTTTCCGAAAAGATCATGCTCAAGAAAAAACGCTTAGAGCGCCGCTGGCGCTCTAAGCGTGACCTGAATCGTTGACGAGACGGCGCGGGTCGATCCCGATCTTGTCGAGCGCGCGGTGATATTTGCGCTCAACCTCGGGATCGAAGATCAGCTCGGGATCTGCCGAACAATGCAGCCAGCCATTGGCGTGAATCTCGCTCTCGAGCTGACCCGGCGCCCAGCCGGCATAGCCAAGTGCCAGCAGCGCCTTGTCGGGACCTGCGCCCTTGGCGATATCGCGCAAGATGTCGATCGTTGCGGTGAGGCACACGCTCTCGTCGATCGGCAAGGTGCTTTCGGCCTTGAAATAGTCGGCGCTATGCAGAACGAAACCGCGTCCCGTCTCGACCGGGCCGCCGAGATGCACGGCCATGGCCGCGCTCATGCGGGGCAAGGTGATGCGCTCTTTATGCGGTGCGATGTTGAGCTGATCGAGCAGCTCGCCGAAACTGATATTCGGCGCGCGATGATTGATGATGATGCCCATGGCGCCGTCGGCCGAGTGCGCGCACATATAGATGACGGCGCGAGCAAAGCGCGGGTCGCCCATCGAGGGCATTGCGATCAGCAACTGGCCGTCGAGATAGCCCTCGCGAGGAATCTTGGTCTTGGCGCTTCGAGTAGCGGACATGATACTAAGACTATAAACCTGCGCCGTTTATTGTGAAGGGCAAAGCTTAAGTTGAAATGACTTTGCCCGAGCACTGTGGCCTCACGAAAGAGTGAGACAATTGTGGCGGCTCGTTATCGCGATATCGCGACCTTGCCGCTAAAGTCGCCCCGCCTAAGAAACAGTCCCTAGAGCCAATGACCGAATTCGCATCCTCTAATGCCGCTTTCGCCGCCATGCGCCTAATGCTTGTGCTGGCCTTCGTTGTCACCACGGGCTTGCAGCCGGCGCGCGCGGCAGAAGGACGTTGGGTCGGCGCCACCAATTCCAAGCTCAGATTGTTCGGCGGCACGGAGAAGACGAAGGAGGGCGAACAGCCGATGGCCGGTATTCAGCTTCGCATGGACGATGGTTGGAAGACCTATTGGCGGAACCCGGGGGATTCGGGCGTGCCGCCACAATTCGATTGGTCTGGCTCGACGAATTTGAAGGAAGCGAAACTGCTCTACCCCGCGCCGCATCGCTTTGCCGACGCCAACAGCACGGCCGTCGGCTATAGCGGCGAGGTCGTCTTTCCGGTGAAGCTCACTCCGGAGCGTCCGGGTGAGCCGATCGAGCTGAAGCTCGCTTTCGATTTCGGCTTGTGCAAGTCGCTCTGCATTCCGAACCAGGCGAAGCTCAGCCTCAAATTGGCGCCGGCTGCGACGCTGAATGAAACCGATGCGAAATTGCTGAACGCCTCTCTCGACCTCGTGCCGCAACCTGTCGCTCAGGGTAGCCTGCCGGCGATCGGCAAGATCGAAGTCGAAGCTCGACGCCGATAAGCCGTCGATTGTCATCGAGGCGCTTTTTCCGCCTGGCGCCGCCGGCACCGATCTCTTCGTCGACATTGCAGATGGCACTTACGTTCCCGTCCCCGTCGTGCTCGGTCCGCTCAGCGACGGCAAACAGAGCTTTGCGGTGAACTTCATGTCGAAGGACGAGGCGAAGGACATCAAAGGCAAGACGTTGAGTCTCACGCTGGTCTCGGATCGAGGCTCGCGCGAGACAGAGTGGAAGGCCGAGTAGCCTTGGCGCTGAGAGGTCGAGTCCACTATGGTGCGGCGGCATTTCTAGAGGAGACGAGGACGATGAGCATCAAGGTTGGAGACAAGCTGCCCGATGCAACCTTCAGGGTCTTGAGCGCCGAAGGCCCGAAGCCGCTATCGACCTCGGAAGTGTTCTCCGGCAAGAAGGTGGCGCTGTTCGCCGTGCCCGGCGCCTTCACCCCGACCTGTCACCAGAAGCACCTGCCGAGCTTCCTCGCCCATATCGACGAATTCAAAAAGAAGGGCGTCGATGCCATCGTTTGCGTCGCGGTCAACGATCCCTTCGTGCTCGGCGCCTGGGAGGCCGCGACCGGCGCCAAGGGCAAGGTGCTGTTCCTCTCCGACGGCAATGCCGAGTTCACCAAGAAGATCGGCATGGATTTCGACGGCAGCGGCTTCGGTCTCGGCACTCGCTCCAAGCGCTATTCGATGCTGGTCGAGAACGGCGTGGTCAAAGCCATGAATGTCGAGGATTTGCCTGCAGCCTGCACCATCACTGCCGGTGAAGCCTTGCTTGACGCGCTTTAGCCTATTTCCTCAGAAACGGCGCCATGCCCTCGCGCGCAAGCTCGTCGGCGCGCTCATTGTCATTATGACCGGTATGGCCCTTGACCCAGTGCCAATGCACTTTGTGCCGGTGCGTGGCTAATTCCAGCCGCTTCCACAGCTCCTCATTGGCAACCGGTTTTTTATCCGAGGTGCGCCAGCCATTGACCTTCCATTTCTTGATCCATTGCGTGATGCCGCCACGCAAATAATTCGAGTCGGTATAAAGCTCGACATGTGACGGTTGCTTCAGCGCTTCGAGCGCCTCGATCGCCGCGGTCAGCTCCATGCGGTTATTCGTCGTCAGCGTCTCGCCGCCTTTGATCTCTTTGCGATGCGCGCCTGACTCGAGAATGGCGCCCCAGCCGCCGGGCCCCGGATTGCCCGAGCAAGCGCCATCGGTATGGATCACGACCTTGGGCATCGAGGTCATATCAATGATCTTTCAGCCCATAGTCGCGGTAGGATTTCACCCGCCGGTGGAACCTGAGCTTGCGCAGATATTCATTCGGGTCCTTGAACTTCACCAGCGCATTCTCGTCGGTGTTGAGCCAGTCATAGCTCCGTGTCAGCAGGAAGCGGAGCGCGGCACCTCGCGCCAGAAGCGGCAGCGCCTTGAGCTCTTCTGGCGTGAGCCGCCGCTCCGCCTCATAGGCCTGCAGCATCGCTCTCGCCTTGGTCACGTTGAAGCTGGCATCGGTCTCGAAGCACCAGGCATTGAGGCAGACCGCGATGTCATAGGCCAAGAGGTCGTTGCAGGCGAAATAGAAATCGATCAGTCCCGACAGCCGATCGCCGAGGAAGAACACATTGTCGGGGAAAAGGTCGGCGTGAATCACGCCGGAGGGGAGCCCCGCCGGCCAATGCGCCGACAAAAAGGCGAGTTCCTTCTCGATCTCCGCCGCCAGACCCGGAATCACTTCGTCGGCATGCGGCTTGATCGCGGCGAACAGCGAGGTCCAGCCGGCGAGCGACAGCGTGTTCGGCCGCTGCATCGGAAAATCCGCGCCGGCGAGATGGAATTTGGCAAGCGCCTGGCCGAGGCCGGCGCAATGCTCGATGTTCGGCCGCCTGACCGAGACGCCGTCGAGAAACGTGATCAGAGCCGCAGGGCGTCCTGCAAGCTCGTTCAGCATGCGGCCTTTGCCGTCGCGCACCGGCAGCGGGCAAGAGATGCCTTTCGCGGCCAGATGCTCCATCAGCCCCAGGAAATAAGGCAGATCCTCCGGCGCCACTCGCTTTTCATAAAGCGTGAGGATGTAGCGCCCGGCCTTCGGTGTGCACCAAATAGTTGGTGTTTTCCACGCCCTCGGCGATGCCCTTGAACGAGGTGAGGGGGCCAATCGCGTAAGGCTCGAGGAAGGCGGCGAGTTCGTCGTCGGAGACGTCGGTATAGACGGCCATGCTTAAGCTGCCGGCTTGGTTCTAAGCTCACGCGGCAACTTGAAGGCAATCGTCTCGTTCGCCGTGGTCACGGTCTCGATCCGCGCATCGAAGCGGTTGCGGAACGCGCCCACGATCTCATCGACAAGAACCTCGGGCGCCGATGCGCCGGCGGTGATGCCGAGACGCTCAATGCCCGAAAACTCTTTCCAGTCGATCTCTCCCGCGCTTTCGATCAACATGGCGCGCGGGCAGCCTGCCTTCATCGCCACTTCGACCAGCCTGATCGAGTTCGAGCTATTGGGCGAGCCGACCACGATCATGCGCTGGCAAGAAGCGGCAATGCTCTTCACCGCCTCCTGGCGGTTGGTCGTGGCATAACAGATGTCGTCCTTGCGCGGTCCGGCGATCGCAGGGAACCGCGCCTTCAGCACGTTCACGATCTCGCTCATATCGTCGACCGAAAGCGTGGTCTGCGTCGTATAGGCGAGGTTGCTTGCGTCAGTCGGCGTGAAGCGCATCGCATCCTCGATCGACTCGATCAGATGCACGCTGCCTTCCGGCAATTGACCCATGGTGCCGATCACTTCGGGATGGCCTGCATGTCCGATCAGGAGGACCTCGCGTCCGCGCGCATGATGCCGCTCGGCCTCGATATGCACCTTGGAGACGAGCGGACAGGTGGCATCGAGATAGAACAGCCGGCGCCGCGCGGCCTCTTCCGGTACCGCCTTCGGCACGCCATGGGCGGAGAACACCACCGGCGCGTCGCTGTCCGGGATCTCGTCCAGTTCTTCGACGAACACCGCGCCCTTCGCCTTCAGCATCTCCACCACGTAACGGTTGTGGACGATTTCATGGCGCACATAGACCGGCGCGCCATATTTCTCGAGCGCGAGCTCGACGATCTGAATCGCGCGCTCGACGCCAGCGCAAAACCCGCGCGGGGCAGCGAGAAGGATGGTGAGAGGAGGCAAGGCCCGGGGCGCCATGGCAGTGTCAGTTTGTCCTCAAAAGCGGGTCCAGATCGGCCTTGTCGAGCCCGCCCGCTACCGCTAGTTTTGCCGCCAACGGCACGACCGCCAAACGCCAAAAGTCAAAATTCTCCGGGGCTTGGCCCCGAAGGCATATCAGGCAGGACGGCCGGTATGTCAAGCTGAGGACGGGGTAGATTGAGACGCTCACACGTTCCCTGGTGGCTCGTTGTCGGCCGGCCCGCGTTGGTGCTTGCGGTCCCCGTGCTTCTATCGGCCTGTGCCGTCTCCAGCATTTCCAGCCCCTTCAAATCCGGCAGCGCGGACGAGAACGCTTCATCCGTTAACGCTGACCGGCTGCTCGAGAACGCCAAAGCCGATAATGGGCAGGAAGCTGCGGCATCCGGCGCGGCCGCGCATTGTCCGCAAGTCGTGGCCTGGCCGCATGACCGCCTGCTCACCGTCTACGAGCCCGGCCATAACGGCGACAGCCTATCGATCGTCCATCGCGGCGAGATCACCAAGCTGGCGCGCGAGTGCCAGCTTTATTCCGACCGTGTGGTGGTGAAATACGGTTTCGCCGGCCGCGTGCTGCTCGGGCCGAAAGGTCAGGCCGGGGTCGTGAACTTGCCGATCCGCGTCCATGTCGCGGGCGCCGACAAGAAAGTTCTGGCGAATGACGCCGTGAAGCTGACGGCGACCATCCCGGCCGGTAATCCGGTCGGTTACTTCTCCATGGTCAAAGAGATTTCCTTCCCCGTCGTGGTCGGCTCGCGGCCCGAAGACTACAAGATCTTCGTCGCCTTCGATAAGCCCGGCGGCGGGCAGGGGTAAGGCGAGGCCATCCCCAGCCGATGCGTCATTCCCGCGAAGGCGGGAATTCAGTCAAGCTGAGGCGCGCTCACTTCGAAAAGGCGCATGGATTCGGATGCCCGCTTCCGCAGGCGTGACGATAGAGTGAGGTGAACTAATTCAGCTTTGACTTGAGGCTATCGATGCTCGTGCCGACGAGCTTGGCGGCGGCCTCAGGCGTCAGCTTCGCGGCGATGATGCTCTCGGCGGCGGCGACCGCGGCATCGACGGCGGCGTTCCGCACATCGGCCAAGGCTTGCGCCTCGGCGCGAGCGATCTTGTCCTCGGCGAGCTTGGTTCTCCGCTCGAAATGTTCCTTCATCGAGACCCGCGTCTCGGCTGCGAGCGACTCCGCCTCCTTGGCGGCGAGGTTCACGATCGCGGCGACCTCGGTCTCCACCGCGCCTTGCTTCTTGCGGTAATCGGCGAGCACGGCTTGCGCCTCTTCGCGCAAGCGGCGCGCCTCGTCGAGCTCCTTGGCGATCGAAGCCGCGCGCGCATCGAGCGCGGTCGCGAGCTTCTTATGCACGCCGAGATAGAGCGCGAGCCCAAGGAACAAAAAGAAGGAGACGGCAACCCAGAATTCCGGCTCGAAGATGAATTCCATGGCCTAGTCCTTCCGCGCCGCGACGACGGCCTTCTCGGCCTCGGCAGGACTGGGCGCCACCCCGATCAGCTGCTTCACCAGATCGGTCGCGACGTCGGCCGCGACCACGTTCACGTCTTTCAGCGCCGAAACCCGCGCCTTCTCGATCCGCTTCTCGGCCTCTGCAGCCTTCGCGCCAAGCTCGCGCTCGAGCTTGGCCCTGCTCTTCCGCCATTTCCGCTTTCAGCTTGGCGCGGCCCTGGTCGGCTATCCCATGCGCCTTCTGCTTGGCCTCGGCGAGCGCCTGCTCATAGGCGGCGATCGCCTCTTGCGTCTCGCGATGCAGCCGCTCGGCTTCCGCCAGATCGCCCGAGATGCGGGCCTGCCGCGCCTCGATCACGCCGCCAATTCTGGGCAGCGCGATGCGCTTCATCAGCAGATAGAGAATGCCGAAGGTGATGACGAGCCATATCAGCTGTGGCCCCCAATCGAGCGGGTTAAGCTGCGGCATGAGCGAGCCTCCTTAGGTTCAGGCCTAAAGCCTAGAACACGAAGAGGATGATCAGCGCCACCACGAGGCCGAACAGGCCGGTGGCCTCGGCGAGTGCGAAGCCGAGCAGCAGATTGGCGAACTGGCCGGGAGCTGCCGACGGATTGCGCAACGCGCCTTGCAGATAATTGCCGAAGATGGTGCCGATGCCGACGCCGGCGCCGACGAGTGCGATCGAGGCAAGGCCTGCGCCGATCAATTTTGCTGCTGCTGGATCCATGTCGTGTCTCCCTTAAGAACGATGAGGCTGAAGTTGAACCTTAGTGATGCATGTGGAGTGCATCGTTGAGATAGATGCAGGTGAGGATCGCGAACACGTAGGCTTGCAGGAACGCGACCAGAATTTCCAAGCCGGTGAAGCCCACCATGAAGGCGAGCGGCGCCCAGCCGCCGAGCACCCCGAGCGCCACGACGAAGGCGCCGAACACTTTGAGCATGGTGTGGCCCGCCATCATATTGGCGAACAGACGGACCGACAGGCTCAAGGGCCGGGTGAGATAGGAGATCACCTCGATCACCACCGAGCAGCGGCAGCATCACCGCCGGCACGCCCGCCGGCACGAAGAATTTGAGAAAGCCGATGCCGTGCTTCCAGAAGCCGATCGCCGTCACGGCGAGAAAGATGAAGGCGGCAAGGGCGAAGGTGACGATGATATGGCTCGTCACCGTGAAGGAATAGGGCATCATGCCGAGCATGTTCATCGCCAGCACGAACATGAAGAGCGTGAAGATGAAGGGGAAATATTGCATCCCCGACGTGCCGACATTGTCGCGCACCATATTGGCCACGAATTCGTAGGACAGCTCGGCGACCGATTGCAGCCGGGTCGGCACCAGCGAGCGCCCGCGCATGGCGTAGAGCGTGAACAGGGTGATCAGCATCGCCGCGATCACCATGAACAGCGCCGAATTGGTGAAGGACGCATCGAAGCCGAACAGTTCGAGCGGGATCAGCCGCTTGATCTCGAACTGATGCATGGGATTCGGCAGACCGGTGCTGGCGCCATGACCTGCCTCTTGTGCCGCGTGCTCTTCCATCTCTATCCCACGTACCTATTCATCGTCGTCTTCAGGACCAAGGTCCTTGCCCGGTAACGGGCCCGTTCGGCTTGCATTGCCTTTGCCGTGCGCATCACGTTGAGGATGCCCGCGGCGGCGCCAAGGATCAGGAACACCACCATGAGAAAGGGCGCCGTGCCTAAGGCACGATCGAGCCCCCATCCGATGACGCCCCCGACGCCGACGCCTACGACCAGCTCCGTCGCCAGCCTCAGCGCCTGACCCAGCGCTCGTCCCCTGCTTTCCGCATCGACCGGCTCGACGCTCGGAGCTACTGCCCCGCGCTTTGCCGATCCGCTCCCCAAGCTCGTCCAGCCTCTGCCGAAAATGCTCATTGTCGCGGCCGCTTCTGTTGCGACCGTCTTTGGCTCCGGCCATTTCGCTGCTCAAATCCGGGGAAAACCTTGGGCTTTGAGGCCCAAAAGCCTGGAATGCGGCGGCACCTTAGGGTCCGGGATTTGGCCCGTCAAGGCGGTCGGAGAGGCCCGGAAACGGGAACAGGCTGAGCCCACGCATGCTATATTACCGGGATGAAACGGAGCGGCGACCAATGAATGCCAAGACCAAGGCCTTAAGCGAAGAAGCCCGGAAGCTTTCGCCCGAGGAGAGGATGAAGCTCGTCGACGATTTGCTCGGCAGCGTGATTCCAATCGACCCCGATATCGATAAGGCATTGGCCGAGGAGGCGCGCGACCGCTTCGCCGCCTATCTCCGCGGGGAAATCGAGCGCCCGGCCATTTGAAGACATTCTGAAGAAATATCAAAACCAGTGATCGTTGAGTTCGTCGAGCTTGCGGAAATTGAGCTCGACGAAGCCATCCGGCACTACGAGAGTGAACTGCCCGGGCTCGGAGCGCAGTTTCGGTTGGATGTCGCATCCGTAGTAAGCAGAATCATCGAATTCCCGGACGCGTGGCAGGAACTTGAACCCGGCGTTCGACGCTGCCGTCTCCAGCGATTTCCCTACGGCATCACCTATATGCGCCGCAGAGAAGACGTCCTCGTTGTCGTAGCCATCACGCACTTGCGCCGCAAACCACAGTCGTGGCGCTCGAGGCTAAACTCTAGCTCGCGTCGCGGAGCTTTTCCGCCGCTTCCAGATTGACCGACACCAGCTGGCTCACGCCCCGCTCGGCCATGGTCACGCCGAACAGCCGGCTCATCCGCGCCATGGTCAGCGGGTTGTGGGTGATGATGAGGAAGCGCGTGTCGGTCTCCTTCGCCATCTCCTCCATGAGAACGTTGAAGCGCTCGGTATTGGCGTCGTCGAGCGGCGCGTCCACCTCGTCGAGCACGCAGATCGGCGATGGATTGGTCAGGAACACGGCGAAGATCAGCGCCAGCGCGGTGAGCGCCTTCTCGCCGCCCGACAGCAGCGTCAGGATCTGCGTCCGCTTGCCCGGCGGGCAGGCGAAGATTTCGAGGCCGGATTCCAGCGGATCGTCGGAATCGACCAGCTTCAGCTCGGCATTGCCGCCGCCGAACAGAGTCTTGAACAGACGCTGGAAATGTCCGTTCACCGTCTCGAAGGCTTCGAGCAGACGCTTGCGGCCCTCGCGGTTCAGATTGGAGATGCCCTGGCGAAGTTTGGAGATGGCTTGCTCGACATCGCCGCGCTCGCGGATCAGCTCTTCGAGCTGCGCGGTGAGCGTCGCTTCTTCTTCCTCGGCCATCAGGTTCACGCCGCCGAGCCGCTCGCGGTCGCCTTTGAGCTTCAGAAGTTTTGCCTCGACCTCCGACAGCGGCGGAAGCTCCGCGCCCTGTTTCAGACCGGCCAGCGCCAGACAGGCCTCAGGCATGCAATCGAGCTGCTCGCGGATGGCGCGCGCGCATTCGGTGCGGCGCTCGCGCGCGCCTTCGAGCCGCGCTTCGCTCCGCGCGCGCGATTCCCGAGCTTCCGCCAGGCGCTCCTGCACTTCGCGTAAAGCCTTCTCGCGCTGTTTGAGTGCGGACTCGGCGACTGCGAGATCGTCGGCCGCCTTGGCGCGTGCGCGCTCGGCATTCGACATGGTCTCGAGCAGCTTGCCGCGCCGGTCTTCGATCTCGGCGGGAAGATTGGCCAGAGCCGAAAGATCGGTGCTGGTCTCGGTCTCGCGGGCGCGCAACGTCTCGATCTGCTCGCGCGCATTGGCGATCCGCTTGTTCCAAAGATCGTGCTCGGCCTTGATCGCCTCTAGCCGTTCCTGGCGAAGTTTGATCTCGCGCTCGAAACCTTCGAGTGCGGCCTCGGCACGGGCGTGCGTGGTGCGGCTTTCGGCAGCCTCACTCTGCGCGGTCTCTAGCGCGGCTTCGAGCGCCGGAAGCGAAGCAAGTGCCGCAAACGCAGCCTCGATAGTTGCTGCTTGCGCGTGCGCCTCGCTAAGCGCGGTTGCGGCATGTTGCTTTGATTCCGAAAGCGCACCAAGCCTCTTGCTCTTGGTCAAGCTTTCATGCTCGGCCAGCGCAATCGCCTCGCGCATGCGATCGAGCTCGTTGTGGTCTTCCTTGACGATTTGCCGAATGGCTTTCAGCGCTTCGCCGCTGATCATTGCCTCTTTGCGCGCGGTGGCGAGCTCAGCTTCGGCCTTCGCGGCGCGCGTTTCCGCTAAGGTTGCTTCCTTCTTCAGGCCGGTAAGACGCCCCCGCTCGACCAGCCGGGAGGCTGCCGCCGTCGCGGTACCGGCCTTTAGGGTATAGCCGTCCCAGCGCCAGAGGTCGCCCTCCACCGATACCAGCCGCTGCCCGACTTTTAGCTTTCCTTGCAGCGACTTGCCCTGGGCGGCCTTCACCAGGCCGACCTGCCTGAGGCGGCGGTCGAGCACGGCTGGGCCTTTCACGAATTCACTGAGCGGCTCGGCGCCGGAGGGCAGAGCCGGGTCGGAGTCGTCGCCCTTGGTCAGGCGCCAATGCGCCGATGCGCTTTCGTCGCTGGCGGCGTCGAGGTCGTCGCCGAGAGCTGCGGCGATCGCGCCCTCATAGCCGGCTTCGATACGGACCTGCCCGACGATTGGAGACCAATTGCCCTCGTGTTCCGGTTCAAGCAACTTGATAAGCGTTGCCAGTTCCGTTTCGAACTCCTGGGCCTTCAGCTTTGCCGCAGCTGCAATCTCTCGCTTCTCAGCTTCGACCACGCGGGCTTGTGTTTCCTCGGCCTCGGCCGAGGCCAAGTCCGCCTCGGCTCGCTCCACTTTGGCGGCGAGTCCGGCGAGCTTCTCATTGAGCTCCGGCAGAGCACCGAGCGAAGGCGACTCAGCTTCGAGCTTGGCCAGATCCGCAGTGACCTCATGCGCTTGCGTATCGAGCCGCGCCAGCCGCTCTTTCAACTCGGCCTGCTCGGTATCCAGCCTGCGGCGCTCGGCGCGGGCCTGCGCCAACGCACTCGTCGCTTCGCTTAAGACGAGCTCGCTATCGGCGAGGACTGCGGCGGCGAGACTTGCAGCCTCGCGAAGTTGCGGCTCCTCGTGATCGCGCGAATTCGCGGCCTCGAGCTTGCGGCCTTCCTCGGCCAAACCGCGCAGCATGCCCTCGGCTTCCGCGATATGCTCTTCCTCGCGGGCAAGGTCGCGCAAAGCTTGCGCCAGGCGTGTCTCAAGTTCGGACTGCCGCGCCTTGGCGCGGGCCTCCTCGCGCTCCAGCGCGTCGCGCTCCACGCTCAACCGGTGCAGCACCGCGGCGCGCGTTGCCTCTTCGTCGCGAAGCGGCTGCAATTTCTCCGCGGCCTCGGCCTGCTGGCGCAAGGCCTCGCCTTCCGCCTTGGTCTCGCGGCCCATGGCGCCGAGCGCCTCCTGGAATGCGGCCTCGGCCTCGTCCACATGGGCGCACGCGCCCTCCCAATGGAGGTGATGCGCCAAGGCTTCTGACTCTCTGATCTTGCCGGAAATCTCGCGATAGCGTTGCGCCTGCCGCGCCTGACGCTTCATCGCCTGCAATTGCGAATTGATCTGCCCGATCAGATCGCCGAGCCGCGACAGATTGGCTTCGGTCGCCTTCAGCCTGAGTTCGGCTTCATGGCGCCGGCTATGCAGGCCGGCGATGCCGGCTGCGTCTTCCAGCACGCGGCGGCGCTCTTGCGGCGGTGCGTTGACGATCTCGCCGATGCGGCCCTGGCGCACCAAAGCCGGCGAGCGCGCGCCGGTCGCCGCATCTTCGAACAACAGGCGAATGTCTCTCGCGCGGGCATCCTTGCCGTTGACGCGATAGGCCGATCCCGCCTCGCGCTCGATCCTCCGCGTCACTTCCAGAATATCGGAATCGTTGAATTCGGCCGGCGCTTTCCGCGTGCTGTTATCGATAAACAGCGTCACCTCGGCCGTGTTGCGCGACGGGCGCACCTCGGAGCCGGCGAAGATCACGTCCTCCATCGCCGAGCCGCGCATGCTCTTGTAAGAGGTCTCGCCCATGGCCCAGCGCAGGGCTTCGAGCAGGTTCGACTTGCCGCAGCCATTCGGTCCGACGACCCCGGTCAGGCCGGGCTCGATCAGAAGCTCGGTTGGGTCGACGAAGGACTTGAATCCAAGTAGGCGAAGACGTGTGATCTTCACGGTCCGATGATCCTCAAAATGTGAAACGCGGACGCTGCGATTGACGTTTCGTCGTCGCTAAAATCAAGACGACGACTGCGGCTCGATCAAGGCCTTGATTTCCTCGAAAGTGACCTCGCCTTGGGCCTTTCGCCCATTGGCGAAGAAGGTCGGTGTGCCGATCACGCCGAACTTGCGCCCCCGCTGTTTCACCTCGTTCAAGCCGTCGATAATGCTTTGATTCGCAAGGCACTTGTCAAACGTCTCGCGGCTCATACCACTGGATTGGGCGACTTTGAAGATCTCCTCGAGCCGCACCTCCTGGCTTACCCATTCGGATTGGCGGGCGAGATAGGCCTCGAACAAGGGAAACCATTTGCCCTCGGCCGCGCAAAAGTTAACGAGGGCGGCGTTGCCGGCCGAGCGCCCGATGGGGAATTCCCGGATGATATAGCGAACCTTGCCGGTATCGATCAACTCGCGCTTCACCTTGGGAAAGATGTTCTGGTGATAGTTCCGGCAATGCGGGCAGGTCAGCGACGCATATTCGATGAGGGTGACGGGCGCCGTCGCCTTGCCCAGCACATGCTCGCCGAGCGGGCCCGGAGCGAGCAACTCCGCCGGCGGCGGTCCGGTCAGCCCCTTGGTCTCTGGCGCACCGGCCGTGCCTGCCGCGCCGCCGCAGCCCGCGAGGCCTAGAGTTAGTGCGGCCAGAAGCGAAACTGTGACAAGCCGCGACGCCATGCCTGATCCGGTTCTATTGCCCTGCGGGCGCTGGGGCCGGAGCGGCTTGTGTCTCCGCGGCCTTGCCCGGTTCCAGTATCGCGTCGAAATCCGCGAGCTGATGTTGCTGGCCGAGCCGCTTGCCGTTGACGAAGAAGGCCGGCGTCGAATCCACACCGAAGACCTCGTTGCCCCGCTTGCGGATCTCCACGATCTTATCGAACATTGCCTTGTCGGCGAGGCATTTGTCGAATTGCTCCTTGGACATGCCGGACTGGCGCGCGATCAGCAGCAGCTTGTCCTTGCCTTCATTGCCGGTGACGGCCCAGACGTCTTGCGTCTCGAACAGGGCATCGACCATCGGGAAATAGCGGTCGTCGCCCGAGCAGCGCGCCACCATGAAGGCTGCGAGCGCGAGTCCGTCGAGCGGAAATTCGCGCAGGATATATTTCACCTTGCCGGTGTCGATATATTTGGTCTTGAGCTGCGGCAGCACCTCTTTCTGGAACAGGGCGCAGTGCGGGCAGGTCATCGAGGCATATTCGACGATGGTATTCGGCGCGTCCGCCGAGCCTATCACCATCTCAGGCAGCGGGCCCGGGTTTCATCAGCTCGGCGACCGCGGGATCTGCCTTCGGGTCACCGGGGGACGCGAGTTCGCCGCCGCTAAAGCCGCCGCGATAAGCATAGATGGCGCCGCCCACCAATATTGCGACCACCGCCGCCAAGATCAGCGTCGTCGTCGTGCTCATGCCGCCGGAGGGTTTGCTGTCGGGTGCCTTGCCGTTTGAGATTTATCGTCCTTCGCCACGCTTCCTACTCCGCCAATTGAGATCCCGTCGCGAGCGGCGAGGCCGCCCGATTTGTCCCCCTCCGTTAAGCCAAGAGAGGCTTGCGCGCCAGCCCTGTTCAGCGAGGCTTTTGGCCGCGAATGGCGCTGCCGAGCCGCGATAGCGCCCGTTTCAGGCCGTCTTTTTCGATCTTTGCCGTTTGCGGCAGGCTGGTCTCATCAATTTCGAGTGAGGCGATGTGGGCGGCGCGGCGCTTGTCTCGTCACCGGCGCTTGCACGATGCGAAGCGCCGCCACGGCGCGATAGCCGAAATAACTATTCACCCGCTCCAGGATCTGGTCGGCGCGGTGCTGCACCTCGATGGCGCGAGGTCCGTCGACCCGGAGCACCAGCGTGGCGCCTGGCGTGCGTCTGGAGTTCGTGGGCGCGTCGCCCTCTTCTTGCCGCCTGGGCCACGCCACCTTGTCGGGCGCGGTGAATTGCGCGAGATCGGCGCCCACGATCGAGGCCCATTCGCTGAGCAGCGTCGTCGTGGCAAACCCGCGGGCACGCGCCGACCGGATCGAGCGTCCGCGCCACATAAGCGCCGACCGCCTTGGCGCTGATCCATTTCGACCCCTGGCTCATGCGTCTCGATCTTCCCCGTGGACGGCGGACTTAGGTTTCTTGCCCCGCCGCACCCCAAGCTTACACCAGCAACATGGCGAAAAGTGCTGGCACGAAAGCTTTGCCAACAAGACGGCGCAAAGCGCCCTCCGTGGCAGCCGCCATTCTCGATTGGTACGACCGCAATCGCCGCATCCTGCCGTGGCGCGCGCTGCCGGCGTGCAGCCCGACCCCTATCGCGTCTGGCTCAGCGAGATCATGCTGCAACAGACCACGGTGAAGGCCGTCACCCCGCGTTTTGCCGATTTCCTGCGCCGCTGGCCCGATGTGATCTCGCTCGCGCGAGCCGAGCTTGGCGAGGTGCTCGCTGCCTGGGCCGGTCTTGGCTATTACGCCCGCGCGCGGAACCTGCATGCTTGCGCCCGCGTCGTGGCCGAGCAGCATGGCGGCAAATTCCCGAGCTCGAGAGCTCGAGCTCCGCAAGCTCCCCGGCATCGGCGACTACACCGCCGCGGCGATCGCCGCCATCGCCTTCGATCGACGCGCCACGCCCGTCGACGGCAATATCGAGCGCGTCGTGGCGCGGCTCTTCGCGGTGACCACGCCGCTCCCTGCCGCCAAGCCCGAACTGAGGGAACTTGCAGCCCGTCTGACCCCCGATCTGCGCGCCGGCGATTTCGCGCAAGGCATGATGGATCTCGGCGCCACCATCTGCACGCCGCGCCGCCCGGCTTGCGGTCTCTGTCCGCTTCGGCCCGGCTGCGCGGCCTATGAGTCGGGTCTCGCCGAGGCGCTGCCTTATCGCGACGAGAAGAAGGAACGGCCGACCCGCCGCGCCACTGCCTTCGTCGCCATCCGCGACGACGGCGCCGTGCTGCTGCGCGAGCGGCCGTTGCGCGGCCTGTTGGGCGGCATGCTCGAAACCCCCTCATCGCCCTGGGTCGAACAGCAGACCGGAGCGAAAGCTGCGCTGAAACATGCGCCGCTTAAAGGCGAATTGGCGTGAGCTGCCCGGCCTCGTCGAGCACACTTTCACGCATTTTCATCTGGAGCTTCGCGTGCTTCGCGCCGAGGCGGGCGCCAAGCCATCGCTGTCACGAGGCGCCTCGCCCGAGCGTTGCCTCTGGCTCAGCCCCCGCGATTTTCACGCAGCCGCGCTGCCGAGCGTGATGAAGAAAGTTCTGGCCCATGCCTCGGCGCTTGCGGCGCCGAGCAAGCTCAGGAATTCGGCGTCGCCAGTTCCCGCCGCGCCAGCTCGCGCAAAGCGTCGATCGGCTTGAGCTCGCCTTCGCGCTCGAAATGCCAGAAGGTCCAGCCGTTGCAGGCGGTGGCGCCTTGCACATGCGCGCCGATCTTGTGGATCGAGCCTTGCGCGCCGGCGCAAGCGATGCTGCCGTCGGCCACCACCCGCGCTTCGTGCCGCGCCGCCGGATCGTAGAGCACGGTGCCGGGCGAGATCAGCCCAAGCTCGACCAGCGCGCCGAATGGAATGCGCGCCTCCGCGCGTTTGCTCTTGGAAATTTCCAGCGACGACCCGTCGAGGGCGGCGAGCGACGCGATGCGCGCCTCTGCGGCATCCGCATAAGCCTGCTCGCGTTCGATGCCGATGAAATTCCGCCCGAGCTTCTTGGCGATTGCCGCGGTGGTGCCGGAGCCGAGGAAGGGATCGAGCACGACGTCGCCTTTATTGGTCGAGGCGAGCAGAATGCGATGCAGCAGCGCTTCGGGCTTCTGCGTCGGATGCACTTTCCGCCCGCCATCCTGCTTCAGCCGCTCCGGGCCCGAGCAGATCGGGAACAGCCAGTCCGAGCGCATCTGCAAATCTTCGTTCAGCGCCTTCATCGCATCGTAGTTGAAGGTGTAGCGCGCGCTCTGCCCGAGCGACGCCCAGATCAGCGTCTCATGCGCGTTGGTGAAGCGCCGCCCTCTGAAATTCGGCATCGGGTTGGTCTTCCGCCAGATCACGTCGTTGAGGATCCAGAAGCCGAGATCCTGCAGGATGGTGCCGACGCGGAAGATGTTGTGGTAGGAGCCGATCACCCAGAGCGAGCCGTCAGGCTTCAGCGCGCGGCGGCATTCGCGAAGCCATCGCGTGGTGAAATCGTCGTAAGCCGCGAAGCTGCCGAATTTGTCCCAATCGTCGTCGACGCCGTCGACCCGGCTATTGTTGGGGCGGAACAGCTCGGCGGAGAGCTGGAGATTGTAGGGCGGATCGGCGAAGACGAGATCGACGCTTTGCGCAGGAGCTTCGCCAGCTCTTCGATGCAGTCGCCGACAAGAATTCGATTGAGCGGGAGCTTGGCTCCCCCCTTACGCCCCATACCCATGACACCACTCAGAAGTTACGCGAGACCTGGAGTCATGCTGCGCGACTAGGGTAAAGAGGGCCTTAATTGGGGGCTGTCATGAAGCAAATCCTGGCTCGCCGCGCCTTCCTGGAAGCCGTTTTCGGGCTTGCCGTGCTAGCAATGGCGGCGGCAGGGCGTTTGCGGACAATCGGAAGGGATCGTCGCCGGAAATGGCCAAGGACATCGTGATGGTGCACGGCGCCAATGAAGGCGGCTGGTGCTTCGACAAGTTCAAGGGGGTGTTCGAGACGCTGGGCTGGACCTGCCACGCGCCGGACCTGATCGGCCATGGCAGCGATGCGACAGACGCCAAGACCCGGCTGGTCGGCGTCGGCATGGCCGACTATCTGGCCCAACTCCGGACCTTGCTCAAAACCTTCGCCGCCCCGCCCGTCCTGCTCGGCCATTCCATGGGCGGCATTCTGGTTCAGCAGCTTGCTGCCGAAGGCTTGGCGACGCGCGCTCATCCTCGTCGCGCCCGCGCCTCGCTCCGGCATCTTGCCGGCAGACCGACAGCGAGAAGCAGCTCGGCCAGGACATGATGTCGCTTGGGCCCATTCTGGAAGACGGTCATCAATCCGGATTTCGATCTCGCCAAGATCCTCACCCTGAACCGCGTGCCGGAAGCCGAGCAGCGCATCATGTTCGACAAATTCGGACCCGAGTCCGGGCTGGCGTTCTTTCAGATGTTCTTCTGGATGTTCGACCAGACCAACGCGACCGCGGTCGACACCAAGGCGGTGCGTTGTCCCGTGCTCTGTCTCGTCGGCAAGGACGACAAGATTGTTTCCCCTGCAACCGCGCGCGCCACTGCGTCGGCCTATACCGGTTCGACGTTTTGGGAGCTCGATGGCCACGGCCACATGCTCGTGCTTGAGCCCGGCGCCGAGGACATCGCGCGCCGCATCGCCGGCTGGATTCCGAGCTAGAATTAGTCGTCAGGTTCCGCGCCAAGGCTTGCGGCGCCGATCCCGGGCGTCTCGAGCAATCGAAGCGCTTCCTCGATCGGGCTGAACGAGCGGCGATGATGCACGCACACGCCGTGCTTCTTGATCGCGAGCGCGTGCTCCTTGGTGCCGTAGCCTTTGTTCGACTCCCAGCCATAGCGCCGATAGCGGCGCGCGAGCTTCACCATCATCCGGTCGCGCGTCACCTTGGCGACGATCGAAGCGGCAGCCACCGAGAGCGACAGCGAATCCCCGCCGATGATCGCATGCGCCGTGCAGGGGAAACGCTTCGGCACGATATTGCCGTCGATCAGCGCCGCTGCCGCCGCTACGCCAAGTCCGCGATAGGCCATCCGCATGCCCCACAGGCTCGCTTGCAGAATGTTGTCGCGGTCGATTCGCTTCACCGGGCCAATGGCGATCGACACCACCGCGGTGGCCATGATCTCGGCATAGCGGTCTTCGCGCATCTCGGGCGTCAGCAGCTTGGAATCGTTGATTCCTTCCGGGATGCGGTCGGGATTGAGAATGACGGCCGCGACCACGACCGGGCCGGCCCAAGGGCCAGCGTCCCGCCTCGTCGATGCCGACCACCGGCCCCTGATAGCGGTCCATCAGCGTCTCTTCGAGATCGAAGCAAGGCGCGTATTTTGGCGCTATTTTTTCGGCTGGAAGTCCCATGGGAGGGGACTTTCGCGCAAAGCCTAGAGCCTTGGCAACTCGCCAAGTCCCGCAAGGGGTCTTTTTGTGGAAAAACCGCCCTAAAGCAGCTTCAGCTGCTGACCCGCCACTTCAGGCGGCGTGAACAAATCGGTGCGGAGCTCGACCGAGCGCTGGTTCAATCCGAGTCGCGCCGCGGCAAGCTCGAATCTCCGCCCGATCATCCAGGCGAACGGGCCGTCGCCCTGCATACGCTCGCCCCATTTGGCATCGTACAGCTTGCCGCCGCGCGTCGAGCGCATCAACGAAAGCACGCGCTTGGCGCGGTCCGGGCAGTTCGCCATCAGCCATTCGGTAAAGAGGTCGCTGATCTCGAGCGGCAGCCTGAGCAGCACATAGCCGGCCTGTGTCACGCCGGCAGCGGAAGCGCGCTCGAGAATTTTCTCGATCTCCATGTCGGTCAGCCCCGGAATGACCGGCGCCACCATGACGGAAGTCGGCACGCCTGCGGCGGTCAGCTTCTGCAACGTCTCGAGCCGTGAGTGACGGCGTGCTCGCTCTCGGCTCCATCGCGCGCGCGAGCTTGGCGTCGAGCGTCGTCACCGAGAGTGCGACCTTGACCAGCCCGCGCTCGGCCATCGATGCGAGAATGTCGAGATCGCGCAACACCAGCGCCGATTTGGTGACGATGCCGACCGGGTGATTGGCCGCGCTCAGCACTTCGAGAATGCGCCGCATGATGCGGTAGCGCTTCTCGATCGGCTGATAAGGATCGGTATTGGTGCCGATGGCGATGGTCTCGACCTTGTAAGCGGGATCGGCCAGCTCGCGCGTCAGCGCTTCCGCCGCATTGACCTTGGCGAACAGTCTCGTCTCGAAATCGAGACCGGGCGAGAGCCCGAGAAAGGCATGGGTCGGCCGCGCGAAGCAATAGATGCAGCCATGCTCGCAGCCGCGATAGGGATTGATCGAGCGGTCGAAGCCGATATCGGGCGATTCGTTCCTGGTGATGATCTTCCGCGCCGGAACTTCTTGCACATGGGTCGAAAGCGCCTCGAGATCGCCAAGCGATTCCCAGCCGTCGTCGACCGGCTCATAGGCAATCGGCTCGAACCGGCCGGAGCGGTTGGTCGTGGCGCCGCGGCCATGCCGGCGCTCGGCGGCAACCCCGCCGATCTCATTGGGGAAGCTCTTCGGCTCCAACCTGCTTGCGTAGGGCGACGCTCATGGCCTTGATATAGGCTTCCGATGTGAACAAATCAAGAACATCCAGCCAAGCTTGCCTACCTTCAATTGCCGAAAAACGACCAAACGCTATAGTCCGCGCATGATTTCCGTAGTTATCCCCACCTTTAATGCCGAGCGGACCCTGGGGCCGGTGCTCTCCTCCTTGGTGCCTGCCGTGGTCCACGACGTGGTGCGGGAGGCGATCGTCGTCGACGGCGGCTCGACCGACGAAACCTGTCTCATCGCCGAAGCCGCCGGGACCACTCTGATCCGGGCGCCGAAGGGCAGGGGAAGTCAGCTCTCCGCCGGCGCCGCAATCGCCAAGAGCGACTGGCTGCTCTTCCTCCACGCCGACACTGTGCTCGAGCATGGCTGGGAGGAAGAAGCCAAGAGCTTCATGGAGCGGGTGCAGTCCGGCAAGCGGCGCGACGCTGCGGCGGCATTTCGCTTCGCGCTCGACGACGAAGGCTTCATGCCTCGCCTCATCGAAGGGCTGGTCGGCTGTGCGCTGCGCGGTCTTTGCGCTGCCTTACGGCGACCAGGCGCTGCTCATCTCGCGTCATCTCTACAACAGGCTCGGCGGCTTCAAGCCGCTGCCGCTGATGGAAGACGTGGACCTGGTGCGGCGGCTGAAACGTCGCGAGCTGGTCATGCTGAAATCGACCGCCACGACGAGCGGCGAGCGCTACCGCAGCGACGGCTATCTGTTGCGCAGTCTGCGCAATCTCTTCTGTCTCACGCTGTATTATTTACGCGTGCCGCCGCGACTGCTCGCCCGCCTCTATGGCTAGCAAGCGTCGCGCGGCCTCGACGCTATCTTGTCATCATGGCCAAGAGCCCGCGTCTCGGTCTCGCCAAGCGAAGGCTCGGCGCCGAGATCGGCGATGTCGCCGCGATCCGTTTCTATCGCAACTGTCTGACACACACCTGCTTGCGTTTAGGCTCGGATCCGCGCTGGCAGACTTTGCTCGCCGTGACGCCTGACCGCGATCTTCAGGCGCGGAGATTGGCCGCGAAACATTCCCCGCATGGCGCAAGGCGCCGGCGATCTCGGTCAGCGCATGCATCGCATCTTCGCGGAGCTCCCGCCCGGCGATGTCATCGTCATCGGCAGCGACATCCCTGCGATCGAGCCCAGTCACATCGCGCAAGCCTTTCATCTGCTTGGCCGCGCCGATGCGGTGTTTGGACCCGCCAGAGATGGTGGCTATTGGCTTGTCGGGCTGAAGCGAATGCCTGCGCCGCCAAACGCCTTCGCCGACGTGCGCTGGTCCGGCCCGCATGCGCTTGCCGATACGCTCGCCAATCTCGACGGCAAGACGATCGCGCTGGCCGCGACCTTGTCGGATGTCGACGAGGCGAAGACCTACCGAGCTTGCCGAGACAGCGCCGACAGGCTTATCGCTAGGTGATCTTCTTCTTCTTCGTCTCGCCGAGCCGCGGCATCACCTCGATGAAGCTGCACGGCCGGTGGCGATTGTCGAATTGATGCACCAGGATGCCTTTCCACGCATCCTCGCAAGCGCCCGGCGATCCCGGCAGGCAGAAGATAAATGTGCCGCCGGCAAGTCCGCCGCAGGCGCGTGCCTGCACCGTCGACGTGCCGACCGTCTGATAGCTCAGCATGTGAAAGATGACCGAGAAGCCTTCGATCTCCTTCTCGAACAGCGGCCTCACCGCTTCCGGCGTCACGTCGCGCCCGGTGAAGCCGGTGCCGCCGGTGGTGATCACCGCGTCGATCTCTTTGTCCTTGATCCACTTTTTCACCTGCTTGCGGATCGACTTCTCGTCGTCCTCGACCACGGCGCGATCTGCGAGCACATGTCCGGCATCTTGGATGAATTGCGCTAGCAATGGACCCGACTTGTCGGTCTTTTGCGTGCGAGTGTCGGACACCGTGAGCACGGCGATGCGCAATGGAATGAAGGGTCGGGTTTCGTCGATGCGGTTCATGAAAACTCCTCAGGCGTCGAGCGCCGCTTTGATCATCAGGAGATCGCGCCAAGCCAGTCGCTTGGCGGACGGGTTTCGCAACAAATAGGCCGGATGCAGCGTGGCGAGCGTGGAGATGATTCCGCTCCGCGCCCCGTAGTTCAACCACTTGCCCCTGAGCCGCATGATGCCTTCGCTGGTGCCGAGCATGCTCTTTGCCGCCGCACCGCCGAGCAGCACCAGCACCTTCGGCGCCACGAGTTCGATCTGCCGCGCTAAGAACGGCGCGCAAGCCTCGACTTCTTCCGGTGTCGGCGTGCGGTTCCCGGGCGGCCGCCAATAGACGACATTGGTGATGTAGACGCCGCTTTCGTCCAATCCGATCGAAGACAGCATGCGGTCGAGCAATTGCCCGGCGCGGCCGACGAATGGCCTGCCGGCAATGTCCTCGTCGCGACCTGGCGCTTCGCCGATCAGCATCAGCGGCGCTTCATCGTTGCCCCTGGAGAAGCAGAGGTTCTTCGCCGTACGCTTCAATGTGCAGCCGTCGAATTGCTCGACCAGAATTTTGAGTTCGGCGAGGCTCGCGGCGCCTTCAACCAACGCTTGCCTGACCGGGCTCGAGGCGTCAGGCGCTCGCGACGCAACCGGAGGCCGGGGAGGGAGCGCGCTTTTCCGTTCCAAGACAGGCGCGGACGCCGGGCGCGCAAATGCGGCAAAGGCATCGACCGGCTCATGGCCGATCGCCTCGTCCACGCCCATCGCCTCGTACCAGGCGAGAAGCTTTATTGCCGCATCATCTTGAGAATTTGCCATTGGCTCTTCGCAACTCGGCTCAAATGTGGCATTGCCCGGCTTGAGCCTGCAAGAGGCCCTTTGCCCCAAACCAAGTCAAGCGACCTGGAGCGTGGATTTTGACTGAGTCTATCGAACGCGAAACCATGGAGTTCGACGTCGTCATCGTCGGCGGCGGCCCTGCCGGGCTCGCTGCCGCGATCAGGCTGAAGCAACTCGCCACCGAGCAGGGGAAGGAGATTTCGGTCGTCGTCCTGGAGAAGGGCGCCGAGATCGGCAGCCACATCCTCTCCGGCGCCGTGATCGATCCTGTCGGCCTCGACAAGCTGCTCCCCGATTGGCGGAACCAGGGCTCGCCGCTCACCACTGAAGTCTCCGAGGATCGCTTCTATTATCTCTGGAAGTCTGGCGGCATCCGCATCCCCAATATCTTCATGCCGCCGCTGATGAATAATCACGGCTGCTATACCGGCAGCCTCGGCGCGCTCTGCCGCTGGCTCGGCGAGCAGGCCGAAGCCTTGGGCGTGGAAATCTATCCCGGCATCTCCGTCACCGAAGCCATCGTCGGCGAGAACGGCGCCATCGAAGGCGTCATCACCGGCGACATGGGCGTGGCTAAAGACGGTTCGCACAAGGACAGCTACACGCCCGGCATCGCGCTTCGCGGCAAATACACACTCCTTGCCGAAGGCGCGCGCGGCTCTCTCACCAAGCAGCTGATCCGGAAATTTGGCTTGGATGCGAAGAGTGGCCCGCAGAAATACGGCATCGGCCTGAAAGAGCTTTGGGAGATTCCTGCCGCCAAGCACAAGCCTGGCTTCGTCCAGCACACCATGGGTTGGCCGCTTGAGGACCGAACCGGCGGCGGTTCCTTCCTCTATCATTTCGGCGAGAACCTGGTGTCGGTCGGCTTCGTCGTGCATCTCGACTACGCCAATCCCTATCTCAACCCGTTCAAGGAATTTCAGCGGGCGAAAACGCATCCCACGATTGCCGCGCAGCTCGAAGGCGGCAAGCGCATCTCTTATGGCGCCCGCGCTCTTACCGAAGGCGGCTGGCAGGCGATCCCTGAATTAGCGTTCCCGGGCGGAGCGCTCATCGGCTGCGCCGCCGGCTTCATGAATGTGCCGCGCATCAAGGGCTCGCATAACGCCATGCTGAGCGGGATGATGGCGGCGGAAGCAGCCTTCGATGCCGTCATGGCCGGCCGTTCCGGCGACGTGCTCGAAGCCTATCCGCAAACCCTGAAGACGAGCACGTTGGCGACAGAGCTGAAGCGGGTTCGCAACGTGAAGCCGCTCTGGTCCCGGCTCGGCACGCGGCTCGGCGTCATGTTCGGCGGTATCGACATGTGGCTGAACACGATCTTCCCGTTCCTCGGCTACACGCTGAAACACAAGAAGGCCGACTATGCGACTTTGCAAATGGCGGCCGCGAACGAAGCCGATCGATTACCCCAAGCCCGACGGCGTGTTGAGCTTCGACATTCTTTCGTCGGTGTTTTTGTCCGGCACCAATCACGACGAGAACGAGCCTGTGCATCTGGTGCTGACCGACCCTGCAATTCCGATCGACCGGAACTTGCCTCTGTTTGCCGAGCCCGCGCAGCGTTATTGCCCGGCGCAAGTCTACGAAGTGGTGCAGGAAGGCGAGAACGTCCGCTTCCAGATCAATGCGCAGAACTGCGTACACTGTAAGACCTGCGACATTAAGGACCCGGCCCAGAACATTACATGGGTCCCGCCCGAAGGCGGCGAAGGCCCGAACTACATGAATATGTAAGGCTCCGCTTCGGCCACGAAGAAGCCCCGTTTCCCAGGCAAGCAAGGATTTGGGGTTGCGGAGCCTGCTAAAAGGCCTCACCCTTTAGCGGTCTCAGTAATGAAGAACGGGGCGGCACTAAGCCGTAGCAATATGTTGAAATTCGATAAAGCCACGGTTCGCCGGTGGACGCAAAAAGCTTTGCTCGTCGCGGCCCTTCTTGCCGCGCCCGCCGCCTATTCCGAGGTCGAGCTTGCGTCCGTTGAAGGTCAAGATCCCGGCACGCTGCTCGGCAATTATCTGTCCGGCCGCATCGCGCGTGGCGATCACGACACCGCCGCCGCCGCGGATTTCTACAGCAAGGCGCTCGCCGACGATCCCAGCAACGAGGTGATCCTGGAGCAGGCCTTCTTGCTCGAGACGGCGTCCGCCCATTGGGACCGCGCCCTCAAGTTTGCTCATGATCTGGTCAAGATCGAACCGGCCCACCGCATCGCGCAGTTCCTACTCGGCTGCGAGGCCTTCAAGCAGGGCAAATATGACGAGGCCGATCAGCATTTCGCCGAGGCCCGCCAGGGCCCGATCGCCGATCTCACCTCCACCCTCGCCCGCGCCTGGGTGAAGGAAGCCGCCGGCAAGCCTGACGAGGCTTTTACCATTCTCAATTCCTTGAGCGATGCCGACTGGGCGCAATTCTATCAGCGCTACCACCGCGGCCTGATCGCCGACGTCGCTGGTAAACGTGACATCGCCGCCGAGGCGCTGGCCGGTGCCTTCAAGAAGAATCCCGGCACGCTCCGCGTCACCGAGGCTTATGCCCGCCACGCCGTGAATGCGAATAATCGCAAACTCGCGGTGCAGACGCTGAAGACTCATCTCGCCAAGACGGCTGGCCATCCTTTAAGCCGCGCTCTGCTCGAAGACATCAATTCGGGGCAGGTGCCGCCGCTGCTCGTGGTTTCGCCCACCGACGGTCTCGCCGAAGTGTTCTATGGCATCGGCGATGCGCTTGCCGGCGAGGGCGGCCTCGACATGGGCATCATCTTCTTGCAGTTTTCGCTCTACCTGAAGCCTGACTTCCCGCTTGCACATGTCGCGCTGGCCGAGGCCTACGACAACGCCAAGCGTTACGACCTCGAATTGCAGGCCTTCGACCGCATTCCGGAATCGTCGCCGCTTTGGCTGAGCGTACAGATCCAAAAGGCCTTCGCCCTGAATTCGCTCGAGCGCGTCGATGAGTCGAAGGCGCTGCTCGACAGCTTGATCGCGAAAAACCCCAAGGACATCCGCCCGCTCGATGCGCTCGGCAACATCATGCGCTCGCATGAGCGCTATGCCGATGCGCGTGATGCTTACACGCGTGCCATCGCGCTAATTCCCAAACCGACCAAGGAGAATTGGGCACTCTATTATTCCCGTGGCGTCTGCAACGAGCGTCTGAAGGATTGGCCCGCCGCTGAAGCCGATCTCAAGAAGGCGCTGGCTCTGTCGCCGGAAGAATCCGTCGTGCTCAATTATCTCGGCTATTCCTGGGTCGATCAGGGCATGCACCTGAAGACGGCGATGGACTACATCCGCAAGGCCGTGAAGCTGAAGCCCGAGGACGGTTACTACGTCGACAGTCTCGGCTGGGCCTATTTCCGGCTCGGCAATCTTCCTGCTGCCGTCGAGCAGCTCGAGCGCGCCGTGGAACTCAGGCCCGACGATCCCATCATCAACGACCATCTGGGCGACGCCTATTGGCGGGTTGGCCGCAAGCTGGAAGCCAAATATCAGTGGCAGCAATCCCTGTCGCTGAAGCCCGAGAGCGAGCAGGTCGTCGAGCTCGAGAAGAAGATCAAGACCGGCCTCGCCGATGAGCCTGCGACCAAGGCCGCGGATCGCACCGGCGACGCTTCCCAGAAGGTGCAGCGTTAGGCTAATCCAGGCGGTTTCTTGGGATGGCCGCCATGCTGCATGAGACTGCACGAGCCAAAATCAATCTCACGCTTGAGGTGAAGGGGCGCCGCCCCGACCGCTATCACGAGCTCGAGAGCCTCGTCGCCTTCACCGATTTCGGCGATCGTGTCGAGCTCGAGCCTGGACCAGAGCTCAGCCTCGAGATCGATGGTCCGTTTGCGCCTGTCGCTTGGTACTGACGGCAATCTCATTCTTGCCGCGGCCGAAGCTGCAAAGGCGGCCTGTCCCGGCCTCACCCTCGGTCGCTTTCGGCTGATCAAGCAACTTCCCATCGCTTCGGGTGTGGGCGGCGGTTCCGCCGACGCAGCCGCAGCCCTCCGTCTACTCGCCCGTGCCAATCAAGGCAGGCTTCAGCCAAACATGCTCGTGGATATCGCGGCCAAGCTCGGCTCAGATGTCACGGCTTGCCTCAGCAGCAAACCTGCATTGATGACCGGACGTGGCGAGATGGTGCGCGAGATCTCCGGCTTCCCAGTTTGTGGTGTGCTGCTGGCAAATCCTGGCGTCGAACTTGCGACCGCTCAAGTCTATGCCGCGCTGAATGCCAAGCCGTGCGCTGCCGATGACAATCGTGCGCAAGCGCTGCCGCAATTCGACGGCAGCTTCGAGCGACTGATCGACTATGCGCGGGCGCGAGGCAACGATCTCGAAGCTCCTGCGCTGAAGCTCGCGCCTGCCATCGGCGAAGTCTTGGCGTTGCTCACGGGTTTCGGCCCGAGCCTCGCGCGGCTTTCGGGCAGCGGCGCGACTTGTTTTGCGCTGTTCGACTCGGCTCAAGAGGCCGCGAGCGCAGGCCATGCGCTCTCCAAGCGGCAATCCAATTGGTGGGTGAAAGCCGGCAGTCTCGGGTCAACTCAACAGCATAATCCCGAAAAGTTGCAGACTTTTCGGACAAGACTATGCGTCAGAACGGTCGATCGACGCTGAACTCGATCGCCCCGAGCAGAGCCGACTTGGCCTCGGAATCCGGGAAGATCGCCATCGCGTCGCGGGCGATCGCGCCGTAATGACGCGCGCGCTCCATCGTATCGCTCAAGGCGTTGTGCTCGAGCATGTACGCCATGGCCTGATCGAGATCGCCGTCCTCGATCTTGCCGTCTTGCATGGTCCGCCGCCAGAACGTGCGCTCGCCCTCGTTGCCGCGGCGATAGCAAAGCACCACGGGGAGCGTCAGCTTGCCTTCGCGGAAATCGTCGCCGACGCTTTTCCCGAGCGTCGCCTGCTCGCCGGAATAATCGAGCGCGTCGTCCACCAGCTGGAAGGCGATGCCGAGATTGCGGCCATAGGATCGCAAACCCGCTGCTTCAGATTTCGGCCTGCCCTGCGATCACCGCGCCCACTTCGGCGGCCGCCGCGAACAGGGCTGCGGTCTTGGCGTCGATCACTGCGAGATAGTCGTCCTCGGTCGTCTCGGTGTTCTTCGCGGTGATGAGCTGCATCACTTCGCCTTCGGCGATCACGGCCGCGGCGTCGGAGAGAATCCGCAAAGCCCCGAGCGAGCCGACATCGACCATCATCTTGAAGGCCTGGCCCAGCAGGAAATCGCCGACCAGCACGCTCGCCTCGTTGCCCCAGAGGAGCCGCGCCGCGGTCTTGCCGCGCCGGACGTCGCTCTCATCGACCACGTCGTCATGCAGCAGCGTTGCCGTGTGCATGAACTCGACGCTTGCCGCGAGCCGCACATGCCCGTCGCCCGCATAGCCGCACAATTTGGCCGTGGCCAGCGTCAGCATCGGGCGCAGGCGCTTTCCTCCGGAATCGATCAAATGCCGGGCAAGCTCGGGGATCAGCTCGACATTGGAGCGGGCGCGGTCGAGGATGATGCGGTTGACATGGCTCATGTCCTCCTCGACAAGCGCCAGCAACGGCGCGAGGCTCGCGCGCGGATCGTGCGACCCGGAAAGCTTTACGACAACGCCCAAGGCACTGCTCCTTAAGGTCGAATGGCCTTTGCCGGGGACTATAGTCGGTCGTATGGCTGGGTGGTCAAGAAGCTCTTGGTCGCAAGCAAAGGGTACCGCCAGATGAAGGAATTGCTCCGCTCCAACGATCCCGTGCTGATTTCCTTCGTCAGCTCACTTCTGGAGGAGGGTGGTGTGGGCTTCACTGTCGCAGACCTGAATATGAGCGTGCTGGAAGGCTCGATTGGAGCGCTTCCGCGGCGCGTTCTGGTGGAGGAAGATCAGCTTTCCCGCGCTCGCCGCATCTCGACCGAGGCCGGAATTGGCAATGCCCTCGCCGAAGACGACCAAGCTTAAGCCGGAGACGACTGGCGCTTCGGCGGCGACCACTGCTGACGACTTTCTCGGCGGCGGCATCACCGTGCTTCAACCGCGAAAGGGTCACCGCTCAGGCAGCGATGCCGTCTGGCTGCAAGCCGCAGTGCCCGCGAAGAAAGGCGAGTCCGTGCTCGATGCCGGCGCCGGCGTCGGCGTCGCCGGACTTTGCCTGCTCTCGAGAGTGGCGGGCACGCGCGTTACCGCCGTCGAAATCGATTCTAATCTCTGCGCGCTCGCAGAAGCGAACGCCGCAAGGAATGGCCTCGCCGCGCGCTTCAACGCAATCGAGGCCGATCTGAGTGCTCAAGGCAAATCCCTCCACGCCAAAGGCCTCGTTCGCGGAAAGCTACGATCACGTCATGGCCAACCCGCCTTATCATGCCGAAGGCAGCGTGCGCACCGCGCCGGAACGTGCCGCCGCTCATGTGATGAAGCAAGGAGACTTGGAAGCTTGGCTCCGCTTTCTCGTGCGCATGATGGCGCCGAAGGGCACGCTCACCCTCATCCATCTCCCAGAGCGGCTTCCGCATCTGCTGTCCCTACTTGAGGACCGCTGCGGCGGCATCTCCGTCTTCCCGCTGTTCCCGGCAGAGGGCGCAGCCGCCACGCGGATCATTGTCCAGGCGAAGAAAGGAAGCCGGGCGCCTCTCCGCCTCCTGCCCGGCCTCGTGCTCCACACCCCCGATGGCGCCTATACGCGGGTCGCTGAAGCAGTGCTGCGGGAAGGCGAAGGTCTCGACCTAGGTCGCTAGACAAAAAAGCCGCCGCCCGGGGGGAAGGGCGGCGGCTCTTAAACGGCCCGAGTGTGAGGCGGGGGCTCGGGCTCTGGCAAAACCGGCTAGTAGCAGGACTTAACGCTGCGATAGACGGTCTTGTAGGTGTATTGGCAGTAATAGTCGTTCCACACCCGGATGGTGACCGGGATCGACTTGTAATAGCAGCTCGGCTGATACGAGCTGTAAGAGTAGGAGTAGGCGGGGCGATAGTTGTAGCCATAGCTATAGTGATGGCCATGGCCGTAACCGGCACTTGCCTGAGAAGCGCCGAAACCCATTGCGGAGACGGCGGCGGCGGCGAAAAGGATCTTCTTGAACATTGGGTCAACCTCCAGCTTGCGACGCGGGGATTCGCGTCTTTGATTGGCTGAGCTGAGGAAGCGCCCTCGCTCATGATGCAAGTTCTAGCTGGAGCGCTCTGAACCGAGCCTGAGACCGCTATTCATTTGACGTTCACCGGAACAGCCAAGCAAAAGGGCCATCCCCGGCCTCGGGAATGGCCCTTTGCAAATCTTGCGGGCGCTCCGCGAAGCGCCGTTTCGCTAGTACCAGCCGTAATTCCGGCGATACCACCGCTTTCCGCGCCAATAAGGGTAATAGGCGTAGGGACGGTTGCGATAGCCATAGCCATAAGACGGATAATAGCCGTAATAGCCGTAGCGGGGGCCGACATAGACGCCCACGCCAGGGCCGTAGCCCCACCCGCCATAATAACCGCCCCAGCGCCGCCATCCGGCCTCCGCGCTTTCAGGCGTAAAGGCGACAAAGAGGGCGGCAAGCGCCCCCAAGGCCACCAAACTCGTTGCTAGCTTCTTCATCTTCAGACCTCCAACCGCACAACCGATCAGACGGCGAACCTAGCCGCCAGATATGAAGCTCGCCTAAAAAACTAGAGCCAAGTTCTAGTAGCTATAGCCGTAATAGCGATACCGGCAGGGATACCAGCCATAGACCGGCGAGTAGCAGCGCCGATAGCCATAGCTGCTTCCGGCATAGATCCCGGGCCACCAGCCGTAGCTGTAATACCGGCCATAGCCATGTCCGTAGTGGCGATAGCCGTACCAATTCTTGTGATGCTTGTTGTAGCCGTATTTGTAATGGCCGCCGCTATAGCCACGATGGGCATAGCCCCGGCTGACATGGCCGCGGCCGATATGTCCGCCGCCATGGTGTCCTCCGATATGTCCATGTCCGCCGCCACGGCCGCCGCCGTGACCGCCGCCGCGCCCGGCGAATGCGGCATCGAGTGGAAGCGCAATCAACACCGCAAGCAACGCGGCGGTCAAAGCCGTTACTGTCTTTTTCATGTCGAATCTCCTTCAGGGGCGCGGCGCTGCAGGGGGAGACGCCGCGAACGGAGTCGTCCATCCGTGAGCTAAACTATTAGCAGGCGAACGAGACCGACTTGAGGCCGATCAACATTTCGTGTTGATGGCCTCAAGCCGGGCTGTGAGACGAAATCGCTCGGTACAGATTAGCGTCGTGCTCAGCTACAGCACGAAATCGCCCGCAACCAGCTTGGCGACGTCATCGACCTGATCTGGAAGTCTGCCCTGCCGTCGCCGTTGATGTCGCCTTCGACCAGCACGAAGCCGGCCTTCTTAACGAAATGCAGCTCGCCCTTCTGATCGTGAAACCCTTGCTTGCCGATGAATTTGAACTTCTGGTTGCCGGCACCGGTCTTGGCGTCGATACCGGCAAGATCGATTCGATCGCCTTGGCCGTGGCTGAAGTCCAAGATCACGTCGCGATTGGCGCCCTTCGCGCTTTCGGTCTTCAAGTTGAAATCGAAAAAGTCGCCTCCGGCACCGCCACTCATCGTGTCCTTGCCAAGGCCACCGATCAGCGTGTCGCCGAGATCGCTCGGCAGAAGCTCGCCCGCCGGCGCATTGGTGGCATCGATAGACGTCGTTGCCGTCGGTGCCGCTGATGGTGACGCCCGTGGTGTCGATCCTGAACGTGCTCACCCCATCGTCGAACCGCCGGTCACAACAAGAAACGTCTTGCCGCCGGCCACGGCCGTGGTCACCGCTGACGCGCCATCCAGTTCTCTCAGCGTCGGGTCGTCGGTGATGTCGCCGAAATTGATCAAGCTGCCATCGGCTGCGACGGCAAACACGCTGACGCCATCGTCATCCTGGCCGGCTACGAACAGATAGGTGGTGCCGGCGATCTTTGCCGCGTGCACGCGCATTGGCGCCGTCAAGTTCGCAGAGTGGCGTCGTCGGTGACATTGTCGACATTGGTCAGGGTGCCGTTGCCGGCCACCTCGAACACGCTGACGCCGTCATCGACCGCGGACGCGGCGAACAGAAACGTCTTGTTGCCGACAAGGGCCGTGGCCAGAGCGAGTGACGCCGTTAAGTCTCGAGCGCCGCATCGTCCGTATCTCGACATTGGTCCACATCCGAAAGCGACATCGTTCGGCGAACCCGAACACGCTGATGCCGTCATCGGCGAACCCAGCCGCGAACAGATAGGTGTTGTCAACACGCCGATCTCAACGGTGGCGAGTGGCGACGGCGGAGACAGCGTTGAGCTCGGCGTGTCGCATCATCTTGCACGTTGACGATTGGTGGGCAACGCCCGGCCGTCGTCGGAGATCACAAACACGCTGATGCCGTCGTCGTTTGAGCCGGCCACAAAGACGAAAGGGAATCCGTCGACACAATGTCGACAGCAATGGCTGCCGGCCGTCGAACTCGAAGCCGATATCGTCGGCATCGTCGACATTGTCGGTATTGAGCAAGATTGCCGTTGCCCAGGAGGACAAAGACCGCCGAGGCCGTCATCGGCGAACCAGCCGTGACCAGGAACGGCTGGCCGTCGTCATCGACCGTCGCGACCGCCGAGGCGGCGGCGAGCTGGATCGGATCGCCGTCGACGACATTATCGCGGCGGACCAGGAGAGCCATGCCGTCCGCGTCAACTCGAACACGGTGACTCCGTTATCAGCCTCGCCCGTCACGAATATCAAGGTCCTGCCGTTCACCGTGGCCGTTGCCACGGAACTGGCACCGCCGAGGCTGACCTCGGCCGAGTCACGACATTGTCGATATCGGTGAGAGTGAGAGCCATGGCTTCCTCCGCTTGGACTTAAATATTGGCTCGCAGCGGCAACGTCACCCCACGGCGCCGCCATCATGCGGCGCTAAAGCGCCCTTTGCTCAGAGGACGAAATCGCCGGAAACGAGTTTGCCGACACCATGGACCTCGATCTGGAAGTCGGCCCTGCCGTCGCCGTTGATGTCACCTTCGACCACCAACAAGCCGGCCTGCTTGACGAAATGCAGCTCGCCCTTCTGGTCGTGAAACCCTTGCTTGCCGATGAATTTGAAGGCCTGGTTGCCGCCGCCGCTCTTGGCGTCGATACCGGCAAGATCGATTCGATCGCCCTGGCCGTGGCTGAAGTCCAAGATCACGTCGCGGTTGGCGCCCTTCACGCTTTCGGTCTTTAAGTTGAAATCGAAAAAATCGCCGCCGGCGCCGCCACTCATCGTGTCCTTGCCGAGACCGCCAGTGATCGTGTCGCCGAGATCGCTCGGCAACAGCTGTCCCGCCGGCGCGTTGGTCGCATTGATCAGATCGTTGCCTGCCGTGCCGTTGATCGTCACGCCCGTGACATCGACTCTGAAGGAGCTGATGCCATTGTCGTCGGCCCCGGCCACGAAGAGGAAGGTGTCGCCATCGACCACCCCCGTGGTCACCGACGATACGCCGTCCAGTTGCAGCGCGCCCGCGTCGCTGACATTGGCGAAATTGATCAGGCTGCCGTCGGCAGCGACAGCGAAGACGCTGACCCCGTCATCTGTGCCGCCACCATTGCCGGCGCCGACAAACAGATAGGTTGTGCCGGCGATCTTGGCCGTGGTTAGCGAGCTGGCGAGGTCGAGTTTAAAGGCTGCGTTATCGCCATCGCTGACGTTGTCGACGTTGGTCAAAGTCCCATTGGCGGCAACTTCGAACACGCTCACGCCATCATCGTTTTGTCCGGCGGTGAACAGAAAGGTCTTGTTGCCGACGACTGCGGTGGTAAGAGCCTTGACGCCGTCAAGGTGGAGCGTCGCGCTGTCGCTGACATTGGCGACATTGACCATAGTGCCAGCGGAGTTGACCGAGTAGACGCTGACGCCGTCATCATCGAACCCCCCCGCGAACAAATAGGTGATCGCGCCAACCGTTGCGGTGGCGAGGGCATCGACGCCTTGGAGCTTGAGGGTCGCTAGGTTATCCGCGTCTTCGACGTTGTCGAGGTTGGACATGTCGCCGTTGCCGATAATCTTGAACGAACTAATGCCGTCGTCTGTAGCGCCCGCGACGAAGATGATCGCGTTGCCGCCAATCGTCGCAGAGGCAAAGGCACTGGTGCCGCCGAATTGGAAGGCTACGGCGTCGTCGTCGTCGACAGTACTGTCGGCGTCCATGAAGCCATTGGCCAAGGCTATGGTCGAAACGAAGAAGTTCTGGGCCAACTGGCTTGAGAGCAGAAATACCTGACCGTCGACAAATACGGGGTGGACCACGCCCATAGACGAAAAAGCAAGGAAGTCGACTTGGGTAAAAGTACCGTCAGCATTCACCTCGAAAGAGCTTGGGCCAAAGTCATTCAGCGCTGCCGCGTATAGGAAGGTCCTGCCGGCGATCGTAACTGCCGCGACCGAGCCCACGGTGTCCAGCTCATGGGTGACGCCCCCATCGTCGAGATTGAAGGTATTTACGAGAGTGACGGCCATGGCTTCCTCCCTGTGATTGCGGCTCGTTTACCGCGGTCCATCCAAGCCAAGAGCGTGCCGGACTTCGTGTTGCCCGCGGCGCGATAATCGTGATCCAGGGGATCGGAGCGCCCTTAGCGGGGCTCAGAATACCGGCGACTTGCGCAGACTAGCGAGCGATCGCTCCTGCCGCGGTGAGTAGTCTGAGGCGGCGGAGATAGACTAGCATGGGCGTTTCATCTGGCCTGACATATGGTTTGCACCAGAGCGAAATCGGCTTGCACTGACGCGCAATTTTCCTCGTTTTGGGCTACTCTCCGGGTAGATGACCTCACCCCAGGGTGCGCCTCGTGGCCAAGTCTGACGCTGAGCCGGGTCCAATGCCACGGCTCGTCTTTTCGACGGACCAGTTTCCGGCTGGGCTGGACGATCAAACGCGTTTCCGGCTCTGGCGCGAGTTCCAAGAGGAGTACGTGGGCTCCCTCGATGTCGCCCGCGAAGAAGAGCAACCGTTCTGGGGGCGGATGGAGTTCGTCCAATTCGGCGCCTGTGGCATCGGCCAATATTCCGGCACATTCACCCAGGTAAAGCGGACAGCGCGCGATGTCGCGCGCGACGGCAGAGAGAGTTTCTCCGTCGCCTTAAGTTATGGTCGCGCGCCTGTTTCCGTGAGCCTGCGGGGACGCGAGGCGGTTCTTCATCCGGGCTCCGCCACCCTCGTATCCTACGCCGATCCGGGGCACTTCCAGTTCACGCCGGGCTTCGGTCTACTGGAGGTCTTGCTTCCACGTTCCAGTCTGCCTCATCTCGTCACCGATGCCGGGTCCCTCCTCGCTCAACCGTTCGACCCAAACCAGCCCGCACTCCGCCACTTGCAGCGTTATGTCCAAATTTTGCTTGGGTCCGACGGGACGGACGACGATCCATTGCTCGCTTCGCATATCGAGACGACGCTGCTCGACCTCGTCGCGCTCGCGCTTGGCGCCTCGCGCGACGCGGCGGACATTGCCTCGATGCGGGGCCTGCGTGCGGCGCGGCTGCAGGCGGTTCTCACCGAGATCAAGGCCGGCTTCGCCGATCCGGCCTTCTCGGCGCACGATGTCGCAAGGCGGCTCGGCCTATCGCCGCGCTACATCCAGGATCTGCTGCAAGAGAGCGGCGCGAGTTTCTCGGAGCGTGTGCTGGAGCTCCGCCTCCAGAAGGCGCGCGCGATGCTGGCGAGCCCCCGCTACGGCCGCGCGCAGGTCAGCCAAATCGCCTATGCCTGCGGCTTCAACCAGGTCCCCTATTTCAACCGCTGCTTCCGCCGCCGCTTCGGCGCCGCGCCGACCGAGTATCGCGGCGGTTTCCCGGTCTGAGGCGGATAGCCGGTCTTCCGGTAGCCGACTAGGTCCTGAGCGGGGGCCAGGCGATTCCAAGCCTTGATTTAGCCTTGCCCCGCTGTACGTTAGCGCCATGGAAAATCGCGACGACATTAACCAGCCGAACTGGCTCGACACCGTGAAGAGCTATCTGCCGGCCTCTTGGGTGGCCTCCGGGCCGCTCATTCCCGTGCTCCGCTTCTCCGGCCCGATCGGCATGGTGACGCCGCTCCGGCCCGGGCTCACTTTGTCCACCTCGGCGTCAGCCATCGAGAAGGCGTTCTCGATGCGGAACGCCGCCGCTGTCGCCATTCAGCTCAACTCGCCCGGCGGCTCGCCGGTGCAGTCGGCGCTGATCTATAAGCGCATCCGCAGCCTCGCCGAGGAGAAGGGGCTGAAGGTCTATGTCTTCGCCGAGGATGTCGCGGCCTCTGGCGGCTATCTGCTCGCGCTCGCCGGCGATGCCATCTACGCCGATGCCAGCTCGATCGTCGGCTCGATCGGCGTGATCAGCGCGAGCTTCGGCCTCAACGAATTCATCAACAAGCTCGGCATTCAGCGCCGCGTCATCACCGCCGGCGCCAACAAGGACATTCTCGATCCCTTCCTGCCGGAGAAGCCGGAAGACGTCGAACGCGTGAAATCGATTCAAGCCGACGTGCACGCCGAGTTCATCTCCCTCGTCAAGTCGCGGCGCGGCAAGAAGATCGAAGCTGCCGGAGACAGTCTCTTCACCGGCGAGTTCTGGTCGGGGAAGAAAGCCGTCGAGCTTGGCCTGATCGACGGTCTTGCGGATTTGCGCGGCAAGATGCGCGAGATCTACGGCGAGGACGTGCGCTTCAAGCTGGTGACGCCTGAGCGCAGCTGGTTCCGCCGCAAGCATGGTATTTCCTTGGGTGAGCGGTCGTTCGGATTTGGCCTTGCAACTTCAGGCCTCGCCGACGATCTTATTTCGGCTGTGGAGACGCGCGCGCTCTGGTCGCGCTTTGGATTATAGAGCCATGCCGCAGATCTTGTTTTTTGCCGCTATTGCCGCCGGCCTCGTGGTCGCGCGCCGTTGGTATAATCAGGAGCGCACGCGCATCGCCGCCGAACTCAAGCGCGCCAAAGAGGCCATGGAACGCCGCGAGGCCGACAACGTCATCAAGCTTGAGCGCGATCCCTTGAGCGGCATCTACCGGCCAAAACAAGGCTAAATCCGATTTCCGTCCCTTGACCCTTTCCCCTGCGGGCTAATAGCGTGCGGGCCGACCGAGCCCCTAAACGCCCGCGATTCGCTCCCTATGGCCAAATGACCAAAGCTTCCAAGCCGGAAACGAAGACGCTTTCCTTTCAGGATTTGATCCTGAGGCTCGAGCGCTATTGGGCGGATCAGGGCTGCGTCATCCTCCAGCCCTACGACATGGAGATGGGTGCTGGGACCTTTCACCCGGCGACCACGCTTGCGCGCGCTCGGGCCGAAGCCTTGGCGTGCCGCCTTCGTCCAGCCTTCGCGCCGGCCGAAAGACGGCCGCTATGGCGAGAACCCGAACCGGCTCCAGCATTATTACCAGTTCCAGGTCGTGCTGAAGCCGTCGCCGCCCGACATCCAGGATCTCTATCTCGAGAGCCTCTATGCCATCGGCATCGATCCCAAGAACCACGACATCCGCTTCGTCGAGGACGATTGGGAGAGCCCGACGCTCGGCGCCTGGGGTCTCGGCTGGGAGGTCTGGTGCGACGGCATGGAGGTGTCGCAATTCACCTACTTCCAGCAGGTCGGCGGCTTCGATTGCGATCCGGTCGCCGGCGAGCTCACTTACGGGCTCGAGCGCCTCGCCATGTATGTGCAGGGCGTCGACAATGTCTTCGATCTCAATTTCAACGGACGCGAAGGCAAGGACAAGGTGACCTATGGCGACGTGTTCCTGCAAAGCGAGCAGGAATATTCGCGCTACAATTTCGAGTATGCCGGCACCAAGCTCCTGCTCGATCATTTCCGCGACGCCGAAGCCGAGTGCAAATCGCTGCTGGCGAAGGGCGACAAAGGCGGGCATCATCTCATGGTGCTGCCGGCCTATGACCAATGCATCAAGGCCTCGCATATTTTCAATCTGCTCGATGCGCGCGGCGTGATCTCGGTGACCGAGCGGCAAGCCTATATTTTGCGCGTGCGCGATCTCGCCAAGGCCTGCTGCGCCGCTTGGCTGAAAACCGAAGCTGGCGGCGCCCATGGCTGAGCTGCTGCTTGAACTATTCTCCGAAGAGATCCCGGCGCGCATGCAAGCCCGCGCGGCGGAAGAGCTCGCGCGGTTTCTTGGCGACGCGCTGAAAGAAGCGGGACTTGAGTTCGAAACCGTCCGCTCCTTCGTCACGCCGCGCCGTTTGACTGTCGTCATCGACGGCTTGCCGAAGCGCTCGCCCGATACCTCGGAAGAAAAGAAGGGCCCGCGAGTCGGCGCGCCCGACGCCGCCATCCAGGGCTTCCTCAAATCGGCCGGACTGAAATCGGTCAAAGAGGCCGAGGTGCAACAAGACAAGAAGGGCGACTTCTATGTCGCTCGCATCGAGCGCCCCGGCCGGGCCACCGAAGAAGTCGTTGCCGCAATCGTGCCCGCGATCGTCGCGCAGCTTCCCTTGGCCGAAATCGATGCGCTGGGGCGACGGTACGCTCCGCTGGGTGCGCCCGCTGCACTCCATCCTCTGCCTGCTCGACGGCAAGCTCGTGCCCTTCGAGGTCGACGGCATCGCCACCGGCAACGAGACGCGCGGCCACCGCTTCATGGCGCCGAAGTCTTTTGCTGTGAAGAACTTCGCCGACTACGCGGAGAAGCTGCGCAAGGCTTACGTCATCCTCGATGCAGGCGAGCGTGCGAAGCTGATCCTGGAGGGCGCACGCAAGCTCGCCAAGAAGGAAAAGCTCGACCTCGTCGAGGACGAGGGCGCTGCTCGCCGAGAATGCCGGCCTGACCGAATGGCCGGTGCCGCTGATCGGTTCCTTCGACGAGCGTTTCCTCGAAGTGCCGGCCGAGGTGCTTTCCACCTCGATGAAGGCGCACCAGAAATGTTTCTCGCTGAAGCGCGGAGAAAAGCTCGCTAACCGATTCATATTAATCGCCAATCTTCGAAGCCGAGGATGGCGGCAAATCCATTGTCGCCGGCAATGAGCGGGTGATCGCGGCGAGGCTCGCGGACGCGAAATTCTTCTACGACCAGGACCGCGATATCGGGCTCGAAACCTGGGTGCCGAAGCTGAAGGACGTCGTCTTCCACGAGAAGTTGGGCACACAATATGATCGGGTGCATCGCATTTGGCCGTTGGCCCGCGAATTGGCCCCTCTCGTCGGCGCCGATCCCGATCTCGCCGAGCGCGCCGCCATCGTCGCCAAGGCCGATCTCGTTTCCGGCATGGTCGGCGAGTTCCCCGAGCTGCAAGGCGTGATGGGCCGCTATTACGCGCTCGATCAGCAAGAGGATCCGCAAGTCGCCGACGCCATCGCCGCCCATTACAAGCCGGTGGGTCCGTCGGATGAGGTGCCGCGCGAGCCGATCGCCATCGCGGTGGCGCTCGCCGACAAGCTCGACATGCTCACCGGCTTCTGGTCGATCGACGAGAAGCCGACCGGCTCCAAGGATCCTTATGCGCTTCGCCGCGCCGCGCTCGGCATCATCCGCATCGTGTTGGAGAACAATGTTCGGCTTCCACTGTTAAGGTACCTAAATTCCCACCTCGTCATGGCCGGGCTTGACCCGGCCATCCACGACTTCACGAAAAGAAAAACGTAGATCACCGGGACAAGCCCGGTGATGACGGAGCGAGTGGAGAGATTGCCAGAGACCTGCTGTCCTTCTTCGCCGACCGGCTCAAAGTGCATTTGCGCGAGCAGGGCGCGCGGCACGATCTGATCGACGCCGTGTTCTCGCTTCCCGGGCCAGGACGATCTCTTGATGATCGTTGCCCGCGTCAACGCGCTCGGGAAATTCCTCGACACCGAGGACGGCGCCAATCTTCTCACCGGCACCAAGCGCGCCATCAACATTCTCCGTATCGAGGAGAAGAAGGACGGCAAGAGCTACGATCAGGCCCCCGATGCCAAGCTGCTCGAACTGAAAGAGGAGCAGGCTCTGGCCAAATCCGTCGACGACGCCGAACGCGAAGCGGAAGCCGCGATCGCCAAGGAAGATTTCGAGGCCGCGATGGCTGCCATGGCCAAGCTGCGTAAACCCGTCGACGCCTTCTTCGACAATGTCACCGTCAACGCCGACGACGCCAAGCTCCGCGCCAATCGCTTGCGCTTGTTGAACCGCATCCGCGCCACCACTCATACCGTCGCGGACTTCTCCAAGATCGAAGGGTGACGCCGATGTCGCCCCAAATCAGTCTCATCACGCTCGGCGTCGCCGATGTAGGGAAGGCAACAGCCTTCTACGAGAAGCTCGGCTTCGTCCGCTCCAAGAAGGCGAGTGAAGCATCGGTCAGCTTCTTCCGCGCCGGCTCCGTCGTGCTCGCGCTTTGGAGCCGGGAAGCGCAGAAAGAAGACGCCGAAGCGGGCGCACTCTGGACCGGCAATGGCGGCATCGTACTCGCGCAGAACCTCAGAAGCGAAGCCGAGGTTGACGCCGCGATGGCCCGCGCCGAAGCTGCCGGCGCCCGCATCCTCAAACCGGCCACCAAGACCTTCTGGGGCGGCTATAACGGCTATTTCGCCGACGCCGACGGACATATCTGGGAGGTCGCCTTCAATCCCTTCTGGCCTTTGGATGAAGACGGCCGCATCAATTTGCCGGACTGACCATGCGCGGCCCCAAGCTCCTCTTCGTCTATGGCAGTTTGAGAACGGAAAGCCCGCATCCCTTTGCGGTGAAGTTGCGGACCCAGGGGCGTCTGCTCGGCAAGGGCTCCGCTCTCGGCATCCTCTACGATCTTGGTCGTTACCCTGCCGCGTTGTTCGGCGCCGAGCATAAGGGCCGCGTGATCGGCGAAATTTTCGAGCTGCCCCGCGACGGCCGTCTGTTGCGCGAGCTGGACTATTTTGAGGGGACCGAAGAGCCGGCATCGCCGCTCTCACGCATCGAGATCGACGTGTTGCTCGAGGAGGGTTCCTTGCTCAGGCTTGAGACTTACTCGCTTGGTTCGCCCCCGCCGATCCGCCGCGTCATCGAAAGCGGCGATTGGATCGTCCACAGTCTTAGTCGATCGCGCATTCGTCGCTGAACTTCTTGACCGCGTCGCTCCGGCCGAGATCGGAAAAACTCGTGCTCGCATCCCCGATCTTCAGAGTGACCGGCCCCGTTTGGCCCAATACGGCGAGGATCGGCTTCACCTGAACGTCGCTCGCTTCGGCGTAAGTGGTGCCTTCCTTGCCGTCGCCCGCACCCTCTGCCTTGATCTCGACAGTTTGAGTTCCAGCTAGGAGCTGAATGCTCAAGGGCTTGCCCGCCTCCACGCCGGCGATGGCCGCGCGAATATCGAGCACGGCGATGCCCATGCCGTTGAAACAGGACAGCAGGAATTCCGGACTCTTGGTCAGATCGATCGAGCCGTAGCTCAGCGTCGCCAGGCCGCCATTGGCTTTTCCGGTCCAGACCGAGTCGTCTGCATGCGCGGAGAGCGGAGCAGCCGCGAGCATCGAGATAGAAGCCAAAAGGGCGCGCGCCTGAAGCTTGAACATGCGGAAAACACCTCGCTTGTTAAGGAGAAACTTCAGGCCGGACCTTAGCACAACGCGGAAAACGCGGCGCAGTTTCCCGCCTTTTGCTAAACGTTAATTGAGCTTGCAGCCTTTGGCGAATTTGGCGGCCTCTGGCTCGCGACCCTTCGTCGGGAAGCTCGGTCACGATCGTGCCTGTCTTCACCGTCACCGTTCCCTTGCCCGCCAGGAGCTCGATCACCGGCTTGATCGGGAACTGCTCCGCCTTGGCGAACAAGAATCCGCTCATCTCGTCCGTCGACACTTCTCCCTCGACCGTCGCCTTGGCGTTGCCTGCCGAGAGTTCGATCGCTACTGGCTGGCCGACTTTGACGTCTGTCATGTCGACATAGACGACCATCTCGGTCTTCTTGTCGCCGTTGCGGCAGACGATCCAGAACAGCTGGTCCTCGGCGGTCTCCGGCGAGCCATAGCTCAGAGTGTAGTTGCCGTCACCGCTGCCGCCCATCCACTCATAATTCGATTGAGCCAGTGCGGAGCCGCAGCATACAGCCAGCATCATCGCCAAGAGCAGACCGACGCGTGACATTGCTTGCTCCTGGGAGGAGGGTGCGGTTCAGCTTCTCGCTTGCGGCCGCTCGGAGAGAGCCTCCGCCGTGCTCGCATGGCCGAAGCCGGTGAAGCTCGGATCGAACTCGAAATAGTTGCAAGTGATCTCTTCGCCCTTCTGGATGTCGACCAGCGCGTAGCCGCGGTCGAACACGGTGAAATCCGTGTTCGGCCTTTCGCTATGGTTCATGAACTTGCCGTGGTCGCAATCGACGATGATGATGCCGGGCCGCTCCAGATGCGGATAGTTGTAGCAATCCACGAAGTCCTGCATATGAGGCGGCAGCGCCTCGTACTCTTCGGGGGTGAAGAACAGGTCGAATTTCGGATCGAGCCCCCAGAGCTTGGTGCCCTTGGGAATGAACTCACCGGCAAACACGCCGAGGCCTTCAATGGCGCTCGCGGCGGCATAGGATCTGACCAGCATCATGTTCGTGGTTCCCGTTAAACCGGATTGCCTGTCACGGCGCCGGCCGAAGCCGCCAGCACACGCTTCCGTCTGCGTGTTGCGCGCCTGAGCGCGGCGATGCGCCGCTCGAGATAGGGCGAGAAATAGCCGGCATAGCGCTCCCACAGAGTGGGATTGCGCCAGTCGGCACCCGTCACCCGGCCGCGGCAGGTGGCCGTGCCGCAGGCGCACTCGAACTCGTCATAGGCCGTGCCGTCGCACATCGCGTAATCGATGGTGACTTCCTCGCCCGCGCGGATCGTGTGCATGGCGACGATGGTGATCTGGCCCTTGAGCCCGGCATTGGGGTCGCAGGAATGATTGATGAAGTCGGGGGGCTCGGCCACACCCAGCGAGGCGAGGTAGAGATGCTCCTCGACCTGGACCGTGTGGCGGCGGATCTCCTCCGGCAGAGCATCGAGATCGTCGCCTGTGACGATCCGGCCGCTCCAGACACCGATCACCTCGCCGGGCTCAATCTGCTCCAGCGCGACGACGGTCTTGCCACCAGCCACATAATTGTTCTGAACTTCGCACTTATCGGTGAGGTAAGCCGTTTGACTTTCGCTCACGAGACCTCCGCGATGGCGCGCCGAGCGGGACGCTTCGCGAGTGAAGTTTCATAAGAGGCCGGCCGCTCACCGGTCCAAGCGCGCGAAATGATCATTTCGAGCGCCAATGTCAAGTGTAAGAGAAGCCATCGTGCCCATCTACAAAAAAAAGCGTCTGGACGTTTTGCTGGTGGAAAAAAATCTGGCGCCGACGCGGTCCCGCGCGGCGGACCTGGTGCGGCTCGGCGCGGTCAGCGTCGGCGGCGTTAAGGCTGCCAAGCCCGGCATGCTGGTCGCCTGCTGACGCCGGCGTCGAGGTGGCGAGCGAGGCGCTGCCTTACGTCTCGCGGGGCGCGCTCAAGCTCGAAGCGGCGCTGGAATCCTTCGGCTTCGAGGCGGAGGGAAGGGTGGCGCTCGACCTTGGCGCCTCGACTGGGGGGTTCACGGAGGTTCTGCTCGCCCGTGGCGCGGAGAAAGTCTACGCCGTAGATGTCGGCACCGGTCAGCTCCATGCGAAGCTTCGAGGCGACGCCCGCGTGGTCTCTCTGGAGGGAACCGACGCGAGGGCGCTCGATTCGGGGCTGATCGGCGAGGAGGTGGGCGCCATCGTCGCCGATCTGAGCTTCATCAGCCTGACCAAGGCGCTTCCTGCGGCGCTTCGCCTCGCCGCTCCCGGCGCCTGGCTCATCGCGCTGGTGAAGCCGCAATTCGAGGCTGGCCGCGAGGCAGTCGGCAAAGGTGGCATCGTCCGCGATCCCGCCCATCGCCTTGCCGCTCTTGCCGGCGTGAGGAGCTTTATTGCTTCGACGCCGGGCTGGACCGTGACACATGAAATGGTCTCCCCGATCCTGGGTAAAGACGGCAACGAAGAATTCCTGATCGGCGCGGTCCATGCGTGAGGTAACCATCGAGAGGCTTGGCGCCGGGGGCGACGGTGTCGCCGAGAACGGCACGCTCTTTGTCCCCTTCACCCTTCCCGGCGAGCGTGCCCGCGTCGAGCTCGAGCCTGACGGCAAGCATGCTCGCCTGGTCGAGCTGATCGAGCCGAGCAAAGACCGGATCGAGCCGATCTGCCCCCATTTCGGCATTTGCGGCGGCTGCGCGCTCCAGCATCTGGAGCAGGGAGCCTATCTCCGCTGGAAGCGAGAGCAGGTCGTTGCCGCGCTTCGAGCCAGAGGCTTGGACGCAGAGGTCGAGGAGGTCCGCGTGGTGCCGGTGGGGAGCCGGCGCCGGGCGAGCTTCGCGCTCGCCAGGAACAAGGAAGGGCTCGCGCTCGGCTTCAAGCGCGTCCGCTCGCATGAGCTCGTGAATATCGAGACCTGCCCGGTGCTCATCCCCAAGATCGTGGCAAGTCTGCCCGGGCTGAAATCTGCGCTGGCACCCTTGCTGCATCCGAAGCGCGAATTGCGCGTGACGCTCACCGAGACACGCCCAAGGCCTCGACGTCGTTGTGGAGGGTGCAAAGACTTCGCCTTCCGCTTTGACGCAGCTCGGGGCTCAGGCCGCCAAGCTAGGCATCGCGCGCTGCACAATGAATGGCGAGCTGGTGGTCCAGCTCGCGGCACCCATGATCGAGCTCTCCGGCGCGGCCGTGAACTTGCCGCCCGGCGCCTTTCTCCAGGCATCGGCCGCCTCTGAAGCTGTCTTGGTCGATCTGGTCCGCGAGTTTGTCGGCAAGGCGAAGCAAATCGCCGATCTCTTCGCCGGTCTCGGCACCTTCACCTTTGCGCTTGCCGCAAAGGCAGCGGTCGATGCCTTCGAGGACGACGCAGCGGCGCTTGCCGCGCTGGCCGAGGCCGCGCGCAAGATGTCGGGCCTGAAGCCGATCAAGACTTTCCGGCGCGATCTGTTTGGCTCGCCGCTCGGTCCGAAAGAGCTTCGCCGCTACGACGCTGTCGTGTTCGACCCGCCACGCGCCGGCGCCGCTTCCCAAGCCGAGATGCTCGCCAAGTCCGAGGTGCCGAAGATCGCTGCCGTCTCCTGCAATCCCGGGACGCTTGCCCGCGACCTCCGCTCCTCGTCGATGGCGGCTATCGGATCGGCCGCGTCGTCCCGGTCGATCAGTTCCTGTTCTCGCCGCATATCGAGGTCGTGGCCGAGCTTAGCCGCTGAGCGGATTCTACCCGCACTGCCCGCGATGCAGGAGATAGTGGTCGGCGAGCACGATGGCGACCATGGCCTCGCCGATCGGCACGGCGCGAATGCCGACGCAAGGATCGTGGCGGCCTTTGGTCGAGATCTCGGTGTCCTTGCCTTTGGCGTCCACGGTGCGCCGTGGATTGAGGATCGACGACGTCGGTTTCACGGCGAAACGCGCCACGACTGGCTGGCCCGACGAAATCCCGCCGAGAATGCCCGCCGGCATGATTGGACAGGAATTCGATGCTCCCGTCCTTCTTCATGCGCATCTCGTCGGCATTGCCTTCGCCGGAGAGCGCCGCCGCGCCGAAGCCCGCGCCGATCTCGACGCCCTTCACCGCGTTGATGCTCATCAGCCCTGACGCGATGTCCTGATCGAGCTTGCCGTAGATCGGCGCGCCCAATCCCGGCGGCACGCCGTCGGCCACGATCTCGATCACTGCGCCGACCGACGAGCCGCGTTTCCGCACCTCGTCGAGCAACGTCTCCCAGCGCTTCGCAGCCTTGGCGTCCGGACAGAAGAAGGGATTGTTGCCGACTTCCTCCCAATCCCAGTTCTTGCGCTCGATGAAATCGTTGCCGATCTGGATCAGCGCGCCGCGAATGCTGACACCCGGCACGACCTTCCGCGCAATCGCGCCGGCAGCGACCCGCATCGCCGTCTCGCGCGCGCTCGCGCGGCCAGATCCCCGCCAGTCGCGAACGCCGTATTTCATCAGATAGGTGTAGTCGGCGTGGCCGGGACGGAACTTGTCCTTGATGTCTCCATAGTCCTTCGAGCGCGCATCGACATTCTCGATCTCGAGCGCGATCGGCGTTCCGGTCGTCACCTGCTCGCCGGCCTCGTTGGTAAACACGCCGGAGAGAATCCGCACCTGGTCCGGCTCTTTCCGCTGCGTGGTGAAGCGCGATTGGCCGGGGCGCCTCTTGTCGAGATCGGCCTGGATCTCCGCTTCGCTGATCGGAATCCCCGGCGGGCAGCCATCGACCACGCAGCCGATCGCCGGCCCGTGGCTCTCGCCCCAGGTGGTGATGCGAAACAGATGGCCGAAACTGTTGTGCGACATGTGGTTAATGTAGCCCGCTTCTAGTTGAGGCCGAGTGAAGGGTCAAATTGGCGCAGGGGGCGCTCAACTAGACCGGCTTTCGGCCATTAACCGGGCTCCGGTTCCGCGGCTCATAAAATTGCCTCGTTCTCGTCCCCCACGAGCCGATTTATCGTCTTATTTTTCCGTAGGTTAACGCCAGGCGCGACAAGCGCTGGCCGGCCGAGTCTTCGCCGGTCTCCGAACCAAAAAAACCTCCCAACAATGAACCTGGAGAAAGCCAATGCGCGCTGCGCACGCAATTATTTTGACTGTCTGTCTTTTCGTGATGGGCGCCTCTCTCATGCCCGAGCCCGCCGAGGCCCGGGTCGCTGCCACGAGCATTGGCGGCAAGCCGGCGCGCTGGTGCGGCTGGTGGATGCGCACTCAGAAGGGCGGCGGTCCGGAACTGAACCTCGCTCGCAACTGGGCGAAGTGGGGCAGGCCGTCAGGCCCGCGCGTCGGCGCGGTTGTCGTCTGGTCGCATCATGTCGGCATCATCACCGGACGTACTGCAAGTGGCTGGATCGTCAAGTCCGGCAATGACGGTGGGCGCGTCCGTGAGCGGCAGCGTTCCGTGGCTGGCGCGGTCTTCCGCGTAGGCTAAGCGCAACAGTCGATCGGGGGCGGGGCGCGAGGTCCCGCTCCCGGTCGGCAGCTACTCCTTCGCCACTGAAATATCGGGAGCGTCTTCGTTCTTCATCCCGACCACGTGATAGCCGGCATCGATGTGCAGAATTTCGCCGGTGACGCTGCGTCCCAGATCCGAAAGCAGATAAAGCGCGCCCCCGCCGACATCTTCGATCGACACCGTCCGGCGTAGCGGCGAATTATATTCGTTCCACTTCAAGATATAGCGGAAGTCTGCGATGCCGCTCGCGGCGAGCGTCTTGATCGGCCCGGCCGAGATCGCGTTCACGCGAATATTGTTGCGGCCGAGATCCGCCGCGAGATAGCGCACGCTCGATTCCAGCGCCGCCTTGGCCACGCCCATGATGTTGTAATGCGGCATGACCTTCTCGGCGCCATAATAGGAGAGCGTGAGCAGCGAGCCGCCTTCCGTCATCAATTTCTCGGCGCGCTTGGCGAGCGCGGTGAACGAGTAGCAAGAGATCAACAGCGTCTGCACGAAATTGTCTTTGCTGGTGTCGACGTAACGCCCGTCGAGCTCCTCCTTGTCGGAGAAGGCGACGCAATGCACCAGGAAGTCGAGCTTGCCCCATTGCTTGCTCAATCGCGGCGAACACGGCGTCCACGCTCGCATCGTCGGTCACGTCGCAAGGCAGCACGATCTTCGAGCCGATCTCGGCCGCGAGCGGCTCCACGCGCTTCTTGATGGCGTCGCCTTGATAGGTGAGGGCGATCTCGGCGCCATTGTCATGGCAAGCCTTGGTGATCCCCCAAGCGATCGAGCGGTTGTTCGCGACGCCGAGCACAAGCCCGCGTTTGCCCGCCATTAACCCGGCAGCTACGGTCATTACCCCTCCTGTTCGAAGTGGGGGTCTTATAATGCCGAGGTTAAGATGCCGGAAGGGGTTTTACCCGTCGAGCGACCATTCGCCGTCGATCTCGCGGCAGGCGACACCCTCGACCTGCCTCGAATAGTCCCCGAGCGTGATGGCATAATTCACGTGGCGGCAGATCCGGCCCTCTTTGTCGCGGAAGGCGGCACTTGGCTTGATCTTGCCGACCAGAGCCCGCTCAGGGCGCCGCCAGACCAGAGTGGCCCCGTCGCCGAGCTCGTTCAGAGCCAATCCCAACGCCTTGACCGCCAGCTTCCGGTCGCTGTCGTCGAGTCTGGCGCGAAGCTCGGCCAGCGTCGGCTTCGGCGCAGGCGGAATGCCGCCTTCGACCCCGGCCAGCCGCATTTGCTCTTCGGCGTGAGGAGAAGGAGGGGCGGGCGAAATCAACGAAAGTACAAGAGCGCCCGCCCCAATGATGATAGGAGCGTTCCAATGGAACGTACGCATAACTACTCGTCCCCGATACTGACGCGGGAAAACCCCCCCGCAGCTCACGACTATCAACGAGGCCTATCGTGCAGTATCAGAATGAGCAAAACGTAAATGCCGGTTCCGTCGCGGGATGGTTTGCGAATTTTTTTGAGCTAAATAATTAACCGGTCAGCAATGAATAGAGACGGCGACACGCTTGCATCTGGCGCGGAGACCCCGGATTTCACCGAGAATTCCGAGCCCTTCGCCCTGTTCGCGGAATGGATGGCAAAGGCTGAAGCCTCCGAGCCGGTCGATCCGAATGCCATGGCGCTCGCCACCGCCGATGCTTCCGGCATGCCCAATGTGCGCATGGTGCTGCTGAAGGGCGCCGACGCTGATGGCTTTGTCTTCTATACCAATGGCGAGAGCGCCAAGGGGCTCGAGCTCGCAGCCAATCCGAAGGCTGCACTCCTGCTTTATTGGAAGAGCCTGAACCGTCAGGTCCGCATCCGCGGGCCCGTGGCGCAGGTGACGGACAAGGAGGCCGACGCCTATTTTGCCTCGCGCCACCGCTCAAGCCGGATCGGCGCCTGGGCGTCGAGCCAATCGCGGCCGTTGACGAGTAGGGCCAAGCTCTTGGCCGACGTGGCGAAGGAGACCGCGCGATTCGGAGTAGGCGAGGTGCCACGCCCGCTCTATTGGCATGGCTATCGCGTTACCCCGCTCGAGATCGAGTTCTGGCAGGCAGGCACGTTCCGCCTGCACGACCGAATCGTGTTCAGGCGCGCTTCGCCGCAAGCGCCTTGGGTCAAGACGCGGCTCTATCCTTGATTAGCGCGTGGCCCCCGTGTTGAGCGGACCGAGCGCGAAAGGCACCGGCCAAGCGCTCTCGCCGTCCGGCACGTAGAACTCATTCGCCGCCTTGACCGTCGGGTTGTCGCCGTTAGGACCCGAAGACGAGTCCATGGCGAAGCGCGTCCCTGAATCTCGCTCCCGAATCACCGCGGCCCAATGCGTCCAATGGCTGAGATCGTCCTTGGCGTAAGGCCGCTCGATGGCGTGATGGCGGATCAGGCCGTTCCGGTCGAGCACCATCAGATAGCTCGTGGTGTTGGTGGCCTCGTCGACGCAATCTTGCTGGCTGTCGTCGCCCGAGCCCAGCATGTCCATGCTCGGCCGGTCTGACGCGGTGCCGACGGTCGGCGCCACGCGCCGCTCCATCCAGGCGACGGCGTAAGCCATCGCCCGGCGCTCCTCCGGCGCTGTGTCCTCGCGTTTCACCTCGCTCATCAGCGTGTTGATCTCTGCGATATCGGCTTGGCTGAAGCTGAATTCCGTCTGCGATTTGCAGCCATAGGCATGGCAGACCCGGACCGTATTGGCGTCAGGCGCCTTGGCGGCGAATTGCTCGAAATGCGCCGAAGGCGGCCCTTCCTGCTCATAGGTGCAGGCGCCAAGGGCGAGAACGGCCCCAGCCAACAAGCAATGAGAATGGCGCCCGAAGCGCCTCGCCCCAACCCGGCATACGCGATCACCAATCTGCCGGCCGCGCCCAACCCCGGGCGTGCCCCCACGAATTCCTAAGCATCGCTGCCTTCTATTGAGGATTGGTTAGGGAGTGGAACTTGCCGCTCAGACACCACAAACCTGCCATGCCGCGAGCCTAAGACTTCCTGTCGCCGCGCGGCCCAAACGAGCTATAAAGGGGCCTCGCATCGGCGGTTTTGCGCAATTTGCGAAGGATGGGGCATGGTCGCGCGCTATATGCAGAAAGAGGCCCATGAAGGCCTTTGGGCGCGCCGCGTTGCGCTCTTTTTCCTGCAGCTGCTCGTGCTGACGGTGCTGTTGCACCGCTTTGCCTCCTTGAGCACGCCCGCGGCGATGAATTTGCTCGCCGTGTCCATCGTTGGGCTGCTCGCAGCCGTCGGCATCGCCGTGTACTGCCTCGTCCGCATCTGGTTCGGCGGCGAGCTTGGCGCTGGCTTCGCCGTCGGCGCCATCGTCATCGCTCTGATCGGGCTTGCGGTGCCTCTTTATTATCTCGCGCAAGCCGTCCTGCTTCCGCCTCTGACCGATATTCAGACCTCGCCGCGCGAGCCGATTCAATTCAAGCAGCTACCCGCGCAGCGGCCGTCCGACGCCAATCGCATCCAGGATCCCGACGAATTGATCGCCGCAGAGCAGGAGGCCGGCTATCCCGATATTCGCCCGATGGAGCTCGAGCGCTCTTCGACCGAAGTGTTCGACATGGTCAAGGAAGCCGTGAAACGTCTTGGCTGGGAAACCGTCAGCGTCACGCCGCCTAGCCTGGCCGGGCCTGGATTGATCGAGGCAACGGATCGCACGCTCGTCATGGGCTTCACCGACGACGTCGCCATCGGCATCAGCGGCGACGATGCGCGCACGCAGATCGACGTCCGCTCGGTGTCGCGCTATGGACTGCACGATCTCGGCACCAATGCCGCGCGCATCCGCGGCTTCTTCGATGAGATGAAGGCGACGCTCGCCAAGGGTGAGAAGACTGGGCTCGAGCAAGCCATGGTGAAACCGGCTCCGGTCGCCAAGAAGCAGGTCCTCAAGAAGCGCGTGAAGCGGAAACCGCAAGGGCGCAAGCGCCAGGCGCCGCCCCGCGAGTCTCCTGGCCGGTCCCCCTTCTTCCTCTTCCGCTGAGACGAACTGATGCGAGCAGTGACGCCGCCGTTGAAGGCGATTAGCTAAGAGGCGCGTGAAGCGGAAGCGGCAAGGGCGTAGACCGCAGTCAACCCGCTTGGCCCCTCAGCCGTCACCATATCTCTTTCGCCGAGATATTCCAGATGAGCGAGCACCGAGAGCGACGCCGCATCTTTCAGCTCTGGATCGAGCCCGCCGTGAATCTTGGCGACGATTTGCGGAATGGTGCGGCCGCCTTCGTCGAGGCAGGCTAGGATCGTGTTCTCGCGCCACTGCCGGTGCATGACATAGGCCTTGACCACGCGCTGCGGCGTCATGATGCGGCCGCCATGGCCAGGCAGGAAAACCTTGTCGTTCCGTTTCATGAGGCGCTGCATCGAGGCGAGGAACTTCGCCATGTTGCCTTCGGGCGGCGCGATCACCGTCGTGTTCCAGCCCATGACGTGATCGCCGGTAAACATTGTGCGCTGGCCGACCAGCGCGAAGCAGAGATGATCCGGCGCATGGCCCGGCGTATGCAGCACATCGAGTGCGTAGCCGCGGCCTCTCACGTCCTCGCCCTCTTCGATCTTGCGATCGGGCGCGAACGCCGCATCGACGAAATCGCTCCCCAACCCGGGCGCGCCTGCGCCGCGCGGAGTTCTCGGTCGGACCGAAGCTCAAGATCTCGCCGCCGAGCGCCTCCTGCAGCGCGCGTGCGCCGTCGCAATGGTCGCGATGACTGTGCGTGACGAGGATATGCTTGATGCGCATTCCCTTGGCAGCCTCGGTGATGGCCTTGAGATGCTGCGCGTCCTCGGGGCCCGGATCGATAATTGCGAGTTCGTCGCTGCCGACGAGATAGGTGTTGGTGCCGAGGAAGGTGTAAGGGGAGGGATTATTGGCGACGATACGGCGTACGCCTTGCGTCACCTCTTCGGCGACGCCGTAATGCACGTCAACGCTGCGATTGAAAGCAAGCTCCGCCGACATCTTGTCCTGGGGGTTTAAGGGCTCGGACGACTGCGCCATACTACCGCTTGCTGGTAAATAACGGCATGCGGCAACGCGACAGCGTTAAACGCCAAACTCCCATCCTACTTGGCACAAAATGTGGCCCCCGGAGGCTTGCTGCCAATGTGGTTGCAAATTGAAGTTGAATTTGCCGGAAGGATGACTAATGCACTTAATCGAAAAATACTCCTATTTTCAAGCCGTTAATGCCATCGCAGAGCTATGAGCGTATGCAGCCCTTGGGTGTGCCGCACGCGGATGTTGCACAACTAACCGCGTGCTTTTTTGCGGCCATGCCAACCTGTCGGGGACGTGGCCGGCGAGGAGATGCGTATGGCCAGGATCAGAGGTTCAAACCAAAGCGATGTCCTCAGAGGAACACGCGGCTCGGACCACATTGCGGGGCGCGGCGGCAACGACATGGTCAAGGCGAAGCCAGGCCATGACAAAATTAGCGGGGGGTCAAAAAACGACAAGCTCTTTGGTCAGGGTGGTAACGACTCCCTGAACGGCGACGCCGGCAACGACAAATTGTACGGTGGCGCCGGGGACGACACCTTGATCGGTGGCGCCGGTATGGACCTGCTCTTCGGTGGGGACGGAAACGACAGCCTCACCGGTGGCAGTCGAAACGACTTCCTCTATGGCGGTGCCGGAACTGACAAGGCAATTTTCTCCGGCAATTTTGCCGATTACGATTTTTCCAATGCACTGGGCGGCATGCAGATCACGCACGCCCGCGGCACGCAAGCCGACGGCAGCGACTTTCTCGATGCCACGTTTGAGTCTCTGCAATTTGCCGACCAAACGATCACTGTAGGTCCTGGCCCTACAGCGCCGATCGCCAGGGACGACACCGGTACGACGGGCGAAAGCGCCGTGCTCAACGGGCAGAGCGTCACCGGTAACGACTTTGACTATCAAGCATTGCTCGGCAACGAGACGCTGACCGTCTCAGCCGTCAACGGAAGCGCGCTGAATGTCGGGGTGCAAATCGCGCTGGCGTCCGGCGCTCTTCTCACCGTGAACGCCAACGGAACCTATAGTTACGACCCGAATGGCCAGTTCGATGATCTTGGGGTCGGACAAACCGGCAGCGACAGTTTTGCATACACTGTCTCCGACGGAAATGGCGGCACCGATACGGCAACCGTGAATATCACCATCAATGGTGAGAACACCGCGCCGACCTTGGTTGCCGACAGCACCGCGCAGCTCAATCTGCTGAGCCTGCTGCAATTGGCAGTCGATACCACCATCACCATCACCGACCCTGACGACACGGAGATGGTCGGCGCGCAAGTTGCGATCACCAACGGGTTCAATACTGGCGATACATTAATCTTCAACAGCCAAAACGGGATCACCGGCAACTACAATGCTCAGTCCGGCGTGCTGACTCTCACCGGTACGGCGTCGATCGCCAATTACGAAACCGCCCTTGAGTCGGTCGAGTTCGCGCCGGGCGGTGGTCTCTCAGCTATTCTCGAGCCACGCGAATTCACCTTCACTGTGAATGATGGCGACGACACCAGTCCGCCGGACGCGACGGCAACTGCGGTGCTCGACGTTGTCCTTATCTAGCCCCGCAAATATTTACCGACGTCATTAGCATCATCTGAGCGCGAATGAGGCCCGGGCTGGGTATTTCCTAGCCCGGGGCGGCGGAGACGGGACCGTGTCTAGGAGCTAGAAATCTCGGGAAGTTTTGGTCGGAGTGGGGAGATTCGAACTCCCGACCCCCTGCTCCCGAAGCAGGTGCGCTACCAGGCTGCGCTACACTCCGAAGTCGCTGAGAAGCGCCGTATATAGACGGGCGAGGCAAAGCCCGCAAGCGACGCGGGAGAGGTCAAAGCGGGGAGGGAGGGCGCTGGTTGCGGCGGGTTTCTAGGGCTACCTTCTAGGTCACCCACATCGACAAAACGCGTTGCTTGGGCCTCGGGGAAGCCGATCTATGCACCTCGTCCTGATCGTGCAACTCCTGGCGCTCCTGGCTGTCGCCAACGGAACGCCCGTGATCGCAAGAAAGCTTCTCGGCGACGCATTCGCATATCCGTTGGACGGCGGCGTGTTGTTTTTCGATGGACGCCCGCTGTTTGGACCAACGAAGACCGTTCGCGGCATCGTGCTCGCGGTGACGGCGACGATTGCGTGTGCGGCTCTCATCGGCCTCGGTTGGAAGCTTGGAGCCATTGTCGGCGGCGTCGCCATGGCCAGCGATCTTTTGTCGAGTTTCGTCAAACGTCGGTTGGGACTGTCGCCGAGCAGCATGGCGCTCGGTCTCGACCAGATCCCCGAATCCCTTTTTCCGCTCCTCGCAGTATCGCCGCTATTGCCGATCACCATCGCCGACATCGGGCTTGCGGTTTTGCTGTTCTTCGCCGGCAGCCTCATCGTCTCGCGCATCCTGTTCAAGCTCAATGTTCGGGAGCATCCCTATTGAGTCTTACGATCAGCGCGTCACGCGATGCAGGTGGTGCAGCGTGATCTCCGGCGGGCAGTTGAAGCGGACAGGAACGACCGACGCCCCGGCGCCCACCGACGTGTAGCCGATCATGTCGCCATGCCGCCACGGACCCGCGCCCATTGAACGCGGCAGCACTGAATCGAGCGTGATCGGGATGCCGCCCGGCAGGCAGATCTGGCCGCCATGAGTATGGCCGCCGAGCAGCACATTGAAATCGGCATGGGCCGCCTGGCGATAGATCTCCGGCGTGTGCGAGACCAGGATGGAAAACTCATCGGGTGGAATTCCGTTTGCGGCCTTCTCGATATTGTCCATGCGATAGAAATGCGCATCGTCGATGCCGGCGAGATGGATGCGCGCACCCGCACGCTCGATCGTCTCGCATTCGTTGAGCAGCATCCTGATGCCCATCTCTTCGAGCTCCGGCAGCATCGCGATCGTGTCGTGATTGCCGAGCACCCCATAGACCGGCCCCGTGAGGCCGGCGCGCACGCGCGCCACCCCGGCAAGCGCATCGGCGTAAGGGCCGAAGGTCTTGGCGCGATAGTCGCCGGTGAGCACGGTGATATCGTAACTAAGCCCGCGTAGCAGCTCGAGCACGCGCGCCATGGCCGCCTCGCTCATCTCCACATGCAGGTCGCTGATTTGCAGGATGGTGAAGCCGGCGAAAGCGGGAGGCAGCAGCGGCGACTCGATGCGGTTATGGCGGAGCTGCACCCTGGCGGCATTGCGCGCCCCGCGCCAATAGAGTCCCGTCGCCATCAGCACGGCGCGGATCAGCGCGTGTGAAGGCGTGAGGTTCTCGACATGGAAAAAGTTGATCCCCTGGCCGAAGACCTGCGCCTCGTGATCCTTCTCGATGCCGAGTCGCTGCCGCGCGTGCAGCCGTCCAAGCCGCTCCTCGAGCGCGCTCAAGATATCTTTCTGGCCGAGCATTGGAATCTTGCCCCGGGGCGTCCTGGCCTCCACCCTAGCCGATCTGGCCAGGGCCCGGAATGCGGCGGTGATTATGGTTTAAACATGCATATTCTATCTTGAAGATAGCAAATGCAAGGTCTATATATCGACTCACTTTCCAAACTCAGAAAGGGCCAGGCGATCATCACGGCTGCGCAATTGCGCGCTTCGCGGGCTTTGCTCGGAATTGACCAGCGCAAACTGGCGGAGATGGCCGGCCTTTCTCTGCCGACCATTCAGCGCATGGAAGCGAGCGACGGCGTCGTTCGCGGCAATGTCGACTCGCTGATGAAGCTTATCTCCGCGCTGAATGCCGCGGGGATCGAACTCATAACCGAACATACCGCGAGCCCGGGCGGCGGTCGCGGCGTGCGGCTCAAGGCTTGAGGCGGCAATGGCCCTCACCATCGCACTCAGTTCGCTCGCAGGGCTGCTCGTGCTTGCTGCTCTTGCGATTGCCATCAGTCGCACAACATGGGGCGGAGCCTTCATCTATGGCGGTTCGCTCGCCATCTCCACCATCGTCATTGTCGCCGCGCTGCAAGTGCTCCTCGGGGCTGACGGCACGCAATCGACGACGCTTCCGTTGGGGCTGCCATGGCTCGGCGCACATTTCCGCTTGGATGCGCTTTCCGCCTTCTTTCTGCTGATCGTCGATCTCGGCGGGGCGCTCGCTAGTCTCTACGCGCTCGGATACGGCAAGCACGAGAAATCTCCGGAGCGCGTCTTGCCGTTCTACCCCGCCTTCCTTGCCGGCATGAACCTCGTGGTGCTCGCCGACGACGCCTTCACCTTCCTGTTCAGCTGGGAGTTCATGTCGCTGTCGTCCTGGGCGCTGGTGATGGCGCATCACCGCATCCGCGCCAATCTGCATGCCGGCTACGTCTATCTCGTCATGGCGAGCATTGGCACGTTCGCGCTGTTGCTCGCCTTTGGCCTCTTGGCCGGTCCCGAGGGCGGCTACGCCTTCGCGGCGATCCGCGACAGCCATCCCGCACCTTTGATCACCGCGCTTGTGCTCGGTCTCACGCTCATCGGCGCCGGCTCCAAGGCTGGACTCGTTCCGCTCCACGCCTGGCTGCCGCTCGCCCATCCCGCAGCGCCGAGCCACGTTTCGGCGCTGATGAGCGGGGTGATGACCAAGGTCGCGGTCTACGCCTTCGTGCGCATCGTCTTCGACCTGCTCGGTCCCCCGGGATGGTGGTGGAGTCTGGTGGTGCTGCCGCTTGCCGGGGTGACTTGCGCCATGGGAGTTTTGTACGCACTGATGCAGCACGACTTGAAGCGTTTGCTCGCCTACCACACGGTGGAGAATATCGGCATCATCTTTATCGGCCTCGGTCTTGCGCTTGCCTTCGAGGCGCATGGGATGGCGTGGGCGGCGGCGCTCGCCTTCACCGCGGCGCTGCTGCACGTGTTCAATCATTCGCTCTTCAAGAGCTTGCTGTTCTTCGGCGCCGGCGCCGTGCTGACCTCGACCGGCGAGCGCGACATGGAGCAGCTCGGCGGCCTTATCCATCGCATGCCGCTCACCGCTTTCGTCTTTCTGATCGGCTGCGTTGCCATCTCCGCGCTGCCGCCGTTGAACGGCTTCGTCTCTGAATGGCTGACCTTTCAGGCGGTCTTGCTAAGCCCGCAACTGCCGTCATGGGGGCTCAAGCTCCTCGTTCCGGCGGTTGGCGCGCTGCTCGCGCTGTCCGCCGCTCTTGCCGCCGCCTGCTTCGTCAAGGCGTTCGGCGTGACCTTTCTCGGCCGCCCCCGCACGTTGCCTGCCGAGAGGGCGAACGAGACCGACCGGTTCTCGCTCTCCGCCATGTTCCTGCTCGCTGGCCTTTGTCTGTTGGCGGGAATCCTGCCGGGCTTCTTCATCGATGCGCTGGCACCGGTCAGCCAAGGCCTGATCGGCGCGAGCATGCCATCCCAGAGCGGCGTGCCTTATCTCTCGATCGTGCCGATTGCCGAGAGCCGCAGCTCCTATAACGGCCTGCTCGTGTTTCTCTTCATGCTGTGTTCGGGGACATTCGCCGCCGTTGCGATCCATCGCTTTGCCTCGGACCGGCTCCGCCGCGCTCCTGCCTGGGGTTGCGGCTATCCCGACTTGAGTCCGGCCACGCAATATACCGCCTCAAGCTTCGCCCAGCCGATCCGCCGCGTCTTCGGCACGATGCTGTTTCATGCGCGCGAGCGTGTCGAGATGCCACCGCCCGGCGACTTGAAGCCGGCGCGCATCGTGGTCACGCTGAGCGACCCAATCTGGGATACGCTTTACGCACCGATCGCCGACGCCGTCGCCTTCGCCGCGGACCGCCTGAACCGGCTCCAGTACCTCACCATCCGCCACTATTTAAGCTTCGTGTTCGCCGCTTTGGTCGGCTTGCTCTTGGTGCTCGCCATATGGCCCTGATGCTCAGCCTTGCGGTCCAAGGCACGCAGATGGCCTTGGTCCTGCTGCTCGCGCCGCTGCTCACGGGCTTCGTGCGCAAGGTTAGGGCGCGGCTCTTGCGCCGGCAAGGGCCGCCGCTGATCCAGCCCTACCGCGATCTCATCCGTCTGCTGCGCAAGGACGTGGTACTGGCGGAGAGCGCGTCGTGGCTGTTTCGGATGGCGCCCTACATTATTTTTGCCGCCACCTGGGTTGCCGCGTCGCTGGTGCCGACCTTTCGCACCGGGCTCCTGTTCTCCTGGTCCGCCGATCTCATCGCCATCATTGCGCTGCTCGGTAGCGCGCGTTTCTTCCTGGCGCTCGCCGGTCTTGACGTCGGCACCAGCTTTGGCGGCATCGGATCGAGCCGCGAGGTGATGATCGCCTCGCTCGCCGAGCCCGCTATGCTGATGATCGTGTTCACTCTGGCGCTCGTAGCGGGCTCGACCCAGCTCTCGACCATGGCCGGATTTCTGGTCTCCTCGGAGGTGGGCTTGCGCGTCTCGCTCGGCATGGCGCTGATCGCGCTGTTCATGGTGGCGCTTGCCGAGAACGCGCGGATACCGGTCGACAATCCGGCCACGCATCTGGAGCTCACCATGGTGCATGAGGCCATGATTCTGGAATATTCGGGGCGACATCTGGCGCTGATCGATCTTGCGGCAGAGCTGAAACTGCTTCTCTACCTCTCGCTCATCGCCTGCATTTTTGCTCCGTGGGGATTGGCCTCGGGCGAGGCGACCGCGGAGGCCTCGGCAATTGGCTTCGTCGCGTATCTCGCTAAGCTCGCCGTGGGCGGCTTTCTGCTTGCGGTGTTCGAGACCTCGATCGCCAAGATGCGCGTGTTCCGCGTGCCGGAATTCTTGGGCGCTGCGCTGATGCTTGGTCTGCTAGCCACGTTGCTACTGTTCGTGTCGCGGAGCTTGTGATGCACAGCCTAACCTTCGACATTGCGCACATGCTGGCTGGCTCGCTGGTGCTGGTGAGTTTCATGTTGCTCTACCAGGACCGGCTCTACGCGCTGCTCAATGTCTTTGCCCTGCACGCCTTCATTCTCGCCCTTTCGGTAGCGTGGCAGGCCTATGCTCAAGATGCACCGCACCTCTATGTCACGGCGGCGATCGCCCTCGTATTCAAGGCGATCATCATCCCGGTCGTGCTGCACCGGATGATCGTGCAACTCGGTATTCATCGCGAGGTCGAGACCGTGGTCGGCATCGGCCCCACCATGCTGCTCGGCATCGGCCTCGTCGCGCTGTCCATGGTGGTCATGCTCCGGGTGACCGCCGAGGCCGATCCGCTCGCGCGCGAGGACCTCGCCTTTGCGCTTTCCGTGGTGCTGCTCGGCTTGCTGATGATGGTGACGCGCCGCAACGCGGTCAGCCAGGTCGTCGGCTTCATGTCGCTCGAGAATGGTCTTGTCCTTGCCGCCACCGGCGCCAAAGGCATGCCGCTGGTGGTCGAGATCAGCGTCGCCTTCTCCATCCTCATCGCCTTCATCGTCATCGGCATCTTCCTGTTCCGCATTCGCGAGCGCTTCGACACGGTGGATGTGCAGGCTTTCGACCGTTTCCGCGGAGAACGATCATGACCTTCGATGCAGTGACGGCGGTCTTGGTCATTCCGGCGATGGCGGCGCTGCTGCTCGCCGTGCTGCCGAGCTACCGGCTGAGCGCCTCTATCAACGTGGCCGCGGCGCTGCTCACGTTCCTCGCGGCGCTATCCCTGTTCTTCTTCGGGCGCCCGCAGCCTGGTCCCTACCTGCTGGTGGACGACCTCAACAACGTCTTCATCGTGCTCACCACCTTCGTCGGCTTCACCACCAGCGTGTTCAGTGCGAACTATATCGGGCACGAGCTGGAGACCGGCCGACTCACGCCCGGCGTCTTGCGCTTCTATCACGCCATGTATCAGGTGCTGATGTTCGCCATGAACCTGGCGCTCGTCACCAACAATATCGGCGTGATGTGGGTGGCGATCGAGCTTTCGACGCTCACCACCGTGATGATGGTCGGCATCTACCGCACGCATGAGGCGCTGGAGGCGGCCTGGAAATATTTTATCCTCGGCAGCGTCGGCATCGCGTTCGCGCTGTTCGGCACCATCCTCGTCTATCTCGCGGCGGAACCGATCATCGGGCAGGGCCTCAACTCCATGGTCTGGACCGAGCTTGTGGCCCATGCGGCCGCCTTAGAGCCGGCACTGCTCAACGTCGCCTTCGTTTTCCTGCTGCTCGGCTACGGCACCAAGGTCGGCCTCTTCCCGCTGCACGCCTGGCTTCCCGACGCCCATTCCGAAGGCCCAACGCCGATCTCGGCGGTGCTGTCGGGGCTGCTGCTCAACGTCGCGCTCTACGCGCTGCTCCGCTTCAAGATGATACTGGCGGCGAGCCCGGAGGCGCTTGCGCCCGGCCCGCTGATGGTTGGCATGGGGCTCGTATCGGTCCTGTTCGCGGCGTTCATGCTGTACCGCAGGCGCGACATCAAACGCCTGTTTGCCTATTCATCGATCGAGCACATGGGCATCATCACGTTTGCCTTCGGCATGGGCGGCCCGCTCGCCAATTTCGCCGGGCTCTTGCACATGACCATGCATTCGTTGACCAAGTCGGCGATCTTCTTCGCCGTGGGCGATATCTCCCAGGTCAAGGGAACGCAGAAGATCGCCGACATGGCCGGACTCACCGAAACCAATCCCGTGCTCGGCTGGGGATTGGTGCTTGGCGTCGTGGCCATCGCCGGTCTGCCGCCGCTTGGCATCTTCATGAGCGAATTCCTGGTGGTGAGCTCGACCTTCGCGCGGCAGCCCTTGCTTGCGCTGCCGCTCGTGCTCGGTCTCCTCATCGCGGTGGGTGCCCTGTTCCTGAGGCTGAATTCCATCGCCTTCGGCGAACCGCGCGGGGCCACCGCCAAAAGCAAGGGGTCCTACCTCCCCATGTTCGCGCATCTTGGGCTCGTGTTCACCGCCGGCGTCTATCTGCCCGGGCCGCTTGTCGCCTGGTTTCAAAACGTCGCGAAGCTCTTGGGCTAACGGGAGACGCGCCGATGCCGCAGCTGAACGACATTATAAAGACCGGCCGCAAGGTCGCCGCGCATCGCCCTTGGCCTCGGGTCGTGGTCAATAAGGACGCCTGGCAAGCGGCGATCGAGCGCTTGGCAGAGGGTCGCGCTCACGCTGCTCGGACTCTGGGGCGACAAAAAAGCCGTGCACATGGCGCTGCTCGATGAGGGAGAGGGGGACATCGTCGTCCTCACCATCGAGGGCTCGGACTATCCTTCTGTGGGCGAACTGCACGCACCCGCAATCCGGCTGGAGCGTGCGCTCCGCGACCTTTGGGGCTTGAACCCTGTCGGACTGCCCGACACGCGGCCTTGGCTCGATCATGGCAAATGGGGCGAGCGGCATCCGCTCGGATCGCATCGGCGCACGACAGCTGCGGCGCCCGCCTATGTCTTTTTGCCGGCGGAAGGCGACAGTCTGCACCAGATCGCAGTCGGCCCCGTGCATGCAGGCATCATCGAGCCGGGACATTTCCGCTTCACCGCCAATGGCGAGACCATCGTCAGGCTCGAGGAGCGGCTCGGCTATGTGCACAAGGGCATCGAGTCCCTGATGACGGGGGCAAGCATCGAGCAGGGAGCGAAACTCGCAGGCCGTGCCTCCGGCGACTCGACCGTGGCTTATGCGCTTGCTTTCGCGCAAGCCGTCGAGTCGGCGCTTTCGCTCAAGATACCGCGCCGCGCCGTCTGGCTGCGTGCGCTGATGGCGGAACTCGAACGCATCGCCAACCATCTCGGCGACATCGGCGCCATCTGCAACGACGCCTCCTTCTCGCTGATGTTTGCCGAGTGTGGAATCCTGCGCGAGCGGACCTTGCGTTGCGCGAAAGCCTGCTTCGGTCATCGGCTGATGATGGACCGCGTGGTGCCTGGCGGCGTTGCGTCCGACCTGGCCGATCATGGCATCGACGATCTCCGCGCGCTGGTCGAGGCAGTGCGGCACAAGCTCCCGGAACTGATCGAGATTTATGACAACACCGCCTCGCTCCAGGACCGCACGGTCGCGACCGGTTACCTCGCACCGACCTTGGCGCGCGACTTTGGTGCCGGCGGCTATGTCGGCCGCGCCTCAGGTCGGGCCTTCGACGCACGTAAGGCGATCCCCTATGCGCCCTACGATGATCTCGATTTCGTGGCGCCGGTGCGCGACGACGGTGACGTCAACGCCCGCGTGTGGATTCGCATCCGTGAGATCGAGCAAAGCCTCAAACTCATCGAGCAGATCATCAAGCATCTGCCGGCGGGGAAGACGCGTAAACCGGTCGCTGGGGTAGGGGAGGTGCGCGAGGGTCTCGCTTTGGTCGAAGGCTTCCGCGGCGACGTGCTTGCCTGGGTGCGCATCGACGCGGAAGGCCGCATCGCGCGCTGCCATTTGCGCGATCCCTCCTGGTTTCAGTGGCCGCTGCTTGGAGGCAGCCATCGAGGGCAACATCGTCGCCGACTTTCCGCTCTGCAACAAATCGTTCAACTGCTCCTATTCGGGACACGATCTCTAGGCTCGCCCATGCGCAGATTGCTTCTCAAGAACTTGCTGCGAGATCCCCTCACCGAGGCACCGCCCGCGAAGGACGAGACATCGCTTGCCGAACTCGTGGCAAGGCTCGATCGCGCAAGCCGGCGAAGACTTCGGGCGCAGCCTCGCCATTCGTGAGGTCGATGCCGGGTCCTGCAATGGGTGCGAGCTCGAGATCCATGCTCTCAACAACGCCTTCTACGATCTCGAACGCTTCGGTCTGCGCTTTGTTGCCTCGCCGCGCCATGCCGACGTGCTCTTGGTGACGGGGCCAGTCACCAAGAATATGCGGGAGGCGTTGCTGCGGACCTATAACGCAACACCGGACCCGAAATGGGTGGTGGCGGTCGGCGATTGCGCGCTCGATGGCGGCATCTTCGTCGGAAGCTATGCCGTGGAAGGGGGCGTCTCTCGCGTGGTTCCCGTGGACCTGCACATCCGGGGCTGCCCGCCCACGCCCGAGCAGCTGCTGCAAGGCCTAATCGCGCTATTGGAAACGCAGCCTGCTACCCCTTAAGACTGCATACGGGGCTGTTTCCAAGGGGGGACCGGGTCAATGCATCCCGTTGCCCCAAAGCCGCGATGCTGGTAGGAGGGCGGCAACTCACCATATTTGGCGTGAGTGCCGGCCGCCACGAATTGGCGGCGTGAGGCTTTTCACATCAAAGACGACCGGATTGGGGCGTGGCCAAGCGGTAAGGCAACGGGCTTTGGTCCCGTGATCCCAGGTTCGAATCCTGGCGCCCCAGCCACCTTAAGTCATTGATATAGAAGTGTTTTTGTGCTTTGGCGAGGGTGCCGAATTCGTCGCGAAATTCCGCCAGATTTTTGCCCCTCAGATTCCGATTGAAGCGGTAGAGACGATTTCCTCGTCGAATTCGTCGCAGGCCCTGACACGAAAATCTCTCGGGCGGCATTTGGGGGTCAACATTTTCCGCCGACGGCGACAGGAAGCATCGCGCGGTCGCGAGCGGGACCCGCGTTAGTCGCTCCTGAAACCCGAGGAGCTTCCGCTGCTCGGCCCAGTCGGTGGGGAGTTGAAGGGCGAGCCACATCAGCCGCTTCGCGGTGAGTTCAGGCGGGTGTTTGCCGTTGATGATGGCCGTGACGATATCGGGTGCCAGCGACGGAAGCCGCAGCAGGCGTGACAGGTAGCCGATCGTGAGCCGCTCATGGCTGGCTATGCCTGGCACAGTCAGATTGGGGTCTTGTACCAAACGCTCTTGAAAGTCGTGCGCGCGAGCAACGATCCGAAGCAAACCTGGATCGGCAGCTGCCCGATCTTCGGCGTTGTGCACAACCAGCTTCATCTCGCGGCCGACGCGCTGGAGTCGCGCCACGCCGAAATGGGGTGGCCGGTAAGCGTGCAAGACCATCTAGGGAGGTGAGCCGCGGAAGATCTCGACTCGGGCGACCGTTGAATGAGCTGCACCGGGGGTTCCGAACTTAACTCATAAATATGTTTCATAATATGACACAGAGGTTCCCAAATGGCAACATTGTAACGGAATAAGATACAAGGGACGTTGTAGAATGGTCGGGCAGACAGGCTACGACGTTGCCATCATCGGCGCGGGCGCTGCTGGGCTTTTCGCCGCCTACTATGCGGGGTTTCGGGGTCTTAAGACCGCTGTGTTCGACAGCCTTCCGCAGGTCGGCGGTCAGATCTCGACAATGTACCCCGAGAAGAAGATTCACGATGTCGCCGGGTTTGCGAGCATCCGGGGGGCCGACTTTGTAGCGAACTTGCTGGAACAGTCGCGTCGTCAAGACTACGACCTCTACCTTTCGCAAACCGTTATGGGTCTCGAGCCTACGGGGACTAAGTCATACCGGCTCGAAACCGACAGTGGCAGACAGCTCCCGGCGAAGGCTGTGGTAATCGCCGCCGGTCTCGGCAAGTGCGAACCGCGGTCCCTGCCGCAGCTCGAAGGCGTGCAATCGCCGAACATCATGCATTTCGTGCCCGATCTGAGTGTTCTCGACGGTCGGGATGTGGTTGTGGCCGGAGGAGGCGACAGCGCCGTCGACTGGGCTCTTGCTGCGGTTCCCCGTGCGAAGTCGGTCACCGTCATCCATCGCCGCAATCGCTTTCGCGCGCATGAAGGCAGCGTGAAGGAAATGTACGCATCCGGCATCCGAGTCATCGCGCCGGGCGAGGTCAAGGGCTATCGCGCCGAAGATCACAACGAATACGTCACTGTCGCTGAAGGAAACGGGAACACCGCAGAACTGAGCTTCGGCAAATTCGTCATGGCGGTCGGCTTCCATTCCGATCTGGGGCCGATGGGAAGCTGGGGACTTGGAATCGAGGGATACCGAATCCCGGTTCAGCCCAACATGGAAACAAGACTTCCTCGCGTCTTCGCCATCGGAGACGTGAGTGAATACCCCGGCAAGGTCCGCCTCTTGGCGGTCGGATTCGGAGAAGCGGCCATAGCTGTGAACCACGCCGCCTCCGCGATCAGCCCCGGCATGCCTGTGCTTCCCGGCCACAGCACCGATGAAGGATAACAGATGCCCTACGTGATTTCCGACCCCTGCATCAACAGCAAAGACCAAGCCTGCGTCGATGTCTGTCCCGTCGATTGCATTTATGAGGCCGAGGGTCGCCTGTGGATCCACCCCGACGAGTGCACCGAATGCGGTGCCTGCGAGTCCGTGTGTCCCGTCGAGGCCATCCATTACGTGGACGTCGCGATCGGCAGCCAGGATCTAACCGAGGCACAGGAATTTTTCACGACGGTCCTTCCTGGACATGAGGTCCCCATCGGAAGCCCGAAGGGCGCCCGGAAGATCGGTGTGATCGATAGCGACCATCCAAGAAGTCCTGAAGCTGCTGGCTGTGCGGAGCAACGACGACCCGCAGCCAGTCGCCAAAGAAAACGCTGGAGGAAGCAGATAGATGCCAAACGACACGGCAAACAATGTCGTAACCGCTAAAGAGACAGCCCTCGCGGAAGCCAAGGAGTTCGTCGAGAAGAACAACGTCGACACCATCCGTGTCGGGGCGGTGGACCTCGACGGCATCTGGCGCGGAAAGCAGTTCGGTGCCGGGTATTTCCTCAGTGCCGTTGCGAAGAATGGCACGAACATCGCCAACGTCCTTTTTGGCTGGGACGTAGCCGACGAGGTGGTCGAAGGACTTTCTTACACCAACTGGGACACTGGATTTCCCGACATCAAGCTTGTGCCCGATCTTTCGACGCTCCGGATGATGCCGTGGGATCCGCGCACTGCCTCGGCCATCTGCGACATGAAGACCCTTTCGGGTGAACCGCTAGTTCTTTCCCCGCGTGATCTGCTACGCGGCGCGGTACGTAAGGCGGACGCCATGGGCTATCTGCCGAAGGCGGCCTACGAGTTCGAGCTCTATCTGTTCGACGGACCGATCGACCAAATCGCCGAAAGCCACTGGCGCAACATCAGGCCACTTCGCAGAAGCGGCTACTGCTACAGCATGCTGCACCAAGCCGGCTCGAATGACGTGCTCGGACAGGTCCGCAACTTTATGCGTGAAGCCGGGATCGACATCGAAGCTACGATCAGCGAGCACGGCCCGGGCCAATACGAAATCAACTTGAAATACTCCGACGCGTTGTCGGCAGCCGACAACGCCATCTTCGTGAAATACGCGATCAAGGACATTGCCGCGAAGAACGGCTGCACGGCGAGTTTCATGGCAAAGCCGAACGCGGCTTGGGCTGGTTCCTCGGGCCACATACATATGAGCCTCTCGAGTAAGTCGGGCGAACCACTTTTCACAAACCCCAAAAATTCTGGGATGCTGTCGGACCTCGGCCTCTCCTTCGTAGCGGGCCTCAAGGAACTCTCGCGCGACCTTTCCGCCATCTATCTGCCCAACGTGAACTCCTACAAGCGGACGAATGGCCGTTCCTGGGCGGCGGCGAACTCGTCTTGGGGCATCGACAACCGGACCGTTTCGTGCCGGGCGATTCCTTCCGCCGGCCCGAGCGCTCGCGTTGAGAACCGTATTCCGGGAGCCGACACGAACCCCTACCTCGTGATCGCGGCATGCCTCCTATCAGGCCTCTACGGCATCGAGAACAAGCTTTCGGCTGGCGCGCCATTTGTCGGCAACGCCTACCGGGCGACGGCGGATCAGGCGCGACCGCTCGCATCCTCGCTTGAAGAGGCGATGGGATTGTTCGGCAGCAGCGCAGTCATCAGCGAACTCTTTCCCAAGGAATTCATCGAGCACTACGTGCACATGAAGAAGTGGGAGCTCATGCGGACCAACTACCACATCACCGATTGGGAACTGGCCCGGTACCTCGAGATCATCTGATCAACCAAAGAACAGGCCGCACCCGGCGAGGGTAAGAGCTGCAGGAGCGCGAGCACCAGGAGACCCCGAAATGGATGACCCAACTGAAGTCGCAAAACGCTTCGACTATCACGGCGAGGCGCTCGACCACATCTTCGACACTTATGCCGCCCTTCGCGGAAAATGCCCGGTAGGTCACAGCGAGAAGTACGGCGGCTTCTGGTTCGTGACGAAAAGCGACAACATCTTTGCCGCAGAACAGGACCCGGAGACCTTCTCGGTTGGACCGAGCATGATGTTCCCACCGGTGACCGACATGCGGCTTCCGCCGATCGACATCGACCCGCCGGAACACACCGCCTATCGCCGCATCCTGCTGCCGCTCTTCAGCCCGCAAGAGCTGAAGAAGCTGGAAGAGCCGATCCGCCAGACGGCGCGCGCCCAGGCGGCGGAATTCCTGAAGAAGGGCTCGGGCGCCGACGCATCCTATGGTTATGCGCGGCCGGTTCCGACCATCATCTTCAGCCGTCTCGCCGGTTACCCCGAGAAGGACTGGCCGAAGTTCGACCAATGGGTCGATGACATCATCTACGAGCGGATCGAGAGCCCGGAGAAGACCGACGCCGCCAACAAGGCCGTCCTCGCCTATTTCAACGATCTTCTCGACAACTGGAAGGACGATCCGGTCTCAGCCACGCTGATCGACTACCTCTGCCGGGCGAGGATCGATGGCCGTCCGCTGACGCGCGACGAACTGCTACGCTACTGCTACCTGCTCTTCATCGCGGGTCTAGATACTACTGTTTGGGCGATCCGGGCCGGGCTCTGGTTCCTCGCCCACAATCCCGATGACCAGAAGAAGTTGCGCGAGAATCCCGCACTGATCCCGATGGCCTGCGAGGAATTCCTGCGCTGCCTTTCGCCGGTTCAGGCCATGGCGCGTACCTGTCTAAAGGACACGGTGATCAGTGGGCAGGAGATCAAGAAGGGCGAGCGCGTCGTCCTGGTCTTCGGTGCGGCCAACCGCGACGAGGAGATCTTCCCGAACCCGGACAAGATCGACATCGAGCGACAGGAAAACCGCCACCTCGCCTTCGGTGGGGGCATCCACCGCTGCCTGGGATCGAACCTCGGCCGCCGCGAACTCGTCGTCGGGATTGAGGAGTTCCTGAAGGTCGTTCCGGATTTCCGCCCCGCCGATCCGTCTCAGAAATGGCACGGCGTCGGCCCTCTTCATCTCGTGTTCTGACCAAGGAGGGATGACCATGAAGATCTCCGTCAACGACGCGCGCTGCCAGGGACACGCGCGTTGCATCTACTTTGCCCCCGAGGTGTTCGAGCTCGACGAAGAAGGCTATTCGAACGTTAGGCCGGGTTTTGAAACGGTTCCTGTCGATCTGGAGGAGAAGGTCCGCAAAGCCTGCGCGAACTGCCCCGAACTCGCAATCGTCATGACCGAGTGACGGTACCGGGGGTGGGGGACATGACAAAAATAAAAATCCTCATTGCGGACGGGTGTATCCCTGCGGACCGCGCGCTTTTCACCCGAACTCAATGGAAGTGCCCCAAGCGGAATATTCGATCGGCTGCTGCGAAGCGGCTGGTCGGACATTGAGACTGAGATACTGTTTCCGACGGACGAGAACGGCCGAAGCCGTCTTCCGCTCGAAGGCTACGACGGAATTCTTATCTCCGGCTCCAGCTCCAACATCTACAAGCGCGAGCCCGAAACCCTGCGACAGATCGAGTTTGCCCGAGCAGCCTTTGCCTCGGGCACGCCGATGTTCGGCACCTGCTGGGGTCTGCAGCTGGCAACCGTGGCGATGGGCGGAGAAGTTGCGCCCGGCCAAGCGACGGGCTGCGCTTGCGAGGCGCCATTCGCTACGGACATCCGTCTGACCGAGGCGGGGCGGTCACACCCCATGCATCTTTCGCGACGGGAGGTCTTCGACACTTTCGCCTTTCATTTCGACGAGGTCACGCGGTTGCCCGAGAACGCCACGATGACCGCCTCCAATCACAATTTCATCCAGGCCGCCGAGATCAGGGGCGGAAAGTCGGTGTTCTGGGGGGTGCAATACCACCCCGAACTGAGCGGCGCTGACATGGCGGGCTTCATGAGGGGCTGTGTCAGCGAATTGGTCGCCGGCGGGCGATATCGGAACGGCACTGAGGTGGAAGAGGCCGCGCGTGCCATTTCGCAATTCGAACTCACGAGGACGATCCCCGAACAGGACCGTCACCATTTCGATGAGATCGAAGTGGGTGGATTTGAATTTCGGCCGATCGAGATCACGAACTGGATCACCCGCCTTGTCATTCCCTCGAAGAACAGGACGTACCGAGAAGGGATCTCAGCGCCATGAAACGTACTCTGAAATGCAACCATGAATTCAAGGGTAACCCGCGAAAAAGGAGAACAGCATGAGTTCGCAAGCCACATATGCAGGAGACGTTCGTGTCTCCAAACTTAAAGGCAATCTAGGCCCCATCGAAATTGCGATGATGGTGGTGGCAACAGCGGCACCCTTGACCGTGATGGCCGGTGTCAGCCCGCTAATCATCGGGCTCGGCAATGGCGCAGCAGCGCCGCTGAATGCGATCCTCGTCGGGATTGTGATGTTGCTTTTCTCAATCGGCTTCGTCGAAATGTCGAAGCACATAACGAATGCCGGCGCCTTCTACACCTACATCCTGAAGGGCATGGGACGTGTCATGGGTGTCGGCACCGCGTCGCTTGCAGTGTTCTCCTACACGGTCATCCTGATCGCTCTGGAAGCCTATATCGGTTTTGTCATCAGCGATGCCGTTAACAACTTCCTCGGCGTGTCTTTACCGTGGTGGCTCTACACCATCGGTATCGTAGCCTTCGTAGGTTTCTTAGGATACCGCAACATCGAAATCAGCTCGAAGATCCTGGGCGTGGCCCTCCTTCTGGAAGTCGCCGTCATCCTGCTCTTCAATCTGGCCGTATTTAAATCGGCGGGCGTGTCGGGCATGGAGACAGAGTCCTTCACGCTCTCCACCTTCCTCTCCGGTTCCCCCGGCCTCGGTGTCCTGTTCGCAATCTTCGGCTTCATCGGCTTCGAATCCACTGTCGTCTACCGTGAAGAGGCGGTGAACCCAGAACGCACGATTCCGCTTGCCACCTATTTAGCTGTGGTCTTCATCTCTCTGCTCTACTTCCTGTCCTTCTGGTGCGTGATAGTCGGCGTCGGGGTGGAGAATGCCGTCAAGGTCGCGACCGAGAACGCTGGGAGCATGTATCTTGACCTAGTCACGCAGTTCCTGGGCAAGTTCTTCCACGATACGGCACAGCTTCTCCTGATCAGCAGCCTGTTTGCAGTGGTGCTGTCGATTCACAACATCGTGGCGCGCTACAAATACATCCTCGGCAGCTGCGGTGTGCTGATGGCGCAGATCGGTAAGGTGCACGAGCAACACGCCTCGCCGCATGTTGCCTCGGCTGTCCAGACCTTCGTCTCTCTCAGCCTGCTCCTCGCCGCGGCCATCGTCGGCATGGACCCCGTTACTCAAGTCTACACTTGGGGTGCCGCAGCCGGGACACTTGGCTACATGATCATTGTTGCCCTCGCCTGCCTTGCGGTGATCTTCTTCTTTATGAAGCAGCCCGATCAAGGTGATGTCTGGAAGAAGAAGATCGCTCCTGCCCTAGGATTTCTCGGCCTGATGGGCTTCCTCTACCTTGCTTTCGCGAATCTGTCCGCGCTGACCGGAAGCGAAGGTGCCAACCCCGTCAATGTGACGATCATCCTCCTGCTGATCCTGACATTCCTTATTGGAAGCCTTGGAGCGGTCTTCATGATGGTGAAAGCCCCAAAACGGTTCAAAGCAATCCTCGATCACATGTGATCAGCCTGGAAACGCGGACGTGCTTATTGATCGGCCCGAAGGTGACTTCGGGCCGATCGCCATTGCCCGGGCGAGTCACTGTTGAATCGGGCCGGAGCCTACGGCTTCATCGAGTCTGAGAACTCGTCTTCTTGTTCCTTCGAGCGGGGACAATGGTGGCCGGGAGCGGTTGCCATGCATTTCCATAACTACGACGTCGACGCTTTCGCGGTGGTCAACTGCCCTGAAATGTGGCCTCCGTGCCCTGCACGAAGAGAATCAAAAACCAGATTCGGCAAGCGTTTCGCAGTGTTCGGCAATTGCCTTGCTGTTTCCACTACGGTAAACATGCTTTCGTTTTAGGCGGAATCGCTAACCGTTCGGGAAACAGACAGATTGCCGAACTGGGGAATTCTTCCGATGGACCGCGAATGACCAGAATGACCAGAATGACGCGAATGAGCAGAATGAAGAGTGCAGCAGATGAAGCAGGCTCGCAGCCCGTCTTTCCTGCGGCACTCGTATCTCGGATGTCAGATGATGAGGGCGGTGGAGCGGCTTCACGCGCCGAAACCATGATCGAGAACGCAATTCGGAAACAGCGCAACCAGAAGGGGATCAGTCTCAGGTCTCTCGCGAATGACTTGGGTATTTCCGCCTCGCAGCTTTCGAAGATCGAAACTGGAAAATCCAAACTGTCGGTCGATTTGGCACTGAAAGTCGCGGAAATCCTGGCGGTTCCCGCCACAGTGTTCCTGTCGAAGGGCAAGCCGACAGCCATGGGCAGGCGCACGATTACCCGCAAGGATACCGGCGAAGCCCATAGCACGCCGGGCATGCGGTTTGAGTGGCTATGCTCCGAGTTCAAGGATCATGAGCTGCTATATTTGACCGTCACGGTGTACGCCACCACTCTCGAAGAGAACGGTGGTTGGCGACAGCACCCGGGACAGGAGTTCTTTCAAGTCCTCTCCGGGCAAGTGCAGCTTCTGAGCCAATTGTACCAGCCAGCCACGCTCAACGCGGGCGACAGCATCCTGTTCGATTCGGATCAGCCTCATGCCTATGTCGCCGTCGGCGGCCCGGCAAAGCTTCTGATGATCAACAGCCTCGACTGATGCCGGAAGTTGCCGATCGGCAAGCTGACCTTTCCTTGGTATCAAGCAAACTCCTCGTCGCCCAGTGGATGGCGGACGAGGCACGTCGATTATCTGGCGGCTGATTTATGGCTTTGGAAGTGAACCGCGGCTGCACCACCATAACGTCGCGGTCACACCGACTGAGCACGGCAATGGCCGGCGCGTTGCGTCCCGGTTCGGCCTTCGAGGGACTGGAACGCAATGCCAATTGAGGCGGCAAGAAAATCGGCCATCTTGTCGATGGACGGCTGATCACCGATCAAGTCATTCCGCACTTCGATATATGCGTGAGGCACTCCGATCGACAAACCATGCCGGTCGAGCGTGAACCAATCGCTTTCTGCGAAGCTGTAAGGCTGATTATCCTCGACCGAGAAGACGCCAAGGTTCCGAATCGCTTCCATCAGCGGCAGGGAAAGACGACCGTCCTGCTTCCACATAATGCCAATCTCGCAAGCTCGATACTGATTCTCCCAGACGGGAGAGAAAGAATGAATCGAGACGATCGCCCCGCCATTGCCCCACTCACCTTCGAGCAGTTCGCTGACGGCGACTTCCACCGGATGCCGGGCGATCCGTTCCCTCAGCTCTCGTTCTTCGTCGGGGATCTTAAGGTTTCCCGGCACCGGCACCCCGCCCATGTCAAGTCTCATACAGCACGGATCATGACTCTTCCGGTTGTAGTCGAGAAAGATCCTCGAATAATTCGCGATGACCGCCACAGCGTCGATCCGGCGCGCGACCTCCGTGGTCAAGCTGCGCGAGCCGATATCATAGGCGTAGTGCGTGTCCAGGAAGGCGTCCGGCAGTCCCAGTTTTTCCCAAGGATCGGGAATCTGGCACCCGCCATGCTCGCATAGAAGCACGACTCCAGAGTTCCCCAAGCTGCCCTGCACCGACACGGCGTCGCGCGCAAGTCGCGCCACTTCGGTATCGCTCAACGCGGTCTGCCGCCTCATTTCGGGTGCCGAACGTGGTAGGACTTGACGTCCATCACTCCGAAGAGACCTTCCTTACCGTTGCCCCTGCCGAGACCCGACATTTTCTGTCCGCCCCATGGCAGATAGAGATCGGCATGGTCGCAGCGGTTCACGAAGACGGTTCCAGCGTCAACTTCATCGACGATGCGCAGCCCCGCTTCGACGTCGCTGGTCCACACACTGGCGGTCAACCCGTATTGGTTGTCGTTCATGAGCTTGATGGCTTCCTCATCGCTCTTGACCGTTTGCACACAGGCGACGGGTCCGAAGGTTTCCTCCTGCATGACGGACATCGTCTCGTCCACATCGGTGAGGAGCGTCGGCGGCACATAGCAGGAGGTCTCCGCCACCGCGACATCGAGTGCCGGCTCGGCATAGGCCTTTGCCCCTTTGGCGAGGGCTTCGCCAATCTGATTGCGGATGAATTCGGCGGCCGATTTCCTCACGACAGGTCCGACGGTCGCGTTGGCGTCGAGTGGGTTACCGAGCTTGTACTTCTTCATCTCCTCCCTGAAGCGCTCGGTGAACTGGTCGCCGATCGCCTCATGAACATAGATGCGTTCGACCGAGCAGCAGGACTGGCCCGCATTCGAGAAGCAACCATCGGCGATATCGGCGATGGCGAGATCGAGCTCCGCATCCGCCCGCACATAGGCCGGGTCCTTGCCGCCGAGCTCAAGATGGACATGCGTCAGCGTCCCCGCAGCAGATCGGTGGATAGCAAGGCCCCCTGCAACCGAGCCAATGAAGTTCACGCCCTTCGCCTTGCCCGACCTGATGATGCGATCCACCTGGCCGTGGCTGAGTTCGAGGATCTGAAGGACGCCGTCAGGCCCGCCGATAGCTTCGTAGGCTTCGCGGACGATCCGCCCGACCTCTACGGTTTGCATGGCATGTTTCAGGATCACCGTATTACCGCCGAGGATCGGGGTCACGATCAACCATGGAAGGAGACCAACAGGATAGTTCCAAGGGGCAATAGAGAAGTGCACGCCCTGTGGGTTCCGTCGGGTGAAGCGCCTGATCGTGGCATCCGAGGGATAGGCTTCATCCTCAAGCCTCTCGAGCGCCTCGATCTGAGTTTTCGTGACCGCCTTGAAGCGCTCCGTCTCGTCCGCCTGTGCTATTGGTCGGCCGATCGAAAGCGTCAGCGCCCTGGAGAGCGCATCCTTGCGGCGGATCAGCTCCTCCGCGAGGGCGAGGACGAGCTTGGCCCTTTCCTCTCTTGATGACTGCCGCCAAGTCCGGAACGCGGCTTCAGCCTTGGCAAGGGCTGCATCGGCCTTCGCGTCACTGGCTGTATTTCCGGCAAAGATCTTGGCGCCATCTATCGGCGAAACGACCTCGATCAGCGTCACGGTTCCCTCCACATAACCCCATAATCGTGTTGCGTATATGGCGATATGTTGCGTATAATGCAACAAATTTCCTTATGCAATACATTCTCCACCCGATATGGGGTTCCATATGATCAAGTATGATTTCAGCGGGCGTGCAGCGATCGTCACCGGCGCTGGCGGTGGGATGGGTCTGGCCTTGGCCGAGAAATTGATCGAGGCCGGGGCCTCAGTTCTCCTGATTGACCTGAAACCAAAGCCGGATTCGATCAAGGAAGGCGTCAAGTGCACCTATGCGCGTGGCGACCTGACCGATCCGAAGTTCGTCAATGACGTTGTTGCCGCCGCCTACGCGAAATTCGGCCGCATCAACTATCTCGCCAATGTCGCGGGCGTGCTGTGGTTCGACAAGGACGTGTCGCTGCTCGAAATCGATCTCGATGTGTGGGACCAGGTGATGGACATCGACTTGAAGTCGATGGTCCACACGATCCGCGCTGCCGTACCCTACATGCGGGAGTCGGGGAGCAGTGCGATGGTGCATTTTTCGACAATCCAGTGCCTGCGAGGGGATTCGAAGCCACAAGATGCCTACGTCGCCGCAAAGGCGGGCGTGATTGCGATCTCGAAATCGATCGCCATGCAGCTTGCAGCAGAGGGCATCCGCTCGAATACGATCCATCCTGGTGTAACTCAGACGCCTATGCAGGCACGTTGGGACACCAACGAAAAAGTTCAGAACGTGGGCGAATATGTGCCGATGAGGCGCGTCGGCCAACCAGATGACATGGCGAACGCGGCGATGTTTCTGCTTTCGGATGCCGCGTCCTATATCACCGGCGTGAGCCTGATCGTCGATGGCGGCCTGATGTTGAAATACTGACTGTCGCGATGATGCCAGGGAACGGCGGATCCCTCTGGGCATGATTAGGGAGGCGGCTCGATTTGGGCAAGTCTCGCTTGCGGGGGAGACACACAAGATGGAACAAGCAGCGACAAAGGTCTTCGATGTGACATCTTGGCGTGCGCTGGCCAAAGACACGAGAATCGAGAACCGAGCGCTGATCGATGGGAAGTTGGTCGACGCTCTCGGGGGCGAGACCTTCGATTGCGTCTCTCCCGTCAACGGGCGCGTGATCGCGCAGGTGGCCTCATGCGGAGCAGCCGACGTCGACAGGGCCGTCACCGCGGCCCGCGCCGCCTTCCAAGATCGCCGATGGGCCGGGCAGCCTCCCGCGGCGCGGAAGCGCACAATGCAGCGATTCGCAGCGCTCATCCGTGAGCATTGTGCGGAGCTGGCCCTGCTTGAGACGCTGGACATGGGCAAGCCGATATCAGCCTCACTCAGCGTCGATGTGAAAGCCGCGGCGAATTGCTATGACTGGTATGCAGAGGCGATTGACAAGGTCTATGACCAGATCGCTCCAACCGCCGAGTGCGACCTTGCGCTGATCACGCGCGAACCGCTTGGCGTCATCGGTGCGATCGTGCCGTGGAACTTCCCCATGCTCACCTGCGCGTGGAAGACGGCTCCGGCCCTTGCCACCGGTAATTCGGTCATTCTGAAGCCTGCGGAACAGTCGCCGCTGACTGCTATCCGCCTCGGCCAGTTGGCGCTCGAGGCAGGGATTCCGCCCGCCGTGTTCAACGTCGTGCCGGGCTTCGGCCACACTGCGGGAAAGGCCATCGCAAGCCACATGGACGTCGACGGCGTGTTCTTTACGGGCTCGACCGCGACCGGGCGACTGCTGATGGAGTATGCAGCCAAGTCCAACCTCAAGAAAGTCAGGCTGGAGCTAGGCGGCAAGAGCCCAAACATCATCCTTTCTTCCTTCAGCGATATCGAGAAGGCGGCGCTGACCGCGGCCGAGAGCATGTTCGCAAATCAGGGCGAGATCTGCATCGCGCCTTCGCGCCTTATCGTGGAGCGGCCAATCCACCGGAAGGTGGTCGAAATCGTCACGGAGTTCGCTAAGACCCGCCAGCCGGCGGATCCGCTTGATCCCGAAACGCGGATGGGGGCGTTGGTCGATGCCAGCCATGCCGACCGAGTGATGAGCTTCATCGATGCTGCAAAGGCCGAAGGCGCCAAAGTGGCAACGGGCGGGATGCGCGTGCTGAGCGAGACCGGGGGGTCCTACGTCGCGCCGACGGTGTTCGACGAGGTCTCAAACAATATGCAGATCGCCCGCGAGGAAGTCTTCGGTCCTGTGCTTTCCGTCATTCCTGTAGACAGCCCGCAAGAAGCGGTGGCCGTGGCGAACGACAGTCAGTATGGCCTTGCCGCCGCGGTCTGGACCGACCGTCTGTCAGAGGCTCACAGAATCGCGCGCGCTCTGCGATCCGGCATCGTCTACGTCAACTGCTATGACGCGTGCGACATGACCACGCCGTTCGGCGGTTTCAAGCAGTCGGGCAACGGGCGCGACAAATCCCTGCACGCGCTTGACGAATACACCGAGCTGAAGACCACTTGGGTCAGGCTGTAGGTTATGCGGCGGGTGCAGAGAGACCCCATGCAGACCGAGCGGGACGCAGACGTTGAGGTAGAAGAATGGAATGAAGCCATTTCTTCGGTGATTGCTTTCGAAGGGACCATGCGGGCCGACGAACTGTTGGACAGTGTCGTCGATACAGCGAGGCGCCAGGGCGCGCGGCTGCCTTTTGCGGCGAACACCGCCTACATCAACACCATCCCGCCGCACGAGGAGCCGCCGCATCCTGGCGACCGGGAGATCGAGCACCGACTGCGCTCGGCCATCCGCTGGAACGCGCTCGCCATGGTCCTGCGCGCGAACAAGGACCTCGACCGAGCTCGGCGGTCACATCGCAAGCTTTCAATCCGCCGCGACGCTGTACGACACCGGCTTCAAGCATTTCTGGCGCGCGCCCAGCGAGAACCACGGCGGCGATCTCATCTTCGTGCAGGGCCATTCATCCCCGGGCATCTACGCGCGCGCGTTCCTGGAGGGCCGGCTCACCGAGGAGCAGCTCTAGCAATTTCCGTCAAGAGACGAGCGGCTCGGGTCTCCCGTCCTACCCGCATCCCTGGCTCATGCCGGACTTCTGGCAATTCCCGACCGTGTCGATGGGGCTCGGTCCGATCATGGCGATCTATCAGGCCCGCTTTCTCAAATATCTGCACGACCGAGGACTCGCCGACACCTCGAACCGCAAGGTCTGGGTGTTCTGCGGCGACGGCGAGATGGACGAGCCGGAAAGCCTGGGCGCCATCTCGCTCGCCGGGCGCGAGAAGCTCGACAACCTCATCTTCGTCATCAACTGCAACCTGCAGCGGCTCGACGGCCCGGTGCGCGGCAACGGCAAGATCATCCAGGAGCTGGAGGCGCAACTTCCGCGGCGCCGGCTGGAACGTCATCAAGTGCATCTGGGGCTCGAACTGGGACGAGCTCCTGCGCGCGCGACACGGCGGGCCGCCTGCGCCAGCTGATGGAGGAGTGCAACGACGGCCAATACCAGGACTTCAAGGCCAAGGACGGCGCCTATATCCGCAAGCACTTCTTCGGCCGCTATCCCGAGACGGCCGCGCTCGTCGCCGACTGGTCGGATGACCGCATCTGGTCGCTGACGCGCGGCGGGCACGACCCGCGCAAGGTCTATGCGGCCTACGCCGCCGCTGTCGCGCACAAGGATCAGCCCACCGTCATCCTCGCCAAGACCGTCAAGGGCTACGGCATGGGCGCGGCCGGCGAAGGCCAGATGATCGCGCATCAGCAGAAGAAGATGGGCAAGGACGCCTTGAAGCGCTTCCGCGACCGCTTCGGCGTGCCCGCTCTCCGACGACGAGCTGGAAACGCTGCCGTTCGTCAAGTTCGCGGAAGGCAGCCCGGAACAGAACTATCTGAAGGCGCGCCGGGCCGCGCTCGGCGGATATCTGCCGCAGCGGCGCACCAAGACGATCGATCAAGCTAGAGTGCCGCCGCTGTCGTTCTTCGAGGCCGCAACTCAAGGGCTCGGAGGGCCGCGAGATCTCGACGACGATGGCCTTCGTGCAGCTGCTGACCAAGCTGATGCGCGACAAGGGCGCTCGGCCGCCACATCGTGCCCATCGTGCCCGACGAAAGCCGCACCTTCGGCATGGAAGGCATGTTCCGCACCTTCGGCATCTACAGCCAGGTCGGGCAGCTCTACCGGCCCGAGGATGCCGAGCAGCTGATGTACTACAAGGAGGACAGGAACGGACAGATCCTGGAGGAGGGCATCAACGAGGCCGGCGCCATGGCTTCGTGGATCGCGGCCGCGACCTCCTATTCCTCCTCCAACGTGCCGATGATCCCGTTCTTCATCTACTATTCGATGTTCGGCTTCCAGCGCATCGGCGATCTTGCCTGGGCCGCCGGCGACATGCGCTCGCGCGGCTTTCTGATCGGCGGCACGTCGGGACGCACGACCCTCAACGGCGAAGGGCTGCAGCACCAGGACGGGCACAGCCACATCCTGTCGTCGACGATCCCGAACTGCGTCTCCTACGATCCCGACCTTCGGCTACGAGCTTGCCGTCATCATCCAGCACGGCCTCGAGCGCATGCTCGTCGCGCAGGAGGACGTCTTCTATTACATCACGATCCTTGAACGAGAACTACGTGCATCCCGCCATGCCGGAAGGCGCCGAAGAGGGCATCATCAAGGGCATGTACCTCCTGAAGGCCGCCGACAAGAAGGCCAACGGCCCGAAGGTTCAGCTGATGGGCTCCGGCGCGATCCTGCGCGAGGTCGATCGCGGGCGCCGAGCTTCTGGAGAAGGACTTCGGCATTGCCGCCGACATCTGGAGCGTGACGAGCTTCACGGAGCTGCGGCGCGAGGCGCAGGAGGTCGAGCGCTGGAACATGCTGCATCCGGAGGAGCCGGCCGCAGGTGCCCTACGTCACGCGCAAGCATCGTCGGCGCGCGGCGACACGCCGGTCATCGCCTCGACCGACTACATGAAGCTTTTTGCCGATCAGATCCGCCGCTTCGTCCCGGGACCTTATCGGGTGCTCGGCACCGACGGCTTCGGGCGCTCGGACTATCGGCGCGACTTGCGCGCAGCACTTCGAGATCGACCGCCACTATCGTGGCCGTCGCCGCGCTCGAAGCGCTCGCCGACGAGAACAAGATGCCGTCGACGAAGGTGGCGGAGGCGATCAAGAAATACGGCATCGATCCCGACAAGCCGAACCCCGCCCGAGTTGACCTAAGTCCGCCACATCAGCACTGGAGCATCTATTGACGATGTCCGTCATCGACGTGAAAGTTCCCGACATCGGCGACTTCAAGGACGTGCCCGTCATCGAGGTGCACGTGAAGCCGGGCGATAGCGGTGAAGCGCGACGATCCCCTGATCACGCTCGAGAGCGACAAGGCGGCGATGGACATACCGGCGCCCGAGGCCGGAAAGGTCGCGGAGATCCTGGTCAAGATCGGCGACAAGGTGAGCAAGGGTTCGGCCATTCTTAAGATGTCGCCGACTGCACATCCAGAACCGGCTGCTCCACCGTCCAATCAAAAGCCCGACGGCCCAAACGGCACGTACGCACCCGCCGCGCCGTCCGCGGCGCCGGCCCCGCGGCGGAGAAGCCGGCGTGCACGGCGCGTGTACCGCTGCCGCCCGGATTCGATTTCGGCGGCGTGCACGCGAGCCCGTCGGTGCGCCGCCTTGGCGCGCGAGCTCGATATCGATCTGACGCGCATCGAAGGCACGGGCGAAAAGGGCCGCATCACCAAGGACGACGTCAAGCGCGCGCTCTGCAGGTGCGGTCCGGCGGGCGCCGGGACGGTATTCCGGAATTCCGGCGCAGGATTTCGCCAAGTTCGGGCCGATCGAAACGAGGCCTCTGTCGCGCCTGAAGCGCCTCTCGGGTCCGCACCTGCATCGCGCCTGGCTCAACATTCCGCACGTCACGCACACCGACGAAGCCGACATCACCGATCTCGAGAGCTACCGCAAGACGCTCGATGCCGCGGCCAAGGAGAAGGGCTACCGCGTGACGCTGCTGGCCTTCCTGATGAAGGCGAGCGTGGTCGCGCTCAAGGAATATCCCGAGTTCAATGCGTCGCTATCGCCCGACAAGGAGCGCCTGATTCTCAAGCACTATTACAACATCGGCGTCGCCGTCGACACGCCCGACGGACTCGTGGTGCCCGTCATCAAGGACGTGGACCGCAAGGGCATCCTGGAGCTGTCGCCAAGAACTCGGTGCAGTCTCGCAAAAGATGCGCGACGGCAAGATCGCGCCGGCGACATTCAGGGCGGCACGTTCTCGATCTCGAGTCTGGGCGGCATCGGCGGCACGAATTTCACGCCCATCGTCAACGCACCGGAGGTCGCCATCCTCGGCGTCGTGCGTGCGGCGATGAAGCCCGTATGGGACGGCACAACATTCCAGCCGCGCCTCATGCTGCCGCTCTGCCTATCCTACGACCACCGCGTCATCGACGGCGCACTCGCCGCACGCTTCACGCGCCGGCTTGCCGACGTCCTGACGGACGTACGCCAGCTCGTTCTCTAGCCACCTCGAAAGACAGCAATGACAACTGCCGGTTCTCAATCAGCCCGCCACGCCGAGGTTTTGGTGCTGGGCGTCAGGTCCCGGGTGGCTACACGGCGGCGTTCCGTGCAGCCGATCTCGGCAAGAAAGTGGTCCTCGTCGAACGCTATCCCGTACTCGGCGGCGTCTGCCTCAATGTGGGCTGCATCCCCTCAAAGGCCCTGCTGCATGCCGCCAAAGTAATCGAGGAAGCGGCTAGCATGAGCATGCACGGACTGGCTTTCTCGCGCCCCAAGATCGATCTCGACAAATTGCGGGTCTGGAAGGAAGGCGTGGTCAGGAAATTGGTCGGGGGACTGGCGGCGCTCGCCAAGCAGCGCAAGGTTACCGTTGTCCAAGGGCGCGGCACGTTCGTCTCTCCGCACGAACTCAAAGTCGTGGATGATGCAGGTTCTGCAACCGTGGTATCGTTCGACTCCGCTATTATCGCGGCGGGTTCCGAAGCGATCGCGCTGCCTGGCGTGCCGTCGGACGACAAGCGCATCATCGATTCCACCGTAGCGCTCGAAATCACCGATGTGCCGAAGCGCCTGCTCATTGTCGGCGCGGGGATCATCGGCCTCGAAATGGCCACCGTCTACCACGCGCTGGGCTCCGCAGTTACCGTCGTTGAGTTGATGGACCGGATCATTCCGGAGGCCGATAGCGACATCGTGCGGCCTCTGCTGAAGCGCATCGAAAAGCTCTACGAGAACATCTACCTCAAGACAAAAGTAGTGAAGGTCGAAGCGCGCAAGGCCGGACTCCTTGTTCACTTCGAGGGAGGCAAGGCGCCGGCAACCGACAATTTCGACAAGATCCTCGTCGCCATCGGGCGCAAGCCGAACGGGCATTCGATCGGTGCCGATGCTGCCGGCATATTCGTCGACGAGCGGGGCTTCATCCCCGTCAATGCGCAGATGCGCACCAATATCGCCCACATCTTTGCCGTTGGCGATATTGTCGGCCAGCCGATGCTCGCCCACAAAGCCTCGCATGAGGCCAAGGTGGCTGCCGAGGTCGCCGCAGGATTTAAGAGCGCTTTCGATGCCCGTGTTATTCCATCGGTCGCTTATACCGATCCCGAGGTCGCGTGGGTTGGCCTGACCGAACGCGAGGCCAGAGCCAAGGGCCTCAAGCTTGGCAAGGGCGTGTTTCCGTGGGCGGCATCGGGAAGATCGCTGTCGCTTGGGCGCGACGAGGGCATCACGAAAATCCTGTTCGACGCGGAGACGCATCGCATCGTGGGCTGCGGCATCGTCGGGCCCAACGCCGGGGAGCTTATGGCGGAAGTCGCGCTCGCCATCGAGATGGGTGCGGAAGCCACCGACATTGGCCACACCATCCACCCACATCCGACGCTGACCGAGACGATTGGCATGGCGGCGGAGATCTTCGAGGGCAATATCACCGATCTCTACGCGCCAAAGACCCCACGGCCAGAGAATTGACTGCCATTGCGGCGCAAGAGATCGGGTGACCTTCTAAAGCAACGTCCGGGATGCCGAATTTTGGCCCAAGCACCTTTAAAGGTCGGACCAAACAAGCTCTAGAGCTGCTCGCGAGTCAGCCTCTCGACGATCCCCTTCCTCCGGGTTGCGACTGCAATCATGCACAATGATTGAGGTCTCACGCAGTCCCTGAACTAAGGCGCCCTTGCGGCCTGCAACAGTCTGTTGCAGGCATCAAAATTCCCTGTTTCGTGCGCTGCGATTTTCTCACGGGAGCCCAGTGCGTACCAGTATTGTTACGCGAGACACGGGGTCTGGAATCGAGAATTCCCTGTATTTTCCCGCTGATCAGGGAAGGATGGAGCCCAGAGGGCGGTTCGCTCCAGCCTCTCAGCACAGCCACCTAGTCGCGGGTTTTCTGGTTCTCTCTTGACCCTCGCGGCACAAGTCCGAAGAAGCCCGGAGATGCGCCACCGAATGGCTGTGTTCTTGCGGAACTGGACACCAGAGAGACGGCTTCGGGGCCGAGCGTCGGATTTCTCGACCCTTTTCTCTACTGGGCATTTTGTAGGGTCACACTCGACGATCTCGCGGATGCTAGTGTGATGCTGCCTTCGAATCCGATCCCCTCAGCCACGACATAGAATGTATTTTTTCCGCTTTAGCAGCCTCGATTTGCTAAGAAATCCCGGGTGTGTGTACCGAGAACTTCATCCGCGCGTGGGCGTAGCGAAGCATCACGGGAGGCGCAGGGTTCAGGGCTCTTGGGCCTGGACAAACTCCGGCATGCCCGTCGAGAAGTTATCATACCGTCCGGTGTTCTCCGTGCCCGCGCGGCTGGCAACGTTGCCACTGCTAGCCGCATAGCGAGTTTAAGCCTTGGTTCTCATGACGGCGACTGAGCGTGCGCGCTCGCTCCTATCGTTCGTTGCAACAGGAGCCGCGGCTGGAGTTGCCCTAACACTGGCGCAGCCCGACTTCTGGACTCGGTTGCATCTTGAAAAAACAACAACTAACATACGCTAAGACCCGCCTGCTTTTGTCATCGTATTATAGGAACAATAACTGCCTCAGTAATGTCTATCCCAGCGGGGCAATGTGGACGTTCCTTGAGCGGTCACGAATGTTCCTTCAGCCCTCGATTTTGGACCATCTGACGCTCGCCGAGCGGCTTGCGATCGATACGGTTATGGGAGTTCTCGCCCCAATCACCTTTGGGTAGGGCCGTGACTGCTAACGTGATCCAGTACGGGGGTCGGCGATGCTCAAGCCCACGCAGTCTTACGTTCCGTAGTAGGAGACCATTTTGCATCCCCCAGATTCAATTGGTTCCTCCGCCGGCGCGTCCGAACATATTCGTGTGCTCGCGCTGACAAAATATGGTCGGCGGGCTGCTAGCAGCCGCTACCGCTTCTTTGATTACATACCTCTATTGACCCGTCAGGGTGTGAGTGTCACTTCCGTTTCGCTCTTCAGCGATGCCTATGTTGAGCGGCTGTTTGCCGGAAGGCCAGTCGATTATTCCGATGTCGCGCTCGGTTTCCTTCGGCGCCTAATCGCAATTTCCTCCGCCCCTCGATTTGACGTGCTCTGGATCGAGGGCGAGCTGTTTCCGCGTTTGCCGGCGCTTGTCGAAAGATTGCTCGGCTTGTTCGGATGCCGGTATGTGGTCGATCTCGATGACGCAATCTTCCACACTTATGACCTGCATCCATGGCCTCTGGTTCGCACCCTTCTTGGCCGCAAGATGGACGTCGTGCTCCGGGACGCCACGGCGGTCGTGGCCGGCAACAACTATCTGGCCGGGCGGGCCCTGCGGGCAGGCGCTTCCAGGGTGGTGGTGGTGCCAACCACCGTGGATGACCGAGCTTACGCCCGCGTCGAACGCCTTGCGGGCGACAGACTGACCTTCGGCTGGATCGGATCGCCTTCGACCGAGCATTATTTGCGAACCATCCAAGCCGAGCTACAGCAATTATGCCAGTCGCTCCCAGCTTCGCTTCGGCTGATTGGCCTCGCAGCTGGCGGGCCTTCCGGCGTCGACGTGGTCCGCCGCCCCTGGAGCGAGCAATCAGAGATCGAGGAGCTTGCCGCCTGCGACATTGGCCTTGCACCCTTGTTTGACGGGCCGTGGGAGCGCGGGAAGTGCGGGCTGAAGGCAATTCAATATATGGCCGCAGGGCTTCCTGTGCTCGCGGCGAGAATTGGCATCTTGCCGGACGTCGTGGTCCATGGCGAGACCGGATTTCTCTATGGCGATGGAGCGGAGTTCACCCGCTTTGCCCGCCAGCTCGCAGGCGACCCCGAGCTTCGCGCCCGCATGGGACAAGCGGGAAGGCTTCGAGCAGCGACCCACTATTCTATCCATCGTTGGGCTGAAAAAGTGGGGGACGTGCTTCTAACGAGCGCCAAAAGGTGAGCCTTTGGCCTTAACTCCTTTCGGCGTGGGGGGTCTGAGTGGGAAGAAAGCAGTTGCGTACTATGTCACGAACGTCACGCGACGGATGCGAGCAGGCCTCAGCCGGCGTGATCATCCGTGCGTCATGCCGAGTTGATCTCTTCATCCAGGTTCTTCGACGCCGACTGGTACCTCGCGCAGTATCCGGACGTCCGCCAAGCAGGAGTGCACCCGGCCACTCATTACTTAGCATATGGAGCGAAGGAGGGCCGTAACCCTGGCCCGAAGTTCGATACCCATTGGTATCTTGATCGATATCCCGATGTTCGCGCGGCTGGGGGAACCCGCTCGTGCACTACATTCGGCACGGCGCTGCCGAAGACGCCGACCTGATCGCTTCATCCGCAGTTCTTCGACGCTGAATGGTATCTCACCCAGAATCCCGACGTTCGCCACACGGGGTAGATCCAGTGCTTGCACTATCTGGTCTACGGGGCGTACGAGGGTCGCAGTCCGACCCGCGCTTTGACGGCATTGGTACCTTTCCCGCTATCCTGATGTGCGCGCGGCTGGTATCAACCCGCTCGTGCACTACCTCCAGTCACGGTGCGGCTGAAGATCGCCACCCTAGTCCGAAGGCCGAAGTGGCTGCTCGCAAGCAGAAGCTTTTGGCGGCCATGACACGCAACGACAAAATCCTGGAAATAGGTCCAAGCTTTAGTCCGATCGCACCCAAGTCCGAGGGTTGGAATAGCTTCTCGCTTGATCACGCGAGCATGGATGAGCTCAAGGAAAAATATCAAGCGTACGCCAACCTCGACGTCTCCAAAGTCGAGCCGGTGGATTTCGTCTGGAAGCTGGGTCCTATCGAATCGGCGGTTCCCTCCAACACCTCGGACTTTCTGGCATGTATCGCCAGTCACGTTCTGAGCACGTGCCGAATTTGGTCGGCTCTTCAATGCGCGCTGCGCAGGGACTGCCCGAGGCGCTCCTCACGCGGTGCCGAGAAGCGATATCGCTCGACTTTTCCGATCGCTCCACAGCCACATTTTGGAAGCGCATGCAGATTTCGGTCGCGGCATTTGAAGCCCCTGTTCCGACGGCCCCTGATAACTTAAGGCGCCGCGATCCCCTGCCATGGCCACGATGGCCGGTACAGACAACCTGGTCTTCGCCCAGCTGATGCCGGATGCGAAGCACCTTCGATCGCACTGATCGGCGAAGGTTGGCTGCCGGCACGCAGCACCGTGACCCCGACGACCTTGTCGATGGCATCATTGAAGCTCGGGTATCTCGGATCGATGTTTCCGACGAGCGCGTCCTTCCTCCGAAGAGTTGCGTGTTTGCACCACGCGAGGGACGTGAGTGCTCCTTCATTTCCATTCGTTGTTCCAGAGCTGGCCGATCATCGCCTCTTATCTGCGCAGCGCTTTATTAGAGAGCATGATCAAGCAGGCATCGACTGATTAGCGAGAGGCGCGTCGCCGAACAGCCCTAATTCGCCAGCGGCGTCGGCCAAGCCCTTACGATGCGTCGATGCTTCGCCTGGCCAGCGATCTCGTCCGGCTTACTTTGCTCGGCGTCGCGTCCAGCGAGCCGCCAGATACGCTCCACTCGTAGGGCTGAAGAGCCAGATGACGGTTCCGCTTCAAAGGCGACAAGGACTTCGGCGAAGAAGGCCCCAGGTGGTTTCTTCAGCACCAAAGCAGCTCCGACAACCGTTCCTTGAGGCGCCGCAGGATGACGGTCCGTTCGTCTTGGTTCGAACTCTTCCAGCATCATCGCTGCCAATGTCGACTCCATGACGGAAATGGATGAAGGACATGCCAGAAATTACCTGAAAACGATCTCAGAGAAGGCCAGACTATTTTATTCTGTAAATCACGAAGCAAATCCCTTTAGTGTTGGCGCACTTTTGAGCACCAGACCAGTATTACGTTCGCCTTACTGGATGCGAAAGGGGTATGTCGAGGAGATCGATTTTATCACACGCTAGACGATGCGGGATTTTTTCTATGGCAGTTGTTCAAATTGACATTTTTATCAAACAATTGGCAGCGCAAGCGTGCGGGCTCTATAAGAGAATGCTGGGTCGCGCGCACCGCGAAGCAAGCGATGCGACCCAAGGACAGAGCGACGCCGAATTGATCTCGTCATCCGCATTCTACGATGCCGACTGGTACCTCGACCAGAATCCCGACGTCAATCAGGCCGGGATAGACCCCGCCGAGCATTATCTCGCCTACGGCGCGAGGGAGGGGCGCAATCCCGGTCCGCGTTTCGATACCGATTGGTACCTTAATCAAAATCCCGACGTGCGGACGGCAGGCATCAATCCCCTTGTCCATTATCTCCGCCATGGCGCTGAAGAGGGCCGACTTCCCGCCGAGTCTTCCGTGGAAACGCTGCCCAGCGTGCGGTCGCAGTACAAGCAGATTTGGAATTTCGTCTCGGGAACCGAGGACGACGCCAAGCTCGCCGTCAGCGGATACACCGACGAGAACCTCTATCGGCAAACGGCGGAAGGAACGTGCAACCTGCTGCAAGAGTGCGTGGGGATCCGGAGCGAGGACGTGATCCTGGAGATCGGCGCCGGCGTCGGACGCGTCGGCGCGATGCTTGCGCCGCTCTGCCACGAATGGATCGGCGCCGACGTGTCCGAGAACATGGTCAAGCATATCCAGCGCCGGCTGAAAAAATTCTCGAATGTCCGCACCGAGATCCTCAACGGCTACGACCTCCGCAACATCGCTTCCGGCAGCGTCGATCTCGTTTATTGCACCGTCGTCTTCATGCATATCGAGGAATGGGAGCGTTACGGCTACATCCGCGAGGGATTGCGCGTGCTGCGTCCTGGGGGGCGCATGTTGGTGGACAACGTCAATCTCCTCTCAGATGACGGCTGGGCCATGTTCGAGGAGCTCAGCGCTCTTCCGCCGACGGAACGGCCGCCACATATCAGCAAGCCATCAACGCCTCAGGAGCTGCACAGCTATTTCCGGCGGGCTGGATTTCAAAATATTGGACAAGCCGAGATAGGGCTGTGGATCGTGACCTATGGGGTGAAGCCGGCAAACGGATAGAGCGCCGCCTGTGATTTAAGGCGATAACGCTCTAGATGAGCCCCAATTCGTAGCGGCGTCTGGCAAAGCCCTTCAAATGCGCTGCGGTGCCGCGCCGGCGGATCTCGTCGGTGATTTGCTGAGTCTGGTCGGTCCAACCGAGCGCGCGCAGCATACGCTCCACTTCATAGAGGCTGAAGAGCTCACGATAGACGATGTCGCGCTTCAGAAAGGGCGACAATAGGAACTTCGGAAAGAAGAAGGCCCCGGTATGCGCCTGAGCTCGCACCATGAGCAGCTCCGACAACCGTTCCTTGAGGCGCCGCAGGATGACGGTCCGTTCGTCTTGGTTCGACTCTTCCAGCATCGACAGCACGTCATCCTCTGGATAATCGTGCCGGATCGGCTTCGGGACGAATTCCCGGTATTGGAGGATCGTGCCCCAATCGGCATCTGCCGTGAGCGCGTCGAGAAGATCGTTGACGCCGAACACGACCCTGAAATGCGATGCTGCTTTCCGCAAGGCCGCAGACAACTTAACCTCGCCATGGTCGATGCACCACCTGCGGATCGAAATCGGCCGGTAGCTCTCCCAGAACTGTTTGACTTTCGGATCGTGGAGAGTCGCTCCGGACAGGCCGACACAAAAACTTTGGAAGTGATAATGCAGCTCCCAGTTTTCATACGCGGCGACAACCGGGTACCTCTCTGACAGCAACTCTCCGAGCAATTCATCGAGACCGTCGCGAAAGACGTAAACGCTGTCGTTCAGGATGAGCAGACGCGATACCGAGTCCTCGCCTTTCATAAGCTGAAGCACGGCATCTTTATAGGCTCCAAAATCGAGTCCCTTGTTCCCCCTGACCAACACCTTTGCGCAGAGCGGACGGAGCGTATCGAGCTGCTCTGATGTAAGCTTGTAGTTCGAAACGACGATCGTGCTGACCTGGTGACGCCGGAGGCCCTCCAGCATGTTGATCACATACCAGGGGATGGTGTGAGGCTGCCAAAGAACAAAGATGGCGTACCTGCCCGTCTGAAACGAGCAGGAGCCTGGATATTCTTCCCTAATATCGCTTCTGGATTGAAATGGCCATATATAGCCAATCAAAATGGGAATGTAATAGTAAACTATCAGAGTGAGCTTCATAAGTAGTCTGTCTTTAATATCTGTGAGACGCCGCAGCATCGTCTATCGCTATATTATCTGGAGAGGGTTTGTTGAATTAAGTGAATGAACGGACCACGTCCTCCGCGGCCTCACGCATACTTCGCCCGCATTTCTCGTACGTCCCGGATGTCCTGATTGGGAGCCCGTCGAATGGATAGCCTTTCCTCGCGAAGCAAGAACAGAGCCGTTCCAATCCTCAAGCTGGCCTCGCATTCTAGCGGAGTTAAAGCCAAGTTCAAAGCGTCAGGCGGAGTCCGCCTGCTCGCACCCCCGTTTTGAAAGCCGCTTCGAGGAAGGGCGGTTTTGTCCTACTGGTTTCGGGGCCTGCCCGAGAACAATCGGGCGCCCCTTCAGGACCGTTTCGCCATGGTCTCGCCAACGCCTTGGGTCCGCATCGTCATCGTGAATTACAATGCGGGTGCACTCCTCCAAGATTGCATAGACGCCCTCTTCTCGCAAAGCCTGCGGGACTTCGAGGCGATCATCGTCGATAACGCATCGACGGGCCCGCCGGTCTCCGACTTGCGGCTACCCGACAACCGGTTCCGCGTGCTTCATGCGCCAGGCAATATTGGCTTCGCCGCTGCAAGCAATCTTGGCGCACGCGACAGCACATGTCCCTGGCTTCTGACCCTGAACCCCGACACGCGGCCTCGGCCAGATTGGCTTGCCGAGCTCAGTGCCGCTACTGAGCGTTACCCTTGGGCGCGGATGTTTGGCTCGACCCAGCTCGACGCCACGGACCCTGCGCTCGTCGACGGTTTCGGCGATGTGCTTTCGGCCTTTGGCACGGCGTGGCGAAGCGGCGGCGGCCGCCCCGCGAGCGAGCTTCCAAACGGCGATTGCGAGGTCTTCTCACCGTGCGGCGCCGCCGCACTTTACGCGAAGCCTTTCTTCGACGCAGCGGGAGGCTTCGACGAGAGTTTTTTCTGCTATCTCGAGGATGTGGACCTTGGGTTTCGATTGCGCTTGCGCGGCGAGCGGTGCGTTCAGGTACGCCGCGCCGAGGTCCTGCACGTCGGGTCCGCACTCACCGGACATCTGAGCGAGTTCAGCGTTTTTCACAGCCATCGCAATCGCATCTGGCTTACTGTGAAAAACGTCCCCGGGGCGCTGCTCGCGCCGGTTCTGCTCTTGCAGGCCGCAGCCACGGCACTGTCGCTGGTGTGCGCCAGAGCGCGGCCATACCGACAAGCCGCTTTGCGAGGAGCTTGGGCTGGCTTCAAGGGCGTGCCAGGGGCACTTCGTTCCCGCAGGCAGATACAACGGCAGCGCGTCACCAGCTGCTCTCAAACTGCTCGGATGATGGTCTGGAACCCATTGGGACGTAGCTCGAGGCTACCAGCCTTGCTTACGGAATAGATCCGCCATCTAGACAGCAATGGCCTCGGACCCCGGAGCAGGGGCCGGCATGCTCGTAAGAGTATGGTAGGCATCGATCGCGTTTTCGACAGTGGCATCTACGACCACTCGCCCATGGTCCAGAAGCACACCGCGATTACACATGCTGCGCGCCGAATTCAGATCGTGGGTGGCGATCACAAGGATCGCAAGCCTGCTGACGACCTCTCGCATTCGCTCCTGGGCCTTCGCGGCAAAGGCCGCATCGCCCACTCCAATCATTTCGTCAAGCACCAGGATCTCGGGCTGAACAGCCATTGCGATCGCAAAGGACAGTCGCAGCTTCATTCCGGCGGAATAGGTACGCATGGGCAGTTGAAGATAGTCGTCAAGCTCGGAGAAGGCTTCGATTTCTGGAATCCGACGTCTGGCCTCGGCGAATGTGGCACCGAGAAAGACGCTTCGCATGATGATGTTCTCGTAGCCGGTGGCTTCCAGGTCCATGCCCATGCTCATGTCCACGAGCGAGGAGACGTGACCCCGTTTGCTGAACTCACCAGAGGTGGGCTCGAGAATCCCTGCCAGGACCTGCAGGAGCGTCGACTTCCCGGCGCCGTTGCCGCCGATAAGAGCTAGCCGGTCGCCTGACCTAAGAGAGAGAGTGATGCCCTCCAGTGCCTTGACGACCAATCTCGCGTCTTGTCCCATCGCAAGCCTGCCGCCAACTTTGCGGAGGATCTGTTCCTTGAGCGAACGACCCCGGGCGCTGTACACCGGATATGCGACGCTGATGGACCTGGCGTTTATGAAAGCCACAACGCGAGCCCCCTAGAGCCAATATACAATGCGACCGCGGAATCGCGCGTAAAACGGAAGCGCCGCTGCGAAGCCAACGAGGGTGCACAGGCTAACCATAACATAGTGGTGGGTCGCGGGTATTTGGCCCAGAAGTGGGGCCCGCGCGATCTCAACGAAACTCGCGAACGGATTTAGGTGCGTGACGACCCAGAGGCGGCCCTGGAGCTGGGCCGGGCTGTATATGATGGGCGTCACGAAAAAAGCCAATTGGACGACGTTGGCGATAATTTGAGGAAGGTCGCGAAAGCGAGTGCAGAGCGGACCAATCATCATCCCCAGCCAAACGCCATTTAGCGCAATGACGCAAAGAGCCGGTAGTGCAAGCAAAGTTATCAAACCAACCGGAATGTCAAACAGCACCCAAAGTACCGGGACGATGAGGAGATTGTGACCGCTGACGAGGAAGTTGCGCGCGATAGTTCTATATATGACCGCCGAGCGTGGTGTGGGATAGGAGCGCAGATGCGTATCGGCGTTGATGAAGGATGTGGCGAGATCGTTGATGAGCCCGGAAAGGAGGTTCCAAACAACCAGGCCGATTCCCAAGAAGGGGATATAGACATCATGTCGTTGGTGGAAAATCAGCGCGTAAATGATCCCGATCCCCGCAATCATGGCCGCCATGGAAATGGTCAGCCAGAACTGGCCAAGAGTGGATCGCCGATAGCGCTGACGTACGTCGCTGAATGCGAGCACCCACCAGACACGCCACTGCGCCAATCCAAGCGCGAGATCTGAGATCGCCGTGAGGACTCTCTTTGCATGGAGGCTGATTGGTCTTGACGCCTCAGCCAACTCTGCCTTCGAAGTCGTCATGTCCCTTCGAGCCCGTACAGATCACGATAGTTTTCTATCATCGACTGCTCGGAAAACGCATGAGACGTGATCAGCCTCGCGTGGCGCGCGAGCTCGTCGTACCGGCATTTTAGGTCTTCGATTGCGGTTATAAGCGAGTCGAGGCGGGCATCGTCAAGCACAATCCCGCACTCGTGCCGTCGAACGTAGTCAGCCATTGGAAGGGCGTCGGTGAGGATTACTGGCTTCCCCGCGACGAGAGATTCTATCAAGGAGTGCGGATAGGCCTTAACGATGTCGGTGCGCTTCGCCAATAACACGGCCGCATGAGCTCTGCTCAGATAATCATTCACATCGACATGCCGGGTAACGATTTCGACCCTGCGGGCGATGCCCCGGCGCTCCACGCGCTCGACGAGCTCCTCGAGCAAAAGGCCTCGCCAAAGCAATATAAGCTTCAAAAAGGGGAGGCTGACAACGGCGTCCAATAGAACGTCAATCCCCTTCGTATCAAATTGCTCTTCCGCCCAGGGAGCGGACGCCATGAGGAGCGTCACCTCGTCTTTCACCGTCAGACTGTGCGGAACGAGCCGAGAGGCATTTATCCCGGGAGGTATGATAGCGAAATTGGACACGCCCCAAGACTCCAATATCGCGGCATCTCGCTCGTTCGACACGACGATGCGGTAAAGCGCCCTCAAGCTTCGGACGTTGGCCGGCTTCTTCCTATCCCGCAAACTCGCAACGACCGTGTAGACGATTGGCTTTCTCAATAGATGCAAAACCGGAAAATAGTAGGGCACTGAAAAATATACATGCGTGACCGAGCTTTGCCTTTCCAAGCGCAAGAGGTGGGGAAGCTTGTGGAACCCAAATAACTGTGGGGGGAAGGGACGGCCGGGCACCTTGCGGGGACAGAGATTTACGACTCTACCGTCGAAGGCAGCCTTCAGCGTTGACACTTCTTGAAACACCGCGTCCGTGCCCTCGATCACTGGTTCTGGAGAGGTGAGGAGATACAAAACGGACATCACATAAACGCGGCGTTCTGGTTGCCCGACCGGTTCGCATAAGCGTGCGCTAGAGCCAAGAAGATCGCGCGCGCCTTGGCCCTCTTCCGCTTCGCGAGCGCCTTCGCAATCTCCAGTCCGGAGGTCATTGCCCAGAATGAGAAATGCCGAACTCTTCGATCTGGGTAATGCTTCCTCGCATAAAGAATGCGGTTCCGCACGCTGTAATACGCGTACAATGTTTCGCGAACTTGCTGGGGTTGTCGCCCCGTATCATGATGGGCCTCAACCTCTAGATCGACGCATAGTCGGTGACGCTTATCTCGCGCTCGTTTGCAAAGATCCGCAATTTCGCCGCTGAAAAAGAATTGCTCGTCGAGCAAGCCTATCTCTTCGAATAGAGTTCGGCGCGCGAGGAAGACGGCGCCTGGGACGTAATCAACGTGGTTGAGCGGATAGCCTGGAACCTCCGCGAGGGCATTTGGATCCGCCGCTATTCGCGTCGATCTGCTGAGCGCGATATCTCGACCACCTATCACGCAGATCACGCCTCCATGCTGCTGCTCGTGGATGACCGGCCCAAGAATCGAAATTTCCGGATTGGCCTCCAGCCTGTCGACGAGCCGGGTCACACCTGCCTCGGAGATATCGGCGTCGCTATTCAGGAGCAGCACGTATTTGGCATTCCCGGCCAGCGCCCGCGTGATCCCGAGATTGTTGCCACCGCCATAGCCAAGATTGATTTCACTACTAATCAGATCTCTGACATCGAGGGTAGAGGCCAGGGCTTTCCTCGAGCCTTCAGTCGATTCGTTATCGACGACGATGAGCTTTGGCTTGAGCGAGTTCCAGTCTCGCACGGCCGCGGCGGAGCGAAGCGTGTCTTCCTCATTGCGCCAATTGACGATGATGACAGCCAAATTTATTGGATGCGCAATCAATACACGCCTGTCCTTTCCGAAAATTCCATCCGGCCTGGATTCGCATCGTAAGGCAGAATCATCGCATTGAGAGCGATGTTTGCGATCCTGCACGCGCATGCCGATTTACACATGAGGCAAACGCGCCGCTCGTTCGCTGTTATGCGCCTTGGGGTTCCCTGCTCGCCCTTCCCTGCTTTGGCGGCTAGGGAATTCCGTTCGCAACCAATTGAATTTCCTCCCGAAAGCCGGAGCGCCTCAGTCATCTCGAGCCAGAAATCGGCGAAATTACCTGCATTTTCCCAGTGATCAGGGAATTCGACCAACGGAGACCCGTTCGCTGAAGACTGCCAGCACAGCCACCTAGTCGCGGGTTTTCTGGCTCTCTCCTGACCCTCGCGGCACAAGTCCTGAAGAAACCCGGAAATGCGCCACCAAATGGCGGTCTTTCTGTCGAAGAGAACTCCAGAGAGGGCGTCTCAGCGGGAGCACGTCGCGTTTCTTCCGGTTTATCTCTTCGGGCCATTTTCGGGGATCACACTTGCCGATAAGCTGATGGTCCCACGATCTGGCTAGCATCATGATGTACATCGAAGTTCGAATGCGATGCGCTCAGCCACCTAGTCGCGGGCATTCGGGCCCTCTCGATGACGACGGTGAATTCGAGTTTCCGGACTATGTCTGGACTTTGAAAGAGCCATAGGAGCTTCTGTATGAGCGCTGACACTGCCACGAAGTCGGCTGAGGCTCTCAAGCGAACGCCGCTCCATGCACTGCATCTGGAACTCGGCGCACGCATGGTGTCATTCGCCGGCTACGAGATGCCGGTCCAGTATGCGCCCGGCGTGCTCAAGGAGCATCTGCACACACGCGCCGCCGCTGGTCTGTTCGATGTCTCGCACATGGGGCAAATCGTTGTGCGTGCGAAGTCCGGTGACGTTGCCGATGCGGGACGCGCGCTCGAACGTCTCGTGCCGGCGGATATCCTCGGTCTCACGCCGGGGCGCCAGCGCTATGCGTTCTTCACCAACGAGCGCGGCGGCATTCTCGACGATCTGATGGTCGCCAATTGCGGCGATCATCTGCTACTCGTCGTCAATGCGGCCTGCAAGGCGGCGGATGAAGCGCATCTGCGAGCCCATCTTGGGAATGGGTGCGAGGTCGCGCGGCTCGATCGTGCGCTGATCGCTCTGCAAGGACCGAAGGCCTTGCCCGCGCTGGCGAGGCTAGCGCCTGAGTGCGCACGATTGCGCTTCATGGATGTGGCGACGCTCGACGTCCTGGGAGCCGCCTGCGTCGTTGTGCGCTCGGGTTATACCGGAGAGGACGGCTTCGAGATCTCTGTTCCTACCGCACGAGCGCCGGACATTGCGAGAGCGCTGCTCGAGACAGCAGATGTCGCACCGATCGGACTCGGCGCGCGGGACTCGTTGCGTCTAGAAGCCGGTCTGTGCCTCTATGGCTCCGACATCGACGAGACCACGACGCCGGTCGAAGCCGGGCTCGCCTGGGCTATCCAGAGATCACGTCGCCGAGGCGGCGCGCGTGAGGGTGGATTTCCCGGAGCGGAGATCATCCTCGACCAGTTGGAAAGCGGTGCCGCGCGCCACCGCGTGGGTCTGCGCCCCGAAGGACGAATGCCCGTGCGTGCCGGTGCGCCGCTGTTTGCAGATGTGGAAGGAGGCTCACCGATTGGCTCGGTGACTTCAGGTTGCTTCGGCCCCAGTCTCGATGCACCTGTCGCGATGGGCTATCTGCCGACCGAGCGCGCAGTGCCCGGAACAACCATCTTCGCTGAGGTGCGCGGCAAGCGCTTGCCTGTCGCAGTCGCGACGCTCCCATTCATCGCGCCGAAATATAAACGGGGCTGAACCGCCCCACGCTAGGAGGGTACCTTGCTGAAATACACAGAAGACCACGAGTGGCTGAAGCTCGATGGGGACATTGCGACCGTGGGTATCACCGAGTACGCCGTGACGCACCTAGGCGACCTTGTATTCGTTCAACTACCCGAGGTCGGCACCAAGCTTGCGAGAGGTGCCAGCGCAGCAGTAGTTGAATCGGTGAAAGCGGCATCCGACGTCTTCGCGCCGCTCGCCGGAGAGGTGGTCGAGATCAACCAGGCGATCATTGATGACCCTTCGATCGTCAACAGCGACCCGCTCGGTGCGGGCTGGTTCTACAAGCTAAAGCTCGCCGACGTCACAGCCATCGACGGTCTCATGGACGAGGCTGCCTACAGGAAGCTGATCGGAGCGGAGACCTCATGACCTCTCCTGAAGGATACGAGCCCTACGACTTCGCGAACCGCCGTCACATCGGGCCATCGCCTGAGGAGATGGAGGAGATGCTGCGCACCCTGGGCGTCGCTAGTCTCGACAAGCTGATTGCGGAAACTGTGCCGAAAGGAATCCGTCAAACAGAGCCTCTTGATTTCGGTCCTCCGTTGTCCGAGCGCGGCGGGCTCGATCGAATGCGTGCTACCGCCGACAAGAACCGCGTGCTGACCTCGCTCATCGGTCAGGGCTACCACGGCACCATCATGCCGCCCGCAATCCAACGCAACATCCTGGAGAATCCAGCCTGGTACACCGCCTACACACCCTATCAGCCAGAGATCAGCCAGGGGCGTCTCGAAGCGCTCTTGAACTTCCAAACGCTGGTTTCGGATCTTACAGGCCTCGATGTGGCCAATGCCTCGCTCCTGGATGAGGCCACGGCCGCGGCTGAGGCAATGGCCATGGCGCACCGCGTGACGAAGTCAAAGGCGAATGCCTTCTTTGTCGACGAGGAGTGCTTGCCGCAAACGATCGCGGTTCTGAGGACGCGCGCGGAACCACTCGGCTGGCAGATCGTCGTCGGCGATCCGTTCAAGGACCTGGAGTTTGAAAGAGTTTTCGGCGCGATCTTCCAGTATCCGGGCGTCTGCGGCGAATGCCACGACTTTTCCGCACTTGTTTCGAAGCTCCATGCCGCCAAGGCGCTCGCTGTGATTGCGGCGGACCCATTGGCACTCACGCTGCTCAAGCCGCCAGGCGAGATGGATGCCGATATCGCAGTCGGCTCCATGCAGCGTTTCGGCATGCCGATGGGCTATGGCGGACCGCACGCCGCCTATATTGCCGTCAAGGACGCCTTGAAGCGCGCTCTGCCGGGGCGCCTCGTGGGAGTCTCGGTCGATGCGCGCGGAAACCGCGCCTACCGCCTCGCATTGCAGACGCGCGAGCAGCACATCCGCCGCGAAAATGCGACGTCGAACATCTGCACCGCCCAAGTCTTGCCCGCAGTCATTGCCTCGATGTACGCGGTGTTCCATGGGCCCAAGGGGTTGAAAGCCATAGCCAAGCGCGTGCACCGCAAGGCGGCGCGGCTCGCCGACGGACTGTCCTCACTCGGCTTCAAGATCAGCCCCGAGTCCTTCTTCGACACCATCACGGTGGAGGTTGGACCCTATCAGGGACTGATCATGAAGAACGCCGTAGACAACGGCATCAACCTGCGCAAGGTCGGCCACGATCGGATTGGCATCACGGTCGACGAGCGGACCCGGCCCGCCACGCTCGAAGCCGTCTGGCGCGCGTTCGGCGGTTATGATCTCGTCTACCGCAACGAGCATCCCGAATATCGTCTGCCCAAGCCGCTTATCCGCCGGTCGGCCTATTTGACCCACCCGATCTTCCACATGAACCGGGCGGAGAGTGAGATGACGCGCTACATGCGCCGGCTCGCAGACCGCGACCTCGCGCTCGATCGCGCCATGATCCCGCTCGGCTCATGCACGATGAAGCTCAACGCGACGGCCGAGATGCTGCCGATCACGTGGCCCGAGTTCGCAGAGATCCATCCGTTCGTCCCGGCCGATCAGGCGCTTGGCTATGCCGAGATGATTAACGACCTATCCGCGAAGCTGTGCCAGATCACCGGTTACGACGCCATCTCGATGCAGCCCAACTCGGGCGCGCAGGGCGAGTTTGCCGGGCTGCTCACGATCCGCGCTTACCACAAGAGCCGCGGCGAGGGGCATCGCAACGTCTGCCTCATCCCGGCCTCCGCCCACGGCACCAATCCGGCATCGGCGTCGATGTGCGGGATGAAGGTGGTCGTGGTCGCCACCGACGCGAATGGCAATATCGACCTCGCCGATTTCCGGGCCAAGGCCGAGGCGAGCGCGAAGACCCTTGCGGCCTCCATGATCACCTACCCTTCGACCCACGGCGTCTTCGAGGAGACGGTGCGCGAAATCTGCGAGATCACCCATGCAAACGGCGGACAGGTCTATCTCGACGGCGCCAACTTGAATGCTCTCGTCGGCCTCGCACGACCCGGCGACATGGGCGCTGACGTGAGCCACCTCAATCTACACAAGACCTTCTGCATCCCCCATGGAGGCGGCGGACCCGGCATGGGGCCAATCGGCGTCAAGGCGCATCTTGCGCCGTTCTTGCCAGGGCATCCCGAGACAGGGGGCAACGAGCTGACGGTCTCAGCGGCGCCTTACGGCTCGGCGTCGATCCTGCCGATCTCCTGGAGCTATTGTCTCATGATGGGTGGCGCGGGCCTCACCCAGGCGACGCGCGTTGCAATTCTGAGCGCCAACTATATCGCAAAGCGGCTCTCCAGTGCCTACGACGTGCTCTACACCGGCAAGCAGGGGCGCGTGGCACATGAATGCATCATCGATACGCGGCCACTCAATGAGCGGTGCGGCGTCACGGTCGACGATATCGCCAAACGGCTGATCGACTGCGGCTTCCATCCCCCTACGATGAGCTGGCCGGTTGCGGGAACGCTCATGGTCGAACCGACGGAATCGGAGACCAAGGCGGAACTCGACCGGTTTTGCGAGGCGATGCTGGCCATTCGCGAAGAAGCGCGTGCGATCGAGGAAGGACGCGCCGACAAGCAGAACAATGCACTGAAGAACGCACCGCACACGGTGGAGGACCTTATCGGCGACTGGGACCGGCCCTATTCTCGCGAGGCGGCCTGCTTTCCGGCCGGAGCCTTCCGCGTCGACAAGTACTGGCCCCCAGTCAATCGCGTCGACAACGTCTATGGTGATCGCAATCTCGTGTGCGCCTGCCCGCCGATGGAGACGTATGTGAAGGCCGCGGAATGAGCATGGATTAGCTCAGCATCATGATGTACATCGGAGTTCGAATCCGATGCTCTCAGCCACACTGTCGTGGGTCTTCTGGCTCGCTCCCCGTGTTCGGCAAACAGTCCCGAAGAAGCCCGGAAACGTGCCACCGAATGGCAGTGTCCCTGCGGAACTGGACTTCAGAGAGACGGCTTCACAACCACCAGCATCGTTGAACGATTGCTAGGCCAAAACCGCGGCACGGGCGGCCAGACGGTTCTGGCGCAGCCAGTCGTACCAGGCTTCGAGTCCTTCCCCGGTTTTGGCCGAGACGCGCAGGACCGAGATCTCCGGATTGACCTCGCGCGCATTGGCGACGGTTCGCTCGACGTCGAAATCGAGATGAGGCAAGAGGTCGGTCTTATTCAGGATCATCAATTCAGCGGCGCGGAACATATGCGGATATTTCAGCGGCTTGTCCTCGCCCTCGGTCACCGAAAGGATCGCCACCTTGGCGCGCTCGCCGAGATCGAACATTGCCGGGCAGACCAGATTGCCGACATTCTCGATCATCACCACCGAGCCGGCCGAGGGCCTCAGCTGCATCAAGCCGGCAGCCACCATGTCGGCCTCGAGATGACAGCCCGTTCCGGTATTCACTTGCACGGCGGGGGCGCCAGCAGCGCGGATACGCTCCCCGTCATTGGTGGTCGCCTGATCGCCCTCGATGACAAAGAGTGGCAGTTCGCCGTTTAGATCCTTGATTGTGCGCTCGAGCAGCGTGGTCTTGCCGGCGCCGGGCGAGCTCACAAGATTGAGCGCAAGAATTTCACGCCCTGCGAACCAGGCCCGATTCTTTGCCGCCACGGCATCGTTCTTGGCCAGGAGGCGCGCTTCCAGCTGCACGACGCCATCTTGATGATGGTGGTGATCGTGGTCATGCGCGTGGTGGTGGTCGTGGCCATGGGAGTGCTCATGACTGTGATCATGGCTGTGGGAGTGTCGTGTGCCATCCGCATGGACGTGCTCGTGGCCGTGATGATCATGATTGTGATCGTGGCCATGCTCATGGTCGTGGCCATGCTCATGCTCGTGGGAGTGGTGCGTGCCGTCTGCATGGACATGCTCGTGACGATGCGCCTGCTCGTGGGCCGTCCCAGGCTCCATCTCGAGCAGGGTTGTCTTCGCGCCGCTGCCGCATCCGCAATGACCGCACATCAGGCTGCCTCCTCTAATTCCATGGTTTTCACCTTGAGCTCCTCGCCGGCGATGCGCTCGATCTGGCGCGAGCCACAGCCGCAAGGCTGGTAAAGCGTGGTCGTGACGAATTCCACACCACAGCTACGGCAACGCCCGCGTCCCTCCACCTCACGAATCTCGAGCGCGGCGCCTTCAAGCACGGTGCCCGCCGCCACAACGTCGAAGCAGAAGGCGATCGCGTCAGCCATCACGCCCGAAAGCGCGCCGATTTCCAGCGTCACGCGGCGCACCTTGCGGCCCTGAGCGGCATCGCTGACGATGGCGACGATGTTGCGGGTGATGCCGAGCTCATGCATGCCGGGATCCTCAGCAAATTCTCGGCAGCTGCTCGCCGACCAGCATGTCGACGATGCGCCTGCCGCCGAACACAGTGCGCATGGTGACGCGCCCGGCCTCGCCGTCTTTGACCGTGCCGATGATGGCCGCGCCTCCGCCCAGCCGATGCGCCTGCATCGAAGCGAGCGCGGCGTCGGCTTCCTCCGCCGGTACGACGGCGACGATCTTGCCTTCATTGGCGAGGTAGAGTGGGTCGAGGCCGAGAATCTCGCAGAAGCCTTTCACCTCCTCGCGGATTGGGGTGCGCGTCTCGTCGATTTCGATCGACATCTGCGAAGCGTGGGCGATCTCGTTGAGCACCGTGGCAAGGCCGCCCCGCGTCGCGTCGCGAAGAGCTCGCGTATTGGGCGCGGCCTTGAGCAACGCCTCGATCAGGCCGTGCAGCGCCGCGCAATCGCTCTCAATCGGCGTCTCCAGCGCCATGTCGCCGCGCGCGCCTAAAATCGCGGCGCCGTGATCGCCGAGCAGGCCGTTCACCAGAACCACGTCGCCCGGCCGCGCCAGATGTGCGCCGAGCACGAATTGCTCCTGAATGACGCCGATGCCGGTCGTGGTGATGAACAGCTTGTCGCAAGCGCCCTTATGCACGACCTTGGTGTCGCCGGTGACGATCTCAACGCCGGCTTCTCGTGCCGTCTCCGCCATGGAGCGCGCGATGCCGCGCAACATCTCGATGGTCACGCCTTCCTCGATGATCACCGCGCAGGAGAGATAGAGCGGTTTCGCGCCGCCTACCGCCAGATCGTTGATGGTGCCGCACACTGCGAGCTTGCCGATATCGCCGCCGGGGAAGATCAGAGGATCGACCACGAAACTATCGGTCGTGAACGCGAGCCGGTCGCCATGCGCGGCAAGTGCGGCGAGGTCGAAGCGTGCCTGGTCTTCGAGCGGTGCCAGGGTTGCATTATCGAAGGCCCCGACAAACACATCGTCGATCAGGTCCTTCATGGCTTTGCCGCCGCCGCCATGGGCGAGCGTCACGGTCGGTACATTGACCTTGCCGCGGGGCCGGGTGCGGATGAATGGGATGATGGTCATGCCGCCCCCTGTACTTTGACGCCGCCATATTGGTAATAGGCAGAGCAGGCGCCTTCGGAAGACACCATCAGCGCCCCGAGCGGCGTCTCAGGCGTGCAGGACGCCCCGAACAATTTGCATTGCCAGGGCTTGATCACGCCTTTCAGCACCTCGCCGCACTGGCAGGCCTTCGGATCCTCCACTTTCAGATTGGGGAGGGCGAATTTCCGCTCGGCATCGAAGCGCGCATAAGTCTCGCGGAGTTGCACGCCGGAATGATCGATGGAGCCAAGTCCGCGCCATTCGAAGAAATCGCGGAGCTCATAGACTTGAGCCACCGCATCGAGCGCTGCCTGATTGCCGTCGTCCGGCACCACGCGCTGATATTGGTTTTCGATATCGGCACGGCCCTCCTTGATCTGTTTCAGCACCATCCAGATCGATTGCAGAACGTCGAGTGGCTCGAAGCCCGCGACCACCATCGGCTTCTTGTAGAAGCGCGCGATGAATTCGTAAGGCGCGGTGCCGATCACCATGGAGACATGGCCTGGCCCAAGGAAGCCGTCGAGATTGAGGTCCGGGCTTTCCAGGATCGCCTTCAGCGTCGGCACGATGGTGATGTGATTGCAGAACACCGAGAAATTGCTGATGCCCTCGCGCTCTGCTTCAAGCACGGTGAGCGCGGTGGATGGCATCGTCGTCTCGAAGCCGAGCCCGAAGAACACCACATCGCGGTCGGGATTCTTGCGCGCGATTTCCAGCGCATCCATCGGCGAATAGACCATGCGGATATCGGCGCCGTCGGCCTTGGCCTGCATCAGGCTCTTCTTGGAGCCCGGCACCCGCATGGCGTCGCCGAACGTGGTGAAGATCACGCCGTCGCGTTCGGCAATGGAGACGCAATCGTCGACGCGGCCCATCGGCAGCACGCAGACCGGGCAGCCCGGCCCGTGCACCAGCTCGACCTCCTTCGGCAGCATGCCCTCGATGCCATAGCGGAAGATCGAGTGGGTGTGGCCGCCGCACACTTCCATGATGTGGATCGGCCGCTCCTTGGCGAGTGGCATGGTGGCGACCAAGGAAGCGATCTCCTTGACCAGGACAGCTGCTTTCTCGCGGTCGCGGAACTCATCGATATATTTCATGATGCTACCCTCCCAACTTCCGTAACAGAGAGCCGCATGGCCTCAATCTCGGCCTGCGCCTCGCCGAGTTCCGTCAAGATCTTGAGGGTTTCCGCAGCTTCGTGCGCGTCGATGCGGCTCATGGCGAAGCCGACATGGACGAGCACCCAATCGCCGACGCAAGCCTCAGCGGGGTGAGTGTCGTCGACGATGCAGGCGATATTCACCTGGCGCTTGACGCCGCTGACATCGACGGTCGCAAGTTTTCGCGCGGCGTCGTCAACCTTTACAATTCTGCCCGGGATTCCGAGACACATTGGACGTTTCCTTCCTCTCGTATGGTCTTTGTTGTTGTTATGAGTTGCGCGGCGCCGATCGCCGCCTGGCCAAGCGCAAGGCCGCCGTCATTGGCCGGCACCAGCGCGTGGGTAAGCACGGTGAAATCCTCTGCTTCGAGGCGGCGCAAAACCTCCTCGAACAGGATGCGATTCTGGAAGCAGCCGCCGGAGAGCGCGATGGTGTCGAAGTACGCGCCCGCCGGATCGTCACGCCGCGCGAGCTTCCGCGCCAAGGCGACGATCGCCTTCGCCAGCCCTTTGTGGAAACGCGCCGCCATGATCGGGGCAGGGGTCTTCAAGATGAGATCGCCGAGGATCGCGTTCCACATCGCGAGCGGCTCGATATAGGGAAGATTGTTGCCGCGGAGATTGGGAACGGTGAACGGATAAGAGAGCGCCTCGTCCTCATTCGCAAGCGTATGCGGGTCGACCATGGCTTCGAGCTTCGCCCCGGCTTCGCCCTCATAGGCCTGCACGTCGCGGCAGAGTCCGATCGCGGCGGAAACGGCGTCGAACAACCGCCCGCAGGATGACGCAAGCGGTGCGTTGACGCCGTTGGCGATCATCGCATCGAGGGTCGCGCGCGGCTTGGCCTCGAGATAGGAAAAGAGCTCTAACTCGCTGAAATTGATGGCGAATTGCGGCCAGCCCAGCTCCGCCACGAGATGCGCATAGAGGTTCCGCCAAGGCTCGCGCGACGCGGCTCCGCCGCCTGGCATGGCCACCGGCTTGAAGGTGCCGAGCCGCTCAAAGCCGCGATAGTCGGCAAGCAGGAACTCGCCGCCCCAGATCGTGCCGTCATCGCCGAGCCCGAGCCCGTCGAGCACGATACCAAGTACAGGCGCGGCATCGAGCCGCCGGCCATTTTCGGCGAGGCAAGACGCCACATGAGCGTGGTGATGCTGCACCTCGATCAGCTCGATTTGCTCTGCGTCCGCGTGCGCATGAGCGAGCTTGGTCGAGAGATATTCCGGATGGCGGTCGGCGATCAGCGCGACCGGTCTATGGTCGAACAGCGTGCGGTAGAGCGCGAGGTTCTTGCGATAGTCGTCGAAGGTGAGTGCATCTTCGAGATCGCCCTGATGCTGCGAGAGAATGGCCTCGCCGTCCTTCACCAGACAGAATGTCGCCTTGAGCTCGCCACCGAGGGCGAGAAGCTCAGGCGCCGCCTCGAAACCGGAAGGCAGCGTGATAGGGGAAGGCGCATAGCCGCGTGCGCGCCTGATCAGGCGCGGCTGGCCAGCCACAACACGCGCCACGGAGTCATCAATACGGTTGGCAATCTCCCGATCATGGATCAGCGCGTAGGTTGCGATACCTGAGAGCCGTTCTTGCGCTTCCGCCTCATTGATCACTTGCGGCTCGTCGGACAGATTGCCGCTCGTCATCACCACGGGGCGGTTCATGCGCCGCAAGATGAGGAGATGGAGTGGCGTCGTCGGCAGCATGAAGCCGAGCGTGGTCAGCCCTGGCGCGATCGCCGCTGGGAGACGTTCCGGCCCATCGGCGGTGAGAAGCACGATAGGCGCCTCTGGGCTCTTGAGCAGGCGCTCTTCCTCTACGCTCACCGCGCAATAATGCCGGATGATGTCGAGATCGCGCGCCATCAGTGCGAAAGGTTTGGCGTCTCTGCGCTTCAATTGGCGAAGCCGTGCCACCGCGTCCTCGCGCGTGGCATCGCAAGCCAGCTGATAGCCGCCGAGACCCTTGATCGCGACGATCTCGCCTTTCTGCAAGAGCCCGCAGACCGCATCGACATCGTCGAGCATGGAATGCTGATCGAAGCTGACGGCGCGGCCGTCGAGACGGATCAGCTTCGCCCGCGGCCCGCAAGCATGGCAGGCGATGGCTTCGGCATGGAAGCGCCGGTCCGATGGCTCGCGGTATTCGGCGCCGCAATCGCCGCACATCGGGAACGCCGCCATGCTCGTCTGCGCCCGATCGTAAGGAATGCCGGTGACGATCGAGAAGCGCGGGCCGCAATGGGTGCAATTGGTGAACGGATAGCGGTAGCGGCGCTCGAAAGGATCGAGCAATTCCGCCGTGCATTGCGGGCAGATCGCGGCGTCCGGCGTGACTTGCGTGTGGGCGCCGCCGCCGGTGCTTTCGGCAATGCGAAACTCGGCCGGCAGTTGCCCGTCGAAGAGTTGCGTCTCGATGCGATCGATGCGGCCGAGAGGAGGTGGCTCCTTCCACAGCCGCGCGATGAAATCGGCAATGGCCTTGGTCGAACCGCCGACGCGAACCAGCACGCCGTCGGAATCATTCAACACTTCGCCCGAGAGCCCTTCCTCGCGCGCGAAGCGCCAGACCGTGGGCCGGAATCCAACACCTTGCACGCGCCCGCGCACGCGGATCTCGACGGCGGTCTGTCCTTCCTCTGGAACAAGCTGGCGGTGCACATTCATGGCGCCGTCTCCCAGAGCATCACGCGATTATTGCCGGAATCGGCGATGACCACTGTGTCGCCGCAACAGGCGACATTGTATGGCCAGCACAGACTGTCGCGGACGGGCGCGGCCCAGCGATTGTCTCCCTTGGCGGCGAAATCGCGCTGGCCTGCAAGCCTGCTCGCCTTCTCGTCCATGGCAAGGCCGGCCAGCGAAAATCCGAGCAACCGCGAATTCGCCGTGTCGGCAACGACCAGATGCTCGCCCGCGACGGCGAGCCCATAGGGCATATTGAGGCTGCGCGCGGTGGGGTAGTAGGCCGCGCGATTATGATCCACGCTTGCCATATCGGCCTGGCCGAGCACGAAGTCGCAAAAAGCTCCATTCGCCCGCGGCAGTTTTCGCCAGCCCATGATCCGATTATTGCCGGCGTCCGCCACCAGGATGCCGCCGTCGGTAAGCGCAATGCCGTGCGGCCAACGCATGCCGAGTGCGCCGGGCTCGGCCCCGGCATTCTCGTCGCGGGTGACGAGGTCGCGCTGACCGAGAACGAGGTCGGCCGGCGTGCCGTTCTTGGTGGGGATGGTTTCCCACATCAGCACGCGGCGATTGCCGGTATCGGCGACGAACAGGCTGCCATCCGAGATGGTAACGCCGTAACACCAGTTCAGCGTCGAGGCTGTCGGCACATCCTGTCCGCGATTGGCAAAATTGCCGGCGAAGTCTGCTTGGCCGAGTACCACGTCGGCGGGACGGTTGGTCTTGTCGGGAAGTCCGAGCCAAAGCAACACGCGGTGGTTCCAGGCATCCGCCACGGCGAGCACGCCGTCGTTTGCGGCGATGCCGGTCGGCACGTTGAGTGTCGTGGCGCTGACGTCACCCTTGGCGTTGCGACCTTCACGCGAAAAATTCGGTTGGCCGATCAGGAAGTCCGCCGGGGCGTGATCTTCATTGGGCGCCTCGCACCAGCCGAGCAGTCGGTGATGGCCCGTATCGCATACGAAGAGGGGTCCCGTTGGTGCGGCAAGGACCGCGCCGCGCGGGCCAAACATCGTCGATGGTCCCGGTACGATCGGCTCGGCGAGTCCGTCAGCACCAGGCGCTCCACCGAGCACGACATTCGGGGTTCCATGCATCAAAGGTACCGCTCGCTCAATCCCTGCCTCGGCGCTAGGGCCGGAACTCCGCAAGGTCGGGGCGAGGGAGACGCGCATGGCTAGATCGCAAGCCTCACTTCGACGCGGGACCCGGTGACGCGGACGGCATGCGATTGCAGCTGCACCTCCGGCGCCGTCAAACATTCGCCGCTCGACAGATCGTAGCGGAAGCCGTGATGCGGACAGGCGATGATGCCGTCCTCGACCTCGCCGTCATGGATGGGGAAGCCGAGATGCGCGCAAGCATTTTGGAAGCAGGTGACGACAGCGCCGCGGCGCGAGAGGATGACTTTCTCGCCACCGATCTCCGTGGCTTTGACGCCGCCTTCGGGGATCTCGGTCAGCGTTCCCGCTTCGAGCCAATTTCCCGTAGCATTCAGCGCGAACGGACTGACGAAGCGCGCGCTCGATTCTGCCGCCGCGCCCGTGCCCTTCACCTGCAACACTTCGGTGATCTCCGGGCAGGCATCCTCGACCGCCTTCTTCACCCCGGCATGGAAAGTGAGCGCTGAAGCCGGGCACCCATCGCAGGCGCCGATAAATCGGACCTCAATGGCGGGAGGCGCCACTTTCACCAGTTCCACATCGCCGCCATGAGAAGCGAGCATCGGGCGGATAGTTTGCAGCGCGAGTTCGACCCGCTCGACCAGGCTCGCCTTGATGATCGCGTGACGGCGGAGCACCGCGTAGACGATCTCATCGCCGAGCGCAGCTTTCATCGCGGCGAGCGCTGCGGGGTCGGTCTTCAGCGCCCGCACCAGCCGGCGCAAGGCCTCACCGTGCAGAGCTTCGATGGCACGCGAATAGGCCTCGACCGCGCCGCGCGGCGTCTCCTCCCACGTGGCGAAGATCGTCTCCAGCCGCGCCAGATCGTTCAAATAGCCGGCGAGGTCGGCACGTTGCGTCGGCGCAAGATCGATCGCGTTCATCGTCGCCTCAACGGTAGCGGAGGTCCTTGAACAGATAAGGCTGGAGCGCGCCGCCCAAGAGCCCGGCAAACAATGCCGCAGCCCAAAGCGGAGCGCCGAGACCCCAGGCGGCGACCATCAGGATCACTGTCACAACGATCCCGATGGCAAGTTGCAAATAGGCCTTGGCCGGATCGGCAAAGAGTTTGCCGCGGAAGAAGAGGCTCATCGAGCTGGTTGCCATGGACCACATCAGACGCCCCCATGCGCGATCAGCGACAGTGCGAGGAGAGCCAGAGCGACACCGGTGCCGCCGGCGAGCGGTCCATAGAAGCCGCCCATCAGTGCTGCCAACTCGTTGCCGAGCGCCTTGCCTCCGACGGCGATGCCGCCGAGAGCGCCGCCCAGGATCGACGCCATCACGCCTACGATGAGCGCGAGTGCCGTTCCCGCGATGGATATTGCAATTGCCACGTCCGTCCTCCCTGCAAGTTAATGCTCAATGCGGCCTTCGGCGGCATAGCCGCCCTTTCCGTTGGTTTCGGGCAGCGCCAGGATCGTCCTCTCGATGTCGATTGCGGCCTCCGCCACGATGCGGGCCTTGTCGATCTCGCCATGGCTGACAAAAATTTCGCGCGCCTCGGCGTAGTAGGCGCGCGCTTGGGTGAGATTGGCGCGATTGCCGGCGTCAGGACGCTCGAGCTCGTCAGGCAAATTGGAGAGGCAGTTCGCCTTGTTGGCGATCGTGTTGGCGTATTCGATCGGCGTGGTCTCGCGCGTGCGTACTTTCAGCGCCTCGTCATAGGCATCGAGCGCGCGGAGATTGTTTTCGACCGCGTGACTCGACGAGGCGTATTGCAGCGCGTTGCCGAGATTGTTTTGCAGCATCGCATACTCGGACGGATGGTCGATCAGATTGACCACCTTGAGTCCCTCCTCGAAAGCCTGCACGGCGAGCGCCTCGCGCATCTTGGCGCGCTCGTCGCTGAAGGGGATGGAGAGGAAGGCGGTGGCGAGATTGTTCTGCAGGATCGCGAACTCTTCCGGGAACCGTGCCCGATCGAAAGTCCGCAAGCTGCGCTGATAGGCGGAGATCGCGTCGGTGATGCGTGCAAGCCCGAAGCCCGCGAGGCCTTGCAGCGCGAGGCCGAGATTCATTTCGGCCTCCGCCAGTTCCTCCTTGGTGCCAAATTCGGTAAGGAGCGGGATTGCGGTCTCGAACGCATCGCGCGCGGCCTCGAGGAACGAGGTGCCTTGCTCCGGCGTCGCCTGCAGCGCGGTGCCTTTGCGCGCGGTGATCCGCGCTTTGAGCAGGGGGATGTCCTGTGGGCAAATGCTGAGCGCTTTGTCGTAAAGCGTCACGGCCGCGACAAGCTGTTCTGGAGTTTTGGGGCGTTGCTGCAGGCCGATGGCGATTTCCATCAGCATCTCGGCACGTTCAGCCGGGCTCGCGGCCACGTCCTCGGCCACCGCCAACGCCGCGCGAACATCCTCTTCCACGCGATGAGTTGCCATCGTGCGTACCCTCCCAGCTTCCCGCCTTAAGGCGTGTTTTCCGGTTGAAAGCAGAGTAGCGAAGAATATCAGGATTGTCTAGTTAGCATGCTAACTGCAAACTATCTTTGCAGTAGAAACGCAGTATTCGAGCAGAGCCCTGCGAGCTGCGTATTCCAAACCACGGGAAGGGTGGCTTCGATCTCGTCGCCGATCCCATGCGCCTGGAAGAAATCCACCGCCTGGACCACGCGGTCGCCCGCAGCATTGCGGAGCTTCAGCAGATAGCCGCCGGACGCCGCTTGATGGACCGGCAAGATCAGAAGATCGTCGGCGCGCCTGAGCAGGATCACGGTCTCGATGCCGGCGAGGAAACGCTCATAGATTTCGCGGCTGAGATAGAGGCTGCCGCGCTTCAGCGTGACGGTAGCCTCTTCTGTCATGGCGCAACTTGCAGCATCGCGAGGCGTTCATCGATCAGCGCTTCGATCCGGGTCACGACTTTGTCGATAGCGGCAGTGACTGGGGCCGACAGACCAATGCCAAGCTCGACCGTCTCCGCTTCGATGAGGAGCACGACGACGTCAGTCGGGAAGTCGTCGCGATAGATAGACCGCCCGGCATGGAGCGCATGGTCCCAGCGGAAATCGTGCAGGCTGAGCGAGGGCTCGTAAACTTGGCTCAGCTCGGCACCCGGCACCTCGAAGATCGCGCCGGGCTCGGAGCCCGAGCGGCAAGCGTCGACCACGATGAGGCTGCGGCATCCGCGAGCGGCGAACATCACCGCCATGCCATCCGTGCCGGCGTCGAGCAGCTGAACGCTTGGAGTATCGCAGTCCGCCCGCCGCTGTTTCAGCGCACGCATGACCTCAGGTCCGGCGCCATCGTCGCACCGATTGGAATTTCCGCAACCGATCACGGCAATCATCGGCAATCCCACGCGTTACGCATTCAGCCCGAATTAAATCCGCCAGAGGCGGCACGACCATTCCGGCTCCACCGCGAGTTCGAATTCCGGAAGCTCGCAATAGCGGCGATGGACCTTGTAATACATGCACGTCTCGCAAGCCTGCTCGATACCGTCATGCATGATCGGGTCCAAGCGTGAAGCCTCCGATCACCAGCCTTGGCTTCAGGTCGCCATCCGTGGCGTGCAGTCGGGCGATGATGGCTTGCACCTCTTCGTGCGTGTCTGCGCGGGGGAAGATTTCTGTGACCAGTCCGCCTTTGAGCAAAGCGCGGATCTCTTCGCGTTGTTTTTCATCGTCGCCCACGGCTCTACTCCCGATGCCGAGGCATGATCACCGGCTCCTCAGATGCGCCAGAGCCGGCACCACCATTCCGGCTCGACGGGCACCGCAAGCTCCGGCAGGTCGCACCATTTGCGGTGCACAAGGAAGTACATGCACTCCATGCAGCGCTGCTGATCCGGACCATAAGGATGGTCGACGAAGCCGCCGATCACGAGCTTGCCTTCGAGGTTGTCCGGACCAAGCTGCCTGAGCTTGATCAGAATGTCGCCGAACTCCTTGTCGGTTTCGGGAAACGGCTCGACCTCGGTCTTGAGACCGGCCGCCAACATCTGGGCAATGGTCTTCAGCAGATCGACTCGGTCAGACCCCATAGACGGTTGTCCTTTGACATCCTTGGTCTGGCCGTTGCCTTCGGCACGGTGGACGGCTTCTTGACCGCCCGCCGTGCTTTCGGGTTTTGGGTCAGGCTGTGCGGAACCGTGCAAGTTCTTCCCCCGTCCGCGCGTCGTGCGCATGAACGGTGCAGACGAGGCAGGAATCGTACGAGCGACAGACATGACCAACCTCCACCGGATCCCGCGGGTCCGCAATCGGGGTGCCGATCAGCGCTTCCTCGATCGGACCTCTTTCTTCGTCGGCCGCACGCGGCCCAACGTTCCAAGTGGTGGGAGCAATGATCTGATAGTTTTTGATCTTGCCGCCCTGCACTTCGATCCAGTGGCACAGCGCCCCTCGGATCGCCTCGGTCGCGCCCCAGCCGCGGCCGTCCTTCTCCGTGGGTTTGATATACCAGGAATCGTTGAGCTTGAACTCGCGCAAACAACGCTCGGCTTCCCGGTAAAGCTTAATGCCTTCGTGCATGCGTGCGAAGTGGCGCAGCAGGATGCTCGCCCCGCCCATCTTGCGGTACATGTCGAGCAGGAGTGGGCTGTAATACTGCCAGGATTCGCCGTGCTTGCCGCCGGCAACGAGCTGGCGCGACAGGGGTCCCGCCTCGAGGCGGCCATTCTCGGCGTGACGCACGGCGGTCGCCCAGGAATATTTGCCGCCCATGTCGACCGGGTTCTTCTGCACCGGTTTGGTGGTGCGGTCGAAAGGGTGCAGCCCGCCCGGCTCGTCGTACCAGGCGTGCTTGACGTCCTCGCGCGTATAGACCTGATCCATCGACTTGTGGGTGTTAGTCTTGCCGTCATAAACGCCGCCCTTCATGATGACGGCAGCGTTGCGGCCCTCGATGGTCGGTTTGTTGTATTTGTCCTCGTGTGGCAGGTATCCCCAGGTCACATATTTGCCGAGACCCTTACCGTACTTGTCGAGGCCGATATCCATGCTCATGCGCCAGAACAGACCGAGGTCGGAGTTGGCGTGCTCGGGCCGCTCGTCGAGCCAGGCGAGGAAATCGTCGTAGGACTGGATTTCTTCATAGCGCTCCAGCGAACAGCCGAGCCACATCGGCTCCATCCAGTTGCGGCGGAAATGCTCGAGGATCGACCAGGCGCGGGTGACATCGGTGAGGGTCGGTGCGCACATCACGCCGCCGGGCACCATGTAGCTCGAATGCGGCCACTGGCCCCCGAGCAGCGCATAGATCTCGACCGGACGGCCGGAGATGGTAACGCCGTGCTCGTAGTTTGTCCCGGTGAAGGGCGCCCAGCGCTTCACGGCCTCCTGATAGAATTGCGACTTCGAGTAATTCTTGTGCGTGTAGTCGATCATGAACAGGCCGTAATGGTGGCGCGGCAGGCTCTGGATCGACTCCACGATCTGACCGAGATTGCGCGCGAGAATTGCGTTGCGCGGCACTTCGGTTCTCCCACGCGGTGTCGAGCGCCCATGCAGCGCAGGTGAGATGCGAGGCGCCGCAAATGCCGCAAGCGCGCGGCGTGACGACGAGCCCGGCTTGCGGATCCTTGTCGCGCAAGATGACCTCGAAGCCGCGGAACAGCTCCGCTTGCGTCCAGGCATTGACGACGACGCCGTCTTGGACATCGACCCGGACGTCGAGATCGCCTTCGACGCGGCCGACCGGCGAGATATCGAGGGTTTGCACAGCAGCGGCCATGGGAAATTTTCCTCCTTCAAAGATGGCGGGCTTGGTTTCGCCCGATTAAACGACGAATAGATCTTCCTCGGCCCAGGCCGGCGAGGCCGCCTTCGCGGCCGCGGTGAGCTTGATGTAACCTGCCTTGTCGACGCCGGTCGGCATGTCCTTCGGCGCTCCCATCACGGTCTGCGTCTTGAACACAGAACCGGGCGCGAGATCGAAGAAGGGGAATTCCGGTTCGGTGCAGCCGAGGCACGGCATGCCGGCGCGCGTCTTCGACGACACGCGGTTCCACAAGATGCGATTGCAGGGCGAATGCGTCATCGGTCCGCGGCAGCCGAGGTCGTAGAACAAGCAGCCCTTGCGCTGGCCGAACTCGGTCGCCGACACCTTGTAGGCGAAGTGCATGTTGCGGGTGCAGCCGGTCTGCGTGAAGCTGGTAAAGAAGGTCTTCGGCCGTTGGAACTCATCGAGCGTGAGATCGCCGCCGCGCCCGGTGGCCACAGCCACCACGATCTGCGTGATCCAATCGGGATGCGCCGGACAGCCGGGAATGTTGATGACAGGCAGTCCGGACTTGGCCCGATACTCCTTGCCGAGGAAACCGCCGTGATTGCGTTTCAGGAATTGCAGACCTTGGCTCTCGGAGGGATTCGGCGCCGTCGCCGGGATACCGCCCCAGGTCGCGCAATCGCCGACCGCGACGGTGAAGGTGGCGACCTTGGCAAGATCGGCCACCCAATCCTTCATCGGCCTGCCGCAGAAGCGATTCCATTCGCCCGTGCCGTTCGGCGCGTTCACCACCGTTCCCTCGAAGACGAAGATGTCGAGCGGTATCTCGCCGGACACCAGCGCTTTCAGGATCTTCTTGAGGTTGTCGCCGAGCTCCACCCCGAGCGAAGGATGCCACAGCACGTTGATCCCGAAATCGGTGACGAGATCGACCGCGCTCGGTTCCTCGGCGTTGAGGAACGACATGGTGTTACCGGAACAGGCTCCGCCCTGGAGCCAGAGGAGATTGGGCATCGTTTCCTCCGTTCAGTGACGGCTTGAGTGCCGCCTTCTGTTAACTGAGAGAGCAAGCCACATGCCAATCTCGGCGAGATTGGAAAAGATCAGTGTTCTGAATTGTTTAGGAGGCAACTGACGTTTTGACGCGGCGCAATAACTGGCACCGATCACCGGCAAGTTTGTTTGCAGTGAAAAGCTGCTTTGCAGACTTTCCGGCAATCGATGCCAGCAAAAACGGCGCCCCGAGGGGCGCCGTTCTCGCAAATCCAAACTGGTCGCTGTGGCTTAGAGATAGCCGAGCAGCAACGCTACGCCGGCCACCGAAGCCGCGCCGCCGGCAACGCGATAGACGTTGTCGCCGAGCGCCTTGCTGGACATTCCGATCGCGAAACCAATGAAGATGCCGATCGCATGCAGCACAGCCGTCGCCATCATGAAGCCGAGGCCGAATTCGATGCCGGATGCGTCGAGCGGCATTTCCGTGCCATGCGCATGTCCGTGGAAGATTGCGAAAAAGGCGACGGCACCTATGGCTGCCGCGACAGGGGCCTTGACGCCGAAGGCGACGATGGCGCCGAGCACGACAACCGAGAGAGCAATGCCAATCTCGACGAACGGGGCCTCAACGCCCATGACGCCGAGAAAACCGCCGAGAGCCATCACGCCGACGAAGGTCACCGGCACGAGCCAAAGGGCGCGGCCTCCGAGCTGGTAGGCGAACATGCCGACCAGGATCATGGCGAGCTGGTGATCGAGTCCCGAGAGCGGATGCATGAAGCCATGCACGAAGCCGCTGGTGGAACCGGCTCCGACATGGGCGAAGGCCACGGTCGGAGTGAGACAGAGTGCAAGTAATGTTAGCCAAAGACACGACCGCTTCATGAAACCCTCCCTAGATTTTTTCTCGAAGCAAGCGGGTAAGCAAACTTACGATAAACCTCATATCACCGCGTGACCATGCGTCACAACTGCTCGGTGAGAAAATTTTTGTTGCTGCTAACTTGCTATGCAGTTGTCGAGGCCGCCGCTTCGCTCAATGCGCAGCGGATCGCGGCGTTCTCTAGCGAGAAGTTTTTCGCGCGCGCTTGGTCGCCCGCGTGGTTTTCGGCGCATCATGATGGTGATGATGGCGATGGGTTTTCGCACGCGTCTTCGGCGGCGCGACCAGCGGCATGTGCACCACTTTGCCGTGGCGAACGCCGCGCTCGGCGATGACATGCTCGCCGAAATGCTGAACGTCGTCGGCCTTGCCGCGGAGCACGGTCACTTCGAGGCAAGTGTCATGGTCGAGATGCACATGGAGCGTCGCCAGCGACAAGTCGTGGTTTTCGTGGAAGGCGTGAGTAAGCCTTTTGGAGAGTTGCCGCGCGGCATGGTCGTACACATAGACCAACGCGGCCACGCAATCGCGATTTCGATCAGTGTCTTGCGCGGCTTCCAGGATGCCGGCCCTGGCCAGATCGCGGATCGCCTCGGAGCGGTTCTGGTAGCCACGTTTGGCGATGATGGCGTCGAGCTCGGCCATGAGGTCGTCGTCCAGCGTGATCGTGACTTTTTGCATGTCGAGAAGCCTCCAGCCGCAAGGTTTCGAAGGAGAGAAAGACCTCCTCCTACACGGGATTTTCGAACGAATGGAGCCGTAAGTCTATCAGCCGTGGCGGTTGCCGCAGACGGGGCAGGCGACCTCCAGCAAATAGCCGTACCAGATGCCGCGGCAATGGCTGCACCAATGGCCGGTGGTTTGCTCGTCGGTGCCCAGGCTCTTGAGTAGCGGCGTAGATCCGAGCACTTTGACAGGCTCATCGCTTCCAGGCGGCCGGACCCGCGACTGCGGGAAGCGGATCGTCTGGGCGCTTTTGGTGGGATCGTCCGGTTCGGTCATTGGCAGGAAACCCTCTAGCTTGCCTCGTTCAGGCCATAACGCTTGATCTTGTTGGCCAGGCCGACGCGGGACAAACCAAGCTCGTTCGCCGCCCGGCTTTGATTCCAACGGTGCCGCACCAGAGTTTCGCCGACGAGCTGTTTCTCCAGACTTTCCACCATCTCCTTCAGCGTCGTCCCCTCCGGCGAGAATCCGTTGTTGCGTTTCGGCGCGCGAGGGATGGCCGCGAGGATCGCCGGAGACATGGTGTCGGTGGTCAGATATTCGCCGTCATTCGCCAGCGCCACCATGCGGCGAATTTCGTTCTCGAGTTCGCGAACGTTGCCGGGAAATTCGAAAGCGGCAAGCTTGCCGAGCACGCCGGCCGAGATGCCGAGGATCTTGCGGCCCATGGCGCTCGCATGTTTCGCAGCGAAGAACTCGGCAAGGGCCGGGATCTCGTCAGGCCGCTCACGCAAAGGCGGCACTTCGAGCTCGAAGCCGCGTAAACGGAAATAGAGGTCCTTGCGAAACATGCCGGCATCCGCCAACGCCCGCAGCGGCCGGTTCGAAGCGCAGACGATGCGCACATTGCAGGTCTCGGTCTTGTCCGAGCCGAGCGGCTTCACCTCACCCTCTTGCAAGAACCTGAGCAGGCTTACCTGGAACGAGGCGGACACTTCGGAAATCTCATCGAGGAATACCGTGCCGCCGTCGGCGGCGCGGAACAGCCCGAGCCGGTCGGAGATCGCACCGGTGAACGCGCCGCGTTTATGTCCGAACAATTCCGATTGCAGCAACTCGTCGGGCATGCCGCCGCAATTCTGAATCATCAAGGGGCTGGCGCGGCGGCTTGAATTGTAATGGATGCCGCGGGCGAGAAGCTCTTTGCCGGTGCCGGTTTCGCCTTGGATCAGGATCGGCAACTCGGTCTTGGCGGCTTTACGCGCCAGCTCGCAAAGCTCTGCCATCTTCTCGTTGACATAAACCAGCTTCTCGAAGCGCTGGCTTTCCGGCGACATCGCAATGCCGTGCCGGTCGTTGAATAGAAGCGAGTCGCTGGAGAACTTGAACTCGCGCGACAACAGGCGATGGCGGCGCGCCAGCTCGCGCGTTTCCAGCGCGCGCTTGACGACCAGTCCGACCTGATCGGCATCGAGCGGTTTGCGGACGAATTGATAGATCGCCGCCGGCGCCACGGCCTCGCGCGCCAGGTTGGATTGGGTGCCAAGCGCCAGCACGCGGATAATGTCGGGGTGGGAGATTCTCAGTCCGGACAACAGGCCGAGCCCGTCGCCTTGCGCATCATCCTCCGCGATGACGAGGTCAACATGGGCGTTGGCGAGGGCGGCATGGGCATCGATTGCCGAGCGGACAGCCAGAACCCGATAGCCGGCCTGATTGGCCAAGAGCTCAAGCGTTTCGGCCCATTCCGCGTCGTCCGTTGCGACTGTGAGGACTGTTCCGAGGTCGTCCACGTGCAATACTCTTTGTCAGTTAGGATACCTTCTTAGCAGTCCTGGGCCACTCAATCAATTTCCCCGATGGCGCAAAGCCTCATTTTCGCGATTGGCAGGGTTTCGGGCAACGGCAAGTGGGGGCCGCGAGGCCCCGCGCTGGCCCGCATGAGATTTTACCTCGCTGATACTTATTCAGATCAAGCAGACGCGAGACGCCGCCGAGGAATGCGCGAACCGGAAAGGCGCTGCTTGGGCGGAGCTCACGTCACTGGCGTCGCTACCAAGGCCCGGCTCCCCAAGCCCGCGCAGTGCTGAAGGCGCACCTTCACCTCGCGGCCGCGCTTCTCGAATTTCCAAGCATAAGTCCGCCGTAGGTCGGAAGCGGAGATTGATGCAGTCGTGGGCTGTAAGATCTTGGGGTTGTTCGGCCTCGACCGTCTTGCGAAGTACGAAGGCGCTCCAACGACCGCCACGCGCATTTCTACTGGGCACTTTGCGGCATCACACTCGACGACCTCACCGATTCTAGTTTGATGTCGTCATCGAATCCGATGCTGCCAGCTATCTACTCGCCTGTTCTCCAGCTCTCGATGTCCTAATCAATGTAGAAGAGGTGAAGAGGTGCGGAATCCGCCCGAGACGACACGCACCATTTCATTGTTGCGATATTGCGACCCCCCAAGGCGCGCTGCCGACCGGCATCGACTTCACAACTTTGAGGCTGGGCACGTCGATCACCGAAACGTCGTTGCTGTTGCCGTTGGTGACGAAGAGCAGTCTATCGTCCGGCGTCAAGGCCAGCTGCCAGACGCGCTGTCCGACCAGCAGATAGCGTTCGACTTCGAGCTTCTTGGCGTCGATGACTGCGACGTGATTTGCCGGACCCAACGCCACGAACGCTTTCGAGCCATCCTTTAAGATGCGAACCCCCACTGGCTGCATGTTCTCGGCCTGAACCCCAGGAATCTCGAAGCCGATCGTCTTGATGATCTTGCGTGTCTTCGCATCGATGATCGAGACCGTGCCGGCCACCTCCGACGTCACCCACAATTGCGATCCGTCGGCGGTGAATTCGGCGAAGCGCGGGCGCGATCCCACCAGCACGTTGTCGACGATCTCGTATGTCTCGGTGTCGATAAAATGCGCCATGTTGGAGGTCTCGGAGGTCGCGATCAGGATTTTGCCGTCGGGACTGATGCCGACCCCTTCCGGCTCGACGCCGACCGGCACCTCCGCCACCACCTTCCGCTCGGCAAGGTCAATTGCCGTCATCAATGCGTCGTCCTCGTTGGCAATGTAGACCGGGCTTCCGGAGGGATGAATGTTGAGCTGCTCTGGATCGGGTCCCGAGGGGAGGGTGCCGACCAGCCTGTTGGTAGCGACGTCGAGAATTTGCACGGTGTCTTCATCGCTTGCGCAAATCAGCAGCGATTTGCCGTCACGGGTCAGCATGATGCCGCGCGGGCGCTGGCCGACGGGAATGGTTTGCTTGATCTGCAACGTGGCGCTGTCGATGACGCTGATCGAGTTGCCTTTTTCATTCGAGACGTAGACCGTGTAAGCGACCGCAGCGGCGGAAAAGCTGATTACGCCGATGATCGCCGCGATCAGAGAGACGAGGATCCGTTTCATTCGCATTCACTTAACTCCTGCGTTGCAACTTTTGCTGAGCTTGAGGGGCAACTGATAGCGTTATTTGAATTTGCATTTGCTCTCGGGCGCATCGATCCCAAGTGTATCGATCTCGGCGTCTTGATGCAGAAAGCCCGGCTGCGGGGAGGTCGAGACGGGGAGGTCAGGGCTCGCAACCAGGATGGGCTGGCGTAGCTGTCCGTCCCATTTGCGAAACGTCACCTTCTGCCCTTTGAACGCCGCGAGATCGAAATCCTTGCTGCGAATATAGTCGTTGACCGGAGCGAACGCGCCGGAGCCTGCGCGCGTCGCGCCTTCGCCAATGGCGCGAACGGCGATCCAAGCCTGGTAGTCCACCGGCCACATGAATCGGTTGGCGAGACGCTGGAAGCGGTTCTGCATTTGCGTCGCGCCCCATTGCTCATGCGCCGGGTGCCAGCTCATTGCAGTGAGCCCCGTGGTGCCGGCGACCGGCCGCGGGTCCCAGGTGCGGAAAGGCAAATAGGGGCCGAACACCTCGCGCTCATCTGCGACGATCAAAACGTCGTAAGCAGGAGCCCCTTGAGTAAAGACCGGCATTTGCCGCTGGATTTGCTGCTCGCCAGAATCTGAGCGGCGAGCGCCGGGCGCCTCTTTATATTCGCGCTCCTCGACGATCGTGCCGCCGAACCGAGACGCCGCCCTGCGGATGGCCTCGAGATAGGCGACGTCTTCCGGAAACACACCCTTCACCACGAGCCAACGCTGCCATCGTTTCCAGACGAGATATTGCGCGAGGGCATCCGCCAGCATGAAGCGATCGGGCGCGGTGTGCAGCACGTTGGCGCGGCAATCCTCCTGCCGGAGATTTTCGTCCTCGGCACGGACGTTGAACAACAGCACGTCCTTGTCTTTGACCGAGTCCGATAGACGGAGCAACGTCTCGGCGGGCGCATCGACCAGCACGAAATGGTGACCGCTTGCCACCAGTCTTTCCAATGCCGCCACCGCGTCACCCCCGATCGGCACGCGCTCCACGTCCAAGGCAAATTGCTGCTTAATGAAGCGGCCGGTGGTGTTGTCGTCCTTCAGCGCCAGCTGCGCGCCGGCGATCCCGTAATCCTCGGGTTCGACATGCAGCCTCGATAGCGGAATGAGCCGTTTCACCTCCTGCTTGATATAGCCGATCGGGACTTGGGTGACTTCGGCTGAAGGTTTGCTCGGCGTCGAGGCAGGAATCGGAACCTCCTGTTTTGCCGGCTCGTCTTGCTGAGGCTCGGATTGCGCCGGGCGAGCTTGAAGCAGCAGGAAACCACTCAGCATTCCTAAGAGAAGGAGCGACTGTCTGCGGCTTTGCTGAGAACTCATGCGGTGAACACAACCTCGCCCGTCGGGTGCGGCGGGACATAAAGCATTGGCCCCGAATGTACCCGCTCGTAAGTCCGCGAGCCAGAAATGAGGCACAGTAAGAATGGCAAATTATGCTGCCAGGTTGCGGTTGTGGTGCCGAGATACGGCAGCGGTTGATTGACAAATGGCAAGGGCGCGAGCAGTCTTCCACGCGTGGAAAACCGCCTTCTACAGGCCGATCAACGGTCAACGCGGTCCACTAAGGGAGGTAACCAATGTCAAATCTGAAAACCGTCGGCGCGGTCTGCACTTTCGTGCTTGGCCTCGCGGCGATGAGCCCAGTTTGGGCCGAAGAAACGAAATTACCCGATGCGGCCAAGCCCGCGAACACGGCGCCTGCGACTCCTGTGACTCAGGACCAGCTCAACGCCGCGGCCAAAGACGACGCGAACTTCCTGCACACCAACGGCAACTACGATCAGACCCGCTTCTACCCGGGCAAGCAGATCGATACGTCGAATGTTCGGAAAGTTGCACCCGGCCTGGATCTTCCAGACCGAAGTGAAGGAGTCGCTGGAGACCACGCCGATCGTCGTCAACGGCGTGATGTACGTCACGACGTCGTTCGACCATGTCTACGCGCTCAACGCCAAGACGGGCGAACAATATTGGCACTACAAGCACGCCATGGGTCCGGTCACGACCTATTGCTGCGGTCCCAACAATCGCGGCGTCGCCATCTATGACGACAAGGTCTATTTGGGCACGCTAGACGCCAAGCTGGTCGCCCTGGACGCCAAGTCAGGCAGCGTGGTTTGGCAAGTCCAGCTTGCCGATCCTGACGCTCGGCTACAGCGAGACGATGGCGCCGACCGCGGTCGACGGCAAAATCCTGATCGGCACCAACGGTGGCGAATATGGTATCCGCGGCTTCGTCCGCGCCTATGACGCCAAGACCGGCAAGCTCGTATGGAACTTCGACACCATCCCGGAGAATTCGGTCGGCGTTTGGGCCACCAAGGATGCCACCGGCCGCGACATGCATCGCGACATCGAGGCGGAAAAGGCGCAGCTCGCCAAGTCGGGTGATCCCTATCAAGACGCTCGGCGGCGGCGTGTGGCAAAACCCGGCGGTCGATCTCGCCACGAAGCGCATCTATTTCGTGGTCGGCAATCCTTCGCCCGACCTGTACGGCGCCATTCGTCCCGGCGACAATCTCTACACCGACTCGCTCGTGTCGCTCGATCTCGACACCGGCAAGTATGCCTGCCACTATCAATACATCGCCCATGACGTTTGGGATCTTGACGCGGTCAGCCCGCCGATCCTGGTCGATGTTAAGGACAAGGACGGCAAGGTCGTTCCTGGCGTCATCCACGGCGGTAAGACCGGTCATGTCTATGTGCACAATCGGAAGGACTGCAGCCTGATCCGCTTCTCGGATGCCATGGTGGCGCAAGAGAACATGTGGGTGCTGCCGACTCCTGAGGGTGCGCGGATGCTTCCCGGCGCCAATGGCGGCGTCGAGTGGTCGCCGATGGCGGTCAATCCGACTCTCGGACTGTCCTACGCGGTCAACCTGCATCAGCCGATGACCTATCACGTCGAGGCGTCGCGACTATCCGGGCGGCAAGCTGTGGCTCGGCGGCGCCTTCAAGGTGATCCCGACCGAAGCGCAGTCCGGCAACGTCACAGCGGTCGACTACAACACCGGCAAGATCGCCTGGCAGGTGAAAACGCCGCTCCCGATGATGGGTGGCGCGCTCACCACTGCTGGCGGTCTGATGTTCACCGGCGAAGGTGACGGCTGGTTCAGGGCCTATGATGCCAAATCCGGCAAGGTCCTGTGGTCGTTCTTTGCCGGCGCCGGTGTCAACGCTCCGCCGGCCTCCTACAGCGTCGACGGCAAGCAGTACATTGTCGTCGGTGCTGGTGGAAACACCCAGATCGATTTCAAGCGCGGTAACAACATTATCGCCTTTACGGTCGATTAATCGCCACCTGCGTCTGCGGCACGCGGGCGCAGCGAAGATGGGCTAGAATAAAGAGGACGGGGCATCTCGGTGCCCCGTCCTTCTGCAATGCAGGGACAACAACCGATAATGCGGGTTGCGATGCCATGAATTTCAAACACGTGCTGACGCTGCTCGCCACTCTGCTCTGCATGAGCTCAAGCGCCTTTGCCGCCGACGACATCGCCGACAAGGCCAAAATCTGCGCCACCTGCCATGGGGCCGATGGCATTCCTCAGCTCAAGACCACGCCGGTGATCTGGGGCCAGAATGCGGGCTATATGTTTCTCCAGCTTCGCGATTTCCAAAGCGGCGCGCGCAAGAATGACTTGATGTCACCCATCGCGGCCACGCTGGCGAAGGAAGATTTGCTGCCGCTCGCGGAGTATTTTTCGAAATTGAAATGGCCCAATCTGCAGCAGCCGCCCGCGCCGCAGGACGTCGCCAACAAGGCGGTCGCGGCGAATAGTTCGGTCGGATGCACGGGCTGTCACCTCGACCATTTTCAGGGCGACGGCTCGACCGCGCGACTCGCAGGTCAGCAGCACGACTATCTGATCAAAACCATAATGGATTTCCGTAACAAGAACTCGCGGCAATAATCCCGGCATGTCTGATCTGATGAAGGCGACCGCTACGGACGACCTTGAGGCGCTGGCGACTTATCTTGCCGGACTGCAGATCGATCAATATCTCGGCAACAAATAGCCCGCTTAGCGCGACGCAAGTTTCTCACGGAGCGCGGTGAGGGATGTGAGGTCGCTCGCGCTTTTGCCCTGCTTGTCACGCAAAGTCTTATCCGCCCCGTGGGCAAGCAACAGATCGGCGACAGCCTCATGGTTGAGTTCGGCGGCGATCATCAGCGCGGTGCGGCCACGATCGTCTCGGTCGTCGATATGCGCGCCGCGGTCCAGTAGCAGCGTCATGACCTTGATGACGTCGTCGATGCCGGCTTCTTCGGTGTAACCGGCGGTCCACATCAAGACCGTCAGGTCATGCCCATAGCGTGCGTTGACGTCGACCCCATGGTCGAGCAGCAATCGCACGATGGTCGGAAACCCCTTGCCCGCCGCATAAATGATCGCGGTTTTGTTCGTGTCGTCGACGGCATTAGGGTCCGCTCCCTTGTCCAGGAGCAGGATCACGATCGGCTCGCTGCCCATGAAGGCGCCGGCCGCCAGCGGCGTAATTCCCGTCCGCCCAGGCACATTGATTTTCGCGCCGCGCTCGACCAATTGGCTGACGATCGGCAATCTTCCCAACTCGGCTGCCTCATAGAGCGCCGTCGATCCGTCGATGCTCCGCTCGTCAATAGAGGCTCCGCGATCGAGGAAGAGCGTGACGAGCTCTGCTTGGCCGGAGGCGGCCGCGCGACTGAGTGGCGTAAGCCCCAAGCGATCGCGTGCCTGAAGCGAGGCGCCAATGTCGAGCAGGCGCCGCGCGAGTTCGACGCAGCCCTTGTCCGCAGCCGAGAATAGAGCCGAACTAATCTCGATCGAGCTTGCTTGCTTCTCGATCTGCTCATAGCGCTGCTCTTGCGCGCGGCAGACCTTTTGGTTCGCATGCGCCGCGCCGGTGGAACCGGCGACAAGGACTGCCGTCACCAGACCCAAGGCGGCGCCACGAAATCCTAGTGGAAACGCTACTGCACAACTGTCTTGAGCCACTGGAGATCCCATCGATTGGCGGCTTATCTGCTCTCTATGCCGTATCCTAATCGAAGGCGTAGGGCCACCGACAATAGCGGGATTAATGCCGCTCTTTAAGATATCCGTCGACGCGACAGTTTAACCATCACCGCGCTCGCTGCTGGTATCTCGACAACAGAGTTACGCCGCCAGCGAATCTTTTCAGTGTGCCGCGGCGACCACCGGCCGAAATCGTCGACCGATGAACCGCCAAGAGTGACGTCAGTCTTCGCGCCGACCGACGGCGCCGTCAGCCGTAGCAGCGAAGCAGAATTGAACTTTTGCCTCGTCTCAATCCTCGCGTGCGTTGTGTGTTCGAAGTCTTTGTTGATCAAACAGACATTGAGCGTCTCATCGGCAAGCTTCGCGGCATAGGCGACCAGATTTTGGCTCGGCGTCAAAAGTCGCGAAGGCACCAGCGCGGCCTTTTGCGTTGCCTCCTTGAATATCAGCATGCCGTAATAAAGCGGCCGCGCGGCATGACCGAGCCCTCCAATTGGTCCGATCGGGGTGTAGGCTTTGGCATCGCCAGTATGAAAATTCACACCCGCGCCGCCCGCTTCGGCCACGTTAAACATCAGTTCCAAACCCCACAGCGCCGTCGCGAAGCTGTCGCTCACGCCGGGCTGACCCTCAAGATAGATCGAATTGGTCTCCTCAATCCGAAATGGCAGGCCGTAACGATCGGAGATCGAGCGCATCTCGACGAGGATCGGTTCGAAATTAGGCGCCGACGTCATCAATCGAGCCAAGCTGACATATGACGCGAACGCCGGGCCGTCCGCGTAGTAATGGCGCGTCACAAGGGCGAGCGAGTCGCCGGCTGCGTCTACGAAGGGACGGAGCCATCCTTGCTGGTTGGCAATCGCCGGGCCGGCAAACCGAGCGCCGGGTACGCGCGAGACGATCGCAGCACGAAATCGCTTCCATTCCGCGATAAATGCGTCGACGTCATACGGCCGAGATCGCACGCCGCGCCAACTCGCGAAGCCGTCGGGCTCGTTCCCGATCTCAAACGCTAGAAGCCGCCGGCCTGCGGCTTGCGCCACATAGGCAGCCTCGTCAGCCGCTTCTTCCGGATTGCCACGCGCCAGATTGAGCCCATAGATCAGCCGCCAATCGAGCGAAGCCAACAGTGCGGCAAGGGCGTCGATTGAAGTTGGCGTGATGACGATGCCGCCGCCTTTATGTCCATCGCTCGGGCCACGCCATAATGTCGCTTCGCTGCTATTGCCGCCGAGGCGCAGCACGCCTCGCGGGCCCAAACCCTGAATGAGGCCCAGAATTGAAAGATTTGCCGGCGAGAGATAATGCGGAGACGCAAGCACCGCAAACTCATAGCTGAGACCGGTGAAATTGTCGGGAATGATACGACCCGGCTGACCATCGTCGACGGCAACGGTCGCGCGTATAGAGGCGACCGCACCGGAAGCTCCCGACGCATGCATGGTCGCCAGACCGGCAACGCCCTGAAGAAAATTGCGGCGATTCACACTCTTTCTCATGCATCCTAAACAAGGACTTGGGCCACACGTTCCATCCGGTGTTCAAGATGAGTTGCACTAGCTGATGGGGAGCTTCGAGTATCGATGTGTGACGTCTGGCGCGCGTTGCGCACTAACCCGCAATGTCCGCTTCGGGTCAGAAGCGGAGATTTTCCGCCCCGCCCCTAAAACCCAAACAGCGCGCGGGTAAAATCGTTGCTCAGATCGTTGCGCTGACGGTACCGCTTGCCGCGCGGCTCCGGTTGGCTCGCGACAATCTCGCTGTCTTGTTGGACGGGCAGCTCGTAGACCATTTCTTTCCCACTCAGCGCGGCTGCCACTCGGGAATCGTGGCCGTAGACATCGTTGAACTTGGAAATCGAACCGTCGTCGTTCACCTTTAAAGTGAAATAGGTGATGTAGACCGGGATCTGGTGTTGCAGCGAGATGTGGTTGTCTTCGGAGTTCTGGATGGCTGAGTTGATTTGCGCCTGTGACCAGCCCTGGTCGCGGTGCAGTAGCAGCAGTGCCAACGCCTGGGGATTCTGTACCCGCATGCAGCCATGGCTCTCGGCGCGGACGGTCTGAGCGAACAGGGTCTTCTGCGTGGTGTCGTGCATGTAGACGTCGTGCTTGTTGGGGAACAGGAATTTCACCGTGCCCAGCACGTTGTCGGGTCCTGGTGGCTGGAACAATTCGAAGTTGCGAATATCGACTCTCCCCCAATCAATCGTGTCCGGATCGATTTCACGACCGCTAACGCCACGGATGCGCAAATTGTGACGCGCGAGGACAGACGTGTCCCATCCGCCGCCGAAGAAGCCGCCGCCTTGCTGCAGATAGGGCGCGATCTCCTCGGTCTTGATGGAGTTAGGCACGTTCCAATACGGGTTGAACACGATCTCCTCCATCTCGTCGGAGAAGACCGGGGTTTGCTTGTCGGGCTTGCCGGTCACGACACGTGCCGAGTGGATCGTCTTGCCGTCCTCGACCACGCGCAGCATGAATTCAGGAATATTGACCGTGACGTAAAAGGGCCCCAGATCGTGGGGCAGCCAACGCCAGCGCTCCATGTTGATCAGAAGCGTCTCAATCTTCACCTGGCCTCCGGCCTGGTGCTGCGGTTCGTGCTGGTTGTTGAGCATCCGCCGCGTGCCCGCGCCCACCATTCCGTCGGGAACCGAGCCGTGCTCTGACTGAAAACGCTTCACGGCCTCGAGCACGTCTTGGTCGAAGATCTTTTCGTTGGCGCCTGGTTGAGACTGAACTTCGAGCCGCCGCCTGAGGAGAAGCACCTGCTCATCCTCCACGCCAAGCTTGAGAACGCGCCCGTCAGGAATCGTAATCACGTCCAGTTTGGCGGGCTCGATGGGTTTGTTGCCGCCGCGGAGCTCGATCAGCTTCTGCCTTAGCGCTTCGAATTGCGGCTGGTCAGGTTGGAAGCTGCGCAAATAAGCCGCCGGATCTGGCCGAATGGCGATCGAGTCGAGCACCTCGGAAGGATTGGGGAGCGCCAGGTTCGGATCGAGAACTCTCGCTCAGGCGCTGCGGGTCGATGCGACCACCCCGCGCGTCCTTCGCGTAGGCAAGTACGGCGTAGTTGATCTGGATCTCGGCGTCGGCCAGCCAATCCTTGGCGTTTGCGTCGGCGGCCTTGAAATCGTCGGTCTTGGGCAACGCGTAATCGGAGGCACGCAGGCCGTAATCCTCGGCCTTTCCGATCTCGGCAACAACGGCCTCGGCGCGCTTGGTCAGGCCGTTCTCGTCGACCCAGAGAAGTTGCTGGTCTGGAGCTGAATAATAATCCATGAGCGCACGTTGCTCGGCCTTGCGTGGCGTGGATTTGAGCGAAATCCGGCCTTGGACGGCAATGCGCAGCGCCTCCGTGGGCGCTATCAGCGTAGCTGGCCCATCGGGTTCGGCGGCAAATCCAGGCGAGCTGAAGAATACCGCGGAAATCAGCCAAAATGCGATTGGCCTCATTGTGTGCCCCTTTGCAACTCTGAGGCGTTGAAGTCCCGACACGACCCTATCGCCTAAAGCAAGAAACCGGTCAAATTTTGGCCTGTGCGGGCATTAGGCGACCTGACGAGTACCTTAGATATAGTCGTTCCAGACCATTGCATAAGCAAAAGGAAGGCAGATGGCAAAATATCGCAAGACCCAAGAAGCCATTTCCCGGCTCACGCCTGAGCAATATCGCGTCACCCAGCAAAGCGGCACCGAGCGCCCCGGGACCGGCGAATACCTAGATAATAAGGAGCCCGGCATCTACGTCGACATCGTATCGGGAGAGCCGCTATTCGCTTCCAGCGACAAATATGAGTCCGGCTGCGGCTGGCCGAGTTTCACCAAGCCGATCGAGCCCGCCAACCTCAATGAATTGCAAGACGCCACCCACGGCATGTCCCGCACCGAGGTGCGCTCGGCGCATGGCGACAGCCATCTCGGGCATGTCTTTCCTGACGGGCCTGAGGATCGAGGCGGGTTGCGCTATTGTATCAACTCGGCCTCATTGCGGTTCATCCCTCGCGACGACATGGAAGCCGAGGGCTACGGGGCGTACCTCGATCAGGTGGAAGGGTGATGGACTCTGAGCACACCACCGCGTCGCCGGGGTCGTTAATTGAGCAACGAAGCGCGTGCCTAAGAGCTCCGGTCGCGCCCTGGCAGCTGCGGAACAATGCGCCTTGGCTGGGGGTTTCTAAGAAGAGGAGCAATCGATCGGAGGCGAGTCATGAAAAACAAGCCGCAAGCCAATAAAACCCAGCGAACAAATATCGACCTTGGCCAAAAAGAAGCCGCGATGGAAAAGCTCGGCAAGGACAAGATGAGTCACATGGGTGCTCACGAAAAATTGGGTTCCGGCGAGAAGCCCAAGCCCGCCGGCGACACATCAAAGCCAGGAACGCGTGATCATTTGCAGCATTAACTAGGTCGAAAATGCTCACTTGAGCGGCGGTAAGTCGAACGGAAGGAGTTTAGTCATGTCAGCGAAATTGCTCACGGCAACGGCGCTCGTCGGCGGCGCGTTGCTGATCAGTGGTGGAGCCGCTTTCTCGGCTCCCTTCATCGGGTTCTCACCAACCATTAGCAGCGATCTCCAGCTCGTGCGGAGCGGAGGAGGCGGCGGCGGCGGCGGTGGTGGTGGCGGTGGCGGTGGAGGTCACGTCGGCGGCGGTGGCGGTGGTGGTGGTGGTGGTGCTCACGTCGGCGGTGGTGGCGGCGCCGCGCATGTCGGAGGCGTCGGCCGCATTGGTGGTGGTTCCATCGGCCGTGGTCATGTGTCGTCCGGCGGTCACCTATCGAGTGGTCATATCTCGACCGGTCGCGTGACGAGCGGGCGGTCGGTCGCGCGCGGCAATGTCACGACGCGGGGTCGGGTTCATAACGATAGTGCCTATGCGATGCGTCACAGCATCAACCGCGGCACCATAGCCAAGCGCGATGACAGATCAGGCCGCCGCCATGCCGACCGAGACTGGGATCATTCCTGGGGCAAGCACAACGATTGGCGCCATCATCATCGCCGCTACTATAGTAGCGTCTACGTCTACAGCCCGCCTTGGCTCTACAGCGATGTTGACTGCGGCTGGCTTTATCAGCGAGCGATTGCCACCGGCAGCGCCTATTGGTGGAGTCGCTATAATGCCTGCGTCGGATAATCTGAACACGCCGGCGCATAGAATAAGAGAAGCCCCGCACCATACGGGGCTTCTTTTTTATTCGTGCTGGCGGAAGCTCGTCATCGTCTTCGTCTGCAATGCAGTGGCGACAAAATAGGCTGCGACGCCTGCCAATCGCTTGCATTTCAGGCAGCCTGTCCTCGCCGCAATCGCCACTCCGCGCAATTTGCATTTCATTTCAAGAGGTTCGTCCTCCGGCATACGGCTTGCAAAGTCAGTATTACGGTTTTGGTCATTCGTAATATTGGGAGAACGGGATGAGCCGCAGCATGATCAGAAACTCGATTCTAGGCCTCGCACTATCGCTCGCCATTTTTGCCACCAAGCCCGCGTCAGCCGATCCGATCACGATCGGCTATAGCGACTGGCCCGGTTGGGTCGCCTGGCAAGTTGCCATCGACAAAGGCTGGTTCAAGGAAGCCGGCGTCGACGTGAAGTTCGAGTGGTTCGACTATTCAGCCTCGATGGAGGCCTTCGCCGCCGGCAAGATCGACGCGAACTGCATGACCAACGGCGACACGCTCGTCACCGGCGCCGGAGGCGGCAAGGGCGTCATGATCATGTTGACCGACTATTCGAACGGCAACGACATGATCGTCGGCAAGCCCGGCATCAAGACCATCCCCGACCTCAAGGGCCAGAAGATCGGGCTTGAGCTCGGATTCGTGGAGCATCTGCTGCTGCTCAACGGCCTGCAAAAGAACGGCATGACGGAAAGCGACGTCACTCTGGTGAACTCCAAGACCAACGAGACGCCGCAAGTGCTGGCCTCTGGCCAGGTCGCTGCCATCGGCGCCTGGCAGCCCATCGCGGGTCAGGCGATGCAAGGCCTTCCGGGTGCGCTCCCGATCTACACCTCCGCCGACGCGCCCGGGCTGATCTACGACGTCGTCGCCGTCAACCCGGCGAGCTTGAGCGCGAAGAAGCGGACTGGAAGAAGATCCTGAAGATCTGGGATCGCGTCGTCCACTACATCAACGATCCCGCCACGCAAGAAGACGCCGTCAAGATCATGGCGGCACGTGTGGGACTTGAGCCTGAAGCCTACAAGCCGCTGCTCAAGGGCACCAAGCTGCTCGATCTCGCCGAAGGGAAGAAGATCTTCGAGAAGGCCGAGGGCTTGGCTCGCTCTACGGCTCGACCAAGATCGCCAACGACTTCAACGTCAAGTACGAGGTCTACAAAGAGTCGCAGGACGTCGACAGTTACATCGATCCATCGCTGACCAATGCGGTGGCGCCAATGGCCGCGGCGGCACCGTAAGCGGATTCTGCTGAGGCGGCGCGGATGGCGACGCAGCGAACGCGGTGGCTTCGGGTCCTGAAGCCTATCCCGCCGCGAGCGAAGCTCGTCATCGGCTGCCTCTCCTTCATTCTGCCGATCCTGCTCTGGTGCGTCGTCAGTTACGTTCCCTTTGTTTGGCATCCGCAAATGCTCATCACCAATGCGGGCTCGGTCGATTATCTCCAGCCCGGCATGCGGATGGAGAACGCCGCCTTCGACGACGCGGTGACGGAGGCGCGCAAGGCGAACGCGGAGCCTCCGCAAGGCGTGCCGGCCAATCCCATCTATCTTCCGGCGCCGCACGAGGTGGCGCTCGCCCTCTACACCGCCTTCACCACGCCGCCGGTGCCGCAGGACGGCCACTGGCTGCACGAGAGCCTGTGGCACAGCATCCAGATCATCTTCTGGGGCTTTCTCATCTCATCGCTGATCGGCGTGCCGCTCGGCATCCTGTGCGGCACCTATGCGGCCATGTCGCCGTCTGAACGAACCCTTCATCGAATTCTTCCGCTACCTGCCGGCGCCGGCCTTCGGCGCGCTGGCGGTGGCCATTCTCGGCATCTATGACGGTCCCAAGATCGCCATCATCGTCATCGGCACCTGTTTCCAGCAGGTGCTGATCATCGCCAACACCACGCGCAAGCTCGATGTCGCGCTTGGTCGAGGCGGCGCTCACGCTCGGCGCGAAGCGCGCCGGCCAGCTGCTTGGCCGCGTGGTGCTGCCCGGGCATCCTGCCCGACCTCTACCGCGACCAGCGCATCCTGCTCGGCTGGGCCTGGACCTATCTGATCGTCGCCGAACTGATCGGCACCAGCTCCGGCATCACCTGGTTCATCACCCAGCAGGCGCGCTACCAGCACTTCGACAACGTCTACGCCGCCATCATCATGATCGGCATCATCGGCCTCGGCACCGACCTGCTGCTCGCGCGGCTCGGCCGCCGGCTGTTCCCGTGGGACCGGTCGCTGGTCAAGCAGCGAATAGCCCGCCATGACCAGATCGTCAGGACCAGCGCTCTGCCCATCCTATCTCGACCAGTCGCCCGAGGTGACGCGCGCGCTTCGAGCGCCTGAAGGCGCGCGACGTGATCCTCGAGTGCGCACATCTCGCACAAGTGTTTCCGTCGCGAAGCAGGAGGAGACGCACGGCGCTGAGCGACATCAACTTCGTCACCCACCGCCGCGAGTTCCTCTGCGTCATCGGCCCGTCCGGCTGCGGCAAGTCGACCCTGATCCGCATCCTCGCCGGGCTGGAAGAGCACACCTCCGGCGAGGTGCTGCTCGACGGCAAAGCCGGTCACCGGGCCTGGGCAGCGACCGCGGCATGGTGTTCCAGGGCTACACGCTGTTTCCCTGGCTGACCGTCAAGAAGAACGTGATGTTCGGCCTCGAATGGTCAACGGTCACGGCACGGTCGAAGTCGCCGAACGCGAGGCCCTGCAATGGCTCGCAGCTGGTCGGCCTCGAGAAATTCGCCGACGCCTATCCGCACCAGCTTTCCGGCGGCATGAAGCAGCGCGTCGCGATCGCCCGCGCGCTGGCCAACCAGCCGCGCATCCTGCTGATGGACGAGCCGTTCGGCGCGCTCGACGCGCAGACGCGCTGCCAGCATGCAGGCGCACCTGCTGGAGATCTGGCGCAACATCGACATCACCATCGTCTTCATCACCCACGATCTGGACGAGGCGATCTTCCTCGCCGACCGCATCCTGGTGCTCAAGGCGCATCCGGGCGAGTGCAGGAACTGATCGAAGTGCCGGTGCCGCGGCCGCGCAGCGCGACACAGTTCTTCACGCCCGAATTCCTCGCCACCAAGGCGCGGCTGGAAGAACTGATCCATTCGGCAGAGCCGGAAGACGACAACGACTATCCCGTCGTTCCCCGCCTCACCGAAGTTGCCGACAACGTGGAATAGACATGAAGTGGCTGGAACGCACCTGGGACGAGTTGCCGGCGGATCTTGCCGCGGTGAACGGATCGGCGATCCTGCCCGTCGGCGCCACCGAACAGCACGGTCCGCACCTCGGCTGCGGCGTCGATACCGCGATCGCGGAACGCCTCGCCGTCGCGGTGGCGGAACGCCTGAACATGCCCATGCTGCCGACGCTCGCCTATGGCTGCTCGCTCGGCCACAGCCGCCGCTGGCCCGGCACGCTCGCGCTTCAGCCCATCACGCTGATCGAACTCGTCAAGCAGATCGGCGACTGGGCCTATCACAGCGGCGTGCGCCGGCTGTTCATCGTCAACGCCCATGTCACCAACGCCGCGCCGCTGCGCTGCGCGCTGGAAATGCTGCGCGCCGAACACGACGACCTGATGGTCGCGCTGTTCAATTCCGGCACCATGAGCGCGCGCGTGCGCAAGGCCATTTCGCCGACGCCGACGACTGGCACGCCAACGACGCCGAGACCTCGCTGATGCTGGCCATCGCGCCGGACTATGTGCGCGCGGACAAGATCGCCGCGGCCGACGATCCCGACCGCACTGGGCAACTCGTCTTCGCCCATCCCGTCAATCGCACCAGCGCCAACGGCGTCACCGGCACTCCGAGCCTGGCGTCCGCGGACAAGGGCCACTGTGGTTCGACTGGATGGTCGAGGATCTGAGCGCCCTCGTTCAACGCGGCCTGAGCGAAACACCGCCGCTCGACCATTCCTATTTCAGCACGTTCGGGTAAACGAAGGAGTTGTTCCATGTACTCGGCGGAAGAGATCAGGCGCATTCAGGAGGCCTTGCGCGGAAAAGGCGTCAAATACTGCATCGGCGCCTACGTCGACATCCACGGCGTGCCCAAGGGCAAGGTCGTGCCGATCGACCACCTCGAGCACATGGCCCACGGCTCGGAGCGCTACACCGGCTATGCGCTCGACGGCCTCGGCCAGGAGCCGAACGACGACGAGATCACCTCGGTGCCCGATCTCGACCACATCATCCAGCTGCCCTGGGAGCCCAAGGTCGCCTGGATGCCCGCCGACAACATCTTCCAGGGCAAGCCCTATGCGCTGAACACGCGCGTGGCGCTGAAGACCATGCAGGAGCCAGGCCGCCGACCATGGGTCTCGGCTTCAACCTCGGCATCGAATGCGAGATCTACCTGCTGAGGAAGAACGCCGACGGTACGCTGTCCGTCCCGAACCCGGACGACAAACTGACCAAGCCCTGCTACGACGTGCGCGGCTTCCTCGACAATTTCACCTGGCTCGACAAGGTCGCGACCTGCATCAACGACCTCGGCTGGGACCTCTATTCCTTCGATCACGAGGACGGCAACGGCCAGTACGAGTTCGATTTCAAATACGCCGACGCGCTGACCATGTGCGACCGCTTCATCTTCTTCCGCTACATGGCCAAGCACTACGCCAAGGAACAGGGCCTGATCGCGACCATGATGCCGAAGCCCTTCGCCGACAAGACCGGCACCGGCGCGCATTTCAACATGTCGCTGCGCGATCTCAAGACCGGACAGAACCTGTTCGCCTGCGCGCCCGGCGACGACCCGCGCGGGCTCGGACTGACCGAGACCGGCTACCACTTCATCGGCGGCATCCTGAAGCACGGCCGCGCGCTGTGCGCGGCGTTCGCGCCGACCGTCAACAGCTACAAGCGGCTCGTGCGCCAGGGCGGCATGAGCTATTTCTCCTGGGCGCCGGTGTTCAATTCCTACGGCTCGAACAACCGCACCAACTCGGTGCGCGTGCCGATGGGCGGCGGGCGCTGCGAATCGCGCAACGCCGACGGCGCGGTCAATCCGTATCTCGCCGCCACGCTCGCCCTCGCTGCCGGCCTCGAAGGCGTCAACTGAAGCTCGATCCGGGCGAGCCGAACGAGGACAATCTGTATATGATCTCGGACGCCGAGCGGCGCGACCGCAGGATCGACTTCCTGCCGCAAACCCTGCAAGAAGCGGTCGCGGCCTTCGCCGCCGATCCGCTGGTGGAGAAGACGTTAGGGAAGGAGCTTCGCGATGAGTTCATCCGCTACAAGACCGCCGAGTGGGAGGCTTATCACCTCACGGTCAGCCCGTGGGAGATCGAGCGCTACAGCCACATGTTCTGACGCGCGAGCGAACGATCGAAGCATGAGCAGCGCATGCAACACAACGGCCGGTCAGCCGCATCAGCATCTCGCTGCCCGCCGAGCTGCTGGCGGAACTCGACCGCATGGTGGCGCGCCGCGGCTTCGGCAGCCGATCCCAGGCCATCGGCGACATGGTCAATTCACACAGCTCGCCGAGCACAAGCGCACGCTCGGCAACGACGTCATGGTGGGCACCATCACCCTGCTCTACGACCCGCCTGACGCGCGGCCTGCAGAAGAAGCTGGCCGACCTGCAATACCAGTACATCGACGAGTCATCAGCTCGCTGCACGTGCATCTCATGAACAACCAGACCATGGAAGTGATCCTGGTCCAGGGGCCGGCCCGCACCCTGCAGGAGATCGCCAACGAGATGATCACCCTGCGCGGCGTCATCACCGGGCAACTGCAACTGCTGGCGGCGCTCTAGTCCGCAGGTTCATCCCTTCATCGACAAACCCAAATTCGCGCCAGAGAAAGTGTCGTGATGACGCCGATCACGTCAGACACGCTTCCCGGCGGGAAGCGTGGGCTTTTGGTGATGTGGCGAAACAGCCGCCTCAAGCTCACCGATATGGAAGGCGGCGCCAATGTCGGCATGCTGTTCTACAACCCCACCAATCTGCTGGAGCGCTATAACGCGCCCGATACGCTCAAATGCCAGCACACGTTCAAGCTGACGCGCGGCAATTGTCTCTATTCGGATATGGGGCGCGTGTTCTGCTCCATTGTCGAAGATACCGCCGGCTGGCATGACACCGTGTGCGGCAATACCACGAAGAAAATCGTTGCGCAGAAATGGGGCGAGCGACGCTACCAGCAATACCGCAATGACTGGCAGCTGAACGGCTACGACTCGTTCCTCGTTGAAGTCGCCAAGTACGGCCTGGGAAAAAGGATCTGGCGGCCAACCTCAACCTGTTCAGCAAGGTGTCCGTCGACGAATCGGGCACGCTGCAGTTCGATACCGCAGCCGCCAGGGCGGGGAGCTTTATCGACCTGCGTTTTGAAATGGATACGCTGGTGGTATTCCACACCTGTCCCCACCCGCTGAATCCGGCGACCGAGTATCCGAGAAAGCCGGTCAGCTTCCAGATCCGCTCGAGCGCGGCCGTGGCCGATGACGACCTGTGCAAAAACCATTGCCCGGAAAACCGGCGCGGCTTCAGGAATACCGAACTCTACACCCTGGGCCAGGACCTGGGCGGTCGATAGATGATGGCGGAGAAGCACCATGATTAAAGAGAGCACATTACTGCCGGAGCACGCGGTCTATCGCGAAGTCGTGGAGGCAGGCGACTACTACCTGCGACCCATGAAGCAGGGCCAGACGATTCGCATACTCGACCTGGAAGGCAACCAGGCGGCGGACACCCTGTTTTACAACGCGCACGATACCAGCGAGCGCTACAGCGCGATCGATACCATTCGCGAGCAGGGCAATGTGTATCTCACCGCCGGCAGCGTGCTGCTCAGTAACGAAGGCAATCCGATGCTGGAGATCGTGGCCGATACCTGCGGTCGCCACGACACGCTCGGCGGCGCCTGCGCCACGGAGTCCAACACGGTGCGCTACGCACTGGAAAAACGCTGCATGCACGCCTGTCGCGATTCCTGGCTGCTCGCGGTTGCCGAGAACGAACAGTTTGGCATGAGCAAGCGCGACATCACCCACAACATCAATTTCTTTATGAACGTGCCGGTGACGCCGGACGGTGGCCTGACGTTTGCGGACGGCATCAGCGACGCGGGCAAGTACGTGGAATTGACCGCCAGCATGGATGTCATCGTGCTGATCTCCAATTGCCCGCAGCTGAACAACCCCTGCAATGCCTACAACCCAACCCCGATCGAGATCCTGATCTGGGACTAACAGCCTACTGTGCGGAATAGAACGAAATGTTTAGCAAGGTATTAATTGCTAATCGCGGGGCTATTGCCACGCGCATCATTCGAACCCTGAAGCGGCTCGGCATCAAGTCGGTGGCCGTGTACAACGAGGTTGATGCGCAATCCTTGCATGTGCAGCACGCGGACAGCGCCATCAGCCTCGGGGCGGCTCCGCGGCAGAAACCTATCTGGATATGGACAAGGTGCTGCAGGCGCGCGTGGATACCGGTGCGCAGGCGATTCATCCCGGTTACGGCTTCCTCTCAGCGAAAACACCAATTCGTCGCGCGCTGCGAAGCGCAGGGCCTGGTCTTTATCGGTCCCACCGCCGAGCAGATGGAATTGTTCGGCTTGAAACACCAGGCGCGCGATGCCGCCGAGCGCGCCGGGTGCCGCTGGTGCCTGGCTCTCCGCTGTTGCAATCCATCGACGCGGCAGTGGATTGGGCCGCGAATGTCGGCTACCCGGTCATGCTGAAGAGCACCGCCGGCGGTGGCGGTATCGGCATGCAGGTCTGTGCGGAGCCCCGGCGCTGCGCTCCGCCTGGGACAGCGTCAGGCGCCTGGCGCGAACTACTTCGCCAACGACGGCGTATTCCTGGAAAAGTACATCGCCAACGCCCGCCATATCGAAGTGCAAATCTTCGGCGACGGCCAGGCAAGGCGATTGCACTGGGCGAGCGCGATTGCTCCGCCCAGCGCCGCAACCAGAAAGTCATCGAGGAGACGCCGGCGCCTAACCTGTCTGAGTCCGCCCGGCGTCAACTGCACCGACGGCAGAGCGCCTGATGGCCGCCGCTGCGGTAAACTACGCAATGCCGGCACGGTGGAATTTATTTACGACGCGGACAGCGCGCAATTCTATTTCCTCGAGGTGAATACCCGTCTGCAGGTTGAGCACGGCGTGACTGAAGAGGTGGGCGTCGACCTGGTGGAGTGGATGTTGCAACAGGCGGCGGGTGAACTGGCGCGATCTGGATACGTTAAAGGCGGCATTGACGCCGGTCGGTCATGCCGTGCAAGTGCGCATCTATGCGGAAGATCCCAGCCAGGATTTTCGTCCCTGCGCCGGGCTGTTGTCCTCGGTCAGCTGGCCGCAGGCTGACGGTTTGCGCATTGATCACTGGATAGAGTCGGGCATCGAAGTGCCGACGCTGTTCGACCCGATGCTGGCGAAAGTGATTGTGCATGCGCAGAACCGTATAGCAGTAACTGCAGGGACTGTCCCGCGCATGGCAGAAGTTGAAATCTACGGTATCGAGACCAACCTGGCGTACCTGCAAGAAATTCTGTGCAGACGAGCCCTGCCAGCGCGGCGAACTGCTGACGCGCAGCCTGGCGGAGTTCACCTTCTCACCCTGCTACCGTCCAGGTGCTGGTTGCCGGCACCCAAACCACCTTGCAGGACTACCCGGGACGGACGGGGCTGTGGCACGTTGGTGTACCGCCTTCGGGTCCCATGGATTCCCTTTCGTTCCGCCTTGCCAACCGCCTGCTGAATAACAGTGCCGATGCGGCCGCGCTGGAAATCACCATGAATGGCCCGACCCTGAAATTCAATCGCGCCACACAGGTCGTTTTAAGCGGTGCCGCTATCGAGGCGCGGCTTGATGGCGAGGAGTCCCTGCTGCCTTACACGGTAGTCGCCATCACGGCCGGGCAGGTACTCAGTCTCGGCAAGATCAGTGGTCCGGGCGCGCGCGCCTACTTGGCCGTTGCCGGCGGCTTCCACGTGCCCCGATTACCCTCGGCTCGAAATCTACCTTCACGCTCGGCCAGTTTGGTGGCCATGCAGGACGCGCGCTGCGCGTGGCGGATGTACTACACCTGGCTCCAGTCGGACAGCAACACACCGCGAGTGTGCGCACTCTGGCAGACGAGCTGCGCCCCGCAATACACGACCAATGGAAAATGCGCGTCATGTACGGACCGCACGGCGCGCCGGATTTTCTTCCTCGACGAAGACATCGACACCTTCTTCGACGCGAAATGGGAAGTGCACTACAACTCCAGCCGAACCGGTGCGTTTAGTCCCATCGGCCCGAGAGGGAATGGGCGCGACCGCGGCGGCGAGGCCGGACTCCATCCGTCTCCAACTTCCACGACAACGCCTACGCCATTGGCACCGTGGACTTCACCGGTGACATGCCGGTCATCCTTGGTCCGGACGGTCCGCAGCCTGGGTGGATTCGTCTGTCCGGCCATCGTGGTGGTGAATGCGGAGTTGTGGAAACTGGGCCAGCTCCGCCCCGGCGACAAAATCCGGTTCATCCGTCTTACCCCCCGCCGAGGCCGCGCGGCTCCTCGCGAAGCAAGATGCCGAGATCGCCACGCTCACAGAAAATTCATCGCCGAGAGTTTCTCCGTCACGACACGGTGCCGACGACTGCATCGTCGCGTTCCGTGGTCGCGGAGACCGGCCGAGTGTCTCCTATCGTCGCGCTGGTGACGCCTATCTCCCTGATCGAATACGGTCCGATCGTCCTCGACTTCAAGCTCCGCTTCCGCGTGCATGCACTGATGCAGGCGGTCGGCCGCGCCATCGGCTTTGAAGGTCTGGAAGAAATCATCGATCAGACACCCGGCATCCGCTCGCTGCAGATCCACCACGACCCGCATCTTGCCGCTCGACGCACTGCTCGATGCGCTTCAATGGATCGAGGATCGCCTCGGCGATTTGTCCGACATGGAAGTCGATTCTTCGGCTGGTACGGCTGCCATTATCTGGAACGATGAGGCCGTGCAACTCACCATCAACAAGAATGCTGTTGGTGGCGTGCGCTCCGATGCGCCTTGGTGTCCATCGAACATCGAGTTCATACGCCGCATCAACGGGCTCGAAAGCGTCGCGGATGTTGGAGCGCATCATCTGGGATACGAAGTATCTCGTGCTCGGCCTTGGCGACGTCTATTTGGGCGCCCCTGTCGCGACGCCGATTGATCCCCGCCATCGCCTCGTTACGACAAAATACAATCCCGCGCGCACCTGGACTCCCGACAACGTGGTGGGAATTGGTGGCGCCTACATGTGCATCTACGGCATGGAGGGCCCCGGCGGATACCAATTGTATGGCCGGACGTGCCAAGTTTGGAATACCTACCGCGAAAAACCGGCGTCTTCCAGCAAAGAAGACCCCCTGGCTCTCAGGTTCTTCGACCAGGTTCAGTTCTATCCCGTTTCGCCCGAGGAACTGGTTACCTTCCGCGACGGCTTTTTGGCGGGCCGATGCAGCATTGAAATCGAACCCACGACCTCAAGCTTTCGCGACTACGACGCTTCCTGCCGACCAACTTCGAAAGCATCGGAGGGCTTCAAGTGCGCAGGCAGCAAGCAGCCTTCGACGCTGAACGCCGCGGTCGAGGGCAGACCTCGGATAAAGCCCAGCGCCGACGCCATCAGACAAGCGACGCCGGGACGAGGTGCGAGCTTCCTGCCGGACGTCGCCACCCGATCGAAAGCCCGGTGCCCGGCAGTGTTTGGAAGGTCCTGGTGGAACCCGGTCGCGGGTCGCGGAGGCGACACCCTGATCGTCGTCGAATCGATGAAGATGGAGATGGCGGTCGCGCACCGTCGGCGGGCTCGTGCACGAGATGCGCTGCGTCGAAGGCCGCGCCGTCAGCCCCGGGCCAAGCCCTCATCGTCATGCGAGCGGAGCGCGCATGACGATCTCTCTCGACATCGCCAATGCTCGACGGCCTACGCGCACGGCGACGCCACGCCGGCCGATCGTCCGCGAGGTCTACGCCCGCATCCGAGCGAAAAGGCGTGCGGCCGGACTGGATCACGCTGGTCGAAGAAGATGCACGGCAATCGCCGAGCGCGGCGCTCCCCGCGGCCCGCTCTACGGCATTCCCTTCGCCGTCAAGGACAATATCGACGTCGCCGGGCTCGCCGACCACCGGCGCCTGTCCCGAATTCGCCTACGTCCCCGAACGCTCCGCCACAGTCGTCGAGCGGCTGGAGCAGCCGGCGCGATCCTGATCGGCAAGACCAATCTCGATCAATTCGCCACCGGCCTCAACGGCACCCGCTCGCCCTACGGCATCCCGCCTGCCCTTCGACCCCGACTATATTTCCGGCGGCTCGAGCTCCGGCTCGGCCGTCGCCGTAGCCGCGGGGCTCGTGTCTTTCGCGCTCGGCACCGACACGGCCGGCTCGGGCCGCGTGCCGGCGGCGTTCAACAATATCGTCGGGCTGAAGCCGACCAAGGGCCTGATCAGCACGCGCGGCGTGGTGCCGGCATGTCGGACGCAGGATGGCGTCTCGATCTTCGCGCTGACCGTCGCGGATGCCGCGCGTGTCGCGTCGACGGCGATCGCCTTCGACGCGGACGACGCCTACGCGCGACCGGGCGCGCCGCGCTTCGCCATTGATGCAGCGCCGAACGACTTCGTGTCGGCGTTCCGCAAGCAGACATCCCGTTCTTCGGCGATGCGCAGTACAAGTCGCTATACCGCGCTGTCGCATTGACCGGATCGGCGGCACTCGGCGCCGACATTATTCCCATCGATTACGCCCTTTCGCGCAAGCCGCAGCCATGCTCTACGCGGGCCCGTGGGTCGCCGAGCGCCTCGCCGCCGTCGGCGACCTTGTCGCATCGAAATCCCCGATGCCATCCATCCCGTCGTGCGCTCCATCATGCTCGGCGCGCGAGACAAGACGGCGGTCGACGCGTTCCAGGCATTCTACCGGCTCGCCGATCTGATCCGCGCGGCCGAGATCCGAATGGGCGAAGATGGACGTGCTGCTGCTGCCGACGGCGCCCACCACATTCACCATCGCCGAGATGCTGGCCGATCCGGTGGAGCTCAACTCCCGCCTCGGCGTCTATACCAATTTCGTCAACCTCATGGACCTCGCGGCGCTCGCCGTGCCCGCGGGTTTCCGGTCCGATGGAATTCCCTTTGGTGTGACCCTGATCGGACCTGCGCTCTCCGACGGCATGCTTGGCCTCGGTTGGCGACGCTTTGCACAGATCGCTCGGCGATGTGCCGCTCGGTGCGACGTCATCTCCTCTGTCATGCACGCCGCCCGTATTTGCGGAGGGGACTCCCGCAAACTCCATCAAGGTCGCGGTTGTCGGCGCGCATCTCTCCGGCCAGCCTCTCAACTCCCAGCTTGTCGAACGCAACGCCACATTGCTGGAGACCACCCGAACTGCCGCCGGCTATCGGCTCTATGCCCTCGCCAACACCTCGCCGCCAAAGCCCGGCCTTGTGTTCGACGGCACCGGCGCCGGCAACATTGAGGTCGAGATTTGGGAGATGGACGAGGGGGCTTTCGGCTCATTCGTGGCTCTCATCCCATCGCCGCTCGGCATTGGCACCCTGACGCTCGCAGACGGGCGCACCGTGCAAGGATTTCTCTGCGAGTCCCACGCCGTTCGCGGCGCCGAGGACATTACCGCGTTCGGCGGCTGGCGCGCATGGCTCAGCCGTTAAACATCTATCGACCGCCTGCGCATCTGACCGGCCCGTTACCCCGGCCAAGCTACGGTCACAATCCTCTCATCTAAGTCGATGCGCCGAGTGCTCGAAGAGGATGCGTGGCCGTGAAAACTGGTCACAGCCCATCTGCTGCTAACGACGCGATCGAGCCCGCGCTCGCGGCGCCGTTGCCTCTCCTCCAGGACGCGTCGCTTGCGCCAGCCGAAGTCCCCGATCCTGACCGCGACCTCGTCGAACGCGCTTGCGCCGGCGACCGTGCCGCGTTCGAAACTCTGCTCCGCCGCCACTATGACCGCATCCACCGCATCGCTTGGCGCATGACGGGCTCGGCCACCGACGCCGACGACATCGCCCAAGATGTCTGCTGCACCCTGGTCGAGAAGATCGACAGTTTCAAAGGCGAGGCGAAATTCACCACCTGGCTCAGCGGCATCGTCGTTAATGCCTGTCGCGATCATCATCGCCGCCGCGCGACCTTGACGAAGTTCCGCAACGACCTAACTGTGATGAACGATTTAGCTGGCGGTTCCGATGGCAGCGTCCTTCATGATCGTGTCTGGCTCGCAAGCGCCATTGCCCGTCTCGATCCGCCGTTGCGCGACGCGGTCATCCTCGTCGCCGGCGAGGACATGACGCACAAGGAGGCTGGCGAGGCCGCTTGGCGTGGCGGAATCGACCATCTCCTGGCGGCTGCATCAAGTGCGGCGATTGATGGCCGGGAAGACTGAGCAAGGAGGCCAAGATGGCCCCTGACAACGACATGCGAGGGCATTTGCCGGAAGCGCCTCAACCCTCTGAAACCGCGAGGGAGAAGAGCGCTCGCCCGCGCGCTTGGTCGCTTCGACGAAAAAAATTCGAAACCCCGCCAAGGAAAGCGGGCGGACACGCGTCTCATGCAGCAGACGGCCAATTCCACTCGGCCGCGGAGGAGAGTTCTATGCTGCATGCCCGTCCTGCCATCGCCGCCAGTCTTGTGTTCCTCATCGCCGGGTCTCTGACCTGGGTTTACATGAACGAAGCCCAACTCTGGCGTCGCCCAGAGCCAGCCTCATCACGACAATCGAACTCGCGATTGGCGTTCCGCCGGTCGCCACGCCGGGCGAGATGTTCCCGGCCAAGCCCAAGACCGACGCGCCCACCACAGTGACGGAAGCCGCGCCGCCGTCGCCCGCAAAGCCGGAGCAGGATGCGCTGGCTGCAAGCGCAGCGCCTCAATCCGCCGAGCAGTTGCGAATGAAGCGCAGCGGCGGCACTTTCCGGACAGTATGCAAGAAGCGCCGGCATCCGGACGTGCAATCGGCGGGTACGGCTATGACGCGCCATCCCCGAGCCGATGCCGCCAGCAGAGCCGATCGGCCGCGACCAGTTCGAGAATGTCACCCAGAACGTCTTCAAGATCGTGCGCGAGGCGCCGGTCTCGACCTTCTCCATCGATGTCGACACCGCGTCCTATTCCTTCGTGCGCGGCCAGCTCAATCAGAATGTCCTGCCGCAAGCCGATGCGGTGCGCACCGAGGAGCTGATCAATTACTTCCCCTATGACTACAAGGCGCCGTCTTCCGCCGATCAGCCCTTCAGCACCAATGTCTCCGTGTTCCCCAGTCCCTGGGCCGAGGGCCGCAAGCTCGTCCGCATCGGCATCAAGGGCTACGAGGTGCAAGCAGCTCACCGCCCGCGCGCCAATCTCGTGCTTTCTCATCGATAGCTCTGGCTCGATGGACGGCCCCAATCGTCTGCCGCTCGTCAAGCAATCGCTCTCGCATGCTGGTCGATCAGCTCGACCCGAAGGATCGCGTCGCCATCGTCACCTATGCCGGCGATGCCGGCACGGTGCTGGAGCCGACCGAGGCGAAGGACAAATCCAAGATCCTCGCGGCCATCGATAGTCTCGGCGCCGGCGGCAGCACGGCGGGCGGCGAGGGCATTCGCCAGGCCTACGCGCTCGCCGAGCAGAATTTCGATGCCAATGGCGTCAACCGCGTCATCCTCGCCACCGACGGCGATTTCAATGTCGGCATCACCGACAGGGACGAGCTGAAGGGCTATATCGAGCGCGAGCGCGGCAAGGGCGTGTTCCTCTCCGTGCTCGGCTTCGGCATGGGCAATTACAACGACGCGCTGATGCAGACGCTCGCGCAGAACGGCAACGGCGCCGCCGCCTATATCGACACCATCAACGAGGCGCGGAAGGTGCTGGTCGAGAGAGTCGACCTCGACGATCTTCCCCATCGCCAAAGACGTGAAGATCCAGGTCGAGTTCAATCCGGCGACCGTCGCCGAATATCGCCTGATCGGCTACGAAACCCGGCTTCTCAACCGCGAGGATTTCAACAACGACAAGGTCGATGCCGGCGAAGTCGGCTCGGGCCAGACCGTGACCGCGCTCTACGAAATCGTTCCGGTGACCGGCCCGCGCGTCAACGAAGATTTGCGCTATGGCGCCGCGCCCGCGCCGGCTGCCTCGACCTCCTGCGCCGAACAGCGGCGAGTACGGCTTCGTCAAGATCCGCTACAAACTGCCGAAATCCGACACCAGCACGCTGATCACCGTGCCGATCGACCGCGCCTCGGAAGTCGCGAGCTTCGATGCGGCGCCCGAGGACGCACGCTTCGCGACCAGCGTTGCCGGCTTCGGCGAGCTGCTTCGCGGCGGCAAATACACCGGCAAGTTCGCTTATGACGACGTGCTCAAGATCGGCCAGGCCGCGAAGGGCGCCGATCCGTTCGGCTATCGCTCCGAGTTCCTGCAATTGGTCCGCGCCGCCAAGACCGCGAGCCATGCCTCCGCTCAGTAACGCCACCCATTCTTGGTGTCATACCGGTAGACCGGAACGCGGTCGCGCAGAACGCTATGCTCGGGAATGACGCCGAGGCCGTGCAACGTGGCTTATAACCCCGCCCTTCCAACATTGACCCCCGTCAATTACAGGGTTCAGATGGCGGTCTACCGCTGAACGAGGCAATTCCCGGTCAATAGAGGAGTAGGCCATGTCGCGTCTTATCTTGAGCTTCGCCATCCTTATGGCGTCGGCCTCCGCCGCGCTTGCCCAGGATCCCGGCGACCCGCAAGCCGGCTTCAACATTGCGCAAGGCATCTGCTCGAAATGCCACGGCATTTCCGCCGAGCCGTCGCCTTTACCGCAAGCGCTGCGCTTCCGCGAGGTTGCCGACCAGAAGGGCATGACCGGCACCGCGCTCACCGTCTGGATGCAGACCTCGCATCCGACCATGCCGAACATCGTGCTGACGAAACAAGAGACACTTGACGTCGTGGCCTATATCCTGAGTTTGAAAGGCCGCGAATAGAATCGAGGGCGGGGTCGCTCCATGAAGCTGGTCAGAATTCTGCTTCCCATCGATCAAGGCGGAACGAGTCCGGCTTGCGTGAAGGCCGCGCTCACACTCGCCAAACAGTTCAGTGCCGAGCTCGAGGTGCTGCATCCCTGTCTCGCGGCCTGGCAGCGGCTGCCTTACGCGACCGAGCTCAGCCCCTATTATTTTCAGGAATTGATCAACACCGGCTCGGAACAGGTCGCCTTCGAAAAGGGCGAGGCCAAGAGCTGGTGCGACAAGGCGGTGAAGTCTTCCGGAGTCGCGATCGAGTTCTGCTCGATCGAAGGCTTGATCGGTCCGACCGTCGCCATGCGCGCGCGGGTCTCCGACTTTACCGTGCTGCCCACTATCGAGGCCTCGCAATCCTCCTTCTGGGCGACCGCGCGCGATGCGGCGCTGTTCGATTCCGGCAGGCCCATGCTTGCGGTGCCGGAAGGCACAGTCGGCGCGTTTCGGCGAGACGGTTGTCATCGCCTGGAAGGACAATGGCGAGGCGACGCGCGCGGTCACCGCCGCCAAGCCGTTCCTCGCCACCGCGAAGCGCGTTCGCCTCATTGCCGTGACCGAAGGCGACGAGGAAGAAGATCAGTCTTTACCGGTCATGGCCGACTATCTGGACCGTGCCGGCTTCGAGGTCGAGCATTCGCGGGTCGAATGCGGCGGCCGCGATGTTGGCGCGGCGCTGCTGGAGGAGGCGAGCTCTGCCAAGAAGGGCATGCTGGTCATGGGCGCCTATGGCCACCGGCGCTGGAAGGAATGGGCCTTTGGCGGCGTCACCCAATATGTGCTCCGCCATGCGACGCTGCCCGTCCTCATGATGCACTAACGCGGCGGAAGCGATTCCACAACAAGCCGAAGGCAAAGCCGAGCATGTAGCCGAAGCTCGAAGTCGCCACCACGAGGATGAACGCTCTTGCGAGCTCGAACGGCTCGATCATGTAGATCGGCTTGATGAAGTGCATCCAGAAAACGAAATCGATCACGGCCTGCGCCACCCCAAGCGCGACCAGGAGCGACCACACCAGATGCCAGCCGCCGAGCAATGCGCCTAACGCAAGTCCGGCCTTATTTGGGTTAATGGTCTCCATTGCGGTCCCTCTCTTTTGGATCTGATGACTGCGAGGGTGACACCATTTGACAGCATGCCCGGGCGCTTTGATCCGGTCCCGGCGGGCCGCATCGCGCGGCCTCGCGGCAATTATTGGCTGGGACCAGACCGAAATTGCATGACGCCATCGAGAAACTGAAGCGGGCCTTCGCCGATCCTGCGCGCCCAATACTTCGTTATGTGCTCGCCTTGGCGGCCGTCTTCATCATGCTTGCCGTTCGTCTCGCGCTTTCGCCCATTCTCGGACACGACGCGCCCTTCATCCTCTTTATCCCAGCCGTGCTGGTTGTGGCTGGGCTGGGCGGTCTCTGGCCCGGCCTGTTCGCCACGGCCGCAAGCCTCATCCTCGGCGTCTTATATATAGGAGCGGGCGCGGACGCCGACGACGCGCCGATCGCGGAAGCCGTTCTGTTTGCGGCTGTCGGTGTCGTCATCGCGCTGTTCGGCAAGCAGCTGCATAAAGCCCGCACCCGCTATCAGGAAAATGCGCGCAGCCTCAAATCGCGCGAGGCGCATCTGCAATCGATCCTCGACACGGTCCCAGACGCCACCGTGGTGATCGACCAGAGCGGCATCATTCAGTCCTTCAATGCCGCCGCGATACGACTGTTCGGGCACACCGAAGCGGAAGTCGTCGGCAAGAATGTCAAGATTCTCATGCCCACGCCATTTCGCGAGGAGCATGACGGCTATCTGCATCGCTACCTCACCACCGGCGAGAAGCGGATCATCGGCATCGACCGCGTCGTCACGGGTTTGCGCAAAGATGGCTCGACCTTTCCCATCAAGCTCGCGGTCGGCGAGGTGCGCTATGGCGACCGCCGGTTCTTCACCGGCTTCATTCGCGACCTCACCGAGCGCCAAGCAAGCGAGCAGCAATTGGAAGAGCTGCAATCCGAATTGGCGCGGCTGTCGCGCCTGACCGCGATGGGCGAGATGGCCTCGACCCTGGCGCATGAGATGAACCAGCCGCTCTCGGCCATCGCCAATTATCTGCAAGGCAGCTTGCGGCTTCTCGAGGGACTCGCTCAGCCCAATGCCAAGAAAGTCAGCGACGCTCTCGGCGAGGCCACCAAATTGACGCTCCGCGCCGGCGATATCATCCGGCGCTTGCGCGAATTCGTGGCGCGCGGCGAGCTTGAGAGGCGCCCTGAGAATATTAACAAGCTGGTCGAGGAAGCGAGCGCGCTCGCCCTTGTCGGTTCCCGCGAGCAGGGCGTAAAAGCGGTGTTTCATTGGGATACGAATGTCGGTCCCGTCCTCGTGGAGAAAGTGCAAGTCCAGCAGGTCCTGCTCAATCTCATCCGCAACGCCATCGAAGCCATGCAGAACTCAGAGCGGAAGGAACTTGTGGTGAAGACCGGCCTCTCAGAGAATGGCATGATCGAGGTCAGCGTCTCCGATACCGGCTGCGGCATCGACAAGGAGATCGAGCCCCGGCTGTTTCAGCCCTTCGTGACCTCGAAGCCCACCGGTATGGGCGTCGGTCTTTCCATCTCGCGGCGGATTATCGAGGCGCATGGCGGCGAGCTTTGGGCCGAGCCCAATCCTGGCGGCGGCACGCTGTTCCGTTTCACCCTTGAACCCTCGATCATGCAGGCGCCCGCCGATGTCGGATAATTTCGTCGTCCATATCGTCGACGATGACGAGGCCGTGCGGCAGTCGCTCGCCTTCATGTTGAGCACGGCGGGTATTCCGGTTCGTGTCTACGAATCGGCCACGTCCTTCTTGAGCGCGCTCAATGGATTGCAAGAGGGTTGTCTGATCACCGATGTCTGCATGCCGGAGATGACCGGCGTCGAGCTGTTGCGCGAGTTGAAGGCTCGCTCGATCGAAATTCCCGCCATCGTGATCACTGGTCAGGGCGACATCGCGCTCGCGGTGGAGGCGATGAAGGCCGGCGCCATCGATTTCATCGAGAAGCCGTTCGAGGAGAGTGTGATTCTCGCTTCCGTCCGTGCCGCAGAGGAGCGGACCACGCAAAAGAGCAAGCACGCTGACACTAGCGCGGCCGTCACCGCGAAGCTGGCCACGTTGTCGCTTCGCGAGCGGCAAGTGCTCGACGGCGTCGTCGCCGGCAAGCCGAACAAAACCATCGCCAGAGACCTCGGCATCAGTCCGCGCACGGTCGAAGTTTATCGCGCCAATCTGATGGCCAAAATGGAGGCCGGCAGCCTTTCCGAGCTTGTTCGCATGGCGCTCCTTGCTTCGCCCGCGGACTAACGCTTCTAAGACTTTTTGATACAGCTCAAAGTGGCACTCCGAAATCTCCCTACCCTAGCTCGGTATGTTCGAAGGAGGGGCGAGAGTGTCGGAAGCCGGAAACATACTCATTGGGGTAGGGGATGCGGTTCTTGCGGATTCCCTGCGGTTTTCCCTTGAATTAGAGGGCTATAGCGCGAGGCTTTGCGATGAGCGCTCGCTCCTTCCGCTGGCGGCCGCCCACAAGCCCGGCTGTCTGGTGCTCGATCAAGATGTCTTCACGAAATTGGCCGCCGGCATCCCGGATTTGAGCGTGCCGGTTGTGCTGATGGTCGGGCAAAGGACGCCACGGCTGATGGAGCGCGCCAGGGCTGCCGGCGTAACGCATGTTGTGGAAACGCCGCTGCTCGGCGGCGTTCTCTCCAAGGAGATCAGAAAGGCACTGGACGGATATGGCCGGCGTGACGGAAACTCCGACTCCTGACCACACGACCGGCGGATCCCCATGCTCTCCTATAAAGAATTGGACAATCTCGCTTCGGTTGAGATCGAGATCACCGGCCGCGTCACCACCGAGCAATTCGACGCCACCGCCAAGAAGCTCGAAGCCTTCATCGCTCGGCACGGCCGCGTCCGCGTGCTTGAAATTATTCATGATTTCGAGGGCATGGACGGAGGCGCTTTCTGGCACGATCTCAAGTTCAGCCTCCGGCACCTGAAAGATTTCAGCCGCTGCGCCATCGTCACCGACACGAAATGGTTTTCGCCCTTGTCGGCCCTGGCCGAGCCTTTCATCGATTGCGAGGTCGCCTATTTCCCGCCCAATGAAATTGAAGCCGCGCGCGACTGGCTGCTCTGGCCCGAGGGCGCCGCGGATCAGATTTAGTCGGCAATTTCCGCCCCTTACCCGCCTACGTAGAATCCCTTAAGGAGCGGGCCCGAATATCTTGGGGTTCCGGTTTGACCTATCTCAAATCCATCAGGTCAATCCGGAGGACGTCATGCTCCAGCACGCCGACATTGCCCAAACTTTCCGTCCCTTCGCCAAATCGGATATTCGGCTCGACAAGCGGGCGGAGACCGCCCCCTGGGCTGTCCTCTCCGGCATGCCGATGACCTACCCGCGCGGCGCCGAGATTTATGGTGAAGGCGAAGCCTTCAGCCATATCTATCAGGTCATTTCCGGCGTGGTCCGGATCGCTAAATTGCTCCCAGATGGCCGCCGTCAGATCAGCGGCTTTTACCTCCCGGGCGATATTTTCGGTTTTGAGGCGGGCGAAATTCACCATTTCTCCGCCGAGGCTGTCGTGCAGACCAAGGTGGTCGCGTTTCGCTGGCAAAGTTTGATTGCAACCGGCACGCGTTCGATCGGCTTCTTCCAGGAACTTTTGAACGTGGCTATGAAAGATTTGCGGCACACCCAGGCGCAACTTCTCGTCGTCGGGCGCAAGAGCGCACTGGAGCGCGTCGCGGCATTTCTCCTCGAAATGTCCGAGCGGTCGGCATCACCCGATCTCGTCGAACTGCCCATGCCGCGTCACGACATTGCCGACTATCTCGGGTTGACGCTGGAGACCGTCTCGCGCATGTTTGCCGAGTTGAAAGAAATCGGGGCCATCGCTCTGGAAGGCGCGCGTCGCGTGCGGCTTCTCGATCGTGATCGTCTCGCCGGCGCCAGCACCAACTAGAGCGACATAATTATGAGCAGGGGGACTGTCTTTGGCCTCGCCACGGGGCTTGCTCTGCTCTGCTTGAGCATGACCGCCTTGGCCCAACAAATTCCGGGCACGCCCAACCCGGTTCAAGGTCAGGCCCTGGCCGAGCGGCTGTGCACCAATTGTCACTTGGTTTCGGCTGGTCAGGAGCACGCGAACTCAGACGTGCCGAGCTTCCGCGAGATCGCCAACCGGGAAGGGCAAACCGCCGGCGCCATTACTGCGCGGATCATCTTGCCGAAACATCCCATGCCGCAAATTCCGCTCGACAAGAGCGAGCTTGCCGATCTCTCCGCCTATATTCTCAGTTTGCGGGATCGTCCTTAACCGGGCTGCAACAACACCTGTTTGTTAATTGGCCCTGGTCGTTTATGACAGGGGCAGATGCAAGGAGTTCGACCGATGAAACTGCCCAAACGACTTTATGTGATCGCCGATGGCGGCCGCGCGCGCTTTGTCGCGATGGACGATGCTGGCGACTTTCATACCCTGTCGAGCTTCGTCTCCTCCGAGATGCATCAGCGCTCCTCCGATCTTGGCCGCGATGTACCTTCGCGGGTCAAGGAAAGCGCCAACGCGGCACGCCACGCGGTCGAGCCGAAGCACGATCTGCATGACGCCGTGAAAGAGGATTTCGTCCGCCAGGTCGCCGCGGCGGTCGATCAGGAACATAGCGAGAGAAAATTCGACGAGCTGATCTTGGTGGCGCCGCCTCGCGTGCTCGGTGAGCTGCGTGGCCAGCTTAGCAAGGCAATGGCGAAAGTCGTGGCCAACGAGCTGCAGAAGGATCTCACCAAGGTCCCCGACCACGAGCTTAGGTCGCACCTGATCATCGAAGCCTGACGAGACCAGACGGCCTCAGCCTCCGGCTTTGAGCGGAAGGCTGAGGCGGACTTTGCACAGGGCCCGATCCTCTGCGTCCGATGCAGTCTCGAAGCCGAGCGCCCGGCACATCTCCAGCATGCGCGTGTTGCTTGCAAGAACGTCGCCCACGAGTTCGCGCAATCCCTCCTTCTCGGCGTAGGCGATCAGGTGGCTCATCAGCGCCCAGCCGATGCCGCTGCCGGTGAGATCGCTCCGTACGATGACGGCATATTCGCCTCGAATATAATCAGGATCCGCCGCCAGTCTGGCGACCCCAAGCAGCTCCTTCTGCGTGTTGTCGAGGGCGACGAAGGCCATGGCTCGCGCGTAATCGATCTGGGTGAATCGCGCGATGAACCTATGAGAGAATTCCTTGCGCGGCGCGAGAAAGCGGAAACGGATGTCCTCCGGCGATAGCTTGGCGACGAAATCGCCGTAGAGATGCTCGTCGGCCGGTTTTATCGGTCTGATCAGAATTCGGTCGCCGTCTGCGGTCTCGCTCCATTTCTCCCACTGATTTGGATAGGGCCGGATCGCAAGCAGCGGATTGGGGCCGCTCTTCTCAATCTCCGCTGGGTCGATCCGAATGCGGGCATCGAGCGCAATAACCCCGGTCTCGTCGGCGAGGATGGGGTTGATGTCGAGCTCCTTCACGGCAGGCATGTCGACGATAAGCTGCGATAGGCTCACCAGCGCATTGGCAATGGCCTTAAGATCTGCCGGTGGCCTGTCGCGATAGCCTTCGAGCAGCTTGAAGATGCGCGTCTGCGCCATGAGGTCGTAAGCGAGTTCGACATCGAGCGGCGGCAGCGCTACCGCCGTATCGCGGATGATCTCGGTCGCTGTACCGCCGGCGCCGAAGAGGATCATGGGTCCGAACAAACGATCCTCGTAGACGCCCATTAAGAGTTCATGCGCATGAGGACGCGACACCATCGGCTCGACGGTGAAACCTTCCAGCCGCGCCTTCGGCAGCAGCTCGGCCGCGCGCTGTTGCATCCATTCCGCGGCCCGGCGCGCGTCTTCCGGCGAGCGTAACCCCAGCCGAACCCCGCCAATGTCGGATTTATGCGAGATATCGTGGGAGAGAATCTTGAGGGCAACCGACGGGGCTTGCTCGAGCAGCGTCTTGGTGATGGCCTCGACCTCTTGCGGGGTCGCGGCCACTCTGGTCGGTACCGTCGGAATGCCAAATGCCGAAAGCACGGCCTTCGCCTCGGGCGCGGAAAGCATGCTGTCCCCGGCTTTGGCAGCGGCACGCATGATGCTGCGCGCGGCTTCATCGGCGATTCTCGTTCCCTCGCTCTCGCGCGGCGGCGTGCGCATCAAAGCTTCTTGTGCCTTGGTGTAATGCCAGAGATAGAAGAAGCCCTTGATCGCATCGGTCGGCGATTCATAGGTCGGGATATGCGCCTCGCGAAATTTGCGCCGTCCCTCATGGGCTGCGTCCTCGCCGAGCCAATTGGTGAGGATCGGGGGAACTGGTTTCGTGCCTGAGGCTCGCTTGACCGCATCGATCACAGCCTGCGCGGCCTCACTCGACGAAGCGAGCGCAGTCGGGCAATTCATCACCAAGATCGCATCGCAGTCGCAATGGCCGAGGATGGCATCGAGCGCCGCCTCGTATCGCTCCGGCTTTGCGTCGCCGATGATGTCGACCGGGTTCGAGCGCGACCAATTGGCGGGGAGGATCTTGTCTAACTGCGCGGCCGTATCGGCCCTCAAGGGCGCAAGCTTGCCGCCTGATTGGATCAGATCGTCGACCGCCAGCACGCCGGCGCCACCGCCATTGGTCACGATCAAGAGCTCGTTTCCGGCAAGCGGCTTCAGCCAGCTCAGCGTCTCCGCGGCGGCAAACAACTCCTCGAGTTCATTGACGCGCACCAGACCGGCGCGTCTGAACGCAGCGTTGACGGCGGCGTCGCCTCCGGCCAGCGCGCCGGTATGGGTCGCCGCCGCTTTCGCCGACTCCGCGTAGCGGCCGGACTTGATCACGATCACTGGTTTGACGCGGGCTGCCGAGCGTGCCGCTGACATGAATTTGCGCGCGGCGGGGATGGTCTCCAGGTAAAGCAGGATCGAGCCAGTGGAGACATCGGCGGCAAGGAAATCGAGCAGGTCGCCGACATCGACATCCGCCATGTCGCCCATGGAGACGATATAGGAGAACCCGATCCCGCGTGACGCAGCCCAATCGACGATGCCGGTAACGAGCGCCCCGGATTGCGACAGGAACGCGAGGCTTCCGGCTTGCGGCTTGGTCAGTCCGAAATTGGCATTGAGCCCAAGACCGGGCACGGACACCCCGAGACAGTTTGGTCCGACAATCCGGAGGGAATGCGGCCGCGCCTCATCGAGCATGGCCTGTTTGAGTTCGGCATTGAGCCCCGCCGTGATGACGACAGCTGCGCGCCCGCCCTTGCGGCCGAGCTCCCCGATGATGCCGGGCAGCGTAGGCGGCGGTGTTGCAATCACCGCAAGCTCGGGCGTCTCCGGCAATTGATCGATGCTGGCGAAACATTTCCTTCCGGCGACCGTCTCTGTCTTGGCGTTGACCAGATAGATCTCGCCGGAGAAGCCGCCGTCGAGAATGTTCGCCGTCAGCTTTTGCCCGACCGAACCGGGCCGGTCGCTTGCACCAATGATGGCGAGTGAACGCGGCCTGAGGGCAAACTCGAGGTTCTTGATTGTCATCTAGTCACGCCGCGCCGGTCGGGTGCCGGCGGAGTTAGTCCGCCGGCTGGACGGCGACCACCTTGAAGGTCCGTAGAACGTCATCATGCTCCTTGATCGAGACATATTCGCCGACCGCGAATTTGTGGTCGCCGAAGCGATACCCCGTCTCTTCGTCATCGGGGTCACCATGCAAATCATAATGAAAGGCCCAAGAGCCGCCGGGCTTGCGGATAAGATGTCCGATCTCGTCGGGGTCGCCGTTCCAGAAGCGCCGCACGTGGCAGCGATCGCGAGAAGGTTTCCAGTCTTTCTCCACGATGCGGCCGTCGGCTCCGAGCGGAGCGACAAATTCATAGCCGCGCTCCCGGCTTCCGTTTGGAAAGTCATGATCGCGGGCAAGCTCCAAGCGAATAAGGCTCAAACCCATGCCATTCCTCCGCATCTCTTAGAGTACCTATAGTGGGGCTTTAATGACAAAGCCCAGCAGGGCCGTCATGTCAAAGCCTTGAGAAAAATCAAGCCGTTGGCCAGTAAGAGGCAAATAGCCTCACCGAATTGTTAGGGTTCGGAACGGAGGGCTGCCAATAGGCTGCTATGGGAGAAAGAATGACGGCTGCTTTATCCGCCTCTAGCCCGCACGAGCGCACAATTCTCGATAAGCTCAAAGCCGCGCTCGTCACGCCCATTCGCGCCATGCGGCTGCGCTATTTGCCGCTGCTCATGATCTACTACGCCTACGGAGCGCTGGGGCTGGTCGCCATCGCCGAGGCATTTTGGATCAAGTCGGCGCTGACTTTGACGCCTACCGAGCTCGCTTCGATCGGCGTCTGGCTGACGCTGCCTTGGACCATCAAGATGGTGTTCGGACAGCTCGCCGATTCGGTGCCGCTGTTCGGTTCGCAGCGGCGGGCTTATGTCGTGATCGGCGCAAGCCTCGTCGCCTCGGGGTTGATCATCCTCGCCGGTGCCGCCGGAGAATGGATCACGCTCGCGAGCAAGAACGCGCTCTACGTGACGGCACAGCTCCTCATCGTCGTTGGTGTCGTACTGCAAGACGTCATCGCCGACGCCATGACGACCGAGGTCGTCGAGCGGGTACGTCCCGACGGAACCCCGCGTCCGGAAGCTGAAATCGATCGCGAGCTCGGTCTCGTGCAAGTGCTCGGACGCCTCGCCTTGTGGTCTGGAATCTTGTCGGTGGCCGGCCTCTCCGGCTGGCTGGCTCAGCTCTTCAGCTACGAGACTGTCTTCCTGCTCGGACTCGCGGTGCCTGCAACCTCGCTGACCGGTGCCTTGCTGGTGCGTCTCGACGGCGCGGCGCAGAAGCCCATCGATTGGCGCATCCTTGGCGGCGGACTTCTATTCGGTGCGACGGTGCTCACCATCGGGCTGTCTGCTGTGCCGTTCGGCCAGGAGATCGTCTTCGTCATCTCGCTGACCGTGATCGCCCTCATGCTCGCTCGCGTCGCCGAGGATCTCGACGAGGTGCACCGCAAGCGGATCCTCTACTCGGCGCTGGTGATCTTCCTTTATCGGTCGGCGCCGGGGGTAGGGGAGGGCTATCGCTGGTTCACCATCGACGTGCTCGGCTTCGACGAGGGCTTCTACGGCACGCTCGCGCAGATCGGCGCCGGACTGAGCCTTGCCGGCGCGTGGTTGTTCTCCGACGTCATCACGCGGCAGCCTATCGCCAAAGTGCTGCTGTGGCTGACCGTCGTCGGCACCGTGCTGTCGCTACCGAGCATTGCCCTTGTGCTCCGCGTCGATCAATGGACCGAATCCGCTTTTGGCTTCGGCGCCCGGACCATCGCCTTCATCGACACCACCGCCGCCTCGCCCTTCGCCGAGCTCAGCATGATCCCGGCGCTGACCCTCGTCGCCATCAATGCGCCTGCCGGGAAGCGGGCCACTTGGTTTGCGCTGATGGCCTCGCTCATGAATGTCGCCCTCGTGGCGGGGCAGCTGCAGACCAAATATCTGAACGTTCTGTTCGAGGTCGGTCGTGGCTCCTATGCCAATCTCACCGCGCTCACCATCGCCGCAATCATCATCGGCTTCATCGTTCCGGTCGCCGGCATCCTCGCTTTCGGCAAGCGCGCCACCTGACCGGCGAGGAAGTCGGTTTTGTCTGACGGCAAACATCTGCATCGGGAACAATGAGCAAGTCTGACCGGGGATAGCTCCCGGCCGGCTTGCCATTCTGCCAACGAAGCATTGGCACATCTGTCCCATGGCATTCGGCTAGCTTCGCGCCACCCATCTCGAATGGATAGGTTGTCGCGTCTTGCTTATGTGTCCGTCCGCTTTTCCTGACAAAGCTCCGCCAGCACGTCGCATCGCCCGTTTTGGCGCTGAGCTTGGTTCGCTGCATCTGGCTCGCGCTCCTCGTGGCTACCGCACCTTGCCACTTTGCGTTCGGCGGCAGACCAAGCCGCGCCGAGCCGATAAGACCGAAGCGCCTGAGGCGCCGATGCCGGGCGCTCCGCCCGCGACCAAAGTCCGTCATCGTCTATCTCGGCAAAGCCTATGACGAGCCGGTGCCGCTCTCGCTCGTCGACAAGGTCCTCACCGACAACGGCGTGCAAGGCGCGCGCCTCGCCATCGGCGACAATAATAAGAGTGGGCGCTTCCTCGGCCAGGATTTCGAGCTGGTCGAGACCATCGTGCCGAAAGACGGCGACGTCGCCGCCAAGGCCAAGGAGCTTCTCGCGGCGGGCGACAAGCTGATCATCGCCGACCTCGAGGCGCCGGATCTTCTCGCCGTGGCCACGCTGCCCGAGGCCAAGGACGCCGTCATCTTCAACATCCGTTCGAGCGACGAGAGTCTCCGCCAGGAGCAGTGCAAGCCGAACCTGTTTCACATCACGCCCGACTGGGCCATGCGCGCCGACGCGCTTGCGCAATATTTGATCTGGAAGAAATGGGATCGTTGGCTGCTCTTGAAAGGCACCGCGCCCACCGACGAGGAATATGCCAAGGCCGTCAAGCGTGCGGCGGGACGCTTCGGCGGCGAGATCGTCGAAGAGCGTGTCTATAAATTCGAGACCGGCAACGCGCGCACCGATTCCGGTCACCAGCAGATTCAGACCCAGATGCCGTCGGTGACGCAAGGCGCAGCCGATCACGACGTGGTCTGGGTCGCCGACACCGTCGAAGCTTTCGGTGAATATGTGCCTTACCGCACCAACGAGCCGAAGCCCGTGGTCGGCACCCAAGGCTTGACCGCCACGCCCTGGCATCGCTCTTACGAGCAATATGCCGGCATGCAGATGCAGAACCGGTTTGAACGTTTCGCCAAGCGCGTCATGACCGAGCGTGACTATTCGGGCTGGCTCGCGGCGCGCTCCGTCGGCGAGGCTGCGACTCGCACCAGCAAGACCGATGTCGATTCGCTGCGGAATTACATTCTCTCCGATCAATTCACCGTCGCCGGTTTCAAGGGCGAAGGCCTCAATTTCCGCAAATGGGATCACCAGCTCCGTCAGCCGTTATTGATCACCGGCGCCCGCTCACTCGTGTCGATGTCCCCGCAAGAGGGCTTCCTGCACGAGAAAAACCTCACCGATACCCTCGGCTACGACGAGCCCGAGACCAAGTGCAAGTTCCCCAACTGAAAAAAGAAAAGGTACTGGAGATGAAACGCCAAATCCTGTTCGCGACTGTCGCCGCGATGTTTGCCTTCCCGGTTTCCGCGTTTGCGGAGCAGATCTATGTCTCCAACGAAAAGGACAACACCGTCACCGTCGTCGACGGCAAGACGCTTGAGGTGATCAAGACCATCCCAACCGCGAGGCGTCCCCGCGGCATCATCGCCAGTCCGGACGGATCGGAAGTCTATGTGGCTTGCGGCGACGGCGACATCATCGACGTCATCGACACCAAGAAGCTCGAAGTCGTTCGCCAGCTCGATTCCGGTCCAGATCCGGAGTTGATGGCGATCGATCCCAAAGGCGGTACGCTCTACATCGCCAACGAGGACGACTCGATGGCCACCATCATGGACACCAAGTCTGGCGAGGTTCTCGCTGAGGTTCCCGTCGGCGTCGAGCCGGAAGGCGTCGGCGTCAGCCCCGACTCCAAATACACCGTGGTCACCTCGGAATCGACCAGCATGGCGCATGTGGTCGACAACGCCACGCTGAAGCTGATCCAAAATGTGCTCGTCGACACGCGGCCGCGCGAAGCCAAGTTCACGCCCGACGGCAAGGAGGTCTGGGTATCGTCAGAAGTCGGCGGCACGGTCGCGGTGATCGATACCGCGACGTGGAAGATCCTGAAGAAGATCCGCTTCGAGGTTCCCGGCGTCAGGCCGGAATTGCTCCAGCCGGTCGGCATCGAGTTCACCAAGGACGGTAAGTCCGTGTTCGTCGCGCTCGGGCCAGGCAATCGCGTCGCCGTGATCGATCCGAAGACCTACGAGGTGAAGGACTACATTCTCGTCGGACAGCGGCCTTGGCATCTCGAGCTCTCGGCGGATCACAGCAAGCTCTACGTCGCCAACGGTCTCACCAACGACATGACGATTATCGATGTCGCCAGCAAGAAGCCTGAGAAGTCGGTCCCTGTCGGCCGCCTGCCTTGGGGCGTCGCAGTCGTTCCCTAAACAAGCCTGATATATTGCCAATCAAACTGGAGAGCGAAATCCCCGGATTTCGCTCTCTCTTTTTTGCGCCCCGCCGCCGCTAATTGCTCTCATAGTTACCGGGAAGAATGCCAAGAGGCTGAGGGGGTGCAGGCCTTTCGGTCGCACCCCCACCCTCGACGGCAATAAGCAACCGCTCACGGCGCAACTCTCCGCGGAAGGAGACGACTGAGAGCCACGTTTTGGCCGGCCGAGCCCTAAATGCCTTCCTGCAAAAGCTCCAGGGAGCGAGCTAGGGACACGCTCCCGGAACTGCACGAGGCCAAGCCTAATGCGGAGTCTGGCGTCGCGTCTTTAGCCCGCCTCCCAATAGTGACCGGGAACATTTGGCAACTCTATTGCCAGGCTTGGCATTGCTATTTCTCCCTATCCGTCATGGAGTGTAACGGGCTTACGACTCGTATTTGCCGAGACGCGGCGGATCATTGGACTAACCGTCGGGGCCTACGAGACGCCAGCAGCGTAAACGCCTTAGCCCTTGAGTTGGCAGGCATTTTCGCCGAGAAGTGGTCACACCAGTACTCCGCGAGGCACATTCCGGTGTGGAGAATGAAGCAGATATTGCAATGGCTTTGGTACGATCGTCCGGTCCGCACCCAGCTCCTGGTTGCGATCGGTGCGATCAGCCTGCTTGCGGCACTCGCCGGCGGCACCATCGCCATTCTCAATACCCGCACCGCGACCCGTGTTGAGATCGAGGCATCGCTCGAAATCGCACAGCGCTTCGTCGCTGCCACCCTGAAAGATCTGGCGGCGCAGAATAAGCTCGGCGAGATGCGAGAAGCGCTGCCGCTGCAGCTGAAGCAGCTCCGCCACGTGCGCATCCTGCTGATGGATTCGTTCGGCAACCTCACGGTGCTTGCGCCGGAGGTGAGCGAGGGCGCGCTGCCGCAGGCGCCGAGCTGGTTTTCCGCGCTGGTGCGGCCGCAGCTTGTTGGACGTGCTGTCCGCGTCGTGTCCATCGATCGTTCGGATCCCGTCGTCATCGTCGGCGAGCCCGCCGACGAGATCGCCGAGGCCTGGAATGATTTCTACTCGCTCGCGCTGGTCTGGCTCGTTCTCGACGCCCTGGTCCTCATCACTCTTTATATTGTGCTCGGCCGCGTCCTCGATCCGCTGAAGAGCCTGTCGCGCGGCATGCAATCGCTCGAAGACGGTCATTACGGAACGCGCATCGCCGAACCGAAAGTGAAAGAGCTCGCCGCACATCACCAATCGCTTCAACACGCTGTCCGGCGCGCTCGACACCGCGCGTGACGAGAATAGCCGCCTCTACCAGCAACTCATCTCGGTGCAGGAGCAGGAGCGCCGCGACATCGCCAGCGAGCTGCACGACGAAGCCGGGCCTTGTCTCTTCGGCATCACCGCCAACGCGTCATCGATTCAGAACTCTCGCCGATCAATTCCCTGACAAGCCCACGTCCGAGAAATTTCACGGCGTGTCGGCGAGATTCTCGCCATCACCGAGCGGCTGAAGCTGATGAACCGCGCCCTCCTGAAGAAACTCCGGCCTGGTTCGCTTGGACGCGTGAAGTCTGGGCGAGCTGCTTTCCGAACTCGTCGGCGGCTTCCGCCGCGCTCACCCCGACACCGAAATTCGTCTCTCGCTCGGACGGCTGGCTTCGTCCTATGGCGAGAATGTCGATCTCACGCTGTATCGCTCGGTGCAGGAGGGCATCACCAACGCCATCCGCCATGGCGGCGCGCGCCATCTGCCATGTCGACATCGAGGAGCGCAACCGCGGCGCCAAGCAAACGCCGTCGCTGCGCTTGACCTTGCGCGACGACGGCAAAGGCTTCGAGCCCGCAACGCCAAAGGGCTTCGGCCTCACCGCGATGACGGAAAGAGTCCGCACCCTCGGCGGCACCTGCCTGATCGAAGGCGAGATCGGCAAGGGCACCACCATCCATGTTGAAATTCCAATTCAGCGCGCACAAGAGCGCGCCGCTTCGCTTGAACTTGCCGGAGGCATGAAGTGACTCGCGTCCTCGTCATCGACGACCATCCGATTGTCCTCCAAGGCACCCGCCAATTGCTGGAGGATGCAGGCGTCGAAAAGATCATGCAGGCGCAAAGCCTGAGCGACGGCTTTCGCATCTACCGCACGCAAAAGCCCGACGTGATCATCGTCGATCTCGCCATGCGCACCGGCGCCCTGGGCGGCCTATCCTTTATTCGCCGCTTGCGTTTGCACGATCAGCGCACGCCGGTCCTCGTCTTCACCATGCATTCCGATCCCGTCATCGTCAGCCGCGCGCTCGAAGTTGGCGCCACCGGTTACGTGTTGAAGGACACATCCTCCGACGAGCTGGTGAAAGCCTTCCAGCGCGTGCGCGACGGACGGCCCTATCTCAGTCACGATCTGGCTTCCGAGGTTGCCTTCATGGAGGCGCGTGGCACCGCCAATCCGCTGAAGCGGATGACGGTGCGAGAGTTGCAGACGCTCGCCCTGATCGCCGAGGGCAAACCCTATGGCGTCATCGCCGAGCATTTGCATGTCAGCTACAAGACCGTTGCCAACACTTGCACGCAGCTCAAGGCCAAGCTCGGGGTCCGCACGCTGCCGGAGCTGATGCGGATCGCCATCCAGCATCTCCCGATCACGACGACGAAGAGCGCCAAAGAAGCCTCGTGAAATATCGCGATTCTTGCCGTTCGGCGCCATCGGTGCCACGGCCATGACCAAGGCCGCGGGCCTGAACATGGTCCCGCAAGGCGGCGAACTGAACGTCTTCAGGCTCTTCGAATAGAGGCTGAAGTCTTAACGCTAACAGGCGCCCGGTACTTATATGAGTGCCGGGCGCTTCTATTTGGCCTCGTCGCGAAATTCTGAATATCTTCAGTGGAATTACAGAAGCGGCCGTTCCGGCGGAATCGTGCGAACGGCGATGACCAATCATCTGATTCTATTGGCATGTAGGCGGAAATAAACCAGACATTTTCCAATACGAATCGCGGTCTTGGAGATGTTCTGCAGACTGCACTAATCATGAGCACTAATTTTTTAATGGCTCGAAGGCTCATCGCGTTCGCGCTGCACAATTACCCGCAACACTTGGCTAGCCTTGAAGAAGCTCGACAATACCGATCGGACTCTGCTGCATTGCAATCAGAATAAGGACTTGGCAGATTTTGCTGCCACGAGAACTTTTCACTTGCAAACCGAACGTATTTGGCAATTATGGGCGGGCAGCTTGGCAATGAATGGGCCGAATTTTCCCAACGGGTTTTTGATAACACCCGCGTCCCACTCTGCGTTAGGTTGCGGTTCCTCGTGAGGTGTCATCGCGTGATGTGGTCGTCAGAGAACCCGCATACATCGGCGGGCGCGAGGCGCGTTCAATTGCTTCGCCGCTTTAAGGCTGCCTCCCATATCCACTTTGACTATATGCAAACTCGCAAGGGTTCGAACGTCTTCGTCTAGGCATTCGGGTCCAGTGGGACACGCGTACCAAAACAACTCAGCTTCGGTGAACTGAGTAAGCTAGGGAGAGGAGAAAGAAATGAACTATTTGAAGTTTAGTCTTGTAACCGGGGGGCTCGTCGCGTTGATGATGGGCATTTCCGGACAAGCTATCGCTGGCTCCGATGAGGAGTCGCTTGCGAGAATGAAGGACCCGGACCAGTGGCCTGCCCCTGGCCGTGACTTCGCTATGACTCGCCACAGCACGTTGGCCGACATCAGCACGAAGAACGTCGGCAAGCTACAGATGATCTGGCTGCAGGGCACCAACGCCCTCCGCGGTCATGAGGGTCAGCCCCTCGTGGTCAAGGATGTCGGCGGCAAGACCATGCTGTTCATGATCAGCGGCTGCCCGGCCATGTCCAACTGCAACGTTGTGCAGGCTCTGGATCTGACCGATCCTGACAACCCGAAGGAAATCTGGAACTACGTGAAGAAGACCGACCGTGACGAGTCTGCTGTGCCGCGCGCTTGCTGCGACACCGTGAACCGTGGCGGTTCCTATGCCGACGGCAAGTTCGTCTATGGCACCCTCGACGGCTTTGTGATTGCCCTCGACGGCGCTACCGGCAAGGAGCTCTGGGTCGTGAAGCATGCTTGGCCGGAGAAGGGCGAGACGATCACCCCCGCTCCGTTGATTGCTGACGACAAGGTCATCATCGGCTTCGGTGGCGACGAGTTCGCCGCTCGCGGTCGTGTGACGGCCTACTCGCTGAAGGATGGCTCGAAGGTTTGGGAGTGCCACAGCACGGGTTCCGACAAGGACGTGTGCCTCACTGCCGACACCAACAAGGCCAACCCGCAGTTCGGTCAGGCTGGTTCCGATCTCGGTATCTCGACCTTCCCGGGCGAGGACTACAAGATCGGTGGCGGCGCGGCTTGGGGCTGGTATACCTATGACCCCGAGCTGAAGATGGTCTACTACTCGACCGGTAACCCCGGTCTGTGGAGCCCGGCCTATCGTTGCCCGGACAAGACCCATGAAGAGTGCAACGCTGGTGGTTTCGACAACAAGTGGTCGATGACCATTTTCGGTCGCAAAGTCGAAGACGGCTCTGCGGTCTTCGCCTACCAGATGACGCCCTTCGATCAGTGGGACTATGACGGCGTCAACGAGAACATGCTCACTGACATGGATGTCGACGGTAAGAAGCGCAAGGCTCTTACCCACTTCGACCGTAACGGTTTTGCCTATGTGCTTGACCGTACTGACGGCACTCTGCTCCGCGCCACGAAATACGTGACGACGGACTGGGCCGAAAAGGTCGACATGAAGACTGGCCGTCCGGTGAAGGTGCGCGAGCACTCTCCGCTGGAGCGTGGCCGCAACGTCGGTGCCTGCCCCTCTGCTATGGGCGGCAAAGACCAGCAGCCTGGCGCAGTCGATCCCAAAGAGCCGAACATGTTCTACATGCCCACCAACAATTGGTGCATGGAGCTGGAACCCCAGGAGCGCACGCACACGAACCAGGGCACGGTTTACGTGTTCGCGAACGTGTACATGTTCCCGGAGAAACCCGGCACCACAGGCAAGGTCATCAAGTATGACGTCCTGACCGGCAAGAAGGCATGGGAAATCCCGGATCCGTATCCGAACTGGGGTGGCACGATGGTTACCGACGGCGGCCTGGTGTTCTACGGCTCGCTCGGTGGTGACTTCCGCGCTGTTGACCGCGCAAGCGGCAAGATCCTCTGGAGCCGCAAACTCGGTTCCGGCATCATCGGCAACCCGATCACCTACAAGGTCGGTGGCAAGCAGTATGTCGGTGTCTATTCGGGCATCGGCGGCTGGATCGGTGTTCCGGTTACGGCTGGCCTCGACCTCAACGACAAGTTCGGCGCTATCGGTGCCACGGCCATGACGAAGGCCGCTGGTCTGAACCTGATTCCTCAGGGCGGCGAACTGAACACCTTCCGGGTCTTCGAATAGTCTAGACCCTGAAGATTAGATTAAAGGGACGCCCGGTGCCTCACGGCATCGGGCGTTTCTTTTGTGCCTGCCAGATGCTATATATCGGTCAGCTGGGCCACCCGCTCCAATGGCTGGGCAAAGCCCTATCCCCATGACCCCTTAGCAACGGCAGTACAACAGTGACGACATCAGTCCCCGTGTCCCCCACGCTCTCCCGGCTCATCCTGACCTTCCTCCTCGGCGCCTCGGTGCTTACTTTCGCGCCCACCCAGTCGGATGCCGCGAAGGCGACGATCAAACGAGATCTCAGCAAAGAATTCGACGAGCTTACGCCGAGCGAGCAGATCGCCATTAGGGCCGCCGCCAAGGCCGCCTACAAGGCGAAGAAGCTCTCCGTCCTTCAGATTTGCGCCGACCCCGGCAACATGCCGCTCTCCAACATCAAGCAGGAGGGCTTTCAGAACAAAATGGCGAACGTCCTTGCCGAGGCCATGGGTGCTCGCGTCGTCTATTACTGGCGGCCGTTCCTTGAGCGCGGCCTCACCCGCCAGACCTTCGACGAGACAAGCTGCGATCTGATGTTCGACATGCCGGCGAACTATGGACGCCTGCTGACGACATTCCCCATCTACCGCACCACTTATGTGCTGGTGACTCGCAACGACAAGGGCCTCAAGCTCACCGGCCTGGACGATCCGAGATTGAAAGATCTGAAAATCGGCGTGTTCCAGACCTCTGGCATCCGCGAGGCTCTCGCCAAACGCGGCATCAGCAAACTCGAGCTGCAAATTCAAACTCATGACGCTGACTTGGTCATCGAGAATCAGCCCTGGTGGACAGTGCAAAAGGTCATCAACGGCGAACTCGATGTCGCGGCCGTTTGGGGCCCGTTCGCCGGCTGGCTGAAGACGATGAAGAACGAGCCGATCGACATTATTCCCGTCAATCTGATGGAGGATCGGGTGCCGCTCGAGTTCGACCTCGCCATCGGCGTGCGCAAGACCGACGTCCTGCTCAAATACATGCTCGAATTCGCCCTCGAGGACAAAAAGGACGACGTCGAAAAGATCCTAAAGGATTTCGGCGTGCCGCTGGTGCAGTGCAGCCGCTGCCTCGTACCGGGCGATCTGCCGTCTCATGGCGGCTATGTCCAGATTCCGCAGACCGAATTCAAAGCTCGGCCCGACCTTGCCTCGCCCGATCAGGTCGTGACCAAGGAGAAGCTGGAAGGCTGGCTTGCTGAAGGCGCCGACGTGAATCTGGAGCTGGCCAATGCTGTCAACGCCAACGATGCCGAGCGCATCAAGTTTCTGATCGGCAAGGGTGCCGACATCAACGCACCGGATAGCCAGGGCTTCCAGCCACTGCACATCGCGGCACGCCAGCGTCACGAAGATCTGGTTAAGCTGCTGCTGTCGTTAAAGGCGGATGTCAACGCCGTCGATAAGAACGGCATGACGCCGCTCCTCTACGCGGTGATGCGCGATTACGTTCCCTCGATCAAGTTGTTGATCGAGAACGGCGCCGATATCGAGAAAGTGAGTACCGAAGGCTATCGCCCGCTTTCTCTCGCGATCGCCGAGGACAAGTTCGAGGCCGCGAAGACCTTGATGGATGCTGGCGCGAACATAAACACGCCCGCCGGTCCCGACGGACTCACGCCGTTGATGGTGGCCGCGAGCCAAATCGCGCCCGCCGAGGGAGCCATCTTTCTCCCGTCCAGCACGCGTCCCATCAATATCGCCGAGGGCTTGATCGAGCGGGGCGCCGACGTCAACGCCAAGTCGAAGTCCGGACTCACGGCGTTGATGATCGCTGCGGCCAACAACAATCCGCCGATGATCGGTCTCCTGATCGACGCCGGCGCCGATGTGAGCGCCAAGAACAGTCAAGGCAAGACCGCTGCGGATGTCGCGCACTCCAACGGCAATGCCGAGGCAGCCCAAGCCATCATGGTGATCGGCGCGGCCAAGTCCGCGAGCGGCACGCCGCCCAAGCCAGCCGATGGCCAAGGCAGCACCAGCCAATGAAATTAGGTGACGTCGAGTTGAGCGTGTCACCGGCAGTGAAAATAGCGGTGCTCGTTTTCGTGCTTGGTTTCGTGGCGTCCTACCTGGGTGCGCCGCTTCGACTGCAAAGCGAAACGGCTTATGCCCAATCCGCCGAGCCTGGCGAAGAAGAGGTGAAGAAGGCCGTCGACGAGACTATCGCCGCGCGCTCGAAAGACGGTGCCTTCGTCTTCCACGATCCCAAGCTCGACACCGATCTCAATCTCGTCTTCGAGAAGGTGAAGATCGTGCGTGGCATGAGTGGTTATGGCTGGTTCGCCAATACGATCTTCCACGACAAGGACGAGCCGAAGAAGCAATACGCCATCGACTTCTGGTTCAAGCCGGAGGGCTCCGCGCTCAAGCTAATGGACATCCGTGTGCAGAAGGGTCCCAAGCAAGATGGCGAGGGTTACATCATGGTGACGCGCATGCCGGTCGCCTGGTGGTGGCTTCCGGTGTCCGAGCATCCCGGTGACGCAGAGATCACCCGGGGCTGGCAAGTGATGAGCGCGATTCACAATTACATCGCCACGCATAAAGACGAGCAAGGCAATCTCGGTGTGAAGGACGACAAGACCGGCGGCACCGTGCCGTTGCAATTCGTCGAGATCCACCAGCCCGTTCGCCATTTGAAGAAGGACGGGCAGTTTTTCGTCTGCACCGATTTCCGCAAGCCCGGAAGCAAGGATGAGTATTACGATATCGATTTCTGGGTGGAACAAAAATCCGGCAAGCTCGAAGTCAAGGACGTGAAGATGCACAAGGTCCCGGTGCAGGAAGACGGCATCTGGACACAGGTGCCCCTCTACACCTTCGATAATTTCGATTTTGATGTAACGAATTGATTCAAAAAGATAATTTGGACAGACCCTGCCAAAATGCCGCACCCATCTTCGCTTACCTTCGCTTCCGAAGGCATTTGCGATATGACCCCATCGGGTGCAAAAAACCCAAGTCAACGAGGCCGACCTCCACAGAGTTCAACCATAAACAACAACTAGGGTAAGGAAACACAACGTGCGCAAACTCATTATTGGACTATTCGCTGTGGCAATTGTTGGCGGTGTAGGGTTCAGCGCCTGGCAGGCATCGGCGACCGATGAAGCCGCTCCGGCCGCACCCGCCGCGACTCCAGCCGCCCCGGCCGCGACCCCGGCCGCTCCCGCTGCAGGCGCCCCGGCTCCGGCCGCAGCGCCTGCCGGCGATGCCGGTGGAGCGTGCTGCAAGCCCGACGACACGACCCCGCCGCTTGACCTCATCAAGGCCACGCCGAAAGGCGGCCTCAAGAATCCCTACGCCGACAAAATTGCCGACGCCGCCTTCACCGAGGCAGCTCACAAGAGGTACCTTTCTTACGGTTGCAATGGCTGTCACGGCGGCGGCGGCGGCGGCGGCATGTGCCCGCCGCTGACCAACGACACCTGGGTCTATGGCCCCGACGACGACACGCTGTTCAGGCTGATCGCCCTCGGATCCGACGGGCTGCAGAAGGACATGGGCTATAAACGCGTTAAGCAAGAGGTGGTCGTCGGTCCGATGCCGCCCTTCGGCGGCATCATCAAGACCTCCGACGAACTTTGGAAGGTCGTCACCTATATCCGCTCGGTGAACCCGAACTCGGCGACGAAGCCGCCGCTGCAATAGGCTGCTTCCCTGTAAAGTTGCTGAAGGCCGTCAAGCGTTGGCTTGGCGGCCTTTCGCTTGCGCGCTGTTGGGCGCTTCAGCCTGTCACCAAGCCGTGGCAAAAAGCTTGCCGAGCGTGGCAGCATCATTGCCAAATATTCACATGCAAGTGACCGATAACCTTGGAATAATTGGGTGCTGGTATTCACCTTTGTGCCTACCATATTGTGCAGTGCGCATTGCCAAGGACAGGCAAGTCTGAACAATAGCGCGCGAACTGGACGCCCCCGATCCTCAAAGCGAACGATTGCCAATGCTGAGTTTGTCGCTTCCCGATCTGCGTTTTCGCCGTCTTCGATCCATTGCCATTTTGGCGTCTTTGGCAGCTGTAGCGCTATTGAGCGCGCCGGTCTTTGCCGAGCCCGAGCCCGCTGCTACTCCCGCCGCGAAAGCAACCGACGACGCGACCCCCGCCGGCAAGGCGGCGCCGGAGCCCGCAACCGAGCCGGCCCAAGCTGGCGCCCCGGCAAAATCCGGGCCCCCGATGCCGATCATCTATCTCGGCAAGCAATATCCGGAGCCGCTGCCGCTCTCTTACGCCGAGAAGCCGATCACCGATAAGGGCATTCAGGGCGCGCGCCTCTCGATCAAGGAAGCCAACCAGGCCGGTAATTTCGTCGGCCATTCCTTCGAGCTGAAAGAAGAGATCTTGCCCGAGGACGGCGACGTGGTCGCCAAAGCCAAGGAGATCTTGAAGAACGGCCCCACCTTCATCATCGCCGATCTTGAGCCCGCCGATCTCCTCGCCGTTGCCGATCTGCCCGAGGCCAAGAATTCCGTCATCATGAACATTCGCTCGAGCGCCACCGCGCTCCGCCAGGAGCAATGCCGGGTCAACGTCTTTCACATCATCCCCGATTATGCGATGCGCGCCGACGCGCTGGCGCAATATCTGATCTGGAAGAAATGGCCGCGCTGGTTCGTGCTCCGGCGCGACACGCCGCAAGACCAGGACTATGTCGCGCAAGTGAAGCGTTCCGCCACGCGCTTCGGCGGCAAGGTCGTCGAGGACAAGATCTATACGCTGCCACCCGGCGCGCGAAATTTGGATTCGGGGCATCAACAAGTTCAGACCCAAATCCCGATGGAGACCGAGACGGCTCCGGATCACGACGTGCTCTGGGTCGTCAATAGCGACGACGATTTCGGCGACTATCTGATGTACCGCACCGCGCTGCCGCGTCCCGTCGTCGGCACCCAAGGCTTGCAGGCCGTGGCCTGGGACCCGTCCTACACCGAGTCCGGCGGCATGCACTTCCAGAACGCAATTCCCCGCATCGCCAAGCGGAAACCCGTCGAGCGCGATTACACCGCCTGGCTCGGCATCAGGGCGCTGGCCGACTTCGGCGATGAAATCCGGCAAGACCACGCCCCAGGACGTGGCGGCCTATCTGCTCTCCGATCAATTCAAGCTTGAGGGCTTCAAGGGCCAGGCGATGAGCTTCCGCACCTGGGATCATCAGATGCGCCAGCCCATCGTGCTCGGCGGCGGCACCCGCGTTCCCGTCTCCACCTCGCCGCAGGAAGGCTTCCTGCACGAGACCAATCTCACCGACACGCTCGGCTTCGACAAGCCCGAGACCAAATGCAAATTCCCAACCGAAGGTAAGACCAAATGACCCGCTTCACTGTTCCCGTGGCTGCCGCTTCCGTGGCTCTGCTGTTCGCTTCGCCGGTTTTGGCCGAGACCATCTTCATCTCCAACGAGAAAGACAACACCATCACCGCCATCGACGGCAAGACGTTGGAGACCATCAAGACCATCAAAGTTGCGCGCCGGCCGCGCGGCATCGTGTTGAGCCCGGACAACAGCGAGCTCTTCGTCGCCGCCGGCGACGGCGACATCATGGACGTGATCGACACCAAGACGCTGGAGGTGACGCGGCAGCTCGAGTCCGGTCCGGACCCGGAGCTGATGGCCGTCGATCCCGCCGGCAAGGTCATCTACATCGCCAATGAGGATGACAGCCTCGTCACCATCATGGACATCAAGAGCGGCGAGGTGCTGGCCGAGGTGCCCGTCGGCGTCGAGCCTGAAGGCATGACCGTGAGCGCCGACGGCAAATTGACCGTGGCCACCTCGGAATCGACCAGCATGGCGCACGTGATCGACAACTCCACCAACAAGCTGATCGCCAACGTTCTGGTGGATAGCCGTCCCCGCGAGGCCAAGTTCACCGCCGACGGCAGCCAGCTTTGGGTTTCCTCCGAAGTCGGCGGCTCGATTTCGGTGGTGGATCCCAAGACCTGGAAGGTGACAAACAAGATCCGCTTCGAAGTGCCGGGCGTTCGCCCCGAATTGCTCCAGCCCGTCGGCATGGAGTTCAGCAAGGACGGCAAGCTCGTATTTGTGGCGCTTGGCCCGGCCAACCGTGTGGCCGTCATCGACGCCAAAACCCAGAAAGTGCTGAACTACATTCTCGTCGGCCAGCGGCCTTGGCATTTGGAATTCAGCCCGGACGGCTCGAAGCTCTACGTCGCCAACGGCCTCACCAACGACATGACCATCATCGATACGGCGAGCCAGAAGGCGGAGAAATCGGTGCCCGTGGGCCGCTTGCCCTGGGGCGTCGCGGTGATGCCGTAGCCACTTACATCTAAGGGGCGGCTTCTTTGTTGCGGCCGCTCCGATAAGCGGCGAGCGCTTCCGCGCCCCACCAGATCAGCAGCGCTCCAACCAAAGCGATTGCCAAGTTGCTGAGGAAGCCGGTGACGCCGACCGCGATGGCGAGCGCCCAATGCGCCCGTCCCTGCAAATCCTTCAGCAGGGCGATGTGAAGCAGCCCGGCGATGCCAAGTAGGCCCGCAAGGATCGGCAGCGGAAAGCTGGCGAGCAGCATGGAAAGGCTCGCACCGAAAACCAGCGCCAGAAATAATACCGCCACCCCCATCATGATCGGGGCTCCGCCAGTCCGTGCACCGAAACTGAAATGCGCCGTCATACCGCCGGCGCCGTGGCAGACCGGCATGCCGCCAATGGCGCCCGCGAAGAGATTGGCCACGCCCAACGTCATCGCGAGACGTCCCGGTCGCACTCTGGCAGCTGCCTCTCCGAAATAGGTTCGCGCCGCATCCGCAGTCGCGAGGCATGAATTGGCAAAGGTCAAGGGCAGCTGGGGCAGCACGAGCGCGACCGAAGCGGTGGTGAAGGCCGCGACGCTGAACTCGGGCAACTGGAGATCGGAAGGTCCCAGTGCAAGCGGTCCGTGCCCGGCGAGAGCGATGGCAAGGACCGCGATGGACATCAGCATGAGCACGATCGTGCGGCGGTCGAACAGCAAGCAAGCCAGGACCACAGCCACGGTGCCTCCGGCGAGCCACCAGACGGGCAGCGTATGATCAGTGAACGCGGCCGGCGGATGTGTCGTCAGTTTCCAGGCGAGCTGACAGAACAGCAACCCCACGCAAAGCTGCACACCTCGGATGATCGGTCGCGGGAAAATCTTGGCGACCCGATCGAGCAGACCCGAGCCGCCGAGCAGAACGAAAATCCCCCCCATCAGCAAAGCCCCGGCCGCAATCTCGTCGGTGCCGAGACCTAGCGCGATGGCGATGGCCCCGAATGCCTTGAGCGGCTGCACCGGGACCGGCAGCCGGTAGAGCAATCCCGCCACCACATAGAGCAAGCCTGCGGGGAGGAGGACAGCCGTTGCGGACAAGCCGTTCTGGACGATGAGCGCCACGGCGATCGGGACCAGCACACCCAAATCCGCGACCGCACCGGCAAGCTCGGCTCGATTAAACTGCAATCGCTGCAGCGCCGGCTGTGGGGTTGCGGGTTGCGCTAGCTCCGTCATGGCTCGTTGTCAGTTCCAATCGTCTGTGACACGAGCACCAGCGAGATAATGTGTCCCGTTAGGTGCCTTGGAAGCTGGATTGCGCGCCAAGGCTCGATTTGCCTTTTTGGCCCGCTTCCTCCTTCAGCTTCAGCAGCGCCTCGCGAACCGGCGGATCGAGACCTTCGCCTCCAGCGTCCATATAGGCGAAGATCGCCGTGCGCATGCGCGGATCCCAGAAATGGTCGATGTGATTGGCGATCCCGGGAATGATCTCCTCGGGCTTCTGAAACTCGAAGAATTTGCCGATCTGGTTCGCCATATAGACGAGGCGGTCAGGCGACATGGCTGGTACGCTCCCCTTCAATTCGCTCCTGGATGGGTGAAAACTTCAAATCCGTCCGGCCGCGCGATCGCGACCAAGGTCATGCCGCAGAGCTCGGCCATCTTGACCGCAAGCGCGGTCGGCGCCGAAACCGCGACCAGCACTGGCGCCCCAGCCGAAGCTGCCTTCTGCACCATCTCAACCGAGATGCGGCTGGTCAACACGATAAGACCGTTCCTGGCATTTTCGCCGCCGCGGGCGAGCGCCCCGCAAAGCTTGTCGAGCGCGTTATGCCGTCCGACATCTTCGCGTAACGCCACGAGCCCGCGTCCTGGCTCCCAATAGCCGGCCGCATGCACCGCGCGCGTCTCGTGGTTCAGAATTTGCGCCGGCGCCATCGAGGCGACCGCCTCCATGATCTCGGCGGAGGTGAATTTCCGTGTGGCGCTGACGGGCAGGGGGGGACGCATCGCCTCGGCCAGGCTCTCGATGCCGCAAAGTCCGCAGCCCGTGGGCCCGGCATGCTGCCGGCGACGCTCGGCGAGGCGCGCGGCATCCACGTCCTTCAGCCACATGCGAAGCTCGATGCCGAGCTCGGTTTCGACCGCTTCCAGCTGCTCGATCGACTCCAGACTGTCGACCACGCGCTCGCTGAGCGAAAACCCGACGCCGAAATCCTCGAGGTCCTGGGGCGTTGCCATCATCACGGCATAGGTCGTGCCGTTATAGGTGAAGGCGATCGCGGTCTCTTCGGGAATGGCGCGCTCGCCCGGAGTAACACCATTCGTCCGCCATGAGGAGCGCGGAACGCGAACGACCGGCGGAACCATGTCCAGATTACTCCGCGGCGACCAAGTTCTCGGCGATGCGGCGCGACTGGCGGGTGAGCTCTTCATACTCCTCCTGCCATTCCGTCGGGCCGTTGGACGGCATCACCTCGACCGCGGTCACCTTATATTCCGGGCAATTGGTCGCCCAGTCGGAGAACTCGGTCGTCACCACGTTCACTTGCGTGTCGGGGTGATGGAAGGTGGTGTAGACCACGCCCGGCGCCACGCGCTCGGTGATCCGTGCCCGCAAGCTCGTCTCGCCGGCGCGGCTCGTCAGCTTCACCCAGTCGTCGTCACGAATGCCGCGATTCTCGGCGTCGTGCGGGTGGATCTCGAGCACGTCCTGCTCATGCCAGATCACGTTCGCGGTGCGCCGCGTCTGCGCGCCGACATTATACTGAGACAGGATGCGGCCGGTGGTGAGCAGCAGCGGGAAGCGCGGACCGGTCTTCTCGTCCGTCGCCACATATTCGGTGATGACGAACTTGCCCTTGCCGTTGGCGAAGCCATTGATGTGCATGATCGGCGTGCCTTCCGGCGCTGCCGCATTGCAGGGCCACTGCACCGAGCCGAGCTCGTCCAGCTTCTTGAACGACACGCCGGCGAAGGTCGGCGTCAGCTGCGCGATCTCGTCCATGATCTCGGACGGATGGTTGTAATGCATCGGATAACCGAGAGCATTGGAGAGCATGCAGGTGATCTCCCAATCCTCGTAGCCGTTCTTCGGCGCCATCACCTTCCGCACCATCTGGATGCGGCGCTCGGCATTGGTGAAGGTGCCGTTCTTCTCCAGGAACGTCGAGCCGGGCAGGAACACATGCGCGTAATTCGCCGTCTCGACCAGGAACAGATCCTGCACCACCACGCATTCCATCGCCGCGAGGCCGGCCGCCATATGCTGGGTGTTCGGGATCGGACTGCAGAATGTCCTCGCCCTGGATGTAGAGGCCCTTGAACGAGCCGTCGACCGCGGCATCGATCATGTTGGGAATGCGCAAGCCCGGCTCGGCATCGAGCGGGCGGCCCCACAACGCCTCGAACATGGCGCGGGTGGCATCGTCGGAAACATGGCGATAGCCGGAGACTTCGTGCGGGAACGAGCCCATGTCGCAGGAGCCCTGCACGTTGTTCTGCCCGCGCAACGGGTTCACGCCGACGCCCCTCCGGCCGATATTGCCGGTCGCCATGGCGAGGTTGGCGATGGCCATGACCGTGGTCGAGCCCTGGCTGTGCTCGGTGACGCCGAGCCCGTAATAGATCGCGCCATTGCCGCCGGTGGCGTAGAGCCGGGCCGCGTCGCGAATGAGATTGGCGCCGGAACGCCTGAAATCTTCTCCACCTGCTTCCGGGCTATGCCGCTCGTCGGCGACGAACGCCGCCCAATCCTGGAACTCGTCCCAGTCGCAGCGCTCGCGCACGAATTTCTCGTTCACCAGCCCTTCCGTGACGATCACATGGGCCAGCGCCGTCACCACCGCGACATTGGTGCCGGGCTTCAGCGGCAAATGGTACTGCGCCTCGATATGCGGCGTGCGCACCATGTCGATGCGGCGCGGATCGAGGATGATCAGCTTGGCGCCCTCGCGTAAGCGCTTCTTCATCCGCGAGGCGAACACCGGGTGTCCGTCGGTCGGGTTGGCGCCGATGATCATGATCACGTCGGCCTCTTCGACCGAGTCGAAATCCTGCGTGCCGGCCGAGGTGCCGTAGGTGGTCTTCAGGCCATAGCCGGTCGGCGAATGGCAGACGCGCGCGCACGTATCGACATTATTATTGCCGAACGCGGCGCGGATCAGCTTCTGCACCAGGAAGGTCTCTTCATTGGTGCAGCGCGACGAGGTGATGCCGCCGACCGAGGCCTTGCCGTATTTATCCTGGATGCGCTTGAACTCGGAAGCCGCGTAACCGATCGCTTCTTCCCACGACACTTCGCGCCACGGATCGGTGATCTTGGAGCGGATCATCGGCTTCAGGATGCGGTCTTTATGCGTGGCATAGCCGAAGGCGAAGCGGCCCTTGACGCAAGAATGCCCGCGATTGGCCTTGCCGTCTTTGTAGGGAACCATGCGCACCAGCTCATCCCCGCGCATCTCCGCGTTGAACGAGCAGCCGACGCCGCAATAGGCGCACGTGGTGACGACGGATTTCGACGGCGTTCCGATCTCGATCACGCTCTTCTCATTGAGCGTCGCGGTCGGGCAGGCCTGCACGCAAGCGCCGCAAGACACGCACTCAGACTCAAGGAAGGGTTGCTGCTGGCGAGGGAGAAACCACCGAGTCGAAACCGCGGCCGGCAATGGTCAGCGCGAACGTGCCTTGCACCTCCTCGCAAGCCCGCACACAGCGCGAGCAGACGATGCACTTGGAAGGCTCGTAAGTGAAATAGGGATTGGAGGCGTCGATGCCGGGATTGGGATGCCGGCCGCCGTCATAGCCGTAGCGCACTTCGCGCAAGCCCACCGCGCCGGACATGTCCTGCAGCTCGCAATCGCCATTGGCCGAGCAGGTCAGACAGTCGAGCGGATGCTCGGAGATATAGAGCTCCATCACGCCCTTGCGGAGCCGCTTCAGCCGGTCGGTCTGGGTATGCACCACCATGCCCTCGGCGACGGGAGTCGTGCACGAGGCCGGCGTGCCGTTGCGGCCTTCGATCTCGACCAGGCAAAGCCGGCAGGAGCCGAACGCCTCCACCATGTCGGTGGCGCAGAGCTTGGGGATCTGATTGCCGAGTTCCATGGCCGCGCGCATGATCGAGGTGCCTTCGGGCACGCTGACCTTCTCGCCGTCGACCGTGAGCGTCACCTCTTTGGTGGCTTTGGAGGCCGGCGTGCCGTAATCGATTTCTGTGGTCATCGACATTGGAGTTTCCTCATTCAGCAGCTTCGAGGCGCTTCTTCTTGGCGCCGAAATCCTCGGGGAAATGCGTAAGCGCGCTCATCACAGGATATGGGGTGAAACCACCCAAAGCACAAAGCGATCCGAGCTTCATCGTGTGGCAAAGGTCTTCCAGCACCACGAGATTGGCCTCGCGGTCCTCGCCGGCCACGATCTTGTCGACCAGTTCGACGCCTCTGGTCGAGCCGATCCGGCAGGGCGTGCACTTGCCGCAAGATTCGATGGCGCAGAATTCCATGGCGAAGCGGGCCTGTTTGGCCATGTCCACACTGTCGTCAAATACCACGATTCCCCCGTGGCCGATCAGGCCGTCGGCCGCGGTAAACGCCTCGTAGTCGAACGGCGTATCGAACAACTCGCGCGGGAAATAGGCGCCGAGCGGACCGCCGACCTGGACCGCGCGCACCGGGCGGCCCGTGCGCGTGCCGCCGCCGATCTCATCGACCAGGGCGCCGAGCGTGATGCCGAACGCGGTCTCGTAGAGCCCGCCATGCTTGATATTGCCGGCGAGCTGGATCGGCATGGTGCCGCGCGACCGGCCCATGCCGAAATTCTTATAGAACTCGGCGCCGTCGTTCATGATGATCGGCACGGTGGCCAGCGACAGCACGTTGTTGATCACGGTCGGCTTGCCGAACAGACCGACATGGGCGGGCAGAGGCGGCTTGGCGCGAACTTCGCCGCGCTTGCCTTCGAGGCTCTCGAGCAGCGAGGTCTCCTCGCCGCACACATAGGCGCCGGCGCCGACGCGCACTTCCATGTCGTAATCGTATTTGGAGCCGGCAATCTTCTTGCCGAGCATGCCGCCCGCGCGCGCCTCGCGGATCGCGATCTTCCATCGCCTCGACCGCGTCCGGATATTCGGAGCGGATATAGACGTAGCCGTAGGTGGCGCCCACCGCGATCCCGGCGATGGTCATGCCCTCGATCAGAACGAACGGGTCGCCTTCCATGATCATGCGGTCGGCGAAGGTGCCGCTATCGCCTTCGTCGGCATTGCAGACGATATATTTCTGCTGCGGCGGCGTCGCCGCCACGGTCCGCCATTTGATGCCGGTGGGGAAGCCCGCGCCGCCTCTGCCGCGCAAGCCGGAATTGACCACCTCTTCGACCGTCGCCTCCGGCCCGATCTCGATCGCCTTGGCGAGACCCTGATAGCCGCCATGGGCTTTGTAATCTTCGAGGCTGCGCGGATCGACGATGCCGCAATTCTTGAAGGTGAGGCGGGTCTGGTTCTTGAAGAACGGAATCTCCTCGACCAGGCCGAGGCTCAAGCGATGCGCCTTGCCTTCGAGCATGCCGGCGCCGATCAGCTCCTCGACATCCGACGGCTTGACCGGCCCGTAACCGATACGGCCCTCGGGCCGCGCCACTTCCACCAGCGGCTCCAGCCAATACATGCCGCGCGAGCCGGTGCGCACGATCTCGATGTCGAGGCCGCGCTGCTCCGCGATCTTGAAGAACTGCATCGCAACGTCGTGCGCGCCCACGCAGAGCGCGCCGGAATCGCGGGAGATATAAATGCGGATGCTCATCGCTGCGCCTCGTCGATCAGGCGATCGAGCTTGTCTTGGTCGAGCATGCCGTGAACATGTTTATCGAGCATTGCGGCTGGCGAGGAATGACAAAGCCCCAGGCAATACACCGCTTCGAGCGTGACGCTGCGGTCGGTATTGGTGCCGCCCATCTCGACGCCGAGCTTTTGTTCGGCGCGGGCGGCAAGCGCGTCGCTTCCCATCGCCTGGCAGGATTCCGCGCGGCAAAGCTTCAAGACGCGGCGTCCCGGCGGCTCTTTGCGGAAATCATGGTAAAACGTGACAGTCCCGTGCAACTCGGCGCGGGACAGGTTCAAGGCCTCCGCCATCAGCGGGATCGCGGCCTCCGGCACGCAGCCGAACACCGCCTGCAATTCGTGCAGGATCGGGAGGGCGGCGCCCTCTTCATGCCGATGGCGCGCGATAATTTCGCCCGCGCGTTCGGCGTTCCATGGCTCGTATCTTGGCATGCCCAGCCGCTTTCTTGAGCAGCCCTGAAAATGGGGAAAAATGCCCGGAAAAGCAACAAAACAGGGCCATGACCCGATCGGGATTCCCGATCAATGTCACACGGCGACGCCGGCCCAATTTGGGCCGTTTAAGCGTTCAGAACGACCGCCAGCTGCTTTGCTTCGCTGACCAGGGCGTTAATCAGGGGGGTCAGAGGGTTGCGGTGGGGCACAACCAGCCCGATTGAGTGTGTCACAATCGGCTCCACGATGGGGATGGAGCGGACTTTTTCCGTCAAACCCAACACTTCGGCCAGTTTGGAGGGCATGACGCTGGCCCACTTCCCGGTCCTGACATGGGCGAACAGCACGATAATTGAGTCGGATTCGAGCGTCGGCGAGACCTCGGCTCCGGCCTGGCGCAGCAGCTGCTCGATGATCCGCCGGTTCTGCATGTCCGGGGTGAGCAGGCAAAGCGGGACCTGGCCGACCTCCGCCCAGGTCACGGATTCGCGCTTGCCCAATTTGTGGTCGGAGGAGGCCAGCAGCCGGTATTCCTCGCTATAGAGCGGCACGGTCTGTACCCGCCCCAAAGGCTCGTTGTCGAGATAGGTCAGGCCGGCATCCACCTCGAGGTTTTCTAAGAGCCCCAACACTTCGATCGAATTCCGCGACAGGATGGTGAAGCTCACATCCGGATGCTTGGCCCGGTAGGGCGTGGTGAGCATGGCGACCATGGCGAGCGCGGTCGGGATGGCGGCGATCTTGATATGACCGGCAAGGCCATGTTTCAGCGCATCGATCTCTTGCCGCATGGCGCGGGTGTCGCCGACGATCCGGCGCGCCCAGTCGAGCACGCGCTCACCCTCCGGCGTGAAGCCTTGGAAGCGCGAGCCGCGCTGCACCAAGAGCACACCCATCGTGTCTTCGAGCTGCTTGATGCCCGCCGAGAAGGTCGGCTGGCTCACCCCGCAGGCTTCCGCCGCATGGCCGAAATGCCGCTCTCTGGCCAGCGCGATGATGAATTCGAGTCTATCGATCATGAAGGGACCCTGAGTGCGGGGATTGTGGTCCCGCGCCGCATTCCTAGCAAGAGCGTCAATGCTTCATCTCCGAGGCGTGAGTCCGGTCCATGGCGAGTCCGCCTGAGAGATCCGCAAGCAGCACCCCCGCGCCGAGCGCAAGCAGCGTGAGCAATGTGACGGCAGAGATTTGAGCCGTCGTGGCGCCGCCGCTCATCGACATGGTGTGGGACCGCTTCGCGTGGACTTTACGCGCGGCCTTCTTCGCGCGCGATCGCGCACTCGGCTTCACATGCGCCGGCATCTCGCCCGAAATCGCGCGAATGCGTGCGGCTTCCGCTTCCATGCTGTGACCGCCTCGGCCAAGAGCCCGCACGCTTCCCATGCCGTGCTTCAATCCGACGGCGACCAGCCACACATTCACCGGATAGGCGACGATGGCGCCGACCAGAGTTGCGAGCGACATGATCCCCCAGAAATAAATCGAGTCGATTTCCATCGCCTTCGCGTCGCGGCTCATCAGCGCGACCATGACCGGCACCATGCCCGCCATCACCGCGTTCATCGACAGCCATTCCGGGATGAAGGAGCGCTGCACCGCCGCCAAGTAAGATCCACCGAGCATGTCGCGCATGAACAGCGCCTGAAAAATCAAAAGTCCGAAGCCGAAGCCGAGCAGATATTCACACACGAGGTCAATCGGCATCGAGAACCCGAGCGCTGCAGTGACGGCGGCGGCGAAGATGATCCCCGTCGCATCGCCCGCCAAACAGTGAATGGTCGAGCCGAGCGCCTGCTTCCATAGCGGCTTGATGAAGTCCTCATGCTGATAAGGACCCGGCTCCTGGCACGAGAGCACATAGAGCGCAGCCGCCACCGGCCCGGCATAGAGGGTGACGAGCACCCACCCATATTTCATCACGGTGAGCTCTGGGTTCCGCGTGAACGCATCCCAGGCGACGTAAGCCACGGACGCTCCCGTCAGGACGAACCAGGCGATCAGGGCATATTCGAGCATGGTCTGGCTTCAATTCCGGCCATTTCCGGCCATGGTTGGTCGTTAACCGGTTTTGCGCTCCGGAACCCTTTATTTGCCATGGAAAAGAAAGTGGTAGGTACCGCAAAACTCTAAATGAGGGTTCTGCGTTAAGGGTACCGGTAGCATTTCAATGCAAAGGTCCTCGCGGGCGAAAGTCCCTCGACCTAACGCGGAAGGAATCAATAAATGCTTAGAAAACTCACGGTTATTGCGGCCATCCTGGCAGCCCTGGCGATCCCGGGCGCGGCCATGGCTGGCAAGCACGGTGGCGGCCATCACGGCGGCCACGGCCACTGGAAAGGTGGCCACGGCCATTACGGTCATTGGAACGGCAAACATTGGCGTGGCCATGGTTACAGAAACTACGGCTGGCGCGGCCACGGCCGTTATTGGCGCGGGACTTGGTACGCCTATGGCGTCGGCTCGTGCTGGCGGCTGGTGCCGGGTGGCTGGGTCTGGGTCTGCAACTAGACTCTAGCGTTGTTTGATTGGAGGGACGCCGGTCTCGACCGGCGTCCCATCCTTTTCCGGCTCTTGAGATTGGAGTAGTCTCGTCGCGAAAGGCTCTAACGATGTTCCGACGACTCTCTCTGATCGCAGCGTTCCTCGCCGCCTTCATGCTGCCGGCCGGAATCACCACCACGGTGACGCTGTACTCAACCGATGCCGTCGCCAAGAAGAAGGGTGGCGGCAAGGGCCATCATGCCAAGCGCGGTGGCAGGGGCGGGCATCACGCGCGCGGCAATCGCGGCGGTCGCGGCCACTATGCGCGCGGCCATCGCGCCAGGGGCGGACATCATGCGCGCGGTCATCGCGTTCGCTACGGTCACTATAGCCGCCACCGCACTTACGCTCGCGGCCACTATAGCCGTCGGGCCTACGCCTATCGGCACTATGCCCGCCGCTATTATCGGAACCACCGCGGCTATTGGTATTACGGCCATCGTCGGCACAATTACTACTACAACAAATATGAGATCCGCCGCTCGGTGTCGCACTGGAACGGACGCTGGTGGGGCGGGCGTTGGTATGCCTACGGCGTCGGCCCATGCTGGAGCCTGCAGCCAGGAGGCCTCTTCATCTGGGTCTGCGTGCCTTAGAGCATCATCCCGAAAAGTTGCAGACTTTTCGGACCAGATGATGCGTCAAAAAGAGCATCATCCCGAAAAGTTGCAGACTTTTCGGATAAGAGGATGCGTCAAAAAGATTATCCTCAACGGTGCGAATGCTGCCTAGCAGCCACATCTCCGGCTGACAGCATTATACGTCCAAGCGAACACGAACCCGGCGATGAACCCGATGATTGCCAGGCCGATCACGCCATAGAGAACTCTGCCTAGGCTAAGCGGGGCAGCGGATCGGGCTGTGTTCAGGTCAAGGCCGTGCATGAATGCGCCGAAGAAATCAATGGTCGCATCGGGCGCGACCATAAACGCGATGGCACACAGTATGCTGAGGAGAGCGAACGTTACAGCCGACGCAATCCCTGTGCTTAGCGGGTTCTTCTTGTCCATGATCACTTCCTCCATGTTTGGATGATGCGTCAAAGCACAATCCCAAGCGTCAAAATCTAGCGCACCGGCTCACACAAAAACCTTCGCTACTTCGCACGCTCCGACCTGTGTTGCTCGGACATGATTCGAGCAAAGCCTTCTCTGGCGCTCTCGAGTTTGGGATTGGCGTCGAGCGCCGCGCGAAAATCCTCTAGCGCCTTGCTATCCTGGCCGAGCCCCTCATAAGCCTGTCCGCGCCGGCTGAGAGCGATGGCATCGGAGGCCTTTTCGCTGATTGCGTCGGTCAAATCATCGATAGCTCTCTGATATTCGCCCAAGGTCAGATAGAGAGTGCCGCGGTTCAGGTAGCAGTAGCTGAGCCTGGTATCGCGTTCGATCGCGGCCGAGTAGTCGACCAGCGCATCGTCGTACCGGCCGAGCTGAAAATTGGCCAAGCCGCGATTGCAATAGGCCAAGGCGAAGTCCGGCTTCAACCTGATGGCCTCGGTAAAATCCGAGATGGCATTCTCATAACGGCGGAGACGGGTGAACGTTGTTCCTCTGTCGTACCAGGCCTCGACGAGATCGGGCTTGAGGCGGAGCGCCGTAGCATAGTCGCCGATCGCGAGGGCCACCTCTCCAGCGGCGGCCTGGGCACTCCCGCGATTGAGATAGGCGATCGCGTCGCTCGGATTGCGGTGGATGATTTCGCTGAGCAGCGCCACCGCGCGATTGGGCTTGCCGACACGAACGCAAGCCGTGGCCTGTTTCAGAAGAAGCTCAGTCTGCTCCGCCTCGGTGCTGGCAGCTTCCGAAGACAACGGGCTCGTAGGGCAAGTTACAGCCGGATCCAACTCTCCGGCGCTTGCGTCGAAGCCAATGCCGGAGACAAGCGCTACTGCTACGCATATCCAACGCATGATCTGTCCTTCGAGGGCTTAGTGCCCTTCCTTCTCTTCGCTCCGGAAATCCTGATGGCAAGACTTGCAGGCCTCGGTCAGCTTCTTGAAGCCAGCCTTCCAGTCGCCCGTGCCACCGTCCAACGTTGCGGCGAGTTCGTTCGCGGCCGCCTCGGCGTCTTTGGCGTTGCCAGTGAAGCTCTCCCAATCCTTCCAGACTGTGTCGAGTGCCTCGCTCGGATGCCCGCCGCTGCCTTCCGGAAATAGGTCCGGAATCTTCTTCGTCGTCTCAGCCAAATTGCGGGCGGCTGCTGCGGCCTTCGTTGCGTCGAACTTCACCTTGCCCTTGGTCATGTCGCCGATCAGCTTCATGTCCTTCTGCTGGCCCTTCATCAAGTCCATGCGCTCCTTGACCACGCCCTTCGCACCCTCATGCGCAAGCGCGAAGGTGGCGGCAACCAAAACAAGCCATGGCGCCATCAGCGCGCAACGCCGGGTGTAGCTCTGAATTTCCCTCATACGGATTTCCTCTACTGATGATGCTCATGTTTGTTGGATGGAGGCGCCGCGCTTTGGCTCTTGCCGGCGCCCTGACGCTCCGGCTCGCCCGCCGCATTGGCACTGACTTCGTAAGCGACCGTTCCCGGCGGGTGCTTGTACCAGCCCGGATCGCGGTAATCGTCCTTGGCCAGACCTTTCCGGATCTTCACCGTGGTGAACATGCCGCCCATCTCGATCGGCCCGAACGGGCCGGTGCCCGTCATCATCGGCAGCGTGTTCGGCGGCAAGCGGCATCGACATCTCCGCCATTTCCGCCATGCCTGTCGTTCCCATCGCCATGGCCGTCGGCGCCGCCGCCTCGACCACGTGGTTCAAATCGCGACGCGCCATGCCGATGAAGGTCTTCACCTTGTGACCCATGGCGTTCATGGTGTGATGGCTCTTGTGACAATGAATGGGCCAGTCGCCCGGCGCGTCGGCGACGAATTCGATGGCGCGGATGATGCCGACCGGAATGTCGACTCCCGTCTCTGGCCATTGCGCGCTTTCCGGCACCCAGCCGCCATCGGTCAGCGTGACGCGCATCACATGGCCATGCAGATGGATCGGATGGTTGGTCATGGTGAGATTGGCCATGCGGATGCGCACGCGCTCGCCAAGCCCGGCCGGCATGACGTCGATGCCGGGAAACACCCGCGCATTCCAGGTCCAAAGGTTGAAGTCCGTCATCTCCGCGACATTGGGCATGGCGCCGCCGGGCGTGATGTCGAACGCGCTCATCATGAAGACGTAATCGCGATCGACGCGATGCAAATTCGGATCTTTGGGATGCACGACGAAGGATCCCATCATGCCCATCGCCATCTGCACCATCTCGTCCGAATGCGGGTGGTACATGAAGCTGCCGCTGCGGGTGAGCTCGAACTCGTAGACGAAGGTCTTGCCGGGCGGGATATGCGGCTGGGTGAGGCCGCCCACGCCGTCCATGCCGTTCGGCAGGATCAGGCCATGCCAGTGAATGGTCGTATGCTCTGGCAGCTTGTTGGTGACGAAGATGCGGACCTTGTCGCCTTCGACCGCCTCGATGGTGGGTCCCGGCGTCTGGCCGTTATAGCCCCACAGCTTGGCGGTCATGCCGGGCGAGAACTCCCGCTCGACCGGCTCGGCGACGAGGTGAAACTCCTTCCAATCGCCGTTCATCCGCCAGGGCAGCGTCCAGCCGTTCAGTGTGACCACCGGCTGGTAATCCTGGCCGTTCTGCGGCGCGAGCGGTGGCTGCATCGCCGGCGACGAATTCGCCGGCGCCTCGGGGATAGCGGCGGCTTCGGCGCGGCTGGTCACCGCGGCAACGGAGGCAAGCGCGACAGCCGAGCCTTGCAGAAAATGTCGTCGAGACAGCATCGGGGTTTCCTTACGCATACTATTGTTCCGTGCCGCCATCGGCGGCGATGAGGGGGCTCGAATCCTGGCCGATGCTGCCGCCGCCGAGCATAGCGACAGAGAGATCGGTCGAGGCGAGCCAGAAATCCTTGCGAGCCTCGATGCTCGCGAGCTTGGCCGTTCCCTTGTCCTTGGCGGCCTGGATCAGCGCGAAAGCATCGACCTGCATGGCGTTATATTGCAGCTCGGTCTCCTGCGAGATCGTCTCTCGCAAGGGCAGCACGTCGGTGTCGTATTTCGTGGCGATGCCGTAGGTGGATTTATAGGCGGCGTAGGCTTGCCGCGCTTCCGACGCGGCATTGACCACCTTCTCACCAAGCAGATTGACGGCCTCCATATAGCGCTGCTCCGCCTCTCGCACGCGCGCCCTGCCGAAATCGTAGATCGGAATCTCGAAGGCGATCTCGAATCCGCCGCCATCGGCGTGGGGTCCGTCGCCTCGATCCTTCTGCGTCTTCGAGATGCCCGCCGCATCGAGCACATTGACGAAGCGCGTTGTGCGCGTGAGCCCATACGACTTGGCCAGCGCCTCGACCTCCAGTCGCGCGATCTGCAAATCGACTCGTCTGTCCATCGCCTCTTGCTCAATCGCGTGCAGACTGCGGAGCGAATTGGGCAGAGCCGGCAGCGCGCTCGGCAAGATGGCAGCGATATCGTAATGCCAAAGCCCCATCAGGCGCGTGAGCTTCTCACGCTCCGTCGTCGCCTGCTGCCGCGCCGCCCCCAATTGCGCCTCGATCTCGGCGGCCACCACCTGTCTCTGCGCCTGCTCAAGTCTGTTGACCGCGCCGGTCTGAGTGAGATGCCCGGCGAGCTTCGCCGCGTTCTCGGCCTGGTTCTGCACCTCGCTTAAGGTGGCAACCCTCTGCCGCGCCGCCACCGCCTTGAAATACGCCCGCCGCGTCTCCGCCGCGAGCGACAAGGTTTCCAGGGCCGCGCGGAGTTGCGCCTGCTCGAAGCGCATGCCGGCGATCTTCGCCCGCGCCGGCAAGGTCGCGATCGAGAGGATGCTGCCGACGATCTGCCGCTCGATATCGAGTTCGAGCGAGGTGGAGACCCGCGAAATCGAGAAGCTCGGCACTGGCGGCCGGCTCATCTGCACGAACACAGCCTCGTCCACGCCGAGCTGATTATAGGCCGCTTGCAGGCCGAGATTGTTGAGGAGCGCGATCTGCACCGCCTCGTCCGCGCTCAAGCTCTGCTGCAACAGCCGCGTGACGGCATTTTGCGCCCGCGCCGCATCGTCGCCGGAACGGACTTTCACCACGTCCTTGTTGAGCTCCTGCCCGCTAATGGCAGCGACCGTCGCCATCCCGCCATCTGGCGAGAGCGAGGCGCAACCTCCGAGGAGCGCGAGTGGGATCGCAGCGAGGAGCCGCGACGCCCTAAGGCAATTCGACATGATCGTCCCTTGTCGGTCGACGAAGCTACTGAAGGCGGGAACCGGTCCCGCGACGCAAGACGCTAGACGGACAGGGAGGGAATCGGCGGCCGGTCGAGCCGTTCCGGCAGACCAACGGCAGAATTGATTTCGCGGGTGGGGTAGGGGGTCGAGCCCACAAAGATCGGGTCGAGCGCCTGCTCGCCCGCCGTCAACGCGCTCAAGCAGAACACGCCGCAGCAGGTCGATTTATGCCCGTTTCCCGGCGTCTGCTGCTTGTGGCCCTGATGCTGGTCGGCGACGTCCGTCATGCCGTGATTCACGGTATCGGCCTGGGACAGGCAATGGGCGGTCGATGAGCCATGACCGAAGGCGAGCGCGGCCGGCGGCATGGCAAAGCAGAACGCCGCCAACACGGCAAAAACCCGCCGCCAAACGATTGAAAATCCCGGCTCTCAGCGCTCTCAACATGGGGGAAGCCTACTGCCCTGACCTTGCCCCCGCAAGCCTCGCTGCCGATCACAATCTGCGTTACCAACGAAATTCGAAGCGTTTGCGAGGGCTTGGGCGGCCTTATTCATCCGCGCCGCGCCCGTAAGCATCCTCGAAGCGGACAATATCGTCCTCGCCGACATAATCGCCAGACTGCACTTCGATGAGAAAGGCCGGTTCCGCCCCGGGATTGGCCAGTCTGTGCTTCTTGCCGATGGCGATATAGGTGGATTGGTTCTCGCGCAGAACTTCGACCTTGTCGTCCTTGGTCACTTCCAACGCGCCTTTGACCACGACCCAATGCTCGGCGCGATGCTCGTGGCTCTGTAGCGAAAGTGCGCCACCAGGCTTCACCATGATGCATTTCACCTGATAGCCGGGACCGCTCGCGAGACTCTGATACCAGCCCCAAGGCCGATAGACGCGGGCGTGCTCGAGCGCAGCCGCATTTCCATTCGCCTTCAGCCGCTCGACGATCGCCTTGACCTCTTCGGTGCGATCCTTCGCGGCGACAAGCACCGCGTCGTCACTCGCCACCACCACGACATTGTCGAGGCCCACCAGCGGCGACGTGACTCCGATCGCTCAACGCCAGACTGTTCTCGGTGGCTTCGAACAAAACCTCGCCATCGCCTTGCGCGGAATTGCCGGACTCGTCCTTCGGCAGCGCATCGGCGATGGCCTGCCATGATCCGACATCGCTCCATGCCGTGGCGAGCTTCACGCAAGCGAGATTGTCCGCCTTCTCGACGACGGCGTAGTCGAGCGAGATCGAGGGCGCGTCTGCGTAACTCTTGCCGAGAACGAGAAAGCCAAGATCCTCGACCGCTTCATCCAAGGCGCTGCGGCAAGCATCGAGAATGGCCGGCGCATGAGTCTCGAACAATGCGAGCAGCGTCTTGGGCTGAGACAGAAACAGTCCCGCGTTCCAATAGGCATTGCCGTCATCGAGGTAACTTTGTGCGAGGTCCCTCGATGGCTTCTCCACAAATCCCGTCACCGCGCGGGCCGCGCCGTTTCCATCTCCGGTCAGGATATAACCGTAACCTGTATGCGCATGATCCGGCGTCACGCCGAACAGCACAAGTTTGCCCGCCTCCGCCGCCTCAATGCCGCTCGACGATGGCCGCCTTGAAGGCGTCGGCGTCCGCGATCAGATGATCCGATGGCGCGAGCAGCAGCAGCGCATCCGGGTCTTGCCGCATCGCCATCAATGCGGCGATGCAAGCAGACGGGCGCGGTGTTCCTCGCTTCTCTCTCCAGCACGATCGTGGCGGGCTCGATCCCGATCGCATCGAGCTGATCGGCGATGAGAAAGCGATGCTTCCGATTGGCAAGGATCGTCAGCGTCCCGAACGGAGCGCCACGGAGCCTGAGGCAGGTCTCCTGGAACAGCGTGTTCGAACTGCCGATGCTATGGAATTGCTTGGGGAACGCCTCGCGCGACAGCGGCCAAAGTCGCGTGCCGGCTCCTCCGCAAAGTACAAAAGGCAACACGCTACGCATCGCCACCGACCCGCGTTGCTCGCGTCAGCGAGCGAGGCGCAAGTTTAGTACGTATACGGCAGAAATGCACGCAAAAGTGGCGTAGCCTTAGATTTGGTGTCGGCCGTCGCCTATTTGAATTCGACCTTGACCACCTGGTAGGACTTGCCGCCGCCTGGCGTCGACACTTCGACGACGTCCTTCTTGCGCTTGCCGAGCAGCGCGCGGGCGAGCGGCGAAGTGATCGAGATCTTGCCTTGCTTTACGTTGGCTTCGATCTCGCCGACGATCCGGTACTTGGCCTTCTCGTCGGTATCCTCGTCGATGAGCGTGACGGTGGCGCCGAACATCACCTGGTCGCCCTTGAGCTTGGAGGTATCGATAATGTCGGCGCGGCCGAGCTTATCCTCGAGGTCGGCCATGCGCGCCTCGGTGATGCCCTGCTGCTCCTTGGCGGCATGGTATTCGGCATTCTCGGAGAGATCGCCGTGGGTCCGGGCCTCGGCGATCTGTTTGATGATGCGCGGGCGCTCCACGGTCTTGAGATGCTTGATCTCAGCCTCGAGCGCAGCATAGCCCTCCGCGGTCATCGGCACTTTGTCCATCTATCGAAGCTCCCTGAGGACCCCCCTGGAATACTGTCCAGGAAATGCCCAGTCTAAGTCAAGAATCGGTTGAAATGCTGAATTCCTAGGCTGTTCGCGGAGTACTTAACCGCGTTTGCCCACATATTCTTGGATAGGCGCGACTTTCAGCCCGCCGGCCCGAAGCGCCTTGATGGCCTCGGTCACGGCGAGCGCACCCGCCAGCGTTGTATAATAAGGGATATGGTAGAGCAAGGCCGAGCGCCGGATCGAGAAGGAATCGGCCAGCGCCTTAGCCCCTTCCGTGGTGTTAAACACGATATCGACCTCGCCATTGGTGATGGCGTCGACAATATGCGGGCGCCCCTCCAGCACCTTGTTGACCCGCTCGCATCCGATGCCATGGCCGTCGAGATGCCGCTTGGTGCCGCGCGTGGCGATGATGCGGAAGCCCATCTCGCTGAGCTGGCGGATCGGCTCCACCACCTTGTCTTTATCGGAATCCTTGACCGACACGAACACGGTGCCGGCGAGCGGCAATTTCGAGCCGCCGCCGAGCTGGCTCTTGGCGAAGGCGACCGCATAGTCGCGATCGATCCCCATCACTTCGCCGGTCGAGCGCATCTCCGGCCCGAGCACGGTATCGACGCCTGGGAAGCGCGCGAAGGGGAACACGGCTTCCTTCACCGCGATATAATTGAGGGTCCGCCGCCTCAAGCCGAAATCGGCGAGCGGTTTGCCGGCCATCACCTCCGCCGCGATGCCTGCGATCGGGAGCCCGATCACCTTGGCGACGAAGGGCACGGTGCGCGAGGCGCGCGGGTTCACTTCCAGCACATAGATCTCGTCGTTCTGGATCGCGAATTGCACATTCATCAGCCCGACGACATTGAGCGCGAGCGCGAGCTCCTCCGTCTGCCGCTCCATCTCGGCGACGATGTGAGATTTCAGCGAATGCGGCGGCAGCGAGCAGGCCGAGTCGCCAGAATGCACGCCGGCCTCCTCGATATGTTCCATCACGCCGCAGATGAACACGTCCTTGCCGTCGGACAGCGCATCGACGTCGACCTCGATCGCGTCGCGCAGATAAGAGTCGATCAACACCGGACTCTTGCCGGAGACCACGACCGCTTCCGCGACGTAGCGGGCAAGCTGCGTCTCGTCATGCACGATCTCCATGGCGCGCCCGCCGAGCACGTAAGACGGGCGGATCACGATCGGGAAGCCGATCTCGGCGGCGATGGCATGCGCCTCCTTCGCCGAGCGGGCGATGCCGCTTCGCGGCTGCGTCAGCCCGACCTTTTCGATCAGCGCCTTGAACCGGTCGCGGTCCTCCGCGAGGTCGATGGCGTCGGGCGACGTGCCGATGATCGGGACATTCGCCCGCGCCAGCCCTTCGGCGAGTTTCAGCGGCGTCTGCCCGCCGAACTGCACGATCACGCCCTTGACGCTTGCCCTTGCTCGACTCGACGCGCACGATCTCGATCACGTCCTCTTCGGTCAGCGGCTCGAAATAGAGCCGGTCTGAGGTGTCGTAATCGGTCGAGACCGTCTCCGGATTGCAATTGACCATGATGGTCTCGAAGCCTGCTGCCGTAAGCGCGAAGGCCGCGTGGCAGCAGCAATAATCGAACTCGATGCCTTGGCCGATGCGGTTCGGACCGCCGCCGAGAATGATGACCTTTTCCTTGTCGGTCGGCCGCGCCTCGCGACGCTAGTTCGCCCGCGAATGGCGCCTCATAGGTCGAGTACATATAGGCCGTGGGCGAGGCGAACTCCGCCGCGCAAGTATCGATGCGCTTATAGACCGGATGCACGTCGAGCGCCCGGCGTCGCGCCGACACCTCGCTCGGCGCTCGAGGCCGGCGAGCGTCGCCAGCCGCTCATCGGAAAATCCCATCGCCTTCAGCGCGCGGAACTGCCCCGCCGTCTCCGGCAGTCCGTGCTGCTTCACCCGCTCTTCGGTCTCCACGATGGCCTGGATGTGCCGGATGAACCAGGGATCGATGGCGCAAGCCTCGAAGATCTGCTGCTCGTCGAAGCCGAGCCGAAGCGCTTGCGCGACCTTCAGCAGCCGGTCCGGCGAGGGCGAGCCGAGCGCCGCGCGGATCGCGTTCTTGTCGTCGCCTTGGCCGAGGCCCTCGATGGCGATGTCGTCGAGCCCGGTGAGACCGGTCTCCATCGAGCGCAGCGCCTTCTGCAACGACTCCGGGAAGGTGCGGCCGATGGCCATGGCCTCGCCGACCGATTTCATCGAGGTGGTCAGCACCGGCTTCGAGCCCGGGAATTTCTCGAAGGCGAAGCGCGGGATCTTGGTGACCACATAATCGATGGTCGGCTCGAAGCTGGCGGGCGTCGCTCCGCCGGTAATGTCGTTGGCGAGCTCGTCCAGCGTGTAGCCGACCGCGAGCTTCGCCGCGATCTTGGCGATGGGAAAGCCGGTCGCCTTCGAGGCGAGCGCGCTTGAGCGCGACACCCGCGGGTTCATCTCGATGATGACGAGGCGTCCGTCCGCAGGGTTCACCGCGAACTGCACGTTCGATCCGCCGGTCTCCACCCCGATCTCGCGCAACACCGCGATCGAGGCGTTGCGCATGATCTGATATTCTTTATCCGTGAGCGTCAGCGCCGGCGCCACCGTGATCGAGTCGCCGGTATGCACGCCCATCGGATCGATATTCTCGATCGAGCAGATGATGATGCAATTGTCGTCCTTGTCGCGGACGACCTCCATCTCATATTCCTTCCAGCCGAGCACCGATTCCTCGATCAGCACCTCGCAAGTCGGCGATGCGTCGAGCCCGCGCTCGACGATCTCGAGAAACTCCTCGCGGTTATAGGCGATGCCGCCGCCAGTGCCGCCGAGCGTGAACGAGGGGCGGATGATGGCCGGAAGTCCGATATCCGGCAGCGCCTCGAGCGCCTCGATCAGGCCCTTCTCGATATAACGCCGCTTCCGCGCCGACTCGCCCGCCGCCCATTCATGCTCGAATTTGGCGAGCGCTAAAGCCCGCGCCGCATCGTCCTTATTCTCCGACGGTGATGCGCGCGACCTCGCTCTTATATTTCTCGCGGTCGGCGCGCTTGAGCGAACCGGCATCTGCCAGTCGCGAGCGCGGCGATTCGAGCCCGATCTTGGTCATCGCCTCGCGGAACAGCTCGCGGTCCTCGGCCTTGTCGATCACGGAGGCCTTCGCGCCGATCATCTCGACCCCGTATTTCTTGAGCACGCCCGACCGATCGAGGCTGAGCGCGGTGTTGAGCGCGGTCTGCCCGCCCATGGTCGGCAGCAGCGCGTCCGGCCGCTCTCTCTCGATGATCTTGGTGACGAATTCCGGCGTGATCGGCTCGATATAGGTGGCGTCGGCCAATTCCGGATCGGTCATGATCGTGGCCGGGTTCGAGTTCACCAGAATGATGCGGTAGCCCTCTTCTTTCAGGGCCTTGCAGGCTTGCGTGCCGGAATAGTCGAACTCGCAGGCCTGGCCGATCACGATCGGTCCGGCCCCAATAATCAAAATGGACTTTATGTCTGTGCGTTTGGGCATCAGCGCTTTTTCTGGGCCTGCATCACTCGACGAAGCGGGTGAAAAGATAATGGCTGTCTTGCGGACCGGGCGAAGCCTCGGGGTGGTACTGCACCGAGAATACCGGCTTGTCTTTCAATTTCAGCCCGGCGTTCGAGCCGTCGAACAGCGAGACATGCGTCTCCTCGACATTTGCCGGCAGGCTCTCGCGGTCCACGGCGAAGCCGTGATTCATCGAGGTGATCTCGACCTTGTGCGTGGTGTAGTCCTTCACCGGATGGTTGGCGCCGTGATGGCCCTGATGCATTTTGCCGGTCTTGCCGCCAAGCGCGAGACCCAGCATCTGATGGCCGAGACAGATGCCGAACACCGGCACGCCGGACGAAATCAGCTTCTTGATCTCAGGCACCGCATATTCGCCGGTCGCTGCCGGATCGCCCGGACCGTTGGAGAGAAACACGCCGTCGGGTTTGCGCTCTAAGATATCTTCCGCTGACGCCGTCGCCGGCACCACGGTGACGCGGCAGCCGACCGTCGCCAGCTCGCGCAAAATATTCCGCTTCAGTCCGTAATCGATGGCGACGACATGGAAGCGCGGATGCTCCTGCCTGCCGTAGCCTTCGCCCCAGCGCCACGCGGTCTCATCCCAGCTGTAGCTCTGGCCGCTCGTCACATCCTTGGCGAGATCGAGCCCGACCATGCCGGGGAAGGCCGACAGGTCGCGCTTCAGCGCCTTAAGATCGAATTTGCCGTCGGGCGCATGCGCGATCACAGCATTCGGCATGCCCTTCTCGCGGATCAAAGCGGTGAGCGCGCGCGTATCGACGCCGGTGATGGCGATGATGCCGCGCGACTTCAGCCACGCATCGAAATCCTGCGCCGCGCGATAATTGGAAGGTGCGGTGATCTCCGCGCGAAGCACGCAGCCGCGCACGCCGGGCGCCGAAGCGAGATTCGAGGTCTCGATGTCGTCGTTGTTGGTGCCGACATTGCCGATATGCGGGAAGGTGAAGGTGACGATCTGGCCCGCGTAGGACGGATCGGTGAGCACCTCTTGATAGCCGGTCATCGCCGTGTTGAAGCAGACCTCGCCGACAGCGATGCCGACAGCGCCGGCGCCCTTGCCCTCGATCATTGTGCCGTCGGCAAGGATCAGAAGCGCCGTCGGCCGCTCTTCCGCCCAAGGTTTGGTGTCGCGCGCGCGCGTATTTGCGGCCTGCTGGTCCAGGGTCGAAGTCTCGGTCATCGTCTCTCTTATTGGCTGGTCGGCTTCAGCCGGGTTGCAAATTCGTGTGCGAGGTCCTTGGCGTCAAGGCTCGCAAACGAGCGACCGTCTCATGCGGGGCGAGACGGACTCTTAGGCGAGTGAGGCAGCGAGGTCAATGCAGATGCAAAACATTTTCCTGTGAAAACAAAGATTTAGTCGGGCAAAATTGCTTGCTTGGAAGAGGGTGCTCGGATAGTTTCGAAACTTCCTTCTCGAACACGACAAAAACCCCTCAGCCATGCGCGAGACCATCAACGCCGCCTTGAGAGAGGCGACCAAGGCGCAAGATAAGCGCCGCATCTCGACGCTGCGGTTGATCTCTGCCGCCATCAAGGATCGCGACATCGCCGCGCGGGGCGCCGGCACGGAGAAAGCGACCGACGCCGAGCTGCTCGATCTTCTCGCCAAGATGATCAAGCAGCGCGAAGAGTCGGCAGAAGATCTACGCCGAGGCCGGTCGCGCCGAGCTCGCCCAGCAAGAAGCCGAAGAGATCGTCATCATCCGCGAATATTTGCCGAAGCAGCTCTCCGACGCGGAGATGCAGAAAGCGGTCGCCGATGCCATCGCCGAATCTGGTGCATCCAGCATCAAGGACATGGGCAAGGTGATGGGCGCGCTGAAGTCGAAATATGCCGGCCAGATGGATTTCGGCAAAGCCGGCGCGGTTGTGAAGGCGAAGCTCGGCTAGAACGCACGCACGCATGGCAACCTGTCTAATCAATAGTCACATCGCGATTGCATGTCGTTTTCGTGACTTCACGCTGTCGCGGCAAACTGAAAATTCGTCAGTTCCATGACGATCTGAAAATCAAATCGCTCATTCGGGACATTGCTGCGGCGCGAGCGCACGCGGCCATTTGTCAGTGCACTGCAACATACTCGCGTCACTGCATTGCAATATTGATTCGGCCATGGAGCACGGAACATTTCGTGCTCGAGCAAGACAGGAGGCCACAATCATGTTTGCTCTCTTTCGAATGAAGAAACTCAGCATCTCCGCTTGCGCTGCGCTCGCGATCTTTGCAACCGCCTGGCCCGCGTTCGCCGGTGAGGCACCCAAATCCGTCGGGCCCAACGAGCCGCTCATGACCACGGTCGGCGCCAAGCGCGTGCTCGCCTTCTACGTTCCCGCGAACGGGGGCTGCGCCGTGAGCGCGGTGGTTTGGGACAAGGATGCCAATAATGGTACGAGCCCGTATTCGTCTTCGCGCGTCAGGCTTGAACTCACCCCGGGCCAGTCGATGAAACTCGATTCGACCGGGAACGAATTGGTCGGTCTGAAATGCGGCGATAACGGCAGCACGCTGACGATCGGCAACTAGCAGCATGATCCCGAAAAGTTGCAGACTTTTCGGATCAGATGATGCGTCAGAAGGATGACTTCTTCTTTAGGCGGACCAGCCGGCCGCGCTTCGGAGCAATCCGGGCGCGGCCGGTTTCTTTTCCGCCGCGCGCCTGCTTCACGTACGAAGACGCTTGATCTTGTCTGATAGCCGGCGCCAAAAAGAGCATATCTCGTCGAGCCTGATCGAGATCGCCTCTTTGCGCCGAGGCACAAGTGTGGCTTTCGACCAGTCGAATCGATGCAGGCCCCGATTCAGGATCGCGCGCGCGTTTGTCATTTCCGCTCTCGGCATGCGGCGCAATGTTCCCTACAAGCGCTCCAAGCCAAGTCTCTGTATCGTGCCATCCATAGCGCTTCGTCGATGCCGCCGCGAGCAGGTGATACGAATCGCTCTCCCAGAGTAAGACCCCGATCGCCTCATCAACGATGCCGTCTCGGACCGTGACAAGGCGACTGCTAGGGAGATTGCCCGCTTTCGCAAAGGACGTTGACGAGCATCGCTCTTGTTCGCGTCCCATTCGAGTCCTCGAATCGATTAGCCTCTCCGACAGGCACCCGATGACAGCACACGGGCTGCGACCTCATAATACATGTTGTATATACAACACAATCCGGACTTCGCCAATGTTCCCCGTTTGTTCTAGTGGATAACGGTATCACGGCAAGAGCCGCATGGCTTTCACCTGGCGGTAGCGCTCACTCCACCCATGAAGTTCCCCAATTCGTTCCTCGAAGAGATCCGCGCCCGGCTTCCCGTGAGCCAGGTCGTGGCGCGCCGCGTGAATCTGAAGCGGCGGGGCAGGGAGTTCGTGGGGCTCAGCCCCTTCAATAAAGAGAAGTCGCCGTCCTTCACCGTCAACGATCAGAAGGGCTTCTATCACTGCTTCTCCTCGGGCAAGCACGGCAGCATCTTCGACTTCGTCATGGAGACGGAAGGCTTGAGCTTTCCCGAAGCCGTCGAGCGGCTTGCCGGCGAGGCCGGCATTCCGCTGCCGAAGCCCGATCCGCAATATGAGCGCGCCCAACAGCAGCGGCTCGGCCTCTACGACGCGCTCGAAGCCGCCGCGCGCTATTTCGAGGACGAGCTCAAGAGCAAAGAGGGGCGTGGCGCGCTTGCTTACGCCGAGCGGCGCGGCCTGCTGCATTCGACGCTGAAGGAGTTCCGCTTCGGCTTCGCGCCCGGCGATCGAAACTCGCTGAAGAGCGTGCTGCTCGGCAAAGGTTTCAGCGAGACGCAACTGCTCGATGCGGGATTGTTGATCAGGCCAGACGATGGCCGCGAGACTTACGACCGCTTCCGCAATCGTCTCATCATTCCGATTCTCGACATCAAGGGCAGGGTGATCGCCTTCGGCGCGCGCACCCTCGATGATTCCGGTGCAGCCGAAATATCTGAACTCGCCGGAGACCTCTCTCTTCGACAAGGGCTCGACAATTTTCAATTTCGCCCGCGCGCGTGGCCCAGCCTTCGACAAGTCCGAGCTGATCGTGGTCGAGGGCTATATGGATGTGATCGCGCTTGCCCAGGCCGGCTTCGCCAACGCCGTGGCGACGCTCGGCACCGCCTTCACCGAGCGGCAGATGGAGCTGCTCTGGCAGCTCGCGCCAGAGCCCATCATCTGTTTCGACGGCGACCGCGCCGGCGAAGCTGCCGCTGCGCGCGCCATCGATCGCATGCTGCCCACTTTGCGCGAAGGCCATTCCTTCCGCTTCGCTTTTCTGCCGCAAGGCTCCGATCCCGACGATCTGGTGCGCAATGAAGGCAGCGCCGCCTTCACCGCCTGTCTCAACGCCGCGATTCCGCTGATCGATGCGTTGTGGTTCCGCGAGATCGGCGCGCAGAAGCTCGACACGCCGGAGCGCCGCGCCGCGCTCGAAGAGCGCTTCAATCATCTCCTCGGCACCATCACCAATAATCGCGTCGCCGATCATTATCGCCGCGAGGTGAAGGATCGCCTGTTCGGGCTCTGGCGCGGCAAGGCAACGCAGAAAGATGAAAGCGCCTGGCAAAGGCGCTGGCAAAGTTTGAGAAGGCTGCCGCGCCCCGCACGCCGGGCCACGCCGTCGCCCGCGGGCTTTTCCACCACCGTGATTCTCGGCTCTGATGCAGCATCCATGGCTGCTCGACCGCTTCGCCGACGAGGTCGCCGATCTCGAGATCGTCCAGCGTCCGCTCGCCGAGCTGCTCGGCGCCCTGATCTCAACCGTGCTGGAGCGGCCCGGCATCCGCGCGGAAACGCTGAGCGAGACGCTGCGCGCCGGCCGCCACGGCAAATTGCTCGACCGCCTCGAGCGGGCATCCGCCTTCAAGCGGCTCGCCTTCCTGCAACGGGATGCCGAACAGGCGCTGGTGGAGGAGCAATTCGTCGAACTCTTGTTCCGCTGGAAGTCCTTGCCGGCGCTCAGGCGCGAGATCGACGACATTGCGCTTGCCCTGTCCGACGGCACCGCGGCCGAATTCGAGCAGTTCGCGCTGCTACAACAGCAGGTTGCAGGCGCTGGCTCCCAGCACCTCAAAGACGATGCCGGAGATCAGAAGGCCGCCAAGCGATTCGAGGAGACCATTGCCCGGCTGAAAGCCGAGCGGTTTTCGCACCAGCGCGGCCGCCGCGTTCAAGGCCGGGATTGAGGCCGCGCGCACGGCACCCCTCTTGCAAGGCCGCGTTCGGGCCAAGTTGAAGCGTGAGGGAGGCAAAAAATCATGGAAGGCGCGGCGTCTGCGGCCTTGACTCTGGGTCCCATCCTCGCCAATTCCATAGGACACGAGCCTGAAATAAGGCAAAGCCGCGAGGCCTCGAGAGGGGGAACGTGGCACATGGGTTTTGAGCTTGCCGCCCGCGGGGCTCGCGTGGCGGCAGACGGCGTTGGACTTATGTCCGCCGCTATTGCTGGGCTCATTCCTTATCGCCCCAGTCGGGGCAAGTTGTTCGGGGAGCGTTTCGATCAGCCGGGCGCCCGCGCAAGGCTGACGATATTGCGGGCCTAGGTGCTCGGGCGCTCATGCTTAAGCGGCGGTTAACGGGAAGCTGTTAATCGCTAACCATCTTGCCGCTTCGGACCGGCGGCGTTCGTGTGCCTCGCGGAACCTGCGCGGCGATGTGATTAGAGGATTTGGAGAGTAGTGAATGGCAACCAAGACCGCTGAAGCAACCGAGGACCAAGTCGAGGCGCCGGCCGAGACGCCAGATGGTCCCGTGCTCGACATGTCCGATGCGGCCGTCAAGAAGCTGATCAAGGTGGCGAAGGCCCGTGGTTTCGTCACCTACGATGAGCTGAACGAGGTGTTGCCGTCGGAGGAAGTCTCCTCCGAGCAGATCGAAGACACCATGGCGATGCTCTCCGACATGGGCATCAACGTCATCGACACCGACGAGGCCGAGGAGCCGACCGCCGAAGGCGAGGCCGCGGAAGCCCGTCCCGTCGCCACCGTCACCCCGATCGTCAAGGCTGAGACCCCGGCCAAGGAGCCGACCGACCGCACCGACGATCCGGTGCGCATGTATTTGCGCGAGATGGGCTCGGTCGAGCTGCTCTCCCGCGAGGGCGAGATCGCCATTGCCAAGCGCATCGAGGCCGGCCGCGAGGCGATGATCGCAGGTCTCTGCGAAAGCCCGCTCACCTTCCAGGCCATCATCATCTGGCGCGACGAGCTGAACGAAGGCAAGATTCTGCTCCGCGACATCATCGATCTCGAAGCCACCTATCAGGGCCCCGACGCCAAGCCGCAACCCTCCCAGCCTCTGCCCGAGGGCATCGTCGCCGGCGCCAATGGCCACGGTGGCAACGGCCACGCGCAGCCGCAACACGGCGCGCCGCAACCGCAGCAGCCGAACAAAGCCGACGACGAGGAAGAGGCCGAGCCGAAGCCCGAAGATTTCGACGACGACGAAGACGATATGGAGAATTCGCTTTCGCTCGCCGCCATGGAGGCGGAGCTGAAGCCGAAAGTGCTCGAGACCTTCGACCTCGTCGCCACCAACTATAAGAAGCTGCGCAAGCTGCAAGACCAGGTGGTCGAGCGCGCGCTGAAGAACGACCAGCTCTCCTCAGGCCAGGAGAAGCGCTACAAGGTGCTGAAGGACGAGATCGTCGCCGAGATCAAATCGCTCTCGCTCAACAACAACCGCATCGAGATCGCTGGTCGAGACGCTCTACGACATCAACAAGAAGCTGATGGGCTATGAGGGCCGTCTGCTCCGCCTCGCCGAATCTATGGCGTCAAGCGCGAGGACTTCATCGAGGAATATCAGGGCGCCGAGCTCGACCCCAACTGGCTTCGCCGCGTCGGCCGCCTGAAGAAGAAGGGCTGGGCCGATTTCATCCATGACGAGCGCGGCATGGTGAAGGAGCTCCGCTCCGAGATTCACAATCTCGCCGCCGAGACCGGCCTGCAGACCACCGAGTTCCGCCGCATCGTGCATATCGTGCAGAAGGGCGAGCGCGAGGCGCGTCAGGCCAAGAAGGAAATGGTCGAGGCCAATCTTCGCCTCGTCATTTCCATCGCCAAGAAATACACCAATCGCGGCCTGCAATTCCTCGATCTGATCCAGGAAGGCAATATCGGCCTGATGAAGGCCGTCGATAAGTTCGAATATCGCCGCGGCTACAAATTCTCGACCTACGCCACCTGGTGGATCCGGCAGGCCATCACCCGCTCGATCGCCGACCAGGCCCGCACCATCCGCATCCCCGTGCACATGATCGAGACCATCAACAAGATCGTGCGCACCTCCCGCCAGATGCTGCACGAGATCGGCCGCGAGCCGACCCCGGAAGAGCTCGCCGAGAAATTGGCGATGCCGCTGGAGAAGGTGCGCAAAGTCCTGAAGATCGCCAAGGAGCCGATCAGCCTCGAGACCCCGATCGGCGACGAGGAAGATTCCTATCTCGGCGATTTCATCGAGGACAAGAACGCGGTGCTGCCGATCGACGCCGCCATCCAGTCCAATTTGCGCGAGACCACGACGCGGGTGCTGGCCTCGCTCACGCCGCGCGAGGAGCGCGTGCTTCGCATGCGCTTCGGCATCGGCATGAACACCGACCACACGCTGGAAGAAGTCGGCCAGCAATTCTCGGTGACGCGCGAGCGCATCCGCCAGATCGAGGCCAAGGCGCTGCGCAAGCTGAAGCACCCGAGCCGCAGCCGGAAACTCCGCAGCTTCCTCGACAACTAGCCGTCATCCTGAGGTGGCCGCGCGTGAGCGCGGCCCTCGAAGGATAGCCCCCGGGCTTGACCCGGGGGTCCGCCGGTCGCTTCAGGCTTAGAACTGGTCGCAGGTTCCGCGCGGCCAGTCGCCGAGCGGCGCGATGCAATCGCCGTAGCCATAACCGCCGCCGCCAATATAGACGCCGCCGCCGCGCCAATTATCGCCGCGATAGCCGTCGTCGAAGCACGCGGTCGTCGCCGCGCGCGAAGCCGCCGTCACCGCCGAAGCCGCGGCCGCCGCCGCCGAAACCGCCGCCACCGCCACCGCCGCGCCCCACCAGAACCGTCAGATCGGATTGGCTGGGCTGCGCGAGCAGCGGCACGGCATGGGCAGCAGTCGCGCCGGCGATCAGCGCAAGCGTGAGCACAGCAAGATGAGAAGCGTGAGATGGGACATGGGGGCCTCCTTTGGCATCACGCCGGCAGGCGCACGCGCCGAAGGGCTCGGCGCGAGCGGCGTGGACATGAGCGCAAGGCTGACATGGACGCCTCTACGAAAGCTCGAAGCGCCCCTCGCCAAATTGCCGCGAATTGTCGCGATCTGCGCTCAAGCCGCGATGCGGTCATGCGCATCACAAAGGCGCGCTCAAGCAACGCGACCGCGCGTAGCGCATTACGACGAGCCGCTCACGGCAGTACTGCGGATGGCCCGCCGGTCTCGCGTCGGAATGCCGGCTTGCGCGGCACGCCGACGGCAACTTTTCCCGAGCCTCCGGCGTTGCGGAAGAGTAAACTCGAATCTCGATCAAAACGGAGGGAACCTCAGATGCGCAAGCCACTCCTCATTGCTGTCCTCATCGCCGCTTTCGCGCTTCCGGCAATCGCCGCCGAGCCGGTGCGGGGCGTGGTCAAAGGCACCGGCACCGCGGCCAAGGGCGTCGCCAAGGGCACGGTGCAGGCCGGCGAGGGCGTGGCACGCGGCACCGTGACCGTCGCCAAAGGCACCGGCCGCGGCATTCGCTGCATCTTCACGCTGGGGACGCGGTGTTAGGCTCCCGCCTTCCCACCGCGCGTTCTGTCATGCCCGCGCGAGGCGGGCATCCAGTAACCACCGCGCTCTGTGAGTACGACGGAGCGGCACGGCGTACTGGATTCCCGCCTTCGCGGGAATGACGCCGCGAATTGGGGTAATGTGTCCGCCTCACAACGGACCCGAGACCCCATGCCCTACATCCCGATCGAAGACTCCGTCGCCGCCTGCCGCGCCGCCGGCAACAGCTTCCCGCCGGGGCTCGCCCCCATCCAGTCCGATCTCAAGCGCGAGACCTCGCTGATCGGGCAGGCTTACCTCAACTACATCTACCAGAACGACATCGCCAACGAGCATTTCTGCCAGGCGATGCTCTTGATGCACGCGCAAGTGCCGAACGGAACGCCGAACCCTTACGTCGCTCTGTTCACCCCGGCGCATGCTGCCGCCACGCTTGCCGCGCTCGCCGATGTGCAGCTCTGCTTCGACTATTCGATTGCCCGCACCGACCCGCCGCTGGCGAAGGTCGAAGCCTCGGTGGCGACGCTCAAGGCCATTGTCAAATAAGCGTCATGCTTAATTGCCCGCGCTCGACCAGGCTCCGCCTCGGCTCCGCGCAATGCGCCAGAGTCACGGAAGAGTCGCAGAAGCGTTGAGTCGCTGTTAAAAACCGCGCCCATCCTCCGTCGCGATTCGACGGAAGGTGAGCTGGATGGCGGGGAAGCGACGCGGCCCTCAATTGACGCGGCGGCGACTGCTGGCGGGCGCCGGCGCAGCGGCGGCGATCAATCTGCTCGGCGGCATCGGCAAGCCTTACTCAGCCGCGCCAGCGACCGGCCGCTGATCACCCACGGGCTCCAGTCCGGCGATGTCTCGCTCGACTCCGGCGTGGTCTGGGCGCGCACCGACCGGCCTTCGCGCATGCTGGTCGAAGTCGCGACCACCGACAGCTTCGCCGAGATCAGAGACGCAATCGCCATCGACGTGCTGCCCGAGAGCGATTTCACCGGCAAGGTGCTGCTCGAGGATCTCCCCTCGGGCGAGGAGATTTTCTATCGCATCAGCTTCGCCGATCTCTCCGCGCCGACAATCTCAAGCGAAGCGCAGATCGGCCATTTCCGCACCGCGCCCGCCCAGCGCCCGCGACATCTCCTTCGTCTGGTCCGGCGACACGGCAGGCCAAGGCTGGGGCATCGACGAGGCGCGCGGCGGATTTCGCACCTACGCCACCATGCTGCAAAATCGCCCCGACTTCTTCATCCATTGCGGCGACAACATCTACGCCGATTGCCCGATCCCCTCCGAGCTCGCTCTGCCCAATGGCGAGATCTGGCGGAACCTCGTCACCGAGGAAAAGTCCCGCGCGGCGGAGACGCTCGCCGACTATCGCGGCAACTATAAATATAATCTGCTCGACGCGAATTTGCGCGCCTTCAACGCCGAGATCCCGACTTTCGCGCTGTGGGACGACCACGAAGTCGCCAATGATTGGGTGCCGGGAGAGATCCGCCCCGACCACGCCAACCTCAATGCCATGCTGCTCGCGGCGCGCGGCCGGCGCGCCTTCTCCGAATTCATGCCGATGCGCCAGACGCTGGCCGAGACCGGGCGCATCTATCGGAAAATCAGCTACGGGCCGCTGCTCGATATTTTCCTGCTGGATCTGCGCAGCTACGCGGGCCCGGACGGCGCTCCGCGGAACAGCGCTTCCGGGTCAGCCGGTCACGTCCTCGGGCGCAGCGCAATTGAAATGGTTCAAGCGGGAATTGCTGGCCTCGCGCGCCACCTGGAAGATCGTCGCCGCTGGGCTCCCGGTCGCCATGATCGGCGCGGAGGCGAAAGCGCAAAGCGAGGACGGGACTCTCGGCGGAAACTCCGAGATCGCCGATCTCCTCGCCTTCATCAAGCGCGAGAGCGTGACCAATTTGGTCTGGATCACCGCCGACATGCATTACACCGCAGCCCATCTCTATCACCCCAACCGCGCGCGGTTTCAGGATTTCGATCCGTTCTGGGAGTTCGTGTCCGGGCCGCTGCATGCCGGCACCTGGGCGCCGGCGCCGCTCGACGACGCGTTCGGTCCTTCGGTGATGTTCGCGAAGGGCTGCGGGCAGGGGATGCGCGACAATCTCGCGCCCTGCTTCGGCCTGCAATTTTTCGGCCATGTCGCCATCGATGCCGCGACGGAAGTGATGACGGTCACGCTGAAGGATGTCGGCGACCGCGATCTGTGGTCGACCGAGATCGAGCCCGCGCCGCGCCGCCCGGTGAAAGAGGCGAGAAGGGTGAACGGCGTGTCAACGAGCTACCAGCGCGACTGAAGCTGGCCCGTGGCGAGTGCCGAAGCTGCGAGTCTTCGACCATCTCGATCGCCTCAGCCCTTGATCAACGACATGCGCGGCAGCTGCGCTTCAGCGCGAGCGTGCAAGCGAATATCGAACTGCTGCTCGGTAGCGCCAGATGAGCATTATGATTGAGAGCGTCCGAAAGGCCTACGACGCCTCGCCGACGGAAACGTTCGCACGAAACTGGCCGACCGCGCGATGTTAGCCAACACCTATAAAACTGCGACCGGCCACATTCGACATGCATCGACGCGGCCGTCCATGAGCCGGCCGGAAGCGCTGCGAAGTGAGGCGCGCCGCAGAGGTGCCTGCCACCTCCGCATCGGGTCACCAAGGCGTGCGCTGGCGGCTCGCCGGGTCCCTATGCCTACCGGGAAACCGGCGAGCGGTATTTGGCCTGCAGCCGCGCTCGTGCAAAGCGGTAGCGCAGCGGAGCGCAGTGTCGCACCGCGGCGAAAGCCGGCCCAGCTTGCTGGATCTGGATCACGCCGGGCAATAGCCGGCGTCGCCGAGAAGCGATCACGCAGTCCCTCGCCAGGAATCTGGCCGACAGGAACTGGTATTGCGCCCACTCGCGCGTAGGCGCAATCATGCTCGTCGTGGGTCGCTCGCCGAGCAACGAAGATTTCGGCGCACGGAGTTGCGAATCAAGTAGCGAGGCGTGTATTGCCGCAAACGGAAAAACTCTGCGCTCAGGCAGCGATTGCGGTGAGGCGCAGCCGAAGGCCCGTCGCAGGATCGCGCGTACTACCAGCGCGCAATGTGCGCCATGAATTCGGCGCGCCATCAATGGCCCCACGGCGTTGACTCGACGGGTGGTTCCCGCATGCGAGAAGGGTCAGAGCTGTCTGGCAGCTCGAAGTCAGCGACCAAGCGGTTCGCCGAACGGACGAAAGCGTGTACAGACCCATCTATATGTCAAGCCGCCAGGAGCTGGCTGACGGAATGGTTTGCGCTACCGGTTTTTTGCTTAAGCGCGTGAGCGCTGCGGCAACGGACCCTCGGTGCCTCCAAACGAAAAGCGCGGCCCGGCGCCGTAAGGAGATCGCCGCGTGTGGCGCGCCGAGAGGCGCCCGCCGTGGTCCGCAAGGATTCGCGGACACCATGGGTTTGCGCCTTTCGGCGCGCCACGCCCCCTCATGCCTCGCGGGATGGTCCCGGCGAGAAGTTTTGGCTGCGCTCGCGCTCAAGCAGCGAAGCGGTAGCGCAAACACAGAGCCTCTCCCTCGCCCGAAAGGGGAGAGGGCCGGGGTGGGGCGTCAACGATCATCGCGAGGAGAGGATGATGTATGAAAAACAATCACCCCCGAAGCTCGCGCCCCGAGGGTGATGGAAACCAAGATGCGAGCTTCGATCTGGAGAGATCGAATTCACGACGAACGCATGATCCGGAAAAGTGGAAACCGGTTTTCCGATAAGATCATGCGCAAAGAAAAACTAGTTGTCGTTCTTCTCGTCGTTCAGCTCTTTCATCTCCTGGTCGGTACCGCCGGGCTTCGCAGGCGCCGTGGTGATAACGCCTTCCGGAGACGGAACCTTGTTCTGCTCGAGCTCAATGGCCTCATTTTCGCTCGTCGAGTCGTCGGCGGCATAGGCAAAGCTGGTGCCGGCGATAACGGTAATGGCAATCGCTGCAAAGGTCGTCCGAAGCATGATCATCTCCATAGAGCCGCCCGCATCTGCCACTTTGGCCCGATCTCTTCAGACGGCGGCAATATCCATGCCACACGGATTGAAAAATAGGCTTAGTCGTGCCCGCGCAAATTATTTCGAATTTTAGGGATTGCCCAACGCGCCTAATTTGTCATGCCCGCGAAGGCGGGCATCCAGTAATCGAGGCGCGTGGACGGTTTTCGGAGAGAAATGGCGACGCCAGCGGATATGGATTGCCGGGACAAGCCCGGCAATGACGCCGCGGGATGGGGAAAGCAGTCCGTCAAAACACGCCCGGACAGATTGAACTTGAGCGCGATGTCGGAGGTGGCCTCGGTGAGCCCGAACAGCACGCCGAACGCAGCGCCCCAGATCTTCTCCTCGCCGACGCCCGCGACGTCGCGGAACTCTTGCGGTGTCCATTGTCCGAATTTGAGATAGATCACCGGGCCGACGCGATGCTCCTGATCCTCGAAGCTGCCGGGATCGTTCGAGATCCGCGATCTTGCCGTAGCCCTCGACGCCGAACGACATGCGGTCGGAGAGCCTGTGTTTCACCTGCCATTTGGTGTTGAGCGCGGTGACGTCGCTGGAATCGAGATCGTGAACGAAAAATGTATCGAGCGTGGCGCCGGCGTTATGGCCCACGATCTTGGCGATCGGCCCGAGCAGCAGCTGGTCCGGGCTGCCGTCTTGCAAGCTCAGCTCATAGAGCGAGCGGATGGCGAGCGCGAAGCCTTCCCCGTCCGGCTTCAGCAATTGGTACTGCCCGCCGATGTCGTAAGTCTCGCCTTCCAGATTTTCGCCGATCTTCTGCTGCAACAGCCCGACGGTGAGGAAGGCGAGCCGGTCGGTGAGCCCGTAATAGAGTTCGAGCTGATGCGCCTGGTCGAGCTTCTCCACCGTGCCCGGCCCGGCATAGAGCGCGCCGTGATCGGCGATCTCGCCCTGGCCCTTCACCACTTCCGGCTGGGCGACATGGAACTGCGCTGTCGCCGGTGTGGGCAACGCGCCAAGACAAGCGGCGACGGCGATCGCCAGCAGGATTCGCATCCAAGCCGCGCCAAGCATCGAGCCTCCCCCCTTCAGACTGTGAAGCTATCGGGCGGCGCCACCGAAGAAAGCGAAATGTACCGACAATCCCCCGAATACGGGGCGTCAGTTGATGAGGGAGGAGGTCTTGATGTCCTTCGAAGTCCGGGGGCAGCGTGATCAGGAGCCCGTCATAGCCGAGCATCGTGTCGCCGCTCCCGCGCGCTTCCGCGACGCCCCGCATGAACATGCGCCGCATCAGCGCGTTCCTGAGCGGCGGCACCATATGCGTCATCACGAGGTGCGGCACGCCGGCTTCCTTGGCGATTCCCGCCACCTCCACCGGATGTCGTGTGATACTCGATCACCTGGCGCGCCATGGTGCCGGCGCGGGGGTTGCCGGTCTGGTCGAGCGGCGCTCGCCAACATCTCGACCATGTCCGGATTGAGCGCCTCATGCACCAGGAGATCGGCGCCGCGCGAGAAACGCACCATGTTCGGCACCTTCTTGGTGTCGCCGCTCACCACCGCCACGCGGCCCCCATACTCGATGCGATAGGCGTAGGCCGGCTCCACCGGATCGTGATTGACGAGGAACGCCGAGATCTTGAGTCCGTCTTGGTCGTAGACCGTGACCGCCTCTTCCGCGCCAGGCCTTGGAATGTCGTGGCCGATCATCCGCGCGGCTTCCGTCGGCACCAGCTCGTGGCCTTGCGCGATGCGGAAATCGGCATCGGTATCGTAGGCGTCGCTGAAGCCCTTGACGACAGCTTCCGTCCCTGCCGCGCCAAGCACCTCGCCCTCCGCATTGGTCACCCGTTCCGCCTGCTCCGGCGCCGGCGGCCCATAGACCTGGAGCGGAACTTTGCGTCCGCCGAGCCAGCTCTGCGTCGCGAGCTCGCCGAGATCGCCGATATGGTCGGAATGGAGATGGGTGAGCAGCACCGTATCGATCGAGGACGCCTTCACGCCCGACGCGGCAAGCTTGGCCCAGGAGCCGGGCCCCGCGTCGATCACCACGACGCGCCCGCCGGCGATGACAGCGGCGCAAGCCCCCGCGCGGGTCAAGTCCGGCATCGGCGAGCCGGTGCCGCAGAGCAGAATATGCAGCGCCTTGTCTTGCAGGAAGGGGAGTGCGTTCGCCTTCGCCAAGGCTCCGACCATACCGCGCTTCACCAGCGCGTCCTGCACTCCTGGCACGAACCAGATCGACCGCGAAACCAGCAGCCAGCAGCGCAGCCAAAGCGGCCGCGACGAAAACCAGTCGCCTTCAACATGATCCCCCACCCTTGCGCCCGGCTATGACTTGAACAGCGCTAAAGCCTCGTCTGCCAGAACGCCGCCGGTAATGCCGATCTCGGCGAAGGGTGTCTGTTTCGCGACCTCTGTGCAAGAGATCATGATTTGCCCGATCTTGGTCGAAAGCTGGTCGATCGAGGCGGCATAAACCACGCGCCCGATCTCGCACCAGATGATGGCGCCCATGCACATCACGCAAGGCTCGCCCGAGGTGTAGAGCGTGGTGCCCTTGAGTTTGTCCGGCCCATATTTGGCGAGGAAGCGGCGGATCGCGACCATCTCGCCATGCGCCGTCGGGTCATGCTCCTGGAGGCCGAGATTGCGGCCCGACATCAGCACTTCGCCGTCGCGCACGATCACCGTGCCGAACGGAAAGTCGCCCTCTGGCGGCTTCCGCAATGGCGAGCTTCATCAGCCGCTCGTCCTCTTGCGTTGCCGGCGACTGCACTGCCTTGGCGAAGGCGCGCGAGGCGAAGGGCAGGGCCGCGGCCGCAACCACGATGCTGCGCCTGGTCATCATCGTCTGCCGTCTCTCTTCGCTACGCATCGATCGATCTCCTGAGAATGGCTTGGGCATAGCGCAAATTGCTTCAGGATTCGTAAGCTAGCTCGCGGCCGATCCCGGCGGTTGCGTCGGATAGGTCGGTCCGGGATGCAGGATGAGTCAGCGTCGCATAGGCGCCGACGAACGATCCCGCCGCAGCGAACACCACATAGCCCCAATGCTGCGTGTAGTTGATGACGGCGAACGACGACAGCAAATACCAGATGCTGCTCCAGCTCGCGGCCGGGAGACGCCTTTTCTTGATCACGGCGTTGGTGAACATCACATAGACCGCGTCGGTGCAGGCGGTCGCGGCCACGACGGCCATTGCGATCAAGGGGTCGATTGCGAAGTCGGGCATGGCTTGATCCTTCGGGCTTGAAACGGCATCAGAAGTGCCGCCGATCATAGCCGATAAGACCGGGAGCCGCTTCTCACATCACGATGGTGAGCCGCTTCGCCGCGCGGGTGATGCCGGTATAGAGCCAGCGTTGCCGGCTCTCGGCGAAGGCGGCGGATTCGTCGAACAGCACGACGTCGTCCCATTCCGATCCTTGCGCCTTGTGCACCGTGAGCACGTAGCCGTAATCGAACTCGTCGTAGCGCTTGCGCTGATCCCACGCGACGTCTTCGATCTTGGCGGTGAAACATTCCGGCCGCACCGAGACTTTGAACGGCTTCGCCGCCAGCGCTTTCCTCAGGCCGCACCGTCAGCTTGACGATGGGGCTGCCGCGTCCGCGCGTCGCCACCTCGAACAGCGCGCCGTTGAGCAGGCCTTTGCGCTTATTGTTGCGCAGGCAGACCAGCTTCTCGCCGGCTTCAGGGAGGCTACCTTCGATGCCGCGCCGCAAGCGCAAGCGAGCATTATAGGCGCGGCGCGTGTGGTTGCGCCCAACCAGGACTTGATCCGCCTCCATCACGCGTGACGGATCGAGATCCTCGCGCGTCAGAACCTCGGTCGCGCCGTAGCTCTGCTTGCTCAGCGTCCTCCCCGAGCGGACCTCCATCGAGAGGCGAATGATCGGATTGTCCTCCGCCTGCCGATGCACTTCGGTGAGCATGGCGTCGGGAACGAAGTCGGTGAAAAATCCGGCGCCATTGACCGGCGGCAATTGCGCCGGATCGCCGAGCACCAGCAGCGGCACGTTGAACGACATCAGATCGCGGCCGAGCTCGGCATCGACCATCGAGCATTCGTCGATGACGATCAGCTCTGCCTTGGAAGCCGGCGCGTCGTCCCAGAGATCGAATTGCGGAACCTGCTCGCCGCTTTCCCGCGCTCGGTAGATCAGGCTGTGAATGGTCGAGGCGCCGTTGCAGCCTTTGTTGCGCATCACTTGCGCCGCTTTGCCGGTGAAGGAGGCGAACAGCACCTTGCCGTCCACGCCTTCGGCGACATGCTTGGCGAGCGTGGTCTTGCCGGTGCCGGCATAGCCGAACAGCCGGAAGATGCGCGGCGTTCCGTTCCGCCCCGGTTTGGCTTTGAGCCAAGAAGCCACTGATTTCAGTGCGGAATCTTGGTGCGGCGTGAAGATGGTCATGAATTTTGAAAGACCGCCCCGAAAAGTTCTTATTATGTTCTCACGGCGTGGCCTGGCCGTCAAGGAAGCAGTGTAAGCCGACCTACAATCCGAACGGATAGGTGTCGTCGGGCCCATGCGGGTGCGCGACTGGTCTTGCCGCCACGGCGCGCGTCTCCGCAAACCAGATCCACGCATCGAATTGGCGCGACAGCTCGGCCTGGAAATAATGCGACAGCAATTCGCTCTCCGGCCGGTAGATCACCCCGATGGCGCGCTCGAGCAGAGGCTCGGCAAGCTCGGAGCGGATGTCTTCCTTCTGCCCCGGCCCCGTCTCGAGGAAGAACGCGGCAAGCCCGGTATCGCGCGAGCGGCCTTCATAGGAATCCTCACGCGCTGGGCGCACGCGCTTGATCTCCATCGGCCCGTCCCAATCCGACGCCGCAGCGACCGTGCCGCGATCGGTGCCGAAGCCGATCAAGGCTGCCTGCCAGCCGAAGCGCTCGCGCGCGAGTTGGCCGATATTGTGCTCGCCCCTGACCTGGCCCATCTCGGTGGCGGCGGCATTGCCGACATGGGAGTTGTGCGCCCACACCACCGCCTTCGAATCCGGCCCGCGATGCGCGAGCAGCCGCTCCAGCGTGTCGAACATATGCTGGTCGCGCAAATTCCACGACACCGCATCGCCGTAATAGATGGCGCGATAATAGCGCTCGGCGCCGGCGACGATGCGCGCGTTCTGCTCGGCGTCGAAAAACGCTTCGCCGTCCTTGATCAGATAATCGAGACGCTTATGCATCAGATCGAGCAGCGCGTCGGTCACCGGCTTCTCGCACAGCGCATAGCCGCGTGAGATCGCCATATGCCCGTAACGCGCGGGCTCCGAGCGCCACGGCGCCAGACATCCATAGCGCGTGCGCGCGGTCCTCGCGGCCTCGGCATCGACCTTGTCGAGATAGGCCAGCACTGCCTCGACCGATGCGCCGAGGCTATAGATGTCGAGGCCGTAAAACCCAGCCTTCTTGTCGGGATCGCGAATCGTCTCGTTGACAGCTTTCAGCCGTTTCAGGAAATTGCCGACCTCATCGTTCCGCCACATCCAATTGGGAAAACGGGAGAAGGGGGCATGCGGCAGCTTCGGGCGCGGCAATCCTTTGACATAGGCGTCGTAGACACCGGCGTCTGGCCAATCCGCCTCGACCGCCACGATGTTGAAGCCGTGATCGCGGACCAGCATCTCGGTGATGCGGGCGCGCGCATCGTAAAACTCGCCCGTGCCATGCGTCGCCTCGCCGAGCAGCACCACGCGGCGGTCCGCGAAGCGCTCGGCGAGCGAGGCAAGCTCGTCGAGATCGCCGAACGGCTCGGCTGCTTGCTGCATGACATGGCTGATGCGGCTCCGCGCCGGCCGCGTTCGCGCGCCGGGAAGCAGCAAGCCCTCGGCGAAACCGGACGGCTCCGCATCGAGCGCCTTCTTCTTCTCTCCCTTCGGCTCTGCCCAGCCGGCCTCGCCGATCAGAGGCACGAATGCCACCGCGCCGAAATCTTCTTCCTCGAACTCATCCTCGCCGGTGCGCCGTACGCGGATCAGCGTCTGCGACGTTCCCCTGCCCACCGGAATCACCAAGCGACCGCCGATGGCGAGCTGATTTTTCAACGGCTCGGGAACTTTCGGGCCGCCGGCGGAAACAATGATGGCGTCGAAAGGCGCGTGCTCCGGCAGGCCCTTGGTGCCGTCGGCGCAGATGATCTCGGCATTGTTGTAGCCGAGCCGCGCCACCCTCTGTCGCGCGAGGCGCGCCAGCTCCTCATGCCGCTCGATGGCGTGCACGTGTCCGGCGATCCGGCTCATCACCGAGGCCGCGTAGCCGGAGCCGGCGCCGACCTCGAGCACGTTGTCGCCGGGCTCGATCTCCGCAAGCTCGATCATGCGCGCGACGATATAAGGCTGCGAGATGGTCTGCCCGGCCTCGATGGGGAGCGGGCTGTCCTCGTAGGCGAATTCCCCTAAGGCCTCCGGCACGAAGGCCTCGCGCGGCACCTCGCCCATCGCCTTCAGCACATGGGGATCGGCGATGCCGCGCGCCTGCAAATGCCGCGCGACCATGATCTCCCGATCGGTTGCTCGGGCATTGTGGTTGGCTTGAAAATTATAGACGTTTGCCGCCATGGCACTAGCTCTAGCGCGACCACGCGCGCGATCCTTGATTTGGATCAGATCAAGGCGAAGACCAACTTAACACCAAAAGCGCGGCGCGTGGGCTTACTTCAGCTCCCACGTGACGCTGACCTGCATGCTCACGCTCTCCGTGCCCGCCTCGATCGGCACTGGAGCGGCGGAAGCCATCGGCGCCGCGGCGCGCTTCTCGAAATAGGGCCGATAGCCGCCTTCCTCGCTGATGGTCATCACCTCGCCAAGCTCGGCGCCGGCGGCTTCCGCATAAAGCTTCGCCTTGGCGATGGCGTCCGCCATGGCGAGCTTCCGCGCCTCGTTCTCCACCACCTCGCGGTTCGCGACGCCGAACGAGATGCCGCCGATCGAGTTCGCGCCCAAGCTCACGATCTTGTCCAGCACCTCGCCGAGCTTGGAAATATCCCGCAATGTGATGAACACGGAGTTGTTCACATGATAGCCGATCAGTTTCGGCGCCTTGTCCTCGTCGCGACTATCGTAACGCGGCTCGACCGAGAAATTCGTGGTCTGGATATCCTTCGCCTCGATGCCGGATTGCTTCAGCTCCTCGACTACCTTCGTCATCGCCGCATTGTTCTTGGCGAGCGCGTCCTTGGCGATCGCCGCGTCGCTCTCCACCCCGGTCGAGATCGAGACGATGTCCGGCGCCAGTTTTACCGTGCCCGTACCGTTGAGCGAGATGGTCCGCTTCTGCGGCTCGTCATCGGAGGCGAGCGCAGGGGTAAAAGCGGCAAGCGTGGAGAGGAGATAAAGCGCGAAGAGACCGGTCTTTTGTATCGATGCCATGGGGTCCTCGAAGGGTGGGGGCGGCTTCTGCCTGTTCGCACCCAGAGAAAGTCTGCTATGAGGCGGAAATTAGGAGACGAAAGGCGCGATTCCCGCCTTTCTATATGTCCTGTGGGGCCCGTAGCTCAATTGGTTAGAGCCGGCGGCTCATAACCGTCTGGTTGGAGGTTCGAGCCCTCCCGGGCCCACTTCCTTGCCCCTGCAGCCCTTTGCGCCCCGGCACCGATCGGCCTATGATGGGCCTAACTCTGAGGCTTGGTTTTGCGGAGTAAATTGCCTTGACCAGCCAAGACCTACGATCATTGCAGCCGAACGCCCGTAGCTCGCGAATCCAAGAAGCGTGGGACCGGGCGACGTCCGTCGGGCTTCTCGGGGCCTTGTGGCTCGCGGCTGCGGACGTTGCCGGCACGCCGGTCATTGAGAGCGCCGCCGCCGAGGAGACGGGCGCGAGCGATTCCGCACCTGCCGCCAAGCCGGCTGTCCTGGCGCAAGCCGGTCAGGACTCTTCGGCCGACGCGATCGCGCAAGTCGGAGCCTCGCCCGATGCGAGCGGCGCGCCGCCGGATGCCGCCGCAACACAAGACGCCACCCCGGCGCAAGATACGGTCGGGACGAAACAGGCTCCCGCCGCGCATGAGCACGGCTCCTCCACATCATTACAGCTGATCGAGGCGACTTTCGCCTCGCAGAGCCTCTCGGACCTTTTGCATCAAGTCAACGACGAACCGGCCGAGCCCGTTTCCTTGGTTGCGGCTGAGACCACGGCGGAGCCTGTCGAGCGAGACGCCGGCATTACCATTATTGGGACCGATGCCGCCGATGTGATTCTTGGCACGCCGGGCGCCGATTTGCTGATCGGCGGCGCCGGCGACGATCAAATTCGCGGCAAGGGCGGCAACGATAATATTCGCGGCGGCGGAGGCGACGACCAAGTCTCAGGCGGCAGCGGCGACGATACGGTGAGAGGCGGCAGCGGCAACGACGAGCTGAAGGGCGAAAGCGGCAACGACACCGTCGATGGCGGCAGCGGTGACGACACGTCGGAGGGTGGCAGCGGCAATGACGCCGTCATAGGCGGCGACGGCAATGACGTGGTCATCGGTGGCCTGGGCGCTGATTGGCTGAGCGGCGGCGAAGGCGACGACTGTTTCCAGTTCAACTCGCTGGACGACAGCGGCGCGACCGAGGACACTCGCGACCACATCCTCGACTTCAAGCAGGGCGCCGACAAGATCGATCTCATCAAGATCAACGCTGATTTCGAAGCCCTCGGCGGTCAGTCCTTGGTCTTCATCGGCCTGGCGGAATTCGCTCCCGGCCAAGGCCAGCTCCGCTACCAGCACCTCCACGGCGAGATTGCCGACGACGACCGCACCTTCATCGAGCTCAGCCATGGTGACGGCCACGCCCACATGCAGATCGAGCTACACGGCCTCTTCACCATGACCGTGGACGATTTCCTGCTGTTCTAGTATTGCCGCAGACGCTCGGAGCGCTTGCACTCAAAACCCATAGCCCAGCAGCTTGATCTCGGGCTGATACCACTCCGCCACCAGCGCCTTCGTCTCATCATTATACATCGCGTGATAATCCCGCGCCGCGTCGCGGTCGCGGCCGACATTGGTGCGCGGCACCTCGATCTTGCGTGCTGACGCCCGCCAGCTTCAGCGCCTTGTTGAGATCTGGCGTCCAGGCTCTCATAGCGCCCGATGAAGTCGAGCGCGGGCGCTCCCTCGATCGTGTAGAGCTGGTAGTTGTCGACATAAGCGCGGCGCTGATTTCGCATGAAGCGCTCGAAGCTCGGGCGAAATCGCTTCGACTTGGTCTTGTAGAAATACCAAGAGACCTGCCGGTCCCAAGGATTGCGGTCGAAGGCGAATTTGAAATAGCTCCGCCAAACATCTTCACCGACATAGGCGCGTACGCGTGAGGCCGGCATGTGCTCGTAATAGCCCACGCTGTGATGATAATAGCGCTCCGGCCGCCCGAGCAGCTTCCGCCATAGCGGCCGCTGCGGTTTCATCGGATGCTCGATGCGGAAGTTTTGCGGCGGCCGGCCTTTGCGATCCTCCTCGCTCTCGGCGCGATAGGGCGTGATCACGTCTTCAGGTCCGCACAGCTCCGACAGCGCCGCCTCGATCGCGGTGCCCGCCGTCTTCTTGGTCTTGATGAAGATGAATTTATGCGCGTGGCTGATGATCATGTCCGGAACTCAGAATTTGTAATCGAGCAGCTTGATCTCGCGAGCGTACCAATCGCCCACGATCCGCTTCGTCTCGTCATCGTAATAGTCCCGATAGGGCCTTGAGTCTTTGCGGAACGTGGTCTTCGCCCGCGGCAGCTCGCTCAAATATTCCAGCCCGACCTGGCTCAGTGCGTGCGCGAAGTCCGCTTTCAAGTTTTCGAAGCGGCCGACGAAATCGACCGCGACCTTGCCGTCGAGCGAATAGATCTCGTAATTGTTCACCTTCGCGCGCCTGTCCTTGTGAATGAACTCGGCGAACGGCGGCGGCGTGTCCTCGCGGCGATAACGGTGGTGATAGAACGACACCTGCCGGTCCCAAGGATTGCGGTCGAAGGCGAATTTGAAATAGCTGTTCCAGATATTATCGTCGTTCAGCAGCGCACGCGCCGCCGCAGCCTCCATGTGATTGTAGAAACCGTAATCCTCGGCGGTGAATTTGAACCAGCGCCGCTTCAACAGCGGACGAGGGCTACCCCACCAGGAATGTAAGCGCCAATTCTGCGCGCCGCGTCTCCCTTCGCGCTGCGCCTCGTCGATCTTGGTCAGCGGCGTGATGATGTCGTCGGGCCCGCACAGCTCCGACAGCGCAAGCTCGATGCTCGTGCCTGCCGTCTTCTTCGTCTTGAGGAAGATGAATTTATGCGCGTGGCTGACGATCACTTAACTCGTCCGCCCCGCGATCCTGACCGCGAGGTCCTCGAGGATGGTGCCGAGATGGATCTCCTGAACATCGAGCGAGTTGGCGATGTCCTTGAGACGCTTCTTCTCTTCGCCGGAAATGTTCTCGTCCGCAAGCAGCACCAGATAGACGCCTTGGATGATCTCTTCCTTGGTTGGCGTCGAAAGCTGTCCCGACGCGCGCCGAAGTTCCCCGAGAATATCGTCGCCTTTGGCATTGGCCTCCGAAGCATGCCTGACGTCGTCCGCCGTCAGCTCCTTCGCGGTCAGCTCGTGATAGGTCCGCTGGATGATCGCGATCTCGCGGTCGTCGAGCCTGCCGTCGGACGCGGCCATGGCGATCATCGTCCGCAAGATCCATTCGGAAGAATTCTGGGTATCGTCCACGATCTGTCCCTTTCGGCCCTTCGTTCGGGCCATTGTGCCGGGGCGCGGCCCTCTTTGCCAAGGAGTCTTTGAAAGGCTATGAAAAAGCCCCGCCGCAACACTAGAACCAAGCGTGACCCCTCTTAAGATCATTTTCCTCGCCGATACCAGGCCCGGCCATTACCACCTTGCCGAGGGGGTGATTGCCGCGATTGCGCGCCTGCGCCCGGTCGAGGTGACGAGGGTAGAGACCAAGCGGAAATGGATCGTGCCGACGCGTTGGCTCCGCAGGCGCATCAATGCCAAGAGCTTCTTTCCGCCGCGCATGCTGCGCATGGCCTATCGCATCGATGCCGCTTCGCTGCCGAAGCCCGACCTCGTCGTCTCCGCCGGCGGCGAGACACTGATGCCGAATATCTGCGTGACGCGTTTGTTCGGCGTGCCCAATATTTTCTGCGGCGCGCTTGTTGCGTGGGCTTGGTCGCGGAAAATTTCAGCCTGGTGATTTCGTCTTACGACCGCGACGCCACGAGCCCGCGTCATATGGTGGTGCTGAAGCCGTCATCCATCGATCCCGATGCGCTGCATCGTCCCAAGACCGTCCCGCGCTACGGTCTCGACAACAAACCCAAACTTGCCGGGCTGCTGATCGGCGGCAATGCGGGGCCCTTCAAATATAGACGCGAGGAATGGGAGCGCCTGCTCGACTTCGCGCGCGATGTCTCCAAGCAATGGGGCACGCGCTGGCTGGTCTCCACCTCGCGGCGCACGCCGGATTTCGTCGCCGACCGCATCGCCGAGCTCGCGAAGGACGACAGCGTCATCGCGCGCTTCATCGATTTCCGCACCGCAGGCCCCGGCACGTTGCCCGAGATCTTTGGCAGCGCGGAAGTCATCGTCTGCACCGAAGATTCCAGCACCATGATCTCCGAAGCCGTCTCGGCGCGGCTCCCGGTCATTGGCGTGGCGCCTTCCGCCCATAAATTCACCGACGAGGAGCAGCTCTATCGCGACTTCCTCATCTTCAATCATTGGTGCCGCGTGCTCCCCATCGCCGAGCTGACGCCGGATGCCTTCGCTCAGGCTCTTTCCGAGATCACGCCGCTTGAGGAGAATCCCCTCGACGCGCTCGCCGCCAAGCTGAAACAGCGCCTGCCACAGCTCTTTTGAGTCTGCTTTCAAGACTTTGTCTGCGTCGCTTACGACATTGAGTTGCGTGGCGCGTTCCGCTAAAAGCGCGCGCAACACTCTCTCATCCCATTCCAAGAAGAAAGCGCCAATGGCCTAGCCCGCAATACGTCTATGTCATGAACAAGCTGTCCAAGACCTATCCTGGCGGCAAGCAGGTCTTGAAGGACATCACGCTCTCCTTCCTGCCCGGCGCCAAGATCGGCGTGGTCGGCTTGAACGGCTCCGGCAAATCGACGCTGCTCCGCATCATGGCGGGGCAGGAGAAGGAATTTTTGGGCGAGGCCTGGGCTGCCGATGGCGTCCGCGTCGGCTATCTGCCGCAAGAGCCTGTGCTGAACGAGAGCAAGGACGTGACCGGCAACGTCATGGAGGGCGTCGCCGAGAAGAAGGCGAAGCTCGACCGCTATAACGAGCTCGCCGTGAATTATTCCGACGAGACCGCCGACGAGATGTCGAAGCTACAAGACGAGATCGACGGGCAGGGGCTCTGGGATCTCGACGCGCAAGTCGAGCAGGCCATGGAAGCGCTGCGCTGCCCGCCCGGCGATGCCGACGTGAAGACGCTCTCAGGCGGCGAGAAGCGCCGCGTCGCGCTCTGCAAGCTGCTGCTCGCCAAGCCCGACATTCTCCTGCTCGACGAGCCGACCAACCATCTCGACGCCGAAAGTGTCGCCTGGCTCGAGCATCATTTGCGCGATTATCCCGGCACCATTGTCATGGTGACGCACGATCGCTATTTCCTCGACAACATCACCGAATGGACGCTCGAGCTCGATCGCGGGGCCGGCATTCCCTATCACGGCTCTTATTCCTCCTGGCTCGAGCAGAAGCACAAACGTCTCGAAGTCGAAGGCAAGCAGGACGAGGCCAAGGAGCGCACGCTCGCCCGCGAGCTCGAATGGATCAAGGCGAGCCCGAAAGCGCGTCAGGCGAAATCCAAGGCGCGCATCAAGGCCTATGACGACCTTGTCGCCGAGGCTGGCCGCGACAAGAACGGCAAGGCGCAGATCACCATCCCGCCGGGGCCGAAGCTCGGCGATGTTGTCATCGAGGCGAACGATCTTGAGAAGGCCTTTGGCGACCGGCTTCTCATCGATCATCTCTCCTTCAAGCTGCCTCCCGGCGGCATTGTCGGCGTGATCGGGCCGAACGGCGCCGGCAAGACCACGTTGTTCCGCATGATCGTCGGCCAGGAGAAGCCCGATGATGGCAGCATCCGTATCGGCGACACGGTGAAGATTGGCTATGTCGATCAGTCCCGCGACACCCTCGAAGCCAACAAATCCGTGTTCGAGGAAATTTCCGGCGGCGGCGAGGTGATCAAGCTCGGCAATCGCGAAGTGCCGTCACGCGCCTATGTCGGCTGGTTCAACTTCAAGGGTCCGGACCAGCAGAAGAAGGTGGGGCAACTTTCCGGCGGCGAGCGGAATCGCGTGCATCTCGCCAAGATGCTGAAAGCCGGCGCCAATCTGATCCTGCTCGACGAGCCGACCAACGATCTCGACGTGGAGACGCTGTCGTCGCTCGAAGCCGCGCTCGAAGATTTTCCCGGCTGCGCCGTCATCATCAGCCACGATCGCTTCTTCCTGGATCGCATCGCCACCCACATCCTCTCCTTCGAGGGCGACAGCCATGTCGAATGGTTCGAGGGCAATTTCGCCGATTACGAAGAGGACAAGAAGCGCCGCCTCGGCGAGGATTCGGTGATCCCGAGCCGCATCAAATATAAGAAATTCGCGCGGGGGTGAGGGCTACCCCGTCGTGTAGCTGATCGTGCCGTAATATTTCCTCGCATGTCCGGCGATCGTGTTTGCCTTGTCGAGGCCATTGATGATCCGGCGTGCTTTGACCCACTCCTCGGTCGTCTTGTTGAAATAGTCTGCGAACTTTTTTCCCGTGAATGTTCCCTTGGTCATGCCGACGAACATGATCGGGATCGCATTCTTGAGCTCCAGCGCGGCGTCTGGATTCTTGACGAGGTCGATCCCGACGACGGGGCTCATGGCTCGATAGTTGTAATCCCAGGTGAGCTGCACGAGTCCGCGCCCATAATAGGGGTAATAGCGCTTGCCCTTTCCCCGTCCGTATTCGCGGATCGGACCGAAGGTCCGGTCAGTCTCGTGATGGGCGGTCCCCAACGCATAGGCCAGCCAACGGTCGTCGGCCTTGGGCGAATTTGTCTCCCAATAGTCCAAGATCTGACCGAGCGACTCTCGCGTCCGTGCCGGAAGTCTGCCGTCGAATAGGCGCAAGTTCACTTGGTCGAAAAAGAAACCTCTGTTGATCATTGCCCCCTCCCAAGCCTGAAAGGGCAATGCTCCTATAGGTTGTAGTAATGGTCAATACTCGTTTAACGAGCGGATCGATCGATTGGCGGAGGGCTTGTCTTCGTCTGATAAAACGTATAAACATATCTTTATGTCCGCTAATGAGCTTTCCCAGGTCTCTCCCGCCACCAAGCCCTTGCCGCGCTCCGCGCCGCCGGCGAGGCCACGCGGCTTCGCATCCTGGCGCTGCTCTCCCGTGGCGAGCTCAACGTCAAGGAGCTGACCCAGATTCTCGGCCAGAGCCAGCCGCGCATCAGCCGGCATCTGAAGCTGATGGCCGAGGCTGGTCTCATCACCCGCTTCCGCGAAGGCTCTTGGGTTTTCTTTCGGCTGGCGGAGAGCGGCAGCGAAGCCTCGCTCGCCGAAGCGATTGTCGCCAGTCTCGACCAGAGCGATGCGGACTTCGCCCGCGACCGTGGGCGAGAAATCGCCGTGCAGAAGATCGCGCACCGAAGCCGCGCAAGCCTATTTCCGTGTCCATGCCAAGGAATGGGACCGCATCCGCGCCCTCCATGTCGCCGAAGATCAGGTCGAGGCCGCGATTGAGGACGCGCTGGGAGAGGGGCCGTTCGATCTCGTTGTCGATCTCGGCACCGGCACCGGGCGCATGCTCGAGCTGTTTGCTCCGCGTGCCAGGCGCGTGCTCGGCCTCGACATCAGCCACGACATGCTCGGCTACGCGCGGATGAAGCTTGAGCGCGCCGGCCTCGTCAACGCGCAAGCGCGTCAAGGCGATCTTTATAATGTGCCGCTTGCCGATGCTTCCGCCGACGCCGTCATCCTGCACCAGGTGTTGCACTTCCTCGACGATCCCGCCGCCGCGATCGCCGAGGCCTCGCGGCTGCTGGCACCAGGCGGCAGACTTCTCGTCGTCGATTTCGCGCCGCACGAGCTCGAATTCTTGCGCGAGCAATCCGCGCATCGCCGCCTCGGCTTCGCCCAGGATCAGATCAAGCGTTGGTTGAAGGAGTCCGGTCTCGAGATCGAGCGGAGCCGCGATCTGACGCCGCGTTCCTCCGGCGCCGATAAACTCACCGTCTCGTTGTGGCTCGCGACGAAGCCGGCCAATGCGAGCCAGAAGAAAAAGTCGAAAGTCAAAGTGGAGGCCGTCGCCTGATGCTTCACTCCTCCGAGCCCAAGAGCCGCATTCTCGGCCGCGGCGCCATCGACGTGTCGTTCGAGTTCTTCCCGCCCAAGACTGCGGCGATGGAAGAGACGCTGTGGCGCTCGATCCGCCGGCTTGAGCCGCTGCGCCCGAAATATGTCTCCGTCACCTATGGCGCTGGCGGTTCGACCCGCGAACGCACCCACGCCACCGTGGCGCGGATGTTGAGCGAGACCACGCTGAAGCCCGCCGCGCATCTCACTTGCGTCTCGGCGACCAAGGGCGAGGTCGATGAGATCATCCGCGATTATTGGGACCTCGGCGTGCGCCACATCGTGGCCTTGCGCGGCGATCCGCCCGAAGGTGCCGGCACGCATTACGAGCCGACGCCCGGCGGCTATATCAACGCGGCTGACCTGGTCAAAGGCATCAAGGGCATCGCGCCCTTCGAGATCTCCGTCGCCTGCTATCCGGAGAAGCACCCGGAATCGCCCTCCGTCGAGGCCGATATCGACATGCTGAAGGCCAAGATCGATGCCGGAGCCAACGGCGGCCATCAGCCAGTTCTTTTTCGATAACGAGGTGTTCTTCCGCTATCTCGACCGCGTCCGCGCGCAAGGCATCACCATCCCGATCGTGCCCGGCATCATTCCGATCCATAATTTCAAGCAGGTCTCGGGCTTCGCTAAGAAATCCGGTGCGAGCGTGCCGGACTGGCTGGGTCACCGATTCGAGGGCCTCGACGACGATCAGGAGACGCGCTATTTGGTGGCCGCCGCTGTCGCCGCCGAGCAGGTGCTAGCGCTGGTCGATCAGGGCATCACCGAGTTTCATTTCTACACCCTGAACCGCGCCGACCTGGTTTATGCCATCTGCCATTTGCTGGGCTTGCGCCCGGCCAAGGCGTTCTCTGCAGTAAAGGCCGCATCATGACCCGTGACCAGCGTATCGCCGCGCTGAAAGAGGCGGCGAAGCACCGTATCCTCATCCTCGATGGCGCCATGGGCACCATGATCCAGCGTTCACAAACTGGACGAGGCCGGCTATCGCGGTGACCGCTTCAAGGACCATCCGCGCGACCTCAAGGGCAACAACGATCTCTTGGTGCTCACCCAGCCCAAGATCATCAGCGAGATCCACAATGCCTATTTCGAGGCCGGCGCCGACCTCGTCGAGACCAACACCTTCAACGCCCAAGCCATCAGCCAGGCCGACTATGGTCTTGAGAACTATGCCTATGAGCTGAATGTCGCCGCGGCGAAGCTCGCGCGCGAAGCGGCCGATGCTTGGACCAAGAAGACGCCGGACAAGCCGCGTTTCGTCGCCGGCGCCATCGGCCCCACCAACCGCACCGCCTCGATCTCACCGGATGTGAACAATCCCGGCTTCCGCAATGTCAGCTTTGATGAATTGGTCGAGGCCTACGCCACGCAAGCCCGCGGTCTGATCGAGGGCGGCGTCGATGCGATCCTGATCGAGACCATCTTCGACACGCTGAACGCCAAGGCCGCCGGCTTCGCCGTCGAGCAGGTGTTCGACGAGATGGGTGTCGAGCTTCCGATCATGCTCTCCGACACCATCACCGATCTCTCCGGCCGCAACCTCTCAGGGCAAACGCCTGAGGCCTTCTGGTATTCGCTGAAGCATCTCAATCCCTTCTCGGTGGGGCTGAATTGCTCCTTCGGCGCCGAGCAGCTTCGGCCCTCGGTCGACGAGATTTCCCACGTCGCCGACACGCTGATCAGCGTCTATCCGAATGCCGGCCTTCCCAACGAGATGGGCGAATATGATGAGACGCCGAAGCACATGGCCGGCCTGTTGGAGGAGTGGGCCAAGGACGGCCTGATCAACATTGTCGGCGGCTGCTGCGGCACGACCCCGGATCACATCCGCGCCATCGCCGAAGTCGTCGCCAAATATCCCCCGCGCCGCGTGCCCGCGCCCGCGCACAAACTCGCCCTCTCCGGCCTCGAACCCTTCGTGCATGGGTAAGTCTCAGTGACCAACGCAGCGCAAAATTTCGTCATGGTTGGCGAGCGGACCAATGTCACCGGCTCCGCCAAGTTCCGCAAATTGATCGAGGCGAACGACTACGCCGCAGCGCTCGAAGTGGCGCGCCAGCAGGTCGAGTTCGGCGCCAACATGCTCGACGTCAACATGGACGAGGGCATGCTCGATTCCGAAGCGGCGATGCACAAATTCCTGAACCTGATCGCCGCCGAGCCCGACATCTCGCGCGTGCCGATCATGATCGATAGCTCGAAATGGAGCGTGATCGAGGCTGGCCTCAAATGCGTGCAAGGCAAGTCGATCGTGAATTCGATCAGCATGAAGGAAGGCGAGGGGCCGTTTCTCGATCACGCCAAGAAGGTCCGCCGTTATGGCGCCGCCGTCGTCGTCATGGCCTTCGACGAGCAAGGCCAGGCGGAGACCGCCGAACGGAAATTCGAGATCTGCAAGCGCGCCTATAAGCTTTTGACGGAAAAGGCCGGCTTCGCGCCCGAGGACATCGTCTTCGATCCCAACATCTTCGCCGTCGCCACCGGCATCGAGGAGCATAACGACTATGCCCGCGCCTTCATCGAGGCCACGCGGACGCATCAAGGCCGAGCTGCCTTACGTGCATGTCTCCGGCGGCGTCTCGAACCTCTCCTTCGCCTTCCGCGGCAATGACCGCGTCCGCGAAGCGATGCACTCGGTGTTCCTCTATCACGCCATCCAGGCCGGCATGGATATGGGCATCGTCAATGCCGGCCAGCTCGCGCTTTACGACGATATCGATCCTGAGCTCCGCGAGCTCGTCGAGGACGTGATCCTCAATCGCCGCCCCGACGCCACCGACCGCCTGCTCGAAGCTGCCGAACGCTACAAAGGCGGCGCGGCGCAGAAGCGCGAAGTCGATCTTTCCTGGCGCGAGAAGCCGGTCGAGGAGCGCCTCACTCACGCGCTCGTCCACGGCATCGGCACCTATATCGATGCAGACACCGAAGAGGCGAGGCAGAAGGCGACGCGGCCGCTCCACGTGATCGAAGGCCCGCTGATGGCCGGCATGAGCGTGGTCGGCGATCTGTTCGGCGCCGGCAAAATGTTCCTGCCGCAAGTGGTGAAGTCGGCGCGGGTGATGAAGCAGGCCGTCGCCTATCTCATGCCCTACATGGAAAAGGAAAAAGAGGAGATGGGCCTCGCGCAAGGCGAGCCTGCGGGGCGGATCCTGCTCGCCACCGTCAAGGGCGACGTCCACGACATCGGCAAGAACATCGTCGGCGTCGTGCTCCAGTGCAACAATTACCAGGTCACCGATCTCGGCGTCATGGTGCCGGCGCAGAAGATCCTCGACAAAGCGCGCGAGCTTAAGGTCGACATCATCGGCCTCTCGGGCCTGATCACGCCGTCGCTCGACGAGATGTGCCACGTCGCGGCCGAGATGGAGCGCGAGGGCTTCGACCTGCCGCTTCTGATCGGCGGCGCCACCACGAGCCGCATCCATACCGCGGTGAAGATCAGCCCGAATTATGCGCGGAGCCAGGCCATCTACGTCACCGATGCGAGCCGCGCGGTGGGCGTGGTGTCGAGCCTGATGTCGCCGGAGGAGCGGCCCAAGACCATCGCCAAGGTCCGCGAGGAATATCTGCGCATGGCCGAGACACATGCCCGCGGCCGCGCCGAGAAGTCTCGCGTGTCGTTGGCCCAAGCCCGCGCCAATCGCATGAAGCTCGACTGGTCCGGCTACCAGCCGCCGAAGCCCAGCTTCCTCGGCACGCGCAGCTTCAAGACTTACGATCTCGCCGAGCTCGCCCGCTATATCGACTGGACGCCGTTCTTCCAGGCCTGGGAGCTGAAGGGCGCGTACCCTCGCATTCTCGACGACGACAAATATGGCGAGGCCGCGCGCAATCTCTTCGATGACGCGCAAGCCATGCTGAAGCAGCTGATCGCCGAGAAATGGCTGGTCGCCAACGCCGTCGTCGGCTTCTGGCCGGCGAACAGCGTCGGCGACGATATCGAGATCTATAGCGACGAGAGCCGCAAGAAAAAGATCGCGACCCTGCACACGCTGCGCCAGCAAATGCTGCGGGACGAGAGCAAGCCCAATCTTGCGCTCTCCGATTTCATTGCGCCGAAAGAGACAGGGTCTCGCCGACTATATCGGCGGCTTCGCCGTCACCACCGGCATCGGCGAGGAAGACGTGGCGCGGCGCTTCGAGCGCGCCAATGACGATTACTCCAAGATCATGGTCAAGGCGCTGGCCGACCGTCTCGCCGAAGCCTTCGCCGAGGCCATGCACGAGAAAGTTCGCCGCGAGCTCTGGGCCTATGCGCCGGGCGAGAAATTCTCCAACGAGGAGCTGATCGCGGAAACCTATCAGGGCATCCGCCCCGCGCCCGGCTATCCGGCCCAGCCCGATCACACCGAGAAGGGCACGCTGTTCGAGTTGCTCGACGCCGAGAAGGCAGCCGGCGTGAAGCTCACCGAGAGCTACGCCATGTGGCCTGCCGCCGCCGTCTCAGGGCTTTATTTCTCGCATCCGGAATCCCGCTATTTCGGTCTCGGCAAGATCGGACGCGACCAGGTCGAGGATTACGCCGCGCGCAAAGGCTGGTCGATCGAGCAGGCCGAGCGCTGGCTCGCGCCCGTGCTCAATTACGACCCGAAGCGGGTCGCCGAAGAAGCTGCATGAATTGAGGAAAAGCGTCTCGCGCCCTAGAACATCCCGAGGATGATCCCGGCGACGAAGCCGAATGAAACCAGCGTCAGCAAGCGCTGTGAAAGTCGTGGTGTGATCCATCGGAATGCCTCCTTTCCGATCTGTGCCTTTCCGGCTTGCCCCAAAGTCTATGTTGGCGCCTCGGCAGCCGCCAAGCTGTTTCGGTGCTGCGGCGCACAACGCTTAACCCTGAGCTTGCGGGAAACTGAACGCCCGAGCCCGATTTTGGTTTCCTGGCGTTGCGGAAAAGTTGTGTGGATTCCTGCCGCTTTGCGCTGACCCCTTGAAACCTTTAGCCCTTTCATCAACAAAATCTTGACGCTGTCGGCGATTAAGGATGCTAACTAATCGGCTGAAGAAAACGGATGGGTTGGAGGGAACGATGAGATTGGGCGGCTTTTTGCTTGCGAGTGTCGCGGGCCTTGTTTTCGCAGCTCCCGCCTCGGCCCTCACCATTTCCAACGCCGATCCGGATCCGCACACAATCACCGTGACGGCGGGAACCGATACCAAGCAACTCACCGTGGAGCCTGACCAGCAGGTCGACGCCGTCTGCGCCGAAGGCTGCATGGTCGAACTCGAGAACGGCGAGCAATATCAGATGCAGGGCGGCGAGACGGTGTCCATCGAGGACGGCGTGATCTTCGTCGATGCCGCGCCTGGCAGCGATGCGGACGACGTCCCCGACATCGACGATTCCGATGACACTTCCGGTGACGATGCCGCATCGGCCGCGAGTCCCGAGACCACCGGCGCGACGCCGCCTGCCGATGCCGCGCCTCCTGCCGATGCACCGGCGGACGCGCAGTAGCGCCTCATCAAATTCAGCCGGTTGTCAGCTAGCCAATCAATCGTTTGCGCAGCAGGATTTCGTCGTAGCCCTCGGCGACCAGCCCGGGGAGAACTGCCGCGTCGCGAAATCCATGCCTGCGATAGAAGCGAAGCGCTCTCTCGTTGAACGAGGACGCGCAGACGAAGAGATTCCGCGCCTCGCGTGCAACCGCCTCTTCCTCGAAACGCGCGAGCAATAGTCCGCCGATGCCTTTCCCCTGGAACGGCGACAGCAACGCCAGCAACTCCAGATAGGGTCCTTTGAGCCAAGGATAGCGGACCGAGATCACGCCCGCTCTCATCCCGCCGATTTCGATCAGGCAGCGGGTCGCGCCGCAATCGGGCTTGGCGAGAAATTCGCTTAAGCGATCCGCCGGATAATGCATCACCGACCACGGCTCCATCGCCACGATCGCTGCGGCAAGCGACGGACAGTCCTCCGGCAGGAGCGGCGACAGCGTGAACGGCGCGCCGCGCTCAGTTGCGGCGCTGAAATACGGACCAGAAGTCATGGCTGTTGCCCCGGCGAGAGGTGCGAGCGAGTTGCGCCTTGTCGCCCTTGCGGTTCAGATAACAGGCCTCGGCGATCACAGGTTTCCCCGAAGCGATCAATTCGCTCACCGTGACGAAGCTGTAGCCTTCCGCTCTTAGCTTGGGGATCGACGATCGCGAGCGCTTCGGCCGTGTGCTTCCCCCTGCCATTGGCATGGGCCACGACGATGGCGCCGGGATGCGCCTTCTCGAGGATCGTCGCCGCGATCGCCTTCGCCGAACGATTGGGATCGGGATCGCCGGTCACGATGTCCCATTGGATCGAGAGAAAGCCCGCGTCCGCAGTCTGGGTCAGGCTCTGCGCGTTGCAACGCCCGTAAGGAAAGCGGAACAGCTTCATGCGCTCCGGCGGCAGCGTGAAGCCGTTGGGACAAGATGGCCCGATCACCAGCCCACGCCGCGTCCGGCCATAAGCAGCCTCCGTCAGGCTGAGCTCTTCGCCGAACTGCTCCTGATTGATCCGCAGCGGATCGAGATGACGCCAGCCATGGCCTCCGATTTCGAACAGGGGATCGGCGAGCAGCTGCTCGGCGCGTTCCGGATGTGTCATCATCCATTTGCCGCCGGCGAAGAACGTCGCCTTGGCGTTCTCGGCGCGCAGCACATCGACGATGCGCCCCTCATAGCCCGCGATCTCGCCTTCGGCTTCGCAAAGATCGAAGGTGAGCGCGATCAGCTTCATGCCTTCCGGCAGCTCGACGCTGCGGATCGAGCCGCGCAATTCCGGCGGCACCGGCGTCGCGGCAGGAATCGTCTGCTGCTTCAGGGCTTCGAGGTCGATGGAGGTTTGCGCCCGCTTGGGTCGAATTTCCTCTTGCTTGCCTGCGAGCACGTCCGGCGCCCAGCAGCGCTGCGAGCCGGCAGGCTCCTCGGCAAGCGCCAGTCCTGGCATGAACAGGGCCAAGCCGATGACAGTTCTGGCCAGAACGCGAAGCATCAAACCCCCCAGAGTCCTCATAAAGTGCCGCCAGCCGCACGCCGTCAACGCGACGTTTTTTCATAATCTGCCCCCGTTGGGAGCAACTTCTTGCCTAGCTCGGGGATTATGCTTTGCCCGTCCCTACCGATGGTCGAACCCAAGGAGGAATTCCATGCTTAAGAGATCACTCGCGATTGCCTTCGTCACATCCATGATGATCGCCCCGGCCTACGCCGATCTTTGCAACGACGCCCATATGAAGCAGATGGACGACATGATTGCGAAGATGACGCGATGCCGGCAAGCAGAAGGAAGCGACAGCCGCCCTCGATGCATCGAAAGCCGCGATGAAAGCGGGCGACAACGCAGGATGCATGAAGCATATGGACGAAGCCCACGCCGCGATGGGCATGTAGGCGTTAGCGACTGAAGTGCTGACAGGTCGCCTGTACAGCATGATCCCGAAAAGTTGCAGACTTTTCGGATAAGATTATGCGTCAAGAAGAGGCCGGATTTGCTCCGGCCATGACAGCTACGCGCGCTTGCCGCTCAGAATGTCCCAGGCGACGTTGATCTGCTTCAGCCGGATCTCGCGCATGCGCCGGTCGTCTTCGTGCTTGGCGCGATCGGGATGCCAGGTCTGGCGCAAACGCTTCACCAGCCGCTTCAGCGTGTCCTTGCCGGCGTCGGGTGCGGCGCCGAGCATGCGCAAGGCCTCGGCCCGGCTCTTCGGTAGCCAATCGTCAATGGTCGGTGCTGGCGCGATGGGAGCGTCTTGTCTCGGCCGCGCGCTTCCTTGCGCGGACCCGGCGGCGCTTTGCGCAGGCGGCGTGCTCTGCGGCGTGGGACGCACCACGAGATCCTCGCGAAGCGAAGGCTCCATGCGCGCGAGACCGGACCCGGCGAACGCGGCAAGTCCGGTGGCCGGACCGCGGCGGAACGAGACGTAAAGCGAGGTGCCGACCAGCGACAGCGCGATCAGCATGAATCCGATCTGCGGCAACCAGCTCTTCAGCAGGCTCGCTGTCGAGAAGGACGAGGTGAGACTAGGGCGAGGGGCTCTTCTTCTGCTCGCTCATAGCCTGAGATGCCTTCGCGGGCGAATTGGGTTGCTCGGCGGAAGCGACTTGCGTCGGCGAGGGCTTCACCACCTTTGGCGTCTCAGGAATGGGTGCGGGCTTTGGCTTCGCCTGCGGCACCGAACCGGTCGCCGTGGAGTCGGTGCCTTCGTTCGATGGCGTAGCATCGGGCGCCTTCGGCGTTTGGGCTTTTGGCGTCGGCAATGGAACAGAAGGCGCGGCCACGAATTGCGCGAAGCGCGCCATCGGCGGCGCGAAGCCCTCGGGCAAGCTCCACCGATTGTCGCGGGCCAGACGATGGGTAGGGCACGGCGCAAGGCACGGGTGGCGCGTAAGCGTAGGGCCCCATCATCCGCCGCGGCGGATAGCCGAACGGCGCGCCCGGCCCGCAAGGTCCAGCCCTCCAGCCCGGCGCCGCCATCATGTGGAAGCGGCCATCGCTGACATAGCCTGGATTGCTGGTGTAGCGCGCGAGCGCCTCGGCGACGGAGACCCAGGAGACCCTGGTACCGCCGCAATCGAGATCGAACCGTTGCAGCTTGAGGCTCGGGCAGCCGCCCGGCATGCCGGGCGCGCAATTCGAGAACATGCGTGATTCCGGCGCGCCATAGACCCGATAGGTGCGCGGCGCCGAAGGTGTGAGGGCGACCATGCCGGCTTCGACGCGACAGGCAAACGGCATGCTCAGGCCAGAATCGGCAAGTGCCGGTGCGACCCAGCCGAGTGCGGCGACAGCCCCCAAAACAGCCAGGAATTGCTTGCCCATCGTGCCCATTTTCGCCCCTTCAAGGCCCAACCGGCCAGGCAACAAGGATCATCGACAATTTGTTGCGAATTTATTTAGAAGCGGAAGATATTGGCGCTTTTTGGAAGAATTACGGCTTTCCCGCCGCAATATTGTAGAGCCCCAGGCCGGAGGTCGAGCAGACGGCGCACGCTCAGCGCAGCGGCTTGAGCTCCATTTGCGAGATCATCGGGCAGTCGAGTGTCTTCTCCAGCGCGCCCACGAGGTCTTCCTCGGAATTGGCCTTGATATAGAGACCGCGATTCTGCTCGGCGAGGCACATCAGGTCGAGCACGCTGGTGCCGCTCCACGAGTAGCCTTCGTAACGAAAGGCGATCACGTGCACCGTCAGTTGCTGGGCGGCGTCGTGGAGTTGCTTGCCGAGATCGCAAGGCTGTCCTCCGCAAGTTTCCTCGCCGTCGGTGATGACCACGATGACGCCGGGCTTGCTGCGATAGTTGAGCACTTCGGCCGCCTGCTCACCGCCGCGTCAGAGGCGTCTTGCCGCCGGCACCAGCGAATTCACGATCCGCATGATCGGCTTCGCCGCGTTCGGCAACGGCTTCATGTTGAGCTCGATATTGCACTGATTGTATTCGCCCGGCCCGTAAGTGATCAGGCCGACGCGGCGGAACTTGGTCGCGCTCGGCAGCACCTTGGCGAGCGCCGAGCGCGCCTCGTCGATGCGCGGCCGCGAATTGGGAATGCCGAGCACCTGGTTGCCGGACATCGAGCCGGAGGCATCGAACACCAGCATCGCGTCTTCGTTGCAGGGCCTTGGAGTTCTCCTCGGCGGCTCCGGATTTCATCCTCGGCGGCGCGAGTGCCGGGCGCGAAGATCAGCACCCCGAGCAAGGCCAACGCGATGGCCGCGGCGCAAAGACAGCACCTTGCCAAGAGCGGCAAGTTCCAGACGAAAAATTGTAAATTTCATTGCACAATGCTCCCGGCGCTTCCGCGGGCAGTTTAACGCAGAATCCGGTGCCCTTGGGAAGGGGGCTGGAGCCCCGTATTCTGGCAAATCTTGCGGGAAAGCTCGCGTTTTACGCGTGGCGCTGAAACCTGGAAACGCAACGGAACAGAACCGCCAGGCCGCTGGCAAGGGACTTTTAGGCTCCGGCTGCCTAGCCTTTACCTTTGGTCCGGGTCGATCCCCGTAACGCGTTGCGCTCCAGGAACTCGATCATCGGATCGGCGACATCGACGCCTGACGCCTTCTCCAATCCCTCGATGCCGGGCGAGGAATTGAGCTCGACGACCAGCGGTCCGCGCTTGGAGCGGAGCATATCGACGCCGCAGACATTGAGGCCGAGCGTATTCGCCGCCTTCACCGCCGTGGCGCGCTCCTCCGGCGAGATCTTCACAGCTGTGCCCGCTCCGCCGCGATGCAAATTCGAGCGGAACTCGCCGGGCGCGCCTTGCCGCTGCATCGCCGCCACGACCTTGTCGCCGATGACCAGCGCGCGAATGTCGGCGCCGTCGGCTTCCTTGATGAATTCCTGCACCAGGATGTTGACGTTGGCGCCCTGAAACGCCTCGATCACCGACTTCGCCGACTTGATCGTATCGCCCAGCACCACCCCGATTCCTTGCGTGCCCTCGAGCAGTTTGATGATCACCGGCGGACCGCCGACAAGATCGATGATGTCTTCGGCTTGCCTCGGATCGTGAGTAAACGCCGTCACCGGCAACCCGATGCCGCGGCGCGCCAGTAGCTGCAAGCAGCGAAGCTTGTCGCGTGAGCGTCCGATGGCGACGGATTCGTTCAACGGATAAATGCCCATCACCTCGAATTGGCGCAACACCGCGAGTCCGTAAAATGTCACCGAGGCGCCGATGCGCGGGATCACGGCGTCGAAGCCTTCGAGCTGCCGCTTGCGATAATACAGCGCCGGCCGCTGCGAGGTGATGTTGATCGACACCCTGAGCGTGTTGATCACCTCGATCTCATGTCCTCGCGCGCGCGCCGCCTCGCAGATGCGCCGATGGGTGTAGAGATTGGGGTTCCGCGCCAGCAACGCGATCTTCATGGGAGTGTCCGGCCAAGAGATGAATAGTCACGGATCTAGGGCAGCAACTTACTGAGTTCGAATGCGGTGGCGCGATGCCGCCCGCGGCGAGGCTTCAGCGGCGACCGCGGTGAAGCGAGAAACGAGCGGCTTGGCACGATGAGAGTTCGCCGCCCGAGCGCGGTCCGGCCCAGCAGCATGCGAAATCCCATCTGATCGCGATTGGTGAGGGCAAGCTCGATCGGCCAGTTGCTCTCGCCAAGTTTGATCTCGGTCTTGATGATATAGCGCCGCTCCACGCCGCCCCCTGAATTCCTGACCGTGCGTTCGTCGATGGCGCGGGCCTCGCAGATGACTTTCCGCGCCTCGCTCCGCTGCATCGGGTGAATCTCGAACCGCACCCAGAGCGAGCCTCCGCGCCGGAACGGCTCGATATTCCAGGCATGTAGCGCGCTGGTGCGGGCGCCGGTGTCGATCTTCGCCTTGATCGCCTCGACGCCGAGTTCGGGGAGCCCGACCCATTCGCGCCAGCCGATCCGGATCGTATCTTTGGCGACTGTCTGCTTCATCTTGATGAAACTAGAACGAAGCTCGCCGTCTGTCTCCTCTCATGCGTGATCCGGGCGCTTAAGGGCTGACGATGAGCGCCAGATAGACGAAGAACAGCAGCAAATGCACGATGCCTTGCAGCACGTTGGTCCGGGCGCCGCCAAAGGTCAGCGCGCTCACGAACAGCGTAAGGATCAAGAGAACCTGCTGCAGCTGATCGAGCCCGAGATGCACGTCGCGCCCGGTCAGGAGCCCGACCATCAGAACCGCGGGGATGGTGAGCCCGATCGTCGCCAGCGCCGAGCCGAGGCACACATTCACGGCCCGCTGCAGATGATTGTCGAGCGCGGCCTGGAAGGCGGTCAGGCCTTCCGGCGACAGCACGAGGACCGCAATCAGAATGCCGCCGAGCGCCGCCGGCAATTGCAGCCGCTCGATGCCGTGATCGACGAGGATGGCGAGATATTCGGAAAGCAGCACGACGGGCGCGAGCGAGAGCAGCAGCATCGCCACATGAAAGAACAGCGATCCGGTCACCTCTCCGTGACGCGAGACATCCTCGCGGACGGTGTTGTTGCCGTTCACCGGCTCGGCGAAGAAGGCGCGATGCCGCGCCGTCTGGATGATGACGAACACGACATAGAACAGGATGGTGATGGCGGCGAACAGTCCGGCCTGGAACGGATACTTGGAAGGGTCGGGGATCGACTTGGTGTAGTTCGGGATGATCAGTCCGAACACGGCAAGCGAGGCGATGACCACCAGGAAGGCGCGCGCACCTTCGAGATTATAGTCTTGCTCCCAATAACGTAACGCGCCGATCACCAGCGCCAAGCCGATCATGCCGTTGAGCACGATCATCAGCGTGGAGAACATCACGTCGCGCGCAAGCGTCGGATTGTTTTCGCCATGCATGATGATCGAGGCCATCAGCGAGACCTCGATCACCGTGACCGAGAGCGTGAGCACGAGTGTGCCGTAAGGCTCGCCCAGGAGCTCCGCCACCGCATCGGCGTGACGCACCACACCGAACGCGCAGACCATCATGACGCCGAACAGGGCGACGAACTTGATGAGGTCCAGCGTTGTGTCGCTCAGATCGCCGAACAGCTGTTGCTGAAACACCATCGCGATGATGGTGGCGACGAGGCCGATCAGCGTCGGCAATTCGGTGCGCGCGCGAGATTTCTGGTCCTGCTTCGGGATGGCGATGTCGCGCTGCTTCATGGGCCTCGAGCTCCCGGCGAGTATCGACCATCCTGTCGCGGCGGTCTTGAGGCAAGCTCTATAGCGGCGGCGATTGGTCGCGAGAAGCCTTACGCCGCTTCACCGATGCCCACCAGCTAGCTTCGGTTAAGGCTTTGATGTAATAGCCTCTCACATGGGAGACCATCCGGATTGGCGCCGCCCGCGCTCCTACCACCACGGCAATCTGAAAGAGGTGCTGCTCGAGGCGGCGCGCAAGCTGATCGAGCAATATGGGCCTGCGGGATTTAGCCTGACCGAGGCAGCGCGCCTCGCCGGCGTCAGCCCGGCCGCCCCGTACCGTCATTTCCGCGACCGCGACGCTCTCTTGGCCGAAGTTGCGCGCCACGGCTTCGAGCGTTTCGCCGCGCGGCTCGACATGGCCTGGAACAATGGCGTTCCAACTCCGCTCTCGGCCTTCGGCAATCTCGGCAAGGCCTATCTCGCTTTCGCCCGCGACGAGCCCGCGAGCTACGCCGTCATGTTCGAGGCCGGTCTCTCCGATGAGGCGAGGGTCGCTTCCGGCCAGGCAGGGGAGCGCGCCTTCGACGTGTTGCAGCGAGCAGCCGCCTCACTCCTTCGCGCGCTACCGGAAAAAGATCGTCCGCCGGTCAAGCTCGTGAGTTTGCATATCTGGGCGATCTCGCACGGCGTCGCGACGCTGTTTGCCCAAGGTGGCGACGCGCGGAAGCTCCCGCTCTCGGCGGAAGAGATTCTCGAAAGCGCCATGCTGGTCTATCTGAAGGGGCTCGGCATTCTCGCCGGCGACAAGACGAACTAGAGCATGATCCCGAAAAGTTGCAGACTTTTCGGACAAGATCATGCGTCAAAGACAGGGAGCAGAGCGAAATCAAATGGATTTCGCTCTAGCGGCCAGCGTAGAGTGATTTGAGCACGCGATCCCAATCCTCGTCGCCGCCGCCATAGACGTTGCGGTCGACCTTGCCCGCGACCCCCGGCACTTTGCCGGTCGTGGTGAACTGCCAGAATGTCCAACGGCGATCCGCGTATTTCTCTTGCGGTTCCGCCGCGACCGAGCGCAGCCAGAAATGATAATCGGTGAGCTCGCCCTCCAGCACCTCGCGATGAAACAGCGGATCGGTATAGATGATCGGCTTCTTGCCGGTATGAGCTTTCCATGGCGACCAGCATGGCCTTGATCTTCTCCAGCGCCTTCGCGCGCGAGATCTTTTTCGGGCAGGTCTTGGAGCTGTGTGTTCCATTCGAGATCGAGCACCGGCGGCAGCGCATCTGGGTCCGCGGGCACGTTCAGCATGAACCACAGCGCCTGCTCATGCGCCGGCCGGCACCAATAGAGGAAATGGTAGGCGCTCCGCGCCACGCCCGCGTTCTTCGCGCCCTCCCAATTCTCGAGGAACTTCGGATCGAGATGATCGCCGCCTTCGGTGGCCTTGATGAAGGCGAACCGCGTGCCGGCGGCGCGGGCCTTCGCCCAATCGATTTTGCCCTGCCAGGCGGAGACATCGATGCCTTGCACCGTCATGGTGTGGGCCGATGCCACGCCTTCATGCGGCTTGGCGTCGGCCAGCCTGCCTGCGCGGGCGGAGAGCGAGCCCGGACAGGCCGCAAGCAGCAAGATGACCCCGACCATCGTCAGGCGGCGATATGAAACTGGCATGGTCCCCCGACCTTGAACTGGCTTTTCGGCCATTCCCTGACCTTAAAGCTAAAGGCTACCAGGTTAAGATTTTCCGTTTTTCGCCGCGGCGGCTTGAATACCGGCCCCGCAATCACATTTTTCCCTGGCTCTTGACTCCCGGCGCGGGAGGGCCACCTATGTGAATGTGAATAACATTCACACCGAAGGAAGGGATCCCTGGATGCAGCGAGCGATTTCGACGTTGGACGACTATGGGAGGCCGGCCTGGATCACGGCGATGATCGTCGGCTTCGTGTTGTGGTGGCCCATTGGGCTTTCAGTCTTGGCCTATATGATCTGGAGCGGACGCATGGGATGCGGATGGAAACGGAGCCTGCAGGAATCTGATTTAGGGCGCGAGATGGCGCGTTGGCGGAGCGGCATGACGCCGTTCAGCTCGACCGGCAACCGGGCCTTCGACGAATATCGCGAGGAGACGCTTCGCCGTCTCGAGGAGGAGGCGACCGAGTTCCAAACCTTCTTGCAGCGGCTTCGTCACGCCAAGGACAAGGCGGAGTTCGACCAGTTCATGGCCGAGCGCCGGACCGGTCCCTCGACCACTTAAGGCTTAAAGCTCGAAGCACCCCCTGCGAAATCGAGCGAGCAGCAATTTGAGAGCGCGGGACTTCGGCCCCGCGCTTTTTCTATAGCCAGAGCTGGACAGCAAATCTCCGGCGAGATCCCGTCTCGATGAAAGTCCGCTAAGTCGAGGAGGTCATCGCGAAAGGCGGACACGTCGATGCGAATCCAAAATTCCAATCTCTCAGGCTCGAATTGACTCCCGACCTTGACGTCGCGTGTCTCTTCGTCGAGTCCCGCGGCCGCCTCGCGCAAGATGCGTGCGGCTTCCCGGAGGCCCGCCGGCGAGAGGACGCCCTCTTCATAGGGGCCGAGCAAATATTCGGCCGGCAATTCCGCCAGCCGATCGACAATTCCAAAGTTAAGCAGGCCCCAATAGGTGTTCGCCGAAATCGGGAATTCTCCGAACGTGTCGTCCACCACGCGATCCGGAGAGGCGCTGACCAAGCTGGCTTGGCCGCTGCGAAACAGCGCATGGTTCTCGCCGTCTGGCTCGTACCAAACCCGCTTCATATCTGAAGAGCTCACCTGCCGCGCTTACCGAACCCCCCGCCGGTCGGCGTCTTGATAATAATCGCTTCGCCTGCATCAAGCACGGTCTGATCGCAACCTTTCAACCGCTCAAGTCGTCCCGTTATTGCGCCGCACCCAATTCTCGCCCGCCTCTCCCGGCTCGCCGCCTTTGGCGCCGAACGGCCGCATCCGCCGGAACCCCGAGAGGATCGCGCAATCCATCCGCTCCAAAAATCTGATGGCGCGGAGCGTACCGTCGCCGGCGCGCCATTCTCCCTTGCCGCCGGAGCCGCGCCTTATCTCGAAGCGCTCGAGCAGCACCGGATAGCGGAGCTCCAGCACCTCTGGATCGGTGAGCCGCGAATTCGTCATATGCGTCTGCACCGCAGGCCACGCCGTCGAAGCCGGGGCCTGCCGGCGCGCCGGACGCGATCGTCTCATAATATTGGGTGCGCTCATTGCCGAAGGTGAGATTGTTCATCGTGCCTTGCGCCGAGCCCAACACGCCGAGCGCGCCGTAAAGACAATTCACGATGGTCTGGCTCGTCTCCACATTGCCGGCGACGACGGCCGCCGGAAATTTCGGCTTCAGCATCGAGCCTTTCGGCACCACGATCTTGATATGGCGCAGGCACCCGGCATTGAGCGGAATGTCCTCATCGACCAGCGTGCGGAACACATAGAGCACGCAAGCCCGCGCGATCGGCTCCGGCGCATTGAAATTGTCGGACTGCATCGCGCTCGTGCCGGTGAAATCGACGATCGCCGTCTTCTTCTTTTTATCGACCTTGATCGCGACCGCGATACGGCTGCCCTGATCGGTCTCGACCTCGAAGCGTGAATTTTTCAGCTTGGCGATGACGCGCTGCACCGCCGCTGCGGCATTGTCCTGCACGTGACCCATATAGGCGCGCACCGTGCTTAAGCCGTAGCGCGCCACCATCTTGCGAAGCTCGATCACGCCCTTTTCGTTGGCGGCGACTTGCGCCTTCAAATCCGCGATGTTCTGCTCTGGGTTTCGCGCCGGGTAGGGGGCTTCGGTGAGAAGCGTGCGCACCGCGTCCTCGCGGAAGCGTCCCTTCTCCACCAGCTTGAACGGATCGATATAGACGCCTTCCTCTTCGATGGTCTTCGCTCTCGGGCTCATCGATCCGGGCGCGATGCCGCCAATATCGGAATGGTGTCCGCGCGCCGCGACGAAGAACAGCAGATCCGGGCTGTTCTCGCCGAACACCGGCGTCACCACGGTGATGTCGGGGAGATGCGTGCCGCCATTATAAGGCGCGTTCAGCATATAGACGTCGCCGGGCTTGAGGCTCTCCACCTCGCGCAAGATCGTCTCGACGCTTCGATCCATCGAGCCGAGATGCACCGGGATATGCGGCGCGTTGGCGATCAACCGTCCGCGCCCGTCGAAGATGGCGCAGGAGAAATCGAGCCGCTCCTTGATGTTGACCGAGCGCGCGGTGTTCTGCAGCGCGTAGCCCATCTGCTCGGCGACCGCGACGAACAGATTGTTGAAGATCTCGAGCATCACCGGATCGGCTGCTTTGCCGACCTTCGCGTCCTTCTTCTTCTCGCGGCGCGTGAGGACCAGATGCTGCTTCGCGCTGATCTGGGCCAGCCATTTCGGGCTCGACCACCACGGTCTGATGCGCTTCGATGATCAGCGCCGGCCCCTCGATGCGATGACCGGGCGCGAGTTCCTCGCGGAGATAGACCGGCGCCTCATGCCAGGTGCCGCTGGTGAAGATGTCGGTCGTTGCATGGGGGCTCGGTGCGCTCGATGCCAAACGCGCTGCATCCGGTTCTTCCGGGGCCTCGCCGCCGCCGCTGGCCTCAACTTCAATCGCCTCGATCTCGATGTCCTTCTCCGGGCTGACGAAGCCGAAGCGCTGCTGATGCGCGATCTCGAACAGCGCCTGCATGCCGCGTAAAGATCGCGACAGGGATCGGGAGCGAGCTGTCGGTGCCGGCGTAACGGAGATGCGCCTGCGCCACGACCCTGATCGCTTCGCTCTCGACGCCTTGCCGCATGACCTCTCGTTTCACCTCGGCCTCGAGCGGCGCGCGAATTTCGGCGAGCATCCTCGAGCCCGTCCTCGTTCAGCGTCGCCAGCACGGCTTGCGTGCGCGTGGCGCTGATCGCGGCGAGCCCCATGCCGTAGGCCGAGAGCACGCCGGAAAGCGGGTGGATCAGAACGCTGCGTCATCCCGAGCGCGTCGGCGACCAGACAGGCATGCTGGCCGCCCGCGCCGCCAAACGCATTCAGCACATAGTCGGTGACGTCGTAGCCGCGCATCACCGAGATCGACTTGATCGCGTTCGCCATGTTCTCGACCGCGATCCTGATGAAGCCGTCGGCGATCTCTTCCGCCGTGCGTCCGTCGCCGATCTTGCGGGCAAGCGACTTGAACGCCTTGCGCACAGACTCCGCATCGAGCGACTCGTCCTGCCGAGGTCCGAAAATGTGCGGGAAATATTCCGGCCTCAACTTGCCGGTCATCACATTGGCGTCGGTGACGGTGAGCGGGCCGCCATTCCGATAGGAGAGCGGCCCCGGCTGCGCGCCCGCCGAATCCGGGCCGACGCGAAACCGCGCGCCGTCATAATGCAGGATCGAGCCGCCGCCGGCCGCCACCGTGTTCACCGCCATCATCGGCGCCCGCACCCGCACGCCGGCGACCACGCTGTCGAAATTCCGCTCGTAGATGCCGTCGAAATGGCAGACATCGGTCGAGGTGCCGCCCATGTCGAAGCCGATGATCTTGTTGAAGCCGGCGATCCGCGCCGTCTCCACCGCGCCGACCACGCCGCCGGCGGGACCTGAGAGAATCGCGTCCTTGCCCTTGAACAGATGCGCCGAGGTGAGCCCGCCGGAGGATTGCATGAAGAGCAGGCGCACGCGCGACAGCGCCGTAGAGACGCGATCCACATAACGGCGAAGCAGCGGCGAGAGATAAGCGTCGACCACGGTGGTGTCGCCGCGCCCGACGAATTTCACCAGCGGGCTCACCTCGTGGCTCGCCGAGATTTGCGTGAAACCGAAATCGCGCGCGAGCCGCATCGCCTGCTGCTCGTGCGCGGGATAGGCATAAGAGTGCATGAACACGATGGCGACAGATGTGATGCCGTCGGCCCGCCCGGCCTTTAGCGCCGCGCGGGTTGCTTCCAGATCGAGCGGCTTTTCCACCGTGCCGTCGGCGCGCACGCGCTCCGGAACCTCGGCGACGCGCGCGTACAGCATCGATGGCTTCTCGATGTGGCGCGCGAAGATTTTCGGCCGCGCCTGATAGCCGATCTCCAGCGCATCGCGAAACCCCTGGCGTCACGATCAAAAGAACAGGATCGCCTTTCCGCTCCAACAGCGCGTTGGTCGCGACCGTGGTTCCCATCTTGACGCTTGAGATCAGCGCGGCCGGGAGCGGACGCCCCCGCGCGACGCCCAGAACATCGGCGATGCCGGCCAGCACCGCATCGGCGTAGGCACCGCGATTCTCCGACAAGAGCTTATGCGTGAACAGCTGCCCGTCAGGCGCGCGGGCGACGATGTCGGTGAACGTGCCGCCCCGGTCGATGCAGAATTGCCATGTGCCGGCGGCGGTCATCCGATGCGCTTCAGCCCCTTCTGATATTGCTTCCAGCGGCGCACATAGACATCCGCCGCGCGCGCGATCATGGCGCGAACCTTGTCGTCGGTCTCGCGCACCGCCTTGGCCGGCGAGCCGAGAATGACGGAGTTGTCCGGGAAACTCCTTGCCCTCGGTGATCAGCGCCCCGGCGCCGACCAGTGAATTCGCGCCGATCTTGGCGCCGTTCAGCACGATCGCGCCCATCCCGATCAGGCTGTCGTCGCCGATCGTGCAGCCATGCAGCACGACGTTATGGCCGATCACGCATCCGCTGCCGATGGTGAGCGGAAATCCGGGATCGGTATGCAGCGTGCAATTGTCTTGGATCTGCGAACGCTCCCCGAGCTCGATCCATTCATTGTCGCCGCGCAGCACCGAGCCGTACCAGATGCTGGCCTCGGATTTCAGCCTGACCTTGCCGACGACGACGGCCGTCTCCGCGATCCAATACAGTCCGTCGGCCGGAAATTCGGGCGCCTGTCCGTCAAGCTCATAGATCGCCATGCGCTGCATCCTTATCCGTTCCTTCAAGCTTTGCCAGACGCGTGCGGAGCTCGCTATTCTCAAGCTCGGCATACATCGCCGCCGCGCGCTGCCCGAGCCTTGCCAGCATGCCGCGCTCATTGGCGTCGAGATCGGTGCCCGACGCATGCGGCCCGTAGAGCGACAGCGCGAGGCAGCGCAGCGGACTGACCGCGGGCACGGCAAGCACGGGCCGGCTCAGTCCCGTCGGCAGTGCCAATTCAGGCGCGGCGTCCTCGGCGATCGGGAACGGCTCTCCTTCGGCCATCGGGGCGAGCAGCGGCGAGATCGGGCTCGAGCGTCCGCGCGGTGCGTCCGCTCCAGCCTTCGCTTTCGCCCTCGCGCCGGAAGACGGAACCGTCGTTGCGGAACGACGCGGCCGAGGTGAGCTTGAGCAGCCTCGCAGGCTCATCGGTGAGCAGACGGTCGATATCGGCGGCCCGTCTCGTGCCGGCGAGCGCGGCGCCGAGCTCGCGTTCGGCTGCGTCGAGCGCCCGATTGAAGTAGCGGTCCACCAGATGCACCGTGCCCTCATGCAGCCGCGAGAGCAGAAACACGAACACCACGCCAATGACGATCCACGCCCAGCTCGGCAGCGCAAGCTGCGCCAGATGCTTTGGCAAATGCTCGATCTCGCGATGCAACAGCAGCACCGGGAAGCTGAGAATGAGGCCGAGGATGGTAACGCGGCGGAGCGGGATTGAGACACTCACCACCCGCTTTCGCCGCAACGCCTCGAACACGAACAGGCAGAGGATGCCGTTCACCAGATACAGCAGCCCGATAATGTCCTCGCCCGGCGTGAAATCGCCGAACCGCGTTTCGAAGAACGTCGTCGTTGTGGCGAGCTCTGCGATGAGGAAGCTCGGCAGCCCGATCAGGCAGCCCCAGATCAGCCAGCGCAGACGCTGATAATCCTCCGGCGTCTGCGTCCGTCGCCGCGCGAACAGAATACCCAGCGCGCAAAAATCAACCACGAAGCCGGCAAAGATCGCGGCGCGCGTGACAAATTCGGTTTGCCAGCCAAACACTGTGGCATCGGCAATGAGTAACATCGCAGCGAGTGCGACGCCGATTTGCGGCAGCGCGTTTTCAAGTTTCTGCCACCTTGGTTCTACGACATTGTTGGGCGCACGAATGGCAAACTGGATCAGGCCCATATAGCCCGCGGCTTGCGCCACATTGCTCGCCACCTCTTGTAGGATCAGAAGCGGTGGAACTTGTGCGATCATGGCGTAGTAGACGTAGTACTGTCCGGGATTGAACCAATTGACGTAGAGGAAGAAGCCCCACGTCATTTTCGATGGCCGGCTCCAGACCAGCCATGCGCCGGCGATCACGACCAAGCAGACCCGCGATCTGGTCGAGCGCGATGATAAAGCGGACCAGCACGTTCGAGGGTCGTTGCGCGGCGACGAGGGTGATGTCGCGTGCGGGCTTGCCGTTCGCCGCCTCGAGAAACAGCGTCGCGGTGCTCCCTGGCAGCACGAATTCCACACCGCCCAGAACGGCGAGCGCGTCGCCACAATCGGCCACATCCTTGAGCCGGCAGCGCATGCGCTCAAGGTCGATCCGGTCGCCGACCCGGACGCCTGCCTTCCACGCCGGCGACTCCGACTCGTGGTTGAATGGGCCTTCCACGTCGTAGATCAGCCCGTCATTATTGGCGTAGAAGCCAAACGAGCTGAGCGGCGTGACGATGCGAAGCAGGTCCGGGGCCACCATAAAGATGCCCCACAGCATCAGCGCGATCAGCAGCAATCTTTGACGCGTCATAGGGCACCGCCCGCTTGGAGCGGCATCTCGGAGGCCGCCATCGTGCCAGTCACCGACAGGCGAATCAGGTTAAACAACGGAGGACGATTGCCCGTCAATTGATCGCGCGGGAGGGAAACATGGCTGGAGCGAACCCGAAGCCTCGAAGGTCGAAGTCCAAGGCGGCAACGCAGAGATCAAGACGCGCCGGCGCGCCCCTCCGGCGCCGGTAGCAGGCGATGGCCTCGACCGGTTCTTCGGGCTCAGCGAAGCCGGCACCAGCATCAGGACCGAGCTTCGCGCCGGCCTCGCCACCTTCCTCACCATGGCCTACATCATGTTCGTCAATCCGGCGATCCTGGAGAAGGCCGGCATGGACCATGGCGCGGTGTTCGTCGCCACCTGCCTCGCCGCAGCGATCAGCTCGATCGTCATGGGGCTCTACGCCAACTATCCGATCGCGCTCGCACCCGGCATGGGCCTCAACGCCTATTTCGCCTTCACCATGGTGCCTGAGCTCGGCGGCAATTGGCAGCTCGCGCTCGGTCTCGTGTTTCTCTCCGGCGTGATCTTTTTCATTCTGTCGATCACGCCAGCGCGCGAATGGCTGGTGAACGCCATTCCGATGAATTTGAAACTCGGCATCGCGGCCGGCATCGGTCTCTTCCTCGCGCTGGTCGGGTTTCAGAATGCCGGCATTGTCGCCGACGACCCGACGAACCTGGTGAAGCTCGGCGATATGGGTCAGGCGCAAGTGTTGCTTGCCGCGGCGGGCTTCATGCTGATCGCCGGGCTCGCCGCGCAGCGCATTCCCGGCGCCATCATCATCGGCGTGCTCGCCGTGACCTTTCTCGCCGTAGTGTTCGGCTTGCAGCATTTCGAGGGCTTCGCCGCCCCGCCGCCGTCGCTTGAGCCCACTTTCTTCAAGATGGATCTGTCCGGCGCGTTCACTCTGATCTCGATGGCGATCATGCTCGCGCTCCTGCTCGTCACCATCCTCGACGCCTCGGGCACGTTGATCGGCGTGGCGCGCCAAGCCGGCCTGCTGGACGAAGATGGAAAACTGCCGCGGGCGCGCCAGGCGCTGCTCGCAGATTCCAGCGCATCCATGATCGGCGCCGCGCTCGGCACCTCGACCACCACCGCCTATATCGAGAGCGCGGCGGGTGTCGAGGAGGGCGGGCGCACGGGGCTCACCGCGATTGTCGTGGCGGTGCTGTTCCTCTTGAGTCTGTTCCTGGCGCCGCTCGCCAAGACCGTGCCGCTTTATGCCACCGCGCCCGCGCTGATCTTCGTCGCCTTCTTGATGGCGAAGAGCCTCGGCGCCATCGAATGGCATGACCCGACCGAATATATCCCGGCGCTGATGATCGCGATTCTGATGCCGCTCACCTATTCGATTGCAACCGGCATCGGGCTTGGCTTCATCGCCTATGTCGTGCTCAAGCTGGTGGCGGGGCGCTACCGCGAGATCAATGCCGCGGTCGCGGTGATAGCCGCCGCTTTCTTATTGAAGTTGATCTTCGCCTGAGCGGCGCCACGCACTCCTTACCTCCCCCTCGCGGGGGAGAGCCTGCCCTCGGGCTTGACCCGAGGGTCCGAAGCCGCGAAGCGGCGTCGGGGTGGGGCACGCGCTGCATCACCCCACCCGGCTCGCTCCGCTCGCCGGCCTCCCCATCAAGGGGAGGCATGGAGCAAGCGGCTTAGCTAAGGCCGAAAATGCCAATTCAGCGACCCCTTGTGACGCTGCGCCCCCTCGGCTATAGGGTCGGCCATGGATGATACCTCGCCAAACCACGCCAAACACGGCGCCGACCTGGTCTCGATTTTCGTCACCTCGTTCTGTGCCGCGATCTGCGTGGCCGGCGGCTTCGGCATCGTTTTCCAGGCCTTTATCGTCGCCGCCAGCGCCATGTTCGAGCTGGGCCATACCTTTGTTTTGGTGGCGAGCGTGCTCAACGCCGCGATCACGCTCTGGCTGTTTTTGTGGTGCTTTGCCCGCTCCTGGCACGTCGAGCGGCGCCTCAAAGAGGGGCTCGAGATCGACGAGCCGAAGCTCTCGATCCTGGCCAATCTCAAGGGCTATGGGCCGTCGCCGGCCAAGCCCTGACCAGGCAGAACGGCCCAATTAAATGTTGTATGCGGCCGCCATCAAAACTCCTTATGCTCTGGCCTAGCGTCTGTGTCGGGGGGATGTTGCAATGTCGATTTGGGGTAAGTTGGCGGGAGCGGCCGCTGGGCTCGCCATTGGCGGCCCGATTGGAGCGCTTGTCGGCGGCGTAGCGGGCCACTACGCCATCGATCGCGACGGCGAGCAGGACGGCCAGGCGGAAAATCAAGTCGCGTTCACCGTCGGCGTCATCGCGCTCGGGGCCAAGATGGCCAAGGCCGATGGCGTCGTCACCATGGACGAGGTCAACGCCTTCAAGGAAGTGTTCAAGGTGCCCGAAGGCGAGATGAAGAACGTCGCGCGTGTCTTCAATCTCGCCAAGCAAGATGTCGCCGGCTACGAAGCGTATGCCGAGCAACTCTCCACCATGTTCAAGGGCAATCGCAAATTGCTCGAGGACGTGATGGAAGGTCTGTTCCACATCGCCAAGGCGGACGATCAGCTGCATCCCAACGAGGAACAGTTTCTCGCCGGCGTCGCCAAACGGTTTGGCATCACCGACACCGAGTTCAGCTACATCAAGGCACGGCACGTGGTCGCCTCGAAGCGCAATCCTTACGAAGTGTTGGGCGTTCAGCCCGGCATCGGCAACGATGATCTGAAGAGCCAGTACCGCAGACTGGTCGCCGAGAACCATCCCGATAAGCTGATCGCGCGCGGCGTGCCGCCGGAATTCATCGCCATCGCCACCGAGAAGGTCGCCACGATCAACGAGGCCTATGGCCAGATCGCCAAGGAGCGTGGGATTTAGTATTTCTTTCGTCATACCGGCGAAAGCCGGTATCCAGTGAAAAAACAATCAGCGATTCCACAAACGGAACGTCAGCCATTCTTGTGCTGGATTCCGGCTTTCGCCGGAATGACGGAGTCAACACATGACCATCGCCCCCGATAGCCCGCTCGCGACATTGTGGGTCCCATCGCCGAACCAGGAGGCGAGGGTCGGTGGCCGCGTGCCGGACATGTTGATCCTGCACTATACCGGCATGGAGTCTGCCGAAGCCGCGCTCGATTGGTTGACGCGCGAAGAGTCGAAAGTCTCCTGCCACTATCTCATCGACGAAGAGGGGCGCATCGCCCAGATGGTGGCGGAGGAGGCCCGCGCCTGGCACGCCGGACAAAGTCTCTGGGCCGGAGAGACCGATCTCAATTCCTGCTCGATCGGCATCGAGATTCATAATCCCGGTCACGATTTCGACTATCCGGATTTTCCCGACGTGCAAATGCGAGCCGTCGAAGCGCTCTGCCTCGATATCCTCGGCCGGCACGCAATTCCCCCTGACCGCGTGCTGGCCCATTCCGACATTGCGCCGGGCAGGAAACGCGACCCCGGCGAGAAATTCGATTGGCAGCGTTTGGCCCGCGCCGGCATCGGCCTTTGGGTCCCGCCTGTGCCGTTGGGGAGCGATGCCGGTCTTGGTCCCGGCGATGAGGGAGACAAAGTTGCCGCCTTGCAAAGCTCGCTTCAGGAATACGGCTACGGAGTCGAGCTGACCACCACCTACGGCACCGGGCTCGAGAAAGTGGTGGAGGCCTTCCAGCGCCATTTCCGCACCGCCCGGATCGACGGCCGCGCCGACGCTTCCACCATCGCCACGCTGGAGAAACTCCTCGCCGCGAAGGTAGGCGGCGCGCTGGTCTGAGCCAAACGAAAGGCCCGCTCGAACGGAGCGGGCCTTCGCAAACTTTATGCGCTATGTCGCTTGGACTTAGCCCTTCTTGAAGAACTCGTCGGCCTTGGCGAGGTTGCCTTTCGGGTCCTTCATGAACTCGGTCATGGCTTCCTTGCTGCCGAAGCAATAGTTCTTGCCGTCGACCTGTGAGCTGATCGAGCAGTCAGTGTCTGGATCTTTTGGCCAGTGGCCAGGCCCATGGCGCACAGTAATTCTTGTATTCGCCGGCCATAGCGGCCGTTGCGAACAACAGAGCGCCGGCGAATGCGGCGGTGAGCATAGCTTTATTCATAGAGTTGACTCCTTCTTTGGTGGGTCCACAAACTTCACCAAGAACGTCTCTTGGCGAATCGGTTCTAGTCTCATCAGATGACAACCGTCCGTGACTGAGGTCACGTTCCCCCCACCGCTGTGTCCGTCAGACTGGCCAGCCTCCTATCATGGGCGACTGGCGAATTTCGCTGTTACTCCTGTCTATTGTTACCGAGATGTCGCGCACGTGACTAAGTTACAACTTAATTTGTGACGTCGAACTCGTTGTCCTCGAATTTGTAGCGGGTTTCCTGCGTCCAGATGCCGTCTTCTTGCACCGGCACCTTGTGCAGCTTCACGTCCTTGACCTCGAGCTTGCCGGACTTCTCGTCCAGCCAGAAATCGACGTCGTAATATTCGTCCTTGCTGCCGGGCTTGCGGAAGTCGGTGCAGATGAAATATTGCCCGTCCTTCTTCAGCTTCCGCACCGGCTGATGGATCTCGACGAAATCGAGCGGAACGCTCATGCCGGTCTTGTCGTCCTTCACGACCAGCGCGCCTTTGTCGTCCTTATGCGTGGCGATGTAATTATGCACCGCGCTCATGATGTGCCAGCCGCGAACCACTTCCGGATCGCCCGGATGTTCCGACACCGGTAGCCACCACCAGGCGACCGGCATGCGCGTCACCATGTAATAGCTGTCGCCGTCCTGCTTCGGGCCCTTCTGCACGCGAATGTCCATCAGCGTGAGCTGGTCGCCTTCCGGCTTGAACCAGAAATCGAGCGCATATTGCTTCTTCGGCGTATCCTTGTCGTGGAAGATGGCGTTGGCGAACCAGCCATAACCGGCCATGCCGCGCACGCCCTTCATGCTGTCGAATAACAGATGCAGGTCCGTGTCGAGCGTCGGATCGTGGAACACGAAGGCGCCGTCCTTGCTGCGCTCATCGACCACCTTCTTGACCGCGGCGTTGACGTCTTCCTCGGTGAAGTCCTTGGCGCCGGCTGCCTTCGCCGCCGCCTTGCTGACGCCAAGAAGTCACGCGCCTTCTGAATATTCCCGGCTGGATCCTTGAGGAAGGCTTCCTTCGATTTCTCGGATGAGAAGCAATAGACCTTGCCGTCCTCGCCGGTCCAACTCACCGAGCAATCGGTCTTCGTCGTTTGTCCTTCGGCGAGACCCATGGCGCAAGAATTGTCGAACTCGCCCTTGGCTGGTGTGCTTGCTGCCGGCACCGGCGACATCGCCGGAGCTGCGGGCGAGTCGTCAGCCGCTTGTGCAGGGAACGATACTGAAGGCCAAGGCAACCGCCACGACGCTTGCGGCAGAATCAAGCTTCGATTGTGGAATCGAGTTTTCATGGCTCGAGATCCTTTTAGAGTGCGTGCCGCGCGATGAAGGACGCAAGGCATGGGTTCTGGCCGCGAAGCATACGGGAACTGGCGCGAAGGCGGCGATCAAAATGCCGTTACGAAAAGGGCCTCACCGCACCTTGGAGAATGCGGTGAGGCCGGGCTGAGGCGGGGAGGGGGTGCCTCAGCTTAGACGCTGTCCACCATCACGATTTCGGCATCTTCCAACGCCGTCACCGTCACTTTCTCTTCCTTCTCGATCGCCACCCCGTCGCGGGTGCCGGCCTTGACACCATTGACCTCGACGGTGCCTACGGCCGGAACCAGATAGCCATGGCGCTTGGCGCCGAGCTTGTACTCGAGCGTCTCGCCCTTTTTCACCGTGGCGCCGAGCACCCGCGCATCGGCGCGGATCGGGAGCGCGTCATTGTCGCTGTCGATGCCGCTTGCGAGCGTCACGAAGCGCCCCGATCGGTCGCCCTTGGGAAAGGGCTTGGCGCCCCAGGAGGGTTTGCCGCCTTCGCCGCGCGGCTCGATCCAGATCTGAAAGATCTTGGTCGGCTTGTCCTCGCGATTATACTCGGAATGATGCAGGCCCTCGCCCGCGCTCATCACTTGCACGTCGCCTTCTTCGGTCCGGCCTTTATGGCCGAGACTGTCCTCATGCGTGATCGCGCCCTCGCGGACATAGGTGATGATCTCCATGTTCGCGTGCGGATGCGGGGGGAACCCGGTATGCGGCGCGATCTCGTCGTCGTTCCAGACCCGCAACGCGCCATGGCCCAAGCGCTCCGGATCGTAATAGCGCGCGAAGGAAAAATGATGCTTGGCTTTGAGCCAACCATGATTGGCGCCGCCGAGCTTGGCGAAGGGTCTCACTTCAATCATCTCAGCACCTCCTACTCTTCGAACTTTGTTTAGGCGTTGAAGCCGCCATCCACCGTCAATGTCGTGCCGGTGATGTAGCCGGCCTCGGGGCTTGCGAGAAACGCGACGGCTGCGGCGACTTCCTCTGCCTTGCCGTAGCGTCCGAGCGCGGTGCGCGCGGCCTGCGCATCGGAGAAATCGCCATTGCCGGCAGGATTCATGTCGGTGTCGATCGGGCCGGGCTGCACGTCATTGACCGTGATGCCCTTCGGTCCGAGATCGCGGGCCCAGCCGCGGGTATAACCGAGCAGCGCGGCTTTCGTTGCGCTGTAATCGGCGATGCCGGGGAAGGGCGACTGCTCGCCAACGACGGACCCGATCGAGATGATGCGGCCGCCGTCGCCGATCACGCCGGATGCGGCGCGAACCGCTGCGGCAACGCCGCCGACATTCACAGCGAATAGCCGGTCGAGCTCGGCCTGATTGTTGGCGCGCTCATGCACCTGGCCGGTGACGAACACGCCGGCATTGTTGACGAGAATGTCGAGCCTGCCGAAGCGCTTCACCACCGACTGCACGAGTGCCTCGACTTCTTTCGACTCGGCCTGATCGGCTTTGAAGGCGGCGCCGCGCACGCCTTTGGCCTCGATCTCCTTCACCACCGCGTTGGCCTTGTCGGCCGAGGCGCTATAAGAGATGGCGACGTCGGCGCCCTGGTCGGCGAGCTTCTTGGCGATGGCCGCGCCGATGCCGCGCGAGCCGCCGGTGACCAGGGCAACTTTTCCTGTGAGGGTCTTTGACATTTTGCGAAACTCCCATTGCAGAGTTATGTAATGATCGCTACATTTAGGATCGAGTTCGAAACTGTCAAGGGCTTTATTTAGCGAACGCTAAAAAATGAGCACGATCACGCAAAAATGAGCAATGTGACCAAACCGCAGCGTGGCCGCCCTCGCGCCTTCGACATGGACAAGGCGCTCGAGGCAGCCCTCGATCTGTTCTGGCGCAAGGGCTACGAGGGCACCTCGATCGCCGACCTGACCGAGGCCATGGGCATCAACCCGCCGAGCCTCTACGCCGCCTTCGGCGGCAAGGAGGCGCTGTTCCGTCAGGCGCTCGATCGCTACGAGGCCGCGCACGCAGACGTCTGGCACGAGGCGCTCGACGCGCCGACGGCTTACGAGGCGGTGAAGAAATTGCTTGAAAGCACCGCGGACTCGCTCGGCGACAGACAAAACCCGAAAGGCTGCCTCTTGGTGCAGGCGGCTCTGGCGGGCGGCGATGAATGCGATCCCGTCCGGCGTGAGCTGGCGGAACGCCGCAACAAGAGCGTCGCCATGATCCGCGAACGGCTGCAACGCGCCAAGCGGGAAGGGGACCTCCCCAAGGATGCCGACCCCGCAAGCCTCGCCCGCTATGTCGCAACCGTGATCCACGGCATGGCGGTGCAGGCGGTTTCCGGCGTCTCCCGCGCCGAGCTTCGCCGCGTCGCCGCAACCGCGCTGCAAGCTTGGCCTAACTAAGCTTGCCCGCCTTTGCTTGACGCTAACCCCCTGAACCCCCTTATTACCTCTGTCAGCAGGCCGGATGGCCGCTCCGCCAGTGCCAGCGTTTTCGGCGGGCGGGGAGGAAAGTCCGGGCTCCATGGAGATACGGTGCCGGATAACGTCCGGCGGGGGCGACCCCAGGGACAGTGCCACAGAAAGCAAACCGCCCTGCGTAGCCTTCGGCGAAGCAGGGTAAGGGTGAAAGGGTGCGGTAAGAGCGCACCGCGTTCTTGGTAACAAGGACGGCACGGCAAACCCCACCGGGAGCAAGACCGAATAGGGACGGCGCGGGCGGCGAAAGCCGCTCAGTCATATCTTCTGATGAGTCGTCCGGGTTGGTTGCTAGAGGCGCCGCGTAAGCGGCGTCCCAGATGAATGGCCATCGCCCTCGCGAGAGCGCGGGTACAGAACCCGGCTTACAGGCCTGGTGGCATGTTACGGCCGGCGTGAGGGTGACCCCCTCGCGCCGGCCTCCAATTTTCTGGGCGGTGCTAAGCCCGCGCATTGAAACCTAGAAGCGGTCTTCTGCGTTCTCCGCTCACGACGTGAGAAGCAACCAACGGAGAACCGCCATGCTGGGATGGATTTTAACGTTTCTTGTGATCGCGCTGATCGCGGGCGCGCTCGGCTTCGGCGGCATCGCCGGCGCCTCTGCCGGCATCGCCCAGATCCTGTTTTATATTTTCCTCGTGCTGCTACTGATCTCCCTCGTCATGCATGTGATGCGGCGGGCCTAAGCGCCCGCGCGGCGAGCCATCGACTTCGCCGTGTTGAAGAAGGCCGGCGCTTTTCGGGCGCCGGCCGTGACTTTTCCTTCTCGAGAGCGCTTCCGCTTCAGCCGAGATCAAGCCAGGTCGAAGCGATCGGCGTTCATCACCTTTGTCCAGGCCGCCACGAAGTCATTTACGAACTTCTTCTTGGAGTCTGCGCAGGCGTAGACTTCAGCGAATGCTCGCAGCTGCGAATGCGAGCCGAAAATGAGGTCGACACGGGTGCCGGTCCACTTCAGCTCGTTCGTCTTGCGGTCGCGGCCCTCGTACACTCCGTCAGCGTCGGCGGCGCGCCAAACCGTGCCCATGTCGAGCAGGTTGACGAAGAAGTCGTTGGTCAAAGTCCCAGGCTTCTTCGTGAAGACGCCGTGCTTGGACCCGCTGGCGTTCGCGCCGAGAACGCGCAAACCGCCAACGAGCACCGTCATCTCCGGTCCCGTCAAATTCAGCAATTGCGCTCGGTCCACCAACGCCTCCTCGGGCGCCATGAACTGGCGCTTGCTGCCGAGATAGTTGCGGAAGCCGTCGGCACGCGGCTCAAGCGGCGCAAAGGACTGGAGCATCGGTCTGCTCTTGCGACGCGTCCATGCGGCCCGGCGCGAACGGCACCTTCACGTCGACACCGGCATCCTTCGCCGCCTTTTCGATCGCGGCTGAGCCGCCGAGAACGATCAGATCGGCTAGCGCGACTTTCTTGCCGCCGGTTGCGGAGGCGTTGAACGCCGCCTGGATCGCTTCGAGCTTCTCGAGCACCGTCTTGAGCTGCGCGGGCTGGTTCACCTCCCAGTCCTTCTGCGGGCTGAGGCGGACGCGCGCGCCGTTAGCGCCGCCGCGCTTGTCGGAGCCGCGGAACGTGGAGGCAGAGGCCCAGGCGGTCGAGACGAGTTGCGGCACCGTAAGACCCGAGGCGAGGATCTTCGCCTTTAGCGCCTCAACGTCATTGTCATCGACCAGCGGATGATTGACCGCCGGAATCGGGTCCTGCCAGATCAGAATCTCCTTCGGCACGAGCGGGCCGAGATAACGCGCGATCGGGCCCATGTCGCGGTGCGTGAGCTTGAACCAGGCGCGGGCAAACGCGTCCGCGAACTGATCCGGATGCTCGTAGAAGCGCCGCGAGATCTTCTCGTAGACCGGGTCAAGCCGCAGCGACAGGTCCGTGGTCAGCATCGTGGGCACATGCGTCTTCGATTTGTCGAAGGCGTCGGGGACCGTGGCGTCGGCGTTTTTCGCCCTCCACTGGTAGGCGCCGGCCGGACTCTTCTCGAGCTCCCACTCGTATTTGAACAGATTGTCGAAGAAGTGATTGCTCCACTTCGTCGGCGTCTGCGACCAGGTGACCTCCGGGCCGCCAGTGATGGCGTCGGCGCCGAGGCCCGCGCCATGCTTGCTCTTCCAGCCGAGCCCCTGATCCTCGAGCGCGCCGCCTTCTGGCGCCGGGCCGATCAATGATGGATCGCCCGCGCCGTGGGTCTTGCCGAAGGTGTGGCCGCCGGCGATCAGCGCGACGGTCTCCTCGTCGTTCATCGCCATGCGGAAGAATGTTTCACGGATGTCCTTGGCGGCTGCGATCGGGTCGGGCTTCCCGTTGGGCCCTTCAGGGTTGACGTAGATAAGACCCATCTGCACTGCGCCGAGCGGCTCGGCGAGTTGGCGTTCGCCGCTATAGCGCTCGTCACCGAGCCACGTCCCTTCTGGACCCCAGTAGAGCTCTTCGGGCTCCCAGACATCGACACGGCCGCCGGCGAAGCCGAATGTCTTGAAGCCCATCGACTCCAGCGCGACGTTGCCGGCGAGGACCATCAAATCGGCCCAGGAGATCTTCCGGCCGTATTTCTGCTTGATCGGCCACAAAAGCCGGCGCGCCTTGTCGAGATTGGCGTTGTCCGGCCAGCTGTTCAGCGGCGCAAAACGCTGCTGGCCGGCGCCGGCGCCGCCGCGACCATCGGTGATGCGGTAGGTGCCAGCGCTATGCCATGCCATGCGGATCATCAGTCCGCCGTAGTGGCCGAAATCGGCCGGCCACCAGTCCTGCGACTCCGTCATCAACGCAGTCAGATCCTTGATCACCGCGTTCGAGATCGAGGGTCTTGAACTCCTTGGCGTAGTCGAAGTCCTTGCCCATCGGATCGGAAAGATCGGAGTTCCGATGCAGCATCTCGATGCTGAGCGCGTCAGGCCACCAGTCGCGATTGGACCTGAATTTGATGTGCTTCATCGGGCACTTGCCCGAGTCTTCGACTTTTGCGTCCATATCTTTCTCTCCGGAAGTCTTGAGGGGTTTTGCTGAGCGGAAGGGGAGATTGCGGGGGACATCCAATAAGACAAATCGTATTTCCATATCGGGGCGATAGGAAAAACTTATGCTAGCGCTTGTCGGCCAGAAATAAGCGGATTTGGCTCAACACCGAAGCGGGCTGCTCTTCCTGCGGCATATGTCCACATTCGGAGATGATGCGGAGTTTCGAGTTCGGCATCGTGCGCCGGAGCTTGAGCCCGACATCGAGCGGCACGATGCGGTCGTGGTCGCACCACAGGATCAAGGTCGGGAGCGCAATCGACCTGTAGCGGGCGGAGATGGATTCGAGGTCTGGCGGCACGATCTGCCGCGCGCTGTGGATCATGGCGTGCTTGCCGGCCGCCGTCTGCAGCGGCTCTGAATAAGCATCGACTTCCGCCGCCTCGATCTTGTCGTCGTCGAAATAGGCGATCCGGAGCGCCACCTCGACCTGGAACGAGCTCGGCACCGCGCGCACCCCGATCTGCGAGACCATCGGCATGTCCAGCATCTTGAAGAAGGTCGGCACGGTTTGCGGATAGGCGATGGTGTCGAGCAGCACGAGCTTGGCGATCCGCCCTTTGACTCTGCTGTCATCTTGCAGCGCCAGCAGCAGCGCGATGCCGCCGCCATAGGAATGGCCGACCAGGGTGAGGTTATGCAGGTTCTGCTCCTCGATCATCTGGGCGAGCAGGTCGGCCTGATCCGCCGCCGCGTAACGCTCGTCGAGCGGCTTGTCGGATTTGCCGAAGCCTTTGAGATCGACGGTGATCACCCTGTGATCGCGGGCAAGGTCCGGAGCCACGTGGCGCCAGGTGAAAGTGTTGGTGCCGAAGCCGTGGATGAGGAGAAGGGGAGGACCCTCGCCTTGGTCGGTAAAGAAGAGTTTGACCGGCGCATCAGGCGGTCCGAGCCGCGCGAACGGCTCATCCTCCGCAGCGACAGCGGCGAGCCCGCAAGCGCTGATGGCAAGCGCGATCGCGCCGAAGCCAAACGCCGCTCTCCAATTTCTCTTGGTCATACTTCCCGCTGCACACGGCTGCCGAATCGCGCCGCTTCGGTCCACGCCTTAACATTTTCGTAGCGTTTGTATCGTGCTTCGCGACCAAGCCCAAATCACGGCGCCCGTTCGCCACGAACTTCGACGAGCGCACCGGCATTTTTGTGGAGTTTCCCACGCCGAAATGCCGCTCCGGCAGCGCTTTCCATTGACGCCCATAAAATCCCATGCTATCCCATAAATGCCCGTTCGGTGAGGGGTGGGAGAGGGTAGGCCGCGCTTCCTACGAGGCCACGGGGGGATTTGCGCCACCTCTCCCACCCACCGAACCGAGAAGCGGGGTGTCTCGCACTGACTGGTTTTCGTTCGCGTCTGCTCAAGTGCCCGAGAGGGGGAGATGGACCAGTTTGTCTCGGCATTCACCAACAAGATCGACATCAAAGGTCGCGTCTCGGTCCCGGCTTCCTTCCGCACTGTTCTCGCCAAAGACGGCCTTGACGGCATTTATTGCTATCCGTCGCTCGATGCGCCAGCGCTCGACGCCGGCGGTCAGCGCCTCATCGATAAAATCAATCACCTTGTCGAGGACCTCGCGCCCTATTCCGATGAGCGAGATCAGCTCGCGACTGCGCTCTTCGGCACCAGCGAAATTCTCACCATCGACCAGGACGGACGCACCATCGTGCCGGAGCGGCTTCGTGAGCATGCCGGCATCACCACGCACATCACTTTCGTGGGCCTGGGTGAAAAATTTCAAATGTGGGAGCCGGAACGCTTTGAACGACATTTGGCGGACGCGCGGCAGAAAGTGCGCGATCTCCGCAAACTACTCGGCGCGGGGCGCCGCGGAAGCGGCGGGCCAGAGGGAGCACGGGAATGATGGCGGGTCGCGGCACGGGCTTTACGGCCGCCGGCGGACCGGCCCGCCACATTCCCGTGATGCTCTCCGAGGTCCTCGAGGCGCTTCAAACTAGAGACGGCGACGTCATCGTCGACGGCACGTTCGGCGCCGGCGGCTACAGCCAAGCCATCCTCGCCGCCGCCAACTGCAAAGTCATCGCCATCGATCAGGATCCCGACGCGCTTGCTGGCGGCCGGGAGCTCGCCGAGCTGTCGCGCGGGCGGCTCGTGCTGGCGCTTGGTCGCTATAGCGACATGGCGGCGATCGCCGCTGCCGAAGGCTTCACCTCCGTCGATGGCGTCGTGCTCGATCTCGGCGTCTCCTCGATGCAGCTCGACCAGCCGGAGCGCGGCTTCTCTTTCATGGGCGATGGGCCGCTCGACATGCGCATGGGGAAACAGGGGCCTTCCGCGAGCGACGTCGTCAACGATCTCCCCGAGGAAGATTTGGCGGAAATCATCGCGGTTTTCGGCGAGGAGCGGCGGGCGCGGGCGATCGCGCGGGCCATCGTCAAACGGCGGAGCGAGCAGCCGATCCTGCGCACCGATGAGCTTGCCGGTCTTGTCGCGGGCGTGCTCGGCCGCAAGCGCGACGAGCTGAAACACCCCGCGACCAGGACCTTTCAGGCGCTCCGCCTTTACGTGAATGACGAGCTTGCCGAGCTGGCGCGGGGCTTAAGCGCCGCCGAGCTTCTCTTGAAGGCTGGCGGGCGTCTCGTTGTCGTCACCTTCCATTCGCTGGAAGACCGCATCGCCAAGCGCTTCCTCGCCAGCCGGAGCCTCGAGGCGCCGAAAGGCTCGCGCCACCTCCCGGAACAAAAAACTGCTGGGCCCGCTCCAAGCTTCCACCTCGTTAACCGGCGTCCCCTTATACCTAGTGAGGGGGAAACCAGATCGAATCCCAGGGCGCGCTCGGCGCATTTGCGGGCTGCGGTGCGTACCGAGGCTCCGGCCCACGCTCTCGATCTTGCCGCCCTTGGCGTGCCGGATATCGGCCGTCTGATGTAGCGCCGTTGTTTTTAGTCGATGAGTTCTGTCATGTTGCGTTTCTTTAATATCTGCCTCTCCCTCGCGCTCGTCGTGCTGGCTTACGTCATCTATCAGGTGAAGTACGACACCCGCGCCTTCGACGTGGACATTGCGGCGCTTTCCAAGGACATCGAGGCCGAGCGCGATTCGGTCGCCGTGCTGCGGGCCGAATGGAGCCTGCTCAATCGTCCTGAGCGGATCGAGCGCCTCGCCGAGAAATATCTCGACCTCGCCCCGCCGAAGCCGCGGCAAATGCTGGCGCTTGAAACCGCCTCGCCCGGCGATCTCGAGCGGGCCTCGGCTGAGCTTGCCGCGCCGACACCCCCTGCCATCCCGGCTGTCGCCAAGGCGCCGGCCAAACCTGTTGCCAAGCCGGCGCGGCCCGCCTCTATCGCGCAAAAACCGCTAAAACCGGCCAAGATTGCCAAGCCCGCTGAAACCCCCCGTGTCCCGCTCCAAGCCGCCGCGCAATAATCGAAGGTTCCTGAAGAGTGTCCGAGACCGCTAAGCCAGAAGCCGTGCCGGATAGCGCCAATTTCGCTAAAGGGCGGAAACGTTTCCGCCTGATCTGTGTTGCGCTGGCGCTGAGCTTCGTCATCATCGGCGGCCGCCTGGTGACGCTCGGCTTCGCCGCCATGGATCCGAGCTCCGGCGGCTTGCACGACATTTCCAGCACGGTGCACCGGCCCGACATTTTCGACCGCAAAGGCACTCTGCTCGCGACCGACATCAAGAGCGCAACCCTCTATGCCGATCCGGCGCGCGTCATCGACCGCGACGAGCTGGTCGAGCAGGTGACCGGCGTGCTTCCCGGCGTCGACGGAGCCGAGCTTCGCGAGAAGTTGAAGCAAGGCCGCCGCTTCGTATCCATCAAACGCGAGCTGTCGCCGAAGCAGCAAGCCGAGGTGCATGAACTCGGCGTGCCGGGCTTGGGCTTCGTCGAGGAATATCGCCGGGTCTATCCGGTGGGTTCAACCGCCTGCCATGTCGTCGGCCATGTCGATACCGACAATCGCGGGCTCGCCGGCATCGAACAATTCATCGACGAGAATCCGCAGCTCTCGATGGCCTCCGCCAGCGGCGAGTCCGTCACCCTCTCGCTCGATCTTGGCGTCCAGCATGTGCTGCACGAAGAACTTGCCGCGGCCGTAAACACCTATCGTGCCAAGGCTGCCGCCGGCATCGTCATCGATGTGCATTCCGGCGAAGTGGTGGGCATGGCCTCGCTTCCCGATTACGACCCGAACCATCGCGAGCAGGCGCTCGACAAGGACCGCCTCAATCGCATCAATTCCGGCGTCTACGAAATGGGCTCGGTGTTCAAGGTCTTCACCGTCGCCTCGGCGCTCGATGCTCGCACCGTTAATTTGCGCTCGAGCTACGACGCATCCTCGCCGATCCATGTCGCGTCGTTCACCATCGACGACTTCCACGGCAAGAAGCGCAGGCTCACCGTGCCTGAGATCTTCATCTACTCGTCGAATATCGGCGCGGCGAAAATGGCGGTCGATCTCGGCGGCGAACGTCAGCGTGCCTATCTCACCAAGCTTGGCTTGCTGTCGCGTACGACGACGGAGCTCGGCGACAGCGCAAGCCCGATCGTGCCTCAGCGCTGGGAGAAGCTCACCACCATGACCGTCGCCTTCGGTCACGGACTTTCCGTCACGCCGCTCCAGCTTGCGTCCGCCATGGTGCCGCTCGTCAATGGCGGCATCTCCGTGCCGCTCACCTTCCTGCCGCGCTCGCGCGAGGAGGGGATGAGCGTCGGCACGCGCGTGCTGAAGCGCGAGACTAGCGAGGCGATGTTGTCGCTGCTACGTCTCAATGTGCTGAAGGGCACCGCCAAGCGCGCCGAAGCCGAAGGCTATCGCGTCGGCGGCAAGACCGGCACGGCGGAAAAGGTCGTCGGCCGTCACTACTCCACGAACGCGCGCCTCAACTCGTTCCTGGCGGCCTTCCCGACCGATGCTCCCGAATATGTCGTGCTCGTCATGCTCGATGAGCCGCAACGCGTTGCCGCGACCAACAATGAAGCGACGGCGGGCGTGAACGCAGCCCCCACGGCAGGCCGCATCATCAAGCGGATCGCGCCGATCCTGGGCGTTCCGCCGAAGCTCGAGGACGCCAAGCACAAATTTGACGCCCGCCTGCTCGCCTCCTATTAAAAGACCCGATCTCTCAGGGCCTTGGCCAAACCTGATAGCCTGGGAGACGAGCGCTTCTGCGAAGGCAATGCGAGCATGACTCTTGGTGAGTTGATGGGTCCCGATGCGCGTCTGCCGGCGCCTTGGGGCGCCGTGCCGATCCTCGGCCTGACCGCGGACAGCCGCGCTGTGAAGCCGGGCTTTCTCTTCGCCGCACTTCCCGGCACCCGCACCGATGGGTCCAAATTCATCGCCGACGCGCTGGCGCGTGGCGCCGCGGCGATCCTCGTGCCGGAAGGCGGCACGCCCGAACGTGCCACGACGCCGGTTGTGGAAGACGCGGACCCGCGCCGTCGCTTGGCGCTGATCGCTTCGCGCTTCTTCGCAGCTCAGCCCAAAACGATCGTCGCCGTCACCGGCACTAACGGTAAGACATCGGTGGCCGCTTTCGTGCGTCAGCTTTGGGAAGCGCAAGGTCTTTCGTCCGCGAGTCTCGGCACCATCGGTGTCGTGAGTCCAAAGGGCACGCGGAAGCTCAATCACACCACGCCAGACCCGATCGAGCTGCACTCTATTCTCGCCGACCTCGCCAAGGACGGCGTCACCCATCTCGCGCTCGAAGCGTCGAGCCACGGGCTGGAGCAGCGCCGTCTCGACGGCGTGCAACTCGCAGCCGCCGCCTTCACCAACATCAGCCGCGATCATCTGGATTATCATGCAAGCTTCGAAGATTATTTCGAGCAGAAGCTGCGTCTGTTCCGCGAGCTGCTGCCGCCCGGCGCGCCAGCGATCGTCGATGTCGACAGCGAAGGCGGCAAACGCGTCGCCGAGATTGCCAAGTCGCGCGGGCTGAAACTCATCACAATCGGCGAGGCCGGCGAGACTCTCCGGCTCGTCTCCACGGAGCGTGACGGCTTCGCGCAACGCTTGCGCATTCTCCACGCGGGCAGGACCTACGAGGTGAAGCTGCCGCTGGTCGGCGACTTTCAAGCCGCCAACGCGCTTGTCGCCGCCGGCCTCGTCATTGCGACGGGAGGCGATCCCGCTCGTGTCATCCCGGCGCTGGCAAATTTGCGCGGCGCCAAGGGCCGGCTCGATCTTGCCGGCACCACCAAAACCGGCGCGCCGATCTTCGTCGACTATGCCCACACCCCCGACGCGTTGGCGAAAGCGCTTCAGGCACTCCGTCCTTACGTCAAAGCGCGCCTCGTCGTCGTGTTCGGTTGCGGCGGCGATCGCGACAAGGGCAAGCGCCCCGAAATGGGGGCGGCGGCGAGCGCAAATGCCGACTCCGTCATCGTCACCGACGACAATCCGCGCAGCGAGGACCCGGCCGCGATTAGGCGCGCCATCCTGGCCGCAGCCCCGAATGCGGTCGAAATCGCCGATCGCGCGACTGCGATAAATCAGGCAATTCAAGGCCTTAGCGCGGGCGACGTGCTTTTGATTGCCGGCAAAGGCCATGAGACCGGCCAGATTGTGGGGGACAAGATCATTTCGTTTTCCGATCACGACGCCGTTGTGTCGGCACTGGGAGAGACAAGTGTCTGAGCCGCTCTGGACCTTGGGCGAGATGCGCAAAGCCACGCGCGGCGAAAGCGCCGCGCCGGCGAGCCTTGCCATCAACGGCGTCTCCATCGACAGCCGCAGCCTCAAACCCGACGAGGCCTTCATCGCGCTTCGCGGTCCGAACCGTGATGGTCATGCTTTCGTCGCTGGCGGCGCTCGACCAGGGCGCGAGCCTCGCCATCGTCGATCGAGACTTTCCACCTTCGGCGCATGAGGAGAAATTGCTCCGCGTCGAGGACACCATGGCGGCGTTGAACGATCTCGGCCGCGCGTCGCGGGCGCGCGCCGCGAAGACCAAAATCATCGCGGTGACCGGCAGCGCAGGCAAGACCGGCACCAAGGAAGCGCTGAAACTTGCGCTTCAGCCGAGCGGCACGGTGCATGTCTCCGCCAAGTCGCACAACAATCATTGGGGCGTGCCGCTCTCGCTCGCCAATATGCGGCGCGACACAAACTTCGGCGTGTTCGAGGCCGGCATGAACCACGCGGGCGAGCTGATCGGCTTGAGCAAGCTCATTCGTCCCCAGATCGCCATCGTCACCACGGTCGAGCCGGTGCATCTCGGCTTCTTCGCTTCCGTCGAAGCCATCGCCGATGCCAAGGCGGAAATCTTCCAGGGTCTCGAGCCCGGAGGCGTTGCCGTCCTCAATCGCGACAATCCGCATTTCGAGCGGCTTCGGCGCGAAGCGGAGAAGCGCGGCGCGAAGATCGTCGCCTTCGGCGAAGCCAAAGATGCCGACGTCCGCTTGCTCGACGCGAACATCGGCGACGAGGGCTCCGACGTCACCGCGGACATTGATGGGCGAGACCGTCGCCTACCGCATCGGCGCAGCCGGCCGCCATCTCGTGCAGAATTCATTGGCGGTGCTCGCCGCCGTGAAGCTTGCCGGCGCCGATCTCGCTTCGGCTGCGCGCGCGCTTGAGAACTGGCAGGCCGAGGCCGGGCGCGGACGCCGCAGCATCGTCGAGGGCCCGCGAGGGCGCATCGCCATTATCGATGAATCTTATAATGCCAACCCCGCCTCGATGCGGGCCGCGCTCGCCATTCTCGGGCTCGTGCCGCGGACCGAATTCAAGCGGAAAGTCGCCGTTCTCGGCGACATGCTGGAGCTCGGGGAAAAAGGCGCAAATCTGCATGCTGGGCTCGCGCCTGCGATTGACGAAAGCGGCGTGGATATTGTCTTTGCCTCTGGGCCGCTGATGGGGTCTCTTTACCAGGCTCTGCCGCCGGGCCGGCAGGGCGGCTATGCGCAAGCGCCGGAGGAGCTGGCGCCCATATTGCTCGCCGGCGTGAAGCCCGGCGACGTGGTGATGGTGAAAGGATCATTCGGCAGCCGCATGGCGCCACTTGTTGAAGCGCTGAGGCGTCATTTCGAGAGCGCAAGCGCGATCGCGTAACGACCGGGGTCGAAGGGGGAAGCAATGTTTTACTGGCTGGCTGGCTTCGCCGACGAGCTCAGCGTCTTCAACGTCTTCCGCTACATCACCTTCCGCACCGGCGCTGCGCTCCTCACGGCGCTTCTCGTCGTTTTCATGTTCGGCCCGCGCGCCATCCGTTCTCTCCGCATACGCCAGGGCAAAGGTCAGCCGATCAGGAAGGACGGGCCTGAGCGCCATCTGCTGCAGAAGCAGGGCACGCCCACCATGGGCGGCCTGATGATCCTCGGCGGCGTCACCATCACCGTGCTGCTCTGGGGCAATCTCGCCAATCCTTATGTCTGGGTCGTGCTGCTCGTGACCCTCGTCTATGGCGCGGTCGGCTTCTATGACGACTATCTCAAAGTCACCAAGCAATCGGCGGAAGGATTTCGCGGCCGCATCAAGATCGTCGTCGAGACGATCGCCGCGCTCGCGGCCGCTTATGTCATCGCCCATGTCAGCGATCCGCAGCTTGCGACCGTGGTGACCATTCCCTTCTTCAAGAACGTGCTGGTCCCGCTCGGGCCGTTCTACATTCCCTTCGCCGCCTTCATCATTGTCGGTGCCGGCAATGCGGTGAATCTCACCGACGGCCTCGACGGCCTCGCCATCGTGCCGGTGATGATCGCGGCCTCGACCTTCGGCTTCATCTCTTATCTCGTCGGCAACGTGCTCTTCGCCGATTATCTCCAGATCCATTTCGTGCAAGGCACCGGCGAGCTGGCGGTGGTCTGCGGCGCGCTGGTCGGCGCCGGTCTCGGCTTCCTCTGGTTCAACGCGCCGCCGGCGCAGATCTTCATGGGCGATACCGGGTCGCTGGCGCTCGGCGGCGCGCTCGGCACCATCGCCGTCGCGACCAAGCACGAACTGGTGCTGGCCATTGTCGGCGGCCTCTTCGTGCTGGAAGCGGTGTCGGTCATCGTGCAAGTCGCCTCGTTCCGCCTCACCGGCAAGCGCGTGTTCCGCATGGCGCCTCTGCACCATCATTTCGAGCAGAAAGGCTGGCCGGAATCGACCGTGGTGATCCGGTTCTGGATCATCGCCGTGGTGCTCGCACTTGTCGGCCTCGCCACGCTGAAATTGCGCTAAATTCCCCCGCATGATTCCCGTCACGGTCTTTGAGGGCCGAAAAATCGCGGTATTCGGCCTCGGGCTTGAGCGGCCTCGCCGCCGCGCGTTCCCTCCTGGCGGGCGGCGCCGAGATCGTTGCCTGGGACGACAGCGAGGCGGCGAGGGCGGCCGCCTCTGCCGAAGACATTCCGGTGCGCGATCTGAAATCCGAAGATTGGCGGGACTTCGCCGCGCTCGTGCTGGCGCCGGGCATCCCGCTCACCCACCCGAAGCCGCATTGGAGCGTCGAGAAGGCGAGGGCAGCCGGCGTCCCCGTGATCGGCGACACCGAGCTGTTCTTCCTGGAGCGGATCAAGCAAGGCAACATCGGCAAAGTCATCGTCATCACCGGCACCAACGGCAAATCGACGACGACGGCCCTGACCGCCCATCTCCTGGAGCAGGCAGGAAAGCGCGTCGCTCTCGGCGGCAATATCGGCAAGGCCGTTCTCGGTCTTCCGCCTCTCGCTGCGGACCTGACCTATATCCTCGAATTCTCCTCCTTCCAGATCGACCTCACCCCGTCGCTCTCCCCAGACGCCGCGGCGCTGCTCAACATCACCCCCGATCATCTCGATCGTCACGGCACCTTGGAAAACTATGCCGCGATCAAGGCGCGAATCTTTGACGGGCTCGGATCAGGCGGCACCGCCGTGATCGGCGTCGACGACGCGCCCTGCCGCGCCATCGCCGATCGGCTGAAAGGTCCCTTCGCGGTGAAGCGCGTCGCCGTCGGACATGCCGTCGAGACCGGCGTTTGGGCGAAGGACGGCATTCTCCACGAGGTCGAGAACGGCAAGGACCTCGCCGAGACGAATCTCGCCGGCATTCAATCGCTGCGCGGCGCGCATAATTGGCAGAACGCGGCCGCAGCCTACGCGCTCGCCCGCTCGCAAGGCCTCGATGCCGCGACCATCGGCAAGGACATGCGGAGCTTTGCCGGTCTCGCGCATCGCATGGAACAGGTGGGACGGCTTGGGCCGCGTGCTCTTCGTCAACGACTCCAAGGCGACCAACGCCGACGCGAGCGCCAAGGCGCTCGCAAGCTTCGACACGATCTATTGGATTATCGGAGGACGCGCCAAAGAGGGTGGTCTCGCCGGGCTCGAGCCATTTTATCCGAAGATCGTGCGCGCTTATTTGATCGGCGAAGCGGCGGATGCCTTCGCCGCACAGCTCGGTTCCAACATCGACCATGTTCAATGCGGCACGCTCGATCAGGCCATCGCAAAAGCCGCGGCCGACGCGCGTGGCTCGAAAGCACAAGAGCCGGTCGTCTTGCTGTCGCCCGCTTGCGCTTCCTACGATCAATTCGCCAATTTTGTTGAGCGTGGCAATAGCGTTTCGCGAGTCCGTCATGAAGCTCGACGGCATCGAGACCGTGGCATCGAAGACGGGCAAAGCCGCATGAGACTGACCCGCGCCGATCGCAGCCTGATTTCGGATTGGTGGTTCACCGTCGACCGCCCCATGCTGTTCGCGCTTGTCCTTTTGATGGGGGCGGGGCTGGTGCTTGTCGCTCGCGGCAAGCCCGCCGATTGCGGCCAAGTTCGATCTCGATCCATTTTATTTCGTGCAGCGCCAGGCTTTGCTGTTGATCCCATCGATCTTCATCATGCTGTGGGGCTCGCTGCTGAGCCCGAAGCAAATTCGCCGCGCCAGCCTAATCATCTTCCTTGTCGGCATCGCGCTGATGATCGCGACCATGATGGTCGGACCCGAAATCAAGGGCGCCAGACGCTGGATCCAGTTCGGCATCGTCTCGCTCCAGCCGTCGGAATTCGTGAAGCCGGCCTTCATCGTGCTCACCGCCTGGCTCTTTAATGAGAGTCAGAAGCGGAGCGATGTACCCGGCCTCGAATTGTCGCTGCTGGCCTACGCAAGTTTCGTGCTGCTGCTCGTGCTCGAGCCGGATTTCGGCCAGACGCTCCTGGTCACCCTGGTCTGGGGCACGATGTTTTTCATGGCCGGGATGAACCTGGTCTGGATCGGGGCACTCGCCATCGCTGCAATCGTCGGCCTTACGAGCGCCTATCTGCTCGTGCCGCACGTCGCCTCGCGCATCGACCGCTTCCTCAATCCCGCCTCCGGCGACACCTATCAGGCGGATCGCGCGTTCGATTCCTTCCTGCATGGCGGCTGGTTCGGCAAAGGTCCGGGCGAGGGCACGGTCAAAGACGTGCTCCCCGACTCTCATACCGATTTCATCTTCGCCGTGACCGCCGAGGAATATGGATTGATCGCCTGCCTGATCCTGCTGGCTCTGTTCGCCTTCATCGTCTTGCGCGGCCTCTCCAAGGCATCGCAACAGCCCGACGGCTATATCCGCCTCGCCACCGCCGGACTCGTGATGCTGTTCGGCTTTCAGGCCATCATCAATATGGCGGTGAATGTCGGGCTGTTGCCCGCCAAGGGCATGACGCTGCCCTTCATCTCTTATGGCGGGTCCTCGCTGCTCGCCATGGCGCTCACCATGGGCTTCGCGCTCGGTCTCACCCGGAAGCGGCCGATGACCGACCGGCTCGTCATCTCCGAGAAGGAGGCGCGCCCGCGCCGGCCTGCGCGTGTCAGAGGACAGCCGGCTTGAGCGAGCGTCCCATCCTTCTCGCTGCCGGCGGCACCGGCGGCCATCTCTTTCCCGCAGCCTCGCTGGCGCAAGAACTCAATCGCCGCGACATTCCTGTCGAGCTCGTCACCGATAGCCGCGCCGAGAATTATGCCGGCGAATTTCCCGCCCGCGCCATTCATCGCGTGCCGTCCGCCACGCTGACGAGCAGGTCGCCTTTCGCCGTCGCCGCGACCTTCTCCCGTCTCGGTGTCGGTTATTTCGGAGCGCTAAAACTTCTCCGCCGCATCAACCCCCGTGCCGTGATCGGCTTCGGCGGCTATCCCACGCTGCCGCCGATCATCGCCGCGCGCACGCTTCGCATCCCGACCGCCATCCACGAGCAGAACGCGGTGATGGGTCGCGCCAACCGGCTGCTCTCGCGTTTCGCCGACAAGGTGTTTGTCTCTTACATGCCGACGCGGTCGCTGCCGGCGCGCACGCCACCAAGGCCGTGCTGACCGGAACGCCGGTGCGTGACGCCGTGCTCTCCTTTCGCGACATCCCTTACGCGGCCCCCGATGTCTTGGGGCGCCTGCTGATCCTCGTCTTCGGCGGCAGCCAAGGCGCACGCTTCTTCTCCGAGATCATGCCGCAGGCGCTGCCGCGACTGCCTGAAGCCATGCGCAACCGTCTCACCCTGGTGCAGCAATGCCGCGAGGAAGATCTCTACGAGGTGCGCGCTTCCTATAAGAGAGCCGGCATCGCCGCGCATCTCGCGCCCTTCTTCCGCGACCTGCCCGAGCGCATCGCGCAAAGCCATCTCGTCATCGCCCGCGCCGGCGCCTCGACCGTGGCCGAATTGATGGCGATCGGCCGCCCGGCCATCCTCGTGCCGCTGCCCCACGCCCTCGACAACGACCAGCTGGAAAATGCCACAAGGCTACAACAGGCCGGCGGCGGCTGGTGCATCCGCCAGGCCGATCTCACCCCAGAAAAGCTCGCAAACGAGCTGGAACGTCTATTTAATTCCCCTGCAGTTATTGGTAGATGCCGCGGCGAAAGCCAAAGCGCTTGCGCCGATTGATGCGGTGACTAAGCTCGCCGATCTCGCCGAGGGACTTGCCAGGTAGTGCGCTGTAAGGAGTAAGCGTAGCGATGCATATGCCGGAGCCGGACAAGGTCGGCCTGTTCCATGTCGTCGGCATTGGCGGCATCGGCATGAGCGCGATCGCCGAGGTGATGCACACCCGCGGCTTTCACGTGCAGGGCAGCGACCTGAAAGACGGCGCCAATCTCGCCCGGCTTCGCGCCAAGGGCATCTCCTGCCTGATCGGTCACGACCCGGCGAATATCGACGGCGCCTCCTACCTCGTCATCTCGAGTGCGGTGAAACCCGGCAATCCGGAATTCGAGGCGGCGCGAGAGCGCGGCATTCCCATCATCCGCCGCGCCGAGATGCTGGCCGAGCTGATGCGCCCTTGCGCCACCGTCTCCATCACCGGAACCCACGGCAAGACCACGACCACCTCGCTGATCGCCGACGTCTTCAAGGCGGCGCAGCTCGATCCGACCGTGATCGCCGGCGGCATCATCAATTCCTGGGGCAGCAACGCGCGCATCGGCAAAGGCAAGTGGATGGTGGTCGAGGCCGACGAATCCGACGGCACCTTCTTGAAGCTGCCGACCCAGATCGGCGTCATCACCAATATCGATCCCGAGCATATGGACTATTGGCCTTCGGTCGAGGCGCTGCATCTCGCCTTCAGCCAGTTCATCGAGGCGATCCCGTTCTACGGACTTGCCGTCGCCTGCATCGATCATCCCGTGGTGCGCGAGCTGCTTGCGAAGCTCGGCGGCGCCGCCAATGGCCGCCGCACCGTGACCTATGGCGTCGCGCGTGATGCCGATATCCGGCTCATTAATCTCCGTCCCGATCACAACAGCATCACTTTCGATGCCGATCTCGGTCCGGGCGTGAAGGGCGGCGCGCGCAAGCTCGAAGATCTCACCCTTCCGGTGCTCGGCCACTACAATGCGCTGAACGCGCTCGGCGCGCTCGCCGCCTCGATCGAGGCCGGCGTCAGCGACGACGTGATCCGCGCCGCCTTCGCCTCGTTCTCCGGCGTGAAACGGAGATTCAGCCGCGCCGGAGATTGGCAAGGCGTCGCCGTCTACGACGATTACGCCCATCATCCGGTCGAGATCGCTGCCGTGCTCCGCGCCGCGCGCATGGCCGGCAAGGGCCGCATCCTCGCCGTGCTGCAGCCGCATCGCTACACGCGGCTGCAATCGCTCTTCAACGAATTCTCCGCCTGCCTCGACGACGCCGACATCGTTGTGGTGACGCCGGTCTACTCAGCCGGTGAAGCGCCCATTCCCGGCATTGACCGCGACGAGCTTGCCGCGAGCCTGCGCCGCCACGGTCACCCGCAAGTGATAACGGTCGACGACGAGCATTCTCTGGTCGAGACCATCGCCTCCGTCGCCAAGTCCGGCGATCTCGTCGTCGGTCTCGGCGCCGGCACCATCACTGACTGGATCAATGCGCTTCCGTCGCGGCTCGCCAGTCAAGGACGCGCGTAATGTCGCGTGATCTCCTGGCCGAGCTCACCGCCTCGCTTCCCGAGCTTCGCGGCAAGCTGAAGCCGGGCGCGATGCTCGCCGACCTCACCTGGTTTCGCGTCGGCGGTCCTGCGGAAATTCTCTACAGCCCCGCCGACGAAGCCGACCTCGCTTATTTCTTGAAGACCGTCCCGCAAGACATTCCCGTCACCGTGATCGGTCTCGGCTCCAATCTCTTGGTGCGCGACGGCGGCATCGAGGGCGTTGTCATTCGCCTCGGCAAAGGCTTCGGTGAGATCACGGTCGAGGAGGGACATCGCTTGCGTGCCGGCGCCGCCGTTCCCGACGTCAAGGTCGCGCGCGCTGCGGCCGATGCCGGCATCTCAGGTCTCTCCTTCTATCGCGGCATCCCCGGCTGTGTCGGCGGCGCGCTCCGCATGAATGGCGGCGCCCACGGCAAAGAGACCAAGGAAGTCGTGATCGAGGTTCGCGCCGTCGATCGTGAGGGCAACATTCATGTGCTTCCCGTCGATGAGCTGCACTACACCTATCGCCATTGCGGCGCGCCCGATGATTTCATTTTCACCGAGGCGCTGTTTCAGGGCGAGCCCGGCGATCCGGCGAAGATCCTGGCGGAGATGGACGACATCGCCGCCTATCGCGAGAGCGCGCAGCCGATCAAGTCGCGGACCGGCGGCTCGACCTTCAAGAATCCTCCCGGGCAAGAAGGCCTGGCAGTTGATCGATGCCGCCGGTTGCCGGGGCTTGCGCATCGGCGACGCACATGTCTCCGAGATGCACTGCAATTTCCTCATCAATGACGGCAATGCGCGCGGGTGCTGAGATCGAAGAACTCGGCGAGACCGTGCGCGCCCGGGTCAAGGAGACGAGCGGGGTCGACCTCGAATGGGAGATCAAGCGCCTCGGCGTGCCCGCGCCCGTGCCGAAAGCCGATTCCTAAACCCGCCCGATTCAGTTAAGTCACTGATTCGAGGCCTGATCTCATCCACAGGGGGCGGTTGAAATGCCAAAACCGACGCATATCGCCATGCTTATGGGGGGCTGGTCGTCCGAGCGCGAGGTCTCGCTCCGATCCGGCGAGGCCTGCGCCACCGCGTTAGAGTCCCAAGGCTTCCGCGTGACGCGCATCGATGTCGGCCGCGATGTCGGGCAGAAACTGGCCGAAGTGAAGCCGGATCTCTGCTTCAACGCGCTCCATGGCCGCTTCGGCGAGGACGGCTGCATCCAGGGCCTGCTCGAGACTATGGGCATCCCCTATACCCATTCCGGCGTGCTGGCTTCCGCCCTTGCCATGCATAAAGAGCGCGCCAAGGCCGTGCTCCGGGCGGCGAAGGTTCCCGTCGCCGAAAGCCTGGTGATCAGCCGCCAGGAAGCGGCGCGCGGCGCACGCCATGACGCCCCCTTACGTGATCAAGCCGCCGGCCGAGGGCTCCTCCGTCGGCGTCTATATCGTCCGCGAGGACCAGGCCCACCCGCCGCAGGAGCTGTCTTCCGCCGATTGGGACCTTGGCGAGGAGGTCATGGTCGAGCGCTATATCCCTGGCCGGGAGCTCACTTGCGCGGTGATGGGTGAGGAGGCGTTGGGCGTCATCGAAATCCGCCCCGCCCAAGGGCTAACCTTCTACGATTACGATGCAAAATACGCCCCTGGCGGGTCCGAGCACGTCCTTCCGGCGCCGCTTAAACCAAATGTTTACCAATTGGTACAGAAGCTGTCCCTAGCGGCTCATAGGGCACTGGGCTGTCGTGGGGTTAGTCGAACCGATTTCCGTTACGACGACCGCGAAAATGAGGGAATTGGGCTGGTTTGTTTGGAAATCAACACCCAGCCCGGCATGACGTCCACGTCTCTGGTGCCAGAGCTCGCGAATCACAGCGGCCGCTCCTTTGCTGAGCTGGTGCGCTGGATCGTGGAGGACGCTTCGTGCGAACGGTGAGGCCATTGCGGGGTGAGAGCTGGGACGGAGCGTCCGATCGCCTGCTTGCGCGCGCCATTGTGCCGTCGCGCCGGGGCCATCCAGTCGTGCTCGCCTCGCTGAAAGGCCGCCGCCGTTCCGCTCACAAAATGTCTTTTGTCCCGTCGCGCAAGGCCATCTGGCCCGGGCTGACTCTGCTTTTCGTGCTCGCTGCCACCACCTACGGACTCTTGGTCGGAGGGCAGGTCGCCTCGTTCTACGACCAGGCTCGCAATGGCGTTGAAGCTCTCGCGGTCGCCGCAGGCTTCGGCGTCAAGCAGATCGTCGTCCAGGGCCAGACCCACACCAGTGACGCCGAGATCAAGGCCGCACTCGATGCCGGCCCCTCCACCATGATGCTCGATTTCGATACCGAGGCCGCCAAGGCTCGCCTCGAAGCCGTGCCGTGGATCCGCCATGCCCAAGTGATGCGGCTGCTTCCGTCCACGCTGCAAGTCGTGATCGAGGAACGCGCGCCCTTCGCAATCTGGCAGTCCGGCGGCAAGACCTATGTCGTCGATGAGGCTGGCACCGTGCTGTCTCCGGCGGTGCGCGAAGCCTATGTCGGAGTTGCCGCTCGTCGTCGGCGAGGGTGCCGCGAAGAACGCGCCCGCGCTCTACGACACGCTGAAGCCTTATGACGAGCTGAAGCAACAGCTCATCGCCAGCGTCAGGGTCGGCGACCGCCGCTGGACGCTGAAGCTGAAATCCGGCGTCGAGATCCTGCTTCCCGACGACAATGTCGCCGACGCGCTCAAGACCTACACCAATGTCGAACGCAATCGTGGGCTCATCGGCGACAATATCGCCGCCGTCGATTTGCGCCTCGCCGACCGCGTCACCTTCCGCTTGCGCGATATCAAGGCCCCGCGTGTCATCGCGGTACAGCCCGTGCCTCAGCCGAACGAGATTCCAACCGCCGCGACCAAGGGCATGCCGCCGAAGAGCGTGTCCAAGGGCAGCACCTAGGGGATGAGGGACCGGGGGATGCGGCACGACATCGTCAATCGCAAGCGTCAGCGCTTTCTGACCGCGCTCGATGTGGGCTCGAGCAAAATCTCGTGCCTGATCGTGAAGCCTGCGGCGGCGCCCGATTGGCTCGAGGGCAAGGGCGATTCAATTCATTTCGAGGTGCTCGGTGTCGGCCATCAACGCGCCGAAGGCGTGAAGAGCGGCATGATCGCGCATCTCGATAGCGCCGAGCATGCCATTCGCGCCGCCGTCGATGAAGCCGAGCGCATGGCCGGCGTCACCGTCGACGACGTCATCGTGTCCGTCACCTCAGGCAGGCTGAAGAGCGAAAGCTTTTCCGCGAGCGTCGCCATCGCCAATGGCGCCGTGCGCGACGACGATATTCTGCGCATTCTTGCCGGCGGCCGCCAATATGCCGGCCGCGACAAGCGGAGCGTCTTGCATGCGCTACCGATCGGCTATCGCCTCGACGACACGATCGGCATTCGCGATCCGCTCGGCATGTGCGGCGAGCGCCTCGGCATCGACATTCATGCGGTGACCGCCGACGAAGTCGCCATCCGCAACATCATGCTGTGCATCGAGCGCTGCCATCTCGGCGTCGCCAGCCTGGTCGCAGCACCCTATGCCAGCGCGCTCGCGGTCCTGAGCTCGGACGAGGCTAAGCTCGGCGCGGCCTGTATCGATTTCGGCGCCGGCACCACCACGCTCTCGGTGTTCGCCGACGGCCATTGCATCCACACCGATGCCATCGCGCTCGGCGGCAATTTCATCACCACCGACATCGCCCACGCTCTCGCGGCACCGCTGCAGCACGCCGAGCGGCTGAAGACCCTGCATGGCAGCGCCTTCGCCACGCCCTCCGACGAGCGTGAGATCATCACCTATCCGTCCGTTGGCGATGCCTCGCAGCGGACTTTGAACCATATCGCCAAGGCGCAGCTCACCGCGATCATCCGGCCGCGCATCGAGCACATTCTCGATCTGATGCGCCGCCGCCTCGCCTCGAGCGGGCATGCCGCGGAAATGTCGCGCGCGTTGGTGCTGACCGGCGGCGCGAGCCAGCTCACCGGCCTCAGCGATCTCGCCTCGAACATGTTTGGCCGGCCCACCAGGCTCGGCCGTCCGCGCCAGATCAACGGCATGCCCGAGGGCGCATCCGCGCCGGGATTTTCCGCCGCGATGGGCGTGCTGATGCAATGGGCGTCGGGCGACGACAGGATCGGCGCCCGCGTCGAACAGCGAATTCTTGGCACCGGCACGGGTTACATCGCCCGCGTCGGCGACTGGTTACGAACGAATTTTTGAGTAGCGGCTTCTCGCAAGCGTCTCGAGTACGGGGGCTAAAGAAAATGAACCAAAGCAAAGATCGGAAGGCTGCCGCCATGACCATCAATCTCAAAGTTCCTGATCTCACGGAGCTCAAGCCACGCATCACCGTGTTCGGTGTCGGAGGCGCTGGCGGCAACGCCGTCAACAACATGATCGCCGCGGGCCTTCGCGGCGTCGAATTCGTGGTGGCGAACACCGACGCGCAAGCTTTGTTGAGCTCGAGCGCCGAACGCCGCATCCAGATGGGCACGCATGTGACCGAAGGCCTCGGCGCCGGGTCGAGGCCCGAGATTGGAGGCGCCGCTGCCGAGGAGGCCATGGCCGACATCAAGGCGCATCTCGCCGGCTCGCATATGGTGTTCATCACCGCCGGCATGGGCGGCGGCACCGGCACGGGTGCGGCACCGGTCATCGCGCGCGCCTCGCGTGAAGAGGGCATCCTCACCGTCGGCGTCGTCACCAAGCCCTTCCAGTTCGAAGGCCAGCGCCGCTTGCGTTCGGCCGAGGTCGGCATCGTCGAACTGCAGAAATATGTCGACACGCTGCTCGTGATCCCGAACCAGAATCTGTTTCGGGTTGCCAACGAGAAGACCACCTTCGCCGATGCCTTCGCCATGGCCGACGATGTGCTTCGCGCCGGCGTCGCCTGCATCACCGATCTGATGGTGAAGGAAGGCCTGATCAATCTCGACTTCGCCGACGTGCGCACCATCATGGCCGGCATGGGTCAGGCGATGATGGGCACCGGCGAAGCGAGCGGCGACCGCCGCGCGATCGAGGCCGCCGAGGCCGCCATCTCCAATCCGCTGCTCGACGATGTGTCGATGAAGGGCGCGAGCGGGTTGCTCGTTTCCATCACCGGCGGCAATGACCTCACGCTTTATGAAGTTGATGAGGCTGCGAGCCGCATCCGCGCCGAAGCCGATGGCGATGCCAATATCATCGTCGGCGCCACCTTCGACGACGAGCTCGACGGCTCGATCCGCGTTTCGGTCGTCGCCACCGGACTTGGTACCCTCGGACAGCAGACGCGGCCTATCGCCCACGAAAAGACCTCGCTCAGCCAGCGGCTCGCAGGCCTCGCGCCCGTGCCGATGGCGCCGCAAGAGCAAGACTATATCGAGCTCAAGCAGCCTGTTCCCCACAAGGACGATGCCAGCGAGGCTCCTGTCTGGCGTGCGCCCGGCAACGTGACCATCGAGCGGCGCCCTCCGGTGCAGAACACCGGCATCGCTCTGCCGCATAGCGTGGCGACGCAGCGCGCCGTGCCGCAAACGCCGAATTTCGTTCCGGCGCCGCCTGCCAGCGCGCGGCGCGTGGTGCGGCGCATGCCGAATATCGAGGAACTGCCGATCGTGGCCCAGAACGAGATCAGGGCCCAGTCTGGCGCAGCACCGGCTCAAGGCATTCACGAGGAGAAGAAGCGCATCGGCTTTTTCGAGCGCCTGACCGGCGGGACGCCGCACCGAGGAAACGGCGCCTGCGCCGAAGCGCGAGCCGGAATTCGGCCAAGCTTCGCTCGCGCCGGCTCCGAAGCCGCAAATCGCAGCCGCCCCGCAAGTCTTGGCGGCGCCCAAGGCCCTCAAGATTGAACGGCCGCGGAGCGAAATGGGTATTGCCTCCGCCCCGAAGCGGCTGGAGACGCCGACAAGGGTGGTCGCCAACGATACCCGCCCCATGGCGGACGAATCACTTGATTCGGACGATTTGGAGATTCCAGCGTTTTTGCGCAGGCGGGTGAATTAGAGGAAGGAACAGGGCGTAACACTTGGCCACCGGGAGGCCGAACAGTGACGGAAAAGTGACGTTAATCAAGGTCTTAGTTGGTTACCGAACCGGTAATACATTGAAAGAAACCGTGATTTGTCGGTGTTAAAGGCCAGCGTTAAGGTTCTCCATAGATTGATCGACGGGCCCAAAAAGACACAAAGAGGTCAAAGGCACGAAGATCAAGGGGGGCTCGGGGATCATAACCCGAGTCAGGGGAACTCAAAAGACGGTGTGGGGGCCAATGGGGGCCATGAAGGGATTTATCGGGGCACGCCAAACTACGCTTGCGAGCGAAATTGCTCTTACGGGCATTGGAGTTCATAGCGGGGCGCCTGTTTCCATCGTCCTTTATCCTGCGGATGGCGATACCGGCATTCGCTTCCTCCTCTCCAACGGCGAAAATAACGAAGGCATTGAGATCGCAGCCGACCGGCGCTGGGTCACGGGCGTTACGCTTTGTACCGTGATCGGTGACGGCAATGGCGCCTCGATCGCCACCGTCGAACATCTTCTTGCCGCGCTCCGCGGCCTTGGCGTCGATAACGTTCTGATCGAGATCGACAGCCCCGAAGTTCCGATCATGGATGGCAGCTCCGCCCGCTTCGTCGAAGCCATCGACGAGGTTGGACTTGTCGAGCTCGAAGCGCCGCGCCGCTTCCTCAAGGTTCTGAAGCCGATTGTTGTCGAAGAGAACGGCGCCCTTGCCGAACTCACCCCCTACAACGGTTTCCATCTGGATGTGGAAATCGATTTCGACACGCCGCTGATTGGCAAGCAGCGCCTCGAAATCGACCTCAATCCTGGCTCTTTCCGCCGCGAATTGTCCCGGGCCCGCACCTTCGGCTTCATGAAGGATGTGGAGCGTCTCTGGGCCGCCGGCCTCGCGCTTGGCGCTTCGCTCGAGAACACCGTTGCCATCGGTGACGACCGCGTCATCAACCGCGAAGGCCTTCGTTATTCCGACGAGTTCGTGCGCCACAAAGCGCTCGATGCGGTCGGCGACCTCGCTCTTGCCGGCGCGCCGATCCTTGGGGCGTTCCGCTCGATCCGTGGCGGCCACAGGCTGAACAGCTTGGTGCTCAAGGCCATGTTCGCCGATCCTGAGGCTTGGACCCTGGTCGAGGCTCCGCGGGCTGGCCGTGAAGTTCGCCATGCCGAGCTCAGCCACCGGCTCGCCGCCGTCAACTTCGCCGCCGAGCGGAGCTAGGCACCTCGTAAGCTCATTCGCGATTGCGCCGTTCCGTGCAGGCTGTCCGCTTGCGCGCTCGGTCGGGGAGGCCCTGGCGCTTAACCCCAGCGGAAATGGGCAAAAAAACACCATATTCCACGCGTTGGTTGCTGCTACTCTGCCGTCTTGCCTGTAAGCGGGCTCTAGCGGAGCCTTGGGGGAATGTCTTGAGGGGCACGATGTTCGGCCGGAAGCTGGAAAGCCTTGGTTTTGGCCCAAGGACGCCGATGCGTGCTCTAGGCGTCGCCTTGGCCTGCGGCCTCGTTTCGGCCTGCGGTTCCTTCACCAAGACCGACGAGATGGTCTCCACCGATCCGCCGAACGTGATCTACAACCGCGCCGAGACGTTGCTCGACAAGCACAAATATGGCGATGCCGCCAAGGAATACGAGAAGGTCGACGTCAACCATCCCTATTCGCAAGAAGCCCGCCGGGCCATCGTGCTGGCGGCTTACGCGTATTATCAGCAGGGCAAATATATCGAGGCCATCTCCGCCGCCGACCGCTATCTGACGCTGCATCCGGGAACCAAGGAATCGGATCTGGCGCAGAACATCATCGCCATGTCCTATTACGATCAGGTGCTCGATCCGAAGCGGGACCAGACCAATGCGCGGAAGGCGCTCCAGGCCTATCTGACCCTGGTCCAGCGCTATCCCGATTCGCGCTACGCCGCGGACGCGCAGAACAGGATCCGCGTCTTGCGCGATCTTTTGGCGGCGAGCGAGATGCAAGTCGGCCGCTATTATCTTCGCCACAACAACTATCTCGCGGCCATCAACCGCTTCAAGACGGTGGTCACCGACTATCAAACCACCGAGCAGATCGAGGAGGCCTTGTCGCGCCTCACCGAGGCCTATATGGCATTGGGGATCATCAACGAGGCTCAGACTGCGGCTGCCGTCCTCGGCCACAACTTCCCGGACAGCAAGTGGTATCAGAACGCCTACGCCCTCCTGCAGAAGAGCGGCATGCAGCCGCAAGAGCACGAAGGCTCCTGGATTACCCAGACCTACAAAGGCGACGGCAAGCCCGCCTGAGAGCATGATCCCGAAAAGTTGCAGACTTTTCGGATAAGATCATGCGTCAAAGACAGGGAGCGAGAGCGAAATCGTGATTCAACCCAACCGGATTTCGCTCTAGCGTAAGCCCCATGTTAGCTGCCCTGTCGATCCGCGATATTGTTCTGATCGACAAGCTCGATCTCGAATTCGGCACAGGCCTGTCCGCGCTGACCGGCGAGACCGGCGCCGGCAAATCCATCCTGCTCGATGCGTTGGCGCTTGCCCTTGGCGGCAGGGGCGATGCGTCCCTGGTACGGAAGGGGGCCGCGCAAGGCCAGGTGACGGCGATCTTCGAGCCGGAGCAGTCCCATCCGGTGTTCGCCCTCCTCACTGAAAATGGTCTCGAAGCCGACGGCGCGGTGATCCTGAGGCGTGTGCAAAGCGCCGACGGCCGCACCCGCGCCTTCGTCAACGATGTCAGCGTCGGCGTGCAGCTGTTGCGGCAGCTTGGCCAGGCGTTGGTCGAGATTCACGGCCAGCACGACGATCGCGCTTTGATCGATCCGTCTGGTCATCGCGAGCTGGTCGATGCCTTCGCCGGTCTTGGCGAGGCGGCAGCCGACGTCGAGGCCCTTTGGGACCATTGGAAAGGCGCGGAAGCCGAGCGGAACCGCTACGAGACCGGCATCGCTTCCACCCGCGCCAATGCCGATTATCTGGCGCACACCCTCGAGGAGCTCCGGACGCTGGCGCCTGAGGGTGGCGAGGAGGAAGCGCTGGCAGCAAAACGTCAGCTGATGATGAATGCCGAGAAGATCGCGGCCGAGCTCAATGAGGCGCTCGACGCGTTGCAAGGCGAGGGGACGGCACAAGCGAGGCTTGGCGCGGCACTGCGCAGGATCGAGCGCCAGGCGCCGATGGCCGAATTGCTGCTCGGGCCCGTCGCGGACGCCCTTGAGCGCGTGCTCGGCGAGACGGAAACGGCCCGCGCCACCATCGAGCAGGCTCTGGCCGCGACCGCCTTCGAGCCCAAGGATTTGGAGCGCGCCGAGGAGCGCCTGTTCGCGCTCAGAGCCGCTGCCCGGAAACACAAAGTGCGGGTGGACGATCTGCCGGCGCTGATGCGCTCGCTCGAAGCCGATTTTGCCGCGCTCGACCAGAGCGAGGGTCGCCTTGCCGAACTAACGAAGGAAGCCAAAGCCGCCCGCGATGCCTACGAGGCCGCTGCGTCGAAATTGAGCGAGGCGAGGAAGAAGGCCGCTGGCAAGCTCGATAAGGAGGTTGCGGCCGAGCTTGCGCCCCTGAAGCTGGAGCGCGCCAGGCTGATCACCAAGCTCGAGACCGTGCCCTTCGATGAGGGAGGACCCTCCGGCATCGACCGCGTGGCCTTCTGGGTGCAGACCAATCCCGGCACCGAGCCCGGGCCTTTGATGAAGGTCGCCTCTGGCGGCGAGCTGGCGCGGCTGATCCTGGCGCTGAAAGTCGTGCTTGCCGCGCGCGGCTCGGCGCCGACACTGATCTTCGATGAGGCCGATGCCGGCGTTGGCGGCGCCACCGCTGCTGCTGTCGGCGAGCGCCTTGCGAAACTGGCGGCCAAGGTCCAAGTCCTGGCGGTGACCCATGCACCGCAAGTCGCCGCCGTCGCCACCGGTCATATGCTGATCGCCAAGGAGCCGGTCCGCGGCCCCGAGGGCGAGGCCATGGCGACGCGGGTCACCGCCCTTGAAGGCGAGCATCGCCGCGAGGAGATCGCCCGCATGCTCGCCGGCCAGACCGTCACCGATGAGGCCCGCGCCGCCGCCGAGCGGCTGATGGGCCGCCGCTCCGCATGAAGAAGACCAAGGGCAGGGCGAAGGGCGCACCCGCGCCGACGCCGGTCGAGGCGCTCGACGAGGTGGCCGCAGCGTCCGAGCTCGAACGTCTCGCCGCCGAGATCGCCCATCACGATGCGCTCTATTACCGGCAGGACGCCCCGGAGATCTCCGACGCGGACTATGACGCGCTCCGCGCGCGCAACACAGAAATCGAGGAGCGCTTTCCGCATCTCGTCCGCGACGACAGTCCGTCGCTTCGTGTCGGTGCGGCACCTGCCGAGACTTTCTCTAAGGTGACACACGCCGTGCCGATGCTCTCGCTCGGCAACGTGTTCGACGACGAGGGCGTTCGCGATTTCCTCGATCGCGTCTGCCGCTTCCTCGGACTGGAGAGCCCTGAAGGTTTGGCCTTCACCGCCGAGCCGAAGATCGACGGGCTCTCGATCACGCTGCGCTACGAAGCTGGCAGGCTGGTGCAAGGCGCCACCCGCGGCGACGGCTTCGAAGGTGAAAACGTCACCGCCAATGTCCGCACCATCAAGGACATTCCGAAAACCATCAAAGCGCGGAGCTTCCCAGATCCCTTCGAGGTGCGGGGCGAGATCTATATGAGCCGCTCCGCCTTTCAGCGCCTGAACGACGACCAGGCCTCGCGCGGCGAACGCACCTTCGCCAATCCGCGGAACGCCGCCGCCGGCTCGCTCCGCCAGCTCGATTCCGCCATCACCGCGTCGCGGCCGTTGCAGTTCTTCGCCTATGGCTGGGGCGAGGCGGCCGAGCTCCCGGCCGAGACCCAATGGGGCATCTACCAAGCCATGCATGATTGGGGCTTCCCGCTCAATCCGCTGGCGCGGCTCACCCACACTGTCGAGCAAATGCTTGAGACCTATCGCGATATTGAGAGCGGCCGCGCCGGCCTCGACTACGACATCGACGGCGTCGTCTATAAGCTCGACCGCCTCGATCTGCAGGAGCGTCTCGGCTACGTCTCGCGCTCGCCGCGCTTCGCCATCGCGCATAAATTCCCGGCCGAGAAGGCCACCACCATCCTTCGCGGCATCGACATCCAGGTCGGCCGCACCGGCGCGCTCACCCCCGTCGCCAAGCTCGAGCCGGTCACGGTCGGCGGCGTCGTGGTGCAGAACGCCACCCTCCACAACGAGGACGAGATCGAGCGGAAGGACGTGCGCATCGGCGACACGGTCATCGTGCAACGCGCCGGCGACGTCATTCCGCAGATTCTCGGATCGGTTCAAGAGAAGCGGCCTAAGGGCGCGAAACGATTCAAGTTTCCGGAAGTCTGCCCGGCCTGCGGCAGCCATGCCGTGCGCGAGGTCAATCCGGTGACCGGCAAGCTCGACGCGGTCCGGCGCTGCACCGGCGGGCTGATCTGTCCTGCCCAGCGCGTCGAGCGGCTGAAGCATTTCGTCTCGCGCAATGCCTTCGACATCGAGGGTCTCGGCGAGAAGCACATCAAGACGTTCTACGAGGAGGGGCTGATCCAATCGCCGCCCGACATCTTTACGCTCAAAGCCCGCGATGCGCGCTCCTCGACCAAGCTCGCCGAGCGCGAAGGCTGGGGCGAGACCTCCGCCGGCAACCTCTTCGACGCCATCGATGCCCGCCGCAACATTCGTCTCGACCGCTTCATCTACGCGCTCGGCATGCGCCATGTCGGCGAGACCACCGCTAGACTTCTCGCCAGACATTACGGCAGCATCGACGCCTTCTTTAAGGCCATGCGCGAAGCCAAGGACCGGAGCAGCGACGCCTTCGCCGATCTCGACAATATCGAGGGCATCGGCCCGGTGGTCGCCGCCGCGATCGCCGATTTCTTCGCCGAGCCGCACAACGTCGCCGTGGTCAAGGAATTGCTCGAGGAGGTGACGCCGACGCCGCTCGAAGCGATCGATCATGCCTCGCCGATCTCCGGCAAGATCGTCGTCTTCACCGGGACTCTGGAACGCATGACGCGGTCGGAAGCGAAAGCCCGCGCCGAGCGTCTCGGCGCCAAGGTGGCGGGCTCGGTGTCGAAGAACACCGACTATGTCGTGGCGGGCCCCGGCGCCGGCTCAAAGCTGAAAAATGCCAAGGACCTCGGCGTGACCGTGCTCACCGAGGACGAATGGCTGAAGCTGATCGAGTAGCGGGCGGCTCACCCATATTTCAGCTTCATCCCGATGATGGCGAGCGCGAGCAGCAGGGTAATAAAGTTCGAAACGATGATCGGCCAATTGCCGATCATCGTGCCGAACAACATCCAGAGCGCCACGCCTGAGGCAAACGCCACATACATCAGGAGCGAGATCGCCTTGGTCTCTTTGTAGCGGATGATATGCAGCGCCTGCGGCACGAAGGCCGCCGTGGTCAGCGTCGCGGCGAGCGCCGATACCCAGATCTCCATGTCGATCTCTTTCTGTTAGCGGATCGGCGCCGTGGCGTGACGGAGCCAAGGCCTGTCATCGCTCTTCAACAGCGGCTCGATCTTGCGCCGCACCTCCGCATGATAGGCATCGAGCCACGCCTTCTCCTCGCGAGTGAGCATCGACGCATCGATCAGCCGCCGGTCGAACGGAACAAGGGTAAGCGTCTCAAACCCAAGCATCTCCCGCGTGCCGCCCTCGATCGGGGCAGGGGGCGTCACCAGCACGAGATTTTCCAGCCTGATGCCGTATTCGCCCTCACGGTAGAGGCCCGGCTCGTTGGAGAGCACCATGCCCGGCTCCAAGGCCACGCTGCCGAGCTTGGAGAGCCGTTGCGGCCCCTCATGCACATAGAGATAGCTGCCGACGCCGTGGCCGGTGCCGTGGTCGTAGTCGAGCCCCTCCTGCCAGAGCGGGCGCCGCGCGAAGGGGTCGAGATCCTGCCCCCGCGTGCCCTTGGGAAACCGCGCCGAGGCGATGGCGATATGCCCCTGCAGCACCAGCGTATAATGGTGCCGCATCTCGCGTGTCGGGCTGCCGATCGCGATGGTTCGTGTGATGTCGGTGGTGCCGTCGGGATATTGGCCGCCGGAATCGATCAGATAGAGCGTGTTGCCTTTGAGCGGCCGCTTGCTCTTATTGGTCGGCCGGTAATGCACGACGGCGCCGTTCGGCCCCACCGCCGAGATCGTATCGAAGCTGATATCTTTGAGCTGCCCGGTCTCGCGGCGAAAGCTCTCGAGCTTCATCGCGGCGCTGACCTCATCGAGCCGTCCGGAGCCGACAGTGTCGTCGAGCCAGGCGAGGAACCGCGCCATCGCCATGCCGTCGCGGACATGCGCCGCGCGCGTGCCCGCGATCTCTGTCGTGTTCTTGATCGCCTTGGGCAGGATGCAAGGATCTGCGCCTGAGACGATCTTCGCCCCGGCCTCTTTCAGCGCTTGCGCGAAGCGGATCGGCACCGTCTCCGGATCGAGCCGCACGCGAGCATCTGTCCTGACCGAGCTCGGCGAATTTCGCTTCGAGCGCGCTTGGCGGCGCGATGTCGACAAAGTCCTCGAGATGTCCGCGGACATTGCTGCCGGCCTTGCTTGGATCGACGAACAGGGTAGGGCGTCCCTTGGCCGGTACGATGGCGAAAGCGTCAGCGACCGGCGCGTGGCGCACGTCGCCGCCGCGAATATTGAACAGCCATGCAATCGAATCGAGCTGGGTCAGGAGCAGAGCGTCGGCCTTGTCCGCGACCAGCGTGGCCTGCACCTTGGCGATCTTGTCCTCGGCGCGCTCGCCCGCGAGTTCCATGCCATGCGGCACGATGGGACCGGATGGCGCCGCCGGCCGCTTCTTCCACAGCCGGTCGATCGGATTGGCCGCGACAGCCTCTAACGTAATGCCGGCCTTACCGAGCGTCTCGTTCAGGCGCTCGATCTCGCGGACCGTGTGCAGCTTCGGGTCGTAGCCGAGCACGGAGCCCTTGGGCAGCTTGGCGGCGATCCATTGCGAGGGTCTGGCCTCCGGCGTCACCAGCACCTCGAACAGCGAAGCCTCCGCCTGGTCCCGTGCTTGCAAGCGTATAGCGGCCGTCGACGAACAGCGCCGCGTTCTTCTCCAGCACGATCGCCGTTCCCGCCGAGCCGGTGAAGCCGGTGAGCCAGCTCAACCGCTCGGGCGCCGCCGAGTGCTCGTCGCCGTGCGGCACCAGAAAGCCGTTCAGCTTGCGGGCCTTTAGCGCGCGCCTGAGCGCTGAAACACGCGCGCGGGTTGAACCGCCGCGCTCTTCCTCATCGAAGTCTTGATACATGGATATCAGTTCTATGCGGTAGCTCGGCCTCGATCAATCGTCACGGTCTTTAGCGTCTTTTCGCCATCAACAAGGTCGTCCAACCGTCGATAACGACTCGTCTTTTCAGCACGAAGCCGAGCGAAATATAGCGCGCCTGAAGCGCCGCCCCTTGCGCCTCGGTAATGCCGGAAAGAATGAGGTAGCCGCGAGCGCGCACCCTCCGCGCCAGCAGCGGCGCAAGCTCGAACAAGGGGCGGAATAGAATATTGGCGAAGATCAGATCGAATTTGGCGCGCCGCAGCCTGGGATGGGCAAGGCCCATCGCCGGCATCGCGTCGACCAAGTCGCCTGCGCGGTTCTTCCTCGCATTCTCCGCGGCAACAGCAACCGCGATTCTGTCGCTATCGCTGGCGAGCACCTTGCGCCGGCCAAGCCTCGACGCCGCGATGGCGAGCGTGCCGGCGCCGGTGCCGAGATCGAGCACGCGGGCGAAGCGGCGGCGCTTCGAGATGTGATCGAGCATGATGAGGCAGCCTTGCGTGCTGGCATGATGCGCGGTGCCGAAGGCTTGGCCTGCGTCGATCTCGATGGCATAGCGGCTATGCTGGTCGCGCTCATGGCTGCCATGAATGATGAATCGTCCGGCGCGCACCTTCCCGCGCTGCTGTTGCGACAGCGTGACCCAATCCTGCTCTTCGAGCGGTCTCGACCCGGAGCGAGGCCAGCTCCTCGCCATTCGCCGCCCGGCCAATCAGATCGAGCACGAAATCCGGAGGCAAATTCGCAGGCAGATAGATCGAGCTCTCGACCCGCGCGCCGCCAAGATCGAACAGCGCCACCGTGAGCGGCGCCGTCTCTTCCTCTTCATCGAGCGCCAGTGCAATGCGCTCCGCAGCCTTGACCGAAACCTCGAACACGATTCTGCGAGGGCCGCCCGGCGCCTCTTCGATGGCGAGAGTGGCGAGGCTCATGCGTTGCCCTTGGTCTGCATTGCCCCGTCCAGCGTGTCGACATCGAGCAGCCGGTCCCAGCGCCGATCGAGATGTTCTTGCGCTTCTTTGGCGCCAAGCGCCGTCGCATTGCCTTTGGCGTCCTTCTTGACGAGGCCGTCGGCAACCAGCCGCCGTAACGCATCGTCCGCATCGAAACTCACCTCGACGCCACATTGCTTCGACAAGAAGGCGCCGATGTCCTCCTTCACCGCGTCGAGCTTCACGGCACGCCCGTGCTCTTTCGCGAGAAAGGCATAGAGCAGCATGTCTTCTTTCACGTCTTCCTCTTCCGCAGCGTCCGCGATCAGGGTCAGCGCGCCGCGATTATTGGCGAGGCTGCAAAAATACAGGTTCTGCGCCAGCACCATCATGTAGCGATTGCGCGTATTGAAGAACTTCGTCACCTGGCGGAACACCACGGCGCTGAACCCGAGCAGCCCGAAGGCCAGCGTAAAAGGATTGGTGGCGGCGAGGATCTTGGTGGCGGTCCCCATCACGCCGGCCGCCGTGCCGCCGCCGCAGGTCACGAACAGCTTCAGCTTGTCCAGCGGCTTGAACGCGATTTTGGTATTGGGAAACAGCATCTCCAGATCGACCTGCGGGATGCGCTTGAACACTTTCACATAGATATGGCTCGCGGCCACCCCGATCGGGAGCTGCCGCCTGCGCGACCGCACCATGCGCTCGGCCTTGGGCCGGTCCAGTTGCCTCTCCGCCATGATCTCGGCGACGCGGGCGTCCGAGGGTTTCAGCTTCAGCATCAGGAACAGGCGTTGGAATGTCGGGATCTCGAAACGATTGGTCTTGAGATAGAGCCTCCAAGGATCGCGCTCGTGCTCGATTGCGACATCGACGCCGCGATAATAGAGAAGCAGATCGTCGAATTCGCCCAAATCCACTTGCAAGCTCAGTCCATGCGGAGATTGCTCGGCGAGGATGCGGCGCAAATCGTCGGGGCCGAGCCGCACATAGTTCGCCTGCGTGAGCAGCGTCTCCACGCCTTCGATGAATTCGCGTCGCGCTTTCGCCGTGCCGGCCTCGTCGTGCTCGATCAGGCTTGCCGTGTCGCTGTCGGGGCTGAAGGGGAGATAGTCTTCCAGGAGATCGAGCAGCCTCATGCGATAGTGCTGGTGACGCCAGGCCGCGAGGCAGTCGAGCGCGCGCTGCCATTGCCGCTCGTCGCCGCCATCCTCCTTCAGCATCTCGACCAGCTTGGCGCGCAATCCGTAGCGGCTGACCGGAATGAAATGGGCGTGCTTGGCAGGCGAGCCCAGACCTGGTTTCGCCGCCTCCTTCTGGACGTCACTGGAGGGCGCGGGGGTAGGTTCAAGTCGGACTGCTTCTGCGGCGTCGGACATGCGAATGACCTTAGAGCATGATCCGGAAGGGTGGGAACGGGCTTCAAAAAACATCAAGCTCTAACAACACCCTAGCGCCTTTTCATGACTCAATCTTTACGCCCGGCAAAGCGGCCGCCTTCCGAGATATCAAGGGATGTAGCCCAGCCGCTTTGCCGCATCGGTGATGAAATCGAGGCTCGGGTAAAGCGCGGTGGCGAAGCTCCTCTTGTCGGCCTCGGCCTTTTTGACATGCGCCGCGTAGCTCCCCCAATGCGAGCTGATCACGCCGGCGAAATAGAGCGTGCCGTTCGGTCCCTCGACCAAAAGCGTGCCACCGCTATCGCCCGGCATCACCCCCCAATCCGTGCACCAGACGGAAAAGGGCAGCGCGCCGGCAATGCCTTTGTCGAGCTTGGCGCCCGGCGCGCGCACGTCGAGCGCGTCGTTGAAGCAGGTCACCGGATCGCGAAGCTCGACGCTGCGATAGCGCCGCGTGCCGACGCGGCCGCAACGCTGGTCCGCCGAGCAATTCTCCGCGCCGAACCCGATCATCACGCCTCTCTTGTTGAGACCGGTGGCGAGCGCCTCGTCCATCGAGGGCGGCGACGCATCGCCGAGCGCGCGTCCCATGTCGCTCGGGAGTTTGGCGAGACTATTCGGCAGCGCCACCTTGATCGGATCTTTGGTGATGATCAGCGCGAGGTCGTAAGCGTAGCGTCCGAGCGCGTTGGGCTCGTTCGCCGCCGCCCGCCATCCCGGCGGCAGCAAAATCTCTTGCGCCGGCGTGCTCGTGATTTTTCCGGCGGCGACCGTCACCACGGCGAATTGCTTGACCGGCCAAGTATCTTCAGCGAACCGCCGCGCTTTCGCATCGACCACGCGGCCGACGCAATGCGCGGCCGTGACCACGATCCGCGGATAGAGCACGGTGCCGGAGCAGACCAGCCGCTTCCGGAAAGTGATCTTCACCACGTAAGGATAAAGATCGTCCTTGTCGGCAACGCCGCCGGAGAGCGCATGCGCGTCGGGAGCCGCAATCGCGCTAAAGACGAGCGCCGCGGCAAGGATTCGAGAGACGGACAGCATCATGCGTCGAAGATAGGGACCTCCGACGCCTTTGCGCAAATGTCCGAATGTGTCTCTTTATTGCGCCGCGGCCGCTTTCGGCTCCGTCAGAGCAGATTGCTTGCCGAAACAGACCCGCGCCGCCGCCTCATGCTTGCAAGGCGCGCCGGCAGGATTGCCGCAAGTCTGGTCGAGCATCGCCTTCTGCACGCAAACCCCGTCCGGGCCCCGCCAGCCGGCGCCGCCCTTGCAGCCGCAGCCTTTGCAGCGGCAATCCTCGGCGGAAACGGGAACGATCGAGGCAAGAAACACCAGGGCAAGAGCCGAAAAAAGCAAGCCACGCATGGGACCCTCCTTTGCTGGAAGGTGTCAATGTACACGTTTTGTTCTCATTCCGAAACCGAAAAGTTGGGAATCGGAAGGAATACAACCAGGGCGCCTTTTTTGCGCTATCGCTTCGCTCTTGAGCGCTCAAGCCCGCTCGACGAAACTGTCGACCACGCGCTTCTCGCCGGCCTTGTCGAACTCGACCGTGAGCTTGTTGCCGTCGACATGGGCGACGCGGCCATAGCCGAATTTCTGGTGGAACACGCGCATCCCGATCTCGAGCCCCGATCCTTCCGCCGTGCTTGAGGCGGTGAGCGTGCCGTCGATCGTCATCGGCTCGCGCCGCCGCGTGCGCCGGCGCTCCGCTTTGCGGACGATTGCGTTGTGCGCGCTGCCAGCCCGGCGTCTCGTAGAAGCCGCTCGCGAACAAATTCTCGGCGCTGTCGAAGCGGCTCGGGCCGTAGCCGCCGTGAAAGCCTCGATCCTCCGCGACCTCGACATGGTCGAGCGGCAATTCGTCGATGAAGCGCGACGGGATCGCCTGCTGCCACATGCCGTGGTTCCGCCGGTTCTGCGCGAAACTGATCTTGGCGCGCTTCCTCGCCCGCGTGAGACCGACATGAGCGAGCCTCCGCTCCTCTTCGAGACCTGAGCGCCCGGCATCGTCGAGGCTCCGCTGATGCGGCAGCAAGCCTTCGTCCCAGCCGGGCAGGAACACGGTGTCGAATTCGAGACCCTTGGCCGAATGCAGCGTCATCAGATTGACGCGGCTCACGCCTTCCTCCGCCTCCGCGTCCATCACCAGGCTGATATGTTCGAGGAAGCCGGCAAGATTGTCGAACTCCTCCATGAAGCGGATCAACTCTTTCAAGTTCTCGAGCTTCGATTGCGCCTGCGGCGACCGCTCGGCCTGCCACATCGCGGTGTAGCCGGACTCATCGAGGATCAATTCGGCAAGATCGGTATGGCGCATGGTCTCGACGGATGCGCGCCAGCGGTCGAACGAGGCGATCAAATCGGCGAGGCCCTTCCGCGCCTTCGGCTTCAGCTCCTCGGTCTCGACGATCAGCCGCGCCGCCTGGAACAGCGGCACGCCGCGCGCGCGCGCCAATTGGTGCAGCGACTTCAGCGTGGACTCGCCCAAGCCCCGTCGCGGCGTATTGATGATGCGCTCGAATTTGAGATCGTTCGCCGGGTTCATCGTCACTTCGAGATAGGCGGTGGCGTCCCTGATCTCTTGCCGCTCGTAGAAGCGCGGGCCGCCGACCACGCGATAGGGGAGGCCGAGCGTGATGAAGCGGTCTTCGAAGGCGCGCATCTGGAACGAGGCCCGGACCAGGATGGCGATCTCGCTCAAAGATTCGCCCTGGCGCTGCAGCTGCTCGATATCCTCGCCGATCAGCCGCGCTTCTTCTTCATCGTCCCAGCAGCCTTGCACCGCGACCTTGTCGCCGCTATCGCCGTCGGTGCGGAGCGTCTTGCCGAGCCGTCCTTTGTTATGCGCGATCAGTCCGGACGCGGCGCCGAGAATATGTCCCGTCGAGCGGTAATTCCGCTCCAGCCTGATGATCTTGGCGCCGGGGAAATCGGTCTCGAAGCGGAGGATGTTGTCCACCTCGGCGCCGCGCCAGCCATAGATCGACTGATCGTCGTCGCCGACGCAGCAAATATTGCGGCTGCCTTGCGCCAGCAGCCGCAGCCACAAATATTGCGCGACATTGGTGTCCTGATACTCGTCGACCAGCATGAATTGGAAGCGGGTCTGATATTGCGCGAGCACGTCCGGGTGGTCCTGGAACAGCCGCAAATTCTCCAAGCAGCAGATCGCCGAAATCCGCGGCGTTCAATTCCTTCAGCCGCTTCTGATAGAGCACGTAAAGATCGCGCGCTCTGCCATTGGCAAAGGCGAAGCTCTCGCCCTCGGGCACGCGCTCCGGGCGAAGTCCCCGGTTCTTCCAGCCATCGATCATCGCCGCCAACAGCCGCGCCGGCCAGCGCTTCTCGTCGATATTCTCGGCTTCGAGCAATTGCTTGAGCAGCCTGATCTGATCGTCGGTGTCGAGCACGGTGAAGGACGGCTTGAGATCGACCAGCTCGGCATGGCGCCGCATGATCTTGACGCCGATGGCGTGGAAGGTGCCGAGCCAGGGCATGCCCTCGACCACGCCGCCGATCAGCTGGCCGACGCGGTTCTTCATCTCGCGCGCCGCCTTATTGGTGAAGGTGACGGCGAGGATCTGGCTCGGCCAGGCGCGGCCTTCGCTTAAAATATGAGCAATGCGGGTGGTGAGCACCCTTGTCTTGCCGGTGCCGGCGCCTGCCAACACCAGCAGCGGCCCGTCCAGCGTCTCGACCGCCTCGCGCTGCTCGGGGTTGAGCGCGTCGAGATAATTCGCGTTGCGTCTCGGCATCGCCCGCACAGAAATCGGCAGCGCCTCATCGTCGGATGCAGGCTCATCGGCGGGCGCGGGAAGGGGGCGAATCTTTGGCATCGATCTAGAACTATAACATTGATCGCAAAGGAAAAGACGGGAAGGGCTCGGCTGCTACTTTTCTTTGCAAAGCGGTTCCGGCGTCGATTTGGCGCGGGACGCCACGAAAAATTCATGGAAACAACACCATCGGGCCGGTTGCACAGCTGCCGGACCGCTGCTATGGGGGCGGCGTCTCGTCACAATATTTCAGCCTAATGAGAGAGGGATCATGCTGCGAGCGTCGAGGGCTTTTGCCGCTATTCTTGGGCTTTTTGGAATTCTTATTTTTGGGTCTGGCGCCGCCGAAGCCGCCTGCCAGCTGATCAAGGCCACCGCCAGCGCCGATTCCAAGGCGAATGCCGCCAAGGCCTCGCAGGCGCTTGCCGCTCAGACCGCCAACGACATCAAGCGCCAGAAGGGCTGGAACTACGTCACCATGAGCGCGCGCAAAGTCGCCGGCGATCCGTTCTGGAAGGCCGTGCGTCCCGATGGCGTTCCGCCGGAGGCGCGGCTGAAGGGCGATATCTACACCTCGCGGACCTTCACCACCTGCTTCACCGGCGTGGTCGTGCCCTATGTCTGCACCTCAGGCTCGGCCGTCTGCGGCAATTAAGCCGAACAATTCCTAGCGCCGTGCCCGCGTCAAAACGGGCATGACGCTGGAAAGCTCGCCTCACCATCGCCACATGCTCTGGTAAGCATTCCAGAAACTTTTCGTGGTTGAATGGGTTTTGAGGCTAGCGATGGTGCAGAATTTCGCCTTTCCGCAATATACGCTCCCGGAGCGCATAGCGGACTATTGCATCCACGCCATCGGCGTGACGGCGAGCGTCATCGCGCTCGCAGCCCTCATTTTCATCGGCGTCGAATCGAAGACCGCGCTCTGGATCGTGGGCTTGAGTATTTACGGGCTCGCGCTCGTCGCCACCTTCAGCTTCTCCGCCGGCTATCACATCGTCATGCGGCCCAGACTGAAAGAGTGGCTGCGCCGGCTCGATCACGCCGCGATCTTCCTGATGATCGCCGGCACCTACACGCCCTTCATCCTGATCAAAATGAACAATGCCTGGGGCCTTGGCCTGCTTGCCGTGGTCTGGGGCATGGCGGCGATCGGCATCGCCATCAAACTGTTCGCCCCGCGTTATCTCGATGGCATCTCGACCGCGCTCTATCTGATGCAAGGCTGGGCGATCCTCGCCGCCTGGGAGCCGCTGATGACGGCGGTGTCCGGTCAGGCTCTCACCCTGCTCATGATCGGCGGCGTGCTCTACACCGTCGGCGTCGTCTTCCATCTCTGGGAGCGGCTGCCCTTTCAGAACGCCATCTGGCACGGCTTCGTGCTTTCCGCCGCGAGCTGCCACTACGCGGCCGTGATGGTCGCGGTGCATAGCTAAGCCGCGTCATCCGCAATGCCTAAGTCGAATCGCCAGCGCATAGTGCTTATGAGCTGGGCCATGACGGCAACGTCATGGCAGAGGCTCAAGATCATCGCGGCCAGCGCACAGCGAAGCCGCGCTCTTTGCCAAATTGGCCGCGCGTTTCGGTCCGCGCTTCTCGACCGGGCTTGCGCTCCGCGAGCAGCACGCCAACACGCTCACCTGGATTGCCTGTCAGCCGCCCGACGCCGTGCTGTTCGCCGAGACGACCGACGAGATCGTCGATGTCGTCAAGCTCTGCGCCGAAGCGCGCGTGCCGATCATCCCGTTCGGCACCGGCACCTCGCTCGAAGGTCACGTCAACGCGCCGTTCGGCGGTCTCTCGCTCGATCTCTCCCGCATGAACCGCGTGCTCGCCGTGCACGACGCCGATCTCGATTGCGTGGTCGAGCCTGGCGTCACGCGCAAAGCCCTGAACGAGCATCTGCGCGACGCCGGGCCTCTTCTTCCCCATCGATCCCGGCGCCGATGCGAGCCTCGGCGGCATGGCGGCGACGCGCGCCTCCGGCACCAATGCCGTCCGCTACGGCACCATGCGCGACAATGTCTTGAGCCTCACCGCCGTGCTTGCCGACGGACGTGTGCTGAAGACCGGCAGCCGCGCCAAGAAATCGTCGAGCGGCTACGATCTCACCCGGCTCATGGTCGGCTCCGAAGGCACGCTCGGCATCATCACCGAGCTCACGCTGAAGCTCGCCGGCATCCCCGAGACCATCCTCGCCGCGGTCTGTCCCTTCGCCACCATCGAAGGCGCCTGCAACGCCACCATCGCCGCGATGCAGATGGGTCTGCCGCTCGCCCGCATCGAGCTGCTCGATGAGGTGCAGATCAGAGCCTGCAACGCCTATTCGCATCTCACCCTCGCCGAGCAGCCGACCCTCTTCCTCGAATTTCATGGCAGCGAGGCTTCGACCGCCGAGCAGGTCGCGACCTTTGCCGAGATCGCCCGCGAGCACGGGGGAGGGGATCTCGAATGGGAGACCAAGCCCGAGGATCGGAGCCGGCTTTGGCAGGCGCGCCACGACGCCTATTGGGCCGCGCGAGGCCTGAAAGCCTCTGCCGAAATCATCACCACCGATGTCTGCGTGCCCATCGGCGCGCTGGCGGATTGCGTCGGCGAGACCAAAGCCGACATCGACCGCCTCGGTCTTCTGGCTCCCATCGTCGGCCATGTCGGCGATGGCAATTTTCACGTCATGCCGGTGCTCGACCTTGGCAATGAAGAAGAGCGCCGCAAAGCCCAAGCCTTCCTCGACCGCCTGATCGAACGCGCGCTCCGCATGGAGGGCACCTGCAGCGGCGAGCACGGCATTGGCCAGGGTAAAATGCGCTATCTCGCTGCCGAGCATGGTATTGGCGTGGAGATCATGGCTGCCATAAAAAAGGCACTCGACCCGTTGAATATCCTCAATCCGGGGAAGATCTTTACGGTATCATGAGGAAGAGTCGCGGGTCTTCGGACGGTAAGTCCAAGATGACGATAAGCGGCCTGTTCGCGTCCGTTCCAGCGCTCAAGGCATAGAGCTCCGTGAACCATTTTTTACTCAGTCTGACCGCAATTTTGATTTTGCTGCTCAGCGCTCTGTTCGCTGTGCCCTATTTCGTCGACTGGAACGATTATCGCCATGTCTTCGAGGCGCAAGCCACCAAGCTGCTCGGGCGCGACGTCAAAGTCGGCGGCGAAGTCCATCTCGTGCTGCTGCCGGCGCCGCGGCTCCGCTTCGACGATGTGAAGGTCGCCGATGCCGACGGCAATCTCGAGCGGCCCTTTCTCGAGGCGAAGCGGCTCGAAGCTGGGCTGAATATCGGCGCGCTGCTCAGCGGCACCATCGAGGCGCGCAAGATCGGCATCACCGCACCCGTGCTGAGGCTTGAGCTGAACGCAGACGGCACCGGCAACTGGGCCGATGTGGGACGGCCCGGCGAGGCGATGCCCTTCGTGCCGAAAGAAGTCCTGCTCGATCAGATCGACGTGACGGGAGGAACGGTCGAGCTGACGCGCGCCGGCGCGCCCGTGGCGACGCTCACCGATGTTGCGGGCGATGCGAGTGCCGCGTCTCTGTCCGGTCCGTATAAGGTCGCCGCGACGTACAAATTCGAGGGACGCAAGCAGGATCTGAAATTCTCGACCGGCGCATCCGACGCCAAGGGCAAGTTCCATCTGAAATCCGCGCTTCGCGATCCCGACCGCGACACTGTCTATTTGCTCGATGGCGATGTCATCGGATTGGGTGAGAAACCGAGTTACGACGGCAGCATCATTGTAAAGAATGCGTTGCTGCGCCTGCCGAGCCTGCACCCACGCCTCCCGTCGCCGAACCTGGCGAGACCACGGACACTGGCTCCGGCTTCGAGCTGAAGGGCGACCTCACCGCCACGGCCGATCGTGCCGAGTTGCCGAGTTTCGAGCTCACGCTCCACGCCAAGGGCCGCCCGCAACTGATGAAGGGCAAGCTCGCCATCGAATTTGGCGAGACCCGGAAACTCGACGGCGAATTATCCGCGCGCTTCCTCGATGTCGACGCTCTGCTCGAAGATGCCGGCGAAGCGAATGCTTCGCCCTCCGCCGTGCTCAACGAAGTGGCCGAGAAGCTGCTGACCCAATCCGCCTCGATCGGGGAGGGCAGTTTCCTGCTCGCCGTCGAGCAGGCCAATTTCGGCGGCGACCTTGTCGGCGAGCTCGGTCTGGCGCTCACCGCGTCGCCGAACCAGGTGAAGATCGATCGCCTCACCGCGAAACTCCCGGGCGAAACCAGGATCGAGACCTCCGGTCTCCTCACGCGCGGCGATAAGGGTCCGGTCTACGCGGGGCCGATCAAGCTCGAAGGATCGAAGCTGCGCACGCTGGCGCGCTGGGCCTCTGGCGATCGCGACATGTCGGCGCAAACCAGCGTCGGCGCCTTCACCCTTGCCGCAGATACCACGCTCGGCGGCGGCGACCTCAAGCTCGAGAATGCGAGTGGTGAGTTGAGCGGCACAAAATTCACCGGCTCCTTCTCCTATCGCGGCGGCGACAAGCCTGCCATCGATATCGCCCTCGACAGCGACCGTCTCGACCTCAAAGAGGTGCTCGGCGAGGACGTGGCGTGGCGGTCCTGGCTGCCGGTCGCGGGCAAGAAGCAGGATGCTGCCAACGCTGACAAGAACCTCGCCGCCGCGTTGCGCGACGAGAATATTCATGTCGCGCTTCACGTCGGCGAGTTGTTGCTGCCCTCGATCGCGCCGGGCAAGCTCGCCGCGAATTTCAGCCTGGCCGACGATACGCTCGATGTCTCCGAGCTCGATTTTCTCGCCGAAGGCGCGCTGAAACTCACCGGCAAAGGCCGCATCGAGCATCTGAGCGCCGCGCCGTCAGGCCAGGTGGATCTCGCCATCAATGCCGCCAATGCCGACAGTCTGCGCGTGGCGAGCGGCCTGATCGGTTTGCCCGACAGCATCGCGCGCTCGAAACATCTGGCGAGCCTCGCGCCGCTCGACGTCACGGTGGCGCTCGTCGCCAACGGCGCAGGCCATGCCACTGAAGCCTCGCTTGTGGTCAATGGCAATGCCGGCGGTTCCGTCGTCGCAGTCAAGGCGCAAGCCAACGGCGAGCCCGCCAAGCTCGAGCAGGCCGACATTGTTTTGACTGGCAGCATCGACGGCGAACGGCCGCAAACGATTTTGGGCCTGCTCCTGCCTGACGTCCCGCAAGACAAGCTCGCCACCGGCGGCAAGGGCAAATTGAGCTTCGAGCTCAAAGGCGTGCCGAAGACCAATCTCACCGGCCGCGTCGCGCTTGAAACCCAGGCCATGACGATTGGCTTCGACGGACAGGGCGCTCTCAAAGACGACGGCCTGGCGCTGACCGGAAAAGCACAAGCCACCACGCCCAATGCCGGCCTCGCCATCATGTTGTTCGGCTTCGAGGCCTCGCCCGGCGCCACCAACGTGCCGCTCAATCTGCGCGCCGACATCGTCAAGGCCGCGCAGCGGATCGACTTCAAGGGAGTCGCTGGCGAGATCGCCGGCGAGCCTGTCCAGGGCAATGTCAGCCTCGACAATTCCGGCACCGTGACCAAAGTCACGCTCGACGCGAAGACCGGCACTGTCTCTCTTCCCGTCTTGCTCGGCGGCCTCGTCGCCTGGCAGCGCACGCCATCGACCGAGCAGATGCTGGGAACGCTTGGCGGCGGCACCTCGGAAGTCTGGCCGGCGCGCGGCTTCTCGCTCGGTCCTCTCGCCAAAATCGAAGGCGACTTCAAGCTCGCCGCGAAATCGCTCTCGCTCGGCGCGCCGTTCCTTGTGCAAGACGCGGCGCTGACGGCGCGTGTCGACAAGGGCGCACTGTCCATTACCGCGCTTCAGGGCCGTCTGTTCGGCGGAACGTTCGCCGGCTCCGGCACGCTGTCGCCGCGCGGCACCGGCGCCGGTCTGCAAGCGCGCGCCGACCTCAAGAGCGGCAAGCTCGAAGATCTGTCCAAGGGTCTCGCCGGCAAGGTCCTGGCGAAAGGACCGTTCTCGGCAAGCTTCAACGTGACCGGCGAAGGTTTGAGCCCGCCGGGCCTCGTCGCCGGTTTGAGCGGGGAGGGCGCGCTGTCGCTCGAGCCCGGCGTGGTTCAGGCCATGTCGAAGGAGCCGTTGCAGCGCGTCGCCGTCGAAGCCGCCAAGACCAAGAAGTTCAAGGACAAGGAACAGATTACCGCGATCACCCGCGCGCTCCGCGACGGCATGACCAAGGGCACGTATAAATATGGCGCGGTTTCCATTCCCTTCGACATCAAGAACGGCACGCTGAAACTGAAGCCTGCGACGCTTGTGAGCAAGGGCACCGCGACGACCATCAACGGCTATATCGAGCTGGCGAGCTTGCGCCTCGACAGCGAGTGGGAGATGCGTCTCGACGGCAATGCCGATCTTCCCCCTGTGAGCCTCGTCTTTGCCGGCCCGCTCAACAATGCCGGAACCATCTCGCCCGCTGTCGACACCGAGGGCGTCGAGACCTTTCTGACCATGCGCCGCATGCAAGAGGATGTGGAGCGGCTGGAGACGCTCGACGTGAGCGGCCGCACTCCGCCGCCTGAAACCAAGCCGGAAGCCGATGCGGAGCCTGCGCAAGCAACACTCCCTGCGGAAGCCAAGGCGCCGCCGGTCGAGCCCGAACCGGCGCCTGAGCCAGAGCCGGTTCCGCCGCCGAAAGCTCCGGTCGCGGCCAAGCCGAAAGCGCCGCCGCCACCGCTCGTGAAGCCCGAACCGCCCGAGCCTAAAGCCGCCGAGATCGCGCCGAAAAAGGTTGAGCCGCCGCGCGAGGTCCCTGCCGCGCCCGTGCCTCAGCCGGAGACACAGGAAGCCAAGCCTGCGCCGGAGACCGTGCCCGCTCAGCCTGAGACCGCAACCCCGTCCACGAGCGATTTGACGGCGACGGGAGACGCGACTGCGATCGGCACGGAAGAAATTGCACCCGTAGCGCCTAAGCCCCCGCGTGCGAAACGCCCAGCGCCCGCGCCTGACGATTGGAAGAAGGGCATCGGCATTTTCGGTGGGGGTTAGCCCCGAATGCGCGCGCGCTCCAACACATAAAGCCGAATTGCCGCCGACAGATTTTCCTCGCCGCGCGACTTGTCGATCTCGCCGATCAGGGCGGCGAGAGATTTGCCCTCTGCTCCGGCAATCTCGCTCAGCGCATCCCAGAACGGCTCTTCGAGCGAAATCGAGGTGCGATGCCGTGTCGATGGTGACGGAGCGCTTGTTGGGGAGTTTCGGCATGAGGGAAATTACCCCTTGGGGCCGATCATGTCCTCGGGCCGCACGATGCGATCGAACTCTTCCGCGCTGACATGGCCGAGCCGCACCGCTTCCTCGCGCAAGGTGGTGCCGCGTTTATGCGCGGTCTTGGCGATCTCGCTCGCCTTGTCGTAGCCGATATGCGGCGCGAGCGCGGTGACCAGCATCAGCGAGCGCTGCATATGTTCGTCGATGCGCGAAATATTGGCCTCGATACCGGCGACGCAATTATCGGTGAAGCTCAACGCGACATCGCCGAGCAGCCGGATCGATTGCAGCATGTCATAGGCCATCAGCGGCTTGAACACGTTGAGCTCGAGATGGCCCTGGCTGCCGGCGAACACGATCGAGGCATTGTTGCCCATGACTTGCGCCGCGACCATGGTCACCGCCTCGCATTGGGTCGGGTTGACCTTGCCCGGCATGATCGAGGAGCCGGGCTCGTTCTCCGGCAGGTTCAACTCGCCGAAGCCCGAACGCGGGCCTGAGCCGAGCAGGCGAATGTCGTTGGCGATCTTGAACATCGACACGGCCACCGTCGCCAGCGCGCCATGCGCGAACACGTAAGCGTCGTGCGTCGCCAGCGCCTCGAATTTGTTCGGCGCCGTGACGAAGGGAAGCTTGGTCATCGCCGCGATCTTGGCCGCGAACAACTCCGCGAATGCGGGATGGGTGTTCAAGCCGGTGCCGACCGCGGTGCCGCCTTGCGCGAGCTCGTAGAGTCCATACAGCGATTGCTTGATGCGCTCGATGCCGTGATCGATCTGCGCGGCATAGCCGCCAAATTCCTGACCCAAGGTCAGCGGCGTCGCATCCTGCATATGGGTGCGGCCGATCTTGATGATGTCCTGGAACGCTTCCGACTTGGACTTTCAGCGCCTGATAGAGATGCGCGAGCGCCGGATTCAAATGATAGGCGATCTCCATCGCCGCGGCGATATGCATCGCGGTCGGGAACGTATCGTTGGAGGACTGGCCGAGATTGACATGATCGTTCGGATGCACCGGCTTCTTCGAGCCGCAAATGCCACCCAGCAATTCACTCGCGCGATTCCCGATCACCTCGTTCAAATTCATGTTGGTCTGGGTGCCGGAGCCGGTCTGCCAGACGACCAGCGGGAAATGCCCGTCGAGCTTCCCCTCGATGACTTCATCGGAAGCGGTCGCGATCGCATTCGCCAGCTCCGCCTCGATCAGCTTCAGCTCGAGATTGGCGAGCGCTGCCGCTTTTTTCACCATGGCGAAGGCCCGGATCAGGGGCTTCGGCATGGTTTCCTCGCCGATTCTGAAATTCCGCAACGACCGCTCGGTCTGCGCGCCCCAATAGCGGTCCTCAGCCACCTCGATCGGACCGAACGCGTCCGTCTCGGTGCGCACCGATTTTTCCCCAGATTTGGCTTTGTTTGCTTGAGTCATGCCCAACATCTGGCTTGCCGCGTCAATTCGGTCAAGCGGCAACTCGGCGCGGGTCCCTATCGAAAGCGTCCGAAATGGGCTATGATGTCGGGTTCCGGGAGATGCGCTAAAGGCGCGGCGCCATTGGCGTTCCTCCGCAATTCCAGTCAAACGCTAGGCCACTCGTCTGATCATGGTATTTGCCACGACGGCGTTACCCCATCCCCAGCTTAGACCGCCCACGCCCCTGGGCGTTCGCGTCGCCTTGCTCTCGGCAAGAATGATCGCGCTTGGCGTGTGTGCCCTCGGCGTCTTGGCGCTTTGGGCGTGGCACACCGACTTTTCCACCAATCCGATTCTGGCCAATGTGCCGACATTCAAGCCCGCGACCGCGGCCGGAGTTGCAGCTGCAGGCTTGGGGTTGTTTTGCTTCACCTATCCCTCCCTGAGGCCTTTCAGCTGCATGCTTGGGGTCGTCGTCGCGCTACTGGGCGCATTGTCGATCTATGAGAGGTGGTTCGGTGTCGATTTTGGCATCGACGCCATGCTTGCGGGTGGTGCGACAACCCCAATCGATACGGCGGAAGCGGTGCGAATGGCGCCCGGCATGATTGGCACGTTCTTGCTGTTCGGCATGGCCTTGGCCTTGGCCTCTGCGGAGAGGCCAGCCCGGGCGATCAGCCAATTGCTGCTGATCGCGGCGCTTGCCCAAGTCCTGATTTTCTTCACCGGCCTCCTTTATGGCTTGAGCGATTCCGCCGATCCTTTCCCGTTCGCGGCCATGTCGCTGCAGGGCGCCATCGCCTCATTCTTGTTGTGCGTCGGCCTTCTCGCAGCGATGCCCGATTACGGCATGGGTTCGGTCTTGCTCGAACCCTCGCCGTCCGGGGAAATGCTGCGGCGCCTCTTGCCGGGTGTCATTCTGATTCCGATCATCATCGGCTGGTTCGTCTACCAGGCTCAGCTCACGGCGTCCTACGACGAGGCCTCGACGCTTGCCATCTTTGCCGTTGCCAGCGTTCTCGTGCTTGGTGGTTTCGCCTGGACGACCATCGACGCCATCCGCCGTGCCGACCGGGACAGGAACGAGGCTCTCAATCAGCTTCGCGGCCAGCGCGAATGGCTGACGACCACGGTCCGCAGCATCGGCGACGGCGTCATCGCCACCGACCGCGACAGCCGGATCATCCTGACCAATGGCGCGGCGGAGAGATTTACCGGATGGAGAGCCGCTGAGGCCCAGGACCGTCCTCTATCCGAAGTCTTTTGCTTGCGCGATCCGACCACGCGCCTGGAGATCGACGATGTGGCGGCGTGGCTTTCGGACGTTGGCGGTGTTGGCGAGCCCGGGGTTCTCTTGCTGACGCGCGATGGCGACGAATTGCCGATTGAATATACGGTTGCGACGATCCGCGGCTTCGGTGGCTCTGTCGCCGGGTCCGTGATCAGCTTTCGCGACGTGACCGAGCGAAAACTCGCGGCAGAGCGCCAAACCATGCTGGTCGGCGAGCTTAATCACCGCGTGAAGAACGCTCTCACCATTGTGCATTCGCTCGTCCATGCCAGCGTTCGTAAATCGTCCGGTCAGACCGTGGAGGACATGGCGGCCCGGCTTGGCGAACGGCTGCAGGCTCTGCAGCGCGCTCACGACCTGCTGCTGGAATCGCAATGGTCGGGAGCAAGTCTCAGCGAAATGGTCAATCGCGAGCTCGACCCTTATCGGCGCGAGGAGGGGCCAAAGATCGCGATCAAAGGACCTGACGTTCTGCTGCCGCCGCAATGCACCTCGATCCTTGCCATGACGCTGCACGAGCTGGCCACCAATGCGGTGAAATATGGCGCGCTGTCGCACAATGCCGGCGTGCTTGCGGTGACCTGGAAGGCGCTTCGCGGCAATCGCGTCCACCTCGTTTGGGAGGAGCGCGGTGTCGATGCGCCGCAACAGGCCGGCAAAGGCTTTGGCATGCAACTGATCGACAATGGCATCCGACATAGTCTTGGCGGCAAGACCAAAGTCGATTTCAGAAAAACCGGCCTCTATGTCGAGATCGAACTGCCGCTCGGTACCGAACCGCAAACGAAGCCTAAGCAAGCGCCGACGCCCGTTCCCGCCTGAGCTTTATTCCAGCGTCCGGATCGCCTCGTTGACGTGGCGCAGACGCTCGGAGAAGTCGCGCGTCAGATTGCCGAGGATGGTGATCATGATGTTCGGATTGGCGATCGCAAGCTGCTGGATCTCCTCGACCGCAAGCCCGTAACAGACCACCCGCTCATCGGCGACAACCTCCGCCGAGCGCTTTCCCCCGTCGAGCAGCGCCATCTCGCCGAAGGTCAGCCCCGGGCCGATCGAGGCGACGCGCTTCTTGCGGTCGCCCTTGGTTCTGATCCTCACGCTCACCGAGCCTCGCGCCAGCACGAAGAACAATTTGGCTTCGTCGCCTTCGCGGATGATGACTTCGCCCTTGTCGAAGATCAGCGGCCGCACCACCTGCTCGATCAGCCGGTATTCCTCCGGCTTCAGACCCTTGAACACATCGAGCGCGGTCAGAGCGAATTTGGTTCCCGCCACAAAATTCGTGCTCGCGAGCAACTGATCTTCGCACCATTCGAGCGCGGCGTCGGCATCGCGGAATGTCCTGATGCGAGTTCCTTGTGCCTCTTCGCCAAGCTTCCGCGCCACCGGAGCGATCGGCCCATCGTCGGCGACGTCGGCGAAAATCAGCTCGGCGGTGCCGCCTTCCATCGACTGGGCTGCGCGTGTGATCAATTTCCGCGCGGCGGCGTCCGCCAGATGCACCCGCTTGAAATCGACGATGACGTAAGACGAGTCCACGGTAAGCTCGGCCATGCGCCTGAGCAGCCGCTCGGTCGAGCCGAAAAACAGGCCGCCTTGCGCCTCGATCACCACCATCCGGTGACCCTCTGTCGCCAGCAGCTTGCGCTCGTCCGGCGTGCGCAAGCGATTGGAGCGGACGATATCGCCGCGATAATCCCTGCGGATCACGCTGCCGACATTGGTGCGATTGTTGAACGCGTGCAGCCCGAATTCGTCGGACAGCTCCTGGCAGACGGCGATGCCGCGCACGCTGTTGCCGTGACTGTCGATCGGCGGCGAATAAACCCCGATGCCGATCTGCCCCGGGATCACCGCGATGATCGATCCCGACACGCCGCTCTTGGCCGCCATGCCGACTTCATAGGCCCATTCGCCGGCATAGTCGTACATGCCGCAGGAATTCATCACGCTTAAGACGTCGCGGACATAATCCGTCGACAGCACCGGTTCGCCGGTGAGGGGATTCTCGCCGTCATTGGCCAGCGTCGCCGCCATGATCGCGAGATCGCGGCAAGTGACGTTGACCGAGCATTGCCGGAAATAGAGATCGAGCACGTCCTGCGGATCGCGCGTCAGCATGCCGGTATTCAGCATCATATAGGCGATGGCGCGGTTGCGGTGGCCGGTGGCCTGTTCCGATCTGAACACGGCCTCGTCGATATCGAGCTTCCGCCCGGCGAGGCTGGAAAACAGCGCCAGCATGTTCGCGTTGCGCTGCGCCTCCGAACTCGCCGCGCATCAATTCGGCGACGGCGATGGCGCCCGCATTGACCATCGGATTGAACGGGCGATTGGCCACCTCGTCGAGCACGATGGAGTTGAAGGCCTCGCCGGTCGGCTCGACGCCGACATGCTTGAGCACGGTCTCGCGGCCGTAATGCTCGAGCGCGTAGCCATACATAAAGGGCTTCGACACCGACTGGATGGTGAAACTCTTGTTGGCGTCGCCGACGCTGTAGACCTCGCCGTCGACGGTCGCGATCGCGATGCCGAAAGTCGTTAGGATCGGCTTTGCTGAGCTCGGGAATATAGTCGGCGACCTTGCCGCCCGAGAGCTCCCGATAGCGATTGTAGAGATCTTGGAGATAGTCCTCGATCGGCGCTGACGGCGAAAAATCCGCGACCGCAGGCGCAACACTCTTCGCAATCACCCCGGTCAAATAATCCCCCACGCCGTCTCCCACGCGGGCGAAAGTCTAGCCGAGAATTGCAAGCGTTCAAGAATTGGAAATAATCAAGACGCCGCGTCGATTGCCTAATTTGTAGGCAATCACAGTGCTCGCGAATTGAAGAGCTCTATTTCTTGCGGAAGCGGTCGAGCTGCACGATCTCTGCCGGCGGACGCACGAACGACACGTCGGAGGCGCCGGCTTCGCTCGGCTCGTCCGGATGCGGCTCGACGCCCAATTGAGTTGTCTCGCCGGCGTCGGCGACAAGGTCGGGCAACGCAGCGGCCATATGCGCCCGCGCCGAGTCGTTGGCGGCGCCTGGCTTGCCGAATTGCAGACCGAATTGCGCGGAAGGATCGTAGAAGGCTTTGATCGCCTGGAAGGGGACGACCAGCCTCTCCGGCACGTTGTTGAAGGAGAGCTTGACCTCGAAGCGCTCGGCCATGACTTGCAGGTCCCAGAACTGGTACTGCAGCACGACCGTCATCTCCTCGGGATATTGCTCCTTGAGCCGCTTCGACACCGACACGCCGTCGGCGGTGGTGTCGAACGCGATATAGAGATGATGCTCGCCGGGGAGGCCGTTCCGTTGCACTTGCGTGAGGACTTGCTTCACCACGCCGCGGAGCGCGTCCTGCGTGAGAAGGTCGTATCTGATCTCGTCTGCCGCCATCTTGATCCACCTGCTCGAAAGCCTTGAGGCAGGTCCACCCCAACAGATCGAAGTGGAGGGCTTCTGTTGGCCGGTGCCCTCCGAACCGCGCCTAGTCGCCGCGAAGCGGCTAGGACTTCATTTTCAGGCTATCGCGCTGCTTACGCAGCGAGACGAGCCTCCGCATAGTTGTCATTGGCAACTATAGGATTGGCCCGATAACGGCGGTACCATGCCGAGCGACAGCGCGACCTTTACACCCTCGTCGATCCTATTTCGCCCCCGCCGGGATCCAGAAACCGAAACTTGCCGATCGTAGATCAGAGCTTCTGCATCCTGGTGGAGGCGCCGGGTACCGCCCCCGGGTCCGAGTGGCTTATTACGAAGTCTGTGTATCGCCATAGTCGGCTTGCGCCGACAGTCCATATATAGGCTGGTATGGCGGCAAAAAAAAGGTTCATGCGCCGCTGTTTGACGCTATGGGGAAAACTTCGTTGACAGGAAATGGCCTAGCGCCGCTTGATCTTGACCACTTCGCCGCTTGCCGCGTCGATCTCGAGCTTGATCTTGTGGCCGCCTTTATCGTGGCCTTTGACCTCCCAGATGCCGTCATCGAGCTCGATCTTGTCGATCAGGTCGACGCCGACGCCGAAGGCCGTGTCGCGGGCCTGCTCAATTGTCACGAACTGGGCAAAAGCGGGGAGGGCGAAACTTGCGGCGGCAAAGGCCGCTATCCACAACAACAGACGCATGGAAACACCTTTCTGCAACGGAATCGGTCATGTTCACCTGAAGGCTCCGACAGCCTATATCGATAGGGCCGCAGCTTCCAGCGCTCGGGAGACCGGAGCCAATTTGGTGAATGAGGATTTGTCGTGCAAGCCTATCTCGACCTGCTCGCAGAGATCCGCCGCAACGGCGCGAAAAAGGGCGACCGCACCAATACCGGCACGCTGAGCCTGTTCGGCGCGCAGCTCCGCTTCGATCTCGCTGAAGGCTTTCCGCTCCTCACCACCAAAAAGCTTCACGTGAAATCGATCATTCACGAGCTGCTCTGGTTCCTCAAAGGCTCCACCAATGTGCGCGAGCTTGCACGCCCATGGCATCACCATCTGGGACGAATGGGCGGACGAGAATGGCGAGCTCGGACCCGTCTACGGAAAACAATGGCGCTCATGGTCCACGGCCGACGGAAGAACCATCGATCAGATCGCGCAAGTCGTGGAGACCTTGAAGCGCGACCCGGACTCGCGCCGCCTCATCGTCAGCGCCTGGAATGTCGGCGAGCTGAACCAGATGGCGCTGGCGCCCTGTCACTGCCTGTTCCAGTTCTATGTCGCCAACGGCAAACTCTCACTCCAGCTCTATCAGCGCTCGGCGGATATTTTTCTCGGCGTGCCCTTCAACATCGCCTCCTATGCATTGCTCACATCTGATGATGGCGCAAGTGACCGGGCTGAAGCCCGGCGAGTTCATCCTCACCTTCGGCGACGTGCATCTTTATCTCAATCACATCGAGCAAGCCGACGAGCAGTTGAAGCGGAGCCCCCGCGCGCTTCCGCGCATGGAGCTCAACCCGGACGTCAAATCGATCTTCGATTTCACCTATGACGATTTCAAGCTCGTGGGCTACGACCCATATCCGGCGATCAAGGCCGAGGTCGCGGTGTGAGCAAGGCCTAATGAGCCGGTCATCGCGCTGATGGTCGCCATCGGCGAGAACGGCGCCATCGGCAGGGGAGGCGATCTCCCGTGGCGGCTCTCGACCGATCTCCGCTATTTCCGCAAGGTGACTTCTCGGCAAGCCCATCATCATGGGCAGGCGCACTTTCGAGTCGTTCGGCCGGCCGCTCGACGGACGCCTCAATATCGTCCTCACCCGCAATGCCGCCTTCGATGCGCCAGGCACCGTCCCGGCCTATAGCCTGGACGAAGCCTTGGATGTCGCGCGTAAAGAAGACCAAACGGACCGGCGCCGATGAAATCATGATCGTCGGCGGCGACGACGTCTTCCGCGAGGTGTTGCCGCAAGCCTCGCGCATCTATCTGACCGAGGTCCATGCCTCGCCGGAGGCAGATGTGTGGTTCACCTTCGACCGCGGACCGTGGCGGGAAGTCTCCCGCGAGCGTCATGAACCTGGCCCCAAGGACGACCACGCCTTCAGTTTCGTGGTGCTGGAGCGGGCTTGAGGGCTCTCGCCGACATTGCACCTTCCGGGAGCCTGTCCTATAACCCTCTCGACTTTTGACGCATGGCTGCCATTTTCTTGCGGGTAGTGTTGGCCCGGCATTGAGCAGCCTTCGCAACAACCATCAGCACCCATCATCAGGATCATCTATATGCCTTGGAGTAATCAGAGCGGCGGTGGCGGCGGTTGGAAGGGCGGTTCGGGCGGGCCTTGGGGCCAGCGTCCGGGCTCTTCCGGACAGCAGCCCGACCTTGAGGACATCTTGCGCAAAAGCCAGGACCGCATTCGCCAGGCCATGCCGGGCGGCGGCATGAGCGGCACCTTCGCGGCCTTTCTGGCTGCCGTGCTCGTCGTCGTCATCGGCTTTTTCGGTTTCACCACCAAGGTGAACCAGGAAGAGGTCGGCGTGGTGCTGCGCTTCGGCAAATTCGTGCGGCTCTTGCCGTCCGGTCTGAATTTCCGCCTGCCTTATCCCATCGAGGTGGTGGAGAAGCCCAAGATCACGGTGTCCAATCGCATCGAGATCGGCGGCCGCGGCGCCTCCGACGGCCGGGACATTTCCGGTGTCCGCGACAATGAAAGTCTGATGCTGACCGGCGACGAGAACATCGTCGATGTCGTCTTTGTCGTGTTCTGGAGGATCAAGGACGCGCCGGATTTCCTCTTCAACATTCAGAACCCGGAAGGCACCGTGAGGGATGTGGCGGAGAGCGCGATGCGCGAGGTCGTCGGCCAGAGCGACATCGAGCCGCTCCTTACCGGCGCGCGCGCCAAGACCGAGTCCGAGGTTCTGGCGCTGATGCAAAAGACGCTCGATTCCTACGGCGCCGGTATTCTGGTCGCCCAAGTTCAGTTGCAGAAGGTCGATCCGCCTGATGAGGTCATCGAGGCCTTCCGCGACGTCCAGGCGGCCAAGGCCGACCAGGAGCGCGTGCAGAACGAAGCGCAAGCCTATGCCAATCGCATCATTCCGGAAGCCAAGGGCGACGCCGAGCGTATCCTTCAAGCAGCCCAAGGCTATCGCGATCAGGTCGTGGCCATCGCCAAAGGTGACGCCAACCGTTTTGACAGCGTCTACCAGCAGTACAAATTGGCGCCAGACGTGACCCGCAAGCGCATGTACCTGGAGACCATGGAGCGCGTGCTGGGCGATGCGGACAAGGTGATCGTGGATAGCAAGTCCGGATCTGGCGTCGTTCCTTACCTTCCCTTGCCTGAATTCAGCAAGAAGCCGCAGGCCGTTCCGGGAGGCCAGCAATGAGCCGCACCCTTCTCACCTTCGTCCTCATCCTGCTTGGGCTTGCCGGCGTCGCTGCCTATCTCTCGCTGTTCACTGTCAGTCAGACCGAGCAGGCGATCGTGCTCGAATTCGGCAACCCGAAGCGCGTCATCGCCGAGCCGGGACTGCACTACAAAATTCCCTTCGTGCAGAACGTCGCCTATTTCGACAAGCGCATCCTCGATATCGAGACCGGGACGCAAGAGGTGATCGCCTCCGACAAGAAGCGGCTCGTGGTCGATGCCTTCGCCCGCTATCGGATCAAGGATCCCTTGCGCTTCTATCAATCGTTGCGCAACGAGATCGGCGCCCAAAGCCAGATTGGCGCGTTGCTCGATTCATCGCTTCGCCGCGTGCTCGGCACCGCGAGTTTCGAGGCGGTCGTGCGCGACAAGCGCGAGGAATTGATGCGCACCATCCTGAAGCAGGTGAATAAAGAGGCGAAGGATACGTTCGGTGTCGAGATCGTCGACGTGCGCATCAAGCGCGTCGATCTGCCCAAGGCCAACCAGCAAGCCATCTTCTTGCGCATGCAGACCGAGCGCCAGCGCGAGGCCGCCGAGTTCCGCGCCGAAGGCGAGGGCGCCGCGCGGCGCATTCGTGCCACCGCCGACCGCGAGGTCACCGTGATCAAGGCCAACGCCACCGGCGAATCCGAGCAGATCCGAGGTAACGGCGATGCGGAACGGAACCGCATCTATGCCGAGGCCTATAATAAGGACGCTGACTTCTTCGGCTTCTATCGTTCGATGCAGGCCTATGAGAATGCGTTGAAGGCTGGCGACACGCGGCTGCTGTTGACCCCCGACTCGCAGTTCTTCCAATATTTCAACGACGCGATGGGAAAAGGCGGGGGAGCCGGTGCTCCAGCCGCCGCTCAACCCCAATCCGCTCCGGGTGCCGCACCGCAATCCGATCCGCTGCCCGAAGGGGAGGAGCGCTCCGACATTCCGTTGCCAACCCAAGGAAGCGCAAGCCCCGGGAGTACCGGCGCCGTCACGCCACAGCCGCAATAGCCCTAAGAGCCGATGGACGATCTCGCAGTGGCTGTTGGCTTGGTCCTGGTGATCGAAGGCTCGCTCTGGGCCTTGGCTCCCGGCCTCGGCAGAAGGCTGCTGGAGGCCGCGGCGACGACCCCTGAATCGCAATTGCGCATGGGCGGCGCGGTCGCCGCCGCGATCGGGCTTGCCATCGTGTGGTTCGTCCGGGGCTGATGCTCGCGTGAGGACAATCCTTTCCCGGCCATTTTTTGCTAACATGCTGAAACCTGCCGAGGGAAAATTGACCTGTTGGGAGTGCGTGGTGCACAGAACGATGCGAGTTGCGTGGCTGGTGCTGGCCATTGCCGTCTTGGCTGCGGCGCCGCTGCTGACAGCGGGTATTGGGCTCGCGCGCGGACCGGAATCTGTCGCCGACATTGCCGAGAGCTTGCAGGAGAGCCGTGGTCAACGTCTCGACCACTCAGACCCTGAAGGAATCCAAGGAAGAAGGCGGCACGCCCACGGTGCCTGGCCCGAAAGGCTCGCCCTTCGAGCAGTTCTTCGACGATTTCTTCGACGACGAGCAGAAGGGCGGCCTGCGCTCACAAAGTGAGTTCGCTCGGCTCCGGCTTCGTCATCGATCCGTCCGGTCTTATCGTCACCAACAATCACGTCATCGAAGGCGCCGACGAGATCGTCATCAACTTCACCAACGGCACCAAGCTCAAGGTCGTGAAGGTTCTCGGCCACGACCCCAAGACCGACCTCGCGCTGCTCAAGGTGGAGCCGAAGGAGCCGCTGAAAGCCGCGAGCTTCGGCGATTCCTCCAAGATGCGCGTCGGCGATTGGGTGATGGCCATCGGCAATCCCTTCGGTCTCGGCGGCAGCGTCACCGTCGGCATCATCTCCGCCACCAGGCGCGACATCAATGCCGGTCCTTACGACGATTTCATCCAGACCGACGCCGCCATCAACCGCGGCAATTCCGGCGGCCCGCTCTTCAACATGGACGGGCAGGTGATCGGCGTGAACACCGCCATCATCTCGCCGTCCGGCGGCTCGATTGGCATCGGCTTCGCTGTGCCCATCGAACAGCGCCGTGCAGGTGATCGACCAGCTCAAGCAATATGGCGAGACGCGGCGCGGCTGGCTCGGCGTGCGCGTGCAGAACGTGACCGGCGAGATCGCCGAGAGCCTCGGCCTGAAAGAGCCCGAAGGCGCGCTCGTTTCCTCCGTCACGCCCGAGAGCCCCGCCGCCTCCGCCGGCATTCAGCCGAGCGACGTGATCTTGAAATTCGACGGTCAGCCGGTCGAGACCATGCGCGGTCTGCCGCGTGCGGTGGCCTCCACCCCGATCGGCAAGACGGTCGTGGTCGATCTGTTGCGCAAGGGCGAGAACATGACCGTCAACGTCACCGTTGGCCGTCTGCCCGAGGATGCCGAAGCGGAAGTCGAAGACGCCGCCGCGCCGAGCGAGCCGGCGCCCGAGGAGGCGCCCGTGGAGGAGACGCTGCTCGGCCTCTCCATCGCGCCGCTCACCGACGGCGCTTCGCGAGCAATATGGCATCGGCCAGTCGATCGAAGGTGTGGTCGTCACCGAGGTCGATCCGGCAAGTCCCGCTGCACAGAAAGACGTGAAGCCCGGCGACGTGATTGTCGAGGTGACACAGACCAAAGTGAAAGATCCGCAAGAGGTGATGGACCGCGTCGCCGCCATCAAGAAATCCGGACGGAAATCCATTCTTCTCCTGCTCTCCGACGCCAAAGGCGGCCTGCGTTTCGTCGCCGTCCCGGTCACGTAATCGCCTTGCGCGAAATCACAGCAATCCTCATCGCCGGGCCGACCGCGAGCGGCAAGAGCGGCGCTGCGCTCGACACTCGCCGCGCGCTTCGGCGGCACCATCATCAACGCCGATTCCATGCAAGTCTATTCCGAGCTTCGCGTGCTCACCGCGCGGCCGAGCCAGAGCGAGGAGCAATCCGCGCCGCACAAACTCTATGGCACGGTGCCCGCGAGTGAAGCCTATTCCGTCGGCCGCTGGCTCGACGATGTCGCGAACGCGATCGAACAGGCGAGCAACGCCGGCAGCCTGCCCATCATCGTCGGCGGCACCGGGCCTTTATTTCAAGGCGTTGACCGAAGGTCTGGCGCCGGTTCCCGACATTCCGCCGGAGATCAGGGCGCGTTGGCGAGACGAAGCCGAGCGTCTCGGGCGTAGCGGCCTCCTCAAGGAGCTTATGGCGCGGGACCCCGCCATCGCCCCGCGTCTGCTAGGCGGCGATACCCAGCGGCTGGTGCGCGCCCTCGAGGTGATCGATGCCACCGGCATCTCGCTCGCCGAGTGGCAAGGCACCAATGCGCCTCCCATCCTCGATCCGTCGCAGACGCTGAGAATTGTGGTCGCGCCCGAGCGCGAGCCGCTTTATGCGGCGATCGATGCACGCTTCGACACGATGATGGAAGAGGGCGTGTTGGAAGAAGTACAGCGTTTGCTCGCTCTCAGGCTCGAACCAGGTTTGCCGGCGATGCGGGCGCATGGCGTGCGCGAGCTTGCCGCCTATCTCGTCGGCGCTGTCCAGCCGCGACGACGCTGTCGCCAAGGCCAAGACCGAATCCCGCCGCTATGCCAAGCGCCAGATGACGTGGCTCCGCCGCTTCATGACCGATTGGGAATGGGTGCCTGATGCCGAAGCCGCGGTGAAGTCTATACCGTGACCTGGGTGCCGATCTCGACCACGCGGTCGGTCGGGAGCTGGAAATAGCTCGAAGCGTCGTCGGCGTTCTGCGCCAGGAAGATGAACAGCCGGTCCTGCCACAGCGGCATGCCCGAACGCGCATCGGGGCGCACCGAGCGCCGCGACAAGAAGAACGACGTCGACATGATGTCGTAGGTGAAGCCAACCTTCCGCGCCACCGCGAGCGCCTTCGGAATGTTCGGCGTCTCCATGAAGCCGAAATGCAAGATCAGCCTCTGGAAATTGCCGGCAATGGGCTCGATCTGTACGCGGTCCTGGATGGCGACACGTGGAATATTCTCGGTCTTGATGGTGAGAATGACGTTGTGCTCGTGCAGCACCTTGTAGTGCTTGAGGCTGTGCAGCAGCGCCGTCGGCGTGCTCGAAGGGTCGGCGGTGAAGAACACGGCGGTGCCGGGCACGGTATGCGGCGGCTTTTTCGCCAGGCTCTGGGCCAGCGGCTCGAGCGGCGTCTCCAGACGCCGTGTCTTGTTCGCGAGAATCCGTGCGCCCTTCCGCCAAGTGAGCATGATGATGACGAGGAAACTTCCGATCAGGAGCGGCACCCAACCGCCTTGCGGAATCTTCAAGAGATTGGCGCCGAGGAAGGCGAAGTCGATGAACATGAAGGGCACCATCAGCGCCGCGGCCGCCCAGAAGGACCACCGCCAGATCAGCCAGATCACGATGAACGCCATGATCCCGTCCACCACCATGGTGCCGGTGACGGCAAGCCCATAGGCGAACGCAAGCCCGTCCGAGGAACGGAACATCAGAACCAGAAACAGCACGCCGACCAGGAGCAGGGCGCGGACGCGGGGGATATAGATTTGCCCGGCTTGCGTCTCCGAGGTCCTGCGGATCTGCAAGCGCGGCAGAAGCCCGAGTTGCACGGCCTGGCTGGTCAGCGAGAAAGCGCCCGTGATTACCGCTTGGCTCGCGATCACGGTCGCCATCGTGGCCAGCACGATCATCGGATAGAGCCCCCATTCCGGCATCAAGCGGTAAAACGGACTGCTGACCGCGTCTGGGTGAGCCAGCACGAGTGCGCCTTGTCCGAAATAATTGAGCACGAGGCACGGGAACACCAAATAGAGCCACGCCGTCTGGATTGGCTTCCGGCCGAAATGCCCGAGATCGGCATAGAGCGCTTCGGCGCCGGTCACGGCAAGAAACACCGCGCCCAGCGTCAGCAGCCCGATAAAACCGTGGCTCGCGACGAAGCTCAGCCCATAAGTGGGATTGAGCGCGGCGAACACGCTCGGGTCGTCGGCGATATGGGCCAAGCCCGCCACCGCGATCGCGAGAAACCAGACGATCATGACCGGTCCGAAATACGCCGCGACGCGCGCGGTGCCGTGCGACTGCACCGCGAACAGCACGATCAAGATGACGACGGTGAGCGGCACGACATAGGTTTCAAGCTGTGGCGCGGCGATCTCCAAACCTTCGACCGCCGAGATCACCGAGATTGCCGGCGTGATGAGTGCGTCGCCGTAGAACAGCGCCGCCGCGACCATGCCGAGCACCATCACGCTGAAGCGATAACGCTCCGAATTGATCCCCTTCATCGCCAGCGCCATCAGCGACAAGGTTCCGCCTTCGCCTTTGTTGTCGGCGCGAAGCAGGATCAGCACATATTTCGCCGTGACGACGAGAATGAGCGACCAGAGAATGAGCGACAGCACGCCGAGCACGGTGCTGCGCGACACGTCGCCATGCAGCGCGCCGGCCGCCTCGAGCGCAACCTTGAACGCGTAAAGGGGACTGGTGCCGATATCGCCGAACACGACGCCCATCGAGCCGAGCACCAGCGCCCAGAACGTTGCCGGGCTGTGCCCCTCGGCCTCCTGACCGTTGGCCGGCGCCTGCTCTGATTGGCTTTGGTTCATCCGAAGGGGAAGTGTGCCGATCGATGGTGAAGATTGCTGAAGGGCAGCGGCAAAACTTCCCTCACGCTGCCCGGTTCCTCGTGACCTGAAGGGGAGGGACATAGAGGCAGAGCCAAGCGTTGTCCAGAACCGCCTCGACCGCGAAAGACAGAATGCTGCCGTCCAGGGCGCCGAAACGCGCAATAAAATTACGTAAGCACGAAATAATTGAAATTTCTGGAAAGGAATCAGCCCCTTCTTTTCTCATTCATTCGCATTCTTCGTTGACCCTCCGAAATTCACGCCGTAGGGTGCGCCGCCTTTCCCGAGCTTCGAGCTTTTTTGAGGTGAAACTGATACGGAGGCGTTAGTCCTGCAGAGGACTGGCTTCCGAACGAGGTCGATGTGTCCCGTGAGATGACAGGCGCCGAGATGGTGCTCCAGGTGCTCGCCGATCAGGGCGTGGAGCATATTTTCGGCTATCCCGGCGGCGCCGTGCTGCCGATCTATGACGAGCTGTTCAAGCAGCAGGACCGCTTGCAGCATATCCTCGTGCGCCATGAGCAAGGCGCGGTGCACGCGGCGGAAGGTTATGCGCGCTCGACCGGCAAGGTCGGCTGCGTGCTGGTCACCTCGGGCCCCGGCGCCACCAACGCCGTCACCGGTCTCACCGACGCGCTGATGGATTCGATCCCGATCGTCTGCATCACCGGCCAGGTGCCGACGCATCTGATCGGCAACGACGCGTTTCAGGAATGCGACACGGTCGGCATCACGCGCCCCTGCACCAAGCACAATTATCTGGTGAAGGACGTGAACAGTCTGGGGCGCATCCTGAACGAGGCGTTCTATGTCGCGCGCACCGGCCGTCCCGGGCCGGTCGTGGTCGACATCCCGAAGGACATCCAATTCGCCAAGGGCACCTATACGGGCCTCAGCAACTCGCAGCACGCAAGCTACAACCCGCGAGTGGTCGGCGATGACGCGGCGGTCAAGCAAGCGGTCGAGCTGATGGCGAACGCCAAGCGCCCGCTGTTCTATACCGGCGGCGGCATCATCAATTCTGGGCCCGAAGCGAGCCGGCTGTTGCGCGAGCTCGTGCGCATGACCGGCTTTCCCATCACCTCGACCTTGATGGGGCTCGGCGCCTTTCCGGCCTCCGACAAGCATTGGCTCGGCATGCTCGGCATGCATGGCACCTTCGAGGCCAACAATGCCATGCATGATTGCGACGTGATGATCTGCATCGGCGCGCGCTTCGACGACCGCATCACCGGACGCATCGATGCCTTCTCGCCCGGCTCGAAGAAGATCCATGTCGATATCGACCGCTCCTCGATCAACAAGAACGTGCACGTCGACCTCCCCATCGTCGGCGATTGCGCCCATGTGCTGGCGCAGATGATCGACGCCTGGAAGGCGAAGAAGCCGAAGCTCGACGACAAGGCGCTGAAAGCCTGGTGGGCGCAAATCGACAAATGGCGCGCGCGCGATTGCCTGCATTACAAGATGCGCAACGACGTGATCATGCCGCAATACGCGCTGGAGCGGCTTTACGCGCTGACCCGCGGTCACGACGTCTACATCACCACCGAAGTCGGCCAGCACCAGATGTGGGCGGCGCAGTTCTTCAAATTCGAGGAGCCGAACCGCTGGATGACCTCAGGCGGGCTCGGCACCATGGGCTACGGCCTGCCGGCCGCCGTCGGCGTCCAGGTCGCGCATCCGAATTCGCTCGTTATCGACATTGCCGGCGAGGCCTCGGTGCTGATGACCATGCAGGAAATGTCGACCGCGGCGCAGTACGATCTGCCGATCAAGATCTTCATCTTGAACAACGAATATATGGGCATGGTGCGCCAGTGGCAGGAGCTGCTGCATGGCGGCCGCTATTCGCATTCCTACACCGAGGCGCTGCCCGACTTCGTCAAGCTGGCGGAAGCCTATCAGGGCGTCGGCATCCGGGCGGAGAAGCCGTCCGAGCTCGACGACGCCATCAAAGAGATGATCGCGGTGAAGAAGCCGGTGATTTTCGATTGCCGCGTCGACAAGCACGCCAATTGCTTCCCCATGATCCCGTCAGGCGAAGCGCATAATCACATGCTGCTCGGCGACGAATTGACCGAGGACGATCTTGAGAAGGCCATCACCGAAGAAGGCAAGGTGATGGTGTAGGGCGGGGCTCTTTTTGACGAAGGCAATCTGAATGACAAACGAAAAGCCAATTCGGACCTTCCTGGACATTTTCCTCAGCCTGAGAGCCATCATGCTGATCGGCTCGATCGGCGCCATCATGGGCTCCGTGCTGATGTTCCTGCAAGGCACGCTCTATCTCTACGAAGCCTGGCACACGCTGTTCACGCCGGGCGACATTGGCGGCAAGCAGCTCACCGTGCCCGTGCTCGAAGCGGTCGATTCCTTCCTGTTCGGCATCGTGCTCGACATCTTCGCCTATGGCATTGCCATCGGCTTCGTCTTCAATCTGCCTGATAACGACGACCGCAGGCTTCCCGCCTGGATGAAGGTCGCCGGCGTCGGCCAGCTGAAAGAGACGCTCGCCGAAGTCGTCCTCGTCGTCTTGATCGTGATTTTCGCCCGCACCGTGGTCGAGGCCGAAGGCAAGTTCGACTATCGCATGCTGGTGCTGCCGATCTCCATTCTGTTCATTGCCGCGGCGCTCCGCTTGATCGACTTCGCCGGCGCCAAGCACGCGGCCGACGAGATCATCCTGGAGGAGCAGAAGCAGAAGGTGCTTCCGCCGCCGCAAGCACGGGACCAAGACATGAGCACCCATCCCGGCTCGGCCTACTCGCTCGACAAGCCCGACCAGAAGATCGAGACGCACACCATGACCGTGCTCGTCGACAACGAGCCCGGCGTGCTTGCCCGCGTCATCGGCCTGTTCTCCGGCCGCGGCTACAATATCGACTAGTCTCACCGTGTCGGAGACCGAGCACGAGGCGCATCTCTCCCGCATCACCATCGTCACCTCAGGCCCGCCGATGGTGATCGAGCAGATCCAGCATCAGCTGGAAAAGCTGGTGCCGATCCATAGCGTCACCGACTTGACGGTGGTGGGCAATCCGCTCGAGCGCGAGCTCGCCATGGTCAAGGTTGCCGGCAAAGGCGAGAAGCACGCCAAGGCGCAAGCGATCGCCGAGGAGTTCCACGCCCAGACGCTCGAACTCTTCGCCGGCGCATTTCGTCTTCGAGATCGCCGGCGAGCGGTCGAAGATCGAGCAGTTCATCGCCAAGCTGCAGCCGCTCGGCCTGGTCGAGGTCGCCCGCACCGGCCTTGCCGCCATCTCCCGCGGGCCGGAGCGGATGTAAACCAACTGGCGACAGGTCTTGCAATATAAGGTGCCGGGTTGCACAAACGCGCCCGAGCACGAATGAAGCCGAAAGAGAGTAGGGGATAGCCGGATATGCGCGTTTATTACGATCGGGATGCCGATCTCAATCTGATCAAGGGGAAGAAGGTCGCCATCATCGGCTATGGCAGCCAGGGCCATGCGCACGCGCTGAATCTGCGCGATTCCGGCGTGAAAGAGGTGGCCGTGGGCCTGCGTCCCGGCTCGAAATCCGCCGCCAAGGCCGAGAAGGCCGGCATCAAGGTCATGGACGTGCCCGAAGCCGCCGCCTGGGCCGAATGTGGTGATGATGCTCACCCCGGACGAGCTCCAGGCCGACGATCTGGGAGCAGGATCTCGGGCCCAACATGAAGCCGGGCTCGGCTTTGTTCTTCGCCCATGGCCTCAACATTCATTTCAATCTGATTGAGCCCCGCCCGGACATGGATGTCTGCATGGTGGCGCCGAAAGGTCCCGGCCACACCGTCCGCGCCGAATATGTCAGCGGCGCCGGCGTTCCCTGCCTCATGGCCATCGCGCAGGACGCCACCGGCAACGCCCATGACCTGACGCTGTCTTATGCGGCGGGCATCGGCGGCGGCCGCGCCGGCATCATCGAGACCACGTTTCCGCGAGGAATGCGAAAGCGATTTGTTCGGCGAGCAGGCCGTGCTCTGCGGCGGTCTCGTCGAGCTGATGCGGAACGGCTACGAGACGCTGGTCGAGGCCGGCTATTCGCCGGAGATGGCCTATTTCGAATGCGTGCACGAGGTGAAGCTGATCGTCGACCTCATCTATGAAGGCGGCATCGCCAACATGAACTACTCGGTCTCCAACACCGCCGAGTACGGCGAATATGTCTCAGGCCCGCGCGTGGTCAACGAGTCGAGCAGGGCAGCGATGAAGCAGGTCCTCGCCGACATCCAGTCGGGCAAATTCGTCAAGGACTGGATGCTGGAGAACAAGGTCAGCCAGACCTCGTTCCGGGCGATGCGCGCCAAGTGCGACAATCACGAGATGGAAGTCGTCGGCAAGAAGCTTCGCGACATGATGCCGTGGATCGCCGAGCGCAAGATGGTCGACAAGAGCAAGAACTAAGCTCCGGGCTGTGGTCACTCGCCCGCGAAGGCGGGCATCCGAGTGAACCACTGCTACCTCTGAGTACTCGGATTCCCCGCTTTCGCGGGAATGACGCTGAGCAAATGGGAGAGAGACTCTCCATGCCCATCACCCGCTATGCCAAAATCGTCATGAGCCTCTGCGCTCGGGCTGTTCTGCCTGCTCGTCGCCTTCGACAATCTCACCGACTACACCACCAACTATCTGTTCGTGCAGCATGTGATGAGCATGGACACGACCTTCCCCGGCAACGAGCTGCTGTACCGCGCCATCACCAATCCGGTCCTCTGGCAGCTCGCTTATGCCGCGATCATCGCGGCCGAAGCGGTGACCGGTGCGCTGTTCCTCATTGGCGCCTATCGAGCTCTGGGTAGCCGCGAAGCCTCCGCCGCCGCGTTCAATCGCGCCAAGAGTCGCGGTTGCCGCCTCGCTGCTCGCCTTTCGTCCTCTGGTATTTCGGCTTCATGGTGGTGGGCGGCGAATGGTTCGACATGTGGGAATCGCAGAGCTGGAACGGGCAGGAGCCGGCCTTCCGTTTCTACATGACCGTTCTCGCCGTGCTGATTTTTATCGCGATGCCGGATGGCGAGCTCGAAGGCCCGCCCGCGCGAAAAGCGCCACGCAAGCGCAAGCGGTGATCGGCCAAGGCATCGAACCATGGCCGCGCCGCCGCTTCTTCTTCTGAAAGACATCACGCTCTCCTTTGGCGGCGCGCCTTTGCTCGACGGCGCAACATTGTCCATCAGTCCCGGCGAGCGGCTCTGCCTCGTCGGCCGCAACGGCTCCGGCAAATCGACGCTGCTGAAAATCGCGGACGCCCAGATCGACCCGGATGCCGGCACTCGTTTCGTGCAGCCCTCGACCACCATCCGCTATCTGCCGCAAGACCCCGAGCTTTCCGGCTTCGCCACCACGGCGGCCTATGTCGAAGCCGGCCTCGCCCCTGGCGACCAGGCGCATAACGCCCGCGCCGTGCTGGAAAGCTTCGGCCTCACCGGCAATGAAGATCCGGCCAAGCTCTCCGGCGGCGAGGCGAAGCGTGCCGCACTCGCCCGCGTGCTGGCGCCCGAGCCCGACATCTTGCTGCTCGACGAGCCGACCAACCATCTCGACATCGTCGCCATCGAGGACCTTGAGAAGATGCTTCGCGCCGCGCGCTCGGCCATCGTGATGATCAGTCACGACCGGCGCTTTCTAGAAAATCTGTCGCAGAGCCACGCTCTGGCTCGACCGCGGCAAGACGCGCCTCCTCGACGATGGCTTCGGCGCCTTCGAGGCTTGGCGCGATTCTGTCCTCGATGCCGAAGAACTCGAGCGCCACAAGCTCGACCGCCGCATCGTGCAAGAGGAGCATTGGCTGCGCTACGGCGTGAGCGCGCGCCGCAAGCGCAACATCCGCCGGCTCGAAGCCCTGCATCAGCTTCGCGACCGGCGCAAGCGTTCACGCGCCTTTCGTGCCCAAGGCGGCGTCAAGCTCACCGTGCAGGAGGCCGCCGAAGCCGGCAAGAAGGTCATCGAGGCACGGCGCATCGGGAAGAGCTACGGCGACCTGCATCTTGTGCGCGACTTCAGCATCAAGATCGCCAATGGCGACCGCATCGGCATTGTCGGCCCGAATGGCGCCGGCAAGACCACGCTGATCAATCTCCTCACCGGCGCGCACGGCCCCTGACAGCGGCACCGTCAAGCTCGGCGTCAATCTCGAGATCGCCACGCTCGATCAGCGCCGCGAAGGCCTCGATCCCGACATGAGCCTGGCGGCGACGCTCACCGACGGACATGGCGATAGCGTCATCATCGACGGCAAGCCCCGCCACGTCATCGGCTATATGAAGGATTTTCTGTTCAAGCCGGATCAGGCGCGCACCCCCGTCAAGGCGCTGTCCGGCGGCGAGCGCGGGCGGCTGATGCTGGCTTATGCCTTGTCGCGGCCCTCGAACCTTCTCGTGCTCGACGAGCCGACCAACGATCTCGACCTCGAGACGCTCGAGCTGTTGCAGGAAATGCTCGCCTCTTATCCGGGCACGCTGCTGCTCGTCAGTCACGACCGCGACTTCCTCGACCGCACCGTCACCTCGATCGTCGCCTATGAGGGCGACGGCAATTGGATCGAATATGCCGGCGGCTATTCCGACATGGTGGCGCAGCGAGGGCAGGGCGTCCAAGCGCTCAACGCCAAGGCGAAGCCCGCCGCGCCGCGTTCGGCGTCGTCGGCTCCGGACGCGGCGGAGTCTCCTCCACGCGACACCAGGCGCAAGCGCTTGAGCCCGACCGAGCAGCATCTCTTGAAGACTTCTCCAGCCCGCATCGCCTCGCTCAACGAAGCGATTGCCCGCCTCGAGCGCAATCTCGCCGATCCCGATTTCTACGCGCGCGACCGCGAGGGTTTCGCCGCGATGGGCGCCGAGCTCGCCAAGCGTCAGGCCGAGCTCGAGGCCGCGGAAGAGGAATGGCTCCGGCTCGAGTTGCTGCGCGAGGAAATCCACGGCGCCTGAGAGGGGCGCGCGCCGGCGTCGCACTCAATGACAGTTTCATGACAGTCAGGGCTCGCGCGAACCTCGCAAATGTCACACTAATCGCGCGCGGAACTTGCTATGGCTAGAACCGACCAACCGGAATAAGTCCGCCAATTACGGGAGGGGCGCCATGGGCAAGAAGACCAAGACCGCGATCTATCATCCGCCGAAATCGAGCATGCCGTATCTCGTGGTGACGGTTTCACCCGAGGGCATTTCGGCCGTCGCGGTGTCGTCCAAAGACGAGGCGAGGGTGCTCGCGTCCAAGACCACGCGCAAAGTCGAGCTTGAGGATGCGAGAAGCGAAGGCGAGAGCGACAGGACGTTCAGGACGCGGCGCAATAAAGCATGATCCGGAAAAGTGGGAACCGGTTTTCCGAGAAGATCATGCGTCAGAAAAGCATGATCCGGAAAAGTGGGAACCGGTTTTCCGAAAAAGATCATGCTCCAAAATAAAGACAGATCGCCGCGTCCAGATCACGCTACGGATTTCGCAGGGAAGACCTTCATATCGTAGCGACGGGGTTTCGAATCTCTGCCGCCCGCTCATGATCGCGTAAGCCATCAGCCAAATCAGCGGCAGCGGCACGAGCGCACCAAGAGCTGCGTAAGACATCCGGTTGCCGCTTGTCGCCTCCCAATCGAGATGCAGATTGCGCAGGCACACGGCCTCGTCGGAGCTCTTGCTTTCGATGCAGCGCGATAGGCGGTCGTTGCGGGGGACACCGCCAAATGCATGCCGGCATTGCCGCCGGCGATCATCCAGACCACCGACATCACGATTCCCAACCGGACCCACGCTGACATTTACATTTTCCCCATTCTGACAGGGGAACGGTAGATCGCCCGCATGAAGGACCCATGACGCATTTGTGGCAGCTCGATAACTGTCCCCACCCACGCGGGAACCGAATTAGCGCTTTCGAGCTTTAGGTTTTGCACGCCCTCACACGAACCGTTCCGACCCGATTGTGGCGGGGAGGCGATGGGCCTATAATTGGTTTACTGTTCGAGCAGCCCGCATCTCATGGCATCGGGGGGCTGCGGCCTACGGACTGCGAGGCTTTTCATTCGCGGAAGGAGGCTGGAACATGGCCATTGCCAAGACATTGCAGAAATACCTGACCGACAAGCACGCCGAGTACGACGTGGTTCCGCATGAGCCCACCAACTCGTCGATGCGGACCGCAGCAGCCTGCCACATCCCGGGCGACCGCGTCGCCAAGGCCGTCTTGCTTCGCGACGACATGGGATACGCCGTCGCGGTGCTGCCGGCCTCGCGCCACATCCGGCTTTCCGATCTCAAGGCGCAGTTCGGCGACGACGTGCGCCTGGCGAGCGAGCGGGAGATCGTGGAGCTGTTTTCGGACTGTGCGCGCGGCGCCATCCCCGCGCTCGGCGAGTGCTACGGGCTCGATACGGTGATCGACGCCAGCATCGAAGACCAGCCCGACATCTATATCGAGGCCGGAGACCACGCGACGCTCGTGCATATGAGCCAGGAGCAGTTCGCCGATCTCACCGCCACGGCGCAGCACGGCAGCTTCAGCACCCGCCACTGAGGCGTTGACCACGCACCTTGCTCGTCATCCTGAGGTGGTCGCGCGGCAGCTCGCACCTCAGGATGACGTTTGTTATTTTCGCTGGAACGGGCACCAACTCGGGAAAGCCCCGATAGTGCTCGCCATGATCGCCGTCGTGATTGGCAAAGCGCTGGGCGAGCAGTCACGATCAGTCTCGTTTGCCCTGCAACCGTGGTCCTGCTGGCGAGAGGCGGCGCGCAAGATCAATCAGGTTGTCATCCCGATTTTCCGGCGCAGTTGACGGTCCTCGGCCTTTTTCGAAGGCTGCATGAATCGTAAGATGGATTTGATTCAACTCAGCGTAGAGGTCACTGGCTAATTGTACAGATTGGTCGCGAATGACTGTGATTTTCCCGATTTGGTCTCGAAGTTCATGGTTGACCGCGCTCAGGCGGTCGCGTTCTCGGCGGAGCTCGTTGCGTTCGCCAATAACCTGTCGAATTGCGGCTGCACCGGCTAGCGCTGCGTTTTCCACCTCTTGATCGGAGACCTGATGGGCCGCACGCGCAGGCGACTGTCGCGCGTCTCGGCCCGGCGATGCTGGATCAGTCGCACGGTCGCTCACTCCCGTTGGCATGGTCATCGTAAACTCCCTCGAAGAACCCGATGCCGACATGGTAAGTGAAACTGGGACGATTTATTGGCAAAACGCCCACGTCTGGATTAATGGTTTGTCTTCCATTAACCGCACCGTTCGAATCCAATCTAAAGTGGCCTGAGGTCCCGGCAGATCATGGTCGACGCTTTCGTGTCAACAGGACAGCGGCAGCGACTCTCGAACGCAAAGCACGTCACCAGTTCCAAGAGCGGCCACGAGATCCACAAGCAGCAGCCGCAACTCGTGATCGAATCAATCCGCGAAATTGTCGACGCGGTGCGCGAGGGGCGGGCAGCCGCGCGATGACGCATCGTGACGCGTGATCGATTGCGAGCTATAGTCGGGAGCGCGCGAGTTGTCTGCGCGCTTCATTCCGGGAGGCACCCATGAGCCGGCGCACCGTCGCCCTTTGCATCATTCTGTTTTTCGCCTTCGGCACGGCGCTGGTGTTTTACCGCTATTTCCTCGCCGCCGAGCAAGTGCACCAATTGGAGATGCACGAGCCGCCCGGTCCGTAACACGCCCGCGTCGCGCGGGGCCCTAACTACCCCAACTAGCGGGGCCCTAACCACCCCAACTAATAAGGGATGTTGAAAAAGGTGCCACGGCCGCTTGAGCGTAGATGTTCATGGTATGTTCTAAGAAGCCGGATAGGGGCACTTTGAGGAGCTAACCTTTACAATTGAGCAGTGGGATACGTCACGACAGAGAACCTCAGAATCGGTAGTTGCTTGCATCCTCTGTAGCTCGGTCGTCGCGCGTGCAGCTTTCGACGCAGCGACTAAGCGGGCGTCCGGGCCAAGTCATTCTGCTCCGCCACAAGACGCGGGTCATCAACGCAGAGCCCTGAACCAACGACATGAGCAATCTATACACAAATACAAACGGCCAGGCGCTTACACGTGCGTCCAAAGTTTGTGGACGCAGCCGCATGGGGCAAGTTGGGTGCGCGCATCCATTTTCTAGAGCATCACCGCAGGGTGGCGAACAAGCACGAAGCCTGCTTCATCGTCGGTTGCCCAAATCGAGCCCCGATCAAGCGCGTGGAAAATCTTTACGAACAAGGACGACGTATATGTCACGTCACGCGACGGTCCTGCCTCGTTCATGAAGATCAGCTTCCACAAGTCCGGTATCTGTCGCCGTGCGTTCACCAGTGGATACGGCGTGCCTGACGGTTTCGACTGTCGGGTCATCCAATGTTTGGAGACGTGACCGAGCACTCGTCAGGGACGCGTTAGCCTGCGTTTGCGACAGTCGCAGACTGGCATCCCGACGAACTTCGCTCTACGAGCTGACCGCGAAGTCGTAACGCGCGCGGTAACGGATCCGCCTGCGCCAAAGGGCGAAAGGCGACTGCTTCATCGACAGGATGTCACCCACGACTTCGTATTTGCCTTCCAATGCAACTTGCTACGGTGCGCATCCGACGAATGATCGACTTCATGCCGACTTCCCGAGATAGCTGAGATGCTTCGTCCTTTGTACGGCATCGACGCTGCCTCTGGGATGAGAAGCGCTTTCCATGCCGGCGAGCCATCACAAGTTAGACGATGTGATGTTCGCTTCGTATGACCCACGGTCGACGGGGCGACCCACTCGCCGAGCACAGATATTCAACAACCCCAAAGATGGGGACGCGCTGTTCGTCCAGGAATTCGGCGGATATGCAGAATTTTGAAAAAGGAGCTGGCAAAATTTCCACTGCCGTACGGCAAGTTCACACGGGGGCAGGTTTATCGCCCCATGGCTCGAAGAAGAAGGCGTGAAAGTGGAGACGCTTCTCATGAGTAAAAACATTGATTTCGTTCTCAGACACGATCGTGGCTATCGCCACTTTTGTGGCAGGCATGTTGCTTCTCGTCGCCTCGCGAATGGAAATTCGCAACAGCCAGGATTCACTTCATGTCCGACCTCCTGAGGAGTTGGCGAAGTGGAATGCATATGGCGCACTAGCAGCGAGCTTTGCGGCATTTGCCATTCGGCCATTTGGCTATAAGGTTGCTATCTTGGACAATAAAGCCTCTCCGCTGAACCGGTCCTAGCGCATTCCTGACCCAAAACTTATCCCCGCGCTCCAAACCTCCCTTATCCTCACCCCGACCCTCGTCCTTGAAGGGCCGCTTCATGAGGCGTTCCGTGTCGCGGGACGAGGGTCGCGGCGCCCGCGCGCGTCCCTCGCAAGGATGCACCCGGGCAGTGTCGGGGCTCCGCCCGGGACCATTACGAGTCCCTGCCAGGAGCTGGCTGATAGCATGGCGTGTCCGTTCGATGCGCCGATAAAAAGCGCGGCCCGGCACCGCATTCGACGCCGCTCATGGCGCGCCGTATGGCGCCCGCGCGTCCCTTCGGGGGCGCGAAACCGACATGGCTCTGCGCTGTTCGGCGCGCCATGACCCTTCGTCGCGCGAGCGGCGAGGGGAGAGAGCAATAGCCCGGGCGCTATCCGCGTCGCGGCGACGATGAGCTCGCGCTGTCATTCCCGATATCCATAGCCCACGCGGTCATCGACGGATCGAGCCTGTCAGGATGAAGCCGAGCGCATGCAAACGCTCGCCGGTTGCGATGAAGAACTCTCAACTCACGAGATACTCTGCGCTTACCGAGCTCGTATGTCGCAGGAGCTTCAGCTCTGGCGCATGCTGTCCCGCCGCCAAATGCAATCTGGCTGCGCGGCGCTGCTGGCGGCGATGCAACGCCTCACTGCTATCTCGCCAGCGTCCGGCGCATCGGGCGCTGGAGGCCTCGACCGGAAAGTGTGCAAGCTATGACAGGCAACGCCCGACACTGAGCCGAAAGTCGTTTTAGTCACAAATTGTCATTCCCGCGAAGGCGGGAATCCAGTAACCGACAACGCTCGCCAGTGTTTACTGGATGCCCGCCTTCGCGGGCATGACGAGCAAGCCGGCATGAGGCTTACCTCTTGCCCCGAAGCGCTCTGGCCCTATGTTCCGGCCACTAAAGGTGATCGATGCAAATCGTTAGCGAGCAAATCCAGGCGAAAACCGGCGCTTCCGCGCCTGTCGCCGCTCGCGCATCTCACCCTGAAACTCCTCCTTAGTCGCCCCTGAGCACCTTACAGGCCTCGGCATTAAGCCGGGCGGGCGTTCAGGGGATCGCAAGACAAATCCAAGACAATTCAACAGGCTTACCCGTCATGCTAGACTGGGAGCCAAGGATTTAAGGACGAGATCGATGGACTTCCGAACGTAAAGCATAAGACCGCGCGCTCCGAGAAGGACCGCGTCGTCATCTTCGACACCACCTTGCGCGACGGCGAGCAATGCCCCGGCGCCACCATGACCTTCGACGAGAAGCTCGAGGTGGCCGAGCTGCTCGACGAGATGGGCGTCGACATCATCGAGGCCGGCTTCCCGATCGCGAGCCAGGGCGATTTCGATAGCGTGCAGGAGATCTCCCGCCGCGCCAAGAATTCGGTGATCTGCGGGCTGGCCCGCGCGCAAGCGAAAGACATCGACCTTTGCGCCGAGGCGATCAAGCCCGCCAAGCGCGGCCGCATCCATACCTTTATCGGCACCTCGCCGCTGCATCGCCAATATCAGATGGGCATCGACAAGGAGGAGGTGCTGGTGCGGGTCACCGCCTCGGTCACGCGCGCGCGGAACTATACCGACAATGTCGAATGGTCGGCGATGGACGCCACCCGCACCGAGCTCGATTTCCTCTGCGCCTGCATCGAGGCCGCGATCAAGGCCGGCGCCACCACGGTGAATATTCCCGATACCGTCGGCTATGCCACGCCGGACGAGTTCGCCTCGCTGATCCGCTCGATCTTGGAACGGGTTCCGGGCGCCGATTCCGATCATCCTCTCAACCCATTGCCATAACGATCTGGGCCTGGCCGTCGCCAATTCGCTGTCCGGCGTCATTGCCGGCGCGCGGCAGATCGAATGCGCGGTGAACGGGCTCGGCGAGCGGGCAGGGAACGCGGCGCTGGAAGAGGTGGTGATGGCGATCCGGACCCGCTCCGACGTCATGCCGTTCTGGACCGGCATCGACACCACCATGCTGACACGGGCCTCGAAGCTCGTTTCCCGTGTGACCGCCTTCCCGGTGCAATACAACAAGGCCATCGTCGGGCGGAACGCCTTTGCCCATGAAAGCGGCATTCACCAGGACGGCGTGCTGAAACATGCCGAGACCTTCGAGATCATGACGCCGGAGAGCGTAGGCTCTGAAGGAGTCCTCGCTGGTGATGGGCAAGCATTCCGGGCCGCCACGCCTTCCGCGAGAAGTTGAAGGAGCTCGGCTACGAGCTTGGCGACAATGCCTTTGAGGATGCCTTCATCCGCTTCAAGGCGCTCGCCGATCTGAAGAAGCATGTCTATGACGAGGATATCGAGGCGCTGGTCGATCAGGAGATTGCGTCTGCCCATGACCGCATCAAGGTGGTGGCGCTGACCGTGATCGCCGGCACCGGGGGTCCGCAAAAGGCGACCATCACGCTCGATGTCGACGGCAAGCAGCAGACCCATGAGTTCACCGGGGACGGACCCGTAGATGCCATCTTCAAGGCGATCAAGGCCATCATCCCCCATGACGCAAGGCTCCCCCTCTACCAGGTGAGCGCGGTCACCGAAGGCACCGACGCCCAAGCCGAAGTGAGTGTGCGGTTGGAGGCCGACGGCAAGACCGTGACGGGCAGGGGCTCCGACACCGACACCATGGTGGCCTCGGCCCGCGCCTATGTCAGCGCGCTCGAACAAGCTGCTCGCCCGGGAGGGACGCCGCAAGCCGGAGACCATGCTCGCGTCCTGAGACTTAACCTCGGTCTCCGTGTAAGTGCCGCATGCTTCGACCGCATGCGAATAAACAGGCGGCTGGGAGACCAGCCGCCTTTGTCTCTGAACGCTTCGTCGAATGCCTTGTGAAAAACTAATTCTGGCAGACCGGCAGGCTCGGGTTCTTCTTGCACTTCTCGGCTTTGCTCTGGCCTTTGCCATCGCCTCCGCCTTCCGCCGCCTTGCGCTTGCTTGCCTTGGCCTTGCCGCCACCTTGGCCCTGACCGCCTTGCTTCTTCCGGCCGGGACCGCCGGGTCCATTGTCGCCGCCTTGGATGTTGGCTTGACCGCCGCCACCTTGACCGCCGCCTTTCTTGCCCTGGCCGTGACCTTTTCCATCGCCAGGCTCGCGCGAGCCCACGCGATTGTCGCGGTCTTTATCTTTCTTGCCACCTTGGCCACCGCCCTGACCTTTCGCCGCCTGCCCATCGTCGGCATTGGCCGCACCAGTGGGAGGACTGCCGATCGGAGCCTTGGACTTGCCGCGCCGGCACACCGGCCGCGCCAACATCGGACGAGTCCTGACCGCCGGCGCCACCACCGGGGGTCAGGTCGGCTTTGCCCGCCCCGCCGTGCTTGCCGTTCGCGTTGGCTTCATTGCGGTCTCTGTCATTCTTGTTGGCGGCCTTGTTGCCTTGCCCCGCCTTGCTTGCCGCGGTCCGGCGCATACTCCTTGTCCCTTCGGCCGCCCTTGCCCTGGCCGCCCTGGGCGTCACCCTTGGCTTGGTTCTGCTTGTTGTCATTCTTGTCGTTCTTGTTGTTATCGTTCTTGCGCGCGTCGTTGTCGCCGCCGGCATTCCGCCTCGGCTTGAACCCGTCGGGCCCAACTTCACGCGAAATCGGCACGACCTTGGCCGCGCTCTTACCCGCGCCCTTTGGCGCGTCGCCCTTGATCGTCGTCTTGAGCGTGGTCTTCTTGATCTTGATCTGGGTCGGCGAGCTCGCGAAGCGCCTCGGATCTTTGCGCGGTTGCGCACCCTTCGCCATGTTCGGTGCGAACACGTTGATGCCGTTGCCTTGCCGCTTGCCGTTCTTGTAGATGACGGTCTTGTTGGTGATGTTGGTGACTTTGACGATCTTCTTCACCACGATCGGCCGGTTCACCACCTTGACCACGCGCTCGCGCGGCACGCCGAAATTGAACACCACGCCCGTGCGATACACGGGACGGTAGACGTTGGTTGCGCCGATGAAGGCGATGTTGAGGTCGGCCACCGGCAACGCATAGTGGTAGATCGTGCGCGAGGTCATGTAGCGCGGCTGCACGAACACCCAAGAACTCCGCAACCGGCGGGTCGTAATCGACCGGCGCGCCGTAGGCGTAGCCGCCCGAGCCGGGGCCGATCGGCGCCCAGCCCGTGTAATTGTCGCTATAGCGCCAGTTCACCCAAGCCGGCGCCCAAGTGTCGCCGGGCACCCAGAACCAGCCATAGTCCGGGTCGTATCCCCAGCGGCCATAATGATAGACCGCCCAGGCGAACGGCTCGTAGGAATCCCAGTACCAGCCATACTCGTCGGTGTAGACCCAGTGGCCGACCGTATAGGGCCGCCAGCTCTCGCGGACATTGCCCGGCAACCAGACATAGCCGAAGCGCGGATGCCAAACCCACTCACCGTAGGCATCGAGTGCGTCGTAGAAATAATCGACATCGATGGATTGCTGTGCCGCAGCGGGGCCGCCGAGATTAGAGATGCCTCCTGGAAGCCGGGGCACTGACAGCGCGGCAGCTAAAGCCGTCACCGCGACAAGCATCGTCAACAAACGTCTATAGGTCATCTTGCCCTCCGAATGGCATTACCGGGCCCCGGCTATGAACCCCGGAATCATCGTCTAGCCCTATTTGTAGTTTGCGGCCAAACGCTGGCAATCCATCGCATTATTGCAAAGTTGTAATGAAGCCACTTTCGGCGCTCGTCACGCATTCTTTCTTAACCAAGCCGTTGCCGAACACGCAGTTTTGACGCAACATGACTCTTCCAGCGGCGGCGTTCAGTGGCTCTTCCAAAGCGAGCCAGTTTGGGGCGGCGAATGTTCTCGCGCGTAATGGGCTTTGTCTCCACGGACATGGCCATCGACCTCGGCACTGCGAATACGCTCATCTATGTGCCGGGGAGGGGCATTGTCCTCGACGAGCCTTCTGTTGTGGCTATTGCCCAACGCGAGAACGGCCGCGAGGTCATCGCTGTCGGCCATGAAGCGAAATCGATGCTCGGCCGCACCCCGGACTCGATTGAAACCGTCCAGCCGATGCGCGACGGCGTCATCGCCGACTTTGCCGCCGCGGAGGAAATGATCAAGCATTTCATCCGCCGGGCCCAAGGCCATAGGCGCTTCGGCAGTCCGCGCATCATGATCTGCGTTCCCGCCAGCGCCACGCCGGTCGAACGCCGCGCTGTCTATGAAGCAGCCCTCGTCGCCGGCGCGCGCCGCGTTTACGTCATCGAGGAGCCGGTGGCAGCGGCACTCGGCGCCAACCTTCCGATTTCGGAACCGCGCGGTTCCATGATCGTGGATATCGGCGGCGGCACCACCGACATCGCCGTGCTCTCGCTCGGCGGCGTGATTTATTCGCACTCGCTCCGCACCGCGGGTCACGCGATGGACGAGGCGATCATCGACTATATCCGCACCAGGCACCGTCTTCTCATCGGCAGAGCCAGCGCCGAGGCCATCAAGAAAGAAGCGGGAACCGCGATCAACAAAGTGAACGGGACCCATGTCGCCGTCCACATCAAGGGACGCGACCTCCAGCGCGGGTTCCCGACCGAGATCAAACTGCAAACGCATGACATCGCGGAAGCCTTGAGCCCGCCGCTCCAGCTGATCATTGACGGCATCCAGCGCGCGCTCAACGATATTCCGCCCGAGCTTGCCGGCGATATCTGCGAGGCTGGCGTTTATCTCACCGGCGGCGGCGCGCTGCTCGACCGCTTGGACGCGCGGCTCTCCAATGAAACCGGAATCAAATTCAAGATCGCGGAAGATCCGCTGCGCTGCGTTGTGCGCGGCAGCGGCATCGCGCTCGAAAGACTCGATACGTTGGGAGATCTCCTGATCAAACCGTGATCGGGAACAGAGAAAAGAATGGCATCGCGCGCCTGTCGCGCGAGCGAAGCGGGGAAGCGGAACGCTATCGGTAACGTTTCGCCACAACATTGATGCGTCGCGTGCGCAGCTATTTCGGTCGGAGCGGATCCACGACGTCTCGGGGTCGTGGCCAGCTTTTCGTGTTCGGGCTTTACTTCCTCTGCGTCGTTCTTTTGGTCCTGAGCCGCATCAATCATAGCGTCATTCTCGATGCGCGCGATCGCCTGGCCGATTTTGCCGCGCCGTTTTTCAGCGCCGCCTCGACTCCGGTGGCCGAACTTCGCCACGGCATCGACCGCGCTCGCGACTACACCGCGATGTTCGGCGAGCTGGATCGGCTGAAGGCCGAGAACGAAGGCCTGAAGACATGGGAATGGCGCGCCAAGCAGCTCGAGCGCAAGGTCGGTCAATTGCAGGCGCTGCTTCATGCCGTCGAGCACACCGGTCTGAATTATGTCAGCGGCAATGTCATCGCCGACGCGCGCGGGCCCTTCACGCGAAGCGTGCTGATCAATCTCGGTCGCGACCAAGGCATGCGGGTAGGCTACGCCGTGCTGAGCGGCGAGGGCTTGGCCGGGCGTATCGTCGATGCCGGCGGAGCCTTGTCGCGGGTGCTGCTGCTCAACGACCTCAACAGTCGCATACCGGTTCTGGTCGGGCCTGCCGGCGCGCGGGCGCTGGTTTCCGGCGACAACAGCGGCGAGTTGCGATTGGAGTTCCTTGCCGAGGGCGCCTCGCTCTATGCCGGCGACGAGGTCTACACCTCGGGCAGCGATGGCGTGCTGCCTCGCGGCTTGCGGGTCGGCATCGTGACGGACGCGAATGGCGCTCTCAAAGTTCGCCCCCATGTCGAATTCAGCAGTCTCGACGCCGTGAGCGTGCTGTTCTTCGATTCACCGGCGCTGGTGAGCGTCGATCCGCCAGCGGCGATTTCGCCGAAGCCGCTATCGGCCGTGCCGACGGCTCTCGACACCGAGGCGGAAGACATCGCTCCGGTATCGACCGCGACGGTGAACCCATCTCCGGAGGCCGGCAGCCAACAATGAACGCGATCGTTCCGGCACTCTCCGTCTTGCTTGCTGTGCTGTCGACGACGTTGCCATTGGGCCTTCCGGCCGATGCCACCTTCATTCTTCCCTTCCTCATGGTCACCATGGTGTTCGTCTGGCGCGCGCTGCGGGCCGAGATGCCAGCCTATGCCGCCATGGTGTTCGGCCTTCTCACCGACGTCACCACGGGAGGACCGCTCGGTTATTGGGGTCTGATGGCGCTTCTCGCCGCCAGCGCCGGAGCGCTCGCTCGGCCGCTCGCTGTGCAGCGAAATTTCTACCTGCTCTGGCTTGCCTGGCTGCCATGCATCACGCTGCTCGCGACGTTAGGCTGGTTGCTGGGGTCGCTCTATTTCTTCCGCTGGATCGATCATTGGCCCTTCGTCATCGCAGCGTCCGCATCGTTCGCGCTATTTCCAGCGCTGCTCTACTGGCTGCGAAAACTTCGTAGCGTCGGCAAACTGTCTCGCAGTGCGCCGAATTATGGGGCGCCGGCATGAGCGACCCGGAGAGCGACCGAAGCGAACGTTTGCGCTTCTCGCGGCGCGCGCTGCTGATCGGCGCCGGCCAGGCTGCGCTGTTTGGCGTTCTCGGTTGGCGTTTGCGTCAATTGCAAGTCCTCGACACCTCCGGCTATCAGCTTCTCTCGGAAGAAAACCGGCTGAGTGTCCAGCTGGTGGCGCCGGCTCGCGGCGAAATCTTTGACCGGTTCGGGGTGCCGATCGCTGAGAACAGAGAGAATCTCCGCGTGCTCGTCGTGCCTGCCTTCTGTAAGGACCTCAAGGCCACGCTCGCTGCGCTGTCCCGCATCGTTCCGGTGAAGGATGCCGACCGCGACCGGGTGTTGCGGCACGCCAGACGCCAGAGCGGCTATCTCCCCATCCTCGTCACCGAAGGCGTTCCCTGGCAGCAATTCGCGCTGCTCAATATATTGAGTCCCGAGTTTCACGGCGTGCGCACCGACAAAGCGCTGAACCGCCTCTACAGCTTCCCGCGCGAGATGGCGCATATCACCGGCTATATGGGCATGGCCGCCAAGGGCGAGGTCGACGAAGACCCCGTGCTCCGCGCTTGCCCGGATTCCGGCTCGGCAAGAGCGGTGTCGAGAAGGGTCTCGACCGCGACTTGCGAGGGCTCGCCGGCAGCATCGATTACGAGGTCGACGCGCATGGCCGCATCCTGCGCGAGCTCGGCGTCAAGCCAAGCACGCCGGGGAGGGACGTGGTCCTCACCATCGATCGCGAGTTGCAGACCTTTGCCCAAGCCCGGATCGACGGTCACCGCCGCGCCTCCGTGGTCGCGCTCGACGCGCAGAATGGCGACGTGTTGGTCATGGCCTCGACGCCGACCTACGATCCGAACGCCATCAGCTTCAACGTCAATGCGAAGGCCTGGGCGGAGATCGCCAACGCGCCCGACGACCCGCTCAACGCCCGCGCCATTCGCGGACAATATCCGGCCGGTTCAACCTTCAAGGTGGTCACTGCGACTGCGGGCCTCGCGTGGGGTGTGATCAAGCCTAACGAGAAGATCGTTTGCAGCGGCGGCATGCAGTTCGGCAACCATTTCTTCCATTGCTGGAAGGCTCACGGGCCGATCGCGCTGCACGAAGCTATCTGTCACTCCTGCGATACTTATTTCTACGAGACAGCCAAACGGCTGGGGATCGACAAGCTCGCCGTGACCGGTCGCGAGCTCGGTCTCGGCCAGGCCTACCCTTGCGAGCTTGGCGGGACTGAAAGAAGGCGTGATGCCCGACACCAAATGGAAGCGTGCCACGCTCGGTCAGCCTTGGTATCCCGGCGAAACCATCAGCTGCGGTATCGGGCAGGGCTATGTGCTCGCTCACCGCCCTTCAGCTTGCCGTGGTCTCCGCGAGGATCGCTTCTGGAAGGGCGGTCGTGCCGCGCTTCACCACGAGGCTCAACGACCCCGAGCCTCGTCCGCTGCTAACATCGACCCGGTCCACCTCCAACTCGTGCGCGATGGCATGAGCGCGGTGGTGAATGAGGGCGGCACCGGCGCGCGCTCGGCGCTCACCATTCCCGGCGTGCTCATGGCCGGCAAGACCGGAACGGCGCAAGCTTTCAGTCACAGCGCGAAGAACCCGCCAACGGGTTGGGAGGCGGAGCCGCATTCGCTGTTCGTCGCCTTCGCGCCGGTTGGCGCTCCGCGTTATGCCATGGCGGCCATCGTCGAGCACGGCGGCTGGGGAGCACAGGCTGCCGCGCCGATCGTGCACGACGTCATGACCGAGCTCCTCACCCGCGATCCGCTGGCGAAGCCGGTCTTCGTCGCGCGCGAGCGTGACGCGGCACCTCCGTCAAATCGGCAGGCACTGCTATGAGGATGATCTTCGCCGGCGCGCTCGATCTTGCCCGGCCCGCGCTCGGCAAGAAACTGCTGCAGCTCAACTGGCCGTTCCTGCTGCTCATCACCGCCATCACCGGCATCGGCGTCGCCGCACTCTATTCGGTGGCCGGCGGCTCGCTCGATCCATGGGCGAGCCGGCATGTGGTGCGCTATTGCATCGGACTCGGCATTTTGTTCGCCGTGGCGCTTCTCGACATTAAGTGGCTGATACGTTCTGGCCTATCCGACCTATCTCCTGGCGCTTCTGTTGCTCGCGGCCGTGATCGTTCTGGGGCGTCGAGAGCGGCGGCGCGCGGCGCTGGCTCGGCGTCGGCGAGACGAGCTTCCAGCCCTCGGAACTGATGAAGGTCGCGCTCGTGCTGGCGATCGCCCGCTACTATCAATGGCTGCCGCCCGAGAAGGTCTCGCGCCCGCATTGGCTGATCGTGCCGCTGCTGATGATCGCCGCACCGATCCTGCTTGCGCTCGATCAGCCCGATCTCGGCACCGCGGCTCTGTTCGGCATCATCGGCTTCGGTCTCCTGTTTCTTGCCGGCGTGAGCTGGTTCTATTTCATCGCCGGTGCGGCAGGTGTGATCGCGGCGCTGCCGCATGTCTGGGAGCGGCTGCACGACTATCAGCGCGAGCGCATTCTCACCTTCATCGATCCCGAGCGCGACCCGCTCGGCTCCGGCTATCACATCCTCCAATCGAAAATCGCGATCGGCTCCGGCGGCGTTGCCGGCAAGGGCTTCATGCAAGGCACGCAAGCCCAGCTGAATTTCCTGCCCGAGAAGCACACCGACTTCATCTTCACCATGTTCGCCGAGGAGATGGGCTTCTTCGGCGCGATCCTTCTCCTTGCGCTCTATCTTCTCGCGCTGCTCTTCATTGCCTATATGGCGCTCAGATGCCGGAGCAGCTTCGCGCGGCTGGTCGCCGCCGGCATGGGTCTCTGCGCTGTTCGCCTATGTCTTTATCAATGTGGCGATGGTGACCGGGCTGGTTCCGGTCGTCGGCCTGCCGCTGCCGCTGGTGTCTTACGGCGGCACCTCGATGCTGACCATGATGGTGGCGCTCGGCCTCGTGCTCAATGCCCATATTAACAAGGCGGACGCGCATCAGCCGCGAGGAGATTGGCGCCTTTTGGTAGCGGCGAAGCCAAGCCTCTGCCCGCGTGAAAATGCCCTCGCAACTTTGCTAGACATCGCGCGCTTGGCGGTTTAAGGGAGCGTCTCCCTAAAGCGAAATCCGCTTGGATTGCCGCCTCATTCGCTTTAGGTCCCTAGCTTTGACGCATGATTTTAGCCGAAAAGTCTTCGACTTTCGGCGCCATGCGGAAAAGGGCGCATAGCTCAGGTGGTAGAGCAGCTGACTCTTAATCAGCGGGTCGTAGGTTCGAGTCCTACTGCGCCCACCAATCCTCGCTCAAGAAGCGAACGTTACCTCCTCGGCTAAAGGATGAAGTCGCCGCTCACGAGACTGGCGACGTTGACGCTGATGGCGAAGTCTGCGGTGCCATCGCCGTTGATGTCGCCTTCAACCTTGTGATCGATCGGCGTCGAAGCGCAGTTCACCAGCGCTAGCCGCGCCGAGGCCGGTGAAGTCGATGGTCCCGATGAAGTGGAAGGCCTGATTGCCCGCCAGAAACGAATTGTCCACGGCATCGATCAGATGCAGATCGATCTTGTCGTGCTGGCTATGGCTGAAGCCGTTGATCGTGTCGGCATCGGCGACCAGGCTGTCGGCCACGCTTCTGAAGATGAACTTGTCAGCGCCGGCATTGCCGATGAGGAGATCGACGCCGAGCCCGCCAATGATCTTGTCGTCGCCGACACCGCCGCGAATCGTGTCGTTGCCACCCGCGCCGTCGATCCTGTCATTGCCCGCCGCGTCCAAGGATCGTGTCCGCTTCTGGAGTCGCCTTATGCTGTCCGGCGACCGTCTTCGTCGCGCTGATGACGTCGTTACCTTGCGAGCCCTTGATGGTGAAGCCGTTGACGTCGCCGACCTGGATGTGAAACGTCTCCTGGAACGTGTTGTTCTCAGAATCGGTGACCTGAACCTCGATCGATCCAGCTCGCTTGGTCCTCGAAATCGAGCGCGCCAATCGTGCGCAAGGCTGCTGCCATCAATCGCGAAATCGGCCTCCTGCATCGTCGACGAGTGTAAAGGTAAAGGTATCGCCAGCATCCGGGTCGAGCGCCGAAAACGTTCCCACGAATGTGTTGGCTGCGTTCTCGGCAACAGTGTCATTCGTCAAACGATAGCGGTGGGTGGGAAGCCCGTATCGGCCTCCACACTGAGCGCGAACGCCCCCGAAGTGTCGCCCGTATTTCCGGCAGCGTCGATCACCTTGGCGCTGAAATCATAGATATCGTCCGCCAACTCCGGCAGCGTGACGCTCACATAGTGGTTGTTGAGGTCGTTGGCGGAAATCGCCGCGGCGATCAGGAAATCGACGCCGTTGAAGATCTGCACGCTGTCGCCGGCCACAGCGTTGGTGCCGTTCGAGTCCGATGCGTAACACCGGCCTGCGGTCATCGGTCGTCGCGCCGCTTGCCAGATTGCCCGTGTCGGCCCCGACATTGTCCTCGGCGAGGAGGATTGTCGGCGCGTTCGGGTTCAGCGTGTCGATGGCCACAGTGTCGGAGCCGCTGTTGCCCGCATTGCCGGCCGCATCAGTCCAGTCGCTGCCGACCGATACCGAGCCGTTGCCTGACACCCCGTCATCAGCAGTGAAGGTCGCTGTATAGATCAGCGGATCGCCGGTTGCCTGGAAATTGCTGATCGTGCCGTTGGTCGGCGTGATATCGCTTGCGTCGAAGTCGACAGGCGCGTCGCTGAAGGTGAACGTCACTTGCGAGTTGTTGTCGGCATCGCTCAACGAGCGCGTCGACAATGTTCACCGTCACGCTTGGGTTCAGCGTGTCGATGGTCAGGGTGTCGGAGCCGCCCACGCCGGCATTGCCTGCGGCATCCTGCCAATCCGTTCCCACCGTCACCGAGCCGTTGCCCTCGAAGCCGTCATCGGCCGTGAAGGTCGCCGTATAGGTCTTGCCGCTCGGATCGAGTCCAAGGTCTTGCGTCAAGCGCTGATCGCGCCGCCAACCGCGGTAATATCGGACGCGTTGAAGCTCGCCGGCACTTCGCTGAAGATGAAAGTGACATCCGAGACGCTGTCGCCGTCGTTGAGCGACGTATCGCTGATCGCAACCGTCACCGTCGGGTTCAGCGTGTCGATGGTGACATTATCGGAGCCGGTGCCGCCAACATTGCCGGCCGCATCGGTCCAGTCGGTGCCGACCGAGACTGAGCCTTGCCTTCGAATCCGTCATCCGCCGTGAAGATCGCGCTGTAGTGGGTCGGATCGATCACCTGGAAATCGCTGATCGCGCCATTGCTCGGGTGATGTCGCTTGGCGTCGAAGCCGACAGGCGCCTCGCTGAAGGTGAAGGTGACGGTCGAGCTGTTGTCGCGTGTCGCTCAAGCGAGCGCATCGGCAATGTCCACCGTCACGGTCGGGGTTCAGCGTGTCGAGCGTAGTCGTGTCGCCCGTGCCGGGCGCCGTGTTGCCGGCCAGATCTGTTGCCGAGATCGTCACACTGATCGGACCGTCATCCAACGTCGACAGGTCGGCCAGGCCGCCGACACCGTCTACTGAATGGCCGTTGCCGTCGCTGAACGTCACCGTCGCAATGGCATCGGCATCGAGCCCGCTCACCGTGTAGGCGACCGAACCCTTCTCCGCATTGCTGACCAATTCGTCGGAAACCGAGACCGCAAGGTCGTCGTCAACATCCGCATTGGTGTCTAAGGTCAACGAATCCCCGTCACCCGTCGCGGTGTTGCCCGCCAGCGTCGAGGGCCGAGATCGTCACACTGATCGGACCGTCATCCAGCGTCGACAGGTCCGCCGTGCCGCCAACGCCAATCACGCTGTTGACGCCGTCGCTAAACGTCACCGTCGCAATGGCATCGGCATCGAGCCCGCTCACTGTGTAGGCGACCGAACCCTTCTCCGCATTGCTGACCAATTCGTCGGAAACTGAGACAGAGAGATTGTCGTCGACATCGGCATCGGTATCCAAGGTCAGCGAATCCCCGTCACCCGTCGCGGTGTTGCCGGCATTATCCGTAGCGGAAACCGACACGCTGATCGGACCGTCATCCAGCGTCGACAGATCGGCGAGGCCGCCAACACCGATCACGCTGTTGACGCCGTCGCTAAACGTCACCGTCGCAATGGCATCGGCATCGAGCCCGTTCACCGTGTAGGCGACCGAGCCCTTCTCCGCGTTGCTGACCAGATCGTCGGCAACCGAGACCGCAAGATCGTCGTCGACATCAGCATCGGTATCCAAGGTCAAGCTGTCGCCAACGCCGTCGGCGCTATTGCCGGCATTATCCGTAGCGGAAACCGACACGCTGATCGGACCGTCATCCAGCGTCGAGAGATCGGCGAGGCCGCCAACGCCGATCACGCTGTTGACGCCGTCACTGAACGTCACCGTCGCCGTGGCATCGGCATCGAGCCCGTCCACCGTGTAGGCGACCGAGCCCTTCTCCGCATTGTTGACCAGCTCGTCGGCAACCGAGACCGAGAGATCGTCGCCGACATCCGCGTCGGTGTCGAGGTTCACCGTAATGAGCTGCGTATCGATGCCGCCGGCTCCATCGGAAACCTGTACCAGCACCTGATAGCCTGGCGTGGCGCCAGCCGGAGGCGGGGACTGGAAGTCGGGCGCGGTAATGAAATGCAGCTCATTTCCATTGAGGATTTGGAACAGGCTTCCATCCTCACCGCCGGCGACCGATAAAGTGAGCGTTTGAATTTGTGTTGGAACGTTGTCGGCGTCGGTGGCCGCAAGGGTCGTGACCAGGGTTTGGCCGTCTACGCCTTGGATCGTCGCCGTCGCGCCGCCGCCATCCGAAATGATGATCGGCGCGTCGTTGAAATTGACCGACAGCAGGACGAAGGTCGGCTGAATGCCGGGCGTGCCTAAGTCGGAGTCGACCTGCCGATTATTGCCGTTGCAATTGATGAAAATCGAATTGGCGGTGACAATCAGATTGGCGAGCGTGAGCGGCGTGGCGAGACCGGCTTGGTCGATAATGCTGACACCAACAATACTATCCAGCGTCCCACCGAAATCGCTGATGCGAACGCCATTAAAGCCTGGATTCGAAAAGGTGACGTCCCCTTCGGCACCAAACACCGCCGGGTCGAGCGTAAACTCGACCAGGACGGTGGTCTCCTCGAGATCGACACGAGCCAAACCATATTGGCCGTTGCCGAGCTCCACCGCGTCGTGGAACGGCAATTCGGAGAACTCGACGGCGCCCGGGGTGACGTCGACGACAGCCGTCTGGCTCGCGCCGGGGCTGACCGGCGGCGGGAAGGCGATCAAATCGTCCGGGTCGTCACCGAAGATGTACTCGGCCTTGACCTCGTGGCCCTCGAACCCGACTTCGACAGTATCGGTGACGGTGACGGAGATGGTCTGCTGGTCGAACAGCGTGCCTGGCTCCAGGCTGTCCGAAGCCTGCACCGTCACTTCGTAGACATTGTCGCCATCGGCATCGGCGTGCGCCTCGAAGTTTGGCGCGTTGATGAAAGTGAGGACGCCGGTATTGGGATCGATTTGGAAGAACGCGCCGTCTGCGCCGCCGACAATACTGAAGACCGGGAACTGTCCATCGTTCGCATCGTCCGCGGCAACAATGGTAACGAATGTCGTGTTCTCGAACACGCTCGCAACATCGGTGTTGCCGCTGCCCGAGGTGATTTCCGGCGCAAAGTTCTCACCGGTGAACGCAACGAAGCCGACATCCACCCAATAGTTGGGTGCGCCAAAGAAGGTATCGGGAAACGCGGCGGGGTCTGAAGGACTAGCATAATAATGATAGATGCCGTTCGGCTCACCGGGGCCGGCGGCCAACGCGGTCAACGAGCCGTTGACGTGAGCGGTCGTGAAATAGTTGGCTGAGAAGGCATAGAAAACATTCGCGTGGTAGGACGCGACATAGGTGGTGTTGGCTGTGATCGCGATCGGCGTGTCCAGGATCGCGGTCTGCCAGCCGCTGGCTGTTTCTGCCTCGAAATCGACCGTGGCGAGGAGCGTGCCGTCGGAGGTCCACAAATGGCCATCGTGCTCACCTGTTTCACCCGCCGCCTTATAGAATAAGAGCGTGGTGATGAAGCCGGACGTCGAGGCTTGGAATTTGACGCCCAATTCCACAGTAGGTTCATCCCCGAAAGAGGATCCCGCCGGTAAATCTGTTTCAGAGAACAGATGCGAACTCTGGTTCGGCCATGACACTCAACTCCACGCTCTGAATATTGGAAGTCTGAAGGTTCACGCTGTCGTCGACGGCACGCGCTTTGATGGTGTGATTGCCTGGGCCTTGCGCCTGCCAGCTATAGGTCCAGTTCGTCGTTCCGGTGACCGGATGCCAAGTGACGCCGTTATCCGTCGAGACCTCAATGGCCGCGACTTGTCCGTCGTCGGTGAGGGGATTGCCGTCATTGTCGGTTGCCGTACCGGTGATGGTGACGATCTGACCCTCGGTGACCTCGGTTGGTCCGAGCACCGAGATGGTCGTGGTCGGCGCAATGTGGTCGGTCGATTGAGTAGCCCGCACCAGTCCTTGGGAGGTCAGGATCGCATCCGCCACGCCGGGCTGGATGCCCATGTCGGCGAACATGTTGATGGTGAACTGTTTCAGCGCCGACGTTCTCGATCTGGCGCCATAGGGCGAGGTATCGTGCTGGTCGCTCAAGCCCCAGCTCCAGAACACCGTGCCGGCGCCGAACACCAGCGCGCCGCTCTCGGCGCGATAGAGCGAGAGATTGTGGGTGGCGACGCCGGGCTGCACCAAATTGCCCTGGTCGATCAGAATGCTGCTCCAGGGCACGTCGACCGTCTCGGAAAGCTCGATCAGACCGTCGGGCCGGTACTCGTCCTCGGGCGAGGTGTTCCACTCATAGCCGAGGATGCCCGGCGCAATCGAGCTCGCCGGTCTCCGCGACCGTGGTGTCGCGCCACACGCGCAAGCCCGCCAAGGCGCGCGGGAACGTCGAGCGCCGCACCGAATTGTCCCGTGCCGTCGGGACCGAATAATTGGCCTGTCAGCGAATTCTCCGGGCCTGCACCGGTGATGCAGCTGCAATTCGGCCTCGCTGCCGGAGAGCGGCATCGAAGCGAGAGCCGCCGGCGATGTGGTTGCCGCTCGAGATCGACGGCGTCGACGAAGCGCATGTCGCGCCACGTGCCCGTCCAATCGTTGGCCGGATCGATATTGGCGTAGTCCTCGGGACCCGCGAATGGGATCGCGATTGGCCCAGGTCTCTTTGTAGCAGACGAGGGTGCGATAGTCGGTAGGCGAGCCGTCGATGGTGACCGTCGAGGCCTCGAGCCGCGTCTTCCAGTAGACCTCGTTGCCGCTCCAGAACAGCAGGTTGACGCCGGCATCGCGCGCTTCCTCGACGTTGAAGCGCTGCTGGCCCGACCAATATTCGTCGTGGCCCACCGAGATGTAGGCCTTGTGCCCGATCAGATAGTCGGCGCCGAGCCGATCGGTATCGACGCCGGAGATATAAGAGACGTCGTAGCCGTTCTTCTCCAGGAAGTAGATCGCCGCGTAGTCGGCGCCGAACAGATAGTCCTGCGCAGCCGGACGCCGCGCCACCGCCGTCGCGGGTCAGGAACGGACGGTTGTAGCTGACGGCATAGGCGCGGTCCTGCGCGCCGAGACCGGGATCGGCGACGATCGTCATGATCGATGAGTGCCGCTCGGATCGCCGTAGAAATTCGCCTGCGACCTCGCCGTTATTGCCGCCCCAGCCATTATAAGCGTGCCACGTCGTGTCGGAGGTCTGCAGGATGATGTCGCTCTTCGTCGCCGCATCGTCGTCGCGCACGATGAACGGGATCTGATTGGTCGCGCCGTTGTCCTCGCGCACCAGCTTGACGAGATAGACGCCGGAGTCGCGTCTGCGGGCACGGCCCATCCCGTCGAGACGCTCCAGTTGTCGCCGATCGACCATGCCGGTGGCGTCGATCCATGATCGCGTCGGGCTGCGCGTTTCCGGTACGAGCCCTTCGATCTTTAGACCAGCCGTGCGCCGTCGCCGCCGTAATAGCCGAGACGATAGATCTCGATGTGGTAGGGGACGTCCTGGCGTCCGGGTTGGCGTTCACGTTGATCTTGAAGTCGACCGTCGTGCCGTGATTGACGCTGATATCGGTGGCGAAACCTTCGATCTGATCAGAGCTGTCGGCATCCCACACCTCGCGCGGATCGCCGCCGGGATTGAGGCCGAGATCGTCCCAGATCTCGGTAGAGGTGCGATTGATGGTATTCTCGTCAACGATCGAGAGGGTCACGACACAGCCTCAGCAACGTTTGCCGGCGCGTGTTTGCCGCGCCGATCGTCGTTGACCTGACGCCCGGCAGCGCAGGTCCGGAGGGTTTCACGCTTGGCTCGGTGGGGCCCCATTGGGAAACGGATCGGCAGCTTCGACCAGGCGCTTCTGTCGGCTAAGCCGGCCGCCGACGGCTTCAGCAAGCAGGCATCGAGCTCCGCCTTGATGGCGGCCTTGTCCATGTCGCGCGTACCGATGAACACGAGTTCTTGGCGGCGGTCGCCCCACACCCGATGCCAGCCTTTTTGGATACGCTCGACGAGATCCTTGTCCTTCGGCCAGTCCTTGCGCGGGATCGCATCCCACCAGCGCCCAACCGCGTGATGGCGGATCAGCGCGCCGGCCTGTGACAGCTCGCCAATCCATTGCGGGCGGCTCGCCAGCCAGAAGAACCCCTTGGCGCGAATGACGCCGGTCCAGGGGCTATTGAAGAATGCGTGCAGCTTCGCCGGATCGAACGGTTCGCGCGCCTGATAGACGAAGCTCGAGATGCCGTACTCCTCGGTCTCCGGCTGGTGATACTCTTTGTTGACTTCCTTGAACCAGTCGGGATGGCGGCGCGCGGCTTCGAAGCTGAAGCGCCGTGTATCGAGGATTTCGCCCAAAGCGATACTGGCGTTGCTGGTCTCGATGATCTGGGCTCGGCAATTATGCGAGCGGATGATCGAGCGCGCGGCAAGCACCTCGTCCTTGGTCGCGAGGTCGATCTTGTTCAGGACGACGACGTTGGCGAACTCCATCTGATCGACCAGCAACGACACGAACGAGCGCTCGTCATCGTCCCTTGCGGCCGCGCCGCGATCTTTCAGCAAGGCGGCCGAGGAATAATTGGCAAGCAGACTTGCCGCGTCGACCACCGTCACCATGGTGTCGAGACGAGCAACATCGGAAAGACATCTGCCGTCTGCGTCGCGGAACTCGAAGGTGCTGGCGACGGGAAGCGGCTCGGCGATGCCGGTCGACTCAATCAGGAGGTAGTCGAAGCGGCGCTCTTCGGCGAGGAGCCGCACTTCTTTCAAGAGATCGTCACGAAGCGTGCAGCAGATACAACCATTGGTCATCTCGACCAGCGTCTCGTCGGTACGCGACAGGTTCGCCCCGCCGCGTTCGATAAGCGCGGCGTCGATGTTCACCTCGCTCATGTCATTGACGATGACTGCAACTTTCAGCCCGTCACGGTTGTTAAGAACATGATTGAGAAGGGTAGTCTTGCCGGCGCCGAGAAATCCGGACAGCACGGTGACGGGGAGGCGTGTGTCGATAGGAGTGACTGCGAGACGAGCAGACTCGTTGCTAGGGAACAAACTTACGCATGACACATCCCCGCTGGCGGGCGGTAGCCCAGATATTAATCAAACTTTAGGGAATTGATTAAGCAAACGCACCCCCCAAATGGGGTAAGTGGCTACGTTTTAATGAAATTGATTAACGTGGCGGACTTGTAACTAGGCGCTCGCCGAAACATATGTTGAGCTTGGTTAAAGCATCGCCGAGCAACACAAGCATCTAAGTCTTGACGTCTGGTAAGGCTCAGCGGCGATTATTACCATCTCGTAGGGTTGGATCGACCAATGGCAAGCCAAAAGAAGCAAAAACTCCCAGACGAAATAGTGTTGGGCTCGCGCTTCAACCTCACGCCGGCCGAAGTACGCATTGCTATGGGGATTGCCTGTGGCAAGCCTTTGGCAGATATCGCGGACACACACGGAATTACTGTGCAGACCGCCAGAACACAACTCAAGTCAGTGTTCTCGAAGACACAGACGAATTGTCAAGCTCAGCTCGCTGTCCTGCTGATGGAAGTCGCGAGTAGTTCGACTTAACCCCACAATTCGATCAAGTGGTCGGGGCGGAAACCTGCGAATAGTCGCGCCCGATTAGCTAGTGTTTTGTGACACCAAGGTCACGACAATTAAGCAACAATTTAAAAAAAATTCGATTTTACCCCATTTGGGGGATGTACCCGTCATGGGCCCGGGCTAGCTTGGCTAACAAGGCGTTAACGCGAGGCACTCGCGGAGAACGTGCAACGCGCGCGGGCGGGCGCGCTTCGCTTCTTCGGTTTCGCGGCGCCACTGCAGATTAGGGAGGATCTGTTGCGTGAAGTTTTAGTCGGTCGCCCGCTCGCGCCGCGCGTCGCCTCTGCGATGCGCCACGCATTGTTTAGCTCCCACGAATCAGACATTCACCGACGGCCGCGTGTGTTCAGCGTCGCGCTCCGTCCGAACCGTCTCCCACACAGATAGAGAGAGTCTCCGCCATGAAGAGCTGCGCCTTCCGTGAGATTGCCTTCATCGATCCCGCCATTTCCCATCTCGACCTGTTCGTCGCAGGCCTCGCGGCCCGGCATCGAGGCGGTGCTACTGCCGCGCGATCGCGACGCGCTTGCCGAGATCGCTTCCGTGCTCGAGGGGAGCGCTGGGCTCGACGCCATCCATATCGTGGCGCACGGCGCCCCCGGCGAGGTGCGCTTCGCGAGCGGCCCTCTCAATATAAAGACGATCGAGGATCACAGAGCCGAGCTCGCCCAGATCGGCGACGCGCTCGGGCAGCGACGGCACGATTCTGCTCTGGTCTTGCGAGACGGGGGCGGGTTGGCAGGGCGCTTGCTTTGTCGAGGCTCTGGAGCGCGCGACAGGAGCAGAAATCGCCGCGATCTCGGGATTAATCGGCGCCGCATCGCGAAGGCGGCAAGTGGGATTTTGGGACGGAACGTTTCATCGCGGCACAGGCGCCGCTGACGACAGCAGCAATTCAAACCTACGAGGGTGTCATGGCTGTCGATGTCGAAACTGGTGTGGGGTACAACCGACATTTACCGAGCTGTCGTCACCGAACAACCACACCTTCTCCTACAATAGACACATCAACTCGACGTCCAAACCCGCGGCCGATCTTGTCTCAATCGGCGGCAATGGCGGCCGCTTCGGGTGCAATTATCGTATCCACGAGCACGTTTACGGCAACGAGACACGATCTGGCTGACGACCGCAGGCATCGTACAAGTGCTCGCCGACCAATCCCGAACCTCACCGTGCGAACAACACTTCAGACACGCCTAGTTCTCGCACAGCAGTCGTCAATGGGCGGCGGTTGGGCCAGCATTGGTCCGAGTGGCGACACGGAGCGCCGCGACGATGCGCCGTCGGTCGAGTTCGCCTCACCGAGCGACGGTACGACTTCGATTCCGCACGAGAACTGCCAGCGCGCTGACCGGCGCGGCTTGACGTCGTGAAGCCTCACCGGCTCGACGATGGCAACTGACACCGTCACGCTCAGCGGCGCATCAGCCATCAACGCCACATCGTCAGTGCGCGTCCGGAACAATCATTCGCGGCACCGGCGCCAACACCATCAATCTGACGGCGACCTTCGACCGATTTGAATGGCCTCGCCAACGCAGCCTGACCAACGTCCAGAACGTCTCCGCGGCGAGCGCTGCTCTGGCCGTCACCATCGATCTCGGCAACCAGACCGAAGCGTTCACCATCACCGGTAGCGCGCAGGTGAACTCGATCACGGGCGGTGATGGCGCAGACACGATCGACGGCGGTGCGGGCACCGATACCATCACCGGCGACGCAGCGGCGACACCTTGACTGGTGGAGCCGACAGCGACGTCTTCGTTTTCAATTCCGGAGACGGCAGCATCGCGATTGGTGGAACGGGAATGGCCGGCACCATTTCCGGTTACGACGTCATCACCGATTTCACGGCGGGGCATACGGCGGGCGCGAGTGAAAAGCGCAACTTCTCTAGCGCGCAGCTCCCAACGGCCGGCGATTTGATGGCGCGACAAATTCCACGCTACTGCTGCACACCAACACCGCTGTAGCCTCACACCGAATCGTCAACGCGGCGGCATTATCACCTTTGACGATGCCAATACGTTCGGTGGCCGGCTGTAGGCCCTACGTCACTCTGCGGACGTCGCCGCCGTTGTTCAGTACCTGCGTGTCAACATCGTTCGACGAGCGAGCGACACTGTCGCGCTTCACATGCGACGATTTCCGGTGTCGATCACACCTTCATCTATCGAGCCAGCACGACGTCTGGGCCAATCAGCCACACTGCGTTGACCTTGCAGATGTGACGGCGACCAGCATCTCGGAGACCGGCGACCAGATCAGCGTTATCACCGGACGACACTCCGCCACGCTGACGATCACCGACGATGAGCCCGGCACCGCCAACATCGCCGGCGGCAGCGTCACTTATACCTTCCAGTTCAGCGAGACCGTCACCGGCTTCGACGCCGACCGACATCACGCGTCGTGCAACGGCACCAAGGGCACCTTCATCGCGTCTCGATGGCGACACCTATACGCTTGTCGTCACGCCGACCGCTGGCGTCGAGGGTAACATGACGGTCGATCGTCGCGGCCGGCGTCGCCAACGACACGGCGGGCAATCCGAACACGGCCGCTGACCAATCGGTGCAGGCGGTCGACACGCTGGCGCCCACGCCGCTGCGATCGATACGCTACGGACGCCATATCACCGACGGATCACGGTCATCAGATGATCGGCCGAGACGTCGACCGTGGCGGCAACGGTCGCAATCGATGACGCGGCACCACTTCGGCGACGATAGCCGGCTCAGGCACGGCTGACGTTGACTCACCGGCAATGGCGGTGGAATCGTCGCCAACACCACGACGACTACGTGGCACTGACACGCTGTCGGCGTCGCTACGAGCATCACATCGCGTCCGGTGACGCAGCGCCTGGTCGTCGGGCCGACGGCGAGCACGCTGAGAACGGCTACGATGCGCTGACGCGAATGCCGGCTGACGGCACGGGCGTCAACGTCACCATCGCGACAGACGTGCGACTTGATCACGACGACGGCGGACGGCCAGTGATCGACCCTGGATCTGCGCCTGCGCGCCACGATCAGCATTGACGACATCACGGCTGACAACGTGGTCAACGCGAGCGAGTTCCGGTGGGTTGGTTGCGGTGACCGGCACGGTCGGTGGCGACGTTGAGGACGGCGATACGATCACCCTGACGGTGAATGGCAATCCCTATACCGGCACCTCGACGGGCGGGGTCTTCAGCATCAACGTCAATGGCAGCGACCTTGCGGCCGACAGCAACGTGCATGCCTCCGTGACCACGACGGATGCGGCGGGCAACGAGCGCCACCGCGACCGACGACCAGGGTTACACGGTGGACACGACGCCTCCCATAGCCTCGATCAGCATTGACGACATCACGGCTGACAATGTGATCAACGCGGCTGAGGTTGGTGGGTTGGTTGCGGTGACCGGCACGGTCGGTGGCGACGTTGACCGACGGCGATACGATCACCCTGACGGTGAATGGCAATCACCTATACCGGCACCTCGACGGGCGGGGTCTTCAGCATCAACGTCAATGGCAGCGACCTTGCGGCCGACAGCAACGTGCATGCCTCCGTGACCACGACGGATGCCGCGGGCAACGAGGCCACCGCGACCGACGAGCACGGCCGAGACGTATCGACCGCCACGGTGGTCTACGACGCCAATGCCACGGACGACGACGCCACGGCTCCGAACAACACGATCACCTACTCGCTAAGCGGCGACGACGCCGGCTTGTTCAACATCGATACCTCGACGGGCGAGGTGACCTTCATCGCCTCACCGGACTTCGAAACCCGCCGATCTCGACGCCGACAACGACTACGAGGTTACGGTCCACGCCAATGACGGGCTGAACGACACCACCAAGACGTCACCATCAGCGTCACGGACCTCGATGAAATCGCGCCGAACGCGCCGTCCATCACGCAGGTCGAGGACGATCAGACTCCCGGCGTCGGAAATATCGCACAATAACGGCAAGACCAACGACACGGAGCCCACGGTGCGCGTCAGCCTGGTCGGCACCGGTGCCGTGGAGGGTGACAGGGTGCAGCTCTACAATAACGGCGTGGCTCTGGGCGCGGCAGTCCTCCTCGCCGCCGCAATCTCGATGGCGACCTGGCTTCGTCGACATCACGCCCGATCCATTGACGGACGGCCTCACCTATAACCTGACCGCCACGGTCATCGACGCGGCAAATAATGAGAGCGCCGCCTCGGCAACCTTCTCGTTCAAGGTGGACACCGATATCGGCGCCGCGCCGACAGACGTCCTGCTCTCGAACACCACAGTCGCCGAGAACAGCATCGACGGCTTTGAGATTGGCACGCTGTCGACGGATGACACCGACCTCGGCGACAACTTCACCTTCAGCCTGCTCGACAACGGCAATGGTCATTTCCGCATCGAAGGCGACAAGCTCGTCGTCAACGGCCCGCTCGACTTTGAACAGACCGGCTCACCATTGGAGATCCGCGTGCTGGTCACCGATTCGGACTTCCAAACCGCCGAACATACCTACCAGATCGCCGTCACCGATGTCGACGGCAAGTCGATCAGTGGCTCGGTCAAGAACGACAAGATCGACGCGACGGCGAAGCTGAAGTTCAGGCCGACCGGTGAGGAAGACACCATCTCCGGCAAAGCCGGCAACGACAAGATCTCGAGCCTCGGCGGCAACGACATCATCAAGGGCGGTGCCGGCAACGATAGAATAAGCGGCGGCGACGGCACGACGTCCTCCGGGGCGGCGCCGGCAACGACAAGATCACCGACGGCCTCGGTACCGATACGCTGATCGGCAATGCCGGCGTCGACAAGTTCATCTTCTCGCAGTTTGTCGACGATGCCAGCCTGGCGACGCTCCGACACGATTGTCGACTTCAAGCATAGCCAGCACGACAAGATCGACCTGCATCTGATCGATGCCAACGACATGCGCTCAACGGCAATCAGGCCGTTCACCTTCATCGGCAATCAAGCGCCTTCGGCAGCACGGCGGCGCAGCTCCGCTTCGACACAGCCACCCACACGCTGGAAGGCGACACCGACGGCGACGGCACTGCCGACTTCGCCATCATCGTCAATGTCGCCCACCTGGTGAAGGGCGACTTCGTCCTCTAACGGTTCGGCAAGACAGGCCCGGCGGCACGACGCCGCTTGGGCCTGTCTTCCCGCCAAGTGCCGTGCTTAGAGGATAAAATCGTCGCTATGCAGTTTGAACGGCGCGGCTTGAAAATCGCTCGAGCCCACCCCGCCGGCAAAATCGGACCCGTCCACCGCCAGCTTGAAATCCGCTCTGCCGTCGCCGTTGACATCGCCCAGCACCTTGCCCTTGACGAAGCGGAGCTCGCCGGCTTTCCCGGTGAACTCATGCGCGCCGATGAAATGGAATTTCTGATCGCCCTTCACGAATCTCTTGGCGTCGATCGCGGTAAGGTCGATCTTGTCTCCGTCCGCATCGCTGAAGTCGGCGACGAAGTCCGCCGCGCGGTATTTGCCGACTGACGACGCGGTGAAGATGAAGCGGTCCGCGCCGTCCTGACCGAACAACATGTCGCGGCCGGCACCTCCCATAAGCGTGTCGGCCCCGACCCCGCCTTCCAGCCTGTCAGCTCCGGCGCCGCCATAGAGGCCATTGGCCGCATCGTTGCCTCTGATCAGGTCGTCGCCGGATCCGCCGATGGCAGCTTCGATAATGACGCCGGGAGCGATCGAAATGTTCTCGGTGAGTCGGCCGGCATTCGAAAACGTGCCAGGACCGAGATCGATCGACTGGTCATGGGCATATCCCGAGAGATTGAGCGTATCGATGCCGCCGCCGTCCCAGATACAGAACACCACGATGTCCTCGGCGCTCCCGATGTGAAACGCATCGCGATCGGCGTTCGAACCGAAGCCATAAACGGTATCGCCGTTTCGCGCGGAGAGGTTCGCGCCATAGAGACGCTGCAGCGCGACGATATCGTGCATCAATGGCGTGCTGGCATAGGCCTCCGCGTGATAGGCGCCGGTGTTTGCCGCGGAGAAATAACTCATCACCGTATATTGCCGGCTGTCCTCGATATATTCGGCGGAGTTGTCGTAGCTCACCGGTTCGGTGTCGGAGGCATCGTAGTCTCCGGGATGTTCAAGGCCGAGCGCGTGGCCGATCTCATGCACCAGAGTGAGGAATTTGTAGCCGGCCGGAAGTTGTGGCGAATCGAAGTAGCGTTGGTTCAGCCACACATCGCCGGACTGGGATGACCCGCCGGTGCTCTGCGGATCCGGGTAATAGGCAAACGCCATGTGCCCGTCGGAGGTCGAACTGTAATTGCCGAAGAGGATTGTGGCCTGGTCTGAATAGCCATCGCCGTCGTCCGCCCGGACGAGGTTAATGTTGGCGACATCCGCCCAGAGGTTGAGCGCGCGACTGACCGCGTCAATGTCAGTGGGGGAGAGTGGGGTGAAGGTCCCCTGCTGGTTATGGCTGGCGCTATTGTAACTGGGGGCCGACGCCCGGAACCCGTAGCTGACGGTGACGGTCTGGCCGAGCTCCGCCCCCCAAGAAAGCTCATCTCGGGTCAGCTGCTCGCCGGCCTCCTCGGGCGTTTTCGATAGGGTTGGCATGCTCCGCCAGCCGTTACGCAAAGACTACACATCGTCTTTACGCGGCCGGCGTGGCGGGTCCCTAAAGCTTCATCGCCCAAATAGATTGGAATAGACTGACAAATATATGGGAATAGAAATTCACGTTGCCTCAAACTAGAAGCAAATATTGCGCGAATTATTGCCCCACGGGGTCTCCGAATGTCAATTTTGCGACTGGACGTATGCTCGGCGGCGGGGATCGACATGCTGCCCCGAAGCGCCGCGAACGCGCTCTCGTCGCTCCTTTCTAAGCGACTGAAATCTTTGACTTTCTGAACCCTTAACAATACTTCTAAAAATTGAATAATTTTAACTTTTATTGCCGGAGAAACTCCGTTAACACCAAGTGAACGGAGGCATCGTTGCGGACCATTGCCCGAGCCGGCCGGTCTCATAACGCCTCCGATTGATGGGCTGCGCGCAGCGTCTTCGACATGCACGCAGGGGAGAGAACGCCAGTGATTTTACGTCCTGAAGTTCGCCAGTTCTGTGCGCGCTCAACGCGCGCGCTCGAAATGGCTCCTCCGCATTTCGCAAGCTCTTTTGCCGCCCTGACACGTCCCCCGGCGTGGCAGGCGATCCGCTGGTCCGACCTCGATCGGGCCGAACTCACCGTTGTCTCGATTCACCTGGAGGTCCGCCATGGCCAAGCATAAGCACAAACCGAAACTCGTCATTTGCCCGGTTAAGCCGAAGCCGCCTGGTGGTGGTCCGCGTCCCGGTCAGAAGATCGGTCCCTCCGTCGAAGGCGCGCCAGAGCTGACGCTGTTCGAAAGGGCGATGGATCTCATTAAGGACGGCGCCGATTTGGCGGCGGCCAACGTTCTAGGTTCGAACGGCAACAATGTCGACACGACTGAGACCCAGCAGAGCAACGGGCTGTCGTTCACGGCAGGCACGGCGAAGATCAAGACGATCAAGTTCACCAATCCCAGTGACATCGCGGTTGGCGGCGCGGAAACTGGTTCGGTCTTCACCTGGACGGTTGACGCCACCGGCCACAAGCTCGAGGGCCATCTTGGTGGTCCGGGCGGTGACGTTGCCATCATCCTCACCCTCGCCGGCCCGTTCCAGGTGGGTCCCGGTGGCACTTTACACCGACGATCACCGCGACGCTGACGGACGCCTTTCCGCATGACGACATCCAGGGCGCCAACAATATCGAACATCACCGGCATTCACGTCACCGCCACCGACAAGAACAACAAGAAGGCGACCGGCGACGTCACCGTGGATGTTATCGACGACCTTCCGGAATCGAAGCTTGGCCGATGCCGTGCGCCAAACGATGGTGGTCGACGACAACGCCCAATCCCGACGGCTGGCGACGGCGGCAACTGCCGGCGATCGACGATTTTCACCCGGTGGTCATCGGCCCGTGGAGCTTCGAGCCGACGATCAACCGACCATCCACGAAATACCGGCTTGAGCTGACCGGGCGTACGATGTCGCGATCAGACCTCTTCGCGCTCGAAACCGGCGACCGACGACGACGGAGATCGCCGATGGCTTCGGACAGGGCGCCACGCATTGAGCTCAACCACGGTCCGGAAGGCGGACACCAGATCGCCTTGACGGCACGAAACTGTTGGGCCATCAGCCCAGCGACCTAGAACACCGTCGTCGTCGACCTTCACGCACCTCACAACACTGGAACCCCGACGATGGCGACACGTGACGATGCGGCGAGATGTTTCTCGAGCCAGGGCGCATCATTGCTGGTCGTGCACGACGGTCACCGATGGGGATGGCGACACCGATTTTGATCGCGCGATATCGGGAGTGGCGTGTTTATCACTCGAAGACGATGGTCCGAAAGTCGTACCCGACACCGACAGCATCGCGGCAGGCGAGTTCGGTCCGGTTGCCGGCAATGTTATTACGGACGCGGAAGCCAACGGCGACAACGGCGCCGATCCCGGCAGCACGGACGGCGACATCATCGTCGTTGGCGTCGATGACGGCGATACCGGGGTCGATTTGGACAGCCCCGGCACGGTCGGCGTGGCAATCCAAGGCGACTATGGCAAGCTGACTTTGAACGCGGACGGCTCTTACAGTTACGAGCGCGATCCCAACACGCCCGGCGGCGTGAACGACGTCTTTACCTATACGGTCAAGGACGGCGACGGCGATCTGGCGCATACCACGCTGACGATCGCGATCGGCAACGCACCTCCGGAGATCACGGACCTGACCCCTTCGGCCAATGGCGGCGACACCTCGGTCGACGAAGACGATCTGCTCGCGTCGCGCGGCATTGGCGAATTTGAAGGCTCCGACACAGCGAAGGAATCGACCACCAGGGCGGCACGTTCACGATCAACGCACCCGACGGCGTCGATGACCTAACCGTGGCTGGGGTTGCCGTGATCACCAACGGCGCCTTCGTGGGCGCTCCCAACGTCGTGATCTCCGACCGCGCTCGGCAACACCCTCACCATTACGGGTTACAACCCGGGTACGGGCGAGATCTCCTATACCTATGAAGCTGTTGGACAACGAGACGACCCATCCGAACGCAAATGGCCAGAACAGCATCTTCGAGGACTTCGCCGTCCATCTGACGGATAACGACGGTCAGTTTGCTGATGCCACCCTCTCGGTCAATATCATTGACGATGTGCCGACGGCGGTTGCGGACACCGATAGCATTCCGGCTGGAGAGTTTGGCCCGGCGACCGGCAATGTCATCACCGATGCCGAGCTCGACGGTGGTAAGGATACGCCTGGCGCCGATGGCGTCACGGTGGTTGGCGTTGACGACGGCAACACGGGCGTCGATCTGGACAGCCCCGGAACTGTCGGCGTTCAAATCCAAGGTCTTTACGGCAAGCTGACACTGAATTCTGGACGGCTCTTATAGCTACCTTCGCGATGCCAACACGCCCGGCGGCGTGGAGGATGTGTTCACCTATACGATCAAGGACGCCGATGGCGATCTGGCGAATACCACGCTGACCATCTCGATCGAAGACAGCCCGCCTGAGATCACCAACCTGACGCCTTCGGCGGAAGGCGGCGATACCTCGGTTGACGAGGACGATCTGCTGGCGGCGCGTGGTGTTGGCGAATCCGAAGGCTCCGACACGGCGAAGGAATTCCACCACCCAAGGGGGCACCTTCAACATCTCGGCGCCTGACGGCGTCGATGATCTAACCGTGCACGGCGTGAACGTGATCCTCAATGGAGTATTCCAAGGTGGGCCAAACGTGGTCATCCCCACGCCGCTTGGGAACACGCTTACGCATCACCGGCTACGATTCCGGAACCGGTGTGATCAGCTACACCTACACGCTGCTCGACAACGAGACTTACCCGGACGCCAATGGCCAGAACAACATCTTCGAGGACTTCGCCGTCCATCTGACGGATACCGACGGCCAGTTCACCGATGCCACCCTCTCGGTCAATATCATCGACGATGTGCCGACGGCGGTCGACGACTCGACGACCATCGATGAAGGCCAGCAAGTCAAGAGCGACATCGTCCTGACCATCGATCGCTCGGGCAGCATGGCGGGCATCTTCCAGCAGGTCAAAGACGCCGTCGAGGTGCTGTTCAACAGCGGCTCGGTCAATTCAGTCTTTCTGGTCTCGTTCTCCAGCGACTGCCACGTTCCACGCCGGTCCCGTCGGCGGCTGGTTCACGGATCTCAACGCGGCGTTCGCCGTCATCGATGCTTTCATCGCCGATGGCGCGACCGACTACGACGCCGCAATCGCGGCGGTGACCACCAACTTCACCGCTCCGCCTCCAGGCGGCAGCAAGCTTGTCTCATGTACCTGTCGGACGGCGAGCCCAATGAAACCAACGGGACCGGCTCCAATGGCATCGACGAGGACGACACCGATGTCGGAGGCATTGGCGAGGAAACCGCTTGGATCAATTTCCTCACAACCAACGGCTTCGACGAATCCCTTGCGTTCGGATTTGGCGGCCTTAGGAGCAGAGGACGTCGCCGAGCTCGAGCCCATCGCCTGGACGGGCCTCGGAGAAACCGCCGACAATCCGTACGACGCGGATAACGACGCCAGCGCGGCCTACTGACCCGAACGTCATCATCGTCACGGACATCAACGACCTGGCGCGGATGCCTTGACTGGATCGATCGGCGCTTCGGCCTCCGGCAATGTGCTGCTTGGGCGACGACGGCTTGGTTGGCACTGTAGACGACGATGTCTTCGGCGCGGACGGCGGACGCATCCTGTCGATCCAGGTTGGCGCCATCATCTACACCTATGACCCCAACACCAACGACATCACGCCAAGTGCCGGCCCGGCCGTGCCGCAGGATACGCGCTGTTCTGTCGGTGACCACGCCGGACGGCGGGACGTTGGACTTCAACTTTGCCACCGGCGCCTGGGAATACGATGTCGATCCGAACGGGGTGAACGCCAACACCACGGAAACCTTCACCTATGTCATCGTCGACAACGATGGCGACCAATCGACGGCGGATCTGGAAATCAACATCATCAACCAGCCCGAGCCGGTGACGGTGACGGACGTCACTGTGTCCGCGACGCAGATCAGTTTCACGATCACCGATCCGGACAGCGCGACGTTCGACCTGGTCAATACGCCTGCTGCGTTTGACGATGCCTTCGGCAATCCGCCGCTTGTACCGGGCGCCAACTCGATCACGCCGCACCGAGCAACTTGCCGCGCTTTCCGGCACCTTGGAGGTGACGGATGGCACCAGCTCCGACGATGTCATCGGCCTTTATCTTGGCACCGGTGGCGACAACATCGGTGTCACGGCGCCGCTCGCGTCGTCGCCGAACGCCATGTACGGCTTCGGCGGCGACGACAATCTGACCGGTGGGACCGCCGGCGACTTCATGTTCGGCGGCATCGGCACCGACACGCTAAACGGCGGCGCTGGTAACGACACCTATTCTTCGGTCTCACCGACGGCAGCGACACGATCAATGAAACTGGAGGAACCGATCATATCGTCATCGAGACGAACGGTGCGGCGCTGACGGCGTTGAACATTTCCGACAGTCAGACAGACGACGATGAGGGCAACCTGGTCATCACCTACAACGGCCAACACGATCACCGTTGTCGATCACTATTGAAGACAATCCGGCCGGCTTCCAGATCGAAACGCATTTCCTTCGACGGCGGTTCGTTCGCCGGTTACGCGCTCGGCAGCGGTTCGTACACGATCAGTGTCGACCAGGGAGACAACGACACGCGAAGGGGCCGGTCTCCATGTCATCGCCGGCGATGCGGACGGCACGTTGCTGGATGGCGGTGCGGACAACGACCTGCTGTTCGGCAACGACGGCAACGACATCCTGATTGGCGGCGACGGCAGCGATCTCTTGGTTGGCGGTGCCAGACGAACGATATCTTCGACTTCAACGCCGTCGAGCGAGAATGCTCGACATTGGCGATCCGCCGACGTCATCGTTGGACTTTCGAGGGCGCCAATGCCGTCGGCGGCGATGTCATCGACCTTGGGGACATCGATGCGAACACCAACACCGAGCGTTGGAACGCGACATTCGCTGTTCGCGTCGGGCAGCAACGCTGTCGTGTCGTGGCGAACAGCGTGCACGTGGTTCCAGACGTCGGCGGCAACGAGACTATCATTCCAGGCCGAGTGAACCGGTAACGCCACGGCGGATCTCGTCATCAGTACCTGAATGGCTGCACACCTTCGCCGCACGGAGACTTCTGTCCTCTAGGCCGCAATTGCGAAGCCTCATGTGGCCAAAGCCCGGATGCGAAATTGCATCCGGGCTTTTGCTGTTCATGGCCCAAAAAATCGCTGTTTTCCGCCATTTTCTCCTGTTGCAGAATTGCATCTGTCGCCCATTACTTTAGCTGAAAGCCCCTCAGTCCTTTGCTGGCGGCCGTCGATGGGGTCTATACTTAACAAAATAAGGAATTGGGGGACGGGATGAACAACCGCAAATTGGCCGTGGCTGCGTTTGCAAGCGCGCTTCTGGCGTCCGCGCCTGCCTACGCCTTTGGCGACATGGGCAAGGCCCCGACCGTGCAGGGGACTTATGTCTCCGGCGAAGGCGGTTATCTCCTCCTCGACGATCGCGACATCTCCGGCTTCGGCATCGCCGATGTTCCCGGCCGCTTCCGCGACGTGACGGTTTCTCCGGACCAAGGCTGGTTCGCCGGCGGCGCCATCGGCTATGCGAGGCCTCAACCGACCGATGGAACCTGGTGGGAACGGATCGAAGGCTACGCGCAGTTCTGGGAGGCGGACGACAGCGTCTCGCAGAAATCCAAGCCCACGGGACAGGCTGGTCTGACATCTGTGGATGCCACTGCTCTTGTCGCCGCGTTCGATGATCGCGGCCGCGCTGGAGCTTCTTTTAGCTCCGCTGAAGGCGGTCTAAAATTCGAACGCGACAGGATCTACAACGAGACCAGCTCGATCACTTGGGTGATCAATCCCTTCATTCGCGCCATGGATGAGAGCGCGTGGGGCGCTTGCGATTGCGCGCGGCGCACCGGCGATGTCGACAGCTGGATGTATGGCGTCGTGTTCGCCGCCGAGCCTGAGAAATGGATCACGCAAAACGTTGCGCTGGTCGGCCGCTTGGGCGCCGGCGTCTACGGCTTCGATTCCGACGGCGTGTTCAATTCGCGTCGGCCGGCGGATTCGCCCCGGGGCCGGACCCGCTCAAAGCGCATATCAACGACTCCGACGACGGCGTCGGCTTCCGCGGCCAGCTCGGCGCGGGCCTCAAATTCAGGCTTGGAAACGGCAGTCGGTTAGAGACCTTCGCCGAGGCCGATTATTTCTCCGACGTCGGCACGCGTTCACCTGCCGTCGAATACGCTGTAGGCCTCTGCGCCGGCCAACGCCGATGCCGACGATCTGTGGGAACTCCGCGCCGGCGCCAGGCTGACCTTTGCCATTAGCGGCGGCGGCGCCAACTAGGCCTCTCAATTCTCGACGTTCCGTCTGAGTTCGCACGCACTAAGTGCGCGTGCGCACGGCCGCGCCTCCGCGCAGGGCCGTCTGTCGCATTTTCTCGAAAATTTGATGCAATATTTGTGAGTATTTATGCTTACTTGAAAGCTAATTTGATACTCTTATTAAGTAAATCTATCTAAGAATAGAACAGTATTACTTCACAGACAAAAGGTTCGATTTCACTTCTTCTAGCTATCCAAGCCTCTTGCCCCTGCGGCGGAGGTTTGCGTGCCGAAGAGAGCCACTGTCAGTCCGACCGGCGATCCTTATGTGAATGGCGTACTTTCCGGCGTCAAATGGGGCGCGGAGTCGCTCACCTTCAGCTTTCCCACGAGCCGCGCGCGTCTACGGCAAGAACTACGGTTACGGCGAGCCTTCGGCCCAATTCGGACAATTCAACAACGTCCAGGAAAACGCCACACGCGCGATCCTCGATCTTTACGCCTCGGTGGCGGACATCAACTTCGTCGAGATCGCCGAGACCCAGAACCAGCACGCCACCTTGCGTTTCGCTGAAACGAACAGAACCAGCACCGCCTGGGCCTACTACCCGTCCCAGGGGCAGGTCGGCGGCGACGTTTGGTTGAGACACTCCTTCGCTCTCTACGACAATCCCCAGAAGGGGAACTACGGCTATCTCACCCTCATCCACGAGATCGGGCACGCGCTCGGTCTGAAGCATCCCCATGAAGCGGAAGGCTATTTCCGCGCCATGCCGCACGATCACGATTCGCTGGAATTTTCGGTGATGAGCTACCGCTCCTATGTCGGCGGCCCGAAGAGCGGCTACACCAACGGCACCTGGAGCTATCCGCAGACCTTGATGATGTACGACATCGCAGCGCTCCAAACGCTGTATGGCGCCAACTATCAGAGCAACAGCGGCGACACCACGTACCACTGGGATCCCGATACGGGCGAGTTCTTCATCAATGGTGAGGGGCAAGGAGCGCCGATCGGTAACCGGGTGTTCATGACGCTTTGGGATGGCGGCGGCCGCGACACCTACGACTTCTCAAATTACGCCACGGATATGAGCGTCAATCTTCAACCCGGCGGCTGGTCGACCATCTCGGCCGCGCAGCTTGCCAGCCTCGGCTACCAGCGTTATGCGCAAGGCAACATCGCCAACGCGCTGCTCTATCGCAACAATCCGGCCTCCCTGATCGAAGATGTGATCGGCGGCTCTGGCGACGACGTCATTGTCGGCAACATCGCTGCCAATTCTCTGACGGGAGGCCAGGGCGACGATATCCTCGATGGCGGGTTCGGCGCGGACACCGCCGTCTATTCGGGCTCTTCATTCGAATTTTCCTGGGTGATGAACGCCGACAACACATGGACGATTGTCGATCTCCGCGCCGGCGCTCCGGACGGTACCGACATCCTGAAGAACATCCAATATCTCGACTTTACCGACCTGATTGTTTCTCTGGCAGGAAGCGAGGGTGAAGGCGATCCCGGAGACACCGGACCCGTTGCGGTCGATGACTTTTATGCGACGAGGGGCCGGACCATCGTTGTCGACGTTCTCGCCAACGATCTCTGCGCGGACTGCGGAGCAACTGTCGACCATCCTGGTCAGCGGGCCGGCCAGGGGCAGTCTCGTGGTCGATGAGGATGGACAGCTATACCTACACCGCGCCCCGCCACTTTAAGGGCACGGTCAAGTTCAGCTATGCGGCGAGCGATGGCGCTTCGGAATCCGAGATCGCCATGGTCTACATCAAGTTTGGACGCAAGCATCGCTCGCCTCACAAGGTCAGCAAGGGGAATGATCTCGATGACCTCGATCCGAGACATCCCGCCAGCCACCACCGAGCGCGGGTTTCAAAACGACCACGTGAATATTTTTCACGATCAAGCGCCGGCCCCGCTGGGATTCGATGAGAGCGTGTTCAACTTCGCTCTAAGGGACGATTCGCACTGGCTTTTTGGCTAGCAGGCGTCGCCTCGGCGCGGCATCTTAGGCGCCTTCGACCCAAAGATATTTTCTCTATGTCCCGCCCCAGCCTTTATAATAGTGTCATCGTGGGGCGAGGCCATGATTACGAAACTCGAACAAGCCGTTGCTAGGGCCGTCACCAAGGTGCCGGGCAATCGCGGGGCCGCGAAGGTTCTGCTGATGGATGCCCTGCAGCGCGAACTCGCGCTTGAGGACGAAGCGTTGATGACATCTGTCGCCGTTGTCGTCGATCAAGTGGTGGAGGAGGGCGTCCACCTCGATAATCTCGAAGGCCTCATGGCCGAAGTGATCCGCCGCGCGCGCCGGGCTCATCTCCGCGTGATCAAATAAGCTCAGTGGCCGCTCAGCGCTTCGGTCCCGGCGCCGGTCGTATGCTGGAAGGCGGCCTTTCTCTGTTCGCGCGCACTGTCGGCTTTGGCGCGTGCTTCCACCAAACGAGACCGGCAATCGTCATAGGCCTGGCTGCCCGGGGCGGCACCTCCGGCACGGCACTGCGCATCGTCTTCGCTGTCAGCCTCGGCGATCGCCGCGGCGCGGCTGGCCTTGGCGGCCTCCGGATTGGCGCAGGCCGGCAATAAAGCGCTTAAAGAGGCCAGCGCGACGATGACGATTGGCATTCGCATGATTTCGACCCGCATAATTCCCCGCTGTTTCGGCCTCCCACATGCCCCAATGCCACGGCGATAATGCGGCGGCGAGGGGTAGACAGGGCCCTGGGCCAGAGGCATAAAAACGGTCCTGTCGGGCCGCAAAGCCCGGCCAAGGGCCTCCTCTCTCGCCTCGGCAGGCATCGCCATAGGCGCGGCTTTGGGGGGCGGGGGAATTCAAGATCAAGCCAAAAAGCCGGGGAATCGGACGATAGGCCGCGTCCTTGGCTTGCTCGAACAACGCAGACTCGGTCGGGGGCCCACGCATGAACATGATTTCCACGAAGCTGTCTACGGCCGGCTTTTCGGCGACTTTTGGCCGGGACTTCTTGGCCTCCATCGTGGTCTTCCTCGTCGCTTTACCGCTTTGCATGGGCATTTCGATTGCCTCTGGGATGCCGCCGACCGCGGGCATCATCACCGGGATCATCGGAGGCATCGTCGTCGGATTTCTGGCGGGTTCGCCTTTACAGGTGAGTGGCCCGGCCGCTGGCCTGAGCGTGCTTGTGCTCCAGTTCGTGCAGGAGCAGGGCGTTGAGATGCTGGGCGTCATCGTACTTTTCGCCGGCCTCCTGCAATTTGCCGCTGGCACCTTCAAGCTCGGTCAGTGGTTTCGTGCCGTCTCGCCGGCAGTGATCTACGGCATGCTCGCAGGGATCGGCGTCCTGATCCTGGCATCGCAGTTTCACGTGATGCTCGACCACAAGCCGATCGGCACCGGCATCCAAAATCTGATCGGGATTCCCGGTGCCGTGATAGACGCCGTCATGGCAGGGGATGAACACCTGGCCGCGGGAGAAATCGGTCTCCTCACCATCGCAACGATTGTGCTCTGGGGTTGGTTGACGCCCAAGAGCTGGCACATCATCCCGGCGCCGCTCGTCGGCGTGCTGGTTGGGATGCTTGCGGCAGCCGTCCTGAAGCTCGACCAAATTCATTACATCGACGTGCCCAGCAACATCTGGTCGGTGACGATCCTGCCCACGACCGAGAAGCTGATGCGCATCGTCGAGCCCGCAATCCTCATCGGTGCAATTTCAATCGCCTTCATCGCCAGCGCCGAGACACTCCTATGCGCCACCGCGGTCGACCAGATGCATCGTGGTCCCCGAACGCAATATGACCGGGAGCTCGTCGCTCAAGGCGTTGGCAATACGCTCTGCGGCTTTCTCGGCGTGCTGCCGATGACCGGCGTCATCGTACGCTCGAGCGCCAACGTCGAGGCGGGTGCCGTCACGCGCGCTTCCGCGATCTTGCATGGAGTCTGGCTGCTGGTCTTTGCCAGCATGATTCCCTTCACGCTTCGCTACGTTCCGGTGTCCACCCTTGCCGCGGTGCTGGTCTATACCGGCTACAAGCTGGCTTACCCCAAGATCGTTCCGACCTTGTTGAAATACGGGCGAAGCGAAGTCTTCATCTATTTCGTCACGATCATCACCATCGTCGCGACCAATCTGCTGACCGGCGTGCTCGTCGGGCTCGGCCTGTCGCTGCTGAAGCTGCTTTATGTCTTTTCGCATCTCGAGGTGCGGAAAGAGGAAAGGGCGGACCGCACCGATGTCTATTTGAGCGGGGCCGCGACTCTCATTCGCCTGCCGCTGCTTGCCGCGGAGCTTGAGAAACTAAAACCGAGCTCGCATGTCCATGTGCATATCAACGATCTCGATTACATGGACCACGCCTGCATCGACCTGATGACCAATTGGGATCGCCAGCACGCCAGCACCGGCGGTTCGCTCACCATCGAGTGGGACGAACTCTCGCGCAAATATCACAATCGTGGCAATGCAAAGTCTAAGGCGGTCAAATAGGCAGAGGATTTTGCGGAGGCAGCGGCCGGCGTGGTGCGCTCCATGAAACCGCAGGCAGTTTGCCTCGACGGCAAAGGGTGCAATATAGGACCCTGGCTTCGGGCTTTGCGCCGTCGCTTGATTGATCCAAATACGAGGCCTTTCGTCGTGCCGAGTGCCGATGCCGTTGGAGAGGCGAATAGGGGGTTGAGTTGGATTACTTGAGTGCGTTGGGGCTCGTGCATGAGATCATAAGGCCATCCAACTATTGCGAAATCGGCTGTCGCTATGGTTATAGCCTCGCTCTGTCGCGCGTCCCGGCCATCGGTATCGATCCTGACCTCGAGATAAAAACCCAACTCATTGCACCGACCAAGCTCTACCGTATGACGAGCGACGATTTCTTTGGCGGAATGGATGTGCGGAAGAATTTCGGGGCGCCGATCGATTTTGCTTTCATCGATGGCATGCATCTCGCGGAGTTTGCACTCCGCGATTTTATCAATCTTGAAAGCTCCTCGCATGAGGGCGGACTGATTGCAGTCGATGATCTGCTTCCAGGCGATCTCGCCTATACATCGAGAGAGCGCAAGACTCAGATCTGGACGGGTGATGTCTATCGTATCATTCCGCTGCTTAGGCACTACCGGCCAGACCTGGAAATTCGTGTCTATGATGTGGCCATGAAGGGGTTCGGCACGATCACCCGTCTCGATCCGTCTTCGAACGTATTAAGACAGCGCTTTGCGGAGATCGAGGCTGAGCTCCACGCGGGACGCTGGATGTCACCGGATGTTGCCGCGATACGACGCGCTCTCGACCCTCAGCCAGTCAGCGAGCTGGAGTCTGCATCTGCGCGCGTTTGCCGCTGCACGTCGCATGGCAGCGGCGGGGACGCGACAGGATGGAATCGGTCGCTATCTCGACCTGCTGAAGCGTTCGATTCTGAATGAAATCTATCTCGACGATGAATTGCGGGTGCACTACTTGCGCGACTGTATCGCCGGTGCCGATACGTTCGACTACGCCGTGCTTCACGACATTCGCGATAGGCGCCGACAAGAATACGACGCTCTCAAAGCCTCACGGCAGATCGGTCGTTTCTACCGCAAGATCGCCAATAGCGGCTTCTCGCATTCCATGATCGGCCGCGCCCGAATGGACAGCCTGCACGCCTGTTTGGATATCGTGCGCGAAGAAGGCATCCCGGGTGACTTGGTCGAGTGTGGAGTGTGGCGCGGCGGCAGCTGCATCTTCATGGCGGGCTATCTCGAAGCGTATGGGCTCACTGGCCACAAGGTCGTTGTCGCAGATAGCTTTGAGGGGCTGCCGGTCCCCACCTTGCAACAGGATGCGCGGCTCGACTTGAGTAAGAACGTCTATCCACAACTCGCGGTCTCGCAGGAGACGGTTCAGGAGAATTTTTCTGTCTATGGGTTGGACAGCGCTAACGTCATCTATCTCAAGGGATGGTTCAAGGATACTCTTGCTGCGGCTCCCGTCGAGCAGATCGCCCTGCTTCGCATGGATGGCGACCTCTACGAGTCGACAATGGACATTCTCGATGCGCTCTACGACAAGGTCGTCGACGGCGGTATAGTGATTGTCGACGACTACAATGCGATCAAGGTATGCCGAGCCGCAGTTTCCGATTTCTTCCGGAAAAGGCAGCTGCCTGAGCCGGAATTGCAGACCATCGACTGGACCGGTGTTTGGTTCCGAAAAAAATCTCGCTAGTTGTCGGGGGAGGCGGGATGAAGCGAAGTTTCAAGTCATTCTTCACCAGCGAACAGATCACTGCGTACCAACGAGGCACGATGAATTACCGCTATCGTGACAGAGTCTGCAACAAGAGCCCGATCGATCTGGCGCTCTATCTTCGTCTGTTGCAAGACACCCGACCCCGAACGTTGTTCGAGATCGGCAGCAAAGCTGGCGGCAGTACTGCCGACGCTTGTACCGCAGCCCTCGATTTCTTCGCAGATCGACTTCATCCAGGCGAATGGCTCGCCATGGAGGATGGCGTCCTGGATGAACTGGGGCTGAAGGAGAAATTTGGTGGCGCCCCTAACCAGGCGATTGCGCAGTTCCTTGAAGCTCACCCCGGCGTGTTCGAGATCGGGGTTGAGTATTGCGACATGTTCGGTCCCAATGCGACCTACAACCCGAACGGCTATCTCAAGCGAACTGCTGTCCCCTTCAGTGGGTTGGGGGCATGAGCCAACCGCCGCGCCTCTCCGTCATCATTTGCATCTACAACATGGCGCGCGAGGCGCCGCGAACCATTCTGTCGGCCGCTCTTCCGTATCAAAAGGGAATTGAGCGCGGCGACTACGAAGTCATCGTTGTCGATAACGGGTCGAGCGAGCCGCTGCGGGATGCGGATCGCGAGCGATTGCCGCAAGGCATGTCGCTCGTTTCGATGCCGGACCCGCACCCTTCACCGGTCTTCGCCCTGAACTGGGCGGCGAAGGAGCTGGCCAAGGGAGACATTCTGATGTTTGCGATCGATGGCGCCCGCATCTTCTCCGACCGCCTGTTCGCCACGGCACTCGCGGCTCACGACCTTGTCGACGATGCATTTGTCTATACGTTGGGCTGGCATCTGGGGCCGAAGGTGCAAACGCTGGCCGTTCAAGAGGGGTACAATCAGCAAGTGGAGGATCTGCTGATAACAGACAGCGGTTGGCCGGAACAGCCAAGGCGTCTGTTCGACATCTCGGTCTTGGCCGGGTCCTCGCGCGATGGGTATTTTCGACCCATCAGAGAGAGCAACGCCTTCTCGATGCCCCGCGCTCTCTTTACCCGACTGAACGGTTATGACGAGCGGTTCGTCTCTCCGGGTGGCGGGCTCGCCAATCTGGAAATCTTCCAGCGCTACGTCACGCGAGCGAAGGCACGCAACATTTGCCTGCTTTCGGAGGGCACGTTCCATCAGGTGCATGGCGGCGCGGCAACCTCGGGCGCGTTGCCACGTCAGAGTTTCAGGGCTGAGTATCGCACGATCTTCGGGCGAGAGTTTCGGGCCACGGAGTACGACACGCTCTATTATTGTAGTGGGAACATGGAATTTGCCCGCTTCATGTCAATGGCATCGCCCCCGGCTCCAGGGAGGACCTCATGATGATTGTGAAACAAGCACGTGGGCTTTATTCGCGCTTATTCCCCGCCTCGGGACGGCTGGGGAAGGCAAAACGGCGGACACAAACGGCCGATGCACCAGTCGCCGGCGAAGCCAAGGGTCCGGCGATCGAAATCGCAGGGGTTCCCCTACCGCCCCCAAGACGTTGTCTTCATGAAAATGCCTGCGGAGGAGGCAGCGAAGAAGGGGGTCGCGATGGTGAACTTGGTCGCGTCCTCTGGTGGGAATGTGCGCGATGGTCTGATCTTCGACATTGGTTGCGGCTATGGCCGCTTCGCCTACGGCCTGCTTCAGACCGGTTTTGAAGGCCGCTATATCGGCATGGATATCGTTGAGCACCGGATCGATTGGCTGAGAGAAAATTTCACGCCAAGGCAGCCGCGCTACCATTTTCATTTCGTCGACGTGAAGAACAGCCACTACAACCCGGACGGAAGCCAGAAGGAGACCTCCTACGCCGATATTCTGGGCGACGACCGTCCCGACACGATCGTATTGTTCAGCGTCTTCACCCACATGTATCTCGAGGACATTGAGGCCCACCTGGTGCGGATTGCCGAGGTGATGTCTCCGAGCACCAAGCTCTTTTTCAGTTGTTTTCTGTTCGACGGGATTGCCCAGGAAGGAATCAAGGCCGGGACAGCTCGCCGGCAGTTTCCCTACGAGCTGTCGCCGGATTGCAGATACGACCGGAAGAAGGAGCCGCTCAAAGCCATCGCCTTCCGCGAAGCTACCATTCAACGTGCTCTCGAAAAGGTTGGCCTAACCGGTGAAGTGAGGCGGGGATCTCTGGAGTGGCGCCGTATCGCCTTCTCCGGGTTCGGGAAACCAGGATTGGATCATAGCAGCGAAGGTCGCTTCCTGATCGGCGGTCGCTCGCAGACAACGTTGGCTGGTGTCAGCTCAAATCTGGCTTCGCTCGGCCACGCGAAAGCCTTCAGCCATGGCGAAGATTGAGAACAGGCGTTCGATGGCGTGGGCTGTCGTGCCGTCGACGGAGCCGTCCTCCATCTCGAACGCCGCCGCGGAAAGCGAAAGATTGCGAAGCGGCTTCAGCGCGCTGCCTCGTGACCAAAAGATTGAGCCGCAGGCGAACCGCGCGGGGTAGTCGGTTAGGCTGATGCCGAGGTCCCTGGCGAGCTCCTCGCAACGCGGACGATTGCTTCTCCAACCCTTGTCGCCTTCGTAAATCTCACCATTGGCGACGATGATGCCGAGTTCTGGATCGGCGTTGAAGCCGCGCAAGATATCCTTGACGTTCTCCGACGATCCCAAGAGCCCAAACATCAGCTTGCTGCGCCAGTAATCCCCGTCCTTCCGATGCGGCGACTTCTTGGTGTGGAGCTTGCAGACGAGATAATAGCGATCAAGCGCGCTCGCATTGAGAACAGAGACGAACGGAAGAATGTCCCGGCCGCGATTGGCCACGATCCGGACATCGCTCTCCTCGAAATCTCTCTTGATCTGCTCGGCCAGCGCTTCGGCGCCCGCTTGCTCCGATATGGTCACAAAAAGATCGAAGGGCACCGGGATATGAACGATCTGTTGAGCGAGGTCCTGCCATAGCTCGGGGTAATAGACGTGGCAGACCACGGCGATCTGAGGGTTCGACGACCCGGACTTCGTCTTGCGGCCATTAGCCTCGGAGGATGACCTGAACAGCGGTGGCCCTGCATCGCGGAAACGTTTGTCGGCGGCACAGAGGGAAACGTAGCTGGCAAAGCTGTCCGGCGTGCGGCCAAGGCAGTCCTTCAGGCGTCGCGCGTCCTCGGCCTTTGTGCGCTCTGCCTTAGCGCTGCTTTTTGAATCGGAAGTTGTATTTGCCTTTGGCGACTTGAGCAGGCGCCTCGAGGCCGCGACCCCGCGTGAGGCAAGTCGCAAGCCTGCCTTCCTTGATCCTCATCGCTCCACGCGCCAGTCGCCGCTTCAACGTCTTACTTTGGCGCAAGGCCTCTTCTTTCTTCAGCCGTTCATGGTGCCTCTTATGATAGTCGAGCTCGCCGCTGATCCTTTCCAGATCGGCGATGGCCTGGTGGAACTCGGTCGGCCACGAGGGGACGAAAGATCTCGCACGCGCTGTCGAAATTCGCCCGGACCTGATCAAGCGTCGCCCGAATCGGCGTGTCGTCCGTGTAGAGCACGTTGCGATCGTTGATGGCGCTATAAGCGGACTTTACCCAATCCAACACGTCCTCACGCTCCAGCAACGCGTTGAGCGAGCTTGCGTGATGGTGAAGCTCAGGTGAAAGAAATTCGTCGATCTCACTGTCGATGCGGTCGTTGCGCTCGCTCCAAGCGATCCCCAAATCGGTACCGATCCGGCTCGCGACACCCCGCCAGTCCTTGAGAAGATCGTCGTAGTGGACCCAGGAGCGCGGAATTTGCCGCGTGTACAGCTCGGCGTCCAGCAGGTAGCGCAGCCAAATCAGAAGTGAAACTCGCGTGGAAAAACGGTTGCGCTTGCCGAGCGATGCCGCCACTTCCAGCGGATCGCGCACCGTCAGCACGGCTTTCGGCTCGATCCTAATCTTCTGCAACTGGTCAAGCCAGAACGGCACGATGCGGCTGATGCGCGGATCCTTGATCAGCAGAAGAGACGCCGCATCGTACTCGCTTTCGATCAAGCCGGGGAACTCCGCCGCGAAACTCTGTGCGAATGGCGAGGAGATCCAATGCCGGTCGAACGGCTCCCAGTCGGGCCAATTGCTGCCGGCAGTCGCCAGAATGCGGTCGTCGAAATCCACGATCGCGGGCGATTCCAAATAGCCTTTGACGTTGTGCTGATCCGCCGCGATCAGCGTCTTTGGCGAGGTCGCGCCGAGCCGCGCCAGCACACCAGCAAGCGCCGATGTGCCGCTGCGGTGCATGCCCAGGACGAGGATGGCTTGGCGGGGAGCTTTCGATCTGCCGGTGTCGACCATCTCAAGCGCGTCCTGTCAGTCGTCTCAGCGCTTCATGGTAATAGGCGGCGCCGCGACTCAAGAGTCCGGGACGAGAAATTGTCGGAGTTGGCGCCTTGAGTTTTCGTGCGCGCGTCACGTCGAAGGCAATCCGGTCTTTCACGATCTGCGTTACATACTCGGACGCGTGCTCCGGTGCGATATGCGGCTCGCTGGCCAGGACCCAGTCGTCGTCATAGCCCAGCTCCCGCATGTAGGACTCAAGCAGGGGACGAAAATAGGCCACGTCCTCCGCGGCAAACCAATGCTGCCAATCACCGCTGCCTTGCGTGCGCGTGAACTCGACTGAGTTCTGCAGCGACGGTTGGCTTCTCGTCGGACAATTCGATGCCGAGATAGCGGGAGAGTTCGTCGAACTTGCCGAGCACGAGATCGTCATATCGGTAGATGAAGAAGTCGGGATGGGCGCGACGAAATGTAACGAGCGTTTTTACCGCGTCCGCGATCAAGGGAAGGTGCTCAGTGCCGATCAGCCGATCGCCAAGTTGGATGAGTTCCAGCGTTGAGACAGAGGACGGCGAAGCCTCCTTCTTGCGTAAGGCATCAACGAACTCAGCAACTTTGGCTTCATTCTTACAGAACTCGGGTGCGTTAAAGACCCGATAGAGTGCGCCGCTCACAATCCGGTCACGCGGATCGCGCACGATAAGAATCTTCTTTTTGAAGTGGTTGAAAGTCTCGGGCTCGGTACCGACCAAAAGAACCTTGGCCAATAGGCTGTCTTTTCCGGCGGCTTCGGTGGCATCGAATTGTTTCGGCTCGAACATGCAATACGTATCAGCCGGCATGACTTCCTTGATTTTGTAGAACAGCGCTGTGGTTCCGGACTTGGCCAATCCGGCGATCAAAACCGATTGCTGCGCGGCTGCCGCTGGCGTCCCCGCCGGTTGTCCCGAAGTCGACTTCAGATCGTCCAAGCTTTCGATATTTCCAAAAATTTCGATGCGGCCTTGCGCCTTCAAGGCTCGCAAATCCGCAATCGTCTCGATGCTCAACTTATTAAGCGGCGCGACCCAATCGCCGGGGAGTGGCAGAGGAATCATGGGAACGACCGCGCGCCACTTTTCGCTCTCGAACTGGCTGCGCAGCAGCTTGCGCGCCTCATGATATTTCTCCTCCGTCAGGTTTGCATCGACAACGCTGGCGTTGAAGGCGCTCAATAGATTGGCCTCGACCAAGCCGAGACTTTGATTGGCCACCAACTCCTTGGGTTGGCTCGGAGTTGATAGCGGAATGCCGGTTGCTTGGCCGAAGAGTTTGTAGAGGCTTTCCGGGGAATTCCGGTCGGCAATGATTACGCTGACCTTGGCAGCTGGAAAGCTTTCGGCGAAGTGGCGAACGAAACCCGGGGCCAATCCGTGCCGGCGCAAGATGAAATCGCGCGCGGTTTCCAGCGTCATGAGGGATCGATGTTTCACCAATTCCTGCCAAATGGACAAGGCGCGGCGCGCGACCGACGAAAGGGTCACGATGATGTGGACATCCGCCTCCGACGTTTCGGCAAGGAGAGTGTTGCTCCCGTGAGGGTAGGCGGCGGCGAGATCTTCCGAACTAAGCACTAGAACTTCGCAATCCGACTGCTCCGCGCGCTCGACCAACTGCCTGATAGCCGGTGCCTGGGTTTGACCCTTCCGGCCAAGCATCTTCCAGACCGCCAGAGCATGGCCAGGTCCCGAGGCCTCAGGCTGCGGGTACCAAGTCCCTTGCGGCTTGGCTGACCCATATTGGCTCAACAGCGCCTTTTGCAGCGATGTGGTTCCCGTCTTGTGTGGCCCGACATGCAAGACGAGCTTGAGACGCTGTCCACTGCGCGGACGTCTTGCGCTGCTCGCGTCTGCCTCAGTCTGTTTCTTGAACTTAAGCATGCTCATCAATCTCTTGGCCTACAGAAAATCAGCATAGGCTGCAAAATCGTTGGCGTAGATCTTTTCAATCTTGCGCCTCGTGTCATGGCTCAAGAAGGCCTCATAACTCGGCCATGCGCCCCCGGCCTCATCGGGTGTGAATATGACATCGGCGCTGCTGCCAGCCTCGGCATCGAGGCGCTTGTGATACCGTTTGGAGTTCGCGGCCCCATTCCTCGAGCATGCGCTCACGAATGTCCGGGTCGAGTTGCGTCAAACCAAGCTCTTTCTCGAATGCTTCCAGCGCATCAAGCAACTGCTCCTTGTCGATATTGATCACCTGGCGCAGTGCCACATGCTGCTCGATCGGATGCCACTGTTGGGCGTGATGCTTATTGCAAGCGGTGATATCGATGGCGAGAAGATAATCGAGGAACTCCGCAAACGACAATCCGCGATCCGCAATTTTCAGACCTAAGACGTTTTTGATCCGGCTATTCTCATATCCATGGCGCAAAGCGTGCCGGTAACTGCTGATCGCCCGGTTATAGGGATCCCGGATCACGCGCAGCCAAGCGAGTTCTGTGGCATCGGTGTTCTCGAGCCATTCTCGATAGAAGGGCCGATTGTTGACCACCTCGTACTGAAACTGATGTGGCCGAGGGCATTCTGGCTCGGGATAGTCGGCTGCTTCCCCAAGCAATCCGATTCGTGCGAAATACCAGAACTTGGCTGCCTTGGAACCGGACTTCGCCGACCAAAGCAGGCCAAAACCCTCGACAGGATTGATCACCGGCTCTGGCGGATGTCGCAGCAACTCCGAGACGCTCGCCTCGCGAGCTCCGACCGGGACGGCATCGCCCGACTGACCCCGGCCGAACAGTGCACGTAAGCGTTGGCCTTGAAACATTCTCGTGAGCCTCTTGCCGTCTCGTTTCAACTGTCCGAGCGAAACCGGTTGTCGTTTCACAAAAAAGCTCCGTACGCGGCGAAATCCTTGCGCATAACATGCACCGTTCGATCTTGCCCCGCGTGCTCGCTGGTCAGACAACGCCTCATACGCAGGCCCCATGACTTGGCATTTCCCCCTGGAGCGGCAAGCCCATAGTGCCATTGGCAACGTCGCGAGGCTAGGCAAGACCGCGCCGCCCTTGGCACCGCCAAGCCCTTGAGAAACCAGCCTCATTATGGAATGTGGTTGCCCAAGAGTGCAAATAAGCACATAGGGCTTCCCGGTGACAATATTCTCTCTTTGCGGCCCTTTGGGCCCCTCAGCCCATGATCGCTAGGACGGGCACCAGCCGCAGGGCGCGGGCGCTGGCGCTATGCGGAAGGGCGCTACAGGCTGCTGGCCTCTGGAAGCAGGCCGGCGCCGCCTATAGGGCCGCGCTGAAGCGGGATAATCGCCCAGCCGAGTGGCGCTATCGATTAGGCCTGTCGCACGAGCATCAGGGACTGTTTGCCGAGGCCGCCGCAGACTATGAGGAGGCGTTGGCGCGGGGGAATGAAGCGGAACGTGCCAAGGCGCAGGCCGCGATCGAACGGCTCGTCCACAAATCGATTGCCGCCGGTCGGAACATGACAAGCGCCGGGGCAACCGGGGTGTTCGAAATTGCCTTCCTGCCGGCGCCGAGCAAATCCAAGAATCTCGCTTCGGCGCGCATCCGTTGCACCTATATGGCGGCAGCGATCAATCAGAATTATGGGCCTTCGATTAGCGCCGTGGTCGATCGTCCCGATCGCGCATCAATCATCGTCCTCAGCCAAACCTGCACGGCGAAGACGCTGGTTGCTTGCGCCTTTGCCAAGGGTCGGGGTGCGCGCATCGTGTACGATTGCTGCGATCCTTATGCGGACTATGAAGGCATGGCCCACGGCATCGATGCCGCGCAGAGGTTCAGGGATATCATTTCCATCGCCGATGCGATCACCGTGCCGACCGAAACCATGCGCGCGCGCCTCGCCGATCAGGCCGTCGGCGTGCCGATTATTGTTGTTCCCGACAGCATCGATTACCAGGAGCAAACGCAGTCCGATCTCGTGCCGCCCACAAAATCGGTCGTCTGGTTTGGCAATCCCGGCCGCGGCAATCTGGAGTCCGGGCTCTGGGCGTTGAAGGCGCTGAGGCAGCGCTGGAATTACGCCGTGACGCTGATCACCGACCCCACCAAGGTCGAGAACCTCTCGGAGTTCTCCGTGGAGCCTTGGGCCTATGACGGCTTCATCGCAAGGCTTCGCAAACACGGTTTGGCGCTTGTCTCGCAAGACCCCGGCGCGAACTACAAGAGCGAGAACCGCTATGTCGTCGCTCTGATCAATGGCATCCCGGCGATCTCGACGGGCTCGGAGTTGATTTCCGCGCTGCTTCACAATGCTGGTTTTGCCGAGATGCAGGTCGACGACGATCGGCAACTGGACCGCGCGGTTCAGCTGTTGAGCGACACCGGATTTCGCCGCGACTATGTTGCTCGCATGCAGGACATTATCCGCAAGCGCTTCGGGTCATCCGCGGTCGCCGAGTGCTTCGTCGAACAGGTCTTGATTGGGGCGCTGGGCCTACCGCTTGGAAACCGTGTCAGCGCGGAACGGAGCTGAATGCAGCTTCTGTGACGACTTTCTCCAAAGCGCCAGACTTCGCTTCCATCACATCGAAATTATCCATTCTGTCGAGATACGCGAAACGACGTCGCGCGCGGTCTGAAGCAAACAGCACGCGATAGGCAAAATTGAAACATGCCTCCGCGCGTCCAGCGTCTTTGACATTGAGATCGAGATAGGGCTGGTCCCCGGTCTCCTTTTCGCCGATCAGCCAGATCGAGGGGACGCCACGCCGCCGCGCAATGTCGACCGCATCGAAAGCGTTGACCCCGACCGCGCAAACCACATCGAACCCGCTGACGTCCACTCGATCGCTTGCGGTCGCGAACTGAACCTCGATGGACTCTGTCTCGATGGAATTCAGAAGGGCGTCGATGTCTGCTGGAGCGTCGACAGCTTTGACGACGAGCAGTGCGAGCTTCCGCTTCAAGGCCAGGGAAGAGACGACACCAGGCTTGACTGCAAAGCACTGCCCATCGAGCCCGAGATGCGGGCTGTAATAGGGGTCGGCACGGTAACCGTGACGCATCGCCAACGCTGCGCGCTCACGCTCCGATGTCGTGCCGCTGCCACGCGTAAAACCTTGGTGATGATAGAGCTCGGCCTCGCCGCAATAGACGACGCGGTGGCCTTCATCCCCGAGCTTCAGGCAATAATCCACATCGTTGTAGCTGACGGCGAAGGCCTCTTCGTCGAAACCGCCAAGCTCAAGAAACAGGGCGCGCGGCGTCAGCATCGTGGCCGCCGTTACGGCGGAGCAATCCCGCGTGACCTTGGCGAGAGCGAGGTAGCCAGGATCGTCGCCGGGCAAGCCCCGAAATGCGGTGAGGCCTTTGCGCAGGCCCAACACCACGCCGCCATGCTGCACGCTGCCGTCGGGGAACAGCAGCCTGGCGCCGACCGCGCCAACCCCCGGCAGACATGCCCATCCGACCATCTGACTCAACCAACGTGGCTCGATCACCGACATGTCGTCATTGAGAAAGAGCACGAATTCGGTGTCGGCTTTAGCGGCGGCCTGGTTGTTGATGTGGGCGTAGTTGAAGCCGCCGGAAGGATTGGGGATGTGCAAGACCTGATGCGGCAACGACTTGAGATAGGCGACCGTGTCCGCGTCGTCGCTCATATTGTCGACGATGACGATCTCGTAATTCCGGTACGTCGTGAGCTTCAGCGATTGCAGCAGGCGATCGAGCATCTCCCGATTGTTCTTGGTGGCGATGAGGAGCGTGACTGCCGGCCCGTCGTCGGGCATTTTCGGCACATAGATTTCGTCTCCGCGCTCGAGCGCCCAGCGCGGCTGCTCCACCCGGCAGGTCACGCCACGCCGGGCGAAGGCCCCTTCCAGGGCACCACCAGCGCTTGGGCTCGAAGGGCGCGACGTCTGGCTTCGCGTGAAAAGAATCTGCGGAATATGCCCGACATGCCGCGCTTTCTCGCCGATGCGCAAGGTGAGGTCGTAAAGCTGCGCACCGTCGACTTCGGAACGGCAGCCGCCGAGTTCCTTGACGAGAGAAGTGCGGAACGCTTGGAAGGGTGCGGTGTAAAAATAAGAGAGCAACAGCTCCGGCGACCAGTCCGGCTTGAATCTCGGATCGCTCAGCGCGCCGGACCCGGACATGAGCGCATCGTCGCCATAGAGCAGATCGGTCGTGGGATGTTTCGCGATATGATTGCCGAAGAGCAGGAGCGCGTCCTGATGCGCAATGCCACACGCGTCTAGGGGAATGATGAAATCTCCGATCACGCCGTCCAAAGCGAGACTGAACGCGGCGGCAGCCGAGACAGTCGGCGGAACACGCAACCTCCGCAGTCTATTGTCCCGCTCTTCCCATCGCTCGAGTGCCGCTTGCAGCTGCGGTGCGCTGCGCCTCCTCAATCAAGACGATTTCAAAATTTGTGTACGATTGGCCGACCAGGCTTTCGAGTGTCGTGTCGAGCGTGGCGAGACCGGCGGGGACGATGAACGAGAACCGAATATCGTTCGGAGCGTCTTTGGAGGATTCCTCGATAAGCCGGCGCGTGCGCTCCGAGGGTGCGTTGAACTTTTGCCAGGCGGCGAACCCATCCAATCGCTGCCGTGAGCTGAGCCTGGCTTTGCGGCCCCGGATACAAGCGGCGTAGGGCGCGCTTCAATCCCATGGGTTAGGGCGCTGGCCGCGGCTCGGCAGCGCGCGGCTGGGTCAGGCCAATGCGCTCAGGCCTATAGCCGCGATCGAGGATATCCTGCCACCAAGCGCGATTGTCCAAATACCAGCGCACCGTCTTGGCGAGTCCGCTGTCGAAATTCTCTTGCGCGCGCCAGCCCAATTCGCTTTCGAGCTTCGAGGCGTCGATCGCATAGCGCATGTCATGGCCCGGCCGGTCCGCCACGTAGCTAATCAGGCTCTCGCGTGGCCCAGCGCCGGACGGCGCCAACTCGTCGAGCAGCTTGCAGATAGTCTTCACCACATCGATATTGGTCGCGCTCGTTCCTGCCGCCGACATTATATGTCTCGCCAACGCGGCCGCGGTCCACGACGAGCGACAGCGCGCGGGCATGATCTTCCACATAGAGCCAATCGCGGATATTCAAGCCTTTGCCATAGACCGGCAGCGACTGGCCGGCCAATCCCCGAATGATCATATGCGGGATCAGCTTCTCCGGAAAATGATAGGGCCCGTAATTGTTCGAGCAATTGGTGACGATGGTCGGCAGGCCGTAAGTCTCCCGCCAAGCGCGCACGATATGATCGGACGACGCCTTCGACGCGGAGTAGGGCGAATTCGGCGCGTAAGGCGTGGTCTCGGTGAACAGGCCGGTGGGCCCGAGCGAGCCATAGACTTCGTCGGTCGAGACATGCAGGAAGCGGAAGCGCATCCTGCTCGCCGCGATCGAGCCCGCGCCAATGACGCAACGCCTCCTGCAGCAGCGTGAAGGTCCCCACGATATTGGTTTGGATGAATTCCGACGGCCCGTCGATCGAGCGGTCGACATGACTCTCCGCGGCGAGGTTCATCACGTAACGTGGCTTCTCGCGCTCGAACAGACGATGCAGCGCCGGTCCGTCGCAAATATCGACTTGCTCCAAGCGATAGCGGTTGGACGGCGGTTGCGGGATCGAATTCAGATTGGAGGCGTAAGTGAGCTTATCGATATTCACCACGCGCGCGTCCGTGTCGGCGAGCAGGTGACGGATCAGAGCCGAGCCGATGAAGCCGGCTCCTCCCGTCACAAAGATCGTGCTGTCCTCGAAACGCATAACTCTAGCGACCCGTAGTTTGCGACGGATTGAAGCTGCGGTGAATATCCATCAAATAGCGCCCGTAGCTGCTCTTGGCGCATTTCTCGGCGAGCTTATAGAAATGATCGAGCGTGATATAGCCGAGCCGCAGCGCAATCTCTTCCGGGCAGGCCACGCGCATGCCTTGCCGCTGCTCGAGGATCTGAATGAAATGGCTCGCCTCGACCAGCGAGGAATGGGTGCCGGTGTCGAGCCAGGCGAACCCTCGGCCGAGCACTTCGACGAACAGGTCGCCGCGCTCCATATAGGCGCGGTTGACGTCGGTGATCTCGAGCTCTCCGCGCGGCGAAGGTTTCAACGCAGCAGCGATCTTGACGACGTCGTTGTCGTAGAAATAGAGACCGGTCACCGCGACGTTTGACTTCGGCTTGGCGGGCTTCTCCTCGATGGAGATCGCTCGCCCCTCTGCGTCGAGTTCGACCACGCCATAGTCCTCCGGCGTGCTGACCATGTAACCGAACACGGTCGCGCCTTTGCTCCGCGCGCTTGCCCGCTCCAGCACGTCTGGCAGGGTGTGGCCGTAGAAGATATTGTCACCGAGGACCAGCGCCACGCGATCCGAGCCGATAAAGTCGGCGCCGATGATGAAGGCGTCCGCCAAGCCTCGCGGCTTGTCCTGCGGCGCATAGGTGAAGCGGAGACCGAGATCGGAGCCGTCGCCCAACAGCCGCTCGAACAGGGGCTGATCCTCCGGTGTGGTGATCACCATGATGTCCCTGATCCCGGCAAACATCAGGGTGGCCAGGGGGTAATAGATCATCGGCTTGTCGAACACCGGCAAGAGCTGCTTGGACACTACCGTGGTCACGGGATAAAGCCGTGTGCCCGAACCGCCGGCCAGAATTATGCCTTTCATATCAATAAATTACCCCCATGCACGCATCCGGATTGGCGTCTACACAAGCACACCTGGCAGCCTTGCGCGCCTTGTAACACGCGGCTTCTTGCAAATTGAAGGGCCACTTCAGTAGGATTCCAGCTTAGGATCGAGCCATCTCGGACGCCGCTTTCCGGCACTCCCCTGAGACACACACGAAAAGCCCGAATGGAAATTCTCACAACTGAGATCCCGGAGGTCCTGATCCTGGAGCCGGCGCTGTTCGGCGACGCGAGAGGTTTCTTCACCGAGCTCTATCAGAGCGAACGTTACGCCACGGCGGGGATCGACCAAACTTTCGTGCAGGACAATCTCTCGCGGTCGAGAAAGGGAGTTTCTGCGTGGACTACATTTTCAGAATCCGCAACCGCAAGGCAAGCTGGTTTCGGCGCTGCGCGGATCTGTGCTCGATATTGTCGTCGACGTGCGCGAGGGCAGTCCTACCTTCGGTCGTCATGTGAAAGCCGAGCTGAGCGAGCACAATCGCCGGCAATTGTGGGTACCTCGTGGCTTTGCGCACGGTTTCGTGGTGGTGTCGGAGTCTGCGGATTTTTTTTACAAATGCGATGCGCTCTATAGTCCGGCGAATGAAATAGTGCTGCGCTGGAACGATCCCGCATTAGCCATTGATTGGGGTTGCACCGAACCTTCGGTTTCCAATCGCGATGAAGCAGGCCTAACGCTGGCAGAGCTTACCGGCCGCTTGCCGATTTACGGGCAGGTCTGATGCGAATTCTCATCACGGGCGCGACCGGGCAGGTCGGCCTCGCGCTTGCCTCTCGCTTGCAAGACTCAGCGAGCTTGATCGTAACCGACAGGCGGACCCTCGATTTGTCGCAGCCAGGTTCTATCGCTTCGGTGCTCGACCGGCTCGCGCCCGAGCTGATTATCAACACCGCGGCCTATACTGCCGTTGACCAGGCGGAGGACGAGAAGGAGCTCGCTGAGATCGTAAATGCCGAGGCGCCCGGGATCATGGCGCGCTGGGCGGCGGAGAGGCGCGTGCCACTAATCCATTTCTCGACCGATTATGTGTTCGATGGCTCGGGCGACCGTCCCTGGCGCGAAGAAGATCAGCCCCGCCCGCTCTCGGCCTATGGCGCCAGCAAGCTCGCAGGGGAGGAGGCAATTCGCCGTGCCGGGGGCGATAGTTTGATTATACGCACCTCCTGGGTTTACGCGGCGAAGGGAAAGAATTTCTTGCGCACCATTGCGCGTCTCGCGCGCGAGCGCGCCGAACTCCGCGTTGTTGTTGACCAGATCGGCGCGCCGACCTCCACAACCCTTATCGCCGGTGCGATCAAGCAGATGCTCAAGGATGACACGGAGTCGTTCCGTGCTTCGATCGCGAGGTCTGGCGGTGTGGTTCACCTTACCTCTACCGGCGAGACGAGTTGGCACGGCTTTGCCGAAGCGATCGTGCAAGGGCTGCGCGCGCGGGGCGTCCCCCTTGCGGCTGAGCGTGTGGTTCCGATTGCAACGAAGGAATTTGTCACCCGGGCGACGCGGCCGGCAAACTCACGTTTGAATTTAGACCGGCTACGGACAATTTTCGGCGTCGTCCCGGCCTCTTGGCAGGAGGCACTGTCTCCCGAGCTTGACCTGCTCGCTTCCGAAGACGACTGGTCCTAAGGTAACTCGTTGAAAATAAAGGCAATGCAGCGTCTTTGCTGGCTCCTGCCGGTGCAGATGTGTTAGGAATTGGGGAGTCGGGCTCGGGGCCTGGCATCCAGACAAGATGGGGGATCCTCCGCTGCAATTCCGTGACGCGGAAAAGAGCGCGCTCAAATTCGAGACGCCGAACCTAGGGCCAAACCCGGCCCCTGGGGAGCAGCCTGGAGCCCGGAAGACCTCCGGCCGTGACAGGAAGCGGCTCGTTTTCGTGATAGCGCATTTAGGCCCCGGCGGCGCCCAGCGGGTCGCGGTGAATGCCGCGAACACGCTGGTCGAGCTCGGCATCGATCTTCACGTCATTCTGGTCGGTGAGAACAAGAACGTCTATCGGCTCGATCCGCGTATCACCGTCCACACCACAGGGGCGGGCGCCGCGCTTAACGGTGCCTCGGAAGACGAAACCATCGATACCAAAGGCAGTTCAAACGTCGATGCGAGGGGAAACAAGGACCGGGGCTCCGCCGGAGTCATTGGTCTTGCGCGCAAGCTTCTGCCGCACGGAACCTTCAGGGGCGCGATCAGCCGCTACGTGCTCACGCCGGCCTTCTTCGCGGCCGGTCTGTCCAAGCGGACGTTCTGGCTCAGAGGCAAGATCAAATCCATCGAGGCCGACGCGGTGCTCTCGTTCCTCACCCAGACGAATATTTTGACCGTGCTTGCGACGCGAGGCTTGAACACGCGCACCGTCATCTCCGAGCGCAACGACCCGCGATTGCAGCGCCACCGCCGCCGCGTCGAGCTGCTGCGGAAATTTCTCTATCGCCGCGCCGATATCGTCACCGCCAATAGCCGCGGCGCCCTGACCGCGTTGGAGGCATTCGTTCCGCGCGAGAAGCTTGCCTTCCTTCCCAACCCGCTTGCGCTTCCCGCATCGATCGAAGTCGCCCCCCTCGAGGCGCCGACCATCATCACCGTCGGGCGCCTGGTCGAGCAAAAGGGTCTCGACGTTCTGCTCGCGGCTTGGGCGAGCGCCGCGCCGCGCCTGCCGGGCTGGCGCTTGGCGATCGTCGGCGACGGGCCGTTGCGCGGCGAGCTGGAGGCGCTCGCTCAAACGCTTGGAGTCGACGACAGCATCGATTGGTACGGACACCTCGCCGATCCGTTTCCCCTGGTCCGCGCTTCAAAGTTCTTCGTGCTCACCTCACGCTTTGAGGGGACACCCAATGCCTTGCTTGAGGCCATGGCCTGCGGCTTGCCCGGTGTCGTCTCCGACGCTTCTCCCGGGCCTTGCGAGCTTGCCGGCGAGGATCAGAGCGCGGGTCTGATTGTGCCCGTGGAGGACGCCGGCGCAACGGCCGATGCCATCGTCAAGCTTGCGAGCAACGAACCCTTACGTAAGCGGCTTTCAGCCGGCGCGCTCGATCGTGCCAGCGAATATGAAGCGGATCGGGCGCTCGGCGTATGGCTCAAGCTTCTCCGCTGCGAGTAGGCGCGTGAAAATTGTCTTCGTCATTCCGGGACTGGGGCCGGGGGGCGCCGAACGCGTCGCGACGTTGCTCTGCAATTTCTGGGCGGGAGAGGGGCACGCGGTTACCCTGATTACCTTCGAAGGCGACGAGGCAGCGCCCTTCTATGCTCTGGATCAAGATGTCGCCTTGCGTAGGCTCGCCGTTTCGGCCAGTTCCGGCGGCGCACGCCTCCTCAATAATATCAATCGCGTTTCGCGGCTCCGCGCTCTGCTGCGGGAGCACCGTCCCGATGCGGTCGTCGCATTCACCACCGACGCCAATGTCATCAGCCTTCTCGCGACGCGTGGATCTGAAATTCCCGTCGTGATCTCCGAGCGGAACCAGCCCGATAGGCCTGGACTTGCCCTTGTGCATCGTCTTGCGCGGCAATTCACCTATCGGTTTGCCGATGCGGTCGTCGTGCAAACAGAAGATATCGCTTCATGGATGCGGAAACGCTTCCGCGTGCCCGTGCATGTCGTCCCGAACCCTGTGCGCGTACCGGACTCAAATTCACCAAATGTCGCGGCGGATCGGCCGTTGCTCATCGCCGTCGGACGCCTGACCGAGCAGAAGGGATTCGATGTTCTGATCGAGGCCTTTGCGCGCGCCGCGGCGAAGCACCCCGATTGGACGCTCGCGATTTACGGGGAGGGGCCGGCTCGGCCGCAACTCGAAATGTTGCGGGATGCGTTGTCGTTGCAGGGAAAAGTCTCACTCCCGGGTCTCACCAGGGATGTTGAGCCCGCCTATGCCGAAGCGAGCCTCTTCGTGCTGCCGTCGCGTTTCGAGGGTTACCCCAACGCGCTGCTCGAGGCGCTGGCCGCGGGCCTTCCCGTAATCTCGACCTCGGCGCCGGGCGGCGCATCGGAAATTCTCGACGACGGCAGATATGGCCTGTTGGTCGCCCCCGGGGACGCCGTCGCTTTGGCGTCCGCGCTGGATAGAATGATGTCTGATCCAACGCTCCGAGCGAGTTATGGCGCGCAAGCGCCCAATGCGGTTGCGGAACTGAACGTCGAACGCATCGGACGCCGATGGCTTGATCTGCTGGGTGCGCATAAGGCATACTACACGTGACGGTTCGATTTTGGCTGCGGCCCCGGACTGCTTGCGCAAGAACTAGGGCTTGACCCCTAAAGCGCTCGCGACCGACATCGAGCGAAATGGATACCACACCATAAAGACGAGGCAGATTAGCATCGGCGCCACCAACGGCTCCGAATACCTGGGAATAAAATGAGTGAGACCCGCGTACAGACCGAAGATGGTCAGAGGCAGCAGCGAAAAAGCGATGAAGTCCCAGCGCCGCGTTGCCCAGCCTACAAGCGGCGCGGCAAGAAGCGAGAACAGGGTGATCGGAGCGAGCCAAACCGGTAGCAGTGTCACCCACATTCCGCGCCAGACAACCGGGATTATCAGTGAGGCATGTTGGAGCGGGTGCGAAAGAATCCAGTTGAACGCCTCCCGCAACATCTCGCCGTCAGCAAGCCTCATCGCGTCGGCATGTCCCTGCTTCTTGAACTCCTGAGCGAGTTGTGCCCGTTCCGCCAGCATCTTATGCATATAAGTCGTAGCCAAATCCGGACGCCCTGCTTTTGCCGCCACCTTGTCTTCGGGAAGCACCACAATTCGGTTGAGCCGCTGAAGCGGGCCGCCGGGTGCTAGGTCCGACCTGTTAAAGCCAAATTCGCTCTCCAACAGGCGCCTGACTTCTGTGTGGCGCCCACACATAGAAGCTTCCGCGGTATTCCTCCCACGTCATGTTATCGAGGAGCATCCTGTCGTAGAGCACGAGTGGGCCCCGGTCTGCGATCTGCGCCTCGCCGATCACGGTCGCATTCCGTACAATCCATGGCGTCACAACGAGCGCCGCCCCTGTGAGAAGAAACAAAACAGCGACCAAAGCTCGATGAGCGGAGCCGGTTTGCATGTATGCCAGGACCATGGTGCCGATAGCCACGAAAGGCATCGCATAGAGAATAATGGCTTTGGTGAGGATCGCCGCGCCGAGACAGACACCAGCGATGAGCGCGCGGGCGACCGTGGGATTGGACACCAGGAGGAGCATTGCGTAGGAAGAAGCCAAGACGAGGGAAGTGGCCGGGATCTCGGTGCATAACTCATCGATACCATCGATGAGGAACGGAACTGCCAAGGCCGCTGTGAGGAGCGCAGTTGCATCTGATGCTGTGAGCGCACGCATAATCAGGAAAATCAAAATGAGCGACGCGGACGTCCAAAGCAGATTGACAAACTTCAACTTGGCGAGACCGGGACCGCGATTTATCGCCTCGAAATTGGCGGTGTTTGCCTGACCCAAAACCGTCATCCAGGTGGCCAGGATCACGATCGGAAACGGCTCGCGCAACATGGTTGGACGGGGTGTTTTGTCGCCCAGCGCATAACTGCCTGAACGAACTAGGTTATAGGCTATCATTAGGTTAGACCGGGCATCCTTATGTGCGGGTACGCCCGTGATCTTGGAACCGCCTAAAAGCACCGAAATGCCGAGAATAGCTCCCAGAAGGGCGAATGCCATAACTGGCCTGGTTGTGAGGTTTAGACGGTGACAACTTGCCATAAAGATGTCCTAGAGACGTCCGAGAACGCAATCAAGGCTACTAGACCTTGGTTGCCTTGGTAGGGGGCCGGCCTACACTAGGCAAGAAAACGTATTTCAGGTCCTTTGGCCGTTCGTGTATCAAAGCGCCGAGCGCCGACCCCCCCTCAGAGCGCCGGAAAAGGACGCCATAATGATGAAGAAGAAGCCGCTATCCCCGGAAGAGGTGGAGAAGCAGAAATCCAAGTTTGAGAGTTGGCAGAAAAAGAACCCGTCGAAGACCTTCAAGGACTATTTCGCCGAGACCGTTGAGGCCAAACTGCAAAAGGGACGCTCGCATGAGACGCTCGGTGGCAATCTTCGCCAGGGCGACTATTCAACCTCAGGCCAGGGCACTTTTCAGAGGCTGGTGAAACTCGGTCTGAAGCCAAGCGATGTCTGCGCCGACTATGGCTGCGGCACGCTGCGCATCGGGCACCATGTCATCAAATATCTCGCTCCGGGCAACTATTGGGGGCTCGATATCTCGCAATATTTGTTGGACGAGGGCCAGAAATTGATCGGCGAACTGTGGACCGAGAAAAATCCGCAGCTCCGGATTATTTCTCCGCAGGCCGTCGCCGAAGTCGCGGCCGCGAAGCCGAACATGATGTTCTCCTTCGCGGTGCTGCTTCATGTCCATCCCGATGAGCTCGGCGAATATGTCGGCAATCTCATGACCATTATCGGAACCCAAGGTCAGGCCATTCTCGATGCAAATCTGATGGATGGCGACACGGTTCAGCATAGCGGGCGGAGCTGGGCGCACTCGCAAAAACTGTTCGAGACGCTGCTCGCGGAGCGCGGCGGCAAGATGGAAGTTCTTGACGAGGGAAAGTTCAAAATGGAAGCCCTCGAAAAAATCGCCAACCGCTACCTGCTGCGCATTGTCCGTCGGGATCATGCTGCTGCGTAATATTTGGGGGTCTTGCTTGCCATGAGAAGATTGTTGCATTCGGTGCGGGCCGGCGAAGGCCGAGGCATGGGCAAGCACAGCCCTCAGCGTGTCGAGCGCGACAACGCGAAATTCGAGGCGTGGCTGAAGCAGAATCCCAACAAGCGGTTCAAGGACTATTTCGCCGAGACGGTGAAGCCGATGATCGCTCGCGGCAAGGTGCATGCGAGCCTCGGCGGCAACCTCATCGAGGGCAGTCATGGCGAGGTCGGCCAGGGATTTCTCCGAACCTTGGTCGCGAATGGCCTCAAGCCGGAAGACGTGTGCGTCGACTATGGTTGTGGCACGCTCCGTCTCGGCGTTCACGTCATGAAATATCTGCGGCCAGGTGCCTATTGGGGCATGGACATCGCGGAGTTCCTGTTGGAGGAAGGGCGCGCTCTCGTTGGCGAAGATCTGCTGTCCGAGAGACGGCCGAACTTGCGCGTCATTTCCGCGGAGGCTGTCGCCGAAGCCGCTTCCTCCAAGCCCGCGATGCTGTTCTCTGCCAAGGTGCTGTTGCACGTGCACCCCGACGAGCTTGGCGAATATCTGCACAACATCATGACGATGATCGGCACGCACGGCCAAGCCATCATCCTCAGCAAGTGGAACGATGGTGAGACACTGCAATATGGCGGCAAGGGCTGGGCCCATGGACTTCCCGTGATGCGGGACATGGTTGCAGCCTGGGGCGGCCAGATTGTCGTCCTCATGGAAGAGGCATATCGGCTCGAGGGTTTCGACACGAGCGTCAAGCATGGTACGCTCCGCCTTGCACACCACGCATCGCCTTGTGCCGGGGAGCGTGACTGATGCGGGCCCTTTCGGCACTCGCCGTCAGGCGAGCCAAACAATTGCGATCGCGCCTCGCCGGCGGACTGAAGCGCTCCTGAGAAGCGCGAAACGCTCCCTTGGGACGCTCGCCTGAAGAGTCGGGACTATTGAACGCATGCTAAAGGATGTTGCGCCCATCAAGACGGTGACGCCGCTCTCTTTTCTATCGCGCGCCGCAGCGCAGGGCACGAATTACACATCAGCGGTGGCCTGGCTGCTGCACCGCGCCTTCCGTGGGAAGGTACGCACGCTTTTTATCGCGCTTGGTTTGAGCGGCCTCTATCTGGCCGCGCAGGCTGCGGGCATCTATTGCATTTATTATTACGCGAGGCTGCTTGAGACCGGTGGCGTGGCGCAGCTTCGTTACGTCGGACTCTCGGTGGAGGCGAGGACCGATGTCAGACTGCTCTGGGCGACCGTCATTCTTGCTGCAGCGTGTTTCATGGCGAGCGCTACGTTTCACTTCCTTTCGCGTCTTCTCATTCTCAACCTCGTGGAACAGCGCTACGCGTTGAGTCTCGAACAACTCGTGCAACAGACCGGACGATTGCCGGACCCGCGGGCACGCACTGCCAGCCGGATCTTCATGAATTTCGGCTTGGCGAAGATTATCGCTGGGTGCCGCTTTGGCTATGTGACGAGCGTCACGTTCTGCAACGCCATCTCGGGCGTTCTTGGGGGCGTCGGCGCCGCATTCTTTCTCTTCTATATCGACACGCCATTGACGTTGCTGATCCTTCTGACGGCGGCTGTTGGAGCACTATTCCTCTATCCTCTCACCTTGCGCGCGGTCGGCTTCGCCAAGGCTCGCGAGAAAACGCAAAATAACGTGCGCGACGAGGCACGCCGCGTGTTGTCGGACCCGTTGTCCGACACATCCGGCGGGGGCGGGAAATTTGGCGATGTGTCCCGCGCGCAATTCGGTGTTTGGCGCGTGAACTTCGAGATCATCTACGCGATCGAGATCGGCAAGACGCTGATTCTCGCAGCGGTGATCTACTACATGGCCAATGAAATGATGGCCGGCCGGCAAAATTGGGCAATTCTGATCGCTTATGTGGGCGCACTGCGATTGGTGCTGATGGGCTGCACGCAAGCCATCCGCGCTTATGCCAGCGTGAGCCGCTTCTATCCGCAAATCAGCCGCTACTACCTCTTCACCAAGGACATCGAGCCGCTCGACACAATCCCGTTTATCAGGGTGAGGGCCGGCGATAGACTGGTTCTTGGCACTCTCAATAATGGTAACGACGTCATTGTTGCGGCGGGAGAACGCATGGCCGTGGCGACCACCGATTCTGTCCGCGAACTCAAATTCGCCTTGCTCCACGCCAGATCAAAATCGGCGAGCGGGCCACTCGGCGTATCGGTGTTCGATCTCAACGATCCGCCGAACTCGGACGCAACGATCCTTTTGCTTGAATGCCGATCAGATTGAAGAGGCCGGCGAAGACGCGCTTCGGCAGCAAGACCCCATCCTGGCCGCGAGCGTCGCACTGATCATTTATTCCAACCCCTCCAAGATCGGGGCGTTTGGGGAGAAGCGATTGCTCGTGATTGAGGACGGAGAGTTTCGCCGCCTGGAAACCATCGGGAGTCCGGAATGCAACGCGGTGCTTGCTGAGTTCGGACGCCAGATGCGCGCCCGCCGCGCCAGGATCAAAGACGAGGAAGAGGAAGAGTTGGAGCAGGACGAATGATCGGAGACGGCGCCATCAGTGGCCCCGACTTCCTTGTCATCGGCGCACAGCGGGCTGGCACGACATGGATTCATCTGCTGCTCAGGCAGCATAAGGCGCTTTGGCTTCCCCCGGTGAAGGAGCTGCACTATTTCGATAAGCCAGGGGTGAGCCGCACCGTGACCGACGATAAGGAGTTGCGCCGGGTCATACTGCTCGCGCTTTACGCGCCAAGCCTGTGGCACTTTCCGTATTTGCTGGGAAAACGAAATCAAGATTGGTATGTGCGGCTCTTCCGCAAGGCGCGAGCCAAAGGCTTGATCACCGGCGAGATCACGCCGGCCTATGCCACCCTGGATGACGAGGTATGGCGCCGCATCTACGCTATGAATAATAAGATCAAGCTGATCTTTGTCATGCGCGATCCGGTGGACCGGGTGTGGTCGTCAATCAACAATACGGCCAAGAAGAACAGGCTGAATGGCGAACTGACGATGGCAACGGCATTGAAACGCGCGAATTTATCGGGACCGTGGCTGCGCTCGGACTATCCCGAAACGATCCGGCGCCTTGAGTTCATTTTCCCTGCGGACCAACTCCATTTCTGCTTTTTCGACGATCTGCGCGCGCGGCCGGCGGAATTTGCTCGCGGACTGCTCACATTTTTGGGTGTGGACTTCGGCGATGTCGGCAAGCTCCTGCCAAAGGAGGCGGTCAATGTGGTGGCGGCCAACAAGCCGATCCCGCCGGAATTTGAGCGAGAGATGGCCGAGACTTATCTTCCCCTCGTCGAGCAACTCTGTAAGCGGTTCGACGGTGCCCCACGCAACTGGCGGGCTCGCTATGAGAAGGTGATCCAGCGCCACGGGTGACCGCTTGCATCCTCAGCTGTCAGTAGTTGCGCCCACAAGGAATGACTTGACGTGAAAGTTCTCTATATTATCAGCCTGAGCCATAGCGGATCGACGCTTCTCGATGTCATGCTCAATGCCCATCCAAAAATTTTTTCCGCCGGCGAGCTGAAGCAGCTCAATCGATTTGCCCGGCTTGAGAAGGCAACCTCTCGTCATAACCGGTGCACTTGTCGTGCCGAAACGGTTTGGGCTTGTCCGGTGTGGAGCAAGGTCAACGCTTACGCCGAAAAGGAGACCGGCAGAAACCTAGGCGAGCTCAACGTGGAAAACTATAAGGATGAGGCTGGATTTAATCGAGACAACGTTGCGCTCTTCAAGGGAATAGCCGCCGCGACCAAGAAGCAATTCATCGTTGATTCCTCCAAACAATGGAACCGCCTCCGTCTCTTGATCGCCAACCCGAAGATCGATGTCTTCCCGATTTTCCTCTTGCGCAATCCCAAGGGACAAATCTGGTCGTCGATGCGCAAGCGCAAATCCGATCTCGGAAAATTCATCCACCGCTATGTCGCTTCCAATCGGCTCTCCTACAACGTGGTGAAGAATATCCCACACGCGGTCGTACACTACGAACATCTCGTGCAGCGGCCCGAGGAGACATTGCGTAACTTGCTACAGCAAATTGGCCTGGACTTCGATCCACGCCAGCTCGACTGGACTGCCGAGCTTCGCCATAATGTTGGCGGCAATCGCATGCGCTGGAACAAGCGGAGCGTACTCAGTTTGGACGAGACGTGGCGCCATGGCCTCTCCCTGGCCCAAAAACTTGCGATCGATGCCGGCACGCTTCCGGGACGATACCCTTTGATCAGGCTTGGCTTCCGTTCACCG
>CAVWBG010000001.1:0-139485 GCA_963753175.1 uncultured Alphaproteobacteria bacterium | reverse complement strand
GCGGGCAAATACCAGCCTGACGACAAGGCGGCGAATATGAAGCTGCTGTCGGAGGGCACGCTGTCGGCGGCGCGCTTCGACGCCGACGGCAGCGTCCAATGGCTGCCGCTGGTGTTCGGCAGGACTTGGCTCACGCCGGACTTCGGCTTCAAGTCGCAAGCCGATGTGGTGATCGATGCGCGGATTGCCGCTGACCATCTCGGCGCGACCCGCATGGACCGGCCCGAGGACGTGCAGCCCAATCCGGTCAATGGCAAAGTCTATGTCATGCTCACCAACAACAAGGACCGCAAGGCCGATCAGGTCGATGCGGCAAATCCGCGAGCAGAAAATTATTTCGGCCACATCCTCGAGATGACTCCGCCTGACGGCGACCACGCGGCAGACGAGTTCCGTTGGGAGGTGCTGGTCCGCTGCGGCGATCCCGCGATCGGTGAGGTCGGCGCGTTGTGGAACCCAGAGACCTCGCAAGACGGTTGGTTTGCATCGCCCGACAATGCCGCCGTCGATAATCAGGGCCGGATGTGGATCGCGACGGATCAGGGCGAGAACTGGCCCAAGACCGGAAGGGCGGACGGACTTTACCGATTGGACGTCGAGGGAGGTGCGCGGCGCAAGGCAAAGCTCTTCTTCCGCGTCCCCGTCGGCGCCGAGTTATGCGGCCCTTGCTTCACGCCCGACGATGAGACGTTGTTCGTCGCCGTGCAGCATCCGGGAGCCGATGGCACGAAGGACTATAAAGGCTTCGAGCGCGACTCGAGTTTCGAGGATCCCGCGACCCGCTGGCCCGACTTCGATCCCGCCATGCCGCCAAGGCCGTCGGTGCTCGCCATTACCAAGGCAGGCGGCGGCAAGATCGCTTGAGCCCGCGACCCGCGCGCCCCTTGAAAAAGCCGCGAGCGCGTGCGACCTAGAGCGCTCCCCCTAGGCCAACTCACGATAGCGCTCTAGGTTTCAATTGAGCATGATCTTGTCGGAAAACCGGTTCCCACTTTTCCGGATCATGCTTTAGCGTCAGTTCCCGCAACTTAAGAAATTCGTTCCACCTGGCGTCATGCGCAAGAAGGCGAAAACGCGCGATCTGCTCTCCACGCTCGACGAGGAGTCGAAGCGAAAGCCTGCGCGCGCGCCAAAGGCGAGCGGTAAAGAGAAGCAAGCGAGAGCCGGCCGCAGCAATGGCGAGGACTATACCGCGCACGACATCGAAGTGCTGGAGGGGCTTGAGCCCGTGCGCCGGCGTCCCGGTATGTATATCGGCGGCACCGACGAGAAGGCGATGCATCATCTCTTCGCCGAGGTGCTCGACAACGCCATGGACGAGGCGGTTGCCGGCCATGCGAGCCGGATTGAGGTAAGCCTCGAGGCTGACGGCTTTCTCACCGTGACGGATAATGGCCGCGGTATTCCGATCGATCCGCATCCGAAATTCAAATCGAAATCGGCGCTCGAAGTGATCATGACGACGCTGCATTCCGGCGGCAAATTCAATTCCAAGGTCTATGCCACCAGCGGCGGCTTGCACGGCGTCGGCGTGTCGGTGGCGAATGCGCTCTCCGAAACGCTCGAAGTCGAAGTGGCGCGCGGACAGAAGCTCTATCGCCAGACCTATACGCGCGGCACTCCGGACGGAAAGCTGAAGTCACTGGGCGCGGTGAAGAACCGCCGCGGCACGACGATCCGCTTCAGGCCCGATCCGAAAATCTTCGGCAAGGGTGCTGCCTTCGATCCGAAGCGGTTGTTCCGCATGGCGCGCTCGAAAGCCTATCTGTTCGGCGGCGTCGAAATTCGCTGGTCCTGCGCCAAGGCGCTCCTCGAAGGCGACAAGGACACGCCGGAGACGGCCGTCTTCCATTTCCCGGGCGGACTGAAGGACTTTCTCGCGAACCGGATCGAAGGACAGGAGACCGTCACCAAGGACGCGTTCTCCGGACGCATCGAGAAGAAAGAAGGCCACGGCTCGGTCGAATGGGCGATCGCCTGGGTCGCAGGCGAAGACGGCTTCATCAGTTCGTATTGCAACACGGTGCCGACGCCGGACGGCGGCACGCATGAGGCGGGTTTGCGCTCGGCGCTCACCAAGGGCTTGCGCGCCTATGGCGAGCTCGCCGGCAACAAGAAGGTGGCGCAAGTGACGGCCGAGGACGTACTCGGCACGGCTGCTGCGATGCTCTCGCTGTTCATGCGCGAGCCGGAATTTCAGGGTCAGACCAAGGACAGACTCTCCAGCGCCGAGGCGGCACGCATCGTCGAAGGCGCGGTGCGTGATGCGTTCGATCATTGGCTGACCGGCAACCCGACCCAAGCCAACCGACTCCTGGAATGGGTCGTCGATCGCTCCGAGGAGCGGCTTCGCCGCAAGAAGGAAAAAGAAGTCGGACGGCAGAGCGCGACGCGGCGCTTGCGGCTTCCCGGCAAGCTCGCCGATTGCGCCATCAGCGAAGCGAAAGGCACCGAGATTTTCATCGTCGAGGGCGATTCAGCCGGAGGCTCGGCGAAGCAGGCGCGCGACCGCGCCAGCCAGGCCGTGCTCCCATTGCGCGGCAAGATCCTCAACGTCGCGAGCGCGAGCTCATCGAAGCTCGCCGACAATCAGCTGCTCTCCGATCTCATCCAGGCGCTTGGCTGCGGCACCGGCACGCATTATCGCGATCAGGATTTGCGCTACGAGAAGGTCGTGATCATGACCGACGCCGATGTCGACGGCGCGCATATCGCCTCGCTCCTCATCACCTTCTTCTATCAGGAGATGCGCGGCCTGATCGATCAAGGGCATCTCTATCTCGCCGTGCCGCCGCTCTACCGTTTGAGCCAAGGCGGCAAGACGCTTTTTGCTCGCGACGATGCGCATAAAGACCAGTTGATGAAGAAGGAGTTCAACGGCAAGGGCAAAGTGGACGTGTCGCGCTTCAAGGGCCTCGGCGAAATGCCGATGCGGCAATTGAAGGAGACGACGATGGATCCTTCGCTGCGCACGCTGCTGAAAGTCGAGATCGTGGAAAGTGAGCGGACCCTGACCAACAAGGTCGTGGATCAGCTGATGGGCAACAAGCCGGAAGCCCGCTTCAAATTCATTCAAGAGCGCGCGGAGTTCGCGGCACCAGAGGTGCTGGATATTTGAGGTAGACTCAGAGCCAGCGCGGCACGCGCGCTCTGTATTTCGCGTAGGCCTCGCCGAATTTCGCATCGAGATAGGTCTCTTCGCGCTCCACCACGCCACGCTGCAAGGTGATGTGCAGCGGCACGAGCAAGAGCAGCATCCAGACGCTGGTGGCGAGAATGGCGATACCGAAATAGATGAGCGTGAAGCCGATATAGATCGGATTGCGGGTGACGCGATACGGCCCGTTGGTGACAAGCGTGGTTGCCGGGCGTCCCGGAACAACGTCGGCGCCGGCGCGGGTGAAGGTTCGGACCGAGAACGCGGCAAGCGCAAAACCGAGAACGACGAAAATCAGTCCAACCACGACAGCAAGCTCGTTCGCTGAGCCGAGCCGAGGGCCAATGGGAAGCGCCAGGCTGAGCAACAAGCCCGCGACAACCGCGCCCAAGAACAGCAGCGGCGGCTTCACGGCGACATCGGCAAAGTCAGGTTGGCTCATTTCCACGCTTCCTCACCCCCTGTCGCGACGGGCCGCAATACTCTATAAATCGCCTTCGTGAAGCGGGTCCATATGTCGCGCCGGTCATTCGCGCGGAAGAAAGAGGGAGTGCCCCATGCTAAAGACGATCCTCCGCGCTGCTGCCATGCTCGTTTCGCTCGCCGCGCCAGCGGTCACAAATGCGCTTGCCGACGATGCCAAATTGATCGATGCCGTGGCGCCGGAAGTGGCGGAAGTGGCAACCGGCGGATCCTGGTCGGCCGACAAGCAAGGCGGCTTCTATCGCGCCATCGTGCTCATGACCGGCGATCAAAAGAGCTTCGGCGCGCATATCTATCTGCAATGGCTTGCCTTCACGGAAACGAGCCCGATTCCCGCCATCGTAAAGACGGTGCCTATCAAGGAAATCAACGATCAAGGCCTGGCGAATGCCTCGATCGCGCTTGAAGGTGAAGAAGGCAAGGACAACGAGGTCACCGTCGTCGTCAGCTCCTACGATTTGGATGAAGACAAGGACATCAGTCTGTTCGTTAAGGCTGGGCAGCCAGGCACTTACGCCATGGTGAAGGCGCCGCCAAAGGGCGCCGATGATGACGCTGCAGCCAAGAAAGAGGCGCCCGGCCAGGAAGATTAGCCCCTGCGGTTCTTCGTCCCGTGGGTTGAAATGTGGCATTTGCCACTTGCGCTTCAGCGCACTCGCGCTTATTTGGAAATCAAGGAATTCAAGGCCAGAAGAGGCCATGAGGCCCGACTGGTACTTGCGTGAGGGTTGCGAATCGTTGAAAGCAAAACTTGCGTGCTGAGGAAGCATAGGCGTCGGCAATACGGCCAGGCGCGGTATATTTAGCCAATTCATGAGCTTTGAAAATCTCGGACTGAGTCCCAAAGTCTTATCCGCCGTTACGGCGGCAGGCTTCACGACCCCTACCCCCATTCAAGCGCAAGCCATTCCGCATGCCGTAACCGGCCGCGATGTGCTTGGCATTGCGCAGACCGGAACCGGCAAGACCGCGTCGTTCGCGCTTCCGATGTTGACGCGGCTCGAACGCGGACGCGCCAGGGCCCGCATGCCCCGTTCGCTCATTCTTGAGCCCACGCGCGAGCTTGCGGCACAAGTCGCCGAAACCTTCGAGGTGCTCGGTAAGAGCCACAAGCTCACCATCGCGCTCCTGATTGGAGGCGTGGCCTATGACGAGCAGGACCGGAAACTCGATCGCGGCGCCGATATTGTGATCGCGACGCCGGGGCGCCTGCTCGATCATTTCGAGCGCGGCAAGCTCCTGCTCAACGGCATCGAGATCCTCGTCATCGATGAGGCCGACCGCATGCTCGATATGGGCTTCATCCCGGACATCGAGCGTATCTGCAAACTCCTCCCCTTCACCCGCCAGACGCTGTTCTTCTCCGCGACAATGCCGACGGAGATCCAGCGTCTCGTCAACAGCTTCCTGCATCAACCCGAGCGCATCGAAATCGCGCCGCAAGCGACGGCAGCCGCAACCATCGTGCAGCGCCTGAAGAAGACATCGGACGATCCGAAGGCGAAGCGTGAGGCGTTGCGCGAATTGATGCGGGAGACCGGGGTCAAAAACGCCATCATCTTCTGTAATCGCAAACGCGATGTGGGGCTGTTGCATCGCTCGCTGGTCAAGCATGGCTTCAGCGCCGGCGCGCTCCATGGCGATATGGACCAGCATCAGCGCACGGCGACGCTCGACGCCTTCCGCAATGGCTCGATCGCCTTCCTCGCCGCAAGCGACGTCGCGGCTCGAGGACTCGATATTCCCGATGTGAGCCACATCTTCAATTACGACGTCCCGATCCATCCCGAGGATTATATCCATCGCATCGGACGCACCGGGCGCGCGGGCCGTGAGGGCTTCACCGCAATGCTGGTGACGCCGAAGGACCATAAAGCGCTTAAGGCAATCGAGACCTTGCTGAAGCAAGACATCCCGTGGCTCGACGGCGCCACGGAATTCAGCGAGGCCCGCGAGACGAATGGCCGGTCAGATGGTCAGCGCGGCCGGAGAGGCCAAAGGTCCAGAGGACCAAAAGCCGGCGGACAGCCGCGTCACGGCGCACCGACTTCCCTACCGCCGAAACAGGCACAGGATCCCATACCGCCGAAACCGGCACACGATTCCCTTCCGCCGAAACAGACGCACGCTGCTGCTGCTAAACGCGCCGAGGATGCGCCGAGAGCGGAGTCCCACCGCCCGCCCGAGCACAAGCGCCAGCCCGAGCCGCATCGCCAACCTGAGCCGCAACGCCAGTCCGCGCCTCAGCGCCAGAACAACGACAATGGCCGCGAGCGGCAGGCTCACAGCGCAAAGCCCCCTCAACCCGCCAGGGCTCACCAAGCCGCAAGGCACCCGCAATCGAGCGGCATGGGCGACCACGTTCCGGCCTTCATGATGCGGTCGGTGCGACCGGTCGAGTAGCGAAGGCGCGCGCTGCAACTTCGTTGGCAGCATCGCCTGTTCGAACGTCGCAAATCAAATCTCCACGGTCCCGTAGCGCATTGATTTTCTTGCGCCTTATTAAAGCCCTGCGCCTCGTCAATCGGATTAATACCCCGTTAATTCGCGGCCAATAGCGTCTGCCCCAACGTCCGATCCTTACCGCTTGCAGAACGTCGTGGCGGTCGGTCCAGGAAACGTCCTGGGAAGGCCTTGTGTCATTGATTTGGGGGGTTGCGCGCGTGGCTCAGGAACAGGATTTCGATTGGACTATTGCTGCCGCCGAACGGGCCGCCGCCTATCTCAAGCAGCTAAACGTGCCCCCCGACAGCGAGCCGCCAAGCCTGCTGAAAACGCATCTTAAGCTCGACGAAAAGGTCGATGCGGTCAGCGCCGAGGTGTCGGCGGAACTCGGGGAAATCGTCCACAATATCGGCGATGCCTTGCGCTCGACCGGCACTTTCGGCCTGTCCCTCGAGGCCCTGATGCCGCATCTCGGCGTCGCGCTATCGGCGCGCGACCTCAAGATGGTGGTCGAGGCGCTTGCCGATGCGACCAAACATGTTGCCGAGCACAGCCGCGCGCTTGAACGGCGCATCGCGGCGTCAAGGGCCGTGATCCAGGACCTGCATCAAGATCTGGAGGCGGTCCGCGCGGAATCGCTCACTGACGAACTCACCGGATTGGCCAACAGGAGGCGCTTCGGCCAAGTGCTGAAAATGGAAGCCTTCGAGGCCAGAGAGAGCGGCGACCCGCTCTGCCTCGCACTTGCCGATGTCGACAATTTCAAGCGCCTGAACGACAGTTTCGGCCATCAGGCCGGCGACCGGGCGCTCCGGGTAGTCGCACAGATGTTCCAGCACAGCATCAAGACCGGGGCGCATGCTTGCCGCTATGGCGGCGAGGAATTCGCCCTGGTTCTGCCCAGGACAAAGCTCGCCGACGCGATCAATCTCGCCAATGAAATTCGAGGCGCAGTGAAGGAGCGCGAGCTCGTCAGAAAATCTTCTTTACTGTCATGCAGTCACGTCACGCTTTCGATCGGCGTCGCAGCCTACCTTCCCGGGGAGACCGTGGACGCTCTCGTGTACCGAGCTGATGCCTGCCTCTATGCGGCGAAGCAACATGGCCGCGACCGTGTCGAGGCGGACGCCGCTTGAGGCGCTTGTTGCGAGCTTAAGAAGCGCTGTCGCCGGCGGGCTTGAGCGTGACGGATTCGCCGCAGCCGCAAGACCCTGTCTGGTTCGGATTATTGAAGACGAAACCGGAGCGCAGGCGATCGGACTTGTAGTCCATCTCGGTGCCGAGCAGGAACAGCACCGCCGTCGGATCGATCAGGATCTCGACGCCCTTGTCCTCAACCACCTCGTCGTGTGGCTTTTTCGCCTCGGCATATTCGAGCGTGTATTCCATGCCGGCGCAGCCGCCGTTCTTCACCCCGATGCGAAGTGCTGAGTGCTCCTTGCCGGCAGCCGCCATCAAGGAGCGCACGCGCTCGGCGGCGGCATCGGTCAAGGTCATGGTCTTGGGTCGGCTGCGCGTTGCGATGGTCATGGGCTAAACTTGGGTCAGATAGGGGCTCGGTTCAAGGCTTTAAAACATATTGAGCGTGAGCTTGGCTTCGTCGGACATGCGGCTCATATCCCAAGGGGGATCGAAGACGAGGTTGACCTTGACCTGGCCCACGCCAGGCACCGCGGAGGTCGCGTTCTCGACCCAGCGGGGCATATCTCCGGCGACGGGGCAGCCGGGCGCGGTCAGCGTCATGTCGAGATCGACATTGCGGTCGCCGTCAATATCGATCCGGTAGATCAGGCCGAGCTCGTAAATATCGACCGGGATCTCTGGATCGAACACAGTCTTGAGCGCGGAGACGATATCGGATTTGAGCCGCTCGACCTCCTCGGGCGGGAGCGCAGAGTCCGCGGAAGCGCCCTCAGCGCCACCTGTGGCGCCGACGCATGCCTTGATGTCGTCGGGCGTAGGCGTCTCGGCGTCGGGCTTCCGATCCTCCAGATCCGTCAATCCTTGAGTCTTCTCAGACATTTGAATCGTTCACCTAAGAGAACATCTCGTGCGCCTTACGAAGCGCGGCCACCAGGGCGTCGATCTCGTCTATTGTATTATACATGGCAATTGAGGCGCGCGCTGTCGAGGTGACACCGAACCGCGCCAAAAGTGGCTCTGCGCAATGGGTTCCGGCCCTCACCGCCACGCCGTAACGGTCCAGGATGGTGCTCACATCATGCGCATGGGCCCCTTCCATCTCGAAGGAGATAATGCTGCCTTTATTGGGCGCGGTGCCGATAACGCGAATCCAGGGCAGAGGCGAGAGCTGCTCCATGGCATAGGCGAGCAGCACCTGCTCATGGGCCTTGATGCGGTCGCGGCCAACACTCTCGACGTACTCGATTGCCGCGCCAAGGCCGATGGCCTGAACGATGGCGGGCGTACCGGCTTCGAACCGATGCGGCGGCTTGGCATAGGTGATGCGATCTGTCGTGACCGTCCCGATCATCTCGCCGCCACCTTGATAAGGCGGCATGGCAGCGAGCAGCTCCTCCTTGCCGTAAAGCACGCCGATGCCGGTCGGGCCGTAAAGCTTGTGACCGGTGAAGGCGTAGAAATCGACGTCGAGGTCCTGAACGTCCACGGGCATGTGGACCGCGGCCTGGGCGCCGTCGGCCAGCACCGGGATGCCGCGGGCATGCGCGATCCTCACCACATCCTTCAGCGGCACGACGGTGCCGAGCACGTTCGACATATGGGTGATGGCAACCATCTTGGTGCGGGGGCTGAGCTGCGCCTCGAAATCCTCGATGCGGAACTCGCCCTCGTCGGTCACCGGCACCCATTTCAGCACCGCGCCCTTCCGCTCGCGCAGGAAATGCCAGGGCACGATGTTGGAATGGTGCTCCATGATGGTGAGGACGATCTCGTCGCCCTCCCCGATATGGTCCATGCCGTAGGAGCTCGCCACCAGGTTGATGCCTTCGGTGGCGTTGCGGGTGAAGATGATCTCGGCGTCAGACTTGGCGTTGATGAAACGGCGCACGGTCTCGCGCGCCTTCTCGAAATTCTCGGTGGAGAGATTGCTCAGATAATGCAGGCCGCGATGGACGTTGGCGTATTCTTGCGCGTAAGCGCGCTGGATCGTGTCGAGCACCTGCTGCGGCTTCTGCGCCGAGGCGCCGTTATCGAGATAGACCAGCGGCTTGCCATGGACCTTTTGCGACAGGATCGGAAAATCGGCGCGGATCGCCTTAACGTCATAAGGCGCCGGAGCGAGCCCAGCCGATTTGGTCATCAATGTCATGGCGCTAACGAGGTCTCGTGGAGCTTGACGCCCAGCCAATCGGCGGAAGCTCGATTGAACACATTGCGCAAGCCCTCGCTCTCGATCAATTCGACCGCCTCGCCGACAAAGGCCTGGATCAGCAGCGCGCGGGCTTCATCCTCGGGGATACCGCGGGATTCCAGATAAAACAGCAAATCCTCGTCGATCTGGCCCGAGGTCGAGCCATGGCCGCAGACCACGTCGTCGGCGAAGATCTCAAGCTCGGGCTTGGAGTCGAACTCCGCCGTCTCCGAAAGCAGGAGCGCTCCCGCCATTTGCTTGCCGTCGGTCTTTTGCGCGTTTGGCGAGACGATGATCTTGCCCTGGAAGATGCCGCGCGCCTCGTCATCGAGCACGACCTTGAACAGCTCGCGGCTCGAGCAACGTGGCACGCGATGCTCGACCAGAAGCGTGGTGTCGCAATGCTGCTTGTTCCGCATGAGAAAGGCGCCGGAAATATTCACCGCCGAGCCTTCGCCGTCGAAGCCGGCGTGGATCTGATTGCGGGCAAGAGCATGCGCCGGTCGAGAATTGGAAGCCGTTATAGCGCGCATCCCGCTTCGAGCCCGATCAGCCAGGCGGAAAGATGAGTCGTGTCAGAGTGTTCGACCTGGAGCTTCATGTGATTGAGCACCGCATTGTCGGAAACGAGGGCCTCGGTCACGGCGCTGCCTAAGGAAGCAGCCGATCCAAGGCTCGCGTAACTCTCGAGAAGATCGAGACTGGCGCCCTCCTCGACCACGATCACGTTCCTGGTGAAAGACGATGCGGGCTCACGATTGTCGGCCACATGGATGAGATGAACCGGCTTGTCCAGCGTCGCGCCTTTGCCGAGTTTGAGGGCAACGCCACCCGTCATCAAAGCGAGATTGAGCGCGATCACCGCATCGTCGTTTTGCGGGTTGATCTTGCCCAAATGGTCCTTCAGCCATGCCGGAGGGTTCTGGAGCGCCTCGGCCAGCGATAGGATTTCCACGCCTTCAGCGCGCAAGGCCGCAAGATCGGAGAGCTCCGGCTGAAGCGAGCCTGCGACGATCACGATGCGATAGGCCGGAAGCTTGGCGATGGGTTTGCCGAGCACGCCGGCAAGCGCGTCCTTGCTGAAATTGCCGCCCAGGACCGGCGGAAAGGCGTCCGTCAGCCGGGTGCGAAGATCGGTGTATTTCCAGGCCTCGATGCGCCGATGTGGCAGGCCGAGCGAGCCGAAGGCCTGAATTGCCTTGCGGCGAAGACCAGCGGCCCAATCATTGCCGGCGCCGGGAAGCTTCTTTTCGACCTTGGCAAAGGCGTCGAGAAAGCCCTGCTCGGCCTTGGTGCGGAATTGTTGGACCGGCAAATCCATGGGTCGGCCCTTATGCTGCTTCGCCGCCGAACTCGGCGTAACCCGAGCGTTCAAGCTCGAGCGCGAGTTCGGGGCCACCAGAACGCGCGATGCGTCCGTCGGACAGCACGTGGACGCGATCCGGCACGATATAGTCGAGCAGACGTTGATAATGCGTGATGACCAGCATGGCGCGCTTCGGCGAGCGGAGCGCGTTGACGCCTTCGGCCACGATGCGCACGGCGTCGATATCGAGACCTGAATCGGTCTCGTCCAACACGCAGAGCGAGGGCTCGAGCAGCGCCATTTGCAGGATCTCGTTCCGCTTCTTCTCGCCGCCGGAGAAGCCGACATTCAACGGACGCCGCAACATCTCGGCATCGATCTTGAGCAAGGCGGCCTTTGCGCGCACGAGCTTGAGAAAATCCGGTGTGGAGAGCTCTGGCTCGCCGCGCGCCTTTTTGACCGCGTTCACCGCCGTGCGCAGGAAGGTCATGGTGGCGACGCCGGGAATCTCCATCGGATATTGGAAGGCGAGGAACACACCGGAGGCCGCCCGCTCGCTCGCGTCCATGGCGAGCAGATCCTCACCATTCCAGGTGATCGAACCCGCCTTGACCTCGTAGCCTCCCTTGCCGGCCAGCACATAAGCCAGCGTCGACTTGCCGGAGCCGTTCGGGCCCATGATGGCATGGACCTCGCCCGCAGGCAGTTTCAGGTCGAGACCTTTGAGGATCTCGCGGTCGTCGACATCGACGTGAAGGTTCTTGATTTCGAGCATTATGATTGTTCTCTAACCCTTTGACAGTGACTCGTGATTTGACTCGCGGCTAGCCGACGCTGCCTTCCAGCGAAATGCTAATCAGCTTCTGCGTCTCGGCCATGAACTCCATCGGCAGATGCTGCAGCACGTCGCGGACGAAGCCGTTGACGATCAGCGCCACCGCCTCCTCCGCCGAGAGCCCGCGGGAGAGGCAATAGAACAGCTGGTCGTCGGAAATCTTCGACGTGGTCGCCTCGTGCTCGAAGCTGGCGGAGGCGTTCTTCGCCTCGATATAGGGCACGGTATGGGCGCCGCATTTGTCGCCGATCAGGAGCGAGTCGCAATTGGTGAAGTTCCGCGCATTGGAGGCGCGGCGATGCGCGGAGACGAGCCCGCGATAGGTGTTGTTGGAGTGACCGGCGGCGATGCCCTTGGAGATGATGCGGCTCGAGGTGTCCTTGCCGAGATGGATCATCTTGGTGCCGCTATCGACCTGCTGATAGCCGTTGGAGATCGCGATCGAATAGAACTCGCCGCTCGAGCCGTCGCCGCGCAGGATGCAGGACGGATATTTCCAGGTGATGGCGGAGCCGGTCTCGACTTGCGTCCAGGAGATCTTGGAGCGGTGCCCGCGGCAATCGCCACGCTTGGTGACGAAATTATAGATGCCGCCCTTGCCTTCCTTGTCGCCGGGATACCAGTTCTGCACCGTCGAATATTTGATCTCGGCATCGTCGAGCGCGATCAGCTCGACCACGGCGGCGTGGAGCTGGTTCTGGTCGCGCATCGGCGCGGTGCAGCCTTCGAGATAGCTCACATAGGCGCCCTTGTCGGCGATGATCAGCGTCCGCTCGAACTGGCCGGTGTTCTCCGCATTGATGCGGAAATAGGTCGAGAGCTCCATCGGGCAGCGCACGCCCGGCGGCACATAGACGAACGAACCATCTGAAAACACAGCGGAATTCAGCGTGGCGTAGAAATTGTCGGTGATCGGCACCACCGAGCCGAGATATTTCTTCACGAGCTCCGGATGGTTCTTCACCGCTTCGGAGATCGAGCAGAAGATGACGCCCGCTTTGCCGAGCTCTTCCTTGAAGGTGGTGACCACGGAGACGCTATCGAACACCGCATCGACGGCGACGCGCGGCGCACCTTCGACACCGGCGAGGACTTCCTGCTCTCTCAGCGGAATGCCAAGCTTGGCATAGGTCGCGAGCAGCTCCGGATCGACCTCGGAGAGGCTCTTTGGGCCTGAGGTGCTCTTCGGCGCCGAATAGTAATAGAGATCCTGGAAGTCGATCTTGGGGTAGCGGACATTCGCCCAAGTCGGCTCGGTCATGGTGACCCAGCGCCGATAGGCCTCGAGCCGCCAGTCGAGCAACCATTGCGGCTCGTCCTTCTTGGCCGAGATGAAACGCACGGTCTCTTCGGACAGGCCCCTAGGCGCCCTGACCAACTCGATCTTGGTGGTGAAGCCGTATTTGTACTTATCGACGTCGATGTCCCGAACCCGGGCGACGGTCTCTCTCACTGCAGCCATGGTCCTACCTCAACTTCTCCTTGCGGCTCACGCCGCCTGGCGGCCGCGCTTCAGCCGCGTAATCAACTCGCCCCAGATGGCGATGAAGCGATCGATCTGGACTTTCGTCGTATCGGGCCCAAGGCTCACCCGGAGCGCGCTTCGCGCCAATTCCGGGGCAATGCCCATGGCCTTCAGCACGTGCGAAGCCTCGACCTTGCCTGACGAGCAGGCGCTGCCGGAACTCACGGCGATGCCGGCAAGATCGAGCCCGATCAGCAGCGTCTCGGCCTTGGTCCCCGGCACGGCAAAAGCGCTCGTATTCGGCAGCCGCGCGACATTGGCCGAAAACACGATCCTATCCGGCGCGATCGAAAGAGCACGCGCCTCCAATTCGTCCCTGAGCTTGCCGATCTCAGCGGCCTTGCCCAGCCCGGCTGAGGCAAACTCGGCAGCGACGCCGAAGCCCACGATGCCGGACACGTTCTCCGTTCCTGCCCGGCGCCTCCGCTCCTGGCCACCGCCCTTGATCAAGGGCTCGACCGTAACGCCTTGCCGCAAGACAAGCGCGCCGACGCCTTTCGGTCCGCCGAACTTGTGCGCCGACAGGCTGATCATATCGGCGCCGCTCGAAGCGAGATCGAACGGCACCTTGCCGGCAGCCTGGACCGCGTCGCTGTGCAACAGGCCTCCGGCCTCATGCACCATCGTGGCGGCTTCAGCGACAGGCTGGATAGCGCCGGTCTCGTTATTCGCCGCCATCAATGAGACGAAAGGACGCCTACCCTTCATTTGGGAATTTGCAAGCGCAGCCGCAAGCTTTTCGAGGTCGATCACACAATCGGCGGTCGCCGGAATGGCAGCGATGGAGTCTTGCGGGAACCTGCCTCCGGCGAGCACCGAAGGGTGCTCGATCCCCGACAAATGACAGGACCAATCGCCACGCTGGGGGGCAAGCGCGAGCGCGTTGGCCTCGGTGCCGCCGCTGGTGAAAATCACGTCCTCGGCGCGCGCGCCGACCAGGCGAGCCACTTTTTCCCGCGCGGCTTCGATCAGGCCGCGCGCGGCACGCCCTTCGGCATGAATTGAGGACGGATTGCCGCAAGTATCGAGCGCGGCAAGCACAGCCTCGCGCACGCCTTCGCGGAGCGGAGACGTGGCATTATGGTCAAGATAGATACGCTCGCTCATGCCTCAATCGCATCTCGCGGCGTTACCGCCGCCGGTTAGCGCTTGCACGAGCCCCCATCGCGCATGCTATGAAGCGCGGCCCAACTCTGGGGACGCTCTACACGCGGCGGAGTACCGGAGCACCCTTGTTTGGAACAATTCTAATATTACGTTCTAATAGGGTTGCGAAGCGGCAAAGTCAAGATTTTCGGCCCGATTGGGCCATTTGGTTGTCCTATCGCCGCTTAAGTCGATCGGCTCGTTTTTCAAATCTCATCCGAGGTCAGCAGTTCCATGCCTGAGGTGAATATCAGCGGCCCCGCGGGGCGTATCGAGGCCCGTTACCATCATGCAGGGGTACCAAACGCGCCGGTTGCACTGATCCTGCACCCCCACCCGCAATTCGGCGGGACCATGAATAATCAGGTGGTTTACCACCTCTATTATTCATTCCAGCGGCGCGGATTTTCGGTGTTGCGGTTCAATTTTCGGGGGGTGGGACGGAGCGAAGGCCTGTTCGACAACGGGCCGGGCGAGTTGGCCGATGCCGCGACCGCGCTCGACTGGATGCAAGCCTATAATGCCGACGCCCGGACCTGCTGGATCGCGGGTGTCTCCTTCGGCGCCTGGATTGCAATGCAACTTCTGATGCGCCGCCCGGAGATCGAGGGTTTCATCTCGGTGGCGCCGCCGGCGAACCTCTACGACTTCACCTTCCTTGCCCCCTGCCCCTCCTCCGGCCTGATGGTCAACGGGGCAAAAGATCGAGTCGTGCCAACGGAGTCCGTGCGCGGGCTCGTCGATCGCCTGAAGACGCAGAAGGGCATCGTGATCGATCATCAGACCGTGCCGGACGCCAACCATTTCTTCGAGGGCCGCATGGATGGGTTGATGGAAGTGGTCGACGCCTATCTCGACAAGCGGCTCGGCAGTAGTGGTAAGAAGAAACGGCGGAGCGACTCCGCGGCTTAAACCGATTGCTCTAATCGAGCGGCCCCCGCATGCGCGCTGCCAAATCCGACTTCCTGCATGAGCTGACCTCCCGCGGCTACGTGCATCAATGCACCGATGAAGCGGGCCTCGACCATCTCGCCAAGACCGAAACCATTACCGGCTATATCGGCTTCGACTGCACGGCACCGAGCCTGCATGTGGGCAATCTGCTCGGCATCATGATGCTGCGGAAAATGCAGCAGACCGGGCACAGGCCGATCGTGCTGATCGGCGGGGGCACCACGAAGGTCGGCGATCCCTCCGGCAAGGACGAGTCGCGGAAACTGCTGAGCGACGCCGAGATCGCGTCCAACATCGCCGGCATCCAATCGGTGTTCCATAATTTCGTGAGCTTCGGCAGCGGGCCGACCGATGCGCTCCTCATCAACAATGCGGATTGGCTCGACAAACTGAACTACATCGATTTCCTGCGCGATTACGGCCGGCATTTCAGCGTGAACCGCATGCTGACCTACAACTCGGTCAAGCTCCGGCTGGAACGCGAGCAGCCTTTGAGCTTCATCGAGTTCAACTACATGGTGCTGCAGGCCTACGATTTCGTCGAACTCCACAAGCGCACGGGTTGCCGCTTGCAGATGGGCGGCTCGGATCAATGGGGCAATATCGTCGGCGGCATCGAGCTCGGGCGGCGCACCGAAGGCGTGGAACTGTTCGGGCTGACCACGGCGCTGCTCACGACGGCGTCCGGCGCCAAGATGGGAAAGACGGCGTCAGGGGCGGTCTGGCTCAATCCCGACATGCTCTCCCCTTACGATTATTGGCAATATTGGCGGAACACAGAGGACGCCGATGTCAGCCGCTTCCTCAAGCTGTTCACCGAGCTGCCGCTGGCCGAGATCGAAAGACTGGGCAAGCTCAAAGGCGCCGAGCTCAACGAAGCGAAGAAGGTTCTCGCCACGGAAGCCACAGCGCTCGTGCATGGGCGCGAGGCGGCAGATCGCGCGGCGGAGACGGCGCGGACAACCTTCGAGGAAGGCGCGCTTGCGGCCAATCTGCCGAGCATCGAGGTGTCGCAGGCCGAATTGAAGAAAGGTCTTGGCGTGCTCAACGCTTGCGTCCAGGCCGGCTTCGTCAAATCGACCGGGGAAGCGCGCCGGCAGATCAAAGGCGGCGGCATCAAAGTGAACGACGAGACGGTCGACGACGAGAAGCGGCTCCTCACCCTCTCGGACCTGACGTCGGAGGGCGCGATCAAACTCTCGCTCGGCAAGAAGCGGCACGTGCTCGTGCGGCCGGTGTAGGAAGCTTTACGGCGTCGTCATGCCGAAGGGCGGCTCGACCGCAGGACTGGCCTCCGACGCGCGTGCTTGGCCACCCTCGAAGATCTGCCGGAAGATGCCGGGCGTCAGCACCGACATCGGATTGACCAGCACGGCGGGATCGTCAAGCTTGCCTTGCACGGTGAAGGTGATGCCGATCAGTCCCTCGCCCTGGCGCCCGGTCAACACTTTGCCGAAAACCGGAATCGCACCGAGAACGCCGGCATTAAGCCCGTAAGCCGGCACATAGGTGCCGCCGAGATCGACGGTTTGCGTCTTGAAGTCGACCGAGCCGCGCATGGTGGCGCCGAGCTGAGGCCCGTTCATATAGGCATCATTCAGTCTGAATTTGCCGCCACCGACCGAGAACGGCGCGCGAAGCTGTCTGAACCCGATCCGAACGCGATCTGCCTGCCGCTTGCTCGGTTGGCGTCCCAAGGCCGCCGTGGTGTTCGGATCGGCCAGCACATCGCTCACCACGGCATCGCCAAGCAATTCGAAATTGCGAACCCAAAGCGTTCCGCTCTTGGAGCCAACATCGCCCGCATCGAGATTGACCTGGAGCGAGGCCTCGCCACCGGCGACGCTCGGATAGAAGCCTACCAACCGGAAGGCCGCGCCTGCGTCGCGGCACTCGGCCTTGATCACCCGGGAACTGCCCTCATGATCGAGTTTCACCGCGACCTGCGCGTCGCCGTTCAATGCTCCCTTGATGTCGAGAGCCACGAGCTTGCCGCCGCGCTTTTGCAGAGTGACGTGCACGTCTTTCAACGTCGTATCGTAGAAGCCGACCACGGTATCGATCCGCGCCGAGAGATTGATGCCCAGCACGTCGTCGGGCTCGGGCGGCGCGTTCTCCGCGAGCTGGCCCGCGGAGAACAGAGACTGGAAGAATTGCTTGCCGTTGTAGCTTGCGCCCGTGGCGCGAACGTCGAGGATGTTGCCCTCGCGGACCATGGCGGCAATCTGGACGTGGGTGAGAATGTCGAAGGAGAAGTCAGAGAAGTTGAAAGATTTGAGGTGCTGTTCGGGATCGAGAAACATCGAGCCGGTAATGGCGATGTCGTCGCCAGTAATCTTGAGATTGGCGAGTTCGGTGGATCCGTCCCCCGCCTTGACAATATCGAAGCCGACAGAAGCCTGCTTACCCTTTGGTTTCGTCCAACCCATATTGCCGAAAATCAACTCCGCGCCGCTGAGATCAGCCTCCAGGCTCATGGATTGCGCGCCGGTTTCGTCACGCTTGATGAGAATGGTCGTCGGCAATGGTCCGCGGACGAGGTGATTCACCTTGATGCCGAGCTTGTCGCGCGTTTGCTCGTTGAGCAGCGCTGAAATTCTGATCGGCGGCTGTCGATCCTCCGGTGTGAAGAACAGGCGCTCCCAGGTGAGCGTGGCCGGCACGCCCTTGATCATGATCTCGCCCTTGGCATCGAGCGCTTGCTCGCTGACATTGACATCGAGCGCGCCGCCTTGCACGTCGACACCCTCGACGACGCCGGTGGCAATGGCATTTTCCAGTCGCGCCGTACCGTTCACCTTCATGTCCTTGAATTCGACGTCGCGGGTCATGGGAAGGAGAAGGGTGAAGCGACCTTCGCGCAGTGCCACCGATATTGTCGGGTTTCACCCCGACGGTTTTCATGTAACCGAGAGGCTCGTGGTCGAGGAGCTCAAGCGCGGCCGCCGTCACGCCGTCAGCCGTGAAGCTGATCTCGCCTTGCTGCGGATCCTGGCGCAGATCGGGAATGAAGAAGCGGCCTTCGCGAAGGGCGAGTTCCCGGTTTGAAGGCAGCATGATCTTGCCTTCGGGAATATCCACTGCAAATTCAAGACCGGTCACTCTGAGCTTCGCGTTCCCGGTCCTGACTGGGGGAAGCTTTGGAATATAGGTGATGTCCATTCCGGCAAGATCGAGCTCGACATTGACGGCGTCGGGCGGGAGTTCTCCGCCCTTCGCAACTACATCGAGGTCTCCGGAGCTTGAGCGATACTTCCACCTTGCCGCCCAGCACTTGGCCGCCTCTGACGCGCTCCCCTGCCCAGTCCCGCGCCTTGCCAGCCATGAATTTCGGCCAGAACTGCTTCAACGTGTCGAGCGGCATCGGGCTGATGGCGCCGGTGAGATGGACCGCGGGCGAACCTTCGCCTTCAGAGATCGAGCCGACAAGCTTGATCGACGCGGTGCCCGAGCGAATGACGAATTCGGATAGTTTCACGTCGCCAGTTTCCGGCGCGACATTGCCTTCCGCGTGCCATTCGTCGACCTTGATCGGACCAAGCCCAAATTGCTCGGCGGCAAGCACGGCATGGTCGGCCTTCAGCTTGAAATCCCAAGACGCGATTGCGTTGTTGTGGTCCCGGATGGGTTTCAGCGTGCCGCTGATGGTCGCTTTGCTCTTGCCCCAACCGATGGTCGAAGGCGCGACCTCGACGATGTCCTGCTCCTTGAGATAGCGGATGCGCAAATCGCCGCGATCGATCTGCATCGCGCTTTCCGGATCCCAAGGCGGCGTGATGTACCCTGGCTGGAGCTGGAGATTGGCCTCGCCGGAGAGAAACTCCCCGGAGGTGGAGAGTTCGACCGTGGTCTCGCCCGATACGGGAAGATCGAGCGCTTTCAGTGCCTCGACGCCAGGGAAGTTCTCGACCAGACCCGACGGCACCAGGTCCTGAATGAAGGCGGTGAAGCTCAAGCTTTGTCGCTTCGACCGCTGCTCGGTCTTGAGCCCCAACTCCCAGTCGCCCTTCGACGAGGCGACTTTGGCTTGACCGACAAGAATGCTGCGCTGGCCCTTATGCTGGAGATCGATCGAGAAGTCCGGCACCTGCCACGTGGTTTCCGCCCCGTCGCGGCTCAAAACAACGACGGCATCCCTCACACCGAAACGGGTCAAATATGAGCTATCGCCACTGCGAGCTCGCTCGAAGACTTGCGCGATGGTCCCGGTCACGTCGAGCTGTTTGCCCGGATTGAGAATGGAAGGTGGACCAATCTCCTCGGTGGCGACGCTCTCTGACGGCAGCGCTTCGGCTTCGCCCGACGGCGGGAGCGATCCGCGCAAGGCTTCGGTCTCGGGGACCTCGGCCTTGCTGAAGCTCAGCGCCAATCCGCGATCGGCGGTTTGGAAGAGCAGCAGTCTCGGCCCGATGAAGTCGACGCTTCCCGGCGCGAGTCGACCGGACAACAGGGCGCTGCCGTTCATGCCGATGGCGGCAAGCGGAGACTGGGCGACGATCTGACCGTTATTGTCGATGAGGCGAATGTTACGTAACCGGAACAGGACGCCTGGGCCTTCCGCGGAGCGTTGCAGAACCGCGTCGTCGATCTTCACATGCAGATCGGAGAGCTCGCCATTGATCGCCGTCTCGATGACCGGCACCAGGCTTGGGATGGAAATCGGTCCCCGGCCCAGCCGGCCATAGCCGAACACGATCAGGACCAGCCCAATGACCATGACGCCCGCGAAAATCTCCCGGCAGAGATGGGCGCCACGCGACGACATCTTCTTGAATTCGAGCTGGACCGGCTCCGGCACGCGCTTCACCAGCGCCCGGCCCCGCTCCGGCAGCGTCATCAACGCTCGGCTTCCTTCGGAGATCTTGACGAAGGCGTCAGCGATCGGCTCGTTCCGGGCGCCAAAGTCCTAAATCTTGCAGCTGCAGTGGGAAAAGGCGCTGGCATAGGCCGCGCGCAAACGTGCGTCGAGAGCGCTCAGGCGAGCCCTCACCTCATTCAAGTAGCTCCGCAAAAGCGATGCCACGGCTGGCATATGGCCCTTGATGGCATCCCCCCAGGACAAGCCTTGACCTCCTGCCAAGATTCTAGACAAGCGCCGATAAGGTAAAGGCTTTACTGATAAAATGGGCGAAAATCGTTCAAAGCAAGGCGGTGTGCTCCCGGTTTGGAGGGTGTTCACCGGCTACAACTCGTGCTCGCCGACCGCCTCACAACCCCCATGACAAGTTGTGGCGGAGGCGGTATCCTTAAGACTGAGCTGGTTGCCGGATTTCAGCCTTGCGGCAGGTGGTTCCGCGACCGGCCCCACCTGGGATTGTATTCGGGGGATTGGGGCTGGCTAAACGGTCCGGCGTTGAGTGTTGCGTTCAGTGGGGGAGGTACCCAACATGTTTACGAAGAAGCCGGAGCGCGAGGCAGGCGATGCGCTCCAAAGAATAACCGAACGATCGGGTGGCGAGAGTCCCTCGCCTCTCGCCGAGCGGACGCCGAGCTACGCCAGAGGCTCGGCTCCGACCAAGATGGTGCCCTCGATCATCGGGGAAGATCTGATCATCACCGGCAATGTCGATTCCAAAGGCGAGATCCAGGTCGATGGCGAGATCAGAGGCGACATCCATTGCGGCTCGCTGCTGCTCGGCGACAAATCGACGATCACGGGCAGTGTCACCGCGGAAGACGTCGTAGTGCGCGGCAAGGTGATCGGCTCAGTTCGGGGTTTGCGGGTGACGCTCCAGGCGCAGTCGCATGTCGAGGGCGACATCTATCATCAAAGCCTCGCTATTGAGCAAGGCGCCTATTTCGAAGGGAAGTCGCGCCGCTCGGACGATCCGATGAAAGAGGGTCTTGCGTCCAAGCCTTCGACTGTGGCCGACAAGACGCCTCGCTTCGAGGGAAAACCTTCGATTGAGGTCCGCGTCGACCGGCCCGGCGAAATTCCGACGGCGTCGCCGACCCGCGCCGCGGAGTAGGATTTGATCGATCTTGGTGGAGCGGCCTCGGGCCGCCCACATTCTACCCCTGATCGTCGTGCACGCGCTCGGCGAGAGCAGCCTCGATGAACTGATCGATGTCGCCGTCAAGCACTGCGGATGGGTTGGTGCTCTCCACGCCAGTGCGCACGTCCTTCACCAGCTGATAGGGCTGCAGCACATAAGACCGGATCTGGTGGCCCCAGCCGATTTCCGACTTGGTGGCATTGGTGGCTTGGGCCGTCTCCTCCCGCCGCTTGAGTTCCGCTTCGTAGAGACGCGCGCGCAGCATCGCCCAGGCCGTGGCGCGGTTCTTGTGCTGCGAGCGCTCGTTCTGGCATTGCACGACAATGTTGGTCGGGATGTGGGTGATGCGCACTGCGCTATCCGTCGTGTTCACATGCTGGCCGCCCGCGCCCGATGAGCGGTAGGTGTCGATGCGAACGTCCTTCTCGTCGATATCGATGGCGATGGTGTCGTCGACCACCGGATAGATCCAGACCGAGGCGAAGCTGGTATGCCGCCGCGCGTTGGAATCGAAGGGCGAAATGCGCACCAGCCGGTGCACGCCGGATTCGGTCTTGAGCCAACCATAGGCATTGGTGCCTTTGATCAGAACCGTCGCCGATTTGATGCCGGCCTCTTCGCCGGCATGCTCGCCAATGATCTCGACTTTATAGTCGCGCGCCTCGGCCCAGCGCACATACATGCGCTCCAGCATCTGCGCCCAATCCTGACTCTCGGTGCCGCCGGCGCCGGCGTGAATTTCGACATACGCGTCGTTGGCATCGGCTTCGCCGGAAAGCAGCGCTTCGACCTCGCGCTTGTGCGCCTCCTGGCGCAAGCGGCCAAGGGCGGCTTCGGCGTCGGCGACAATCGCCGCGTCGCCTTCCTCCTCGCCGAGGGTAACAAGTTCCACATTCTCGGTGAGTTCGCGCTCGAGCCGCTCAAAAGAGGCGAGCGCCGATTCGAGCTGCTGGCGCTGGCGCATCACGCCTTGCGCCTTGGCCGAGTCATTCCAGAAATTCGGGGCTTCGATGTCGCGGTCGAGCTCGCTCAGCCGCTGCTTGGCGCGATCAGGGTCAAAGATGCCTCCTGAGCAGGCCCAAGGACTGCTCGATGGCATCGACAACGGATTGAGTTTCAGCGCGCATGGTCTTTCTCGTTAAGGTCAATATATGGGGACGCGGTCGTGTGCTGCCAATCGGGCGGCCAGCTCAGGATGATGGTTCGCTTAGTAGAGGCCGCCGGTGCCCGATGTCAAAGAACGATCATTACCAGGGGCGCCCGGGAAGGTGCCGCCGGGAGTGCCCGGTATCCCCGGGGGGCCCGGCCGGTCCATCGGACCAGGGACCGCGCCCGGACCAGGCTCGACAGGCGGCCCGCCGGTCAAGGGATCGAAGCCGCCTGAGGTTTCGACGCCGGCCTCCTCGGGGAAAGCTTCGGGATCGCCGGCTTGCGCGGTTGGCTGGTCGCTCGGCTTGAACGCCTCCATGATCGCGCTCTTATCGCCAGGACCGGCAGGCAAGCCGGTCTTGAGATTGACGCGCACAAGCTTGATGCCCGGCGGCGCGCGGAACGGAACCGGCGGCTGATCGGCCAACGCCACCTTGACGAACTCGCGGACGACGGGCGCCGCGGTATTGCCGCCGGTTTCGCCGTGTCCCATCGGCGAGGGCGTGTCGAAACCGAAATAGGCGCCGACGACGAGGTCGGGGGTAAAGCCGATGAACCAGCCATCCTTCTCGTCATTGGTCGTGCCCGTCTTGCCGGCGATCGGACGATTCAAGACTTTGAGCTTCTGCGCGGTGCCGCGCTGCACGACACCTTCCATGATCGATGTCGCCTGGAAAGCGGTCAGCGGATCGATGATCTGTTTGCGATCGTCGACGAGTTCCGGCTCCGCCTGCTCGGACCATTCTCTCGCGGCGCAATCGGTACATTCGCGATTGTCGTGTCGCCAAATGGTCCGGCCGTAGCGGTCCTGGATGCGATCGATGAAGGTCGCCTTCACCTGTTTGCCGCCATTGGCGATCATGGAATAAGCGGTCACCATCCTGATCAGCGTCGTCTCGCCAGCGCCCAGCGCCATCGACAAAGCCGGCATCAGATTGTCGTAGATGCCGAAGCGCCGTGAGTATTCGGCGATGATCGGCATGCCGAGATCATTGGCGAGTCGGACCGTCATCAAGTTGCGCGATTTCTCGATGCCGAAGCGCAAGGTCGAAGGGCCCGCGGCGGAACCCGCTTCATAGTTCTTCGGGCGCCAAGGCGGCAGCCCCGGGCCTTGATCGATCTCGACCGGACCGTCGACGATGATGCTCGATGGCGTGTAACCGTTGTCGATCGCGGTCGTATAGATAAAGGGCTTGAAGGACGAGCCTGGCTGACGCCGCGCCTGCACGGCGCGGTCGAACTGGCTTTCGCCGAAGCTGAAGCCGCCGACGATGGCGAGCACGCGGCCGGTATGCGGGTCCATGACGACGATCGCCCCCCTCACCGCGGGCACTTGTTGAAGAGCCCATTGTCCGGTGACGTCGTCCTCCGCGTCCTTGGGCTCGCGCGGCGAGACGTAAATCACGTCGCCCACCTTAACGACATCGGAGGGGCTGCGCGGCGTGGCACCCATGCGCGCGCCGACCTGCGGCCGCGCCCATTGCATGGTGGAGAATGGCACCACGACCTTCTCTCGCTGTTTCACCAGTTGGCCTTTGCCGTCCTTGCTCGGGCGAAGACCGACGATGGCCTTGTCGTTGGCGACCTCAAGCACGACGGCGAGCCGCCACGGATCGATATCGTTCCACATGGGCTCGGCCGCGAGCGTCTTGCCCCAATCGCCCTTGATGTCGATCTTCTTCACCACGCCCCGCCAGCCATGACGATGATCGTAGGCTACGAAGCCATCGATCAGGGATTTCCGCGCGATGCGCTGCAGAGTCGGGTCGAGCGTGGTGCGCACCGAGAGGCCGCCGCCGTAAAGTTTGTCTTCGCCGAACAGATCGATGATGCTGCGACGGACCTCTTCGGCGAAATATTCCGACGCATAGATCTTCGCGCCAGGATTCCGCTTCCTCACATTCAGCGGCTCGGCCTTGGCAGCCTCGGCCTGATCGCGCGTGACGAAGCCGTTCTCAATCATGCGGTCGATCACCCAATTGCGGCGCTCGATGGCGCGCTCCGGGTGCTTGAAAGGATCGTAGTTCGACGGGGCCTTCGGCAAGGTGGCGAGATAGGCGACGTCGGAGACGCTGAGCTCGTTGAGCGCTTTGCCCCAATAGGTATCGGCGGCGGCAGCGACACCATAGGCGCCGGCGCCGAGATAAATCTCATTCATATAGAGCTCGAGAATTTGCTCCTTGGTGAAGGCGCGCTCGATGCGGATGGCGAGGATCGCCTCCTTCAATTTGCGCTCGATGGTCTGGTCGGATGTGAGCAGGAAGTTCTTCGCCACCTGTTGGGTGATGGTCGAGGCGCCGACCGCGCGGCGGCCTGACTGCATATTGCTCATGTTCTGCACGACGGCGCGGATGATGCCTTGAATGTCGAGACCGCCATGCTGATAGAAATTCTTGTCCTCGGCGGAGATGAAGGCCTGAATCAGCCGGTCCGGCATCGCGGTAAACGGCACATAGATGCGCCGCTCGCGCGCGAATTCGGCGATCAGATTGCCGTCATTGGCGTGGATGCGCGTCATCACCGGAGGCTCGTATTTGGCGAGCACCTCGTAGTCGGGAAGCTCTTGCGACACTTTCCACAGCACGAAGGCTGCAGCACCGGCGGCCGCCACGAAAACGATCATGCCTGCGGCAAACATGAAGCCGAAGAAGCGCAGCAACAGGCCGCCACGGCGCCGGCGGCGCTTAGGCTCGGTCGGCCTAACAGGAGCCGTAAGATCCATTGCCAATTGATCCCGATCGCGGATTTTGCCGCGCGTCGTGGCGCGCAGCTTTTGGGGCAACCCTAGCCAAGATTATGGCAAGAACAAGCTGGCGTCGCCCCAAAATCCCGGTTTGCAGTGACACCTTACGTCGCAAGAATCGGCGGGATAATCAGTAAGGATTTCGGGCCAGGCGCTTGGCGAAATAACCGTCAATAGCCTTGACCACCCGTTCCGCCGTCGCCTGGCGCCAACCATCGGCTGTGAGTTCTTTCTCGTCGTCGGCATTGCTTAAGAAGCCGAGTTCCAACAGCACTGACGGAATATCAGGGGCTTTGAGGACGCGAAATCCCGCGGATTTCAGCGCCTTGGAATGCAGGCTTCCCCTCATCTCCCCTACCACCGAGCGGGCAAAAACCAGAGACCGATTCTGGGTCTCGCGCTGCGCGAGGTCGATGAGAATGTCAGCCACGACCTCATCCGAATCGCTCGGAAGCTCCGAACCGGCAAGCGCATCGGAAAAGTTCTCCTTCGCCGCGAGTTCTTTTGCCTCTTCGTCCGAGGCTTCTTCGGACAGCGTATAGACGGTGGCGCCTTTGGCGTCGGCGGGCTTATCCGGGAAAGAATCGGCATGGATCGAGAGGAACAGGCTTGCTCCCTTCTTCTGCGCAAACGTCACGCGATCACGCAAAGGCAGAAACGTGTCATCCTCGCGGGTCAGCTGCACTTCGTAATGGCCAGTTGTTTCCAACTTCGACTTCAGCACTTTGGCGAAGGCGAGCACGACATCTTTCTCGGTGACACCGCTCGTGCCTGTGGTGCCGGGATCGATGCCGCCATGACCGGGATCGATCACGACGACGGGCTTGCCACTCGGAACCAGCGGCGTCTCGGCGGCGGGCACTGAAACGGTTGTGACTTGAACCGGCGCAGGGTTCGCGGACAGCGCTTTCAGAAATTTCTCGCGGTCGGTCGAAACCAGATCCACGACCAGACGCGCCGGTTGGGAGTCGCGAGCGTCGAGCACGAAGGCCTTGTCGATCAGGAAGGGACCATTCACGTCGATGACGATGCGGGATTTGCCGGGCGCGAACAGTCCGTAGCGATAGGCCTTGATAAGTCCGCGCGGCTCCTTGTCGAGTCCGGCCGGCATCTGAAAGCTGACATCCGGCAAATCAATAATGACGCGGTAGGGATCGTCGAGGGCGAAGGCGCGGATATCGACCTTCCTCGACAGATCGGCGATGAAACGCGTGCGAACATGATCGCCGGCCACACGGGCACCGTTGGCGACCGGCCCCTTTGGGCCTGATTCCGCCAGGGCCGGGACGCCCGTGAGCAGGGCGAGGACCAGGCAGGCCGGCCAAATTTGGACGCACAAACCACGCATCGCCGGCGATGATCCCCCAAAGGATTGATTCAGATCGGATTTCCCCCGCTTCAGCCAAAAAGGGCGGAAACGGCCGAATCTGGTCCTATCGCCTAAAATCCTAAGGGTTTTCGGTTAAGCGATGCTTGTGACGCTTTGGGGGCAATTGTCGCGGCAGGCTTGCCAACGCGCGCTCCTACCCCGTAATAAGAGACAGGTCCGTGCTTCGGCATTGGACCGCGCTCGCCCCTTCGGACGCTTTTGCAGGCGATACAGGGAAAAGCGGGAAGATTTGTTTTTGCGCGTCAGGCCATTCAGCAATCGGGCCTGGACGCGGAAAGGATGCCGGTCAGGTGACAGACGGCCGGGATCGGAATGCTCAGGGCCGCGCTTCGCGCGGTGGTTGAGGAGCAGACATGCACGTTGATCGCATCGGCCTAAGCCCAGGAAAACTTGGAGCTTTATCGCAGCCGCCGCTTGCAGGCGCTGAATTTCGGCCGACTTTGAAGGCCCGCCAATGGCGTGGGCCGGTGCGTCAGCGCGGCGAATCATGGTCTATACAACAAGAGCACGCGCGGGCTTCGGGCCACTGCCTGGCATGGCGTCAAACGCCACTCCACGGTCGCGCGGCGGAGAACAATCAATATGGCAAGCAAAATGCTGATCGATGCGGCGCATCCCGAGGAGACCCGGGTCGTCGCGGTAAAGGGTAATCGCGTAGAGGAGTTTGACTACGAGTCTGCAAACAAGAAGCAATTACGCGGCAATATTTATCTTGCGAAAGTCACGCGGGTTGAACCGTCGCTGCAGGCTGCGTTTGTCGATTACGGCGGAAATCGCCACGGCTTCTTAGCCTTTACCGAAATTCATCCGGACTACTATCAGATTCCAGTCGCGGATCGTCAGGCCCTTCTCGAAGAAGAGGCCCAAGAGGAAATTCGCGCGAGTGCCGCCGAGGCGGCCGAGGACGATGCTGCCGCTGGCCGGCGCCGGCGCCGCGGGCGTCGCGGACGCGGACGCCGGGACCAGCAGCCCAAATGCCGGCAAGCCACAAGGCGGCGAAGACGTTGAAGCTCGGAGCGAGGCCGCTTCGGGCGAAGATGCTGCGAGCGAGACCGAGACCGTCGTGCTCGAGGCGAGCAATCTCACCCACGAAGTATCTGAGCACGCCGAGCCGTCAGAGGCAGAGGATAATGAGGCACCTGAGCGGCAGACGGGCGAAATTACCGAAGTGGTCGAGACGCACGAAGACGATGACGACGACGACGAGGACGAGGGTGATCGCCCGGAGACCGTGAGCCGATCCGGCGAGTTCGCCGAAGGCAGCAATGGCGGGCAGGCTGCAGAATCCGTCGAGTTGGTCGGGTCGGAAGACGCTCTCGAGGAATTGCCCGAGCGTGTCAGACGGAGACGCGGGCGTCCCTACAAGATCCAAGAGGTGATCCGGCGCCGCCAGATCATCCTGGTGCAAGTCGTCAAAGAGGAACGCGGCACCAAGGGCGCTGCGCTCACCACCTATCTCTCGCTCGCCGGACGCTACACGGTGCTGATGCCGAACACGGCGCGCGGCGGCGGCATCTCACGCAAGATCACCACGGCAACCGACCGCAAGCGCCTGCGCGAGATCGCAGGCGAGCTGGAGGTGCCGGACGGCATGGGTTTGATCGTGCGCACCGCAGGCGCGCAGCGGACCAAGACCGAGATCAAACGCGATTACGATTATCTCCTGCGGCTGTGGGAGACGGTGCGCGACCTCACGCTGAAATCGACCGCCCCTGCCCTCGTCTATGAGGAAGGCAGCCTGATCAAGCGCTCGATCCGCGATCTCTACAACAAGGACATCGACGAGGTTCTGGTGGCGGGCGACGACGCCTATCGCGAGGCCAAGGACTTCATGCGCATGCTGATGCCGAGCCATGCGAAGAACGTGAAGCCGTACAAGGAGCCGGAGCCGATCTTCATTCGTTATCAGGTCGAGCGGCAGCTTGGGGCGATGTTCAACCCACGCGTGGTGCTGCGATCCGGCGGCTATATCGTCATCAATCAGACCGAAGCGCTGGTCGCGGTGGACGTCAACTCCGGCAAGGCGACGCGCGAGCACAATATCGAGGACACTGCGCTCAAGACCAATCTCGAGGCGGCGGAGGAAATCTCGCGCCAACTCCGCTTGCGCGACCTTGCGGGCCTCATCGTGATCGACTTCATCGACATGGACGAGCGGCGCAACAACCGGCTGGTCGAGCGGAAGCTGAAAGAATCGCTGCGCAACGACCGCGCCCGCATCCAGGTCGGCCGCATCAGCCATTTCGGCCTGATGGAGATGTCGCGGCAGCGCTTGCGCACCGGCATGTTGGAAGGCTCGACCGGTCCCTGCCCGATGTGCCAAGGCACCGGCATCGTGCGGTCCGTGGAATCGGTGGCGCTCGACGTGCTTCGTTCGCTTGAGGATCGGTTGATTACCGACGGCGTCATGCCGCTGGTCGCGACCACCGCAGTCGATGTGGCGCTCTATATTCTCAATCAGAAGCGCGCGCATCTGAAAGACATCGAGCTGCGCTATCGGGTCCCGATCACGGTGACGGCTGACGAGGAGATGCATATCTCGCAGTTCGCCATCGAGCGGTCCGCAGAGACTGCGTTCACCCTCGGAGAGGGCGCGGTCGTGCATATGGATTGGGCGCACCATACCCCAGCCCCTGAGGCTGAGGCTGCGGCCGAGCCCGCGCCTGCTGCGGCAGAAAGCGAAGCCGAGCAAAGCAAGCGTCGTTCGCGGCGGCGACGCCGCAAGCGTCGCGGCCCGGGAGATCATGCGCCTGAAGGTCATGCGCATGAAGGGCAACGCGCCCCGCGTCCTGACATGCACGCCAGCGATGCCGAGCACGTTCATGACGAGGATGAGGACGAGGCCCGCGCCGAAACTCAAGCCGAAGACGCACCCCAGCGCGAAGGCGGCGGACCGGATCAGCGGAGGCCTCGCCGCAGGGGTCGCCGCGGCGGACGCCGCGGCCGTTCCAGTGGAGGCCGCGAACGCGACCCGGGCGAGACGGCGACTGCTGGCGAGGCCCATGCGGACTCCGATCGGAGTGAGACGTCGCATCAACATGCGGAGCCCTCACGCGGCCGGTCAGACGATGCGGCTCCGCAGAATGGCGGGAGCCGGCGCGAGCGGGAACAGACCGAGGAGCCGAAATCGCCTGAGCCAAAACAAGCTCCACGTCGCGAGCCGGCGCCAGCGTTCTCGAGCGAGCCACGCATCATCGAGCGCTCGATTGGCAGCGAACCTCGTGCCGAGGAAGATGCCACGCCGCCTCGACGCGGATGGTGGAGTCGGTAAAGCGGCCCGCTCAAGAAATCGTGAGTTCGCCGTCTGTGCAATCACTTGATTGCACAGACGGGTTTGGCCCATATCTCGCCGCAATCCAACGCCAATCAATCTCGTATTGCGGCTCCAACCCACGACCGCCGACTGGCTCGGGGTTCGGCAGCAACGGACGATTTGATCACTATGATTGAGCCGCTTTCATCGGGGCCAACCCTGCTTCCGGCGCGCCCCAAGACCCGCACGTTCCGGCGAACGCTTCGCCTGGCCGCTCTTTCCGGCTTGGCGCTGTCTCTGATAAATTCCACCCCCGCCAACGCGGCCGGAATTATCCGCGATGCGGAGACCGAGGCGCTGCTGCGGGACTATGCCAAGCCAATTTTCAATGCCGCAGGCCTCGGCGCGCAAGGCATCAAGATTCACATCGTCAATGACCGCGCGTTCAACGCCTTCGTCGTCGACGGCCACAATATGTTCATTCACGCCGGACTGATCATGAGTGCCACGACACCGAACCAGGTGATCGGCGTCATCGCGCATGAATGCGGCCATATCACCGGAGGTCATTTAGCGCGGCTCCGGGCGAATGTTGCGAGGGCGCAATCCGCGGCGCTGATGTTGCAGTTGCTCGGTCTCGCGGCCATGGCGGCGGGAGCGGCGACCGGCTCGTCTCAACTTGGGCAAGTCGGCATGGGTGGTGCGATGGGCGGCGGCGACGCGGCGTTCCGCTCGGTGCTCGCCTATCAGCGAACCGAAGAATCCTCCGCCGATCAGGCCGGCGTTTCGTTCTTGAAGGCGACCAAGCAATCCGGCCGCGGCATGCTCGAATCGTTCGAGACACTTGCGGTGAAGACGATCGGGATTACAGGCATCAATCCTTATCTGCAGTCCCACCCCATGCCGCAAGAACGTCTGGCGCAGCTGCGCGAGATCATCACCTCGAGCCCTTATTACGACAACCGGGACCCGCCCGCTCTGCAGATCAGGCACGATCTGGTGAAGGCAAAGCTGTTCGGCTTCCTCGACGGGCCCGACACCGTGTTCAATCGCTATCCGCCGAGCGACCAGTCGTTGCAGGCGGCTTATGCGCGGGCCATCGCGACCTATCGGAAGCTCGGCGTACAGGCGGCTTTGCCGCAACTCGATGCGCTGATCGCAAGCAATCCCGCTTGGCCATTCTTCTACGAGATCAAGGGTCAGTTCCTGTTCGAAAGCGGCCGTGCGGCCGAGGCGATCGCGCCGTTGCGCGAGGCCGTCAGGCTCGCGCCGGACGCGCCCCTGATTCAGATCATGCTGGCGCAGGCTCTGCTCGGCACCCCGGGGCAAAAGAATGTCGACGAGGCCATCGCCAACCTCCGCGGTGCGCTTAGCAGAGAGACCACGTCGGCCATGGGCTACCGGCAACTGGCCGCGGGCTTTGCCCGCAAGGCGGAAACCGTGCAAGGCCAAGCCAGGCAGCAATTGATGGCGCAGGCCGAGCTTGCGTCGGCCGAGGCGTATTTCTATGAAGGTCAGCTAAGGCTGGCCAAGGAACAGGCCAAAAGAGCGAAGGTTGGCTTGGTAAACGGCTCGCCCAACTGGATCAAAGCCGACGACATCCTTACATTCCAAGTCCCAAGGACAAACTGAACCCCCGACTTTAGGAGATCCTCCGCATGACCAGCAGCCCCGGCTTCACGACCGCCTTGGTCGCAGCGATCGTTTCCGCCCTCGTCTCGCTGGCCACCGCCGGTCTCTTGCTTCATCGTGCCGGCGTTCCGATCATGGCTGAAGCGACGGGCGGCGGCTCAGTCGATGACGCCAAGATCCACGACTATCTGGTCAAGAATCCCGAGATCCTGGTCGAGATGTCGACTGAGCTCGACAAGCGCCAGGCGGAAGAGCAGGACGCCAAACAGAAACAGGCGATCGGCAAGAACGCGGACAAGATCTTCCGCTCCCCCGAAACGCCCGTCGTGGCCAATCCGGACGGCGATGTCACCGTGGTCGAGTTCTTCGATTACAATTGCGGGTTCTGCAAACGCGCGATGCCCGAGTTGGTGAAGATCGTCGATGACGACAAGAAGGTCAGGCTCGTGTTGAAGGAGCTACCGATCTTCGGCGAGGATTCGGAAGCGGCTGCCAAGGCCGCACTCGCTGCCAAGAAGCAGGGCAAATATTTCGAGATGCACCAAAAACTGTTCAGCGAGCCCGGCAAGGCCAACCTCGAGAAGGCCTTACAAGTCGCGCAAGAGCTCGGGCTCGATGTCGAGCAGCTGAAGAAGGACATGGAAGACCAATCGGTGAAGGATGCTCTCGCCGAGAACCGCGCGCTGGCCGAGGAACTCGGCGTGCAAGGCACGCCCTACACTCTGGTCGGCGACATTGTGGTGGCGGGTGCGCCCGACGATCTCCACGATCAACTCACCAAGAAGATATCGGAAATTCGCGAGAACGGCTGCAAAACGACCTGCTAGGGACTCGTCTTTGACGCATGATCTTGACCGAAAAGTCTGCAACTTTTCGGGATTATGCTTCAGCAGCCATTTTGCCTGTGGCGGCAAAAGCTGTTAAAGGGTGTCCGCTTCTGCCTGCCCAAGCTGGATTATTCTAGGAAACGGGGGCGCGCCTGCCGCTCGCGTTCAATACCATGGCAAAACCGATCTATGTCTTGAACGGCCCCAACCTCAACCTGCTCGGCAAGCGGGAGCCGGAGATCTACGGGTCCGAGACGCTCGACGATGTCAAACTCCGGTGCGAGAAGCGGGCGAAGACCTATGGCCTCAAGATCGAATTCCGGCAGAGCAACCATGAGGGCGAGTTGATCGACTGGGTGCAGGAAGGCCGCGAGAAGGCGTGCGGGCTGATCGTCAATGCCGGGGCGCTTTCGCATAGCTCGATCGGGCTGCTCGATGCGCTGCTTGCCACACCGATTCCGTGCGTCGAGGTGCATCTGTCGAACATTTTCGCCCGTGAGCCGTTCCGCCATCACTCGCACCTCTCCAAGGGCGCGAAGGGCGTGATCTGCGGCCTGGGTGCGCTCGGCTATGAACTCGCGGTCGAGGCCATCGCGGCTACGATTGCGCAAGAAACGGCCCGGTAATGGGCGAAGAGAGGGAGCCGCCGATGACGGCGAAGAGTGGAGATTTCGACAAGGATCTGATCCGCGAGCTCGCCGAGCTGTTGGACGAGACCGGCTTGACGGAGATCGAGATCGAGATCGAGGGACGCAGGGTGCGCGTCGCGCGGGGCGCGAAAGTTGCCGCCGCGTCCTTCGCTCCCGAGCCCGGCCATGCCGCTCCGCCTTCCCCGCGGGAAGGCGGATCAAGAGGAAGAAAGAGTGAGGACGCCAGCCATCCCGGCACGGTCCCATCGCCGATGGTCGGCACCGCCTACCGCTCGGCAGAGCCGGGGGCCGCGCCCTTCATCGAGGTCGGCACCAAGGTCACCACAGGTCAGACACTTCTCATCATCGAAGCGATGAAGACGATGAATCAGATCCCCTCCCCCCACGCCGGCACGGTGCTTGCCGTTCTGTTCGATGACGGTCAGCCCGTCGAATATGGCGAGCCCCTCGTCATCGTCGAGAGGGGCTAGCGTATGATCCGGCACCGTCGGAACCGGTTTTCCGAATCTAAGAGGATGGCGCTTTAGGCGCCGGGCGGAATGTTCGACAAAATTCTGATCGCCAACCGGGGAGAGATCGCGCTTCGTATCCAGCGCGCCTGTAAAGAGCTTGGGGTCGCGACGGTCGCGGTCCACTCCACGGCGGACGCCGATGCGATGCATGTCCGGCTGGCAGACGAGAGCGTTTGCATCGGCGCCGCACCGGCCAAGAGCAGCTATCTCAACATTCCGCAGATCGTAGCGGCTTGCGAAATCACCGGCGCGGATGCGGTGCATCCGGGCTACGGCTTCCTCTCCGAGAATGCGCGGTTCGCCGAAATTCTCGAGGAGCACGAGATCAGTTTTATCGGGCCTACCTCCGAGCATATCCGGATCATGGGCGACAAGATCGAGGCCAAAATCACCGCGGTGAAGCTCGGCATCCCCGTCGTTCCCGGATCGCCCGGTCCGGTGCGCGACTTGGACGAAGGCCGGAAGATCGCGAGCGAGATCGGCTATCCGATCCTGGTCAAGGCTGCGGCTGGCGGCGGCGGGCGTGGCATGAAGGTCGCCAATGACGAGGCCGAGCTCGAGCTCGCGCTGTCTACGGCCAAGACCGAGGCCATGGTAAGCTTCGGCGACGACACGGTCTATCTCGAGAAATATCTCGGCCATCCGCGCCATATCGAGATCCAGGTGCTTGGCGACGGCCAGGGCCGCGCGATCCACCTCGGCGAGCGTGACTGCTCGATCCAGCGGCGCCATCAGAAGCTGTGGGAAGAGGCGCCGTCGCCGGCGCTGAATGCGAGCGAACGCGCGCGGATCGGCGAAGTGGTGGCTGAAGCCATGCGGAAGCTGCAATATCGCGGCGTCGGCACCGTCGAGTTCCTGTACGAGAATGGCGAGTTCTATTTCATCGAAATGAATACGCGGCTCCAGGTCGAGCATACCATCACCGAAATGGTGACCGGCATCGACCTCGTCATCGAACAGATCAGGATCGCCTCAGGGGCGCCGCTGACGCTCACCCAGGACGAGATCCAGTTCAACGGCCACGCCATCGAATGCCGAATCAATGCCGAGAACCCGATGACCTTCCGGCCGTCGCCGGGAAAGATCACGCATTTCCATCCGCCCGGCGGGCTTGGGGTCCGCGTCGATTCCGGCGCTTACGCCGGCTACACCATTCCCCCTTACTATGACAGCATGATCGGCAAGCTGATCGTGCATGCGCGGAACCGCAATGAGTGCCTGATGCGCTTGAAGCGTGCGCTCGGCGAGTTCGTGGTGGACGGCATCGAGACCACGATCCCGCTGTTCATCGCGCTGATCCAGGAGCCGGATATCGTCAATGGAACTTACGATATTCACTGGCTGGAGGATCATCTCGCGCGCGGTTAGCGCTTGAGGGCAATTGGCCATGGCCTCAATCGACGACATTACGATCGAGATTACGCCGCTCGTGCTGCTGAAGGCCTATGCTTGCGGCATTTTCCCCATGGCGGAGAGCGCGGAAGACAACGCGCTCTACTGGATCGAGCCGGAGCGGCGGGGAATTCTGCCGCTCGACCGCGTGCATGTGCCGAAACGACTGGCCCGCACCATCCGCCAAGGCGGCTTCGAGGTCAAAATCGACAACGACTTCGACGCGGTGATCGAAGGCTGTGCAGCGCCGCGGCAGGGAAGGCGTTCGACCTGGATCAACGGGCGGATTCGCAGCCTCTATCGTGAGCTGTTCGCCATGGGCCATTGCCACACGGTCGAAGTCTGGCAGGACGACAAGCTCGTCGGCGGACTTTATGGCGTGCATCTCGGCCGGGCGTTTTTCGGTGAGAGCATGTTCTCTCGCGTACGCGACGCGAGCAAGATCGCCCTCGTCTATCTGGTGGCGCGACTAAAATATGGCGGGTTCGAGTTGCTGGACACGCAATTCGTCACCGACCATCTCGCGAAGTTCGGCGTGATCGAGGTGAGCCGCGCCGAATTTCAGCGAAAGCTCGGAGGCGCGCTCGAGGGCGGCGTCGGTTTGGGTTTCGGCTTTGGCTTGGCGACCGGCGGAGGCGCCGGCTCGGCTGCGGCAGGCGGTGCGGCATCAGCCGGAGGCGCCGCGTCGGGAGCGGGCGCGGCAGGAGCGCCAGGCGCTTCGGCGGGAGCACCCTCAGGTGCTGCGGCGTTCGCATCGCTCGGCGCAGGCGTCTCTGGCGTCGGCGTCTTGCAGCTCGTCAGCCAGACATCGAAGACTGGATGCTCAACCGCATTGAGCCCCGGACTTTCGGCGAACATCCAGCCGGTAAAGATGCGCTGAATTTCACCGTTCAGCTTGATCTCATCAACCTCCACAAAAGAAGACGTATGCGGCGCCTCGGTCGGCGGTCTGGTATTGCAGACGCGCGGCGTGACCTTGAGCGCGCCGAACTCCACGGTCTTCCCAATCGGAATTTCGAGATGAGAGATCCGGCCCGTGACCTTATCGAGCGCGGCAAACACGGCAATCGGGTTCTCGACCTTGTCGGCCAGAGCCGGTGCGGCGCCGACGTTTAAAATGAGGATCGCGAGCCCAAGGCCTGCAAACGACCGCATCCGCCGTTGGAATTCCCGCATCGCCCCTTAGCCCCTAAGCCCCCTGCCCCACGAGCCGTGGTCTAACTTTTGGGCATTGGTGTGGCATGGATAATGAGGTCCCCGGCCTCAGCGTGCAAGCATGGCAGTAGAGCAAAGCCGGATCGGTTTCCGGGTGAGACCTTTCCGTCACGATGGCCGCCAGGGCTCGTAACCCAGCGGAGGCTGCTCCGGCTTTGGGTTCAGCGTGCTTCCCGGGGGCCGGTAAGCTTCGGGAGTTCCCGGTCATGTTGGGTTGCGAGGGAAGCTCCCAGGGCCGCGGCTTATAGGACTGCTCGGTCGGCGGCACGTCGACAATATAATGCAGCCAGCCATGCCATTCCGGCGGCACCGAGCGAGGCTTCGGACAGATCGCGATAGATGACCCAGCGCTTGGGTCCGTTCTTCTCGCGATAATAGACGTTGCCCAATTCATCGGACCCGACGCGGATGCCGCGCCGCCAGGTGAACAGGCGCGTGCCGATGGTGTTGCCGGTCCACCAGGCGAATAACTCTGTGAACAATCCCATGAAAAAGACCGGTGAGAGTGGCGATCCGGCCGCGACTATGGCCCGGAGGCTAAGCGCCTGTCCAGGTCTAGGAGGCCGCTCAGCAGCGCGACATCTTCGGCAGAAGCTGGCTCACGTCAACGTCCCATGCGGAGGGTCTCGCCTGGGGAGTCGAGACATAGGTCGGACGCTGCCGGCTGAGCTCGAGGCGCTCGCTCAATCCGGCGACAACATAATGTCCGTCGATCACCTCGTAAGGACGATCGTCGTTCAGGAGCCAATCGAGCCTGCGCCAGAGCGTGCTCGCCGAGGTCGGCAGCACGAGAACCTGATGCGCGCCGGCGATCAGCGCGTCGTCGACGAGGTTCGGTTTCGCATGGGTGCTGGTGATGACCGCGGGCACGAGACAAAGAGGATCGGCATCGTCCCGGATCTGCCGCACGAGATCGCAACCTGAGAGCGGGCGAAGTTCATCGGCAGCGAAAACGATGTCGGGAACGGCATGCCGCATGGAGTCGAGCGCTTCGGCGGGATGCTCGAACGTTTCGATCCGGCCGACGCCGATGGCGGCGAGCATGGCGCGGAGCGCCGAAAGCATTGGACGTCTGTTGTCGACCACAGCGACGACAAGCAAATCGAGATCACGGCCAAGAGCACGATGGGTCAACATGGAACAAGACACCCGTTACGCAAAAAACTGACCACAGCCCGGAGACGACGATACGGCGAAGGTCGTAAACGAGCGGTGAACGCTCCGACCAAAACGGATCAAAGTGTCCTTGGAAGGGCCTCGGAGGGCTTTCGACCGGCTGTTGGGAAACTTGGAAATAATCCACAGTTTTTGTGGAAGGATTGTGTCAGACCCACTATATCTTGCTCTACTAAGCGAATCGAAACACGGTCACAGACTCGACTCATATGAACAAGCCAGCGGGGCGTACGCGGGCGGGTCTGTCACCGGGGGAAAAGAATGCGGATCGAAAGACGGTTTACTGAGAACGGCAAGTCACCTTACGCGACGATTGCGTTCCGCGAGAGCGGAAGCGAGATCCGCAATCCGGACGGCTCTGTCGTTTTCGCGCTCGACCGCTTCCACGTGCCCACACATTGGAGCCAGGTCGCGGCCGATATCCTGGCGCAGAAATATTTCCGCAAAGCCGGCGTCGCCGCCAAGCTGAAAAAGGTCGAAGAGAACTCCGTTCCCTCTTGGCTGTGGCGGTCGGTGCCCGATATCGCCGCACTCGAGGCGCTCCCTGAGAGTGAGCGCTTCGGCAGCGAGACCGACGCGCGCCAGGTCTTCGACCGGCTCGCCGGCACCTGGACCTATTGGGGCTGGAAGGGCGGCTATTTTACCACCGAAGACGACGCGCGCGCCTTCTTCGACGAGCTTCGCTACATGCTGGCGATGCAGATGGGCGCGCCGAACAGCCCGCAATGGTTCAATACCGGCCTGCATTGGGCCTATGGCATCGATGGCCCGAGCCAGGGTCATTATTATGTGGATTTCAAAACCGGCGAGCTGAAGGCCTCGGACTCGGCCTATGAGCACCCGCAGCCGCATGCCTGCTTCATCCAGTCGATCGCCGACGATCTCGTCAATGAGAACGGCATCATGGATCTGTGGGTGCGCGAGGCGCGCCTGTTCAAATACGGCTCCGGCACGGGGACGAATTTCTCGCGGCTCCGCGGCGAGAACGAGCCGCTGTCCGGCGGCGGCAAATCCTCCGGCCTGATGAGCTTCCTCAAGATCGGCGACCGCGCCGCGGGCGCCATCAAGTCCGGCGGCACGACACGGCGCGCGGCGAAGATGGTGGTGGTCGATATCGACCATCCCGACATCGAATCCTTCATCAACTGGAAGGTGATCGAGGAACAGAAGGTGGCGGCGCTCGTCACCGGCTCCAAGGTGCTGTCCGAGCGGCTGAACGCCATCCTCAAGGCTTGCGTCAATTGCGAGTCGGATGGTGATGGCTGCTTCGATCCGAAGGCCAACCCGGCGCTGAAGCGCGAGGTCCGAGCCGCCCGCAAAGCCAAAGTGCCCGACAATCTGGTGCGGCGCGTGATCCAGTTCGCGCGGCAGGGCTACACCTCAATCCACTTCCCCATCTACGACACGGATTGGGATTCAGAGGCCTATCGCACCGTCTCCGGCCAGAACTCGAATAATTCGGTCCGCGTGAATGACGATTTCTTGCGTGCGGTCCAGGCGGACGGCGATTTCGACCTCACCTACCGCAAAGACGGCAAGCTGGCCAAGACGGTGAAGGCTCGCGCGCTCTGGGAGCAGGTTGGTCATGCCGCCTGGGCGTGCGCCGATCCCGGCATCCAATTCCACACCACGATCAACGACTGGCACACCTGCCCGGCATCGGGCGAGATCAAGGCGTCGAACCCGTGCTCGGAATATATGTTCCTCGACGACACGGCCTGCAATCTTGCCTCGCTCAATCTGATGGCGTTCCGGAAAGCGGACGGCGGCTTCGACATCGAGGGCTATGAGCACGCGATCAAGCTCTGGACCATCGTGCTCGAGATTGCGGTCACCATGGCGCAGTTCCCGTCACGGCAGATTGCGCTGCTGTCTTACGAATACCGGACGCTGGGCTTGGGCTACGCCAATATTGGCGGCCTATTGATGGCGTCGGGCATTCCCTATGACTCGCCGCAAGGCCGCGCGCTTTGCGGGGCGTTGTCGGCGATCATGACCGGCGTGGCCTATGCGACCAGCGCGGAGATGGCGCACGAGCTTGGCGCCTTCCCAGGATTTGCCGCCAATCGCGAGCCGATGCTGCGCGTCATGCGCAATCATGCCCGCGCCGCGCGGGGCGAAGCATCTGGCTATGAGGGTCTGGCGACGGCGCCGGTGCCGCTCGACCATGCCTCCTGCCCCGATCCGAAGCTGCTCTCACGCGCCGTTCACGCCTGGGAGCGGGCAATCGAGCTCGGGCGGCAATATGGTTATCGCAACGCACAAGCGACCGTGGTGGCGCCAACCGGCACGATCGGCCTGATCATGGATTGCGACACGACCGGCATCGAGCCCGACTTTGCCCTGGTGAAGTTCAAGAAGCTCGCCGGCGGCGGCTATTTCAAGATCATCAACAGCCTGGTTCCGCAGGCCTTGCGCTCCCTCGGCTATGACGAGGAGGCCATCAAGCGCATCGTCGACTATGCGGTGGGACGCGGCACGCTCGCAGGCGCGCCCGGCATCAATCATGAGACGTTGGCCGCCCGCGGCTTCACCCCTGAGAAGATCGAGGCGGTGGAGAAGGCGGTTGCTTCGGCCTTCGACATCAAATTCGTCTTCAACAAATGGAACCTTGGGGAAGAATTCTGCACCAATGTGCTGGGCCTAGCGCCGGAGCGGCTCGACCATCCCGAATTCGATCTCCTGGCCGAAATCGGCTTCCTCAAGCGCGATATCGAGGCCGCGAATGAATATGCTTGCGGCGCCATGACGCTCGAAGGGGCGCCGGGGCTCGATCCGAAGCATCTGCCGGTGTTCGATTGCGCCTCGCCTTGCGGACGCAAAGGTCGACGCTATCTCTCGGTCGACAGCCATATTCGCATGATGGCAGCCGCGCAGCCCTTTATTTCCGGGGCTATTTCCAAGACCATCAACATGCCGAACGAAGCAAGCGTCGATGACTGCAAGGAGGCTTACATGCTCTCCTGGCGGCTCGCGCTGAAGGCCAATGCGCTTTATCGCGACGGCTCGAAGCTGTCGCAGCCGCTCAATGCTCAGCTCCTCGCCGATGAAGAAGAAGAGCAGGACGAGGTGCTGGCGGCGGTCGCTTCCGACCAACCGCAAGTGCAGCGCGCCACGGTGATGGCCGAGCGCATCGTCGAGCGGGTCGTGGAGCGCATGCGCGCCCGCGCCGATCGCGAGCGTCTGCCCGATCGCCGCAAGGGCTACACACAAAAAGCTGTGGTCGGCGGTCATAAGGTCTATTTAAGAACTGGAGAGTATCAAGACGGGCGTCTTGGTGAAATTTTTATCGACATGCACAAGGAAGGCGCCGCCTTCCGCTCGTTGATGAATAATTTCGCCATCGCTGTGTCAGTAGGTCTGCAGTATGGCGTACCACTGGAGGAGTTCGTTGACGCCTTCACCTTCACGCGCTTCGAGCCAGCAGGCTTGGTGCGCGGCAATGAAGCGATCAAGAACGCAACTTCGATTCTGGATTATCTATTCAGAGAGCTTGCAGTTTCTTATCTTGGGCGTTACGAGCTAGCTCATGTTGATCCAAATGAGATCGGCAGCACAACACTCGGCTCCGGCGACGCAAGCGAAGGCATGCGTTCGGCGGAAGCTTACGTCTCGCCAGGCTTCACCCGTGGTCGCCTCAGCGAACGTAAACTCATTGGGCCGAGCAAAACGCAAGGCACCGCCGCTTCGGCGCAAGCCTTGCAGGCGAGACTTGAGGACGATGCAGTTCCGCACACGACAGGACTCGCCAACACCCCCGCACCAAGTGCATACTCTTCTACCAAGACGGTCGAGCATGTCGCTCGCGCCGTCGAAGCGCTCGCTGAGCGTGGCTCCAATGGGCTTATCGCCGAAGCGCGCGTTAAGGGTTATGAAGGGGAAGCATGCGGAGAATGCGGAAACTTTACCCTTGTACGAAACGGTACGTGTCTTAAATGCGATACGTGCGGTTCGACGAGCGGATGTAGCTAGAGTGATTTGAATTCATCAGCCAGCCCCAAAGGAGGGACATCATGGCAGCAGCGAAGAAGAAGCCAGCGAAGAAGAAGACCGCAGCGAAAAAACCCGCCGCGAAGAAGAAATCGACCGCCCGTCGCAAGACGGCGAAGAAGCGCTAGTCCTAGACAAGCGCTAAACTTCCAGAGGCGCGGGGCATCGTCCCCGCGCCTTTTTCTTTGGTGCAAGACGATGCGCTGAAGCACAGAGAGCCGCGCCGACGTAGCGCCGCAAAAAATCTGAATTATCCTCATAAAAGCAATGACTTGCAGCTAGCGTGACAGGCGGCCGTCGATGACGTGTGCCGGCCTTCGAGCGCGGTAATCAGCACTCGCTGTCTTCGGCCTTGAAGCGCTCTCTTTCGATCAGCTTCCAGAGTTCGGCATGAGCGAGAGCAAGCGCCTCCGCATCCACTGAGCGCAAGACGACATAAGTGCCGAGGCGACCGCGTTCGAAGAACGGATAGCTTCCGATCTGCACAGTCGGATGAGCCTGTTGCAGCTCCGCCAATCCTGGAGCTGCGTCTCCTTCCGGAACGTCGACCCGCACGGAGCGCGAGAGCATCTTCCGCCCGGTGCGCAAGCGAGCAGAGACCGAATCAAGCATCACCTGCATGATTCGCGGAACGCCAGCCATGACGATGACATTTTCCAGCATGAAGCCCGGCGCCTTCGAAATCGGGTTATCGATCAGCTCGGCGCCTTCCGGGATGCGGGCCATTCTCAGTCGAGTCGGCGTGAGATCGGCATCCTTGTAGCCTTTCCGCATGGCTTCGACCGCTCGGGGGTCGATATCGACGCCGACCCCGAAGGCCTTGGCAATGGCATCGGTGGTGATGTCGTCATGGGTGGGACCGATACCCCCAGTGGTGAACACATAAGTATAGTCGGGCCGGAGCGCGTTGACCGCTGAGACGATCGCGTGTTCCAAATCGGGAACGACCCTTACTTCTCGTAAAGCGATGCCGATTTTGCCGAGATGGGCCGCGATATAGGCGATGTTGGCGTCTTGGGTGCGGCCGGAGAGAATTTCCTCGCCGATGACAACGAGCGCGGCGGTGACGATCTCCTCATTTCCGTCGCTTCGCCCCATGACATCTACCTCTCGACCGTCTAATGACGCGGGAGCCGTGTCATTAGGCCTCGAAAATCAACGGTCGCGCCGTTGCACAGGAGCATATTTCGTCTTAAGTCAGCTAGAAGGTCAATTCGACAAGCAAGCAACCATGTCAAACCTCGAAATCAGCCGCGCCCAAGGGCGCGACACCAAGATCAAGCTGCACGGCCCGGAGGCTTTCGCCGGCATGGCGAAGGCCGGCCGGCTCGTGGCCGAGGCGCTCGACGCCCTGGTGGACATCGTCAAGCCAGGGGTCACCACCGATGCCCTCGACGATTTTGTGTACGATTTCGCCATGGCGCGTGGCGCGACGCCTGCGCCGTTGAATTATCGCGGCTTTCCGAAGTCGATCTGCACGTCGATCAATCATGTCGTCTGCCACGGCATTCCCGGTCCCCGACCGCTGAAAGAGGGCGACATCCTCAATATTGACGTGACCTTTATCGTCGACGGCTGGCATGGCGATTCAAGCCGCATGTACGGCGTGGGCAAGATCTCCCGCGCCGCCGAGCGGCTGCTCGACGTCACCTATGAGTCGCTGATGCGGGGCGTGGCAGCGGTGCGTCCCGGCGCCACCACCGGCGATATCGGGGCCGCCATTCAGGCCTATGCAGAGGGCGAGCGCTGCAGCGTGGTGCGCGATTTCTGCGGCCACGGGTTGGGACGCGTGTTCCACGACCGGCCCAACATCCTGCATTATGGCGAGACCGGCGAAGGCGTGCCGCTGAAGCCAGGCATGCTGTTTACGATCGAGCCCATGATCAATCTTGGCCGGGCGCCCGTGAAAATCCTGTCCGATGGCTGGACCGCAGTGACCCGCGACCGCTCGCTCTCGGCGCAATTCGAACACACGGTCGGGGTTACCGAGACCGGCTGCCAGATTTTTACCGCCTCACCGCAAGGCTTGGACCGGCCGCCCCTCCAGATAAAATGAGTCCGGCCGCATGGGCTTCAAGGATGCGGGCAAGCCACATTATCTCGGACATCGCGAGCGTTTGCGGAAACGCTTTCGCGAAGCGGGCGCGGACGCCCTCCCCGATTACGAACTGATCGAGCTGGTGCTGTTTCGCGCCGTGCCGAGACGCGATACCAAACCGCTCGCCAAGGCGATCCTGGCGCGGTTCGGCACCTTTGCCGAAGCCATGAGTGCGCCAGACGAGCTTCTCAAAGAAGTTCCGGGGCTCGGCGAAGCGGCTATCACCGAAATGAAATTGGTCCGGGCGGCGGCGCTGCGGCTGGTGCGCGGCGAGGTCTTGGAACGGCCGGTGCTCGGCTCTTGGAGCCAGGTCCTGGATTATTGCCGGGCCTCCATGGGATTCGAGCCGAAAGAGCAATTCCGCATCCTGTTCCTCGACAAGCGCAATCAGATCATCGCGGACGAGGTGCAGCAGGAAGGCACGGTCGATCATACGCCGGTCTATGTGCGGGAGGTGGTGAAGCGGGCGCTCGAGCTATCGGCGACCGCGATTGTGCTCGTGCACAATCATCCGTCGGGCGATCCAACGCCGTCGCGGGCCGATATCGAAATGACCAAGCAGATCGTCCAGTCAGCCAAGAATCTCGGCATCGTGGTCCACGACCACATCATCGTGGGCAAGCAGGGCCACGCCAGCTTCAGAGGCTTGGGGCTGATCTAAAAGCGCCGAGTTATGAGCACGGCCCGCGGCAGCCATTCTTTCGGATTTCGGCCACGCCCGCCGTGAGTGCGGCGTAGAGATCAGGCGAATCGCTCGGGATCACGCGGTCGCCGACGAGGTAGAACGGCACGCCCTTGATCGCCAGCCTGCGAGCCAGGCGTTTGTTGTCCCCCAATGTTCGAGAGACCGAGCGGTCGTCGCTGTCTTTCTCGAGCTTGGCCCGATTCAGACCGAGCCCTTTGGCGATACGAAGCGCGCGATTGCGCGTCATCCTGCCCGGCTCGTTGAACAGAGCATCGTGCAGTTCGAGATATTTGCCCTGCTTCTTCGCCGCCAGCGCCAAGCGCGCGACGTCCTCCGATTCCGGTCCAAGAACGGGGAGCTCTTTTATGACCAGCCTGATCTTGGGATCGTTGGCGATCAGCTTGGCGATGTCGGGCGCGCCTTTTTTGCAGTCAGGGCAATTGTAGTCGGAGAAGACAACGACGTTCACATCGCCGTCTTTGTTGCCCGCGACGAACGAGGATGGCGCATGGAAGACTTGCTTGGCGAATTGGCCAACCGCGTTTTCCTGCCGTTCCTGGGTTGCCCAATGCTCATAGCTATAGGCGCCAAGGCCGATGACCACCGCGGCAAGCAGCAGGAAGATAGGGTTTCCGAGGATTCGCACCACAAATGTGGTTTAGCCGGGTGGCGGCCCGAAGACCAGCACGGCGTTAAGACCGCCGAAAGCGAAGGAGTTCGACATCGCGTAATTTACGGCGCGCTTCTTGCCGACATTCGGCGTGTAGTCGAGATCGCATTCCGGGTCCGGATCGTTGAGACCCAAAGTGGCGGGAACGAAGCCCTCCTCCATGGCTTTCAGGGCCGCCACGGCTTCGATGCCGCCGCCGGCGCCGAGGCAATGGCCGTGCATGGATTTGGTCGAAGAGATCGAAAGCTTGTTGGCCGATGAGCCGAACACGCGCTTGATGGCGTTGGTCTCGTTGACGTCGTTCACCATGGTCGCCGTGCCATGCGCGTTGACGTAATCGATTTCGGACGCGGCGAGCTTGGCATCATCGAGCGCCATCTGCATGGCGGTCGAGGCGCCATCGATCGAGGGATTGACCATGTCGGCGGCATCCGCCGTCATGCCAAAACCCATAAGCTCGGCAAAGATCGGGGCGCCGCGCTCTTTCGCGTGCTCATATTCCTCGAGCACCAAGATGCCGGCGCCTTCGGCGAGAACGGTGCCGTTGCGGCGCTTGGAGAACGGCCAGAGTCCGTCGGGGCTAAGCACGCGCATGGCCTGCCAAGCGCGAGTCGCGCCCCAGTTCAGCGAGGCTTCCGCCGCGCCGGCCACGCCGACATCGACGAGGCCGCTGCGGATCATCTGATAGGTCAGGCCGATGGCATGGGTCGCCGTCGAACAGGCGCTCACCACGCCGAAGGTCGGGCCTTTAATGCCATGGTCGATGCTGACATGGGCTGACGCGGAGCTGCCGATTGCCTTCAGAAGCGTGAGCGGATGGGTAGCGCGCTTATTCTCCTTGAAGAGCATTTTGTAGGAAAATTCGAGCGTGGTCAGGCCGCCAACGCCAGAGCCGATGATGCAGGCCGAGCGATAGGCATCGGCGTCCTTGATCGGTGTCTCAAGCTTCGACATGGCGACGGCTTCTTGCGCCGCGCAACCCGCATATTGCGAGTATTTGTCGGCAAGCATCAGCGCCTTGCTCTTGAGCTTCTCCCGCGGATCGAAATCCGGCACCTCACCAGCGATGGTGATGTACAGCTCCTCGGTCGAGAAACTCTGAACCTGGCGGATGCCGCATTCGCCGTTTTTGAGCGCGGTCCAAAACCGGTCAACGCCGGTTCCCAAAGGGGTAACCACGCCTTTGCCCGTGACGACGACGCGCCGGCGACCATTAGATTGTGTCATGTTTTGCTAAGCCCGCTACTCCAGGACCATTGCAGAAGCGCCTGGGGAAGCCCCGAGCGAGGGCTGATCTCAGGCAGCTGCGTTGGAACTGTTGATGATGCCCTTAACGCGATCGACGACGGATCCGACCGTCGCGAAGGCCTCGACTTCTTCATTGGCATTATAGGGAATCTCGATGCCAAAGGTATCCTCAATATCGAAAACGATCACAGCAAGATCAAGAGACTCGATTTCAAGCTCGCTCAAAGGGGTCTCAAGGGTGACGGCCTTTGAGGGATCCTTCATGTTCTTGCGCAGAATCTCGATGATCTTGGTAGCCACATCATCCATATCGCTCTCCCTGCCCCCAGATTTACGGGGTCCTTGTCCGATAGTCCCTCAGCTAGGTTGCGGTCCATCTGAGGGCAAGCTGGGGCTTGAAATAGACTTAAAAACTGGTCGAGTCCACCCGGCGCTTGTCCCAATTCGATTTTGACAGCAACCCTCTCATTACGAATAAAATTGGCGCTTTTTGGCTTTTTCGCGCCTCACCCTTCCCACAATCGCATTGGAATCCTAAAGAGGGGTAGACAGAGGCACAGCACCGCCTGGCGTGGTATATGATTTCGCAACAGGCGGCGAACAAGAGAACATGCGGCCAAATGCCTCTGATGACCCTGCTGGGGGTGACGCTTCGCTCCAGCCGGTAGAATATCAATAGGTTCAAGGGCATGGCAGAATTTTCGGGCTCACCCCGGACAAAATGCGCTGAAAGCGGCGTGGAGCCGCTTTCTACCCACCCTTGGTTGAAATCCTATCCGAAGGGCGTCGATTGGGCGCAGAGCTTCCAGCCGAAGCTGCTCGGCGACATGCTCGATTCGGCGGTCTCGGCTTATGGATCGCGGCCTTGCACTTATTTCATGGGCAAGCGAACGACCTATCGCGAAGTCGGAGCCCTGAGTGACCGGATTGCCAAAGGCTTGCAGGCCTTAGGGGTCGGACCCGGCGTCAAGGTCGGGCTCTTCCTCCCCAACGCGCCCACAGTGCCCGTCTTTTTCTATGGGGTGCTGAAGGCCGGCGGAACCGTCGTCAATTTCAATCCGCTCTACAGCCTTGAGGAGATCGAGTTCCAGATCCGGGATAGCGGCACCGAAATCATGGTCACGCTCGACCTCGAACTCACCTTCGACAAGGTCGAGGCGATGTTGAAACGCGGAGTGCTCAGGCACGCCGTGGTGGCAAGCTTCGCGTCGCTCCTGCCGCAGATCAAAGCCATAGGCCTCAAGCTTAAGCGCAACCCCCGGCTTGCCGCTGCGGAAAAGTCGGCGGAACGGAACAGCATCGTCCTCGAATCCGAGCTTACAGCGAATGACGGAAGCTACACGCGTCCCAAACATGACCCCGGATGCGGTCGCCGTGCTGCAATATACCGGCGGCACCACGGGCACGCCTAAAGCCGCGATGCTGACCCACGCCAATGTCTCCATCAATGCGGCGCAAGTCACGGCCTGGATGAACCGCGTGTCCACCGAGAAGGACCGCGTGCTCGGCGTGCTGCCTCTGTTCCACGTCTTCGCCATGACCGGGGTCATGAATCTCGGCATCACTCAAGGCATGGAGATCATCCTCGTGCCGAAATTCGAGCTGATCGACACGCTGAAGCTGATCGGAAAATTGCGCCCCACCGTCATGCCCGGCGTGCCGACGCTGTTCAATGCGATCATGCGCTATCCGCATATAAGCAATTTCGACATCAGCTCGCTCGAATTCTGCTTGAGCGGCGGCGCACCGCTTCCGATCGAGGTGAAGCGCGGTTTCGAAGCGCTGGCAGGCTGCAGTCTTGTCGAAGGTTACGGCTTGAGCGAGACCTCGCCGGTGGCGACATGCAACCCGCTCGACCGCGAGCCGAAGGAAGGCTCGATCGGACTTCCCCTGCCCGGCACCGAGATCTCCATCCGTTCGCTCGAAGATCCTTCGGTGGAAATGTCAATCGGAGAGGTCGGCGAAATCTGTATTGCCGGCCCGCAAGTCATGCCCGGCTATTGGAACAAGCAGGAGGAGACCGAAGCCTCCTTTTCCGGCCGTTTCTTCCGCACCGGCGATGTCGGCTACATGGACGAGGAAGGTTTCATCTTCATCGTCGACCGCATCAAGGACATGATCAATTGCTCCGGGTTCAAGGTCTATCCACGCCGGATCGAGGAGGCGCTCTACGAGCACGTGTCCGTCGCCGAGGTGACGGTGATCGGTATTCCAGACACCTATCGCGGCGAGGCGCCGAAAGCCTTCGTCAAATTGAGAGAAGGCTCGCAAGCGACAGAACGGGAGCTGATGGAATATCTCAAGGAGAGATTCTCCAAGATCGAGCTTCCGGCCGAAATCGAGTTCCGCGACGAACTGCCGAAAACCATGGTCGGCAAGCTGTCGAAGAAGGAGCTCCGCGCCGCGCATGGCGGGAAGACGAAGCCAAGCGCCTAAAGGGCTCGTTTCGGCTAGAAGTAGAAATCGTCGATCGTGAGCGCGTGGTGGCCGTCCAGCTGAATGGAGAAGTCGGCTCTCTTGTCGCCATTCACGTCGAGTTGCCACTCACATCGAGTGGGACGATGGCGTCGGCACCCGTCAACCTGTCTTAACCCTAGGCAGTGGCCGCCGTCACGGATGCTGCAGCCAGGGCAAATCTTCTTTCTTCTTTTCCACCCTAGGCTTGGGCTTGGCGATTGGCACAGCCGCCACCGCGGTATCGGCTTCAGCCGTGGTCTCCGGCTTTGGCTTCGGAGTGGGCTTCGCAGCAACCGGGACCGGAGCGCTGGTGCCGTTGGCGACAGGGGCCTGCGGCTTTGGCTTCGCTTCGGGCTTCTGGGCAGGCAAAGACATCGGGGCAGTTTCTGCCGCAGCCACGCCATCCTCAGCGTTCGCAGTATCAGCCGCTTCCTCCTCGGAATAAGACGTCATTGCGAACATGCTGGACGGGCTCTGACTGCTGAATAGAGGCGCGTGCTCGGGCGTCGCCGATGTGGTGACGAAGCCATAGCCTGCATGCGCGTCGTGGCCTCTGCGGCATTTCCGGTGTCAGCGCTTCCGGCTTCGCCGCGACGCTGGCGACGGGAAGCGGATCGCTGATCTCGGGCGCGCCGCCTACGCTCGCTTGAATTTCGTGCACGGGCTTCGGTTGAGGTTTCGGCTCGGGCGCACTAACCGGCGTTGGCTCTGGTAGCAGCGCTCGGCGCTTCCGGTGCCGGTGTTGCCTTGGCCTCGATCTGGCCGTTTCCGCAGGCATCGTCTCGGGCTCGGGCTTGGTGTCGAGCTTCGATCTGGTCCAGGCCTTCTCGCCGCAGAGCAGCCAGGCCTTGCAGCCGCGAAGCACGATGGTCTTGCTCGAGGCGAGCGTGATCTTCACCTCGGTATAGACGTGCCCTTCCTCGGGATTATAGACGTTGCCGACCCAGACACCCGGGCCAGCCGGGACCATACTGCCAAAAAGCGGCATGCCGAGGATCGGCCGGTCGCGCATCGAAGCAACTTCGTTGCGCACGTCGTGCAGCGGCTTGCCCTTGCTGTCGTTCGGATCTTTCAACCAAACGATCTTGGCGCAAATGCCCTTGCCGCATTTCTTCACTTCCATCTTGGCGGAACCAACGTCGTTCAGCCAGATGCCGGAAGGATCGGAGGCGGCGTGAGATGGGGTGGCAGTGAACGCGAGAGCCGCGAAGCCCAGCGTCGAAAGGAATAAGCGATGCTTCATGAGCACCTCCTCACTAAGTCATCCACGACGCCCGCGACGCCGTGATTGTTAGCCTCTCGCCCCCTGTCCCCTGATGGGCCCTTTTGAGCCCTTATATCATTCGGTTTGGAACGCATGGTTAAGAAGCGCCCATCCCGTTGGCTGCGCAGCTGACGGCGCCGGTTGCGTACCCACCCCTTCGAGAATCGCCGCAACACCCATGCCGCCGGCCGTACAGACCGAAATCAAACCCCGCCCACCCCGCTTTTCCTGCAAGAGCTTGGAGAGCACTGGAAGTATCCGCGCGCCGGTTGCGGCAAAAGGATGGCCGATGGCGATGCTGGAGCCTTTGACATTGAGCTTGGAGCGGTCGATAGGCCCCAGAGCCTTGTCCCTCCCCAATCTGCTCCGGCAAAACTCCTCGGATTCCCATGCCTTCAAGCTGGCCAGCACCTGGGCGGCGAAAGCCTCATGAATCTCATAATAATCGAAATCCTGCAGCGCAAGACCGGACTGTTTGAGCAGATCGCTCACAGCATAGACCGGCGCCATCAAGAGACCCTCCCCCGCTACGTAGTCCACGGCCGCGGTGCGGCCGAACGTTAGGTAAGCTTGCACGGGAATATGACGCTTTTCGGCCCAATCTTCGGAAGCCAGCAGGACCGTCGAGGCCCCGTCGGTCAGGGGCGTGGAGTTGGCGGGGGTGATGGTCCCTTTGCCGGACCGATCGAAAACAGGCTTCAATTCAGCCATTTTTTCTAAGGAAATGTCCTCGCGGATGTTGTTGTCGCGGAACACCCCGGCGCACGGGACGACGAGATCGTCCATGAATCCATCGTCATAGGCGGCAGCCGCCTTTTTGTGACTCTCATAGGCCAGGAGGTCTTGGGCCTCGCGAGTGATTCCCCATTCCTTGGCCATCAGCTCGCAATGTTCCCCCATGGAAAGCCCGGTGCGGGGCTCGCCGGTATTGGGCGGCACCGGTGCCAGCTCGGCCGGCGACAGCCCCTTAAAGGCGGCAAGCTTGGCCCCGAAGCTTCGTGCCCGCGACATCTGGACCAGGCGCTTGGCAAAGCTCTTCTGAAACACGATCGGCGCGTCACTTGTCGTGTCGGAACCGAGCGAGATGCCGCATTCGATCTGGCCGGTGGCGATCTTGGCGCCGATCCCGAACGCGGCTTGGAGGCTCGTGCCGCAGGCCTGCATCATGGTGATGCCGGGCGTGGTGGGGCTGAGCTCGCTGCCGATCACGGCTTCGCGGGCGAGGTTCCAATCCTTGGCATGGGTGACGACGGCGCCGCCGACCACTTCATCGATATGGGCGCCGTGCAGCGAGAAGCGATCGACAAGGCCGGAGAGTGCCGCGATCAGCATGTCGAGATTGGAGAGCTCGGCGTAGGCCGTGTGCGAGCGGCAGAACGGAATCCTCGATCCACCGAGCACCGCAACACGCTTCAATTCCCGTCCCGCCATCTTAAGCCTTCCCTCGGGTCACGCTGCTTGAGCCGCGTCTGATGCGCGGGCTGCTTCACGGCGATAATGCAGCGGGCCCCCGCGGAATGGCGCGAAGCCGGTGCCGAAAATCACGCCGGCATCGATATGGTCGGCGTTAGCGACGATGTTGTCGGCAAGCGCGCGCTCACATTCATCGAGCATCGGCTTCACCAGATCGCGGCCAAGGACGTCGAGCTCGGCCTGGTCGTAAACGACCTCTTCGCGTTTCGGCTTGCCCTTGTCCCAGACATAGAAGCCCTCGCCTGTCTTCTTGCCGAGCTTGCCCGACTTGACCAGGCGCGAGAGCGAATTGTCCTTGCCGGGCGCAATACCCAAGGTCTCGCCGACATGATTGGCGATGTCGAGACCGACAAGGTCCATCAGTTCGAGCGGGCCCATCGGCATGCCGAACTTGACCGCGGCTTGGTCGATCTTGTCGCGCGCCGTGCCCTCCTCGTAGCGGCGCACGGCGTCCATCATGTAGGGCGCCAGCACGCGATTAACGAGGAAACCGGGGCAACTCTTGACCACGAGCGGAAGTTTCTTGATCGCGGTGACGAAGGTCGCGGCCTTCTTCACTTCTTCTTCCCTTGTCTGCTCGCCGCGGACCACTTCGACCAAAGGCAGCGCCGCGACGGGATTGAAGAAATGGATGCCGACCAGACGGCCCGGATCCCGAAGTGACCGCGCGATGTCCTCAATCTTCAGCGAGGAAGTGTTGGTGGCGAGCACGGCGCCAGGCTTCAGCTTGGTCTCGAGATCGGCGAACAGCTCTCTGCTTGATTTCGAGCTTCTCGGCGATGGCCTCGATCACCACGTCGGCATGCTTGATCTCGCGGCCTTGCGGGTCGGCGATCAGCCGTGCCATTGCGGAGTCGATTGCGGTCTGGCCGCGTAGTTGCTTCTTGAACAGGCCCTTGGCGCGCGAGAGCGCCTTCTTGATCTGCGCCTCGTCGAGATCCTGCAGGCTCGCCTGCATGCCGCAGACCACGCACCAGGCGGCGATGTCGCCGCCCATGGTGCCGGCGCCGATCACATGGACTTTGCGCGGCTTGAAGCCGTTCTTCGGCGCCTCGTCCTTCAGCATCTCCGACAGCATAAAGACGCGGCGGAGATTGCGCGCGGTGTCGCCAGCCATCAGCGGCGCGAACATCTCGGTCTCGGCCTTCTTCATGCGCGCCGGGTCGTCGCCATAGCGCTCGAACAGATCGATCAGGCGGAACGGCGCGGGATAATGATCCTCGCGGACCTTGGCGGCAGTCTTCGCGCGCATCTGCTTGGCGAGCATTCCGCGCATCGGCTGCTTCAGCATGAGCCTCTTCCACCACGGCGCGCCTTTCGACCGGCGCTTCTGCAACACGGCTTTCCGCGCCGCCCAGCGAAGCTGATGGTGGGTGGGGACCAGCTGATCGACGAGGCCGATGGCGCGGGCAGCGGTCGGGCGCAGCATCTTCGCCGTCAGCATCGCGGTCATGGCATCGACGGGACCGGCAACTTCGATCGAGCGCACCGTGCCGTTCAGCCCGGGAAAGATGCCGAGCTTCACTTCGGGGAAGCCGAGCCGCGTCCCCTCCTCGCGGTCGGCGATGCGCCAATCGCAAGCAAGCGCCAATTCAAGCCCGCCGCCCAGGCAATAGCCGTGGATGGCGGCGACGACCGGGAGCTGGAGCTTGTCGATGCGATCGAAAAGTTCGAGCGTCTGGTTGACCGCGTCTGTCACCGAGGCTTCGCTCACCGCGAAGCTCTCGAACTCGCGGATGTCGGCGCCGACGATGAAGCCGGACGGCTTGCCGCTCATGATGATGAGCCCTGCAAGCTCGCCGCGGGCTTGCGCTTCCTCCACCCATTTGACGATTTCGCCAAGTTCCTCGGTCGGACGGCGGCCGAGCGAATTCATGCGGTCGCCCTCGCGGTCGATCAGCGCCCAGGCGATGCCCTCGAAATCAACCGAGAAGCGCCAGTCTTTGAGATCCGGCAAGGGAGTCGTGGTCGGCATTATTCAGCGGCCATGGTTTCGGAGGATTGGAGCAGGCGACGACTTGGTCGTCGGGCTTTTGGCCACGCGCGAGCTCCGCGGCATCGAAATCGTCCACCGCGATGACGCGGGCGACAAGGTCGCGAAGCTCGGCAAGCGAGCGCGCTTCCTCGGAGGTCAAAATGCCTTTCCGCTCGGCGTCGGCGACCCAGTCATTGTTATAGAAGCGCTTGACCTCGCCCTTGCGGATGGCACGCTCGAGCTTCTTATCGGCCTCGTCATTGGCGACCACCTCAAGCAGCGTGTGCTCGAGCAGCCCGAGGCGATCGGAGGGATCGTTGGTGATGAAGATCTCGCGCGTGAGGCGGTCGCGGAACTCTCCGGGCTCGAGCGCGGCGCGCACGATCTCTTTCCCGGCTTTGTCGCTGGCATGATGCCGCATGATGGGAAGCGGGAAGACGAGGAACCGCATCAGCCAAGAGGCCCAGGCGACTGGGAAATTCTCGATGACGCCGGCAAGCGCCTGATCGAAGCGATAGAGACAATTCTGCGCGCAATAGTTCACGAGCTTGAGGTCGGCCTTGGGCGCGCCGTCATCCTCGTAGCGCTTCAGGATCGCGGACAACAGATAGAGTTCGGCGAGCGCGTCGGCCATGCGGCCGGTGATCTTCTGCTTGGTCTTGAGCGCGCCGCCGAGCAAGGCGACGGTGAGATCGGCGACGAGCGCGAAGGAGCGCGAGGCGCGGGCGAGCTGCCGCCACCAATAGCGCGTGGCGCCGGCATTGGCGGGAGCGGATGCGAAGGCGCCGAAGGTGATGTTGTGGAACAGCGAGCCGAAGGCGTTCGACATGGTGAAGGCAACATGGCTGTCGAAGGCGCGCTCGAAATTGGCGATGCCGCGATCGGTATCCTGGTCCTGCAGCGCCTCGATCTCGGCGATGAGATAGGGGTGAGAGCGGAGCGCGCCTTGAGCGAAGGTGATCAGCGTGCGCGTCAGGATATTGGCGCCTTCGACCGTGATGCCGACCGGCACCATTTGATAGGCGCCTTGCAGATAATTGGATGGGCCGTCGCAGATGCCCCTGCCGCCGTGAATGTCGAGCGCGTCGTTGACGCTTTGGCGCATGCGATCGGTCGAGACATATTTGAGCAGCGCCGAGATCACCGCGGGCTTCTCGCCGGCCGAGACCATCGAGGCGGTCACGGCGCGCGCGGCTTCCAGCCCATAGGCGTTCTCGCAAAGTCGCGCCAGCGGTTCCTCGATCCCTTCCATGAAGCCGATCGGCAGATTGAACTGCTTGCGGATGCGGGAATAGGCCGTGCTGGTGCGGAGCATCGACTTGGCGGCGGCGGCGCTGGTCGCGGGCAGCGAGATCGAGCGGCCCGCGGCGAGGCACTGCATCAACATGCGCCAGCCTTGGCCGACGCGATCGGCGCCGCCAATGATGAAATCGAGCGGAATAAACACGTCGCGCCCCGAAGTGGGTCCGTTGGGGAAGGCAGCGCCGAGCGGCAGATGTCTCCGCCCGATCTCGACGCCGGGATAATTGGTGGGGATGAGCGCGAGCGTGATGCCGAGATCCTCGCCGCGACCGAGCAGATTGTCGGGATCGAACAGACGGAAGGCTAACCCAAGCAGCGACGCCTTCGGCGCGAGCGTGATGTAACGCTTGTTCCAGGTGAGCTTCAACCCGAGCGTCTCGCGTCCCTCATGGACGCCACGCGAGACGATGCCGATATCGCGCATCGAAGCGGCGTCGGAGCCGGAGAACGGACCGGTCAGCGCGAAGCAGGGAATCTCCTCGCCACGCGCGAGCCGCGGCAGATAGTAATCCTTCTGCGCATCGGTGCCGTATTTCTCGATCAGCTCGCCGGGGCCGAGCGAGTTCGGCACCATGACGATGGTGACGCCGTCGGGGCTGCGCGAGGAAATCTTGCCGAGGATCAGCGACTGCGCCTGCGCCGAGAAGCCCAAGCCCGCCATGCTTCTTGGAGATGAGCATGCCGAGAAAGCCGTGGTCGCAGACGAAGCGCCAGATGTCGTCCGGAATGTCGTGCAGCTCGTGCCGGATCTTCCAGTCGTTGAGCTTGCGGCAAAGCTCTTCGGTCGGGCCGTCGAGGAAGGCGCGCTCCTCGGCCGTGAGCGTGATCGGCGCCACGGAGCGGAGCTTCGACCAATTGGGCGTGCCGGAAAACAGTTCCGCGTCCCAGCCGACCGTGCCGGCTTCAAGCGCCTCGCGCTCGGTGTCGGAGATCGTCGGCATCGCGCCTTTCAGCGCGCGATAGGCGGGAAGCACGACATAGTTCCGCTTGAGCTCGGGGAAGGTGAGCGCGAACAGACCGCCGGCGATCAGCCAGCCAAGGAAGGCCCAAAGCTTGAAGGACGGCCAATGCAATTCGCCTGCGCCAAGGCCAAGCTGCAGGCAAAGCGTGAGAAGCGCGATCGCGGCCGCCCAATAGACCAAGGGGGCGCGGCGCATCGCGAGCACGAAGATGACCGCGGCGGCAACGAACGCAAAGATGAACTCAGCCATGGCGGTCTCCCAACAAGCCCCCGCCCCGTCTCGCGCCCATCCCTAACGCAGACTTGAGTCGAGTTCTTGACGCTGCAAGAGGACCCAAGCCACGACCCCCTCTATGGTCCGGCGGGGCAAGCGAAACAAGGACTTTCATGACGATACCGCACAAGCGAATCACTTGAGGTCATCTTGGCGGCAAGGGATTCAAGAGGGAATTAACGGGGGGATGGCCGCCCCTGCCCCTTCCTTGTGCAGCCAAGGCGAATTGGGCTAATAGGCCCGGAAGGACCGCGACTGGGCAATTATAAGGAATGGTCATGGCGGAGCCAGAACGGCCGCAACTCAGCCCCTATCAAGTCGAGCTCGAAGCCGGCAAGCGCTATGCGTGGTGCCGGTGCGGGCGAAGCCAGAAGCAGCCTTTCTGCGACGGCTCGCACGCCGGCACGGGTATCGAGCCGATGATGTTCACGGCGGAACGGACCGAAACGGCGCTGCTCTGCGGTTGTAAAGACACGGGCGACCCGCCCTTCTGCGACGGCTCACATTTGCTCCTGTAACGGGGTCACAGGCTCAGCTCCTACGCCTAAGCCCTTGCAACGCTTGCCATCCAGCGGCGTTGTGCCGGGTCTCTGCTTCTTGCTATGAAGTCAGGGCCTAGCGCTGGCCTTCGCCTGCGCCGGGTTCAGCGCGCTAGCCCCCTCGGGGGGAGAGAGGCAGGCGTCGTTTCATGGCTTACTTCACGCAGCAGCTCATCAATGGGCTGGCCCTGGGCTCGATCTACGGGCTGATCGCCATCGGCTACACCATGGTCTATGGCATCATCGGCATGATCAACTTCGCCCATGGCGACATCTTCATGGTGGGGTCGTTCATCGCGCTGATCGCGTTCCTGGCGATTTTGAGCTTCGGCATAACTTTCGTGCCTCTGGCGCTGGTGCTCGTGCTCATCCTCGCCATGCTGCTCACCTCGGTGTGGGGCTGGACCATCGAGCGGATCGCCTATCGGCCTTTGCGCGAATCCTTCCGGCTCGCGCCGCTGATCACCGCGATCGGCATGTCCATCATTCTGCAGAACTTCATCCAGGTGGCGCAGGGCGCGCGGGTGAAGCCGCTGCAGCCCATCGTGACCGGCGGCTATGAGCTGTTCGTGCAGGATGGCTTTGAGGTCAGCCTTTCCAATATTCAAATCTTGATCATGGTGACGACCGTCGTGCTGATGGGCGTGTTCTGGCTGATCATCACCCGCACATCGCTCGGGAGGTCGCAGCGCGCTTGCGAGCAGGACCGGACCATGGCGGCGCTGTCGGGCGTCGATGTCGACAGGACGATCTCGCTCACCTTCGTCATGGGTGCGGCGCTCGCCGCCGTCGCCGGGCTGCTCTATCTGCTCTATTACGGGGTGATCGATTTCTATATCGGCTTCGTCGCCGGCATCAAGGCGTTCACCGCGGCGGTGCTCGGCGGCATCGGCTCGCTGCCGGGCGCCATGCTCGGCGGCATCATCATCGGGCTGATCGAGACGTTCTGGTCGGCCTATTTCAGCATTCAATATAAAGACGTCGCGGCGTTCTCGATGCTGGCGCTGGTGCTCATCTTCTTCCCCTCCGGACTGCTCGGGCGTCCCGAGGTCGAGAAGGTTTGATCCTTGGCCAAGACGGGTAAAGCGTCATCGACCGAGCGCTTCAAGGAAGCGCTCGCCGATGCCATCATCGCTGCCTGGATCGCGTTCGCGCTGTTCTGCCTCACGCTTGGCGTCAGAACCGTCGACACGGTGAACGGGCTCACGCTGTTGCCGCGCCCGGTGCTGCTCGCGATCGTGGTCGGCATCGTGTTCGTCGGGCGCTTTCTCCTCAGCCTGTTCTGGTGGGACAGAGACTGGGGTCTGCCTTCGATCCCATGGCCGAAGGCGCTGAAGAGCGACGGCGGGGTGGCGCAACATGCCGGCCTGATCCTCGCCATCGCCGCGCATACTCTTTCCCATCGTGGCCTTTGTGCTCGAGAAGACGTTCCACCTCGGTCTCCCGCTTCGCTATCTGTTCGACCTCTCCATCCTGGTGCTGACCTATGTGATGCTCGGCTGGGGACTGAATATCGTGGTCGGGCTCGCAGGGCTGCTCGACCTCGGCTATGTCGCCTTCTATGCCGTCGGCGCCTATACGTTCGCGCTGCTCGGCACCACGTTCGGCTGGTCGTTCTGGATCTGCCTGCCGCTCGCGGGTCTGTTGGCGGCGCTCTGGGGCGTGATGCTCGGCTTTCCCGTGCTCCGGCTCCGCGGCGACTATCTCGCCATCGTCACGCTCGCCTTCGGCGAGATCGTGCGCATCGTGCTGATCAACTGGACGTCGCTGACCAATGGCCCGAACGGCATCAGCGACATTCCCAAGCCAAGCTTTTTCGGTCTCCCGTTCAAGTCCGGGCCCGATGGCTTCACAGCGTTCTTTGGGCTCCGCCACGACCACCTCTATGCGGTGATCTTTCTCTATTACGTGATCCTGATCCTCGCGCTGTTCACCAATTTCGTGACGCTGAGACTCCGGCGCCTCCCGATCGGCCGCGCCTGGGAGGCGATGCGCGAGGATGAGATCGCCTGCCGCTCGCTCGGCATCAACACCACGATCACCAAGCTCACCGCGTTCGCCACCGGCGCCATGTTCGGCGGTCTGGCGGGATCGTTCTTCGCCACGCGCCAAGGCTTCATCAGTCCGGAATCCTTCACCTTCATCGAGTCCGCGATCATCCTTGCCATCGTCGTGCTCGGCGGCATGGGGAGCCAGCTCGGCGTCGCCATCGCGGCCATCGTCATGGTCGGCGGTTTCGAGGCGCTGCGCCACACCGAGGACTTGCAGAGCATCTTCGGCGAAGGCTTCGATCCGGCGCTCTACCGCATGCTGCTGTTCGGCGTCGCCATGGTGGCGATCATGATCTGGCGGCCGCGCGGCATTGTCGGCACGCGCGATCCATCGATCACGCTCGGCAAGGCGTCCTCGATCAAAGGCGATCTGGTCAAAGAGGGCCGCGGATGAAGCCCTGGCAGCACGATCCTCTGCTGAAGGTCGAGCATCTGACCATGCGTTTCGGCGGCCTTACCGCAATCGACGACGTGTCCTTCGCCGTCGGGCGAAACGATATCACCGCTCTGATCGGGCCGAACGGCGCCGGCAAGACCACGGTGTTCAACTGCATCACCGGTTTCTACAAGCCGAGCGAAGGCATGCTCACCTTCACCCAGCCCGGCGGCGAGGTGTTTTATCTCGAGCGGCTCGACGATCACGACATCAATTCCGATGCGCGCGTGGCGCGGACCTTCCAGAACATCCGGCTGTTCGGCGGCATGACGGTGCTGGAAAATCTGATGGTGGCGCAGCACAAGGTGCTCAACCGCGCGTCAGGTCTCACCATCGGCGCCATGATCGGGCTTGGCGGCTTCCGCAAAGCTGAGCGCGAGGCGGTCGACTTCGCCTGTCATTGGCTGGAGCGCGTTGGGTTGCTGGCGCGCGCGGACACGGCGGCAGGCGCCCTTCCCTACGGCGACCAGAGGCGGCTCGAAATCGCGCGCGCCATGTGCACGCGGCCGCTGCTGCTTTGTCTCGATGAGCCGGCCGCCGGCCTCAACGCGCGGGAGACCGACGGGCTCAACGAGCTGCTCTATTCGATCCGCAAAGCAGAAGGCATCGCGCTGCTTCTGATCGAGCACGACATGAGCGTGGTCATGAAGATCTCCGACCATATCGTGGTGCTCGATTACGGCAAGAAGATCGCCGACGGCACGGTGGACGAAGTGCGCGGCGATCCGCAAGTGATCGCGGCCTATCTCGGCGTGCCAGACGTCGAAGTCTCCGAGGTCGCGCGCGAGGTCGGGCTATGACCTCCCCCCTCCTCGCCATCCAGAACGTCACCGCCTGTTACGGCGTGCTGCCGATCCTGCACAGCGTCAGTCTCGATATCAATGAGGGCGAGATCGTCGCGCTGATCGGCGGCAACGGCGCGGGCAAGACCACGCTGATGATGACGATCTTTGGCCGCCCCCGCGCCCGCGACGGCCGCATTCTGTTTCAGGGAAGCGACATCACGCAACTCCCGATGCACCAGATCGCGCGGCTCCGCATCGTGCAATCGCCGGAGGGCCGGCGCATCTTCTCGCGCATGACGGTGTTCGAGAATTTGCAGATGGGCGCGATCATTGCCGACGATCCCGACGGCTTCGACGCGGATTTGGAACGTGTCTACACCCTGTTCCCGCTGCTGAAAGCGCGCGCGCATCAACGCGGCGGCACGCTGTCCGGCGGCGAGCAGCAAATGCTTGCGATCGGACGCGCGCTGATGGGGCGGCCGAAATTGCTGTTGCTGGATGAGCCGTCGCTGGGCCTGGCGCCACTCATCGTGAAACAGATTTTCGAGGCGATCAAAAAACTGAATGCCGAAGGCCTCTCGGTGTTTCTCGTCGAGCAGAGCGCCTACCATGCGCTGAAGCTCGCGCATCGTGGCTATGTGATGGTCAATGGCCGCATCACCATGAGCGGAACGGGGAGCGAACTGCTCGGCAGCCCGGAAGTGCAGGCCGCCTATCTGGAGGGCGGCGTCGACGAAGGAAGGAGCGGCGCGATGAGCTTCTTCTCCGATGATGGATTTTGGGTGTTCCTCGTGCTCACCGTGATCATTGGCGGCGTCTGGCGCGTTTCTCTCGGGGCGCGGGCTGGCACGCAGCTGGAAGCCATATGGCCGCGTGTTCTTCTATATGGCGCTGCTCGCGGCCGCGGTCAGATTCTTCCATTACGCGCTGTTCTACGGGACCCTGCTCTCGCTCCATTATTATCTCGTGACCTATGTCATTCTCGTCGCTGCCGCCCTGCTCGGTTATCGCTGGATGCGCACCACGCAGATGGTGACGCAATATCGCTGGCTCTACCGGCGCACCAGCCCGGTGACCTGGGCGGCGCGTTCGTAATTTTCGCCCGCTTTGCGGCGATAGAAATTGGGTTAGACTGTTTCAAGCTGCACCGATGGAGGGATTGTCATGAACCGCTTGTTGAGCCTTGTCGCCCTGATGGGCGCCGCCATTCTCGCCACGGGATGCGGAGGCGGCGAAGAGGACAATACCATTCCCGTCGCCATCGTCGGTCCGATCACCGGGCAATATGCCTCGTTCGGCGGTCAGATGAAGAGCGGCGGCGAAATGGCCGTCGCCGATATCAACGAAGCGGGCGGCGTGCTCGGCAAGAAGCTCGATCTCGATACGGGCGACGACGCTTGCGATCCGAAGCAGGCGGTCGCCGTCGCCAACCAGATGGCCGGCAAGGGCGTGGCGCTGGTCGCCGGCCATTATTGCTCGGGCTCCTCGATCCCGGCCTCGAAGGTCTACGCCGAGAGCGACATGGTGCAGATCTCCCCGGCCTCAACTAACCCCGCCTTCACCGACAACCGCGCGGGCGCGAATATTTATCGCGTCTGCGGCCGTGACGATCAGCAAGGCGGCATCGCCGGCGCCTATCTCGCCAAGAATTTCGCCGACAAGAACATCGCCTTCGTCGACGACAAGACGGCTTACGGCAAGGGCCTAGCCGAGGAAACCAAGAAAGCGATGAACGCCGCCGGCAAGACGGAAACCATGTCGGAAGCGATCACCGCGGGCGAACGCGATTACTCGGCGCTGGTCTCCAAGCTGAAGCAGGCCAATATCGATGTGGTGTATTTCGGCGGCTACCACACCGAAGCTGGTCTCATCATCCGCCAGATGCGCGACCAGGGCATGGAGACGATCCTGATGGGCGGAGACGCGCTGATCACGCAGGAATTCTGGTCGATCACGGGCGATGCCGGCGACGGCACGCTGATGACGTTCTCGCCCGATCCGCGCAAGAACCCGGCCGCGGCCGAAGTGGTGAAGCGCTTCAAGGACAAGGGCATCGAGCCGGAGGGCTACGTGCTCTACACCTACGCCGCGTTCCAGGCCTGGAAGCAGGCTGCGGAGAAGGCGAAGTCGACCGAGATGACCGAGATCACCAAAGCGATGAACGATACCGAGTTCGACACCGTCGTGGGCAAGTTCAAGTTCAACGAGAAGGGCGACCCGAACCTGCCGCCCTACGCGGTCTATCGCTGGTCGAAGGGCGGATACGAGCAGATCAGCGAGTGATATAGACGACCGTCACCCTGAGGCGCTCGCGGAACGCGAGCCTCGAAGGGCGACGGTCTGTGCTGTCATCCTTCGAGGCTCAGGCTTCGCCCTCGCACCTCAGGATGACGTCGTCTCTAGTCCTTCGCCTCGCGCTTGGCGGCGGCGAATTCCTTCTCAAGGTCCTTTTCCATGCGGACGAGGTCGTCGGGTAGTGGCATACCGAAAGCCCGCATCTCATTCAGCTTCTCGCGGACCTGCAGATAGAGCTCATGCCGGTCTTCCGGCTGGTTCTCCATCTGGTTGATCAGGAGCGCGAGCTCCGCTTTCAGATCTTCGAATGCCATAGGCGTCAGCCTCCTCGAACCGTTTCTTTGAGTTAGATCGGACCATAAAGGCGGGAATGCTTCAAGTTGAACCGATTGCGGCGGCGCTCATTCCCCGGCATAGTCGGCCGGTTAAAACGGGGGGACCATTAGATGCCAGTGCGGGGTGAAGAACTCAACATCGATAAGGGCGTGGGTTTCATCCTGGCCATGCTCTTCGGCTTTGTCGTCGGCCTTTCGCTTTGGGCGGTGCTCGCGGGCGATTATTTGCAGCCCGGCAGCGTCATGAACGAGCAGACCCACCGGACGGTGCGTATCGTCGGCTTCGCCGGAGGGCTCGCCGCGCTGATCGCCTGGTGGATGCAAGGCTTCGCGGCCAATCGCGGTTTCCTCGTCCGCATGCTGTTCGCGCTCTTCATCTTTATCGTGGCCTTCTGCAGCCTCGGAGGCCTCTTCAGGGTCGTCTATCTGATGATCACCTATCCCAGTCAGATCGACTGGTCGCCGTCCGGGCTTTACTGGACCTCGCAGAGCGATCTCGTGTCCTTCGTGCTGTTCTTGCTGGTGCCGCCCAGACCGGCCTATGCGGCTTTGATCCTCGGCGCTGCGATCTATATCGCCATATTCGGACCACGGGGCCCCCGGACCGTCGAGGCCTAGAGATTGCTCGAGGATTTGAGCCTAGCCCCCTGCTCTGCTAGACCAAGTCTCTCCCCGAACTCAGCGGCCGGGGATGTTCAAGGTCTGGCTCGCATGATCCCCCGCTATAGCCGCAATGAAATGGCGCGCATCTGGGCGCCTGAGTCCAAATTCTCCATCTGGCTCAGGATCGAGACCTATGCGGCCGAGGCCATGGCTAAGCTCGGAACCATCCCGAAAAAAGCCGCCGAGGCGGTGCGGGCGCGCGGCAATTTCAATATCGCGCGGATCGACCGGATCGAGGCCGAGGTCAAGCACGACGTCATCGCCTTCCTCACCTCCGTCGCCGAGCATGTCGGGCCGGAAGCGCGGTTTCTGCATCAGGGCATGACGTCGTCCGACGTGCTCGACACTTGTTTCAATATGCAACTGGTGCAAGCGGCCGATCTTCTCATCGAAGATGTCGACGGCCTGCTCGATGCGCTGAAGGCCCGGGCCTTCGAATTCAAGCACACGCCGACGATCGGCCGTAGCCATGGCGTGCATGCGGAGCCGACCACATTTGGGCTGAAGCTCGCGAGCGCCTATGCGGAGTTCGCCCGCGCGCGGATGCGGCTCATCGCGGCACGCGAGGACGTCGCGACCTGCGCCATCTCCGGCGCTGTCGGCACCTTCGCCCATGTCGATCCGCGCGTAGAGGCCTATGTGGCCGAGAAGCTCGGCTTAAGACCCGAGCCCATCTCCACCCAAATTATCCCGCGCGACCGGCACGCTTATTATTTCGCGACGCTCGGCGTGGTGGCGAGCCAGATCGAGCGGCTCGCGATCGAGATCCGGCATTTGCAGCGGACCGAGGTGCTGGAGGCCGAGGAATATTTCAGCGAAGGGCAGAAGGGCTCCTCCGCGATGCCGCATAAGCGCAATCCGGTGCTGTCGGAGAATCTCACCGGCTTGGCGCGCCTGGTTCGCGGCTATGTGACGCCCGCGCTCGAGAATGTCGCCGTGTGGCATGAGCGCGATATCTCGCACTCCTCGGTCGAGCGGGTGATCGGGCCGGATGCCACCATCGCACTCGATTTCGCCCTAGTGCGCCTCACCGGAGTCGTGAAGCGCCTCGTGGTCTATCCGGAGCGGATGAAAGCCAATCTCGATAGGCTTGGCGGGCTCGTGCATTCGCAGCGCGTCATGCTCGCATTGACGCAAGGCGGGCTGGAGCGCGAGGAGGCCTATACAATCGTACAGCGCAACGCCATGAAGGTCTGGCAGAACGGCGGCGATTTTCTCGAGACCTTGCGCAAGGACAAGGACGTGACGCGGGTGATCGACGACAAGGAGCTCCGCGCCGCCTTCGATCTCGGACACCATTTGAAGCATGTCGATACGATCTTCGACCGCGTGTTCGGCAAACCGGCGAGCGAGAAGAAGCAAGCGGCTAAGACCAAGAAGAAGCCTGTGGCCAAGAAAAAGCGCCGCAAATAAGCTTCAAGAGACCGCTCAGTCGTTCCAGCGATTGGGCCAATGCGCGAAACGATTGGGGAAGGCTGGATTGCCGACGCTGATCGAATAGCTTCGCTGGCCGTAATGCTCGTCGTTGGAATAGCGCTGGCCGTAATAGGACGACACCCATCGGTGCTTGGCTTTGCGCGCCGGCTTGGCACTGACCGCGATGCTCGACACCGCGAGTAAGGCCAGGCCTAGGCCTATCATCTTCAGGCCGCGCCGCATCCGCGAGCCCTTACTCCTCATAGTCATCCGAGTAGCCGCGGAAGGTGTAGGGGACGTAGCGATAGCGGTTCCACTCCCGGTCCATGTACATGAAATTGCGCCAGCGATAATAGCCAGGCCGGATGGCGGCGTATGGCGGGAGTTTGTAATACGAGTCCGCCGTCGGATAGTGGCCGGAATGATAGGGATGGTTTGGATAGACCGGGATCGGCTCGGGCTCATAGTAAGGAGCCGCGGAGGCGGCGGAGACGCCAAGCCCGAACATCGCAAGAGCAGCAAGCGTGAGTTTCAAACCTTGCATGTGGCAAACCCCCTGCCCCGGACAATAGCGCCAAATCACGGCTTTGCACATGCCTGGCGCTTCATTTCGGCGGCGGCTTGAGCGAACCAGCCGGCATCGGTGCCGACGGCCACAACATCCCAGCCTTCCTCGATTCTCGGCCTGGCGAAGGCAACATCGTTGGCGAAGACGAGAGCGATAACTTTCTTCTCGCGGCATTTCCGCAACACAAGCTTCATGGCGTCCTTGACCTCGCTCGCGTTGATGTCGAGGCGTCCGGTCAAGCCCACCGAGAGGTCGTTCGGACCGAGGCAGACCATGTCCACGCCCTCCAGGCTCAGAATATCGTCGAGCTGGTCGAGCGCGCCCTTGGTCTCGATCTGCGGACAGGCGATGGTCCAAGCATTGGCCGTGGTGAAATAATCGCCCTCATGGCCGAGCCGCGCGCGGTAAGGCCCCCAGCTGCGCAGCCCACGCGGCGGAAACTTCACCGCTTTCACGAAGGCCTCCGCATCCTCGACGTTGTTGATCAAGGGACACATGATGCTTTGCGCACCGGCATCAAGCGCCCGGCCGATCAGGCCTGCGTCATTCTCGGCGACGCGGACGATGGCAGGCATGCCACAAGCCCGCGAAGCGGTCAGGCAGGCGATCAGCGCGTCATTGCCGCCAAGCCCGTGCTGCTGGTCGATGGTGATGCAGTCCCAGCCGGCCTCGCCGATCAGCTCGATGACGAAGGGCGAGTTCAGCGTGAGCCAGGCATTGAGGAGGGTCCGGCCCTCGCGCTGAGCGTTGCGAAAGCGGTCTTCCATAAAGCCCGCCTCAGCCTTTGCTCTCGGTTTCGATCTGGCTCAGGGCCTCACCCATCAGGTCGCCCATCGCGCGGCGGATCTGATGGTCCGACTGATCGACGCCCTTGGCGTCGAAATCGGCGCGGAGCTTGCGGAAAACGTCCTCTTCACCCGGCTCTTCCATATCGGTCTTGATGACGGCGCGGGCGTAAGCCTGCGCGTCGTCGCCCTTGAGCCCGAGCTTCTCGGCTGCCCAAAGCCCTAGGAGCTTGTTCCGGCGTGCCGTGGCCCGGAACTTCAGCTCCTCGTCATGGGCGAATTTCCGCTCGAAGCCCTTCTCGCGCTCCTCAAAATTGCTCATTTGCCGCATCCTCCCAACGCTCGCGATTTGCTTGCTAAAACCCTTGGAAATCGAAGGAAAATCCCGCCTCCCGGAGGCCGAGGGATAGCGCCCCGGGCAACGGAAATCAACAAATCCGGGGGCTTCGGGGCAAAGATTGTCTCCCCCCGCCCCTTACGCTAAGGTCCGCCCAAGACCCCTTTGGTTTGATTCCGTCTATGCTTATAACATTACCGCGCGGGGCGCCGATCGGCCGGCCCGCGTTTTCGATGTTTTGTCAGTTACTTACGCCGATTGGTTGCGAGAGGACCTAGCACATGAACCGTCGCCGCCGCGTCTATGAAGGCAAGGCCAAGATCCTCTATGAAGGCCCCGAGCCGGGTACGCTCATCCAGCATTTCAAGGATGACGCCACCGCCTTCAACAATAAGAAACGCGACAAGATCGAGGGCAAAGGCGTCCTCAATAACCGCATCTCCGAGTACCTGTTCCAAAGGCTCGGGGACATCGGGGTGCCGACGCATTTCATCAAGCGGCTCAACATGCGCGAGCAGTTGATCCGCGAGGTCGAGATCATCCCGCTTGAGGTCGTGGTCCGCAACGTCGCCGCCGGCTCGCTGTCGACCAGGCTCGGGCTCGACGAGGGCACGGCGCTGCCGCGCTCGATCGTGGAGTTCTATTACAAGAGCGACAAGCTCGGCGACCCGATGGTCACCGAAGAGCACATCACGGCATTCGGCTGGGCCAACCCGCAAGAGATCGACGACGTGATGTCGCTTGCGCTCAGGATCAACGACTTTCTTTCCGGCCTGTTTCTCGGCGTCGGCATCAAGCTGGTCGATTTCAAATGCGAGTTCGGCAGGCTGTGGGAGAACGAGCAGATGCGGATCGTGCTTGCCGACGAGATCTCGCCCGATTGCTCGAGGCTCTGGGACATCGAGACGCAGAACAAGCTCGACAAGGATCGCTTCCGCCGCGACATGGGTGGGCTGGTCGAAGCCTACCAGGAAGTCGCGCGGCGACTTGGGCTCCATGTCGACAACCCGATGCGGAACCGGACCGGGCCGGTGCTGGTCCGCTCGAAATAAGCAGCTTGGTTCGGGGAACCGGAGATGAAGGCGCGGATTACGATTACCCTGAAGCCGGGCGTGCTGGACCCGCAAGGCAAGGCCATTGCCGGCGCGCTGCATGCGCTCGGCTTCGGCCAGGTGGGCGACGTGCGCCAGGGCAAGTTTATCGAGCTTGATGTCGCCGAAAGCGACCCCAAGAAGGCCGAGGCCGAGATCAAGCGCATGTGCGAGCAGCTGCTCGCCAATACGATTATCGAGAATTACGCCTATGAGCTCGAAGCAGCTTAGGCTTCGACTCCCTCCCCCTATAAGGGGGAGGTCGGACAGCGGAGCTGTCCGGGTGGGGGTCCTTCGCATTGTTGACCCCTCCCCGGACCACCTGCGGTGGTCCGACCCTCCCCTTTCAGGGGAGGGGAAAGAGACAGTCCTATGAAAGCTTCCGTCGTCGTTTTCCCCGGATCGAATTGCGATCGTGATGCCGCGGTAGCGCTTGAGGCCGCGATGGGCCGCCCCCCCGCCATGGTCTGGCACGGCGACGCGGAGCTGCCGAACAGCGATCTGATCGTGCTGCCGGGCGGGTTTTCCTATGGCGACTATCTCCGCTCGGGCGCCATGGCCGCGCATTCGCCGGTGATGCGCGAGGTGATCAAGCGCGCCAAAGGCGGCACGCCCGTGCTCGGCATTTGCAACGGGTTTCAGGTGCTGACCGAGGCTGGGTTGCTCCCGGGCGTGCTGATGCGCAATTCCACGCTCAAATTCATCTGCAAGGACGTGCATCTCAAGGTCGAGCGGAACGACACGCTCTATACGCGTCACTACGCGAAAGGCCAGGTCGTCACCTTCCCGATCGCGCATAAAGACGGCTCCTATTTCGCCGATGAAGCGACGCTCGATCGGCTCGAAGGCGAAGGCCAGGTCGCTTTCCGCTATTGCGAGACTGACGGAAAAATCACCGCAGCGGCAAATCCCAACGGCTCGCGCCGCAATATCGCCGGCGTCTATAACGAGACGCGCACCGTGCTCGGGCTGATGCCGCACCCCGAACGCCTCGCCGACGCGGCGCTTGGCGGCACCGACGGAACCAAGATGTTCCTCTCGCTGGTGGAGACGCTCAATTGAACGTCGCGGCAAGAGCGGCCAAGGGGGCTCACAGCATCACAGATGAGATCGTCGCGGAGCATGGGCTCAACGCGGACGAATATTGCCGCTTGCTGAAAGAGCTCGGACGCGAGCCGTCTTTGACCGAGCTCGGCATCTTCTCGGTGATGTGGTCGGAGCATTGCTCCTACAAATCCTCGCGCGTCTGGCTGAAGAAGCTGCCGACGACGGGTCCGCAAGTGATCCAAGGTCCCGGCGAGAATGCCGGCGTGGTCGATCTCGGCGATGGCCAGGCCGCCGTGTTCAAGATGGAGAGCCATAACCACCCCTCTTACATCGAGCCCTATCAGGGGGCGGCGACCGGCGTCGGCGGCATCATGCGCGATGTCTTCACCATGGGCGCGCGCCCCGTCGCCAACATGAATGCGCTCCGGTTCGGCGCGCCCGATCATCCCAAGACACGGCACCTTGTCGGCGGCGTCGTCTCCGGCATCGGCGATTACGGCAACTGCATGGGCGTGCCGACGGTCGGCGGCGAGACCAATTTCGATCCGCGCTACAACGACAATATTCTCGTCAATGCCATGACGGTCGGGCTGGTCGATGCCAAGCGCATCTTCAAATCCGCGGCGAAGGGCGTTGGGCTTCCCGTGGTCTATGTCGGCTCCAAGACCGGGCGCGACGGCATTCACGGCGCCACCATGGCGTCGGCCGAGTTCGACGAGGCCTCGGAGGAAAAGCGGCCCGACCGTGCAGGTCGGCGATCCCTTCACCGAGAAGCTTCTGCTCGAAGCCTGCCTCGAACTGATGGCGGAAGACGCCATCGTCGCCATTCAGGACATGGGTGCCGCGGGCCTCACCTCGTCGTCGGTCGAGATGGCGGACAAAGGCGGCGTCGGCATCGAGCTCAATCTCGACCGCGTGCCCTGCCGCGAGACCGCGATGACGGCCTACGAGATGATGCTCTCGGAGAGCCAGGAGCGCATGCTCATGGTGCTGAAGCCCGGAGGCGAGACAATCGCCGAGCGTATCTTCAAGAAATGGGAACTCGATTTCGCGGTGATCGGCATCACCACCGACACCAGCCGGCTCGTGGTTCGGCATGGCGATAAGATCGAGGCCGATATTCCGCTCGGTGCGCTTGGTAATGCAGCGCCGCAATATCAGCGGCCTTTCACCATTGCGGCCGAAGCCTTCTGTCATTGCGCCGGAGGACGTGCCGGCGCCGAACAGTATCTTGGGCGCGCTCGAAACCATGATGGGCTCCCCTCACCTCTCCTCCCGCCGCTGGATCTGGGAGCAATATGATCACATGGTGATGGGCGACACGGTTCAGCGTCCCGGCGGCGATGCCGGCGTGGTGCGCATTCACGGCACGCAGAAGGGTCTCGCCATCTCATGCGACGTGACGCCGCGCTATTGCGCCGCCGACCCGAAGGAAGGCGCCAAGCAAGCCGTCGCCGAATGCTGGCGCAATCTCACCGCGGTCGGCGCCGACCCGTTGGCAATCACCGACTGCCTGAATTTCGGCAATCCGGAGCGGCCGGAGATCATGGGCGAATTCGTCGGCGCGATCGAAGGCATGGCGGAAGCCTGCCGCGCGCTCGCCTTCCCCGTCGTGTCCGGCAATGTGTCGCTCTACAACGAGACCAACGGCGTCGCCATTCCGCCGACACCGGCGGTCGGCGGTGTCGGGCTGATCCCCGACATTGCCAAGATCGCGCGTATCGGCCTCACGCAAGACGGCGACACGCTGATCGTCATCGGCACCGAGGGAGGCCATCTCGGTCAGTCGCTCTATCAGGAGCTGGCGCAAGGCAAGACCGAAGGCGCGCCGCCCCCTGTCGATCTCGACGCCGAGCTTCGCGTCGGCAATTTCGTGCGCGGGCTGATCCGGGCCGGAGAGGTCTCGGCGGTGCATGATGTGTCTGACGGCGGCCTTCTCGTCGCCATCGCCGAGATGGCGCTTGCCGGAGGCATGGGCGCCGAGCTCGATGCGCCGCCGCAAGGCCTTCCCGCTCATGCCATCTGGTTCGGCGAGGATCAGGGCCGCTATGTGATTGCAGCCGCGCCGAAGCACGTTGCACGCATCTTGCAGCAGGCGGAAAAGGCGGCGATCCCGGCCAGGGTTGTCGGAAAGGCGCGAGGGCGCGCCTTGAAACTGCCGGGCGAAGCGCCACTTTTCCTGGACGCGCTGAAATCGCGTCATGAGGGTTGGTTGCCGGGCTTCATGGCCGGCGGCTAGTATCGGGCAGACGCGAAGCTTAGGAGATTTTGGCCGATGGCCATGGCGGTGAGTGAGATCGAGCGGCTGATCAAGGAAGGGTTTCCCGATGCCAAAGTGAGCATCGAGGACCTCGCCGGCGACGGCGATCATTACGCGGCGACCGTGGTCTCGGAGGCCTTTCGCGGCAAGACGCGGGTGCAGCAGCACCAAATGGTGTATGACGCGCTGAAAGGACAGATGGGCGGGGCGCTGCACGCGCTGGCGCTCAAGACCTCGGCGCCCTCTTAAGGAGTATGAAATGACGCAACCACACCAAGACGTCCAAGACTGGATCGGCAAGCAGATTGCCGGCAACGAAGTCGTGCTCTTCATGAAGGGCACGAAGGCGATGCCGCAATGCGGCTTCTCCATGCAGGTGGCGCAGATCCTCAACCATCTCGGGGTGGCGTTCAAAGACATTAACGTGCTCGAGGACATGGGCGTGCGCGACGGTATCAAGGCCTATTCGAACTGGCCGACCATCCCGCAGCTTTACGTGAAGGGCGAGTTCGTCGGCGGCTGCGATATCGTGCGCGAGATGTTCCAGGCAGGCGAATTGCAGGAGCTTCTGACGCAAAAGGGCATCGCCCATAACGCGCAGACCTTGACGGCTTAAGCGTCTCAATAATTTCTCAAGACAATCGGTCTACAAGCCGTAAGAGGCAGCGCTCTGCCTGAAGAAGCGCGCTTTGTCTCTGGGGATGGAGACCGCCATGTCCGTCGTGGCTTTGTCCGACGACGCCTGGACCATCGATCCGATCGGCTTTCCGGGAAGCGGGACGGCACGCGACAAGCTCGCCTTCCTGGTCCGCTATGCGCGGTTGGCGCCTTCGGACCACGACACTCAGCCTTGGCGTTTCGTCGTCGCCGACAATCACGTGGATGTCGTCGCGGATTTGAGCCGAGCGTTGAGGACGGTCGACCCGCATTATCGGGAAGTCACCCTGTCTTGCGCCGCCGCGGCCGAAACGCTGTTGGCCGCCGTAAAGGCTTATGGCTATGACGGCGTGCTCACGCCCTTGCCGGAGCCTCATGCGCGGACCGTGATCGCTCGCGTCGAGCTTGGGCTCACAGCCCGCCGCACCCTGCTTGATCGCGACATGCTGACCGCAATCGCGAAACGCCGCCCTGGCCCGCGCCGCTACGCTCAGAATTCCGTTCCGGCCCCGGTGCAGACCCTGATGCAGGAAACTGCGCGGGCTTACGGAATCGGCCTGCATCTTGTGAGCGACGCCTCAACAAAGGACAAGATTGCCAGACTCGTTGTCGAAGCCGACCGGATCCAATTCGCCGATCCCACGATTCGTGCCGAGTTCGCCTCTCTCGGTTCGGTCAGCGCCGGCTTTTCTCGGATGGGCGCGGCGCTGTTCCGGCTGTTCGACCTCGGCGGCAGCATGGAGCGGCACGCCTCGATGCAGGCGCCGCTGTTCGGCGTTTTCACAACGAAGAGCGACAGTCACGAAGATTGGGTGGCAACCGGACGCGCGACTGCCGCAGTGCTGCATGGCATGACCATGCACGGGCTCGTCAGCGCCTTCTTGAATCAGCCGATCGAGGTCGAGACGACGCGACGAGAGCTGGGTCACCTGATCGGATCAAGCGAAACACCGCAGCTCTTGAGCCGGTTCGGCTATGTGAAGCAAGACGTCGCGCTGCCGCACACCGACCAGCGGCCGCTAAACGAAGTGCTGATCGCGGTTTAGCGCGAATAGAACTCGACGACGAGATTCGGTTCCATCATCACCGGATAGGGCACGTCGGTCAGAGTTGGCGTGCGCAGGAACTTCGCGCTCATCTTGGAGTGATCGACTTCGAGATAGTCCGGCACCTCGCGCTCGGAGCTCTGCGCCGATTCCAGCACCGTGTTGCCGTCCTTCGATTTGTCGCGCACCTCGATCACGTCGCCCTCGCGGCAACGATAGCTCGGGATGTTCACGCGGCGACCGTTGACCTTGACATGGCCGTGGGAAACGAACTGGCGCGCGGCGAATACAGTCGGCACAAATTTGGCGCGGTAGACGATGGCATCGAGCCTGCGCTCCAGGAGGCCGATCAGCTTCTCAGAGGTGTCGCCGCGGAGCCGCGCCGCCTCGTGATAGATCGACTTGAACTGCTTCTCGGTGATGTTGCCGTAATAGCCTTTCAGCTTCTGCTTGGCGCGAAGCTGCTGGCCGTAATCCGAAAGCTTGCCGCGGCGGCGCTGGCCGTGCTCGCCCGGTCCATATTCACGCTTATTGTAGGGGCTCTTCGGGCGTCCCCAAATATTCTCGCCCATGCGGCGGTCGATCTTATGTTTGGCATTCACTCGTTTCGTCATCGATCGCTCCAAAAAAACCCTTCATCTGCCTCATCGCGAGGGATCGCGGGGGCCATAATCCTTAGCCTATGACGGCAAAAGCCGGGCGCTCGGCCTTAGGCGCGGCCCCGGCATCGCTTGGCGTGGGGTTCTGTTACACGCGAAAGGCGGAAAGTGTCAATTGGGTGCTCCAGCCGGGGCTGGGGCCGCTTGGGGCGCCGCAGGGACCGTTTTCGGTGCGTTCGAGCCCGCTGGGGCCGCCGGAACGGCCGGCTTCACGCCTTGCGGAACCTCCACCTTGGCCGATTGGACATAGGCGGTGATGGACTTCGTCACCTTTTCCTTCTGCTCGGGCGGGCATTCCAGCTTCTTCTGCGCCAGCACTTTGGGCGTCGCGGGATCGGCTGCGCTTTCCTCTTTCTGAGCGGGAGCGGGCTTCTTGTTCTTGGTGTCGGCGAGATCGGCTGCAGTCTTTGCACCCTGCACGTCATTTTCCTCCTCGGTCGTCGTGATCTGCATGTTCCCCGTGAAATAGGAGACCGAGAAAATATGCAATGCGCGGATGAAGAGTAGCTGTTCCCGAGTCCAGGTCTTCCGCGCCTCTTCATTCTTCATCAGCGCCTCGAAATTGGCGCGCTCGAGCTCAAGCAGACCGCAGGCTTCGGCATAGGCCGATCGGGTAGCAACGCGGATGATGCGGCGCGCATCCTCAACGGGAACCAAGAATTTATTGGGGTTGGATTTATTCACCTTGAGCGGCTTGCCGTCAGCGCCTGGATATTCCTCCGGCATGATTGAGAAGGCGAGGCTCGACATCACATTGACAGAACGGTCGCTCAGCTTGCCCTGCTGGCCGCCGCCAGCGCCTTCCGCGGGCTTGCTCCGCTTATCCAGCTCCTCGGCGGCGGTCTTCACGCCGGCCTCTTGCGCGGCACCGAGTGACACCATGCCCAGCAGCGTCAAGACTGCAATCGCGGTTACGCCACCCAACTGAACCCAGACTTTTTGCATTCCTCAGCCCCTATTTTTCCGCGCCGGAAGCTAGCATCGTTGGCGGCAATCGCAATAGCAGAAACGGGGCGGAACTAAGGCTCCTTAACGCGGGCGAAGATGCGCCCGAACCAGCGAGGCGACGATGCCGCGCCAGGTGCGAATGTCCTGCTCGGTTGCACCCATGCGGTGGAACATGTTGCGGATGCTGCGGACCATGGTTGGGCGCTTCTCCGGCGGGCGAAGAAAGCCGGAAGCGTCGAGCTCGGTTTCGAGATGCTCGAACAGACCGAGAAGCTCGGCGCGGGTTGCCGGCCTCGTATCGGAAATATCCATACCCTCGACCGCGGGGCCGTCGGTTTCCGTGGCGCGACCGAGACTCATGTCCGGCCCACACGTCTTCAACCACTCGTAGCTCAAAAGCAGCACCGATTGGGGCAAGCTCAGCGAGGCGAAGGCTGGATTGACGGGAGCGGTGACCACAGCATCGGCAAGCGCGATCACGTCGTTCTCGAGGCCGGCTCGCTCAGGTCCAAATAGAACGCCGGTGCGCTCCCCCCTCGCAGCTCTCACTGCCAACTCGCGTGCGGCACTCTCAGGCGCCAGCACCGGTTTCACCATGCCGCGCGGCCGCGCCGTCGTCGCCAGCACGAAATTGAGATCGCCAATTGCAGCTGCCACGCTTGGATAGGTCTTAACCTCGTCGAGGACAGGGGCACCGGAGGCCGCATTCTTCGCCTTCTCGCTCGGCCAGCCGTCGCGAGGCGCAACCAGCCTGAGCTCCGAGAGCCCGAAATTGGCCATGGCGCGCGCGGCAAAGCCGATATTCTCGCCGAGTTGCGGCTCGACAAGAATAATGGCGGGGGCGACAGCGGCCGCGCCCGGTCCCTTCGAGCGTCCGCCTGCGACTTTGGCGCCTTTCGATTTCACCTTCGCTTTTATCATGGCATGCACGATGCTATAGGGGGCGCCGGTCCGCAACCGGCGCTTGCCCCGATCGTTGGGGCCCTGCCGAAATCGATTTCTCGCCGGAGACGCAGAATTGAACAAGATTAAGGTCAAGAACCCGGTCGCGGAACTCGTCGGGGATGAGATGACGCGGGTCATCTGGGAGCTGATCAAGAGCAAGCTGATCCTGCCCTATCTCGATATCGAACTGTTGCGCTTCGATCTCAGCATCGAAAACCGCGATGCCACGGACGACCAAGTCACGATCGACGCGGCCTACGCCATCAAGGACTGCGGTGTCGGCGTCAAATGCGCGACCATCACGCCGGACGAAGCGCGGGTGAAGGAATTCGGCCTCAAGAAAATGTGGAAATCGCCGAACGGCACCATCCGCAACATCCTGGGCGGCGTGATTTTCCGCGAGCCGATCATCTGCAAGAACGTGCCGCGGCTGGTGCCGGGCTGGACCAAGCCGATCGTGATCGGCCGCCACGCCTATGGCGACGTTTACCGGGCGACCGACTTCGTCGTTCCCGGCAAGGGGACAGCTCAAGATCAGCTTCGAAGGCGATGACGGCACCAGAATCGAGCACGAGGTGCATCGCTTCGACGGCAGCGGCGTTGCGCTCGCCATGTTCAATGTCGACGAGTCGATCCGCGATTTCGCCCGCGCGACTTTCAACTACGCTCTGACGCGCAACTATCCGGTCTATCTCTCCACCAAGAACACGATCCTGAAAGCCTATGACGGCCGCTTCAAGGACATCTTCGCCGAGATTTTCGCTGCCGAGTTCAAGCCCGAGTTCGACAAACGCGGGCTCACCTACGAGCACCGCCTAATCGACGACATGGTGGCGGCCTCGCTGAAATGGTCGGGCGGCTATGTCTGGGCCCTCAAGAATTACGACGGCGACGTGCAGTCCGACACGGTGGCGCAAGGCTTCGGCTCTCTCGGCCTGATGACCAGCGTGCTGATGACGCCGGACGGCAAGGTGGTGGAGGCCGAAGCCGCGCACGGCACCGTGACACGGCATTACCGCCAGCATCAACAGGGGCGCGCCACCTCGACCAATGCTACGGCCTCGATCTTCGCCTGGACACGCGGGCTGAAGCATCGCGCCAAGCTCGACGATAACGCGGCGCTGGCGCAATTCGCCGAAACCCTTGAGCGCGTGGTGGTGGACACGATCGAGGGGGGATTCATGACCAAGGATCTCGCGCTTCTAGTCGGCGCCGAGCAGAAATGGCTTTCGACCGAAGGCTTCCTCGACAAGATCGACGAAAATTTGCGCGCGACGATGGCTCTCGCGCCCGCCTAGACAGCGGATTTCGCGCGGCGGGCCCGGCGAGGTTTCGACTTGGCAAGCACCTCTGCCGCATCGTCGATGACGCGGCGCCGCCGGGCCACCTCGCGGATCTGCTGCATGATCTCCGGACTTCGCCTGGAGAGCCGCGCCAAGGCCTCGCTATCGAGCACATAGACCCGGCAGCGGGTTTTGGCGACGACGCTATGCCGATGCCGCCGCTGCTCGAGCAAGGCCATCTCGCCAAAAAAATCTCCGTCCTTCAGGATGGTCTGCTTTCCCTTGGGCGAGCGCGACGATGGCCTCGCCGCTCGCCATCAAATACATCGCCCCGCCGGGGTCGCCGGCGCGAACGATCGGCACGCCGGGAAGATAGGTGCGGGTATAGAGCAGCTTGGTGATCTCCGCGATCTCGGCCTCGTCCATGGTGCTGAAGAGCGGCACGCGCGCCACCATGCTCCAGGTGACCACGAATTGATGCCGGCTCGATTCCTGGCTGAAGCCGGCAGCGATGATGGCAACGGGGAGCGCGAACATACAGAGACCGAGGACCATGACGATGCCGCCGAACACCTTGCCGAGCGGGGTGATCGGCACGACGTCGCCATAGCCGACTGTCGTCAGTGTCGCGAGCGACCACCAGGCGGCGTCCGGAATCGAGCCGAATTTGTCGGGTTGCACGTCACGCTCGAGGAAATACATCGCGGTCGAAGCGAAAAGCAGCACCACCAGCATCACGATCAATGCGCCGATCAGGGTCCGGTACTCGTCTTCGAGCACGCGGCCCAGAGTCTGCAGCGCCGGCGAGTAGCGCGTGAGCTTGAGCAGGCGGAAAATGCGCAACACGCGTAGGATTCTGAGATCGATCGGGATGAACCATTGCAGATAAAACGGCAGCACCGCGAGCAGATCGATGATCATGATCGGCCGCAGCATGAAGCGGAGCCGCGCCCGCCAATGCGGCATGCGGCTCAGCATCGGAATGTCGACCGCGCTCCAGACGCGCAAGATATATTCGATCGAGAAAATCGCGACGGAGATGTTGTTGAAGTGGTCGAGGCCCGCGCCATATTTCGCTGCGACGCTGGGCACAGTCTCGGCGGCAAAGGCGATGGCGTTGACGACGATCAGCGTGATGATGAAGGAATTGACGAAATAGGCCGCCGGGTGCGCCTCGCCGCCCACCTCAAGAATATTGTGAACGTCTCTCCGCCATCTCCGCCAAACGGATTGGGCACTCATTGTCAGCCGCGCCCGGCGCGCAACGGCTTGTTATCGCCCGGCGCGGCGCCTAGGCGCGCTTCGATCGCCGCGATCGCCGCATCGGCCTTGGCGCCGTCGGGGCCTCCGGCTTGCGCAAAGTCCGGACGGCCGCCGCCGCCCTTGCCGCCGAGCGCCTCGGCGCCGACGCGGACGAGATCGACAGCGCTGTTGGCACCGGTCAAATCGTCAGTGACGCCGACGACGAGCGAGGCCTTGCCCTCTTCGCCAACGCTAATGATGACGACAATGCCGGAGCCGAGCTGACGTTTGGCGTCGTCGACCAGACCACGCAGATCCTTGGCGGCAACGTTCTGCACGATACGGGCGAGCAGCTTCACCCCACCCACTTCTCGCGCCGGCGTGCGCAGTCTCGCCGCCCCTCCGCCGCCTCCCAGCGCAAGCTCGCGCTTGGCGTCCGCGAGCTGGCGCTCGAGCTTGCGCCGCTCGTCGATAATGGCGGCAAGCCGCGTGATCATGTCGTCGGGACCGACTTTGAGAAGCTCCGCCGCCTCGCGCACCTTTTCGTCTTGCGCGGCGAGATAGGCGCGCGCCGCATTCGCCGGTCAGCGCCTCGATGCGGCGAACGCCGGAGGCGACCGCGGTCTCGGCGACGATCTTGAGCAGACCGATATCGCCGGTGCGGCGCACATGCGTGCCGCCGCAAAGCTCGATGGAATAAGCGCGGTCGGCCTTGGTGCTGCTGTCGCTCACACCCATGGAGACGACGCGGACCTCGTCGCCATATTTCTCGCCGAACAGCGCCAGCGCGCCTTGCGCGATGGCCTGATCCGGCGTCATCAGATGGGTCTTCACCGGCTCGTTCTGCAGGATCATCGGGTTGACGAGATCCTCGACCGCGACGATCTGCTCGTGGGTCATGGGCTTCGGATGCGAGAAATCGAATCTGAGGCGGCCCGGCTCGACCAGCGAACCCTTCTGCGCCACATGGGTTCCCAGCACCTCGCGGAGCGCCTCATGCAACAAATGGGTCGCGGAATGGTGCGCGCGGGTCGCGGTGCGGCGGCCGTGATCGACGTCGAGATCGACGGTGTCGCCGACTTTCAACGTGCCAGCCTCGACGACGCCATGATGCAAGAAGAGGCCGTGCAGCTTTTTCTGCGTGTCCTCGACCTTGAAGGCGGATTTGGGACCGGCGATGCGGCCGCGATCGCCGATCTGGCCGCCGGACTCGCCATAGAAGGGCGTCTGGTTGACGATGACGATGCCATGCGCGCCCTTGCCGAGCTCGTCTACGCTGGCGCCGTCCTTGACCAGCGCCACGATCTCGCCGGACGCGGCTTCCGCGTCATAGCCGAGGAACTCGGTCGCGCCCAATTTCTCTTTCAGCTCGAACCAGAGCGTGTCGGTGGCGGCCTCGCCGGAGCCAGCCCAGGATTTCCGCGCCTCGGCACGCTGGCGCTCCATCGACGCGGCGAAGCCTTTGGCATCGATGAAGATGCCGCGCGCTTTCAGCGCGTCCTCGGTCAGGTCGTAAGGGAAGCCGAACGTGTCGTAGAGCTTGAAGGCGATCTCGCCGGGAAGCGTATCGCCCTTCTTCATGCCCTTGGTCGCGTCGTCGAGAAGCTTCAAGCCGCGCTCCAGCGTCTCGCGGAAGCGCGTCTCCTCCAGCTTCAGCGTCTCGACGATGAGCTCCTTGCCACGCTCGAGTTCCGAATAGGCCCGGCCCATCTCGCCAGTGAGCGCCGGCACGAGACGGTAGAGCAGCGGCTCCTTGGCGCCGAGGAGGTGCGCGTGACGCATGGCGCGGCGCATGATGCGGCGGAGCACATAGCCCCTGCCCTCGTTCGACGGCAGCACGCCATCGGCAACGAGGAACGACGAGGCGCGGAGATGATCGGCGATGATGCGGTGGCTGGGCTTGTGCTCGCCGGTCGCAGGCACGCCGGTGAGATCGACTGAAGCCGCGATCAGCGCCTTGAACAGATCGATCTCGTAATTGTCGTTTGTGCCTTGCAGCACCGCGGCGATACGCTCGAGCCCCATGCCGGTATCGATCGACGGCTTCGGCAGCGCGATGCGCTTGCCGCCCGGGAGCTGCTCATATTGCATGAAGACGAGATTCCAGATCTCGACGAAGCGATCGCCATCGGCGTCGGCGCTGCCGGGCGGACCGCCCGCGATCTTCGGTCCGTGGTCGTAGAAGATTTCCGAGCAGGGCCCGCACGGTCCCAACTCGCCCATCGACCAGAAATTGTCGGAGCCGGCAATGCGGATGATCTCGCTTTCAGGCTTGCCGGCAATCTTGCTCCAAAGTTTCGCCGCCTCGTCGTCCTCATTGAAGACGGTGATATGAAGCCGCTTCTTGTCGAGACCGAAATCCTTGGTGAGAAGGTTCCAGGCGAGCTCGATCGCGCGCTCCTTGAAATAATCGCCGAAGGCGAAATTGCCGAGCATCTCGAAAAAGGTGTGATGGCGCGCGGTGTAGCCGACATTGTCGAGATCGTTGTGCTTGCCGCCGGCGCGGACGCATTTCTGCGAGGTGGCTGCGCGGGGGTGTGCCGGCTTCTCGGCGCCGGTGAACACATTCTTGAACTGCACCATGCCGGCATTGGTGAACATCAGCGTCGGGTCGTTGCGCGGCACGAGCGGGCTCGACGGCAACACGGCATGGCCCTCCCCCTCGAAGAAATCGAGGAAACCTTTGCGGATATCGTTGACGGAGACGTGCTTAGCGGAAGTCATGTCAGGCGTTGGGAGACCTTGTCGCTCGCCGGAAGGCGCTCCTTGGACCGCCCTGTTACGAGAAGCGGCAAGGAGCCGGATCCGGCCCGCCTCCAGGCAAAGCCGGTTCACCACTGGCGTCAGACATAGAGTGGGTCGTTACGCCTGGCAAGCGGCCAAGGACCGGCGCCAACCGCTTCCGTGCCGGCGCGCCGGGCCCTACGCCTCGATTTTAAGGGGAAGTCTAGCCCCCGCCTCGCTTGCGGCGGCCGCTTGTGAGCGGCGTCACGGCCGTCTCGCCTTCGGCAAAGCCCTGACCGGATTCGGCTGGAGCTGTGGCGACGGCTTCGCCTTCCTCAGGATCGGGCGTGCCTTCCAGAATCTGGCCCGCGATCAGGCCCGCATTCTGGCGGATGGCGCGTTCGATCCGCTCTGCGGTTTGGGGATTGTCTTTCAGATAGGCTTTGGCGTTCTCGCGGCCCTGTCCGATGCGCTCGCTATCGAAGGAGAACCAGGAGCCGGACTTCTCCACGATGCCGGCCTTGACGCCGAGATCGACAAGCTCGCCGGTCTTGGAGATGCCCTCGCCATACATGATGTCGAACTCGATCTGCTTGAAGGGCGGCGCCACCTTGTTCTTCACCACCTTGACGCGGGTCTGGTTGCCGACAACTTCCTCGCGCTCCTTGATGGCGCCGATGCGGCGAATATCGAGACGGACCGAGGCGTAAAATTTCAGCGCGTTGCCGCCGCTCGTCGTCTCCGGCGAGCCGAACATCACGCCGATCTTCATGCGGATCTGATTGATGAAGATCACCATGCAGCGGGATTTCGAGATCGAGCCGGTGAGTTTGCGCAAAGCTTGGCTCATCAGCCGCGCCTGCGCGCCCATTTGCATGTCGCCCATCTCGCCTTCGAGCTCGGCTTTCGGCGTCAGCGCCGCGACAGAATCGATGACCAGCACGTCGATGGCACCGGAGCGCACCAGCGTGTCGGTGATCTCGAGCGCCTGCTCGCCGGTATCTGGCTGCGAGATGAGGAGGTGTTGGAGGTCAACGCCAAGCTTCCGCGCATAAACCGAATCGAGCGCGTGCTCGGCATCGATGAAGCCGCAAATGCCGCCCCGCTTCTGCGCCTCGGCGATGACATGGAGTGCGAGCGTGGTCTTGCCGGACGATTCCGGACCATAAATTTCGACGACACGGCCGCGCGGCAGGCCGCCAATGCCGAGCGCGATGTCGAGGCCGAGCGAGCCCGTCGAGATCGCTTCGACTTCGACCGCTTGCTGGTTCTGACCGAGCCGCATGATCGAGCCTTTGCCGAACCCACGCTCGATCTGCGAGATGGCCGCCTCAAGCGCCTTCTCCTTGTCCATCTCCGCTCCCTCGAAAAGGCGCACAACCTGCAGCATTTGAGAATCTCCCTTAATCTCACACGGGCGCGCTGGCCCTGCAATCAGCCCCTGCGCCCCGAAGGGGGAGACCGGCCCGGAGCCGAAGCGCTACCTGCTGGCCCCGGGCGGTCTTAGCGGGGAGATCGAATTGTACACGGTTTGTTCTCTGTTCGCAATATGTTCTTTTTGTGGATGGCTCTGAACTCGCGCAACTTGGCTCTGCGCAATCGGCTTATTCTCCGCCTCACCGAATCAACTCACAGGAAAAAGGGGGAGAAGAGGCATGCGTAAGACAGCATTTCTTTTAGCCGGAGCAGCGATGCTCCTGCTTGCGGGCGCGGCCGGCGCCACGACACTCAGCGGCGTCACAGGCGGATTGGCGCCGACAGGGTCCTCGGAGATCGAACTCGCCGGGTGCAAGGGCAAAGGCGCATTCTGCCCGTTCGGGCGGCACTGGGTTTGCCCGAAATGGCATAGTTGCCTTTGCGCGGCGTGCGGGGCCTACAAGCAGAACGGGAAGTGGCGCGCCGGTTAAGCGATCGGACTTCAGTGCCATCAGGATGTGATGGAAAAGGGGCCGCCTCCGGGCGGCCTCTGTTTTAGGAGGGTTGAGCTTCGCGAGATCGCTTCGACGATGAAGCAGCACGAGCGCCCTCACCACTCACCGCTTCGCGATAGCCGTAGCGGTCGATGTAAGGCTTGAGCCGCTCGATCAGTTTCCGCTTCAACTCAGGCGGCAAGTTCATATTCGGAGACGCGGTGCTCCTTCTGCGCGTCGAGATAGGCTTGCATGCGCGGGCGCGCAGTCTCGAAGTCGCCGATCTTTAGCCTTGCATAGAGATCACGCAATTTCGCGATCGGGTCCTTCACCAGATCCTCGTAGCGGAGCTCGACGAGCTTATCTTTCGGGATCAGGTGCTTGTCCGCCTCGTAGTCCTCGGTGAGGCGCGCGAACATGTCGAGCACGTAGTCGTCAAGCCACGGATCGAGGTTCGGCGGATTGTGCAGACCTTGCGTGGAATAAAGAGCGCGCCAGAGCTTCACCGTCGAGGGAAACACTTTCAGCGGATTGCGCGAGATATAGATGTAGCGTGCATCCGGAAACAGCTTGGTGAGGAGCTTCAGCCGCGCAGCGTTGGCCGGCGTCTTCATCACCAGCGGCTTCTCGCCATGCCGCAGCGCGAGCCGGCGGTAGAACCACATATAGGCGTCGGCCCATTTTCTCTTCTCGGGCTCCGGCACGCCCTTGAAGTCGAGATAGTCGGTATCGGCGGGACCGAAACGCGGCCAGGCGTGGGTGAGATAAGGAGTCCCCTCGCCCAGCATCATCATGGCGAATTCTTCTTCCTGCGGACGATCGAAGCCGACCGGCACGTCGTCCTGCGGCCGCTTCTTCGGCAACAGCACCTTCATCACCTTCGGCAGCGTGTCCTCGGTGAGCAGAAAATGATGCGGGAAGAAGCACTCATAGGTCGTCGGGTAAGCGAGGTCCGGATCCTCGGAGAGGAGATCGTGCAGGAAGGTCGTGCCGGTGCGCCAATGGCCGATGACGAAGATCGGAGGCTGATTGAGGGCAAGCGCTTCGGCGCGCTTGCGGTATTTCGCCTCCGAGATGCGATAGAGCAGTGAGTTCCACGGCACCCACAGAAACAGCAGGATGGTGTCCGGGAGACAATTCAGGGTGAAATTATAACCGCCGCGCTTGAACAGCTTGAGCAGCGCGCGCATCCGCATGCCGAACCAGAAATAGATCAGCCGGCCGCCATAACGATGGATGGTGAGCGCAGGCAGCCGCGGCTTTTTCTTCTGGCGGCGGCGGGTGCTTTCGTCGTCCTCGGGAAATTTCTCGTAATCGGGCACTCAGAAACTCCAATAATCAATGCTGTAGAGCCCGGGTGTTAGCGGCGATCCGCGGCGAAAGGAAGACCTTTTGCTAGCCCTGCAACGCCGCCTTCACCGCGGCGGCGAGCTCCTTCAAATCGAAGGGCTTTTGCAGGAACATGAAATCGTCCTTGTCGGACAGGTTGCGGCGGAAGCTGTCCTCGGCATAGCCCGAAATGAAAATGATCTTGAGGTCGGGATGGTCGGCGCGGAGATGCTTCATCAGCGTCGGACCGTCCATCTCCGGCATCACCACGTCGCTGACGACGAGATCGACCTCGCCATCGAAATTGTTGAAGACTTCGAGAGCTTCGACGCCGGTCGAGGCCTGGAGCACATTATAGCCGCGCTGGCCGAGCGCGCGCGCGGCGAAGCTCCGCACCGCATCCTCATCCTCGACCAAAAGCACGGTGCCGCGGCCGGTCAAGTCCTTCGGCCGCTCGCGCGGCAGCGGGACTTGGCGCGGCGCTTCCACCTCGCTCGGCACCTCGACATAACGCGGGAGATAGACCCGCATCACGGTGCCTCGCCCAAGTTCGCTGTCGGCGTAGATGTAACCGCCGGTCTGCTTGACGATGCCGTAAACCGTGGAGAGGCCAAGTCCGGTGCCGCGACCGACTTCTTTCGTTGAGAAGAACGGCTCGAACATCTTCTCCATCACCTCTTCGCTCATGCCGGTGCCGGTATCAGTCACCTCGATCAGCACATATTCGCCGGGCGGCATGTGCTTGGCGCCGATGTCCCGCGACTCGGGCTCGGTGATATTGGCGATGCGGATGTTGAGCTTGCCGCCGTCGGGCATGGCGTCGCGCGCATTGACGGCGAGATTGATGATGACCTGCTCGAATTGATGTAAGTCCGCCTTGACCGGCCACAGCCCGCTCGCCTGATCCAGTTTCAGCTCGATATTCTCGCCGAGCAGCCGGCCGAGCAGAATCGAGAGGTCGGACAGCACCTCGCTGAGCTCGAGCACTTGCGGGCGCAAGGTCTGCTGGCGCGAGAAGGCGAGCAGCTGGCGGACGAGGCCCGCAGCCCGGTTCGCATTCTGCTTGATGTTCATGATGTCCTGGAAGGCAGGATCGGACGGGCGGTGGTTCTGCAACAAGAAGTCAGAGAAGCCGATAATGGCCGTCAGCATGTTATTGAAATCGTGGGCAATTCCGCCGGCAAGCTGACCGATCGCTTGCATCTTCTGGCCTTGCACCATCTGCAGTTCGAGCGCGCGCTGCTCGGTGGTGTCGATGGCGTAGGCGATCGCCGCCTCGCCGTGGCCCTCGTCCCGCTCGATCGGGCTCAAATAGAAGCGGCCTTTCCGCTCCTTGTCCGAGGCGAAGGTGAAATCGAGCGGCTCGATCAGACCCTGACCGGCGACGGCTTGGTCGAGCGTCTTGCGCAATCCGGCGCGATCGTCGGGGTCTGCCAGATCGACGAGCGCTACCTTGCCCGCGTCGTCGCCGGTTTGTCCGAACAGCCGCATGAAGGAGGCGTTGGTTGCGCTGATGCGGCCTTCTGCATCGATGGTGGCGATGGCGATGGGGGCGGCGTGAAACAGGCGCGCGAATCTGAGTTCGGCGGAGCCGGCTTCTTCCGCTTCGCCCGCGGAGCGATTGATCACGAGCGTATGGGCAGCCGTATTAGCGCCGTTCCGTGGCAGGCGATGCAGGATGCGCACGGGAAGATTGGTGCCGTCGGCCTTGATGAGATCGATGTCGAAGCGAGCCGTCGCGCCTTGCGACTGTCCACGGCCGGCACTCGCGACAAGACTCGCATTGTCCGATGACATGATCTCGGCGAGTTTCAGCGGCCGGCCGGCGATCTCGGCGAGGTCGAGGCCAAGCCATTGCGCAAGCGTGGCATTGAGATATTGGATGGTGCCGTCCGACGCACTGGCGAAGAATCCGGCCGGGGCATTGTCGAGATAGGCGATCGCCGATTGCACCCGCTCGAAGCTCGACTCCTCGCTGGCGCGATCTTGCGTGATTTCCTCGACCTGCCAGACGACAAGGCTGCCGTTTCGGCCTGAGCGCGGGTCCACCGGCATGGGGCGGACGGAGATGCGGAACCAGCGCGGCACGATGCCGGCTTCATCTTCCGCTTCGCCGAGGGCCGGAATGCGGAAATCTTCTTTCAGGCTCCGCCCCTGCTGGCTCGCACGCGCCAGCCTGAAGATCTGCTCGGCGATATGGGTGCTGCCGGCAAAGGCGCGATCCGGCGGCAGCACGGCTGCGGCGGCATCTAGGCCCAGCAGATTGCGATAGGCTTCGTTGGCATACAGCACGTGGCCGGCGCTGTCGGCGATCAAGGCGCCTTGCGGCAAATTGTCGACAAAGGCCTTGGTGACGTCGTTGCGGGCATGGCGCTGGCCGAAATGGAGGATGCCGACGGCGCCGGCAAACAGGCAAAACACGCCGACAACGGCTAGGCCCGCGAGAATGGCCAGCACGACCGGCTCGGCCATCTCACGCGAGACCATGGCGAGGCCCACCGCGGCAGCACCCAATGCCAGCGCCAGAAGCACCACCAGGCCCACGCCCCCGTCGCGCCCGGTGCGGTCGGCTACCGGATCGCTATAGCGCATGGGGGCGTCGATGTCGGACATGTCGGGCAAGTTAGCCGATTCGATTGGTCTCCGCGCCGGACTTTGTCGCCTCTAAAGAGAGCTTAAGGGGCGCGGTGAATGTATTGGCTCATCTTGGCACGATGGTTAACGATTTGTTAGGGAGAGAATCCAACCTAACCACTCCAACCCTTTGAAAAAATTTGGCGGAGTTCCGCAATTCGATTGACTGTTGCATTCAGGACACGGCGGTTTTGCTTGTCGACCAGGTTAAAAAGGAGTAAATAATACGTCCGAGCTTACGGCTGCCATGTGTTGTTGTGGCGAGCGATTGAGACGACGCCGGTAGTTTCATCCCGCTCTCAGTTCGTAAGATCGCCGGTAGTTCCCTGCAAATGGTCCGACACTGACGGCTTAGGCCTTAGTGTCAGTCCCCCAAACCTCTCCACTCCCCGCCCCCAAGCGGGGAGTTTTTTTATGCGCCGTTGAGACAAGCTCGCGAATAGTCTTTCCGCCATGCCACAACGCTTCCTCATCGCCGCGATCGCGATCGGTTGCTCGATCGCCACCGCGTCTGCCGCCGAGATGCCGCTAGGCTTCGTCTATCTCCGCGACGTCGATCCGAGCATCCAACAGGACATGCGCTATGCCGGCTCGGAAAATTTCATGGGCCACGCAGTCACCGGCTATGACGCGGCGGAATGCGTGCTGGTGAGCCAAGCGGCGAACGGACTAAAGGCGGTGCAAGCCGAGTTGAAGGCAAAGCAGCTCAGCCTCAAAGTCTATGATTGCTACCGGCCGGCGCGCGCGGTCGCGTCCTTCGTCGATTGGGCGAAGGAGCCGGACGATCCCAAGAGAAAGTCGATCTATTACCCGGCGCTGGAAAAGCGCGCGCTGTTCCCGGGCTACATTGCCACGCGATCCGGACATTCACGCGGGGGCACCGTCGATCTCACGCTCGTTCCGCTCGACAGCTCCGCGCCTTCGGACGGGACCATTCAACAGAGCATTGCGGCGTGTACGGCGACGAGAGAGGTCCGCGCGCCGGACAACAGCCTCGACATGGGCACGAGCTTCGATTGTTTCGACACCAAGGCCAACACGGCGGCGTCAGGCCTGACCGACGCCGAGCGCAACAACCGCGCGCTCCTCGTCGATGTCATGAGCCGGCACGGTTTCAAGAATTACGACAAGGAGTGGTGGCACTTCACCCTCGAGGGTGAGCCCTACCCCGAAACCATCTTCGATTTTCCGATTGAGCCTAGAGAGTAAGTCGGTCGAGAGATCTATTCGTCGCGATAGACGCGCTCGCGCCGCTCGTGGCGCTCTTGCGCTTCCACGCTCAACGTGGCGATGGGACGCGCATCGAGACGCTTGAGCCCGATCGGCTCGCCGGTCTCCTCGCAATAGCCATAGGTCCCGTCGTCGAGGCGGATCAACGCAGCATCAATCTTGGCGATCAATTTGCGCTGGCGATCGCGGGCCCGGAGTTCCAACGCACGCTCGGACTCAGACGTGGCGCGATCGGCGATGTCGGCATGCTGCTCGGATTCATCATGAAGGTGCTGGAGCGTTTCCTTGGTCGAGCGCAGAATCTCTTCGCGCCAGGCAAGCAGCTTGCGCCGGAAATAAGCGCGCTGCTTGTCGTTCATAAACGGCTCGTCTTCCGACGGCCGGTAGTCTTCCGAGAGTTTCACCTTGGGCCGCATGAGAGTCGCTGCCATGGGCATCGGGTTGTCCAAAGGCCTTCTTAGAGGCCCTTCCTCCATTGCACCGGCTCGCGCATCGTGCGCGACCCGCCGGGCGCCCCCGTATTACGGATGCGCGTGGCCAAGTCAAGACAGAGACGCGGCTTGACAAGCACACGAAGCAGTGAGCGGAAACACAACGCAAATTCGTCACATTTCGCCGCTGCCCGGCGGCAGCGGCGGGCAACGGTTTCCTTAGCCGTGACTGCAAAAATTTTGTGCGCCAAGCGCCTTCGATCGCCATATTTATTGGCGTCGCACGGCCGCCTGAAGGAAGCGCGCGAGGAAAAAGGACTAAAGACAGTTGCCCGCCACTTCCCTAGCCCAAGCCACGGCCGATGCCTTTCGCAGCGCCGGCGATTTCGCCGCCGATCTCGTGAACCCGACCATCCGGCTCGGCGTGACGGGGCTCGCGCGTTCCGGCAAGACCGTGTTCATCACGGCGCTGGTGCATAATCTCATCGCCGCCGGGAGGCTTCCCTTTTTCGACGCGGCGGCGGAGGGCCGGGTGCTGCGCGCTTATCTCGAGCCGCAACCGGACGACACCGTGCCGCGATTCGAATTCGAGCAGCATCTCGCCGATCTCACCGGGGAACCACCGCGCTGGCCGGAAAGCACGCGCAAGATCAGCCAGCTCAGGATCGCGCTCGAATATAGTTCCGCCAAATTCTGGAAGCGGCAGCTCGGCTTCGACCGGCTCAACATCGACATCGTCGACTATCCCGGCGAGTGGCTGCTCGACCTTCCCTTGCTCGATCTCGATTATGAGGAATGGTCGCGCGCGGCGTTGGAGCAGAGCCGGGTCAAGGGTCGCCGCAATATCGCCAAAGCCTGGCACCAGGCGCTGACCGAGATCGATCCCGCGGCGCCGGCAGATGAGGCGCTCGCGGCAAAGCTCTCGGATCTGTTCAAGGCATATTTGCGCGCGACACGAGCGGACCAATATTCGCTGTCGACCTTGCCGCCCGGACGCTTCCTGATGCCGGGCGATTTGGCAGGCTCGCCGGCGCTGACCTTCGCGCCGGTCGAAGGCGATGCGTCGAGTTTTCCCAAGGGCTCGCTCGGCGCCATGATGGAGCGGCGTTACGAGGCGTATAAGAAACTTGTGGTGCGTCCGTTCTTTCGCGATCATTTCTCGCGGCTCGATCGCCAGATCGTGCTGATCGATGTGCTCGCCGCGCTGAACGGAGGAGCGGCGGCCATCGCCGATCTCGAGCGCGCCATGACCGAGACACTTGCATGTTTCCGCACCGGCTCGAATACGCTGCTGTCGCGCATGTTCGCGCCGCGCATCGACAGCGTCGTGCTCGCAGCGACCAAGGCCGATCATCTGCACCATACCAGCCACGACAGGCTCGAGGCGATCTTGGGCGCGCTCGCCGAGAAGGCGATCGGACGTGCCGAGTTTGCCGGCGCCAACGTCAAGGTGTTGGCGATGGCCGCGGTCCGCGCGACGCGCGAGGGTCTCGCCAAGCGGAACGGCGAGAAGCTTCCCTGCATCATCGGCTACCCGTTGCCGGATGAGACCATCGGCAAGCGAACCTTCGACGGCGACGAGGAGTTCGCGATCTTTCCCGGCGACCTTCCCGCCGATCCGAAACTCGCGCTTGAGACCCTGGAGATCGAGGCGGACGAGTTGCGCTTCGTGCGCTTCCGGCCGCCGAACCCGGTCAAGCTTGCGTCGGGCGGCTTTGCGCCCTTCCCTAATATTCGCCTGGACCGTGCGTTGCAGGCGCTGATCGGAGACCGTCTGGCATGAGCAAGCAGAAGACCCGCAAACCCACCTCGTTCCGGGTCGAGGATGTGGAAGTGATCGCGACGCCGAGTGTCGCCACCATCCCTGAGCCTACTCTGCCCGCGCCCCGCATCCGCAACGTGCCGGCGCTGGAAAGAGGCTTGCGCTGGGGCAGCATCTTGTTGGCCGCGGTCGGCGGCCTCGTCACCATGGCGGCGACGCTCTGGCTCTACGATTGGGCGCTTCAGCTGATCGCAAGACAAGATCTGATCGGCTGGATCGCGGTCGGCCTGCTGAGCCTCGCGGTCTTGGCGCTGACCATGATCGTGCTCCGCGAGATCGCAGGCCTGTTGCGCTTGCGGCGGCTCGATCATCTCCGCCACGAAGCGGACAGTGCCGCGCGGCAAAACGACAAGGCGCTTGCGCTCGACGTGGCGCGGCGGCTGAAGCGGCTCTATGCGGGGCGGGCCGACATGGAATGGGGCTTGGCGCGCTTCGCCGAGCATGAGCAAGAGATCAACGATGCGGCGGAGTTGCTGCGACTTGCCGAGCGCACTCTGGTGGCCCCGCTCGATCCGCAAGCGCGCGCCATCGTCGCGGCCGCGGCGAAGCGCGTTTCCGTGGTCACGGCAGTGAGCCCGGCTGCGCTGATCGATATGCTGTTCGTCGGCGGGCAGAATTTGCGCATGCTCCGCCGGCTCGCCACACTCTATGGCGCACGGCCGGGAACGCTCTCATTGCTGAAGCTCGCGCGCATGGTGGTGACGCATATCGTGCTCACCGGCGGTATCGCGCTCGGAGACGATGTGATCCATCAATTGGTCGGGCATGGATTGACCGCGAAATTGTCGGCGCGTCTCGGCGAAGGCCTGTTCAACGGAGCGCTGACGACACGGATCGGTCTCGCGGCAATCGATGTCTGCCGGCCGCTGCCCTATATCGAGGTGCCACGACCTCGCTTCCGCGAACTCGTCGCCGAAGTCGCCGGGCTTAACAGCTGAACGGCTGGCCCTGGAGCCTGCGAACGCCTTCGACTGATCCAAGCTTGGAATGTTATTGTTGTGGCGATGGCGCTGAGGCCGTCGGGGCGGCGCCCTTCGCACCTGCCTGCGGCACCAATTGGCTCAGTGGCACCGGCACGGTGTCGGCCCAAGGCAGATCTTCTGTCGGCGTTGAGTTGCGCAAGGTCTGTCGCGGCTTCTTTTCGGCAGCGGCGGCGGCGGCGGCCTCGCTCGGAATCGATCCGAGGTTCAAATCGCCGGGAACGCCTGTTGGCGGCGAAGCCGACTTGCCATCTTCTTGCGAAGCCGTTGCTGCTGACGCTTGCGGTGCGGAAGCGACCGGAGGCGTTTGCGAAGGCGTCGCGGCTCGGGCATGGGCCACGGCAGCAACCGGTAAATTCACAGTCGCGTCGATGGGAACGGCCAAGGCGAAAACGTCGGGGGTGACAGCCGGCTCATCGACGACCACGGGGGGAGGCATTGTTGGTGTCGAAGCGATCTGGTCTACGGGAACGGCTTGTTGCGCGCTCGCTTGGGCGGGCGGCTGCGACGTCGAGGAAATGCTTTTCGTCTGCTTGGCGATGACACTTTCGCCACCGGAGGCCGGGGCACCTCCGGCAATCTCGCTCAACGGAACGACGAGCACACCGGGAATCCCGATCGCGCCCGCGGTCACCGCAAGCACGATTTCAAATGCGACCAGCCCCGCAACCAACGCTAAACTCATCGTGCGGGCGGCGCGGTGGCTCCCCACTTCACGCATAGGCTCGGTCCACGAAAAACGCCGCTCATCGCGCCCTTTAACAGCGCACTCTGTCATCATAGCCCAGTTGATGGCGTGCGAAAGCTCATCGGCTGTTGCGGCGCACACTAAGTCGGCGATCGTGTCTTCTCCGTCACAGAGGCTTTTCGCGTCTCTTTTTGGGCCAGACGGTGGATAATGGGGATAAGCGCCACGCGCGGGCTGTGCCCGACCCCGCTTGTTATATGCTTCAACTCGTGAGCGGATCTTCGGTGGACTGTGCTGGAAGAGAAATCGGAAGGCACGGGAAGCGGTTGGGAAGTTCACAGGGCAAGGCAAGCCCGAGGCTGTCCATTGCCGTGGATGGCTAAAGGTGGAGGGGCTGGTAACGCCAAGTGCCACGGCCTGTCGGTGACGCCGCATAGCCGTGGGGTGTTGTCGACGAGGCACAAGGCGAGACAAGTTCCACTGCCGAACCTGGAACCGGCCCGGCCGGGCTGGAACCACGTCGTTTCAACGCGACGTTAAATAAGGGCCAAGGCCAAAGTCGCGCCGCCGTTCTTGCGGGAAACTGTAGGAACAGAGCGCGCGATTAGAGACCGAAAGGTCTCGCGGCGCCGACGGATCGTCCCGAACGGGCGAGAAGCCGACATCGCACAGGGGGGCGGGGCTGCCAAGCTCCGCCTTTCCTGTTTTCTAGCCCCCTCTTTCCTTCTCTCTCCACGCTGGCGTCATCCGCCAGGATGACTAAGATTGCGCGCCCAAACCGGGGGAGGTTTCGCGTGCCGGGTCGTGTGTCTTATTTTAGGGGTCTCGCGGCGCTGATGCTGGCGCTTGCCGCCTTGCAGCTCGCGTCTTGCAGCACGATCGAGAAAGTCCGAAGCAAGGATGGCGCGTCCAACGACGCCGAGGCGGTCCAGGTCAAACCGGAGGATCCGCTGTCGCGGCCGACCCAAGTCGCTTGGACCTCGGCCCGCGCCAAATATTGCGGCTTCCTGTTCGATCCCGTGAGGCTCCGAGCGAATTTCATGGCGTCGGCGGCGGCGAGCAATTCACCCGAGCAGATGAAGAAGATCGAGAAGGCCTATGACTACACGTTCGACTCCGTGCTCGCGGGCATCGGCGACGATCCCTCTTATTGCAGCAAGTCGCGCGCCGAGGCGATCAGGGTCGACCTCACCCGCTATCTGGCGGGCGACTACACGCCGTCGGCACGTGCCGGACGTTAGTTGAGCGGAGTGGCGGCGCTGGAGAGGTTGGCGCAATCACGGAAGGCGGACTGACCGTCGGAGCGGTGCTGGAGGATTCAGGCAACGAAGATGTCACGCCGCTCTCCGCGGCCGGTGGTGTTGCCGGCTGCGAGACGCTCGGCGGCGACGGCGGTGGCGGCGGAGGGATTTCGTCGAGCGGCTCGTGTCTGATCTTCTCGGCGGTCCGCACCAGGAAATCTTCGTCGGCCTGCGCGGCCAACAGATAAGAGATGCCGTTCTCCGACCAGGACACCATGCCGATTTCGCCGGCCATGCTGAACTCCGGCTCGGCATTGGTTTCGCTTGGCATGGCGTAGAGCGCGACCGGCGCGCCGCGAGTCCCGAGATAAAGACTCTGCCCGAGCGGCTTGCCGCGATATTGCAGGAGCTGACCGCGAACCAGCTTCAATCCCTGGGGATCGAGGTTCGGCACTTTGAGCGAAGGCCCGATCGCTTGTGCGAGCTCGAAGGCGATGAGATCGCGGTTGCCTTGACTGTTCAGTCCGACTTCGAGGCTCGACCGCGTGAGCAAGGACTGCGTGCGGGCAACGTCATCCTGCCAGCTCGAGGGCAAGCGCGCCGTCTGCTTCGGCAGGACATAACGCACTGGCGTGAGCTCAGGCAGTATGAGCGGCACGGCGTAACCGGCCAGGCCCGCGAGAATTGCAATGAGCACGACGGAGGCAATCGGCTTCCCCTTCGCTTGCGCGACGACCGGCTCGGTGGTCCGCACATAGGGATCGGCGCGGAGCGTGATCTCGTTCAGCTCGCCGGCGAGGATCGCTTCGAATGCGCTTTCAAAACGGCTATGCGCTTCCTTCAGCGCATCGACTCTCCGCGCGATGACCTCGTCCTGCTTGAGGACCTTCTCCACCGCCTTGGTCTGCGCGCGCGCGAGCTGGCCGTCGACATAGGCCACGAGCAATTCGTCACTGAGTTCGGTCATGTTGGGAGCCCTTTGGATATAATGTCTCGACCGTGGCGCTCGATGCCGTTTCCCACCCCTCGCCCAACCGGTCGGCAAGATTGGAACTGGCGCGGATCAGCCGCGAGGCGATCGCATTCACCGAGCAGTCCAGCACTCGCCCGGCGTCCTCGTAGTCGAAGCCCTCGCCATAAACGAGAAGAAGTGCGCTGCGCTGTTGCGGCGGCAGCTGGCCGAGGAAGCCGGCTGTCACATCGTCGGTGATCTCGTCCGGATAAAGCAGCGACTCGAAGTCAGAGTCGACCTTAGCCTGCCGCATGGGCTCGGCTTGATCGCGAAGCTCCTGCAGCCAGAGCCGGTAAATCTCGGCGAAGGCCCAGCGGTCGAGCGGGGTGCCGCGCTGATAGCGGTATTGCTCGGCGAGCATGCGTTTGAGGGCGCGGCCGAGCAGCGCGGTACCGTCCTGTTTGTCGCCGATGAGAACGTCCGCGAATCGCTTCAGCCTTGGCAAAAGAATCACCAGCCCTTGCCGAAACGAATCGTGGTTTTGGCCTGCCTCAATCACGCCGCATTCCCCCGCCTGGAAGCGCGTTGGCTCACTTCGGAAGTTTTCCCCCGCGAATCACAAGATTAGCATATTTCGCTTTTTGGCAGGAAACCGAGTAGTTCAGGGTCAATTCTCACCGGGTTTTCCACAGCTCTCGTGATGGTCATCCACAGCTTCCACAGGTTTTAATAAAAGTGTCAAAAAGCGCTTGCTTCAGTCACGGGGCTGCCCAATTGTTGCTCAGTCTAATGATTAGAGTTTCAGCTATGTCAGTGGTGTCTCAGGGGAGCGATACCAAGACCGCGCTGGACGGGAGCGCCGCGGGGGGTTCGCGGTTGCATGCCTTCACCAAGGCGCTGACCAAAACCAGACACGCAACCTCGAACGCCGTTGCCGCAAGCCGCGAGGCTTGGGCAAAGGTCGCGACCTCGCAACGCGACGTTGCTCGGAGCGACGTCGCGCAACGCATTGCTGCACTCGCGGACAGAACGGCGGTCCAGACCATGCAAGCAACCTCAACCGCGGTGGCGGCCGGCAAGACCGGGTTCGCCAAGGCCGCCGTGATCAGCAAAGAGTCCGTGCTGCCGGAGATCGGACGCACCGGCGCGTTATTGCGCGAGCGGATGAAGCCGGAGCGGCTGAAGCGGGATTATCGCAACACGCTGATCTGGCTGCACGAGAACGTGTTCGACAGCCCGATCGAGAAGCTGTTCTTCATTCCGACCAAGGGCCGCGTGGCTGCGGACAGTGTCACCGTGATTGGCACACGTCAGGCGGAAGGACATGATTATCGTCCGACGCCGAGACTTGTGTTCGATTGGGCGCTCTCGGCGATCGATGAGGATCTGAGCAAGCTCAGCTTCGTCGATTACGGTGCCGGCAAAGGCCGCGCGCTGTTACTCGCCTCGCAACACCCTTTCATGGCCGTCGGCGGTATCGAATACGCAGAGGAGCTGCACGACGCCGCGACGATGAACATCGCGCAGTTCCCGCGGAGCCAGATGAAATGCCGCGATGTCGAATGCGTGCATGACGACGCCGCAGAGCTCGGCGCGCTCGATGGGCCTGCCGTGCATTATTTCTTCAATCCGTTTTCGCGCGAAGTGTTCGCCGAGGTGTTGCACAGCCTCGTCGCGTCCTATCGCGATCATCCGCGGCGGCTCTATCTCATTCTGATCGACCCGGTGGCGGAGGACCTCGTGGAGAAGAGTGGTATCTTCATGCCGCTCTCCCTCCCGCCAACCGCGCGGGCTCGCGCGCAATTGCTGAGCCCCTACAAGATCGCGGTCTATCGCAGCCTGGTCTAGAGCGCCCTACTTCACGCCGAGCTTTTTCTGCAGGCTCGACGACGAGGTGGTGTACTGGAAGATCAGCTTCTTATCCGGATAGACATATTTGTGCGCGGCTTGCGCCATCAGCGCCGCCTCGTGGAAGCCGGAGAGGATGAGCTTGAGCTTGCCCGGATAGGTGTTGATGTCGCCGATGGCGAAGATGCGGGGCTCGCTGGTCTCGAATTTCGCCGTGTCGACGGGAATCAAATTCTCGTTGAGCTGGATCCCCCAATCGGCGACCGGGCCGAGCTTCATGGTGAGCCCGAAGAAGGGCATCATGATTTCGGTCTTCTGCTCGAAGGTCTCGCCGTCGGCGCCCTTGACGGTGACAGAACGCAACTGACCGTTCTCGCCGTGTAGCTCCGTCACCTGGCCGAGCTTGAAGTCGATGTCGCCACTTTCAACAAGCGCCATCATCTTCTGCACCGATGCGGGAGCGGCGCGGAACTCGGCGCGCCGATGCAGCAACGTGAGCGACTTTGCCACCGGCTGAAGATTTAAGGTCCAATCGAGCGCGCTATCGCCGCCGCCGACAATCAGCACGTCGCGCCCACGGAAATTCTCCATCTTCCGCACAGAGTAGAAGACAGACTTGTCCTCGTAGGCCTCGATGCCCGGCAATGGCGGACGCTTCGGCGTGAAAGAACCGCCGCCGGCAGCAACGACCACGATCTTGCACTCGAAGCACTTGGCCCGCGATCGGTGGTGAGGCGGAAGCCGCCGTCGAGCCGCTCCAGCGTGTCCACGCGCTGATTGAAATGAAACTCCGCGCCGAACGGCTTGATCTGCTCCATCAGCTTGTCGGTCAGCTCCTGCCCGGTGACCACGGGGAGCGCGGGAACGTCGTAGATCGGTTTCTCGGGGTAAAGCTCGGTGCATTGGCCGCCCGGCCGATCGAGAATGTCGATCACATGCGCCTTGATGTCGACGAGACCAAGCTCGAACACGGCGAAGAGACCCACTGGGCCTGCGCCAACGATCACGGCATCGGTCTTGATCAATTCTTCGGACATAGCGTTTCGCTCTTATGAAACTCGATTCTAGAATTGTTTGTCGGGGATGCGGACGACAAGGCCGTCGAGCGCATCGGTCACCTTGATCTGGCAGCTCAAGCGGCTCTCCTCGCGGATATCGAAGGCAAAGTCGAGCATATCTTCTTCCATTTGCTCCGGGGTTCCGGTCGCCTCGCGCCAGGCTTCATCGACATAGACGTGACAGGTGGCACAGGCGCAAGCCCCGCCGCACTCCGCGGCAATCCCGGCCACCGAATTCTTCACCGCGGCCTCCATCACCGTCATGCCGGGCTCTGCCTCGACGACGCGCTCGGTCCCGTCGTTCTGAATAAAGGTGATCTTGGCCATGGCAGTGGCGGTGCTATCAATCGTTTCCGGTCGTGGGGACAGGCGGGGAGTTTCGCCCTGGGGCACCGATCGCGAGAGCAAACCCGCCCAACGGCCACCGCTCTATAGGACAAATGAGGGTGAGACTCCAGCCTTTAGGCGTTGGATTCCGGTGTCTCAAGCACGCTACCGATGAAGGCGTTCGCTTCGAGGACAGAGGATTCAAGTTGCGCGATCGAGGCGGCACGCGATGCAGGATTTCCAGCTTCCGCCCGCTCGGCAGCTTCAGCAATGCGCCAAGCGCCGATCGCCCTCGCCGAGCCTTTCAACGTATGCACCGCCTCGCGCCATTCGCTCTCCGAGCGTGCTGCTTTGACGCGCCCCAGATAGATCGGGGACTGGGTGCGGAAGAGATCCAGGACTTCGCGCTCGAGCTTCCGGTCGCCGAAGGTCTGGCGCGAGAGATGGGTGCGATCGAGCGGAGACGACTGCGTCGCCAATGCCTGCGGCCCGGCCGCGTGCTTGGTGGCCATGAAACGTCTCCTCCGTCGCCTAAAGGGAGGCCAGTCTCGCCTGCACGCGTTAATTGGCTGTTTCTCAGTCGCTCTACCGCTGGCTGACCGTGTGGGCAAAACTGTGACGGCGGCCCAAACTGCCTCAATTTGAGACGTCGACAATCACAGAAATTTCAATATTTTTCAGTATCTTAAGCCGCGTAAAGCATATTCCGCGATTGGACTTTTGTTATGGCTAAAAATCCGTTAACGATAGAGCAAGAGGGGGAATGCGGTGGGGCTCTTCCGAGGTCTAAATCCGCGGAAGTTTTGTGTGTTTTCCCGTGTACGCAAGCGTCGCGAGCGGCGGAGTATCGCGATCGTAGCGCGGCGCAATTCTCTCGTTTTGTAGTTCTGATAGTTGCGAGGAACGCGTGATGGCGCAGGAACAAGCGAAGTCGCCTTCTGTTGAGTCAAAGTCCGGCAAAGACGAAGTCAAGACGGAGCCCGAGGCGCGCGCGCCAGAGTTACAAAGACGGGCCTCATTGACGGAACGTCTGCGCGCCGAGCAGCGGAAGACAGAACCCAGAACATCCGAGCTCGGGACCCAAGAGTCCAAGACCTCGGACCTCAAGCCCAAGACCGAAGATACCGGCGCAGCCGCCGACCTCGGTGACGCCGCAACCGCAAACGCCGCCGCAAAGCCAATCACCCGCTCCCGCCGGCCCGCAGGTCCCGCGCAGCGCCGGATTACCACTGCCGCAGCCGCCAATGACGACGTGCCCTCGATCGGTGGGCTGATCTTCGCGCTCCAGCAGCGGCCGTCGCGCACTCCTTTTGTCTTTGCCCTGTTCGCCTCAATTGCCTGGTTCGTGATCGGCGGCTATTTCGCCTACGGCCAAATCTCGAACCAGATCGCCACCGGCGATACCGCCGCCGGCGCATCCGCTTTGACGGCGGCGATGACGATCCTCGTGCCGATCGCGATCTTCTGGTTCCTCTCGCTGCTCGTCTGGCGCGCGCAGGAACTCCGCCTGATGGCCTCGGCCATGACCGAGGTCGCGGTCAGGCTCGCCGAGCCGGATAAGCTTGCCGAGCAGTCCGTCGCCTCACTCGGGCAAACCATCCGCCGGCAGGTCGCGGCGATGAACGACGCCATCTCGCGCGCCATCGGACGAGCCAGCGAACTCGAAGCCCTCGTCCATAACGAAGTCACCGCACTCGAACGCTCTTACAGCGAGAATGAAGTCCGCGTGCGCGGTTTGATCAGCGAGCTTGCCAGCGAGCGCGAGGCGCTGGCCAATAACAGCCAGCGGGTGAGCGAGGCGCTGAAGGGCGTCGGCGCGCAAGTCTCCAAGGACATTTCCGTTGCAAGCGGCTCGATCGACAAGAAGCTCGCCGAGCGCGGGCTGCAATTGACCGAACTCTTGGTCGCGCGGAGCAACGAGGCGGCCGATCAGGTGCAAAAGGCGCAAGCCAAAGTCGCCGAGCACGTGCCGAACCTGTTGGATCGGTTGACCAAGGAACAGACGCGCCTGAGTGAAGTCATCGAAGGTGCTGCGAAGAATCTCTCGGCGCTGGAAACGGTGGTCGGCGAGCGGGCCAACGCTCTCGACAAGACCTTGAAGGAGCGCACCGAGGCACTGACCGCTTCGCTCGCCACGCGCATCAAGGGGCTGGAGACCGCAGTCGGCCAAGGCGCGCTCGTGCTCGACAAGACCTTGAGAGATCGCACCGACGCCTTCACCACGTCGGTGTCGCAGAACGCCGGCGTGCTCGACAAGGCCCTGAAGGACCGCACCGACGCCTTCACCGCAGCGATCGCGCAGAATGCCGGCGCGCTCGACAAGGCCCTGAAGGAGCGCACCGAGACTTTCGCGCAGACCATCGGCCAGACGACCGCCGGGCTCGACAAGACGCTGCAAGATCGCACCACAGCGTTCACCTCGACCGTCAATCAGAGCGCGATCGCGTTCGACAAGACCGTGGCCGAGCGCGCGCAGGCTGCGAGTGCTTCCCTCACTGAGCGCCTCAAGGCAATCGACAGCACGTTCGGCCTGCATGTCGCCGCGGCCGACAAGGTCTTAAGCGAGCATACCAAGGCCATCGAAGGCAAGTTCGGCGAGCAGAGCGCGCAGCTCAATCAGCTGCTTGCCAATAGCTCGAACCTGATCAAGCAGACGGCAGAGCAGGTTGGGTCGCAGTCCAAGGAAGCCATCGGCGTCCTCACCAATCAGACGCAAGCGCTCCGCGACGTGTCGCGCGGGCTGTTGGAGCAGATCCACAGCCTGACACAGCGCTTCGAGAATCAAGGCCAGGCAATTCTCACCGCCGCCAAGGCACTCGACTCCTCCAACACCAAGATCGACTCGATCCTGGAGAGCCGCCACCAGGCAATCATCGGCCTGCTGCATACCGTCAACACCAAGGCGCAAGACCTCGACAATGCGATGCGGGGCTATGCCGGGACGGTGGAGAATTCCCTCGTCGAGGCCGAGACCAAAGCCAAGCAAGTCGGCGCTGCGCTCGCGCGCGACACCGCCGGTCAGGCGCAGCAGGCGCTCGCACAGATCGAGCGCTTGCGCGAGGAAGCTCAGGCGCATACGCAGCGCGCCGTCGGCGATCTCAAGGGCAGCTTCGAGTCGGTGATGACGCAAATCGGGCGTCAGCTCGAGCAGATGCGCGGCCAGTTCGACAACACGTCGCGCGGCATGCGCGATGCGGCGCGGCAGACTGCGACCGATCTCGACCAGATGCGCCTAGAGATGCAGCGGCGCATGGACAGCCTACCGCAGCAGACGGCGCAAGCCACCGCCGCGATCCGCAAGGCCCTTTCCGAGCAGCTGAAGGAGATCGAGGCAATCACGCCCGTTCTCACCCGCGCGGCCGAGCCCGCTTTCCGTCAACCGCCTCCATCGCGAGCACCACAGCCGTTGCCAAGCGAGTACGATTCACCGCCGCTGCCGCGCTTCGACGCGCAAGGACGGCAGGCCTATGCGCCAGAGCAAGATATCGGCTCGGTCGCAAACAGCCTGGCACAGCAGCTGTCCGGCGCCGCACCCGCGGATCGGAGAAGCGGCGCAGGTCCCCTCCCCGGCCAGATGGACAACCGCATGGGAGACCGCCGTCGCGAGCAGCGCTGGTCGGTCGGCGATCTTCTGTCGCGCGCGTCCGAGCCTGAAGCGCCTGCCTATGGACGGCAGGATCAGGGCTTCGGCATGCGCGGCGCCCCTCAGGTCGCCGGTGCCCAAGGCTTGCGGATCGACGAGATCGCGCGAGCCATCGATCCGCGCACCGCGTCAGAGGTTTGGCAGCGCTTCCGCGCCGGAGAGCGCGGCGTGCTCGGACGGCATCTCTACAGCAATGACGGGCAGGCGACGTTCGACGAGATTACTCGGCGCTACGACCGCGACGGCGAGTTCCGGGCGAATGTCGATCGCTATATGGGCGATTTCGAGCGGCTGCTTGGCGATGCCGAGCAGGCCGACCCGGACGGCCGCATGATGCAGACCTATCTCACCTCGGAGACCGGCCGCGTCTATCTCTTGCTCGCGCATGCGAGCGGGCGGCTGCGGTAGAATCTAGGCCAAAGCTCGTAGCTCCTCGACGAGCCGATAAAATAGCGCCCATCGCGATGACGGAATTTTAACGGCGTTGCTTCGTACACCGTTTAGGCCGTTAGGCTAGAGTTCGCTGCAACGACTTGAGTGGTAGCGGGCCAATGAGACTTCTCAGGAATAACCATCGCGCTCGGCTTGAGCGCTCTATGCCTCAGCTCCGCAGTTTCGGAGGCTCGTGATCGCACGGGCACGTCGCCGCAATTCTGGGGGTTCTACACGCCGTACTACACGGCCCGTTACTGGCCGTTGGTCGCTCCCGGTTACGCGACGTGGGGATGGGGGTGTAAGCCGCACTACAACGCTTGGGGCGATACACGACGCCAACTGTATGGATGCTCGGGCAGCCGCCGGCAGCGCTAACGCTTGGTGACGACCCAGGTGGTGGTGTCCTGCATCACTTCGGTGAAGGCCTGGTTCAGAGCAGCGACCGCCTGGTTCGGCGCATCGCTCGGCGAATTCACCCTCGACGTGAATGACTTTTGCGCGACGACCTTGCCGGAACTGTTGACCAGCTTGGCGAAGAGCTCGACCTCGGCTGCCGCGTGGCCGTTCGAAGCGTCAATCTGGAAGGATCTAAGCTCGGTGGTAAGCGTGTAGTCGCCGGAGCTCGTGCCCACGGATTTGACCGCGCCGGAATTTTGGATGGTCTCGACCATGCGGGCCTGCACCAGACGCGGCAGGCGATCACCCCAGGCGACGCCCTTGTAATAGGACACCGTATCGGCGCTCGGCTTCACCATGATGCGATTGGTGTCAAGCGGCTGCGCCGCGACAGGCTCGCTGACCACAAGCTGATATTTTACCGATTTCGGCGAGGCCGCGAAGGACCGGGAGGCCACGATGTCGTAGGTCGTGGGGGGCGGAGAGCCGGCGCAGCCGACTAGCCCTAGGCCCACCATGCCTAGTGAAATGATCGCCACCGGCCTGAACATCGCGGTTCAACCCCCTGTCGGCACGCCACCCGTTCTTGGGCCCTCAGGGTGTGCTGTTGCCGCGAGGAGTATATTCCGGCACTTGACTGCCACCAAGCAAAAAGCCCTTGGGATTAGCCTCGAACTTCTCAAGTATCCGGTTCAGCGTGACCGCAGTCCGCTTGCCTTCCCGCATGAAATTGCCGAATTCGGCGATACTATCCTTGGCGGTCTTGGTCAGGCCGGTAATATTGTCTCCAAGTGCGACATCAAGTTTGCCGGACAAGTCCTTGAAAGAGGCCGCACCTTCCTTCACGTTGGTAACAGCGAGCGAGATGTCGTCCTTCTTCTCGGCAAGCGCGGTCGTGACAGCTTCGATGTTGGTTACGCTCTTGTGGATGGATTCCTGGTTCTCGGCGACGAGATCATTGAGGCGCGTCAGGAGAGCATTGGCGTTGTTCATAACTGCCGGGGCCGCGTCGAACAGGCCTTGGCCGGACCCCGGATCGGCCTTGATCACGGGAATCGGGTTCTCGGCGGTGGCAACGAGGAAGGGGGAATCCGGCGTGCCGGCGCTGATCTGAATGCCGCTGCCGCCGGTCAGGCCGAGCGACTGAATGCCGGCATGAGAGTTCTCGCGGATCGGCGTATCGGTGCGCACGCTGACCAGCACTTGCACGTTCCTCGCGTCTTCCGGATCAAGTGCCAGCGACTGCACCTCGCCCACCTTGATGCCGTTGAAGGCGACGTTCGCTCCCGAGGTCAGGCCCGCCGACCGAGCCGTTGAAGACGATGTAGTAGCGCTTGCCGCCGCCGGCGAGATTGGTCATCCAGAAAATGAAGACGAAGGCGAGCGCGAAGACGCCGAGCACGAAGCCGCCGATCATCAAATAATTGGCCTTGGTCTCCATGCAGACCCTCTCCTATCGCGCCGCTGCGGCTGCGCGGGTGGCCGGCATCGCCGCGCGCGCCCGCTCGCCGCAGAAATATTCTTTGATCCACGGATGATTGGGCTTCTGCTGCAGCTCCCCCGGCGAGCCGGTGCGCACGATCTTCTTGTCGGCGAGCACGGCGACGCGGTCGCACACGGTGAAGATGGTATCGAGGTCGTGGGTCACCATGTACACGGTCAGGCCCAGCGTCTTCTGCAGCTTCTGGATCAAATGATCGAAGTCCGATGCGCCGATCGGGTCGAGGCCCGCGGTCGGCTCATCGAGGAACACGATCTCCGGATCGAGCGCCAGCGCGCGGGCAAGACCTGCGCGTTTGCGCATACCGCCGGACAGCTCGGACGGATATTTATGCGCGGCGTTCGGCGGCAGGCCCACCATGGCGAGCTTGAGGAAAGCGAGATCGTCCATCATGGCCTGGGGCAGCTCCAAATGCTCGCGCATCGGCACCTGAATGTTTTGCAGCACGGTGAGCGAGGAGAATAGCGCACCGTCCTGGAACAATATGCCCCAGCGGGTCTCGATGTCGAGGCGATCCTCCTGCGATAAGCCTTTGACATTACGGCCAAAAAGCTCGATCTCACCCTTGTCCGGCTTGATCAATCCGGTGATCACCCGCATCAGCACGGATTTGCCTTGGCCCGAGCCGCCGACAATGGCGAGGATCTCGCCGCGAAACACGTCGAGGCTGAGCGCGTCCCAAATCTGATAGGCGCCGAAGCTCTTGGCGAGCCCGCGCACGCGGATCAGAACCTCTTTTCCGTTCTCTAAGATCACACCCCGATCCCCGACAGAAACATGGCGAAGATAGCGTCCAAAATTATCACGAGGAAAATCGCTTTGACCACGGCGCTCGTCACATGCTGGCCGAGCGACTCGGCGCTGCCCTCAACCTTCATGCCTTCGAGGCAGCCGACAAGGGCAATGATCATGGCGGCGAATGGCGCCTTCACCATGCCGGCCATGAAGTGCTGGAAGTCAACCGCGTCGTGAAGCTTGTCGATATAGGTGCCGGCGTCGATGCCGAGCACGGCCATGGCCATGACGCCGCCGCCGATCAGCCCCATGATGTCGCCGAGAAAGGTGAGCAGCGGCAGCGCCACGACGAGCGCCAGCACGCGGGGGATGACCAGCGTGTCCATCGGATCGATGCCGAGCGTGCGCATGGCATCGATCTCCTCGCGCATCTTCATCGAGCCGATCTCGGCGGTGAAGGCGGAACCGGAACGGCCGGCGACCATGATCGCGGTCAAGAGAATGCCGACCTCACGAAGCGCCAGGATCGCGACCATGTTGACGGCGAAGGGCTCGGCGCCGAACGGCTTCAGCTGCACCACGCCCTGCTGCATGACCACGGCGCCGATCAGGAGACAGATCAGCGCGATGATCGGCACGGCGCGCAAGCCGGCATGATCCAGATGATGCACGAAAGAGGTCATGCGGAAGCGCCAGGGCTCCTTGATCATGCGGGCGAGCGCCACCGTCACCTCACCCAAGAAGTTGGTGAGGAGGAGCGCGTCGGTGCCGACGCCGGTGATGGCCTTGGTGCCGTCCTCGACGAATTGCTTGAGGGGCTCGCGCGTCTCGATCTTGGGGCGCTCGGCACCGCCCCTGCTCTTCACCTCCTCGATCAGGATGCGGAAGGCTTCGGTCGCGCCGGAATAGCGGGTGCGTAGCCCCCCTGCCGTCCAGGATGCGGCCGTCCGTTGCAGCAGCATGGCGCCGGCGGTGTCGATCTCGGCGATGCCGGCGATATCCATCTCTCCGGTGAACTCAGGCGTCGGCGGGATCGGCACGCGAAGTCGCTTCAAGGCGGCGTCGATCCTGGTGGCTTCGGCGACCGTCCAGGCGCCCGAGGCGATCAGGCGGAAGGTCGTGCCATGCAGTTCGACGCGAAAGCCCGGCGCCCGCGCCTGGGTCGAGAGTTTTAGGGTAAGGTCGCGCTTAAGCATGGCCCGGATCGATAGTGCCTGGTTGCCCCGTGGAACGAGTTGGTTTTGCAGGAAAATCCAGGAGAAAGGAAGGCGATATGCGACGAGCCGGAAACTACCATGGTTAACGTGGCTCGCCCTGGCAGGCGGCTTAAGGCGGCGATCGAAAGCTGGCCGATAGCCGGCGGTTTCACCATCTCGAGGGGCGCCAAGCACGAGGCGGTCGTCGTGGTGGCCACAATCGAGGATGGCGCTCATCGGGGTCGCGGGCGAATGCGTCCCCTATCCCCGCTATGGCGAGAGCGTGGAGAGCGTGGTCGGGGCCATCGAAGCTTTGGCGCCAGAGATCGAGGCCGGGCTCGACCGCTTCAGGCTCGGCGAGGTGCTTGCGTCGGGTGCTGCGCGAAACGCGCTCGACTGCGCGCTGTGGGATCTGGAGGCAAAGTCGAGAGGCGTCAGCGTGGCGGCGCTCGCCGGTGTCGGGCCGCTCAAGCCCGTCGAAACGGCCTTCACCATTTCGCTCGCTTCGCCGGAGGAGATGGCGCGCAAAGCGCGCGAAGCGCGTCAGCATCCGTTGCTCAAACTTAAGCTCGGCGGCGATGGCGACGAGGAACGGCTCCAGGCCGTGCGCGAGGCCGTCCCCGATGCACGACTCATCGTCGATGCCAACGAAGCCTGGTCCGAAGCAAGTCTCGAGCAGATGCTTGAAGCAGCGGCGAGCGCACGCGTCGAGCTGATCGAGCAGCCGCTGCCGGCAGGCGACGACCACATCCTCGAATGGTACGAACGGAGGGTTCCGATTTGCGCGGACGAGTTGGTGCATGATCGTGCCTCGCTTGCCAAGATCGCCAAGCGCTACGATGCGGTGAACATCAAGCTCGACAAGACCGGCGGACTGACCGAGGCGCTTGCCACGGTCACGGAGGCGCGAGCGCTTGGGCTCAAGATCATGGTGGGCTGCATGGTGGCGACGTCGCTCGCCATGGCCCCTGCCCTGATCCTGGCGCAAGGCGCAGACTATGTCGATCTCGACGGGCCGCTGCTACTGGCGCGCGACCGCGTGCCCGGTTTGACTTACGAAGCGGGCGAAGTCTTTCCGCCACCACCCGCGCTCTGGGGGTGAGGCTCTAGCGGAGTGCATGCCTTGGCCGCCCATCATGCCGCCCTGACCCATCATCGGCATTTGCTGCTGGCCCTGTTGCGCCATGGCCGGGAAAGTGGCGGCCGTCATCACTGCCGCACTCACAAGCGACTACGAACTCACGTAACTTATCGTCATTCCGTTCTCCTTACCGTTCGTAGGTTTGCCATCGCGCTCATCACGAGACGCGCTTCCTTCGTCGGCCGCCACTCGTCGAGAGCCTGACGCAAGATCTTGCTAGCCGAGTTCAGGAACAGCGACGCAAGGATCGCTGCAACAACGAGATCAGGCCAACTCGTGGCCGTGCCCCACACACCAATCGCCGCAAGCATCACGGCAATGTTGCCAATCGCATCGTTGCGCGAGCATAGCCACACCGAGCGTACGTTGGCGTCACCGTCCTTGTATTTGATCAGGATCAACACGCTCGCCAAATTGGCCGCCAGAGCGAGAAAGCCGATCAGGCCCATCAACTCGGCACGAGGCGTACCCAGAATGAAGGCGTGCCACACCGTCGCACCCAACACCCAGAGACCCATCAGCGCGAGCGTCGCCCCTTTGATCAGCGCTGCGGTGGCTCTTATGCGCAGCGACCGGCCGACGACCGCGAGGCTCATGCCATAGGTCAGGGTATCGCCGAGAAAATCGAGCGCATCCGCTTGCAAGGCCTCCGAACTCGGCCAAGACCCCGCCGCCCATCTCGACCGCAAACATGCCCGCATTGAGCGTGATGACAGCCCATAGGCGCCGCTTGTAGTCGCGCGACAGGCCATCAAACCTCACGCCGGCAGTGCAGCCGCAAGAACCCGCTTCGAATTCGCTCATTTCGCTTCTCAACATCTTTCAGCGAGCATAAAGTCTCTAGCCACTAGAGGTTCAAGAGGAAGTTATGACTGATCTCAGCATTGGCAGGCTTGCCGCTCTCACCGGCGTCAAGGTCCCCACCATCCGGTTCTATGAGCAGAACAATCTCGTTCCCTCGCCACGCCGCACCGAAGGCGGCCAGCGCCGTTATGATGAAAGCACTGTGCGCCGGCTGCACTTCATCCGGCATGCCCGCGATCTCGGTTTTGACGTCAAGGACATCCGCCAGCTCCTGACGCTTTCCGACCGTCCTGCAATGTCGTGCAACAAAGCGGAGGAAATCGCGCACCACCATCTCCGGCAGGTCGAGGCGAAAATCGCTCGGCTAAGGCGCATTCGGTCCGAGCTCAAGCGCATGATCGAAGCTTGCGGAGGCCGTTCCGTCTCCGACTGCCGCATTCTTGAGGCGATTGCCCACGAAACATCGCCAGCAGTATCGAAGCGCCGATGAGGTTTTCAGTCGGCAATGGAGGCATGTGGCTCGGTCGGTTCCACCACCAAGCCGCCATGCCAGCGCCGCGCGAGGAGCGCCGCGCAGAGCACTGAGATAAAAGCCAGTACCGCCATCGCCGCGTAGGCCTCGGGACCAAAAACCCGATAGAGCGGGCCTGAGGCGATGGTCGCTAGCCCCATGGCGAGGCCCGCAACCGCGGCGGCATAGATGCCTTGCGCGGTCGCTGCGCGATCTTCCGGCACGGCATGCGTCAAGAAATGGATGGCCGCGAGATGGGCTGCGCCAAAGCTGAAGGCATGCAGACTCTGCACCAGCGCCGTCACCAGAAGCGGCGGCTCGAAGGCCATCGCGCCCCAGCGGATCGTCGCGGCCAACGAAGCGATGGCGAGCAGGCGCGCGGCACCGAGCTTTGCGATCAGGCTTCCAGAGAAGGCGAACAACGCGATCTCGACGATGACGCCGAAAGCCCAGAGTGCACCGATCGTCTCCGCCGAGAAGCCTTGACGCTGCCAGGCGATGGTGCCGAAGGCATAATAGACGGCGTGGCTCGCCTGCACCGCGCTCGCCGCCAGTAGAAACAGCAAGAAAGTGCGGCGAGCGAAACAGCGCCATCGCCTCGCTCAGTTTGAGGTGACGATGCACGCCGTCGGTTGGGCGGGTCTTTGCCGTCAGCGATTTCGGCAAGAGCATGGTGCCGACGAGCATCAGAATTGTCGCGGCGAGCAGCAGCGGCAGGATGGTCGCGGCACCCCAGCGCTGAATGATGAAGCCCGCGCCGAAACTCGCGAGGATGAAACTCGCCGAGCCCCAGAGCCGCACCCGGCCGTAGTCGAGGCCGTGTTTGCGAATGCCGGCCACGGCGACCGTCTCGATCAGCGGCATGATCGTGGTCCAGCAGATCGCAAGCAGGATGGTCGCGGCGAGCATCGGCCAGAAGCCATCCGCCGCCCAAAGCGCCAAGAATGAGAGCAGCGAGCCGCCGCCGAGGATCAGCAGAATGGCGCGGCGATCCTTTGCCCTGTCGGCGGCAAAGCTGATGGCTGGCGTCGATAGGATGCGGACAAAGAGCGGCGCCGCCAGCAGCAGCGCGATGGCGTCCTCGCTCATGCCCCGGAAATGCAGCCAAACCGGCATATAGGGCAGGTAGAACCCGACCACGAGGAAGAGCGCGGCATAGAGGAAAGCGAGCCTGCGGCGACCGGGGTTCCGATCGGCGGCAGGTTAACCGCGCGGGGCGCTTTGGCGATTGGGGCTTTCCCGGACAATTAACGAATTGCTTCGGCTCGTGGGGTAGGCTCGGGCGTTACCCCCGAATCGCGATAGCTTCACTACCCATGCCAGAAACCGCCCCAACCGCCCGCAACGAGCCAGACCGAGACCTCCACCCAGGATCGGTCGAGCTACGACGCCATCGAGGCGACGCTGATGAAGTCGCGCTGGGGCCGCGCTTTCCTTGCCGAATATGCAAGACGCAATCGAGCCGCCGACACCGAGATGCTGCTCGATGCCATCGCGAGGCTCGAACACATCGTCCGCCGCCCACAGAACGAGCGCGACAATGAAGGCGTCTGGGGCGAGCTCATCGAGATGAGCGAAGCGATTTCGCGCATGCGGCGCGAGATCGCCGCCATCAAGCCGCCAAGTCAGATCATCGCGGCGACCGTCGAGCTGGAACAAGTGGTCAGCGCAACCGAGCAAGCGACGTCGGATATCTTGCAAGCGGCGGAAGAAGTGCAGGAAGTCGCCTGGACTTTGCGCGAGAAGGGTGTCGAGGCAGACGCTTGCGAGATGCTCGACCGGCGCGCGACCGACATCTACACCGCCTGCTCGTTTCAGGACATCACCGGGCAGAGAATGGAGAAGGTGGTGAAGGTGCTGCATTTCATCGAGCAGCGCCTCAACGCCATGATCGAAGTTTGCGGCACGCGCGGTGCTGCCGAGGAAATGCTCGCCTCGGCGGAATTGAGCGATGCGCAATTGCTGAACGGCCCGCTGCCCGAGGGCGCAGGCCTGAAGCAGGACGATGTCGATCGCGTCCTGATCGTGAGTGATGAGGCCGCGGACGCCTTGCGCGACGCACGGGACGCTCTTGCGATCGAGCCGTTGGCGCTGGCAACCTTGGACGAGACCAAGCGCAAAGCTTTGTTTGGCTGATTTTTTCCAGCTATTTCAGCTGGTTAATAGAAAGTTTCAAAATTTTTTTGGGGCGCTCTTGAAACTCAAATGGGCCCTCGCCATTTCAGGGGAGACGCGAAGTTCCCCCTGAGCGTCCCCCAAACTGACGCATGACAATGAAACGGCCCGATCTCCCCCCGATCGGGCCGTTTTCTTTTTGCGCCGCCACCGGCCGGCTTTCGGCAGTTCGGCGTGATGGGCAATCAGCATGTTCTCCAGGAACTGCCGCGCCGAATTCTCCCAGCTGAACTCCAAGGCAAAATTCCGCGCTGCTTCGCGGTCAAGCTCAAGCGCGGCGAGCGCGGCTGCTTTAAGATCGTGGCTGAGCGCGCCGGCGGACGGATCGGTAATCACGTCGAGCGGACCGCTGACGGGAAAGGCCGCGACCGGGACACCGCTTGCGAGCGCCTCGAGCAACACAAGACCGAACGTGTCGGTGAGGCTCGGGAACACAAACACATCGGCAGAGGCGTAAGCGCGGGCGAGCTCTTCGCCCTGCTTGGCGCCGGTGAAGAGCGCGTCTGGATATTTGCGCGCAAGCTCGGCGCTTTGTGGGCCGCTGCCTACGAGGACTTTCTTGCCGGGAAGATCGAGCTGGAGAAAGGCCTCGATATTTTTCTCAACGGCGATGCGTCCGACATAGAGAAAGACAGGGTCATCGCCAAACTCGCGAGTCCTTCGCGGGCGGAACAGCTCGGTATCGACGCCCCGCGACCAGAGCATCAGCCGATTGAAGCCGCGGGCACTGAGCTCTTTCTCGAGCGAATGCGTCGCCACGAAGGTGCCGGCCGCGCTGTTGTGAAAGCGCCGCTGCAGCGCATAGCACCAGGATTCGGGGACCGGCAGCCTGGCTCGCACATAGTCGGGGAAGCGGGTGTGGTAGCTCGTGGTAAACGGCAGGCCATGGTTGCGGCAATAAGATCGCATCAGGAAGCCGAGCGGTCCTTCGGTCGCGATATGGAAGAAATCGGGTCGTTCGCGCTCAACGACACGGGCGATCGCCCCTGGCGTGGCCAGCGCCAGCCTGATCTCCGGATAGGTGGGCAACGGCACGGTGCGAAATTGCGATGGGGCGATAAAGGAGACCTCGAAGCCGAGAGGGCCGGCTTCCTGCGCCAGCCGCTCATAGGTGCGGACCACCCCGTTCACCTGGGGATGCCAGGCGTCGGTCGCGACGAGAACCTTCATCAAGCCGCGGCCTCTAGCTCCTCAACGCGTACGGCTAACGGTCGGAGATCTTGGTGGGTGTGCGTCCAGCGGATGATCTCGAATTTCCCGTCTTCGGTCTCGCCGACCGCCGTGCAGCTCTCGACCCAGTCACCGGTGTTGATATAGACGATGTCGCCGACCTGGCGGATGGCGGCGTGGTGGATGTGGCCGCAGATCACGCCTTGCGCGCCGTGGCGCCTGGCTTCTTGCGCCAGCGCCGTCTCGAACTCGCCGATATAATTCACGGCGCGCTTCACTTTTTGCTTCAGATAGGCCGAGAGCGACCAATAGGGGAAGCCGAGATAGCGGCGGACCGCGTTCAAATGGGTGTTGGCCCAGAGCGCGAGCATGTAGCTCCAATCGCCGAACAGAGCGAGCCATTTGGCGTAACGCACGACGACGTCGAACTCGTCGCCATGCATGACGAGATAGCGTCTGCCATCGGCGCCGACATGGATGGTGTTGCGCTCGATGGCGATGGCGCCGAAGCTGGTGCCACAGAAATCCCGCAAGGCTTCGTCGTGATTGCCGGGGATCAGAACGAGCTCGGTGCCTTTGCGGGCTTTGCGCAGAAGCTTCTGCAGGACGTCATTATGGGCTTGCGGCCAATAGACGCCGCGCTTGATCCGCCAGAAATCGACGATGTCGCCGACGAGATAGATGCGGGGCGTGTCGCAATGGCGCAGGAAATCGAGGAAGGCTTCGGCCTGGCAGGCCTTGGTACCGAGATGGATGTCCGAGACGAAGATCGCCCGATACCGTCTCTCCCCATCAAAATCCACGGTGTCCCCGCCGTTTTTCATAACGATGCGCGGGACTTAAGCCAGAGTCGCGTTACAGCGATGTGACAAAACTGGCGTGCATGGTTAAGCGGAAATGCGCTCTCAGCGCAGCAATGCAGGCAAAAAAGAACCGGCCCGGATCAACCGGGCCGGTCTTCCCTGCGAAACGAGCCAAGCGCTAAGGTGTTGACCTCTGCGGGCTTCGGCTCGCCCCCCCAATTCTCCACTCCGTGTTCGGAGCGCTTTAGTTTCCCTCTAAAGCTATTCGCGCGTCTTACGCTTCCGGCGATCAGGCCCCCCAGCCCGTTACCTGACGCAAAGCTAGCCTAGGGGCATAGGTGCTTCAACATTGCGCAGACCCCGCCCCGCAATTCATCGCCGACCTGTGGCGCAATTGCACAATTGACGTGCTGATGCGGGGGAGCCCGCCACCGGCGTCGTGAAAACCGTTTCTTTTTCAAAGCTCTAGATGGCGCCGCCGCCGAACGGCCAGGAACCATGGCGCCGTCGCACCCCGCCAGGAGCGGTCGCGGAAACTCCGATTGTGGCGAAAACATTCACGCGGCTTGTTGCAGTTCAGCAACGAGCTTGCTGGGCCGCCACAGCAGACCCGAATGAGGGCGCCGGCTGATTCGCCGCACGCAAAACAACAGGGCCAGGCGATGTCTCGCCCGGCCCTGCGAAGGCCATTGCTTTTGCGACGTGCTAGCGCCGGAGCGAGACGTTGGCCACCGGGCGATAGGCGCCGGAGCCCTGGTCGAACTGCACGATGTTGATGGTGTGGCCCTTGCCAGAGACGCTGATGCTCATGCGGCCGGAGAATTTGTCGCCGCTGATGCGGGCATGGACGGTATTGCCCTTCGCCGTTCCGCTCACGCCGCCGGTCGCCGAATAGGTGCTCTCGTTCCAAGAGCCGGAGATCTTGCCGCCGTTATAATTGAACTTGCTGGTGGTGTTGACCTTGTAGTCGGTGCCGGCGCAATTCATGGTCTGCGTCACGGCGCTACCGGCCACGTTATAGGTGACGCGGCAGCTCACCTTTTCCGGCTTGCCGTTCATCGGCGTCATCGTGCCGCCGCCCCGCCAATAGCCTTTGAGCTGGTCGAACGGGTTACCGCCTGCCTTGGTCGAGGCCGCGGATGCCGAGCTTGCCACCAGCGACACGGCGAGAAGCGTGCCCAAGGCGACGCCCACGCCAACCAACGACGTGAATGAACGATAGATCATGTTGCGCTAATCCCTCTCAATTTCTGTGCTTGTTTAGACGCGACGCGAGGTCAATTGCAATCGCGTGCTGTTGCCGTCCCGGCACCCATGTGCATCATGCAGAAAAATCTAGGCTGGGGGAAGATCAATGAGACTGTTGCGGTATGGCGATCGGGGCCAGGAAAAGCCCGGAATCCTCGATTCCCAAGGGCGAATTCGTGACCTTTCTGGGGTCGTCCCGGACCTTAGCGGCGAAGCCTTGAGCCGGAGCGGGCTCGAGCGCGTCGCCAAGCTTGACCCCGAGACGTTGCCGCTGGTGAGCGGCTCTCCGCGCATCGGGGCGCCGATCGGGGTGGTGCCGAAATTCTTCGGCATCGGCCTCAATTATCGCGACCATGCCGAGGAGACCGGCATGCCCATTCCCGAAGTGCCGATCGTGTTCGCCAAGGCCAGCTCCTGCGTGTCCGGGCCCTATGATCCCATTCTCGCGCCGAAGGGCTTCGAGCGGATGGACTACGAGGTCGAGCTTGGCGTGGTGATCGGCACCAAAGCGCGGAGCGTCGCCGAGGCAGACGCGCTCAACCATGTGGCGGGCTACACGATCTGCAACGACGTGTCGGAACGAAGTCTCCAAGTCGGAGGTCCCGGCGAGTGGATCAAGGCCAAGAGCTATGACAGTTTCGGACCGCTCGGTCCCTGGCTCGTCACGCGCGACGAAATCCCGGATCCGCAAAAGCTCAGCCTCACGCTCGATCTGAACGGGCAGCGGATGCAGACCGGCTCGACCTCGACGATGATTTTCACCGTGGCGCAGCTCGTCAGTTACATCAGCAAATATATGACGCTGGTTCCCGGCGACGTAATCACCACGGGAACACCGCCGGGCGTGGGCATGGCGCGCAAGCCCCGCGTGTTCCTGAAACCCGGCGACGAGCTGAAGCTCACCGTGTCTGGTCTCGGCGAACAGCATTACAAAGTGGTGGCGGAAAGCTAGGCGCTAGTCCTTCTTTTTCCACCATTCGTGGAAGTGATGCACCGGTCCCCTGCCCTTGCCGATCTCAAGTTCGTCCGCGGCCATGATGGCGGCGGTGACATAGACCTTGGCGTCCTTGACCGCTTTGTCGAGCGGCACGCCCTTGGCGAGCTCGGCGGCGATTGCCGAAGACAGCGTGCAGCCCGTGCCATGAGTATTCTTGGTCGCGCACCCGCGGCGCATCGAGCTCGCGCATGATTTTGCCATCCAAAAAGATGTCGCGTGCCGTCTCGCCATCGGAGTCGCCACCTTTCAGCAAGACGGCGCGTGCGCCGAGACGAAGCAGCCGCTCCGCCCTGCCCTCCATCCATTTTTCACGACGGTCCTCGGGCTCGCCGAGCAGAAGCGCCGCCTCTTTCAAATTCGGCGTGATCAAAGTCGCAAGCGGGATGAGCTTCTCGCGCAAACTATCGACCGCATCTTCGTCGAGCAGAGGATCGCCGCTGGTCGCCACCATCACGGGATCGAGCACGACGGGGACGCCCGGAAATTCGCGCAAACCTTCGACCACGGCGTCGATGACGCCCGCGGTCCCGAGCATGCCGATCTTGATGGCGTTGACGGCGAGATCGCTCATGACGGAGCGCATCTGCGCCAGCACGAATTCCGGCGGCACGACCATGATTTCATCGACGCCTTGCGTGTTCTGCGCGGTGAGCGCGGTGATGACGCTCGCGCCATAGACATGGAGCGCGGAGAAGGTCTTGAGGTCGGCCTGGATGCCGGCGCCGCCGGAGGAATCGGAGCCGGCGATGGTGAGAGCGATCGCGGTCATGGCGGCCACTATCGGCTGATGAGCCGACGTAAAGCCCTGTCTTTGACGCATAATCTCGTCCGAAAAGTCTGCAACTTTTCGGGATCATGCCCTAACCGATCTTGGCGAGCGCCGGGAACCACTCCAGCAGCCAGATCGCGATCAGGGACATGGAATTGGTGAGGAACAGGATGCCGGTGAGCACCAGGAAGCCGCCCATGATCTTCTCGACGGTCGGAAGGTGCTTCCGAAAGCGCTGCATCGCGCTCATGAACGGCTTGATCGCCAATGCGGCGAGGATGAAGGGGATGCCGAGCCCAAGCGAATAGACGAGCAGAAGCAGAATGCCTTGGCGGACCGTGTCCTCGCCCGCCGCCATCAGCAGAATGGCGCCGAGCACGGGGCCGATGCAGGGCGTCCAGCCGAAGGCAAAGGCCAAGCCGATGAGATAGGCGCCGAGCAGCCCGGCGGGCCGCGCATCGGCGTGGTAGCGCGCTTCGCGGTGCAGGATCGGAATGTCGATGATGCGCAAGAAATGCAAGCCGACGATGATGATGAGCACGCCGGCGATCTTGGCGAGCAGGCTGAGATTTTCCGCCAGGAATTGACCGGCAAATGTCGCGCTCGCGCCGAGCATGACGAAAACGGTGGTGAAGCCGAGCACGAAGGCGATCGAGGAAAACACGACGGTGCCGTAGACATGGCTCGGCGTCTCATCCTCGCCGGTGAGCTGGTCGAAGGTGGTGCCGCCGAGGAAGCAGAGATAAGGCGGCACGAGCGGAAGCACGCACGGGCTGAGGAAGCTCAAGACCCCTGCGATCATCGCGCCGAAATAGCTAACGTCCACGCGTCTTCTCCCGCATTCCTCGCCTGCCCCGTCATTATAAGCGCTGCGTGCGCAGGGCAATCGGATGTCACGTTAATGTTAGACGGTGTGTGTCACGGGCAAAAACGCCCGCAATTGCCGCTGGCAGCTCGTCAAAAGCCTTTATCACGGCATCGGCGCCAAGCTCGGTGACCGGGGTCACAGAATAACCGTGAGAGACGACGATCACACCGGCAAGATTTGCCGCACGCGCGGCCTTAACGTCGACGAGGCTGTCGCCGACCATGACTGCCGATGACGGCGCGATACGAAGCGCCTCGGTCACGCGGTGAAGCATCGCAGGGTCCGGCTTCTTGGGCAGATCGTCGACCGCTCCCTGAATATGCGCGAAGTGATCGGAAAGACCGAGGGCTTCAAGAAGATCGCGGCTGATGTCGTGAGGCTTGTTGGTGCAGATTCCGCACGGGAATGCCCGCCTCGCTCAATGCAGCCAAACTCTCTCTTGCGCCGGGATAGAGTTTCGACAGAACGGCAGGGCGATGAAGCGTAATGATCGAGCAGGCGCTTCAGCATCACGCTCCGCTCTGCCCGCTCGAGCGCGACACCATGCGCCTCGGTCGCGCGATCCAGCAATTTGCCGAGACCGCCGCCGACCATGGTCCGCACCGTCGTCGGGCGCGTGCGGCGGCAAGTCCAAGTCCCGAGCGTCTTGTTCAGCGCCACGGCGATGTCTTCGACGGTGTCGACCAAGGTTCCGTCGAGATCGAAGATGATGGCTTTAGGCTTCACGCGGCGGCGATGCGGGCGCGAGAGGCTGCGGCGCGGATGGCGGCGATGTTCTCGGCATAGGCGCCGTTCTTGAACACGCCGGAGCCGGCGACGATGGCGTTGGCGCCGGCGCTCGCCACGAGCGGCGCGGTCTCGGCGTTGATGCCGCCATCGACTTCGAGATGGATCGGCCGGCCGCCGATCATGCGGGCGATGTTGCGGATCTTCTCGATCTGCGATGGGATAAAGGCCTGGCCGCCGAAGCCTGGGTTGACGGTCATCACAAGAATGAGGTCGACCTTGTCGAGCACGTAGTCGAGCGCGGACTCAGGCGTCGACGGCGTGATCGAGACGCCGGCCTTCTTGCCGAGGCTCTTGATGAACTGGAGCGAGCGGTCGAGATGCGGGCCGGCTTCGGCATGCACGGTGATGATATCGGAGCCCGCCTTGGCGAAGGCTTCGAGATAGGGATCGCAAGGCGCGATCATCAGATGCACGTCGAAAATCTTCTTGGTGTGCGGGCGGAGCGCCTTCACCACGTCAGGGCCGATGGTGATGTTGGGCACGAAATGCCCGTCCATCACATCGACATGGACCCAGTCGCAGCCAGCCTGGTCGATGGCGCGCACTTCCTCGCCCAGCCGCGCGAAATCGGCGGAGAGAATCGATGGGGCAATGATGATGTCGCGTGACATCGCTGAGCTCCTCACCTCGGCGTCATCCCGCGAGAGCGGGCATCCAGTAACCGTAAGCGCTCGTTTAGCAACGAGTTCGCCATTCTGCGAATGCCGCCTTCCCGTGGCATGACATCCGCGCCTAAATACGCCGAGTCGTATAGCTGAGGTTACGGCCTTAGCAATGACGAAGCTCACCCGCCGGCTTTGGCCAGAGCCACGACAGCCGGAAGCTCGCGGCCCTCCAGCCATTCGAGGAAGGCGCCGCCGGCGGTCGAGACATAGGTAAAGTCGTCCGCCGTGCCGGTGATATTCAGCGCCGCGACGGTATCGCCGCCGCCTGCGATCACCGTGAGCTTTCCCGCTTTGGCAAGCTTGGCGGCCTCGCGGACAAGCGCGAAGGTGCCCTCGCCGAACGGATCGTATTCGAAGGCGCCGACCGGACCGTTCCAGAGGATGGTCTTCATCTCGGCAAAACGCTTCTTGAGATCGGCGACCGTTGCCGGGCCGATATCGACGATCATGCCGTCAGGCGGAATATTGCCGGCGGTGCAGACCTGCCACTCGGCGCCGGCCTTCAGCTCTTTCGCCACGACGAAGTCCTTCGGCAGGATGATCTCGCAGCCGAACTCTTTGGCGCGCGCCATGATCGCCTTGACCGTGGGAACAGCCTCGGGCTGGCAGAGCGATTTTCCGATCTCGACGCCTTGCGCAAACAGAAACGTGCTCGCCATGCCGCCGCCGAGCACCAGCGCATCCATGCGCGCGGTGAGATTGGTCAAGACGCCGATCTTGGTCGAGACTTTCGAGCCGCCCGCGATTGCCATCACCGGCCGTTCGGGATGCTCGAGTGCTGCACCGAGCGCCTTGATCTCGGCCATCATCAACAGGCCGGCATAAGAGGGAAGGAATTGCGTGATCGCCTCGACCGAGGCATGAGCGCGATGCGAGGTCGAAAAGGCGTCGTTGACATAGATGTCGCCGAGCGCGGCGAGCTGTTTGGCGAAGCTCACATCGTTCTTCTTCTCGCCGTCGTGGTAACGAAGGTTTTCCAGCACGGCCAGCTCGCCCGGGCTGCAAGCGCATCGACGCCGCGCTTGGCCTCGTCGCCGACGCAGTCGCCGATGAAGCTCACCTTGGTGCCCTGCATCAGCTCGGCGATCTTGTCGGCAATCGGCTTCAGCGAGGTGTCGGTCATGGTGCCGGTCTTGGGCCGGCCCAAATGCGACAGCACGACCACCTTGGCGCCATTGCCGAGCAGTTTCTTGATGGTCGGCAAGACGCGCTCGATGCGCGTGGTGTCGCCGACGACGCCGTCCTGGATCGGCACGTTGAAGTCGACGCGGACCAGCACGCGCTTGCCCCTGACATCGAGGCCGTCGATGGTCTTGATGCGAGAGAGGTCGACCTTGGAGGCCGATTTCGGATTGGATTTGTCGATCGAGTTCATATCAGCCTACCCATGACAGCGGCGGTGTCGTTCATACGGTTGGAGAAGCCCCATTCATTGTCATACCAGGAGACGACGCGGCAGAACGTGCCGTCGACGACCTGCGTGCCTGGAAGATCGAAGATGGAGCTTAACGGATTGTGATTGAAGTCGGTCGAGACGAGCGGTTTGTCGTTGACGCCGAGCACGCCTTTCAGCGCGCCGTTGGCCGCCGCGACCATGGCCTTGTTGATCTCCTCGACCGTGGTCGGCCGCGAAGATTGGAAGGTCAGGTCGATCATGCTGACATTCGGCACCGGCACCCGGATCGAGGCGCCGTCGAGCTTGCCTTTGAGCTCAGGCAGCACAAGACCAACGGCCTTGGCCGCACCGGTCGAGGTCGGAATCAAATTCACGGCGCTGGCGCGGGCCCGATACGGATCCTTGTGCAGCGTGTCCACCGTGCGCTGGTCTCCGGTATAGGCGTGAATCGTCGTCATGTAGCCGTGCTTGATGCCGACCGCCTCATTCAACACCTTTGCGACAGGAGCAAGACAGTTGGTCGTGCAGGAGGCATTCGACACGACATGATGGCTCTGGGTGAGCTTGTCGTCATTGACGCCCATCACCACGGTCAGATCGGCGCCGGTGCACGGCGCTGAGACGAGCACGCGCTTGGCGCCCGCTTCGAGGTGCTTCGCCGCACCCTCTTTATCGGTGAAGCGGCCGGTGCACTCCATGACGATGTCGACATCGAGATCGCGCCAGGGAAGCTTCTCGGGCGTCGCCTGCTGCAACACGGCGACATTCTGGCCATCAACCTTGAGACGTCCGTCGGCGACTTTGATCTCGCCGGGGAAGCGGCCATGCACGCTGTCGAACTCGAGGAGATGCGCGTTCATATCGGCCGAGCCGAGATCGTTGATCGCCACGAAATCGAGATCCTTCCGCCCAGATTCGAGGTAGGCGCGGAAGGTGAGCCTCCCGATCCGGCCGAATCCATTAATGGCGACACGCTTGTTAGCCATCTCTCCTCACTTCTTGGGTTTGCCGGCGAGGCGCCGGGAGGCCTGCTTTACCGCATCGGCCGTGATGCCGAAATGCTTATAGAGTTCGTCGGCCGGAGCCGAGGCGCCAAAACCGCGCATGCCGATGAAAATTCCTTGCGGCCCAAGCCATTTTTGCCAGCCAAATTCAACCGCGGCCTCGATGCCGATCCGCGGGGCGGTGCCGAGCACCTGGTCGCGATAGGCCTCGCTTTGGGTGTCGAACAGCTCCCAGCAGGGCATGGAAACAACGGCGGCCTTGATCCCCTCCTCTTTCAGCTGCTCGGCGGCAGTAACGGCAAGGGACACCTCGGAGCCGGTGGCAAGCAGGGTGACATCCCGCCCACCCTCGGGCTCGACGAGGACGTAAGCGCCCTTGGCGGTGAGGTTCTCTCCTTCAGGAGTTTTGCGAAGCACCGGCAGGCCCTGCCGGGTCAAGGCCAGGATCGAGGGCGTGCTGGTCGTTTATCAGCGCGAGTTCCCAAGCTTCGGCGCATTCGATCGAATCCGCAGGGCGGAACACATTGAGATTGGGCATGGCGCGAAGCGAAGCGAGATGCTCGACGGGCTGATGCGTCGGGCCATCTTCGCCGAGGCCGATCGAGTCGTGCGTCATCACATAGATCACGCGCTTTCCCATCAGCGCCGACAGCCTGATCGACGGGCGGCAATAGTCGGTGAAAACGAGGAAGGTGCCGCCGTAAGGAACGAAGCCGCCATGCAGCGCCATGCCGTTCATCGCGGCGGCCATGCCGTGCTCGCGCACGCCGTAATGGATGTAGTTGCCGGAGAAGTCGCCCGGCTTGACGATGGTGTGCAGCTTGGTGAACGTGCCGTTCGAGGGCGTCAGATCGGCGGAACCACCGATCATGCCGGGAATGAGCGGCAGAACCTTCTCGATCACCTTCTGCGAAGACTGGCGCGTCGCGAGCTTGGCGTTGTCTTTGGCGAAGTCGGCTTTGATCGACTTGATCGCGGCGGTGATCGCTTTCTTCGTTTCAGCGTCGATCGGATCGACGAGGCGCGCTCTGGTCGCTTCATCGAGACGGCTCGCTGCTTTCACCCAAGCATCGTGCGCGGCGCGACTGCGCGTGCCGACGGCACGCCAGGCGGCGAGCAAAGACTTCGATAGCTCGAATGGCTCATGCGTCCATTTCAGGTATTTCCGTGCGCCGGCGACTTCCTCGTGGCCCAGAGGCGAGCCATGCGTGGACGCCGTGCCCTGTTTGGTCGGCGCGCCATAGCCGATGATGGAGCGGCAGGCGATCATCGACGGCCGGTCGGTGACCTGTTTGGCATTTTCGATCGCAAGTGCGATAGCTTCGGGGTCGTGCGCATCAACTTGCGCGACATGCCAGTTCGATGCGCGGAATCTTTCCAGCTGATTGTCGGACACCGACAGGCTGGTCGGGCCGTCGATCGAGATCTGATTGTCGTCGAACAGCAGGATCAGCCGCCCGAGCTTCAGATGGCCGGCAAGCGAGATCGCCTCCTGGCTCACGCCTTCCATCAGGCAGCCGTCGCCGGCCAAACAATAGGTGTAATGGCTGACGATGCTAGTCGCCGTGGCGGGCATTGAGCAGCCGCTCGGCGAGCGCCATGCCGACGGCATTGCCGATGCCCTGCCCCGAGCGGCCCGGTCGTGGTCTCGATGCCGGGCGCATGGCCATATTCCGGGTGGCCTGGCGTCTTCGAGCCGAGCTGGCGAAAGTGCTTCAGCTGCTCGATGTCCATCTCCGGATAGCCGGTGAGATAGAGCAGCGAATAGAGCAGCATCGAGCCGTGACCGGCCGAGAGCACGAAGCGGTCGCGATCCGGCCAATTCGGATGGCTCGCGTCGAATTTCAGGAAGCGCGTGAACAGCACGGTGGCGACGTCGGCCATGCCCATGGGCAGGCCGGGATGGCCGGATTCGGCCTTCTGCACGGCGTCCATGGCGAGCGCGCGGATCGCATTGGCCATGTCGTTATGGGTTGCGTCCGGCAATAGGCGATCCTCGGTCAAACTCTCGGCCATCGTCCCTCCGATGTGAAGATAGGTCTTAATAGGCGCGGACGCCCATTGCCGCCTTTACGGCATGATAGCCGACAAGGAGCTGGGTTAGAGCCAAGGGATGGCTCTTTTTGGCGCCATTGGCCACGTCGATGCGGCCAACTTGGTCGCGTAAATGGCCGGCTTCGGGAATGAGGTTCCATAGCAAATCTTCGATGCGTTCGGCCCTCTTGTCGGAGATATTGCCGCTGATCTCAAGCACATCGACGGGTTTTCCATCGCGATCTCGAGCCAGCTCCAGATGCAGGCCGGCATTGGAGGAGCCGTCGACCAGGGGCGAAAAATCGGGGTGCGGCAAGGTCGGGCGCAAGATGTGCCTGGCATCGAGCTGGGTATCGGAGCCGTTGGCGCCGGCCGGCCGCTGGAACCGGATGACGATGTCGGCAAAGGTCCGCTGCGGGTGGATATGTTTGACGCTGACATCCTTCCGCTTTTCCAGCATGGCCTTGACGTCTTCCAGGCTGTAGCCACGCTTGGTGGTGTCGCGATGGATTTTCCATTTCACCCGGAGCTCTTCCTCGGGGTCGAGATAGATTTTGACGTCATAGCAATCGCGCATGGCGCGGGTGGTGTAGCCGAGCAGGCCCTCGGCGATGACAAATTGCTTGGGTTTGACATATTCGGCCATGCCGAGCGTGCCATTGCGATGGTCGTAGATCGGCTTCAAGACCGGTTCGCCCTCGCGCAACAGCCGTAAATGCTGCTCGATGATGTCGATGTAGTTGGCGCGCGGGTCGAGGGCCGATAGGCTGTGCTTCGCCCGATAGCTCCGCTCGTAGCGGTGATAGTCGTCGGTGCAGAACACGGTGCAATGATCGGCACCCAGAATCTGGGCGACACCGGCCGAGAGCGTCGTCTTGCCGGACGCAGAATCACCAACAATTCCGAGGATGATCGGATGATCAGCCCGCTTTGTCATTTCCTACCCTAGAGCTCGTCTTTTTTCGTCACTTTACGCTACGTCAAGCAATCCGCCTACTCCCTCAGGCCACTTCCCGCGCTGCAGCATTGGCCAAACGCTCCAGCGGGATATGCGAGGTCAGGATCTGGCGCTCTCCCGTCGCGCCGGTGATCATCATGGTCTGCACTTTATAGTGGGTCTTGGTTCTCTCCACGCCCTCCAGCATGAGGCCTGTGGTGATCCCGGTAGCGCAGAAAAACACGTCGTCAGAGCCGATTATCTCGTCGCGCTCATACCAGCGGGCAGTGCTCAATCCCGCCTCCCTCACCGCTTTCGTCTCGGTATGGAGTTGAGGATCGAAGCGGGCGAGGAATTCGCCGCCGAGAGCGCGGATAGCGCAGGCCGACATCACGCCTTCGGGCGTGCCGCCGGTTCCCATCAGCGCATCGATGCCTGAGCCCGGAATGGCGGCGAGCAGCGCACCTGCGACGTCGCCGGCGGGATAGAGTGCGACGCGGGCGCCGGTGGCGAGAATATCGTCAATCAGCTCGCGATGGCGCGGCTTCTCCAGCACATAGATGGTCAGGTCGGCCACATCTTTGCGAAGCGCATCGGCGAGCACCTTCAATTTCCTGTTGGTGCGCCAGCGCGGATCGATCTTGCCGCGGGCGGCAGACGGCGCCACGAACTTCTCCATATAGAAGGCTGGTCCCGGATCCATCATCGTGCCGCGCGGCGCCACGGCGAGCACGGCGAGCGCGTTGGTCTGGCCGCGCGCGAGATAGGACGTGCCTTCGACGGGATCGACGGCGATGTCGGCCTTGAAGGCGGCGCTTCCGCGCCCAAGCCGCTCGCCCCGCTCCGGCTGCGGCGCCTCGCCCTTGGTCGCGGAACCGATCACCACGGTCGCGTCGATATCGACGTCGGCAAGAGAGGTGCGCATGGCATCGAGCGCGGCGCGGCCGCCATCCATGCCATCGCCACGCCCGATCCAATCGAAGGCCGCGAGCGCGGCGCTCTCAGTCACGCGGCGAAGCGCGTAGACAAGTTCAGGGTTCACCGGACCCGGACGCTCCATGAAAGCAACTCCAGACCTTTCGTTTGGGAGCCACATTACTCTATTTTTTGGATGAAAAGCGTGAAGCGATCCGTCTTCCGTGCCGGTCCCAACGCACGGCAATGGCCAGTTTGCTGCGGCGCGAAAAGGCCGCCCTGCGAGTTTGACGCACCCTGGACTGCCCGCTTTTAGTGGCGGGAAGCCCGCGGATCGGTCCAGTCGCGGAGCGCGTCGCCGAGAAGATTGATGCAGACGAGAACGGTGATGAGCATGAGCCCCGGGATCACCGTCACCCACCAGGCGCCGGCAAAGATCAGATCGTAGCCGGAGCGGATCAGGGTTCCGAGCGAAGGCTTGGTCACAGGCATGCCGAGGCCGAGAAACGACAACGCGGCCTCCGCCATGATGGCGCCCGCGACTTGCGTGGTTCCCATCACGATCAGCGGCGAGAGAATGTTCGGCAGGATGTGGCGGAAGAGGATGGCGCGGTCGCTTCCGCCGAGCGCGCGTGCCGCCAACACATAATCCTTCGCGGCCTCGACATGGGTCGCGGCGCGCGCCGTGCGGGCGAAATAGGGCCACTCCGCCAGGCCGATGACGAGAACAAGGAGCGGCACGGCGTAGGTGCCCAAGCCCTCCCCGCCGAGCCAGGCGCGGACCAGCGCCATGGCGATGATGGCGAGCATCAGCGTGGACAGCGAGAGTTGAACATCCGCGGCACGGACAACGAAACTGTCGGCAACGCCGCCGCGATAGCCGGCGAGAAGTCCGAGCGGCACGCCGATCGCGGCTTGGATGAGAACTGCAAGAACACCGACGATCAGTGAGATGCGGGTGCCATAGAGGATGGCGCTTAAGAGGTCGCGGCCTTGCGCGTCGGTGCCGAGCGGAAAGCGCGCATCGCCGCCTTGCAGCCAAGAGGGCGGGATCTCGGCGTCGAGCACGTCGAGGCTGGCAAGGTCGAAGGGATTTTGCGGCGCGATCAGCGGTGCCAGAAGCGCGGCCAGCGCGATCAAGCCAAGGAGAACCGCCGCAACCACTGTGCTCGGTCGCATGTTGAGAATGATGCTGGCGGAGAGACGCCAATCGGGGACGGACATGGTCATCGCCGCCCCTCGAGCTGGATCCGCGGATCGAGTTCGAAGACTGATCAGATCGACAAGCGTATTGGTGACGACGAAGAGGAAGCCGACGGCAATCAGATAGGTCGTAATCAGAGGAATGTCGGCGCGGGAGACGGCTTCGAGAAAGAGGAAGCCCATGCCCGGCCATTGAAACACGGTCTCGGTCAGGAGCGTGAAGGCGATCAGATTGCCGATCTGAAGTCCACCAACGGCCACCAGCGGGATCAGCGCGTTGCGGAGCGCATGACGGATCCAGACGCGGAGATGCGAGGCGCCCTTGGCGCGTGCGGTACGGACATAGTCGCGGCCCAACTCCTCCAACATCGCGGAGCGCACCAGCCTGATGAAGAGCGGCAGCAGGATCGAGGAGAGCGTGAGCGCGGGAAGGATCAGATGCGCGAGTCCGTCGCGCGTCAGCAGGCCGGTCTCCCAAAACCAAAGCTTCACCGTCTCGCCGCGACCGAAGGCCGGCAGCCAGCCGAGCCAGACGGAAAAGATGGTGATCAGGAAAATGCCGGTGAGAAAGACGGGGACGGAAATCCCAAGCACGCTGAAGCCGAGGATCAATCTTGCGCCGAGCGAATTCTGGCGCACGGCGCAGTAAATGCCGGCGGGAAGCGAGACGAGGAGCACGATGAGGCTCGCGGCGAACACCAACTCGAAACTCGCCGGGAACTTGGCGAGCACGATCTGCAGCGTCGAGCGTTTGTAGATGTAAGAGCTACCGAGATCGCCCTGCGCCGCGTTACCGAGATAGCGGCCGAGTTGCACCGGCCAGGGTGCATCGAGCCCGAGCTCGTGGCGAAGCGCCGCGCGCTCGGCTTCCGGCACGGCCTCGCCCACGATCTCGCGCAACGGATCGCCGAGGGCCGTCCTCACTGCGAATGCGATGATGGCGATGACGAGCATCACCAGAAGCGCCTGACCGGCACGCCGCAGAAAAAAACCAAGCGCCTTCATCTCGCCCCAGCGTTGAGTCGACGGCAACGAGGCAATTGAGGCGCTCTTCTCACGTTTTTGGCAAGGTCAGGGCGTAGCCAATGGAGGCGGCAACCAGCGTCTGCCACGGCACCAGCAAGAGCGGCAGAAAGTCGAGATCGGCAGCAGGGTAAAGCAGAAGCCCGAGCGCGGTGCCGGTGGCGACAATCGGTAGCGCCGCCGGCATGCGCCGGATCGATGGGGTGGCAAAGCCCAGGCCGAAGGTGGCGAGGCCGGAGCCGGCGGCCCCACCGGCCAGGCCCCCAACAAGCAGGCCCAGAATCTCACGGTTGTCCTTGGCGCCGTTCGTGGTGCCGAACAGGTCCGAGGCGACGACATTCGAAAATACCTCATTCGCCGTGTTGACGGCGACCAGCCAGGCGCCGAGCCCGAAGGCGAAGACGAGCAGGCATTTGAGCCGGTCCCGTGTCAGCCAGAGCCAGGTCACGCCCGCGAGCATGGCGCCAAAGGCAATTCCGGCATGAAGCGGGATGCTTCGCGCATTGATGAGAATTTCAGGGTCGTCCCAACGGATATCGGGCAGCGGCGACGGCACGCATGAAATGAGACCCGTGAGCAAGCCAAGAACCGCCATGGTTGCCATGGCACGGTCCCGCGCAGGCAAATGCGGGCGAGCATCAATCCGCAAGAAAGCCGCAGTCATGGCCCGTCCCCCCTGCTCCCGGCGCAAAAAGCCTTAGATTTCCGAGGGATGCTTCCGAGCAGCAAGTTGAAGTTTACATCGGACCGGGTCGCGGCGCCAGCTACTCGATGACCAGGTCGCCCAGATAAGGCATGTCGATCACATTCAGAACCGGCGCGATCCGAACGTTGTTCCGCGCGGCCCAGGAGAGATGCTGCCAGTGCAGCGGCACGATCGCCGCATCGTCGTAGAGAATGCGCTCGATCTTCTTCAGAACCTCGCCGCGCGCTTTCAGGTCGAGCATCGACTGAGTCTGCACCGTGAGTCTGTCGACCTCCGGGTTGGAATAATTGCCGGCATTGTACTGACCGTAGCCGGTCGCCTTGTCCGGGGTCATGACGAGGAACTCGTAGAAATTCGCCGAGTCTTGCGTGTCCGATTGCCAGCCGATCATCATGATATCGGCGGCACGCTCGTCGAAGCGCTGCCAATATTGCGCCTTCGGCATGGTTTGCAGATCGACCTTGATATTGATCTTGGCGAGCATGGCGGCGACCGCCTCGGCGACGCGCGCATCCTCGATGTAGCGATTGTTCGGCGCCATCATGGTGACGGAGAAGCCGTTCTCGTATCCCGCCTCCTTCATCAACTGCTTCGCCTTGTCGAGATCGTAGCGCGGTGCAAGCGCCGGATCGTGACCGGCATAGCCAGGCGGGCTCAGCTCGCCGGCAGGCGTGCCGAAGCCACGCATGATTTTCGACACGATGCCGTCGCGGTTGATGGCGAGATTGACCGCCAGCCTGACGCGTGGGTCTTTGAACGCAGCCTGGCTGTTCTCATTGAGCTCGAAGGTGAGGATGCGGGTCGATGGCATGGTGATCAGCTGGCAGCACGAATCGGACTTCACGCGGGTGAAATCGGTCGGCGGCACCGGCGCGATGAAATCCACATCGCCGGCAAGCAATGCCGAAACGCGTGTCGCCGGTTCCTTGATCGGCGTGAAGACGATCTGCATCGACATTGCCGGGCGAGGCCTTGTCCCAATAATCGGCGAAGCGCTTGAAATTCAGCTTCACGCCCTGCTCGCGCTCGGTGACCACGAACGGCCCGGTGCCGCTTACATTTCCGGAGGCGAAGGAGGCGCCGTGCTTGACGACGTCGTCCTTCGGCTTCCCGCGCTCGTCATTGCCGGAATAGAATTCGCGGTCCATCGGAAAGATGTAAGTCGCGAGATTGAGCACCAGAGGATAGGGCGTCTTGGTGATCAGATCGACGGTGAGCGGATCGACCGCCCTCGCCTCGCTGAACGGCTCGAACAGACCTTTGAAGTCGGGGCTTCGTTTCAGCCGGTTGAAGGTCCAGACAACATCGTCCGCGGTGAGCGTGCGGCCGGAATGGAAATGCACGCCGTCGCGCAAATGAAAGCGCGTGGTGTTCGCGTCGATCTGCTCCCAGCTCTTCGCCAGGCGCGGCTCCAAGCTCATGTCCTGGCGGAAGCGGACCAGCGGGTCGAAGACGAGATGGGAGAGTTGCAACGTGGCGCTTGCCAACTGCTCGTGCGGGTCGAGAGAGGTTGGGTCGGCGTCATAGGCCATACGCAAGGTCTTGGCGGTCGCCGGCATGGCGAGGCAGGCAAGCAATGCGACAGCGGCGCAGAGGCGGATGAGGACTTGCAAAGGGAAGGATGGCACGCGGCGAAGCCTTGGCGGATTACGCGAGAACTCTATTTGCCTTGCCATAACAGGACTGTACAGTCCCGGCGTCGTCTTTTGCCAGCCATCTGGATGGGTTTTGCGTGCAAGGCTTTTTCGTCACCGGGACCGATACCGATGTCGGCAAGACCGTCGTCTCGGCTTGGCTGCTGTCCCATCTTAATGCCTGTTATTGGAAGCCGGTGCAGGCCGGCACCGAACCCGAGACCGACTCGATGACCGTCCGGCGCTTGGCGGAGGTGCCGGAAGATCGAATCCTTCCAGAGGCTTACATTTTGAGAGAACCGCTGTCGCCGCATGAAGCCGCGAAGCGCGAAGGCATTGGCATCGACATGGCGAGGCTGCATGCGCCAGTTTGCGATCGCCCGCTCGTGGTCGAAGGCGCAGGTGGGCTGATGGTGCCGCTCAACGACAATGCCTTCGTCATCGATCTCGCCGCCGAGCTCCATCTACCTGTTATCCTCGTTGCCCGCTCGACGCTCGGTACCATCAATCATACGCTGCTGTCGCTCGAGGCGCTGCGGCGGCGCGGACTCGAAATTGCCGGTGTCGTGATCAACGGACCCGAGATGCCGCATAATCGGGTGGCCATCGAGCGCTATGGACGGGTGCCGATCCTCGCCGAGATTCCCAAGCTCGAGAGACTCTACGCGGGCAACGCTTCGCGGCATCGAGCCAGAGCTCGATCTCGGCGAGCTGGCGAGAAGCACATCATGACCGACCGGATCGACAAGGATGCGGTCGCGGCGCTGATCGCATTGGACAAACGTCATGTCTGGCATCCGTTCACCCAGCATGGCACCGCCGAGGACCCGATCCTCATCGCGCGGGCGAAGAATGCTTCGCTGTTCGACGCGGACGGTAACGAGATGCTCGACCTCATCTCGTCCTGGTGGACCTGCACGCATGGCCATGCCCATCCGAAAATCAACGCGGCGCTCGCCGAGCAGGCGGAGCGTGTCGAGCATGTGATGTTCGCGGGCTTCACGCATCGGCCGGCGGTTGAGCTTTCGGCGGCGCTGGCCACGCTCCTTCCCGGCGATCTCAACCGGATCTTCTTTTCCGACGACGGCTCCACCGCGGTCGAGGTCGCGCTCAAGATCGCCTATCAATATTGGATCAATCGCGGCGAGACCCGCCGCACGCTGATCGCGTTCGATCGCGGCTATCACGGCGATACGCTCGGCGCGATGTCGGTCGGCCGCGGCTCCGGCTTTTTCGCGCCGTTCCGCGAGTTCATGACGCAAGTCGCCGTGGTGCCGTTTCCGTCCACTTTCGAGGGCGACGTCTCGGTCGAAGAGCGCGAGGCAGGCGCGCTGTCGGCGCTCGAAGCAGAGCTTTCAGTATCGCCGCAAGACGTCGCGGCGCTGATTATCGAGCCGCTGCTGCAAGGCGCAGGCGGCATGCGCATCTGCCGGCCGAGTTTCCTGAAATCTGTCGTCGATTTGGCACATGCGGCCCGTGTGTTGGTGATTTTCGACGAAGTGGCGACCGGTTTTGGGCGAACGGGGACGATGTTTGCCATGGAACAAGCTGGCGTTGTCCCGGACCTGGTCTGCCTGTCGAAGGGACTGACCTCCGGATACATGCCGATGGCGGTGACCGCGGCGCGGGACATGTGTTCGAGGCATTTCTTGGCGATAGTTTCGACCGGGCGCTGCCGCATGGTCATTCCTTCACCGCCAATCCGCTCGCTTGCGCGGTGGCGCTGCGCTCGTTGCAACTGTTCGAGGAGGAGAAAACGCTCACCCGCATTGCGCGGATCGAGAAGCGCCATCGCGCATTCCTGCCTGAGCTTGCATCGCGGGACGGAGTCGAGCGGGCGCGCGTGATCGGATCGATCCTCGCCTTCGATCTGAAAGGTCCAGACGAATATCAATCGAAGCGGAGCACGAACCTACGCAACTGGTATCTGGCGCACGGCCTGAACATCAGGCCGCTCGGATCGACCGTCTATCTGATGCCGCCTTATTGCATCACCGATGAGGAATTGGGCCGAGCCTATGCCGGTCTCGTCGAAAGCCTTGACGCAACGGGCTCATAGAGCGCCGAGTCGGCCATAGACGATGTGCCAGGTGATGCGGCCGCCGGTCTTCGCATCGCACTCGCGAATGGCCCGACGGAGTTGGCCTGGCGACAATTTCGCGTAGCCCTCGCGCGGCGTGGTGCCGCCAACGCGCTTCATGCGGCGCAAGAAAGCAAGCGTCGAGCGCATCGACGATGGTTCGCTCCTCGGCGACGATGCCGGGAAGCGGCGGAGTCGTGATCACGCCGTTCGGCAGACTTTCCGCTTCGAGCACATTCCGCCATTCGGTGAAGCTCTCAGGTCCGAGCGCGGCGAAAAGCAGAATTCCATGCGGCGCGAGGAGCGAGCGCAAGGCGATCGAGGCTCGCGACAGGATCGCTCAGCCAATGCAGCGCCATGCTGGTGGCGATCAGATCGAAGCTCCCTAACCCCGCGTCAGGCTTGCTGCCGTCCATCTGGATGAAACGAGCGCGCCCCCGCGCTTGGACGCCGAGATTCAGCCGGCATTGCTCCAACATGGTTTTCGCGAGATCGGTGAAGACGAAATTCCCGTCGGGATATTGCGCAAGCAGATGGCGGCTGAGGAGACCGGTGCCGCAGCCAAGCTCGAGCACGCGCGGGGCGTCGAGCGGCGGCAGCAGGAGTGCGAGCCGGTCGGCGATGCTCCGCTTGCAGATCGGCGTGGCGCTCATAGTCGATTGGCGCGGGCGCCGAAGCTTCGGGCAATGGCGATGTTACGAGCGTATTGCATGAGCAAATTCAATGACTTGTGAGGCGCACCACTCGGCGCGCAACAGCGGAAGCGCGTGGCCGCCGGTTTCCGACCATATAACATCGCCGTTCCAGATGGTCTCGCTCATCGACGGCGGCACGATTGCGTCGTCCCGCGAGGCGAGAGCGAGCGTGGGGCAGCTCAATGCTCGCCGCTCCTCCCGAGCATCCCAGGAGGCGAGCCAGTCGAGCCCATTGCCGAGCGCTTCGACATTGAGCGCGTCCTTCGCGGCGAAAGGCTCCGTGCCGCAAGCTTTCCAGAAGGCGCGCAAGGTGGCGTCGGCATCTCTCTTGAGGGTACGCTGCATGCCAAGCACGCGCGACTTCGGGATGTGGCAGGAGAAGCAATCGAAGCCCTGGATGCTGACGAGAGCGCGGAAACGCCCCTGCCCTTGCTTGAGCAGCCACAACAATCCGAGTGAGTGTCCGACGGCGATGCTGTCTTCGGGCCAATCGCTCACGCCTCTTCGGACCGCCTTTGATGAAGCCGAGATCGACGCGGGCGATCTCAGCGTTCGGCAGATGTCCGGCAAACTCGTCCCAGATGCCGGCGTGGAAGCCCCAGCCATGGACCAGCACGAAGCGCATGCGGCTTGCGGTCAATGCGCCGTCGCCCGGCGCGGCGGCTCTTGCGCCTGGAAGATGTCCAAGAGCCGATCGATATCAGAGCTCTTCATGCGCCGCGGTGAAAGCCAGTCTCAACCGCGCGGTGCCGTTGGGCACGGTCGGCGGCCTGATCGCTGCGGCCCAGAAGCCACCGCGCCGGAGCTCGCCGCTCATCGAAAGCGCTGCCTCGGGCGTGCCGACGATCACCGGCACGATCTGGGTCGAGGAGCCTCCAGTGTCGAGGCCGAGCGCGTAGGCGCCGTCGCGGAAGCGAGCGGAGAGGCTCGCCACATGCGCGCGCTCACGATCCATCGCCGGCAGAAGATCGAGCGCCGCATCCATGGCGCCGAGCACAGGCGGCGGCAGCGCCGTGGAATAGATCAATCCGCTGCAACGATTGACGAGATAGTCGCGCACCGTCTCCGAGCAGGCGACATAGCCGCCGAAGCCGCCAAGCGCCTTGGAGAAGGTGCCGATGGCGAAGTCGGCGCCGGCCGATAGGCCTGCACCATGCGGGCCGAGAATGCCGGTGCCATGCGCGTCATCGACGAAGAGCATGGCGTCGTGCTCGCGCGCGAGGGCTGCGATCTCCGCAATCGGCGCGACGTCGCCATCCATCGAGAAGACGCTCTCGGTGAGAATGAACTTGGGGCGGGTATCGCTTTGATATTGACTTAGAAGTTGCGCGAGGTGATGCGGATCGGCATGGCGGTAGCGGATCTGCCGCGCGCCGGCCGCGAGGCAGCCGAAATGCATGCTGGCGTGGTTGAACCGGTCGGAGAAGACGAGCGGCTCCTCGCCGAGCACCGCCTTGTCGAGCAGCGCCTGCAGCACCGCGCCATTGGTCTGGAAGCCGGAGGCCATGATCAGCGCCGCCTCCTTGCCCTTCAGCCGCGCGAGCTTCGCCTCAAGCGCGTCGAAGGCGGAGAGATTGCCGGTGACATGGCGCGAGGCGCCGGAGCCGGTGCCATAGAGAGAAGCCCATTCGCTCGCCCGCTTGATCACCTCGGGGTGGAACCGCAAGCCCAGATAGTCGTTGCTGGCGAGATTGACATAGGTCTTGCCGGCCACCTTGACGGAGCGCGCGTCCAGGACCTCGAATTGGATCAATTCGCGGCGCAGGCCCTCGCGGCCGCGGCCCTCGAGAAAGGCCCTGTACCTGCTTTCGCTCGTTCCCATGATCCTGTATTAGCGGAGGCTAAGAGGGGCAGCAACCAGTCCAAATCCATGACAGAGCTTCAAAAAAACGCGAATCCTATCAACGGCAACGGGCATACGAGCTTCTCATGGCACTGAAAGCCGGAAAGACGGCTTAACGCGCCACGATTGGACCCGGGACGAGGTCATTGAGCTGCTGACGAAGCCGCTCCTCGAGCTGGTCGACCAGGCGCGCGACGTGCATCGGCGCCACCACGAAGACGGCACGGTGCAGCTCGCGAGCCTGCTCTCGATCAAGACCGGCGCCTGCCCCGAGGACTGCGCCTATTGCCCGCAATCGGCGCATTACGCCAAGAAGACCGGGTATGCAGCGCGAGGCGCTGCTCGATGTCGACGACGTGCTCGCCAAGGCGAAGCTCGCCAAGAACGAAGGCGCGTCGCGCTTCTGCATGGGCGCTGCCTGGCGCGAGGTGAAAGACGGCGAGGATTTCGACAGCGTGCTGGTGATGGTCAAGGGCGTCCGCCAGCTCGGCATGGAGGCTTGCGTCACCCTCGGCATGTTGACGCAAGAGCAGGCCGATCGTCTCGCCGAGGCCGGGCTCACCGCCTATAACCACAATCTCGATACCTCGCCCGAGTTTTACGGCGCCATCGTCACCACCCGCACCTACCAAGATCGCCTCGAGACGCTGAAGCGCGTGCGCCGCGCCGGCGTACAAGTTTGCTGCGGCGGCATTATCGGCATGGGCGAGAGCATCCGCGATCGCGCGCGCCTGTTGGAGACACTCGCCAATCTCAATCCGCACCCCGAGAGCGTGCCGGTCAACGCGCTGGTCTCGGTGCGCGGCACTCCGCTGGAGGACACGCCACCGGTCGATCCGCTCGATCTGGTGCGCATGGTGGCGGCGGCGCGGATCATGATGCCGTTGTCGCGCGTGCGGCTTTCGGCCGGACGTCAGGCGCTGACCAAAGAGGCGCAGATCCTTTGCTTCCTCGCCGGCGCGAATTCGATCTTCTACGGCGACAAACTTCTCACCACTGGTAATCCCGACACGTCCGACGATCGCGCCCTGATCGACCAGGCTGGCTTGCGTGTCGAAGGCGTAGGATCAAACGCCTGACACCTCAAGCCTATGTCCCGCATCGTCTATGTGAATGGCAGCTACGTGCCGGAAGAGGAGGCGAAGATCTCCGTCTTCGACCGCGCCTTCCTGTTCGGCGACGGTATCTATGAGGTGACGGCGGTGGTCGAGGGCAAGCTGCTCGACTTTGCCGCGCATTTGTCACGGCTCGACCGTTCGACTGCGGGAGATCGCGCTTCAGCTCCTCCCCTCACCTATGACGAGCTTCGCGCGCTGCATGACGAGCTGATCGCGCGGAACAAAGCTCGATGAGGGTATCGTCTATATCGAGATCACGCGTGGCGTGGCGGATCGCGATTTTGCCTATCCGGAAGACGCCGAGCCGACCGTGGTCGCCTTCACCCAAAGCCGGCCCCTGATCGACAACCCTTACGCGACCACAGGCGTCAAGATCATCACCATCCCCGATATTCGTTGGAAGCGGCGCGACATCAAATCGACCGCCATGCTCGGACAGGCGATGGGCAAGCAAGCGGCCAAGCTGAAAGGCGCCTATGAGGCCTGGATGGTCGAGGACGGCTACGTGACCGAGGGCACTTCGTCTTCCGCCTTCATTGTCGACAAAGACGGCATCGTCCGCACCCAGCCGCTCGGGCATCATATTCTGCCGGGGGTGACACGCCGCTCCGTGCTCAGGCTCGCCGAAATCGAGGGCGTTCAGGTCGAGGAACGGCCGTTCACCGTGGACGGAGGCGCTTTCCGCGCGCGAAGCCTTCATGAGTGCTGCGTCTGCCTTCGTGCTGCCGATCGTCGAGATCGATGGGATCAAGATCGGTGATGGGCGCCCGGGCCCGATCGCCAAGCTGTTCCGCGACCTCTATATCGACGAGGCGAAGAAGGGATGAGCTTCCCCCTCCTCCTCGCGTTGGGCGGCAGGTGAAAGTCGTCGCGCTTCTCAACGCATCCGCAGGCGCGGTACAGCACGCCGCCAATGACACTCTGGAGTCTCGCCTGGCGGCGTCGTTCGCCAAGCATGGCGTTGCGGCTGAGATTGCCATCGTCAAGCGACACGATCTGCATAAAGCCGCCAAGGCGGCGGTGAGGCGCGCCAAGCTCGGCAAAATCGATGCTGTGGTCGCGGGCGGCGGCGACGGTAGCATCCGCCTGGTCGCGAGCGCGCTTGCTCGCAGTTCGATCCCGCTCGGCGTGCTGCCGCTTGGCACGCGCAATCATTTCGCCAAAGACCTTGGCCTGCCGCTCGACCTTGACGAGGCCGTCAAGACCATCGCTAAGGGTAAGCGCCGCACCATCGATCTCGCCTCGGTCAACGGCAAAATCTTCATCAACAATTCCTCGATCGGGATCTATCCTTATCTCGTCAGCGATCGCGACCGCTTAAGGAAGCGGCATGCGGTCGCGAAATGGCTGGCGACGATCCCTGCGATGTTGCACACGGTTCGCCAATATCCCCGCAAGCTGCTGACGATCCAGACGAAAGACTGGACCAAGACCTATCGCACGCCGTGCGTGTTCGTCGGCAACAACGAATATAAGATGGAGCTGACAAGCCTCGGACGACGCAAAGCGGTCGATGACGGCAAGCTCTTCCTCTGCGTGGTAAAGCAACCCACGCCGCTTGGACTGTTCCGAGCCTTCTTGCATTTGTGCCTCGGCAGGCTCGATCCAAAGCGCGACATCGAACGCTTTGAGCTGGATAAGGTTACGATCAGTTCGCGCGCCACTCGTTTGCCGGTGGCGCTTGACGGCGATGTGGGGACCATGCATCCGCCATTGCATTATCGCTCGCTGCCGGGAGCGCTTCGGGTCATCGTGCCGAGATCGTAGGGGGCGAGAATTGGAGACTGTGAGCAACTTGCATCTCGACGGCGCGAGCTTGAGCCTGGTTTGGTCGCTGCCTTTTGCAGGCCTGTTGCTCTCCATCGCGATTTTGCCGCTGCTCGCCCCGCATTTCTGGGAGCATCATTTCGGCAAGGTCGCCGCCTTCTGGGCCCTCGCCTTCCTCGTGCCCTGCGCTTTCGTGTTCGGCATCGCGACAACCACGCTGGAGACGCTGCATGCGCTGCTGCTCGACTACCTCCCCTTCATCATCCTCCTGTTCGCACTCTTCGTCGTGGCCGGGGGCATCCGGGTGAGCAGCAATCTCGTCGGCACGCCGGCGACCAATACCGCGATGCTCACGTTGGGCACATTGTCCGCGAGCGTGGTCGGCACGACCGGCGCGTCGATGTTGCTGATCCGGCCGATGATCGAGGCCAACCAGAACCGGCGACGCAACGTCCACGTCTTTGTCTTCTTTATCTTTCTTGTGGCCAATATTGGCGGCGCGCTGACACCGCTCGGGGATCCACCGCTGTTTCTTGGCTTCATCAAGGGCGTCGATTTCTTCTGGGTCACCGAGGCAATGTTCGCGCCGATGGTGCTCTTGAGCGTAAGCCTCTTGCTCCTGTTCTATCTGATCGATTGGCTGGCTTGGCGACATGAGGGCGACAAAATCAAAAAGCAAAGCCGCGCGCCCCGACACATCCGCATCGAGGGATTGCACAACGTGCTCTATCTCGGTTTGGTCGTCGGGGCGGTGCTGGCAAGCGGGCTGTGGGACCACGGCAATGTCGTGCCCATCGGCTTAGGCATCGAGGTGCCCTTGGGTGGGCTCGTGCGCGACCTCATCCTCCTCGCCCTGAGTTATGTGTCGTGGAGAACAACGCGACAATCGATCCGCGTCGAGAACGCCTTCACCTGGGTTCCAATACAGGAGGTGGCGATCCTGTTCGCCGCCATCTTCATCACCATCGTGCCCGCCCTCGCGGTGTTGCGCGCAGGCACTGACGGCGCGCTGGCGCCGCTGCTGGCACTCGTTTCTGCGCCAGATGGGACGCCGATCGAGGCCGCCTATTTCTGGATGACGGGAATATTGTCGAGCTTCCTCGACAACGCGCCCACCTATCTCGTGTTCTTCAATCTGGCCGGCGGCGATGCGGAGAAGTTGATGGGGCCGCTTGCCGGCACGTTGCTGGCGATTTCAGCGGGCGCAGTGTTCATGGGCGCGCTGACCTATATCGGCAATGCGCCCAACTTCATGGTGCGGTCGATCTGCGAGGAGCGCGGCATCAAGATGCCGAGCTTCTTCGGCTATATGCTGTGGTCTGGCGCGATTTTGCTGCCGTTGTTCGCAGTGCTGACTTGGCTGTTCTTCATTTAGCGAGCAGCGTGCGGTAGAGTTCGAGATGAGCGTTCTGGCAGGACTCCATCGAGAAATGCTCTGCGACGCGCTTGCGTCCCGCATCTCCGAGAGATGCTCTGAGATTGTGATCGCGCGCAAGCCGCAACACGGCCTCCCCAATCGCTTTGGGCTCGTTCGGCGGCACCACGAACCCAGTCGCCCCATCAAGCACGGCTTCGGCGTTGCCGCCCACGTCGGTGACGATCATCGGCAAGGAAGCCGCCATGCCTTCGAGCACGACATTGGAAAAGCCTTCTTCGTGCGAGGTGAGAAGACCAAAGTCGGCGGCGGCGAGGAGGAGGGGCACGTCCGAGCGCTCGCCAAGAAAGACGACATTTTCAACAATGCCACGCTTGGCGGCGAGCGCCTCGAGCTCAGGCCTCAAGCCCTCGTCCCGTCCCGCAAGAAGCACGCGCCAACCTGCCGGCAGTTGCTTGGTGACGAGACCAAAACCTTCGATCAGATCGTGATGGCCCTTATAGGGGATCAGGTTGGCGACCATGACGCCAACCAGCACGTCATTATCTACGCCGAGTACACTGCGCGCCTCGCTCCGGTCCATGCTAGTCGCGACATCGATCCCGTTATAGATGAGGTGCAGCTTCGCTTTAGGAACCCCTTCCGCGACGAGCTCTTTGATCACGGCGCGAGAATTACCGGTCACGGCATCCATGTAGCCGTGCAGGAAGCGCTCGATGGATGCGACCGCGGGCAGATTGCGCTGATAACGCGAGAGCGAGCGGCGACTCATGATCTTGACGGGTACGCGCGAGCTAAGCGCGACAGGCGCTCCGACGAGATACGGTCCCGGTAAATAGAACTGCACGATGTCGGGACGGAAGCGGCGCAACAGACGATGCAGCTTCACGCCTGCGATAGCCGCATGCACGGGATGCCGCAGCCGCGTGCCATGACGGCCGGAACGCGATCGCGCGGCAAATATTTGGATGCCGGCCCGCTCCAGCTCGGCCGCGCGGCTTCCACGTTCCGTCATGCAAAAAACCGCGACGTCGACCCCGCGTCGAGCGAGCAGCGGCAGAAGCCGGATGAGATGGCTCTCGGTTCCGCCCGTTCCTAGCGACTCGGTTACGACGAGAAGGCGCATGGCGGCGGACAACCAACCCTAAATCGTAACGAAATCCCATCCTAAGGAAAGGATAGCGTCCCGGCAAGCGTGCCTGTGTCGATGGCAAATTTCTGCGCGAAGGTGAGTCTCATCGCGCCAAGTCTCGTCCAACTGAGTTTGCTCTCCTCGCTCCAGCGCATGTGATTGCCGCCGACATTGTGGCGGACCTGGTTTGTCCAATCGAGCTGCGTGGATCGAATTCCAACCCAATCTGGTGCAGCAGTGTGCCTAAGGTCCGCTCCGGATGTCGAACCAGACTGTTCGTAGTGGACGACCGCATGGGGATACTGGCTTCACCATGTCGTAGGATCTCACGATTGGTCGGACATAGCGATAGATCAGCTTGGACATGTCTCCCAGAATTCTTCTGCAAGGACGAGCAGATCTGACCTTTGGGATTGCGGAGCAGGAAAGATCGGAAACACGTCGAGGTCGGGATTGGCAAGGAGCAGGCTCAAGCGATCCCGATGCTTGGAGGAATCGACGATAATAGTTTCTTGCCCGACGACTTTGGCGATGGCCTTGAACAGCGCCACGTTGTCGCGATTAAAGCCCTCCACGTCCTTGTAGTTCTCGACATTGAGTTGGTCGATTTTGTGCCGGCAACTGGCCTCGGTCAGCTTGCTCACCTTGCTCCAAACCGGGCATGACCAGAGCGTCTCGGCGCCGCAGGTGCATGGATGACCGGCGCGGATTCGTTGACCCTCTTGGCACGAGGTCCCTGCGGGGCACGCGGCTTCTCAAAGCGCGCGAAACGACCGAGCTGCTTCAACTCGCCCATGGAAATAATGTCGGGATGCGCGTTGAGCAGCACGTCGAGAAGCGTCGATCCGCTATGGCTCAGGCTCGTGATGTAGAGAATCTTCACGTCAAGTTCATTCCTTTCGGCGGAACTGCTGACAGCTGAGAAGCAGTCGTCACTCGTGGCGCTGGATCAGCTTCTCATAGCGCGTCCGCCAGTTCGTGCGGCGCGCCGTCGAAGCGCTCACAGAGTTGCTCGACGAGGGGAAGATAGGTCCTCGGCCATCTCTCGCTCAAATTCCGGCGGGATCGGTTTGTTGGCCGCTACCACATTGACCGCCTCCGCGGGCAGCAGCTTGCCGACATCGCCGGGCTCGACGCCCAAGAATGAGAGCAGCCCACGAGCAAATTCGGCCGGACGCGCGCGCAGATCGTCGAAGAAACAGAAATAGAGCTGGTCTGCAGGGAAAGATGGACTCGAGACGGCGGATGGTGTCGGGATAGTCCGAGCGCAGCGTCGGTCCGGAGGAATGCGCGCGTTTCAATGCCGTTGCCATCGTCAGTTCGCCATTCAGCCTGTTCTTCTTCGCGGTATTGTTGATCGACGACCACACCCGATCCACCGGATCGCGCATGACAAAGATCAGCTTGATCTTGTCATTCATGGCGTGGATGCGGCGCCATACCTCGTCGTCCAAGGTGGCATAGGCCGGCGTGATCTCGCCGGTGATCAAGCCCTTGGCTCGAGCCTTGCGGAAAAGCCGCACATACCAATCCTGATTTCGCTTTCCGAGCAAATACGGAAAATGCCACAGGCTCGGCGCGTAAAGCGCGAGCAGAATGACGCGGCGCAAGCTCCTTGTCGTCGGTCAGGTGCGGCTCACCTCCGGCTTGTCGAAATAGTGCAGCTCTTTCACCGGAGGCAAGCCAAAGCGCCTTATGCTGCCTGAGCAGCAGATGAATCCATGTGGTACCAGCCCGCTGCGCTCCGATGACAAGGAAGTCGGGGCCACGCATGTCGCCCTTCCCCGTCATAGGTCGTCATCCTCCAGCTCATCCTCTTCCTCGTCGTCGAGTTTTGGCGCGGCGTGCGCGCATCTGGCGTCCGAACTCCGCAAGCGCCGCATCGCCTTCCGGCGTTCCGATAATTTCAAGGCGGCGAAATTCTCCATCCTCGATCACCAGCAATCGCTTCTCCCCAAACTCGCCGATCTTGGCGGTCGTGCGATAGATGATCAGCGCACGCCCTGCCGGCGAGAAGCGTGTCGTGCTGCCGAAGCCCGTCGCCACCGGTGTCTTCTATCTGATCGGCATTCACCAACAAGATCGCTGCGTCCGCGTCCGGTGCATCCTTCAGATCGAACACCGAAACCCGAGTGGTCCGCTCGTCGTTTTCGACCTTGCATGGAACAGAGCGAATTTCAGTTCGCGAATAGAATCGGTGGTCGCCAAGGCATGCCGTTCTCCCGCCGCCGCTATGATATCGTCGCCGTTGTTGAGGGTGCCGAGAAGCAATGTATCGCCGGCGCCTCACCTTGACAAACGGGATAGTCGTCGAGATGCTGGATGTCCTTGGTGAAGAGGGAGTAGCGGCTGATTTGCGGATAGAAGCGGCTCACGCTGGCATAAGCGCGGATAGCTTGCGTGCAGGCCATCAGCACCAATCGCAGCGCGCCGACATAAGCGATCAGAATTGCCCAATTTTGCCGGCCGGCCATCATTTCATTGGCCATGTAGTAGATCACCGCTGCGAGAATCAGCGTCTTGCCGATCTCGATCGCGTAGATGATCTCGAAGTTCACGCGCCAAACACCGAATTGCGCGCGGGACACATCGCCAAACTTCCCGCCGGGCCGGATGTTTCGGCCAACGGGTCCGACGACACGCGGCGTGCCTCGTCGCGCACGTCACTTTGCGTCTTCTCGCGAGCCTTGGCGAAGCC